>JACPUT010000019.1 GCA_016192145.1 Acidobacteriota bacterium | reverse complement strand
GGAGTGAAGGCCGCGTGAAGGTTTGGGAAAGGTGCGGGTACGGGATGGGGTGATCGCAATTTGGAGAGGAAAAAGCGGGACACAGAAGACACAAAAGGCGCTGCGCGCCGCACAAAAGACGCAGAAGGACTTCGGCATCGCCTGGGAACGGGATGGCCTGGATGGGTCGCACCCCCCTTCTGTGCTTTTTGTGTGGCGCGCAGCGCCTTTTGTGTCTTGTGTGTTCCTTCCTTTTTGTCGTTGGGGCGTGCTAACCGAGCAGGTGCAAGGCCAGATGTGCCCCAGCGCGCGCGCTCTCGTCCGCACCCGGCAGCGTGGGGGCCAGCTCCATCACGTCGGCGCCCACCCAAGGCCGCTCCCAGCGGTGGATGGGGCGCAGGATGGCGATGGCCTCGCGCACGCTGAGGCCGCCGGGCACGGGCTCGGCCACGGCGGGGGCGTGGACGGGATCGAGGACGTCGAGGTCCACGCTCACGTAGGCAGGCCCCTGGCCCACGCGGGCGAGGTCGCCGAGGAGCTGCGAGGCCAGGCGGGGATCGAGGAGGTCGCCGGGAGTCCACATGCGCACGCCGCGATCCGCGAGGAAGGCGAGTTCATCCGATTCGAAGCGGGGCGCGCGCAGGCCCACCTGCACGGTGCGCTTGGGATCCACGAGGCCCTCTTCCAGGGCGTCGCGCAGCCAGGTTCCATGGTGGTGGTCCGTGCCCCACAGCTCGCCGCGCCCCGCGTCGGGATGGGCGTCCAGATGCAGCAGGCCCAAGGGGCCATGGGTGCGGGCGTGGGCGCGCAGCGCACCCAGGGTGAGCAGGTGATCGCCGCCCAGCATGAGGGTGCGGGCCCCGGTGGCGATCCAGGCGGAGGTCAATCCCTCCACGGCGTCGAGGGCCTCCGTCATGTGGAAGGGGCGGGTGGGGATGTTGCCGCCATCGACCCAATCCACGGCGGCGACGCCGAGCGGTTCCTGATGCTCTTCGCCGCCCTGGAGGCGCTGGGGCATGGGCATGCGGCCCAGGCCCATGGTCGCCTGGCGCAGGGCCCAGGGGCCGAGGCGCGCGCCGGCGCGGTTGAGCACGCCCCCATCGTAGGGGGCGCCCAGGACGACGCCGGGGACCGGGCGCGGCTCCAGCGCGAGGGGCAAACCGAGGAAGGAGACGAGGCCCGTGCGCAGGCCTTCCAGCAGGTGATCGGCGTTCATGGGGCAAGGGCTTCCGAGAAGGCGTGAAGCCAGGCTTCAGGCGTGGAGAAGTCGGCCGGGGCCAGGGAGGGCCGCGCCTCGACGGACACGGGGGTGCGGGTGGCGAACAGCGTGCGCAGATGGGGCAGCAGCGTCTCGTCCCCGGTCCACGGATAGTGGGTGGCGGGGCTGGAGAGGCGCAGGGGCTGCACCCGCAGACCCAGCTCCCAGGCCGCCCTCAGGCCGCCGGGGTTCAGCGGGGCGAGGCCCTCGCCGCGGGTGGTGGTGCCTTCGGGAAAGAGGAGCATGGGGCGTCCGCATCGCAGATCCTGGGCGAAGGCCGCCAGGGCGGCGGCGCGGCTGGCGGGGTCGTGGCGCTCGACGAAGCGGAGCCCGGCCTTGCGGGCCCAGCGGCCGATGAGGGGATAGCGGGCGAGATCCCCCTTGGCCACGGTGCCCATGGGGCGCAGGCCCATGAGGATCACGGGATCCACCCAGGAGAGGTGGTTGGCGGCCCAAAGGGGCGCGTGGAGGTCGAGGGCGCCCTCGATCGTCACCTCGAGTCCGAGCACGGGCTGGATCTGTCGGGCCCAGCGGTGCATGGAAAGGGCGGGGTCCCGGCCGAAGACCAGAGGCGGGAGCAGGAGCGACGTGTGACCGACGATGCCGGCCCACCCGAGTGCCTGGGCTGGCATCAACCGACCAGCTTGAGGCGGGTGTAGCGGGCCCGCACCTTGTCGAGGTCCGCCTTATCGATGACCGACCAGAGGCGCGTGTCGCCGGCCTGGTAGAAGTCCTGCACCTCGGCCACCACGCGGGCGCCCAGGGCGGCGTGGACGCTGCGGGCGTCGTCGTTGCCGGGCTCCACGAGGAAGCGGCACTGCTCCATATCGGCGTCGATGAGCTTCTTCACCATGGCGCGGATGAGCAGGTAGTTCACGCGGGTCTTTTGATAGTCCGGGTGCACGGCGAGGGTGGCGCAGTAGGCCACCTTGCCATTGGCGAAGTTCAGCACGTAGCCCACGGGGCGCTCACCGCCCTCGGCCTGCGTATCCATGGCGAGGTAGCACCACTCGGGGTACATCTCCGTGCAGAGGCGGAGGTAGTAGGGGCAGAGCTGGCCGGTGGCGTCCTGGCCCCAGATCTCCGCCTCGAGTCGGCGCAGGTGGGCGTAGTCCGCGCTGCTGAGGGCGCGGATCTGGTAGCGGGAGCCTTCGGCGTTCTGGGGGACCGTTTCGATGGTCATGGGAGCACCTCCTCGGTGTGTTCCCATCCTTTCGCGCGGGTATGAACGCCCTCTGAAGGCGATGGAGCTTTTTCGCTACGGCTCTGTAACGGCGCCGAGCCCAGCTTCCCGGAACAGGGTCGGATAGCTCCGGGGCTCGATGCGGGAGGCATCCAGGCAGAGGCCTTGGAGGGCCAGCTTGATGGCCTGGGGATCCCCCTCCAGTTCCAGGAAATCGCCAAAGGGGGTGCGATCCAGGCAGGCCACCAGCTCTTCCCGGGTCCAGAGGGCGCGGTGCTTGACCATGCGCATCACGGGCAGGTACCCCAGGCCCCGCAGGAGGGCCTCCATGGCTTCGGGATCGGCCACTTCCGTTTCATGCTCGGGGCGGATCTTGAACTGGGGGTCCGGCACCCGGGGGCCCTTGAAGGTGAGCGTGGCCTTACCGGCATACCAGCGGAGACGGAGCGCGGAATTCCGCGCGCGCAGCTCATCGGCCCGGTCCCACAGGAGGCTCACTTCCTCCGCATCCCCTTGCGCAAGGCTGAACCCCAGCGATGCCAGCAGCGGCTCCACCGCCTCCACGGAGGGCACCCGCAGCTTCAATTCCGTTTCCAGGCTTTGACGATGCTTCATCGGCGGTGTCTCATCAGTCTCAGGAACCCTTCTTGATCCCCCAACGCTACCTCATCGCGACCCTGTTCATCGCCGCCATGCTGGCGCTGGTGATGATCGTGCGGGTGCCGAAGCCCGGGGCGAATCCCGTTTCAGGGCCCGTGGCGGGGGAGGTGGTGGGCCTCGCGGCCTTCGAACCCGAGACGGAACTGCGGCTTCTGGATGGGTGGTCCCCCCGCTTCTCCGGGGCCCAGGATCCCGATCAGTGGGAGCCCTGGCCCTTCGAAGGCGGCTTCGGCCTGCCCTGGGAGCCGGCCTCCCCCTACCTGGAGGATCAGGGCCTCGCCCTCAATGGGCCCCAATCCACCAGCGAAGTGCGACTCTGGCGGGGCCAGGAGTGGCGGCGCTACGCCTTCGATGCGCCCCTGGCCTCCGCGCGCCTCCGGGGCAATCGGCTCCTCGTGACCCTCCGGATGGGGCCCCGGCGCTTCGAGACCCGCCTCATCGAGATCCCGGAGGGCCGAGTGCTCTGGTCCACGGCCAGCGGCGCCTGGTCCCGATTCGCCTGGGATGGCGCCGCCGTGCTGCTGGGCGCCTTCGAGCCCCACAAGGACAAGGATCGGGGGCCCCTCCGCCTCCTCCTGACGGTGCTCCCCCTCGAGGGTGATTCCCCGATGGGCAGCCTCGCCCCCTGGGATGAGGCCGATCTGCCGACTCCCCCCCCGGTGTGGCCGAAGACGCCTGAAGCCCTCAGCGACGATGGCCGGGACCTCCCGGGCCCCCGCCTGGTCGTGCCCTGGACGCCCGGATCCCGCCTGGCCTTTCCCCGCCGGGATCGCCTCTGGGTGGGTGGGGAGGGACGGTGGACGGCCTGGCAACTGACGGAGGGCGTCTGGCGGCGTGCCGCAGAAGGGCAGGGAAGCCTGTTCCCCCAGCCGCCCCGGGGCCTCGGCCTCGTGAGGCTCGAGGGCGAGGAGGCGGCCCGCCTCTGGAGCCCTCCCGACCGCGTGGCCTTCGAGCTTGGTTCCCGGGACGACGCGCCCTGGCCCGCGCCGGATCCCGCCTGGGCCTGGGCCCCGGAAGGCGCCCTCACGGCCTGGGATCTCCGCTGGGGCAAGCTGCCCGAGGCGTTGGGCGCCGAGCTCAACCGGGCCGCCCTCGCCAAGGCCTTCAAGGCCGATTGGATCGCGGCTTCGCGCCTGCGGGCCAGCGTGCGGGGCTGGCTGCCCGCGGGCCCGGAGATCGCCCTCCGGGAGTTGCAGGGCGTGGCCTGGGTGTGGGTCGGGGATCGGGTGATCCTCACGCGGCTGCCCGAATCCACGCGGTTGCGCGCCCTCCGGAAATGGCTCAAACCCTGAACCGTGAATATTCCCGTTCCAAACCCCCGCGTTAGGCGCGCCGATGGGAATCTGTTAGCTTTACCCCCAACACTTCCTCGATCCTAGAGGTCCCAATGCCGCGACTGCTCCTGGTGGACGACAATCCAAGCATCCATCGGATTGCCGAGTCCCTGCTCGCGCCCACGGCCATCGAGCTCGTGTGCGTGGATTCCGCCGCCGAGGCCTTGGAGCGGCTCCAGAATGGCGAGCGCTTCGATGTCGCCATGATCGACACGGCCATGCCAGGCATGGACGGTTGGACCCTGCTCGAACGCCTCCGCGCCATGGAGGCCACGGCCCGCATGCCCATCGCCCTGATGGCGGGCGTGCTCGATCCCGTGGATCCGGTGAAGATCCAGAACGCGCCGATCCAGGGTTTCCTGAAGAAGCCCATCGAACTGCGCGAGCTGGGCGACCGCGTGAACGCCCTGCTGGCCACGCCCGTGGCCCCCGCGGCCGGACCCGTGACCCCGCTGGATCTGGGCCCCACGGCCACCCGCCCGATGACGAAGGACGATCTCGCCCTGGCCGTGGAAGAGTTCCCGGAGTTCCGGCCCACCATCCAGCTGCCCGACGAGGACCTGCTGGTGCTCGGCCCCGAGGATCTCTGGATGGAAGAAGCCCCGGTGGCGGCGGCCATCGCCCCTGTCTTCGAGGCTGAACCCGCGGTGCCCGAGCTGGAGCTGGAGGAGCTGGACCTGGAAGGCCTTCAGGATCTGGCCCCCGCGGCCGTCGCCTCTGCCCCGATCGCCCTGCCCGCTCCCATGCCCGAGGTTCCCGCTGCCCTGGCCCCCGAGCTGGCCCCGGACCTGGACCATGAGCTGGACCTGGATCTGGAGCTGACCCCGGAGCCCCTCGCTCCCGTCGTGCCCGAGGGGCTCGCCACCCTCGAATCCCCGGCCCTGCCGGATCTGGATACCCTCGGCGCCGAAGAGCTCGCGGGTTTCCTCGACGAAGATCTGCCCGCATTGCCCGAGGCGCGCGTGGATCCGTTCCACTCCATGGCCTTCGAGCCGGAGCCCGTGCCCATTCATCTGGGCGATTCTGAAGCGGAGAGGGAGCCTGAAGAGGCACCGCTCGCGCCCGCCCTCGAGGCCTTCGAAGCGCCCGTCGCAGCCCCCGTGGAAGCCCTTGTTCCCGTGGCCGTTCCCGCTCCAGCTCCCGAGCCCGCAGCGGCCACGGGAGCTCCCGTGGCCCCGCCGACGGCGGACCCCGAGGCGCTCGTCCGCGCCATCCTGGCCAATCCCGCGCTCGTCGAGGCCCTCTCGAAGGCCATCGCGGGCAGCCTCAGTGAAAAGGCCCTGAAGGAAGTGGCCTGGGAAGTGATCCCCGACCTGGCAAGGAAACTGCATTCTTAAATGCTGTCTTCCACCCCCATCCGCCTGCAGGAACCATGATCACCGGCTATAACACCGATGTCCGTCACGGCAACCGCGTCTTCCACGTTCAGACGGAGGACAAGGGCATCGGCAATCCCAAGGTGGAGACGCTCATCTACGTGGGCGGCGAGATCCTGGATAGCTTCCGCAGTTCCTACGAGGATATGATCGCCAGCGGGATGAACGAGGAACTCCTTCAGACCCGCATGGATGAGCAGCACAAGGCCATCATCCGGGACATCAAGAACGGCAAGTACGATCCCACCCCGCCGGATCTCCTGGAGCAGCAGGCCTTCGGCGGCCGCCCCCTGGACCAGGCCATCCTCGAATACCTCCAGCAGGAGGGCGAGGTGGACACCCTGGAGCTGGTCCTCGATCAGCCCCTGCGCCCCATCTTCGGCCAGGTGTTCCGATTCCAGGTGCGGGCTCGCCTCTGCGGAAGCCAGAAGGCCGTCCCCGGCGCGGAAGTCACCGTGAAACTCGTCTCCAGCCTCAAAAAGGCCGTGGGCCTCGTGAACGGGAAGACGGACGCCGATGGCTGCTACGTCGGCGAGATCGTGCTGCCCTCCAGCCAGCCCGGCCAGTGCGCCGTGGTGGTGAGCTGCCTTTCGGATCAGGGCTTCGATGAAGTGAAGGCCGTGCTGCACTCCTGAAGAGGACGGCTCTCGGCTCTCGGCTTTGGGCTCTGGCTGGGCGCGACCCATGGGGGGCCTGTGGGAAGGTGGGTCGGCGGCAGCAAGAGCCAAGAGCCCAGAGCCCAGAGCCCCACGTCAAATGCCGAAGGCGGCCCTCGCGCGGAATGAGATAGTGAAGGCATGGGCAAGCCCTCCATCCTCCTCGTCCACACCGGCGGCACGCTGGGCATGACGCCTCAGGGCTCGCCCGCGGGGCTCGCCCCCGGGCCCTTCCTCGAGGGGTTGCTGGAACGCGTGCCGGAGCTGCGGGATCTGGCTGATTTCGATCTGGAGGTGCCCTACAACCAGGACAGCGCCACGGCGGAGCCTGCGGACATCCTGGAGCTGGCGCGCCTGGTGCGGCAGCGCAGCGCCGGGTGCGAAGGCGTGGTCATCGTCCACGGCACGGACACGCTGGCCTTCACGGCCTCCGTGCTGGGCTTCCTGCTCGCGGACCTGGGCAAGCCCGTGGTGCTCACGGGCAGCCAACGGCCCCTGGCCTTCGTGCGCAGCGATGCCCGGGGCAACCTCGTGAATGCCGTGGATCTCGCCACCCGGGGCGTGGCGGAGGTGGGCATCTGCTTCGGTACCGTGTGGCTGCGCGGGGTGGCCAGCGAGAAGCTGAGCGTGCACCAATACCAGGCCTTCGACAGCCCCAACCTCGCGCCCCTGGCGGAGATCGGCGCCGACATCGAACTGCACCCGGAGGCGGGGCGCTTTGCCCGCCAGGTGCCGCCGGGCCTGGGCGCCGCCCTGGAACTGGACATCCACGTCGTCACGCCCCACCCCGGCATGGCCTGGCGCCCGGCCCCCGAGGGCGTGAAGGCCGTCCTGATCCACGCCTACGGCGCGGGCAACCTGCCCATGGAACGGCCGGACCTGCGCGCCTTCCTGGCGGATGCCGCGACCCGCGCCCTGCCCGTGGTCATCACCACCCAGTGCCGCGAAGGCCGCGTGGATCTCGCCGCCTACGAACTGGGCCGCCAACTGGAGGGCTTCGGCGCCATCAGCGCGGGGCTCCATACCCGCTGGGCCGTCCTGGCGAAGCTGGGTCTGCTCCTGGGTGCCGGGAAGGGCACGACGGAGGTGCGAGCGGCCTTCGGCACCGCATGGGCCGGAGAGCCCACGCCCGCCGGAATCTGGCCGCACAGCTGAGGCCCCACGGGGAAGGTGGATCCCCTAAACTGAATCCGATGTCCGCCCCCAAGACCCCCCTGTTGAATCGCCTCCATGCCGCCCAGGACCTGTCCCGGAGCCAGCGGCAGATCGCCGACTGCCTCATCGCGAACATGAACGAGGCGGCCCTCTGGGGTGTGGAGGAGTTGGCGCGGAAATCCCACACCTGCGTGGCCACGGTGGTGCGCTTCGCCAAGAAGTTGGAGTACTCCGGATACCTGGAGATGCGCAAGGCACTGGTGAACGCGGCGAAGAAGAACTACGGCCGCGGCGAGCAGTTGTTCCAGGCCCCCACACAGGCTTCCACCACTCTACTGGAAGTGGCCCGCCGGGATGTGCGGAACATCGAAACCCTCGTACAGTCCATCCAAGAACCCCACTTGCAGCGGGCGGTGAAGCTCGTGCGGGAGGCCCGGTTGCGCGTGGTCCTCGGCGATGGGGTTTCGGCGCTCATGGCCAAGCAGTTGGCCTACCTCCTCGTCTGCCTGGGGCTGCCCGTGATGGAGGGCAATCCCGTGGACTTCGCGACCCAGGTGGGCCTCCTGGAAAGCCGCGACCTCCTCGTGGCCATCAGCATCACCCCCTACACCCAGGAGACCCTGGATGCGGCGGCCTACGCCCGCAAGCGGGGGGTGCCCGTGCTGGCTTTCACGGACAACCTCGGTTCCACCCTGGCCAAGACGGCCACCCTGGCGCTGCCCATCCCTGGTGAGAACCTCCTCTTCTCGCACAGCCTCGCCGCCTTCGGCGTCATCGCTCACGCCATCGCCACCACCATCGCCAGCCAATCGCCGGAGAAATTCCTGAGCAAGCTCCGCGATGAGGAGCGGGTGGCCCAGCAGAAGTTCGCCCGGAGCTGAGCGGGGTCCCCCTGGGGGGAATGGAGCCGAGTCCAGGCCTAAGGGCGGGGCTGGAGGGTGCTGCCCACGGCCAAAATGAAAAAAAACTTGACCCTATTGTTCGGTGAGCATAAATTTTTGCTCAATCCCCCTTTCCCCACCTTCGGAGGCGTGATGGCCCGTTGCTCTGGCAGTCCCAGGTACAGTTCCGTCCTTTTGGCCCTCGTGGCGGCCCCCGCGGCCCTCCTGGCTCAGGGGACCACCACCTCCGCCCTCACGGGCACGGTCACCGACCCCTCGGGCAAGGCCATCGCGGGCGCCACGATCCGCGTGGCCTCGCCCTCCCTCATCGGGGGCATGCGCAGTGTGGTCACCGGGGAGAATGGCCGCTACCGCATCCCCATGCTGCCACCGGGCAAGTACACGATCACGGTGGAGGCGAAGGGGTTCCCGGTCCGCAAGCTGAGCGAGAGCGCGGAGCTGGGCAAAACCACGACGGTGGATATCCGCCTGGCGGCCGAAGCCGCGGCCACCGTGGAAGTGAGGGGCCGGGTGGGCGCGGAGGACATGGCCTCGGGAACCACCACCCGCAATTACCGGGCGGAGGATATCGAACACCTGCCCATCAAGCGTGACATCGCGGGGATCGCGGCCCTGACGCCCGGCATCAATCTGACCGTCTCCTCCGGCGCCCGAGTGTCCGCCTCCGGCTTCGGCGGGGATCGGGACAACGCCAACGCCTACCTGATCAACGGCATCAACGTGGGGGATTCCTCCGCGGGGCAGGCCTGGGTGCAGGTGAATCCGGACTGGTTCGAGGAGGTCCAGATCGGCGGCATCGGCGCCGGGGCCGAATTCGGCGGGTTCTCCGGCGCCTACTTCAACGGCGTGATCAAGAAGGGCGGCAACGAATTCTCTGGCAGCCTCTCCGGCTACTACCAAAAGGACAGCTGGGCGGCGAAGCGCGCGGTCTCCGACCCCTCGGGCACCGGGGACATGGTGCAGAAGGTCGGCGATACCGCTTCGGATCTGGCCCTGAACCTGGGCGGTCCCCTCATCAAGGACAAGCTCTGGTACTTCCTGTCCCTCGAGGCCATCTCCATCGAGCGAACCCCGGTGGGAAGCCCGGTCCCGGAGAAGCGATCCACCCCCCGCGCCATGGTGAACCTCACCTATCAGGCCCTGCCCGATGCCACGCTATCGATGTTCCTGGACTACGACACCGTGCGGACCGATCACCGCGGCGCCTCCCGGGTGCTGGCGCCGGAAGCCACCCGGAAGCAGGACGGCCCCAACTTCACCTTCGGCCTGGAGTGGTTGCAGACCCTGAGCAGCAACCTCGTGCTCACCCTTCGGGCCAGCGGGTACAACGGCATCGATGACCACAAGGCCTACAACGGCGAGGCGTACAGCCTGTACATCGATGGGTACGTGCCGGACAACCCCGCCTATCCGCAATACGCACGGAACCGCGGCTACGAGCAGATCAACAACGCCTACGAGGCCTTCGAGAACACCCGGAGCCGCTTGGGGCTGCTGGCCTCCCTGGATTGGTTCGTGACCACCGGCGCTGGCTCCCACGCGCTGAAGTTCGGCCTGGACCTGGATCGGGCCCGGGACAAGGAGCGCACCTGGTATCCCGGTGGGATCTCCCTGAACGCGCTCACCGATGGCGATACCGTCTACACGGATTTCGTGCAGGTCGGCGGTGGATGGGACTTCGATACGAAGCTCAAGCGCAACACGGTGTTCGTGCAGGACACCTGGACCGTCAATGACCAGCTGGTGCTCCGGCCCGGCGTGCGCTTCGAGCAGTTCCGGGGCGGCGACCTCTGGAAGACCAACACCGTGGCCCCGCGACTCGGTTTCACCTGGACTCCCGACGCCGCGAAAAGCTGGTCCGTGAAGGGTCACTTCGGCCGCTACTACGATGGACTTTCGGGAGCCTCCTTCGATCGCGCGATCCCCAACGCCTATCCGCTGGAGCGGCGGTTCTGGTGGCCCAATTACGACGATGCCCAGGTGGTCATCCTGAGCAATCTGGCGAATCCGCTGGCGGAATACCCGCTGCCCGTCTTCGATGCGTCGACCCACCGGAACAACGTGTCCCAGCAGAGCTCTCTCGATCCGAACGTTCGCCATCCCTACTTCGACGAACTCCAGTTCGCGGTGGAGAAGCGCATCTCCAAGAACTGGGTCGCCGCGGTCAGTTACGTGCGGCGCAACGGCAAGGATCTGCTGGCCCGCTATGACCGGCTTCCCCTGTCGGCTTCCACGACCTCCGTGGACAACCCCTTCACGGGCGAGACCCTCACCTTCTTCCGCCCGGGGGTCAACACGGGCATCGATGAGATTCCCCACGACTATTTCATCACCAACGATCCCGATGCCAAGCGCACCTACACCGCCACCACCTTCTCCCTGGATGGGCGATTCACCGAGAACTGGGATCTCTCCTTCAGCTACACGAAGGCTGATAACAAGGGCAATCTGATCAAGTCCAACGGGTATGATTCCGGGCGCGAATGGTACGGATCCATGTACAACGGCGAGGGCAAGCTGCCGGGTTTCAACGATGACGAGGTCAAGCTCCGGACCTCCTACAAGACCCCCTGGGGGACCCGGCTGAACGCCAGCTTCACCTACCTGAGCGGCCTTCACTACACCCGCTACATCCGCACCCCCCGGCTGGGCAATCGCGAGTACTTCTTCGTGAACATCGAGCCCCTGGGCGCCAGCAGCTATGACGCCCGCCGCCTGCTGGACCTCCGCATCTCCCACCGGTTCACCATGGGGCGCCAGAAGGCCTTCGAGGTGTTCGGGGACGTGTTCAACGCGCTGAATGATGCCGCGGTGACCTCCCGGGTCCAGCGGTACTACCCCGGCGACCCCGAGCAGTTCATGGTTCTCGATCAGGAATCCCCCCGGACCTTCCGCCTCGGCGCCAAGTTCCTGTTCTGATCCTGCCAACCCGACCCACCCGTGGCGGGGCGCCCCTGGACGCCCCGCTTCCGCTTCCAGGGAATCCCATGAAGACCCTCCTCCTCGCCCTGCTGTTGGCCTGTGTCGGATCGCAGGCGGCGCCCCTCGCGCCGAAGGGAACGCTGGTCATCGTCGGGGGGGGCGGCATGCCCAAGGAGATCCTGGACGCCTTCCTCAGGGCCTCCGGGGGCCGCAGCGGGATCGTGGGCATCATCCCCACCTCCACCAGTGATCCCGAGGGGGCCCTGCGCGAATGGAAGGCGGATCTGGATGCCGCGGGCCTGAGCTGCGTCGCCCTCGATGTGCGGGAACGGAGCGATGCGTCTAAACCCGACCTGCTGGCCCAGGCTCGCCGCTGCACGGGATTCTGGTTCACGGGCGGGGATCAGAACCTGGTGGGCGACAAGATCGTGGGCACGCCCCTACAGGCCCTCGTGAGGGAGCGCTATGAGGCCGGCGCGGCCATCGGCGGCACCAGCGCGGGCGCCGCGATCATGTCCAGGATCATGTTCACCGGCGAAGATCGGCTCGGGCAGGAGGCGCTGTCGGAGTTCGGTCCCGGCGCCTACCGCACCCGAGATGGCATGGGCTTCCTGCCGCCCGCCGTGATCGTGGACCAGCACTTCCTCCGCCGCTCCCGCCAGAATCGCCTCTTCAGCCTGGTGATGGAGCATCCGGATCACCTGGGTCTTGGCATCGACGAGGCCACCGCCCTGGTGGTGAAGGATGGGACGGCGACGGTGGTGGGCGAGCGCGCGGTGATGGTCTTCGACCCCGGGGTGATGAAGGGCGCGGACGGGACCTTCCGCGACCTGCGCATCCACGTGCTGCGGGCCGGCCAGTCGCTGGATCTGGGCACCCGGGCGGTCCGCCCGTGAAGGCGCTCGCGGCGCTGATCCTCTTCACCGCCCTCGGCTCGGCGGGGGAGATCTCCGCGCCCTTCCCCCGCGAACCCCGCGCCTTTCGCGCCACCGTGTCCTATGGGGAGATGGCCGCCTTCCTCGACCGGGTGGCGAAGCCGGGCTTCATCACCGTCGCCGAGGAGGCGCGCACCGCCGAGGGCCGGAAGATATTCCTCGTGCGGTTGAACCGCGGGGGCGCCAAGGCCCGGTTCCGCGTGCTGTTCTACGCCCAGCAACACGGCGATGAGGTGGCCGGGAAGGACGCCCAGCTCACGTTGATCCGGGAGGTGGCGGAACACCCCGAGCGCCTGCCCGAGGATGTGGATCTCTACCTGATGCCCATGCTCAACCCCGATGGCGCCGAAGCCCACCGGCGCGTCACCGCCACGGGCGCCGACCTGAACCGCGATCATCTGCTGCTGGCGCAGCCGGAGACCCAGGCCCTCCACCGCGTGGCCCGCCGGGTGCGCCCCCACCTGGCCGTGGACAGCCACGAGTTCGGGCGGGATGGGGAGGCCTACGCCCAGCGCGGCTGGGAAGCCTGGCCCCTCATCACCATGGACGCGGCCAACCATCCGCTCATCCCCGGGTACTTGAAGGCCGCGGGCCTCGCAGCGGTGGCCGCGGCGGCGCCCCTGCAGGCGAAAGCAGGGCACGCCTACCAACGCTACTCCGTGGGAGGTCCCCCTCCCGAAGAAGAGATCCGCCCCTCCACCTCGGAGGTGGACGACGGCCGCAATGGCATGGGCACCCTCGGCGCCCTCTCCTTCATCATCGAATCCGGCGTGCGGCACCGCGCCTCGAATCCCCAGGCGGACCTGGGGGAGCGCGTGGAGGGCTACCGGATCCTCTACCGCCACCTGATCGGGACCCCGGCCTGGCGCGCGCGCATCCGCGCGTTGACCGAGCGAGCCCGGCGGGAGCCTCTGCCTGCCTTCATCGCCACCAACACCTTCTGGGGCAACGTGGGCGGCCGGGTGCACCGGGTGAAGGTGCGGGAGGTGGCCACGGGGCGCACCTTGGAAGTGCCCACGCCCAACGTCATGCGGGATCTGGTGGTGAAGGGCAGCGTGCCCACGCCCCGGGCCTACGCCATCGCTCCCGAAGCGGCTGCGCGGTTCCTCCCGGTGCTGACGGCCCAGGGGATCGTCTACCGCACCCTGGCGTCCCCGGAGCGGGCCCAGGTGGAGGCGGTGCGACTCCTGCGGCTTGAAGAGCCCTACGATCCGCTCTACCAGCGCTACAAGGATCGCCAGATCGTGGAGCGCCAACCGGCGGTGGAGGCCCTGCTGCCCGTGGGCACCCTCCTGGTGAACCTGGACCAGGACCTCGCCCGCCGGGCCATCCAGGTGCTGGAACCCTGCCTCCTCTACGGCCTCTACGCCTACCCCGGATTCCGGGCGTGGGCCGCCCCGGGCGCGGGCCTGCCCGTGTCCCGCGTCCTCTGAATCCGCCCGTCTCGCCTGGAGTTTCCATGTTGCTCCTCATCAAAAACGTCGACGTCTACAGCCCGGAGCCGGGGGGGCGCTGCGACCTCTTGCTGGGCGGTGGACGGATCCTCCGCATGGAGCCGGACATCCGCGTTCCGAGGCGCTACTGCGAGGTGATCGAGGGACGGAACCTCCTGGCGGTGCCTGGCTTCATCGATGGGCACGTCCACATCATGGGCGGCGGCGGGGAAGGGGGCTTCGCCACCCGCACCCCGGAGCTGCCGCTCACGGATGCCATCGCGGGTGGCGTCACCACGGTGGTGGGTTGCCTGGGTACGGACGGGCTCACACGGAACATGCCCGGGCTCCTGGCCAAGGCCAAGGGGCTGGAGGAGGAGGGGCTGAGCACCTACGTCTACTCCGGTTCCTACGGCATGCCCTTGCGCACCATGCTGCCTTCCCTGGAAGAGGACCTCCTCTACTTGGACAAGGTGATCGGAGCCGGGGAGATCGCCCTCTCGGATCACCGCTCCAGTCAGCCCACCTTCGAGGCCTTCGCCCGGCTGGTGGGTGAGGCCCGCCGGGGCGGCATGCTCTCGGGCAAGGCGGGCTTGGTGCACATCCACCTGGGCGATGGGGCCCGGGGCCTCGACTACCTCCGGCGCATGCTCATGGAGACGGAGGTCCCCCCCACCCAGATGCTCCCCACCCACATCAACCGGAATGCGGACCTCTTCGAGGAGGGCATCGCCTACGCCCAGGCCGGGGGCTACGTGGATTTCACCACCTCCACCCTTCCGTCCTACCAACAGGCGGGGGAGGTACCCTGCGCCAAGGCCCTGCGCCGGATCCTGGAAGCCGGAGTGGATCCGGGCCGCATCACCTTCACCTCCGATGGCCAGGGCAGCCTGCCGGATTGGGATGAGGCGGGACGCCTGAAGGGCATCTCCATCGGCCGGGTGACCTCCCTCTTCGCGGCGGTTCGCCAGGCCATCCAGGAAGAGGGCATCCCCCTGGCCACGGCCCTGCGGGTGATCACCTCCAACCCGGCGCACATCCTGAAGCTGCGCGGGAAGGGGCGCCTGGCCCCGGGCCTCGATGCGGACGTGGTGCTGCTGGATCCCCAGAGCCTGGAGGTGCGGTCGGTGATCGCCAAGGGGCGCCCCCTGATGAAGGCGGGCAAACTGCTGGCCAAGGGAATCTACGCATGAGCCCAACCCCCACCGCCCCCGCTCCCGAGGTTCCGGCCCGGGGAATGAAGATGCCCCACACCCTCGTGTTGGTGGGCGCGCTCATCGCTTTGGTGCTGGTGCTGTCGTGGCTCGTCCCCTCGGGGGAATTCCAGCGCATCGACAAGGTGCTGCCCGATGGCGGCCACGTCAAAGTGCCGGTGGATGGAACCTATCAGCACCTTCCCAAGATCTACCTGGGGCTGCAGACCCTCCTGCTCGCGCCCATCAAGGGCTTCCTGGAAGGGGCGGGGCTCATCGTCTTCCTCTTCATCATCGGCGGGGCCTTTGGCATCTTCCAGGAAACGGGCGCCGTGGAGCAGGGCATCCGCCGGCTCACCGTGCACGTGCGGCGCCACCGCCTTCTGGAGCTGCTCTTCATCCCCGTGCTGATGACCGTGTTCTCGCTGGCGGGGGCCGTGTTCGGCATGGCGGAGGAGCTCATCCCCCTCGTGATGATCTTCGTGGCCCTGGCCCGGGCCCTGGGCTACGACTCCCTCGTGGGGGTGGCCATCCCCTTCCTCGGCGCCGCGGCGGGCTTCGCCTGCGCCTTCTTCAATCCCTTCACCGTGGGCGTGGCCCAGGGCATCGCGGGAGTGCCCATCTATTCGGGGCTCGGTTACAGGGCCCTGGCCTGGGTGGTGGCCACCAGCGTGGTGATCGCCTACGTGATGATCTATGCAGCCAAGGTGAAGCGGAACCCGGAGCTGAGCCTCGTGCGCGACCTCGACCTGGCGCGCGAGGTGCAGTCCCCCGCTCCGGGGGAGGATGCCTGGCGCGCCTCCCACGTCCTGTCCCTCCTGGCCTTCCTGGGAGCCCTGGTGCTCCTGGTGTACGGCGTGCTGCGGCACCAGTGGTACCTGGAGCCCATCGGCGCCCTCTTCCTGGGGATGGGCCTCGTGGTGGGGGTGGTGTCGCGGATGGGGCCGAGCACCTTGGCCCGCCACTTCGTCAATGGCGCGAAGGACATGGTGGGCGTGGTGCTCATCGTGGCCTGCGCGCGGGCGCTGCTGGTGATCGCCAATGATGCCCGCATCATGGACACGCTCCTGCTCCACGGGGCGGGCGCCATTCGCGTGCTGCCGAAGGCCGTCACGGCGCAGGTGATGTTCCTCCTGCAGTGCTGCATCAACTTCTTCATCCACTCGGGCACCTCACAGGCGGCCCTCACCATGCCCGTGCTGGCACCCCTGTCGGACCTCGTGGGCGTCACCCGTCAGACCTGCGTGTACAGCTTCGCGCTCTCGGAACTCATCAACCCCATCCTGCCCACCAGCGCGGTGACCATGGGGGTGCTGGGGGCGGCGAGGATCCCTTGGGAACGGTGGGCCCGGTGGTTCCTGCCTCTGATGCTGATCCTCATGGGGCTGGCCTTCCTGCTGCTGGTGCCGCCCACGCTGTTCTTCCACTGGGGACCCATCTGAAGGCAGGCTCCTAGAGCTGCACTTCCCCGTACCAGCCCTTGGTGACGATGCGCGTGCCGTAGGGCTCCGAGAGCTTCCGGAGGCGCTCCAGGATCTCGGCGCCCCGGCGGGTGGAGGCGAGACGGGGGACGCCGTAGAGCGGGCCCTCGTCATCAATGGTGATGGGCAGGAGCTGGATCCGCTTCAGCTTTCCCTGGTGGTGGACCATGCGCACCATCACGGTCTCCATCACCTCCTGGGAGTCCCGGCGGTCCCATACGGAAGTGTTGGGCACCTTCGCCATCTCGATGTCCCGTTGATGGATCACGTCCGCGGGGATGCGCTCTGGGGTGCGGTACTGGTAGATGAAATCGCCCAGGCTGTAGAAGATGGGCTTCCCCTGGTGGAGTTCGATGCCGCGCAGCACGTGGGGGCCGGTGCCGATCACCATGTCCGCCCCGGCCTCGAGGGCGCGCCGGTACATGAGCTCCTCGTTGGGGGGCGTGCGGTCCTGGATGCCGTAGGCCCGGTGGTGGGTCACGTCGTGGTTGTGGAGGGCAACCAGCAGGAGGTCCGACTTCCGCCGGGCCAGGAGGATGTCGTCCTCCATGACGCCGACATCGGACGCCAGAGGACCTTCGACCTTCTCGGCCTTGCCGTCCCGGGCCACGAGGATCGCGGCGGGATCGATGGTGGCGAGGGAGGGGGCGCCGGAATCCTTGCTGCGGTACTTCGAGGTCCAGTAGCGCAGGTAGGAGAGCAGGGCGGCCGAGGACTTGTGGCCCGCGAGTTCGGTGCGGCCGGGGGCATGGGCGGCGGCCAGGGTGGGGCCGGCCCCCGCGTAGGTGATGTTGGCGTGATCCAGCGCCTTCAGGCATTCCAGCAATCCCTCGGGGCCGAAATCCAGGGCGTGGTTGTTGGCCAGGCTCACGAGGTTGATGCCCGTGCGGGCCACCTCCCATCGGAATTCCCGGGGCGCGCGGAAGTTGTAGAAGGGCCGTTGGAGGTCCGGGCGGTCGTTGAGGGAGAACTCCAGGTTCCCGTAGGCGACGTCGGCCTCCTGCATGATCCGGAAGAGGCCCGCCCGTTCGGGATCCTTGAGGTGGGTGATGGGCTGGTTGAAGATCATGTCCCCCACGGCCGTGACGACCAGGTCCCCCGGTTCCTCCTTCAGGAGGTCGGTGATGCGCGCCGCCCAATCGATGCGCTCGGCCGGCTCCGGCGGGCGTAGGCGGCGCAGGTGGACGGCCCGGGAGTCGTCCGGGGGGAGGGCCTGGGCGCCCTGGCCGAAGGAGGGAAGGGTGAGCAGGGCGAGGAGGGCCGCGGCCCGCGGGGCCAAATGGGTTCGGGTCATGGTCCCCTCCGGGGGCGAATGACTATTTTTATTTCATGAATTGTGAAAAAGCAAAATTTATTGTGCGCATGCGTTCTCCCCGACAGACGCCCTATCCTGGTGGAATGCTCGACCTTCAACGCCTTCGCAACGATCTCGACGCCGTGGTGGCCCGCCTCGCGGAGCGGGGCTATGCCTTCGACCGGGAGGGCTACCAGCGCCTGGAATCGGCCCGCCGCCAGGTGATCCAGGAATCGGAGGCCCTCAAGGCCGAGCGCAACCGCGTATCCGATGAAGTGGCCCAGCTCAAGCGGGCGAAGCAAGATGCCAGCCACCTCATCGAGGCCCAGCGCAAGGTGGGGGAGCAGATGAAGGCCCTGGAAGCCGCTGAGAAGGAAGCGGAGGCTGCCTTCCAATCCTTCCTCGCCGCCGTGCCCAACGCGCCCCATGCCTCCGTGCCCAACGGGCGCGATGAACACGCCAACGTGGAGATCAAGCGATGGGGCACGATCCCCGCCATCGAGCAGCCCAAGGACCACGTGGATCTGGGCACCAGCCTCGGCATTCTCGATCTGGACCGCGCCTCCAAGCTGAGCGGCGCGCGCTTCTCCGTGCTCAAGGGCGCCGGCGCCAAGCTGGAGCGGGCCCTCATCAACTTCATGCTCGAGCGCCAGTCGGCGGCGGGCTACGCGGAAGTGATCACGCCCTACCTCGTGAACGCGGAGAGCATGTACGGCACGGGCCAGCTGCCCAAGTTCGAGCAGGACCTCTTCCACGTGCCCCACGGCGATTCGAAGCTCTATTTGATCCCCACGGCGGAGGTGCCCGTCACCAACCTCTACCGCGACGAGATCCTGGAGGGCGCCGCGCTGCCCCTGCGCCACTGCGCCTTCACCCCCTGCTTCCGCAGCGAGGCGGGCAGCTACGGCCGCGACACCCGCGGCATCATCCGCCAGCACCAGTTCCACAAAGTGGAGCTCGTCACCTTCACCACGCCCGAGGCGGCGGAAGCGGAGCTGGAGCGCCTCACGGGCGACGCCGAGGCCATCCTCGAAGCGTTGGAACTGCCCTACCGCCGCGTGCTGCTCTGCACGGGCGACATGGGCTTCAGCAGCCAGAAGACCTACGACCTCGAAGTGTGGCTGCCCTCCCAGGCCACCTATCGAGAGATCAGTTCCTGCAGCTGGTTCGGCGATTTCCAGGCCCGCCGCGCCAATCTCAAATTCCGCGCCGAGGCCAAGGGCAAGCCCCAGTTCCTCCACACCCTCAACGGCAGCGGCCTCGCCGTGGGCCGCACCTGGGTGGCCATCCTGGAGAACTACCAGCAGGCCGATGGCAGCGTGGTCGTACCCAAAGTCCTGCGGCCCTACCTGGGCGGGTTAGAGGTGATCCGCTGACCCTGGCGCCTCAGGCCCCCAGGGTGTGCGCCAGGAAGCTTTCCAATTCCGCGGCGCGGTAGGGCTTCTGGAGGACGCCCACGAGGTTGGAGGGATCGAGGATGGCGGCGAGATCCGGGATGGAGGAGCCGGTGCACAGGGCCACCCGGATGCGGGGGTCCAGCTTCTGAAGGGCGGCGTAGGTCTCGCGGCCATCCATGATGGGCATGTGCAGGTCCAGGAGGATGAGGTCGATGGCGGGACCCCGCTGGCGGTAGGTCTCCAGGGCCTCCAACCCATCGCTGGCCTGCAGGACCTCCAGGCCCAGGCGCTCCAGGAGGAGGGAGGTGGTGAAGCGGACCACCTCCTCATCCTCCACGAGCAGGATCACCCCTCGCAGGGCCCGGGGTGTCCCGGAGGGCGGTTCCCGATCCAGGCGGTGCGGGGGTTCCTGGGCCGAATGGGGGGGAAATCGGGCCTCCACCCCAGGGGCGCCCGGGTGCGGGGCGGCCAGATCCCGAAGGAAGTCCTCGAAGTCCAGGGGGGACACCGTCAGGGATGAGGGACCGCAGGTGTCCCTCATCTGGCGGATGAGGCTGGCGCCACTGTCCAAGGCCACCTGGAGGTTGGCGAGCAGGGCCGGTTCCGGGGGGGCTTCGGGGCCCATCAGGTCGAGGCCGCCCTGGAGCACCGCCAGCAGGTTGCTGAACCGGGCCGTCATGGCCCCCAACAGGGCCAGCTGCGTCTCGCGACGGTGGAGGAGCAGGAGATCCTCTTCGGCCTTCCGGGCCTCGCTGATGTCGAAGGAATTGACCAGGACCCCTTGGATGGCGGGGTGGCGCAGGTGGTTGGAGAAGGTGGAGCGGATCCAGCGGACGCCGCCGCCGTCGAGGGGGATCCGGTGTTGGATGACTCGGGGTTGGCCCGGATCCTCCAAAACTTCCGCGAAGGCGTTCCGCAGGCCGGGGCGATCCTCCGCATGGGAAGCCTCCCACCATGGGGCCTCCCGCCGCTCGAAGAGGGAACCCCCAAGCATGAGGAGGGCCGGGTCGGATTCAAAGAGGCTGAATCCCGCGCCATCCAGCACCGTGAAGGCCTCCGCGCTGCACTGCAGCAAGGCCTGCAGGTGTTCGAGCCAGACCAGGGTCCCCTGCTGGAAGCCCAGGGGGCCCGGGAGGTCGCTTTCCTCGGGGGCCGCCGAAGGAGCCGCCTCGACACCCTCCTCCACGGCGAAAAAGGTCTCCAGGGTGAACCCCATGGCCCGGCACAGGAGCTGGAGGGTGTCGATGCGCGGGGAGACCTGATTCAGCTCGATGCGATGGATGGTTCCGCGGTTCACGCCGGAAAGGTCCGCCAGGGCATCCAGGGTGAGTCCCTTCCGATGCCTGAGGATCCGGAGCCGATGGTTGACCATGTGGACAACATGACTGAATCGGTAACTTCAATCTATTGTCAACAATGCCTATTGGCTTTCGAGCGTAGGTGTTTTTGCCTATGCGGGGACGCTATTCCTCGGCGCCGAGGAGGGGCTTCTTCAGGTCCTCGTTGAGGTAGATGCCCTTGAATCGGCCCCAGAAGGAGCTGAAGCCGGCATGGAGGCGGCCTTCGGCGTCGAGGTGGCGCAATTCGGCCTCGAGGCGGCGGTTGGCCTCCTCATCCTGGATCTCGGCGACGAGCTTTCGGCGGGCCTCGAAATCCAGGGCCGGCGCGGCGGTGCGCTTGGTGATCCGGGCGATCCAGAGCTGGCTTTCGGCGGTCCAGAGGGCGGGCGTGAGCTGGCCTTCGGCCGTGGCGAGCAGGGCCTGGCGGATGGCGGGGGAGGCGGCGGGGGCATAGCCCTTGGGGACGATGTTCTCCTCGGCCTTGAGTTCGCCGAGGGCCTTGAGGTCGCCGCCCTTGAGCTGCGCCTGCACCTTGGCCACGAGCGCCTTCTTGGCCTCTTCCAGCTTCCAGGCGGCGAGCACCTTGGCGCGGATGTCCGCGAGGGGGGGCACGGCGACGGGGAGCTCCTGCTGGACGCGGGCCACGGCCCAGGCCGTGCCGGTGTTCACGGGCTTGCCCACTTCGCCGACCTTCAAGCTGAAGGCCTGGCCCAGCAGGGGGCTGCCGGCGGGGAGGCCGGGCACGGTGGTTTCGCCCTGGCTGAAGGGGGCGAGCACCTCGAGCTTGATGCCCAGGGCCTTGGCGCCGCTGGCGAGGTCGCCGTTGCCGGCCCGCTTGCGCAGGGCCTCCAGGCGATCCTTGGCCTTGGTCTCGAAGCGGGACTGCTCCAGCTCCCCGCGAAGCTGCTCCTTCACCTGCTCGAAGGGGGTGATCTGCTCGGCCTTCTTCCCCTCGAGCTTGATGAGGTGGATGCCGAACTGGGTCTTCACGGGCTGGCTGATCTCGCCTTCCTTCATGGCGAAGGCGGCGGCGCTGAATTCAGGCACCATGCGGTCCTTCGAGAACCAGCCCAGATCGCCGCCGTTGCCCTTGGCGCTGGGATCCTGGCTCTCCTCTTCGGCGATCTTGGCGAAGTCGCCGCCCTTGACGAGTTTGGCGCGCAGGGCCGTGGCCTTCTTCAGGGCCTCGGCAAGGGTGGCTTCATCCGTCGCCTGGAAGAGGATGTGGCGGGCTTTCACTTGGGCGGGTTGGCTGAGGCTCGACTTCTTCTGTTCGTAGGCCTGCTTGAGGGCGGCGTCATCCACCTTCAGATCGCCCATGGCGGCGCGATCCACGGAGGCCACCTGGAGGACGCGGCGGGGGCCCTCTTCGAAACGGCTGCCCGACTGCTTGAGGAAGGCGGCGAGGCTGGCGTCGCCGGGATCCTGCACGAGGCTGGGGTCGGCCTTCAGGCTGATGGACTCGAAGGTCACGCGCTCCTCGCGGATGCGGTGCTCCTGGTTCACCCAGGCCTCGTCGATGGGCACCTGCAGGGCAGCGCGGCGCAACAGCTTCTCACCCTGGAGCATCTTCTTGGCGTTGGCCTCCTCTTGGCGGAGGTAGGCCTTGAGGGGTTCGATGCGGTAGGCCTTCTCCAGCTCGGTGAAGGGCTTGATGTGGCCGTTGGCGTCGAAGAGCCCCGCCAGCTCGGGCCCCTGGGCGCGGAGCCGGCGCTCCAGGGCGCTGCGGATCTCCGCATCGGTGTAGGTCACGCCATAGCGCTCCACGAGCTCGTCCATGAGGCGGGCGCGCACCAGTTCCTGGAGGGCCTGGCTCTGCGCGAACTGATGGAGGGACTCGGCGGGCATCTGGCCGCCGAACTGCTTGCGCATCATCTCGGCGTAGCGGCCCGTGAGCTCGGAGAGCTCCCGGAAGAGCACCTCGCGGCCGTAGACTCGGGCGACCACGGAATCGGGGGTGGTGCCGCCCTGGGAAGGGGCCAGGTAGGCCACCATGCCCAGGAGCACCACGCCCATGACGGCGGCCATGGGGGTGCGGTTGGATTTGAAGACAGAGCGGAAATTACGAAGCATCAGAATCCTCTGGGGCACAGTCGAATCCCCTAGGTTACCAAGGGATTCCCTCCGGGGGCGTGATGACGTCACGGGGGAAGGGGCCCCCCGGGGCTCTTAACCCGTGTCGTTGTGACCCTCATGGCTTAAACTGGTGGATCGGAGGGATGGGCATGGCCGTCCGCGAAGTGATCACCTGGGGCGATCCCCGGCTGAAGAAGAACAGCGAGGACGTGGGTCCCTGGACCCCGGAACTCGAGCAATTGGTGGCGGATATGTATGAAACGGCCCTGGCTGAGGAAGGCGTGGGCCTGGCGGCGCCCCAGGTCGGGATCAACTTGAATCTGGCCGTGATCGATTGCTCCTGCGGCGAGGATCCCGCCCAGCGGATCCTCCTCCTGAATCCCGAGATCATCGCGGAGGAGGGTTCCCAGAAGGGCCCCGAGGGCTGCCTCTCCATTCCCGGCATCACCGAGGTGCTGGAACGCCCCCAGAAGGTCACCATCCGCAACCACCGTCCCGACGGCTCCACCTATGAGCTCGTGGGCGAGGATCTGCTGGCCCGGGCCTTCTGCCATGAGATCGACCACCTCCGCGGCCGCCTCTTCGTGGAGTACTTCGGCCCCGTGAAGAAGCAGGTGCTGCAGCGGAAGTACACCAAGAACCAGAAAGCCGGTTGATGACGCAGCCACGCGTCGCGTTCCTCGGCACCCCCGCCGTGGCCGTACCCGCGCTGGAGGCCCTGGCCCGGGCGGTCCAGGTCGAGGCCGTCTTCTGCAATCCCGATCGCCCCGCGGGCCGGGGCCGGGTGCTGACGGCCCCTCCCGTGAAGGTGGCCGCCGAGGCCCTGGGCCTGCCCGTCCACCAGCCCCTGAAGTGGAAGGAGCCCGCCACCCGGGAGCGGTGGGATTCGCTCCACCTCGATCTGGCCATCGTCGTGGCCTACGGCCACATTCTGCCCACCTGGATGCTGGTCTCCCTGCCCCTGGGGGCCTGGAACCTCCACTTCAGCCTCCTGCCCCGCTGGCGGGGGGCCTCCCCCGTGAATTTCGCCCTCCTGGAAGGGGATGCGGAGACGGGCGTGAGCCTCATGCGGGTGAGCCCCGGCCTCGACGAGGGCCCCGTGGTGGCCCAATCCCGCCGGCCCATCCTCGACACCGACGATACCGAGGGGCTGCTGGTGCGGCTGGCCCACGATGCCGCGGCCCTGCTGGCGGAGCACCTGCCGGGCCTGCTCGCGGGCACCGTGGCGCCCGTCGCGCAAACGGGGCCCACCACCTACGCGCCCAAGCTGGACAAGGGCATGGCCCGCATGGACCCGAGCCGGCCCGCCGTGGTCCTCCACCGCCAGGTGCGCGCCCTCCAGCCCTGGCCCGCGGCGGAGATCTCCCTCGAGGGGCAGGTGCTCAAAGTGCTCAATGTGGGCCCCCTCCAAGCGACGGCGGATGCGCCCGGGACCCTCCGCTGGGACAAGTCCGGGGCCTACCTCGCGTGCGGCGATGGCCAGGCCTTGGAACTCACCGCCCTGCAGCGTGCGGGCAAACCCGTGCAACCCGCATTGCAGGCCTTGCAGCCTTGGGGTGCGCACGGCTCGAAGGTGTGTTCCTAAATCCGAATCTTGAACCGCGAATGACGCGAATGTTCGCGAATAAAGCCGGACCCTCGGGCGCCGCGCATTTTTAATTCGCGTCCATTCGCGTCATTCGCGGTTCAAAAAATCCCTTCGCCTTCAGCCCTACCCGATGCGCGCCGCCACGTCCCGGTACTCGGGATCCATCTCGTACACCCGGCGGAACTCCTCCTGGGCCATGGCCGTGTGGCCCTGCTGGAGGTAGAGCTCGGCGAGGTCGTAGCGGAGGCCGACGCTGTCCTCGGGGGGGAAGCCGGGGGCGCCGATGCCCTCGTTGAGCCAGGTCATGGAGGCGTCGAAGTCGCCGCGGGCCTGCTCGCAGATGGCGAGCATGGAGCAGCACTCGAGGGTGCGCTCGGGATCGCCCATGGCCTTCTTGAACTCCTCGATGGCTGCGTCGATGAGCATCATCTCCTTGTAGGCGATGCCCAGGTTGTAGTGGGTGTCGTAGTCCTCGGCGTTGACCTGTTGCTCCACGCCGCTGCGGAAGGCATCGAAGAGCTCCTCGACGCTCTGCACCTTTTCCACCACGTTGGTGGTGTCGTGCATCTCCTCGCCTTCGCCCTGATCCATGAGCGAGGTGCCGAGCACGTCCGTGAGGTCGAAGAAGGAGTTCTCGAAGTCGTCGTCCTTCTTCTCGGCCTTCTCGATGTGGCCCAGCTTGCGGAGGGCGCTCTCGGCCTTCTCCAGGCGGGTCAGCAGCTCCGGGTGATCCGGGAAGTCGTGGAGGGCCTGTTTGATTTCGAGCGAGGCCTCCTCGGGGCTGCCGTAATCCAACTGGAAATCGATGTCCGAGAGGAGGCTGTCCAGCTCCTCGGAGATCTCCGGGCCCGCCGCGGCCATGAGGGGGGGGAGGGGCAGGGGCGCGGGGGGCGGAAGCTCCACCGTCGGCGCGGACATGGGTTCCGGCGGGGCCGTGGGCAAGGCCTCCATTTCCTCGGGCTCGGGGAAGTGGAGATCCCCCAGCTCCAGGGGCTCGGCTTCGACCGGCGGGGGGAGCATGAAATCGGCCCGCTGGGAGATGGGGATGAGGTTCGGGGGGAGGTCGGTCGGCGCGCTGGGCTCCACGATGGCCGTGGCATCCATCCAATCCAGCTCGGGGGGGACGACAGGTGCCCCGCTCGGAGGCAGGGTCGGGAGTTCGGGAAGGGGCTCCAGCTCCTCCATGGGTGGAAGGGGCATCGTGGGAGCGCCGAAATCCGGGAACTGGGTGGTGTGGAAGCCCGGCACCGTGAGGCCGCCGCTGAGGTCGGGGGGCAGTGAAACGGCTTCAGGCCGCGCGGGCGCGGGCGGGAGGTCCAGCACGGGCAGGCCGCTGCCGGCGTCATCCAGCGCGATGAGCGCATCGAAATCGGAGAGGGGTTCGGGTTCCTCCACCGGGAGCACGGGGGCCAAGGGCACGGCCTCGGGCGGCGGCCCCAGGGCGATGGCGGCCTGGGAGGGAGGAGGCGGAAGGGAGGGCTGGCCCGGCGCGTAGTCGGGCAGGCCATTCATGCGGCGGATCAGCCGGGTGCTGTTGGGGAAGAGCCCCTCGGCCTTGTCCAGGACCATGAGGGCTTCCCGCTTGCGGCCCAGCTTCAGGAGCTGCTCGCCGCTCTGCATGTACTGCATCTGGGCCTTGCCCAGGAACCCGGTCTTCCGGTGGATGTCGGCGATGGCCTCGATGAGCTGCACGTTGGCGGGATCAAGCTCCAGGGCCTTCTTGTAGGTCTCCACGGCGCGGTCGCCGCTCCCGGTCCGCAACAGCCCTTCGGCCTCCTTGGAGAGCTGGTCCACCTTGATGCGCTTGAGGGGATCCACTTCCGTGAGGCCGCCGTGGGTCTGATCCATGGACATGCCGGAGGGCAGGCCGGCCATGGAGGGCTGGGGCACGGGAGCGGGCAGGGGGGCGCCGGCCCCGGGGGCACCACCGGCCGCGCCCAGGAGGCCCTTCACGTGGGCCACCAGATTGGCGTCCTTGGCCTGCTCGGCTTGGGCGTGGGCGTGCTGGAGGTAGGTGATGCGCTCCTCGCGCTTGCCGCTCTGGTGGGAGATCTCGGCGAGCAGGATGAGGGATTCCACCGTGAACTGGTTGTTGAGGCCCGTCTTCAGGGTGCGGGCCACGGCGTCACCGGCGCCGCGGCGGGCCAGTTCCTGGGCGATGGGCTGGAAGAGGCGCAGACCCTCGTCGGCGCGGCCGTTGCCGGCCAGCTGGCGCAGGGCCTTCTCGCAGAGGTGCAGGCTCTTCTCGGGGAGCTGGGGCACCTGGGTGAGGGCCTCCAAGGCGCGGTCGGCGTTGCCGGCGCGGATCTCGATCTCGGCCAAGGCCTCCAGCAGCTCCATGCTGCGGGGGTTGGTGGTGAGGCCTTCGCGCAGGTGGTTGGCGGCGCCCGCGTAGTCCTGCTGGATCACGCACAGCCGGCTCTGGGTGAGGTACACCTGGGGCGTGGTGATCATCGTCTTGGCGCGTTCCAGGATCTGGTTGGCCTCCTGGTGCTTCTGCTCCAGGGCCAGCGCCTCGGCGACCTCAAGGTAGATGCCGGCGGCGCGATCCTTCATGCCCTCTTTGTTGTAGAGGTCCGCCAGCTTGACCTTCATCTTGAGGTTCTTGGGGTCCAGGTCCACGACCTTGGTGAACTCCTCGAGGGCCCGTTTGATGAGCCCCTTCTTGGTGAAGTGCTCGGCCACCTGCAGGTGCACCTTCACCGCGTCGCCGGTCTTGTTCATCTGGCGGTAGAGCTCGGCCAGGCGCTGGGCGGCGTCGATGTCATCGGGCGCGTTGCGGCAGACCTTCTGCATGATGGCGGCGGCCCGCGCGTGGAAGCCATCCCGCTCGTAGGCCAGGCCCAGCCGCTTGTGGATCTCCACGCCATCCCCGGTGCGTCCGATCTGGATGTAGAGGTCCCCGATCTGGTTGAGGGTGTTGTAGTCCTTCGGGTTGTCCTCGACGAGCTTGCGGAACTCCTCGATGGCCTTCTCCACCTTCCCGGAGGAGAGGTAGGCGTTGGCGTTCTTGGAAATCTTGGCTCGGTCGATGGCCATCAAACCGCCTTTGCACGGCTAGGGTGGGGGGACTTCCCTTCAGTCTACGGAGGGTCCCTTGGATTGAACAGTCATGGTTATCCCTAAGTCCCGTGGCGTGAACGCCTCCGGGAGCAGGTCCTCCAACCGGTGGAGGGCCCGCGCCCTCCCGTTGGCCAGCAGGATCGGCAGCCTCGCCGCGAACTCGATGAGCACCTGGCGGCAGGCCCCGCAGGGTGGGGTGAGCCGTTCCGCCTCGGTGACCACCACCAGGGCCACGGGCGCGGTGAGCCCCCGCGCCACCGCCGTGCACATGGCGACCCGCTCGGCGCAGGTGCAGAGGGGATAGGCGGCGTTCTCCACGTTGCAACCGCCCACCACCTCGCCGGACGGGAAGGCCAGGGCGGCCCCCACCTGGAATTTGGAGTAGGGGGCATGGGCCCTGGCCCGGGCGGCCCAGGCGGCCTCCAGGAGGGGCGCCCAGGCGGGGGATTGGGGGGTATCAAAGGCGGTCATGGTCATTCCTTGGATCGGCTGGGCGGGGGACGGAGCTTAGAGGGGGACATCCCGGCCCTTTGGGCCTGTAACGGAATGATCCTGTCTTTTGCGAAGGGCGTCGGCCGAGCAGGCCAAGGCGGCCGACCGGAGATGTATCGGGAATACACGTAGGGAGGCCAACGCAGGGATGCGACAGCCGCCGCCCCTCGCCCGGAGGGTTGGCCCATCTTCGCGCCCCCAGCTGCGTCGAGCCGCTTGCCCGATGGACACCCATCGCGCTGCGCGCCTCTCATTGCTGGATGGCGCGAATAGGGGCCAACAAAAGGCAGGATCATTCCGTTACAGGCCCATTGGCCTGGGCCACCGCCAGGGCGCGCCAGCAGGCGGTGGGTTCCCGGTGGCGCTGGGTCCCCTCGGGGCCTCGCACTTCCAGGCTCACCTCCCGCCGCTGGAGCCGGGCCTGCAACACGGCCCCCGAGAGCCGCTCCAACTCCCGCTCGAAGGGGCGGCCGGGGGCCCAGTGGCCGAGGTCCAGCTCCAGGTGGAGGCCCTTGGGCCGTTCCTCCTCGAAGGTGCGGACCCAGGGATGCAGGGCCCCGGGCAGGCTGCGCTGGGCCGTGCGTTTCCAGTGCACCCGGGCGGGAGGATCCCCCTGGCGGAGGGGCCTCACCCCTTCGGGGCTGCTCACCCCGGCCTGGGGCAGGCTCCCGGGGCCCTCCTGGGGCTCCGTGGTGAGCAGTTCGCCCGGCGTGCGGGGGTGGGGGAGCACGAGGATCGGCCGGTCCAGTTCCAGGCGCCAAGCCTTCTCCAGAAAGCCGAAGGGGTGGCGGGTACGAACCTCCAATGACTTGAGCCGGGTCCACCCCCGCTGTTCGGCCCGGGCGTGGAGCACCACCACGGGGGCCGGCTCGTCCATGGCGCCCGCTAGGAAGCTGGGCTCCACCACCCCGCCTTCCAGCTCCAGGTGCAGCTCCACGCCCCGGGGCAGCTCCGGCCTCGCGTCCGTCAGCCGTACGCGCAATCCGCCGCGGACCCGGGCGAAGAGGTTGCCCTCTTCCAGGGACTGCAGGCTCAGGCCCTGGAGGGCCCGCCGGCTCACGACGCCGGAGACGAGGAAGAGGCCCAGCATGAGGGCGAAGATCAGGTAGAGCAGGTTGTTGCCCGTGTTTGCGGCGAAGGCACCCACGGCCAGCAGGGCCACCAGGTACTGGATACCCAGTGACGTGAGGGCCAGGCGGAGGCGGCGGTCCTTCCAGAGCAGCATGGGAAAAGAATAGGCCGGAGACCGGAGACTGGAGGCTGGAGGATTCTCCGACCCAGCCTTTCCGTAGGGATGGGGCGGGTCGTCTCCAGCCTCCGGTCTCCAGTCTCCAGCCTGACCCAAGGCCTGACCGCGATACACTGGTCCTCCCACTCCCAGCCTGGAATTCCGAATGTTCAATCAGTTGTTCCGCACGAAATCCATCGAGCAGATCCGCGCCAACGCGGAGGAGCCCGAGCATGGGGGCCTCAAACGCACCCTCTCGGCCAAGGACCTGGCCCTGCTGGGCGTGGGCGCCATCATCGGCGCGGGCATCCTCTCCGCCCTGGGTACGGGCCTCGCGGGCGGCTTCGATTCCACCTTCGGCGTCACGCGGCCCGCCGCGGGCCCCGCCCTCATCCTCAGCTTCCTGCTGGTGGCCCTCGCCTGCGGCTTCACGGCCCTGTGCTACGCCGAGTTCGCTTCCATGATCCCGGCCTCCGGCAGCGCCTACACCTACACCTACGCCACCCTGGGCGAGCTCATGGCCTGGATCATCGGGTGGGACCTGCTCCTGGAATACGCCGTCTCCAACGTGGCCGTGGCCATCAGCTGGGCCAGCTACATGAACAACCTGCTCCAGGGCATCGGCATCCACATCCCCCGCTGGCTGAGCATGGATCCCCGCACGATGATGTTCCCCACGCCGGAGTTCGCGGCGGCCCACCAGGGCGCCCTGCACTTCTCCGACAAGCTCGAATACCTGGCCCAGGCCAAGGCGGGCCTCCTCGATGGCGCGGCCACTTTCATCAACTGGGACATCCTCAACACGGCCCCCATGATCGGCAAGTTCCCCGTGGGCGTGAACCTGCTGGCCATGGTCATCACCTTCGTCATCACGGCGCTGTGCGTGTGGGGCGTGAAGGAGAGCGTGAAGGTCAACAACATCATGGTCTCCCTCAAGGTGCTCCTGCTCCTCCTCGTCATCGCCATCGGCGCCTTCTACGTGAAGCCCGCCAACTACACGCCCTTCATGCCCAACGGCTGGCACGGGGTGCAGGCGGGCGCCGCCATCATCTTCTTCGCCTTCATCGGCTTCGACGCCGTGAGCACCACGGCCGAGGAATGCAAGGATCCGGGCCGCGACATGCCCCGGGGCATCATCGGCAGCCTCGTCATCTGCACGGTGATCTACGTGGGCGTCTGCGCCGTGGTCTCCGGCATCCTGCCCTACCACGCCTACAAGGGTATCGCCGATCCCATCGCCCACGCCTTCACGGCCATCGGCATGAACAAGGTCTCCGCCCTCGTGAGCGTCGGCGCCGTGATCGCCCTCGGGAGCGCCCTCCTCGTCTACCAGATGGCCCAGCCCCGCATCTTCATGGTGATGAGCCGCGATGGCCTCCTGCCCCCCTGGTTCGGCAAGGTGAGCCCCCGCTTCCGCACGCCCCTCAACGCCACCCTGCTCACGGGCCTCATCGTGATCCTGCCCGCGGGCTTCATGAACATCGACGAGATCATCGAGCTCACGAACATCGGCACCCTCTTCGCCTTCGTCCTCGTCTGCGCCGGGATCCTCATCCTCCGCGTGCGCCGCCCCGAAGCCCCGCGCAAGTTCAAGGCCCCCCTCGTGTGGATCACGGCCCCCTTGGGCATCCTCTTCTGCGTCTACCTCGCCTATGGCCTCCCCACTCACACCTGGATCCGCTTCTGGATCTGGCTGGCCATCGGCCTCCTGGCCTACTTCGTGTACAGCGCGAAGCACAGCAAGATCAACCTGGAAGCGAAGGGCCAGGGATAGCTGGCTTGAGTACCAGATGTGAACGGGCCCGCGAGGGCCCGTTTTGTTTAGGTTTGGGACTGCCCCACCCGGGGGTTGTTGGGGCAGGCCATGAAGAAAAAACATTGGCCGGTGATGAACAGTGATGAACGGTGATCGCATATCGATCCCCCATCACCGTTCATCACTGTTCATCACCGGTTGGCTTTTCATTCTTGGTCGGGTCAGCGGACCTGGTTCTCTGGCCGGCCTCAGGCCTCGGCCTTCCGCTGCTTCCACCCCATGTACACGTGCAACGGCAAACCGCCCAGCATGAGGATGCTGCCCCAGTACACGGACTCCTTGCCGCTGCCGCCGAAGGCCCAGAGGGCGTAGGCGAAGGCGAGGAGGGCGATGGCGACGAAGCCGGGGCCGGGCATCTCGGCGCCTTCGGGGAGCATCCGCCTGGCCATCATCTGCAGGGCGGCCACGGCGCAGAAGAGGTAGGGCACGAGGTTGGCGGCGGTGCTGAGGAGGATGACGAAGGTGAAGACGCTGACGAGGCTGCCCGTGTAGTTGGTGAGCACGAGGACGGACACGAGGATGGAGGTGCTGGCGAGGGCCACGGCGGGGGAGCCCCGGCGGTTGAGGGCCGCGAGTTGCGTGGGGAAGAGGCCGTCGTCCGCGGCGGTTTGGGCCACCTGGCCCTGCACGAGGGTCCAGCCGTTGAGGGCGCCGAAGCATGCGATGGTGGCGGCGCCGGCCATCAAGTAGCCGGCCGTGCGGCCCCAGAGGAGGGTGGCGGCATCGGCGAAGGGGGCCGTGGATTCCGCGAGCTGGGCCCGGGGAACGATGGCCATCACCGTGGAGCAGGCGATGACCATGGCGACGGCGGTGAAGACGGTGCCCCAGATCGTGGCGCGGGGCACCGTGCGGTGCGGATCCTCCACGTCGCCGGCGGGCACCGTGGCGCACTCCAGGCCCAGGAAGGCCCAGAGGGTGAGCGTCATCGTCGTGGACATGGCGCCCAGGAGGGGTTGGCCGGTGGGGTTGAAGGGGGTGAAGGCCGCGGGCTTCAGGTAGGCGATGCCGAACACGCCTACGAGCACGAGGGGCACGTACTTCAACACGGAGGTCACGAGCTGCACCATGCCCGCCGTCCGCAGGCCCCGGATGTTGATGAGGGTGCACGCCCAGATGGAGGCCACGGCGAGGCCCGCGCCCAGTCGCGGAGACTGGGCGATGGTGGGGAAGAACTTGGCCAGCGAGCCCACGAAGCCCACGGCGATGGCCGCGTTGCCCGTCCAGCAGGCCACCCAGTAGGACCAGGCCACGAGGAAGCCCGCGAAGTCGCCGAAGGCCGCGCGGGTGAAGGCGTGGGGGCCGCCGCTGCGGGCCATCCACTGGCCCAGCCTCGCGAACACGAGCGCCAGGAGGATGGAGCCCGTGCCCGTGATGACCCAGCCGAGGAGGCTCACGCCGCCATAGGGGGCCAGGGCCGCCGGCATGAGGTAGGTGCCCGAGCCGATCATGTTGCCCACCACGAGGGCGGTGCACATCCAGAAGCCGAGCTTGGATTTCGTTGGGGTCATCGGGTCACCGCGGAGGCATGGGGGAAGGAGGGTTAACCACAGAGGTCACAGAGGTCACGGAGAAAGGAGGCAGCTTGGGAGGGAATGGAGAGATTCCCCATCTGCCTTCCTCTGTGCCCTCTGTGAACTCTGTGGTTAATCGCTTTTCCATCGCTCGATCACGCGGACTCGAGGCTCAAGGCCAGCCCCTGGCCCACGCCCACGCACAGGCTCACCAGCGCGCGGTTGGCGCCCCTTCGCCTCAGCTCATAGGCGGCGGTCATGACGAGGCGCGCGCCGCTGGCGCCCAGGGGATGCCCGAGGGCGATGGCGCCGCCGTTGGGATTCACGTTCGCCGCGTCATCCGGCAAGTCCAGCTCCCGGGTGCAGGCGAGCACCTGGGCGGAGAAGGCCTCGTTGATTTCGATGAAGTCGAAGTCCCCCAATGAGAGCGACTGCCGCGCGAGCAGCTTGCGGATGGCGGGCACGGGGCCCAGGCCCATGGTGCGCGGAGGCACGCCCCCGCTGGCCATGCCAGTGATGCGGGCGATGGGCGTGAGGCCGTGCCGGTTCATGGCCGCCTCGGAGGCGAGCAGCAGCGCGGCGGCGCCATCGTTGATCCCGGAAGCGTTGCCCGCGGTGATGGTGGTGCCGGGGCCGAGGAGGGGCTTCAATTTGGCCAGCTGGGCCAGGGTGGTGTCGGCGCGGGGATGTTCGTCCACGTCGATCACCCGGGTGTCGCGCCCGACCTTGATCTCCACCGGCAGGATCTCCTCCCGGAAGCGGCCTTGGGCCTGGGCCTCGGCCGTGCGCAGCTGGCTGCGCAGCGCGAAGGCATCCTGATCGGCGCGGGAGATGCCGAGCTCCCGGGCGAGGTTCTCCGCCGTCTGGGGCATGGTCTCCACGCCGTGCAGCGCTTCCAGGCTGGGATTGGTGAAGCGCCAGCCCATGGTCGTGTCCTCGAGGTTCTGCTCGCGGCCCCAGGCGGCGGAGGATTTGCCCACGACGAAGGGGGCGCGGGTCATGCTCTCGACGCCGCCGGCGAGGACGAGGTCGGCTTCGCCACAGCGGATCATGCGCGCGGCCTGGCCCACGGCCTCCAGCCCCGAGGCGCAGAGGCGGTTCACGGTGACACCGGGCACCGAGGGCGGCAACCCGGCCAGCAGCAGGGCCATGCGGGCCACATTGCGGTTGTCCTCACCCGCCTGGTTGGCGCAACCGAGGATCACCTCGTCGAGGGCCGCGGGATCCAGATGGGGCAGGGACCTCAGCAGGGCGGAGATGGGTAGCGCGGCCAGGTCATCGGCCCGCAGGGAGGCCAACGCGCCGCCGTAGCGGCCGAAGGGGGTGCGGAGGGCGGCGCAGAGGTGGACGTGGCGCATTGTCTGAAGCCCCTTTGGATTCAACGCGGTTCCCTCCGAATTCTTGGATACGCTCCTAAGCCCCCAGGGAGGCCCAGTGGTGGGAAGTGGCGCCTTCGATGGCCGCCTGGGTTTCCTTCAGCACGGGCAGCACCTGCGTGAGGGCGTGTTCCTTGATGCCCTCGTGGAACTGCATGCCCACGTTGAGGGCGGCCACCACCTTGCCCTGGCGATCCCGGATGGGCACGGAGAGGGAGCAGAGGCCGAGCTCCAGCTCCTGCACCACGAGGCAGAAGCCCTGCTCCCGGGCCCGGAGGATCTCCTCCCGCAGGCGATCGGGATCCGTGAGGGTGTGGGAGGTGAGCGGATACAAGGAGGCCTTGGAGAGCCAGAGCCCCAGGGCGTCGTCATCCAGGCCGCTGAGCAGCATGCGCCCCATGGACGCCGCGAAGGCGGGCAGGCGCGCGCCCACCCCGAGGGCGATGGTCATGACGCGACGCACGGGAACGCGCGCCACATATACGATGTCGGCCCCATCCAACACCGTGAGGGAGGTGGACTCGTTCACCCGGTGGGCCAGCTGCTCCATCCACGGCATGGCCAGCTCGGGCAGGTTGAGGGAGCTGAGGTAGCCGAAGCCCAGCTCCAGCACCCGCGCCGTGAGGAAGAACTGGCGGCCCTTCTGACCCACGTAGCCCAGGTGCTGGAGGGTGAGCAGGCTGCGGCGGGCGGCGGCCCGGGCGAGGCCCGTGCGCTCGGAGACCTCCGAGAGCGACATGGAGGGATTCTCCCGATCGAAGGCGCGCAACACGTCCAGCCCCCGGGAGAGGGACTGGACGAAGTCGGGGCTGTCCTCGAAGGGGGCGGCGGGGACGGAGGCGCTGGGCTTCGGATTCATGGCGGGCATTCCAGGGACGTTGACAAAGGGGGTGGCTGAGGAGATCGTAATACTGTTCGCACAACGAATCAATGTTCGATATTCGCACAATTTTCGGAGCCCTTTCATCATGACCTCCGAGCGGGAGCAGGTGCTGCACAGCTGGTGCGTCCAGGCGGATTGGGACGCGCCCACCATCGTCGGCGGCGAAGGGGCCCGCTTCCGGGACGACCGGGGCCGCGAGTACCTGGATATGAGCAGTCTCGCCGAGTGCATGAACCTCGGGCATCAGCACCCGGCCCTCATCCAGGCGATCCAAGAACAGGCGGGGAAGCTCTGCTTCACCACGGCCGCATGGGGCGCCGGGCCCCGGGCCGAGCTCGCCGCCCGATTGCTGGAGAAGTCCGGCTTCGAGGGGGGGCGGGTCTTCTTCACGCTCGGCGGCGCCGACGCCAACGAGCACGCCGTGAAGTTCGCCCGCCTCGCCCTGGGCCACCCCCGCGGCACCATCGTCACCCGCCACCGCAGCTACCACGGGGCCACCTACGCGGCCATGGCCCTCAGCGGGGACAGCCGCACCCTGGCCCAGGTGGATCCCACGCGGCATGGGGTGGTGCACGTGCCCCCGCCCTACGCCTACCGCTGCCCCTTCGGCACCCCCACGGAGGAAGCCTGCGCCCAGGCCGCCGTGCACAGCGTCGGTGCCGCCCTCGACGCCCACCCCGATGCGGCGGCGGTGCTCATGGAGCCCGACGCCGGAACCAACGGCATCGTGGCTCCGGAGGCCTTCTGGCCCGGGCTGCGCGCCGAGGCCAGGCGCCGGGGCGTCTACCTCATCGCCGACGAGGTCATGAGCGGCTTCGGCCGCTGCGGCGAGTGGTTCGCCTGGCAGCGCCACGGGGAGGCGGGGCGCCCGGACTTGATGACGTTGGCCAAGGGGCTCACGGGAGCCCACATCCCCCTCGGCGCCGTGGTGCTCTCGGCGGAGGTGGCGAAGAAAGTCGAGCACCAGATGCTCTACACGGGCCTCACCTATTGCGGCCACCCCCTCGCCTGCGCGGCCGGCGTGGCCGCGATTCAGGCCTATGAGGACGAAGGGCTCATCGAACGCTCCCGTTCCCTGGGCGCGGCGATGTTCCAAGAGCTGCAGGCCCTGAAGGAGCGCCACCCCGTCATCGGCGACGTGCGGGGCGGCCACGGCCTCTTCGCCGTGATCGAACTGGTGAGGGACCGCGCGACGCGGGAAGCCCTGAGCGCCTGGCCTTCGCTGCACCCGGCCCTCCAGCGCCTGGTGGAAGAGGCCCGGGAAGGAGGCGTCTCCTTCGCCGTGCGCGGCAACCTCATCCTCCTGGCACCTCCCCTCGTCATCACCGAGGCTGAACTGGGCCGGGCCCTGGCCCTGCTGGACCGGCTTCTCGCGAATGGAACCTGGGCATGAGCTTCAAACTGACCTACGCGACCATGTTCGATCCTCCGGCGGAGATGCACGACCGCTTCGAGGTGGCGCTGGTGAAGGTGCGCTCCGGACTGGGGGCCACGCATTCCCACTTCATCGCCGGCGCGGATGCGCCCGCGATGAAGTGCCATGAAAAGCGCAGTCCGATCGATGAGCGGATTCTGCTGGGGCGGTTTCCCCAAGGGGACGCCGCCGACGTGGACCGCGCCATGGCCGCCGCCAAGGCCGCCTTCCCCGCCTGGCGCGCCACGCCCCGGGCGGAGCGCATCCGGCTCATGCGCAAGGTCGCGGAGCTGCTGGAGGCCCGGGTCTATGAGATCGGCGCGGCCCTGGCGCTGGAAGTTGGGAAGAACCGCATGGAGGCCTTGGGTGAGACCCAGGAGACGGCGGACTTCTTCTGGGGCTACGCCGAGGATTTCGAGCGCAACGACGGCTACGACCGCGCGCTGCCCGATGATCCCGTCGCGGGCTTCCGCTCCCACAACCGCAGCGTGCTGAAACCCCACGGCGTCTGGGGCGTGATCGCGCCCTTTAACTTTCCCCTGGCCCTGGCGGGGGGACCCGTGGCCGCCGCCCTCGTCACGGGCAACACGGTGGTGCTCAAGGGCGCCACGGATACGCCCTGGGCCGGGCGGCTCCTGGCGGATTGCCTGCGCGACGCGGGCCTCCCGCCGGGCGTCTTCAACTTCGTGAGCGGTTCCGGTGGCGTGGTGGGCGAAGCCCTCGTGAACCATCCGGACCTCGCGGGCCTCACCTTCACGGGCTCCGCCGACGTGGGCCTGCGCCTCCATGGCCTCCTGGCCGGAGGCCGTTACCCCCGCCCCTGCATCGCGGAGATGGGTGGCAAGAACGCCTGCATCGTCACGGCGAACGGCGATCTCGACCGCGCGGCCCTGGGCATCGTGCGTTCCGCCTACGGCCTCAGCGGGCAGAAGTGCTCCGCCCTCTCCCGCCTCTACGTGCACGAGGCCGTGGCCGACGAGCTCACTGCCCGGTTGGTGGAGAAGATCGCCGCCCTCGGAGTCGGAGATCCTACGAAGCGCGAACACTGGATGGGTCCCGTCATCTCCGGCAAGGCCCTGCTCGCCTTCGAACGCCACTGCGAGCGGGTGCAGATGCAGGGCGGGCGCATCCTGGCGGGGGGCCACCGCCTGACGGAGGGGGACCTCGCCCACGGGCACTTCGCGGCCCCCACCCTCGCCGAGGCCCCCTCGGACCATCCCCTCTTCACCGAGGAGCTCTTCCTTCCCCTTCTCATGGTGTGCCGCGTGAAGGGCCTCGACGAGGCCCTCACCCTGGCCAACGCCAGCAACCTGGGCCTCACGGCGGGCATCTACGGCGATGAGGCCGAAGTGGCCACCTTCCTGGATCGCATCGAGGCGGGCGTCACCTACGTGAACCGCCCCCAGGGCGCCACCACGGGTGCCTGGCCGGGTTACCAGGCCTTCGGCGGCTGGAAGGGTTCGGGTTCCACGGGGAAGGCCATCGGCTCCTTCTACTACCTGCCGCAGTACCTGCGGGAGCAGTCCCAGACGGTGGTCGAATGAGCACACCCATCCTGAGCCTCCGGGAGGCCATCGCCACCCACGTGGCGGATGGCCAGACCCTGGCCCTCGAAGGCTTCACGCACCTCATCCCCTTCGCCGCGGGCCACGAGCTCATCCGACAGGGGCGGAAGGACCTGCACCTCATCCGCATGACGCCGGATCTCGTCTACGACCAGCTCATCGGCGCCGGCTGCGCCTCGGCCCTCACCTTCTCCTGGGGCGGCAATCCCGGCGTGGGGTCCCTGCACCGGTTGCGGGATGCCGTGGAAAACCACTGGCCCCGGCCCCTGAGGCTCACGGAGCACAGCCACGCGGCCATGGCCGCCGCCTACGTGGCGGGCGCTTCGAACCTGCCCTTCGGGATGCTCAAGGGCTACCTGGGCACGGACCTCCCGGCCCACAACCCCGGTATCCGATCCATCACCTGCCCCTACACGGGCGAGGTGATCGCCACCGTGCCCGCCCTGCGGCCGGACGTCACGATCCTCCACGCCCAGCGGGCCGATCGCCAGGGCAACGTGCACATCCGCGGCATCGTGGGCGCCATGAAGGAGGCGGGCATGGCCGCCACCAAGCTCATCGTGACGGTGGAGGAGATCGTGGACGATCTCGAAGCCCCCATGAACACCCTGGTGCTGCCCCACTGGATCGTCAGCGCCGTGGCCTGCGTGCCCGGCGGCGCCTACCCCTCCTACGCCCAGGGGTATTACGCAAGGGACAACGCCTTCTACCAGGCCTGGGACGATATCGCCCGGGATCGCGAAGGCTTCACGGCCTGGATCGATCGGCACGTGCGCGGCACCGGGGATCATGCGGGGTTCCTCCGCTCCATCCGCTCCGTGGAGGTCTGAGGTGAAAAAGATGGGAATCCACAGATTTCACAGATTCCACAGATTAAAAAGCAGAGCACCTCTACCGCACCCGAGCTTGCTTTTTAATCTGTGTAAATCTGTGTAAATCTGTGAAATCTGTGGATAAAAAATCTTTTCCAATCCGTGCAGCCCAGGTGTTGCGATGAGCGCCCCCCTGCCCTGGACCTCGGAGGAGATGATGACGGTGGCCGCCTCCCGCCATCTGTGGAATGGCGCCGTCTGCTTCGTGGGGATCGGCCTGCCCTCGGCCGCCGCCAACCTCGCCCGCCTCACCCATGCGCCGAACACGGTGCTCATCTACGAGAGCGGCACCATCGGCACCAAGCCCGAGGTGCTGCCCCTCTCCATCGGCGATGGGGAGCTGGCGGACACCGCCACGGTGGTCGTGCCCCTGCCGGAGATCTTCACCTACTGGCTGCAGGGGGGGCGCATCGACGTGGGCTTCCTCGGCGCCGCCCAGGTGGACCGCTTCGGCAACCTCAACAGCACGGTGATCGGCCCCTATGACCAGCCCAGGACGCGCCTGCCCGGCGCGGGCGGCGCGCCGGAGATCGCCACCCACGCCAAGCAGACCTTCGTGGTGCTGAAGCAGTCGGCCCGCTCCTTCGTGCCCCAGCTGGATTTCCGCAGCAGCGGCGGCTTCTTCGAGGGAAACGGCAGTCGCGCCCGCTCGGGCTCCCCGGGGCGCGGCCCCCAGGTGGTCATCACGGATCTGGGCGTCATGAAGCCCCAGGCCGGTACCGAGGAGCTGGAGCTGGTGGCGCGCTACGAACACACCTCCGTCGAAGGGGCCGTGGCCGCCACGGGCTGGCCCCTGCAGGTGGCGGAGCGGGTGGAGGTGCTGCCCGCGCCCAGCCCGGGAGAGCTGGAAGTGCTCCGCGCCCTCCACGCCCGCACCCGCGAAGCCCACAGCCGTCCGGTTCTTCTCCCCTTCTGATCGAGGCCCCCATGCAGACTCCCCACATCCGCACGGCCCTGCCCGGCCCCAAGGCCCAGGCCCTCCTGGAGCGCGACGTGCGCGTCACCTCGCCCTCCTACCCCCGGGACTACCCCTTCGTCATGAGCCATGGCCGGGGCGCCGAGGTGTGGGACGTGGACGGCAACCGCTTTCTGGATTTCGCCGCGGGCATCGCCGTGTGCAGCACGGGCCACAGCCACCCGCAGGTGGTGGCCGCGATCAAGGAGGCCGCGGACAAGTTCCTCCACATCTCCTCCGACTACTGGCACGAGGGCCAGACGCGCCTGGCCGAGCGCGTGAACGAGCTGAACCCCATGGGCGAGCCCGTCATGAGCTTCTTCGCCCAGAGCGGCACGGAGACCGTGGAGGGCGCCCTGAAGCTGGCCCGCTACGTGACGGGCCGCAGCCGCTTCATCGGCTTCCTCAACGGGTTCCACGGCCGCACCATGGGCAGCCTCGCCTTCACCTCCAGCAAGACCACCCAGCAGAAGGGCTTTTTTCCCACCATGCCGGGCGTCACCCACGTGCCCTATCCCAACAACTATCGACCCCTCTTCACGGGCGCCGATCAGGGCAAGGCCGTGCTCGACTACCTGGAATCCCTCTTCCAGGCCAACGTGCCCGCCAGCGAAGTGGCCGCCATCCTCATCGAGCCCTTCCAGGGCGAAGGAGGCTATCTCATCCCCCCCGACGGCTTCCTCCAGGGCCTGCGCGACCTCTGCGACCGCCACGGCATCCTGCTCATCTTCGACGAGGTGCAATCCGGCATCGGCCGCACGGGCAGGATGTTCGCCTCCCAGCACAGCGGCGTGAAGCCCGACATCATGACCCTCGCCAAGGGCCTGGGCAGCGGCCTGCCCATCGGCCTCATCGTGGCCAAGAAGAAGCTCATGGAGAAGTGGGCCCGGGGTGCCCACGGCAATACCTACGGCGGCAACCCCCTCTGTTGCGCCGCCGCGCTCGCCACCCTCGACCTCGTGGAAAGGGAGTTCATGGCCAACGCCGCGACGGTGGGGGCCTACTTCATGGATCGCCTCCGCGAGCTGCAGGGCCGCCATTCCGAGATCGGCGAAGTGCGGGGCAAGGGCCTCTTCATCGGCATGGAGCTGGTGAAGGACCGGGGGACCAAGGAGCCCGCCAAGCAGCTCTGCGACGACGTGATCACGAAGGCCTATCACAACGGCCTCATCCTCCTCTCCTGCGGCGCCAGCACCGTGCGCTTCATGCCCCCCCTGATGATCAGCCAGGCAAACGTGGATGAGGCGATGGTGATCCTCGAAGCCAGCCTCAACGAAGCGCGATCTGGGCTGGCTTCGTAGGTCGGTCTGGACGAGGTGGCTGCATGCCCATGAAAAGTATGACGCAGAGGCGCGGAGACGCAGAGGCGCAGAGGGGGGATGCCAAGATGGCGACCTCTCCCTCGCGGGCTTTTCTCTGCGCCTCCGCGCCTCTGCGCCTCTGCGTTATGTGGTTGCTCTTCCTGAGTGCGCAGACCCTTTCATCCCAGACGAGCCGCGAACCCGTCCTCAAACAGATCGCCCTGCCGCACAGCTACTACACCCGGGAGCTGTACCTCCCGCAGCTAACCAGCGGCCCGGCTTCCGTGGCGTGGTCGCCGGATGGCCGGTGGCTCGTCTACTCCATGGGTGGCTTCCTTTGGAAGCAGAGGGTGGGCGCGACGCTGGCGGAGCAGCTCACGGATTCGGACGGCACGGATCATCAGCCGGACTGGTCGCCGGATGGCGCCTCCATCGCCTTCGTCCGCTACACGGGCCGGGCCATGGAACTCATGCGCCTCGACCTGGCCAAGGGGAAGGAGACGGCCCTCACCGCCAACGGGGCGGTGAACGTGGAGCCGCGCTGGTCCCCGGACGGTTCGAAGCTGGCATTCGTCTCTACGGAAGGCACAGGCCACTTCCTCCTGAAGGTGGCGGCGATCAATGCGGGGAAGCTCGCCGAGGTCCGCACCCTCACACCCGACCGCCGCAGCGCCATCCCCCGCTACTACTACAGCCCCTTCGACCACGCCCTGAATCCCACCTGGACCCGCGACGGCCGGGAGCTGCTTTTCCTCAGCAACCGGGAGGTGGGTCACGGTAGCGGCGACCTCGTGCGCATGTCCGTGGAGGGCGGACCCCAGACCCTCGTGCAGCGCGAGGAGACGAGCTGGCACGCCCGGCCCGACGTTGCCCCCGATGGGAAGCGCCTCGTCTACAGCTCCTATCAGGGGGCGCAATGGCACCAGCTCTGGCTGCTCCCGACGCAGGGGGGCCATCCCTTCCAGCTCACCTTCGGGGATTGGGATGCCACGAATCCGCGCTGGTCACCGGATGGGAAGCAGATCGCGTTCATCTCGAACCGGGAGGGGAACACCGCCCTGAAGCTCCTGGACACGACCTCCGGCCAGGAGACCGCCGTGGAGATCCGGGAGCGTAGGACGCTCGCGCCGCGGGTCAATCTGGAGATCCGAATCCAGGACGAAGCGGGTCACCCCATGCCCGCGCGCGTCTCGCTGAGGGACGGCCGCGGCCGCACCTTCGCGCCTGAAGGCGCCTGGATCCAGGCCGATGACCTCCTCGTGCCCACGCAGCGGGCGGAGGGCCGCACTTTCCACGTGGCGCCCGCCTTCACCGTATCCGTGCCCAAGGACCGCTTGCGCCTCACCCTGGCCCGGGGGCCCGAGTTCGCGGTGGCGCAGGTCGACGTCGACGCCCGGGGTTCCGCAGTTCCCATCATCGTCCCCCTCAAGCGCCTCCCCTTTCCAGGCGCCTGGTGGAGCGGCGACCTCCACGTTCACCTCAACTACGGCGGCACCTACCGCAACAGCCCCGCGCGGATGGTGCAGCAGGCCCGCGCCGAGGGGCTGGGGCTCGTGTACAACCTCATCGTGAACAAGGAGCAGCGCTATCCCGATCTCGCCTCTTTCCGTACGGACCTCGATCCCGCCTCGACGGGGGACGTGCTGCTGCTCCACGGCCAGGAATTCCACTCCAGCTACTGGGGCCACCTGGGTCTTTTGAATCTGCGGGAGCACCTGATCATGCCGGGCTACACGGCCTATCCCTTCACCGGGGCCGCGAGCCCCTACCCCCACAACGGCGCCGTGGCGGACCGGGCCCACGCGCAGGGCGGCCTCGTGGGCTACGTGCATCCCTTCGACGAGGACGTGAAGCCGGCCACCGACGCGAAGCTCACGAACGCCCTGCCCATCGATGCGGCCCTGGGCAAGGTGGACTACTACGAGGCGGTGGGGTTTTCGGATCACATGGCCACCAACGCGATCTGGTACCGCCTCCTCAACTGCGGCCTGCGCCTACCGGCCGGGGCCGGCACCGATGTGATGGCGAACTACGCCAGCCTCCGCGGCCCCGTGGGCCTCAACCGTGTCTACGTGAAGGCCGAAGGCCCGCTCCAGCGGGAGCCCTTCCTCGCGGGGCTCAAGGCGGGCCGCACCTTCGCCACCAATGGCGCCCTGCTGGACCTGCGCGTGGGGAAGGCCGCACCCGGCGACACGCTGGAGCTGGGTGCCGGAGCGCAGGAGCTGGAGTACGCCGCCACGCTGCGTTCCAACCACCCGGTGGATCACCTGGAACTCATCTGGAACGGCGAGGTGGTGGGCCATCACGCGCCGAAGTCGGGCACCGCCGACGTGACGGGCCGGGTGAAGGTGAAGGGCCCCGGCTGGCTGCTGCTGCGGGCCTGGAACGATGCACCCCACGCGAACGTGCTCGACATCTACCCCTTCGCCACCACGAGCCCCATCTACGCCGTGGTGGCCGGGAAGCCGGTGAGGTCGAAGGCGGCCGCCACGTATTTTCTCGCCTGGCTGGACCGAATCCAAAAGGCCACCGAGGCCCATCCCGATTACCGCACGGCCGGGGAGCGGGAGGCCGTACTGGCCGATATCCGCAAGGCGCGGGCCGTCTACGAAGCCTGCCGGGATGGGGCGAATGCTCCCTGAGCCAGGGAAGCAAAAAAGCAAGCCAGTGATGAACAGTGATGAACGGTGATAACTGACCGCAAATCCATCACCGTTCATCACTGTTCATCACCACTAGTGTCCGGCTTATATCCCTAGCAATCACGGGAAACCCAGTGGTGGTACACATTCAAGAGACATAGAAGTTGGTGTCGATTTGAACGGCGGCGTCGATTTTCGGAGTAGTTT
>JACPUT010000018.1 GCA_016192145.1 Acidobacteriota bacterium | reverse complement strand
GGATTCTTCATAGCTCCCGTGAGGGAGTATCCGTTCATCGTTCCCGTCACCAGATGCTTGGTGCCTCCATAGTTCCAATCCCCGCTCAGGGTGGTGCCGTCCTGGTAGAAATTCATGGGGTAGCCGTAGGCATCCTTCCAGGGACCGGAGATATCCGGTTCCCCTGCCATGACGGGCATGGAGGAAGTGGCCGTAGTGGGAATATAGGATGCCGGATCCATCTGTTCCGCCCCCAACTGGGGCTCCACCATTGGGATCACCCCGGCCATCAAAGGCACCCTGTTGGATGCATTCCCGGCATAGGCCATCTGGGCTGTTTGGAAGCTCATGAGGAATACAAGCAACGTGGCCCATACCCCGCGCCAGGCGCGCGAGGCCCACAAGAGCCCTCCCGGAATCCGTTGAGGACGCGTAGGAAGTGATTTCAATAGAGAGAGGGGATCAAACATGAACATGGGAATTCCGAAGGAATGGGCTTCCAGGGGAGGAACGATCCGGTTCTAGATGGGATCTATTAACGTCGCGCCGTGGTCGAGCGAGTGCGAGTAGGTTTGGGCACGACTTTAGGTGCCGCCTTCTTCTTCGGAACGGTCGGTGCTCCCTTAGCCACGGGCGCATCGTTGGCGCTGGACCGGAGCTGAAGCAGCTGGTTCACATCGTTGTAGGTACCCGTGGTGGTGCGACCATCCACGGTTTCACTCGTTCGATTGCCGGAGGGGTCATACCCATAGGCGAATCGCTTGAAAATCTGACCATTGAGGCCCGAAAGGGAGGCGCCCAGAAGTTGGCCTACAGGGTCGTAGGTGAACTCAAACGTCCGGGGGTCCCCCTGCCCTGGTGTCTGGGTCCAGGTCTTGATCTGGCCGTCCAGGTCGTAGGTGTAGGCGAATTTGGAGACGAGTTCCCCAGCCTGGGTGCCGTGATTTAGGTCCTTGAGACGGAAGTCCTGATCAGCACCGTAGTAACTAAAGGAGGTATTGGGCCCCGTTGAACTCGAAACCGAGCTAAGGCGGCCCGTGTTGCCGTCATACCCGTACGTGAAAGCGCCCAAGGGGTTGATGATGTTGGCGACTCGCCCAAGGGCATCGAAACCCGTGGTGGACTCGCGTCCTTTGACTGAGCGCAGGTTCACCCGGCCGAGTTCGTCGTACCCGTACGTGATCACGTCCGTGGGTAACGGCCCGGTCACCGTAGCGAGACGACCTGCGCCCAAGGCAGGAGGAACGACTACCGGGGCGTATTGATACTTGATCTGTTGATCATTTCGCTGAACCAGGGCGAGGCGGTTGTACTCCAACTCGTACTCGTACTTCACGCTGGGTTCTGGGCGCGAGGTGTTGAGATAGGTGACTTCCTTCAGGGCTCCATCCAGGTTGTATCCGTAACGCGTGATCTGCCCCTTGGCATCTACCCTCTGGCTCAGCCGCCCCAGCGTGTCATAGCTGAATGAGGCTCGCCCCCCATCGGGAAACAGTTTCCCGATCACCCGCCCCTGCAAGTCATGGAGCCAGGATGTGAGCTTGTTCATGGGATCCCGGAGACCTTCCAGAACTCCGCAGCCGCACCAGTCGAAACGGGTGATCCGACCCAAGGCGTCCTCAACCTCAATCAGCTGGCGGAGGGGGTTGTAAGTCAGGGTGGTCCACTTGCCACTCCGGTCCTTCCGCTGAGCCACATCAAGCCTGTCGTAGCGAAGCTCCTCAGTGGTGCCATCGGGGTAGGTGATTAAGGTGGGGCGATCGAGGGCATCGTAGTTGGTGCCCACCGTCTGGCCTTCGGGATTCGTAACCGTAGCCACTCGCCCCTGGGCATCGTACGTCAGGCGGGTGACCCGATTGCCGGGTGCCGTGATGGTCTCTAATTGTTGCTGGGCGTCGTAAGTTAGGCGGGTGGACTGACCCAGGGGATTGCTGACCGTCTCAATCTGTCCTTGAGCGTTGTAGGTCAGGCGCGTGACCTGTCCTGCAGCATCCGTCACCGTGAGCGGGCGATGTTGCCCGTCATAAGTGTAGGTGGCCAGCAAGTCGTTCCGTCCGTGGCTGGTCTGGCGGACTTCCAGAAGGTCCAATGCATTTTCCGCATAGACAAAGGTGGTTTCCCGGCCCAGGGGGTCCGTGGATTTGGTAGGCCGTCCCATCGTGTTGTATTCGAAAGCTGTCGTCGCCCAAGTTCCATCCGGCTGGGGCTGGTAGATGCGGCTCGGCTTATTCAGAATCCCCGAATAACCCGAAGTGGTCTGGCCCGGATAGCTAAAAATCTGCGTAAAAATGGGAGATCCAGCAGGTTTTAAGGCAAAGGGATAGTCAACGCTACCCTCACCATCTCGGCCGATCATCCATCGGGTGTACCTCGCCTGGTTGTAATCTCCCGGGGCCACGGCCATGGCCCGCTTGCTCCAGTAAAGAGAGCCGCCGGGTTTCATGGTGGTGAAGCCTGGAGGCAGGGGATCCTGATGGGCTGAGACCACTGGATGGCGCTTGAACTCCATTCGCTCGTGATTCCCAAGGGGATCCTCAGCCTCCACCCAGAGGCCATCGGAATCCTGGCCCGTGGTGTAGTGGTGGGTTCCATAAGGAGTGGTAAGCGCGTTGACGAAGTCTGCAGGCAGGTCCGGCGACTGAGTCGTGGGGCCGTAGCTGAATGCCGAAGTGATGCCCACCACGTCGGTGATCTTCGCCAATTGTCCAGCCGCGTTGTACTCAAAGGTTGCGGTTCGTTCGAAGGGGTCGGTGACCTTCGTAATCTTAAGTGGATCTCCGGTGAGTTCGTAGCTGAGCGTCGTACGTCGGACCTGGGCATCCACCAGCGCAGTGAGGCGATGTTGGTCGTCGTACTCGAGGTTTAGGGTGGCACCCATCGGATCCACGATCCGAGACAGGAAGATTCTCCGGGGGAAGGTGCGGGCTCCATCGCTGTGCTCGTAGAACTCCTTGCTTCCATCTGGATGCACCCGCACGTAACTGGTGAGGTTCAACCGGATGAGTTGGGAGAAGTCCTCAGACTGAGGGAGGCTGGGCCCCGTCGGAGTCGAGGCGGCCACATCGGCACCCTTAGCTTGGTTGAACACGAAGGGCAGCCACCCGCCTCCCCGCTCCAATGTCCAAACCCTCATGGAGAGGGTGGGATAGTCGATCGCGATGGTCGGATCGTCCTCAATAAAACTCAGAAAATCATGAGTCCACTTGGGCCCGAGATTCGAGTAGGTCGGCGTCTGTGGGGCTCTTTGCTCTCGTTGGAGGTAGGTGACTTCGAAAAGGGCCGAGGGGCCCTTGGCCGGCACGTGGCCCACGGGGATGTCCGAGATTGAAAGACTCGCCAGCAGCTCGTGGAAGGAATGCCCGGCCATGCCAGGGTTCGGGCAGGATCCAATCTTCCGGTTTTGTTTTTTGAGCGCGTTGGGATCGCCCATGGGCGCGCCACCTTTGCCCCAAACAGCCTTGCCTTCCGTTTCATTGACGGGCGCCCATCCTTCTAACAGCTTCCCCTTGGGGATCAGGGCATATCCCGTGGCTTCGTCATCCAGCGCCGCCTTCGTCACCCAGATGTCGTCCGGGAAGATGGGGTCCTGAAGGAGGTACCGGCCATTGGCCTCCTTCACGATGGCGGCAAAATGGCCGGTTTTCCAATGCACTACTGAAGGCACGACTACCGAAGCGCCAGGCTGGCGTTTGGCCATCTGGAAATTCATGCCGTACTTGGCAGCCAGTTCAAGGTTGTGGGCCAGCGAGGTCCCTTGGGATGTGGAGTTCTCTTGATAGAGGCGAGGCTCTGGATTCCCCGTGCTGACGCGAATGGAAGCCAGGCTGACCGGGCCGCAGCGAAAACTGCGTTCGGGCTCTTGGGTCATGAGCGCCAAACTTTCTTTGGCTTTGATCAGCTTTTCGGACGCACTTCCTCGAACTGGGCGAGTACCCACTTCCCTGAGGTGGGCCTCCAAGCGAGGAACTCGCCCCAGGCGCGCGAGTAGTTCCGCCAGCTCGGCTGCGGCGCGATCCCCCACGGGCTGAGCATGGGAATCCTTCAACCCTTTCGCCAAGGACCAGGCGACTTCCCATGCGTCCAAGGCACGGGAGTAATAACCAGAGCGTCGATACACCAAACCCAAGTTGGTCAGCAGGGAGGGTTTCCAGGGGGAGGTAGGATGTTTTTTGAGGAACTCAAGGAGGGGCCTCACGTCCTCGGTTCGCCCTCCCGCCTGGTAGCGCTGCAAGGAATCCAACAGGTCCCGGTTTTCATCGGCTGAAGGCCTGCCACCGATCGCATGGAGCGGTTCTTCAAACACCCTCATTCGGGTTATATCTTCTGAATTCAATGAGACCGCTGGCCCAGGCGCTTGAGCCTTCAGGAACACGACCGCCGTGGACGCCATCATCAATGCCTGGAATCGTGAAATGCGCATAGGTTGGTTTTCCCGCAAAGGGATCATCGTAACCCAGAATTCAGGTTTATTCGGCCATTGAGATCTGGTCAGGCTTGCCTGACAAAGGGAGCCATCCATCCAACTTCAGCGATTCGTTTAGATTCAATTATCAATCATTATACGATGGTAAATATTTTTTGGCTCATACGCTGGGCTACCTGGACCAAAGTGAGCAAGCGATCCAGGTACAGGGGCCGAATTGGGTGAAGGCTGGACGGGAATGGCAGCGGAGTTCCGCCACGAGCTGGGCTTCCAGTCCCCTTTCGGAGAGGGTGACGGTGGCCTCACGGCTGGGGGGTCATCCCTTCCATGAGCAGGGCGTCCACGCCCTCCGGAGGGTTCGCGAGGAAGTGATCAAACCGATCCCCTTGCCGACCATGCCGGCGGAAGTCGCCCCTGTAGTTGACGTACTTCCCTCTTGCACTCACTTCCAGCCCGCAAGCATAGAAGGCGCTGTGATCTATGAGATGGGGCTTCACCATGAATTCTCCGATCTCGAAGGCCCACCCGGCGTCGTAGCCTTGGATGTGGAGCCCGTCCAGGCTGAGCACCCGGGCGAGGGTGCCCATTCCCCGCCACACGGCAGCTGCCATGCGTCCCAGATGGATCGGCACGTCAAGATGCACCTGATGGATGACCCCGAATGATCCAGGTGGAATTTGCTGAGCACCACGGCGGCAGGACGTGGGCCCTCTGGGCCGTGGTAGAGGCCAGGCACGGCAGGCAGCAGTCCCATGACCAAGGCATCCTCCGTGGGGGGATCCTGCGACCATCAGCGGCGGCCATGTCGCCGGTGATCGGCTGGCCCAGGTCCAGGATCCAGCGCTGGCCAGAGGAAACTTCTGTTCGACGCAGGAGCGGCCGATCTCATGGGTGCCGCGTTGGAGGACGAGTTGCATGGTGTTCCCTCAAGGGAGTTCACCATCGGGCGAAGGGGCGCCCTGAGGTCTGCATTCGGTTCCCGGCGCCGGGGAGACCCAGAGGGCACATTCCTAGTATCGGTAGGGCCGTTGGACAAAATTGGTCCATGGGCCCAATGCCGCTTCGACCCCTACGCAAAGGAGTGTGGGTTCGAAGCAGGCTACCGCTTTCGAGAACGTCCGGCCTCGCGAAGGCCCCGGGACGCCGAAGCCGCCGGGCGTGTCACGGAAAGTCCCCGCGCCAACTCGAACATCTGCTGGGCGTGTTGCGACCAGGTATTCCTCAGATCTGGGGCGGGGGCACGACCTCCCACCAGAGGTCCCCTTCCCCATGCCGGCCCCCATCCTCCAGGGCGTCCTGGATGGACCGGAGCCCCTGCAGCCCGGGAAGGGGCAGGCTGCACTCGGGCAGAGCCATCGTCTGAAAGCTCTCCAGGGTGGGGAAGGAGCCAAGGTCGCTCATGCGAACCACTCCCCGGAGATCGATCCAGGCGCTCTCCAGGGCCAGGTTGCCGAAGGCCAGAGGGGTAGTCAGGATCTCCCGATCGTTGCACTCCACCTTCACGGCCTGAAGTTGCAGAACCTGGCGGGCCGTAGCCAACCATGGGTAGAGTTCCTCGGTCCGGATGATCACCAGGAAGGGCTGCGGATCCCAGATCAGCCGGGTCAATGCCAGGCGCTCCTTCGTGACCGGCCGCCGGGTGTAGCTGTGGCTCTCCTTCGCGGTGAGGGTGCCCCTGGCCTCCCCAGGCCTCGTGGTAAGGGAGCGCCCCACGCGGGTTTCTCGCAGGGATTCCCACGCCTGGTACTCCTCGTCCCTGGTCAAGGGACGCTCCCCGCGCTGGCCCTCCGGCCGGAAGTTCACCGGAACCCACTCCTGCATCAGGGAAGCGCTGTTGGACATCCGCCCCCGGACCTTGGCCAGGAGTTCGCTCGCCTGCCGATCCATGACCGCGTCCAGTTCCATCGGACTGAGGCTCGGCGCGAAGACTGGCCGATCCGGGCCTCCCATCGGAGTGCCCTGCGCCATCGGCGGCTCGGGTTCCCTCAGGCCGGCCTTGATCTTCTCCAGCATATCGGGAGGGAAGATCTCGAGGTCCCCTTCCTCCACCGGTTCCAGGATGGCGGCCTGCCGGTAGATGGGCCGCGGGACGAAGATGTGGATGCGGGCGACGCTGAGTTCCTGCAGCAGGTGCTTGGATTCTTTCGGGGTCGCCAGTTGGGGATGGAGGTGGGACATGGGTGGTCTCCTTGGGGTTGATGGCAAGTAAGGACTTCATTGCAAATGCACTCACTACCGCGTGGGTCGTACGAATTTGAAGAAGCGTGGGACCAGTGAATCCCTGTGAATCAGCCTCGGCCCGGGCATCTCGGTCGTGGCGCTCCCTGACATCCTTGGACATCCAAGCGGACCAAGATTCACGCAACTTCCCAATGTGACCGGCAATGGCATCTGCGTAGGCCCCACCCGCGCCCCTGCGGAACAAGAATTCGGCGCGTGCCAACAATGAATCCATGTGGTTGAGCGATTCACGAATCCTGGTGGAGTCTGGAAGAATACCGACCCCTTCCAGCAATCCAAGGCTACGAAGTTTGTCAACCAGCCGCTTGCGGCGTTGGCCTGGTCGCAAACGCACCGTATTCAGGTCCAGGCCCCCAGACCTTCGGAGGAACTCCAATTCCCGCGCCGTAGGAGCTGGCGCCCCTAGGCACTTTCTGATGACTGTGGCCGCCAGAATCGCGGCTCGACGGGGACGGACGATGCTCCCGGCCTCTATCACCACCTCATTGCCAACCCGGAAGGTCGCCCCATGAATTTCCCCGGAATGTTCACAAGCTAGGCCACCGATAAGTTCCGCAGAAGCGCCGTGTTTGATCAGAACCTCCTGCATCACTTTAGTCATGCGCGCCCGGCCTCCCTCACGTTGGAGGCGCCTGCAATGCTCGGCGTTGTCGAGAGTCTTCCACTCTTTGTCCTCGGTCCAAACCTGGGGCATGATCCAAATATGGGGGTGGGGATGAGGCAACCCGGTCCTCTCGGTATCGTGGGGAAAGACGACTGCTAGGACCCTGCCCGGTTGGGGCTTGGTGCGTGCCTTGTTCCCACGGCGACCGACCGAAGACCGGGTGGCACATGCTTCAAGTTGGTCCACATGTTCCTTGGCCCCCGCAAGAACCAACTCCATGGACACCTGCGCCGGCAAGTGCGTGAGACCCACTGACACCTCGCACGGCCACATGACGACGGCCTCATGAGGTCGACGTAGGCTACCTTTGGGTCTTCGTCCGAGCTGATTCCCATGGCGATCCTTACCTCGCATCAGAGCCGCGAGCAGCTCTTTCGGGAATTCCCCGCGGTCCATCTCTTCTGGAGTCAGCCCCACCTTTGCCCAAAGATCCCGATTCAGGAAAATGGGTTTGAGTTGGCCGTCCTGCCCGAGGTAGATGGAGTAGTTCCGCGGGTCTATTTCCTTCAGGGATTCAAGGTGGTCAATCAGATAATGATGGGCGGCATGGGTCGAACTAGGGCGTTCCGAGGCCTTCGAACTGGCGTATCGATCCAGCACCCACACGGATTCTCCTCCCTACTTCTGGTTGGCTCGGTCGAGGGACCTCAGCGCCTCGGAGGCCGAACACCCGACTTCCTCAAGAAGCAAGGCCAACAGATCGGCGGGGCGAAGGCCGGCGACATCCCCTGCCATCACCAACTCCAACCACTGCTCCGCCGCCCGCCCGGACAATGACACGGACACTGTGGTTCGCTTGGCCCGCACGCCAGCCTGCAGCCGCTGAGCCTTCACCTTCAATTTATCGACCTTACTCATGCCCACGTGGCACCTCCCAGCTCCATGGGATCTGATCCAGCGGGTCGCATGGACTGCTTTCGTTGAAGGATCGGAAATGAGCGTACTCATGCGTGGGAAGCCTGTTCGCGTTGGTGGCGTCCAAGGAGCGATAACCCACCCTGCCCCTTGCACCCCCCTCGAAAGGGAAACCTCACGCTCGGATAGGGCATCCCCAGATTGCTTCCAGGCGATCCAATGAAGGACCAACGCCCCCTTCCCGGCCCGTGAACAAATTTTCCATTCCCGCTTCCCGATAAAAGATCCCTTCCCGAAGCGGCCCAATCTCAGATTTCGTGATAAGCACTGTACGCACACGGGGCCATGACCCCGTGTGCCCGAAGCGTCCAAGGACGACGCCAGCCTGCTTGAAGCACTGGGCATGGCCCAGTCGCGCGTTCGATCCGTGGAGTTCTTTCCATCGCTCGCGAAGGGTAAATTCCACCTTCCGTAGGTATGGATGATCGGTTGAGATCCCGCGAGTTCATCATCAACAGATCCCCTTTCAGGTTCAAAGAACCGATTCTTCAACCCGAGTCCGCGCCTCTCATCCCTGCCGACCCCGGGGCTTGCACGGGCCAAGTCGCGGCCCTTCCGCGGAGCGCGAAAGGGAACCCTACCGCGCCTTGGCCCGCGATCGCTGCGCGTCCTCCGGCAGGGTCACTCCCCTGCCGGTGGGGGCAAGTTACAGCCCCGTGGTCGGCCGGGAAGGTCGGTGCTCCTCGGGGGGATCCGCATCAACAACCTGTGGATGAAGCAGACGAGGTATCTGATGCTCACCTGGGATTCGTGAACAATGTGGGTTGGGAGCCTGCCCTACAGATCTGTTTCCTGCCAAGCGCTCCCGGATAGCAAGAACAGCTTCCCCTCCCGTGCTGCCACAAGGGCCAGGTCGGTGGCGGGAAAGGAAGCTTCTTTGGTGATACTCGCTGTTGTGAGGCTGGTGCGGATGGCCCGCCCGCCCGTGTGCGTGGTGACGACCCCATCTCCACTCGGGTCGAAGACGGCCGAAATCGCGGTCGGCATGGCCGAGTCCCCTTTCCGGGTCACCTTCCAGGTGGCAGTGTCGAACACGCGGAAGGAACCGCTCTGGTTGAGCGCCACCAGTTCCTTGCCTCCGTGGATGAATTGGGTTCGCCACACCTTGCCCAAGTCGGTGTCGATTCCCTTCAGCTTTTTCGGCTTCGCACGATCGGTGAGGTCCCACACCTTCAGCTCACCGGTAGCCATCCCCTCGGCCAGCAGCCGTGCATCCAGAGAGATGGATACGCTGGAAACGTAGCGCTCCTGGCGACGGTGCTTGGTGGAATCAGGGGAACCCCAGGAAATGCCCCAGCCGCCCTCGACCGTACTTCCCAGAAGACGACCGGACCGGACATCCCAGATTCGCGTGCGACCATCGTTCCCACCCCCGGCGATGAAGGATCCATCCGCGGAGTAGGTGGCGCACCAGTACTGGTTGCAGCCATCCAAGGGGTAGATGCCGGTCGAAGCACCGTTCCCCGGGTCCCAGGCCTTGACGCCGAGCGTTCCCACCGTCACGAAGGACTTCCCATCGGGGGACACGGTGGCAGCGGTGAGGATCTCCATGGGATTCAGGGCCTGCCGACGGGCGACGCTCTTGAGGTCCGGAGACCAGAAGCACACCTCGCCCGGCATGTGGACGCTGACCATCTGGTCTCCCGCCCTGAAGGCGGCGAGGGGCAAACGAGGCATTCCTGCTGGGGTGGTACCGCTACCCGTCCCACGGGGTGTGATTCCCTGGGCCCGGCCAGCTCCCATCGGTGCGCCATTCTCATCGACCAGACCGATAGCGCCTCCGGCCTCTTCGACCCGGCGCCGCATGGGGTCCAAGGTGGCGCGTGCCTTGGCCGCAAACCCCAGAAAGTCGTTGCCGGGGTTCTCATAGGGGGCCCAGAACCAAGTCTTGAGGCCAGCCCCGACATAGGCCTTCTCCGATTCCCGGCTGAAGGACGCAGCTTCATCGGACTTGGTCCAGATGCTGCGCCCGAGGTTGGCCTTGTAGGCATCCGACACGGCGGTGAGATCCTTGGATTGGGTCAGGTCCCACTCCATGGCGGTTTCGAGTCGCTCGGCCGGTTCGCCTTCCAAGGCGTAGTTCAAGAAGGCCCCTGTTCCAAGGAGGAGGCGACGCTCATCCAGTTCCATCTGGGTGAACTTCCGGTCGTTCACCCGCAGATCCGTCGCTCCTCGTTCCCTAGTGGAGGAACCCGTGGGGTGGTAGATCTGGGTATTGAAGGGCTGGACGGCCAGGGATCGGGCCACCCATTTGTCGCCGACCTTCACGCCACGGAAGGGCACAACGAAGGTGGTCCCCGGGTACTTCAGGATGCCCTCCACTTCGTTTCTACCGAAAGCGAAGGCCGCGACCACGGAATGGAAGAAGGGATTCACTGGCACATGAGGCAGGATTTCTTTCTTCGACTTGGTCACCACGCCACGCTCCAAAGCCATGGCCTGGAACCGCGTCGGGTGGAAGGCCTCGTCCATCGGAGCCAGGGTGATCAGCAGGTTGTCGAATGCAAAGAGCCGACGCTCCCCCGCAGCTTCCGCAGTCGTCCAATGGCCACCCCGATCCAAGGACATCTGCGCCCCCTTCTTCGTGAGCCGGAGCAACCCGAGTCGCTGGCTTTCTCCCTCACCGGAGAAGGCTTCCCGGCCCCGGATCTCGAAAAGGGGGACTTCGAAGCCATCCACCACGAAGGCGGCATCCGGATGGGAAGGCGCCATGAAATCCGACCGGCGCCCACCGCGAGACAAGCGTTCGAAAGTCACGATGCGGAAGGTCAGTTCGTCTTTCCCGCCAGTCGCCTTCCACAGGCCCAAGGCGCGGGTGGTGATCCCGGACTCCAGAAGCTTGAGGTCCAACCGTTTGAGGTTGGACCCGGAGGCAGCCGGGGCCCCCTTATGCGAGGGCTTGGAAGTTGGGGCCTTCTCGACCAGTTGGGCAGCGAGAGGTGGCTGCACAGCGAAAGCGACAAGGAGCAGGGGAAGCTTGAAAGTGTTCATGGGAACCTCATTCGGGTTGGAAGGTGGACCAGGGTTCGATCTTGGCGCACACGCCAGAGGCGCCCTCAAAGGCGATCACCGCATGGGTGCGAAGGGTGGCCTTGGTATCCGCTTGGCCCTTGCGGGTCCAGAAGGTGGCTGTGGCGCGGTAGGGCGTATTGAATTCGAGGGCGGGGGAAGTTCCGCTGAGGCCTTCGCAGAGCGCCCACCAGGGGCTGTCCGCGGGCACCGCCGTGGTTTCCCGCTTGCGGAACTGGATGAACCAGGCCTTGGCGTACCCGTTATCCTTCCGCGTCCGTTCGATGTTTTCCGCGAAGCCCTTCGCCTTGGCTTTCCGGGTTGCCTCGTCGGCCTTGGCCAGCTTTTCGAGCATTGCCTTGGGATCCTTCACACCCATCGCCATCAGGCCAGCTTCCAGGCTCCCCTTGTCGGCCCCCATCCGCTGGTCGGAGAGGAGCGTCTCGTAGCCCTCTTTCGGGGGCTTTGCCCACTCAAGAATCAGCTCCTCGTGGTAATCGGGTTGGATGGTCACGTGATCGCCCTCCTGCCGGAAGGTCAATCCCGGAAGCTGGGGGGTTTGGAAGGCGACCAAATCGTAGGCCGTCCCGCGTGTGAAGTAGCCGTGCTTCACTTCGGAAGCCTCAACCCTGAATCCCATCCGGTTGGCAAGGGATTCGATAGCCGCCTTGAAGCGGGCGTTGGCGCTGGTATCGAAGGAGGAGATCTCGACGCGCTTCCCGAGATGGACTACGAGCGCTGGGGTTTTCTTCGATTCCTCCGAGGCTCTGAATGCCCGCAGGAAAGCCTCGCTAGGACCGGTATTACAGCCGATGAGGAATATGGTGGCGATGGCCAAGGGAACGCTTAGCGCGTGTAACCTCATGGGAAATCCTTTGATGGCCCGCACGAAGGTCGCGGGTAGGGAGGTTGGAGGGGACAGCAGGGTTCAAGTTCCTCAGGAAGAAATATGCCATTTTGGACTATTCTATGATCGTCTTTAGCGTCAGTCCTGGCCTCGTCAGGACTCATGCAGAAATCCATCGCCCGAAAGGAGTACGCGGTTCTTCTGGACCACCTTCGGGAGGTACGGGAGCAAGTGGGCGTGACTCAGGTGGAGTTGGCAAGCCGCCTAGAGGGTACGCAGACCTTCATCTCGAAGTGTGAACGTGGGGAGCGTCGCCTCGACCTCATAGAACTCCGCGATTGGTGCCGCGCACTGGGCATTTCACTGGATGAATTTGTGCGGGGAGTCGAGACGCGGCTGGATGGCCTCAAGCGCAACCGAAGCAGGCGATAGTTAACCCCTCCTCGGGCTGGGCGAATTGCAACAAGGATGAGGCCATTTGCTTCGCCAACAGGTGCGCCTATACCTGAATGGACCCGCCAATCGCCCACCCCCTTCCCCCGACGAGTTCCTCAATCTCCTCCCGGTAGAGATCTTGCCTCCGCTGCAAAGCATCAGCCAGGCCCATCAAGGCGGCAACGTTAGCAGCAAGGAAGTCCCCGACCTTGACCTCGGCTTCACGAAGCCAGGCCGTCAAGTGATGGCCAAGCCGCTCAGAGAGCACACCCCGGACTTCCAGGGGCAAGGCCTCGATGGACATCAGACCCCAATCGGGATCCATCCCCCATTCGCTGATCGCTCGATGGGCCAAGGAAGTCGCCTTTTGGAGATCCGATGCCGCACCCGAGGAAGGCTCTCGTGCGGGCAAGAGTAAGCGCTCCGCCGCTCGACCCGCGAGAAGAACAGCGAGTTCGGCCTTTACCCGGGCAGTGTCCAGGCCGGTCTCGGGGCGAGTGGGTTCCATAAGGCAGAGACCCAGCGCGATGTCGGCACGAGGACGGATGGTGAGGAAGAAGGGCACCTGGCCGAGGAGCGCGGCGCTCGTCAAGGCGTGGCCCGCTTCGTGAACGGCGACCGTGTGCTTTTCCTCGACCGTGAGGGTGGACTCTCCGGGTGGACCGATGAGGCTCGTCACCAAGGCTTCGCGTAGGCGCATGGCGGGGTCTGTGGTGGCCACTCCCTGCTGGGATTCGTGAATCAGGCGATGAACCACCGCCATGGATTTGTGCTGGGTAAAGCGGACAAGGTGGTCCAGCAGGCTGTCCTCCAAGACCTCGGCCGGGAGGTGAGATTTTAGAAAGGCCCGTCGCGCTTCTGCGGAAGGGAAACCCACATGCAGGACTTGATCGAAACGACCAGGTCGCAGGAAGGCGGGATCGACCCTCTCCGCGTAATTGGTGGCTCCGAGCACCAGGACCGGTGGCTTGCCGGGGCTCGCGTTCATCGCCGTGAGCAGGGTGGTGACGATCGAGGCCACAAAGCCAGGTTCGGATTGGCTGGCGATCTGGCGGCTCATCCCAAGACCCTCGAATTCGTCGAGGCCGATGATCGAGGGCGCATGCCGCCAGGCCTGCTCGAAGAGATCCCGGATGCGCCGCTCCGTCTCGCCCCAGTACATGCTTTGGAGCTGGCTCGCGGACAGCAGGACACAGGGGAGGCCGGAGGCCTTGGCCACCGCGGCAATGAGCTGGGTCTTGCCCGTACCGGGGGGCCCTTCCAAGAGGATCCCACCGGTGGGGCGCGGGTCGCCGGGCCTCCAGGCCTTCAGCTCCTCCACCGCCTGGAGGAGCGCCGACTTCTGGGCATCAAGACCCACAAGATCCTCCATCCTCGCCGCAGGTGGTGCCGTAAAATCGAGGCCGTCGTGGGATGTCTTGACCTGAGCCACCCGTTCCCGGCGCAGCAAGGTCAATTCTGTCTGGATCGTTTGGGTGGCTTCATCCCACGCGTGGCGGGCACCGAGGGCCCACTGCTCGCTCCGCCCTTCCATCTGCATCAGGAACCGATCCAGGCCCGCGCGGAAGCAGAAGGCTTCGAGGGCTACCTGCGATTTCCCATGAAGGTACAAGCGCCCTTTGCGGTTTCGGCTCACGATGATGTCTGAGCCGTTCGCCTCGGAATCGAAGGTGAGGAAGGCCACGGCATACCGATCTTGAAGGGCCTCCACTCGGGCACGCGTGCCGGGTTCCTCCCAAAAGCCGCGTTCCACCAAGGCGCCTTGAATCTGATGGGCCTGGAGCGCGGCAGTGAGGGCTTCGATATCCGGAAGGGGCTGCCACGGCGTCGGCCAATCGAGCAGCGCTGGGGCGAAGGGCGCGGAGGCGAGGACCCCAAACGCCATTCGCTCCGGCTGCATGGTCTCGAGAATGGAAGCCTTGAGATCCTTCGACGCCTGAAGTCGGTAGGCCATCGGCACCCGAACCGCCCCTTCCGCCCCACGGCCGCAGCTCCGCAGGGCCTCCCTGAAGTGCTCGCAGAGAAGCCCCTGGACCAAGGGGCCGACCTTTCGCATTTCCAACCCCAGGGCACGACTCCCCAGGAGGGCGCATAGGGCCGCGGGATGAAGGTCCGGCTCGGGCAGCACAGAATCCAAATGGAGGGGGGACATGGATTCGCCTTTCAGAAGGCCCCATGGCGAGAGGCGAGGTCGAAGAGGTGATGCGCAGCGGGCCGCCGGAAGATCACGGCCTTCCCGCGAGCGAGCCGGCTGACGAACTCTGGGGAGAAGAGAGGAGGCGCCTCAGGATCTGCGGTTTGCCAGCGATGCTTGGCATTCGCCAATACATCGAAGGGGTCCTGGACCAGGCGCCCTTCGCCAAGATCCATCTCACCCGCGAGGAGATCGAGCCCGAGGTTGGTGGTGACGATCACCCACGCTTGAGCCGAGGAGGCGGCCGTCTCGGGGTGGCCCAGAGAATCTCCGTTGAGGAAGGGCAGGAAGGCATTATGGACCCGGACGTTGGCCTTTTCGATCTCGTCGAAGAGCAAGACGGAGCGAGGGTGCTTGGCCATATCCTCATGGACCCTTCCCGTGCATCCGCCGATTCCAAAGAGACCGCCTGCAGTGGAGTAATCCTGGTAGCGCGTCATGTCGTATCGAAGCAATTCCCATGGAGGGCCTCCGCTCTCCACCTCGTTCAACGCCTCCACGAAGGCTTGCGCCGAGAGGGTCTTTCCGGTGCCGGGCTCTCCCAAGAACGTGAAAATGCCTCGGGGCCCCTGCCCTGGGGCGCGGATGGAGGTCGCCGCATAGGCCTGAGCCAGCGCCTCGGCGACCCGATGCTGCCCGAGGACCTTTTTGGAGACCAAGACCTTGATCCGTTCGGCACGGGCGTCGGCGTCAAGCAACCTCTCAATCGCCCGACGTCGGCGCGCCTGCTGGCGAGCCACGGCTTCATGTCGGGGATCCTGAAGTGGGGGAAGCAGGGTCACCTGATCGGGGAATCCCGCAACCATTCCGCGGAACAGCTCAGCGACCGAGAGCTGAGCCGGGTCACGCGCGATCCGCCGAAGGTGCCGACACACGGTGGAGTGGAAGGGCAGCACCGCCTCTTGGAGAATCTCGGCGGAAAGAAGGGCCTGCGCAGCCGCGATCCAGCGAGAGGGCCAAAGCACTTTCGCGCCCTCCGGCAGACGTAGAACCTGCTCGGGGATGAAGGAACCGGGGTGGGCCGACTTCAGCGCCTGAAAAGCGATGAATAGGTGCTCGGCCCGCATCCGGCGATCCCCGGACTTCCGTGCCGCCTCGGATGCCCGACGGAGCACCCAATCGGTTCGGGCCAGCTCCACCGGAGATCCAGCGCGGGGAGGGTTCAATGAGGAAGGGGTCTGAAGGGAGCGCATGAAAGCCTCGAATCGGGGATTGCGTTTTTACCCAAGGAATACTATTTTCGATATTGAGGCCACGCAAGCCCCTCTCGGACCTTTTTTGAACCCCAGACTCCCCTCCGCCCACCTAGCCAAGTCCAGTAGGGGACGGGAAGCTAAAAGAAGCCCCATGCCCCCCCTTCCCGTCCGCCCCCTTGCCGATATGGCAGCCATCATCGAAATGGGTCCCCCTACCAATCGGGTGGCTCAACCCGATGAGGAGAAGGGGATTTTGAAGGTCCGACACGTGGCTTCGCACGGCCTTGGAAGCGATGGCTTCCTAGAGCCCCAGGGACTTCAGCCCTTCGGCTCATCGCCTCTCAACGCGATCCGTCTGGAGAGTGGAGATGTCGTGATGACCACGAGGGGCGCCGTGTTCGGGGCAGGCATCATCCCGGAGCACCTCGAAGGTCTCGAACTGGGGGCGGGCCTGGCCGTGGTGCGCCTAAAGCCTGTTGCGCTTTCCGGGCTCACGCCACGTCTCCTGCGAGCCCATCTGCTGACGGTGGCCTGGGACGATGCCCTTCATCACGAACGGGGGCCCCAAGGACAATTGGCCTTGCGCCTTAAAACCCTCCGCAGCCTTCCTATCCGAACCCTCACCCAAGAGGCCACGGCCCGGCTTGATGAGTTGCTTGGCGCGACGGAGGCCTTCCGGCACGCGACGATGGCTGCACTCCAGATCCGCGAGCAGGTGGCCGTCGGCGAGGTACGGCACTGGCTTGGAGAGAGGGAGTGATGGCGCCGCAGAAGGGTCATGTGTGGCAGCGCCTTCAGTCGGTGGTGGCGCGGATGCGCCACTTCGAAGTCCCACCGTCCCAGCGCGCGGGCCTCCTGGATCAGCTCCTCCTGGATTTCACCGGGCGGGTGTGCCCTCCTGATCCAGCTTTGAGGTTGGATTCCGCATTGCTTCAGACGCTGCGCGCAGACCCAGATGTGCAGGCGGCTTTCCAAGGGCAGACCTTTGACCCCCTCGCCGATGGCCCCTTCTACCTAACCCTGCGACAAAATCTCCTGACCCGGGAGGCGGAAGCTTACCGTTCCCTCGGCGGCTACCTCACCAATCCTTGGATCACCGATCTCGTGCTCTCCCTCCGCGAGCCTGCGGCGGGGTCCCTCGTGCTGGATACAGCGTCCGACATAGGCACCTTCCTGTTGCTCACGGGCTTACGGGCCCGGCGGCACGGACGTGACCCCATGCCGCGGCTCCTCGGTGCCGAACCGGATGCGGGGGCACGCCTCCGCGCGCAGCGGGCCGCCACCTTGCTCGACCTACAGGATCAACTTCGCTTCGATCCCGACCTTCCTGAAGACGTGGAGGCTGATTTGCTATTTTGCCATCCACCCTTCTCGTCGCGGGCATTACAAGGCAAGGGGTTAGGATGGGACCTCGTTCATCAGTCGCTGAAACGCCTGGCCCCCGAGGGAGAAGCCTTCGTGTTGCTCCCCGCGTCCTACGCATCAAGCGCTAAGCACCTGGCAGGATTGATCGCGGCCCATCACCTCGCATCTCTTCGCATGGTTGCCGCTGTTCCAGATCTGGCGGCATTCCGGCATCCGCTTCTTCTCCAGTTCAAACGCGGGCGCACGTCCAACCGAATCCTGATGGTTGAAGCTTCCGGACGAAGAAAGGATCTCCTGGCGGCGGACCTCGCCGCTGCCATCCGGCAAGGGAGGAAGGCGAACGACCAAATCTCAGAAACGGTTGTTCCCATGGCCTTCCAGAACGCCCATCCAGGCGATCCCGGATTCGATCTCCTTCCTCGGCTGAAGGATCCGGCCTGCACTCACCCAGTGGACCACCCCTCCTTTTCTATCGAGGTCATCGACCAAGAACTCTCGCGCCAGACGCACCGATGGAATGAAGCTTGGATAGCATTGAAGCGCCTTCATCCGACCTAGGTTGAGGTCCCCCTCCGTTGAAGGGGCTTGATTGGTTGACCGCATCCGGCGGCGATCCTCCAAGACGCAAACCGAGGCCTCGTTCCCTTTCCGGGTTCCTCCTTGGCCCCCTGGGCAGGCACTGCTGCGGCCTGTTGCCCCCGCCCTTGGCCCTACCCGAGGCTACCCGCCCGCGGTCCGCTCCCGGTCCGGGCCTGCGGGAGGGGGCGGCCTTGCTTCGGAGTGCCCCGCCCCAGGGGCCAAGGAGGATCCCATGCATGAGAGATACGAGGACCGCATCGTTCGTGAGGCCCTGGAGGCCGAGGAGCGCCGCCGCCGTCATGAGGAAGGGTTGCGCCAGTCCCGGCAGAGGGAAGAGGAAGCCCTCCGCCACCAACGGCTTCAGGCCCGACCCCCGCGATCCAATACCAACCACCCTTCCGATCCTGCGGGCGCCTCTGCCTTCCTCGCGATCATCCTTGTATTCCTGGCCGGGTTCATGATCTTCACATGCGCCCATCACGGGTCTGAGCCCGCCCCGAGGAAGAAGGCCACTGCTCCGAAGGTGGAACCGATTCGCCCTCGCCACCGGAAGCATCACGCCCGGACTTCGAAGGGACTTCCTTAGGGGCCAACCATGAGTTCGCTCCCTCACACCTCCACCTTCAAGATCGAACGGCCCAGCCCGGGGGGCTGCACGCGAATCCGCGCGGGGATGCGCTCCTGCAAAGCTTCCACAGGGCTGATGATCCCCACCTGTGTGCCTTGCGCCGTGAGGCAACCGAGGGTGCCGAGCACTTCGCCTAGGTTTTGGGGATCCAGGGTGCCGAACCCCTCATCGAGGAGCAGCGTTTCCAGGGGCAGCCGAACAGCACCAGGAGCAACTGCCGGCGGAGGAGGAAAGCGAGGGATCCAGGGCCCCCTTCCCGTTTGTCCCACTGGGGGATAGCCAGCCCCGCGCCGAACATCATGGAGAAAATGGATACCGACTTCCCCTCCAGGAAAATCCTGAGAAGGGGGTGGCTAGTTCCAATGCCGCTGTAGGAACGTAGGTTGATTAGTAGGACACCCAGGAGCGCAAATCCGCGCACGGTGTCGATGGAGGTCACCCGCTGGAGGTCGGGGGTCTCGGGGGTGGCCTTCGGCTCGTTGAAGGAGGCCGTCACGCGGGATCCTCAGCCAGGAAATGCGTGGAGACGTTTTCCCTTCCGTGTGCGAGCCAGGCAGTCATGGCCACCAATGCGGCCAGTCCCAGCACACTTCCTTCCATTCCGATTAGGCCACCATGCAGCCACTGAGCATTTCCGATGGTCTTGGTCAGGAAGGGGCCCGGCAAGGGAAACGAACCGCTGCAGGGTAGGCCGGTCAGGGTGCTAGACACCCAGTTCCAGACGAAGTGGATCGTGATCGGCGCCCACAGGTTCCCCCATCGGAGGGCCGCGAGCCCACACAGCAAGCCGAGCACGGTCGTACTGGCGACCATCAGCCCGAAGGAGGGACCCCTCATTCCGGCCAGGAAAGGGGCGTCGCGGTAGGCGAGGTAGTGGAGGAACCCGAACAGGAGTGCCTGGATCCACACGGCCCATGTGTCTCCGAAGCCCTCCCTGAACAGGTTCAGATAGAGTCCACGGGCAACAATCTCCTCCGACGCGGATTGGAAAAACACCCACTGGAGGTAGATGGGAACTCCTGCCCAGGTGAATTGCGGATTCCGACCAACCGAATTTGCGCCCGCGCCCAGGCAGATCATCCAGATCGCCAGGGCTCCAATTCCCGCTGCTGCCGCACCCCAAACGATTCCGCCACGGTTCCTGGACACGAACCAGGACCATCCCGCATCGATGCCCAGGGCCTTTAATAGCCAGCAGGCGAGGATCATCGAGAAGACGGTGACGGGTGAAGTAACCCATGGCGTGGCGAGATCTTGTACCAACTGGGAAGGCGATAGCTTCTCGATGAAGGGATAGACCAATGGGATGGCGTAACGTCCCAAGGCCCCAGATAGCTGGTAGATCACCAGAAAGGCCGCAATGGCCATGAGTGCTCTTTGCCAGGCCGGCCGTGATTCGAACGAAGGGCGGATCATGATGACCTCATTACGCATCGGGCTAAAATCGCTGCAGAATCAGCGCCAAATCGGAACTTAGGGTTGAGGTTCGGCCACAAGCACCTCCATGGGACGTGGTTTGGCCATGGATTGGATCCGTCCGTAGGAAAGGCAGCGCCAGACCCATTCCATGGGCCCGAACTGGAAGCGCGCCAGCCACCAGTGGCTGAAGGCCAACTGGGCCAAGTAGAGGGCGACGCCCAGTACGAAATAGGTCCCCGGGCTGAGGCGGTACCACAAGCCCAGGCCATGGTGATAGAAGACCCAGGTCCAGATCAGGGTGTGGGTGAGGTAGTGGGTGAGGGCCATGCGGCCCATGGGGGCGAAGACCTGCAATCGAGCCTGCCACCAGGGCTTCCGGAGGAGCAGGAGGATGCCCGAAAAATAGCCCAGAGCATGGGTGATCATGCCGCCAGAAACCACCAGCTTGAGCACGGCCACTCGCCAGCCCTGCATCCAGACTTGGGGAACCCGGTCATACCAGGCGTCGGGGATCAGGCTGATGGCAAGCCCGAACCAGAAGCAGGCATGGAAGAGTTTTCGGAAAAAGGGTGCGGATACCTCAAGGTCGTTCAGAACGCCACTGCGAGAGATGGCTGCTCCAAGCAGGAAGATCGGAAGGCAAAGGAGGACACTCGAAAAGGTGCACGCGAGGCCCAGATGAGCCCACTCCCAAGCATGGAAGCGGAGGATCTCCGAAAGGGTCCCGTGCCCGTAGGCCCGGTCTGCCGCCTGCGCAACCCAGGGCTGCATCCAAGTCGAGAAGGACAGTGCATTCGGGAAATGGAGGTGGGTGTACAGCATTCCCTGGAATCGGAACAGCACGAAGGTGGCTATCGCCCATCCCAGGAGGGTCCGAGCCTTGGCTTTGAGCAAGGGCAGCACCATGAACCCGATGAGGGCATAGCCCAACAGGATGTCCCCGACCCAGAGCCCCAAGCCATGAAGGACACCAATGCCAGCCAGCGCAGCCATCCGGCGGGAACCGAAGGTAAGGAAAGTGCGGCCTCGATCTTGGATCCGCTTCATCTGGAGGGTGAGCCCGATCCCAAACAGCAGGGAGTAGAGGCTCATGGCCCGACCGGCCAGAAGGGAATTTCGAAGCCACATGAAGCCCGAACCGATCCATCCTGGGGTGATCGCCTCATGGTTCCACATCCGGTAGGCTTCCCCGCTGAACCAGGTCAGGTTCATCTGAAGAACCCCGAACAGCGCAAGGGCCCGGATGATATCCAAGCCCTCGATGCGCTCGCCTTGACTCAGGGGAGCAGATTCAAATGGAGTCCCGGACATACGTTGCCTCTTGAAGGATGGGTTCAAGTGCCAATACCGATGAAGTGACCCAAGGTTACAGGGCTATTTCGCCTTGGCCCAGACCCAGTCTCCACGCTCCTGGTCGTGTTCTGCGGAGGTGGCCGGGGCGATCTGGCCGTGATCGTCCTTCCCGTTCCAACCTACGGAATACAAGGTGAAGGCTGAGGACGTTCGGGCGTATTTCAAGGACTCACCCGTAATCAGGTCATGGGGGACCTGACGCAGGTAAGCAGGCGTCAGGTCGTGGAGGTTTTCGGGGTAATGACCTCGACCGAGTTTGAACCGCTCGAGGGCCGTGGCAACACGAGCCTGGTCGAAGAAGGACTGCGCCTTGGCGACACGGATGTCTTGGGTGACCATGGCCGGAAAAATTGGACTGGCCAATGGAGTTCCAAAGGGGAGCAATCGAAGACTCTTGTAGCGTCCTTCGGCGAGCGTCGTTCGTTCCGGATGGACCCGGTGATGTTCGGGATCCAGGACCGTCGAGACTCCGATCTCGAAGACTTCATCCATGGCGCAGAGATTTTGGTAAACCCACCCTCGGGGCAGGAATATCTTGCGGACCAGACGGCTGGTGGCGGGAGCCGGTGGGGCAGTCGGGTCGGTGAGGAGCCCATAAGGGCCATCGACGCCGCCCGCCACCCGCTTCTCCAGCTGGGAAATGCTATTGCATCGTTCATACCGCCAGGCTGTCTGCATAGGGCCGATCAGCTCGATGGATGCCAAGGCAGCCTCTAAGCGGGCCAGCTGGGTATCGTTCCAAGCGTGCGCGTTCAGGCCTTCCCATACGGGTTGGAGGAGGATCCCTGCATAGGCGAGCCGAAGCAGTTGGCTGATGAGATGAGGCTCCTTCTGGAGGTGCTCAATCAGGCGCAGGCTGGTGACCACGTCGTCCATGGCGGCTTCGGGCTTGCCTGCATGAAGCCGCGCTAAAGCCCGAAGCCGCAGGACCCGGGCCATGGCCCTCATGTTCAGGAGGGTCGGAGTGTCCTGGGAATCTCCGTAATTCACCAGGAGCCGTGAACCAGGTCGGCGGGCGGCGTCCGCCAGATCATCCAGGGGTCCATCGAAAGGGCGGAGGTAGGCTTCCAGGCTCTTACCGTGGAGTTCTTTGGCGAAGGCCTCCCAGTCGGCGGGCTGTCCCAGGCGGTAATCCCCTGCGGGAGGGTTCGTAGTGAAGACCATCGGCAACACCCACCGATCTCCGGTTGCCTTCCCGGCCAATTGCCCGGCGACGATGGGAGCCAAGGCAAAGTTCTCCGCATCAGAAATCATGGGCGGTGCAAAGGCCGCAGGGTCATAATGCTGCCCCTGCGCTTCCTGAACAGCCTTGCGATGCTGCCAAGCGCGCCGGCCGCGAACGTTCTCGATCCCGTGGAACGCAACCAGGAGCACCGTGATGGTGCCCAGCGCGATAAGGGTACGGCGTAGATTGGCGTTCATGTGGACTCCTCGAGTGGGTTGGCTTCCCCCTCGATACCGAAATGGCAGGACAACGTTACATGGGAGGTTGATCCAGCTGCGCGATGGCCGCCTGGACGCGGCTGCGCTGTCCCCCGGAGAGCTTGCCCTCACGTTCCAGGCGTCGCATCGCCTCCAGGGCTCGCCGTTCCCGAAGGCTGACGACGAGGTCCACGAGGGCGACCTGAACTTCTGGACGATCCTGACGGCTCAGGGCGGCACCCAGCTGGGACCTGAGCCGTGGGTCCCCTTCGAAGAGGTAGAGGGCCTCCACGGCGGCGAGGCGCACCTGGGTATCCGGGTCTCGCTCGACAAGGGAGAAGAGGGTCTCCTGAACCGACCGATCCCCGGCATCGAGCAAGGCGAGGCCTTTCATCCGGTCGGCGGACAAAGGGCTGTGGACGAGCCGGAGGGTGCCCTGCATGCGAGCATCACCCTCCTCCGCCCTCGGAGCCTCCCTGCGCAGGGCCCGATCCAAGGCCGCACCCCCAATCAACAGGAGGAGGGCCGCGGCCAAACCCGACACTCGCCATCCCCAGCTCACACGGACGGGTCGTGGCGTTGGAGGAGCTTGGATCCTGAGTCGGGCCATAAAGCGCGCTTCAAGATCCGGGGAGGGCTCCGGAGTGGGGAGTGCCCGCAGATGGTCGTCCAGGCGAAGATAGGCCCGGCATTCGGCGCATCCTTCCAGGTGGGCCTTCAGTTCTCCCACCGCCCCATCCAGGCCCTGGGCCTGATCCAGGTCCAGGCATTCCAGCTGCGCTTGCTCGCAGTTCATGACCGCACCTCCTGGTTGCGGAAGAACACCGCCTTGAGGTCGTTCAGGGCCCGGTGCACACGGACCTTGATGGCTCCCGGGGTGGACTGGAGAAGCCCGGCGATGTCCTCGTAGCTCAAGTCGGGGTTCCGGGACAACAGCAGCAACTCCCGCTTGTCCCGGGGGAGGCACGCCAAAGCGGACAGGAGGTTGTGATGGTCCTGGTCCGCCTCCAAACGCTGTAGAAAGTGGTCTGGATCAGGGGGTTCAGCCGCGGAATCCAGAGCCAAGGGCACTTCGGGGGGGAGGCGTTTCCAATGGTCCGCAAGGACATTGCGCGCGATCTGGTACAGCCACGGTTTGAAGGCCGATCCCGGTTTGAAGGTATGGGCGTAGCGCAGCACCCGCAGAAAGACTTCCTGTACCAAGTCTTCGCAGAGAGGTCCGTGGCCGTTCATGCGATAGAGATAACCGAACAGGGGCCGGTGGTGCCGATGGAAGAGGGTCCCCACATGCGCCGTCTCGCCCGCCTGGACGTGTGCCATGAGTTGATGGTCCTCCAACGACTCCAAACAAGGGCTCCTTGGAAGGGGGTACCTGCGTTTCGCGGATTGGTTTCAGTGGAATTTATGGCCGTGGATTTTGTGAACCATTGACCCGGACTTGATGGGATTGTCTATCATCCCGGAATTCAGGTGAGGCACGGGGCCAGGCGGTGCCTGGGATCACCGAGTGACGCGGCCTCCATCGATTAAGGATGAAAGGCCACTCGCCCTCTCTGATCCGTCCGAAACCGCTTGACGGAGGAACCATCGGCTTCCACATTGGGGCTACAACGGAACTTGCTACGGCAGACCGATGGGATCTTTCGAAGGGTAGGTTTTTCCCCAAAAGGGAAACCCCCAAGTCCTTGCGGATCTTGGGGGCTTGTTGTGGTGGTCCCTCCCGGACTCGAACCGGGGACCCGCTGATTAAGAGTCAGCTGCTCTAACCAACTGAGCTAAGGAACCTCAACAGAAGGAAAGTCTACCAGCGGGGGGAAATAGGGCAAGCGGAAAATACGCGCCAGCCCCTTGGTTTTCTCATCCCAGTGTGGGCAACTTCATGGCTTCCCGCACTTCCCGCATGGTCTCCGAGGCCACCGCGCGAGCCCGGCCGCTGCCGTCGGCGAGGATGTCCTTGAGGCCAGCTTCGTCGGCGAGGTTGCACTCGATCTTCTGGCGGATGGGCTCCATGCGCTCGATGAGGGCGTTGGCCACGCGCTTCTTGCAGTCGAAGCATCCGATGCCCGCCTGCCGGCACTCGGTGTTCACCATCTCCACCGTCTCCATGGAACTGAAGAGCTTGTGGAAGGCGAACACGGGGCAGATGTCGGGGTTGCCGGGATCGGTCTTGCGAACGCGGGCGGGATCCGAGGCCATCTGGCGGGTGCACTTCTCGAGGATCACGTCGGGGGTATCCCGCAGGAAGATCGCGTTGTCGTAGCTCTTGCTCATCTTGCGGCCGTCGAGGCCCGGAACCTTGGGCGTGGGGGTGAGCACGGCCTGGGGTTCCGGGAAGGTGCTCACGTTGTAGAGGAAGTGGAAGCGCCGGGCCACTTCCCGCGTCAGTTCCAAGTGGAAGAGCTGATCCTCGCCCACGGGCACCTTGGCGGCTTTGTAGATGAGGATGTCCGCGGCCTGCAGCAGCGGATAGCCCAGGAACCCGTAGGAGCCCAGATCCGCCACGGCGTTCTGCAGCTTCTCCTTGTAGGTGGGCACCCGCTCCAGCCAGGAGAGGGGCGTCATCATGCTGAAGAGCAGGTGCAGCTCCGCATGCTCCTTCACCTGGCTCTGCACGAAGAGCGTGGCCTTCTTGGGATCGAGGCCCACGGCGAGATAGGTGGCCGCCAGCTCCAGCGTCGCGGGCCAGATCTCTTCCACCTTCTCGTACTTGGACGTCAGGGCGTGCCAATCCACGATCATGTAGAAGGATTCGTGCCCCTGCTGCAGGTGCACGAAGTTGTCCAAGGCGCCCACGAGATGGCCGATGTGCTGGGAACCGCTGGGCTGGATGCCGGAGAGGACGCGCTGCATGACTTAGACTCCGAGGACGAGGCGGGCATATGGAGTGAGGTAAAGATTCTCAGCGACCCACCAGAAGGGGCCCATGATCACCCAGAAAATCTGAGGAATAAAAAAGGCGATCAGCAGAGCAATGGAGATGGCCGGCTGGATCCGATCAAAGGTCGGCAGCCATCGCCAGGGAAGGAATCCACGGACGATCGAGGCCCCATCCAGGGGACCCACCGGGAGTAAGTTGAAGATAGCGAGTCCGATGTTGATGATCACCAATCGACCCAACAGCATTAGCGCCAGGATTTGACCCGGTCCCCAGGCGCCTGCCCGCTGAAAAGCCTCAACGTTGAAGAACATTGAAGCCTTGAAGATCAGCCACCTGTCGTATTCCATGACTGGCGTCCATAGCCGGATAAGGAGGGCAAGCATGGGGATGAACAGCAAAGATAAGAGGAAGTTGCTTCCAGGCCCGGCGCCCGCCACCATTGCCATCCCCGTCCGTTGAGTGAATTTTCGGGATAGATTGCGGGGATCTACCGGCACCGGTTTCGCCCATCCCAGGATGCGCACTCCGCTGAGCATGCCCAGCAAGGGAAGAATCAAGGTCCCCAGGAGGTCCATGTGGGCGACGGGGTTCAACGTCATGCGCCCCAATCGCCGGGCCGTATCGTCCTCCAGCCAGTAGGCGACAGTGGCGTGGCTGGCCTCGTGGACGCTGAGGCTGAAGAGCATGGCGACGTAGGTCACCAGGATGGTTTGAAGGCTGATGTTCTCGAACACGGAGTTCCCAAAAGGAAATGATCCACCACCAGCAGCCATAAGTCTCGTGTATCGGCAAAGCCGATACCGAGAAGACACCAAGGAAAACGAAGGCTCAGGCTTCCGAACCCTGGTTTTTCTTGGTGTCTTGGCGCCTTGGTGGTTCGCCTTTCCTCCTAGATGACGATCTTTTCGTGCACCAGGGCCCCTTCCCGGAAGCGGCTCCAGCGCAGGGGGGTGCAATCGATGGTCTGGTACTTGCCGGTGAGGATGAGCTCGGCGAGGCCGATGCCCACGGCGGGGCTCTCCATGGCGCCGTGGCCGCTGTAGCCCACCTGGAGGAGGAGGCCGGGGTGCTCGTCATGCCAACCCACGATGGCGTTGTGGTCGGCGGTGTTGGTGTCGTAGAGGCCGCCCCAGCCCGCCTTGAGCTTGCACACGGCGGTGGAGGGGATGCGCTCCTGCATGGGCAGGTTCACCTCGTCCCGGTAGTAGTCGGGCTCGAAGGTGGTGTCGAAGGAGTCGGGCTCATCCTTGCGGGCCTTGCCGATCATCAGGTTGCCGCTCTCGTTCTTGAAGTAGATGCCCTGGTCGATGATGGTGAGGGGGATGTCGTGCCAGCGCTTGTCTTCGTTGGGGGCGCCGGGGAAGTCGGTGATGAACATCATGCGCTTCTGGCTGATGATGGGCGTGAGATCGGACTCGGGGCAACCGCTGCGGCGCAGCAGTTCGTTGATCCAGGGGCCGCAGCAGAGGGCCACGACGCCGGCCTGGATGGTTTCTTCCACCCCGTTGGCATCCTTCACGACGAGGCCCGTGGCCCGGGCGCCGTCGAAGGTCACCTTGAGGACCTCCGTGTTCAACTGCAACGTGGGCCTGGCCTTGAAGTCCATGGCCCGCTCGAAGTAGCCCACGGCCGCCTGGGAGGGGTCGAAGGCGCCGCAATCCTTGCCGAAGACGCCGCCCACGATGGGCTGGAACTCCAGGAACTCGGCCACTTCGGGATCCATGTGGTCGATGCCGCACTTCATGCCGGGGATCTTGGCCTCGATCTGCTCGGGGGTGAGCAGCTCGAAGTTCACGCAATTCTTCGCCCAGATCTCCGCGGCGGCGGGGATCTTCTCCCAGGTTTTCGCGTAGTAGGTGAAAAGGTAGCCGCTCTGGTTGAACCCGCAGGAGACCCCCATGTCGTCCTGGAAGGACTTGAGGAGGCCGATGGCCTTGGTGCAGAGCTGCTGGTTGATCTCCGTGGTCCAGAGGTTCCGGAAGCCCCCGGCGCTGAAGGCCGTGGGACCGTAGGCGACCTTATCCCCCCGCTCCAGAACGAGGATGGACCCCGTGAATCCCTGCTTGAGCAGGTTGTACACCAGGGAGCCCGACGAGATGCCAGCGCCCACCACCACCAGGTCGAATTTCCGCACGATTCCTCCACCTAAGCGGTCGAAACCTAGAGGTTACCGCTGGTCAGGGCTTTTTCCCAGGGCCGGAAGCACAACCTCTCCCCCCCCAAAATGGTTATGGGCCCATGCAGGCAGGCCCTCCCCGCACCAGAATCAGGGAGGGAAGGGTAAGTACCGTTAAGGAGAAAGTTTGACGCCTTGGAGGTTGCATGTTCCTGAAGCCCAATCACCCCGATGTCCAGGACGTGGGCAAGACCCTCATTGGGTTTAATTGGATCGGTGGCCGGGAGCTCGAGGGGGACAAGGCGCTCTTTGACGCCCGCTCCGCCGTGGACAACCGGGATGTCGTGGGCCTCTTCCCCGAGAGCGGCCCCAAGGATGTGGAGCGGGCCGTGAAGGCCGCCCGCGATGCCTTTGAACCCTGGAAAAACACCCCTGCCCCCATCCGGGGGGCCATCATCGGCCGCATCGGCCGGATCCTCGAGGACCAGAAGGAGAAGCTGGCCGCCATCATCACCCGCGAGATCGGGAAGACCCCCCGGGAGGCCTTGGGCGAGATCCAGGAGGCCATCGATACCTGCCAGTTCTTCCAGAGCGAGGGCCGCCGCCTCTACGGCCAGACGGTGCCCAGCGAGATGAGGCGCAAGGAGCTGTTCACCTACCGCCGCCCCCTGGGCGTGGTGGGCATGATCACCGCCGGCAACTTCCCCGTGGCCGTGCCCAGCTGGAAGATCATCCCCGCCATCCTCTGCGGCAACACCGTGGTGTGGAAGCCCAGCGAGGACGCCCCCACCATCGCCTACCTCTTCATGCGGGCCATGATCGACGCCGGCGTGCCCCCGGGCGTGGTGAACACCGTGAACGGCAAGGGCGCCAACGGGGCCGGCCAGTACATGATCGAGGGCATCGACAAGGGCCACTTCCAGAAGTTCAGCTTCACGGGCTCCACCGCCGTGGGTCGCCTCATCGGCGAGGCCTGCGGCCGCCAGCTGCAGATCCCCAGCCTGGAGTTGGGCGGCAAAAACCCCATGATCGTCATGGAGGACGCGGACCTCGAAAACGCCGTCACGGGCGCCCTTTGGGCCGCTTACGGCACCGCGGGGCAACGCTGCACCTCCCTGGGCAACCTGATCCTGCACAAGCCCATCGCCGAGAAGTTCAAGACGCTGTTCCAGGAGGCCATGCAGAACAAGCTCCTCATGGGAAACCCCGTGGAGCATGGCGATGACGTCGTCTACGGCCCCATGATGAACGCCCGCTTCGGGGAGCGCTTCATGGAGCACTTCAAGCACGGCAAGCAGGACGGCGCCAAGCTGCTCTCCGGCGGCGCCAAGTGGGATGAGGCCAACCGCGACGCGCGCGTGCTGGGCCACATCGGCAACGGCACCTACATGCAGCCCGCCCTTTGGGACAACGTCACCAAGGGCATGTGGCTCTTCCAGAACGAGACCTTCGGGCCCACCGTGAATCTGGTGACCGTGAACGACTTCGAGGAAGCCATGGCCTGCGCCAACGGCACACCCTACGGCCTCTCCTCCAGCCTCTATTCCGAGAACCGGCAGTGGGTGGAGGAGTTCAAGAACCGCATCAGCGCGGGCATGAGCTCCATCAACAACAGCACCACCGGCGCCGAGGCCCACCTGCCCTTCGGCGGCAACGGCTGGAGCGGCAACGGCACCCGCGAGAGCGGCATCTGGGTGGTGGACGCCTACACGAGGTGGCATGCCATCAACGAGGACGCCAGCGGCAGGCTGCAACTCGCGCAGATCGAAACGGATTACGGGAAGGCGCCTGCCAAGCCCACGGATTGGGGTCAGCTCTAAGGCGAGAAACGAATAACCACCAAGACACCAAGAAAAGCAAAAGAACCGGCCCTCCTGTTCTCTGCTTTTCTTGGTGTCTTGGTGGTGAAACCCTTTTAGAACTGGTTCCAGAGGTACTGGTTGGTGACCTCATGGTGGAACATGATCTCGCCTTCCTTCACGCGGGTTCCGAGGGCCTTGGGGCAGCGCTCCGCCTGGGCCATCTTGATGTCCGCGAACTTCTCGTGGACGCCTTCGCTCAGCACTTCGGCCATGAACTTGCTGCCCTTGAAGAGGCGGATGGCGTCGAAGATGTTGTCGGGCAGGAAGCGGGTGCGGGCGCGCTTGGCCTCGTCCACTTCCAGCTGGGGGCCCTCAAGGCCGGTGCGCAGCAGGGTGTAGTAGATCATGTAGGGGTTCGCGTCGGGCCCGATGGAGCGCACTTCCACCCGGGTGGACTTTTCATTGCCGGTGGGGATGCGGATCATGGAGCCGCGATCCGTGGGGCTCACCTTGATCTGGTTGGGGGCCTCGAAATGGGGATCCAAGCGGCGGTAGGCGTTCACGCTGGGGTTCAGGATCAGGCAGAGGTCCGTGGCGTTGGCGAGGATGCGGTTGGTGAAGTCCCAGGCCATGTCGGAGAGGCCGTCCTTGCCATCCTTCTTGAAGAACAGGTTTTTGCCGTCCTTCGCGATGGAGATGTTGGTGTGCATCCCGTTGCCGTTCACGCCCACCACGGGCTTGGGCAGGAAGGAGGCGGTCATGCCCATGCGGGCGGCCACCTGGCGGGACAGGAGCTTGTAGAGCTGCACCTGGTCGGCCGCGATGTTCACTTCGGCATAGGTGTAGTTCATCTCGAACTGGGAGGGGGCCACCTCGGGGTGATCCTTCTCGTTGCCGAAGCCCATGGCACGCTGCACCTCGGCGGCGGTGTCGATGAACTGGCGAAGGGGGTCCCCGGGGAGGCTGTGGTAGTAGCCGCCCGTGGAGACGTACTCGAAGGCGCCCGTCTCATGGAAATGGCGCTCGGCGTCCAACCCCTTGAAGAGGAAGCCCTCCACCTCGTTGGCGGCGTTCAGGATGGTGCCCGTCTCGGCGAACATCTTGTCGGTGTAGGCATGGAGGCGGGCCCGCATGTCGGCGATGAAGGGGGAGCCATCCTGATTCAGGACGTTGCCGAAGACGAGGACCTTCCCGGGCCCAAAGACGTCGCTGGGCAGCCAGTAGAAGGCGGGCCAGTCGATGACGAGGCGCAGGTCGCTCTCGGCCTGGGCGGAGAAGCCGCGGATGGAGGAACCATCAAAGGTGAGGTTGTCATAGGACTTCAGAAGGAATTTCTTGTCGTAGTCCAGCATGTGGAGCCGGCCTTCGATGTCGGTGAAGCAGACCGTCACGGCTTTGATCCGCTTCTCGCCCTCGAGGTACTTCATCCGCTCCTCGCGGATCTGCTCGACGGGAACCCGATCCAGGCGCTGCTGCTTCGCCTTGAGGTTCAGCTGCTCGAGCTCGTCGTAAGGGATTTCCAGAAAGTCCCGAAGTCCAACGTTCGCCATGGAAGCCTCCAAAGGCGGGTGCAGCACCGGCTACAACCTCGCTGAACTAATTTTTGGTGTTTTTGTATTAATTTTTCAAGTAATTATTTTTCGGATCCGATTTTTTATATTTTTCGACCCGCCGAAACCTCGAAAGGAAGGGCGGAAGCAGGGCACACAGCCCCCTTCCGCCCTCCATCCATTCAGTCCTGGCCCGGGAATCAGAGCTTCCTCAGCACCACACAGGCGTTGGTGCCGCCGAAGCCGAAGTTGTTGTTCAGCACATACTCGCCCTCGAAGCGCCCCTTCGTGTTGGGGGTGACGTCCAGATCGCAGGCGGGGTCCTGGTCCACCACGTTGATGGTGGGGGGGATTTCCCCCGTGTGGATGACCTTTGCGCAGACGATGCTCTCCAGGGCCCCGGCGGCTCCCAGCAGGTGGCCGTGCATGGATTTCGTGGAGCTCACTTTGAGCTTCTTGGCGTGGTCGCCGAAGACGGCCTTGATGGCCAGGCACTCCAGCTTGTCGCCGGCTGGCGTGCTCGTCCCATGGGCATTCACGTACGCGATCTGCTCCACGGAAATGCCAGCATCCTCGATGGCGGCTCGCATGACGCGCTTGGGGCCGTCGCCGTCCTCGCTGGGGGAGGTGATGTGGTGGGCGTCACCGCTCATGCCGTAGCCGACGACCTCGGCGTAGATCTTCGCGCCGCGGGCCTTCGCGAGCTCGTACTCCTCGAGGATCACGATGCCGGCGCCCTCGCCCATGACGAAGCCGTCCCGGCCTGTATCGAAGGGGCGGCTGGCCTGTTCGGGGGCATCATTGCGGGTGGAGAGGGCACGCATGGCGGCGAAGCCGCCCAAGCCCAGGGGGTTGATCACGGAGTCCGCGCCGCCGGTGAGCATGCGGTCGGCGTAGCCGTGCATGATCAGGCGGGCCGCGTCGCCGATGGCGTGGGTACCCGTGGCGCAGGCCGTGGCCACGGCGCTGTTGGGGCCCTGAAGGCCGTACTTGATGCTGGCGAACCCGCTGGCCAGGTTCACGATGAGGCTGGGGATGAAGAAGGGGCTGATGCGACGGGGCCCTCGGAACCCGTTGGCCTCCTCCCAGATGGTGTTGAGGCCGCCGATGCCGCTGCCGATGTAGGTGCCGAAGCGCTCCCGCTCGGCCTTGGTCAGCTCGACGCCCTCGTAGCCCGCGTCCACCCAGGCCTCGGCGGCGGCGCCGAGGGCGTACTGGATGAAGAGGTCCATCTTCTTCTGTTCCTTCTTATCGATGAACAGGTCGGGGTTGTACCCCTTCACGGACCCGGCGATGCGGCAGGCATACTCACTGGCATCGAAACGATCCACGGTGGAGATGCCACTGCGGCCGGCGAGGAGGTTGTCCCAGGTCTCGCCCACGGTAAGCCCGCAGGGGTTCACGGTGCCCATGCCCGTGATGACGACGCGACGACGGTTCAAAGAGGACATCACTTCACCTCGAAGCCTTCATCCTACCAGGGGTTAGGCAGGTTCCTAAACGCGAAGCGCCGCGACCCAGGCCGCGGCGCTTCAATTTACAGGAGGGTTACTTGGAGTGCTTCTCGATGTAGGAGATCGCATCGCCGACGGTGCGGATCTTCTCCTGCTCGCTTTCGGGGATCTCGAGACCGAAAGCCTCCTCGATCGCCATGATGATCTCGACGGTGTCGAGGCTGTCGGCACCGAGATCATCCACGAAGTGGCTGGTCTCCTGGATGGAATCCTCGGGCTTGGCCAGCTGTTCGGCAATGATCGCAATGACCTTCTTGCGGACGTCAGACATCGGTGGCTCCTTGAAAGCGAACCTGAAGAACCTACCACGCGGCAGGCCGTGTGCAAAATAGGAATCCCATATGAGGCCATCCCCAAGGGGCCTGGGAAGCAATAAATCTTACAATCGTAGGTGGCTATCCACGTCATCCAGCAAGAAGGGCGTCGCAGGCCCTAGTGGTGCCTAGGGACAAGATGGCCGACGATGCTGGGGGCGCGGAGAGCCACCTACCCTCCGGGCGAAGGGCGGCGACTCTCGCCATGCGGCGTTAGGCTCGGCACTCGTAGTCCCGCTACGCTTAGCCTCGCCTGCCTGGCCTGCCTCGGTCGGCGCCCTTCGCGATCGTAAGATTTATTGCTTCCCAGGCCCCCATGCCCCGCCCGAAGGAAATCCTTGAGCCCGAACACGGTTGGCCTCTGGGGTGGGGCCCCAGCCTCCGGGAGCTCCGCACCCATCTGGTGGTGGAGAGGGGCCTGAGTCCCCGCACGGCCGAAGGATATCTATCGGATCTCCATCAGCTTGCCGCGTGGGCTTGTGATCGGAATCGCCCTCCCTCCGACCTCGGGCGGGAGGACGTCAACGCCTTTCTCGTCCATCAGCAGACCCTGGGCAAGGCCAGCCGCAGCCTCGCCCGCATGGGCAGCAGCCTGCGCTCCCTCCTCGCCTTTCTCCGCCTGGAGGGCGAGGGTGCGGTGGGCCCGGAAGCCGTCGTCAAGGCTCCGCGCCCGCCCCGCCGGTTGCCGAAGACCCTCAGCGAGATCAGCGTGGAAGCCATCCTCTCCGCGCCCGATACCGGAACTCCCTTGGGCATCCGCGACCGCGCCTGGCTGGAGCTGCTCTACGCATCCGGCCTTCGGGTGAGCGAACTGGCCGAGTTGCCGGCGCTTTCCGTGTTCCTGGACCAGGGCTTTCTGAAGGTGATGGGCAAGGGGCGGAAGGAGCGGCTCATCCCCTTCGGGGATTCCGCGGCTTCCTGGCTGCGAGCCTGGCTGGCGGTGCGGCCCGGTTTCAAACCCCGGTCGGATGCGCTCTTCGTGGGCCGTCACGGGGATGGCCTCAGCCGGCAGCAGCTCTGGCGGCTCGTGAAGGCCTACGCCATCAAGGCCGGCGTGCCCTCGGAGCGCGTCAGCCCCCATGTCATGCGGCACGCCTTCGCCACCCACCTGCTCGATCATGGGGCCGACCTGCGGGCCGTGCAGGCCATGCTCGGACATGCGGACATCAGCACCACGCAGATCTACACCCATGTGCACCGGGCCCGGCTGAAGGAGCTCTACGACCGGATGCACCCACGGGCCACATCCTGACGTTGGACGGTTGACGCCCGCTGGGTGAAGATGAAGCTGGAGTTCCCCCATGGCCATCAAGCGCACCCCCAAGACCGCTCCTTCAGAAGCCAAGCCCAAGAAGGCCGTGAAGGCCAAGATCGAGGCGGAGGCTGTGAAGGCACCCGCTAAGAAGGCCGCCGCCAAGGCTCCGAAGGCGGAAACCGCCGCCGAGGCCGTTAAGAAGACCAGCAGGAAGGCCGCCGCCAAAGAGCCCCTGGCTGAAGTCCCCGTCGCGCCCGAGCCCGCCGTGGAGGCGAAGCCCAAGGCCGCCAAGGCCAGGCCGGAGCAGGAAGCGGAGGCCCATCGGCCGAAGGACGGCGTGAAGAAGACCGAGGCCCCCGCCCCCAGTGGGGACCCGCTGGCCTTCCCCTTCCCCGCCCTGCTCGCCGCCATCCGCGAAAACCGCCCCGTGGAGCTGATCTTCAAGGATCAGGACGCCAACGCCCCCCGCACCTTCGAACCCCGCCAGCTCACCTACGACGCCCTCTCCCAGGCCTGGTTCGTGTTCGGATGGGATCGCCGCTACAACGCCGAACGCCACCACCGCCTGGATCTCTTCGCCGAGGTGAACGAGGTGGAAGGCGTCGGCCGCGCCGCCCAGGGCCCCTACGCGGAGGGCACCCCCGGCAACCAGATCGGCGGCTGGCTGGGCGGCGAACCCATCCCCGTGAAGGCCCTCCTGCACAAGCAGTGGGTGTTCGCCGTGAAGCAGGCGCCCCCCGCCTTCCCCCAGTTCCAGCTCAAGGAGCAGGAGGATGGCAAGGCCCTCGCCACCTTCACCGCCACGGACCTCCGTGCCATCGCGCGCTGGGCCATGCAGTTCGGCGACGGCATCACCGTGCAGGAGCCCCAGCGCCTCGTAGACCGCCTGCGCCAGGTGGCTTCCGCCTGGGCCGGGAAGGAACTGGCCAAGCCCGCAGTCGCGGCCCCTCGGCACGAACCCAGGCCCGAGCGCGAACCCCGGCCTGAACGCGAGGCCCGGCCGGAACGCGAAGACCGCCCCCGCCATGACCGCCCCCGCCGCGAGGAACATGAGGAGCGGCCCCGCCGGGAGGAAGTCCGCGGCACTTCGAAGGTCGAAGTCCGCGTCGAGCGGCTCTAGATCTAGCTGGCTCGGGCCATCCTTGGAAACGGCCGCCTTCCCGGGCGGCCGTTTTCGTGGGAGCCCCTGATTGTCAGGAACCCGGCTCCAGCCTCCACCCCCGGATGCCGGGGATGAAACCGTAGTGCACCCCCCGGGAGCTGAAGGCCACGCCTTTCAGTTCCTTCGAGGTGATGGCGTAAGCGGGGTTGTACTCCAGCAAGATGAGAGGGCGGTCCCGGAAGAGGATCTGGTTGATCCGGTGGTAGATCGCCTTGCGGGCGTCCAGGTCCACCTCATGTCGGCCCACCTCGAACAGCCGGTCTACCTCGGGGTTCTGGTAACCCATGAAGTTGGTGTGGCTCAGGATCCCTTCGCTGGTGTACAGAAGGCGGTCCCCGCTGGGATCGGGCCCATTGTTCACCCAGCCGCTGAGCCAGATATCCCCGCGCCCCTCGACCTGGGCCTTGAGCGCCTGGTTGCCGCTGACTTCCTGAAGGTCCACGCGGATGCCCGCGCTCTGCAGGGACTCCACCCATTTGCGAACGAGGGGGCTCCTGTTGAGGGACCCGGACATGATCAGGGAGAGGATCAGCTCCTTGCCTTGAGCGTTCTGCCGCCAGCCTTTTGGGCCCAGCTTCCATCCCCCCTGATCCAGCAACTGCAGGGCGAGCCCGCGTTTGGGAAGGGGTTTCGGGGAGGGATCGAAGGCCCACGAGAGGGGGTGCCAAACACTGTTCGCCACCTGGATGGGCCGCACCGCCCGCTGCCGGGCGTATTCCTCGAAAGGAACGAGATTCGCGAGCGCCTGCCGCATCCTGACGTCCGAGAGAACGCTGCGCTTCGGATCGCAGTTAATCCACAAGGCGCTGAAGCCATCCTGGACCGTGTTGTAGGCGACCAGCTTGCCCTGCCCCACGGCCCCCTTTCGCAGCAGGTAGTTGCTCAGCCAATCCCCCGTATAGGTGAAGAAGTCGCCCCCGCCGGCAAGCATCGCGGGAACAAATCCCGTCTCGAGGGCCTTGAACAGGAATCCAGGAGCCTGCCCCGGGTGAATGCCGCGATAGCCCTCCCATCGCACCAGGCGCACCTCTTTTGGATTCGCACCCGGGAGGACCTTGAAGGGCCCTGAGCCCACGGGAGCCCAATTGAAAGCGTGTTTGGCGGGATCGACCACGGCCCGGTAGAGGTGCTTCGGAACGGGGATGAAGTTATAGAGCTCGGCCAGTAGGGTGGCCATCGGCAACTCGGAGGTCACTTTCAGGGTGAGGGGCCCCACCTTGACCATGGAAGGGATCCAACGGCCGAAGTTGTCGCTGACCTCGATCATCCGGGGCGATCGGATGAGGTTCCAGGTGTAGAGGATGTCCTCCGCATCGAGCGGGTGGCCATCCTGCCATGTGAGACCCGGCCGAACCACCAGGGTGGCCTGGCGAAGGTCCGAGGAAAGCTCCCAGCGCTCCAGGATCTCTGGAAGGAAGGTGCCCTGGGCATCCATGGTGACCAGGCGATCGAACACGAGATCGATGGGGGGGATCTGGTCTTCGTTGAAGATGAGCAGGGGATTGATCCCATCCAGCTCGCTTCCCACCACCCGGATGGGTGCAGGTTGCGCGAAGAGGCCCGTACCCAGGGCGAGTGCGATCAGGAGGGAGGGAAGGCGCATCACCCCATCCCTATCGGCGCGGCTTGCCCCGGCCTGACCTTTGGCTCCGCCTCCGGGGGTGGGTTCCAGCGAGCCCTGGGAGGTCTCACCGAGGGCTTTAGGGGGCAAAGGCGGCCCCACCGGAGGAATAATTGACTGTTCTGATCAACAATCCTAATCTGGAGGACTGAAGGGAAGCAGAGGCATCCGGTGAAAATCAGCGCCCGTGGCCGCTACAGCATGCAGGCCCTCTTTGATCTGGCCCACCACAGCCACGGCCAGCCTGTGCCCCTCCATCTCATCGCCCAGCGCCAAAACCTGAGCCTCCCCTTCCTCGAGCAGATCTTCAACAAGCTCAAGAAGGCCGGCGTCGTGGCCTCCGTTCGCGGCCCCAAGGGCGGCTACGTGCTCACCCGAGCCTGTGATCAGATCAGCGTGGGCGAGATCCTCCGCCTGACGGATGGCGCCTTCCACGCGCAGGCCAAGCTGGATCCCCTGTCGGCCCGCGAGATCCTCATGGGCGACGAACGGATGGCCGCCATGCTCTGGCAGCAGCTCACCAACCACATCACCACCTTCCTGGAGAAGGTCACCATCGCCGACCTCTGCAGCGAAACCCACGCGAACACCTGCCCCGACTGCACCTGCCCCGAGTACGTGAAGGCCGTGCAGGAGGGCATGGCCAACGGCAAGGTCAAGGGCTGCGCCGCCCTGATGGGCTGAACCCGCGGTGAGCAACCTCTGCGCCCTGCCGTCCCTGGCCACCCCTCCGACGGAGGCGGATCTCAAACTCCTCCCCAAACTGGAGAAGCGGATCCTGCGCCGGGTGGGCGAAGCCATCCGTGACTACAACCTCATTGAAGAGGGCGACCGGATCCTCGTGGGCCTCAGCGGCGGCAAGGATTCATGGGCGCTGCTGGAAGTCTTGGAGACCCTCCGGAAGCGCGCCCCCATCGACTTCGAGGTGCATGGCATCACCGTGGATCCCGGCTTCCCCAAGTTCGACCCCGACCGCATCGCCGAGGTGTGCGAACGGAAGGGCATCCCCCACACGATCCTGGGCGCCCCCATCGATCAGAAGATCCGGGAGCGGCCCGAGGCCCTGCCCTGCATCATCTGCTCCCGCCTGCGCCGCGGCGTGCTCTACACCCACGCCAAGGCGAACGGGTACACGAAGATCGCCCTGGGCCACCACGTAGACGATCTGCTGGAGACCCTCCTTCTAAACCTGTTCTTCGAAGGCCGATTGGGCTCGATGCCGCTCCGCCTCACGAGCGATGACGGAGCGAACACCGTGATCCGCCCCTTGGGCACCTGCGAGGAAGGGGATCTCCAGCGCTACACCTGGCTCAAGGGCTACCCCATCGTGCCCTGCGGGTGTCCGCTCTGCGCCTGCTCCATCCAAGAGAGCCGCCGCAAGCAGGCCAAGGCCCTGATCGAACAGCTCCAGCCCAACATCCCGGCCATCAAGGCCTCCATGCTGGCGGCCATGAAGAACGTGCACCCCACCCACCTGCTGGACCCCCGGCTCGGCGCCCTGAGCGCCAAGGGCCAGGATGCCGAGGTTGAGAAGCTCGGGTAGGCCTCAGGGCTGCGTGGACCGCCATTCCGCCAGCTGCAAAGTCTCGTTGAGATCCTGCAGGCTGGGGGGCTTGCCCACGAGGTTGTGGGCCCCGGCCTTGGTGGCCTCCACCCGCTCATTCACGGTGTCGTGTCCGGTGAGCATGAGCACATAGGTCTTAGGGTGGCTCTCGCGGATCCAGCGGCAGAGCCCCAGGCCATCCATGCCGCCCGGCATCTCCCAGTCCAGGATCGCCAGGGGGCAGGGGTTCGCATTGAACCAGTCCCACGCGGATTTGGCGTCCCCGAACGCGAAGGGCTGATGCCCCTTGGCTTTCAGGGCCGCCACCAGGAACTCGCGGACATAGGGAACATCATCCACCACCAGGATCTTCATGAACTCCTCCATGCGCCTGCATCGGTGGCGCCCCGGGGCCACTTGAGGCCTGAAGGACGTGGCGACCTTCCTTCAAGGGACCCCGAAGAAATGGCCGGTCTGGAAGCAGCCTCCCCTAAACCGCCTCGGGAATGACGAGTAGAACGGGTGGATCGAAACCGTGGGGGAGGCCTTCACGGCGCCCCTCTTGCTCCTCCTCGACGGCGACATCATCACCCGGGTCCGCTCGACCTCCGGGGAACCCCTGCCACCCAAGGACGCCCATGCCCCCGACCTCCCCATCCTTGAAACCCGTGGCCCCCGAGGCCCGGCTCCTGCAACTGGACGTGCTCCGGGGCCTCGCCCTGCTGGGCGTCCTGCTGGTGAACCTCAGCATGTTCAGCGGCTCCGAATGGGCCATCGACGCCCACCTCCCCTACCCCATGGGCTGGGGGGGCAAAGTCCTCCAAGCCCTTACAGGCGCCCTGTTGGAATCCAAGTCCGCGGCCCTCCTCGCCATGCTCTTCGGGGCCGGCCTCACGATCCAGGCCGAGGCCCTGACACGGCGAGGCGAGCGGCACCTCCCCTTCTCCCTCCGCCGCGTGGGGACCCTCGCCCTCCTGGGCCTCGCCCACAGCTTCCTCCTCTGGGACGGCGACATCCTCCTGGACTACGCCCTCATCAGCCTCCTCATGTTGCCGGTCCTCCACGTGAGCGCCCGCCGCATCCTATGGACCCTCCCCCTCCTCTGGGCCGCGGCGGGGCTCCTCATTCTGCCCTTCGCCGGGCGCATCGGCGCCGCCACCGACCTGCTCGAACAGGCCGCCCGCTTCAACGCCCTGAGCGCCGAACACTACGGCGCCGCCTCCTGGCTCGCCACACTGAAGTACCGCGCGTGGGAGATGGTGCACGTCCTGGGCCCGGTGCGCCTTGCCAACCGCCTGCCGATCCTCCTGCCCTTCTTCGTGCTCGGCGCCTACTTCTGGAAGAAGGGGTTCTTCTCCGAACCCGAGCGGCACGGGGCCACCCTGCGGCGCATGGCGCTGGTCTTCGGTCTCCTGGGCCTCGCGGCGAACCTGTTCCCCCAGGAACTCGTCTGGTCCTACTCCGCCTCCTTTTCCTTCCGCCCCTTGCGCATCCTGGTCCGCGCCACCTACTTCTTCGCGAAGCCGGGGCTCACCCTGGGGTACGCCGCGGGAATCCTGCTGCTGCTCCAGCACCCCGTGGCCCGCAAAGCCCTCGGAACCTTCGCCCCCCTAGGGCGGATGGCCCTGACGCAGTACCTCCTGCAGTCCCTCATTTGCACCTGGATCTTCAACGGCCACGGCCTGGGCCTTTACGGGAAGGTGCCGATCAGCCACTACCTGATGGGGGGCATGGCCCTTTTCGCCTTGCAGGTTTGGAGCAGCCGCCTGTGGCTGGCCCGCTTCCGCATGGGCCCCGCGGAATGGCTCTGGCGACGCCTCACCTACGGAAGCCCCCAGGCCTTCCGCCTGCGCCCCACCATTCCCGCTACAGCACCCTCAGCCACAACCCCTTGAGGTAGAAGCCCTCGGGGTGGTTCAGGGCGTAAGGATGATCCGCGGGCTGGCCCAGGTGGGCGAGGACCTGGGCATCGCGGCCGGCTTCCAGGAGGGCCGTCCACACGGCTTCCTGGAAGCGCGTTCGATCCAGGTGCTGGCTGCAGCTGTAGCACCAGAGCATTCCGCCAGGGGCCGTGGCGCGGGCGCCGAGGCGGAAGACGTCCTTGTAGGCCTTGAAGGCGTTGTCCACGTCCTTGCGCTGCTTGGCGAAGGCCGGAGGATCCACGATGACCCGGTCCCAGGATTCCGCATCCAGCTGGCGCATCAAGTCGAAGGCATCACCTTCCATGCGGGTGTGGACCGCGAGGTCGAGGCCATTGGCCTTCCAATCCGCCTCCGCCTGATCCAGGGCCCCGGCGCTCGTGTCCAGGGTGGCCACTTCCACGGCGCCGCCGAGCCCCGCGTGGATGCTGAAGCCCCCCGTGTAGCCAAAGGCGTTGAGCACGCGCTTGCCATTGGCCAGGGCGCCCATCTGCAGGCGGTGGGCCCGCTGATCGAGGAAGAAGCCCGTCTTTTGGCCCTTGAGGAGGTCCACGGTGAGGCGGGCGGGGCCTTCATGGATGGTGATGGGGCCGCCGAGGCTGCCCTTCAGGATGCGGTTCACGGGGGCGAGCCCCTCTTCCTTGCGGCCGCTCTGACTGCGTTCCACGAACACCGTGCAGCCCTCGCGGCGGCCAATGGCCTCCAGCACGGGACCCCAGACATGGCGCAGGGCCTCGAGCCCGGCCGTGCCCACCTGGATCACCAGGGCATGAGCGTAGCGGTCCACCACGAGGCCCGGAAGCAGGTCGCCCTCCCCGAAGACCCAGCGCACGCCCTCCTTGGGATCCGTGTGCCCCAGATCCTTGCGAAGCTGCAGGGCCATCTCGAAGCGGTGCGCGAAGAAGGCTTCATCCAGGGGCGCATCCTCGAACCGGAAAACCCGGGCGGCCAGGGGATTGGTGGCCGAAGCGGAGCCCACCCCCACCACGTTTCCGGAGTCATCGGCGATGCGCACCAGGGGCGATTCCGCGGGAGCGGCTACGGCTCCGCTGTAGATCCAGGGATGGCGCTTGGAGAGGAGCTTTTCCTTTCCGGGCTTCAGGCGAAGGAGGGGGTAGGGCCAGCGGGATGCGTCCATCCTTCAAGACTACCGCCGAAGGATGGTCCTCAGGGCCGCCACCAGCCGCGCCACTTGGCCTTCCGTGGTGCCAGGGAGCATGGAAATCCGCACCACGCTGCGCGCTTCGGGCTCGGAGTAACCAAGGCTGAGGATGGCGTGGCTTGGCTTCACGGAGCCGCTGTGGCAGGCACTGCCGGTGCTCACGGCGAAGCCCGCCATGTCCAGGGCCATCTGGACGGCTTCGCCGCTATGTCCGCGCAACAGCAGGGCCGACGTGTTGGGCAGGCGATCCTGGCCACGCCCGATCCCTTCAAACCCGGGATCCCAGCTGAGCACCTCGGCTTCGAAGGCATCCCGCAGGGGAGCCAGGGCCACGTTCGCCGCGAGGCGTTCGGGAATCCGACGGGCCGCCGCCGCGAGGCCCAGGATGGCGGGCAGGTCTTCCGTGCCGCCCCGGCGCCGCCGCTCCTGGGGCCCTTCCATGGGACTCTCCCAGGGCAGGCCAGGCCGCATCCAAAGGAGGCCCACTCCCCGGGGGCCGCCCATCTTGTGGCCGCTGAACACGGCGGCGTCGCAAGACTCCAGATCCAGCGGCACCTTGCCCCAGGCCTGGGCGCAATCCCGGAGGCGCAGGGCCCCGTCGATCTGCGGCATGGGATAGCGGATGCCCGTCTCGTTGCTGGCGGCCATCTGGATGACCGTGGCGCAGCCCTCCGGGGGTTGGCGGCGCCAGCTGACCGCGGACCAATCGTTCAGGGGATTCAGGCAGGCGCTGTGTTCGCCCGGGAACACGGCCGCGGGCCGATCCCCGAGGGCGGGACGCAACCCCCGGATCAGCAGGTGCAGCGCCTCCGTGGCGCCGCTGCAGAAGATCAGTTCCGCAGGGGCGACCCCGAGCCCTTCCGCGATGGAACGCCGCGCCTCCTCCAGCCGATGCCGGGCCCGCTGACCCTCCCGATGCGTGCTCGTGGGATTCGCCCAGTCTTCGTCCATGGCCCGGCGCACGGCCTCCACCGCCTCTGGAACGGGCGGAGCGGAGGCGTTGGCGTCGAAGTAGGTGCGTTCCACGCCTCTACTATCGCACCGGCGCCCTGGGCTATGCTGGGCCATCCCATGAGAACCATCGTCGCCCTCCTGCTGGCTCCCGCCCTGGCCGCCCAGACGCCCGAACCGCACCGGCTGCCCATGGAAGCCCGCCTCAGTTGGCAGACCCTCCGCATGCCCATACCGGGCGAGCGCATGGGTCTCATGGGCCTGGAGTTCCTCCGGGAACACAAGCACGGCTTCGCCTGGGGGCTGGGCGGCTATGGCGCCCTGACCGGCACCCGAGGCGGGTTCATCACGGTGGGGGCCAGCGGCGCCTGGCGCCCGGCCCTCACCGATCACCTCAACCTCGACCTGGGGGTCTATTGCGGTGGTGGCGGCGCGGGACGCGCAGCCGTGGGCGGGGGCTGGATGCTGGAGGGTCACGCGGGCCTCGACTGGCGGGTGGAGGCATGGCGCCTCGGTGCCGCCTATGCGCGGATCCGCTTCCCCAATGGCGATATCGATAGCTCCCAGTGGCGGCTCTCCGTCGGTAGATCCTTCGAAATGAAACGGGCCCCATCCTCCGGTCCCTTTTCCATGGAGGGCCTGAGCTGGCGGGAACTGGAGATGGCCTTCACCTACGCCCACTACCGGCCCGATCGCGGCCTTCGCACCGATGGACAACCCGAGCGGGGGGTGGATCTGGTGGGGCTTCACTCCACCCTCGCCCTGGGCGATCACGTCTTCAGCAGCCTCGAGCTGGCCGGCGCCCATGGCGGCGGGGCCGATGGCTACATGGAAGGACTGGTAGGGCTGGGCTGGCGCTGGCGGCTCGAGGGATCGGATCGCTGGCGACTGCATGCCCGACTCGCCGGCGGCCCCGCCGGAGGGGGACGCCTCGACGTGGGCGGCGGCATGGCCTGGAAAGCCGCGCTCGGTCTCTCAGCCCGCCTGGGCGAATCCACGGTGCTCTCCTTGGAGGGTGGGCGGTTCATCGCACCCGGTGGCACCTACCGGGCCGATGTCGTGCAGGTGGGCCTGGGGCGCCGCTTCGGCGTGGCCATGGAGGGGGGTCGCCCGTCCCTTTCGACTGACCTCTTCAGCGATCAGCCGTGGCGCATGGAACTCGGCGTCGCCGAACTCACCGACCCCGCGCGTGCCTCAAGCCCCAAGCAGGGCCCCGTGAACCTGGCGAGCCTCCGCATCGCCCTGCCCCTGGCGGCCCACGTCTACCTCGTGGGCGAGGCGGCCTTCGGCACCAGTGGCCAAGCCGGCGGCTACGCGGAGGGCCTCGCCGGGGTCGGCTTGGAATCAAGGGCCCTGGGTGCCCTCGGCACCACCTGCTTCGCGGAACTCAGCCTGGGCGCGGGCGGCGGCGGCGGCGTCGACACCCGGGGCGGCGCCCTGATCCAGCCGGTGCTTGGATTGAACCAGCCCCTGGGGGACGAATTGGACCTCTCCCTCCGCGTGGGCCGCACCCGGGCCCTCCACGGTGGCCTGGATTCCGCCATGGTCGCCCTGGGGCTCCGGTGGCGCACGGGCCTGCTCACGCGGCGGGCGGCGCCCTGAGCCGAGGCCATCTGGTAGCTTGGGGACATGATCCAGTGGCAGGGCGCGCGGGTGCTCATCACGGGGGCCAGTTCCGGCCTCGGGGAGCAGTTCGCCCACGCGGTGGCGCGGAGGGGGGCGATCCCGATCCTCGTCGCGCGGCGGCAGACGCGCCTGGCCGAAGTCGCGCAGGCCATCCATGCGCGGACGGGCATCCACCCCGAGGTGATCGCCTGCGATCTGCTGATCCCCCAGGCCCGGGCCGAGCTGGTGACGCGGGTGGGCACGGTGGACGTGCTCATCCCCAACGCGGGCTGGGGCCCCGTGGGGCGCGTGGCCACCCTCAGTCTCCGGGCCCACCAGGAGATGCTCACCCTCAATATCGAGGCGGTGGTGGAGGTGGTGCATGGCCTCTTGCCGCTCCTGAAGCGCCGGCGCCAGGGCGGCATCCTCTTCGTGGCCTCCACCGCCGCCTTCCAGCCCTGCCCCAACTTCGCCACCTACGGCGCCACCAAGGCCTTCATCCTCAGCTGGGCCCAGGCCCTGGGCCAGGAACTGCGGAAGGACGACATCACCGTCACCACCCTCTGCCCCGGCGCCACGGCCACGGAGTTCTTCCAGGCCGCCAACATCCCGCGCAAGCGGATCCCGGCCCTGGCCAGGGGCCTGCTGGATCCCGAGGCCGTGGTGGAGGCGGGCCTGCGGGGGCTGGAGCAGGGCCGGGCACTCGTCATACCCGGAATGCGCCATCGGTTCCTGGTTCAGGTCCAGCGCTTCGTGCCGAGGAGGGTGATCGCATGGGTTGCGGGCCGCAGCCTGGGGTTGAAGTAGGCCGAGGATGGCGAGAAGAACAAAAGCAAAACCGGTGATGAACAGTGAAAAAAGCAACGCATTCCCATCACCGTTCATCACTGTTCATCACCGGTTTTCTTTCATCTTTTCCAGTCCCGGCTTCCGCTAGGCTGAACTCATCTCCGCAAGGACCCCGGCCCATGTCCACCGCCCATCCCCAGAACGTCATCGCCCTCATCTGGGACTTCGACAAGACCGTCATCCCCGGCTACATGCAGGATCCGATCTTCGAGGCCTACAGCGTGGATGGCGGCGCCTTCTGGCGGGAGGTCAACGCCCTGCCCGGCTTCTTCAAGCGCATCGGCGTGAACGTCCATCCCGACACCTGCTACCTCAACCACCTGCTCACCTACGTCAACGCGGGCCGCATGGGCGGCCTCACCAACGGCAAGCTGCGGGAACTGGGCAAGGACATCGTCTTCCACGAGGGCCTCCCGGATTTCTTCCGCTTGCTGAAGGAGGAACTGGACAAGGTTCCCGAGGCCGACCGCTTCGAGCTGAAGCTGGAGCACTACATCGTGTCCACGGGACTGCGGGAGATGATCGAAGGCAGCGCCATCCGTCCCTTCGTCGATGGCATCTGGGCCAGCGAGTTCATCGAGACGCCGCCCCAGCCCGGGTTCGACCCCAGGATCGCCCCCACTTCCGCCCCCGCCCACGCGGCCAATGCGCTCCTGCACGTGCACGGCATCAGCCAGATCGCCGTGGCCTACGACAACACGTCCAAGACCCGCGCCATCTTCGAGATCAACAAGGGCTCCAACGTGGATCCCACCATCGAGGTGAACGCCACCCTGCCCCGGGATTTCCGCCGCGTGCCCTTCGAGCAGATGATCTACATCGCCGATGGCCCGAGCGACGTGCCCGCCTTCAGCGTGCTCAAGCAGAACGGCGGCACGGCCTACGCCGTGTATGACGATGCCCACGACGCCAGCCTGGAGCAGGTGGAGCGCCTGCGGGAGGATGGCCGCGTGCACCACTACGGCCCCGCCGACTATCGCCCCGGCAGCCCCACGGCCAAGTGGCTGGGCCTCAAGGTGCGTCAGATCGCCGCCGGCATCGTGGAACGTAAGAAGGCCGCGCTCAAGGAACAGGTGGGCGCAGCTCCGCGGCACCTGGGGTAGGCATTCACCCCGCCCGGGGCGCCGTTGACCACGGAAGGGGAAGACGATGCCTTCCGTGCTGGCGGCTTCTGCTTCACCCTGAGGGGTTCCCTGGGATCCCCATGCGCCATCGCCTCTCCCCCGTCCTCCTGGCCCTCATCTCCATCTCGGGCCTCGCCCAGGCGCCCCGGAAGGCCGCAGCCGCAGCCACTGCCCCCATGGGCCATGGCCTCGATCTCGCGGGCATGGACCGCAGCGTGAAGCCCGGTGACAACTTCTACGCGTTCGCCAACGGCACCTGGATGAAGCAGACGGAGATCCCCGCCGACAAGGCTTCCGTGGGCATCTGGTCCACCCTCTTCGACCTCACGGATCGCCAGACCGTGGCCATCATCCAGGAGGCCGCCGCCGCGAAGGCCCCCGCCGGATCGGACCAGCGGAAGATCGGCGATTTCTACGCGTCTTTCATGGATGAGGCCGCCATCGAGGCCGCGGGCCTGCGTCCCCTCCAAGCCGCCTTCGGGGCCATCGCCGCGATCGCCGACCGGACCGCCCTCTCCCGCCACCTCGGGGCCGGCCTCAGGGCCGATGTGGACGTGCTCAACAACACCAACTACACCACCTCGAACCTCTTCGGACTCTGGGTGGCCCAGGACCTCAACGATCCCACCCGCTACGTGCCCTTCCTCCTCCAGGGGGGCCTCTCCCTGCCGGAGCGGAGCTATTACCTGGACGCCTCCGAGGGCATGGCCAGGATCCGCACCCAGTTCCTGGCCCACGTCACCGCCATGCTGCGACTTGGGGGCGTCGCGGAGGCCGATGCCGAGACCCGCGCCGCCGCCATCGTGGCCCTGGAAACCCGGATGGCCCAGGCGCACTGGAGCCGGGAGGAATCCGGAGACGTGCAGAAAGGCAATAATCCCTGGCGCCGCGCCGACTTCGCGGCCAAGGCCCCAGGCCTGGATTGGGAGGCCTACTTCGGTGCCACCGGCCTGGGCCAGGCCCAGGATTTCGTGGTGTGGCAGCCCAGCGCCTTCACCGGGCTCGCGGCCCTCGTCTCCGAGGTTCCCCTGGAGACCTGGAAGGACTACCTCCGCTTCCACGCCCTCCAGGCCAAGGCCGCGGTGCTCCCCAGGGCCATCGCCGATCAGTCCTTCGCCTTCTTCGGCCGTGAACTGAGCGGCGTGCCGAAGCAGCGGGACCGCTGGAAGCGCGCCGTGGCCGCCACCAACGGGGCCCTGGGCGAGATCATCGGCAAGGCCTACGTGGCCCGCCACTTTCCCGCCTCCGCCAAGGCCGAAGCCCAGCGCATGGTGGCCGACATCATCGCCGCCTTCGGGCGACGCATCGAGGGGCTGGCCTGGATGACCCCGGAGACGAAGGCCAAAGCCAAGGCCAAGCTGGCGGTGCTGAAGGTCTCCATCGGCTACCCCGACCGTTGGCAGGATTACGGCGCCCTCCAGGTCGTGGCGGGAGATCCCTGCGGAAACCAGGAAAGGGCCGAGCGCTTCCAGCTGGAATTGAGCCTCCGGAAACTGGGCCGGAAGGTGGACCGGAGCGAGTGGGTGATGACCCCGCAGACCATCAACGCCGTGAATCTACCCGCCCTGAACGCCATGAACTTCCCCGCGGCCATCCTGCAACCGCCGTTCTTCGATCCCAAGCGGCCCGCGGCCATGAACTACGGCGCCATCGGCAGCGTGATCGGGCATGAGATCAGCCACAGCTTCGATGACACCGGCGCCCTCTTCGATGCCTCCGGCAAGCTCCAGAACTGGTGGACCCCCGCCGACCTGAGCCACTTCCAGGCCGCCGCCGACCTGCTGGCCGCCCAGGTCAGCGCGTACAAGCCCTTCCCGGATCTCGCCATCAACGGAAAGCTGACGCTGGGCGAGAACATCGCCGATGTGGCCGGCCTCGCGACCGCCTTCGACGCCTACCGCCTCTCCCTCCGCGGCAAGCCCGCACCCACGGTGCAGGGGCTCACGGGTGATCAGCAGTTTTTCATCAGCTACGCCCAGATCTGGCGCAGCAAAACGAGGGATGGCCTCCAGCGTCAGCTCATCCTCACCGATGGGCACGCCCCCAGCGAGTACCGCCCCCTCACGGTCCGCAACCTCGATAGCTGGTACGCCACCTTCGGTGTGAAACCGGGCGAAACGTACTACCTGGCCCCCGCCGACCGCATCCGAATCTGGTAGCGATCCCCCTTCAACAACCGATCCCCCGGAGCATCCATGAAACGCATTTGGACCCCACTCGCCCTAGGCTGGGCCCTCACCTGCGGCCTCGCCGCCCAGCAGGCGAAACCCGCCGCCCCCGCCGAGGATCCCTACCTCTGGCTGGAGGGCGTCACGGATGCGAAGGCCCTCGACTGGGTGAAGGCCCGCAATGCGGACGCCCTCAAGGAACTCAGCGCCGCCCCCGCCTTCGAGGCCCTGAAGGGCGACATCCTGAAGGTGCTCGATTCCACCGCCCGGATCCCCTTCGTGTCCAAGCAGGGCGCCTATTACTACAACCTCTGGAAGGACGGGAAGAACCCCAAGGGCCTCTGGCGCCGCACCAGCCTGGAGGAATACCGCAAGGCCGAACCCAAGTGGGACGTGATCCTCGATCTGGATGCCCTCGCCGCCGCCGAGCACGAGAGCTGGGTGTGGAAGGGCGCCACCTTCCTCAAGGCCGGCGGGCATCGGTACGCCCTCATCGCCCTCTCCCGGGGCGGAGCCGATGCCACCGTCACCCGCGAATTCGATCTGGAGACCCGGACCTTCGTGAAGGATGGCTTCACCCTGCCCGAGGCCAAGGGCGGCGCCTCCTGGATCGACAAGGACACCCTCTATGTCGCCACGGACTTCGGCCCCGGCTCCATGACCACCTCCGGCTACCCCCGGGTGGTCAAGCGCTGGAAGCGCGGCACCCCCCTCACCTCCGCCGAGATCGTGTATGAGGGCCGCGACACCGACATGTCCATCGGCGCCTCCTTCGATGACACCGAGGGTTTCGAGCGCCACTTCGTCCGCCGCACCCTCGCCTTCTACAACGAGGAGACCTTCTTCCGGAAGGCCGACGGCACCTTGCAGAAGATCGACGTTCCCAATGACGCCAACTCCGATGTCCACCGGGAGTGGCTCCTCGTGCAACCCCGCACCGCCTGGACCGTGGGCGCGAAGACCTATGCCGCCGGCTCCCTGGTGGCCGCGAAATTCGACGACTACCTGGCCGGCAAGCGCGAACTCACCCTCGTGTTCGAGCCCACGGCGCACCGCACCCTCGCCAGCTTCACCGCCACGAAGCACCACCTGATCCTCAACCTCCTGGAGGATGTGAAGAGCAGCCTCGCCGTGGCCACCCCCGGCCCGGATGGCTGGACCACCAACCCCCTCCAGGGCGCGCCCCAATTCGCCACCGCCTCGGCCTCGGCCGTCGACGCAAGGGAATCCGACGACTACTTCATGACCGTCAGCGGCTACCTCACCCCCGCGAGCCTCCACCTGGGCACCGTGGGCAAGGGGACCCCGGAGCAGCTGAAGGCCATGCCCGCCTTCTTCGATGCCAGCGGCCTCGAAGTGAGCCAGCACTTCGCCACCTCCAAGGACGGCACGAAGGTGCCCTACTTCCAGGTCGCCCCCAAGGGCCTGAAGCTGGACGGCACGAACCCCACCCTGCTCTACGGCTACGGCGGCTTCGAGATCTCCCTCACCCCCAGCTACAGCCCCGTTGCGGGCCTCGCCTGGACGACGAAGGGCGGCGTCTACGTCGTGGCCAACATCCGCGGCGGTGGCGAGTACGGCCCCAAGTGGCACCAGGCGGCGCTGAAGGACAAGCGGCACCGCGCCTACGAGGACTTCTCCGCCGTGGCCGAGGACCTCGTGCGCCGCAAGGTCACCTCCGTGAAACACCTGGGCGCCCAGGGCGGCAGCAACGGCGGCCTGCTCATGGGCAACATGATCACCCTCTACCCCAAGCACTTCGGCGCCATCGTCTGCCAGGTGCCCCTGCTCGACATGAAGCGCTACAACCACCTCCTCGCCGGCGCCTCCTGGATGGCCGAGTACGGCAACCCCGACGTGCCTGAGCAGTGGAACTACATCCGCACCTTCTCCCCCTACCAGAACCTCAAGAAGGGCGTGAAGTACCCCCCGACCCTCTTCACCACCTCCACCCGCGACGACCGGGTGCACCCCGGCCACGCCCGCAAGATGATGGCCCGCATGCAGGAACTCGGAGCCAATGTCCGTTCCTACGAGAACATCGAAGGCGGCCACGGCGGCGCCGCCAACAACCAGCAGGCCGCGCAGATGCAGGCCCTGGCCTACACCTTCCTCTGGCAGCAGCTGAAGAAGTAGATCGATCGCGCACCAGGATGAGCCCCGGGGAAACCCGGGGCTTTTTGACGGGCCGTCCTGGGCGATGGGTGCTTCGGGACAATCCGAATCATGGGTTCAGCGCCAAGGCGCCACGCGCATTGACAAGGGAAGGCCGGTCACATAGGGCATTTGCACTCAGAAAAGCAGGCCGCACCTAAAAAATTGAACTAGCCACAAAGGACACAAAAGGCACAAAAACAAAGACCTTTAGAGCCGCGAACCTGGCCGCAGCCACCGAAGTTTCTTTTGTAAGTTTTGTGTTTTTGCGGCTAACCCTTTTTTATTTTTTTCCTGCGGCATGTTCAGCTCTCGCCTCATGGCGTTCGGCCCCTTGGGCCTGGCGCTTCATTCGCGTCGCGCCCAGGCCTTCCGCCCCTCCTCCAACGCGACCATCAGCACGACGAAGGGGATGAGCACCACCCAGGCGGCCCCGGGGATCGCCGCCGTGCCCAGGGCCCGCTGGACGAAGGGGGCGTGGTTGAGGGCCAGCAGGACGACCAGCTCCAATCCCACGCCCACGAGCAGCAGCCGATTCCAGCCGCCGCCCGGGAGGAAGACCGAGCGGGATTCATGCCGGCATAGGAAGACGGCCACCATCTGCATCACGATGATGCCGCTGAGACAGGCGGTGGTGGCGCGGAGGTAGAGGGGGTCGGAAGCGATCAGGACCTGCCCCCACTGCCATCCGCCCAACTTGAGCACCGTGGCGAAGGCGGCGAGGCCCGCGGCCCCTTCCACGAGGCCCAGCACGCCGTAGGAGCGGGCCAAGCCTTGCCCGTTGAGCAGCCGTTCGTTCCGAGGTCTCGGAGGTTGGGACATGACTTCCGGGCCCGGCCGCTCGGCGCCCAGGGCCAGGGCGGGCACCATATCCGTGCCCAGGTCGATGGCGAGGATCTGGAGGATGGTGAGGGGCAGCGGGATGCGGAAGAGCACGAAGGCCAGGTAGGGCATCAACTCGCCGCAATTGGACGTCATGTGGTAGGTGAGGAAGCGGCGGATGTTGGTGTAGATGGCCCGGCCTTCCTCCACCGCGGCCACGATGCTGGCGAAGTTGTCGTCCGCCAGCACGAGGTCCGCCGCCTGGCGGGCCACCTCCGTGCCGGAACGCCCCATGGCCACCCCGATATCCGCCGCCTTCAGGGCCGGTGCATCATTCACGCCGTCCCCGGTGACGGCCACCACTTCCCCCTTCCGCTGAAGCACCTTCACGATCTGGTGTTTCTGATCCGCGTCGAGCCTTGCAAAGACGAGCTCCTGCCCATCCAGCAACAGCTGCAGCTGAACGTCCGGAAGGCGACGCAGCTCCTCTCCCGTGATCACCCGGGCGTCCTCCTTGCTCACCAGGCCGATCTGGCGGGCCACCGCGAGGGCCGTGAGGGGATGATCCCCCGTGACCATGAAGACGCGGATGCCCGCCGCGCGGCAGGTGGCGAGGGCCGCCGGCACCTCCGGCCGGGGGGGGTCCTCCAGGCCCACCAAACCCGTGAGCACCAGATCCCGCTCCAGTTCCTCCCGGGCCGTACCCTCCTCCACGGAGCGCCAGGCGAAGGCCAGCACCCGCAAGCCCTGGGTGGCCATCCCGCCCTGCATCTCCAGGTACCGATGCCGATCCGCCTCGGAAAGGGGGCGCACCCTTCCCGTCTCCTCCACCCGCGTGCAGAGCGGCAGCAGGGCTTCCAGGGCACCCTTGCTGTGGAGCAACAGCCCCTCCGGAGCCCGAAGCAGCACGCTCAATCTCCGCCGATCGGAATCGAAAGGCACCTCATCCACCCGCACCCAGGATTCAGCCGCTCCCTGCGCGGATCCCCCCAACTCCAACAGGGCCACTTCCATGGGGTCGCCGTGCCAGGCGCCAGGTCCACCCTTCAGGGTCTGGCACCTCCGGGCGCCCTCGAATAGGCGGGCCGGGCCCGCCGTTGGGATGGCCGTACCTTCCACTTCCGTGAGTCGCCCATCCGCGTAGATCCGGCGCACGACCATGCGGTTTTGAGTGAGGGTGCCCGTCTTGTCCGTGCAGATCACCGTGGCCGCGCCCAGGGTCTCCACGGTGGGCAGGTTGCGGACGAGGGCGTTCCGGCTGGCCATCCGCTGGCTGGCCATGGCCAGGGCCAAGGTCACCGTGGGCAACAGGCCCTCCGGGACGTTGGCCACGATGATGCCCACGGCGAACACGAGGTTCTGCCAGAAGGTGAGGCCGAGCGTGCGCCCCAGCAGGAAGAAGGTCCCTCCGATGGCCAGGGCCAGCAGGGCGATGGTGCGGCTCACCCGCGCGATCTCGCGCTGCAGACCGCCGGTCCTTCCTTCGACCACCTGCGTCAACCCCGCGATCCGACCGAACTCCGTCCGCATGCCCGTGGCGTACACGAGGCCCTTCCCTTGCCCCGAGACGATGGAAGTGCCCGCCAGGAGCACGTTGCGCGCCCGAAGCGGATTGGTTTCGGTCTCGGCCCGGAGGTCCCGGGGCAAAGGCACGGATTCGCCCGTGAGCACCGCCGCGTTGACCATCAGGCCGAAGCCTTCCAGCAGGCGCACATCCGCTGGCACCAGGTCGCCATCCTCCAGCACCACCACGTCCCCGGGCACGAGGGCTTCCGCCCCCAGCTGAACCAGGCGGCCGTTCCGGGTGACGAGGACCTCCATCGGCAGCAGGGCCTCCAGGCCCCGCACCGCCTCTTCCGCCTTGGCCTCCTGCCAGAAGGCGAAGAGCCCGTTCACGAGGATCACCACGAGGATGGCCACCCCCAGCTTGGCCATGCCCCCGCCGGGATCCCGCCACTCCGCCAGAAAGCAGAGGCCCGCCGCCACCCATAGGACGAGCGCGAAGAAGTGGACGAACTGCCGCACCAGTTCCCAGGCCAGCGACCTGCTCCGAACCGGCGCCACGCGGTTTGGCCCGAATTCCGCCAGGCGCCGGCCGGCCTCCTCCGAGGTCAAGCCCTCCGGGGAGCTGCGCAGCCCCGCAAGCGCTTCTTCCATGGAAAGCAGATGGAAATGCATGGAGCCGGCCCCGGCCTCCGATCTACCGTGAAGTATGCGCATCGCCGCCCTTGACGTAGGTTCCAATTCCCTCCACCTGGTGGTGGTGGAAGTGGACTCCGTCGGCAACCAGCGGGTGCTCACCCGGGAGAAGGCCATGGTGCGCCTCGCGCGCGGGAACGCCCAGACCGGGGAGATCAACCCGGAGGCCTTCCGGGAAGGTCTGGAGGCCCTCGCCCTCATGGCCCAGGTCATCGAGGGCTTCCACTGCGACACCGTGATGGCCTGCGGCACCGCGGCCCTGCGGGATGCCCGCAATGCCCCCGACTTCCTGCGGGAGGCCGCCCGCCTGGGCATCCCTATCCGCATCATCAGCGGCGAGGAGGAGGCGCGCCTCATCCACCTGGCCGTGAGCCATGCGATCCCCTTCCCGGAGGGCCCCGCCACCCTCGTGGACATCGGCGGTGGGAGCACCGAACTCACCTGGGTGGAGGGCGGCCGGGCGCTGGCCTCCACGTCCATCCCCTTCGGCCTCCAGCGCCTGGCGGAGGCCTGCCCCACGGAGAATCCGCCCACGCTGGCCGACCTTAAACGCCTTCGCCGGTTCACGCGGAAGGTGCTCAAGAAGGCGGGGAAGGGCCTGCCCGCCGGCCTCCCCGCGCCCATCCTCATCCTCGGAACCAGCGGCACGCTGGAGGATCTGGCCTCGGGATCCTCGGGCACCGTGCGCTTCGATGCCGCACAGCTGCGACGATTCAAGAAGAAGCTCTGGTCCACGGACGCGGCGGGCCGGCTCCGCCTTGGCGTCCCCCCAAAACGGGCGGAAGTGCTCCATGTCGGCGCCGCCTGGGCGGCCGCCCTCCTGGATTGGCTGGGCAACCCCCCGGTGCAGCACCTCCCGGTGGGCCTCCGGGAAGGGATGATCTGGGATGCCCTCGCCCATGGCGGCGCCGCGATCCCGCCCCTGGCCGAGCGCCGCCGCGCTTCCGTGGAAGCCCTGGCCATTCGCCACGACCCCGATCCCGGCCACAGCCGCCACGTGAGCGATCTGGCGGATCAGCTCTTCCTGGCCGTGCAGCCCTGGTTCGAGCTGGGCGAACGGGAACGGGAGTGGCTGCAGCACGCGAGCCGCCTGCACGACATCGGGTTCTCCATCGCCGAGAAGGGCCACCACAAGCACGGTGCCTACCTCCTGCGCGCCGCCACCCTGCCCGGGTTCTGGCCCGAGGAGGTGGAGATCCTGGCCCAGGTGGTGCGCCATCACCGGGGGAAAGACCCCGATCCGGAAAAGCACGAGGCCTTCCGGAACCTGCCCCCCTGGCACCGGGACACCGTGCGCAAGCTGACCGGCATCCTCCGGGCCGCGGACGCCCTGGATCGCCGCCGGAGGCAATCCGTGACGGGCGTGTCCCTGGAGGACGGGGAACCCGCCCTGACCTTCCGGATCCGGGGTAGCGGGGAGCTGGGCCCCGAGCTGGAGGCCCTGGATTCCAAGGGATCCCTCCTCGTGCAGCTGCTGGGACGCCCCGTCCGGGTAGTCTTGGAGACCACCTTGTGAGCCCCGCGCACCGCTGACCCCATGACCCTTGAAGACCTGATCCACGACTGGAACCGCCCCCTGCCCCCTCCGGGTGGCCGTCGGCCCCAGCTGAACGACGAAACCCTCCGCGACGGGCTCCAGAGCCCCTCCGTGACGGATCCCGATATCTCCGCCAAACGGGATCTCCTCCATCGCATCTCCCGCCTGGGCGTCCATGGATTAGACCTGGGCATGCCCGGCGCCGGCCCCAAGGCCCTGGCCGCCGTGAAGGCCCTCATGGTGGAGGTGCGCGATCACCGCCTCCCCGTGCATCCCAACGCCGCCGTGCGAACTTTGGAAGCCGACCTCCGGCCCATCGCAGAGATCCAACAGCGGGTGGGCATCCCCCTCGAGGCGGGCGCCTTCCTGGGCTCCAGCCCCGTCCGCATGGATGTGGAGGGGTGGGATCTGGGCTTCCTCGTCGCCACCGTGCGCCAGTCCATCAGCTTTTGCCGCCGGAACCACATCCCCGTGATGATGGTGACCGAGGATACGACCCGGGCCCGGCCCGAAGTGCTGAAGGCCATCTACTCCGCCGCCATCGACGAGGGCGCCTCGGCCATCTGCCTGTCGGACACCTGCGGCCACGCGACCCCCGAAGGCGTGCGCAACCTCGTGGGCTTCATCAAGGAGGACGTGCTCAAGGGCTATGGCCACATCCGCCTGGACTGGCACGGCCACAACGACCGCGGCGTGGGGGTGGCCAACGCCATCGCGGCCTTCGAAGCCGGGGCCGACCGCCTCCACGGGAGCATCCTGGGCATCGGTGAGCGCTGCGGCAACGTGGCGCTCGATCAGCTCATGATGAACCTCATCCTCATGGGCTACCTGGAGGCGGACCTCACGGACCTTCCCGGCCTGGCGGACCGCGTGGCCGAGCTCTGCGGCTTCGAGATCCCCGCCAACTATCCCCTGCTGGGCCGCGACGCCTTCCGCACCGGCACCGGCGTCCACGCGGCGGCCATCGTGAAGGCCCTGCGCCGGGGCGATACGGAGCTCGCGGATGCCGTCTACAGCGGCGTCCCCGCCGCCCTCGTGAATCGGCGCCAGGAGATCGAGATCGGCCCCGTGGCCGGCCACTCCAACGTCATCTACTGGCTCGAGAGCAACGGCCACGACACGAGCCCCGAGCGCATCGAGCGGATCCTCGGGAAAGCGAAGCAGAGCTCGCGGGTGCTCACGGATGATGAGATCAGGGCACTCTTATAGTCTCTTGGCTCTCGGCTTTGGGCTCTGGCTGGCGCCGACCCACCACGGCCGAATGGACCTGATGGGACGGAGCCAGCAAGAGCCTAGAGTCCAAAGCCGAAAGCCCAGATGAAAGACAGAGAACTCGTTAACCGCGTCAAGGACGCCACCGACCTTCTGGCCCTCGTGGGCCAGGCGGTGAAGCTGAAGAAGGCCGGGGCCTCCTGGACGGGCCTCTGCCCCTTCCACGCCGAGCGGTCCCCCAGTTTCCAGGTGGTGCCCGAAAAGGGTTTCTTCCACTGCTTCGGGTGCGGAAAGCACGGCGATGCCTTCTCCTGGCTCATGGAGCGGGAGGGCATGACCTTCCCCGAGGCTCTGGAGACCCTGGCGCGCCATGCGGGCATCGAGATGCCGAAGCAGCGGGAGCGCTCTTCCGAGGAAGTGGATGCGGAGACGCGGCTGCGCAGCGCCTTGGACGCAGCCCAAGCCTTCTTCGAGCGGGAACTGGAGCGCCATGGCGCGGGCCGCGCCTACCTGAAGGATCGCGGCATCCAGGAAGCCTTTGGCAAGGAGGCAGGCTTCGGGGTGGCGCCGGATTCCTGGGACCGCCTCATCGAGCACCTGAAGGGCCTCGGCTTCTCCGGTGAACTGCTGGAACAGGCCGGGCTCGTGAGCCGCACGGAGCGCGGCACCCTCATCGACTTCCTCCGGGACCGCCTCACGCTGCCCATCCATGATGCCCGGGGGCGGATCGTGGCCTTCGCCGGCCGGGCCTGGGGGGACATCAAACCCAAGTACATGAACACCCGGGAAACGGCGCTCTTCAAGAAGGGCGAGACCCTCTTCGGCTTCCACCGCGCCAAGGGCCAGATGCGGGATGGCGCCCTCATCGTCGAGGGCTACTTCGACGTGCTCCAGCTGCATCAGCAGGGCATCCACGCGGCCGTGGCGCCCATGGGCACGAGCCTCACGGAAGAACACCTCAAGCAGATCGGCCGCTTCTCCCGTCGCCTCATCCTCTGCTTCGACGGCGACGCCGCGGGCCGTCGCGCCATGGATCGCACCCTGCGCATGGCGCTGCCCCACGGGTTCGAGATCCGTCTGCTGGAACTGCCCCAGGGCGAGGATCCCGATACCTGGTGCCTCCGCATGGGCGCCGAAGCCTTCCGGGATCTGCTTCGCCAGGCCGCGGATTGGACCTCCTTCGTCATCAACCGGTCCATGGATGGCAAGGACATGCGCAGCATCCGGGACCGCATGGAGGCCTTCAAGGATCTCTCGGAGTTCATCCCCTACCTGCCCCGCACGGCCGAGAACCGCGAGGTGCTGGTGAGCCTCGCCCACCAGCTCCAACTGCCCATGCAGGAGGTGGAACGGGTCTGGAAGCGGGGCGGCGCCGCGGCCCCGGCGGAACCCGAGCTGGCCATGCCCGCGAACCTGGCCCTGGATGAGCAGATCCGCGCCCTCGTGCTTCTGGCACGGGCGGGCCACGCCTCCGAGGTCGACTCCTGGCCTTCCGCATGGTGGGAGGCGCTATCCGGCGCCCCCATCCTGCAGGCCCTGTTGGATTCAGAAGGCGATGACGGACTGCTGCCGCCAGAGGTGCTCCAAATCGCCCGCGCCCTGGAAGCCGACCTTTCACGCCGGGATGCTCCGGAGGCCATGGCCAACCCTGAATCAACCCGGCTGAAATTGGAGAACGCCTACGTCATGCGGGAGCTCCAGGCTCTCCAGCGCCAATTGGCCGACCCCCGCACCCAGGGGGAGCCGGGGATGAGTTCCCGGCTGGAGGGGAGAATGGCCGAATTGCTTGTGCGCAAAAGCCGATTGGCCCAATCCATGAAGGGCCGGTAGGCCGCCTCCGAACCCGTCGCCCTTGCCGTTTTTAAGGGATTCTCTATACTGATAGGTTCTGGACCGCTCCAGGCAATATGCCGGGAGTGTGCCCCGACCCCGATCACAGGGATCGGCCAGCAGGTCCACCTTTGAGGTTTGAATGGTTCCGATGCCCAACTTGGATACGTACTTCGAGCTGACGAAGGCGCTCATCTCTCTCGGACGGAATCGCGGCTACATCCTGGTGGATGAGCTGAATTCCTTCCTGCCGCCTTCGGCCAGCACCCCCGCGGACATCGAGGCCCTCATGGGGCTCTTCGCCCGCCTCGGCGTCGGCGTCGGCGCAACGGAGGAGGAGGCCCTCCTCGCCAAGGAGCAGATCGAGCCCGAATTCACGCACGCCGAACCCGCCCCCAAGAGCGAGAAGGAAGGCGACGTCGATCTCGATTCCGCCGATGGCGACAAGTTCAACGATCCCGTCCGCATGTACCTCAAAGAGATGGGCACCGTGCCCCTCCTCAAGCGCGAGGACGAGGTCGAGATCGCCAAGCGCATCGAAGTGGGCGTCCGCAGCGTCATGCGCCTGCTCTCCCACAGCCGCCTGGCCGCCAGCCTCCTCATCGACATCGGCAAGATGCTGAAGGAGAACCCCGGCAAGATCCGCGAGGTCGTGGGCCTTTCCGACGACGTGGACGAGGACGAGGACGCCGAAAGCACCTCCGCCACCCAGCACGTTCACCACCAGTTCGAGAAGCTCCTCGTCTATGACCAAGCCCTGCGCGAGCTGCTGGACCTCAAGAAGCTCGTGGACAAGGGCGAGAAGACCCTGCCCAAGAAACGCAAGCTGGACCGGGAGATCCTGCTGGCCCGCGGCCGCGTGGGCCGCCAGGTGCGCAAGTTGGGCCTCAACAGCCTCGCCGTCACGCGCCTCATCGACAAGATCACGCAGCAGCACGCCCAGGTCATGGCCGGCGAGCGCAAGATCCGGGAACTGAAGGACCGCCTGAAGAACCCCGCCTTCGCCAAGCTGAAGGAGCGCTACAAGCAGGAACAGGAGCACATCGAGGCCACCCTCGCCGAGTTCTTCCTGAAGTACGAAACGGTCAGCGAGGGCTTCCACAAGGACTTCAACGCCCTCAAGGGCGCTGAGGCCATCAGCCGTTCCGCCAAGGCCGAGCTCATCGAGGCCAACCTCCGCCTCGTGGTGTCCATCGCCAAGCGCTACACCAACCGCGGCCTGCAGTTCCTGGACCTCATCCAGGAGGGCAACATCGGGCTCATGAAGGCCGTGGACAAGTTCGAGTACAGCCGCGGCTTCAAGTTCTCCACCTATGCCACGTGGTGGATCCGCCAGGCCATCACCCGCGCCATCGCGGATCAGGCCCGCACGATCCGCATCCCCGTGCACATGATCGAGACGATCAACAAGCTCATCCGCACCCAGCGCGAGCTGCTGCAGAAGCTGAACCGCGACGCCACCGTCGAGGAGATCGCCCACGCCATGGACATGCCCGTGTCCAAGGTGCGCAAGGTCATGAAGATCGCCCAGGAGCCCATCAGCCTCGAAACGCCCATCGGCGAGGAGGAGGATTCCCACCTGGGGGATTTCATCGAGGACAAGAGCGTCAGCTCCCCCGTGGATCAGGTCGTCCAGCAGCGCCTCAAGGAAACCGTGGGCAACGTGCTCAAGACCCTCACCGAACGCGAGGAGAAGGTCCTCCGCATGCGCTTCGGCGTGGGCGACGAGTCCACGGAGCACACCCTCGAGGAGGTGGGCAGCGAGTTCGCCGTCACCCGCGAGCGCATCCGGCAGATCGAATCCAAGGCCCTCCGCAAGATCCGCCACCCCCGCTACTCAAAGACCTTGAAGGCCTTTCTGGGCTAAGGTCACCTCCCCGAAAAAAGAACACCGGCCCCGAGGCCGGTGTTCTTTTTTCGGGGATATCCAAGGGCTCGCTGGAGCTCTACTGGGAATCAGGTCATGCTGGAGTCCTCACCTCGGAGTTCATACCGGTGCTGGCCAAAGACCAGACTTTGGGAAAGTACAAAATCCTGGACCGCCTCGGCAGTGGCGGTTTTGGAACCGTGTACCTGGCCCTGGATACCTGGGTGAACCGGAAGGTGGCCCTGAAGGTGCCCCACCAGCAGCAGGAGGAGGTCGTGGACCTCTTGAAGGAGCCCCGCATCATGGCGCTCCTCAAGCACCCGAACATCGTCGAGCTCATCACCGTGGAACGCAAGAACGGCATCTTCTTCATGGTGCTGGAGTACGTGGAAGGCGAGAGCCTCGACCGCATGATCCGCAAGGAACGCTTCCTCGCCCCCCCCGTGGCCCTCGGGATGGCCATCGACGTCTGCACCGCCATCGCCTTCGCCCATGGGCACCAGATCCTGCACCGCGATCTGCGCCCCGCCAACATCCTCGTCACCAAGGAGGGCGTGGCCAAGGTCACCGACTTCGGCACCAGCCGCGAACTGGACATGAAGCATGTCCCTTTCGCACCCACGCGCATCGGCTCCCCCCCGTACATGGCGCCCGAGCACTTCCGCGGTCGGGCCGTCTTCCAGTCCGACCTGTGGAGTATCGGCATCACCCTCTACGAGATGCTCACGGGCACCGTGCCCTTCTACGACGCGGATCCGCTGAAGATCGCCCAGGCGTTCACGAGCCAGCAGATCGTGCCTCCGCATCTCAAGAACCCCGCCGTGCCCAAGGCCTTCGGCGAGGTGGTCATGAAGGCCCTCTCCGTGAACCTGGGCGACCGCTACCTCAGCGCCCACGCCATGCTCGAAGCCCTGCTGAAGCTACGCGAGAGCGTGGCCCGGGAGACGCGCCCCCTGGGCACCGCCATCATGGCCAACACCGGCAGCTCAGGACCCCATCCCACCTACCGCTCACTGGCCAACCCCACCCAGGCGAAGCTCTGCGCCTTCTGCTTCAAATCCCTGCCCCGCGGGGCCACGCGCTGCCCCTCCTGCGGAGAGCGGGCGTGACGGGAACCAACCCCCTTGCTCCCCACATCCCAGGGAGTGGAGGTCGCCCTTGATCCACCTCACCCGCGAAGGCTGTCGGCGCCTCTGGGCGCGGCCCTGGGTGCGGAGGCTCACCTATGTGATCGTGGGAGGCGCCACGTTGGTGCAAGTGGGGAGCTGGGTGCTGGAACGGCCCGGCACGACGCGGTGGGTAGTCTCCAAGATCGATGGGTTGGTGCAGGAGGAGACCGGCCTCTCCTTCCAGTTGGAGCGGGTGGAGGCACGTCCCTTTTCCGGGCTGCTGATCCTGCATAACGTGGCCCTCGGTGGGGATCTGCTCACCATCCGAAGGCTGGAGGTGCGCTTCGATCCCCGGAGCGCCCTCGGGAATACCCCCCGGCTCCACCTCGTGCGCATCGAGGATCCCATCGCCCGCATCAGCGAGGCGCGGCTCAAGGCCCTCAAGCTCAGGGCCCGTCCCAAGAGCACCAAGCCCAACCCCCAGGTGCGCCTGGACCTCCTGCAGGTGGTCGGGGGGCGCGTGATCGTGGATGGCCCCGCGTGGGGGGTGCCCCACCTGAACCTCCCCTTCCAGGCCACGGGCCAGGGCCTTGGCGCCAATCGGCTGCGCCTCGCGTTGCTCGCGTCGGAATTCCAGGTGGAGGGCCCTTCGGGGCCTGAATCCGGGGCCCTCGAACTGGATGCGGATCTTTCAGAGGAAGTGATTTCGCTCATCCGTTCCAGCCTTCGCCTGGGCCACTCCCAGGTGAAGGCCCAGGGCCGGTACGAAGTTCCCAGCAAGCGTTCGGATCTGCATGGGAAGGCCACCGTGGATCTGGCCCAGGCCGCCGCGTGGGGCAAGCTGGACGCCTTGCCCAGGGGAGAGGTCAGGGTTTCCACGCGCCTCTCGGGAAGCCTGTTGAAGCCACGCTGGGATCTGGAAATGGACGGGTCCGACCTCGAAACGGGCGTGAAGGGGATCCAGCCGGGCCGCCTGGCCCTGCGGGCGAAGGGCACCGAAAGAAGCGTGACCCTCCAGGATCTGGCCTGGTCCAGCCCCCAGGGGACGCTGGCGGCCTCCGCCACCTGGGCCAAGGGGGCTGCTCCGAGCCTGCAGTTCCAGGTGAAGGACCTGAAGGGCGAGCTCATCGCACGCTTCGCCAAGGTGCAGGATGCCGCCCAGACCGCCTTCCAAATCGAGGGGAGGGCCCAAGGGCCGAAGACCCTCGCGGAGATGGCGCGGCCCGATCGCTGGTCCCTTCAGCTCAAGGGGGAAGCCTCGGATGCCCTGGGGCCGGCGGGCGCTCTGGATGCGCGCGCGGAAAAGGGCCAGGTGCGCTTCAAAGCCCAGGATCTGCGGCTGGGTACCCTGATCCTCAGCTCTACCGGCACCGGCGCGCTGGGGCCGAAGGGGCTCATCGGCCTCCAGGGCGAGGGGAGTGTCGTGGCCCGCGCCGAGAGCGTGGCCGCCGCCCTCCGGGCCTGGAACATCACCAACCTGCCCATGGGCGGCGCCGTGCGCGCCCAGGCCCAGGTCGCCTTTTCTCCCAGGGATGGCCTGGATCTCCAGGGCACGGTCGCGGTGGATCGCCCGCGGTGGGAACTGGAGGAAGCGGAGGATGTCGCCGCCCAGGTGCGGATCCGGAAGGACCAGCTCTGGGTGGATCAGCTCACGGCCCATGCGGGGGGCGGCGAAGTCACCGGCAACCTCTGGCTGACCTGGTCCAAGGCCGCCAAGGGGGATGAACTGGACATGTGCTTCGCCGCCTCCCGCGTGGCTGCTTCCCACGGGCTGAGGGCCGCGGGGCTCACCGATGAGGACATCGGCGTGAAGCTCGAGGGAACGGGTCACGGCTGGGCGCGATTGCATGGCCCCTTCCGGGATCTCCACATGGAGGGGTGCGCCACCGCGGAAGCCGCCAGCCTCGTGGTGCTGGGCGACCCCTCCCCCTTCCGGATGAAGGTGCCCGCCGCCTCGGCCCGCTTCGAAATGGACATCGAAACGCTTCGCATGCGCCTGATGGACATCCGCGTCGCCGGGGATATGGGCAGCCTCGATCCCGGGGCGGACCAGCCCTCGGGCCCCCTGTCCCTGCAGGGCGAGCTGGACATGGATATCGAGCGGGGCACCTGGTGGGGGCGCCTGAACGGGCTCCTCGATACGGGCCCCTTCGAGACGGATCTTCCCCTGCCCAGGATCACCGGCCGCGCCGACATCCTGTTCGAAGGGCCCTACGTCCAGGATTTCGGCCCCTGGCCCCTGCCCCGGGGGCATTTCAACCTCTCCGGGGCCCGGGTCCTCCTGGGCGACCGAAGCCTGGAGGATCTCGAGATCCGGGCCGCCATCACGGGCAGGGATCTCCGAGCCAGCTTGGCCAAGGCCTCCCACGAAGCCCCCATCCTCGCCTTGGAGGCCCGGAAGTCGGGCACGGCCGTCGACGGGAAGGTCCAGGTGAAGGTGGTTCCGGAGACCTGCGAAACCGAAAGCCTCGCCTCCCGGCTCACCAGCGATGTCATGGAGGATCTCCGCGCCGATTTCCAGGGGCAGGGGCGCTGGACCCCCGAGTCGGGGCTCCAGTGGAAGGGCCAGCTGGCCCGGCTCGAAGGCACCTTCCCCGCATTCACCCTGCGCCAATCCCAACCCAGCCAAGTCATCGGCAACGGCGCGGGCGCCGCGTTGGATCTGTTCCTGGAAGGGCTCCAGCGCAAAGGGCTCTCCCCCGAAGGGCAGTTGCGCCCAAGCGCCTCCCTCCGGCTCAAAGGAACCCTCCCCTTCTCGGACACCGCCCCCATGAGCATCCGTTCCGAGGGCAGCATGGAACTCGGGGATCTGAAGACCATCGCCGATGTCCTGCTGGACGTCGAGGAGGGGAACCTCCTGCACAGCCTCCGGCCGGAAGGCCAAGGCACCTTCGATCTGCTTGCCCACGGCACCTACCGAGATCCCAGGCTGGATGGCACCCTCGACGTGGAGCACGCCAACCTCCGCCTGGCCGAGTACGAGAACATCCGGGAACTCGGCCTGCACGTGAAGTTCAAGGATCGGACCATCGCCCTGCCCCTCGATCGGCCGCTCACCGGCACCTTGAACCAGGGCCACCTCCTCGCCACGGGGGAAGTCAAATGGCAGCCGGGCGGATTGGAACGATACGAACTCAACGCCCAGCTGAAGGGCTTCCAGCTCCAGGATCCGCCCGAGCTGCAGGGGCTCATCATGCAAGGCGATCTGGAGGCAACCCTCAAGGGGGATGACTCCGGGGGCGTGCTGAGGGGCAACGTCGCGACGTCGCGGCTTTCCTACCAGACGGACATCAAGCTCTACGACTGGCTCGTGAACAGCGCCCTCGCCGAGAGCTCGACCCTCTCCACGCTCGACCCCAACGACCCCCTCGACAAGATCCGCCTGGATCTCGATGTGCAGATGGATCGCCCCTGGGAACTGGACACCAACCTCGCCAAGCTGGAGGGCCGCCCCGAAGGAGCCTTCCGCATCCAGGGCACCCTGGCCCGGCCCGGCCTGAAGGGCCGGATGGTGCTGGAGCCCGGCGGCCGCATCACGAACCTCCTCCCCGCAGGCGACGTGGTGCTGAGCCGGGGCACCTTCGATTTCATGGATCCCGACCTCCCCATCAATCCCCATCTGGATCTCAGCGGGGACGTGCAGGTTCCGGGCTATACCGTGTCCGTGGGCATCACGGGCACCATGGCCAATCTGAACTGGCAGCTGAGCAGCATCCCCCGCCTCAGCCAGAGCGACATGGTGGCCGTGCTCATCAATCCGGAGTACGCCTCCACCGCCGGAACCACGCCGGGAGGCAGCCAGGGCGCCGTGAACAGCGGCCTCGCCAGCGCCAGCACCGGCCTCCTCACCACCCTGGCCCTCGCCGCCTTCCAGGAGCAGGTGCGCAAGACCTTCCGCCTCGACCGCGTCAGCGTCAGCGTCCGCACCGGCTCCACGGGGACCACCGAGACCGATGTCGTGCTCGGCAAGCGGGTGAACCTCTTCGGATGGAAGGTGCCCCTCATCGTGTCCCAGCGCCGCAGCCGGGATCTCACCACCACCTCCGGCCAGGTGGAGTGGCGCTTCGGCGGTTTCACCCTCCAGTTCGGCGCCACCCAGAGCCAGAACAGCGGCGTGAATCCTTCAGGCGAGATCCGGCACACCTGGAGCCCGAAGAACTAGGAAACGCTCCTAGGAGCGTGTGACGCCCTCAAGGCCTGTTCCATCGCACACTGGATCCCTGAGGCCCCTGCCTTCCGACTCCGGATCTCCCGATGCTCACCCTCCTCGCCTTCGCCCGCTACCGTGCCCTCCTGGGCTTTGACCGTCTGGAGGTGCCCGTCGTCGCTACCCTGGGGGAGCTATTGGCGGACCCCCGGCTCGAGGCCCTGCCCAAGGATGCGCTCCTGGCCGTGAACCAGTCCTTCGCGGACCGCACCGCAGCCCTCAAGGCCGGAGATGAGGTGGCGTTGCTCCCCCCCGTCAGCGGAGGCTGATCGATCACGGCTTTCGCAGGTAGATGAACCAGTAGAGGGCTCCTACGAGCCCAGCCCCTCCCGCGACATTCCCCAAGGTGACGGGCAGGAGGTTGCCCAGGAAGAAGGCCTCCAAGGTCAGCCCGTGGGCGGGGCTCCCTTGGAGCAGGCGGCCCAGGGGGATGAAGTACATGTTCGCGATGGAGTGTTCGAACCCCGCCGCCACGAACGCCGTGATGGGGAACATCACGCATAAAATCCGATCGGTGGTGGTTCGGGCGGAAAATCCCAGCCATACCGCCATGCACACGAGAGCGTTGCAGAAGATTCCCCGGATGAAGGCCTGATCCCAGGGCAGCTCGGCCTTCGCGGTGGCGATGGCCAGGGCCGTCTGGGAGATCCGCCCCCCGGCCAGGGACATCACCCCGGATCGATGGACCCCATAGGCCGTGGCCAGGGCACCGACGAGGTTCCCCAGATAGACGATCCCCCAGTTGCGCAGGAGCGCAGCGGTGGGCACCTTGCCCTCCGCCCAGGCCATCACCAGCAGGGCATTCCCCGTGAAGAGCTCCGCACCCCCCACCACGACCAGCACGAGGCCCAGGCTGAAGGCGGCCCCTGCCAGGAGCCGCGTGGGTCCATACCCCAAGCCGGTATCGCTGCCCGCGATGGTAGAGAGCAGTGCCCCCAGCCCCACGAAGGCCCCGGCGAGGACCCCCAGGGCGAAGGCACGGTCCCAGGAGAGGGAGGCCTTCGCCACGCCGCCTGCCTCCACCCGCCTCGCCATTTCGGCCGGGGTGTAGGGATCAGGGCCCTTGTCCGAGCCTGGTTCGACGCCCATCATGCCCTCCCATTCCGATCGCCCACTCCAATGAAGGCCCGCTGCGCAATTCCCTGCCGACGGGGCGAGGCTCACCCCCAAGATAGGTGGGCCGTTGATCTTGCGGAGCAGAGGAGCAAGATTTGCATCACATGTTCGGGCGCCTCGCAGGCCGGTCCCTATCTTGGGACCAGGGCATGGGGCTGGAGGGTGCGCATGGAAGCGATCCGATGGCGATGGGATGACCCGAGAACCCTTTCCCTCCTGATCGGAGCGGACATGGCCTTGTTCGCGGCCTGGAAGTTGCGCCTGGGAACCCTCCCGGAGCTGCTCTGGTTCTGCAATGCGGCCTCATTCATCCTGGTGCCCGCCCTCTGGTTCGAGTCCAGCACCCTCGTGGGCATGGTGCTCCTCCTCCGTCTTGCCCTCGGCGAACCGGGGCACCTCTATGCCTTCGCCGTCACGGGAAAGGTGGAGTGGGTGTCCCTGCTTGCCAACTTGCCGCCCCTGTTCGCCGCCTGGTGGTACTTGAGGAAGCGGGGGTTCCCCCGGCATGTGGCGCTTTGGGCCTTCACCTTCGTAGGGTTGGCGCTGGCCGCGAGTCGCCTGTTCACGCCCGCTGATCTGAACGTGAATCTGGTCTTCCGCCGCCATGGGCTCCTGGAGCGCCTCTTCCCCGGCCTCTGGTCTTACCGGGTGGCCCTAGCCGCCCTCATCATGACCTTCCTGGGGGTGGGCGAAGGCCTGCTCGCCCGATGGCTGACACGCCCTGAATCCCGGCCGACCGAAAATCCCCTGAGGGAGGTTGTCCCATGAGGTGGGCGTGGAAATTGGGAACCGTCGCGGGAATCGAAGTCCGGCTCCACGCGACCTTCCTGCTGCTCCTCTTGTGGGTCGGGGGGCTCTCCTACTCCAAGGATCACAGCCCCACCGCCGCGGCCATCGCCATCGCCTTCATCCTCGCCGTGTTCGGCACCGTCGTGATGCATGAGCTGGGGCACGCCCTCACCGCCCGCCGATTCGGCGTGCGCACCCTGGGCATCACGCTGCTTCCCATCGGCGGCGTGGCCCAGCTGGACCGCGTTCCCACCAAACCCCGTGAAGAGCTGCTCGTGGCCTTGGCCGGCCCAGCCGTGAACCTGCTGTTGGCCTTCGGGATCCTGGGCGGCCTTTCCCTCCTGGCGGCTCCCCTGGACCTTCGGGACCCCATTCCCTCCCTGTCCGCCTTCCTCTGGCGCTTGGCCATCGTGAACGTGGGCCTCGCCGTGTTCAACCTCCTCCCCGCCTTCCCCATGGACGGGGGCCGCGCGCTCAGGGCCATCCTGTCCACCCGCATGGATCGCGTGAGCGCCACCCGGATCGCCGCGCGCATGGGCCAGGGCATGGCCCTCCTCTTCGCGGCGGCGGGCCTCCTTGGAAATCCGTTCCTCGTGTTCATCGGGTTGTTCGTCTGGATCAGCGCGGGCGAAGAGGCCCAGGCCACGCGGCTGCAGGCGTTGCTGGACGGCGTTCCCGTGAGCGAGGCCATGGTCACCACCTTCCACACCCTGGCTCCGGAGGCTTCCCTCGGCATGGCCCGTGAGCTGCTCTTCCACAGCTTCCAGCGGAACTTCCCGGTGGGCCGGGAGGGTGACTGCCTGGGGCTGCTCACCCATGAAGGCCTGCTCAAGGCCTTGGCTCACCACCCCGAGGCTTCTCCCGTGACCACGGCCATGGAATCCGACTTTGGCCTCAGCTCCCCCACGGAGCCCCTGGCGACCGCCCTTGGCCGATTACCCCAAGCTCCGGGGCGCATGCTCGTGGTGCGGGAGGGCCCCCTCGTCGTGGGCCTCCTGACAGCCGAAAATGTAGGTGAGATGTTCCTGGCCCGGGACCTGGCCCCGGGACCATTCTGGAGGCCCCATGAGCCCCCTTGAAGAGGATCCCCTCCATCCCATTTCTCCGGTGCTGAGGGCCCGCCCCTCCCGACCGGTGCAGGTGCCGCCTCGGACACTCCGGGTCCTCAACCTGCCCGGCAATTGGCAGGGCGCCGATCGCCGCAAGCGCAACCGGCGCCGGGCGGTGCCCGAGGTGGTGGAGCCGCCCCCGGAGACATACGACGAACTGGGCCACATCCTCCATCCCCATCTGGAGGAGGAGCATGAGATCCCCCATGTGGACCTGGAGGCTTGAGAGCCTGCCACCCGGTGCATGCCGCCCGTCACCGATGCATCCCGGGGGATTGAAAATCGCCACCGATGACCGAGGTTGGGGATACTTCGCCGGGTGACCGGAATGGTCGGCATCCCTGGCATCGGGGTTCCTTCCTTCCACCGCCTCCCGAGGTTGAGATCAGATCGCCCCATTATCGGCGAGTCGTTTCGCCACCGGCCCCACGGGTGGGCTTCCGAGGCCACGCCGGAAGGGCTCTCCCAGGAGAATGGCCATGAACATCCGTGAATTATCCCCTTCCTATGTGGCTTCCTGCCGTCCTGAGGCCACCCTGGCCTCCGCTGCGGCCCTGCTCGATGAACACGACTGCGGCATCCTCCCCGTGGTGGATGACGCTTACCGCGTGGTCGGAGTGCTCACCGACCGGGATATCTGCATGGCCCTGGCCGCCCATCCCACTTCGGCCGCGGGTCTGTGCGTGCGTGACGTCATGAGCACCGAAGTGCGCACCATCGGCGCCAACGACACCCCGGCCCAGGCCATGCGCGCCATGCGTAGCCACCACGTTCGGCGCCTGCCCATCACGGCATCGGATGGCACCCTGGAAGGCATCCTCTCCCTCAATGATTTGGCCATGGCAGCTCAGGAGGTGCATCCGGATGGGCGGCCCGGGCCCACTCTCACCGAAGTGGCCCTCACGCTCAAGGCCCTTTGCGCGCATCACCGTCGCCATGAGTTGCCGGCCAGGGATCAGCTCATCCGCATTTGAGCCGGGCCCAGCCTCCGGCCTGACGGTGTCCGCGGGAGGGTGCCATGCCTGCGAGAGGGCAGCCGAACCGAGAAAGGGGAATCCATGTTCAGGAACATCCTCGTAGGCCTCGACTTCTCCCCCGCCAGCCTCAAGGCGCTCGCCGAAGCCCATGGACTGGGCTTGGCGCTGAAGGTTCCCGTGCAAGCGCTCCACGTGGTGGAGATGCCCTACCCCTCCTACTTCCCCACCTACGCCACGCTGGGGGACCCCGCCTGGTTCCGGGAGCACGAACCCAAGGTGCAGGCGAGATTGGAGGAGTGCCTCCGCCCCTACCCCGAGATCTCCAGCCTCGTGCGCCAGGGAAACCCCGGCGAGCGGTTGCTCATGGAAGCCACCCCGGAAACCTTGATCGTCATCGGCCAGGTGGGGCATTCCCGCTGGGAGCACCTGCTCTTCGGCAGCACGGCGGCCGCGGTGGCCCGCCATGCGCCGGGGAGCGTGCTGATCGTGCGGGCGGACCGGAAGTAAGGGCCTATCCGTGATATGACGGCCCCGCGCAGGGGGCGTCGGCCCAGCCACGGAGACAAACCCCTGGATTCATCCGATCATGGGAGGCGATGGATATCCCGGAACACCCTCCCGCCACGCCGCCCGCCCCGGCGGCTCCACCGCCAGAACCACTGCCCCTGCCCGTCGCGGAACGGGCTCCCATCGCGCGGTTTCGCGAACTGCTCGACATGATCAAGTTCGAGCACACGGTCTTCGCGCTCCCCTTCGCATTCCTGGGCGCCCTCGCCGGCGCCCAGGGCATCCCGGCCACGCGGACCCTGCTCTGGATCCTGGTGGCCATGGTGGGGGCCCGTACGGCCGCCATGACCTTCAACCGGCTCGTGGATGCCGATGTCGATGCCGCGAACCCCCGCACCGCTCAGCGGGCCATCCCCGCTGGCCGCGTGAGCCGGCTCGGAGCGATCATCCTCATGGGGGCGGGCATCGTGGCCTTCGGCGTGGCCGCCGGGGCACTGGGCCCCCTCACTTGGAAGCTCAGCCCAGTCGCCATGGCCATCATCCTGGGATACAGCCTCTGCAAGCGATTCACGGCCTTCGCCCACGTGGTGCTGGGCCTCTCCCTGGCCGGAGCGCCGCTGGGAGCCTGGATCGCCGTCACCGGGCAGATCGAACGTGGAGCCCTGCTCCTGGCGATGGGCGTGCTGACCTGGACGGCGGGCTTCGACATCCTCTACGCCCTCCAGGACGAGGCCTTCGACCGGAAAGCCGGCCTCCACTCGGTGCCCTCCAAGCTGGGAACCCGGGGCGCCCTGATCCTGAGCCGGGTGCTCCACCTCCTGGCCCTGGCCTGCTGGGCCTCCTTCAACCTGGATCAGCAGAGCCACCTGTTCCCCTGGTTGGCCTGGGCAGGAGTCGCCATGATCCTGTTCCGTGAACAGTGGCTTGTCCGCGATGGGGATCTCACCCGCATGGACGAGGCCTTCTTCACGCTCAACGCCCTCATCGGTCTCGTGTATTTCAGCGGCCATGCCGTTGAAATCTGGATGCGCCGCGCCTTGGCTTGACTCCGATCCGTTCGCATGACGAACGCGGCTCCTCGACGCGGAACCCCGCCCTCCCATGGCACGCAGGCGTCGCTGGCCCAGGCATTCCGCCCACTGGGCCAGTTCGGTCACACGGTTGTAATTCCAAAGATCCAGCCCGCCGATTTCCCAGGTAAGCTGAGTAGTTCATGTCCACCCCCATCGAAAATCGTCGTCGCGCCGTGCGGCAGAGCCGTCCGGATTCGCTCCGCTGGTTGACCGTCATGGTGATCCTCAGCCATCGGTCCTTCAGCTGGTCCGTCTCCAAGCAGCGGCTCCTCCTCATCCTGGGGGGCACCTTTGGAATCTGGGCCTTCGGAGTGCTGGGAAGCAGCTACGGCATGTGGTCCTTCCGCAAGGTGCTCACCTTCACCCAGCTGCAGCAGGAGACCCGGGAGCAGCAGGAAAAATTGAGGACCACGCTTGAACAGGCCCAAGGGCTTGAGGCGGAAATCCAGACCTTGCAAGAAAACCACGCCGAACTTTTAAAGCTGCTGGACCCCAAGGCCCCCGGTCCAAACCTGACCCCGGTACCGCAGCAGGCCCCCTCGCCGGAGGTGAAGGAGCGGGTGGGTCAGCTCCAGCAGCAGCTGGACCAGCGCCAAATGCAGGCCCGCCTCATCCGGGCCCGCATGGAACCCATCCTGCGGGCCTGGGCCGCCACTCCCTCGATTCCGCCCACGGCCGGCTACCTCTCCTCGGGCTATGGTGTGCGGGTGGCCCCCCTCGCCAATGTCAAAGAGGAGGGGGAGAGCCTGCTGGGCTTTCATACCGGGCTCGACATCAGCAACCAGGCGGGCACCCCCATCCAGGCCACGGCAGATGGCGAAGTGGTGCAGGCCGGTTGGATGGATCGGTACGGCTGGGGCGTGGTGATCAAGCATGGCGTGGAGCTGGCGACCCTCTATGCCCACCTGGAACGGGTGGACGTAAAGCCCGGGCAGCAGGTCCAGCGCGGGGATATCCTGGGAGGCATGGGGCGTTCCGGCAACGCCACCGGAGTCCACCTCCACTATGAGGTGCGCCGGGGGGGAAGCCCCATCAACCCCTCACCTTATTTGAAGCTCCAGCGGCAGTGGCTGGGTGCCCTTTCGAAGCATTCCTAGGAGGTAGTCATGGTCTTCGGTGGCAAGAAGCAGAAGCCTGAGTCCGCTCCGGCGGTGCACACCATCCTTGGCAAGGACATGGTCTTCAAAGGGGAGATCCTCGCGGGCGCCCGGAGCATCCGGATCGAAGGCACCGTGGATGGCACCATCCAGAGCGAAGGTGAAGTCATCGTCGCCCCGGGCGGCCTTGTCACCGGCCTCGTGGTGGCCAAGCACCTCGTCGTCACCGGCAAGGTGAAGGGCACCGTGAAGACCACCGAGTGCCTCGAAATCCATGGAACGGGGTATGTGGAAGGCGAAGTCGAGGTCGGCCGCCTCGTGGTGGACGAGGGGGGCATCCTGCAGGGCACCTGCCTCCGCCGGGACGATCCCAAAGCCGCGGAAGTCGCCAAGGGTGGGAGCCTCCCCGGCCAAGACAAGAATCGGCTGGAAGCCAAGAAATAGCCTCCGCCTGGCCTACCTCCCGCATGAGAACGGCGCCCTCCAGGGCGCCGTTCTCGTGCGGGAGGCCCAAACCCGTCGGGCCGCTATTGGAACAACGGCCCCGGATTGGAGCTTCCCTTCAGGCCCAGGTAGGCATAGGCGTGATCCGTGGCCTTGCGGCCCTGGGGCGTCCGATCCAGGAATCCCACCTGCATGAGGTAGGGTTCCACCAGATCCTCCAGGGCCCCCTCATCCTCGCCCAGGGCGGCCGCCAGGGTGCGGAGCCCGACGGGCCCCCCCCGGTGCTTGCCGCACAGGGCCTCCAGGTACATGCGATCGAGGCCATCGAGGCCCAGATCGTCCACCTCATGCAGCTTCAGGCAGGCATCGGCGGATTCGGCGGTGATCGTGCCATCCCCCTTCACTTCCGCATAATCCCGGCAGCGGCGGAGGAGGCGGTTGCAGATGCGGGGGGTGCCCCGGCTGCGACGGGCGATGGCCCCGGCCCCTTCCGGCGCCATGTGGACGTTCAGCAGATCCGCGCTCCGGGCGGCGATGATGCCCAACTCCTCCCGCGTGTAGAACTCCAGGCGGTGCACCATGCCGAAGCGGTCATGGAGGGGTTTGGAGATGAGGCCCGCCCGGGTGGTGGCCCCCACCAGGGTGAAGGGCCGGAGATCCACCTTGAGGGTCTGGGCGCTGGGTCCCTGGCCGATGAGGATGTCCAGTTTCCGATCCTCCATGGCCGAATAGAGCATCTCCTCGATGGGGGCCGAGAGCCGGTGGATCTCGTCGATGAACAGGAATTCCCCCTCTTCCAGATTGGTGAGGATGGCCGCCAGGTCGCCCTTTTTTTCCAACGCAGGTGCTTGAATCACCTTGCATGGAGCACCCATCTCGTTCGCCAGGACATGCGCCAGGGTCGTCTTGCCGAGGCCCGGTGGCCCGAACAGCAGCACGTGGTCGAGCACCTCACCCCGGCGTTGGGCGGCCTGCAGGGCGATATCGAGGCGGGCCTTCACCTTCACCTGCCCGATGTACTCGGCCAGGCGCTGGGGGCGCAGGGAAAACTCCACGGCATCCGAGGAGCTGGGATCGAGGTCTGGATGGCGATGCAGGTTCATCTGCTTCCAGTTTCACCGTTGGGGGTTCCCACGGATAGGGGTGAGCGTATCCTGGCCTTGGTAATTAAACTTCCATCCCCCACCTTCGGTACAATCTCCCTCTACCCGGAGACCCATTGGCCCAGCGCTACCAACTGCTGATCCGAGACCGCCATGGTTTCGAGCGGACGGTTCCCCTTGCCCGGCCGATCACCCTGGGTCGTCAGAGCCTCTGCGACGTGGTGCTCTCCGACAGCATGATCAGCCGGAATCACCTCCGCCTGGAGCTGAAGGAAGACCTTTGGTGGGCCGAGGATCTGGGCAGCACCCACGGGACCTTCTACAAGGATCAGCCCCTGGGACGCATCCAGTGGGATCTCAACACCCCGCTCCGCCTGGCGGATGGTGCCTACAGCCTCACCCTGGTCAGCCAGACCCAGAGCAGCAGCGAAGTCCACCTCCAGGCCATTCTCGAGACGGCCCAACTCCTGGCCCAGGAAGTGGACCTCGAGGATCTGCTCGAACAGACGCTGGATCGGCTGCTCAGCATCTCCGGCACGGACCGCGGCTTCATCATGCTGCTGGAGGAGGCCGAGCTCCGCATCAAGGCCCAGCGCAACCTGGGCCAGGAACCGGAAGGCGCCATCCAGCTCTCCATGAGCACCGTGCATTCCGTCTTCGACAGCGGGGACCCCATCTGGATCCTCAATGTGGCCGATGACCAGAAGATGCTCAGTCAGCAGAGCATCCTGCGCCTGGAGCTGAAGACGATCCTCTGCCTGCCCCTCACGCTGCAGGGCAAGCGCATCGGCGTGGTCTACCTCGATAGCCGGCGCCCCATCACCGAGCCCCCCAGCCGGGAGACCTTCGAGGCCATCGTGGCGCTGGCTTCCATCGCCATCGAGCGCACCCGGTTGAGCGAAGCCAACCTGCGCAGCGAGGTGCTCGCCACCGTGGGCCAGGTGGCCTCCAGCATCGTGCATGATTTCAAGAACGGCCTCTTCGTCCTCCGCGGCCACGTGGAGCTTCTGGAGATGGCGACGCGGGATCCCAAGGTCCACCATCATGTGGATCGGATCCAGGAAGGCATCCGGCGCCTCACGGTGCTCAGCCAGGACGTGCTTGAATATGCCAAGGTGCAGGAGCCGAAGCGACGCCTCATCTGCCTCAAGACTTACCTGGAATCCCTCGTGGAACCGCTCGTGCCGCGGGCCATGGAGGCCGGGGCGCAGATCGAGGTGGAGGGCGATGATGTCTCCATCCAGCTCGACCCCGAGCGTTTCACCCGCGTGATCGAGAACGTCCTCGCCAATGCGCTGGACGCCCTCGAAGGGCCTTCCGGCCTCGTGAACGTACAGGTCCAACGGGTCACCGGCGGTGCCGTGATCCGCGTGAAGGACAACGGAAAGGGCATCCCGCGCAAGATCCTCCGCCGGATCTTCGAGCCCTTCTTCAGCTTCGGCAAGAAGAAGGGCACGGGCCTGGGCATGGCCACCGTCCGCAAGATCGTGGAGGAGCACGGTGGCACGCTGGAAGTGATGAGCGAAGAAGGGCATGGGACGGAAGTCGTGATGACCATGCCGGACCACGAGCTGCGCGGCCGCGCCGCCACTGACGAGAACACGGGCAAACATCACCAGACCACCCAGCCCAATCCCAACCCCCGGATACTGGAGGGCCAGGGCTGATGGCCTTCCGCATCGGCCAGGGCTATGACGTCCACCGCTTCGCGGAGCCCGCCGAGGGTCGCCCGCTGATGCTCATGGGCCTGCGAGTGCCCCATGATCGGGGCCTGGCTGGCCACTCGGACGCAGACGTGATGCTGCACGCCCTGAGTGATGCCTTGCTGGGCGCCGCGGGCCTGGGGGATATCGGGCTCCATTTCCCGGATACTGATCCCGCTTTCAAGGGCGCCGATTCCATGATCCTCCTGGGGCGGGTGATGAGCGATCTCCGGAGCGGCGGTTGGCGGGTGGTGAACGCCGACGTCTGCCTCATCGGCGAGCGACCGAAGCTCTCCCCTTTCCGCCAGGCCATGCGCGAGCGCGTGGCCCCCGTGCTGGGGATCCCTGTGGAGGACCTGAACGTCAAGGCCACCACCACGGAGAAACTGGGCTTCACCGGGCGGTGCGAGGGTCTCGCGGCCCAGGCCGTGGTCCTGCTGGAGCGGTAGGGGCGCGTCCTAGGCCGTCCGGAAACCAGCCACGGAAGCCGAGAGGTCCTCGGCGATGCGGGCCAGGTAGTCGCTGGTACGACTCACTTCCTCCACCGTTTGGGCCAACTCCGTGGCCGCCGCCGCGCTCCGGGCGGTCGCCGTGGCGGAGGCCTCCACCTGCGCCGCCACCTCCCCGGAAGTGCGCCCCTGCTCCTCGGTGGCCGCGCTGATCTCCGCGATGGCACTGGCGAGCTGGGCGACGTTGTCACGGATCGCGGCGAGGCTCTCCACGGTGGCCTTCACGGTGCGCGCGCCTTCCCCCATGGCCCCATTGGTGGCCTCGATGAGGGCGCCGATCTCCTTGGCCGCCGCGCTGCTGCGCTCCGCGAGTTTTCGCACCTCCTCCGCCACCACCGCGAAGCCCTTGCCCATGGCCCCCGCCTTGGCGGCTTCGATGGCCGCGTTGAGGGCCAGGAGGTTCGTCTGCCGGGCGATTTCCTGGATCACCTGGACCGCGCGCACCATCTGCCCGGAGGCCTCGTTGATGGAACCCATGGCCGATTCCGTGGCCGTGCCCTGGGTCGTGCCATCGGCCACGGCGCTGACGGCCGCATCCGTGGCTCCCTGGCTGGAGCGGGCGTTGCCCGCCACTTCCTGCACGGAGGCGCTCAGTTCGGTCATTGCCGCGGCGGTGTGCTCCTGGGCGACCCGCTGCCCTTCGGCGAAGTCGGCGATCTCACGGGTGGCACGCTGCATTTCCTGGGCCGTGGCGTTCAACTCCGTGCTCCCCTGGGCCACCTGGGAAGAGGCTGTCTTCAGGTTGGTGAAGAGCTCCGTGAACTTCATCAGCAGGGCGTTGTAGTTGTTGGCGATATCCCCGATCTCATCTCGGCACTTCACCTCCAGGCGGTCCCTGAGATCCCCGGAGGCCATGGAATCCATGGCCTTGTGGAGGCAGGCCAGCGGGCGCGTGATGGCGTTGACGATGTAGGAGGTCAGGATCAAGGCGAACAGGATCCCGGCGATAAGGACCGACGCTCCAATGGCCATCGACGTCTTCCGCCGATCCTGCAGCTCCTTCATGTGATCCGCACGTTCGGCGGCGGCGAATTTCAGGATCTTCCCGGACAAGTCCGTGAGGCTGGAGGCCATGGGGCGGTCGATGCCCTTGAGCTGCTTGTCCACGTCCCGGTAGCTGAGGGGCTTCTGGGAGTCGAACGAAAGCAGGGCCGCCCGATATTTCTCCCCCATCTCGCGGTGGGCCTTGAGGGTGTCTTCCGCCAGCTTGGCGTCCATCCCCAACTGGGGCAGCAGGGCCTTGACCTTGTCCAGATTCGCGACGACTTCCTTCTCCGACTTTTCAAAGCCGGCCCGATGCTTGGACATCTCCGCGGCCTCGTGGCCCCGGATCAGCATGTTCTTGAACTCCTGGACCTGGGTCTTGAAGTCCGATTGCGCTTCGCGCACACCATCCGAGGCTTGGACCGCGCGCTCCATCTCCTCATAGGATCCCTGCACCTGGGAAAGGGCGGTGGCGAGATCGTAGGTACCCGATCCCCAGATCAGCAGGGCGATCCCGAGGAGGATCCCCACCAGGACGAAGAGCTTCGGCTTCACTCGGAGACGGTCCAGCATGCCCATGGCGAACTCCCGAATCGATTGGACGAACTCCCCCCGGTATCGGTCATTGCAATCGGGAATCAATTTCCGTCAGGTCGACTCCGCAAGCCACTCCCGCGCCTCGTTTGCCAGCGACTCGGCCGTATTGACCTTGGGATTTTCCAGCACCGATTCCAATAAATACCGCTGCAGCTCTCCCAACCAGGGCCCACCGGGCCGATCCGCCAGGGCCATCAAAGCCCGGCCATCCAAGGCCAATTCCTTGGCCGTGAGCGGGGGCTGGGCATCCAGCAGAGCCTGGAGCCGATCCCGCGTGGTCAGACAGGCCACCTCGACGTCGCTGCGGTAGGGCTCCCCGGGCAGGCCCTCCCGTTGGCCTTCGGCATCGCCCCAACCCTTCGCCCACTGATCCGGAAGGCGAAAGGCCGTCCAATCGGCCAGGGAAAGGCCGTCTTCCCGGAGCCGACGCAGGAATCGCCGGCATGCCGGATCGCCCCAATCCTGCGTGGGATGGACACCGTGGTGCCGGATCAGCGCCTCAACACGGCCGATGAGGGCATGGCTGCATTTCAGGCGTCGGAGCATCTCCGCCGCCATCGCCACCGAACGATCCTCGTGCCCGAAGTGGTGGATCTCGCCGTCCTCTCCCCTGGTTGCGGAGGTGGGCTTGCCCAGATCGTGCAGGAGCAACCCCCACCGGAGATCCGCCTTCGCCGTGGTTTCACAGGCCAGGGCCCGCAACGTGTGCTCCCAGACGTCATAACGGTGGTGCCGGTTCTGGAGGCATCCCACCATGGGGCGCAGCTCGGGCAGGCACTGGTCCAGCAGGCCCGTGGCCTCCAGGAGACGCAGCCCCTTCGTGACCCAGGGCCCCATGAGCAGTTTGGTCAGCTCCACCTGCACGCGCTCCACGGCCACCTTCGCCACGATCCCCAAGCAGGGCCGGATGGCGGCCTCCGTGCCCGGGTCCAGATCGAAGCCCAGCTGCGCCGCGAACCGGCAGGCCCTCAAGGGCCGCAGCCCATCCTCATGGAAGCGCGTACCGGGATCTCCTACGGCGCGGATGAGCTTGGCGGCGAGATCCTGCCGGCCACCGAAGGGATCCACGATGCGGTTCCGGGCATCCACGTGCCCCAGCTCGCCCAGCGGCAGGGCCAGGGCGTTGATGGTGAAATCGCGCCGGGAGAGGTCCTCCTCCAACGTCACGCCCAGCTTCACCTGATCCGGATGGCGGCCATCGGTGTAGCCCCCCTCGCTGCGGAAGGTGGTGACCTCGAAGGCCTCGCCCTCGACGACGGCGGTGACCGTGCCATGCTGAAGGCCCGTGGGCAGCGCCTTCAGGCCGCCGGCGCGCACCCGCCGCATCACTTCCTCGGGAAGGAGGTCCGTGGCCAGATCCCAGTCGCCGTGGGGCCGTCCCAGCAGCTCATCCCGCAGGGCGCCGCCCACCACCCAAAGGTGGGCGGCGCCCACCGCATCGCCAAGGCGCCGCAGCCCCTTCACGGAGCGCCCGCCGCGAGGGCCTTCAAGGCCTCGCCCTCCACGCGGCAGGTGAGCCATTCCCTCATCACCCCCGCCCCCTGGGCCTCATAAAAATCGATGGCCGGGGTGTTCCAGTCCAACACCTGCCACTGGTAGCGGGTGCAACCCTTCGCCACCGCCAATCGGGCCAGGTGGCGCAACAGGGACTTCCCGATCCCGAAGCCCCGGAACTCGGGGCGCACCCAGAGGTCCTCCAGGTAGAGGCCCGGCTTGCCTTCCCAAGTGCTGAAGTTGAAGAACCAGAAAGCGAAGCCCGCGGGGCGACCTTCCCACTCCGCCATTTCCACGAAGGCCAGCGGGCGCTCGCCGAAGAGATGGACCCTCAGATCCTCCGCCTTGGCCACGGCGGCCTCCGGGGCCTTCTCGTACTCCGCCAGCTCCCCGATGTAGGCGAGGATCAGCGGGATATCGGCGGGGACGGCGGGGCGGATCGTCAACATAGTGCTCTATCCTATCGGGATGGATCAGGCCACCGCGCTCCGACTGCACGAACTGATGTTGCTCACCCGGCTCACGGAGGAGCGGCTCGTCACCCTGTTCCGCCAGGGGCACACCATGGGCGGGGTCTACCGCTCCTTGGGCCAGGAAGCCACCGCCGTGGGCACGGCGCTCGCCCTGGAGGAGGGGGATGCCATCGGCCCCCTGATCCGCAACCTCGGTTCAATGCTCGCCCGGGGCGCCCAGCCCCTGGACGTGTTCCGCCAGTACCTCGGCCGGGCCACCTCCCCCACGGGCGGGCGTGAGCACAACAACCACTTCGGGGATGTGGCCAAAGGGCTCATCGCCCCCACCTCCATGCTGGGCGCCCTCGTGCCGGTGATGGCGGGCGTGGCCCTGGCCTTCCGCCAGGAGGGCAAGGCGAACGTGGCCATGACCTGGATCGGCGATGGCGGCAGCTCCACGGGCGCCTTCTACGAAGGCCTCAACTTCGCCGTGGTGCACAAGCTCCCCCTCATCGTCGTAGGCGAGTCGAACGGCTTCGCGTACTCCACGCCACCGGAGAAGCAGATGAAGGGCCGCCTGGCGGACCGCAGCCAGGGCGCCTACACCCTCACGGTGGATGGCAACGACGCCAAGGCCGTCTACCAGGCCGCGGCCTTCGCCCGGCAGCAGTGCCTCATGGGCCTGGGCCCCGTCTTCCTGGTCTGCGAAACCTTCCGCATGTCAGGTCATGCGGAGCATGACGACCAGCGCTACGTGGACCCGGGCCTCCTGGCCGAGTGGAAGGCGAAGGATCCCCTGCCCCGATTTGAAGGCTGGCTGGAAACCCAGGGCTGGCTCCCGGAACCTGGGCTCCAGGACAAGCTGGTCCAGGCGTTGGCCGCCCAGGCGGACCAGGCGCTGGGAGAGCCCTTTCCCAAGGTGGAGCTGTTGACGGCAGGCGTCTTCCTGAGCTGACAGAACTCAAGAGCCCCCTCCCTGGCGCCGCTGAGACGACATCGCCTTGGAGTGCCTCGCCATGAATCTGTCTTCTTATCTGAAGAACCTGAGCATCAAAGGGAAGTTTCTCTTCCTGTGGGCAGGCCAGATGGCCGTGCTCGTGGTCCTCACGGTCCTCGTTTGGAGGGCCCTCGGCCAGGTCCGCGACAATGCCCTGGAGACCAAGGGCAACCTCCACCACCAGCAGGTGGCCGCCAAGGCCAGGTACACCTTCAACCTCCTGCGGGGCGAGCACAAGGCCTCCTTCGCCGGGGCCGAGGATCCCGCCTTCCTCCAGGCCATGGCCCCCAAGGTTCAAAAAGCCCAAGATGACCTGGAGAATCTCCTCAAGGAAATCGAAGGCAATCCCTCCTGGACGGCCGAGGAGAAGGTCATCGTGGCTTCCGCCAGCCGGGATTGCCGCGCCTTCGTCGCCGAGTTCCCCGCGAATCTGGAGAAGGCCAAGGCCATGGGCCGTTTCGAACGGCAGAACCTGGGGCGGGAACTGTTGGAGAAGGCCCGGAAGGGATTGGACGCCCTGCTCGAGTTCCAGGGCAAGGAAACCGTGGTGAGCCTGGACCTCATGGAGGTCCTCGCCGGGGATGCCAAGCGCTACATGCTTTTCTCCTGCATCGTTGCCGTTCTAGCCGGCTACTGGTTCGCGACTTACGTGAGCCGCCAGGTCTCGGGGGCCGCCGAGCACTTGAAAAGCCGCCTCACGAGCCTGGCCGCAGGCGACCTCACCAAGAAGAGCATCCTCTCCGGCACCGACGAGCTGGGCATGATGGGCCGCACCTACAATGAGGTCGTGGAACAGCTCCGCTTCGACATCGTGGCCATCGTGCAGGCCGCGGATGGCACGGCTTCCAGCGCCACCGAGCTGAGCGCCACCACCGAGGAGATCAACGCCACCACCGACGAGCTGCGCAAGGCCTCCGAAGTCCAGCGTCAGGCCGTGGAGGATAGTTCCGCCGCCCTCGTGGAGATGAGCGCCTCCATGCATGGGGTGCTGGACAACACCCGCAAGGTGGAGAGCCTTGCCGAATCCGCCCAATTCACCACCCAGCAGGGCGCCGACAGCGTGCGCGAGAGCGCCCGGGCCATGGCCGCCATCGAGGAGAGCAGCGACAAGGTTGGCCGCATCACCACCGTGATCCAGGACATCGCCCGCCAAACCAACCTCCTGAGCCTCAACGCGGCCATCGAGGCCGCCAAGGCGGGGGCCATGGGCAAAGGCTTCGCCGTCGTGGCCGAGGAAGTCCGCAAGCTCGCGGAACGCAGCGCCGCCGCCGCCAAGGAGATCACCCAGCTCATCCAGGAGAGCAAGCAGCGCGTCGAGGTGGGCGCCAGCGCCGTGGACGCCGCCGGCCGAAGTCTCGAACTCATCGAAGGCAACATGAAGGAGAACACGGACCACATCCGCACCATCGCCCTGGCCATGGAGGAGCAGGGCAAGGCCACGGAATCCGTCGTGCAGGGGATGGGCGAGACTTCCAGCATGGTGGAGCGCAACGCCAGCGCCACCATCCAGCTGGCCGCCACCATCCAGGAGACGGCCCGCACCGCTGATCAGCTGGCCCAATTGGCCCAGGACCTCCAGAACCGGGTGAAGCGCTTCAAGACCGCGTGACCAAGCTGGAGGCCAGAGACTGGAGGGCCACCTCCCCGGCCTCTCCCCTCTAAACCACCCCCAGGCCCCCCCGTACCCCAGGAACAGCATCCGGCTTGCTCGGAGTCTTTCCCATGGGGTTCCCTATGAAAAAGCGTTGGGTTATCGCGTCCACGGCGGCGGTGGTGATCATCGGCGGCCTCCTCGTCACTGCTAAGGGCGGCGATAAGGGCAAGGGGGAGCAGAATTACCCCTTCCGCCTTGGCAAGGTCCAGGCGGAGGACCTCCAGGTGAGCGTCCGGGAGGTCGGCACCGTGGATCCATTCACCAAGGTGGATGTGAAGAGCTCCGTGTCCGGCCGCATCGTCGGGCTGAAGGTGCGGGAGGGGGCCGTGGTGAGCGCGGGCCAGACCCTCGCCGAGGTGGAGCCCGACGTGAACCAGGCCCAGACGCTCTCCGATGTGAAAGGCGGCCTGGCCCAATCCCAGCTCAACTTCCAGAACGCCGAACGGGAGTACACGCAGCAGGCGGCCCTCTTCAAGGCCGGGCTCATCTCCGAGCAGGCCCATCGCGACGCCAAGACCAAAAGGGATCTCTCCGAAGAGAGCTACAAGAACGCCCAGATGAAGTACCAGATCGTCGAAGATCGGGGCATCCCCATCAGCGGCAACGCCTCCTCCCAGATCGCCCGCGTGGCCAGCCCCATGACCGGCGTGGTGATCAAGAAGGGCGTGGAGCTGGGGGACACCATCACCAGCGGCGTCTCCAGCTTCAATGCCGGCACCGTGGTGTTCACCGTGGCCGACCTCAAGTCCCTCATCATCCGCGTGAACCTCAACGAGGTGGACATCGCCAAGGTCAAGGTGGGTCAACCCGTCCGCGTGAACCTGGATGCCTACCCCCAGAAGGCCTTCAGCGGGAAGGTCCGCTTCGTGGCTCCCGCGGCCAAGGTCGTGGAGAAGATCAAGGTCTTCGAGGTGGAGATCACCCTGGATGAGCTCTCGGAGGCCTTCCGCACCGGCATGAGCGCCAACGTCGAGATCCTGGGCGAGAAGCGCGAGAAGGCCGTGAGCATCCCCCTCGAAGCCCTGCAGCGCAAGGATGGCCAGACGGTGGTCTACCGCCTGAAGGCGGGCCTCAAGCCCGAGCAGGTCCAGCAGGCCAAGGATGGCCTCTCCGGTCGCACCAAGTTCATCTGGCTCTCCGACCACTGGAAGGAATATTTCGATGTGGTGCCCGTCAAGGCCGGCATCGCCACCCTGGAGCGCGTGGAAGTCCTGAGCGGCTTGAAGGCCGATGAACAGGTCGCCCTCGAGGACGTGTCGAAGAAGAAGGTCGAGAAGGACGACGACAACAACTAGGCCGGAGTCTGGAGACCGGAGACTGGAGGCCGCCGTGCCCCATCCTTCCTCCGGTCTCCAGCCTGCAGCCTCCAGCCTTCCCGGAGCGAGCATGTCCCCTGTCATCCAGACCCACAGCCTCACTAAGGTCTACGGCACCAATGGCCAGGCCGTGCATGCCCTCCGAGGCATCGATATCAGCGTGGAGCCAGGCGAGTTCGTGGCCCTCATCGGCCCCTCCGGCTCCGGCAAATCCACCCTCATGGCCATCCTCGGCTGCCTGGATTCACCCTCGGACGGTCGCTACGTCCTGGATGGCCATGAGGTCCAGGGCCTCTCCGGTTCAGAGCTCGCCCGCATCCGGAACGAGAAGATCGGGTTCGTCTTCCAGAGCTACAACCTCCTCCCCAAGGCGAGCATCGTGCGCAACGTGGAGTTGCCCATGCTTTACGCGGGCGTGGGCCGCAAGGAACGCCGGGAACGCGCCATGGAACTGCTCGTGAAAGTCGGCCTCGAGGACAAGGCCCTCAAACTGCCCGCCACCCTCTCCGGCGGTCAGAAGCAGCGCGTGGCCGTGGCTCGCGCCTTGGCCAACCGCCCCACCCTGCTCCTGGCGGATGAACCCACCGGCGCCCTGGACTCCAAGACCGGCGCCGAGGTGCTGGACCTGTTCCGCGAACTGAACGCCCAGGGCAACACCCTGGTGCTCGTCACCCATGATCCGTCCATCGCCGCCCAGGCCCAGCGCCGCATCGAGATCCGGGATGGCGAAGCCTACGCGGGTGGAACTTTGGAGGCCCCAAAGGCCTCCAAAATTCCGGGTACCCGCGAGGCTGAGCATCACGTCGAGCTGGGTCGACCCCTCCTCGCAGGCGGGGTTTAGATGGGAACCGGGGCCTTCAAGGAACGCCTGCTCGACGCCTGGCTGGAGATCCGGGACAACCTCGGCCGCTCCACCCTCCAGGCGCTCGGCGTGATGCTGGGCGTGGCCTCCGTGCTCGGCGGCTTCTCCATCAGCGATAGCCAGCGCAAGCGCAGCGACGAACTCTACGTCCGCATGGGTGGCATGGACAAGCTGAACGTGCAGCCCAAACCCCTGGTCTCGGATGGCGCCCCCACCGCCCTCGTGCAGGCCAACATCGGCCTCCGCACCCAGGATGGCGAAGAGGGGCGCGCCCTGAAGCCCGATGAGGTCGAAGGCCTCAGCGTGCAGAAGAACGCGCGGGCCCGGGTGCGCTCCGAGTTCGCCGATCAGGACCGGGGCATCAAGGGCATCGGCGCCGATTACCTCGCGGTGGAGGGCTTCGATCTCAAGGAAGGCCGCCTCTTCTCCATGGCCGACGTGGAATCCGCCGCCCCCGTGGCCATCCTCGGGAGCGAGGCCGAAGCCACCTTCTTCCCCACCGGCAGCGCCTTGGGCCAGACAATCCGCGTGGGCGACATCCCCGTCAAAGTGGTGGGGGTGCTCCGGGAGCGGGTGTTCCGCTTCCGCAATCAGCCGGGCCAAGGCAACATCTTCGCCCGCTTCAACAAGCTCATCGCCCTGCCCGCCACGCTCGTCCAGCGCCGCATGCAGGGCGACGGGTACCAGCGCCTGGATCGGATGACCTTCCGCATCCCCAACATGGATGTGATGGAAGCCTTCTCCAAGGAACTGGGCGCCGTCCTGAAGGCCAACCACCGCCAGCAGGATGATTTCCGCCTCGATGACGTCGCGGCGCGCGTCCGCAAGCGCCGCAGCCAGGGCGACGTCTACAACATCATCTTCATGCTCTCCGGGGTGCTGGCCCTGCTGGGCGGCGGGCTGGTGAACGTCAACATCCAGATGGCCAGCCTCAAGGAACGCGTTCGCGAGGTCGGCGTGAAGATGGCCCTGGGCGCCAGCGGACGCGAAGTCTTCAAGGAGTTCATGACGGAGGCCCTGCTCCTCACGATCCTGGGCAGCCTCGTGGGCGTGGTCCTCGGTGTGGGCTTCTCCTGGTTCATCACCTGGTTCATCGGCGTGCCCCTCCACGTGGAGCCCGCCAGCTTCATCTGGGCCTACTTGCTCGCCTCCGCCTTCGGCGTCGTCTTCGCCCTCTTCCCCGCTTGGAAGGCCTCGCGGCTCTCACCCATGGAGGCCCTTCGTTATGAGTGAGAACGTCCTCCGCTCTCCCGGCCCATCCATCCTCGACACGGAAGCTCCCGCCCCGGCCTTGTCCGGCCACCGGTTCTCCTTGGCCACCCGCCTGGGCATGCTCTGGGAAATCGTGCGCACCGGGCTCACCGAGCTGTGGTCCCACAAGCTCCGCAGCATGCTCACGCTCACGTTGCTGATGCTCGGCGTCTTCGCCCTGGTGGTGATGACCTCCGTGCTGGATGGCGTCGTCGACAAGATCGGCACTTCCTTTTCGGGCATGAGCTGGGATGGCACGGTGATGATCGCGCCCAAGGCCCCGGAGACGTTTGAGGAGCAGAAGCGGTTCGCCATGAGCCCCGGGCTCCGCTATGAGGACCTGAGCCGCCTCACCACGCCCCACCCCAAGGTCATGGCCTTCCTGCCGAAGGCCACCAAGCAGATGAACGTCCGCGTGGCCGCCGCCAGCGAGCGCGTGTTCGTGCACGGCGTCTCACCCGCCTACTCGCCCATCATGAACCGCCCCGTCGTCCTGGGCCGGGGCCTCACCGAGGATGATCAGCGCCGCCGCAGCGCCGTGGCCGTCATCGGCGGCACCATGTCCAACAAGCTCTTCGGCGGCGCCGATCCCGTGGGCCGCACCGTGCAGCTGCAGGGCCAGGCCTTCCTCATCGTAGGGGTGCTCGCCCCCATCGGCATCATCAGCGATGACACGTGGATGGACGCCAACGGCATGCTGGTGCCCCTGGAGGCCTACATGGACCGCCTGGATCCCACCCACAAGCTCAGCCAGGTGGCCGTGAAGCTCAACGCCAAGCGGGACATGACCGAGGTGAGCGCCCTCATGCTGGGCCGCGTGAAGCAGGCCCACCATGGCATCGAGGACGTGGAGATGGTGGATCTCGATCAGGAGCTGGCCAAGAGCTACCAGCAGTTCCTCGCCCAGATCTTCGGCTGGCGCGTGGTGCTGCTGAGCCTCGCCGGCACGGTGCTGCTGGTGGGCGGGGTGGGCGTGCTCAGCGTGATGCTCATCTCCTTCAGCGACCGGCGATTCGAGATCGGCCTGCGCAAGTCCCTGGGCGCCTCGGATCACGAGATCTTCATCCAGTTCCTGCTCGAGGCCGTGGTGCTCGCGGCCCTGGGCGCCCTGGGCGGCACGGTGTTCGGCAGCCTGCTCTGCAAGGCCCTCAGCGCCAACTTCCCCTACGGGCTGGTGGTGAATCCCTTCGGGCTCCTCATGGCCTGGATCGTGGCCCTCACCCTGTCCGTGGTCTTCGGCCTCTACCCCGCCTTGAAGGCGAGCCGGCTGAGTCCCATGGAGGCCATGCGCTAAGCCCTGGATCAAGGACCACCGTTCACCGGGAATTTTCATCCACTGGGCGGCGCCTGCATGACCCTTCCCGGCCCCAGCTCTGAGCCGTGCCATGCTTTCCGATCGATCCCCCCACGGCCCTTCGGCCGCTCCAAATGGAGTCACCATGCGTTCCCTCGCCCTCCTCCTGTTCGCTCCCGCCCTCGTCGCTCAAGCGCCTTCGGTGGATCAGCTCCTGGCCAAGAACTTCGAGGCCAAGGGTGGTCTCGCCAAGATCAAGGCCCTCAAATCCGTCAAGATGGCGGGTCGCATCATGCAGGGGCCCATGGAGATCGCGATCACCGGGATCCAGGCCCGCGGCGCCTTCCGCATGGAGGTCAGCGTCCAGGGCATGACCCAGATCACCGCCTTCGACGGCAAGGCCGGCTGGAAGATCGATCCCTTCCAGGGCTACGGCGGCGGCAAGAACGCTGAAGCCTTCACCGCCGACGAGATGAAGGCCGCGGAAGTCCAGGCCGACCTCGACGGCCCCCTGGTGGATTACGCCGCCAAGGGCCACAAGGTGGAGTACATGGGCAAGGACACCATCGAAGGGGCCCCCGCCCACAAGCTCAAGCTGACCTTGAAGAACGGCGATGTGCAGACCTACTTCCTGGATGCCGACAGCTTCCTGGAGGTGAAGCAGACCTCGAAGCGCAAGGTCCGCGAGCAGGAAGTGGAGGCTGAGACCTTCTACGGCGATTTCCGTGAGGTGGCCGGCGTGCTCATGCCCTTCGCCATCGAACAGGGCATGCCCGGCATGCCCCAGCGCTCAAAGATCATCATCGACAAGATCGAGCCCAACGTGGCCCTGGATCCCGCCAGCCTGAAGATGCCCGCCCCCGCGCCGGCTCCCGCGACGGCCGCCCCCGCACCCAAGTAGTCGGAACGAACCACGGCTCACGAGCTGGCTGCGGCCCCTCGTGAGCCTTTTTCCTGCAGCTCTGGGGCCCTCGCCGAGTGATGGCCCGCTCCAATCCACTAGGAGATTCCATGCGATCGCCCGCCCTCCTTCTTTCCGTCGCCACCGTGGCCCTCGTGGCTCAGGCCCCCCCGGTCCTGCTCGACGCCGATGCCCTGGCCGGCCTCCAGGCCCGCAACATCGGCCCCGCCATCATGTCGGGCCGCATCTCGGCCATCGACGGCGTGATGGAAAAGGGGCGGCTCACCCTATACGTGGGTGCGGCCAGCGGCGGCATCTGGAAATCCATGAACAGCGGCACCACTTGGAAGCCCGTGTTCGACAAGTACGCCCAGAGCATCGGGGCCATCAAGGTGGATCCCAAGGATCCCCGCACGGTCTGGGTGGGCACGGGCGAGCCCTGGGTGCGCAACAGTGTGGGCATCGGCGAAGGCCTCTACAAAACCACGGATGGCGGCGAGACCTGGAACCTCATGGGCCTTCCCACCAGCGAGCGCATCGGCGCCATCGCCATCGATCCGACGGATTCCAACATCGTCTACGTGGCGGCCCTGGGCCACCTGTGGAGCACGGGCGGCGAGCGCGGCCTCTACAAGACCATCGACGGCGGCAAGACCTGGGAGCGCATCCTCTTCACCAACGAAGACAGCGGCTGCTCCAGTCTCAGCATCGATCCCGGCAACCCCAAGGTGCTCTTCGCCTCCATGTGGCAGCACCGGCGCCAGCCCTGGTCCTTCGAGAGCGGGGGCCCGGGCAGCGGCCTCTTCAAGTCCACCGATGCGGGCAGGACCTGGACCCGCCTGACCGACGATCCCAAACGCGGCTTGCCCACCGGGACCCTGGGTCGCATCGCGGTGGCCATCGCGCCTTCCGACAGCAACAAGGTGTATGCCACGGTGGAGGCCAAGGACGGAGCGATCTACCGCAGCGAGGACGGCGGCGAAACCTGGAAGCGCGGCAACAACGGCGCCAACCTCACCATCCGCCCCTTCTACTTCAGCGCCCTCTTCGTGGATCCCAAGGACGCCCTGCGGGTCTACAAACCCGGCCTCTTCCTCGCGGCCAGCGAGGATGGCGGCGTCAGCTTCGCCACCCTCGGCAACAGCACCCACGCCGATCACCACGCCCTGCTCTTCCACCCCCAGAACCCCGAAATCATGTACGTGGGCACCGATGGCGGGCTCTTCGTGAGCGAGGACCGGGGGAACACCTGGCGCATGGTGCGGAACCTCCCCATCGGGCAGTTCTACCACGTGGCCGTGGATGACGGCCTGCCCTACCGGGTCTTCGGTGGCCTCCAGGACAACAGCACCTGGATGGGCTACGGCAGCACCTGGCTGGGCAACAAGCACTGGACGAACCTCTATGGCGGCGATGGCTTCTGGGCCCTGCCGGACCGATCCGATCCGGATTACGTCTATGTCGAGTACCAGGGCGGCACGCTCGTGCGGGTGAACACCAAGACCCTGATGGCCACCTCGGTGCAGCCCAAGGAGACGGCCGAGGAATCCAAGCGCGACGGCGGGAAGTTCAAGTTCCGATGGAACTGGAACACCCCCATGGCCATGAGCCCCACGAACAAGGAGGTCATCTACTTCGGCAGCCAGGTGCTCTTCCGAAGCCGGGACAAGGGCAACACCTGGGAACGCCTCAGCGGCGACCTCACCACCAACGACCCCGTGAAGCAGAAGCAGGAGGGCAGCGGCGGTCTCACCCTCGACAACAGCTCCGCCGAGACCTACTGCACCATCTACGCCATCGCCGAGAGCCCCCGGAACCCCAAGGTCCTCTGGGTGGGCACCGATGATGGCAACGTGCAGCTCTCCCGGGACGGTGGAAACCCCAAGACCTGGACCAACCTCAAGGCCCGCATCCCCGGACTGCCCAAGGTGGCCGGGGTCTCCTGGATCGACGCCAGCCCCCACGCGGAAGGCACCGCCTTCGTCACCTTCGATGCCCACGGCGTGGGCGACATGACCCCCTACGTGTACCGCACCGATGACTTCGGGCAGACCTGGAAGCCCCTGGCCACCCCCGAACTCTCCGGCTACGCCCACGTGGTGAAGCAGGATCCCGTGCGCCCGAACCTGCTCTACCTCGGCACGGAGTTCGGCCTCTTCATCAGCGTGGATGGCGGCGCCAACTGGGCGGCCTTCAAGGGCGGCGACTTCCCCAAGGTGGCCGTGCGCGACATGGCCTTCCAGACCCGGGAGCACGACCTCGTGCTGGCCACCCATGGCCGGGGCCTCTGGGTCATCGATGACCTCACCCCCCTGCGCGCCCTGACGCCCGAGACCCTCGCGAAGGACGTGGCCCTTCTCCCCACCCGCCCCGCGGCCTCGCTGGATCGCGGCGGTGACGGTTGGTCCGATGGTGATCAGGAGTTCTCTGGCCAGGATCGCTCGGGCGGGGCCGTCATCGCCTTCTGGCAGAAGAAGCGGCACCTCATCGGCGAGATGAAGCTGGAGATCCTCGATGCCAATGGCAAGGTGCTGCGCACCCTGCCCGGCTCCAAGCGCCGAGGCTTCAACCGCATCCTCTGGGATCGCCAGCTGCGCCTGCCCCGGGCGGCCACCGGCGCCAACTTCATGGATGGCGTCATCTTCCAGGCTCCGGAAGTCCTGGAGGGAACTTACGGCTACCGCCTCACCAAGGGCAAGGAGGTGCTCACGGGCACCCTCAAGCTGGAGGCGGATCCCACCAGTCCCTACAAGCGCGAGGATCGCGAGGCCAAGTGGAAGGCCTCCATGGAGCTCTTCCACCTCGTGGAGGACCTGGCCTTCCGCTCGGAGCAGGTGCTGGCGCTGAGGAACGCGGCCCGTTCCGCGGCTGCGAACGCCGAACCGGGCCGCAAGGCCAAGCTCGAGGCTTTCGCCGAAGCCGTGGAGGAAGTGCGCGGCCAGCTCGTGAGCACCAAGGAGAGCCATGGCGCCATCACTGGCGAGGAGCGCCTCCGGGAGAAGGTGAGCGGGCTCTACCGCGGCATCTTCGGGCAGCCCAGCCGCCCCAGCTCGGAGCAGCTCGCCCGCCTGAAGGCGCTGCAGGGCGAGTTCGCCACGTTGGTCAAGACCTTTGAGGACCTTGCCGCCAAGGAACTCCCGGCGCTCAATTCGGGTCAGTTTGCCGATCAGGCCCTCGCCATGGGTACCCGCGAGGCCTGGGAGCTGAAGACCGCCCCGAAGTAGCAGCCATGGGACGAGAACGACCCCGCTTCGGCGGGGTCGTTCTCATGCGGGGGCGTATTCGCAATCAGGCTCGCTTCCCTTGGATCAAGAGGGACCAGCAGGGATCAACCAGCCGACCTCACGAACGGGGGCTTCCAGTGGGTGCTCCGTTCAGCGGCCACGGAGGTACCCACCATCCAAGTGGCCCATCCGGGAATGGGGCGGCGATCCGTCTGACTGGTCCAGGTCAGGCAGCTTGCCCGCCCGTCCCGCCCCGTCACGCACCATTCCCAGCCCTCGAAGGAGTCCCCCCTCCGGGCCCACTCCTCGATCACCAGCGCACGCTCCAGGGCATTGGGAAAGAGGTGGATCAGCCCACCGGTTTGGAGATCGTGCAAGGACCACCCGGTGAGCCGCTGAGCCTCCCGGTTCCAGCAGAGCACCCGGCCGAAGGGATCGAATGCGGCCACCGGTACCGGCATGGCATCCATGGCCTCCCGAAGGTGGGCTTCGGTGAGAGGGCTCAGGGCGTTCATGGAGAATTCAGGCATGGATTTCCCGTGGTGGTAGGGCAACAAAGCCTGGACTGGGTTTAGGTGGTAGAACTTACGCCCCCTCAGATTTCCCGCAACCTCCCTCTGGGAATTCTTTGCAGGATCCCGCCCCGGGATATGCTGGCCTCACCCCACTCCGAGGAATCCATGGCCGAACAATCCTATGCGACGCATCGCCGCCTCGACCCCCTCTTCCACTTCGTCCTGGCGACCCTTTACGTTGTCTTCTTCCTGCTGGCGGCCCGTTCCCTGTGGAAAGGCAGCAGCCTCTCCAACGGCGCCACTTTCATCCTCGCCATCGGGCTCCTGATCCATTGGTTCAAGACCCGGGCCTACGCCCTGAGCGTGCAGGACCGGGTGATCCGCCTCGAGGAGCGGCTCCGCATGGCGACCCTCCTGCCGGAGGACCTCCGGGGTCGGGCCCATGAACTCACGCCCTCGCAGTGCGTGGGTCTGCGGTTCGCCTCGGATGGCGAGCTTGCGGACCTCGTCCGTCAGACCCTCGCCGAGAACCTGGACGGCGAGGCCATCAAGAAGCGCATCAAGACGTGGCGACCGGATCACCACCGCGTCTGATCAGTCCTTCCGCACTTCCACCACTTCCCCGCCGCTGAGGCGCAGCAGGTCCTGGAAAGCCGGATCCTTCCGGATCCGTGCCTCGGGGGGCTCGGCCTGGATGGGTTCGTCGAAGAGGACATCCACGTAGGCCAGGCCAGGCAGCAGGGGCGAGAGGGAGCCGAGCAGGTGCGGGCTCTCCCGCTCCCGCAGCAGCGGTTCGGCCGTGGGCTTGGCGTTGGCGGGGAAGCGGAAGGTGAGGGTGCGGGCCTCCCAACTCACCAGACTCGCCATGTGGGGGATGGTCGCCAGGGTCTTGGGCAGGCTCGTGGAGGCCTTCAACGCAGCGGCGACAGCGGAGCGAAGGGCCTCTCCGGCAGTGCCAGGCACCAGGGCCTTGACCTCCTCCCCGGCCGGTACCGCGGCCACCGCAGGCGCGGAGATCGCCTGGGGGGCCGGATTAGGGTTTGGCGGCGGCGAAGAACGGGTTGGGGCCGGCGTGGGCCGGGGCGCCCCGCCGGGGGCGGCCGTGAGCAGGGCCTCCAGGGGGGCCAGCTGAGGCAACTGCGAGGCCGTGACGAGCGCCAGTTCCACCACCGCCCGCTTGAGGGCGCTGTCGCGGAGATCGCGCTCCCGCTGCAGCAGCAGCTGCGTCACGCGGGCCCAGCGCAGCAGCGCCTGGGGGCCGCCCCCCGCGCGGGCCTCCTGCTCGAGGCGCCCCCGCAGGGAGGTCACCAGTTCGCGCCAGAAGGTGTCCCAGTCGGCGCCCTGCTCGGCGAGGGCCTGGGTGTGGTCGAGGATGCCGGCGGCATCCCCCGCGGCCAGGGCCTCCAGCACCCCTTGCACGCGGAAGGCGGGCACGATGCCCAGCAGCTCGCGCACGAGTTCTTCACCGATGACGCCATCCCCCGCCGCGATCACGCGATCCAAGGTGGTGAGCGCATCGCGCATGGACCCCTGCCCCGATTCCGCCACGAGCCGCAGGGCCTCGCCCTGGGCCGTGACGCCCTCCTGCTCGCAGACCCAGGCCAGGCGGGCCTCGATGACGGGCACGGGGATGAGGCGGAAGGGGAAGATCTGCACCCTGCTCTTGATCGTGTCCGGAACGTCCTGCAGCTCCGTCGTCGCCAGCACGAAGATGGCGTGGGCGGGCGGCTCTTCGATGACCTTCAGCAAGGCGTCGAAGGCCTGCCGGGAGAGCATGTGCACCTCGTCCACGATGTAGACGCGGTAGCGGCAGAAGGCGGGGCGGGTCTGGGCCTGCTCGCGGAGGGCGCGGGCATCTTCCACCGAAGCCCGGGAGGCGGCGTCGATCTCGACGATGTCCAGGTTCTGGTCCGGGGACTCGGCGGCCTTGCAGGGATCGCAGACGCCGCAGGGCGTGGCCGTGGGACCCTGCACGCAGTTCAGCGCGCGGGCCAGGATGCGGGCCGTGCTCGTCTTGCCCGTGCCGCGCACGCCGGCGAAGAGGTAGGCCTGGTGCAGCTTGCCCGTCTCCCGGGCCCGCTTCAGAGCGTTGGTGAGCGCCTTGACGCTCGCCTCCTGCCCCACGAGGTCGGACAGCAGGCGGGGTCGGTATTTCAGGGCCAGGGTGGACATGAACGTTCATCTTACGATGGACGGAGGGAGGCGTGCGCATGCAGGTCGTCATCGCCGGAGCCACGGGCTTCGTGGGCAGTGAGGTGGTGAGGCAGGCCATGGCCGCCGGGCACGAGGTCTTCGCGCTCGTCCGGGCGGAAGGGGAGTCCCGATTCAGCCCCGAGGACCTGGCCACCGGCCGCCTCACGGTGCTGCCCTTCGGAGCCGACCCCGAGGTGTTCATGGCCGGTTTCGGCTTGGAGCCCGGCCCCCGCATCATCAACGCCGCCGGATTGAACCGGGAGCTTCCCGGGGCCGATCTGGCCCTGGCCCACCCCGGGGTGGCCCGGGAGGTGGTGGCCCTGGCGGAAGCGACCCAGGCCACACGGCTGGTGCACCTGGCCCCGTTGCGTTCCGATGGGCCCGATGCCTGGAGCCGGACCAAGGCCGAAGCCGAGGCGATCATCCAAGCCGCCGCCATCCCCTGGACCCTTCTCCGCAGCGCCCCGATGTTCGGTCCGGGAGATGCCCTCCTGGATGAAATCGGCGCCTGGATGATGCGCAGCCCCGTGATCCCACGCTTCCTGGAGGAGGTGCGCCTCGATCCGATCGCCGTGGAAGACGTCGCGGAAGCCCTGCTCACCCTGGAGGTTCAGGAAGCCCGCCTCGGCGGCGCCCCCTGGACTTGGGGCCAATTGCTGGAAGCCTGCGCCACGGCCGCGGGCAAATCCCTCGTGGGCCCTCGTCTCTCGGAGGATTCCGCCCGCGACTGGGGAGCCCGCCTGGGCCACCGTGGCTTCTGGAGTGACCTCGTCCCCTTCACTGCCGAAGGGTTCGATCGCCACCGGCAGGGCTATGCCGTGGAGCCCAACGGAACGGAGGCCCTCCTAGGAAGGCCCACCCTCCGGTTGGAGACCTACCTCGCGGAGGCTTGGGCCTACCGGGCTTAGCGCCCCGCGTACTGCCGGATCACCCCCTCGATGGCCTTCCGGCAGGCGGCGCAGAATCCCACTTCATCCCGGGTGAACATGACGCAGTCCTCCTGGGAGCGGTAGTAGCCCGTGGCTTCGTAATTGGCGCCTTCGAAGGCACCCACCTTCCCGCTGTGGACGTCGGTGCCGAGCAGCTTCGTCTCATGGGCTGCCTCCCGCCGGAAGAGGGCCTCCATGATTGATTCGGGCTGGTTGGCGGCGCGGATGGCCCGGCGTTCCTTCTGGATGCCGTGGCTGTAGGCCTCGAATTCCGCCTTCTTCCAGGGCGTGGGGAGGGGCAGACCTGGAGTGATGAGCTCCTTCCACTTGGGATTGCGGGGATCCGCCGTGACGTTGGGCTCCCAGGGTTCGAGCCGGGGTTTGCCGAGTTCCAGGGCCACGTCGGAGGTGTAGTACTCGTCGGCGAGGCCCGCGAAGTGATGCGCGAACTCGTGGATGAAGAGGTAGGGTGCGAAGGCGTTGTCGCTGGCCACGGTGGAGTAGAGCTGGTGGATGCCTCCGCCGCCGTAGGTCTCCCCGTTCACGAGGATCTCCACGAAATCGTAGGGCGCCTGGGAGGCCGCCTCGCGCAGGGCCTTGTTCTCGAAGGTGAGCACGTAGCGCTCACTGCCGAAGGCATCGTAGGTGGCACCCACGGGGCTGTGGCGATGGATGCCCGTGCTGGGGCGGGAGATGCCGGATTCCTGGGCCGCGGGGCAGAGTCCCCACACGTTGAAATCCGTTTTATGGGATTTGAAGGGCTCCTGGGCGAAGAGGAGGGCGGAGAGGCGCCGCGCGTCCCTTTCGAACTTGGGCCGCTCGGCTGCCGTGTAGCCGTCGCCGAGGATCAGCAGATCCACCTTCGAGGCACTTTCACCGTGGTGGACGATCTTCAGCAGGGCCCCCGCGGACCGGGGCTTGGCGCGATCCACGAAGGTCCCCTTCGGATCCACTTCCACCTTCCAGACATCCTCGAAGGCCATGGCCGCATCGCGCTTTTGATAGGCGACGGTGACGGGCCCTTCCGGGCAGGGGAAGCGCAGGGATTCCTCGAAGACCCGGCTCTGCTTCTGGGCCTCGGCCGTATCCTGCCATTCCCCCATCACGCTGGCGAAGCCACGGGAGTAGAGCACCTTCCCGGATTTCGGATCCCGCACTTCGAAGCGGTACTTGCCCAGGTTGGAGTCATCGATGGGCTTGGCGGGATTCCCCGGCCACGGCAGCGGCTCCAGCACCACGCGATCCAGGCTGAAGCTCTCCGTGGTAGCGGTGCCCTGGTGGTGCAGATCCACGCGCAGGGTGCGGGGCGTGGACGCCGCGGCCAGGGTGCAAGAGAGGGTCAGCGCGAGGGCACGGAACATGGCGGACTCCGGAACAGGACTCCAGCGTACTAGACTGTTCCTTTGCGAAAGGGCACTCCCATGGCAAACCCCACCGTCGGAATCATCATCTCGGTATCCGCGTAGCGAATACGCGAGACCGCCGGGTTAGACTGGTCGTCGAACGAGGATCTCGATGGTGATGGACATGCCGAACCCGCTTGTGGGCCTCATCATGGGCTCCAAATCCGACTGGGAAACCATGGAGCACGCCGCCGCCACCCTGCGCGAGCTGGGCGTGCCTTTCGAGGCCGAGGTGGTGAGCGCCCACCGCACGCCGGACAAGCTCTTCCGCTACTGCGAGCAGGCCGCGGATCGGGGCATCCAGGTAATCATCGCGGGTGCGGGCGGGGCCGCCCACCTGCCCGGCATGGCCGCTGCCAAGACGCACCTGCCCGTGCTCGGTGTGCCCGTGCAGAGCAAGGCACTCAATGGCATGGATAGCCTGCTCAGCATCGTGCAGATGCCCGCCGGCATCCCCGTGGGCACCCTGGCCATCGGGAAGGCCGGCGCCATCAACGCGGCCCTCATGGCCACGGCCATCCTGGCCCTGAATGACGCGGAGCTTAGGGTGAAGCTCCAGGCCTTCCGTGCTGCGCAAACCGAGAAGGTGCTGGCGGATGGCAAGCTCAGCTGAGGCCCAAAGGACCTTCAATCCTTCTTGAACAAATCCTTGAAGAGCTTCCGGATCTTGCTGGGTTCCTCGGGTTTCTCCCCCTTTTCGGCCTTCTTCTTGGGGGCGGTCTTGGCCGCAGGCGCTTTGGCGGCCTTCTTGGGCTCAGGAACATCGATCTTCTGAAGGCGGATGGGATCGGCGAGGGCCTCGCCCCGCTGCAGGGCTTCGCTCCAGGTCTCATACCCCTCGTGCCGCAGCTCCATTACTTGGCGGCCTTCGCCCGGCACCTCCAGCTTGGCAAGGGGGGTAAGGCCCTCAGGGTGCCCATTGAGGAAAACTTGGGCTTCGGTGGGATCGCTCCTCACCGTCACGAAGTAGGAGGCCGGAAGCAGGCGGATCTCGACAGCTTGTTCAGTGGGCCCGAGTTCGTGGGTCTCGGACATGTAATCCGTCTTCTCCACCAGGAGCGATCGCGGCGTTCCCTTGACCAGCACATCCCGAAGCGGCGTTCTGCCCAGTTTCTGGCCATCCAGGGTCACTTCCGCGCCGGAGGGATGGCTGGTGATGCTGAGCTTGCGGAGGGGCTCCCGGCGGCTCCAGACCTGCTGCGTGATCAGAAGGGCGAGCAGGCCCGTGGCGGCGAGGGCCAGCACCTTCCAGCGCCGGGACTCGCGGTGGACCCCGGCATGGGAGGGTTGCGACCAGGCACCCGAGGCGGAAAGTCCGGACAGGGTTCCCTCCAGGCGACGCTCCAGCAGGTTGCGATGATCGGCGGGGAGGTCCACGGCCTCCACCAACGCCACGAGGAAGGTCTTCAGATCCTGGTGGCGATCCTCGGGGCGTTTGGCCAGCGCGCGATCGAAGAGCGTCTTGAAGGTCTCGCTCACCCCGTCCGGATAGACCGGGGCCTGATGGACGATGGCGTAGACGATGGAACCCACGCTCTCCCCCGGAAATGGAAGCCGACCCGTGAGCATTTCGAAGGCCGATACGGCGAAGGCCCACCGATCCGAGCCCGGGCCGGCCTGCCCCCCGCTGAGCACTTCCGGTGCGGCGTAGGCGGGAGTCCCCAGGAAATCCGAAGTCTTCGTGACCCGCGCCCCATCGCCCTTGGCGATGCCGAAATCCATGAGCTTGAGGTGGCGGTCCTTGGAGACCATGAAGTTCTCGGGCTTCAGGTCCCGATGGACGATGCCCGCGCGGTGGGCCGCTTCCAGGGCCTCCCGGGCCTGCAGGAGCAGCTCAAGCGCCTCGGTGGGAGGCATCGCCCCGCGCTTCAAGATCACCGAGAGGCTCTCGCCATCCACGAATTCCATGGCGAGGAAGGGGCCCACGCCCGGCTCCTCGCCCACGTCATACACGGTGATCACGTTCGGGTGATGCAGCTTGGCGCTGATCTCCGCCTCGCGCTGGAAGCGGGCCAGCACCTCGGGATCACCCAGGCCGGCCCGCACCACCTTGATGGCGACGCCCCGGTTCAGCCGGGGATCCTCGGCGAGATAGACCGTTCCCATGGACCCTTGCCCCAGGGTGCCCAGGATGCGGTAACGGCCGATATGTGAGGGATCCAGGGACATGAGGCCCCAGTGTGCCAGAGGAGGGTGGTGGTGGGGCATAAGTCCGAACTCGGTGGACGATGCGATAGTTGAGGCATGAGTGGCATCGGATTCCAGCGACCCAAGGCGGCCCAGATCCGCCGCTTCGGGCGGGTGTTCTACCCGGCGGGGCTCCGGCTTCAGAAGGCCCTGTCCACCTATGTCCAGGAGGAAGGCCGCCCAGACCAGCTCGTGATCCTGGAGCACAACCCCGTGTTCACCTTGGGACGCAACGCCACCCGTGCCGACATCCTCGTGACCCCGGAATTCCTGGAACAACAGGGGGTGGAGGTGGCGGAGACGGATCGGGGCGGCGAAGTCACCTATCACGGCCCCGGCCAGATCGTCGTCTATCCCATCTGCAACCTCCGCGAAGGGCGGCAGGACGTAGGCCGCTTGGTGCGAGGCTTGGAGGAGGCCATGATCCGCACCGCCGCCGATTACGGCGTGGTGGCCGACCGCCTGAAGGGCTTCCCCGGCATCTGGGTGGATACACCGCGGGGCCTCGAGAAGCTGGGCGCCATCGGCCTCCACTTGAGCCGCTGGATCAGCACGCACGGCCTCGCCTTCAACGTGGATCCCTTCCTGCCCCATTTCCGCTGGATCCTGCCCTGTGGCATCACCGACAAGGGCGTGTGCAGCCTCCGGAGCCTCCTGGGAGAGGCCTGCCCCACCTGGGACGAGGCCGCGGATCGGCTCCAGGCGCACCTGTGCGACGTCCTGGCCCTGGAGATCCAGCCCACCCGGGAGCCCAGCCGCAGCGTGAACGCCCTCACCTGGCGCCGGAGTGCCTCGGAACCCGAGGTGCTCATGATGCTGCGCACCCCGCAGACGGGCCACTGGTGGCAGAGCGTCACCGGGATGCTCGAGCCCGGAGAAAGCCCGGAACAGGCCGCCCATCGGGAACTTCACGAGGAGACGGCCCTCAGGGCCGTCAGTTTCCAACCCCTGGACCTCCGCCACAGCTTCTGGGTGGATCCCGCCGTGGTGCGCTTCCCGGATGGCGAGCCCCGCTTCAACACTGAGACCTGTTTCGCCCTGGAGGTGGACCCCTCCCAGCCGGTGGCCCTCAATCCCGAGGAGCACACCGAATTTCGCTGGTGTGGATTCGAGGAGGCCTACGCCCTCATGAAGTGGGAGGGAAGCAAGGCCGCGCTTCGCCGCCTTCGGGCGAAATTGGAAAAATCCGGTTCATAGTTCAAGATCGGCCTTCCATTCACCGTAGAGTGCCTTGGACATGTTGGACCCCGTTGCCGCCCCTCGCCCGGCCCTGCCGACCACCTCATGGTCGGTGGCCTTGGCCTACCTCGCCGCAGGTGCCATCAGCCTGGCATCCCTGCCCCCCGGGATGAAGCTGGCCAGCGCATTGAACCTTTTGAACCTGCTGGTCTTCTTGCATGCGGCTTCGGTGGCCTGGCAAAGGTCCGGCCGGCATGCCTCCTCGCAAATGGAGTGGCGCCTCATCGCCGGCTGCTTCACTTCCCAAACGCTGTGCCAGGCCTATCCCTTGGCGATCGCCCTGCGCTCCGATCGGCTTCCTGACTTCCCTTCGGTGGGCGATGGCTTCGCCCTATTGGCCCTGCTGTTCATGGGCCTGGCCCTCATCGCATGGCCCCGGAATTCCCGCGAAGGCTCGGAGCCGGTGCAAAAGGGGCTGGACGCCCTCGGCCTGGGCCTGGCCGCTTTATTCCTGGGCTGGGCCCTGGCGCTTGAACCGCTTTTCAGACCGGCCCAAATCCCGGCATTGACGAAGTTCGCCACCCTGGCCTTCCTGGTGGCCACGGCCTCCATCTTCGGCCTCATCTTCTACCTTGCGCTGGGGCATTGGGGGCGGCTCAAGGGAACCCTTGGCTGGATCGGCATCGGTTTCGTCCTTTCCTTCGCCCAGATCCTCATCCAAGTCCCCCTGGGGTTGGCGGGGAAGTACTACCTCGGCCATCCCGTGGATCTGCTCGTGCTCACGGCCGGGGTCGCGCTGCTGCTGGCCACCCTCGATCCGGCCGATCCGGCCGACCACCAGAGCACCGGTTGGTCCAGGTTCCTGGACGATCGGACCCTGGAAATGATCGGCCCGGCCCTACCCATCCTGCTCTGCCTCGGGGTCGGAATGGGCCTCCTCCTCTTCTCGCCCTCGCGATGGGATCGCACCCTCATCGGGCTCGGCCTCGGGATGTCGACCCTCATGGTCTTTCGCATGCTGCTGGCCCTGCGCGAGCTCAGGAACTTCACTCAGGAACTGGATCAACGGGTCCGGGCCCGCACCCGGGAGCTGGAGGATGCCCAGGCCATCCTGCTCCGAACGGAACGCATGAACGCCCTGGCGAGCCTGGGCGCCGGCCTGGCCCACGACCTCAAGAACCTCCTCGGCGTGATCAAGAACTACGCCCTGCTGGTGGGTCAGGATGTCGCCGAAGGCCGGTCGATCCAGCCGGGGGATCTGGAAGCCATTCAACAGGCCTCCGATCAGGCCGGCGGTCTCGCCAACCAGCTCATGACCATCGGCCGCGAGGAAGGGGCCCCAGGGTCCACCTTCGACCTCAGGACCCGCATGAACCAGCTCATCTCCATGCTGCGAGCCGCCCTGCCCGCCTATATCGCCTTGGAAGTCCGCGTTCCGGCCAGCCCCATGTTCCTGCCCGGGGATCCCACCCGCTTGGATCAGATGCTCATCAATCTCGTGCTGAATGCCCGGGATGCCATCGAAGGCTCCGGGCGGATCCTCGTGGAGGCTCAATCCTGCACCCTGGCCGACGGCCGCCCCGGAGCCCTGCTCGTCGTTTCCGATAGCGGAGTGGGCATGTCCGAGGAAGTCCAGGCGCGGATCTTCGAACCCTTCTTCACCACCAAATCCATCGGTTCAGGCACCGGTCTGGGGCTGGCCTCCGTGAAATCCCTCGTGGATCTCATGGATGCCGAGGTGGAGGTCCACAGCGTCGTGGGCCGGGGAACCACCTTCCTCCTGCGCTTCCCGCTGACCGAAAACACGCCGGAGCCCACCTCCGGTCTGTGACCCCGGAGACAAGGGCTTCGGGCCCTCCGCAACCCGGGGTATCCTGGGCTGTTTTGGAGCGACCCATGTTTCCTGCCCTTACCGAAGATCAGCTCGCCATCCAGGAAGCCGCGCGGGAGTTCGCCACGGCCGAGATCGAACCCGGTGCCATGGCCCGGGATCACTCCGCCGAGTTCCCCAAGGCCATCATCGGCCAGCTGGGCGAGATGGGCTTCATGGGCATGATGGTGCCCGAGGTCTACGGCGGCTCGGGCGTGGACGCCCTCAGCTACATCCTCGCCCTGGAGCAGATCTCCTACGCCGACGCCTCCGTGGCCGTGACCATGAGCGTGAACAACAGCGTGGCCTGCGCCCCCATCGCCGCCTTCGGCACCGAGGCCCAGAAGCAGAAGTACCTCAAGCCCCTGGCCTCCGGCGCGGTGCTGGGCGGTTTCATGCTCACGGAGCCCGACGCCGGCAGCGACGCCGCGGCCCTCAAGTGCCGGGCCACCAAGGTGGACGGCGGCTGGAAGCTCAACGGCGCCAAGGCCTGGATCACCAACGGCGGCGTGGGCCGCTACTTCGTCACCATGGCCATCACCCACCCCGAGCTTGGCAAGAAGGGCATCAGCGCCTTCGTGCTGGACGCCGACCAGCCTGGCGTGATCATGTCCAAGCCTGAGGAGAAGATGGGCCTGCGCTCCTCCAAAACCGTCATGGTCACGCTGGAAGACGCCTTCGTGGCCGATGACGACATGCTGGGCCAGCCCGGGGATGGCTTGAAGGTCGCCTTCGGCGGCCTCGACGGCGGCCGCATCGGCATCGCCGCCCAGGCCCTCGGCATCATGCAGCGCGCCCTGGACGAGAGCATCCAGTACGCCAAGACCCGCCACTCCTTCGGCAAGCCCATCGGCGAGCACCAGGCCATCCAGACCTACCTGGCCGAAATGCACGCCAAGGTGGAGGCCAGCCGCCTGCTGATCTACAAGGCCGCCATGCTGAAGGACGCCGGGAAGCCCTGCACCCTGGAAGCCGCCACCGCCAAGCTCTTCTCCACGGAAAGCGCCGTGTGGGTGTGCGACCGCGCCGTGCAGATCTTCGGGGGCTACGGTTACTCCCGGGAATACGTGGTGGAACGCCTCTACCGCGACGTCCGCGTGACCACGGTGTACGAGGGCACCTCCGAAATCCAGCGCATGGTCATCGCCCGCGGCCTCACGAAGTAGGCTGCCCCTGCAGGGCCCTGGAATGGTGGAGGATCGCCTGGAAGAGCGCCTCCACCCCTTCCGGATCCAGGTTCCGGGCCACCGCCCAGTCCCGCCGGTCCCGGAGCATCCGCGACTCCCGGCCCGCATCGAGCACGCCCCGCCCCAGGCCTGATTTGGCCCGAGCCGCGCGCAACACCAGCCGGGAACGGCGTTCGAGCAGGCTCACGAGCTCACGGTCCACCGAGTCGATGAGATCCCGCACCTCGATGAGATCCTCCGCCGCCGATGGGCCGCCGGGGATGTCGAGCGCAGCCGTGGGCGCGCTGCCCGAGGCCTCCTCCTCCAGGGCCCTATCCACGGCCTGGAGGGCCGCGAGGAAGCGGCGGCGGGCCACCCGAGCGTAGGGGTTCTCCAGCTGGAGCGCGCGGAACAGGTGCCCCGCGTCGGATCGGACCAGCTCCACGCTGCGTTGCAGCGCCTGGAAGCTGGGCGGGGGATGGGCCACGCCCTCCCCGGCGCCCGCATCCAACAATCCCTTGGCCAGGAAGAACCCCAGCGCATGGGTGGAGGCCATATCCCGGTCGTGGGCGTGGGCCTCCTGATCCAGGACTTCGCACCCCAGGGAGGTCCAGAACTCCCGAGCCCGCTGTTCGCATCCGGGGTGGAGCCCCGAGGGGCAGACGACCACTCTGAGGGGCGCTTCACCCCGGGCCAGGCTCACGGGGCCGAAGAGGGGGTGGGTGGCGGCCCAGGGCACGCGTTCCCCCAGATGCCGCCGCAGGGCCTCCACGCTGCGGACCTTGACGCTCCCCACGTCCATGACCCAATGCCCGGCCCGGAGATGGGGCGTCAGTTGCGTCAGCAAGGCGTCCATTCCCTGCACCGGGACGGCGAGCACCAGTAACCCGGGATCGGTGAGGAGGTCCTCCAGCTTTCCCACGAGGAAAGGGGAGGCTTCCCGAGGTGCCGGATCCCAGGCCCGCACTTGAATCCCGCGTTCATGGCAGAGCCCAGCGAGGGCGGCGCCAAATCTCCCCAAACCCACGATGGATAGCCGATTCACGGTCCCTCCCGCCAAACAAGACTTATTCATCCTGTTTAACGAGAGTCACAAATTTGGAACGCGTCGTACCCGAACCCAGCCCCCCTTGAAACCCGGTTCACCCCTGCCTTCATTCCGTTGGGCGGAACCCTGCCCCCATGATGAACGCAGGGATGCCCAGCCCCTTGATTCCAGGCATCCTTAGGATCCGGCCCTAAACGGGTGGTTCCCCCCTTCCGTAGGTTGCCTGTTCACCGCTGGTTCTTTCTCCCTGGAGTGCCGATGAAGCGAGTCCTCACCCTCCCTGCCCTGCTGGTCGCGTTCCCCCTGGTCGCGCAAGAGGCCCCCAAGGCCCTGAGCCTCCAGGAGGCCATCGAAACCTCCCTGAAGAACAACCTGCAGGTCGGAATCGCCGAGAGCACCCGGGAAGCGACGAAGGCCAATGTGCTGATCGAGGGCGGCGCCTTCGATTGGAACCTGACCAGTTCAATCAACGCCTCAAAGTCCCAAGACCGTTCCGTTCGGGTTGGGGCCGTGAACATCGGTACGAACACCTCGCCCGTCTATGCCCCTGTTAAGACCGAAACCGATTCCACGACCTGGAATCGGAATTTCACTGCCGGCCTCAACAAGCCCTTCGAGTGGGGCGGAAGCCTGAACCTCTCCTACGCGCCGCTTTACAGCTTCACCAACAGCAAGAGCCAGTCCTACTCCCTCCCGAGTAATGCGCCTTTCGGGAACCCTTCCACAGGATCCACCTTCGGCCCCTATGACGGCTCCTTCAGCGCCTCCTACACGCAGAGCCTGCTTCGCAACTTCGGCCGGGAAGCCGCCGCTTCACGCCTGATCGTGGCCCGGAACGGCGCCAAGGTCGCCGACTTCACCTACCAGAAGGCCATCATCGACCTCGTGGCCGCCACGGAATCCCTTTATTGGGATGTGGTCTTCGCCAAAGTCAATCTGGACAACAAGCAGCAGTCCCTCGCCCTGGCCCAGAAGCAGCTCAAGGAGAACGAGATCCGCGTTCAGGTGGGAACCCTGGCCCCCATCGAGGTCACCAGCGCCCAGGCCACCGTGGCTCAGCGTGAGCAGGACATCATCAGCGCCGAGGCCCAGCTGCTCAACGCGAAGGATGCCCTCATCCGCGCCCTGTACCCGGCCAACAAGCCCTCGGGCATCGACACTTCGGACATCCCCACCGTCTCCCCCATCGCCGTGGAAGAGCCCGCCGCCGAGCGCATGGCCCTGGAGCGCCGCGTGGAGCTCAAGTCCGCCAAGCTCAACTTGAACTCCGCCTCCATCCAGGAAAAGGCCGCCAACAACCGCACCCTGCCCCAGCTCGATGCCACCGTGGGTTACACGGGCGGCGCCGCCAACGCGGACAAGCTCTCCCCCATCAACACCGACATCACGGGGATGAAGTACCCCGGCTACAACGTGGGCCTCACCTTCGCCTTCCCGATCCTCAACAAGGCCGCCCGCGGCTCCCAGGCCCAGGCCCGCGCCAACCGCCGCCAGTCCGAGCTGACCTACAAGGATCAGGAACTGGGCATCCTCCTGGAAGTGCGCCAGGCCTACCGGAACCTCGAAGCCGCCGGAAAAGGCGTGTCCGCTTCCGAGAAGACGCGCATCTTCCGCGAGAAGGATCTCGAAGCCGAGCAGAAGAAGTTCGAGAACGGCATGAGCACCAACTTCCTCGTGCTCTCCAAGCAGAACGATCTCGATACCGCCAAGAGCAATGAACTCCAGTCCCGCATCGGGTACGCCAAGGCCGTCACGGCCCTGGAGAAGGCCCAGGGAAGCCTGCTCGAGGCTCGCAAGCTCAGCCTCTGATCGTTTAACCCCCCCAATAACGAAGGGCCCGCCATGCGGGCCCTTCGTTATTGGGGGAGAATAAAAACCATGATCCCCATGGCCCTACTTTCCGTTGATCCCTTCGCCCACACGCTCATGGTCCTGGCCTTCGCCTGGGTGGTGGCCAAGCTGGCCGGGGAGCTGTTCCAGCGGCTGAAGCTGCCCGTGGTGGCAGGGGAACTCGCGGCAGGCGTGGCGCTGGCCGCCCTCCACCGCAAGCTGCCCTGGATTCCCGACCTCGCCGCCTCCGAAGGCGCGGGCGTCCTGGCGAACCTGGGCGTGGTGGTCCTGATGTTCGCCGTGGGCTTGGAAAGCACGGTGCCCCAGATGGTGCGCGTGGGCATGCCCAGCCTCAGGGTGGCCCTCATCGGCGTGGCGGCCCCCATGGCCATGGGCCTCGCGGGGGCCTGGCTGCTCCTCCCCTCCGGGACACCCTTCACCGTGGACCTCTTCATCGGCGCATGCATGTGCGCCACTTCCATCGGCATCAGCGCCCAGGTCCTCCGAGAGCAGGGCGCCAGCGACAGCCTTGAGGGCCGCGTCATCGTCGGCGCCGCCGTCATCGACGACGTCTTGGGCCTTCTGGTCCTCACCCTGGTCAGTGGCCTCGTGGCGGCCAGCGGCGCCGGAGGCCCCCTGCCCCTGGGACCCCTGGCGCGCACGCTGGGCCTGGCGTTGGGGTTCCTGGCCCTGGCCCTCACCGCGGGGCGCACCCTCACCCCCCGGCTCTTCGCCCTGGCCAACCGCCTTCGCTCCGAGAGCCTGCTGTTGCCGCTCGGCCTCGCCTTCGCGTTCCTCCTGGCCTGGCTGGGCAACCTCGCGGGCCTCGCCACCATCGTGGGCGCCTATGCCGCGGGGCTCATCCTGGAGCCAGCCCACCTGGTCGATCTGGAGCATCGGGAGCGCCACAGCCTGGAAGAGCTGATCCACCCCCTGGTCGCCGTCCTGAGCCCCCTGTTCTTCCTCCTCATGGGGGCCAAGGTGGATCCGGCCGCCCTCTTCACCCCGGCCACGCTGGGCTTTGCCGCCGTGCTGGCCGGGCTGGGGCTGGCGGGCAAATGGGTGGCGGGTTACGGAGCCGGCAACGGCCTTCGCAGCTCCGTGGTGGGCTGGGGCATGGTGCCTCGCGGAGAAGTGGGCCTGATCTTCGTGGCGGCCGGGGCACAGTTGGAACTCGGCGGGCAGCCCCTGTTGAGCACGAGCACCCAGGCGGGTGTGGTGGGAGCCCTGCTGTTGACGACGATCATCGGGCCGGTGGGGTTGGGCCGGGCACTCCGAAAGGGCCGATAAATCCCCCCGCCCCACCGGCTTGGCGCGGGCCTTCAACCTCAATGCGACCCGGATGCCACCTCAGGGGTTAGACGCAGCCTGACCTGGAGCAGACGGGGGCCATGGGCCTCCACGATTTCAGCCTGGAGCCGATCCATGAGACGGATGACGTCGCCTGGGCTTGGGATCCGCCCCGCCTTGGCCAAACAGATCCCGCTGAGGGTCGTCCAATGGGCATCCTCCGGGAGATCCAGATCCAGCTGCCGGTTGAGCGCCCGGATGGGGGAGGCACCGGGCACCAGGGCCGTGCCATCGGCCTCCCAGGCCAGGACCGCGATCGTTTCCTCCCGGAACTCCGAGAATATTTCACCCACCAACTCCTCCAGGAGATCCTCCATGGTCACCAAGCCCGATAGCGCGCCATGTTCATCCACCACGAAGGCCAACTGATGCCGTTCCTTCTGGAGCCGATGCAGCAGGGTGATGGCTAGGGTGGACTCGGGAACGAACAGCGTGGGGCGGAGCAAATCCTTCGCAACCCTTTGTTCATCCTCGAGGGGTTGCTGGAGCACCAGATCCTTGGTCGCGAGGTATCCGAGGATTTCGTCGGGCGTGGCTCCGTGGACCGGCAACCGGGAAAAGGGAGTCCTCTGGAGTTGCTGGATCACCTGATCCACCCCGGCCTCGGCCGCCACGGAAACGACCAGATGCCTGGGCACCATGACATCCGTGACGAGGAGATCCCCGAACTCGATGGCCCTGCTGGCGATGGAGCTGGTCCCGGGGTGGAGGCTCCCCACCTTGGCCGCATCCTCCACCAGATGCCGGATCTCCTCCGAGGAAAGCCGGGCTTCGGTGAAACTCGTACGGTCCCCGAACACCTTCAGCACCAAGTTGGAGCTGGAGGCCAGGAGGCGCACCGCCGGGCTGGAAACGCGGGAGAGCCAGAGCAGCGGGGATGCGACGAGGCGCCCATAGGCTTCCGGGACGCGCATCGCCAGGGACTTGGGGACGAGTTCACCGACCACGATGGACAAATAGGAAATGAACGCCACCACCACCCCGACGGCCACTTCCTCCGCATAGGGACGGAGCCAACCCACCCTCTGAAACAGGGGAATGAGGTGGACCGCGAGGGTTGAACCCCCGAACGCCCCGGCGGTGGTGCCGATGACGGTGATACCCACTTGGACCGTGGCCAGGAATCGTTCCGGATTATCCCGAAGGCCCCGGGCCGAGATGGCCCAGCCGACCTTGCGTTCCACAAGCTCCACGAGTCGGCTCCCCCGGATCGAGACGAGGGCGATCTCCGCCCCTGCGAGGACTCCGTTCAGGAGGATGAGAACGGCGATGATGCTGGCTTCGAGAAGGATAGGTCCTCCCCATGTGGGTTGGAAAAGGGGTCGAGGTTCTCATGGTATCCAGGGGCGCCTCCGCGAACCTCCTTGTCACCCCCAACGCGTCCCTCAACGACACCAATCCCCGCCCAGCCCGGTTCGGGACAAAGTCGGTGAATCCCCGGAACAACCACTTCCCGGAGCTTGGATGGGTGGCCGGAGTACCCTCTACCCACCCACGCCGGACTCGAACCTTGCGCGTGGCTCGGCGCGGGACTGATCCAATGGGAGCCTCCACTGGAGGCTCCCATTGGGGCACTATCCGCCGGCCACTGCTTCTCGGCGGTTCGAGTCCGCCTCCATCCGTAATTCGACAAGAAAAAAGGAGGGCGGATCATCCGTCCTCCTTCGGTTGTGGTGGCTGGTTGATTTCGACCCATCGGACCCGGACTCGAACCTTGCGCGTGGCTCGGCGCGGGCCTGATCCAATGGGAGCCTCCACTGGAGGTTCCCATTGGGGCCCTACCCGCCGGCCACTGCTTCTCGGCGGTTCGAGTCCGCCTCCCATCCGTAATTCGACAAGAAAAAAGGAGGGCGGATCATCCGTCCTCCTTCGGTTTTGGTGGCTGGAGGCGGACTCGAACCGCCGACCTAGGGATTATGAGACCCTCGCTCTAACCACCTGAGCTACCCAGCCATGGGGGAACAGTCTATCGCGGAAGGGCATCAACGTCCACGGGGATTCCCGGGGATCAGAGCTGGAACTTGATGGCCCGATCCCCACTGATGTTCTCGGTGACGGACTTGGAGCCCTTGGGGCCCTTCACCGTGATGGTGTGGGTGCCATGGGCCACAGTGACCGACGACTGATCGCTCTCAATCCCCGCATCCGCCCCGTCGATGAACACGCGGCCGGTTCCGGGGAAGGTCTCCACGGTGACGGAGGCGACATTGGGGAGGACGAGAGCGCTGCCCTGGCCCGGATTGACCGTGATGGTGCGGGTTTCCTTGAAGAAGAACTTCCCGCTGGCGAACTCGACTTTGTGGGTGCCCGGCGCCAGTTCCAGCTTCGCACCTGGAGCCAGCGGGCCCTGATCGGCACCATCCACCTTCACGGAAACGGAAAAGCCCCCCTTCAGGTGAAGGAAGCCCTTGGCGTTGGGGTCGAGGGGGGGCTCCTGCATGGCGGCGCCGGCCCGTTTTTCCAGCTTCAGGACCGCCTCCCCGGGGGCTTCACCCACCAGGAAGCGCCGGGTGTACATCAGGTCGCCCTTGGCAAGGGAGAGCGTGAGGTCATGGGGTTCACCCTGGTTCCACGCCTCGATGATGAGGGGGGTGACGCCCAAGTCCTTGCCCTCGAGGACGACGGTGGCACCTTCTGGTTCCGATTTGATCTCCACGCGCGTGATGATCGGCGCCAGGGGCACTTCGGGCGGAAAGCCTTCGGCCTTGGTGTAGCGGATTTCCTGGGAGGCCTTGTACCCCTTGGCCTCGAGGCGGACCACATCCCCTTCCTTCAATTTGAAGTTGTTGGAGGTGGGCAGTTCCTGTTTGACCGAGTTGATGAAGACGGTAGCGCCCTCAGGGCGGGTCTTGATCAGCACGTCGCGGGAGCTGCCGCTCAAGAACATCCAGGCGCCAAGCGCGGCCACGGCGGCCAAACCACCCCCGAGGAGGAGGCCCATCCCTTTGGCTCCTTCAGGTTGGGGCACGAGCATCGTCTCGTCGTGGGCCCGGCTCACGATCTGGGGCAAGGGACCGTCGCCACCCTGCTTGAGGATGCCGAGCAGTTCGTGGCGATCCACCTTCTCGCCCTCCATCACCGCGTCCACCAGATCGCGGATAAAGGTGGTGCAGGAGGGATGGCGGTCCTGGGGCTTCTTGGCGAGCACCCGATCGAACACCCGCTTCCAGCCTTCCGGAAGGATGCCCGTCACCGGGGGCTGCACCTCAATCGGCGGTTCATTGACGATTTTGTAGAGGATCGTGTTGATGCTATTGCCCGGGAAGGGCGATTGCCCGCTCATCAGCTCGAAGACGAGCACCCCGAAGGAGAAGATGTCGGAGCGGTTGTCCACCGTCCCTTCCTTGATCTGCTCGGGGCTGGCGTAACTGGGAGTGCCCAGGAAGGTGCCCGTCTGGGTGAGGCTGGCATCCTCGCGCTTGGCGATGCCGAAGTCCATGAGCTTGGGCTTGAGGTCTTCGGAAACCATGATATTGCCGGGTTTGACATCCCGATGAACGATGCCCCGCGCATGGGCATGGTCCAGGGCCTCGGCCACGGAGGCGACGATCTTCAGGCGCTGCCCCAGGGTGAGGGGGGTCTGGGCCTTGATGAGGGCGTCCAGGGGCTTGCCGGCCACGAATTCCATGGCCAGGAAGGGGCCCTGCTCGCTCTCGCCCACATCATAGATGGCCACGATGCCGGGGTGGTTCAGGAGACCGCTGACCTCGGCCTCGCGCTGGAAGCGGGCCATGAATTCATGCCGGTCCTGCTCGTTGCGGATGGCATCCATCTTCACCGTCTTGACGGCCACCTTGCGCTTGATCCGGGGGTCTTCCGCTAGGACGACGCTGCCCATCGCACCCGAACCGAGGACCCTGAGGACCTCATAGCGGCCGATGGTCTGTGGAAGCTTGTCTTGCTCGCCCATTGGGTTCCCGAATCGTAAGTGCCAATCCTATCGGAAGGTGCAGACTCCCGGCATGAAAAAATCCAATTAAACCGTTGGAATTCCAAAGATCCTTTGGCAAAATAAAGTCGACGGCCTAGCCGCCATGGGGAGCCCTGCTTGGACATCCTGAAGAACCTGGTTCTCGGAACTTACTTCGCGATTTTGACCGTACTCAGCATCTATGGCGCGCACCGCCTGTGGATGCTGGTGCTCTATTTCCGGCACAAGAAGGACGTCCCCCAGCCCAAGGGCGATTCCAACTACCTGCCCCACGTCACCGTGCAGTTGGCGATCTTCAACGAGATCAACGTGGTCGAGCGCCTCGTCGATTCCGTGATCCGCATGGACTGGCCCAAGGAGAAGCTGGAGATCCAGCTCCTGGACGACAGCACCGACGAGACCCGGGGCTTCGCCCAGGCCGTCTGCGCCCGATACCAGGCGCTGGGTTACGACATCCAGCACCTGCACCGCACCGACCGCACCGGCTTCAAGGCCGGGGCCCTCCACGAGGGCCTGAAGGTCGCCAAGGGCGAGCTGGTGGCCATGTTTGACGCGGACTTCATCCCCACCGAGGATTTCCTCCGCAACGCCGTCCCCCATTTCGCCGACACCAACGTGGCGTTCGTGCAGGGTTGCTGGGCGCACATCAACCGCGATTTCAGCCTCCTGACCCAGGTGCAGGCCATCCTGCTCGACGGCCACTTCGTCTTCGAACACACCGCCCGCAACCGCTCCAACGCCTTCTTCAACTTCTCCGGCACCGCGGGCATGTGGCGCGTGAAAGCCATCGCCGATGCCGGCGGCTGGCAGCACGACACCATCACCGAGGACGCCGACCTCTCCTACCGCGCCCAGCTCAAGGGCTGGACGGGCGTTTACCTCAAGGATCTCGTCGTCCCCGCCGAGCTGCCCGTGGAGGTCAACGCCTTCAAGAGCCAACAGCACCGCTGGGCCAAGGGCAACGCCCAGGTCATCCGCAAGCTCATGAAGACCATCTGGATGAGCAAGGAGAGCCTGCACACCAAGCTCGAGTGCTGGTTCCACCTCACGGCTAACTGCAACTACATGCTCATGGTCGTCCTCGCCGTGCTCATGGTGCCCGCCATGGTCTTCCGGGCCGGCACCCCCTGGTACGTGCTGCTCGCCACCGATGGTCCCTTCTTCCTCCTGAACGCCGTGAGCGTGGGCCTCTACTTCGGCCTCTCCCAGCGCGAGCTCACGGACAACCGGGGCTGGACCAAGCGCATCAAGTACATCCCCGCCCTCATGGGTCTCGGCATCGGCCTCGCCCTGAACCAGGCCAAGGCCGTGTTGGAAGGCTTCTTCACCGATGACAAGGAGTTCAAGCGCACCCCCAAACTGGGCGTCGAAGCGGGCGGCAAGTCCGTTCAGAAGCGCGCCTACAAGGTGCCCAAGAGCCTCGTGACCTACCTCGAAGCCCTCTTCGCCGTGTACTACTTCGGCGCCCTCGTCGTCTCCATCTACATCCGCAAGTGGGCCTCCGTGCCCTTCCTGTGGCTGTTCTTCAGTGGCTTCGCCTACATGAGCCTCTGGAGCCTCTCGGACGTGCCCCTCTTCCGCCGCCTCACCACCGAGGAATTGCCGGACGAGGTGGATGAGAACTCCTTCGTCCAGTAAGCCCTGCCCCTCCCGAAAATGCCCCGGCTCCAGCCGGGGCATTTTTTTGCCGATCACGCCCCCATGACGCGCATCCATCGCCCTCGGGCGGCCGCCCTGCGGTACCGCCCCGAAGCCCCCTATCAGGACACGGCCCCCCGCCTCGTGGCCAGGGGCGAGGGGAAGCTCGCGGAGCGCATCCTGGAGGAGGCCCGGAAGGCGGGCGTTCCCGTGGAGCGGGATCTCGATCTCATGGCCGCCCTGGAGCCCCTCGACATCGATCGCCTCATCCCTCCCGAGCTCTTCCAGGCCGTGGCCGTGCTCCTGGCGGCGCTGTACCGCGCGAATGGGCGCATGGAGAAGGGCTGATCGTAGATTACGGTGCGAGAATGGAGGTTCCGATGATCGACTTCCACTTCCACTCCCTTTACAGCGACGGCACCGATGCCCCCGAGGCCTTGGCGCTCATGGCCGATGAGGCGGGCCTCCATGCGGCCTGTCTGACCGATCACGACACCCTGGACGGCATTCCCCGATTCCTAGCCATGCAACCCCACGTGAAGGTGAAGCTGCTCGCGGGCACCGAGCTCAGCTGCAAGTTCCTCGGGCGGAGCCTGCACATGCTGGGCCTGCTCGTCGATCCCGCCGATGCCACCTTCCAGACGCGCCTGAAGGAACTCCGAGAGCGACGGGACGATCGCAATGGGCGCATGGTGGCGCGCCTCAAGGAAGTCGGCTGCCCCCTCGAACTGGAGGACGTGCAGGCCCACGCCGACAGCCCCCTCATCTCCCGGATGCACTTCGCCCTGGCGTTGAAGGCCAAGGGCTACGTCAACCGGGCCCAGGATGCCTTCGACCGCCTCATCGGGGACAATGGCCCCGCCTTCGTGGAGCGGGAAGAGCTGGAGCCCGCCGAGGCGGCCCGGTGGATCCGCGAGGCCGGCGGCATTCCCATCGTGGCCCACCCCGGCCGCTTCTACCGCGGCGAGTTCGACTGGCGGGAACCCATGGCCGAGCTCCAGCGCCAGGGCGTGGAGGGCTTCGAGGCCTACTACGGCGAATACCAACCGGCCCAACAGCACCACTTCCTGCGCCTCTCCGAGAAGCTGCGCATGGCCGTGAGTGGCGGCAGCGATTACCACGGCGCCAACAAGCCCGGCCTGAAGCTGGGCGTGGGCCGCGGCAGCCTCAGGGTACCGGATGCGGTGCTGGAAGACCTGGAGTACCGCAAGCAGCGCGGGGCCTGAGCCGGGCTCTGGGCTCTTGGCTTTGGCTGAGTACGGCTTGGCGCGGTGGTTCGCCTGGGTCGGAGTCGGCAAGAGTCTAAAGCCAAGAGCCCAGAGCCCTTTTCCGATAGACTGTCCCCGGAGCCGCCATCCATGTCCAACCGAATCCTCCTGGTGGAGGACGACCCCATCAACGTGAAGTTCATCAAGGTCGTCCTGGCCAAGAAGGGCGGGTACGAGGTGGTCCATACGGAGGACGTGCCCGAGATCCTGGAGCTGGCCCGCGAAGGCGATCTGCTGGCGATCATCATGGATGTGAGCCTCACGCGCAGCACCTGGGAGGGCAAGAAGGTGGATGGCCTGGCCATCACCAAGCTCCTCAAGGCGGACGAAGCCTGCCGGCGCATCCCCGTGCTCCTCGCCACCGCGCACGCCATGTATGGCGACAAGGAGAAGTTCCTCGCCGAGACTGGCGCTGAAGGGTACTACCCCAAGCCCATCCACGATCCCGATGCCTTCGTGGCCGCCGTGCGCGGCGTCATCGAGGGCGCGTGAGCCGTCCCGTCTCCCGCCCCGGGGCCCCTGGCCCCAGGCCCGGCTCGCGCGTCCGCCCCGCCAAGCCCCTGGGCCTCGTGACGGCCTATCGGCTGGTGCTGGAGTACGAAGGTGGCAAATTCCAGGGCTGGCAGCGCCAGGGTGAACGCCAGTCCGCCGAGGGCGTGCGCACCGTCGCCGGCAGCATCGAGCACGCGGTCCGCCAGGCCGGTCTCCGGCTCGTCACCCTCATGGGCAGTGGCCGCACGGATGCCGGCGTCCACGCCCTGGGCCAGGTGGCCCACCTGCATCTGGAGCCCACGGGCGCGCCCAGCCACCGGGACCTCCCCCGCCTGTTGGAACCGCATCTTCCCGGCGATATCGGGCTGCGGGCCGCTTATTCCTGCTCGCCGGATTTCCACGCCCGGCACGATGCCATGTCCCGCAGTTACCTCTACCAGATCTCCCAGCGCCGCTCGGGACTGGCCAAGCCCTTCATCTGGTGGGTGAAGCAGCGCCTCGACCTCACCTCCCTGGAACGCGCCTGGAAGACCTTTGAAGGCACCTTCGACATGAGCGCCTTCGCCGATCTCGACGCGCAGGATGATCCCCGCTGCAAAATCGAAGCCTGCGAAATGGCCCAATCCGGCAGCCTGATCCTGCTCCGCGTCACCGCCTCCCATTTCAAGCGCAGCCAGGTGCGCCGCATGGTGGGTGCCGCCGTGGCCTGCGCCCGGGGCGAGGCGGGCGCGGATCCGGCCCGCATCGCCCGGGATCTCGCGCGCCCCCGGCCCGACGCCGCCCTCTTCTGGTCCGCCCTGGCGGCGCCCGCGTCCGGGCTCTTCCTGGAGCACGTGCGCTATCAGGGCGACGCGGGCCCCGGTGATCTGAAACCCATGATCCTGGTGCCCTGAGAGGTCGACCATGGCCCTGACTCGAGATGAAGCCTGGACTCTGCTCTGCGCCTGGACCCCCTCCGCAAAGCTGCGCGTTCACGCCCGGGCCGTGGAACTGGTGATGCGGGACCTCGCCGCGCGCGTGGGTGGCGACGTGGAGCGCTTCGGCCTGGCCGGCATGCTGCACGACGCGGACTATGACCAGTGGCCCATGGAGCACCCCAAGCGCATCGTGGCCTGGCTCCGGGAGCGGGGGGACGAGGACCTCGCCCACGCCATCAGCGCCCATTACACCCAGTGGGGGGTGAGCTACGACAGCCTGCTGGACAAGGCCCTGTTGGCCTCGGATGAGATTACCGGCTTCTGCATGGCCGTGGCCCTCGTGCGGCCGGAGCGGACGGAGGGCATCAAACCCTCTTCCGTGAAGAAGAAGCTGAAGGACAAGGCCTTCGCGGCCGGCGTGGATCGGCACGAGGTGGCCGAGGGCTTTCGCATGCTCATCGAAGCCGTGGGGGGTACGGAGGAGGAGCACCTGGCCCGCATCCTCGCCGTGCTGAACGAGCACCGCGAGGAGCTCGGCCTGCTCCCCCTATCCGCCCAAGCCTGATCTACCTAGGGGAAGCCGCACCAGGCTTGGAGTTCAGCAGCCCGGTGGCGAGCTCCCCCAGGAGAACCTGGGCCGGGGCGTCCCGGCCCTCGAGGGTAATCGCCTTCCCCTTGAAATGCTTGCGCCGGAGCATCCAGAGGAGGAGTTCCCCTTGGGCCGCCGTCCTCCCCAACAAGAGGACAACAAAGGTCCGATCTCCCATCTTGGCCAGCAAGTCCCCGGGTTCCATGGCTTCCCGTATCGGCTGGAGGGCTTCCCGGCGGCCGACAAGATCGGGCTCGGAACCCACCGGGAATTGCACCGCGACCAGGCACCATGGGGTGTGGATCCTGCCTGCCCCCGCGGCCCAGTGGGCGAGGAAGGCCTCCAGGAAGGGGCGGGTGAGGGCCCCGGAATCCGGATCCAGGAACGGGGGTCCCAATTCCAGGCCGATGTCCTCCTTCCTGGCCAGATTCAACAGCGACCGCACACGCAACTGGAGTTCGGGAAGCACGAGGGGGTTGGCCACCAGATCCACCCGATCTTCCCGAAGCAGGGGAAGTTCTTCTTCGAGCCGGGATTCCTCGCAGACGACGAGCAAGGGCACCTGGACCGCGCCTGGGATCTGGCGCAGGGCCTGGACAAAGCGGGGCAAAGGGCCCGGCACCGAGCTGGCATCGATGATCAAGAGGTCCGCGGGACCCTGCTCCAGGGCCAGCAGGAATTCCGGCAGGGCATGGACCTCTCGGTAGTCCATCCCCAGCGTGTTCATGTCCTGCTGGAGGTCCACCGCCAACGTGGAGGGGTTCACCAGGGCTAGAGTCCGCCCCGGCCGGGGTTCCTCCCAGGTGGGGGCCGGCATCAGTCGCCACTGATCCGCCTGCTCGATGCGACGCGTGAGCAGATGAATGCGAAGTCGGGCCTGCAGCTCCAGGGGATCGATGGGTTTGGTGAGGAAATCGTCGGCCCCGGCTCCGAAGGCCTGGCTCTTGAGGTCCTGCCGCTCCCCCGTGAGGAGGATCACGCCGATGTTCCGCCAGGGGCCGTGGGCTTTGATGGCTTCACAGGCCTTGATGCCGTTCATCCCGGGCAGCACCACGTCGAGGAACACGATATCCACCCGTTCCTGCCGGAGCAGATCCAGGCCCTCAAGGGCGTTGCCCGCCAACCTCACCTCGCACCCGAGGCGCGAGAGCATCTCCTGGAGGATCCTGAGGGTCACCCGGTCGTCGTCCACCACCAGCACCCTCGGCGTCGGTTGGCCGGGAAGTCTGGAGGGGTTCGCGGAGAGGGGCATGGGTCAGGGCGCGAGGGTGTCTGATGATGCCGGGGAAGCGGGATGGCTCAGCATGGACCACACGAACAGGATCCCGCCACAGACGATGAAGCTGTCGGCGATGTTGAAGGTCCAGTAGTGCCAGCCCCGGATGACCACGTCGATGAAGTCGACCACGTGGCCGTGGCGGAGGCGATCCAAGCCGTTGCCCAAGGCGCCGCCGAGGATGAGGCCCAGCGCGATGCGCTCAAGGCGCGGCGTGGCTTCCGACAGGAAGGCCTTGCCGAAGAAGACCAGGGCCACCAGCCCGGCCACGCCGAAAAGCACGGAGCGGACCAGCGGGGACAGCCCCTGGAAACTGCCGAAGATGGCGCCGGTGTTATAGCCGAGCGTGAGGTGGAAGACCCCTGGGATCACGGCGATGCTATCGCCCTCGTAGTGAAGGCGCTTCAGCACGGCGGCCTTGGAAGCCCAATCGATGAGCAGGGCCGTGGCGGGAAGCGTCAGCCAGGAGATGCGGCGGTCGATCAAGCAGTGCCTCCGATCACCTCGGCGCAGCGGAGGCAGAGGTTCACATCTTCACCCTGGCCCTGGCCGCCCTTGTGGTTCCAGCAACGGGGGCACTTGATGCCGGCGTGGGCGGTGATGTCGAGGTTCAGCTCCAGGGAATCCACCAGCTCCAGGCCGCTCACCACCAGCAGCTCCTCCAGGGGCTCACCGATGCGGTGGAGCTCGGCGCGGTTGACATCGGGCAGGCCCACCTTGACGTGGGCGTCCAGGCTGGTGCCCACCACTTTGGTGGCTCGCAGGGGCTCCAGGGCGGCGGCGAGCGCATCCTTCACCACCCACAGGGCCGCCCAGCTCTCGGGCAGGGTGCGGGTCGTGAGGCCCTCGGGAAAGCGTTGCTCGAGCACGGAGCCTTCGACGCCGGGAATGTGGCCCCAGGCTTCATCGGCGGTGAAGCTCATGATGGGCGCCAGCAGGACGCAGAGCCCCTTGGCCAGTTCCCAGCAGGCGGTCTGGGCGCCGCGGCGGCGCCTCGAATGCTTGGCATCGCAGTAGAGGCGATCCTTGAGCACTTCGAAGTAGCGACCACTCAGCTCCAGCTGGCAGAACCCATGGAGGGCCTGCGTCGCCTCGTGGAATTCGAAGCGGCGGTAGTGCTCGCGCACCTTGGTGGAGAGGCGGCCCATCTCCTCGAGCACCCAGACATCCACCGGAGCCATGTCGGCCACGGCCGAGGCGGTGGCGGGCTCGAAGCCCGAAAGGGCGCCCAGGAGGAAGCGCAGGGTATTCCGGATCTTGCGGTAGGCGTCGGCGCTGCGCTCCAGGATCTCCTTCCCGATGCGCACGTCCTCGCTGTAATCCACGCTGGCGGCCCAGAGGCGCAGGATGTCGGCGCCATAGGTCTTCATGACCTCGTCGGGAGCCACGACGTTGCCGAGGCTCTTGCTCATCTTCTGCCCCTTGGCGTCCAGCACGAAGCCGTGGGTGACGACCTCGGTGTAGGGCTTGCGCCCGCTGGCGGCCAGGTTGAAGAGGAGGCTGGAGTGGAACCAGCCGCGGTGCTGGTCGCTGCCCTCGAGGTAGATGAACTTGCCGTAGTCCGCAGGGCTCAGCTCGGGGTGGATGTCGCAGACGATGGTGGCCGACACGCCGGAGTCGATCCACACGTCCAGGATGTCCGTCTCCTTCTGGTACTGGCTGGCGTTGATGCCCAGGCCTTCGGCGAGGACGGCCACGTCAGCATCCGCCCAGGCCTCGATGCCTCCCTGCTCGATGATCCGGGCGGCGCGCTCGAAGAGCTCGGGGTGGACGAAGGGCTCCCCCGTCTCCTGGTGGCGGAGCACGGTGATGGGGGTGCCCCAGGCGCGTTGCCGGCTGATGCACCAGTCGGGGCGGCCCGCGATCATGGCGTGGATGCGGTTGCGGCCCACGGCGGGCACCCAGGTGGTGGCGTCCACACCCTCGAGTCCGGCCTCGCGCAGGCTCTTGCCCTCGCTGGGCCCGCCCTGGATGACATCGTCCATGGTGATGAACCACTGCTCCGTGGCGCGGAAGAGGATGGGGGTCTTGGTGCGCCAGCAGTGGGGGTAGCTGTGAAGCAGCGCATCTTCATGCAGGAGCCGGCCCGAGGCTTTCAGCTTGGCGACGACGATGGGGTTGCTGTCGAAGATGTTCTTGCCCTCGAGCTCGGCATCCTCCACGGCGGCCACGAACTTGCCGTCGGGGCCCACGAGCTGGAAGAGGCCCAGGTGGTGGGCCAGGTGGAAGTCGTCCACGCCGTGGTCGGGGGCCGTGTGCACGAGGCCCGTGCCAGTGTCGGCGGTGACGTGGTCGCCCAGCAGCACGGGGGACTCCCGGTCGATCCAGGCGTGGCGGGCCACGAGGGTCTGGAACTCCTTGCCCTTGCGGGTCTGCACCGTGTGCAGGTCCACACCGAGCTTTTTCTGGAAGTCCTCCAGCAGGGACACGGCCACGACATAGTGGGCGTCGCCCGCCTTCACCACCGCGTATTCCAGGTCGGCGTGCATGGCGATGGCGCGGTTGCTGGGCAGGGTCCAGGGGGTGGTCGTCCAGATGGGCAGGAAGAGCGGCGTGGGCAACTCCATGCGGCGGGCTTCGGCATCCGCCACGGGGAAGGCCACGGTGATGGCGGGGCTCGTCTTGTCGGCGTACTCCACTTCCGCCTCGGCCAGGGCCGTACGGGCGCCATAGCTCCAGTGCACCACCTTCAGCTTGCGGGTGACGCAGCCATGCTCGAAGAGCTTGCCCAGCTGGCGCACGATGGCGCCCTCGTAGGCGGGCTCCATGGTGACGTAGGGCTGCTCCCAGGCGCCCAGCACGCCCAGGCGCTGGAAGGCGGTGCGCTGGGTGTCGATCCACTTCTGGGCGTAAGCCCGGCAGTGGGTGAGGAAGTCGGCGCGGCTCATCTCCCGGCGCTTGGGGCCGAGGTCCTTCTCCACCGCGTGCTCGATGGGCAGGCCGTGGCAGTCCCAACCGGGGACGTAGGGGCTTTCGAAGCCCTCCAGCCAGCTGGTCTTGACGACGAAATCCTTGAGGATCTTGTTCAGGGCGTGGCCGATGTGAATGCCGCCGTTGGCGTAGGGCGGGCCATCGTGCAGCACACGGCGCCCCCTGCCCTTGCCGACGGCGTTGTCGGCGCGGCGGCGGGCCTCGATGCGGGCGTAGAGGCCTTCGGCCTTCCATTGCTCCACGCGCTTGGGCTCGCGCTGCGGCAGATCGGCCTTCATGGGGAAGTCCGTCTTGGGAAGGAAGACGGGGTATTTCTTGGCCTGGGCCTGCTCGCTCATCGGCGCCCTCGTGCGTCGGCGGGGGCACTCGATCCCCCGGAGGTTGAACCTCCAGTTGACCACACGCGCCCTTGTCAGGCCAGGGTTTCGATGACCTCCCGGCACGGCGCGGGAAAGAGGCCCCAACGCGAACCACTCGACTGGAGACCCTCCATGAGGGCATCCCGCCGGGCGATCACGTTCTCGAGGTCGGCCGCGGGGGCGACCCCCATCAGGCCAGTTCGCTCGTGCAGTGCTTGCAGCGGGTGGCCTTGAGGGCCACGGATTCCAGGCAACGGGGGCATTCCTTGGTCGTGGGAGTGAGCAGCGGAGTCTCCTCGTGCTTCTTTAGTTTGGAGAGCCCCTTCACGAACACGAGGAACACCACCATGGCGATGCAGAGGAAGTCGACGATGGCGCCGACCACGCTGCCCACCTTGAATGCGTTCTGCGGGCCGACTGCGATGCCGCGCCAATCCCCGCCGGGCACGGCCATCCCCACGAGGGGCATGATCACCCCCTCCACGAGGGCCGTGACGATCTTGCCGAAGGCCCCGCCGATGACCACGGCCACGGCAAGGTCCACCACGTTGCCCTTCATCACGAACGACTTGAATTCGTCCTTGAAGCTCATCCCACCTCCTCGATTAACCGGGGGCCCGAAGGCTCCCCGGCAGGTTACCCCACTACTGTGGGATGTCGGCCTCCGTCTTCCTCCCTTCGACGTCTTCTCCTTGGGCCTTCACCCCGCCACCCGGACCCCATGAAGGTGGACCATGACCCCGGCGGAGGGACTCTGGAACGCGTTCTGAATCCGCTGGGCGTCGCCTCCGGCGATCCACCGAACCTCCCGCCTCAGGCCTCCAGCGGCCCCAGCGTGACCATCGCCTGGGCGGTCTCCACCGTGCCCCCCTCGGCCACCTGGAGCCTGACCACGATCCCCGGGGAAGGGCTCTTGAACTCGTTCTGCATCTTCATCGCTTCGAGGATCAAGAGGGATTGCCCCTCTTCGACCTTGTCGCCTTCCTTCACGAGGAGTTTCACGACCTTGCCGGGCATGGGCGCGGTGAGCACGCCCCCGGCGGCGCCGGCGCCCCCGGCCGCGGCCAGCAGGGCCTTGCGGGGGTCCTGCAGGGCGAACTCGTAGGCGCCGTCGTAGAGGCTGGCGCGGAAGGCGTGGAGGTCGGGATCCGGGTGCTTGGCCGCGTCGAGGCGCACGTCCACGCTGCGCCCTTCGATGATGACGGAGTAGCAACCGGGCTCCACTTCGCGGAGGTCCACGGGGGTGGCCTCCCCATTCCAAATCAGCGTGTCCACGCCATCGAGGTGGGTGAGTTCCACTTCAATCTGATCTTTGCCGACGATGAGGGTGCGCTTCATGGGTTTATCCGCGGATTTCGCAGATTACGCAGATTAAAGCGCGGAGTGTGAATCTGCGTCATCTGCGTAATCTGCGGATGATTAAAGACGGTTGAACTTGCCGAACTGCTTCCAGGCACTGGAGGTGCCCTCGGTGCCCGCGGGTTGCATGGCCCGCCGCTCCTCGGCCTCCATCTCTTGCATCAGGGCGGCGGCCACGGCGAACTTGAGGCTGGGCCCCTGCTCCTTCTTCTTCCAGAAGGGCTTGTCGAGCATGCCCGTGTGGATGGCGCCGGAGCGGAAGGGCTCGTGATCCATCAGCACCTTGTGGAACTCCACGTTGTGGCGGATGCCCCCGATGCGGTACTCGCCCAGGGCCATCTTCATCTTGTCGATGGCCTCCAGGCGCGTGGGGCCCCAGGTGGAGAGCTTGGAGATCATGGGGTCGTAGAACATGGGCACCTCGGAGCCCTCGTACACGCCGGAGTCGTCGCGCACGCTGGGGCCTGCGGGGGTGCGGAGGAAGGTCACCATGCCGGGGCTGGGCATGAAGTTCTTGTCGGGATCCTCGGCGTAGATGCGGCACTCCATGGCCCAGCCGTTGAGCTGGATCTGCTCCTGGGTGAGGGGCAGCTTCTCGCCGCGGGCCACGAGGATCTGCCACTTCACGAGGTCCAGGCCCGTGATCCACTCGGTGACGGGATGCTCCACCTGGAGGCGGGTGTTCATTTCCAGGAAGTAGAAGTTGCGGTCGGCATCCGCCAGGAACTCCACGGTGCCCGCACCCACGTAGTTCACGGCCCGGGCCACCTTGAGGGCGGCCTCGCCCATGGCCTTGCGCATCTCCGGCGTGACGTGGGGGCTGGGGGCCTCCTCGATGACCTTCTGATGGCGGCGCTGCACGCTGCACTCACGCTCCCACAGGTAGACGTAGTTGCCGTGGGTATCGCCGAAGACCTGGATCTCGATGTGGCGGGGCTGGAGGATCGCCTTTTCCACGTACACGGAGTCGTCCCCGAAGCTGCTCAGGGCCTCGCCCCGGGCCCGGGCCAGCGACGAGGTGAATTCCTCGGGCTTGGTGACGAGGCGCATGCCCTTGCCGCCGCCGCCCATGGCCGCCTTGAGCATCACGGGGAAGCCCATCTTCTCGGATTCGACCAGGAGTTCCGCTTCCGTCATCGTCTTTTGGATGCCGGGCACCACGGGGCAGCCCGCTTCGATGGCCACGTTTCGGGCCGCGGTCTTGGAGCCCATGCTCACGATGGATTCGGGGCGGGGGCCGATGAAGGTGATGCCGTGCTCCGTGAAGAGCTTGGCGGCTTCGGCGTTCTCGCTCAGGAAACCGTAGCCGGGGTGGATGGCGTCGGCGCCGCTGCGCTTCGCCACCTCCAGGATCTTCTCCACCACCAGGTAGCTCTCCCGGGCCGCGGCGGGGCCGATGAAGTAGGCCTCATCCGCCATGCGGACGTGCAGGGCGCCGCGGTCCGCCTCGGAATAGACGGCCACGGTGGGGATGCCCATCTCCCGGCAGGTGCGGATCACGCGGCAGGCGATTTCCCCGCGATTTGCGATGAGGACTTTGGTAACGGGCATGGGACGGCCTCAGAATGGGTGCGATGCGACCCTCCAGCCTACCAAAGGCCCTCGTGGCCCTGAACCTCCTGGTCTGTGCTTCCACCCTGGGGTGCGGGCGGAAGGGGGATCCCGTTCCCCACGTCCGCCGCCCCGCCCGAGCCCCTGGGGCCCGCTGGAAGGCCCTTCGGCAGCTGGAAGTGACCCTGCCCTCGCAGGATTCGGGCGGGGATTCCCTGGTGGGCTTGGAGCAGGTCCGCCTGATCTGGATGCCCCTGGGCCTCTCCCGCCCATCCCCCCAGGAGCTCTTCGCCCGGGGCGAAGTCGTCCTGGAACGGCGCAGACCCGACCTACCCTCCCCCGGGAAGGTGCTCGTCATGGATCTCGCCAACCTCAAGCGCCCGGCGGGCTGGCTCGTGGTGGTCGCCGTCCGCGGCGGCGAGATCCCAGGCGCCCCCAGCGAGGTCCTTCCCTGGCTGGACTCGGGGCTCTGAGTTACCCGAGCTTCAGGATGCTGGAACCGTCCGCGTAGTCCTCGAGCTTCATTTCGCGCATTTTCTGGAGCACCTGGACGAGGCCCCGGATCCGCTCGACCATTTCCCCGATCTTCACCAGCTTGGGCTCCTCGGGGTACTTCCGCTGGAGCATCTCCACCTGCATGGAGATCACGGCCAGCGGGTTGTTGATCTCGTGCTTCAGGGTGCCGGCCATCTGCCTGAAGGTATCCAGCCGGCCCGCTTCCAGGGCCTTTTCCTGCAGAGCCTGGTGGCCGCGCAGCACCTGGAGGCGATGATGCAGGGCCTCCCAGCGGAAGCCCTCATTCAGCCAGTCCGTCGCCCCGGCCTGGATGAGCTCGGCGCTCAGATCCTCCCGGGTGCGCACGGCCAGGATCGGAGTGGTGGTGAAGCTGGGGTGCTGCCGATAGGCCCGGATGCAGGCCTTGGGATCCTTCACGCCCTGGACATCCACCACCAGCATGCGGAAGCGCGGCAGGGGTGGCACGGGCGGCTCTTCCTCCAAGGGGAAGAGGCCCAGCTCGCCGGCCTCGGCGGCGCTTTGGAAGAGCCCCAGCAAGCCCAGCTCTTCGGTCACGAGGCCGAGCAGGGGACGGAGGGGTTCCTCCGGCAGGGAATCCGGACCTTCCGGGAAATGCAGGTAGAGGGTCTGATCCGACCAACGCCAACGGAGCCCGCCTTCGTTGAGAATGCGGCGGGTCCAGGGATCCGGGAGGGGCGCCTGCACCGAGGCGGGGAAGCCCATCCGGAGCACCACGTAACCCCGGTCCATGTACCAGGTCGGGCGGAACTCGCTGCCCGTGGGGAGCTGGAGCAGCAAGGGCTCCACCAGCCCTCCCAGGGCCGGCGAAACGGGTCCCCCACCCACCCAGATGGAGCCCCCGGGAGGCGTCGGCCAGGCCACCTGGACGCCGACCACCCGCAGCAGATCCGTCCATCGGCCGGCGAGTTCTTCTTGGAGCGCTTCCACCTTCCAGGGGTGCCCCGCCGCGGGCGAGGCGGCGAGCTCTCCCATGCCGAGGCCGTGTTCGATGAGTTCCCCCATGCGCTCCAGCTGCTGCCGCAGGGCCTGGGCCCCATCCAGGTTCAATTGCCGGGCGAAGCCCTGGACCCAGTGGAGGGGCCGCTCCATGGCCAGCATCAGCTGGGCCCTTTCCTCCCGCTCCCGCTGGTGGATTCCACGCAGGCGCAGCAGCTCCCCCTGCAATTCCGCCTGACCGAGGGCCCGGCGGGACAGAAGGGTGTGGCGCATGGCCAGCACCCCCTGCCGAACGAAGGCCTGGAACAGGGCGAGATCGAACCGGGTGAAGGGGCGGCGGGCCTCTTCGCGGTCGAGGTAGAGGAAACCCTGAAGCTGGTCGTCCATGCTGAGGGGAGCGCAGAGGAGGCCGCCCCGATGCATTTCCACGAGGCTCATCCCCCCGAAGCGGGGATCCGCCAGGGGGCTGTTGGAGAGGACGGCCACCCGTTCCTGGGAGACGTAATCCAGCACCGAGCGGCTGAGCCCGATGGCCTCGTTGACATCCCCCACCCGGTGGGCCGTGCGACGGGTGCCATCGGGTTGCAACATCACCAGGAAGCCCCGGTCGGCCAGGAGCAGATGCATGGCCTCCTCCACCAGCCCCCGGATGAGCTGATCCGAGTCCGTTTCCCGCAGGAGGCGTTCCGTCCCCCGGTGAAGCAGTTCCAGCCCGCGCAGCAACAGCAGGGTATGGGTCGGCTCCGGCCGGATCTCCTCCGCCAGTTCCCCCACCCGCTCCGCGAAGACTTCGCCATCCAGCCCGGGAAATCCCTCCGAATAGGAGATGACCCAGCCCGCGAGATCCAGCTCATCACCCGACTGGAGGCGGTTCCCGCTGGAGTTGAGCGGAAGCCCGTTGAGGGAGCTGCCCTGGCTGCTCAAATCCTTGACCCACCATTCCCCCCGGTGCTCGGAGACCTGCGCGTGGATCCGGCTCAATGCCTCGTGCCCGGAGGGGGCCACCACCTCGCATTGGGAGGAATCCCGCCCCAGGCGGACCTCCCCCGTCATCCGATGTCGGATCAGGATTGGGCCGTCAAACCAGGAGAGCCATGGCATGACCACTCTTCGGCGTGGATGACGCTCCCATTGAATTGAGGAGGGTTCCCCGGAAGATGGCCCGTGGATTACTCGGCGGCCTTGACCGGAGGCAGCGGGTACTTGGTGGGCCGGTTCCGGCTGGCCCGGAAGACCAGCACCGTGTGGCCGATGGTCCAGACGTGTTCGAGCCCTTCGACCCGGGAGGTCAGGGCCGCCACCACGCCCTCCTCGTCTTCAAAGGTGTTCTGGTTCAGCTTGATCTTCATGAGCTCCAGGTTCTCGAGCATCTGATCCAGCTCTGCGGTCAGACCGGGGGTGACCCCGCCCTTTCCGATGTGGACGGTGGGCTTGAGGACATGGGCCTGGGCCTTGAGGAACTGGCGTTGCTTCGGGGTGAGCATGGAGAACTCCGGTTTCCATCGTACGCCACGCTGGGCGTGGCTCCCGCTCGCCTGAAGGGCGCAGGGATGGAGCCTTCCAGTTTGCCCTGGTTATCGCGTTCGGCGAAGCAGCAAGAAGGTCTGGTCATCCTTGGCGGCCGCTCCCCGGCCATGGGCCGAGAGGGCGCTCACGAGGGCGTCCTTGAGGGCCGGCAGCGGCAGGCCCCCGATCTCCCCGAGCAGTTCCTGGAGCCGCTCCATGCCATATTCCTCACCCTCGGGGGATTCCGCCTCGGTGAGGCCGTCCGTATACAGGAGGAGGACATCCCCGGGTTCCAGGCCGGTCTCCCCACCCTGGTAGGGGACGTGGCCGGGAAGCATGGCCAGCGGCAGGCCCTCCCCCTGGAGGATCTCCACACGGCCATCCCCGCGACGCAGGAGCCCGGGAAGGTGCCCGGCACTGGCGTAGCGCAGGCGGCCGGATTCCGGATCCACGTGGACCAGGAAGGCCGTGATGTACCGATTGGCCTCCGTGTGGCGGGCCAGGGCCCTGGAGAGCCGATCCATCAGCACCGGCGGCAGGGCCGACCAGTCCGCCCAGGCATCCATGTAGGCCTGGAAGGTGACCATGAGAAGACCCGGGCCCATGCCCTTGCCGCTGACATCCGCCACGGCGGCGCAAAAGGCCCCGTCTTCCAGCACCCAGGAACCGAAGAGATCCCCGGAGACCCGCCAGGCCGGCGCGTTGTAACCCAGCACCTCGAAGCCCTCCACGCAGGCGGGCTCCGCCGGCAGGAAGCCCTGCTGGATGCGCCGGGCATGCACCATCTCCCGCTCCAGATCCCGGTGAGTCTCGGCCTCGGCCTCCAGGCGCGCCGAGCGCAGCCGGGAGGCCGCCAGGTGGGCGATGAGGGTGGCCAGGCGGAGATCCTCCCGGTCGAAGTGGCGGGTGGGGTTCACCGCATCCAGATACAGGAGCCCCAGGATCGTGCCCTCCGCCTCCAGGGGCGTCACCAGCGCCGATCGGATGCCGGAGTGGACGATGGAGGCCGAGATCAGCTCCGGTTTCATGCTGTCCACGTCGGACATCAGGATGGCCTGGCCCCGCTGGAGGGAGGCTTCCACCAAGGTGCCCGGTAGGTGGATCGCGGAACCATCCCGCTCGGAGCCGCGACTCACGATCGTGCCCCAGCCCTTGTCTTCGGATTGCACCAGGATGGCGCCCCGGTCCGCCTGCATGTGGTGTTGGAGCCCCTCCAGCAGGCGCTCCAGTTGCTCCGTCGTCTCCCCTTCCCTCACCAGATCCAGGGCCACGGTTTCCAGGAAGGTGAGCGCCGCCACGGCGCGGGCGCCCTCCGAGGCCTGCACGGTGGCCGCCCGCAGTTCCTGCGCCTTCATGATCAGGGAGGGCGCCCAAGGGCCCGTTTCCCGCGCCTCGATGATGACGTTGGGGCCAGTCTCATCCAGGGCCTTCACCTGGATCCTCAGGTTGCCCGGGGCCAGTTCGTCGCCCGGCTCCATCCGCACGGCGGCCTCGAGCTTGAGCCCGTTCAGGGAGGTCCCGTTCTTGGATTGGAGGTCTTCCACGAGCCAATGCCCGTCGGCCCATCTGAACTTGGCATGGTGGCGGCTGAGGCTCAGATCCTCGATGACCACGTCATTATCTGAGCTGCGCCCCAGCGTGTACTCCCCCCGCTCCGGCTCTAGGGTCCAGGGCGCGCGGCCAGGTGCGTGCAGACGGAGCGATTGGGACATTGGGGGTTACCCCGAGGCCGGTAGTTTGTTACGAGGTTCCCCCCGGCACAAGTCTTTAGGTGTGAAAACACCGGCTTATATTTCCGCTCCAGTTGGAAATTCCACCTACGGGGCATCCACGGGCCCCGAGGCCAGGGCCAGGGGGCTTTCCCCCGGAGCCATCAGGCGCTCCCGCCGCAGGCGGTGGACCCGGTCCCGAAGCTGGGCCGCCTCCTCGAATTCCATCTTGGAGGCATGGTCCCGCATCTTCTTCTCGAGCTTGACCATCTCCCTTTCGAAGGCCGCGTCTTCCAAGTAGAGGATGGGATCCTCCGCGGCCTGATCCACCTTGGGCACGCCCACGAACTCCCGGGCCAGGGCCTCGCCCAACACGTCGTCCAAATTCCGTTTCACGCTCTCGGGCGTGATGCCGTTCGCCTCGTTGTAGGCCAGCTGCTTGGCCCGGCGGCGGCCCGTCTCCTCCAGGGCGGCCTTGATGGAGCCCGTCATGCGGTCCGCGTAGAGGATGGCCCGGCCGTTCACGTGACGGGCGGCGCGCCCGATGGTCTGGATCAGCGAGCGGGTGTTGCGGAGGAAGCCCTCCTTGTCCGCGTCGAGGATGGCCACGAGGCTCACCTCGGGCAGGTCCAGGCCCTCCCGCAGCAGGTTGATCCCGATGAGCACGTCGAAGTCGCCCCGGCGCAGGCCCCGCAGCAGCTCCACGCGCTCCACGGTGTCGATCTCGCTGTGCAGGTACTCCGCCTTCACGCCCACCTCTCGGTAGTAGGAGGTGAGTTGCTCCGCCAGCTTTTTGGTGAGCACCGTGACGAGCACGCGCTCGTTCTTGGCCACGGTCTGACGGATCTCCTCCAACAGGTCATCCACCTGGGTGCCCACGGGCTTGATGGCCACTTGGGGGTCCACGAGGCCCGTGGGCCGCACCACCTGCTCGGCGATGACGCCCCCGCTCCGCTCCAGCTCATAGCTGCCGGGCGTGGCGCTCACGAAGACCACCTGGTTCACTCTCCCCTCGAATTCTTCGAATTTGAGGGGACGGTTATCGAGGGCGGATGGGAGGCGGAAGCCATAATCCACCAAGGTCGTCTTGCGGCTGCGGTCGCCGTTGTACATGCCGTGGAGCTGGCCCGTGGCCACGTGGCTTTCATCCATGAACAGGAGGAAATCCTCGGGGAAGTAGTCCAGCAGCGTGTGCGGCGGCTCCCCGGGCTGGCGGCCATCCAGGAAGCGGCTGTAGTTCTCGATGCCCGAGCAGGTGCCCATCTCCTTCAGCATCTCGATGTCGTAGATGGTGCGCTGGTGGAGGCGCTGCAGCTCTACCATCTTGTTCTGGGCCCGGTACTCGTTCTCCCGCGCCTCCAGTTCCGCCTTGATCTCGCGGATGGCGATCTTGAGTTTGTCCTCGGGGGTCACGTAGTGGGTCTTGGGCCAGATGGTGAGCTGATCCAGCTTCTCCACGACGACGCCCCGCAGGGGATCGATCTTCGAAAGCCGCTCCACCTCGTCCCCGAAGAGTTCGATGCGGTAGGCCACGTCCTCGTAAGCGGGATAGACCTCCACCACGTCGCCCCGCACCCGGAAGGTGCCCGGCTCGAAGCTCACCTGGTTGCGGGCGTATTGGATCGCCACGAGATCCCGCAGCAGCACGCTGCGCTCCACGCTCCCGCCGGCCTGGAGCTGGAGGCTCAGGCCCAGGTAGGAGCTGGGATCGCCCAGGCCGTAGATGCAGGAGACCGATGCCACCACGATGGTGTCCCGCCGCTCGAAGAGGTTGCGGGTGGCCGAAAGCCGGAGCTTCTCCAGCTCCTCGTTGATCTTGCTGTCCTTGTCGATGAAGAGGTCCCGCTCGGGCACGTAGGCCTCGGGCTGGTAATAGTCGTAATAGCTGACGAAATACTCCACCGCGTTGTCGGGGAAGAACTGCTTGAACTCCGAGAAGAGCTGGGCCGCCAGCGTCTTGTTCGGGGCGAAGATCAGGGCCGGCCGCTGCAGCTTCTCGATGACGCTCGCCATGGTGAAGGTCTTCCCGGAACCCGTGACGCCCAGCAAAGTTTGGAAGCGGTCTCCCGCCTCGATTCCGGCCACCAATTGGGCGATGGCTTCCGGCTGATCGCCGGCGGCCTGGTAGGGAGCGTGGAGTTGGAAGGGAATGGCTTTGGGCATGGGCGACCTGGGATGGACAGCATAGCCCTTTCGGGGCCTCCGGATCCCGGGCTCCGGATAACGCCCGCCATCACCGATTCCCGGCCATCTCTTGGCAGGTGGTGCCGGGGTCCTAACCTTCCGAGTGGACCCCAAGGAGGACCCCATGGGTGAACTCACCTGGATCCTGGTAGCCGACACCGGTCGGGCACGCTTATTTCTGAACCACGAGGGCGAGTTGGAGGAGTTGACCGACTCGGTTCACACCGAAGGTCGTCAGCACATCGGGGACATGGTTTCCGACAGCTCCGGGCGCCGTTCCCAAGGAGGCCAACCCCACCGGCCCACCATGGGCTCCGATCGCGATCCCAAGGAGGTGGAGGCCCGGCGATTCGCGAAACACCTGGCCGTCGAGCTCAAACGGGGGTTGGACAGCCACGCCTGCGACAGTTTCATCCTCGTGGCACCGCCCCACTTCCTGGGCCTGTTGCGGCAGATCCTGGACCCGCAGGTGGCCCGGCGGGTGCTCACCACCTTGGACCAAGACCTCACCCACCTCCGCCCCGACGAGCTGATCGAGCGCATCCACGCGCGGAAGGAGCGGTAGGTGCCGGGGGCCTCGGCGGCCCCCGCACAGCTCCCGGCCTCGCTGGCGGGGTCGGGGCCCGTTTTCCGGGCGCGGAACCTCTGCAAGATCTATCGCGTGGGCGATGTCGAGGTTCCCGCACTCCGGGGGGTGGACCTGGATATCGCCCCGGGTGAGTTCGTCGTTCTCCTGGGCCCCTCGGGCAGCGGGAAATCCACCCTCCTCAACATCCTCGGCGGCCTCGACGCCCCCACCTCCGGCGAGGCCACGTTCCGGGAACATGATCTGGTCCTCGCGCCGGAGGCGGAACTCACCCGCTATCGCCGGGAGCACGTGGGCTTCGTGTTCCAGCACTACAACCTCATCCCCAGCCTCACGGTGCTGGAAAACGTCGCCCTGGTGGCGGAGATCGCCGAGCGGCCCATGGCCCCTGAGGAGGCCCTGGAACTCGTGGGTTTGGCTCATCGGCTCGACCATTTTCCCGCCCAGCTCTCCGGGGGGGAGCAGCAACGCACCGCCATCGCCCGGGCCATCGTGAAACAACCTGACGTCCTGCTCTGCGATGAGCCCACCGGGGCCCTGGATTACGACACCGGGCGCCTGGTGTTGGAGGTGCTCACGAAGGTGAACGAGGAATTGGGCACCACCCTCGTGGTCATCACCCACAATGTCGCCATCGCCGGCATGGCGGATCGCGTGCTGCGCCTGGCCAGCGGCCGCATCGCCTCGGTGGAGGCCAACGCCCGCAAGGTGCGCGCCGGGGAGCTGAGCTGGTGAGCCTCCTGGATCTCAAGCTCCGGCGGGATCTCCGCCACCTCCGCGGCCCCATGGTCACCATCGGCCTCGTGATGGCCTGCGGCATGGCGGCCTTCGTGGCCTTCCTGGGCACCCATGCCTCCCTCGTGGAGAACCACCTCGCCTACTACCACGAGGCCCGCTTCGCCCACGTCTTCGCCCCCCTCCGGCGGGCGCCGGAGCGCCTGGGGCCGCGCCTCGCGTCCCTGCCAGGGGTGGCCGCCCTGGAAACCCGCATCGTGGCCGAGGCGCCCCTCACCTTGCCCCCCATGGTGGAACCCGCCACCGCGCATCTGGTGAGCCTGCCCTTCCAAGGAGAGCCCGGCATCAACCGCCTCCACCTGCGGAGCGGGCAATGGCCCCGTCGGGAGAGCCCCCAAGAAGCCCTGGTGAGCGAGGGCTTCGCCGTGGCCCACGGGCTCAAGCCCGGTGCCACCCTCACGGTGCTGATCAACGGGAAGCAGGCCCGAGTGCGGGTGGCCGGCGTGGCCCTCTCCCCGGAGTTCCTCTTCGCCATGCCCGGGGGCGGCCCCATTCCCGATGACCGCCATTACGCCATCCTCTGGATGCCGCGCCGGGGGCTGGAGGTCGCCTACGATCTGGTCGGGGCCTTCAACGACGTGGTGCTCACCCTGGCGCCCGGCGCCACGGAAGCCGCGGTCATCACCGAGGTGGACCGCGTGCTGGAACCCTACGGCGGCCTGGGCGCCCATGGCCGGGAGGACCAGTCCTCCCATAAGTTCGTGCGGGACGAGATCCACCAGATGCGCACCATGGCCACCTGGCTGCCCGCCATCTTCATGGGGGTGGCGGCCTTCCTCATCCACGTGGTCATGGCCCGCCTCATCGCCACCCAGCGGGAGCAGATCGCGGCCCTGAAGGCCCTGGGGTTTCCCGACGGCCCCATCGTCCGCCACTACCTGAAGCTCGCGACCCTCGTGGGCGCCTTCGGCATCGCCCTCGGGGTTGTGCTGGGCATCTGGATGGGCGATCGCATGACGGCCATCTACGTCGACTACATGCGCTTCCCCGTCATCGAATACCGCCTCCACGCCTGGCACGTGGGGGTGGCCGCCGCGGTGAGCCTCGCGGCCGTGGGGGGCGGAGCCTGGGGGGCCCTCCGGCAGGTGCTGGACCTCCGGCCCGCCGAAGCCCTGCGGCCGCCGGTCCCTCCGCGCTTCCAAGCGGGCCGCCTGGATGCCTGGCTGGGGGGGCTCATCCACTCCCCGAGGACGCGCATGGTGACCCGGAACCTCCTGCGCCGGCCCGCACGCAATGGCCTCTCAGTGCTGGGCATCGCCATGGGCGTGGCCATCCTCGTGGTGGGCTTCTTCTGGTGGGATGGCCTGGATGAGCTCGTGCGCATCCACTTCGGCCTGGCCCAGCGCCAGCACCTCACCGTGGCCTTTACCCAGCCCCTTCAACGCAGCGCCCCGGCCGAACTGGCCCGCCTCCCGGGCGTGCTGGCCGCGGAATCCGTCAGCGCCGTGCCGGTGCGCCTCCGCGCGAACCATCACAGCTTGCTCACCGCCCTGTTCGGCCTCACCCCTGAGGCGGGCCTGAGGCGCGTGCTGGACTCCGCGAACCGCCCCCTGGTGCCGCCGCCCTCAGGCCTGCTGCTCTCCGAGCCGCTGGCGAAGCGGCTCCAGGTGCATCCGGGGGAGGACGTGGACGTGGAAGTGTTGGAGGGCGAGCGGCGGCGGGGACGGATCCCCGTGGCAGCGCTCACCCGGGAGAGCATCGGCACCGCCGCCTACCTCCACGTGGAATCGCTGCAGGCCTTTCTGGACGACGGCCGCGCCGTGAGCGCCTGCGATCTCCGGGTGGACGCCGCCCGCACCGATGCGCTCTACGCCCGGCTGAAGGGCCTGCCCAAGGTGGCCTCGGTCACCGCCAAGGCCGAGGCGCTGAAGACCTTCCTCGCCACGTCCGCCGCGTGGATCCGGGTGTTCTCCCTCTTTCTCACGGGCTTCGCCGCCGTCATCGCCGTGGGCGTGGTTTACAACAACATCCGCATCGCCTTGGCGGAACGGGCCTGGGAGCTGGCCAGCCTGCGGGTGTTGGGGTTCACCCAAGGGGAAGTGGCCGGCATCCTCCTGGGCGAATTCGCGGTGCAGCTCCTCCTCGCCCTGCCCCTCGGCTGCCTGCTGGGCCTTGGCTTGGCACGCGCGCTGTTATGGGCCATGGCCACGGATGCCTTCCGCATCCCCCTGATCGTTTCGGCGCCCACCTACCTGTTCGCCTGCGGCGTGGTGCTCGTCTCGGGCATCCTCAGCGCCCTGGGCGCCCGGCGGCGCCTGGACCGCATGGATCTGGTGTCCATCCTGAAAACGAGGGAGTGAGATGAAGTCCAAAGGATTGCTCGGCCTCGCGGCCCTCCTCCTCGCCGGGATCGGCGGTGCCCTGGCCTTCCGGCCGGCTCCCGTCCCCGTGGAAGTCCACACCGTCCGCCGGGGCCCCTTCGAGCTGGAGCTCGTGGGGGATGGCAAAACCCGCGTGCGGGAGCGGCACGTGGCCACCGCCCCCCAATCCGGGCGCCTCCTGCGGCCCACGTTGAAGGCCGGGGATGCCGTCGCCCGGGGGCAGATCCTCGCCGAAATCCTGCCGGCGGACCCCGCCCTGCTGGATCCCCGCACCACGGAGGAACTGCGGGAACGCCTGGGGGCCGCCGAGGCCGCCCGCGACCGCGCCCGCGCGGCCCAGGCCCAGGCCGACGTGGCCCTCGCCCACGCCCGCACCGAGGAGGGCCGCATCCGGCGCCTGGCCGACAAGCGCGCCGTTCCCATCCAGGAGCTGGAGCGGGCCGAGACCACCACCCAGCTCGCGGCCCGGGAGCAGGAAGGGGCCCTGCACCAATCCCATGCCGCCGAGCACGACCTCTCCCTGGCCACCGCGGCCCTGAAGCGATCCGGGGGGCCGGGTGCTGCAAAGCCCTGGGCCCTCCGCGCGCCGATGGCCGGCCAGGTGCTGCGGGTGCTCCACGAGAGCGGCGGCCCCATCGCCCTGGGGGCGCCCATCCTCGAACTGGGGGATCCCCGGGCCCTGGAGGTGGTGGTGGATTTCCCCACGGAAGCCGCGGTCCTCGTGCCCGCGGGCGCCCCGGGGCGCCTGGAGCGCTGGGGCGGCCCCGAGGTGCTTGCCCTGCGCGTCCGGCGCGTGGAGCCCTCCGCCTTCACCAAGGTGTCGCCCCTGGGCGTGGAGGAGCAGCGCGTGAACGTCATCCTCGATGTGGACAAGCCTCCACCGGCCCTGGGTGACGCGTTCCAGGTGGAGGTCCACTTGCGCGTTGAGCGGCGGGAGGACGTACTCGTCCTCCCCACCGCCGCCCTCTTCCGGCGCGGCAATGACTGGTGCGTGTTCCAGGAGCTGAACGGCCGCGCCCGCCTCCGCCCCGTCACCCTGGGCCGGCGGGGCGATCGCGAAAGTTGGGTTTCAGCCGGTCTCGTGGCCGGCGACCGCGTCATCGCCTATCCTTCCGATGCCCTCGAAGAGGGCGTCCGGGTTCGATCCCACTGACCTCCACGCGGTCTTTCCAGGAGTTCCCATGCCCCCCCTTCTCACCTACGTGGTCGCGGCGGCCATCGTGGCCCTCACCGTGGCCCTCATTCCCCTGCTCGGTCAGCTCCAACGCACCGCCGCCAGCGCGGAGCGGTTCCTCGACAGCGCCAAGGAGGACGTGCACCGCATCCAGGAGGACATCCACGCCACCCGCGAACGCATCGATGCCCTGGCCAGCAGCGCCCAGGGGGCCGTGGATCAGCTCAACGGCCTCGCCCGGAACATGGCGGACCTGGGCGCAGGCTTCAAGCACAGCGTGGATGGCCTCATGGGCCGCCTCAGCGGTGGGTTCAATTTCGCCGGGATCCTGAGCGCCATTGGCGCCATCATCGCCCTGTTCCGCCGCCCCAAAGCCGCGGAGGGCGAAGCCTGAGCGCTTAGACTCGGGTCAGCACCGGCAGGTAATCCACCCAGGGGCCCACGTCGGCCTTGTACCGCTTGGCCATCACTCGGGCGATCTGGGCGAGGTGCCCCAGATCGTGGACGACCCAGGTGGACAGGAGCTGCTCCAACGTCACGGGGCCCAGGGCCGGGTGGGTACCCCGCCGGGCGAACTCCGCTTCCCCGAGGTTCAGGGAAGCCAAGCTCGCGAGGTTCGCCGCACGGAGGCGCTCGAACTCCTGCAGCAGATCGGCCAGAGCCCAGGTCCTCGCCTCCGCGAGGAAGCCGCGCCGGTCGAAGGGTTCGAAGGGCCGGGCCTCGCCGTGCTCCAAGATGATGCGCATCCGGGCCAGCCAATCCGACCGCTCCCCGAAGATGAGGTGCGCCAGGACATCCCGGGGGCTGAAGGTGTCGGGCCCTTCATCGGCCTCCAACCAAGCCGCCGGCAAAGGCTCCAGCCAAGCGCGGAGCACGGCGGGAGTGCAGCGGAGTTGGGCCACGGCTTCGTGGAGCTGCAGGGTCATGGGAGACCTCCGGAAGGAACAGGAGCAGGATGCGCCGGGCCCTCGCCCGCGGCAGCTTCAAAGCCTCCTTCGCCTCACGAAGCGGCGACCGGCCGGCGAAGACCGCCCCCATTGCCGGGTGGAACCGCGCCCCGCAGACCTCCAGCGGAACCTAAGGCCGCCGCATGGAAAGGCGGAGCAGGAACTCCACGTTCCCCTCGCCCCCCTTGATGGGGCTCTCGGCGAGGTCCATGGGCTTGAGCGGCGTGCCTTCGAAGAAGGCCCGGATCTCATCGCACACCCGCTGATGGATGGCGGGGTCGCGCACGATGCCCCCCTCGCCCACGTCGCCCCGCCCCGCCTCGAACTGGGGCTTCACGAGCAGTACCGCATCGGCGTCCTCCGTGAGGCTGGCCAGCACGGGGGGGATGGCGAGCCGGAGGGAGATGAAACTCAGATCCGCCACCAGGAGGCTGCACTTCTCCGGGATCATGGCGGGTTCCCAGGTGCGCAGGTTCGTCTGCTCCATGCTCACCACGCGGGGGTCGCTGCGGAGCTTCCAGTGGAGCTGGTTGGTGCCCACGTCGACCGAGTAGACCTTGGCCGCGCCGCGCTGCAGGAGGCAATCCGTGAAGCCGCCCGTGCTGCTGCCGGCATCGAAGCAGGTGCGGCCCGTGGGATCGATGGGCCAGCGATCCAGGGCCCCGGCCAGCTTGAGGCCCGCCCGGCTCACGTAGGGCAGGGCTTCGCCCCGCAGCCGGATATCGGCCTCCTCGGGCACGGCATGGCCGGCCTTGGTGATGGGGTGGCCCTCCACCAGCACATCCCCGGCGAGGATGCGGGCTTGCGCCCGGGCCCGGGTTTCGCAAAAACCACGTTGGACGAGGAGCTGATCGAGCCGGACCTTCATAAGGTTCTGTCCATGGGAAACCCTCACCGCCCCGCCGCCGCGGCCAGCTTCTGCCGCTTCAACTCCTTGCGGTAGGCGTTGATGTTCTTGTTGTGCTGGCTCAGCGAAGCGCCGAACGCGTGCCCCCCCTTCCCCGTGGCCACGAAATACAGGTCCTTCCCGATTTCTGGCTGCAGGGCTCCCGCGATGGAGGCGGGGCTGGGAATGGCGATGGGGGTGGGGGGCAGGCCCTTGGTGGTGTAGGTGTTGAAGGGGTGGGGGGCGACGAGGTCCTCGTGAACGGGCGCCGTAAAGCGGAGATCCCCCTTCATCCATCGGGCGTACTGGCTGGTGGGATCGGCCTGGAGGAGCATGCCCTTCTTCAATCGCAGGGCGTAGACGCCCGCCACCTTGGCCTTCTCCTCCGTGAGGCGCGTCTCCCGCTCCACGATGCTGGCGAGTTTCAACGTGTCATAGGGCTTGAAGACCCCTCCGTCGAGCTTGGGCCGGACTTGATCCCGGAAGGCCTCCACGAGCATGAGCATCACCTCTTCGGGCTCAAGGGCGTGGTTAAGCCGATAGGTGGCCGGGGCCACAAGGCCTTCGAGGGATGGGGCCTCGGGAAATCCCGCCGCCTTGGCGAGGCTGGGGCTCTTCCACAGCTGCCAGAAGATCTCCTCTGGAACCCAATCCTTCAGCCGCCGCTGCAGCGACCAGGCATGCATGCCTTCCACCACGACCACATGGGTCCAGTGAACTTCACCCTTCTTCAGTTTGCGGGTGACTTCGGCCATGGAGGTGCCGGGTTGGAAGGCGTACTCGCCACGGATCAACTGCAGCTTGCGGGCCCGGGCCCATAGCTTGAAGAGGCCCGCGCTGCGCACGACCCCGTCCTGCTCCAACTGCCTCGCCATCTCATCCAGGGTGGCGCCCCGGCGGACGAGCACCGTGGCGTCCGAGGTCAGCGGCCCCTTGCCCTTCACCGCCCACCACCCCCAGATCGGGGGCGCGAGCAGGATGAAAGTGGCCACCAGGAGCCGGATTGAGGTGCGGGACTTCGCCATCGATCCAGGTTATCAGGGCCTCAGCGCAGGTACTCCGCCACGAGCCCATGGAAGTGGTGAACCCCGTTTTCCCGCTGGGGGCTGAAGCGCCCTTGGGTGTAATGGGCGCTGCGCAAGTGCTTCTGCACCGTCTCGCACAGGAGGATGTCCTCGTCTTGGACCTCGCGGCTGAACTCGAAGTTCTCCTGCCACTGCGCCTCGAGGCCCGGTTTCTCCGGATCGGGATAGAACCAGAGGAAGCGGGTGGTGCAGGCTTCGGGCCCATCCGGCAGGATCACGTTGACCTGCACATGGTCGGGATAGATGTTGAGCATGAGGTTGGGGAAGACCCAGTAGTAGAGCGCCTCCGGCGCTTGGCCTTCCGCCAGGCCGCGCTCGTACAGGGGGCTGGCGCCCTTGATGGGCGCGAACTGCTGGCTGTGCCAGCGGGCCGTCTCGGTCCGATACCCCTTGTAATCGATCTGCCCGAAAAGCCCCGGATGCGCGATGGGGATGTGATAGCCCTCAAGGTAGTTGTCGACGTAGACCTTCCAGTTGCAGGCCACGTGGAAATCATGGGCCTTGTAGGGACGCATGCGCTCGAGGCCCCGAGGGGCGGTCTCCGACGGGATGGATCCGAGCCACTCCGCGAGGGAGGGCCCCTCCGGGGCCAGATTCACGAAGGCCCAGGCGCCCCAGGTCTCCACCCGGAAGGCGGGTTGGCGGCAGGCAGCGGGATCGAAATCCTTCACACCCTCGAACTCCGGCGCCTTCAGGAGCTTGCCCTCCAGGTCGTAGAGCCACCCGTGGTACTGGCATTGGAATTTCCGGCGATTGCCACAGCCCTGGGCCACGGCCCCAGCCCGGTGCCGGCAGACATTGGAGAAGGCCCACAAGCGCCCATCCTCGCCCTGCACCACCAGCACATCCTCTTCGCCGATGATGGTGGTGAGATAGTCCCCGGGCTTGGCCAGCTGATCCGTGTGACCCACGAACTGCCAGGTCCCCCCGAAGATCCGGCGCAGGTCCAACCGATGGGCCTCCGGATCGCGGTACCAGGAGGCCGGCAGCGTGACGGCCCGGGCCAGCTCGGGCTCGAAGGCGTAGGGTTCCATCAGGGCTCCTGCTTTAGGACGGGTAGACCCTTGACGACGCGGCCGCCTTGGACGACGACGGGAATGTGCTCCAGCAGGCGGATATCCGCCAAGGGATCGCCCTTCACGGCCACGAGGTCCGCGAAGCGCCCGGGCTCCAGACTCCCTACGCGGTCCTGCCAGCCCAGGTTCTCCGCCGCTCGCACCGTGGCCGCCTGAATGGCCATCATGGGGGTCATCCCGAACTTGACCATGAAGGCGAACTGCTTGCCATTGTCACCGTGGGGGAAGATGCCGGCATCGGTGCCGAACACCACCTTCACGCCCAAAGCCACGGCCTTCCGGAACCCCTGGCGCTGGGCCTCCGCCGTCTCCAGGTTCTTGCGGAGGTATTCCTCGGGCCAGTGCTGTTCCCGCCCCACGACGTCGCTGTAGTCGGCGTTGTAGATGTCCATGCTGAGGAAGGCGCCCTTCTCCTTGGCCAGGCGGAGGCCCTCGTCATCGATGAGGGAGGCGTGTTCGATGCACTGGACTCCCGCTCGAAGGGCGTTCTTGATGCCCTCGGCCCCGTGGGCGTGGGCGGTGACCTTTGCGCCGTACTTGGCGGCCTCCTGCACGGCGGCGCGAAGTTCTTCCTCGCTGAACTCGGGCACGCCGGGCCGGGTGCCCTTGGTGAACACGGCGCCCGTGGCCATGATCTTGATGAAGTCGGCGCCGCCGTTGAGCAGCTCCCGCACCCGCTGCCGCACCTCCAGCTCCGAATCGGCCACCCCGGCCCGCATCTCCCGGGGAAGGATCACGTCGGAGGCGATGCCCGCCACCTCCCCACTGCCCGAGGAGGTGGTGATGTAGGCCCCGCAGGCCGCCATGCGGGGGCCCTCCACCACGCCCTCCGCGATGGCGTCCCGCAGGGCGACGTCCACGAACACCCGGAACGTGCCCACGTCCCGCACGGTGGTGAACCCCGCCTGCAGCGTGCTCCGGGCATGGCGGAGGCCCGAGACCAGATCCTGGGCCGCGCTGCGCTCCAAGGGCGCGGCTGCGCTGGCGCCCTGGATCTCGCCCACCAGGTGGGTGTGGCAGTCGATGAGGCCCGGAAGGACGGTGTAGGCGGAAAGATCCAGCACCTGGGCGCCGGTGGGTACTGCGGAGGTGCCCTCCAGGATGGAGACCACCCGGCCACCCCTGATGAGGATGAGCCGGTCCCCGAGAACCACCCCCCGCACCACGTCCACCAGGCGCCCGGCGCGGATGGCCACGTTGCCCTGCGCCGCCAATGGCAGGACGAGCAGCGTCATCAGCAGGGTTCGGATCATGGAGGCTCCTGGCTGGGGCGCGAGGGCAGGATGGTGCTTGAGGACAAGGGGTGCCCCATGGTCCCGCCCGTGGCCCAAAAGTCAATGCGGGCCTGGCTTTGGTGCGGTTACCGAACCGCGCCTTGAGGTATGCTGGCTCCACTTCCCAAGGCAACCATGAGCGCACCCGGCTACCGCCGTGAGATCGGCCTGTTCTCCGCCACCATGCTCGTGGCGGGCTCCATGATCGGCAGCGGCATCTTCCTCGTGTCGGCGGAGATCGTGCGCACGGGCCGCACACCGGGCTTTCTGATGCTCTCCTGGGCCCTGGCGGGCCTGCTCTCCATCAGCGGAGCCCTCAGCTTCGCCGAACTGGGGTCCGCCCACCCCAGGGCGGGCGGCTACTACGTTTACCTAAGGGAGGCGTTCGGCCCCATGGCGGGCTTCCTCTGCGGGTGGACCAGCTTCCTCGTCATCGAATGCGGCTCCATCGCCGCCGTGGCCGTGGGCTTCGGCCGCTACCTGGGGACCTTTTTCCCCGCGGTGAACGACTCTTCATGGTGGATCGGGCCCGCCCGTGTCGCCGAGTGGCACCCCTTCCCCCTCGCCGCCCCGCAATTCGCGCTGGGGCCCTATCAGCTGGGGCTCACCCCGGCGCGAGCCGCGGGCATCGCCCTGATCCTGGTGTTCATGGGCATCCACGCCCATGGCGTGAAGCTGGGCGCCTGGGTTCAGAACGTGTTCTCCATGGCCAAGCTGGTGGCCCTGGGGGCCCTCATCCTGCTGGGCCTCCTGTTGAAACCCCAGGTGGCTCCCGCCATGGCGCCCCTGGCGGCCGAAGCGGGCAGCCTCCCCTTCCTCACGGCCCTGCTCGTGGCCCAGGTGGGCTGCATGTTCAGTGGGGATGGATGGCAGTACCTGGCCATGGTGGGCGGGGAGATCAAGGAGCCCCGCCGCACCCTGCCCCGGGCCATGCTCCTGGGCACGTCGCTCGTCTTCGGCCTCTACCTCCTGGCCAACCTCGGCTACCTTCGGGTCCTCGGGCCCGCGGGCATCGCCCACGCCCCCGGCGATCGGGTGGCTTCCACCACCCTGCTGGCCCTCCTGGGCGGCGGTGCGGAATGGATGATGGCCGGGGCGATCCTCATGTCCATGGTGGGCTGGATGAACGGCGGCACGCTGACCTCCTCCCGGGTCTACCAGGCCATGGCCCAGGATGGCCTCTTCTTCCGGGGCGCCGCCAAGCTCAATGACCACGGCGTACCCATGGGCTCCATGCGGATCCTGGCCATCTGGGCCTGCATCCTCACGCTCACGGGAGCCTACAGCCAGCTCCTGGAGTACGTCATCTTCAGCGCCCTGCTCTTTTACGCGGCGACGGCCGCGGGCTCGCTGGTGGTGCGCGGGCGCACCGGCGCCGAGGTGGCCTATCGGGCCCCGACATCCCTCACGGTCTTCTACGTGGTGGGCAGCGCGGCGATCCTCATCTCCCTCCTGATTTTCCGCCCCTCGTTCTCCCTGCCCGGCCTCGCGCTCGTGCTGCTGGGCATTCCCGCCTACCTCCTGCTCCGGCGCGGTTCCGCCGTGGTAGCTTGATCCATTCCAAATCCATCGATCTCCGGGGCACTCATGAATAGCGGGTACCAACGCCACGTCGGGCTCTTTTCGGCCATCATGCTCATCGCCGGATCCATGATCGGCAGCGGCGTCTTCTCGGTATCGCCTACGGCGATACGCGAGGCAGGTCCGACCCAGCCCCGCCTGCTTTCCCTGGAGCCTTGCTCATGAACGCCACCTACCAGCGTCACGTAGGATTGTTCTCAGCCATCATGTTGATCGCAGGCTCTATGATCGGCAGCGGCGTCTTCATCGTCGCGGGAGACATGGTCCGCTCGGGCCACACCGGCTCCTTCCTCCTCTGGGGTTGGGCCCTCACCGCCGTGCTTACGGTGCTGGGCGCGCTGAGCTATGGGGAGCTGGCGGGCATGTTCCCCCACGCGGGCGGCCAGTACACCTACCTCCGCGAGATTTACGGCCCGCTCACCGGCTTCCTATATGGCTGGACCTTCTTCGCCATCATCGAGTGCGGCACCATCGCCGCCGTGGCCGTGGGCTTTGGCAAGTACCTGGGGACCTTCTTCCCCGCCGTGAACGACGCCACCTGGATCGGGCCCCACCTCGATGTCGCGGTGTGGAAGATCACCGATTCCATCACCGTAGGCCCCTACCACCTGGGCCTCACCCCCAGCCGCCTCTCCGGCATCGCCGTCGTCGTCTTCCTCTCCTTCGTGAACCTCTACGGTGTGAGGCTGGGCGCCCGCATCCAAAACCTCTTCACGGTAGCCAAGATTGGATCCCTGGCCGCCCTGATCCTGCTGGGCCTCTTCATGACGCCCCAGGCTCCCGTGGACACGGCGGCCTACGTGCCGCCCCCCAGCGTGCCCCAGCTGGGCTTCCTCGCCGCCCTGCTCGTGGTGCAGACGGGCAGCCTCTTCAGCGCCGACGCCTGGAACAGCATCACCTTCATCGCCGCCGAGGTGAAGGAGCCCAAGCGTGTGATCCCCCTTTCGCTCCTCATCGGCACGGGCATGGTGTGCGCCCTGTATTTCCTTGCCAACGTCATCTACCTCAAGGTGCTCGGCCCCACCGCCATCGCCAACGCCCCCAGCGACCGGGTGGGCAGCGCCGCCCTGCAGGCCATCCTGGGCCCCCGCGGCGGGCTGCTCATGGCCGGCGCCATCCTCGTCTCCATGTTCGGTTGCGTGAATGGCCTCGTGCTCGCTGGGGCCCGCGTCTACCAGACCATGGCCGCCGATGGCCTCTTCCTGCCCCAGGCCTCCAAGCTCAACGGCAACGGGGTGCCCGCCTTCGGCATCGGCATCCAGGCCGTGTGGACCTGTCTCCTCACCCTCACGGGCACCTACGGTCAGCTGCTGGACTTCGTCATCTTCGCGGCCCTGCTCTTCTACGTGCTCACCGTGGCCGGCGTCATCATCCTCCGCTTCCGCCAACCCGACGCCGAGCGGCCCGTGAAGGTCTTCGCCTACCCCCTGGTGCCGCTCCTCTACCTTGCGGGCGCCCTGGCCATCATGGTCGCCCTCTTCATCTACAAGCCCAGCTACACCTGGCCGGGACTGGCCCTGGTCGCCATGGGGCTTCCGCTCTATGCCATCACGGGAGGGAAGGCCAAGGCCTGACCCCCGTCACCGTTCGCCCTGCGAACCCATTTCACGTGGGAAGTGGCTCCCGCACGGGGGAGAATGGAGCCCTTCGGAGGATGCCATGACCCACGTCGTCGTTTTGGGCGCAGGCCGCGTCGGGGCCGTGATGGCCCGGGATCTCGCCCCGGACTTCAAGGTCACCGTGGCGGATCGCAGCGAGGAGGCCTTGGCCCACGTGAAGGGCTGGGGACTGGCCACGCGCCAAGCTGACCTTGGCTCGCCCGAGGGCGTGAAGGCCGCCGTGGCGGATGCCGACCTCGTGGTGGGCGCCGTGCCCGGCTTCATGGGCTTCGCCACCGCCAAGGCCGTGCTCGAAGCCGGAAGGACGCTCATCGACATCAGCTTCTTCGACGAGGACTGCTTCGAGCTGGATGCCCTCGCCAAGGCGCAGAACCTCACCGCCATCGTGGACGTGGGCGTGGCGCCCGGTTGCGGCAACATCATCCTGGGCGACACGGCCCGGCAGATCGACAAGGTCACGCGGTTCGAGTGCCTCGTGGGCGGGCTGCCCGTGGTGCGCACCTGGCCCTACGAATACAAGGCGGGCTTCAGCCCCATCGACGTCATCGAGGAGTACACCCGCCCCGCCCGCTACGTGAAGGATGGGAGGACCGTCACCTTCCCGGCCCTCTCGGAGCCGGAGCTGCTCGACTTCGCGGGCGTGGGCACCCTCGAATCCTTCAACACCGACGGCCTGCGCAGCGTCATCAAGACCTTCCCCGGCGTGCCCGACATGAAGGAGAAGACCCTCCGCTACCCCGGCCACATCGAGAAGATGCGGATGCTGCGGGAGAGCGGCTTCTTCTCCAAGGAACCGCGGCTCGTGAACGGCCAGAAGGTGGTGCCCCTGGACCTCACCACCGCCCTGCTTTTCCCCCTCTGGAAGTTCAAGGAAGGGGAGGCCGATCTCACCGTCATGCGCGTCACCGTCGAAGGCGAAAAGGACGGCCAGCCCATCCGACGGGTCGCCGAGGTGCTGGATCACTACGACCCCGCCACCCAGACCACGAGCATGGCCCGCACCACCGGCTTCACCTGCACCGCCGCCGTGCGCCTCCACGCCGCCGGGAAGTTCAATCGAAAGGGCATCTGCCCGCCCGAGTACCTCGGCCTGGAGGCCGGGTGCTGGGACTTCATGAAGGCGGAGCTGGCCAAGCGCGGCGTGGTCTACCGGGAAGTCGCGGGCTGAATCTCCCGCTAAATCAATCGCCGGCCCGATCAGGATCCAGCCGAACCTTCGCCGATCCATTGGCGAGAGGTGGATTTGGAGGCCTCGGCCCGTCAGGATCAACCTACCTATCAGACCTCGGGGCCTTGGGGGATTGCCCGCCCCGCTGCCGAGCTCCCGGGCTAAACAGGTAGAACAGCAGGCCTCCCGCCGCGATCAGGGCACCGAGGATCATCATGCAGCCGCGGTGGGAAGCGGCCTGCGCCTCAGCCATCGTGGCTTCCAGATGGGGTTGGGTTGCGAGATAGGTTTCCACCCGATCCTTGGCCTCCTTGAGGCCGAGTCCATGCCGGGCTCGCACCAGCTGGATGGCCTCGATCTTCCGGCCCTGCTGAAGCGCCGCGATCGCCTGCTCGGGGAGCTGCAGATCCGAACCTGGCATGGAACCCATAGCGCCTCCTTCACACCATCGCCTCTCCGGGAAGGGCTGGGATCCCGGGCAGGCTATCCAGCCTGCTCCCTATGCCGGACCGTCAGGTTCGGAAAGTCCACCTTCAATCGCTTTCCCAGGAGCTCGGCCAGGGCGACGCTGCGATGCTGGCCCCCCGTGCACCCGATGGCGATGGTGTGGTAGGCGCGCCCCTCCTGTTGGACCAAGGGCAGGCTCCAGCGGAGCCAATCCTCGGTTTTGTCGAGGAAGGCCTGGAAATCCTCCGAGGAGAGCAGGAACTTTTGCACGGGCTCGTCGCGGCCGTTCAATGGCTTCAACTCCGGCACGTAGTGGGGATTGGGCAGGAATCGGGCGTCCAGGACGACGTCGGCCTCCAAGGGCACGCCGAATTTGAATCCGAAGGAGACGATGCGCACCTTCGTGTCCCTGCCCGGAAGCCCGGGCAGCAATTCATGGATGCGCTGACGCATCTCGGAGAGGGTGAGCCGCGACGTGTTAAGCACGGCGGAGGCGCGCGCCCTGATGGAGGCCAGGAGCTGGCGCTCGCGACGGATGGCATCGGCGACGGAGCCGCCTTCGCCCGCGAGATGATGCACCCGGCGGGTTTCGGAAAACCGCCGCAGCAGGACTTCATCATCCGCTTCCACGAAGATCACGTGCACGGGTTGGCTGCGATCCTCGAAGGCCTGGAGCATGGGTTCGAACTCGCCCGCGAAATCCTCATGGCGGCTATCCATGCCCACCGCCAGTCGGGTGCGCCCCGGGTAGAGGCGATCTTCCAGCTCGATGAGCGGCTCCAGCAGGCGCGCCGGGACGTTGTCCAAGGCCGTATAGCCGCTGTCTTCCAGGGCCCCCAATACCGAGCGGCGACCTGCCCCAGAAAGCCCAGTGACTACCACGAGTTCCATAGGGACAGGCTAGCGAAGTATGGCGTGGGCCTCTAGCCTTGAATCACCTGCCGGATCCAGGGGGCCAGGGGAGAAAGGATCCTGGCCCGGGATCGGGATCAGGGACGGCCCAGTTGTTCCAGATACCCATGCAGGACTTCAGCCTGCCGATCCATGCCTGCAAAGAATCGGAATTTGGGCGAGAGGGTTCCATCCCGCTTCACGATTTGCAGATCCCACAGCCCCAGCAGCCGCGCCGCTAGGCTGGCTTCAAGGCGCAATTCGGCGATCTCGGCGGGCAGCAGCTCCACGGAGCCCAACCGGGTGCCCAAGGGCGTCTTCAGGCACCAACTCAGGCCACGGTGAGCGCTGACGCGCACCCAGGATCCAGCCACAAAGCGGATGGCCAGCCCGAGCACGGGGAGGGCAGCCACCCAGGCCACGAGGGCCCAGCGCCCCAGGGCACCCCATAGGCCGGTGGTGATCAGGGAGGCCAGGAGCGCCACCCCCACCAGGAGGCGGGGGCTGGGCTTCAGGTGGGAGTCCTCGAGGAGGATGCGGACGGCCATTTGAGGTTCGATGCGGGATCAGCGACGGAGGACGCTTTCGTCCCCGTCATCCAGGCCGCCGGCCGTGAAACGGAGCACGCGCTGCACCTGCTCACCGCCCTCGGTGACCAGGTTCCCCTGCTCATCGGGCCCCAGCTCCATGACGTGGGTGGGTTCGCGGAAGAAATCCTCGTCGGGCACATAGGTGCTGACCTGGGGCTCCACGCGGTAGAGGTAGGAGACGATCTCGTCTTCGTAGCCGAAGCGCATCTGCTCGAAGTATTCGTAGCTCTCGCGCTTGTACTCCACGAGGGGGTCCTTCTGGCCGTAACCGCGGAAGCCGATGGCCTCCTTCAGGTGATCCATCACGAGCAGGTGGCGCTTCCAGGCGGCATCGATGATCTGGAGGATGGCGACGCGCTCGTGCCAGCGGAGGATGTCGGGGGAGCCGAGGCGCTCCTCCTTTTCCTGGTAAGCGGCCTGCACCAACTCGGTGAGGGCGTTGCCGCAGGCTTCGCCATGCAACTGGGTGACGGCCTCGACCTTCTCTCCGGCCATGGCGTAGAGCTGTTCCACACGTTCTTTGAAGGCAGCCTCATCCCGCTCGCCCTTCACGGGGAGGAAGTCGTTGCAGAGGCCCTCGGCGATCTCGGCCGCGATCTGCAACACGTAATCCTTCGTGGCGCCCTTCAGGATCTCCGTGCGCAGGTTGTAGAAGAAGATGCGCTGCTTGTTCATCACATCGTCGTACTCGAGCAGGTGCTTGCGCACCTCGAAGTGGTGGGTTTCCACCCGCTTCTGGCTCTTCTCGATGGACTTGCTGACCATGCCGCTCTCGATGGGCTCCTCGTCGTTCATGCCCATCATGGACATGAGGCCCTTGATGCGATCGCCGCCGAAGACGCGCATGAGATCGTCTTCCAGGCTCAGGAAGAAGCGGCTGGAGCCGGGATCGCCCTGGCGTCCGGCGCGGCCGCGCAACTGGTTGTCGATGCGGCGGCTCTCGTGGCGCTCGGTGCCGAGGATGTGGAGGCCGCCCGCGGCGATCACTTCCTGCTTCTCGGATTCCGTGGCGCGCTTCATCTCCTCGATGAGGGCGATGTACTCAGGCGTCTCGATGCCATCCTCGGTGAAGACCTCGATCTCGCGCTTGGCGGCCTCATGGCGGGCCATGCCCTCGGGATTGCCGCCGAGGAGGATGTCCGTTCCGCGACCGGCCATGTTGGTGGCGATGGTCACGGAGCCCTTGCGGCCGGCCTGGGCCACGATGTCGGCTTCCTTCTCGTGGTGCTTGGCGTTCAGCACGACGTGGCGGATGCCCGCCTTCTTCAGCTCCTCGCTCAGCTTCTCGCTGCTGTCGATGCTGGCGGTGCCCACGAGGATGGGCTGGCCCTTGGCGTGGAGATCCTTGATCTCGGCGACGATGGCCTTGGTCTTGCCCTTCTGCGTGGCGAAGACGGTATCGGCGAAATCCTTGCGGATCATGGGCCGGTTGGTGGGCACGATCACCACGTCGAGCTTGTAGATCTCCCAGAGTTCCTTGGCTTCCGTCTCGGCGGTGCCCGTCATGCCCCCCAGCTTCTTGTACATGCGGAAGAAGTTCTGGAAGGTGACGGTGGCCAGCGTCTGGTTCTCGGCGTTGACCTCCACGCCCTCCTTGGCCTCGATGGCCTGGTGGAGGCCGTTGGACCAACGGCGGCCGGGCATGAGACGGCCCGTGAACTCGTCGACGATGACCACTTCGTTGCCGCGGCCATCTTCCTTGGGGCGGACCATGTAGTCCACGTCGAGCTTGTAGAGGTTGTGGGCCAGCAGGGCCTGGCTGAGGCCGTGCAAGGTCTCGATGGCGGAGGGATCATAGAGGTTGGGCACGCCCAGCAGCTCTTCGGAGAAGGCGATGCCGGCGTCCGTGAGCATGATCTGGCGGTCCTTCTCCTCGATCTTGAAATGGGTTTCCGCCTCGAGGCGGGGCACGATCTGATCGATGCGGAAGTACTTGGAGGTGTCCTCTTCCGAGGAGCCCGCGATGATCAGCGGGGTTCGCGCCTCGTCGATGAGGATGCTGTCCACCTCGTCGACGATGGCGAAGTGGAAGCCGCGCTGGGTGAAGTCGGCCAGATCCCACTTCATGTTGTCGCGCAGGTAATCGAAGCCCAGCTCGTTGTTGGTGGCGTAGGTGATGTCGCAGGCATAGGCTTCGCGCCGCTGTTCATCATCCAGGCCGTGCTGGATGATGCCCACGCTGAGGCCGAGCCAGGTGTAGAGGCGCCCCATCCACTCGGCGTCACGGCGGGCGAGGTAATCGTTCACGGTGACGAGGTGGGCGCCCTTCCCGGCGAGGGCGTTCAGGTACAGGGGCAGCGTGGCCGTGAGGGTCTTGCCTTCCCCGGTGCGCATCTCGGAGACCTTGCCCTCGTGGAGCACCATGCCGCCCACGAGCTGCACGTCGAAGTGGCGCATGCGGAGCACGCGCTTGCTCGCCTCGCGGCAGACCGCGAAGGCCTCGGGCAGGATGTCGTCCAACGTGGCGCCACCGGCCAGCTTTTCTTTGAGCACGGGCGTCATGGCCCGCAGCTCGTCATCGGAAAGGGCGGAGATCCTGGGCTCGAGCGCGTTGATGGTCTGGACCTTGGCCCAGAGCCGCTTCAGCTCGCGCTCGTTCTTGGAACCGAAGACTTTCTTGAGGAGATCATCAAGCATGGGGGCTTCCAGTCGCGTAAACCCTTGATTGTAGCTGGCCCGGCGGGGATTTCCCAGCACACTCCCCACGCCATGCGGCCGTTACAACCCTTTTCCTTGCTGGGAATGGCTCCCTGCGGCAGACTGGAGCATTGATCTTTTGGAGGATTTCATGGCCGTTGAACGTACCTTTGCCATCGCCAAGCCCGATTCCGTCAAGAACGGCCACCTCGGCGAGATCATCACCGCCATCGAGCAGAGCGGCCTCAAGATCGTGGGCCTGAAGATGACCCAGCTGACCCCCGCCATCTGCAAGGGCTTCTACCACGAGCACGTGACCAAGGGCTTCTACAAGGAGCTCGAGGACTTCATGACCGAGGGCCCCGTGGCCATCATGGTGCTCGAGGGCGAGAACGCCATCCTGCGCTGGCGCGAGCTGATGGGCGCCACCAACCCCGAGAAGGCCGACGCCGGCACCCTGCGCAAGCGGTTCGGCGCCAACATCGGCCGGAATGCCACCCATGGCTCCGATGCCCCCGAGAGCGCCAAGTTCGAGGTGAGCTACTTCTTCAACGCGTTCGAGCAGATGTAATCCAGGCTGGAGACCCTAGGCTGGAGGCAGGAGGAAAAACGGCGGCGCATGCGCCGCCGTTTCCTTTGTTCCGGTCTCCAGTCTCCAGCCTGCAATGTCAGGATTCGCGGACCTGCTTGAGGGCCGCCTCGCAGAGGCGCCGCACGCCCGGCAGGATATCGATGCTGGCCAGGGCCTTTTCGCTGACCCACTGGCCACCCGGAGGCGGTGGCGGCAGTTCGGCATCGGCCGCCTTGGTCCGCAAGAGGTGCGTGAGGTAGAGGCGCTGCTGCCCCTCCAGCCCTTCCAGCCTCAGGAGCCAGGGGGTGGAGAGGCGGCTGGTGCGCTCATCGAAGACCACCGGCAGGGTGCTGGGATCCACGAATCGGAACTTGATGCCCCAGGCGGCGTCGATCTGCGCGTTGAGCAGGGACGTGGGCAGGAAACCCGGAGCCCAGGGGATCTGGGCGGGCATCAGCAGGCCCCGGTGGGGGCTGTGCGGCGTGGGGACGAGCAGAACGAAGGGCATCTCCTTCCCATGGACGAGAACGCCCTCGATGAAGGTGGTGAGATGAACCCGTCCTTCCGCCATCAGCGACCTCCCGCGGTCTCGAGCCCTTCGAAGATCCGATCCTTGGCCGTGCGCACCGCGCCGAGCACGGCATCCGGAGCCACCTTGGTGACCTGCTTGGTGCGGCGGTCGCGCAGTTCCACGACGCCCTCCTTCAGGCCCTTGGTGCCCACCATCAGGCGGAGGGGGAAGCCCAGCAGGTCGGCGTCCTTGAACTTGGCGCCGGGGCTCATGCCCTCGCGATCATCGTGGAGCACCTCGAAACCGGCCGCTTCGAGTTCCGTCTCCAACCGATTGGCCACCAGGTTCACTTCGGCGTTGGCGGGATCCAGGTTCAGCAGGTGGACCTGGTAGGGCGCCACGGGCCAGGGCCAGATGATGCCGTCCTCATCGAAGTTCTGCTCGATGACGGCGGCCACGGTGCGCGTCACGCCGATGCCGTAACAGCCCATGATCATGGGCTGGTCCTTGCCGTTCTCATCCAGGAAGGTGCAGCCCATGGCCTTGGAGTACTTGATGCCGAGCTTGAAGACCTGGCCCACCTCGATGCCGCGGTAGGCCTGGTACTTGCCCTTGCCGCAGCGGGTGCAGGTGTCCTGCTCCAGGGCGAGGCGGATGTCGGCGAAGGTGGCGCCGGGAAGGTCCCGGGCGGGATCCAGGCCGAAGTGGTGATAGTCGGTCTTGTTCGCGCCGCAGGTGAGGTTCACCGCTCCCTTGAGGGAGAGGTCCACCACCATCTGCACGTCCTTGAGGCCCACGGGTCCCATGAAGCCGGACTTGGCGCCGGTGAAGGCCTCGGCCTCCTCCAGGGGGAACAGCTCGAGGTCCAGGGCACCCACGAGGTTCTTCACCTTCACGGGGTTCACTTCGTGGTCGCCGCGCAGGACGGCGCCCACCAGCTTCGTCGTCTCATCCGCGAACATGGCGCGGAAGAGGTAGAACTTGCTGGTCTGGGTGATGGGCATGCCGTCGTGGTCCGCGTCCTTCATGCCGGCGGCCTGCTCCACCTGACCCACGACGCCGGGGGTGGCGAAGTGATCGCGCTTCAGCGGGAAGGCGGCGCCGTTGTCCGTGATCGCCAGCGCGGGGGCCTCGGTCTTCTCGAGGTTGGAGGTGTAGTCGCAGCTGTCGCAGCTGAGGATGGCGTCCTCGCCGCTGCCGGCCAGCACGTGGAACTCGTGGGTGAAAGAGCCGCCGATGGCGCCGCTATCGGCTTCCACGGGCCGGAACTTCACGCCCAGGCGGCTGAAGATCCGCTTGTAGGCGTTGAACATGGCCCAGTACTCGCGGTCGCAGTCGGCGTCCGTGGCGTGGAAGGAGTAACCGTCCTTCATGATGAATTCCCGGCCCCGCATGAGGCCGAAGCGGGGGCGGATCTCGTCGCGGAACTTGCTCTGCACCTGGAAGAGATTTATGGGCAGCTGCTTGTAGCTGCGCACGGTGCGGCGCACCATGTCCGTGATGACCTCCTCATGGGTGGGGCCCAGGCAGAAGCCCGCTTCCTTGCGGTCCTTGAAGCGGAGGAGTTCCTTGCCGTAGAAGGTCCAGCGGCCGCTCTCCTGCCAGAGCTCGGCGGGCTGCACCATGGGCATGAGCACTTCCTGGCAGCCGTCCTTGGCGAGCTCTTCGCGGACGATCTGCTCGAACTTGCGGATGCTCCGCAGGGCCAGGGGGAAGTAGGAATAGATGCCCGCGGCCTGCTTCTGGATCATGCCGGCCCGCATCATCAGCTGCTGGCTGACGACGTCGGCATCCTTGGGGGTTTCGCGGAGGGTCTGGATGAGCTGTTTGGACTGTTTCATTTTTTGGGCTCTAGGCTTTGGGCGCTAGGCTCTGGCTGGGTGAGGCCGGGCAAGAGCCCAGAGCCTATAGCCGAAAGCCTTAACTGAGGAGGGAATTGACGAGGGCGCTGGCGGCCTTGCCGTCGAAGGAGGCGCCGTGGGCGGCCTGGAGGGCCTTCATGACCTGGCCCATGTCCTTCTTGGTGGCCGCGCCCGTCGCCGCAATGGCTTCACGGACGGCAGTTTCGAGCTGGACTCCCTCCAGCATGGCGGGCAGGTAGGCCTTGAGGATGGCGATCTCCGCCTGCTCCGAGGCGGCCCGATCGGCATAGCCGGCCTTGGTGTACTGGTCCACGCTATCTTCGCGGGATTTAACAAGTCGCTTGATGACCGTCAACCCATCCGCGTCGGCCAGAACCCCTTGAGGACCCAGGCCCTTGGCCACCGCCTCGTTCTTGTAGGCGGCCAATGCCATGCGGAGCACGCCCGTTCGGGGGGCATCCTTGGCCAGCATGGAGGTCTTGAGGTCGGCTTGAAGGCGATCGAGCATGGGTTCACCAGGGGCCAAATCCAGCAGGAGATGGTCTTCCATCCTGACGGATCCGACCCCTTCACTCAATCTTCCATGCAAAAAGTCATGCCGGGGCAGGCCTTGCCGATGCGGGGCTATCTCCCAGGACCCCCATGAACGTCGCCTACATCAACCCCTTCATTGAAAGCACGCTGCGCAGCCTCGACATGATGGCGGGCATCGCGGCGGAAAAGACGGGCCTCTCGGTGAAGGAGGACCTGATCACCACCTTCGACATCAGTTCGATCATCGGGATCACGGGTGAAGTCTCCGGCTCGATCATCATCAGCGTGCCCACCGATCTCGCCTGCAAGATCGCCGCGAACATGCTGATGGAGGAGATCACCGTGATGGATCAGCGGGTGGAGGACGCCATTGGCGAGATCGGCAACATCGTGGTGGGTGATGCCCGCCGCATCCTCATCCAGGAAGGCCACCAGCTGAACATCAGCGTACCCACCGTCGTCATGGGCCATGGCCACAAGATCAGCCGTAGCGGACACATCCCCTGCATCGCCATCCCCTTCAAGACGCCGTATGGGGAGTTCGAGGTGAACGTGGGGCTGAAGGAGTAGGCTCTGGGCTTTGGTCCTTAGTCCTTGGTCCTTGGTCCTTGGCTAAAGGGGAAGCGCCGACCCAGCCAGGCTGGGTCGGCGCTTGCTAAGGACTAAGGACTAAGGACCAAGGACTATGGTCCAGGGACCTAATCTACGCCTGCTCGTACTTGATGACTTCCACGGGGCAACCGGCGGCGGCGGCGATGATGCTGTCGGCCAGGGAGGTCTGCACGTCGTCGTTGAGCTCGCTCATCTCGTCGCGGTTCTCGGTCTCGAGGCCGTCCTTGCGCACGCCGTCGCGGATGGTGCAGGTGGTGTCCGTGACGTGGAAGACGTCGGGGCACTCCGCCTCGCAGGCGTTGCACACGATGCAGCCTTCTTCGATCCAAACCTTCGTGATGGCCATGGTTGTCTCCTTCAATCCTGGCGCCGTCTCGGCAAGCCCTTTGAACCTACCATCGGGCGGCGGTCGGACCAAGTGGAGATCCATGCGAGGATCAGAGGGATGGGACTCGAAGAACTGGACATCCTGGCGCGGATCCGGGCTCGGATGCCTGGAGGATCGGAACTTTCCGACGACTGCGGGGCCCTGCCCGCCCCGGCCCCCGGCGAAACCCTGCTAGTGACCACTGACACCCTGGAGGAGGGAACGCACTTCCTCCGGGCCTGGCACCCCCCCCGCCTGCTGGGTCGGAAACTGGTGCGGGTGAACCTCTCGGATCTGGACGCCAGCGGTGCCCGCCCCCTGGGCTGCACCCTTTCCTTGGCCCTGCCCCCGGATCTGGAAATGGGATGGCTGCAGGAACTCATCGAAGGCATCGCCGAGGCCTGTGAAGCCGCGGGCCTCCCCGTCATCGGCGGGGATACCGTGGGCCGGCCCCAGGGCATCGGCCTCGGCCTCACGGCTTTCGGCGCGGCCAAGCGCTGGCTGCGGCGGGATGGGCTTCAGGTGGGCGATCGCGTCTACGTCGACCAGCCCCTGGGTGCCAGCCTTCGAGGTCTGGAAAAATTGAAGCGGGGCTCCAAGCCGGATCTCGGTGACCCCGACATCCGCGCCCACCTGGATCCCACCCCGAACCTGGGGCTGGGCCTGAAATTGGCAGAGCTGCCCGAGGTTCATTCCTGCATGGACATCTCGGATGGCCTCTCCCGGGACCTCCGGAATCTCGCCGAGGCCTCGAACCTGACCATCCGCCTCACCCGGGACCTCAGCCCCGAGGAACTGCGCGGGGGCGAGGATTTCGCCCGCTGCTTCAGCGCGGCCCTCGATCGCAAGACGCTGGAAGCCAGGCTCGGCAAGCCCTTGATCGAACTGGGTGAAGTCGTGGACAGGAGGCCTGAGCCCGTCGTCCTTTATGATGGGACCTCCGACCAACCCCTCCCCGACCTCGGCTTCGACCACTTCGCCCCCTGAGCCCCCTTTGACCGACACGCCGAATCCCAAGCCCAGCCGCAGTTTCTGGGGATCCCTCAAGGGCCACATCCTACATCCCGAACTCACTCCCAAGCAGGTGGCCTGGAGCTTCGGGATCGGCTTTTCCATCGCCTGGAATCCCTTCCTGGGGCTGCATACGGGCATGATCCTGCTGCTCTGCCTCTTCGCCCGGCACCTGCATCGGCCCCTGATCTTCCTGGCCTGCTTCATCAACAATCCCTGGACCCTCGTCCCCATGGCCACGGCCTCCACCATGCTCGGGAGCGGGCTGCTGGGGCGGGGCTGGAAAGTGGACCTCTCCACGATCCAATGGGGCGAGATCGGGTGGCGCAGCTTCGCCTCCCGGGAGGGCTTCACCCATCTCACCACCATGTTCAAGCCCATCCTGGCCCCCTACCTGCTGGGGGGAATGGTCATGAGCATCCTCGCCCTTCCTCTGGGATACTGGGTGATGCACCAGGTGGCCCTGAAGCTGCGGGCGCGCCACCTCTACGAAGCTGGAGAGTAGTCATGGACATGCGTTTCCTCATGAAGCAGGCCCAGGCCATGCAGGCCAAGCTCGCCGAGGCCCAGGCCAACTTGCGCGCGGAAGGCACCGCCGGCGGCGGCACCGTGAAGGTGGTCCTCAACGGCAGCCGCGAGCTGCAGTCCATCCGGATCGCCAAGGAGGCCATGGATCCCGAGGATCCCTCCATGCTGGAAGACCTGATCCAGGCGGCCTTCAATGACGCGGCCACCAAGGTGGACGAAGGCATGAAGCAGGCCCAGGGCGGCATGGGCCTGCCCGGCATGAACCTCCCCGGCCTAAAGGGCCTGTAAATGAGTCAGCTTGCCTATTGTTGGCCCCTATTCGCGCCATCCAGCAAGGAGAGCCGCGCAGCGCGATGCGGTGACATCGTGCAAGCGGCCCGACACAGCTGGGGGCGCGAAGAGGGGCCAACCCCTCTCGGTATCGAAGGCCCCACCGGGGCCTTCTTCCGCTCGGCCGAACAGCCGAGCGGACCGGGGAACCGGGCCAGGGTCGGCGGCTGTCGCAAACCTGCGTTGACCTCCCTCCGTGTATTCCCGATACACCTACGGTCGGCCGCCTTGGATTGCTCCGCCGACGCCCCTCGCAATAGGCAAGATGACTCATTTACAGGCCCTTCACTATGAAGCTGCCCGCCCCCCTGGAGGCGGTGGTCGCGAGCCTCCAGCACCTTCCGGGCGTGGGCCAGAAGAGCGCCCAGCGCATGGCCCTGCACCTCCTCAAGGAGGGGCCGGAGGCCATGGCCAACCTGGCCCGCCTCCTCCAGGACGCCGCGGACAAGGTGGGTTTCTGCAGTCAGTGCGGGGCCTTCACCGACCAACCCCTCTGCCCCATCTGCAAGGACCCAAACCGGGATCCCCATGTCCTCGTGGTGGTGGCCGAAGCCAGCAACGTGCTCAGCTTCGAGCGGGCCAGTTCCTTCAAGGGCCGGTACCACGTGCTGGGCGGTCTCATTTCCCCGCTCCGGGGCCTGGGCCCAGACCAGCTTCGGATCCGGGAACTGCTCCACCGCTTGGAAGACCACAGCATCACCGAAGTCATCCTCGCCACCAATCCCACCCTCGATGGCGAAGCCACCGCCAGCTGGCTGGCCCGCCTGCTCGAACCCCTGGGCATCAAAGCCACCCGCATCGGCCTGGGCCTCCCCATCGGCAGCGACATCGAATACGCCGACCAGCTCACCCTCGGGCGAGCGCTGGAAGGCCGGCGGCCGGTCTAAAAGCAGATCGCGAATAACGCGAATGGGGCGAATGACGCGAATAGGGAACACTCCTATTTATTCGCGCTTATTCGCCCCATTCGCGTTATTCGCGATCCAACTTTCCCTCCCCCCAGGGGCTCGGCTCGTTGAGGCCCCAGCGGGCCTCGTACCAGACCTTTTCCATGCAGAGGCCGTGGGCGGGGGCCGTCTCACCGGCTTGGGTGCGATCCCGGTTCGCCAGGATGCGGGGCGCATCGGCCACGAGGATCTTCCCCTTGCCCACCTGCACGAGGCTGCCGCTCATGATCCGCACCTGGTGCATGAGGAAGGCGCTGCCTTCGAAGACCAGGTCCAGGCCCAGGCGGTGCGGTTCGAGGCGGATGGCGTGGATGGTCCGCACGGGGTCCTCGGCTTCGCACTCCTGATGGCGGAAGGCGCTGTAGTCGTGGGTTCCGATCCACGCTGCGGCGGCGGCGGCCATGGCTTCCTGATCCAGGGGCTCCTTCCGGAAGAGCTGCCACCGGATAGCGCGCTCCAGCGGGTGCGCGGTGGGGCCCATCCCCAGGCGATACCGGTAGCGCTTGGCCACGGCGTGGCGGCGGGGGTAGAAGGCCTCGGGCACCGGCACGGCCTCCATCACCCGGATGGCGGGTGGTAGGTGGGCGTTGAGGGCTGCGAGTAGGCGATAGGGGTCCCACTCCCGTTCCACCTTCGCCACGGTGCCCTGAGCCTCGGCGTGGACACCGGAATCCGTGCGGCCCGTGCCCTGGGGCATGGGAGCCTCCGCATCCAGGACCCTCAACGCCCGCCACAGCTCCCCCTGGACGGTGGGCAGTGACGTCTGGATCTGCCAGCCATGGTAATTCGTCCCATCGTAAGCCAGGCGCAGGTAGAAGGAATGCCGCATCCGCCCATGATACCGGGCGCCGGATCTCAAGATGGACGGGCGCCCCGGCCGATAGGAAGCCATCCATTTGAGGTGGCTAATGTCGGATCAGGAAGAAGGCGGCGGCGGGGGCGGGAAGAAGAAGTTGATCATCATCGCGGTGGCGGCGTTGCTGCTGCTCGGCGGTGGGGGTTTTGCCGTGAAGGTGCTCGTGCTGGACAAGAAGAAGGCGGCGGCCGAGGCCAAGAAGAAGGCGGATGAGGATGCCCAGAAGAAGGCCGGCGAGCATGGCGAAGCCGCCGAGGGCGACCACGGCGGCGCTGCGGATGGGCACGAGGCCAAAAAAGGCGAGGAAGAAGACGAGGAGGAAGACCAGCCCAAGGGCGGTGGCGGCCATGGCGGGGCCGAGGCCCCCCCGGTGATGGTGATCCAGAAAATCGTGAACCTGCAGGGCGCCCAACGCCGGAATGCCTTCTTGCGGGCGGAGCTGCACATCCTCTTCCGCGATGCGGAACTGGGCAAGACGGCAGCCGGGGATAAGCCCTCCCCGGAAAAGAGCCAGATCCTCGCCATGATCCAGGACATGCTCTCCGGCAAGACCGTGGACGAGGCCAGCGATAGCGAGGCCAAAGAATCCCTGCGCCTGGAGATCAAGGACAAGCTGAACGAGAAGTTCAAGCCCCATCCCCCCAAGCCCGGCGAGAAGGAAGACAAGGAACACAAGAAGCCCAAGAAGCCGGTGAAGGATGTGCTCATCATCGACTGGGCCATCCAGCAATAGTCCAAAGGCTGGCACTCCTGTTGCTTTTACGGTCCCAGGGGTCGATGCTTTGATCCCAGGGGGGCAATCTTGGCCAAGCGCCTGGACCGCACAGCAGATGACAAAGCCGTTTCCTTCGAGGCGGTGATCGCTGGCGTCATGCCCTTCATCGACACCTCCATGCACCTGGAAGTCCAGCTGGGCTCGGCCCGCATGAGCATCCGGGACCTCCTGGACCTGGAGACGGGCAGCCTCGTGGAGCTCAAGAAGAGCGCCGGGGAGCCCATGGACGTGCTCTCCAAGAACCGTGTGCTGATGAGGGGTGAGGTCACGGTGCTGGAGGACAACCTGGGGCTGCGCATCACCGAGATCGTGGATCCTTCCCGGAGGGTCTAACCCCACGGTTCCCAGGTGTAAACAGGCTTCCTCGTGGCATTCTGGAGGGCCATGTCGTCCCCTGCCCCCATCGCCGTGAGCCTCGCCGGATTCGACCCCTCGGGGGGAGCCGGCCTGTTGCTGGATGCCCAGGTCCTGGCCGGGTTGGGGGTCCTGCCCATGGGCGTGCCCCTGGCCGACACCCTGCAAAATGGCATGGCCTGCATGGGGATCACCGCCCCCACCATGGATCCCCAGGCCCGCCTGGAAGCCCTTGGCCCCCATCTGGCGGGGCCCTGGGGCGTGAAGCTGGGCCTCTGCGCCCTGGACCTCCCCACGCTGCGTCGCCTCGTGGGCACCGTGAACCAGCTGGCCCCCAAGGTCCGCATCTGGGATCCCATCCTCGCCCCCAGCGCCGGCGTGGGGCTCCATGACCCCGAAGGGCTCCAGGCGATGGCCAAGGTGGTCCTCCGCTCCGGAACCTGGGTGGCCTGCCCCAACCGGGGCGAGGCCGCGGCCATCGCGGGCCTGCCCCCGGATCAGATCCGCACCGCCTCCCTGGAAGCCCTCTCCAAGCCCCTGTTGGACCTGGGTGCCCGAGCCGTTTGGCTTAAGGGCGGCCACGCCCCCGGCGCCGAGGTGGAGGACTTCTGGATCACGGCGGAGGGTACGGAATCGCTGGGGCGCTCCCCCCGACTACCCGGTGAGCGCCGCGGCACGGGCTGCTTCCTCAGCGCCGCCTGGCTGGGCCTGCGCCTGAAGGGCCTGGAAGACCGCGCCGCCGCAAGGGAAGCGGCCGCCCTCCTCCGTTCCCGCTGGGATCGCGCCTGGGCCCCCGGGGCTGTAGGCCGCCCCGCCTTCCTCCCGGTGGAAGCATGATGATTGAAGGACGGGGCTTCGCCGTCCTCCACGGGCCCGATGCCCCCTGGGCGGGCTGGGTGGGCTCTCGTTTCCTGGAAGAGGGCCTCGCCTCCAAGCACGCCGCTCCGGGCCGCGCCCTGCACCGCCTCATGGCGGCCCTAGCCCCCTGCCCCGGCGGCTTCGCCCTCATCTGGGATCACGTTCCCTCCTGGATGGAGGCCCTCCACCCCGAAGAGCGCGGCGGCTGGTGGGAGGCCCTCTCCGCCATCCCCGGCCTCACCCTCCACGTGAAGCCCGCTGCGGCGGAATCCATCCCCGGCGGCGCCTTCCGGGCCTGGGTACACCAACCCGAGGCTCCCGTGGACGCCCTGGGCGAAGCCTGGCGTTCGGGTTTCCTGGGCTGGGTGCCCGAGCCCGCTCCCCAGTGGTCCCTCCCGGGGCTCGCCAGCCTCAAACCCGGCCGGGGTGAGGAGGCCGGGGTTGGCTGGATTTGGGGAGAGGCCGTGGTGCCCTTGGGTGCCCTCTCCGCTCTGTTGGAAAGCGGGGATCTGGGCCGCGCCCTGGGCGACCTCCAGGGCCGCCTGGAGCAGGCCATGGCCCTGCGCCTCAATGCCGGGGCCTGGCCCGAGCTGCCCTTCCTGCGGCGCAGCGTGGGCTGGCGCCTGGCCCTTTGCGGCGGTGCGGAGTACCAACGGGCTTCCGGCGACTTTGACAAAGCCGCCGCCATGGCCACGGAGCTGAAGGATCGTCTCGCCCAGCAGCTCCGGGCGCCCATCCACCTCGGCACCTGCGAAGACCTGGCCCCCTGTGCGGCCCTGGGCCAGCAGGCCATGCGTGAGGGTCTTCCCTGGCGCGCATCCCTGGCCCTGCCCCCCGCGCCCGCCGCCTTCACCCCCGGGCTCGCCGGAGATCCCCGCACCTCCCAGCCCCTCACCACCCGGGCCACACTGCCCGCCGCCTTCGCCGGCCTGCTGGATCATGCCTCCGCGGCACGGCTGCGGGTGCCCGCCATCCCCAGCGAGGGGGCCGTCGCGCACCTGCTCAAATCCGCATCCCCCGAGATGGCCATCCGATTCATCCCGCCGGACCTCGTGCCCCCGGGCCCCTTCGATCCCGACCATCCCTGGCCCCCGGCCGCGGAGTTCCCGCAGCCCATGGATCCCAAAGCGGGGGTGCAGCAGACGCTGTTCGACCTGGGCTGAGGAGGCTCTGGGCCCTGGGCTCTGGGCTTTAGGCTCTGGCTGCCGCCGACCCATTCCTGGGGTTCCGGTGGGTCGCAATCCACCATAGCCCAGAGCCTCCCTACGCCGCCTGCTGCGCCCGCAGATCCTCCAGGATGTCGATGAGCACCTGGGCGTCGTTGCAAGCGTGGAGGTTCTGGCGGAAGTGGTTGCCGCCGGGGATGCCCTTGGTGAACCAGCCGCCGATCTTCTTGATCTTGTGCAGGGCTTCGCGGGGCTCCAACAATTCCAGCAGGATCCCGAAGAAGCGCAGGGTGGCGTCGATGCGCATGGTGGCGGTGACCGCCAATTCGGGCTCCAGGATCTGCCGGAAGATGAAGGGGTTGTAAAGGGCGCCCCGGCCGATCATCACGGCGGCGCAGCCCGTCTCCTCCTTCATGCGGAAGGCGTCCACGGGCTCCACCACGTCGCCGTTGCCGATGATGGGGTAGCTGGTGCCGGCCTCCACGGCGCGGGCGATGATGGCCCAGTCCGCGTGGCCATCGTAGCCCTGGGCCCGGGTGCGGGGATGGATGGCGAGGCTTTTCACCCCCACCGCATCGAACATCTTGAGGAAGTCCAGGAACTCGCCGCGCTCCTTCTGGCTGGCGTCCCAGCCCGCGCGCATCTTCACGGTGACGGGCACGTTCACGGCCTTCACCATGGCGCTCACGCAGGATTCCGCGAGGCGAAGGTCGCGCAGCAGGGCCGAGCCCGCACCCCCCTTGGTCACATTGGAGGCGGGGCAGCCCATGTTGAGGTCCACCATGTCCGCGCCGGCGGCCTCGCAGAGCCGCGCGCCCTCCGCCAGGCTCTGGGGATTGCCGCCGTTCAGCTGCATGGCGAAGGGATGCTCGCCCGTGGTGGCCATCATCTGCTCGGCCTTGCGGGCATGCCGGATGAGGGCCTCGCTGCTGATCATCTCCGACACCACGAGCCCCGGCCCGCCGATCTCCCGGATGAACTTCCGGAAGGGCTGGTCCGTGATCTCATGCAGCGGCGCCATCACCAGGCCATTGGAGATCTGGTGGGGGCCGATGCGGAAGGGATCGAAGGGGAAGGCCATGGAACTCCTGGAAGCGTGCCCAAGCCTTCCAGGATACCGGAGGCCCCGGGCCCCACCCACTTCAAAGGCCTTCGGGCACCGGGCGGAAATAGGCCTTGGTGTTCTCATGCACCTCGGGATGGGCCAGGAGCTCCGGCACGGTCATCCAGGTGGCCTCGTGGTGTTGGGCTTCGGGTATGGGTGGCAGCTCCGAGACCATCCACTCATGGCCCATCACCACGTAGTGGGTTCCCAACCCCGCCACCCCCAGGGCGTTGTCGTCGTAGAAGTGTTCGTAGACGCCCAGGAAGCGGGTGTCCCTCCGTTCATGGGCAAACCCCAGCTCCGCCTCGCAGATGCGGCGGAAGGCCTCGTCCAGGCGCTCATTCTTGCCCACTCGGCCCCCAGGGACGAACCACCAGCCCTGGGCCGGGCGGTTGCGGCGCCGCCCCACGAGCACCCGCCCCCCGGCATCCCGGACGACCAGATCCAGGGAGACCAGGGGCCCCCCGGCGATGAGGGCCTGAAAAGCCTCCGGTTCAAGCCACATGGGCACCTCCTAGGCGCGACCGCCACCGGACCAGCCAGGCCGGGCCCGCCACCGCCAGGGACGGAATCCCGATCCACACGGCCTCGCTGGCCAGCACCCGCAGGCCCCGGGCCGTGAAGAAGGGACCCACGCCGATGGGAGAGACCCGGATCGGCCGCGCGGGCCAAAACCAACGCGACTCGGTGAAGGGCCAAGCCAGGGCGATCCCCAGCCCGCCCGAGGTGGCCATGTCCAGCAGGGGATGGCTGATGGCCGCGAGCACGCCGTAGATCAGGATCCGCGCCCGGGCCCCCTCCGGGGGCCTGAGCAGGCGAAGGGCCACCCAGCCCAGGACCAGCGCGACCGCGGCGCTATGGGTGGCGCCCCGGTGGCCCCAGGCATGGGCGTAGGGGATGTCCAAAGCGAAGCCCAGCACATCCAGGTCGGCCACGTTGGCCAGGAGCACGCCCGCGGCCCAGGGCCTCCAACCGTCCTCCCGGCGCAGCACCAGGCTCCCCAGGGCGGCCGCCGCGACGGCGTGTCCGAAGCAGGAGGCCATGTCAGCTCCGCGGCAGCAGAAAAAAGAAGGTCGTGCCCTCCGGCCCGCTCTCGAAGCCGATGCGGCCGCCGTGGGCATCCACGATGGCCTTGCTAAGGCTGAGGCCCAGGCCGCTGGTACCCGCTTCCGGCTCCAGCTGGTGGAAGGTGTGGAAGATGCGATCCTGGAAGGTGTCCGGAATCGGATCGCCTGGATTGAAGACACCCACCCAGACGCCTTCGGGGCGGGTCTCCAGGCGAACGGAGACGCCGCCCGGCCCCTTGGCATGCCTCAGGGCGTTGGAGAGGAGGTTCAGGCAGACCTGCTCCAGGCGGGGACCGTCCCCGTGGATGGCCACGGCCTCCTCTGGAACCTCCATCGTGAGGGGGATGCGCCGTTCCTCGGCCAGGCTGTGCATCCCATCGAACGCGTTCCGGATGGGGTTCCGCAGGTCGAGGGGCTCGTGGCGGACTTCGAACTGCCCCGCGTCAGCCTTCTCCAGATCCAACAGCTCATTGGTGAGGTTGAGGAGGCGGAGGGAGTTGCGCTCCGCGATCTCGGCCAAGGGGCGGGCCTCGGGAGGCAGATCCGGGCGGTGAACCAGCAGGCCCAAGCTGGCTCTCACCGAGGTGAGGGGGGTCCTCAATTCGTGGCTCACGAGGGCGAGGAAGCGGGACTGGGCCTCCCGGGCGGCCCGGAGTTCCTCGGCCTGGGTTTCCAGGGCCGTCACCGTGCGCGCCAGTTCCTCAGTCCGGGCCTCGACCTGGCGGATCCGGTAGGCCGGGGCGAGAAGGCCGAGCGCGATACCCGCGGCGGCTCCAATCCCCGAAATCATGCCCAGGGTCCGCTCGACGATCCGGGTCCGGACCTCACGGATTTCGGGGACCTCCTCGATGGACATGGGGTCGGTGGTCAGCGCCGGCCTGCATCCTGCAGATTGGCCAGGAACTCGTCGTTGTTCTTGGCCTTGCCCAGGCGCTCCGTGAGGAGCTCCATGCTCTCGGCGGGTCCGCTGGCGCTGAGGATCTTGCGGAGCACCCACACCTTGGCGAGCTTGGGCGGATCGATGAGCAGATCCTCTTTGCGGGTGCCGCTCTTGAAGATGTCCATGGCGGGGAAGATGCGCTTGTCGCTGAGCTTGCGGTCCAGCACGATCTCGCTGTTGCCGGTGCCCTTGAACTCCTCGAAGATCACGTCGTCCATGCGGCTGCCCGTTTCGATGAGGGCCGTGGCGATGATGGTGAGGCTGCCACCCTCCTCGATGTTGCGCGCCGCGCCGAAGAAACGCTTGGGCCGCTGCAGGGCGTTGCTGTCCACGCCGCCGCTGAGCACCTTGCCGCTGGCGGGCACCACGGTGTTGTAGGCCCGGGCCAGGCGGGTGATGGAGTCCAGGAGGATCACCACGTCCTTGCCGTGCTCCACGAGGCGCTTGGCCTTCTCGATGACCATTTCGGCCACTTGGACGTGACGGGTGGCGGCCTCATCGAAGGTGGAGGAAATGACCTCGCCCCTCACGTTGCGCTCCATGTCCGTCACTTCCTCCGGGCGCTCGTCGATGAGGAGCACGATGAGAAAGACTTCAGGATGGTTCGCGGTGATGGAGTTGGCGATGTTCTGCAGGAGCACCGTCTTGCCCGTGCGGGGCGGCGCCACGATGAGGGCGCGCTGGCCCTTGCCCAGGGGCGTCATGAGGTCCATCACGCGGGTGCTGAGTTCCGCGGGGTCCCGCTCCATCTTCAGGTGGTGCTTGGGGTAGAGGGGCACCAGATCATCGAAGTGCACCCGATCCTTGGCGGCGCCCGGGGGATCGAAGTTCACGGCGTCCACGCGGAGCATGGCGAAGAACTTCTCGCCTTCCTTCGGGGGCCGCACCATGCCGGAGAGCGTGTCGCCCGTGCGCAGGCTGAACTTCCGGATCTGGCTGGGGCTGATGTAGATGTCATCGGGGCCCGCCACGTAGTTCTGATCCGGGCTGCGCAGGAAGCCGAAGCCCTCGGGCAGCACCTCCAGCACCCCTTCCGCGAAGAACCCGCCATCCGCCTCCGCCTGCTTCTGGAGGACGTTGAACACCAGCTCCTGCTTGCGCATCCCCAGGGGGTTCTCGACGCCCAGCTCCTTGGCCATCTCCGCGAGCCGGCCGATGGAGAGCTCCTTGAGCTCTTGGAGGCTTTGGGCGGCCGGAGCCGCGGTCTTGCTAACCATGGGAACCCCGAGGAGGGTGAGTCAAAGCACTGAATGGGATGCTTTGGATTGTAATTTGGATTCCCTAATCGGCCAAGACCTCCCAGGCCTCAAGTAATGAAGGCCTGCACCCGGGCCACAAAGCCTTTGGGGTCTTCAACTGGGTAGGCATGACCCATTCCCGGGATCACCTCAAATCGGGAATTTACAGTCAATCGAGCTGTTTCCAGACACTTCCAGGGGGGGGTCAGGAGGTCTTCGGCTCCCACCATCAACAGCAAAGGCTCTCTCACCGCACCCAGGCGGTCCCGGATGTCCCAGGTGACCATGCCCCGGATCTGATGCAGGGCCCCATGGTGGTGGGTGGCCTGCCCCGTCACCGCCTGATGGTAGGCGCGGAGCACCCCATGGCGGGCCTCCAGGAAGCGATCCCCCCACAGGTAGGGCGCCACCGCGTCGAACTGCAGCAACGGGCCGCCGATCTCCAGGCAGCGGGCCCAGTGCTCGGCCTTGAGCGCCATGGCGAAGTCGATGTGGCTCACGCTGGAGGTGAGGATGCCCCCCGCGAAGGCCCCGGGGTGCGAAGCCATCAGTTCGAGGCTCATGGCCGAGCCGTTGCTCAGGCCCACGAGCCAGGGGCGCTCGACCTCCAAGGCGCGGAACAGCTCCCAGGCATCCTCGGCCAGCTGCGCGGTGGAATAGGGCCCGACTTCGGGTGCATCGCTCTTCCCCTGTCCCCGGCTATCGAAGGTGAGCACCCGGAAGCGCTGCGTGAGCCCCGGCAGCACGCCCGCCCACATGGTCGTATCCGAGAGCAGTCCGTTGAGGAGCACCATCCAGGGCGCGTCCACGGGCCCCTGCACCCGGTAGTGGAGCTTCACGCCATCGGGCAGCGTGACGAAGGTCGGCTCGGGGCGGCCCGCCCGCATCATTCGCCCCTCAGTTGCGAAGGGGTGTAGTGGTTCCTGTAGCGCCAGCCGCTACCCATCCATTCGACGACGGTGCAGCTGGCCTTGCGGATCTCCAGGTCCCGGCCCGTGAGGTGCGCGATGAGCTCCGCCAGGAAGGGCTGGTGGCTGGTGATGGCGATTCGTTCATCCTCACTCGCGCCCTTCATGAGGATCCGCAACCAGCCTTCGGCCCCCCGAGGATCACCCTCGGGCGTGAAGCCATCCCACACGCCCACGGGAAAACCCGTATCGGCAGCTTCCTTCAAGCACGCCATCGTCTCCAGGGCGCGGCGGTAGGGGCTGCTGATGCCGCGGCTCGGCACATGGCCCAGAGCCACGAGCCCGCGCATGGCCGCCCGGGTCTTCTCCCAGCCTTCGCTCGTCAGTGCGCGCTCGGAATCCGGATGGCCCGGAACCCAGTCCTCGGCGATGCCATGGCGGATGAGTAACAAAGTCGTCATGGCATAGAGGGTACCAAACCAGGAAAATCGCTATGTTTTTCAAGGCCTCCATGGGACACTCATCGTTTGGGCTCACCCCGGGAAGCATGTGGCTTCGTTAGCGGGACACGCCCCGGGAGACAACGTGAACACCCCTACCTTCGCCGAGCTCGGTCTCGACGCTCATCTGCTGACGGCCCTTGAAGGCCGCGGCTTCATCAGCCCCACGCCCGTCCAGGCCGCCACCTTCGCCCCCGGGCGTGAGGGCCGCGACCTCCTCGTGCAGAGCCGCACCGGTTCGGGCAAGACCCTGGCCTTCGGCCTGCCCCTCCTGCATCGCCTGGAGCCCGGGGCCCACCCCCAGGCCATCATCCTGGCCCCCACCCGAGAGCTGGCCCAGCAGGTCGCCACGGAGCTGCGCTCCATGCAGCGCCTGGACCTGGCCCTCCTCGTGGGCGGCATGGCCTACGGCCCCCAGCTCACCGCGCTCTCCCGCGGGGCCCAGATCGTCGTCGGCACCCCCGGCCGCGTGATGGATCACCTGGATCGCGGCAGCCTGGACCTCTCCAAGGTGCGCATGGTCGTGCTCGACGAGTGCGACGAGATGCTGAACATGGGCTTCCTGGAAGACGTGGAGACGGTGCTCGCCAAGGTTCCCAAGAACCCCCAGACCTACCTCTTCAGCGCCACCCTGCCCGCCCCCATCGCCAAGCTGGCCCAGCGTTTCCTGAAGAACCCCGTGAAGCTCCAGCTGAACGAGGTTGGCGAGGCCGCCGCCCACCAGGACATCGCCCACACCCCCGTGATCGTGGCCGACAATTTCCACGTGAAGGCCCTGGTGAACCTGCTGCTCCACGACGAGCCCAGCTCCGCCCTGATCTTCACCAAGACCAAGGCCCAGACGGAGGAAGTGGCCGAAGAGCTCACCGCCTCCGGTCTGCCCGCGGGCTTCCTGCACGGCGATCTGGCCCAGGCCACCCGCGCCCGCATCCTGGAGCAGTTCAAGAAGGGCCGTCTCCGCTACATGGTGGCCACCGACGTGGCCGCCCGCGGCATCGACATCTCCGGCCTCCCCCTCGTGGTGCACCTCGCCATCCCCACGCAGATGGAGAGCTACATCCACCGCAGCGGCCGCACCGGCCGCGCCGGCGCCAAGGGCACCAGCCTCGCCCTCGTGAACTTGAAGGAGTCCCGCATCCTCAGCGCCTGGGCCCGCCGCGGCGGCCTCGAGCTGACCTGGCGCACCGTGCCCGGCCCCGAGGAGCTGCGCGCCGCCAAGGAGACCCACCTGCGCGAGCGAGTGGCCAAGGCCGCCGACGATGCCCACCGCAAGGAAGCCAAGCGCTTGCTGGCCGACACCGATGCCATTGAACTCGTGGCCGGACTGCTCGCCCTCCTCCGCGAGGATGAGCCCGAGGGCTACACCGTGCCTCCCGTGAACAGCACCGCCGCCCGCAAGCCCTACGCCTCCGGTGGCGCCAAGCGCCCCTATGGTTCTGAGGATCGCCCCAACCGCCCCTGGATCCCCGAAGAGGAGTTTCGCGCCAAGCGCGCCGCCGAGGGTGGCGACGATCGCCCCCGCCGTCCCTGGGTGCCTGAGGAGGAGTGGAGGGCCAAGCGCGCCAGCGAAGGTGGCCGCCCCTCGGACCGCCAGGAAGGCCCCCGCCGCCCCTGGATCCCCGACGAAGAGTGGCAGGCCAAGAAGGCCGCCGGGGAATTGCCCCCCCGCCCCGCCAAGCCCGGTTTCAAGTCCGGCCCCAAGCCCAGCCCCCGGGCCTCAGGCAAGCCCTTCGCGCCCAAGAAGCGGGATAAGTAGTCACTGGTTCCGCACCTCAAAGAAAAGCGCCGACCCCTGCCGTGGGTCGGCGCTTCTCTTTGAGCGAGGAAATCCAGGCCCATTGGGAACGGTCGATTAGGCCTTCGCCGCAGGAACAACCGTTTCCGGAGGTGCCGATTGAACCTCCCATTTCCGCCAGGCCCAGATGCAGGCGAACGCGATGCAATAGGCCACGACCGTGTCCCAGGCCCTCAGGGAGGACGGGATGGGCCTCCAGTTGGACCATACCTCCGCCACGAAAGCGTTGGAGATGGAATGAACCAGCATCATCGCGAACAAGCTTCCCCGAGTTCGATTGAAGACCGCCGTCATGAAAATCGAGAATGGAATGGTCTCGAGCAGGTAATTGGCTTGGTACTTGGACCACTCGACCCAAAAGGGGTGCCATCCCTTCTGGATTCCCGTGGCCACGATTTCCGGGTCGAGGTGCCAGAGGGCCCAGACAACGCCGACGATGATTCCAGAGAACACAGGATGCATGCGCCCCTGGAGCCGGGGAAGCAGGTAGCCCCGCCAGCCGATCTCTTCCGACACGCCACCGAAAAGGAGGCCGATCACCGTCCCGACCAGGACACCGCCGACGACCTTGGGCCAAGCGATCTGATGGAAGTCCAGGTGGCCCCCATTGAACAGGGCGAATCCCCCGAAGGCGAACAGCAATCCCGCTGGAGCGAAGAGGAGGATGACGACCCAGACTCCCCGGTCCAGCCGGAAATTAATCGCGCTGCGAAGCAATCGCCTGAGCCCATCCCGGCCGGATTGGAGCGCGATGAGCAGGAGCGCAGCCCACAAGGGGCCGAACTGCCCCACCAGGGCGAGCCAGAGGATGGACGGTTTGTGCCCCAACACGCCCGCCTCACCGGCGGCGATGTAAAGAACGCAGCCCCAGGTGATGAGGAAAGTGAGCAGGAGGAAAGCCAGGATGGGAAATCGGGTGACCCACTTGGATAGGAATGCCTTCATGAGCTCACCTGGCCGAGAGATGGCGGAACCGAGGATGGGGGACTGCCAAGGTGTCATCGCCCTCAATTCGCATTCGGATCCGTGGCGTTCAGGTCCGGATGCTTGGGTTCTTCCACCACCTTCACGCCGCCGAAGAGGCGGACCTCCAGGGGTTGGGCCGCGGCTTTGGCCCGGGCGTCTTTCACCTTCTGGATGCTTTCAGCATCACTGCCGCTCTTGGGGGCGGTGCCGGGTTTGAAGGCGAGTTTGAGGACGCGCTCGGTGGTGGCGCTGGTGGCCTGGAGGCCGGTGGTGTTGTCCACGTCAGCCCAATCCATGCCCTCGGGGGCTGGGAACTCTTCCCTGTCGCCGGTGGTGGGGAGGGCCGTCTTCATGAAGTCCACCCAGATGGGCAGGGCCACCTTGGCGCCATCGGCCCCCCGGAAGATGGTCTTCTTCTCGTCGAGGCCCACCCAAACCCCACAGGTCAGCTTCGTGGAGAACCCCACGAACCAGGCGTCGGTGTGGTCATCCGTCGTGCCCGTCTTGCCGGCCAGAGGCCACCCCAGTTCGTTGCTGCGGGCGCCGGTGCCGTTCTGCGCGACGCCTTGCAGGCATTGGATCAGCTGGAAACTGGTGAGCTTGTCCAGCACCTGTTCCGTGGCCGCGCCCTCGTGCTTTTCCAGCACCTTCCCGTTGCGGTCCACGATCTTCCGGATGAGGAAGGGAGGCGGGCACTGGAGGCCCTGGTTCGAGATGGTGGCGTAGGCGCGGACCATGTCCTTGAGGTAGAGGTCGGCGGAGCCCAGGGCCATGCTCGGATAGGGGGGGATCCTCCCCGTGACGCCCGCCCTGCGGGCGAAATCGATGACGTTGGCGGCGCCCGCGTCATCCAGGGTTCGCACGGCGGGCACGTTGCGGCTGTCGCGCAGGGCCTCCCAAACCGTGATGGGGCCCCAGAAATCACGCTCGTAGTTCTTGGGCTCGTAGGGTTTCACATCCCGTCTGAGGGGTTTGTAGTCCTTCACGCCGTCCTCTTTGGTGATCACCGCGTAGTCGGAGGGATCCAGGAAGCGCGTGGGGATGTCCTCCACCAGGGTGGCGGGGGTCATGCCGCGGTCGAAGGCCGCGCCGTAGACGAAGGCCTTCATGGTGGAGCCCACCTGGCGCTCGGCCTGCCAGGCCCGGTTGTACTTGGAGCGGTTGTAATCCCAGCCGCCCACCATGGCCCGCACCTCACCCGTCTTGGAATCCAGCGCCAGCAGGGCCCCTTCCACGGAGGGCTCCTGGTCCAGTTCCACTTCCTTGGGCGCGCCGTCTTCCGCCTTCTTCACTGAAAACCAAGGGGCCGCTCCCTTCACGAGCACTTTGAGGGCTTCTTTGCCCGCCCAGGCGAAGGCGGATTCGGGCACCAGCAGTTCCGTCTTGCCGATGCGCACCTTGGCCTTGCCCCCGGACCACCCGAGGATCACGCCGCGCACCATATCCCCCGCCTCGAAGTAGCGGTTCCAGCCGGGCAGCTTGGCCTCGTCGACATTGTCGACGAACTGCACGTTGTCCTTGCGGAAGCCCCGGCGGCGATCCACGGCCTTGAGTCCCTGGCGGACGGCGTCGTTGGCGGCCTCCTGCCAAGTGGAATCGATGGTGGTGCTCACCTCCAGGCCGCCGTTGAGCACGGCTTCGCGGCCGTACTTCTCATAGAGGTACTTGCGCACCTCCTCCACGGCGTAGGGCGCCACATCCGCTTCCCGGGCGTTCTCCCGGGCCAGGCGGATGGGCTTTTCCAGCATGAGCTCGGCCTCCTTGGCCTTGAGGAACCCCTCCTTGGCCATGCGCACGAGGACGTGATTGCGGCGCGCCTTGGCCGCCGCCCGGGCCCGAGGATCGGGGTTGTAGGGGTTGTACCAGTTGGGATTCTGGACGAGGCCCGCCAGGAGGGCGCACTCCTCGACATTCAGCTGGGGCGCGCTCTTGCCAAAGTAGAATTGGGCCGCGGCCTCGATGCCGTACCGGCCGCCGCCGAAGTACACCTCGTTGGCGTACATTTCGAGGATCTGCTTCTTCGAGTAGGCCTTCTCCAGCTTGCGGGCGACGATGATCTCCTTGAGCTTACGGCTGATCTGCCGCTGGCGCTTGTTGGTGACCGTGCGCACCAGCTGCATGGTGAGGGTGGAGGCCCCCTCCTTGCGGCGCCCCAAGCTGGACACGAAGGCCCAGCCGGCCCGCATGAAACCTCGGGCCGTCACGCCGCCATGGCTCCAGAATTCCGTGTCCTCCGTGGCCACCAGGGCGTTCACGAAGGCCTTGGGGATGTCCCCGTAAGGGATCACCACCCGGTGCTCCTCGGCGAAGACGCCGATGATGTTGCCGTCCTGATCCAGCACCTTGGTGATGGTCTTGGGCACCCGCAGGGCGAAGATCGTGAGGTAGCTGTCGGCATCCCGGCTCATCACCGACCAGGTGATGGCGAAGATCATGGAACCGAGGAGGCTCCCGCCGAGGAGGGTCCACCCGAGCCAGCGCAGCCAGGGGCGTTTCGAGGTTCCAGTCTTGGCCATGGAACTAGGCTATCGGCTTTCGGCTCTGGGCTCTTGCCGAGTTCGACCCAGGTGGTCGGAAAGGTCGGGTCGAAGTTAGCCAGAGTCCATAGCCCAAAGGCCAGAATGGCCGCGCCCTTCTCAATCCCTGATAGCCTTCCCGAATGCCAGCCCTTGCCCTCGTGACCAAGGCCAAGTCCCCCCTGCTGCGGGAGACCCTTCGGAGCGCCATCCCCCCCTTCCTGGAGCGGGGTTGGTCGATCCACGCCGAGCCCGGCCTGGCCCTCACCTGGCAGGAATCGGCCCTGGGGGCCGAACTGCACTTCCATGAGGACCTGGCCCACCTGGAAGATCTGCCGACCCTCTGCCTGGTGTTGGGCGGGGATGGCACCCTCCTGGCCGGGGCCCGGAAGCTGGGCCGGCGGGGCGTGCCCCTGCTGGGGGTCAATCTGGGTTCCCTGGGCTTCCTCACCGCCCACCCCGCCCCGGAAGCCGGATCCATGGTGGAGGCCTACCTGACCGGACAACTGGTGGAGGACCGGCGGGAGTTGCTGACGGCCGAGCTCTGGCGGGACGGCCACTGCCTCTTGCGCCAGGACGTGCTCAACGACGCCGTGCTCGCCAAGGGCGCCCTGGCCCGCATCATGGATCTGTCGCTGAGGGTGGGGGATGAAGACGCTGGCCCGCTCAAGGCCGATGGCCTCATCGTGGCCACCCCCACTGGCTCCACCGCCTACGCCCTCAGCGCCGGCGGCCCCATCCTGCACCCGAGCCTCGATGCCTTCGTCATCGCCCCCATCTGCCCCCACAGCCTCACCCACCGGCCCAGCGTCGTGCCTGGCGACCGGCCCATCGAGATCACCGTGGGCTCCGCGGAAGACGCCCACCTGACCTTGGATGGCCAGGTGGGGCATCCCGTGAAACCCGGCGATCGCGTGCGCCTCCGCCGGGCGGAAGTGCAGGTGACGCTGCTCCAGAACCGCGGATACGACTTCTTCGGGCTCCTGCAGCAGAAGCTGCATTGGGGCGATCGGTAGGGCCTCTTCCCCTACTTGGCCCGATACCGCTCAAACCAGGCGATGGTGTGCAGCACCTGCGCCAGCATCTGGCTGGGGCGCTCGTTGATGTCGTGGGAGGCCCCCGGCAGGCGCACCAGCATGGTGTCGATCTTCCTCAACTTCAGGGCCATGTAGAACTGCTCGGCTTCGGAGATGGGGGTGCGGTAGTCGGCCTCGCCCACGAGGAGCATGGTGGGCGTGACGACGTTGCCCACGTAGGTGATGGGGGAGCGCTTGGCGTACTGCTCCGGGTGCTCCCAGGGCATGCCCGGGAACCAGTACTGGGTGAAGTAGGGATCGCCGTCCGAGGTCAGCACGAAGCTCGTCCAGTTGATGACGGGCTTGGCCACCACCGCCGCCCGGAAGCGGTTCGTGTGCCCCACGATCCAGGACGTGAGCACCCCCCCGCCGCTGCCACCGGTGACGAAGAGGTTGGCCTTGTCCACGCCGCCCTTGGCGATGACGGCATCCACACCGCTCAGGAGGTCGTCGTAGTCCTGGTTGGGGTAGTTGTGATGGATGAGGTTGGCGAAGTCATGCCCGTAACTGGTGCTGCCCCGGGGGTTGGCATAGAGCACCAGGTAGCCCTGGGCGGCGTAGAGCTGCGTCTCGGGCGCGAAGTGGGGGCCGTAGGCGGCAAAGGGGCCCCCATGGATTTCGAGGAGGAGGGGATACCTTTTCGCGGGATTGAAATCCGGGGGATGGACCAGCCATCCCTGGACCTCCCGCCGGTCATGGCCCGAGGCCCAGGTCAGGGGTTCCACTCGGCCGAGGTTCCGCTGATCCAGCAGCCCGGTTCCCAGATCCGTGAGCACGCGGACCTTCTTATCCCGACCCACCAGGGCGACATCCGCGGGCCGGTGGGGCGTGCCCCGGGTGTAGGCCACCTTGCCCCCCGCGGCGGACATGGCGCTGCCCGTATAGGGCCGGCCCATGCTCGTGCCCCCGAGGTCGCCGGCCAGCAAATCCAAGGCTCCCCCCTCGGCGGGCACCCAGGCTAACCGGGTTTCACCTCGATCGTCGTAGGTGAGGAAGAGGCCCGTGTCCCCATCCCACTGGAGGGAATTCACGCTGCGATCCAGGGCGGCGCTGAGGGCGCGGCTCTTGCCGGTTGCTAGGTCCAGCACGAAGATCTCCCAATTCTGGTAGCCCAGCTTGCGATCTTCGAAGCCCAGATAGGCGACCCGCTTCCCATCCGGACTCACCACCGCCCCTTCATCGGGCCCGGTGCGCGTGGTGAGGCGCGTGGCCTCGCCCGTCTGCACGTCGATCCGATAGAGATCGCTCTGCATGGGCTGGTGTTCCCAATCCGGACTGAGGTTGGCGGAGAGGATCAGACTGCGGCCATCCCGCGTCCAGCTGGGCTGGCCGCCGAAGTTGTGATCGCCCTGGGTGACGCGGCGGACGGCCCCGCCTTCGCCCGGCACGACGAACACATGGACATAGCCGGGATCCAGATAGCCCGCGCCATCCGCGCGGTAGAGCAGCTTGTCGATGACCTTGGCCGGCGCCGCCCACTGCGCGCCTTCCGGTGGCGTGGGCATCTTCGTGGCGAGCGGTTTCCCTTCGGACCTCACGAAGGCCGTGAAGGCGATCCACTTCCCATCCGGCGACCAGACGAGGTTGCCCGCGCCCGTGCTGAGCTGGGTGATGCGGGCCGTCTCCCCCGTGGCCATCCAGCGCACGAAGATCTGAGGGCGGCCGCCTTCGGAACCCACGTAGGCCAACCGGCCGCCATCAGGAGACCAGGCGGCCAGGGAATCCCGCCCCGATCCCGTGGTGAGGGGGCGCTGGGCGCTGGAGGCGACATCGATCACCCAGAGGTTGGAGCGCCTTACATCCTTCATGGGATCGAAGAAGGTCCGCTCGTAGACGATCTGTCGCCCATCCGGCGAGAGCACTGGATGATCCGCCCACTGCATCGCGAAGACATCGACCGGGGCCAGGACCGGCTTTCCTTCCGGGGCCTGCCCCAGGAGGAGGACCGGGGCGAGCAGCAGCGTCAGGATGCGCACGGGGCCTCCAGGAGGGACGCACAGCGGGGTTGGCCCGAAAGGGTACCACCGCCCTTCCCTCAGAGACCGCCGCGCAGGTTGGCAAGGGTCCGGATGCTTCCATCTTCAACGCGCAGCAAGGCGACCACCCGGCCCCCATGGATCCCCCGGATGGGTGCCTCTGGATCGGGGAAGCCCTCGGGCAACGCCCAGGTCCCCGGCTCGATGGCGCCGATGCCGATGCGGCGCCCGTGGAGGAGGTGGTCCAGCTCGAGATCGTCCAAATGCCGGGTGGGGCACCAGGGGATCAGATCCTCGCCCTGGATCAGGATGTTGCGGTCCAGCCCGGGATCCCGCCATGGGCCGATGGCCGTCCGGAGCAAGGAAGTGAGGTGCGCCCCGCAGCCCAGGGCGCGGCCCAGATCACGGGCGAGGCTGCGCACGTAGTAGCCGCCCCGGCAGGTGATGCGGAGGCGGGAGCTGCGGGGCAGATCGTGTTCCAGCCACTCGGCCGTGTGGAGGTAGACGCGGCTGGGGGGCAGCACCACTTCCTCGCCCCGATGGGCCTTCGCATAGGCGCGCTCGCCATCGATGCGCTTGGCGCTGGTGGCCGGCGGAACCTGATCCTGCCATCCCAGGAATGCCGCCAAGGCAATGTCCAAACCCTCGGGGGTGAGGCCGGAGGCGTCCCCTTCGGTCACGGCCTTTCCCTGCGGATCGCAGGTATCCGTCTCCACGCCCCAGGTGACGAGGGCCTCGTAGGTCTTCGGCAGCGGGTGCATGAGGTCCATGAGCCGCGTGGCCTGGCCTTGCAAGAGCAGGAGCAGTCCTTCGGCGAAGGGATCCAGCGTGCCGCCATGGCCCACGGGGAACTTCTTCTGCCCCGCCTGGCGGGACTCCCACATGCGGTGGCGCACCATCTGGAAGGAGGTGCCCCCCACGGGCTTGTGGGCGAGGAGGATGCCCGGCTGGAGGGGCTCCGCCTGGATCTCGTCCATCAGTCCTGGGTCTCGGGGGCTTCGCCCGTCGCCGGGGTCTCCTCTTCCACCCGGGGATGCGCTTCGCGCTCCTTCTGGATCTCGTGGAAGATGGCGTCCATCTTGTTGCCCTGCTCCAGCGTGGTGTCCGGGAAGAAGGTGAGCTCGGGGATGCGCTTCATGTGTAGGCGCGGGGCGATGGCGCTGCGCAGGAATCCGGCGGCCCGGCCCAGGGCCTTGCGGGCCAGGGCCGTCTGCTGCTCGTCGGAGCGGCCCTCGGTGCCCATGGCCGTGAAGTAGACCTTGGCCAGGCTACGGTCGGGCGTGAGGCGCACGGCGGTGAGCGTGAGGAAGCCCAGATCCGGATCCCGGAGGTCGCGCTGGATCAGCGTGCTGAGCATGAAATGGAGCTGGTCTTCGAGGCGTTCCGGGCGATTCATCCCTTCCAGTGTACCCCGCCAAGGCCCCTTCACCTTGCGCAATTACCAGCGCACACGCGGGTTCCGGCCCCACCCCCGTGCCATCATCGAGTCATGGCCGAATGGTTTGAGCGCTGGTTTGACGAGGATTACGCCCTCCTCTACGCCCACCGGGATGAGACGGAGGCCCGGGAAGCCGTGACCACGGCCCTGCGGGTCGCGCCGGAGCTGGCCTCGGGGCCCGTGATGGATCTGGCTTGCGGGGCCGGCCGCCACCTGGCCGTACTCCGGGAAACGAATGCCCAGGCCCTGGGCCTGGACCTCTCCGAGGCCCTCCTGGCCCAGGCCGCCGAGGGCTCGCCAGGTCATTTGCTGCGGGGGGACATGCGGAGCCTGCCCTTCCGACCCGGCACCTTCTCGGGCATCGCCCTCTGGTTCACCCCCTTCGGCTACTTCGATGAGGCCCGCAATCAACAGTTGCTGGTGGAACTGGCCGCCCTCCTGCGCCCCGGGGGCGTGCTCCTCATGGACTACCTCCACGCGGCCCAGGTGCGGGCCACCCTCGTGCCCGAGGATGTGACCAGCCGGGCCGGAATCCAGGTGGTGAGCCGCCGGCGCATCGAGGGCAACCGGGTGATCAAGGAGATGGAACTCATCCGGGCGGGCACGGGCGAGAGCCGCAAGGCCATGGAGAGCGTGCGCCTCTACGAGCCCGAGGAGATCACGGCCATGGGCGCCAGGGCTGGTCTGCGGTTACGCGCCGTCCTGGGTGATTACGCAGGTCGCCCTTTCAGCGCGGAGAGCCCCCGCTGGATCGGAATCTTCCACATGGCCTGACGATCCGTCAGAATGAGGGGTTGTTCTTTGGAGGCTCCCATGGGTTTCACTTCGGTGCGCGATCTCGACGTCAAGGGCCTCCGGGTCTTCCTCCGGGCGGATCTGAACGTGCCGTTGAAGGAAGGGCGGATCACCGACGCCACCCGCATCAAGGAGACCCTCCCCACGCTGCGCGCGCTCCTGGAGAAGGGCGCCTCCGTCGTCATGGCCTCGCACCTGGGCCGCCCCAAGGGGGAGGGCTTCGAGGAGGCCTACAGCGCCCGGCCCGTGGCCGAGTGGCTGAAGGCCGAGGGCTTCGATGTACGCCTCGCCTCCGGCGTGATCGGTGGGGCCGTGGAGGCCGAGGCCGCCACCCTGAAGGCCGGCCAGATCCTGCTGCTGGAGAACCTCCGCTTCGATAAGGGCGAGACCAAGAACAAGCCCGAGTTCGCCGAGGCCCTCGCCAAGCTGGCCCAGGCCTACGTGAACGACGCCTTCGGCGCCGCCCACCGCGCCCACGCCTCCGTGTCCGGCATGGTGGCCCATTTCCCCAAGGACAAGGTGGCCGCGGGCTTCCTCATGGAGAAGGAACTCACCGCCCTGGGCCGCATCATGCATCACCCGGAGCAGCCCCTGGTCGTGATCTTCGGCGGCGCCAAGGTGAGCGACAAGATCGAGCTCATCCAGAACTTCCTCGGCAGGGCCCAAGCCATCCTCATCGGCGGCGGCATGAGCTTCACGTTCCTCAAGGCCCAGGGCATCGAGATCGGCAAGAGCCTCTGCGAGGAGGACAAGCTCGACCTCGCCAAGGACCTGCTCCTGCAGGCCCAGGCCAAGGGCACCAAGCTCATGCTCCCCGTGGACCATGTCGTCGCCGCGGAGTTCAAGGCCGACGCCGAGGCCGCCATCACCGACGATGTCGCGGTGCCCGCCGACAAGATGGGTCTCGACATCGGCCCCGAGAGCGTGGCCCTCTACTCAGCCGAAATCCGCGGGGCCAAGACCTTGCTCTGGAACGGCCCCATGGGCGTGTTCGAGATGTCCGCCTTCGCCAGCGGCACCCTCAGCGTGGCCGAGGAGCTGGCCGCCGCCGTGAAGGGGGGCGCCTATGTCCTCGTGGGCGGCGGCGATAGCGTGGCCGCCGTGAACCAGGCCGGCGTGGCCGCCCAGATGAGCCACGTCAGCACCGGCGGCGGTGCCTCCCTGGAATTCCTCTCCGGCCTGGAATTGCCAGGGGTGGCGGCGCTGCAGCGTTGATCAGTCGCCCTTCTCTGCGTCCCGCCCCGCAGGAAGGGAATATTCAAATGCGTAGCCGTGCTTTCCACCCTCGATGAGGATCTGGAATCGTCCGGCGAGGCCGCTCAGCTCGCCCGTTCCGGAGCCGGGAACCACGGTAATCACCATCTCCGGATGGCGGGCCACCAGGGTGCCCGTGTGCATCAGCACGAAGGTGCCCCTGCGGCCTCCGAGGGTGCCCGTCACCCGCTCCAGGGCCACGTAGCCGCCGGATTCGCCTCTGCCATCCCCTTCCGCCAGCATCTGGCCGCGGCTCGTACCCTCCAGCTGCCCGTGGAAGGTCTTGTCGATGGAGAGGCGGCCGAAGGCCCCCCAGTCGGCGTTGTCCGCAGTGAGGGGCTTCACCTTCACGTCGAAGGTCCCGGTGGCGCGAGCGGTCAGGGTGGTCTCCTTCGAAAGCAGGGGAGATGAGGGGTTGGCCGTGTGCGGGGCCTGTGCCACGGCCAGGGTGAGGAGGATGGGGATCATGGAAACTCCTGAACGGATCCCCAGGATGGTCGACCCCGAGTTGCCCGTATTGTAGAAACGCGACGAAACCGGAGGCACTCGGCATGGCCCAACCCATCGAATGGACGCCCCGAGGGGTTCTCCATGCGGAGGCCATCCGGCGCGGATCCCCGGTGGGGCGCTACCTGCCGGATCCCCGGCTGGCCGGTTCCGTCCAGCACTTCTGGCCCGTGGCCTGGAATCTCGCATCCCCAGTGACGCGGGAGACCCTTCCCCATCCCACGGTGCACCTGGTGATCGAGGCGGGGCGCTCGGGCCTGGCCGGCCCCACCACCCGCCGCTTCGTCCGCACCTTGGAGGGCCGCGGCCGCGCCCTGGGGGTCAAGTTCCACCCCGGCGGATTCCGCCCGTTCTGGCGCGGCCCCATCTCCGAGCTGGCTGACCGGGTGCTGCCGCTGGAGGAAGCCTTCGGGTCCGAAGGAGCCGCCCTGGAAGCCGAAGTGCTCGGCCTGGGCGATGACGAGGCCGCGTGCGTCGCCTGCGCGGAGGCATTCCTCCTCAAACGATTGCCAATGCCCGATCCCCAGGCCCACCTGGCCCGGGAGCTCGTGAGGAAAATCCTCGTGGAGCCCGGGCTCCAGCGGGTGGAGGCCCTGGCGAAGGCCGCAGGGCTCGGGCTCCGGGCCCTCCAGCGTTTGTTCAGCGAGTACGTGGGCGTGAGCCCCAAGTGGGTGATCAAGCGCTACCGGCTCCACGAGGCCCTGGTCCGCCTCGATGCGGGCGAGACCCAGGATCTGGCGGCGCTCGCCCTGGGCCTCGGCTACTACGACCAGGCCCACTTCATCCACGATTTCAAGGCCCTGCTGGGCCGCCCGCCCGCCGCCTACGCCCGGGAAGGCGACAGCTGCTAGCCTGCTGGAATGCGCTGCGTCGTCGCCAACTGGAAAATGAACATGCTCTGGCAGGAGGCCGCGTCCTTCTGCGAGGCCTTCATGGGGGGCTACACGCCCGCGGAGGGCGTGCAGACCGCCATCGCCCCCCCCTTCCCATGGCTCGCCCGCACCTCGCAGGAAGTGCGCAGCAAGGGCGTGCGGGTCTTCGCCCAGAACGCCCACTTCGAGGAGAAGGGCGCCTACACCGGCGAGGTGAGCATGGCCATGCTGCGCGATGCGGGCTGCACCGGCGTCATCCTCGGCCACAGCGAGCGCCGCACCCTCTTCGGTGAAACCGACGAAGCCCTGACCAGGAAGCTCGCCGCTGCTCGGAGCCACGGGCTTCTCCCCCTCCTCTGCGTGGGAGAGACCCTTCACGAACGGGATACGGAACAAACCTTCGCCGTGCTGAAGCGCCAGCTGGGCATTCTCGCAGAAGCCGGCGCGGGTCCCCTCTGGATCGCCTATGAGCCCGTGTGGGCCATCGGCACCGGGCGCCGGGCCGACGCGAATCAGATCCGGGAAGCCCACCAGTTCATCCGGGAGGAGCTCCGGGTGCTCATGGGTGAGGCCGGGGAGATGACCCCCATCCTCTACGGCGGTAGCGTCACGCCCGAAACCTTCGACGAGATCCTCGCGATCCCCGAGGTGGCCGGTGGGTTGGTGGGCGGCGCCAGCCTGGACCCGGGGAAGTTCCTCTCCCTCGTCCAGACCGCTCAGGGCTGATCAGAGGAACTTGGGCTCCTCGGTCTCGGGCTTCCGCTCACCTTCCGCTTTGGGCTCAGGTTCGGGCTTGGGTTCAGGCTTCGCGGCCGGCCGCTCCTCGTCTCGATCGTTCGGGCGGGCGTCTCCGAACCAGCGGGCTTCGCGAGGCTTCAGCTCCAGCTGATCGTCGAGGGCCCGGATCACGACCCGGGCGAGCCCTCGGGCTTCGGCTTCGCGGATGACGGCCGGATCATCCTCATCGGAACGCCGGATGGGATCCATGGCCTCCACGATTTCCCGTGAATCCAGGTCTATCTCCACCACGGGGGACCTCAGTCCGGGCTGCGTCAGGAATACCCTGGCTTCCATGCGAATGGGGCGGAAGCCCAGACGATCCTCGTAGCGCTTGGCATGGGCCGCGTGGTGGCCTGCGAACATGCCCCACCAGAATCCATTCCAGACCGGATGCCGGCTGCCCATGGCCCCGCTGATGACGCCGACCGTGATTCCCGTGGCAACCCCCACCTGCCCGGGCGTCGGCTCGGAGGAGCCTGGCTGCATGGAGGCAATGACGACGGTAAGCTGCGCGGCATCATTGGGAGGTTCTACTCCTTCGGGCACCACCACGAGACGGGTAGCCAGGCGCTGGCGAAGCACGGCCGCGTACTCCTTGGCCACGGCCTCCCGATCGGGCACTTCCTCGGGCACGTTGAACTTCACGACGACCGGGTGGGGGGACTGCCGGAAGGCGTCCACCTCCGGGCGCCGGCAGGCCATGCTGGCAACGAGGGCGGGAAGGACCAGGATCAGGGCAGGTCGCATGGGAAACTCCGTGGAATCAGCATCGGTCCATGCAATTTCCGTGTCCAGATCCCTCACCCGGTTCCTGGCGCCTAGAATAAATTCAGGGAGTGTCGCTGATGCTGATTCTCATGGAACCCGCGGCCGGGCCTGACCTGATCGCGGAAGTGGTGGCACTGCTGGAAGCTGCGGGTGTACGGCCCCAGATCCAGGAATCCGCGGAGGCCACCAGCATCCTGGCGCCGCACGCCTCCAAGGCCCTCAAACCCGATCGCCTGGAAGGCCTCCCCGGGGTCCGGAGGGTCGTTCCCATCACCAGCCCCTTCAAATTGGCCAGTGCCGAAGGCAGCCTCACGCCCACCATCGTGGAGGTGCGGGGCGTGCGGTTTGGCGGCGGCGAACTGGCCATGGTGGCGGGCCCTTGCGGTGTGGAGACCCGCGAGCAGCTTTTCGCCACGGCTAGGTATGTGGCCGAGGCAGGCTTGAAACTGCTCCGGGCCGGGGCCTTCAAGCCCCGCACGAGCCCCTACAGCTTCCAGGGGCTGGGTAGGGATGGCCTGCGATTGCTGGAGGAAGCCCGTCGCGAGTTCGATCTGGGCATCGTCACCGAGGCCACCGAGGCGGAGACCTTCGACGCCGTGGCCGAGACCGCCGATCTCGTCCAGATCGGGGCCCGCAATATGCAGAACTTCGCCCTCCTGAAGCTCGCGGGCCGCTGCGGCAAGCCCGTCCTCCTCAAACGAGGCCCCGCCGCGACGCTGGAGGAGTGGCTTTATGCAGCGGAGTACGTGCTCTCCGAGGGAAATCGCAGCGTGATCCTCTGCGAGCGGGGCATCCGCACTTGGTCCGATCACGCCCGCAATACCCTGGATGTCTCCGTGGTGCCCGCGGCCAAGGCCCTCACCCACCTGCCCGTGGTGGTGGATCCCAGCCACGCCACGGGTCGCCGGGATCTCGTGATCCCTTGCGCCCGGGCCGGGGTCGCTGCCGGTGCCGACGGGCTGCTGGTGGAGACCCACTGCCATCCGGAAAAAGCCCTGAGCGATGGCCCCCAGGCGCTGCTGCCCTCGGATTTCTTCCAGATGGTGGAACAGTGCCGGGCGATCCACCGGGTCATCTCGGGGCGACCGGTGGGCGTTGGATTGGCGTTCTAGGCCATCCGATATAAGCTAGTCCGTTCGGAGCCCTCATGACCCTGCTCTATACCCTCTTCGTGATCGTGAGCATCCTGCTCATCGGCGCCATCCTGCTCCAGCCCGGAAGCAAGGGCGGCGGCCTCGGCGCCTCCTTCGGCGGCGGCGGCGCGAACAGCGCATTCGGCGCCCAGGGCGCCACGCCTTTCCTCGCCAAAGCCACCTACTGGCTGGCGGGCCTGTTCCTCTTCGCCTGCATCCTCATCGAAGTGATGATCGTGCGCGGTGATCGCTCCGTCGTGGACAAGTTCATCAGCCCCACGGCCCCTGTCACGCAAAAGTGAGCGTTGACGCCGTGCCGCAAGCACGGCACAATGATTCTTCCGCGTTGCCCGCGTGGTGAAATTGGTAGACACGCCATCTTGAGGGGGTGGTGACCACAAGTCGTAGCAGTTCGAGTCTGCTCGCGGGCACCAAATACTGAAGAGCGCCGCAAGGCGCTCTTTTTTGTTGTACTAGGTAGATGTCGCGTCCCGATTCCCAAGCACTGCTGGCGCCGCTCGCGCCCTGGTTCGACACGAACCGGCGCGGCCTGCCCTGGCGCGCGGAAGATCTGGATGCCCCGCATCCGGATCCCTACACCGTGCTCGTGAGCGAAGCCATGCTGCAGCAGACGCAGGTGGCCACGGTGATCCCGTACTTCGAGCGGTGGATGCGGCGCTTTCCGGATGCCCACGCCCTGTCCGAGGCTGAGGGTGACGACATCCACAAGGCCTGGGAAGGCCTGGGCTATTACCGCCGCGCGCGCCTCCTGCGGTCCGCTGCCCAGGCAGTGCATGAGCGGGGCTGGCCCGGGGATCTGGAAGGCCTCCTGGCCCTTCCGGGCCTCGGACCCTACACCGCCGCCGCGGTGGGTTCCATCGCCTTCCAGTGGCCCGTGGCGGCCTTGGATGGGAACGCCTTCCGCGTGCTCGCCCGCCTCCTCCGCATTGAGGGCGACCCCAAGCTCCATGCCCCGGGGCTGAGGGCCTGGCTTTCACCCGCCTTGGCCGCTCACGGCCCCTCCCGCATCACTCAAGCGGTGATGGAACTGGGTGCCACCATCTGCTCCCCCCAGCCGCGCTGTGGCTCTTGCCCCCTGGAGCAAGGCTGCCAAGCCAAAGCCGCCGGCCTCCAATCCGAAATCCCACCTCCCGCCAAACGAACCGCTCCCAAGGAATCCGAGTTCTGGCTGCTGGCCATCGAACATCGTGGCGAGTTCCTCGTCCATCCTCCCGGCGGCAAGGGCCTGCTGGCGGGCCTCTGGCGTTGGCCAATCCAACCCCTGACGGAGGGCGCCGCCGAGGGCACCCTGCCCTTCGGCATGGAAGCCCGCGCCTTTCCTGGATGGACCCAGGTCTATACCCACCGGAGGGAACGCGTGAGCCCCCTGCACCTCCAACCGATGGAGCGCCCCGCCCCTGCGGGCGATCAGGTCTGGATCCCCGCAGCCCGCCTGCAGCAGCTGCCCATGGGCAAGCGGGATGCCCGCCTGCGGGAGCTCCTCAAGGGGCCGGGTGAACGGCCCCTCAGCCTGCCTCCGGGTCTGCTATAGGCCGAGGTCGGCCAGTTCCTGCTGGGCCGTGCGGGCCTCCGGCGTGCCTTGGAACCCCTCCACCAGCTCCTTGAAGGCCTTGGCCGCCGCGGGCTTCAGCCCCTGCTTCAAAAGGCACTGGGCGCGCTTGAGCTTGGCCGGGAGGAACTGCGCGGAGCCCGCGTGCTCCCGGAGCACCTGCTCGAAGGCCGCCTGCCCCTTGTCGTAGGCCCGCTGGTTGTAGTGGGAGAGCCCGAGGAAGTAGATGGCTTCGGGGCGACGGGCCGAGGTGGGCGAGTTCTTCAGGAAGAGCTGGAACCCTTCCGCGGCGAGGCCGTAGCTCCCCTTGTTGTAGTCGAGCGTGGCCGACTGGAAGGCCTTATCCTCATCCGAGGCCGGCGCCACGGCCACCGGGGCGCCGGCCGCGGGCACGCCTGCATTGGCACGGCCCGGGCTGTTCAGGCGGTTGTTCATCACCCGCACCGTTTCCTGCACCTGGCGCAGGCTCTCCTGGGAGTCCGCCTGGAAGCGGCGATCCTGGGCCCGGGCCTCGGCCGCCGCCTTTTGTTCGGCCTCGGCCTTCTTGGCGGTTTCTTCCGCCTGCTGCCTGAGGCGGAAGATCTCCACTTTAAGATCGCCGACCTCCTGCTCCACCTTCTTGAGCTGGTCCTGGGAAGAGCATCCGATGGCCAGCAAAGCCGCGGTCGCGGGAACGGCAAGGGTACGAATCAAGCGCATGGGGACCTCGGAGATTCCTTCAATCCTAACGAACCTCGCTCCACAAATGAAAACGGGGGCGGACGCCCCCGTTTTCATTCATGGAGAATCGAATCAGCCCTTGAGCTTGAACTCGGCCCGGCGATTCTCGCTCCAGCACTTCTCGTTGCCCTCGGTGCAGAGGGGCTTTTCCTTGCCGTAGGAGATGGTCTCGAAGCGGGCCTCGTCCACCCCCAGGGTCTTCAGGTAGGCCAGGGCCGCGGCGGCACGGCGGTTGCCCAGCGCGAGGTTGTACTCGTTGGTGCCGCGCTCGTCGCAGTGGCCTTCGATGGAGATCTTCACGTTGGCGTTGGCCTTCATGAAATCCGCGATGCCCTGTAGGGTGGCGCGATCCGCGGCCTTGATGTCGGACTTGTCGAAATCGTAGTGGATGTTGACGAGCACCTTCTCGGCGGCGGCCTTGAACGCGGCGGCCTTCTCGGCGGCGGCCTTCTCGGCGGCGGCCTTCTCGGCGGCGGCCTTCTCCGCGGCGGCCTTCTCGGCGGCGGCCTTCTCGGCGGCGAGGCGGGCGGCTTCCTCGGCGGCGGCCTTCTCAGCGGCGGCCTTCTTGGCGGCATCCTCGGCGGCGGTGTCTACCTTGGGAGCGGGCTCGGGCTTCTTGCAAGCCAGGCCGGCGCCCAGCGTCAGAACCGCGGCAAGGGAAAGGATCTTGGTGGTCTTCATGATCTCAGCCTCCGAATGGCTAGGTTATCAGGGAAAAAGCGGCCTTGGGGCCAGGAATGGATGGTTAACGTGACCGGGTCCACTTGGGGCTCTGGCAATTGCCCAGCTCCGAGAGGCGCTGGATGGACTTGCCGGAGAGATCCGTGGTGAAGAGCTGCATGCTGCCGAAACGGTTGCTGGTGAAGATCAAGCGCCGCTCATCAGGGCTCCAGGAGGGTGATTCCGAAGTGGAGACCCCCGTGGTGATCTGATAGGCCTTCCCCTCGCCCAGATTATAGACGAAGAGGTCGAATTTCCCTTCGAAGCGGCTGACGTACGCGATCTTGCCGCCACCCGGGCTCCAGGCGGGGCTCTCGTTGTAGGCGCCCTCCTTCGTGAGGGGCCGGAGGTTGGAACCGTCATCCTGCATCAAGTAGATCTGGGGCCCGCCTTCCCGATCCGACGTGAAGGCGATCTGGGTGCCGCTGGGATTCCAGCAAGGGGAGGTGTTGATGCCAGCCCCATCCGTGAGGCGGCGGGCCCGGCCGGAGCCCAAGTCGAGCACCATCACATCTGCATTCCCGCGACGATCCCCCAGGACGAAAGCGAGGCGCTTGCCATCCGGGCTCCAGCTGGGGCTGAAACAGAGGCCCTCCTGTTTCGAGTTGGGGTAGAGCCGCTCGAAGGGACCGTTGACCTTCCGTTGGCCCCAGATCTCAGGGGTGCCCCCTTTGTAGGTCACGAACGCGAGGCGGCCATCCGAAGCCACGGTGGGGGCCAAGGTGAGACTTCCGAAGGAGGTCAGCTGGATGAGGTTGGCCCCATCCCGATCCACCTGGAAGAGCTCCTTGACTCCCGGAGACACCTGCCGGATGAAGACCATTCGGGTGGAAGCCACCCCGCGTTCGCCCGTGAGGGTCTTCACGAGGTCGTCGGCCACCAGGTGCGCCGTGCGCCGGAGCATGGGGCCCGGCGTGCGGAAGGTCTCGGCGGGGGCGCTGTAGTTCTTGGTGAACACGCCCTTTTCGGCGCGGGCATCGAGCACCTGCAAGGCGAGGGAAAAGCCCCCGCCCCCCGCCCGCGTGGCCTTGGCGATCAGCAGCCAATCCGCGCCAGCGGCGCTCCAGGCCTTGGCATCCGCCGTGGCCGGGGTGCGTTCCCGCAGCATTCCGAAGACCCCGCTCTCATCCAGATCCTTCTGGAGAACCGCCGTGAATTCCTGGGCGACGAGGGTGTCCTCGAGCCCGGTGGAAGCCACCGGCGCCATCCCCACCACGACCTTGGCGCCACTCGTCGCGCTGATCACCACCTCGGAGGGTTGCTGGGCCCAGAGCCCGAGGGTCGAGCAGAGCAGGAGGATTCGCGCGGCAAGGCCCTTCATCATGCTGACTCCGGAATGGGTTCCTAGGTTATCAGGTGCGCTGGCAGACCTACAGGTTCACGCCTTCCAACTGGGTCTGGTCCACGTTGAATGGTTCAATCCGCCTTGCGGGCGGCCAAGCGGGCGACCAGGGGACCATTGGCTTCCGGAATCGGGAGGCGCCGGATCTCTCGAAGGGTGAACCAACCCCAGGCGAGGCGGGTCCAGGGTTCCTGGCGCGTCGAGATTTGGAAGGGATGCAGGACGACGATCCGGTTCCCGTAATCATGGGTGATCGGATCCAGGGTCGAGAGCTCCAATTCCGTGAGACCCAGCTCCTCCACCAACTCCCGCCGGCAGGCCTCCGCCGGGCCCTCGCCGGGTTCGACCTTCCCGCCGGGGAACTCCCATAGACCCGGAAGCACCTTCGCCGCCGGATCACGCCGTTGCAGGAACCAGCGCCCCTCCCGCTCGATCAGACCGAGGGCGACCTCAATCACCCAGGCCCTCCTGATAGGCCAGCTGGGCGAGGCGATCCGCATAGCGCCGCCGGAGCGTCTCCACCCAGACCAGCTTCAGCCGCCCGTAGTTGGGGCGCAAATCCGTCTCGACCCAGGTGTGGAGGTCCTTCACGGAGTGGCATCCACCCAGAGTCTCGATGAGGATGGCGCGAATGGCCTCGTCCGGCTTCTGGGCCGCGGCCACCGGGGCGTAGCTGAGCCGGTGCACGCAGGAGGCGCCCAGCTCCTGCAGCCGTTCCTGGTGGTCCTTGGTGCCATAGCCCTTGTGCTGCTTGAATCCGTAGCCGGGCACCACGTCATCGAGCTCCACCATGAGCGCATCCCGATGGGCCTTGGCGAGGATGCTCGCCGCGGCCACGGCGCAGCTGGTGGCATCTCCTTCCACGATCAGCCGCTCGGGCAGCCCCGTCCTGGGCGCCTTGTCCCCATCGACGAAGAGCAGGCGCGGGCGGACGGTCACCTCCTGGACGGCTTTCCGCATGGCGCCGAGGGTGGCCTCCAGGATGTTCTCGCGATCGATGGTCAACACGTCCGACTCGGCCACGGCCCAGGCCGCGAGGGTGCCCTTCAGCTCCGTCGAGAGGATGGCCCGGCGCTGGGGGCTCAGCTGCTTGCTATCCCGGGCCTCCCGGAGGATATGCCCCCACTGCTTCACCGCCGCGGGGTCCAGGACGGCGCAGGCCGCCACCACAGGGCCCGCCCAGGCGCCCCGCCCGGCTTCATCGACGCCGCCCCAGGCTACGCCCGGCGGAACGTTTCCAAGATCCCAGTCGAGAGGATTCATCGCCGCCCTCCGATTCGGGCAGGGGCGGCGGGATGAAGCTTTTGGCCGCCCGCGATCGCACGGCCCCCCGGGCCGTGCTCCCCTTCAGCCTGCGCTTCGCTTGGCTTCAGGGAACGGGGCCCCCCATCGACGCCGCCCCACGCCACCCCCGGTGGAACGTTCCCAAGATCCCAGTCGAGAGGATTCATCTTCAAGAGGATACTCCCGGGACCCAAGCCCGCCGATTCAGCACTGCAACGAGAACCAAGCGATCAGCCAGGTATCCATGACGCCTCGGAAGTGGCTCTTGTGGGGGCCCGGATGGTAGATGGCCCGGATGGGGATGTGGGCCCAGTTCAGCTTCCAATCCGCCGCCTTCATGGCCATCTCCATCTCGATGGCGAAGCCTTCGGAACGGAGGTCAAGGCGATCCACGATCCGCTTCCGGATCATCCGGAACCCGCTTTGGCTGTCTTCCCATTTCACGCCCGCGATGCGCCCCAGGGTCCAGCTGCCCAGGGCGTTGGTGCGCCAGCGCTTGGGGGGGATGCGGTGGCGATCCTGGAAGCGGCTCCCGATGAGGAAGTCGCCTTCGGGGTGCTCGGAGAGGTGATCCAGGAATTTCTGGAAATCCACGGGGTCGTGCTGGCCATCCCCATCGATGAAGAGGTACCACTCGAACTCATCCGACTGAACGTGGCGGATCCCCGCCCGCAGCACCTGGCCCTTGCCGCCCCCCTGCCCGGCCTCGAGCCGCAGGACTTCGGCCCCCTCGGCCCGGGCGATATCGCCCGTTCCATCGGCGGAAGCATCATCCACCACGAGGATGCGGTGGAAGCCATAGGCCCTCAGGCCGCGGACCACCTCTCCGATGTGCCTGGCCTCGTCATGGGCGGCGATGATGGCGATGATTTTCACTTGGACTTCGATTCTGCGGGTTTCGGGATGACCGGTGGGGGTGCCGGGAGGGCCTGCCCCGTCCAGGCCTGGAAGGCGGCCTTTTGGGCCTCCGTGGCCAGAGGGCTGGGAACGATGCGGAGGTTGCGGCGGGGGTCCTCCACCACCTTCACCTTCACCACATGCACCCGACCGCGGTCCACGTAGGTCACTTCGGCCTTGCCGCCGACACCGGAATCCGCCAGGCGCTTGCGCACATCGGTGGCGGTCGTGGTGCGCCAGCCGTTCACGGCCAGGATCTCGTGCCCGAAGCTGATCCCCGCCTCGGCAGCGGGAGTGCCCGGGAGCACGTTCCAGACGGTGGGGGGCTCCGGGGCACCCGGGGTGGCCGGGGCGAACAGAAGCCCCGTGAAGGCCTTGGCGCGCGCCACGGCATCGGCATCCTTCAGTTCCTCCGCCGGGAGCAGTTCCCAGGGGGCCTTGAGTTCGAGCTTAAGGCCGAAGGCCCGCTCCACCACGCCGCCATCCAGGGGAGCCCGGCCACGGACGTAGGCATCCCAGAAGGGCTTGGGATCCTGCCCTGAGATCAGCTTGAAGGCCTGCTGCACGTCGGCATCCGTGATGCCTTGGGTGCCGCGGGTCTTCCAGAGGTGGGCGAACAGGTGCTCCAGCCCCTTGGCTCCGCCCGTGGCGGCGCGGAGGGAGGCATCCATCAGCCAACCCACCACCTCGCCCTTGTCGTAGTAGCCCACGGTGCTGTTGGGGGTGAACTCATGCGGCTTGTACTGGCGGATCCAGGTATCGAAGCTGCTCTCCTCCAGGGACTGCTCCGACCAGCCCGCGCGCTGGATCTGGTTCGTCCACTCGGTGGCCAGGGACTTGGAGACATGGCTCCAGGGCACCACGCCGGCGCGCAGCACGAGGGCGTGTTCCATGTAGCTGGTGAACCCCTCGTGGAACCAGAGGAGCCGCGTGTAGTTCTCCTGGTCGTAGTTGAAGGGGCCCAGCACGGGATCGTGCATACCCTTCACGTTCCAGACGTGGAAGAACTCGTGGGCCATGAGGTTGAAGAGGCCGTAGTAGCCCTCCGCCTTCTCGAACCGGAAGGAGTCGCTGAGCAGGCTGGTGCTCGTCTTGTGCTCCAGGCCGCCACCACCCTTGGGGGTGAAAGTGATGAAGAAGACGTAGCGCTCGAAGGGGAACCCGCCGAAGAGCTTGCCCGCTTCGGCCACGATGGCCTTGGCGCCAGCCACCATCCGGGCCTCGTCCCCATTGTGGGAGCCGCTGAGCGCCAGTTCGAACCGCGCGCCCTCCAGCTCGAAGGCATGGAGGCGGAACGGGCCCACCTCGAAGGGGCTATCCACGAGCTCGTCGAAATCCAACGCCCGGAACGCGCCCTGCTTAGAATTCAGCCCCGTGGCCACGGACCAGCCCTTGGGGAAGCCCTCGAAGCGGACCTCCCAGGGCCTCCCCTTCTGGCCTTCCGGCACCATGAACGTGGCCGCGGGGATCACCTGGGCATGGGTGGGATCGATGTGGTTCGTTCGCACCGTGAGTTCGTTGCCGTACACCCGGTAGCGCAGCACCAACCCATCCTTGGAGGCCGGCAGGGGCCATCGCTGCTTGTCCAGCTTCTCGTGGATGGTTTCTTCGAGAGTGCCGCGCACGATCCGGACCCGATCCACGAGCCGGGCGTAATCCCGGATCAGGTAGGAACCGGGCGTCCAGGCGGGCAGCTCGATGGCTCCGGCCTTGGCCGTGGCCTGCGGCGGCAGGCGCAGTTCCACTTCCAGCTGATGCTGGGCGAGGTCGAGGGGCCGGATGACGGCTTCGATGGCGGCGGCCTTGTTGGTCTGAGCCATGGCGAGCCCTCCCAGAAGCGATGCTAGAACGATGCTGAGCGTCTTGCGCAAGCCCACGGCTCCTTTTGACCCACGGTCGGATTCAGCCCTGGAGGCCCCGCAGCCACCGGCGCACGGCCCAGCGGAGCTCGGCGTCGTCGATGCCATATTCGGGGTGGCGGATGCGCTCCTCCATCAGGGCTCCGAAGATGCCCGTGAAGATCATCATCTCCTTGCGGGCCTGCTCGAAACCGATGCCGTAGGCCTGGTGGATGAACCGGCCCACGGGGGCGATGGTGCGCTCCACGAGGGGCATGAGGTCCCGGAACCCGCTATCGGGGCTGGGCACCGCGATGGACCGCAGGACGAAGCCCGTGAATTCAGGGGTCTCCATCAAGAGATCCACATAGCCCCGGGCGATGCGGAAGGCCGCCGATTCGATGCTTTCAGCGCCCTTCAACTCCTCTGCGAGGACCTGGGCCACCACGGCTTCCATGCGGTGCTCGAGCACGGAGTGGGCCACGAGGCAGAGCTGGCGGAAAAGGCCCTCCTTACTGCCGAAGTGATAGTAGAGGGTGGGCTTGGAAACCCCGGCCTCCTCCGCCACCTCCCGCACCTGAACTCCGTCGTAGCCCCGGGAAGCGAAGTGCGTCAAGGCCACCAACAGCAGCGTCGCCTTGAGGTCGCCCCCCTTGGCCAGGCGATCCAGCGCCTCGCGGAAACCCAGGCCGTCGTGGACCCACAGGGCCTCCGGGCTGAATACGGGGGTCATCTCATGGGGATTGTGGGGGCTGTAGCTGGCCATTCTTTGAACTCGCAGGGGGGTGGCGTAACACCCATGTTACAGGGAATGGGGATGATTCCCGTTCTACCTAGTGGACGGCTGATCTCCAGGCCAGGCCCGCGACCACCTCGGCCTCCCGATCCAGCCACCAATCCATGCGCGAGTCGGCATCTGGAAAGCGTTCCTGGGCCAGGCGGAGGTAGGTCAAGGCATGGCCGGCCTCACATCGCTCCAGCTCCAGCAAAAATGCCAACCACTGGGGGTTGGCTAACTCCGCATGGCCCTGGGCGGCCTGCTCGATGAGCCACAGGCGCTCGCAGCTGCGGGCTTCGATGAGGCTGCCGATGAGGAGGCGGTCCAGCAGCGGATCCGCGCCCCGATCCCTGTCCTTGGCCGCCAGCAGAGCCTGGGCATGGCGATTGCCCCGGTCGGGGCGCAGCTTCCACCCAAAGGCTTCCAGGGCTTCCAGCACCCGGCGGAAGTGCTGGGCCTCCTCTTCCGCCAGGCGGCTCAGGAGGATCGCCGGGCGGTTGTCATCGGAGAACGCGTGGACGAGGGAGAGCGCCGTGAGGGTGGCTTTCTTCTCGTTGTGGGCGTGATCCGAGAGCAGACCCTCCGGATCCTTGAGCGCGGCGTCGGCCCACTCGGGGGGCGTCCAGGCCCTCAGCGGCAGGGGCGGCTTGAAGCTCACAGGGCCCCCAGTTTGAGGAAGATCTCCCGCCATTCCGGGGGAAGCGCCGCGGCGTCGGAAAAGATGGTCTCCCCATCCCCGCGGACGAAGGGGCCCGTGCGCCCGGCCTCGCCCCGGGATTCCACGTTGCGCAAGGTGGCCTCGGCCAACGGGAGGAAGCCCCGGCCCGGCAGGGTTACCCCCCGCGCGGCCAACAGGGCCTGGGCCCCCAGCCAGAGGGTGGCCGCGTGGCCGGAAGTCAGCACCGCGCAGGCGTGGTAGAGCGCTTTGAGTCGGGGATCCAGCGGGAAGGGCAGGAAGCCCAGTTCCATGAACGCCGCCGTGAGCCAAACCGGAGGCTGGCCATCCAGGGCCAGCGGCGTTCCCTCCCAGTTCTCCACCTCGCCATTGAAGCTCGTGAGGGGGTGCAATCCGGGAACCTCCGGCAGGTGGAGGCTTCCGCTCAAATGCGCGCATCGGCCCGGGAAGGCCAGGGCCAGATCGGGAATGGCCCGATCGGGCACGGCCAGCACCACGAACCCCTCCGGCCTCGCATCATGAGGCAGTAGGGCCACTTGCTCCCCCCATGCCGCAGCGAGTGCGCGTCCGGCTCTGCCGCGACCGAGGATCGAGAAGGTGTGGCTCACGCCTCCAGCATGAGGCCATCAGCCACGCCCTCTATCGCTAAAGTGTCGGTATGGAATGGGCCCTTCCCCCAGCGGCTTCCTGGCCGCACTTTCTCCGCCTCCTCAGGAAAGCGGATCCGCCCCGCGGCTGGCTGGAGGAGGCCGCGGCCATTCCCGAGCTGCGGAAGCGGCCTCTGCTCCTGCGCTGGATCGCCCAGCACCCCAGGGCATCCGCCCACCTGCGGGCCTCCCTCATGGGCCGGCTCCCCTGGCGGGCCCTGGCGGCCATCGCTCAGGATCCCGCCGCCCATCCCCAGGCCCGGGCCCTAGCCGTGGAAAAGCTCCAGAACCTCTGGCAAGGGCTGACCATGGGCGAGCGCAAAAGCCTGGCCCCCCTGGCGCCTCGCCAGATCTGGCACCTGGTCTGGCGGGTCCGGGATGAAGGGGTGCTCGCGGCCTTCCTCTGTCATCCAAGGCTCTCCATGGATCAGCTGGTCGCCCTCATCCAGCCCCCGATTCACGCCGTCCATTTCGAGGCCCTGGCCGCCTCCCCATGGCTGGATGCCGAGCCGGTGTCGATCCAAGCGCTGATCGCGCTGGATCTCGCATTGGTGGCAGGCCAGGAGGATCTGGTGTTGGGCCACGGGGCCCCCTGGATCAAGGCGCTGGCGCCGGAAGCCCGCCTGCTGGCCGCCAGCCGACTGGTGCATCCTCCCCTCCGCCGGGCGTGCAGGACTTGGGCCGTGCCGTCCGCGCCCGAGGAGTATTGAAGAATGCGACCCCCCATGGGCTTCAACTCCGACCACCGCCTCAAGGCCGAGGTGGAGGCCCTTCGCAATACCCTCGAACGGCTCGCTTGCGGCACCCCGCTGGCCCGCTTCCTCGAGGATCTCTGCCTCACGTTGGAGGAATTGCTGGAGGAGGGCCATTGCTCCGTCCTCCTGCTCGACGAGGAGTCGAAACGCATCCGGCACGGCGCGGGACCGAACCTACCGCACGGGTATATCGCCCTGATCGATGGGTCGCCCATCGGCCCCAAGGCCGGTTCCTGCGGCACGGCCATCCACCGGCGCCGGGCCGTGGTGGTGGAGGACATCGCGCAGGATCCCCTCTGGGAGGACTATCGGGCCGCGGCGCTGACCTTCGGATTGAAGGCCTGCGCCTCGGTTCCGATCCTGGATCCCACGGGCCGCCCCCTGGGTGCCTTCGCCATCTACCATCCCGAGCCCGGGCCCTTCGCCCCGGCGGACTTGGCGCTGCTCCACCGCTTCACGGACATCGCCTCTCTGGCCATCCGGATCACCCACCGGGACGAGCTCCTCCGGGCGGAGGAGCTTCGCCACCGCGCGCTGGTGCAGCAATCCGGGGATGGCATTTACTACTTCGATGCGGATTCAGGGGAAATCCTCGAAGCCAACAACGCCATGCACACCCTCCTCGGGTACCCACCCGGCGAGCTGGCCAAACGCTCCATCTACGACATCATCGCCAACGATCCCGCGAGCATCCAAGCCAATATCCAGGCCACCATCGCCAAGGGCTCCCACGCCCTGGGGGAGCGGCAATACCGGGGCAAGGATGGCTCCATCATCCCCGTGGAAGTCGCCGCCGCGGCCCTGAAGCTCGGCAACCGGACCGTGTTCTCGGTGATCACCCGGGACATGCGCGTGAGGCACCAGACCCAGGAGGCCCTCCGGCTCAGCGAAGCCAAACTCAAGGAGGCCCACCGCCTGGGCAAGCTGGGTCATTGGAGTTTCGACTTCGCCAGCCAGCAGATCACTTGGTCCGACACCATCTTCGAAATCTTCGATCGGGATCCCGCCCTCGGCCCGCCTTCCTTTGAATCCTACGTCGCAGGCCTCCACTCCGAGGACCGGGAAGCCCATGTCAGCCGGATTCAGCGGGCCATGGCCGGGACGCCCAACACGGGCTTCGATTTGCGGGCCCTCACCCGCGAAGGGAAAGTCCGTTGGCACAGGGGGCAGATCCATCCCGTCGTCTCGGATGGCAAGGTGATCGGCCTCTACGGGGTTGCGCAGGACATCACCGACCAGAAGGAATTCGAGGAACGACTCCGCCAGGCCGCCCAGGATCTGGATGAAGCCCAGGCCCTGGGCCGGATCGGGAGCTGGACGCTCGACCTCTCCTCCGGCGTGGTCCGATGGTCCGATACCCTCTATCGCCTCCTCGGGCGCCCGCGGGAGCTCGGCCCCATGAGCCCGGAGGAAGGGGCCCGGTTTTTCGATCCAGATGGAACCCAAGGATTCCAGAGCCTCCTGGACCACCTGATCCGAGTTGGCGGCGAGCAGGAATCCAACGTCACCACCCGCCTTCCCGATGGCACCATCCGGGTCTTCCACAGCACCATCCGGGCCCTGATGGCGGGAGAGACCGTGGTCGCGCTCAAGGGCGTGCTCCAGGACATCACCGAGCAGAAGGAAGCCCAGGAGCGGCAAGCCCGGAGCGAGCGTTCCTTCAGGGCGCTCTTCGATCTGAACCCCGCGGCCATGGTCCTCAGCCGCCCTTCGGACGGCACGATCCTCCGGGCCAACGAAGCCGCGTACCGCATGTTCCGCCTCACACCGCAGGAAGTGGAGCATCGCCGGACCGTGGATTTCTTCGCCCATCCCGAGGATCGGGAGCGGCTCCTGGGCGCCCTCAGCCGACAGAACCACGTGGAGGACTTCGACCTGGAGATGGTCGTCCACGGCGAGCGGCGGCAAGTGCTGCTCTCCGCGGGAATGCCCGACTACCTTGGCGAGCGGGCCATCCTCGTGGCCCTGACGGATATCACCGACCGGGCCCGGGAACAGGAAGCCCTGCGCCAGAGCCAAAAACTGGAGAGCCTGGGGCTGCTCGCGGGAGGTATCGCCCACGATTTCAACAACCTCCTGACCTCCCTGCTGGGGAATCTGGGGCTGGCCCAGCTCCACCTCCCGGAAGGCAGTTCCTCCTCGACCTACCTCTCCGACATGGAGGCGGTGATCCAGCGCGCCGCGGACCTGGCGAGACAGATGCTCGCCTACAGCGGCAAGGGGCGCTTCCGGCAGGAGCAGGTCGACGTGAACCACATGGTGCGGGAGATGACCCACTTGCTCTCCGTCGGCATCCCCAAACGCGTCCAGCTCAACCTGGATCTGGATCCCCTCCCCCAACGGGTGCAGGGGGACCCCGTCCAGCTTCAGCAGGTGGTGATGAACCTCGTCACCAATGCCGCCGAATCCATCGGCGATCAGAATGGCTCCATCCGGATCCGCACCGAGCGGCGCCGCCTGGATTCCGCGCAGCGGACTCGTTTCGCCGTGGGCAATCAGCTGCCCGATGGCGAGTACCTCTGCATCGAGGTTCAGGATTCCGGATCCGGGATGTCCCCCGAGGTGAAAGCCCGGATCTTCGATCCCTTTTTCACCACGAAGACCACGGGCCGGGGGCTCGGGCTATCCGCCCTCATGGGCATCTTGAACGGGCACAAGGCGGGCTTATCCATCGAGACCGCCCTCGGAGAAGGCACGACGTTCTGCGTGTGGCTCAGCCCGCTCCCGGCGGACCGCGTCGCTCAGGCGCCTCCACCCGCCCTCGCCACTCCCGCCACCTACCGTGGCCGCGTTCTCATCGTGGACGACGAAGCTTCCGTGCGGTGCAGCGCCGGCTCCCTGCTCCAGCACCTCGGGTTCGTGGTGGAGGAGGCCCAGGATGGGCGGGAGGCTCTGGACCGCCTTCAGGATCTGGATGGCGCCTGCGACCTCATCCTGCTCGACCTCACCATGCCCCGCATGGATGGCCACGAAACCCTCGGACACATCCGCCAGCGCTGGCCCCGGATGCCCGTGATCCTCTCCAGCGGGTATTCGGAGCAGGCCGACAAGCTGGATCTGGGGGGCCCGGGGACCTTCCTTCCCAAGCCCTACCGGATGTCGGATCTAAGGGCCGCGCTATCCAGGGCGCTCGGCACTTAGGGGCCTCAAGTCCCTGCAGGGACCCTCACCCGGCGCACCACCTCCGCCATGGCCCGATCGATGCCCGTGAAGATGTCGGAGACCCGGGCCTCGCCGAACATGTAAGCCGGCGTGGTCACGAGGTTCAGGGACTCATCCACGGCGATCTCACGCGGGGTGTCATGGCGTTCATGGCGGCTGCCGAGGGTTTCGATGGCGTTCGCGGCGCCGGCATCGTTCCCGATGGTCATCGTCCCCTTCCGCCCCTGCCCGGCCAGGGCGAGGGCGAGGAGCGCGGGAGCGATGCAGATGGCCCCCACGGGCTTGCCTGCGTCGAGGAAGGCCTTCAGGAAGGCGGCCACATCCGGCCTGACCTCCGCCTTCGCTCCCTTGAATGCGAAATCGCAGAGGTTCTTCGCCACGCCGAACCCGCCGGGAATCACCAGGGCATCGAAATCTCCCACCCGGGCCTTGGCCAGGTCCAGCACTTCGCCCCGGGCGATGCGGGCCGCCTCGGCCATCATGTTCCGCCGCTGCCCAACCAGTTCCTGGCCGGTGAGGTGATCCACCACGTGATGCTGGTCGGCATTAGGGGCGATGCATTGCGTGGATACGCCATGCTGATCCAGCGCCAGCAGGGCCAACACGGCCTCGCGGATCTCGGAGCCATCCAGGTGTCCGCACCCGGCAAGCAAGACGGCGACGCGAGGATGGGTGGCCATGGGAACCTCCTTGGGAAGTTGGATCCCCATGATGGGTCCATGGCCTGCGCTTGTCAGGGGGTGCCCCCACGCCCCCGGCCCCCCGATGCGGGCGTTGGGAGGCTCCACCTCCCAGAGCGAAGCGAGGGGGCGCACCCTGCGGCGCAGGGTGCGATAGTTGAAGAATGCGCCTCCAGAACGGCCAACCCAACGCCCTGGCCCATCGACGGGCGGCCCTGAGCGCCGAAGGCGCGACGATCCTGGATCTCACCCTCAGCAACCCCACCCGGGCGGGATTCGACTATCCCACCGCCGCCATCCTCGAGGCCCTCGCCCACCCCGCCGTGATCACCTACCTGCCCGAGGCCGCGGGCCCGCGCAGCGCCCGGGAGGCCGTGGGCGCGCTCCATGGCGTCGAGCCCGAAGCCGTGATCCTCAGCGCCTCCACCAGCGAAGCCTACGGCTGGCTCTTCAAGCTGCTCACGGAGCCCGGGGATGAGCTGCTCGTGCCGAGCCCCAGCTACCCCCTCTTCGATCACCTGGCCGCCCTGGAGGGCCTGAAGGCCCGCCCCGTCCCCTCCTTCCTCACCGACCGCTGGCACCTGGACCTCGGCGCCCTGGAAGCCGCCGTGACGGCCCGAACCCGCGCCGTCATCGTCGTGAGCCCCAACAACCCCACCGGGGCCTGCCTGGAAGGATCCGAATGGGCCGCCCTCTGCGACATCTGCGCCCGCCGGAACCTGGCCCTGATCCTCGACGAGGTCTTCTCCGATTACCTCCTGGAACCGGGACCCGAGGCCCTGCCCACCGCGCTGGCGGGCGGGAGTCCTCCTTGCGAAACCTACGTCCTCTCCGGCCTCTCCAAGGTGGCCCTCCTGCCCCAGCTCAAAGTGGGCTGGACCCTCCTGCTCGGGCCCAACCTCGCGGCCCGCCGGGAAGCGCTCGAACTCATCGCCGACCAGTACCTCAGCGTCAGCGCCCCCGCCGCCCTGGCGCTGCCCGCCCTGCTCGCGTTGGCCCCCGCCCTCCAGGCCCAGGCCCTGGACCGCCTCAAGGCCAACCTCACGGAATTGGATCGGCGACTGAAGGACCATCCACACCTCTCCCGCCTCCCCGTGGAGGGGGGCTGGTCCGTCCTCCTCCGCCTTCCGGCCATCGAGGAGGACGAAGCCATCGCTCTCCGCCTGCTGGACGCGGGCGTGGCCGTGCACCCGGGTCACTTCTTCGACCTCCCCAGCCGAGGCTACCTCGTGCTGAGCCTCCTCACGCCGCCCGGAACCTGGCGGGAAGGATTGGCTCGGGCCCTGCCCCTCCTTGGGTCATAATCGCCCCAACCATGGCCTCCAACTGCCCCTCCTGCGCCTCCCCCCTCGCCTTCCGGCCGGGCACGATGGTCTCCGTCTGCAAGGCCTGCGGTTCCCTGTGCGCCCGCACGGATCGCGACCCCCAATTGATCGGGAAGGTCGCGGCCCTGCTCGAAACAGGCTCTCCCCTCGCCGTCGGCGCCACGGGCCGCTTCGCGGGGCGGGCTTTCAGCGTGGCCGGGCGCATCCAGATGGCCCATCCCCTCGGCGGCGTGTGGGACGAGTGGTACCTCGCCCTCGAAGATGGCCGCTGGGGCTGGCTCGCCGAAGCCCAGGGCCGCTTCCTGCTCACCTTCCCCACGGCCACCAAGGCGCCCGTGCCCGCCTACGAGGCCCTGCAGCCCGGGCAGCAGGTGGATCTGGGAGAACAGGGACGCTTCGCCATCCAGGAAGCCAGTGAAGCCCGCGTGGCCGGGGCCGAGGGGGAGATCCCCTGGCGGGTATCCCTCCAGGAATCCTTCCGCTTCGCGGATCTGGGCGGGCCCAACGGCGCCTTCGCCACCCTCGACTACTCGGAGCAGCCCCCCCTGCTCTACCTGGGCCGGGATGTCCCCTTCGCGGACCTCCACCTCCACGGAGTGGATGCGCCCCCCCCCGCTGCCACCCGCCGCGATCTGGCCCTCAACTGCCCCAACTGCGCGGGCCCGCTCAAGCTCCGGGCTCCCGATGAAACCGCCCGCGTGGCCTGCCCCAGCTGCAACGCCCTGCTCGACTGCGCGGGCGGCAAGCTCACCTTCCTCCACAGCCTCAAGCAACCCCATCCCAACATGCGGATCCCCCTGGGCCAGGAGGGCACCCTGCGGGGCCGAAAGGTGGTCTGCGCGGGGCACATGGTGCGCTCCTGTTCCGTGGATGGCGTGGACTATCCCTGGGGCGAGTACCTGCTGCTCACCAAGGCCCACGGCCACCTCTGGCTCGTGGAGAGCGAAGGCCACTGGAGTCTCGCCGAAGCCATCGGCATCGGCGATGCGCCGACCGCGGGGAGTGCCCAATCCCGCAGCTTCACCTGGAAGGATGGCTCCTACCGCCGCTTCCAGGATGTCACCGCCGCGGTGCGGGGCGTCTGGGGCGAGTTCCCATGGAAGGTGGAATTGGGCGAGCAGGCCGACATCGCCGAGTGGGTGTCGGCGCCCACGAGCCTCAGCCTGGAAGTGCAGAAGCACAAGGGCGGTGGCTCCGAGGCGAACTGGACCCTCAGCACCTACCTCGAGCCCTCTGAAATCCAGGCGGCCTTCGGATTGAAGGACCCGCTGCCCTCGCCCCGGGGCGTGGGCTCCTTCCAGCCCAATCCCCACAAGGGGCGGCTGCGGGAGATCGGCACCTGGATGGCCGTGGCCCTTGCGGGCCTGCTGGGCCTGCTGATGGTGCAGAGCCTCACCCACAAGAACGCCCTCGTGTGGGGCCAGGAACTGAATCTGGAGGAGGCCTTCCCGCAGCTCAAGCGACCGGGGATGCCTCCAGCTCCCGGGACCGGCCGCGCATCCCGCGCGCCCTCCCTTCCCGCCGCCCCTTCCCCCGAGGGCCAGGAACCGGTCCTCGTCGTGGGCCCGCTGGACATCAAGGAAGGCCGGAAGAATCTGGCCTTCACGCTGGCCTCCCCGGTGAACAACCAGTGGATCGGCATCGAAGGAGCCCTCATCAACGAGCAGACGGGCCTCGTGGAGGCCTTCGAAGTCGCTTCCAGCTACTACCACGGCGTGGACGACGGAGAGAGCTGGAGTGAGGGCAAGCAGAAGGAGACCGTCTACCTCTCCGCCCTCCCCGAAGGCCGCTACATGCTGCGGCTCGCCCCACAGTGGGATGGACCGACGCCCCCCGTGCGCACCATCCGCATGGAACTGCGCAGCGGGGTCATGCATCTGCCCTACATCGGGCTCGCCCTGCTCGCCATCCTCCTGGGCCCCGCGATCCTCCTCTTCAAGGTGATGGCCTTCGAGGGCCGCCGATGGCAGGAAAGCATGTACGGCACCTCCTCCTCGGATTCTTCCGGATCGGATGACTGATGCGCGCCCTCTACGCCCTCTTCCTGCTCGGCGGCTTCGGCCTGGCCGGTTCCAATGCCTTCTTCGGAAGGGAATACTTCGGCCCCCGTCGACGCATGGAGCTGCCCCCCAACGTGCGCCAGACGCCCGGAGCCTGGCGGACCTTCCTTCATAACAACGGCTTCAGAGGAGGCAAGTGATGAACAATTATGATCTGATCGCCCACGTCAAGTCGGCGGTGGTCTTCGCCGGCCTGGGAGTCCTGCTCTTCGGGCTCATGTGGCTGCTGATCGAGAAGCTCACCCCCTTCTCCATCCGGAAGGAGATCGAGGAAGACCACAACATCAGCCTCGCCATCCTCATCGGGGCGGTATTCCTCAGCATCGCCATCATCCTTGCCGCGGCCATTCATGGCTGATGATCCAGGGGGCGCACCCTCCGGCCTCCAGCCTCCAGCTTCCAACCTCAAAGCCACTCCGCTCTTCCTGAGCGTGCTGCTCATCGCCGCATGCGGGCTCATCTACGAGCTCGTGGCGGGCACCCTGAGCAGCTACCTGCTGGGCGATAGCGTGCTGCAGTTCAGCACCGTCATCGGCGTGTACCTCTCGGCCATGGGGCTGGGCAGCTGGCTCAGCAAATACGTGCATCGCAACCTGGCGCGGCGCTTCGTGGAGATCGAGCTGGCCGTGGCCCTGGTGGGCGGTACCTCCGCGCCGATCCTCTTCCTGGCCTTCGCGCGGACCCACACCTTCCGCCCCCTGCTCTACGGGGAGGTGATCGCCGTGGGCACCTTGGTGGGCCTGGAGATCCCCATCCTCATGCGGATCCTGAAGGACCAGGTGCGCTTCAAGGACCTCGTGGCGCACGTCCTCACGCTGGATTACATCGGGGCCCTCTTCGCCAGCCTCCTCTTCCCGCTGCTGCTCATGCCCAAGCTGGGGCTCGTGCGGACCTCCCTCCTCTTCGGGTTGCTGAACGGCATCGTGGGCCTGTGGGGGACCTGGCTGCTCCGCACCCAGATCGGCGAGACCTTCTGGCTCCGGCTGAAAGGCGTGATGGTCTGCGCCCTGCTCCTCTTCGGTGTCTTCGAGGCCAAGCGGTTCACCCTGGCCGTGGAGGAGGAGGTCTTCGCCGACGAGATCGTTTACGCCAAGGAGAGTCCCTACCAGCGCATCGTGCTCACGCGCGGCCGCGGCAGTTTCCAGCTCTTCCTCAACGGGAATCTGCAATTCTCCTCGGCGGATGAGTACCGGTACCACGAGGCCCTCGTGCACCCCGCCCTTGCGGCCCGGCCCCGGGCCCGGCGCGTGCTCGTCTGCGGCGGGGGGGATGGCCTCGCGGTGAGGGAGGTGCTCAAGCATCCGGAGGTCAGGGAAGTGGTGCTGGTGGACCTGGATCCCGAGATGACCTCCATGGCCCGCCATCAGCCCCTCCTCCGCCAGCTCAACGGCGGGGCCCTGGATGATCCCCGGGTGAAGGTCGTCAACGCCGATGCCTTCGTGTGGCTCACCGAGGAGCAGAGCGAGCCCTTCGACGTGGCCCTGGTGGATTTCCCGGATCCCAACAGCTTCGCCCTGGGGAAGCTCTACACGACTCGCTTCTACAAGCTGCTCAAGGGGCGCCTGAAGGCCGACGGGATCATCGCCGTCCAGAGCACGAGCCCCCTCATGGCCCGCCAGAGCTACTGGTGCGTGGCCACCACCCTGGAAGCCAGCGGTTTCAAGGTGCGCCCCTACCACCTGGCCGTGCCCTCCTTCGGCGTGTGGGGCTACATGTTGGCCAGCCCCGGCGATTTCGAGGTGCCCGCCCATACGCTGCCCGGCCTTCGCCACCTCACCGACGAGGCCATGATGGCCATGTTCGCGTTCCCCGCCGACATGAGCCGGGTGCCCGCCGAGGTCAACCGCCTGGACAACCAAGTGCTGGTGCAGGCGTACACGCGGGAGTGGAAGCGGTGGTCATGAGCCGGGCCGCCCTGTATCCACTGAATCCCCACCCTTGCGGGCTTTCATCACCGTTCATCACTGTTCATCACTGGCCATTTTTTTATTTGGCGGGCTCTATTCGCTTCGCCCGACATCAGAGCGGCCAGAAAAGAAAACCAGTGATGAACAGTGATGAACGGTGATGGCCGCATGAAGCGCCGTACCTTCCTCGCACTGTCCGCAGCCGCATCGGTCGCCTGCCGGCGGCGTCCGGGCTTCGAGGCCTCCCTCATCGCCCCCGACATGGCCACCGGCCACCGGCTCCGCCAGGGCGGCCTCCCGGAGCCCGATCGCTGGGAGGACGTTCCCATCCTGATCGTCGGCGGCGGCATCGCGGGGCTCTCCGCCGCCTGGCAGCTGGATCGGCTGGGCCTCCGGGAGCACCTCATCCTGGAACTCGAGCCGGCCGCTGGCGGAACCGCCCGGGGCAGCCGCAACGGCATCAGCCCCCACCCCCTCGGGGCCCACTATCTGCCCGCCCCGCCCCGGGAGCACGCCGACCTGGTGGAACTCCTCGGGGAGACCGGCGCCATCGAATCCTTCGGCCCCGACGGCGAACCCCGCTATGCCGAGCACATGCTCGTGCGGGAACCGGAAGAGCGCATCTTCGCCGGTGGGCAGTGGTGGGAAGGTCTCTATTTCCACGCGGGTGCCAATGGTGAGGATCTGAGGCAGCTCAAGCGCTTCCAGGCCGAGGTCGACCGCCTCGCCGCCTGGAGGGATGGGAAGGGCCGACCCGCCTTCGGCCTGCCCCGCTCCCGCGGGAGCGATGCCCCCGAAGTGCGGGCCCTGGATGGGGTCACCTTGGCGGATTGGTGCAACGGCCACGGCCTCACGAGCCCCCGGCTGCGCTGGATGCTCGACTACGCCTGCCGGGATGACTACGGGTTGCGGCTGGATGAAACCTCGGCCTGGGCGGGCCTCTTCTACTTCGCCGCCCGGCAGCAGGGGCCCCATGACCGCAGCCGGCCCATCCTCACCTGGCCCAACGGGAACGGGTTCCTGGTGGAGCACCTCGCCCGTCAGGCTGGCCACCGGCTGCGCACGGGGCACGCGGTGGCTTCCCTGAGGACCACTTCCACCGGGGTGGAAGCCCGCGTGCTGGAAGTGGCCACGGGGCGCATGCTCGGGTTCAGGGCCCGGCGCGCCATCTTCGCGGGCCCCCTGCACCTGGCAGGAGCCGTGGTCGAAGGCCTGAAAGCGGATCGGGGCTCGTCCCTGGAGGCCTTCCATCGGAGCCCCTGGCTCGTGGTGAACCTCACGCTCCGCAAACGGCCCCGGGAGGTGGGTTTCCCCATGGCCTGGGACAACGTGATCAGGGATTCGCCCTCCCTGGGCTATGTGGTGGCCACCCACCAGCGGGGCCTGGATGCGGGCCCCACCGTGTGGACCTGGTACCACCCCTTCACGGGCGAGGAGAAGGCCGAGCGGGCAAGGCTGTTGGCCATGGATGCCCCGGCCTGTGCCGAGATGGCCTTGGCCGATCTGGAACGGGCCCATCCCGAAATCCGCGAGCTCGTGGCCCGCGTCGATGTGGCCCGCTGGGGCCACGCCATGGTGCGCCCCCGGCCGGGCTTCTGCTGGAGCGAGGCCCTCGTCCGGGCCCGCCAGCCCTTCGGCCCCATCCACTTCGCTCACACGGAGCTCAGCGGCCTCGCCCTCTTCGAGGAGGCCTTTGACCACGGCCTGCGGGCTGCACGGGAAGTTAATGCCCTTTACCGCTCGGGTTCCAGAAGCACGTAGCCGCGCCCGCCCTCGTTCCAAGCCCGGGCCAGGAGGTGGCCCTCCACGGGTTGGGCCGCGCCCGGGGTGGTTCCACAACCTTCGAGGGGCCCCGAGAACACATAGAGCGCGCGCCCATCATGGAAAGCGTAGTGAGCCACCTTGCGGCCCTCCACGGCGCAGGAACGCCCCCCCGCCATCCCCCCCTCGCTCACGCAGGAGGGCACTGGCGCGGTGAACCCGACCTTGGAGAGGGCCCACATGCCGCAGGCCTTGTCGGCGCAATCCCGCCCGGCGAAATCGAGCCCCTGGACGCTGCGGAAATTCCGGGAGGTGGCCTGTAGAAGCCCTGGCAGCGCGGCCGCGGCCACCGGCGGTCCCGACTGCAGGGCACGGCCCACGAAAACGCCCGTGGTCACCGTCACGAGCATGGCCGCGGCCACGAGGAGCGGCCGGAAGGAGAACCCGCGGCCCTCATCCCGCTTGCGGGCTTCCGTGAGCAATCGCTTGCGGAGGTCGGCCGGGGCCGCCTCACCGCGGAGGGCCTCGCGGAGGGCATCGTCGAGCTTTCGGGGTGCGGTCATGCGACGCCTCCCTTCAGCGACTGGAACTGGGGTTCCAGAAGGGTCTTCAGGGCCAGCTTGGCCCGGTGCAGGCGGCTCTGGACCGTCCCCAGGGGAAGGTCGAGCACCTGCATGATGTCGTCGTAGCTGAGTTCCTGCTGGTAGCGGAGGAGCAGGATCTCCCGGGCGTTCTCGGGAAGCTGCGCCAGGGCCCCGGGCAACCCTTCCAGGAGGGCGGGATCCAGGCCCGGTTCTTCGGGCTCCTCCCCCGGCAGTTCATCCCACTCGCCGCCCTCCAGGGCCACGATGCGGGCCCGGGAGCGGAACTCCGCGGTGATCTCGTTGCGCAGGATCGTGAGCAGCCAACCCCGGACGGCACCGGGATCCCTCAGCTGGTGAAGGCGCTCGAAGGCCTTCAGGAAGGCGCGTTGCACCGCATCCTCGGCCACGTCCCGTTGCCGGGTCCAGGCCAGGGCGAAGCCATGCAGGGCATCGAGGTGCCCCTCCACCAGGGCTTCGCAGGTGAGGGTCATGGGCCTCCGGAACTCTGATTCAACCATGGCCAGGGCGGGCCCTCCCAGAGGCATTTCCAAGGCGCCCGCCCGGCTGGTCATCGCGGTTTCCCTTAGGCCTTCTTGTCAACCTGCTTGGCGTCCTTGCAGGCCGCCTTGTCCTTGCAGCACTCCTTTTCCTTGCACTCGGACTTGGCCTTCTCGCCCTTGGCGGGGGCGTCCATGGCGGCCATCATGGCGGCGGAACCCATCAGCAGGGCGGCGGCGAACGCGGTCAGCTTCTTCATGTGGATCTCCTAGCGGCTCAAGGGCCGACTCAGAATGGATGCGGTAGTCCGTGATTTGTTCCACCATGGCTCCATGACCCACCAGCCCTGGCTGTTCTCGGCCCGAATGGACCTCCTGGCCTTCGGCGGAAGCTTCCTGTTGGCAATGCTTTTCGTGGCGATGGGGGCGGCCACGGGGCGCCTGGGGGACCCCATGCCCCTGGGGGTTTGGCTGGTGCTCGTGGTGGGGGTGGACGTGGCCCACGTCCACGCCACCTGGCTGCGGACCTACCTCGATCCCCGGGAGGTGAGGGCCCACCCCTGGCGCTACCTCCTGGTACCCGTGGGCGCCTACCTGCTGGGGGTGGGAGTCCACCGCTTCGGCGCCCTACCCTTCTGGCGCGTGCTGGCCTACCTCGCCGTCTTCCACTTCATCCGCCAACAGGCCGGCTGGGTGGCCCTCTATCAGCGGGAGGAGGCCCGAAGCTCGGATTGGGACCGCCGGCTGGATTCCGCCGCGATCTACGCGGCCACCCTCTGGCCCCTGGCCTGGTGGCACGCGCACCTGCCGCGACCGTTCAGCTGGTTCATGGCCGGGGATTTCGCCGGGCGCCTCCCGGTTTGGTGCGTGGATCTGCTCTTCCCCCTCTATGCGGGCTTGCTCCTGGCTTATGGGCTTCGGCAACTGTGGCTGGCCGTGCGGGAGCGAACCTTCCGCGCCGGGAAGTCCCTCGTCATCCTCACCACCGCCCTGAGCTGGCACCTGGGCATCGTGATCTTCCAGAGCGACTGGGCCTTCACGGCGTTCAACGTGCTGCCCCACGGCATCCCCTACGCCGTGCTGGTATGGCAGCGCAGTGCCCGGGAAGGCGCGGCCACGGGGCCCGCGGCCGCGCTGGTCAAGGCGGGGCCTGCCCTCTTCGCGGTCCTCCTGCTGGGTATCGCCTTCGGTGAAGAATGGCTTTGGGATTTGGGGATCTGGCACGATCACCCCGCGCTCTTCGGGGAGGGCTGGACCCTGGGCGCCACGGCCCAGATGTGGCTCGTTCCCCTGCTGGCCCTGCCCCAGGCCGTGCACTACCTGCTGGACGGCTTCATCTGGCGCCGGCCTGCCCGCCCTTGAGCTACCAGGTGATCTGGTAGGTGCAGCTCTGCCCTCCCCGGCGGCGGCAGGAGGTCCCGACTTCATGGATGGCCACGGGTGTGCTGCCAGGAGGGCGGAAGCCCAGGATCAGCGCATCCAGGATTCCCAGATCGAAGGTGCAGCCGTAGGGGGTTTCGCACACGAGTTCCAGGGCCTGGGGCCCCAGCGGCACGCAGGCGTAGTGGCCGATGCGCCCGCCCCGGTGGTTCAACTGGTAGGCGATGTCCAGGCTTTGGAGCGCTTGTTCCAGCGTCTTGATGCCCGGCGGGAATTTCGATGTGTCCGGCACCTGCCGCGCCATCGCCCGCAGGGCATCCTGCCCATGGCGGACTTCGAGGGCCTTGAACATGTCGAGGTAGGGCTGCTGGGGGTACCAGCCCTCGGGAAGGATCTCCGGGACTCCACCCTCGGCCAGGAGCCGCAGCGCCTCCTCCCGGGGCAGGCCGGCCTTCGCCAACCCGGTGATGCATCCGAGGATGCTCGCGCCCCACACCTCGACGGTTGGAGAGAAGGCCTGGTATTCGGACAGGGAAACCTCCCGGAGAGGCCCGCTTCCCTCCAGAATGGAGGTCCGCCCCCACCTCCTCGGACGGGCATCTCGAACCGATAAATACGAGCCTCGTGTCCACTCCCCGCACCAACGCCGACAAGTCGCCCTTCCTCCAGCGCAAGCTGGGAGATTTGCCCACCCGCCCCGGGGTTTACCTCTATCGGGATAAGGAGGAGAACCTCCTCTACGTGGGCAAGGCGAAGGTGCTCCGCAACCGGGTGAAGTCCTACTTCCAGAACAAGCACCACGATGCCAAGACCCGCCGCCTCGTGGCCCGCATCTGGGACGTGGAACTCATCGTCTGCGAGACGGAGCTGGAGGCCCTCGTCCTCGAGAACAACCTCATCAACGCCCACCTGCCGCCGTACAACATCCTCCTGCGGGACGACAAGACCTACCCCTACGTGAAGCTCACCCGGGAGCCCTTCCCCAAGGTGTTCGTCACCCGCAAGGTGCGGAAGGACAAGGCCTGGTACTTCGGCCCCTTCTTCCCCGCCTCCACGGCCTACCGCACGGCGGAGCTGGTGCAGCGTTTCTTCCAGCTCCGGGACTGCGATATCGAGATCGATGGCAAGCGGGCCCGGGCCTGCCTCAAGCATCAGCTCCACCTCTGCACCGCGCCCTGCATCGGGGCCGTGAGCCAGGAAGCCTACGCCGAGCAGACCAAGGAGGCGCGGCTCTTCCTCGAAGGCAAGCGGGATGAACTGAAAGCCCGCCTCGAAGCCGCCATGTGGAAGGCCGCCGAAGCCGCCGCCTTCGAGCAGGCGGCCCAGCACCGGGACGCCCTGCAGCAGCTGGATCAGTGGTTCAGCAAACAGAAGGCCGCCAGCGCGGATCAGGAGGACACCGATGTCTATGGCGCCGCCGTGCTGGATGGCCGCGCCTGCGTGCACCGCCTCGTGATGCGCGAAGGCAAGATCATGGGCCGCAACGAATACCTCTTCGAGGAAGTCGAAACCGTGGACGGCCCCTTCCTCAGCCAAGTGCTACAGCGCGTCTACGGGAAGGAGGCCGTGCCCGGCCGCATCATCTTGGAAGCCGACCCCGAGGATCCCGAGCTGCTGCGGGAGTGGATGGGCGGCATGCGGGGCGCCAAGCCCACGCTCCTCATTCCCAAGCAGGGGCAGAAATTTGATCTGCTCGCCATGGCGCAGGAGAACGCCCGCCTCGCCCTGGAGCGCAAGTTCGAGCCCCAGCGCCTCAACGAGGCCGTGCTGGAAGGACTGCAGGCCTTCCTGGGTCTCGTGCGGCTGCCCCGCCGCATCGAGTGCTTCGACATCAGCCACGGCCAGGGCCGCGAGGTGGTGGCTTCCATGGTGAGCTTCAAGGAGGGCGTGCCCGACAAGCAGGGCTACCGCCGTTTCAAGATGTCCGTGCAGCAGAACGACGACTTCTTCAACATGCGGGAGGCCGTGTTCCGGCGCTACAAGCGCATCCAGGAAGAGGGTGGCGATTTCCCGGACCTCGTGCTCATCGATGGTGGCCTCGGCCAGCTCCACGCGGCGGAGGACGCCCTCCGCGAACTGGGCTTGGAGAACCTGGAGCGGGCGAGCCTCGCCAAAAAGGAGGAGCTGGTGTTCCGCCCCAACTCCTCCGAGCCGCTGCGCATCCCCAAGAGCAGCCCCGTGCTGCAGCTCCTCCAGCGCATCCGCGACGAGGCCCACCGCTTCGCCATCACCTACCACCGGAAACTTCGCGCCGCCCGCACCTTGCAGACGGAACTCACCGCCATCCCCGGCGTGGGCGAGGCCACGGCCAAGAAGTTGCTCCAAGCCTTCGGCTCCGCCCTGAAGGTGCGCATCGCCACGGAGGCGGCGCTGGTGCAAGTGGTGGGCAAGGCCGCGGCACTGAAGGTGCTGGCGTGGCAGCAGGGGCAGGCCCCCGCCCCCACCGAATAGGCCTACCGCTGCCCGGACTCGATCTGCGCCAGTTCCTGGCGGGCCGCGGAGCTGCCGGCGGCGGCGGCCTTGCGGTACCACTCAAGGCCCTTCTCCCGGTCCTTGGAGACGTTCAAGCCGTAGTAGTACCAGAGGGCAAGGGTGCGCATGGCGTGGACATTGCCGCCGTCCGCCTCCTTCACCAGGGCCCGTACTTCGGGGGTGAGGGTCTCCATCGCGGCAGGTGGACTGGGGAGCGTCACAACTTCCTGGGTGGGCCCCGTGCTCCGGGTACTCCAGATCCAGACGCCGGCCGTCACCGCGGCGGCGGCCAATCCGCCGATCACCCAGGGGAGCCAGGATCTCCGCGCCACGGGGGAAGCGCCGGGCAGGTCGAGCCCCGCCAGGGAATTGCTGGCGTTGGTGATGCGGACGGTCCCATACGGATCCTGGGGCATCCCGGCCTTGAGCGAGACGGTGGCCAGGGGATCCAGGTTGGGGTCGATGGGCGTCGGGGAGTCCGGCATGGAACCTCGGGTGTCCCAAGGCTAAGCCTGGGGGTAGTCCGTGGAAAGGGTCATTCCTGAGGTCATTCCCCGATTCCTTCGGAGGCCTGGACCCAATCGTTGAGTCCGGGCACGAAGAGGAAAAACATGATGGGCGTGATCGCCATGAGCGTCAGTACGTGGTGGAAAGCATTCCGCCCCACGAGCATCCAGTAGATGAGCCCGTAGAGGCAGGAAAGCTCGAAGAGCGCGGAATAGAGCAAGATCTCCCGAAAAGCCACTTTGGGTCGCTCTGCCTCGGCCATCTGGCGGAATCCTCCCAATACGCGGTTCGTCCGCCAGGTCACGGCGCCGCCGGCCAGGAAGCTGAGGCCCATCAGCACAAAGGCCGTGGTCCGGAGGGCTCCCACGGGTTGCAGGGTGCCGGCCCGCACGGCGCCGCCCCCGATCATGGCCATGAGGATCAGCGGCCAGGCGAGGCACAGGATGAGGCCCAGGATCCGGGCCCGGGTCACGGCCTGGCGCAGGGAGGGGTCCGAGGCACCGGAGGCCTGCATCAGGCGGCCTTCACCCGGATCTCGCCGAAGACGCCCACCTGGGAAAGGTTGATCTTGCCGAGGCGCACCAACTCCAGCAGCGCGAGAAAGGTCAGCACCACGTCATCCCGGTTGACCACCCGGGCCAAAAGCGCGTCGAAGGGGTGCCAGTCCTGATCCCTCAGGGTGGCCATCAGCTCGTCGATGCGCTGCTCGATGGTCTTGGGCTGCGTGCGGACCTCCACGGGAGGCGGCGGCAGCAGCCGCTTCAGGGCATCGCGATAGGCACCCAGCAGATCGAAGAGGGTGGCGCGGATCGGCTCCTCCTCCACCCGGGCGTGTTCCTTGATATCGAGGCCCCGGACGTAGGCCACCTTGGCCTGTTCCTGTTCGCAGGCGGCGAGCTTCGAGGCGGCCTCCTTCACGGACTGGTAGTCCAGCAGCTTCTGGATCAGCTCCTCGCGGGGGTCCTCGATCCCTTCGTCCGCCGGGGGTCGGGGCAGCATGAGGCGGCTCTTGATCTGGAGCAGGTGCGCGGCCATGGCCACGAACTCCGCGGCGATCTCCAGGTTCAGCTCCTCCATGAGGTGGAGGTATTCCATGTACTGCCGGGTGACCTCCGCCATGGGCAGGTCGAGGATGTCGAGCTTGGCCTCGCGGATGAGGTGGAGCAGCAGATCCAGGGGCCCATCGAAGGCGCTCAGGTGCAGGTCCATTTTCCGGAACTTGCTCTCGAAGCCCTTGGGGGTCTCGAAGCGGTGCTCGGGGGCGGCCGTCGGGGGGATTTCAGGGGCGGCTTCCACGTTCATGTCAGCCACGGGGGCATCCTGGGGCTCGAGGGTATCCATGCCCTGATTCTACCGGCTTCCGGCGGTACAATGACCCTTTGGCGCAAACGCTGTAAGGATCCATTTTGGCCCGTCCCCCCGTCCTCCCCGGCCCCCGCCCCGAGTGGCTCAAGATCAAGATCCCGGCTCCCGAGGTCGTGGACGAGGTCCAGTCCCTGATGCGGGATAAAAAGCTGGTGACGGTCTGCGAGGAGGCCCGCTGCCCCAACCTGAACGAGTGCTGGGGCGTGCACCGTACGGCCACCTTCATGCTCATGGGCGAGATCTGCACCCGCCACTGCGGCTTCTGCTCCGTGGGCAAGGGCAAGCCCGGGGAACTGGATCCGGGGGAACCCCAGCGCGTGGCCGAGGCCGTGGCCTCGCTCAAGCTGAAGTTCGCCGTGGTCACCTCCGTGAACCGGGATGACCTCCCGGATGGCGGCGCCGCCCACTTCGCCCAGACCATCCGGTGGATCCGCAGCCTCAACGCCGGATGCGGCATCGAGGTGCTCATCCCCGATTTCCGCGGCAATGAAAGCGCCCTGGATACCGTGCTCGAGGCCCGCCCCGAAGTGCTCAACCACAATGTCGAGACCGTGCCCCACCTGTACAAGCGCGTGCGGCCCGACGCCGAGTACCACCAGAGCATGGAGGTGCTCGGCCGCGCCGCCGCCTTCCGGGATGCCCACGCCCCCGCCATGCGCACCAAGAGCGGCATCATGGTGGGCCTCGGCGAAACGCCGGAGCAGGTGCTGGAGCTGATGGCCGACTGGCGCAAGGCCTCCGTGGACATCGCCACCCTGGGCCAGTACCTGCCGCCCACGAACGTGCACCTTCCGCTGCAGCGGTTCGTGGAACCCGCCGAATTCGACATGTACCGGCGCAAGGGATTGGAAATGGGCTTCCGCCGGGTGGAGAGCGGCCCCCTCGTGCGCAGCTCCTACCATGCCAAGGAAAGCTTCGCGCCGGTGGAGGCCTGATGTCCCGCCCGCGAAAGCACCTGCGCCCCCTGCCCGAGCAGGCCGCCCAGGAGCTGAAGACCGCCATCCTGCAGGGACGCCTTCAAGAGGGCGAGCGCCTCCATCAGGTCGCCCTTGCCAAACAGCTGGGACTCAGCCCGATCCCGCTCCGCGAAGCCCTGCGCCAGCTGGAATCCGAAGGGTTCGTCACCCTCGAGCCCTACCACGGCGCCGTGGTGCGGAGGATGACCCCCGAAGAGCTGGTGGACCTCACCGAAACCCGCCTGGTCCTAGAGGCCCTGGCCCTCCGTTCCGCCATGCCGAACCTCCCGCCCGAATTGGTGGACCAAGCCATCCTCCAGCGGGATCGCATGGTCGCCGCCACGGATCCCCACGACGTCCATGACGCCCACCTCACCTTGCTGGATTGCCTCTACGCCCCCGCCGAACGCCCCCACCTCCTGCATCTGCTCCGGGACGTGGTGAGCCGGGCCCAGCGCTATTACCCCATCTACAAGCAAGTGCTCGGCACCTTGCCCGACGGGCTGCCCACCCTCCTGGAATACCTCAGGGCCTGCCGGGACCGGGACCTGGAGAAGGCCCACCATCTGCTGGAGACCCGCCTGAGGGCCACCACGGAGGCCTGCTGCATCTGGCTCCGGGCTCGAGGATCCGAGGCATGAGGAAGCTCGCCGTCATTCACCACCGCCACATGGATTGGGTGCCCACCCTCGCCGCCGCGGAACCCCGGCTGGACATCCGGGGCTGGCATCCCCGGGATCTGGATCAGGCTGATGCAGCTTGGCTCGCCGAGGCCGAAGGGCTCTTCTGCTGGAAACTTCCGGCGGGGCTCGTGGGCCGAATGCCCAAGCTGGCTTGGGTCCAGAACAGCGGAGCCGGCGTGGATCACCTCGTGAGCCACCCGGAGCTGCCCGCCCAGATTCCCATCACCCGCGCCGATGGTTCCTTCGGCCTATGGATGGCGCGCTATGTCTGCGGCCACCTGCTCCATGAGGCCCAGCGCATTGAGGCCTGCGGCGAAGCGCAATCCACGGCCACCTGGAAGCCCGGCCTGATCCCCGAGGACCTGACGGGGCAATCCGCCCTCGTCCTGGGGTTCGGGCGCATCGGCCGCGTGATCGCCCGGGCGCTCCGGGAGCTGGGTATGGAGGTGACGGGGCTCGCGACCCGGGCCCGCACGGAGGATGGCTTCCCCGTACTCCCCTCCTCCGACGCCCCCGCCCTGCTACCCAAGGCCCGCCTGCTGGTGCTCTGCGCCCCCCTCACCACGGGCTCCCGCAACATGGTGGACGGGGCCTTCCTCACCCAAGGACACCCGCACCTCACCCTGATCAACGTGGGCCGAGGGGAGCTGGTGGATCTGGACGCGCTGAAGGCCGCCCTCGACAAAGGCCGCCTGGGGCGCGCCGTCCTGGATGTCTTCCCCGAGGAGCCCCTGCCTCCGGATCACTGGCTCTGGGCCCACCCGAAAGTCACGGTGACCCCCCACCACAGCGGCCCCAGCACGCCGGCCCACCTCATCCCCGACATCCGCGGGAACCTGACCCGCTTCGCGAAAGGCCAACCCATCCTCGACATCGTGGATCGAGCCCGGGGCTACTGAGCGGGCCGCCCGGACCTGCGCCCCGGGGGGTGGTTACGACCCTTGGCCGGGGTCCCGATCCCGGCATGAGACCCCCCAATGGCGGCGTGGCACTCTGAGGGGATGGATTGCTTCGTGGATCTCAGCGCTCTCGAAGGGCCCACGGCCCTCGAGGGGACCCTGAGAAGGGTCCTGGAGCTTCCCCCGGGCCCGGGCCGCACCGCCCGGATCCAGCAGCTTGCCCGGTTCCTCGAGGCGAATCCCGGTTTCGCGGCCGCGCTCCAGGAGGCCTGGTCCCACGCCTCGGCCATCCGCCTTCTCGCGGAAACGGGGCTCCCCGATCAGCCCAGTTTTCTCGCGGAGGGCCTTCAGCGCTTCCTCGACAGCCTCATCCCCCGCCTGGATTCAGAGGGGGATCTCTACAGCCTGCTCAACCGCCTGGAGTTGACCGAGGCCGACGCCGAGTGGTTGTTGGCACTGGATCCGGCCGGCCTCGGCCAGCTACCTGAGCTGCTCAGGCCCACCCCGGAAGCCCTGGTCCACGCTGCCCGCCTGCTCGCCCACCGCGCCGCGGCCCTGGGCCTCTCCCGGGAACTGCTGGATCTGATCCCGGGGGCGAATGATCGGGATAGCGCCTTCTTCGAGCTCCCCCACGCCGTGCGGCAGCACGCGGCCCAGCCGGCGGAGGTGGGTTCCCTCGATCACTTCCGCCAGATCCTGGCCGCCTGCCGGACCGAGGAACTCCGGGCCCACGCCTATCTCGAGCGGCGGGGGGTGAGCACCGAACTGGTCTTCCGCCTGGACTCCCTCCATGCGCAGCTGGATCGGCTGGAAACCCTCCTGGCCCTCCATCGCGGAGAGCCTCTGGGTCAACCCCTCGCGGCCGAACTGATCCTGGGCGCAGCGTCCCAGGGGAGCCTCCGGGCCCTGGGCCGATCCTCCCTCAAGCGCCTCGCCCGCAAGGTGGTGGAGCACACGGGGGCGCGAGGGGAACACTACATCGCCTCGGATCGCCGGGGCTGGCAGCACATGGCCTGGGCCGCGGCCGGCGGCGGCCTGCTCACGGTGGGCACGGCGGCCGTCAAGTACTCCGTGATGTGGCTGCCCTTGGCGCCCTTGGTCCTGGGTTTGGCGCACACCGCCAACTATGCGATTTCCTTCGGTGTGATGCACTTGCTGGGCCTGGCCCTGGCTTCCAAGCAGCCCGCCCTCACGGCCTCGGCGCTCGCCCGCACGCTGGAGGCCAAGGGGGGAATGGCGGCGGAGGTGGATCTGGTCGCCGCCATCGCCCGCACCCAGACCGTGGCCGCCCTTGGCAACGTGCTGGCCACCATCCCCTTGTCCTTCGCTTTCGCCTGGGGCTGGGGCCACCTCACGGGGCATCCCCTCCTCTCCCTGGAGACCGCCCATCACGGGCTTCAGGAGATGCATCCCCTGGTCTCCTGGACCCTGCCCTTCGCGGCGCTCACGGGCGTTTTCCTTTGGGCCAGCAGCTTGGCCGCCGGGTGGGCCGCGAACTGGAGCGCCTTCCGGCAGCTGCCCGAAGCCGTGGCCCTCAGCCCCCGCCTGCGCCGCACCTTGGGAATCAAGCGCGCCCGGGCCCTGGGCGACTTCCTCGGCCGGCACTTCGATGCCCTCTTCGGCAATGCCGTCCTCGGCTTCCTCCTGGGTTTCGTCCCCGTGCTCCTGTCGAAGTTCGCGGGAGTCGGCGTCGGCGTGCGGCACATCACCCTGCAATCCGCCGCATGGGCCATGGACCTGGCCAGCCTCCTCCAGGCGGGGGTAACCCCCGGTCACGAGGCGCTCTGGAGCCTCTCCGCCATCCCGCTCATCGGCCTCCTGAACTTCGGGGTCTCATTCGCCCTCGCGCTACGCACCGCCACCCGCGCCCGGGGCATGGGCCCCATGGAGCGCCGGGCCCTATGGGTGGACATCCGCAAGGCCTTCATCCGGAATCCCTGGCGTTTCATCGGCCCGCCACCGCGCTAACCTGTCCCTCCACATTCCCCGGAGCCGCCATGCGCCACGTGTTGCCCGCACTCCTCGCACTGACCCTCGTCGCTCAGGACAAGCCCCAGCCCGTGCGCCTCACCCCCTTGCGCGTGAGCCCCGCCGCCACGTTGAGCCAGGACATGGGCCTGAGCCAGATCAAGCTCAGCTACGCCCGGCCGGCCGTGAAGGGACGGAAGATCTGGGGCGATCTGGTGCCCTACGGCAAGGTCTGGCGCACGGGCGCCAACGCCGCTACCACCATCGCCTTCACCCACCCCTGCAAAGTGGCGGGCAAGGAAGTCGCCGCTGGAACCTATGCCCTCTTCGCCATCCCCACCGAGAAGGCATGGACATGGATCCTCAGCAAGCAGGCCCAGATCTGGGGCTCCTATGACTACAAGCCCGAAGAGGACGTGCTCCGGTTCGAGGTGCAACCCGAAGGCGCCGCCCATCAGGAGTACATGGATTACCGAGTGAACGTGCAGGACCTCGACCACGCTCGCGTGGAGCTGAGCTGGGAGAAGCTGAAGGTCTCCTTCCCCGTGGAATTCGAGGGCAAGACCATCTACTGGAAGCACTTGGAGGATACCCTCGCCAAGGCTCCCGACACCGATTGGACCCCCTGGTACCAGGCGGCCCAGTACTGCCTCCAGGTGAAGATCCACCAGGACAAGGCCCTGGCCTGGAGCGAGAAGAGCGTGAAGATCGGTGAGAGTTTCTGGAACCTCGAGAATCGCGCCCGCGTCCTCCACTGGGCGGGCCGCACCGCGGAAGGGATTCCCTTCCTGCAGAAGGCGGCGGACCTGAGCCGGGGCAAGGCCCCCAAGGAATATACCGAGAACGTCGAGAAGGATCTCGCCGCCTGGAAGGCGTCCCTGAAGGCGAAATGAGGGTCCTGCTCCCGCTCCTCGCCACCCCCGCCCTGGTCGCCCAGGGCGGACTCTTCCCGCCGAAAAGCCCTCACGCCACCGTGTCCCAGTGGGTGGGGCCCACCGAGGTTTCGGTGGCCTACAACCGGCCCGCCGTGCGAGGGCGGGTCATCTGGGGCACCCTCGTCCCCTTCGGGCAGGTCTGGCGCCTGGGGGCCAACGAGGCCACCACCATCACCTTCGGTGACGCCGTGAAGGTGGAAGGCCACCCCGTCCCCAAGGGTACCTACGCCCTCTTCGCCCTTCCGGGCCCCGAGCGGTGGACCTTCATCTTGAATCGCCGTGCGAAGCAGCAGGGCGCCTGGGAATATGACCCCCGCCTCGATGTGCTCCGCTTCGACGTGAAGCCCAAGGCCGCTCCCCAGACCGAGTGGCTCACCTTCGAGATCTACCCCGCCAGCGCCGATGGCGCCTACGTGGACCTCTACTGGGAAAAGCTGCGGGTGAGTTTCCTCGTGGAAGTGGATGTGGATGACATCGTGCAGGGTCGCATGAAGCGCGCCCTGGCTGGCAACGGCCATGACTGGAAGCTGCTCTGCGACGCCGCCGAATACTGCCTCGAGCGGGAGCGGCAGATGGCCCAGGCCCGGGAATGGATCGAAGCCTCCATCCGCATCCAGAAGAACCCCCGGAACCTGCTCGTGAAGGCCCGCATCCTCGATGAATTGGGCCAACCCGACCAGGCCATGGCCACCCTTCAGGAAGCCCTGCGGGTGGGCCAGCGGGCCAAGGCCGGCCGGGCTCTCATGGGGCCCGTGGAACAGGCGCTTTCGGAATGGAAAGCCAGGAGTGGAACGCGCTGAGCGGAGGTCAGACGCCCTTGGTTTCCGAACCCCATACGATCTTGTGCAACTGCACCTGGAAGCGCACGGGGAGCTTGTCGGCCACGATGGCCTCCGCGAGCCACGCGGCGTCGAGCTTGCCCCACACGGGGCTGAAGAGCACGACGAAGCGGTCCCATACCCGCCGCTCCTCGCACCAGGCCCGGGCCCAGGCATAGTCGGCCTCATCCGCGAGGACGAATTTCAGCTCATCCTGCCCCGGCACCATGTGGTCGAGGTTGGATTCCAGCCAGCGGCCCACCTCGCCGCTGCCCGGCGTCTTCCGGTCCACGATCTTCACCACGTCACGGGGCACCGGGGCCAGATCGTGACTCCCGGCCGTCTCCAAGGCCACCTCGTACCCGAGCTCCAACAGGGCTTTCAGCAGGGCTGGCGCCTGGGGATTGGCCAGGGGCTCGCCACCCGTGAGCTCCACGAAGGGCGCGTTGGGGCCGTGGGCCGGAGGGCCCAGGCGCCGCCTCACCTCATCCAGCAAATCCTCCAATTCCCGGAAGGTCCCTTCGTAGAACGCGTACTCGGTATCGCAGTAAGTGCACCGCAGGGGGCACCCGGTCAGGCGGATGAACAGGCAGGGGCGCCCGGCCCGGAGGCCTTCGCCCTGGATGCTGTGGAAGACTTCGTTCACTTTGAAACGCATAAACCCCTGCAGTTCGGTTCCCGTATGGATTCTAACGTCCCGCCCCTGGCCTGCCCGCATTTGCCTCGAGGCGCTGGGACGATTGATTCCCCCGAGGCCCCCATGATCCGAGCCCTTCCCTTCATCTGCATCGCCTTGGTGGCCCAGCAAGCCGCTCCTACCCCCCTCGGGAAGTGGGGGGGCATGGTTAAGCTCCCCAACGGGCAGCTCCTGGGGATCCGTGTCGACATCCAAGGTGGACCCGGTGCCTGGATAGGCACCTTCTCAGTGCCTGATCAGGGCATCCAGGATCTGCCCCTCGGCAATATCAAGTTCCAGGGCAAGGCCTTGAGCTTCGGCGTACCGGGCATCCCCGGAAATCTCTCCTTCGAGGGCGAGCTCTCCGACAATGGGAGCACCTTCACCGGCACCTCCTCCCAGAACGGCTTGACCCTTCCGATCGTTTTGGAGCGGGACAAGCCCATCACCACTTCTCCCAACCCCGTGCAGGAACGCTACACGAAGCGGGAAGTGATGATCCCCATGCGCGATGGCGTGAAGCTCTTCACGTCGATCTACGAGCCCAAGGACAAGAGCAAGCCCCATCCCATCCTCATCCAGCGCACGCCCTACAGCGTGGCTCCGTACGGGGCCGACAAATTCTCCCGCCGCCTCGGTCCCTCTCCGCTCTTCCTGAACGAGGATTACATCGTCGTCTACCAGGACGTGCGCGGCCGCTGGATGAGTGAAGGCGAGTTCGTGGACATGCGCCCCGTGAATCCGAAGAAGGTGGGCAAGGACATCGACGAGGGCACCGACACTTTCGACACCATCGACTGGCTGCTCGCCAACGTCCCCGCCCACAACGGCAAGGTGGGCCAGTGGGGCATCAGCTATCCCGGCCACTACACCATCCAAGGCATGCTCAGCGGCCATCCGGCGCTGGTGGCCGTGAGCCCCCAGGCCCCCATGATCGACCTCTGGCAGGGCGACGACACCTACCACAACGGCGCCTTCCAGCTGGCCGCCACCTTCTCCTTCTTCACCTTCTTCCAGAGCAATCGCGAGAAGCCCAGCTCCGAGAGCCCCAAGCCCCTGGGTCTCCACGTCACGGATGGCTATCGCTGGTACCTGGAGCAGGGGTCCCTGGCGAACTTCGACAAGGTGCTCAAGGGCAACGAGCCCATCTGGACGGACTACGTCAAGCACACCACCTTCGATGCCTACTGGCAGGCCCGCGACCTGCGGCCCCACCTCAAGGGCGTGAAACCCGCCGTGATGACCGTCGGCGGTTGGTTCGACGCCGAGGATCTCTTCGGACCGCTGGCCACCTACCGCGCCCTGGCCGCCCAGAGCCCCGCCACGGACCAGATGCTCGTCATGGGCCCTTGGACCCACGGCCAGTGGGCCAGCGGGGATGGCAGCCGCATCGGCAACGCCGTGTTCGGTTCCAAGACTTCCGCCTGGTACCAGCAGGAGCTGGAGCTGAAGTTCTTCAACCACCACCTCAAGGGCGAAGGGGACCCCAAGCTGGCGAAGGCCCAGATGTTCGAGACCGGCACCAATCGCTGGCGCCAATTCGAGACCTGGCCCCCCAAGGAGGCGAAGCCCAAATCCCTCTACTTCGAAGCCAAGGGGAAGGTCAGCTTCGACAAACCCAAGGCCAAGGCCGCCTTCGACGAGTTCATCGCCGATCCGAACAAGCCCGTGCCCTACACCCAGGACGTGACCTTCGGGTACGCGCGCACCTACATGACCGAGGACCAGCGCTTCGCCAGCAGCCGTCCCGACGTGATGGTCTACGAGACCGAACCCCTTACTGAAGATCTCACCCTCGCGGGGCCTCTGAATGCCATCCTCAACGTGAGCACCAGCGGCACGGACAGCGACTTCGTCGTGAAGCTCGTGGACGTCTTCCCCGATGACGCCAAGGACATCGAGAACAGCCCCCGGGGCTGGCGGGCCGGAGGCTATCAGATGCTCGTGCGCGGGGAGACCATCCGCGGCAAGTACCGGGAAAACCACTGGACCGCGCCCGTGGCCTTCAAGCCCAACGTGCCCACCGAAGTGGCCCTCACCCTGCCCGACGTGCTGCACACCTTCCAGAAGGGCCATCGCCTGATGATCCAGGTCCAATGCAGCTGGTTCCCCCTCGTGGACCGGAATCCCCAGACCTTCACCGACATTCCGAACGCGAAGCCCGAACAATTCAGGAAGGCCACTCAGCGGATCTTCCGCAGCGCCGACAAGCCTTCGCGCCTGGAAGTGCTGACCCTCAAGTAAAAGTTATTGAACCGCGAATGACGCGAATTGCCGCGAATGGGAAACGAGGGGTCCTTCCATTCGCGCAAATTCGCGTCATTCGCGGTTCAAGGTATTTCGGCCCCGGATTCTCTGATGACTCCTAGGCCAGCCGCCAGCCCCCGTCCAAGGTCAGGATCTCCCCCGTCAGGTGGGGGCTGTCCGCCGCGTACCGCACGGCCCGGGCCAGATCCTGAGCGGAGCCGTTCCGCTGGAGGAGGGAACGGGAGGCCAACACGGCGGGATCACTGCCTTCGTCGGGCATCAACGTGCCCAGGGCATGCCCCACCACCCGGATATCGGGTGCCAGGGCCCGGGCCAAGCCGTGCACCAGCGCGGTCTGGCCCAGCTTCGCCGCGGAATAGGGAAGGCGCTTCAACAGCGGCTTGTGGATGGCCGCATCGAGAATGAACTGCAGGCAGGATCCCGGTGCCAGGTGGGATGCCAGCGCCTGGGCCACCAGGAATGGGAAGGTCAGGTGCATCCGCCACACGCTTTCGAGGTCACCCTCCGACCACGTGCCCAGGGGCATCTCGGGGAAATCCCCGGCCATGAGAATGGCGCCCGACAACCCCATCCCCCGGCGCTCCAAATCCTCCAGATCTGCCATCATGCGGGAACCCATCCGGGGATCCCGGGCATCCCACTCCAAGGCTTCCACCCCGGTGGTCTTTCCAAGTCCCTCCAGCCAGGTGTCGCCTTCCCAAGACCGGGAGCTCGTCAGCACCAGCGCGTGATCCTGCGCCAGATCCTCGGCCAGGGCCGCACCCAACCGGCGGCGCCCCCCCACCACGATCCACCTGGGCCGCCCCATCCTTCCCCCCGCATGATCCAAGCCCCCACTCTCCCATGAATCCTGCCCTCAAACGCATCCGCAGCCGACTGATCTGGATGAGCCTCCTGGGCCTCGTCATGGCCATCGGGTCCTTCATCGTGGGGCAGTGGATCTACGCCCGAACCGATGACCAGTGCACCTGGCGCGTGCGCAACGACAAGGTCATCATCCTCGAGATCCTCCCGGACGGCGTGGCCGAGGAAGCGGGGCTCCTCGAAGGCGACGAGCTCCTCAAGATCCAGGGCCGACGGGTGGCCCCCACCCAAGCTGGATTGAACGCGGCCCAGGGCCTCATCGACTCCAAGCCCGAGGGGACGGTGCTCAGCTACGTCATCAAGCGCGAGGGCGAAGAGCTCTCCGTGCCCGTGCGGCTGGTGAAGCCCTTCAACAGCTACCAGTTCAGCATCCTGCTGAACGCCATCATCTTCTGGTTCGTGAGCCTCCTGGTGGTGATGAGCACCCCGGAGCGGAAAAGCTCCCGCCACTTCTTCTACCTCGGCTGCATGGGCCTGCTCATGGCCGCGGGCGCCCGGGGGACCACCGCCGCATGGCCCCAACCCCTGGCCATCCTCGCGGGGCTCTGCCTCCTGACGGTCATCAGCCTGGGCCCGCCCCTCTGCCTGCATTTCTTCCTGCGCTTCCCCCATCCCTTCGAGCTGCGGAAGAACCGCACCTTCCTGGCCCTTCTCTACGGCGGCTTCGTCCTGCTGGGCCTATGGCTGCTCGTGGCTCCGGGGGTCGCCAAGGTCGTGGGCCTGAAGGCCAATGAGATCCAGATCCCCCTTCCGGTCGTGATCAGCCTCTGCATGGCCGCCGTCGGCTTCGGCGTGGCCTTCTTCACCCGGGGTTGGCGGCTCAGCTCCCCGGCCCAGCGCCAGGTGATGGCGCTGCCCCTGGCCTTCACCTATGCCATCCTCGTGGACATCTGCATCCTGGGCTTCCTGGGGCAGGTCACCTTCAAGGACAGCCTCCTCTTCGGCCGGCGCCAGTGGATCTTCATGGCCCCCATGGCCGTGCTCCCGCTGAGCTTCGGCTGGGCCATCGTGAGGCACGGCCTCTTCGAAGTACGGAAGGCCCTGATCCGCTGGCTGGGCTATTTCTTCGTCCTCGGCACGGCCCTCACCCTCTACCTCGCGGGCCTCGCCCTGCTCTTCGGCCAGGGCCTCTCCCTCATCCCACCCGCCTGGGCCGGAGCTCTGGTGGGCGTGCTGGCCCTGCCCCTGGGCTGGGCCCTGCGCGCCCTCCTCCGCACCATCCGCCGCCGCTTCAAGCGGGATATCTCCTCCACGCGGGAGATCCTCCTAGGGAGCCTGCGGGAGAGCAAACAGCGCCTCTCCGACCGGGGCCTGCTGCGCAACCTCGAGGAAGCCGTCAAGGAGGCCTTCCGCCCCCAGATCCTCCTCCTCCAGCGCGTGGAGGGGGCCGCCCTCGCCCTGCCCGCCTTGGATACCCAGGATGAGGATGGCCAGCCCCTTCGCCTCGGGCCGGCCGTGCTCATCATCCCCGCCAACCTGCTCCGCCATGCCCGGGACAACCGCGAGCTGGTGCTGGGGCTAGGAAGCGAGGAGGCGGATTGGATCCGGGAGCAGGGACCGGAAGTCCGCGCCCTCGTGGATGCCCTGGACCTTCAGTTGCTGGTGCTCTTCCTCGCCCACGATCAGCCCCACTCGGCCCTGCTCATCGGGGGCAAGTACGCCGATCTGGGTTACGGCCGGGAGGATCGGGAACTCCTCAGGGAACTGGCCCTGGCCGCCGGGGGCATGTTGGAAACGGCCCTCCTCCACCACAAGGTCATCGCCCAGGAACGCATCGAGCAGGAATTGGCCACCGCCCGCCGCATCCAGGAAGGGCTGCTCCCCAAAGTCCCCCAGATCCCCGGATTCCAGGTGGCCCTGCGCCTCGAGCCGGCCATGGAAACCGGGGGGGATCTGCTCTTCGTGAAGCGCCGCCCCAGCGGAAGGTGGATCGCCGCCGTGGGCGACATCAGCGGCAAGGGCCTCGCCGCCGCCCTCTACATGGCCCAGGCCACCGCCCTGTTGGAGTTGGCCTCCTGCCGGGAGGACCAGAGCCTGGAGGAAATGCTGGAAGCCCTCGACCAGACCCTCCGCGTGCTGCTGGGCCAGCGGGGCTTCCTCACCCTCGCGGTGCTGGAGTGGGATGAGGAGGGCTGCTACAGCCTGGCGAGGGCTGGCCATCCCGGCGCCCTGCTCATGGAATCCAAGGAATCCTTCGAGGAGCTCTACCCCCATGGCCGGGGCCTCGGGCTCCGCCCGGCAGGGCCAGGAGACTGGGCCGTCCAGCGGGGCCAGCTCCCCCCGGGGGGCTGGCTCATCCTCTACAGCGATGGCCTAACCGAAGCCATGGATCGCAAGGGCGACCTTTACGGCCTCGACCGCATGCGGGGCCAGCTGCAGCGCCTCTGGGCCACCGGCAGCGTGCGGGCCGCCTGCGAGGCCATCTTCACCGACGTGGCCCACTACGAGACCCAGAACCGCGACGATCGAACCCTCTTCATCCTGGGCCGCGAGGCCGGCATCGATCTCTCCGAGGAAGCCGCCTCATGAAGCTCCGAACGATTCTCTCCCTCCTCGCCGTCGTGTCGATCCTTCAACTCGGACTGCTCTGGATCCAGGGGGCCCAGCTCTACCGCCAGCAGGAGACACTGCAGGCCCTCAGGTTGGATATCCAGGAATTGGCGGAGGTCATCGACTCGGCCACTCCCCAGGGAGGTGAAGAGGAACATTGGTCTCCCAGCGGGGGCCGCATCCGCAGGGGGCAGCTCCGGCCCGCCTCATTCCAGGAAGAGGACGCCGCCAAGGAGCTCAAGGCCGCCCAGGAATCCGCCCAGAAAGCCGTGAAGGATGCCCGGGAAGCCCAGAAGAAGCTCTCCATCACCGAAGCTGCCAAGCGCGCGGAGGAGAAGGAGAAGGTCAAGGCTGCGGAATCAGAATGGCTCCGCTGGGTCTGGATCGCCCTCGGCATCGTCGCCCTGTCCCTCATCCTGCGGGCCTGGCTGCGGCGGCGGTGAGCCTCCACGACTACCTCACCCGGGATCCCTCCTGTCGGGGGCTCGCCGAGGGCGCCATCCACGCCACCTCTCCCCTGCTCGACGACGATGACCCGGAACCCATTCTCGAGCAACTCGAGGAATGGGCCGCCCACCTGGCGGGGCGGATGCCCCTGCCCTGGAACTTCCACAGCGCCCTGGATGAGCTGAACCGATTCCTCTTCCTGGAGCTCGGCTTCCGGGGGGACCGGGAGACCTACGACGACCCGCGCAACGCCCTGCTCCCCATCGTGCTGCGCCGCCATCGCGGCCTGCCCATCGCGCTGTCCATCCTCTGGATCGAGCTGGCCCGGCGCCTGGGTTTCGATGCCGTGGGGGTCGCCCTCCCGGGCCATTTCATTTGCGCCGTGCGCCACGATCTCGGCCTGCTCTGCTTCGACCCCTTCAATCAGGGCATTCCCGTGGGCATCGAAGGCGCTGCCGATCTCGTCCATCGCGCGACCCAGGGTCGGATCCCCTTCCGACTGGAGATGCTCTCCCCCTGCACGGATCGCGCGGTCCTGGGCCGGCTGGTCCGCAACCTGCACACCCGCTTCCTCAAGGCCGAGGCCTGGGACGAAGTGCTCTGGACGAGCACCCACCTGATCCTCCTGGAGCCGGACGACCCCGACCACTGGCGCACCCGGGCCCAAGTCCACGCCGAGCGCGGGGAGGCCGAAGCCGCCAAGGCGGACCTGCGGGAAGCGGCGCTCCGCGGCCAAGACCAGGCGCTACCCAAGAAAAGCAGGAAACGATAACCGCGAATGACGCGAATTGACGCGAATGAGGATCCAATGCCCATTCGCGAAAATTCGCGTCATTCGCGGTTACATCAGCTCCGCTGCTGGGCCTCGACCACCGTGAGGGCGGTGAGGTGGAGGATGTCGTTCAGATCGCTGTGCCGCTGGAGGACGTGGACGGGGGCGGCCATGCCACAGGTGATGGGGCCGATGACCTCGGCGCCCGCCAAGCGCTGGATGAGCTTGTAGGCGATGTTGCCGCTATCCAGGTTGGGAAAGATGAGGACGTTGGCGCCGCCCTGGACGTCGGCGAAGGGGTAGTTCTCCGCGAGGATGTCGGCGCTGAGGGCGGTATCCGCCTGCAGCTCGCCATCGCACTTCAGATCGGGGCGCCGTTCCTTCACGAGCTGGGCGGCGCGCTGCATCTTGCGGGGGCTGGCGTGGGGCGCGCTGCCGAAGTTGGAGTAGGAGAGCATGGCCACCCGGGGCTCGATGGCGAAGCGATCCTTCACCATGTCCGCCACGAGGATGGCGATCTCGGCCAGTTCCTCGGCGCTGGGATCCACGTTCATGGTGGTATCCGCGAAGAAGAGCGTGCGGTGCTCCAACACGAGGGTGTACACCCCGCAGACGCGCTTGACGCCCGGGCGGGTTCCGATCACTTCAAGGCAAGGGCCGATGGTCTCGGGGTAGTAGCTGGTGAGGCCGGCCACGAGCCCATCGGCTTTGCCCAGGCGGCACATCATGGCGCCGAAGACGATGCGGCGGCGCGTCTGCCGCTCGGCCTCGAAGCGCGTGACGCCCTTGCGCAAGCGCAGCTCGTGGTAGGCCTTGATCATCTCCTCGCGGCAGTCGGCCTCATCCGGATCCAGGATCGTGGGATTGTGCAGATCCAGGTGGAGATCTTTCAGCAGCTGCTGGATGCGATCCACGCGGCCCAGGAGGACGGGCTTGCAGATGCCCTCGTCCACCATGGCCTGGCAGGCGCGGAGGATCTGCGGGTTGTCGCCTTCGGGGAAGACGATGCGCTTGGGATCGGCCTTGGCGCGGTTGATGACGTTGCGCACCACGTCCTTGCTGCGGCCCTGGAGGCTCTCCAGCTGTTCCTTGTACTTCTGGAAATCCTGGATGGGCAGCTTGGCCACGCCCGTATCCATGGCCGCCTTGGCCACGGCCGGAGCCACCCACAGGAGCACGCGGGGATCGAAGGGCTTGGGGATGATGTAGTCGCGGCCGAAGCTGAACTTCTCGCCCTTGTAGGCCTTGGAGACGCTATCGGGCACGTCCTCCCGGGCGAGAGCCGCCAGGGCCTTGGCGGCGGCGAGCTTCATGGCCTCGTTGATCTCCGTGGCCCGCACGTCGAGGGCGCCGCGGAAGATGAAGGGGAAGCCCAGGACGTTGTTCACCTGGTTGGGATAGTCGCTGCGCCCCGTGGCCATGATGATGTCGTCGCGGGTGGCCTTGGCCGTGGGGTAGTCGATCTCCGGCTCGGGATTCGCCAGGGCGAAGACGATGGGATCCTTCGACATGCTGAGGATCATGTCGGGGGTGAGCACGCCCTTGCTGGAGCAGCCCACGAAGCAGTCGGCCCCCTTGATGATGTCGGCCAGGGTGCGGCAGTCGCTGGGCTTCGCGAACATCGCCTTGTATTCGTTCATGCCCTCGGTGCGGCCCGCGTAGACGAGGCCCTTGGTATCGCAGAGCCAGAGGTTCTCCAGCTTCACCCCGGCCACGAGGAACATGCGGGCGGTGGCGATGGCCGAGGCGCCGGCGCCGCTGAAGACCACCTTCATGTCGCCCAGCTGCTTGCCCATGAGCTCGGAGGCATTCATGAGCGCGGCGCTGGCGATGATCGCCGTGCCGTGCTGATCGTCATGGAAGACGGGGATCTTCATTTCTTTTTTGAGCCGGGCCTCCAGCTCGAAACATTCAGGGGCCTTGAAGTCCTCGAGGTTGATGCCGCCGAAGGTGGGCTCCAGGCTCTTGATGATCTGCACGAGCTTGTCGGTGTCGTGCTCGTCGATCTCGATGTCGAAGACGTCGATGTCGGCGAAGCGCTTGAAGAGCACGCCCTTGCCCTCCATCACCGGCTTGCCGGCGAGGGCGCCGATGTTACCGAGGCCCAGCACGGCGGTGCCGTTGCTGATCACGGCGACGAGGTTGCCCTTGGCGGTGTACTGGTAGGCGTCGTCCGGGTTTTTCTCGATCTCCAGGCAGGGCTCGGCCACGCCCGGGCTGTAGGCCAGCGCGAGATCCCTCGCGGTGCTGGTGGGCTTGGTGGGGACGACTTCGATCTTCCCCTTCCGTCCCATCGAGTGATAGTCCAGAGCCTCCTGCTTGCGGATCATTGGAACTCCTGCGGCACCTGAAAGCGCCGAATGTTTGAGCTTACTCCAAGTCAAGCGCTCCGTCCGTCCTCAGGATCCTCGGGGGCGAAGGAGTCGTGACGACTCAGTGGAATCCCAGCCGACTGTGGACAGGGTCACCGATTGAGGTGGATGCCCATCGAAGTTCTTGATGATTCCATCGCGGGGATCTATTCGCCCTCTTGGACGAGCGCCGCGAGGCGCTGAGCCCGTTGGGTGGCGAGAAAGCCCCAGAGCGCTCCGAGGGCTCCCGTGGCCGCGCCGACTCCGGCCAGGATCGCGATGCTCGTCGCCGAGAAGAAGCCCGTGCGTGCCACTTCCACGAGCAGCGGGGAGAGCCCGCCGACGCCCCGGCTGAGCGGCAGCCAGAGCGCCCATAGCCCCGCGAGGGCGAGGCCGCTGCCGAGCAGGCCCAGTGCGCCACCCTCGACCAGGAGGGGCGTGCGGATGAAGGCCTCGCTGGCCCCGACCAGGCGCATGATGGCCATCTCCTCTTCCCGGGCCAGGATGCTCATCCGGATGACATTCCCCGTGGCGAAGCCAGCGGCGAGCAGCAGCAGGACGCCCAGGGTCGAGAGGGCGTTGCGCACGAGTTGGGCGCCCTTCTGCAGGGCCTCCAGGCGCTCGTGGTCCACGAGCACGTCGCCCACGCCGGGCAGGCCCTTGAGGCTCTGGCCGGCCTCCACCGGGCGATGGCCCGTGCGGAGATCCGAGCGGAGTGAAAGTTCGAGGCTCTCGGGCAGCGCGTCGGGGCCCGCGCTCTCCAGCAGCACGCCCGCTTCCCGGGTGAGTTCCTTGAAGCGGGCCTGATTCTCCTGCGCGCTGACGCGGCGGATGGCGATGAAGCGGGGATCCCGCTTGAGCGTCGCCTCGGCCTGATCCAGATGGGCCCCCTCGGCGGCGAAGACGACCACCTTGGCCATGGATTCCATCCGGGACACCATGCGGCCCAGGCCCTCGACCATCAACAGGCCCCCGCCCGCGAGCAGCAGGCCCGAAGCCAGCGTGAGGATGGCCAGCAGGTTCTGGCCCCGGTGCCGCAGGAGGTCCGCCGCCACATCCCGCAGCAGCAGGCCCAGGAGGCGGAGGAAATTCATCAGGGCGCTCCATCCAGTGCGGCGCCCCGGAACTGGGATCCCGACGCCGCCGCGAGTGCCTTGAACGTCACATTGGTCTTGCTGCTGGGGCTCTTCCAGATCCAGAGCGTTTCATCCCCGGCGGCGCTCAGCCCCACCAGCCAATCCTTGTTGCCGGGGTGGGCCAGCACGCGGAGGTTCGTGACCAACGTGATATCCCCGACGATGTGATCCGGGGCCTGGTTGTAGGTGCCGCCGAACTGCCCCGTCTTGAAGGCCAGCACGGGGTCCGCGGCCCCCGAGAAATCCACGGCGCTGACCCCGGTGTAGAGAATCCCGTTCGAGTGGTCCAGGGCCAGGGTGGCGAAGGATCCCAACCCCGTCTGATCCCCGAGCAGGACCTGGTTGGGATCGAAGGAGAGGCCCGCGCCCTTCCTCAGGCGATAGCCCGTGAGGACGGGACTGGTGCCCACGCTGTCTCCATCGGTGAAGGAACCATAGACGAGCCCGCCATGGGCGGCCACACCATACCCGCCGGTATCGCCCGATGCCTTCAGCTCCTGGAGGGTCACGGTGGCATTGGAGCTTCGGGAACTCGCGTTGCTCACGACCCAAATGCGGGTGCTGGTGGTGCCATTTTCAGTCACGTAGAGCGTGTCGTTGCTCGAGTCCACGGAGATCTGGCCGAATTTGCCCCCGCTCAGCAGCACCGAGGTATCCAGCTTGAAGGTGACGACGTCCGTGCTGGCGATGGAGCCGGTGAGGCTCCGCACCGAATCCAGTCGCACGATGTTGCCCGTCTCACCCATGAGGTAGAGCCGGTTCCGGTTGGGATCCATGGCCATCCCGCCCCAGGCGAGCGGGGTCACGTTGTTGAAGAAGTTGGTGGTCAGGGTGGCCGTGGGGGTCGTGAAGGTGCCGGAGTCGTAGGCCTTGGGGAGATCCCCCCAGAAGAGCACCCGCTTATTCGCGTTGTCGTAGGCATAGAGGGTCGTGTCCCCCGTGGAACCCGACGCTGAATTGGGATCCACGCAGGAAACGAGGCCCAGGAGGGCCGCGCAACAGAACAATCGCTTGAGCATGAACGGACCCTCTATTTGGAGAAGATGGCCTTCAGCTGTGCGTTGAGGTTACGGACAAGTTCCGCGTCGCAGCCGGAATCCACCGCCCCCTTGGAGATGGCCAAGGCCAGATTCTTCACGGCCTCCGGGCCCTCGCCCGAGATGATCGCCTGGGTGGCCCGGGCCTGGAGGCGGTTCACCATCTCGTGGTGGGCCTCGGGCAGGACGCCTTTGGCGGCCAGGGCGATGCGCTGGGTGAACGCGGTGAGCTTGGCCATGCGGACGGGATCCATGGCCTGGGCGGCCGGGGGGGCGCCAGGGGCGGGCACGAAGGGGCCCGGGCTGGCCACGCCCCCGCCGACCGTCTCGATCATCGGCTCATCGGCGAGGGGAAAGCCGGGCATGGGCCGCGGAGGGGGAGCCTGCAGCCTCACGATGGCCGTCTGTTCCAGGGGGTCGTTGTGCACGACCATGTCGGGGGCAGATGGCGTGGAGGCCACCGGCGGGGTCGCCGGCGCAGGGGCGGCCGCTTCGACCCTGGGAGCCCTACCGGTGCGGACGCCCTTGAGCACCACGTGGCCGGCCATCACTAGGCCGTAAAGGTCTTTGGCCACTTGCAGCACGGGGCGCTGCAGCACTTCCGCCAGCTCAGCCACGGAGTACCACCCCGTGATGAGGCCGAAGAGCTTCGCTTCGCGGGGGTTGACTCCCTGGGGCGACTCGCCGGGAAGGAGATTGCTGTTGGGGTAGAGCTCGAGGCTGGGCACCTTCTGGCTGATGACCTTCCACTCGTTCATGCGCTGGCCCATTTCCATGAGCACGGCGGGCAGCGATTTGGTGATCGTGGTGGGCACCTCCTGGTGGCCCTCCTCGAAGCGGTAGGAGCCATCCAGCCAAAGGGCGACGTCCAGCAAGGCCTCCCAGCCTTCACCCTTGTGGGTGACGGCATGGACGAGACGGCCGTCCTTCAGGTGGATCTTGGCCCGGTGGTCGTCCATCTGGACGTGGAAGACGCCGGATTTGTTGCCCTGGGACACCAGCTGGATGATGTCGGGCAGCGGCGCTTCGCGCATGGACCCTTGGATGACGCCGGACATGGGACTTCCTTTGGGAAAAGATGCTAATGGGAATTGGGGAATCCTAGCACGATCCAAGGTCCCTTGAGCCCCTACCTGGGGAAGGCCACCTTTCCGGACCATCTGCCCAGAAGCCGGAAAGATGGCCCCTGGAAGGGTTCCGTGACCCGGGGCGCCCGGGAGGATGCAATAGTTGGGGCATGAGTGCCCGTCCCTTCGCCCCCATCGAAGACGCCATCGAAGCCATCCGGCAGGGCCGGATGGTGGTCGTCGTGGACGACGAGGATCGGGAGAACGAGGGCGACCTCACCATGGCCGCCTCGGCGGTGACCCCCGAAGCCATCGCCTTCATGGCCACCCATGGCCGGGGCCTCATCTGCGTCTCCCTGGAAGGCCCGCTCCTGGACAAGCTCCAGATCCCCATGATGGTCCGGGACAATTCCAGCCCCTTCGAAACGGCCTTCTGCATCTCCGTGGAGGCCCGGGAGGGCACCACCACGGGCATCAGCGCCGGGGATCGGGCCCGCACCATCCAGGCCCTCATCGATCCAGCCTCCAGGCCCTACGACTTCGTGAAGCCCGGCCACATGTTCCCCCTGCGGGCCCGCCAGGGCGGCGTGCTCACCCGCACGGGGCAGACCGAGGCCTCCGTCGACCTCGCCCGTCTGGCGGGGCTCCACCCCAGCGGCGTCATCTGCGAAATCATGAAAGAGGACGGCACCATGGCCCGGGTGCCGGACCTCGTCCCCTTCTGCCGGCAGCACGGCCTCCTCATGGTCACCGTGGCCGACCTGGTGGACTACCGGCTCCGCAAGGAACGGCTCGTTGAAGAAGAGGAAGTCCGCGAACTCCAGACCAACTGGGGCCCCGTGAAAGCCCATCGCTTCCGGAGCCTGCTCGATGGCGGCAGCCACCTGGCCTTCGTGCTGGGCGACCTCGCCGGCGAGCCCCCCCTCGTCCGGGTGCACTTGGAGACCCTGCCCGAGGATCTGGACGGTTTCGGCCAGGGCCCCTTCCACAAGGCCATGGACATGCTGGCCAAGGAGGGCCGCGGTGCGATGGTCTACCTGCGCCGCCACGGCCGCACCGCGGGCGTGGTGGGCGAGCAGAGCCCCACCCCGGCCTCCATGAGCGATCGGGACTTCGGCGTGGGGGCCCAGATCCTGCGCCACCTGGGAGTGGGAAAAATGCGTCTGCTCTCAAGGCATGAAACCAAGTACATTGGCCTCAGCGGATTCGGCCTGGATATCGTCCAGAACGTGCCCATGCCCCCAGGTTGCTAGCTCCCAGAAGACCGAAGGCCCGTGATCGATACCTCCTTTCTTACCAAGTCCCCCCTCTTCCAGAACCTGGACGAGACCGAGCGCGCCCAGATCCTGATCATCGGCCAGGTCAAGAAGGTGAAGGATGGGACCGTCATCTTCCGCGAGGGCGATGCCGGAGACGGCCTCTACATCGTGCTCAAGGGCAGCATCCGCATCAGCAAGCGCAGCGCCACGGGCGAGGAGGCCCTGGCCGTGCTGGAGCCCCACGCCTACTTCGGGGAGATGGCCCTCATCGACAGCACCCCCCGGGCGGCCGATGCCATCGCCTTCGAGGGCACCGAAGTCTTCTTCATCCCCCTCAAGGAGCTTCGGAACCTCATCGAAGGCCACCACCAGCTGGCCCTCAAGATCCTCTACAGCCTCTGCGAAGTGCTGGCCCAGCGCCTCCGCGAGACCAACGAGCGCTACATGAGCATCTTCACCATCGCCCAATGGGGCGGCTCCAACCCCGAGGGGCCGCTGCCCATGCCCTGAGGGGCTTGAGAATCCGGCTCTGGGCTCTGGGCTCTGGGCTCTGGGCTCTGGGCTCTGGGCTCTGGGCTCTGGGCTCTGGCTGAGTTCGACCCATCCGAAGACCTGGGATGGGTCGAACTCAGCCAGAGCCTAAAGCCCAGAGCCTGAAGCCTAGGGCCTAAGCCTCGCCCGTCTCCTCCGATGCCTCCTCCTTGGCCTCCTGCTTGGCCTTGAGGGCCGCGTAGTAGGCGGGGCGGGTCTCCCGGAGGTGGTCGCCGGAGGTGTCGCCCGTGAGCCAGGCGGTATCCATGGGGTAGACGTCCGGATCGAAGATCACCAGGTACCAGTGCCACACGAGGATGCTGAGCGTGGCCAGAATGGCTTCATACCAATGGGCCGCGGTGGCGGCATCGAGCACCCACTTCGGGAAGCGGCTGAGGCTCCAGTTCTCGGCCCAGAGCAGCACGCCCGTCACGGCCATCACCACGGTGCCCCACATGAAGGCCCAGTACTCCATCTTCTCGGCGTAACCGAACATCCCGAAGGTGGGGCGTTCCACCTTGAAACCCAGGTTGTACTTGAACATGTTCACGATGTCCTTGGCGTCCTGCCAGTTGGGCATCAGCTCCCGGATGATCACGCGATCCCGCTTGAAGAAGGCCAGGTGGATCAGGTGGAAGCCCGTGGCCACGAGCATGATCACGGCGGCGACCCGATGGGCCCAGGCGCGGAGGATCGTATCGGAGACGAAGGTCTTCACCCACCAGGTGTCGGGATACTTCAGCGCGAAACCCGTGATCACCAGGGTGACGAAGCTGATCACCACCATCCCGTGGGCGATCCGGAACTTGAGGTTCATGCGGGGCATGCGTTCGCCAGTGTGGTGGCCATGCTTGTTCCGGCGGGTCTTGGCCAGCCAGTCGAGGCCGTTGTGAACCAACATGAAGCCGATGGTGAGGGGGATGAGGAAAAGGTAGACGATGCGGATCCACTTCACGGACGCATGCTCACCCACCCCCGCGTAGCGCACGTGCACGGGCCCCGCCACGAAGCTCTCCCCGATGCCCGCGTGGCACTTGCCGCAGGTGCTTCCGAGGTTCTTGGGGTTCACCATGGAACGGGGATCCGACGCGGAAAGGATGTTGTGCACGCCATGGCAGGAGGCGCAGTTCGCCACGGTCTTCTGGCCCCCCTTCATGGCCAGCCCATGGAAGCTGTCCTCGAAGGCGGTGACCTTGTCGCCGGAGAGGGCGTAGCGCGCCGAGATCCGTTCGTCCCCGTGGCAACGGCCGCAGGTGGCGGCGGACACGCGGGAGGCGTTCACGAGGCTGCCGGCTTCCGCCGGGGCCAGGATGTTGTGTTCCCCGTGGCAGTCGGTGCAGACGGGGGCTCCCTTGAAGCCGGCCGCCACAGCCTTTCCGTGAACGCTCTCGTCGAAGGCCGTCTTCACATCGCTATGGCAGTTGCCGCAGGTTCCGGCCACGTTCTCCCGGTTCACGGAAGCCTTCGGATCCCTCGAGGCGATGATGTCGTGGTAGCCGTGGCAGTCCGAGCAGGAGGGCGCGGATTCCTCGCCCCGGGCCACGGCCTTGCCGTGGACGCTGTGCTTGTAGGCCTCCACGGGCTTGGCGAAGGGGATCTTGTGCTTGGCCAGGAAGTCGGGATTGGAGTGGCAGGAGCCACACGTATCCGGCAGATTCTTCTTGGCGATCTTGGAGTCGGCCTCGGCCTTGGGGGTCACTTCGTGGGCGGGGCCGTGGCAGGATGCGCAGGTAGCCGCGTCCGTCATTCCCTTCTTCTTGGCGATGCCATGGACGCTGCCGGCGTAGGCCTTGGCCTGCCCGGCGTGGCAGGAGGCGCACTTCACCGGTGCGGGTTTGTCAGCGTGCGGGAGCTTGGTGATATCGCTATGGCATTGCGTGCAGGCGAGCGACGCGTGAACGGCCGTGGGCCGCTTGGAGAGGTCCACCTCGTGGCAGCCCGCGCAGTCTTGGGGCGTCGGCTGTCCAGCCGAAAGCACCAGGGAGAAAAGTCCGGCGATGAGGAAGCGCATGGAGCCCTCGCTCGAAAGAACTGCCCCCCCAGAGTCGGCACTGATCTGGTTGACCGGAGTCACGAGTCTGATTTAGGGGTAGATGTGTCAACTCCCATGCATTCAATCACCTAGCGACGAGGCTTCCGTTCTTCCCTTCGCCGGTAGATCCGTGCCGCTACGTCCGCGCTAGACTGGTGCTTCCCACTTGTACCGCACCCATCAAGGAGTCCCATGTCCAACCTCGTGGCGCACATTTCCGACGCCGAATTCCCCGCGGCCGTCGCCCAGGGCGTAACCCTCGTGGATTTCTGGGCCCCCTGGTGTGGCCCCTGCAAGATGATCGCCCCGGTGCTGGATGAGCTCGCGGGCGAACTGGGCGGCAAGGCCAAGATCGTGAAGATCAACGTGGATGACAATCCGGAAGTGGCCGGCCAGTTCGGCATCATGAGCATCCCCACCCTGATCCTGTTCAAGGACGGCAAGCCCCTGAACAAGCTCGTGGGCGGCCAGCCCAAGCCCCAGCTGAAGTCCTTCATCGAGAGCGCGCTGTAACCAGCCGACCCCGATCCGAAAGGGAAAGCGCCGCCCCATCGAACGGGCGGCGCTTTCCCTTTCGGGCCGTCACTTCTTGATCAGCACCATGCGGACCTGGTTGCCCTTGTCGTTGAAGCGGACCTCGTCCAGCACCGTTTGAATCAGGGGCAGGCCCCGGCCGCAGGTGCGCACGAGATCGCTGGCGGAACGGGGATCCAGCTTGCGCACATCGAAGCCATTGCCCTGGTCCTGGATCTCCACCTCGTAGCGGTTCCCTTCCACGCGGGTGCGCACTTCCACGAGGCGGGAAGCGAACTTCTCGTCGCGCATCCGCTCCCGGCGCAAGGCCGTGTAGGGATCCTCCTCCGCGAAGAGGTCCCCCTTCAGGGTGCTCTGCAGTTCCAGGTTGCCGTGTTCCAGGGCGTTCACCAGGGCCTCGTGATAGGCCATGGCGATGACATCCAGATTCGCGGGCTGGGCAAACCCCAGGGGCACCAGCCGATCCGTGAGGTGGAGGATCAGGCTGGGGATGTCCAACTCGTCACTGCGAAAGGAAAAGGAACGCTGTTCCCCCACGAGGCCCTTGAGCCCCGCTTGGGCCAGTCGGAATTCCCGATGGAGCTCGACCAGGTGGAAAACGCTCTTGACCAGGTCGCGGAGGGCGAGGGGTTTCATGAACAGATTGCTGGCGCCCATGCGCAAAGCCCGGATCGTGTATTCCACGGAGGCGGCCCCGGTCATGAGCACCACCGGGAGGTTGGGCTTCATGCCCTTAACCCGGTGGATGACCTCGAAACCATCCATCCCTTCCATGTTGATGTCCGATAGGACGAGATCGAAGGTCGGTGCCATGGGTTCAGCCAGCAGCTTCATGGCCTCCTCCCCCTCCGAGAAGGGGTGCACCTTCATCCCATGCGTGGTCAGGGCCTCGACCACGAGTTCAAGCACAGCCGCGTCATCATCGATCACGAGGACATGCGGCGGCTGTGCGGTGATCACCCGGGTCTCCTTGAGGTTGATCGAGATTACGACATTCTGAATGGCGCCGGAAGCAGGGGATCCAGAACTCCCAGGACCCGATCCGTGGCCCCCATCAGGAGGTCGAGAGCGGGATCCGGCCTCCCGGCCCCTCGCAGCGGAACCCTTCCGAGGAGATTTCCGACCTCCATGGGCAGCTCACCCGGTTCCACCACGCGAAGGGCGCTCCGCCCGAGGAGGGGCTTCACCAGGTCTTCGAAGTTCCGGTAGCCCGGCCCGATGAGCGTCGGCACGCCGAACCGGAGCGGCTCGAGGGGGTTGTGCCCACCCGACCAGGCCCACCCGCCCCCCACGAGGGCCAAGGTACCTTCGCCGTAGGCCCGGCTCAGCTCTCCAAGGGTATCCAGCAGCAGAACCGAGGTGTCTGCCCAGGGCCCCTGATCTTCGGGCCAGGGATCCGAGGCCCTGCGGAAGGGGAGTCCCTCCAGCAGGCCAGCCACCTCTCCGAAGCGCCTCGGTTGGCGCGGCGCGAGGATGAGCCTCAGACCCGGCCGGGCTTCCCCCAGCTTCCGCCAAAGGGCGATCACCATGGATTCCTCACCTTCCACGGTGTTGCCCGCCACGAGGATCGGATCCCCCGACCAAGCCGCGAGGAGGCCGGACCACCCTCCGTGCAAGGGTGCTGGCGCGGGAAGATCCGCCTTGAGGTTGCCCGCCACCTCCACGCGGGGCGATCCCAGGGCCCGAAAGCCCACGGCACTCTCGGCATCCCGGGCGGCGACCGCGTTGAACCGCCTGGCCGCGGCGCGGGCGAAGGGATTCCGGAGGCTCTTCGAGGTGAGGCGCCCATTCACCAGGGCCCGGGGAATGCCATCCTCCTCGAGGGCCCGCATCAATCCGGGCCAGAGTTCCGTCTCCAGCGCGAGATAGAGCCCCGGCCGGGCCTGCCGCCAGGCCCTGAGGCCCTCCAGATCATCGAAGGGGAAGGCGCTCCCGCTCAGGAGGCCCGTGCCCGCATCCAGGATGGGCAGACGGCGCGCCAACAACGCCATGCCCGCCGGAGTGCCCGTGGTGAGGTGAAGCCGGTGCCCCCGATCCCGGAGCCGTGCGACCAGTCCCTCGGCCACCAGCAGCTCCCCCACGCTCACCGCGTGCACCCAAAGCCATCGGCCCGGAGGCAGGTCCTCGCAGGGCGCGGCCTCCAGCCTCATCCGCCAGCCTTCGGGCAGCCCTCCCGCCAGCCCCCGGGCCAAACCGCCCGCCACGGCGGACAGGCCCAGGTAGGTCGCATCGAGGAAATCCATTCCCCCCAGTCTGGACTGCCCACGGGGGCTGCGACAATGGACCTCCTATGGACGCGCTCGAGATCCTCATCGTCACCGGCCCCCTGGGCAGCGGAAAAACCACCACCGTCAACACCCTGCTGAGATCCGCCCTGACCGAAGGACGGAAGGTCGCCGTGCTCATCAACGAGTTCGGAGCCGTGGATGTGGATGGCACCCTCGTGGCGGCGGAGCGTCCCGAGGTCGCCGGCATCGCCAGCCTGGTGAACGGCTGCGTCTGCTGCAGCCTCCGGGAAGACGTGGTGGCCACCCTGCTGGCCTGGGCCGACGCCCCGGGCGACCAGCGCCCGGATCGCATCGTGCTGGAGACCACCGGGCTCGCCGATCCCACGGATCTGCTGGATCTGGAGCTGGAGCCCGCCCTGCAGGGGCGCATCCGCATCAACGGCATCCTCACCGTCCTCAGCTGCCTCAGCCCCCTGCACCACCTCCAGCAGCGCGACCTGCTCAAGCGGCAGGTGGGCCTCGCCAGTTTGCTGTACCTGAGCAAGGCGGATCTGGATCCATCGGCGGCGATGGCCTGGGAGAGCCAGCTCCGGGCGGCCCTCCCCGCCCTCGCCATGGTCCACTCCCGGCATGGCCTGTCCCCCGAAGGCAGCCCGGATCCCTGGTCCGGCGATCCGGCGCGCCCCGCAGGCTGGGCGGATAGCACCGAACTGAGCTTCGCCGATACCCGCAGCTTCAGCCTCGCCTTCGACCACCCCGTGGATCCAGCCGCCCTGGAGGCCCTCTTCCTGCCCCCACGGCCGGAAAGGCTGGCCGCGGGTGAATTGCTTCGCGCCAAGGGCGTATGCGCCTTCGCGGGTTGGGCCCCAAGGGCGGATGGATCTGATCGCTGGGCCTTCCAGGTGGCCGACGGCCGGATCGAGATCAGTCCCCTGCCCCTTCATCCCGAAGGCGGAGCCCCGGCGATGCTCGCCGTCCTGATCGGCACCGACCTCGATCAGGCCGCCTGGAAGCAGGCTTTGCGCGCCCTCGAGCAGCCTCCGGAGGGCGCCCGGCGGAAGGTGCTCCTCCCCAGCCCCGGAAAGGCCTGAGCGGGAAGGATTGCCGACGCGATCCTGCCTGAGTGCGTGATGGCTTCCACAAAATCGAACCGTTGAAAACCAGGAGTTGACTTCCCTGGGGAATGGCCGATTCATACAGTCCCGGCCACCAGCCGTGCTGCGAGCACCCATGCGCCTTGTCTGCCCCACCGCCTTCAAAGGGACGCTGAGCCCCGCGGAAGCGGCGCGCCTGCTCATGGAGCCGGGAGATCTCCTCCTTCCCCTCTCGGATGGCGGAGATGGGTTCCTGGACTGCATCCACGCGGATCTCGGGGGTACCTTCCGGAGCCTGCCCGCGGCGGATCCCTTCGGCCGGGTGCGCGACGTGTCCGTACTCGAACTGAGCGACGGCACCATCGTCGTAGAGAGCGCCAAGGTCATCGGCATGGCGGGCCTCGACCACCTCGACCCCTTCCTCGCCAGCTCCAAGGGCCTGGGCGATCTCCTGGCTCAACTCCAGGATGCGCCCCGCCTCTGGATCGGCCTGGGCGGCACCGCCACGATGGACGGTGGCGCCGAGTGGCCCGCGCTGAAGCTCCCGCCCACCCTCGCCTTCTGCGATGTGGATGCCGACCTCCTGGAGGCCCCCCGCCTCTTCGGCGCCCAGAAGGGCGCCCAGCTGCCCGACATCCCCATCCTCGTGGACCGGCTGAAGGCGCTGGGCCTGCCCCGAGGCCCCCACACCGGCGCCGCGGGCGGCCTCGGGGCCAAACTCAAGCAGCTCGGTGCGCGCCTCGTGGATGGTGCCGAGGAGCTCATGCGGGTCGTGCACTTCGACGAGGCCTGCCACGATGCCGACGCCGTGATCACCGGCGAGGGCCAGCTGGATGCCACCACCCTCCGCGGCAAACTGCCCTGGCGCGTGGCGGGGCGGGCCCACGTCCACGGCCTTCCCGTCATCGGCCACTTCGGCGGCTACGGCCCCGGGTGGGAAGCGGCCGCGGAGGCCTTCGACGAACTCCACTTCGGCGACCCCCGGAATGAGGAACGGCTGCTTCCGATGATCTAGGGGCGCTCCTAGTTCCGCCGCTGGCGCGTCGGCTCCACGGCAACCTGGGGTTTGAGCGTGATGGTTCCCAGGTCCTTTCCCTTCTCAAGAGTGCCGACGTAGGAGATGAAGCCCTCCTTCTCCAGCATCAGGGTGGGACGCGGCTTCATTAGGCGGAAATCCCGCAGGGGTGTCGCCCCCACCAGCTCACGGTCCACATAGACCTTGGCGCCCTCGGGCTCACTGAGGATGGTCATCAGGGTGCCCTCGGGCTCCAAGCGGACCTTCATGGGCTCCGTCCCTTCAGGCAGCGGCCCCTCGAAAGGGCGATGCCCCGCGAGGCGGACCTGGAGCACCTTGGCTTCCTTGGCCACTTCTCCCCGGAAGGGCGTGCGCCCGAGGACGATCCCGGCCACCCACACTTCGGCGCCGGGGGGATCGCTCTGCACCTGGATCTGCCGGGCCCCCGCCCCCCTGGTGAGGAAGGCCCCCCCGGCCATTAGCACCAGGGCGGCGACCCCGGCCAGGAGCCAGCGGTTCGGCCCCGACGATGTCCTTACCGGGGTGCCCGTGCCGAGCTCGCGGGATTCGGGCACCACGTCCAACCTGCGCCCGAGGTGAGCCTGATCCAGGCGTTCGCCTTCGGAGCGGGACAACACGGGCCGGGCCTCCGGCACCTGGGCCAGCTGGCCCGCCTGGGTGGATTCCAGATCCACGGTGGGGCCCGGGAGGGGGACCGCCGGTTCGAAATCGAGGAAAGCCAGGGGGTTTTCTTCGGCCCCCGTCGTGGAACCCACCCCTTGAAGGGAGGCCTCGGAGCTCATGGCCTGGGTGGGGAGCAGCGGGATGGGCACCTTCGGCGTGCGCCGGGGGGCGGGCAGCTCCAGGGCATGGGTACCTTCATCCTGCGCCTTGGCCCCAATCTGCAGGGGGAGACCCGGGTGGCTGCCGAGCCCCGGGAGGGCCATGGGACCGCTGCCGAGCCCGGAGAGCGTGCCCTCCCCATCCAACGCGGTCTGGAGGCGGCTCTGGGTCGCGGACGGCAGATGGATGGCCTCCAACAGAGCATTCAGGAACGAGTGCAGATCGGGGTACCGCTGCATCGGATCCTTCATCAGCGCGATGTGGAAGACTTCCTGCAGCGCCTCGCTGAGGCTGTCCGGCATGTGGGGTGGCTCGTTCACCACCTTGAGCAGGGTGGCGCCCACCGTCTCCCCCACGAAGGGCAGCGTGCCGGTGAAGCACTCATAGGCCGTCACCATCAATGCGTAGCGATCCGTGGCGGCGGTGGCTTCGCCGCCCATGAGCAGCTCCGGGGCCGTGTAGGAGGGCGTGCCCACCACCGTCCCCAGGGCCGTGAGGCGGGTCTGATCAGCCTGGTTGGCGATGCCGAAGTCCATGAGCTTCAGCCGGCCGTCCTGGGAGACGAGGATGTTCTCGGGCTTCACATCCCGGTGCACGATCTCGCCCTTCGCCGCCGCCGTGAGGGCATGGGCCGCCTGGAGCATCAACCGCATGATCGTTTCGCCATCCAGCCGCCGCTCCCGGATGAGCTTGGCGAGGCTCACCCCATCCACGAATTCCATGGCCAGGAAGGGCCCCACGGCCTCATCCTCGCCCACGTCGTAGACGGTGATGATGTTCGGGTGGTTGAGGCGGGCGCTGATCTCAGCTTCCCGCTGGAACCGCTCCAAGGCATGCTCCTGGTCGGACCCCCCCTCGACCACGACCTTGATGGCCACCCTGCGCTTCAGGAGGGGATCCTGGGCGAGGTACACACGCCCCATGGCCCCCTGGCCCAGCAGGGAAATGACCTGGTATCGACCGACTGTGGCGGGATCGGGCTTCATTTGGGTCCGGGGTGGCGTCATCTAGGTTGGCATAAAACGGCCTATCGAGCATCCCCGTCGATTCAATGACTTCGGGAAATCTCCCCCGGTCGCTATCATGAAAGGTTGGGGAGAATCGATGCTCGCGGTCCAAAACGTCACCATGCGCTACGGCGCCAAGGTCCTCTTCGAGGACGTCACCACCACCTTCAACCCCGGGCGCTGCTATGGCCTCACCGGACCGAACGGGGCGGGCAAGTCCACGTTCATGAAGATCCTCGCCGGGGAGATGGAGCAGCAGACGGGCACCGTCCAGCGCCCCCGCAAGATGGGCATCCTGCGCCAGGACCAGTTCGCCTTCGATGAGTTCCGCGTCATCGACACGGTGATCATGGGCAACAAGCCCCTCTGGGCCGCCCTCGAGGAGCGGGACCGGATCTACGAGAAGGCCGAGATGACCGACGAGGATGGCATGCGCCTCGGTGAGCTCGAGGGCATCGTCGGTGACGAGGACGGCTACACCGCCGAAGCCGACGCCGCCATCCTGCTCGATGGCCTCGACATCCCCGAGGAGCTGCACGAGCGCAAGATGAGCGAGCTCCAAGGCGGCCAGAAGGTGCGCGTGCTGCTCGCCCAGGCCCTCTTCGGCCACCCCCAGGCCCTGCTGCTGGACGAGCCCACGAACCACCTGGATCTCGAATCCATCCACTGGCTCAAGGAGTTCCTCAACAACTACGACGGCACCGTGATCGTGATCTCCCACGACCGCCACTTCCTCAACGCCGTCTGCACCCACATCGCCGACATCGACTACCGCACGATCATCCAGTACACGGGCGGCTACGACGACATGGTCATGGCCAAGACCCAGCTCCGCTCGCGCATCGAGAGCGAGAACGAGCAGCGGGAGAAGAAGATCGCGCAGCTCAACGAGTTCATCGCCCGCTTCGCCGCCGGTACCCGAAGCAGCCAGGTGAACAGCCGCCGCAAGGAAGTGGAACGCCTGGCCCCCGGCGACCTCGCCCGCAGCAACATCCAGCGCCCCTTCATCAAGTTCGAGATGCGCAAGCCCGGCGGCCGCCACGCCGTGGAGTTCGAGGGCGTCGTGAAGGGCTATGACGCCGAAGGCAAGCGCCTCGACGTTATCAAGGGCTTCACCGCTTCCGTGTCCCGCGGCGAGAAGATCGCCATCATGGGCCGCAACGGCGTCGGCAAGACGACCCTGCTCAACGCGCTCCTCGCCAACGCCCCCGGCGTCACCGAACCCAACCTCAGCTTGGAGGCGGGCACCGTGAAATGGGGCCACGAGGTCTCCGTGGGCTACTTCGCCCAAGATTTCAAGGAGAGCATCCCCAAGGGCTACACCATGGTGGATTGGCTCCGCCAGTTCGATCCCGACGCCACCATCGAGCAGATCCGCGGCGTGCTGGGCCAGATGCTCTTCCGGGGCGAAGAGGGCACCAAGAAGACGGAAGTCCTCTCCGGCGGCGAGGCCTGCCGCCTCATGTTCTGCAAGCTCATGCTGCAGAAACCCAACGTCCTCGTGTTCGACGAACCGACGAACCACCTGGACCTGGAGGCCGTGATCGCGGTGAACACGGCCCTCCAGGCCTACCCCGGCACCCTCCTGCTCGTGACCCACGATGAGGACCTCATCGACGAAGTGGCCACCCGCATCTGGAGCTTCGATCACGGCAAGATCACGGATTTCCAGGGCACCTACGACGAGTTCCTCACCAAGGCCTGATCAGAAAACCATGGCCTGATCAGGAATTGGTCAGCGTGAAGGTGGCGGGAGATGGCGCTCCCGTCACCGTCGCGGTGACGGTGAACGTGCCCGTGGTCCCGTTGGCCGTGAGGTCGGGAGCCACCGCGAGGCCGGTGGCATCGGAGGTGGCCGTCACCGTCGTGACGCCTCCGGGGAAGGTGCCCGAGGCCCCACCGCCCCCCGCGACGATGGTGAAGGTGACGGAGGCGCCCGCCTTGGGCGTGGTCACCTTGTGGGATCCGCCGTAGCCATCCCCGTCGCTCACGGTCTCCACCTGGCTCACCTTCACGGAGAGGTTGGAAGCGAAGGGCGATCCGGCAGGCGTCGACTGGGGCGTGGTTCCCGCCGTGGCCACGACCGTGATCCCGGTGGAAAGCACCGTCCCCGCCGTGGGACCGCCCGAGGGGGAGCTGTACCCCCCGCTGCACCCGATGCAGGCGAGCGCCGCCAATCCCAGTACCGGTTTCAGGAGCTGGACCATGAAGTCCTCCATCGGGGTGGTTTGCACCAACGTGGAAGCACGAGGCGGTTCCCCCCAGATCCGGTCCCGAAATACCGACCCATCCGGATCCGGATCGTTCTTGACGCGGGTGGCCAGGCTCCACAAGGTTGGAAGGAACCCACCCCCAGGAGTACCGAGTGACGCAGTGGTCCCCGGCCATCGAGTTGGATCGCACCCAGAGCGAACCGCTCTACCTCCAGATCGTGGGCGCCGTGGTGGCCGATATCCGGAAGGGCAGGCTGCGGCCCGGAGACGCGCTGCCTGGAACCCGCAGCCTGGCCGAGAGCCTTGGCGTGAACCGCAACACCACCCTCGCCGCCTACCAGGAGCTGGAGGCCGAGGGCTGGATCACCTGCGAGCCGGATCGGGGTTCCTTCGTCGCCGAGCAGCGACCCATCGGGGCGCTTGAAGCGGAGGAATCCATCGCGGCCTCCGACTCCGGCTCCTGGACCTCGCCCACCTCGATGTCCGAGCCCTTCTTCCAGCCCCAGGCCACGGATCGGGAGGGCTTCCGCCTCATCCCCGACCTGCCGGATGTGCGCCTGGCTCCCGTTTCCGCCATCCACCGCGCCAACGGCCGCGTCCTGAACCTCCAGCAGCAGCGGATCCTCCAGCCCGGCTGGGATCCCCGGGGGCTGCTCGACCTCCGCATCTCCCTGTGCCGCCTCCTTCGGGAACTGCGCGGCCTGGCCCTCGAACCCGGCAACGTGGTGCTCACCCGGGGGCTCATGAGCACCCTCAACCTCGTTTCACGGACGCTGTTCAACCCCGGAGACCTCGTGGCCGTGGAGACGCCCGCCGCTTTCCGCGTGCTGGAGGCCTTCCGCGCCGCGGGGGCTCGGCTCGTGCCCATCCCCGTGGATGCCGAGGGGCTGGTTGTGGACGCCCTGGAAGCCCTGATCGCCCGGGAACCCATCCGGCTCATGTACACCACCACCGCGCCCCAGCACCCCACCCACGCCATCCTGAGCGCCCCCCGCCGGGCCCGGCTGCTCGCCCTCGCCGAAGGCCACCGTTTCCGCATCCTCGAAGGGGATCTCACCCTGGGCTTCCAGCGGGAGCAGGCCCCCGCCCTTCCCCTGGCCAGCGAGGACCGCTCCGGCGCCGTGGTGTACTTCAGCGCCCTCGAGCAGATCCTCGCCCCGGGCCTGCAGGTGGGGTTCCTCGCGGGCTTCGCCCCGCTCATCAAGTCCATGGCCAAGGAGCGCCAACTCATCGATTGGCCCGGCAACCAGGTGCAGGAAGCCACCATCGAGGAGCTGTTCAGGGACGGCGAGATGCACCGCCACCTCGCGCGCATCCGGAAGGTGAACGAGGAGCGGAGGGCGAACCTGGTGGATCGCCTCCTCTTCCACCTCCACCCGCACGTCAGGATCGAAAACCCCAAGGAGGGCCTTTCCCTCTGGGTGGAAGTGGCCGAGGGCATCTCCGTGGATGCCTGGACGGAACGCTGCGCGGCCAAGGGCGTGATCTTCTATCCCGGGCGGCTCTACGACTTCCACCGCCAGCCCCTGCAGCGACTCTGCCTGGGCTTCGCAGCCCACGACCTTGAGGAGCAGAACGAAGCCTGCGAGCGCATGGCCGAAGCCCTGCGGCCCCTCCTCCGAACCACTGGGGGGGAGGCCATGCCCGTTCGGCCGACCCCCTGATCCCCCATCGAGTCCCGTCCGATGATGGGGACATGCGACAGTTCTTCTCCCTCCTCTGGGCCCTCCTGTTCGGCTGATGGCTTCCCACCGCTGGGACGGCCTTCAGGACCGGTGGGAAGGCAGGCCTTCTTGCCCCCGGGATCCGGTCCATCCTGAATCCATGCGACCCCCGTGCATCGCCTTGGCCCTGCCCCTGTTCCTCGCCTGCGGCGGGGGTGGAGGCACCCACCCCGCGGACTCAACTCCCGCCAAGCCGGTGATCGCCAGTTTCACGGCCACGCCCTCCGTGATCACCGCCGGGCAATCCTCCACCCTGGCCTGGGTGGTGACGGGCGCCACGACCTTGAAGCTGCAGGGCACGGCGATCGCATCCGCCTCCACCCCGGTCGCGCCCACCCTCACCACGGGCTACACCCTGGTGGCCGAAGGACCCGGCGGCCAAGCCTCCGCTTCGGTGACGGTCACCGTCGGCACCCAAGCCCCGAAGTTCGGGGATTTCCACGGCGCTGACCTCGGCGCAGGCGCCAATCTGAACGGAGCCATCGCCTTCACCGCCGCCAATGCGTGGAACCAGGACATCTCCGGCGCTCCGGTGGATCCCAACAGCGCCAACCTCATCGCCACCCTCGGGCTCAGCAAGGGCCTCCACCCCGACTTCGGTTCCGGCCTGTACCAGGGCGCGCCCATCGGCATCCCCTACGTGGTCGTGGCGGGCACCCAGCCCAAGGTCCCCATCACCCTCGGCGCCTACGCCGACGAGAGCGACCCGGGCCCCTACCCCGTTCCCCCCAACGCCCCCATCGAAGGCCAGATGGCCGACGGCAGCGCCTTCGGAGGCGACCGGCACGTGCTCGTCATCGACCGCGACGCCAACCGTCTCTACGAACTCGGCAACGCCTATCCCCAGGCCAACGGCAGCTGGCAGGCCAGCGGAGGCTCCATCTTCACCCTGGACGGCCTCGTGGCGCGCCCCACGGCCCAGCCGGGCTGGACGAGCACCGACGCCGCGGGCCTGCCCATTTTCCCCGGCCTCGTCCGTTACGAGGAGGCCGCCAGCGGCGCCATCCGCCACGCCCTGCGCTTCACCGTGAACCTCAGCCGCCGGGCCTACGTGCCCCCCGCCACCCACTGGGCGTCCAGCAGCACGGACGTGAACCGCCCCCCCATGGGCATGCGGGTAAGGCTGAAAGCCTCCTTCGTGATCCCCGCTAGCCAATCGCCGGAAACCAAGGCCATCCTCCAGGCCCTGAAGACCTTCGGCATGATGGTGGCCGACAACGGCAGCGACTGGTACATCAGCGGCGCCCCGGATCCCCGGTGGGACAACGGCAGGCTCAACAGCGAGTTGGGCGCCGTGAAGGGCAGCGCCTTCGAGGTGGTGCGGATGGATGGGCTCGTCACGCCCTAAGGGCCGCGGCCAGACCCAAGGGGTTGAATCGAGAGAGTAATTCTTCCTCCGAGGTAGCCAAAGGGCTTACCTCGCATATCGCTGCTGGTTAAAAAAAGATTTTTGATATTGTGATTGATTCAATTTGACCTACCTTAAGGCGGATCGTCCACCGAGATGGGAATGAGCTGCGCCTTCCGCCAGGGGGGGCCGGCCACGCCCTGACTCCCCCCTTTTGGAAAGGTGCCCCATGACCGACTGCGCCCGCCGCGACATCTTCCTGCAAATCGAACCCCTCGACGGCTACAGCCCCCTGGCCCCCCTCCTCTGCGCCCGGCGATACGGCCGGGATTGCCAGCTGAACGAGGGCCATGACCTGGGGCGCATCCCCTCCGATGAAATCCTTCAGGCCCGGGTGGATGCGCTCGTCTACCGTGAATACCTGGATCCTGACTACGCGGTGCCCAACACGTCGCCCATCGCGCCTTCGGATTCCACCGAGCCGCCCTGGGATCACCGCGTTCCCGGCGCCGTGCTCTGGGCGAAGCCCGGTGAGCGGCTCTACATCCACGTGCGCAATGCGGATCCCAACGAGTGCCACAGCCTGCACGTGCACGGCCTGCGGTATGGCATCGAATCCGACGGCGCTTGGCCCCGGGGCATCGCCACCAAAGATGGGCGCCGGAGCGATGAGATCCTGCCCGGACAGAGCTGGACCTACGTCTTCGACATCACCGAGGAGATGATCGGTGCCTGGCCCTTCCACGATCACGTTCGAATGGTCGGGGCCAGCATCAACCGCGGCCTCTTCGGCGGCCTCGTCGTGCGCGATCCCAAGGCCCCTCGGGCGGATCACGAAGTCCCCCTCTTCATCCACGCCATGGCCGACGTGATGAACCACTGCAAGTTCGAGAGCCCCATGCTCTCCACGGGCCAGACCTACAGCACCACCTTCCCCGATGCCGGCGAGACCTGCGATTACATCTGCCGCATCCACGGCGCCAGCATGCACGGCCGGGTCCGGGTTGTGGCGGGCAGCCCTGGCGCTCCCGTCGCCATCAGCATCGTGGACAACGCCTTCACCCCCGCGGATGTCACCGTCACCGCGGGCACCCAGGTGGTCTGGAAAAACAATGGCGCCAATCAGCACATCGTCTTCGCCGGCGGTGGCGGCAACCAGACCTACTGCCTCAACGGCCGCGCCTACGTTGGCAACACCCCCATCATCACGGGCCAGCCCGGGGATCGCATCCGCTGGTACCTCTTCAACCTCGACGTGGGCAGCGTGTGGCACAACTTCCACCCCCATGCCGCCCGGTGGCAATTCCCCCATCCCCCCACCGGCGCCAGTGACGTGCATGGGCTGAGCCCCGTGGAGACCTTCATCCTCGACACCGAGGTCCCCCTCGCCCTTCGCCTGCCCTGCGAGCTGGAAGCGCTCCAGTGCTGCACCCCGCCACCCGATGCCTGCCTCATCACCCTCTGCGGGGACTTCCTGTTCCACTGTCACATCGAGGAACACATGATGGCCGGACTCGCCGGCCTGGTGAGGTCCAAGCAGAAGGTCTGGATCACTGATGAAATCCTCAAGCAGATCGACTTCGTGCTCCCCACCTGCGGGTGCGGCACCGAGTGCGGCTGGGTGGATCTGCGCCGCTGCCTCAAGGCGCATCAGCGACCCGGCTCCACGGGCGGAGGTTCGCACACCCACGGCATGGAAACGGGCCCCATGAGCGGCATGGGGCCGATGATCGACGGCATTCCCGAAAACATCATGATGATGGAAGAGCACGTGCATGGCGGGAGCCATCCCCATGACCCCATGCCGGAACCCAAGCCCATGCCGATGAAGGTTCCAGCCCAACCCGCCTTCAATCCGCTGGAGGCAGCGAAGCTGGGCTACTGGGAGCTGCTGCCCTGCGAGACCCCCATCCTCACCGTGCACGCGGCCCTCATGCACACCGGCAAGGTGCTGTTCTTCGCCGGCTCGGGCAACGATGAGCTCTACACCACGGGCCTGCGCAGCGCCGTGTACGACTATGAGAACGGCGGTTTCACCCTGCCGCCCACGCCCACGGACGTCTTCTGCGCCGGCCAATGCTTCCTGCCCGATGGCCCCGTCTTCGTGGCCGGCGGCACCGAACGTTACGATCCCTTCGTGGGGCTCAAATCATCCCTGATCTTCGACCCCATCAGCGAACAGTGGACCTTCGTCCAGGCCATGAAGAACGGCCGCTGGTACCCCACCCTCATCGGATTGGGGAATGGCCATCCCATGGCCACCTCCGGTGGCGGATCGCCTGAGAACGAAATCTACGACGCCCCCACGGGATGGAGCGTCGCGGGGCCCGGCATCGGCTGGCCCCTCTACCCCCACCTTCACCTCCTGAAGGATGGGCGCGTCTTCCATTCGGGCATGCGCCTGGGCGGTTCAGGCATGGCCCCGGGCTACCTCAACCCCACCACGGGGGCCTACACCCCATTGCCCGCGGCGGCGGTCCCCGCGAGCTTCAACTTCGGCGCCCGGGATCAGGGGGCCACCGTGCTACTTCCCCCTGCCCAGACCCAGAAGGTCATGGTGATGGGCGGCGGGAGCCCGAGCATCAACAAGGTGCATGTCATCGACACCGACGCGCCCTCCCCCACCTACGTCCAGGTCCCCTCCATGCTGCGCAACCGCATCCACGTGAACGCGGTCATCCTTCCAGATCGCACCGTGGTGGCTACCGGCGGAAGCGGCATCGCCGAGGATGCCCTGACCGCTTCCACCGAAGCGGAGATCTACGACCCCGCGACGAACACCTGGCATACGGGCGCTCGGGCCCGCGTGCCCCGGATGTACCACTCCATTGCCCTGCTGATGCCCGATGGCCGCGTGTTGACCTCCGGCTCCAACCCCAGCCGCCGCAACGATGAGAAGCGCATCGAGATCTACCACCCGCCTTACCTGTTCAAGGGCCCTCGCCCCTGCCTGGAACGGGCGCCGGAGAAGGTCGCCCTGGGCGCCGCATTCGCCGTGCACTCGCCCGATGCCTCGCGGATCAAGTGGATCAGCCTCGTGAAACCCATGGCCACCACCCACTCCTATGACAGCGAGCAGCGCCTCATCGACCTCCCCTTCCGCCGCCACGCCTGCCACCTCCACACGGAGATGCCCGCCAATCCGAACCTCGTCCCACCCGGCTACTACATGCTCTTCATCGTGAGCGACCAAGGCGTGCCGTCCGTGGCGAAGTGGGTGCAGGTGGTGGCCCCATCCAAGGAATCACCCATGCCTCACGGACATTAGGGAAGGTGCAGATTGAAGCGCCCAGGGGCCCCAGCTCACACCGGGGCCTCTGGGCGTTGAAGGAGAGGGTCGCTCAGGGATCAGGAGCGCTGCAACAGGTGGCGAAGCACTTCCTCCGCCACCCGCAGCCCGAAGATCGCGGGCATGTAGGAGATGGTGCCCAGGGGGCGCCGCTCCCGGCCTGGCCCCACGTGAGGCACGTAGTCCAAGGGGTTGGGCTCCCGCTTGTTGTCGGCGGGCTCCAGGCTGTAGACGCAGCGGATGCCCTTGTGCAGGCCGAGCTTCCGGAGGTTCTTGCGGATGATGGCGGCGAGCGGGCACATGCGCGTCTGGCTGAGGTCCGCCACGTGAGCGTTGGCGGCGTCGAGCCGGCCCCCGGCACCCATGCTGGAGACGGTGAAGATGCCCCGCTCACTGGCCGCATGCAGGAGGGCCACCTTGCAACTCACGGAATCGATGGCATCCACCACCACGTCGAAGCCGCCATCAAGGAGTTCGGGAAGGGACTCCGCGTTGATGAAGGCCCGGCGGGCGTCCACCTGGCAGTCGGGGTTGATGTCCAGCACCCGGGCCTTGGCCACGTCTACCTTGGCTTGCCCCAGGGTGCTGCGCAGGGCGTAGATCTGGCGGTTCATGTTGGAGCCGCTCACCACGTCGTGATCCACGAGCCGCAGGGTCCCCACCCCAGCCCGGGCCAAGGCCTCCACCGCGAAGCCCCCGACCCCGCCCAATCCGAAGACGGCCACCTTCGCCCCCCGCAGTCGATCCAGGGAGGCCTCCCCCAGCAACAGCTCCGTGCGCGAGTACCACCTCATGCGATCCACTCCTTGAACAACCTTCGCCCATTGGTGAAGGCCAGCTCCATCACCCGGGCTTCCGATTCCCCCCGGAACCGGGCCACCGCTTGCACCACCGCCGTGATCCGCGCGGGCTCGTTGAGGCTGACGCCGCCCGTGGCCTGATCCGGGGCATCGGATTCCAGAAGCAGGCGTTCCGGGCGCACCACGGCCAGCGACAAGGGAGCCTTGCGATTGCCCGGCCGGGCAACCGTGGCCGCGAAGGAGAGGTGAAGGCCGAGGTCCTGGAGGATGACGGCCAGCTCCGCGCTGCCGGAGTAGGAATGGACCAGCCCTCCCGCTTCGGGTAGTCCCTCCTCCTGGAGCACCGCCACGAAGCGTTCCCAGGCCTTCACACAGTGGAGGGCCACCGGCCGATTCAGTTCCCGCGCCAACCGCAGATGCTGCCGGAAGGTCTCTTCCTGGGCCGCCCGATCCCCGGGAATGGCGAAGTCGAGCCCGCATTCGCCGATGCCCACGCGATGGGCGCGGGCCAGCTGTTTGAGCAGGACCAGCCACCCCGAAGGCGCCGCGGCCGCCCGCCAGGGGTGGAGCCCGATCATGGGGATCACCTGCGGAAAGCGCTTGGCGAGGTGGAGCACCCGCGTCCAATCCGCCGGTTCCGTGCCGCAACAGACCAGGTGATCGACGCCCACCGCCCGGGCCCGGCGGATCATGCCATCGGCTTCCCCTCCGATGCGGGGGTCCTGAAGGTGGCAGTGGGCGTCGAAGAGGGAGGGCACCGCTTCAGTTTGCCAGAGCGCTGGAATGAAAAGGCCCCGGCCGTGGGGTCGGGGCCTTCAATACGAGCCAGGGCCTCAGTTCTTGGACAGCGGGATGATCTTGCTGCGCCAGATGTGCGGGGGGAGGCACGCCAGGCCGATCATCAGGAGCTCGAGGGCGGCGAATCCCACCAAGGCGTAGAAAGCCTGGTCCATGAAGCCGTAGGAGTGGAGGCCGATCCCCAGCATGTTCACGCCGAACCAGGAGAGGCTGGTGATGATGCCGCCCACGATGGCCATGATCATGAGGCCCCGGTCCCGGATCATCCCCGCCCACCGGGCGTGGAGGATGAGGGCGTTCCAGAGCACGATCAGCAGGGCGCCATTCTCCTTGGGATCCCAGCCCCAGAAGCGGCCCCAGCTCTGGTCGGCCCAGATGCCGCCCAGCACGGTGCCCACGAAGCTGAAGAAGAGGGCGAAGCAGATCACGCCATAGGCGGACTTCACCAGCACCCCCGCCTCCTCCTTGGTGAAGCTGGAGGAGAGCAGACCCCGGAGGATGTAGATGTGGGCCAGCAGGCCGGCCAGGAAGGTGGCGCTGTAGCCGATGGTGATGGTCGTGACGTGGGTGGCCAGCCAGAAGTTGCTGTCCAGCACCGCCACCATCACGCCCATGGTGTCCCCGCTGCCGGTGAGGCTTTGCGCGATCACCAGCGTGGCCGCACCGACCACGCAGCCGCCCAGGGCCGCGAAGCCCCGCTTGCTGTAGCGCTCGAAGGGCACGGCGAGGAGCACCGCGAACCAGCCGATGAACACGGCGGAGGAGTAGAGGTTTGTGACGGGGGGGCGGCCCTCCAGGTACATGCGGGTGACCATGCCGAAGGTGTGCAGGGCCAGGGTGCCCAGCATGACCCACCAGGCGGCCTTCTGCAGGGGCTTCTCGTACATGATCCAGGAGAAGCAGTACATGAGGAACGCGACAAGGTAGAGGAGGGTGGACTTGTAGAAGGGCTCCAGGGCGTTGAACGTCACTTCCAGGCTGGCCTTGCTGAAGGTCTGCGCCGGGAGGCGTTCCTTCAAGATGCCCTGCAGGGCTGCGGTCGCCTTGTCGAAGGCGGCCTTGTCCCCCTGCTTCCAGGCGTGGGATGCCTCCGCCAGGGGGAGCACCGAGGGGTGCGGGGCCCCGGTCTTGGCGGATTCCAGGAGGGAGTTGCCGACGTTCACCCAGTCGTGATCGCTTCCGCCCTTGGCGGGGGGAAGGAAGGCGAAGGAGGCGGCGCCCGCGATGAACTGGTAGCGCTGGATGAAGGGCATCACGCGATCCATGGCGCCCTGATCGAATTTCTGTCCGGCCTGCTGGGCCTGGAAGGCCTTGGATCCCTCCGAGAGGGCCGTGCCGAAGGCGGAGAGTTCCATGCGCAGGTCGGTGGTGTCCTCCACCTGCAGGGAGTTCTTCAGCCGCTGGTAGGCGGTGATCTTCTCGCCCAGGCTGGAGATGGCCCGCTGGAAGCGATCCCGCACGGCGTTCTCGACCTGATGGGCCTTCTCCGACTGCTCCATGATCTCGCTGAGCTTGGGCTCGAGGTCCTTCAGGGAGAAGAAGCGCTGCTCGTCGGGGCGCTTGCCGAGCATGGCCACCACGTCGGCGTCATTGATCATGAAGACCTGGTACTTGTCGGCGAGCTCCGGGTTGAACATCAGATCCAGCATCCACGTGTTGGCCGTGAGGGTTTGGCCCTCGTGGCGGACGGTCTGCTTGCCCCGGATCATGAGGAGCGTGCTGCGTCCCACGGTATCCAGGGGCTTCACGCGGCCATTGTGGAGCACGGGCAGGGCGCCGAAAGCCTTGGCGTCGGGGCGCGGCCCCTGGGCCTGCAGTCCGGTGAGGGCCAGGGCCAGGATGAGGAGCTTGGCAAACCAGGCGCGGATCATGCGGACCTCCGGGCGGGAAGCATGCGGGCGATGAAGTACCAGGCCAGGCCCAGGCTCACGATGACGCAGGCCCAGTAGGGGATCTGCCAGCCGGGGTTCTCGACGACCTGGAAGATGGAGAGCGTGTCGCCCTTGCCGAAGGAGGCCTGGAAGAAGGTGCGGCCCCGATAGCGGAGGGGGTGGTTCATATAGATGAGGACGTCACGGTCCTCCTTGGTCTCGGGATCGGTCAACCGGACGAGGCTGGCGAAATTCTTGGCGATCTCGGTGCCCGCGTATTTGTCGTGGCGGAATTCCTTCAGGGTGAGGCTGAAGGGCATGTAGTTGCGCCACTGCCGCAGGGCCACCCGATAGGGTTTGCCGTCGATGTCGATGGGCTGGGGTTCCAGGGCCGTGGAGAGGAGCCAGGTGCCGAGGTTCACCCCCTTGCTGGACTTCAGCTCCACGTAGGCCGAGGGGATGTTCTGCTCCTCGGAGGGAGCGGGATCCGCCGCCTGGGCCACCACCTGCTGGCCGAAGCCCGCGTTGGCGCGGCTCTTCGCCGCCAGCACGGGGGCCGTCATCACCTTGGAATTGCGGTGGTACTCCACGATGTTCACGGAGGCCGGCAGCGCCGCGTCCTGGATCAGGCCACCCTCCACCACCCTCGACGGGGCGATGGAATAGACGGTGTCCTCCGTGGCGCCATCCTCGATGAAGACCAGCTCCGCGTGGCGGTTGGACTCCGCGTAGTTCATGGTCTGCCCGACTTCCACGGGCATCATCGTCTCGACCTGGAATCCCCCGGCGACGAACTCGCCGAGGAAGAGCACGATCAGGCCGATGTGCGAGAGCCAGAGGCCACCCTTGCGCCAGGAGGCCTCCAGGCGCACGAACATGGCGGCCGTGAGGTTGATGAGGAGGGCCCCACCCACCAGCGCGCCGCCGGGGAACACGGGGATCTCCCACGTGGCGGAAGCGGGGCCCCACCACACGAGGAAGCTGCGCATGTAGACTTCCACCGCGCGGAAGATGCCGAGGTTTACCTGGGCCAAGGTGCAGGCCACCACGAGCCCCATGAGGAGGGCCAGCAGGACGATGGTGAGCTGAAGCGAGGCCAGCGGCTTGAGGTAGGTCTTCCAGGTAGTGTTAGCCACGGCGCAACGTCCCCAACAATTGGATGAGGCCGGGCTTGGCCTTTTCCACGGCCCCGGCGGGACCGGTCAACTTGAAAAACCAGCTCGTGGAGCCATCCACAAGGATCGCGCCCACCATCCGGCGGCCCTTGTGGGTTCCGCCGCCATCGAACTCCACCAGGGTGGCGGGGCCGAGGGGGGTCTTGGCGGGCTTGGCCAGACCCTGGAGGGAGGTGACATCCCCCAGGCCCATCTGACCGCGCCAACGGTTCACGTTGGCCAGCTCTCCACCGGCCGCGCCGGACAGGGAGACCACCGAACACTCAGCGCCACCGGGCAGATTGAAGCTGGCCACCCGGAATCCCGAGCCGGCCTCCCGCTTCCAGCCCGCGGGGTCCTTCCAATCCATGGCCGGGGAGGCCGGCGCCTGGCTCGGATCGGGCGCCATGGACCCTCCCGGGGCCGGGGCTCCATGGCCCTCACCCGGAGCATGGTTGTGGCCCTCGTGGGAATCCGCCGCGGCGTTTTTCGGCTGCTCCTTCGGAACCTTATAGATGCTCACATCCGAGGACTTAGAACATCCGACCATGAGGAGAGGGAGGAGCCAGAGGGTTCGCATGGTCTGAATTGTAGGGGGATTCAAGGGGAATCCCAGCATTCACGGGACGGATCGAGGAATCCGTCACTTTGGCGTGTGACGGGGAACAAATCAGGAGGCTGGTTCATCCTCGGGGCCGGAAGGCTCCGGAACTCTCCGCCGACCCACGATCAGGACGGTGGAGAGCACGTTCATTCCGGCCCCATTCCCTCGATTGGGAGCTTCGGAGAAAGAAGTTTGGTGGTCCCGATACGATTTGAACGTACGACCTTCCCCTTAGGAGGGGGACGCTCTATCCAGCTGAGCTACGGGACCCTGCCCCTGATTTTGGCATAACTCGGGGGCGGATTCCCAGGTGGGCCCTGACGGTGCGACGAAAAAGAATCCGCGCCGGGACCAAGCCCGGCGCGACTCAAACACAGGGGTTGGACTCAGGCCAGGATGGCCGCGGCCTTTTCGGCGGCCACGAGGGCCTGGTTCAGATCCGCCCACAGGTCCTCGGGGTGCTCGAGGCCCACGCTGAGGCGGACGAGGCCCATGGAGATGTGGCCCTGCTTCTTGCCCGCCTCGCTGACCACGCGGTGCGTGAGGGCGGCGGGGTGCTGGATCAGGGTGTCGGTGCTGCCGAGGCTGACGGCGGGGGTCATGAGCTTCACGGAGGCCATGAGGGCCTTGGCGGCCTCGAAGCCGCCCTTCAGTTCGAAGGCCAGCACGGAACCGGGACCCGACATCTGCTTCTGCGCGATGCCCGTGGTGTCGAAGCCGGGCCAGTGGATCTCGCCCACTTCCGAATGGCTCTTCAGGCGCTCGGCGATGAAGGCGGCGCCTTCCTGGGCGGCCTTCACGCGCAGGGCCAGCGTGGGCAGGCCGCGATGCAGCAGGTAGGCGGCCAGGGGGTGCAGGATGTTGCCGGTGATCACGCGCACCTTGCGCAGCTCGATGGCCCATTCGCCGTTGGTGGCCACGATGCCGGCGATGACGTCGCCATGGCCGCCCAGGAACTTGGTGCCGCTGTGCAGGACGAGGGTGGCGCCCTGTTCGAGGGGGCGCTGCAGCACGGGGGTGGCGAAGGTGTTGTCCACCATCACGGGCACCGTCCCCGCCTGGGCCACGACGTCGGCGATGTCCACCAGCTGCAGGGTGGGGTTGGCGGGCGTCTCCACGAGCACGAGGCTCGTGTCGGGGCGGATCGCCGCCCTGATCTCGTGGGGCTCGGCGAAGGTCACGTCCAGGCCCAGCAGCCCCGAGGCGAGCAGGTGATCCGTGCCGCCGTAGAGGGGGCGCACGGCGACCACGTGCCTGCCCTTCTGGGCCGCGGCCATGAGGATGGCGGTGACGGCGGCCATGCCGCTGGCGAAGGCCACGGCCTCCTCGGCCCCTTCGAGCTGGGCCAGCGCGCCTTCATAGCGGGCCACGGTGGGGTTGTGCAGGCGGGCGTAGACGCTGGAGCCCTGGGGCAGGCCGCCGAGGGCCATGGCCTCCAGGGAGGCGCCACCGGCCTCCAGGTCGCGGATGGGATAGGTGCTGGAGAGGTCGAGGGGAGAGGCGTGCACCCCCAGGGCCTCGAAGTCCTCCCGGCCGGCGTGGACGGCGAGCGTCTCGAAACGGGTGTTCGGGTTCATGGCAACCTCCTTCGTCATCTAAAGGTGGATTCAGATTGAAGTTCGGTCCATGCTTTCAAAACCGAATTGTCTTCGGAGATTGCCCATGAAACCCGCTCTTGACCGAACCGATCGCGCCATCCTGGCCAAGTTGCAGAAGGATGCTCGCCTATCCAATAAGGAATTGGCTGTAGCCGTTGGACTTGCTCCATCCTCTTGCCTGGTGCGCGTGCAGCGCCTCCAACGGGAGGGCATCCTCCGGGGCTTCCACGCCTTCGTGAACCCTGCGGCCCTGGGCGTCGGCCTACAGGCCCTCATCGGCGTGCAGCTCAAGCAGCATTCCCGGGCCAAGGTGAAGGCCTTCACCCAGCACCTGCTGGGGCTGCGGGAGGTGGTGGCCCTCTACCACGTCACCGGGGCCTTCGATTTCCAGGTGCATGTGGCCGTGCGCGGCCCCGAGCACCTGCGAGATCTCGCCCTGGATGCCTTCACCTCACGACCGGAAGTGCAGAGCCTCCAGACGGCCATGCTCTTTGACACGGTCTGGAAGGACCAGTGGCCGGACTACGGCGAAGGCTGAGATACCGGAATGAATGGAAAAAGCAAAACCGGAGATGAACAGAGATGAACGGAGATGAGAGCCCGCAAAGGCCATCTCCGTTCATCTCTGTTCATCTCCGGCGAGCTTTTCAGTTCAGGCCAGCGCTCTGTCCGCCAATCGCGAGAGGTCCGAAGAGCCTTGGGAGTTCGCCAGGCTCTTCGCCATGGCCCCGAGCATCTCGGCCTGGATCGAACCGGGAAGCAACGGCACCAGGTCCACGGCCGCCGCCACGAGCATCGTCTGGTGGGCATGGTTGAAGGCGGGGTCGTTGGCGCTGGCGGCTTCGGCCAAGGCCCGCAGCACGGCTTCGGGGCCCTGGGCTTCCAAGAGGGCCAGCGCGAGCCCGTAGGCCTCGGGCGGTTCCACGTCGAGGATGGCGTCCGTGAGCGAGCGCTCGGATACCTCCCCCTTGGGCGGAATGGGTTGAAGGCGATCCTCCGCTTCCTCGGTGGGGAAGAGGTTCACGAGGGCCGCCGCCTGGCAGGCCAGCCGGGGGTCGCCGCCCTGCTTGAATATCTGCGTGGCCAGGAAGACGAAGTTCCAGCCCGTCTTGCCCTCCAGATCCCGGCGGGCATCCATGAGCTTTTCCGAGGCGGCGCGCACCAGGGCCAGGTTCAGATCCTCGCGCCGCAGGCCCTGGCGGGCCTTCGCCGCGAGGACGTTCAACAACTCTACGAGGCCGCAGTCGCAGATTTCCCGGACGAGCTCCCACTGACCGGTCTCATCCAACTGGGCCGGTCCTCCTTCCAATTGCTTTTCAAATCCTTCGAGCCGCTTCGCGGCTCGAAGGTGCCAGAAGCGATCCTCGGGCGTGGCCGCCAGCCAGGCGGTGATGCCCAGGAGGCGCCGCCCCGTGGCCTTGGGTCGATCAAGAGCTTCCTGCAAGCCCCCCAGGTGATGCGCGAACACGGCCTTGTGGCCGATGTTGGCCATGTCCGCTTCCACGAGGCGGCCCAGGCGGGAGAAATCCTCAGGGCCGGGCTGCTCGAACGAGGCCGCCTCCATCCAGGCGAGGCCGGGCTTGCGGGCCTGGATGAAGCTCTCCAGGTTGCGCCAGCTGCCCGCGCCCTGGGCCGGCGCGGCGGGCTTCACCTTGCGGCCCTCATGGGCGAAGGCGTGGATCTGGGTGGCGAGAAGCCGATGGAAGGACTGCTCCGCAAGGAGGGGGCGCAAGCGATAGGCGGCCCGCAGGCCCAACAGCGCGTGGGGCACGTGGGGCTGATAGGACTCCCAATCCACCCAGGGCGTGAGCACCTTCACCGCATCGCGCACCGCTTCCCGCAGCCCCTCCTCCTCCCGGATCCGGGCGGCGAAGGCGGGGAAGAAGCCCGCGTCGGGGCGCTCCAGCTGGGCGATCCAGGTCATCCATTGCTCCGGCGAAAGGGCCAGGCCTGCTGCCCGAGGTAAGTCTTGGGAAGGGTTTCGCCCACGACGCCCAGCGCCTTGGGCCAGTGGCCCGGCAGGTGGGCGGTGCCGAAGAGCGTGTCCCAGATGGGGCAGAGCACGGCGAAGTTCTTGTCGATGCCCTCGGCATCCTTGGCGTGATGCCAGTGGTGGAACTCGGGAGTGGCCAGGATCCAGCGCAGCCCGGGGAAGGTCCACCTCACGTTGGCGTGGATGAACACCGCCTGGAAGGAGATGAGGCTCACCCACACGAGGAAGGGGCCCGGCGCGAAGCCGAGGATGAAGATGGGGATATAGCCCGCCGCGCGGTTGGCGAGGGTGTCCACCAGGTGGCTGCGGGAGCCCGCCAGCCAATCCATGTGCTCGGGGCTGTGATGCACCGCGTGGAAGCGCCAGAGCGCGGGCACCGTGTGGAAGGCCCGGTGGGTCCAGTAGCTGAAGAGATCCACCACGAGGATGATCTCGGCCACCTGGATCCAGAAGGGCTGAGCGGCCACCTTGGTCTGCAGGGACGCGCTCACCGCCCAGCCGAAGAAGGCCTTGGCGGGGAAGTAGGAGAGGAAGCTCAGGATCTGGATGCCCACGTGGGCCAGGAAGAAGTGCTTCATATCCAGCCACCACTCGTCGCGCAGCACGCGCTGGGTGGGAATCCTGGCGAACATGCGCTCCAGGGGGATGAACACGAGGGTGAGGGCGAGCAGCTCCAGCAGGAAGTAGTCGAGCCCTGCGAACACGGCGCGGCCCTCCGTGGAGCCCACCCGGGCCTGGATGCCGCCCAACAGGGCGGCGGCCACGGCGACGGCGACGCCCGCAAGCCCTGCGCGCTTCGAGCGACTCAGCACCACGCTGGTGGCGGCAAGGGCGAAGCCCAGGGCCAGCAGGGCATGGAGCAGTCCGCGGAACAGGCCGAGGTGCGCGGCATAGAAGGCGCCTGTCTCGGGCATGGTGAGCATCGCGGGGTAGCGGAAGCAGAGGGCACCGCCCAAGGCCAGGCCCGCGAAGAGCAGGCCGAGCGCACCGCTCACGCGGCCTTCGCCCAGGCGGAATTCAGCGAGGGATCCATTCATCTCAGGCCTCAACGGGAATGTTCCAGTATTCCAACACGGCGCGGCCCCAGTGGTGGCGCCAGGCCCGGTTCCAGACCGCCCCGCCCTCCTTGAGCTGGGCTTCCAGCAGGCGGGTGCGCAGGGCTTCCTTCAGGGGCTCTCCAGCCGCGCCCAAGGCGACTTCCGCGCCTTCCGCCAGCTTGGCGAAGGCCTGGCGCTCCTCGTCGAAGCGGGCCAGGTAGCCCGGATCCTCCGGGCTGGGCAGCGCCGCCCGGGCCCGCATCCAAGCCTCGAAGGCCAGGCGCCCGGTGGGATCCGAAGCGAAGGGTTCCCGAACGCCCTCCCAGCCCTTCACGGGCACCAGTTCCGGGCCGGCTCGCCGCAGGGCCTCCCGCAGCTTCATGGCCTTCTGAACGTCCTTTTCGATCTGCTTGAGGGCCACGAAGGAGCGCGGCTTGCTTCGCTTGTCGCGGCGGTCGAAGAACGCGTTGAGGGAGGCCACGAGGGCATCCATGGGCACGCCTTCGGCCTCCCACACCTTCCAGGCCCGGTAGTCCTCGGGGCTCATGAAACCGGCGCGGCCGTAGGCCCGGTAGGCCCACTCCCGCTCCAGCCACTCGATCTCCTCGGGGGAGTACGCCATCAGCGGGATCGCTCCAGCCAGCCGCCGTTGCGCAGGAGGATCTTGCGGCCATCCCAGCCCGTGGCGTCCTGGGCCTTCACCTCATCCAGGGGGGCCCCCCTCAGGCTGAAGCGGCCGGATTCCAGGGGCGCCCCGGTGGCATCGTTGTACAACTCCACCTGCCACTCCGTGGCCCCGGCGGGGCGGATGCGCAGGAAGGCCCCCGCCTCGGAGCCGCCCACCCAAACCGCGTCCGGCGGCACCGTGGCGGGCCGCTCGGGCGCCTGCACCTCGCCGTGGCAGGCGATGAGCAGGAGGACAGGCAGGGCGCGCAGGGTTCGCAAGGGGGTCTCCGGAACACCATTCTAGCCGCCAATGCGCCCCGGCCAGGCTAGACTGGGAGCCCATGGTGCTGCTCCGCGAACAGATCCGATATAAGTCCCGCAAGGAAGTCGAAAAGCTGCGGGAGGCGGGACGCCTCGCCGCCAACGCCCTGCGGCTCACGGCCAAATCCGTGAAACCCGGCATCAGCCTGCTGGAACTGGACAAGATCGCCGAGACCTACATCCGCCAGAACGGCGGAACGCCCAACTTCAAGGGCTACCACGGCTTCCCAGGCACCCTCTGCACCTCGGTGAACGACAAGGTGGTGCACGGCATCCCCTCGCACTACGTCCTGCAGGAAGGGGACATCATCGCCATCGACTGCGGCGCCAAACTGGATGGCTATCACGGCGACACCTGCCTCACGGTGGGCGTTGGCCAGATCAGCGAACAGGCCAAGATGCTCATCCAGACCGCGCAGCTGGCCATGTACCTGGGCATCGAGCACAGCCGCCCCGGCAACCGCCTCGGCGACATGAGCACCACCGTCCAGAAATTCGCCGAGGAACGGGGCTATTCCATCGTCCGCGAATACATCGGCCACGGCATCGGCCGCGATCTCCATGAGGATCCCCAGGTGGTCTTCGCCGAGCAGCGGCCCGGCACCGGCTTCCGTTTCGAGCCCGGCATGACGATCACCATCGAGCCCATCCTCAACATCGGCAGCCACAAGTGCATCGTGGAGCCCGATGGCTGGACCGTGCGCACCAAGGACGGCAGCCTCTCCGCCCAGTTCGAGCACGACATCCACATCACCAAGGACGGCCCTGAGATCCTCAGCATCCCCGATCCCGAATTCGAGCTCGAAGACGGGCTGTGAACCGTACCCGAGCCTGCTTTGAAGCGGCCGAGGCCGCCGCGGCGCTGTTGCGGGAGCTGCGCGGCAAGGTACGGGCGGACTACAAGGATCTGGCCCAGGGCACGACCCTGGACCCCGTCACCCAGGCGGATCGGAATGCGGAGGCCCTGCTCCGCCGCGAGCTGCTGGGCCACTTCCCGGGGGATGGATTCCTCGGCGAGGAGGGTGCGCCGGAATCCAGCCGCAGCGGCTGGCTGTGGGTGGCGGATCCCCTGGATGGCACCCTCAATTTCTCCCACGGGGGCGCCCACGCGGCCGTGAGCCTGGCTCTGCTCAAGGATGGCGAGCCCGTGGCCGGCGCCATCGTGCCGATCCTCGGCGAAGCCACCCATGCCGAGCGCGGTGGCGGTTCCTACCGGGGAGGAAGGCGACTGGCCACCTCCCAAGTGCGCCACCTGGGGGAAGCCCTCGCCGCCACGGACCTGCCCTACGATTTGAAGCTCCGCCACGGAACCGCCCGCGCCCGGTTCGTCACCCTGGCGGAGGCCTGCCAGAGCGTTCGCATCCTCGGCTCCGCCGCCCTGGAGTTGGTAGCCGTCGCCGCCGGGGAGCTGGAGCTCTACGCCAACGAGGGCTGCAAAGCCTGGGATCTCTGCGCCGGGGCCCTCATCCTCCGGGAGGCCGGTGGCCTGCTCACGGCGGAGGACGGGGGGCGGCTCGACTTGCTGGATCCCGGCCCCTTCCTCGCTTCCAATGGCCCCCTGCACGGGCCCGCCGTGGCCCTGCTCAGCTGAAGTCCGGCACCGGATTCAGGGACTCCGCCGGCAGACCCAGCGCCGCGCCCACCACGTCCGAGGGAACGCTACCGGCGGGGCCCAGGAAGATCGCCTTCACCATGGCCTCGGCATGCACCTGGCCGTTCCGGATGAAGCGTTGCTCCAGGTAGACCCACTTCGCATCCCAGGCATGGAGCCGGGTGTGCAACTCATAGCGCTGGAAGGGATCGAGGCTGCGCCGGTAGGTGATGCGCACCCCGCCCACCACGGGCCGCCAGCGGCGCTGGAAGAGCAGCCGCCCCAGCCCCGTGCGGAAGGTGAGGTCGAAGCGGCCCAGGTCCATCACGGTGAGGTAGCGACCGTTGTTCATGTGCAGGTTCAGATCCAGGTCATTGGGCCACACGATGAAGCGGCGCATGGAATCATCCAGGATTCCCAGCCGGGAGCGGAACTTCACCGTGAGCAGGAGCCAGACCAGGCGGAAGAGCAGGTTCATGCCCTCCAGGTTACCGTGTAGGGATGTCCTTTCCCGTCCCCGCCCCCGCCAAGCTCAACCGCTACCTGGGCGTCCTGGGCCGCAGGCCCGACGGCTTCCACGAGGTGGAGCTGGTGACGACGGTGCTGGCCCAGGTGCCGGAGCTCTGCGACACCCTCACCTGGGAGCCCCACCACCGCCTAGAGTTGCGCCTGGAGGGCCCCACCTCCGAAGGCCTCGTGGCCGATGAATCCAATCTCGTACTGAAGGCCTGGCGCCTGGTGGAGTCCTATGTGGGGCGCCCCTGCCCCGCCCGCCTGATCCTGCACAAGCGCATCCCCCACGGCGCCGGGCTGGGCGGTGGCAGCAGCGATGCCGCCGCGGCCTTGAAGCTGGCGAACCAGTGCCTGGCCCTGGAACTGCCTCAAGAAGTGCTCCTGGCCTTCGGGGCGGAACTGGGCTCCGACGTGCCCCTCTTCCTGCTGGGCGGCACCGTGCATGGCACGGGCCGAGGGGAGAAGGTCCGGGCGATCGGGGCCCCCTCCCTTCCCCCCCTCCTGCTCGTGCACCCCCGCCTCCACCAGCCCACGGCGGGGGTCTACGGCGCCCTGGCCCGCACGGGCCTTCCAGGCACCCAGGCCCTGGCGGATCCCGGCCAGGCACCCTGGCACAACGATCTCGAAGCCCCTGCCATCGAGGTGAATCCCGCACTTGCAGGCATCCGCGAGACTCTTCGTGCCACCGGGGGCGACCCCCTCCTATGTGGCAGCGGCAGCGCCTGGGCGGCGCGGTACGCCTCCGTGGAATCCCGGGACTCGGCCCTAGCGACGCTAACGGGAAGCCACCCGGAATGGGGCTGCTGGGCCGTCTGATTCCAGCCCTGGCGCGTCCGCTTCCGCCGCCCCACCTTGGGCATGGAGGTCTTCCATGGACCGCACCTTGTTGATTTTCCTCGCCCTCGAAGCTCCTGCCCTCTTCGTGTTCGCGGCCTCCACCCAGTTGCTGCGGCGACACCCCCCGGCGGATCGCTTGCCGAAATTCCTCGCCCTGGCCTTCCCCACCCTGGTGGTCGGCGCGATTGGGCTGCCTCTCTGGGCCGCATTTCAGATCCTCGGGTCCCGGTAATCGCCTTCCGTCGGCGGGGATCCACCCTTCGCCGCTTTCCCCTTCCCCTGCGGGGGCCCGGTCGTTGATCCTGGGTCTCCGAGGTCAACATGAGTGAACTGGCGATCCGCATTCGCGGCCTGAGAAAGCAATTCCCAGGCGTGCTGGCGGTGGATGGATTGGATCTGGAGGTGCGCCGGGGCGAGGTCTTCGGCCTGCTCGGCCCCAACGGCGCGGGCAAGACCACCACCCTGGAGATCATCGAAGGCCTGCAGACAGCAGATGCCGGCGAAATCGAGATCCTCGGCATGCCCTGGAAGACCAAGGCCCAGGAGATCCGCGCCCGCATCGGCGTGCAGTTGCAGAGCACGAGCCTCTTCAACAAGATCACGCCCCGGGAGGCCATCGAGCTCTTCGGGGGCTACTACCCCAAGGCGCGGCCCACCCAGGAACTGCTGGATCTCGTGCAGCTCAACGAGAAGGCCGACGCCTACCACGTAGGCCTCAGCGGCGGGCAGCAGCAGCGGCTCGCGCTCGCATTGGCCCTCGTCAACGACCCCGAGCTCGTCTTCCTGGATGAGCCCACCACGGGCCTCGATCCCCAGGCCCGCCGCGGCCTCTGGGAAGTGGTGCGCCGCATGAAGGCCGAGGGCCGCACGGTGCTCCTCACCACCCACTACATGGATGAAGCCGAAGTGCTCTGCGATCGCATCGCCATCGTGGATCACGGCAAGGTGCTCCAGGTGGGCACCCCCCGCCAGCTCATCGCCGAACTGGGCCTGCCCAGCGTCGCCGAGCTGGCCTTCGATCAGGCGCCGCCGGATCCCAGCACCTTTTCCACGGCCATCGGCCGCCCCGTGGACATCGTGGAGGACCGCTGGGACATGCACCTGGAAGATCCCAAGGGGCAGCTGCCCGGCATCCTCGAAGCCGCAGATCGCCTCGCCGTCCCTTACGCCCAGCTCCACTTGCGGCGTCCCACGCTGGAAGACGTGTTCCTCCAGTTGACTGGGCGGAGCTTGAGGGATTGAACCCGATGATCCCACGCACCGATAATCCCACTCCTTCTCTGCGCCTCTGCGCCTCCGCGCCTCTGCGTCATGCCTTAATAAAAGCCGATCGCAGAGGCGCAGAGACGCGGAGACGCAGAGGGGATGAGTCCGCGATCTCCGTCAGCTCAATCCCGTTTGTATTCAATTCCCCAGTCGCGATGTGGTGGTGAACATGCTTCTCTGGCGCCAGTTCTTGATGGAATGGAAGCTCTACTCCCGCGACAAGGGAGCGATGTTCTGGACCTTCGCCTTTCCCGTCCTGATGCTCTTGGGCTTTGGCACCATCTTCCGGGATGGCAGCGGTCCCAAGGTCACCATCGTGCGCGTCCAAGCCGGGGCCGAATCCGCCAGGGATGCCGCTCTCCGCGAGGCCATCGAGGCCCAGCACGTGACGGTGGAGCGCCTCTCCCCCGAGGCCGCCGAGGCCAAGTGGAAGGATGGCAAGGCGGCCGTGCTGGTGGAGGGCTCCGACGAGGCCCCCCGCCTTCGCGTGAACGCCTACCTGATGGCCCAGGGCATGCAGGGCGCCAGCCTCGTGCAGCAGGCGAGCCTCCTCGCCCAGGCCAAGCTATCGGGCCAGCCGGAACCGCGCCGCCTCCCCATGAGCGTGGAGAGCCCCGGCAAGGCCAAGGCGACGAATTACGCGGCCTTCCTGCTGCCGGGCCTGCTGGGCATGAACCTCATGAGCATGGGTCTCTTCGCCGTGGGCATGGTGAACGTGGCCTATCGCGAGAAGGGCAAGTTCAAGCGCCTGGGCGTGACCCCATTGCCCAAGAGCATCTTCCTGGGCGGCCAGATCCTGCACCGCCTCACCGTGGCGGCCCTCTCGGTGATCTTCGTGCTCATCGCCGGCAGGCTCGCCTTCGGCATCAGCAACCAGGGCAGCTACCTGCTCCTGACCCTGCTCATCTTCCTGGGCACGGCCACCTTCATGGCCCTGGGCTTCGCGCTGTCGAGCTTCGCCAACACGAGCGAGACCTACGCGGCCATCAGCAACCTGCTCTTCTTCCCCATGATGTTCCTGGGCGGGGTCTACTTCAGCCTCGAGGGCGCGCCGAAGTGGCTCCAGGACAGCGTGCAGTTGATGCCGCTGGGCCCCTACCTCAAGGCGCTGCGGGCGGTCTTCAACGATGGGGCCGGGCTCCAGGGCCATGGCCTCGGCCTCACCGTGGTGGGGGCCTGGGCGCTCGGATCCTTCCTCATCGCCGTGAGGCGCTTCCGCTTCGCCTGACCTCCCATCAAAGCTGGTAGGAGAACCCGATCACGGTCCCCTGGCTGCGCGGCTGCAGCACCAGGGGGCTGTGCCGGGCATCGCCCTGGACTTCCTGCTGAAGGATGGTGAGGCCCACGCGCCAGTGATCCGTCATGGCGAAACCCACGGCGAGGCTGGCCTGGAGGAGGGCCCACCCTCCGGCACTCCTTGGGTCGGTGGTGCCATGGCCGGGAAGGTCAACCAGAAGGTCGTTCCCTTCCCTTCCTCGCTATCAAACCCGATGCGCCCGCCCATGGCCTCGACAAGGGCCTTCGAAATGGCGAGCCCGAGACCCGTACCTCCCTCCCGCCGCACATTGGCGCCCTCGGCTTGAGTGAAGGGCTGGAAGATCTGGTCCCGGAAGGCCTCGGGGATCCCGGGTCCCTGATCCCGGATTTCAAGGCGGGCTTCGTCGGCCGCCACCCGCACGGTCGCCACGACTTCTCCTCCCGACCGGGAGAACTTGGTGGCGTTGGAAAGGAGGTTGGCCACCACCTGCTCCAGCCGGTCGGGATCACCTTGAATCCAGGCTTCGCCACCCGGGCCGTCGAAAAGACCACGGATCCCCCGAGCGCGGAAGGTGGGCTCATGGTTGGACAAGGCGACTTGGACCAATGCGCCCACTTCGATCACCTTGGGCACGAGGGTGGTCCGGCCCCGGTTCAGCTTCTCCATGTCCAGCAGGTCATTCACGAGGCGCAGCAGCTTCATGCTGTTTCGGTCGGCCATGTCCACCAGTTCCATGTCCTTGGGGCCCAGGGTCCCCGCGGCCAGGTGCCGCAACAGCTTGAGGGCCCCTTGGATCGCCGTCAGGGGCGTACGCAATTCGTGGCTCACGACGGCCAGAAACTCCTGCTGTCGCTGTTCCGCCTTCAAACGCGCCTTCATTTCAACGCCCAGGCGGGCGGCTCGCTCGCGTCCGCCCTGGACGCTGCGCACCAACCCTCCGACGAGGAAGGCCAGCAGCAGCCCGGTAATCAATCCCCCAAGGGCGTTGCTTCGGCCGGCCACCCAGGCTCTCGGATCTGGCCCCAGCTCCAGCACGCCGGAAAAACCATCCGCATCGAAGGACTGGAAGGTGGTCCCCCCCGCGCCCTCTGCAGGGGGAAGTTCCACCGGCCTTCGGGGGTGGATCCGCGCCGTCACCCCCGAGGGCAGGATCGGACGCAGCATGTATCCCGCCCAGACCTCCGCCTCGAGACCCAACTTGAGACGCCTCCCTTCCCTCGCGGACGAGAAGAGCGTCAGGTGGTCCTGCTCGGCCCATCCGCCATCGGCCTCCGCGGCGGGTGCCCAGGTCAGGGACCTCGCGCCGGGGTGATGATTCAAGAATCGGCCGATCTTCTCCGCTGGAGAGCCTCCGTCGCGCGGCCCCCGCAAGGCAAGGTCCCGCGAGAGGTCCTCAAGCTGGAGGGACAGGCGTTGCCATTCGTCCCGGAGGTGCGCCGCGCCCCGCGCCGCTCGCTCCACCTCCCGCGCCTTCTGGATCAAGCGCAGCTCCGCCTGGTGGGACTGCCCCAGCACCAACGCGCAGCTCAGAACGAGGGCCGCCGCAGGCATCGGGACCCAGGCGGGCCACCCCCCCCACCGTTCCGGAGTGTGCTCCCACTCCCACGCAAGGAGGCCGCCGCCCAAAACCCCGAAGGCGGTCGCCGTGGGAAGGGCCATCCCCAGGAAGATCCCACCCCAAAAGTAGAACCCGAAGCCGGTCACAACGCCCAGGAAGGAGGTGCAAGCCACCAGGAGCACCAAGGATGCCGCGGTGGCCCCGATCCAAGCCCGCCACCGCCCAGCCCCCCCGAAGGCGAAGGCCAAGCCCAGGAGGCCGAAGGCCACGGCCGTGCTGGGCGCCATGCGGACCGTGGGCCCCCGCGCCAGGATGGAAAGGCCCCCAACCTCAGGGTGGGGTATGAAGTCCCGGTAGGCCTGGCCGGCCAGCCCATCCAGAAGGAAATGACTTAGGCCCAGCCCCAGCAGGGCCAGCCCGAGGCCCCGGGACATCCTCCGCCGTCCCGCCGCAAGAGCCAGGAGACCGGCTCCTCCCGCGGTCACCCCCCAGGCGGTGTCGCACACCATCAGGGGGAAATTCGGGCTCCATTGAACCGGCGCCACGAAGCCCAGGTACCAACCCACCAAGGCCGCCCCCCCGATTAGCCCGGCGACTACTCCGAGGCCCTGGAGGATCCGGGTGGTAGAGAAGCGAACCGTGGCCTGGAGGCGCATTTCCCGCTCATCGGCGCAGGGTATGGGAAGGCGAAGAACGGGATCTCCAGATCCGACCCCCGCCAGAACCTCCCTGGGTCCAATACGCTTGGTCCCGGGCTAAGGTAGATGGTTGGAGTCGTCATGCCTGATCCAAAGCGCGCGCGCATCGCCATTTTCCTCACCGTATTCGTCGACTTGCTGGGCTTCGGCATCGTCATCCCCCTGTTACCCCTCTATGCCCACCATGTGGCGGAGAACCCCAGCGGGTGGATGGCCCACGTCAACACGGCCTTCGGTTTGAGGGACCCCGGGGCCTTCTGGGCCGGGGTGGCCTTCGTGAGCTTCTCCGTGATGCAGTTCATCGCCTCGCCCCTGCTGGGGCGCCTGAGCGATCTCGTGGGCCGCCGGCCCGTGCTCTGGATGAGCCTCCTGGGCAGCGCCCTGGGCTACCTGATGCTGGGGCTCACCATGCACTACGAGTGGGTGCTGCTCGCCCGCATCATCGATGGCATCACCGGGGGCAACATCGCCGTGGCCCAGGCCGCCATGGCGGACAGCTCCGCGCCCGAGGAGCGCAGCAAGGCCCTGGGCATGATCGGGGCCGCCTTCGGCTTGGGCTTCGTGCTCGGCCCCGCCCTCGCCGGCATCCTCAGCGGGAGCCACTATGGCATCACCCTCGCCGCCAAGGGCGTGCAGTTGCCCTTCCTGGTGGCCGCGGGCCTCAGCTTCATCGCTTCCATGCTCGTCATCGCCTGGCTGCCGGAAACCATCACGCCTGAAGCCCGCGAGCGCGCCCGCAACGAGGAGAGCCGCGGCCATGCCCTCAAGCGCGCCTTCGCCCGGCCCGGCATGCCCGCACTGCTCCTCATCGCCCTGCTGGCCATGAGCGGCTTCGCCATGATGGAAGGCACCTTCAGCCTCATGGCCCAGGCCCGCTTCGGCTTCGGCCCCAAGCAGGTGGGCTGGCTCTTCGCCTTCGTAGGCGTCTGCATCGTCATCTACCAGGGCGGCCTCGTGCGGGTGGTGGCCAAGCGCATCCCCGAGCGCGTCGCCATGGGCACCGGCCTCGCCGCCATGGCCGTAGCCCTCTACCTCCTGCCCCGCGCGCCCTGGGCCGCACCCTTCCTCCTCCTCCTCGTGCCCCTCGCCTGGGGCAGCGGCATGAACGGCACGGCCACCCTCGCCCTCGCCAGCCAACTCACCCCCATGGAGGAACAGGGCGGCGTCTTCGGCGTCATGAACGCCATGCAGGGCCTCGGCCGCATCATCGGCCCCTTCTTGGGCACCCTCTGCTTCGCCAAGTGGGGCTACCTCTCCCCCTACAACGTCGCCACGGGCTGTGTGCTGGTGGCGCTGGTGCTGGTCATGGGGGCCCACGGCAGGCGGGCGACAGCCTGAGGCCTCAACTCCCCTGAAGGGGCCCCACGCCATGGTCGCCTGATTTGGGCGTCCAATTTGGGACCCCAGCCTCCTCATCCCTCCGGGCCACCGGCGTGGGCCCGAGATTGCCGCCCTCCCCCGCCGCGGCCTTCCCCGGCAGGATTCGAGGGCTATATTGCCCCCCCGGATATTTCAGCGGAGGGGTTCCCATGAAATCCATTCATTCGAAACACTCGATCGATCCCTCGCGACGGAGGTTCCTCGGCGCTGCCACAGGGGCCGCCTGCACGCTGGTGGTGCCCGGGGCCCTGACTCTCCCTGGCCGGAGTTCAGGAGGACGGGCAACCACGGACCTCGATCGGTTTGTTGAGGACTGCATCACCGCGAACCAAGAGGCCGATCCCCAAGCCGCCGTGCTTGAGGTGCTTGCCCGGGCCGTCCGGTCTCCCCGGGCGTTGCTCTCCGCTCTGGGCGAGCCCAAGGAGGCGGCCATTCGAGGCCTTCGGCGCGAAGGCCCTCTTCGCCGGAGATGCTACGGCCCTGCCCCTGGATGTGATCCACTCGGTGACGAACCCGCTGCCCCGATTCACAGGCGGAATCCATATCAATGGCGGCGATTTTTTCGCCACCACCCGGAGCCAATGGAATCCCGAAACGCGCCAGGAAGAACCCTCAACGGGAGAGGTGATCCGGGAGATCTTCAAGCGCGAAAACGAGAAAATCCGGCAGGGACGTCGGGGCTGATCCAAGCCTCGGCGCCCCTCCCCTTTTCGGCCGCATGCCGCGGCAGATAAGGGCTCAGTTCTAGGGAATCGCTTCCTCAGCCCGAGCCGAGGGAACGTTCGTCTTCTCCGCGAAGCCCTCCGGCGGATAGATGTAATCCAGGTCGAAGCAGGCGGTGCAGAAGTCCTTGCGACGGCCGGGGAGCAGGCCCTCGAAGTCGCCCACTTCCAGCCATTCGAGGCTGTCGGCGCCCAGGTAGGCGCGGATCTCCTCGCCGGTCATGCGGTTGGCGATGAGCTCATCCCGGGTGGGCGTGTCGATGCCGTAATAGCAGGGGCCGATGACCTTGGGGGAGCCGATGCGGAGGTGGATCTCCTTCGCGCCGGCGCCGCGCACCATGGAGACGATCTTCTTCAGGCTGGTGCCGCGCACGATGGAATCATCGATGAGCACCACCCGCTTGCCGGGGAAGAAATCCGGCAGGGGGTTGAACTTCTGCTTCACGCCCTCATCGCGGCTGGCCTGGGTGGGCTTGATGAAGGTGCGGCCCACGTAGTGGTTGCGCAGCAGGCCCATGCCGAACTCCGCCTCCTTGGCCTTCGCGTAGCCCAGGGCGATGAAGTTGGAACTGTCGGGCACAGGCATCACCACCAGATCCTCGCCGTTGGGCAGGTGGTCATCCTTGGCCGCCAGGCAGGCGCCGATGCGCTCCCGGGTCTGGTACACGGTCTCGCCGAACTCCTGGCTATCGGGGCGGGAGAAGTAGATGAGCTCGAACACGCAGTGCTTGGGTTCCAGCGGCGCGTGGCTGACGGAGACCACGGGCTTGCCGGCCTCCAGACGCAGGATCTCGCCGGGTTTCACCTCTCGCAGCAGGCGGGCGCCGATGATGCCGAGGCCGCAGGATTCCGAGGCGAACACCGTGCCCTCGCTGGTGGGTTCGCCGCTGCCGGTGCGCGGGATGTGGCCCATCACCAGGGGGCGGAAGCCATGGGGATCCCGGAAGGCGTAGAGCAGATCCCGGTACATCACCACCGTGGAGAAGGCCCCCTTGAGTTCGCGCTGGGTCCGCGCGATGGCCTCCTCCATGCTGAGGCCGTCGCGCACGTGATAGAGGGCGATGATGCGGCCGATGAGTTCCGCGTCGTTGTCGCTCTTGAACACCACGCCGTCGCCCTCCAGGCGCTGGCGCAGCTCGCCGTAGTTGATGAGGTCGCCGTTGGAGGCGATGGCCATGATGGGCCCGTGATCCAGCTCGATGATGTGGGGTTGGGAATTCAATTCATCGCTGCAGCCGGCGGTGGGGTAGCGCACGTGCCCGATGCTCGTGGAGCCCGACAACCGCGCCTGCACATCCTCATTGAGCACCTGCTTCACGAGCCCCATGCCCTTGTGCCCGTGCATGCGCCCCCGCGCATCCCGCGCCACGGCGCCACAGCTCTCCTGGCCCCGGTGCTGGATGGCGAACAGGATGGACGCCACGTGGCTCGAGGCCCCCTCGATCCCAAAGACTCCGGCTACGCCACACATGCTGGCCTCCTGCGAACTCGCCGGATCAGCACCCACGGGCGGGCTCGAAGCGGACGGAACCCTAGGATACCAAGGGCTGGGCCTGCCATGACAGGCCGGCCCATTTCAGGGGTTAGGAGGTCATGTCTACCCCCCCCCTTCGCCTCGGACTCTAGAAAGCCCCTCCTCATGCCCTGCCGATCCTTCGATTCTTTGAGATGCGCCATTGGAGGTGGCAACTGACTGGATCGATATGATGACGGTTGAATCCGATTGATGAATGCCCCTAATCCCGGGGGACCTGATGGCGGTCAACGAATGACGAGCTTTGATTCAGAACGCTTACCCCCTCTCATACGCGGCCTACGTGTCATTGTCGTTCTAGCTGGCGCCACCATCTCTGCGCTATCGCTGCTTGGGTTCCTAGGACAATTCCATTGGGTCCTCGATCTTTGCTCCCATTTCCGAATCCAGTATGTGATTGCCCTGCTCCTGGTATGCGCCCTTCTATTGATGCTCCGCTGCCGCAAAACGGCTTTTGGGTTCCTGCTTTTCGCAGGTCTGAATGGCGCGTTGGTGCTGCCATTGTTTTTGGGCGGTCAACAACCGAAGCCAACCGGCCTTCCGACACTGAGAGTCATGCTGCTCAATGTGAACACCAATACAGGTGACCCCGTATTGGTTAAGAAAGCTATTCAGGAGGCCGATCCGGACATTCTTGTGCTGGAAGAAATCAGTGCGCGATGGCTTGAGGATCTCTCTTGGATAAAGACCTCTCACCCCTATTCCATCGCGCAGCCGAGAGAGGACAACTTCGGGATAGGCTTATTCAGCAAGCAACCGTTGATTGAAGGGAAAATCGAATATATCGGAATGAACATTCCTTCCATTCGTGCCTCCATTCACACCTCAGGGAATTCCCTTAGGATCGTGGCCACCCATCCGACACCGCCGACGAGCCGGGATTACTCGAGGTGGCGCGACAAGCAACTCGATCAGCTTCCACGGATCCTCGGCTCGCCATGGCCTCTACTCCTGGTGGGGGATCTCAATGTGACGCCATGGAGCAGCCACTTCCGGAGGCTCACCCAACGCACTGGCCTCCTGGACTCATCCAAGGGGCGAGGATTCCATCCAACCTGGCCCAACAACAATTGGTTTCTCCGAATTCCCATCGATCACGTCCTTCACACCCCGGACATTTCGGTCGTTGAGCGACGCGTAGGAGGTGATGTGGCCTCAGATCACTTCCCAGTGATCGTAGATATTCTCGTGCCACCAGCCGCGACCACTCATCCTGTCCCCGTGCATGGCCCAGGATGAGCTTTCACTAAGCATCAATAGTTCCTGTCAAGCCTACCCCGCCATGGGCTGCGACCCCACCTTGAACCGCGTGCCCAACCGGTAGCGCGACCCGGGATGGATGCAGCGCACCCAGGTCACGGGTCGATTGCGGCTCCAGGTGCGGCGGGTGAGGACGAGGCAGGGGTCGCCTTCATGGATCTGGAGCCACTCGGCTTCGGTGCTGGAGGCGGGTACGGCGTCGACGATGTGTTCGACTTCGTCGAGGGGGATGGCGCGAAGGAGCTGTTCACCCGGAGGCGAGGCCTGGAAATCCCAGGTGAGGAAGTCGGGCACCGCTTCGGGGTTCACCCAGCGATCCTCCAGTTGCATGGGCACGCCCTCTTCGAGATGAATGCACACGACGTGGAAGACGGAATCGCCGGGCTGCAGTTCCAGCTGGGCGGCCAGTTCGGCGGTGGCGGGTTCGCGCGTGGCGGCCACGAGTCGGCACTCGTAGCGGTGGCCCCGGGCGCGCACTTCGTCGGCGAGGTTGGCCACTTGCGTGAGGCCGGACTGGGCCTTGGGCTCCGCCACGAAGGTGCCGACGCCCGCCACGCGGGTGAGGGCCCCCTGCTCCGCCAGCTCCCGCAGGGCGCGGTGCACGGTCATGCGCGAAACCTTGAGCGTTCCCACCAGCTCATGCTCGGAGGGGATGCGGTCGCCCACCTTCCAGGTGCCATCCTGGATGCGCGCCCGGATGTGCTCCTTCACGGCAAGGTAGAGGGCGGAGCCGGGCTTTAGGGGCGAGGGGCTCATCGGATTGCGCCTCCCAGGATTGCAGAGGGGTGCACACCGGATCGCCCCAAAGGCTTAACGCAGAGGCGCAGAGGCGCGGAGGCGCAGAGGAAGGCCGCGGGGGCCATTTGGCTCTGCGTCTCTGCGCCTCTGCGCCTCTGCGTTGATCCTTTCATGCCAACCGCTCCGCGATACGCCCGATGAGCCGCGCCCCCACCTTGGCGGTGCGGCCATCTTCATCCAGCAGCGGGTTCAGCTCGGCCACGTCGGCCATGCGCACCTTGCCCGAGGCGCAGGCGGCATCGATGACTCGCTCCAGGATTTCCAACGCCACGCCCCGGGCGGCAGGGGCGCTGACGCCGGGCGCGCTGGCGGCGGGCAGCACGTCCAGGCAGCAGGTGAGGTAGACGTGATCCACGGTGGCGAGGAAGGCCTCAACGTCCGCGAGGGTGGCGGGCAGATCCGCCGAAGTCATCTCTTCATCCAAGCGGAAGCGCACGCCCCAGGCGCGGGCCCGCTCGAAGAGGGCCTCCGTGTTGGCGAAGGGGCTGATGCCCAGCACGCAGTAGTGGAAGGGCCAGTCGCGGCGGAAGCACTCCTCCGCGATCTGGCGGAAGGGCGTGCCGGAGGTGGCTTCTTCGGACACGCGCAGATCGAAGTGCGCGTCGAGGTTCAGGATGCCGATGCGGGGCTTCAGTTCGCGCTGCGCCAGATGCTCGGCGAGCCCCAGGAAGGCACCCCAGGCGATCTCGTGGCCGCCGCCGAGGCCCAGGGGCAGGAGGCCCAGGTCCAGCACTTCCGTGATGCGGCGGGCGTAGGCGGCTTGGGCGCCTTCGAGGTCCTCGCCTTCGAGGCGGACGGTGCCCGCATCGAAGAGATCCCGGCAGCGGCGCACGGGCAGGTTGGAGAGGGCGCGGCGCAGGGCCTCCGGCGCTTCGGCGGCGCCGGGGCGGCCCTGGTTGCGGCGCACGCCCTCGTCGCAGGCGAAGCCCACGATGGCGGCGCCCCGGGCGGGCTCCGTGGGCAGGGCGTGGACCACCTGGTGCCATCGGAGGGCCAGTTCCCCCTCCGCCGCATCCACGCGGCCCTCCCAGGCCTCCAGGCCCGTCTCCAACCGGATCCCGTTCATCCGCGCAGCATGGGCAGCTTGAGGCCCTTGGCCTTGGCCGTGGCCTGGGCGAGGGGATAGCCCGCATCCGCATGGCGCATGACGCCCGTGCCGCAGTCGTTCCAGAGCACGCGCGCCAGCCGCTTCGCCGCGGCGTCGGTACCATCGGCCACGATGACGACGCCGCTGTGCTGGCTGTAGCCCATGCCCACGCCGCCGCCGTGGTGGAGGCTCACCCAGGTGGCGCCGCCGGCGGTGTTGAGCATGGCGTTGAGCAGCGGCCAATCGGACACGGCATCCGTGCCATCCATCATCCCTTCCGTCTCGCGGTTGGGGCTGGCCACGGAGCCCGTGTCCAGGTGATCGCGGCCGATGACGATGGGGGCCTTCAGCTCGCCGTTCTTCACCATCTCGTTGAAGGCGAGGCCCGCGAGGTGGCGCTCGCCGAGGCCCAGCCAGCAGATGCGGGCGGGCAGGCCCTGGAAGGCGATGCGCTCGCCGGCCATATCGAGCCAGCGGTGCACGTGTTTGTTGGCGGGGAAGAGCTCCTTGATCTTGGCGTCGGTCTTCCGGATGTCCTCGGGATCACCCGATAGGGCCACCCAACGGAAGGGACCCTTGCCTTCGCAGAAGAGGGGACGGATGTAGGCGGGCACGAAGCCGGGGAAGTCGAAGGCGTTCGTCACGCCGTTGTCCTTGGCCACCTGGCGGATGTTGTTGCCGTAATCCACGGTGGGGATGCCCATCTCGTGGAAGTCGAGCATGGCCTGCACGTGCACGGCACAGCTCTTCCCAGCGGCGGTCTTTAGCTCCAGGTGCTTGGACTCATCCAGCTGCGCGGCCTTCCACTGGTCCACGGTCCAACCGATGGGAAGGTAACCGTTGATGAGGTCGTGGGCGCTGGTCTGATCGGTGACGAGGTCGGGGCGCAGGCCGCCCTCCTTCGCGCGCTTCACCAACTCCGGCAGCACCTCGGCCGCATTGCCCAGCAGCGCGATGGAGATGGCTTCCCTCTTGGCGGTGTGTTCCTGGATCAGTTCCAGGGCGTGGTCCAGGTCCCGGGCCTGCTTGTCCACGTAGCGGGTGCGGAGGCGGAAGTCGATGGAGGCCTGCTGGCACTCGATGTTCAAGCTCACGGCCCCGGCGAAGGTGGCGGCCAGGGGCTGGGCGCCGCCCATGCCGCCCAGGCCCGCCGTGAGGATCCACTTGCCGGCGAGGTCGCCGCCGTAGTGCTTGCGGCCCGCTTCCGCGAAGGTCTCGTAGGTGCCCTGCACGATGCCCTGGGTGCCGATGTAGATCCAGCTGCCGGCCGTCATCTGGCCGTACATGAAGAGGCCCTTCCGATCGAGTTCGTGGAAGTGTTCCCAGGTGGCCCACTTGGGCACCAGGTTGGAGTTGGCGAGCAGGACGCGGGGGCTGTCGGGCGTGCTCTTCCACACGCCCACGGGCTTGCCGGACTGGATGAGGAGGGTCTCGTCCTCGTTCAGCTCCCGCAGGGAGGCGAGGATTTGGTCGTAGCAGGCCCAGTCCCGGGCGGCGCGGCCGATGCCGCCATAGACCACGAGGCTCTTGGGATTTTCGGCGACCTCGGGATCCAGATTGTTTTGGATCATCCGATAGGCGGCCTCCGTGAGCCAGTTCTTGCAGCTGAGCTCCGTGCCCCGGGGGGCCCGGATCACGCGGGTCTCGTCGCGGCGGGGGTCGATGCGGGTTTCGGCCAGGGCCATGGGTGCCTCCCAAACAAGTTGATCATACCTGTCTATACAACTTTGGAACCCTGTGCAACCCTGTTTCGATCGGGAGGCTATGGGCTTTGGGCTTTAGGCTCTGGCTCAGTCCGACCCAGCCTGACCCCCGCGAATGGGTCGGCGCCAGCCAAAGCCCAAAGCCCAGAGCCCATAGCCCTTCATCAAGCGAGCTCCCATGATCCAACTCACCGGTTCCTCCCTCAGCGCCGCCCGCCTGTCGGCCATCGCCGCCGGCGAGAGAGTGTCCCTGGACGAAAAGGCCCTGGCCGCCGTCACCGCCAACCGGGGCGTCATCGACCGCATCCTCGCCGAGGGGCGCACGGTCTATGGCATCAACACGGGTTTCGGGCAGTTCGCCACCGTCGTCATCCCCCCCGACCAGCTCCGGCAGCTGCAGCTGAACCTCGTGCGCAGCCATGCGGCGGGCGTGGGCGAGCCCCTCACGAAGCCCCAGACCCGGGCCCTCATGGCCGCCCGCATCAACTGCCTGCTCAAGGCCCACAGCGGCATCCGCGTCGAGCCCATCCAGCTCTTGATGGACTGCCTCAACCAGGGGGTGCTGCCCGTGATCCCCAGCCAGGGCAGCGTGGGCGCCAGCGGCGACCTGGCCCCCCTGGCCCACATGGCGCTCCTGCTCGTGGGTGAAGGGCTGGCCTGGGATGGGGATAAGCACATCCCCGGCGGTGAGGCCCTGGCCAAGGCGGGGCTGAAGCCCATCACGCTGGAAGCCAAGGAGGGCCTCGCCCTCATCAACGGCACCCAGCTCATCACGTCGCTCGGCAACCTGGCCCTGCACAAGCTGCAGGCGCTCATGGGCCTCAGCGAGGAGATCGCGGCGCTGAGCCTCGAAGCCCTGCAGGGCACCCGCGCCGCCTTCGATCCCCGCATCCACGCCGTGCGCCCCCACCCCGGCCAGATCGCCGTGGCCGCGCGCATGCGCGAGCTGCTGGGCGAGACCAGCGAGATCGCCGAGAGCCACAAGGACTGCAACCGCGTGCAGGATGCCTACAGCCTCCGCTGCATCCCCCAGGTGCACGGCGTGGGCCGCGACGCCCTCCGCTTCGCCGGCGACATCCTCGAGCGCGAGCTGAACAGCGCCACGGACAACCCCATGATCTTCACGGACACGGAGGAGAGCCGCAGCGGCGGCAACTTCCACGGCCAGTACCCGGCCTTCGCCTGCGACGTGCTCTGCATCGCCACGGCCGACCTCGCCTCCATCAGCGAGCGCCGCCAAGAGCGCCTCGTGAACCCCGCCTACTCCGACCTGCCCGCCTTCCTCACCCAGCAGGGCGGCCTGGAGTCGGGCTTCATGATGGCCCACGTGACCTCAGCGGCCCTCGTCTCGGAGATGAAGGGCCTCGCGAACCCCGCCTGCGTGGACACCATCCCCACCAGCGCCGGAAAGGAGGACCACGTGAGCATGGGCCCCATCGCGGCCCGCAAACTGCTGCGCGCCGTGGACGCCTTCGAACAGGTGCTCGCCATCGAGGCCCGCATGGCGCTGGAAGGCGTCCGCATCCTGGGTAAGGCCCCCGCCGCGGGCCTCAAGCCGCTGATGGACCGCCTCGCCGCCGCCTGCGGCCCCTGGCAGGACCGGGCCATGTACGCTGAGATCGAGTCCACCATCGAAGCCCTTCGGGCTCACACCGCCCGCTGATCGGGCCTGAGGCGGCGATCCTGGAAGCCACCCGGCGCCCCAGCCATTCATCTTGGCCGGTCGGCCAGATCCCCCGTTCCTTCGGCGCCCTCAAAGGGCCCCGAGGGATGAGGGCGAAGGCCCCGCGGGGCGGATTCCGATAAAGGTCTCGTGGTGGGAGGGCTGACCATGAGCGCAGGCACCCCGAGCACGAACGCGGCAAACCAGGGCCCCCGGAATTCCGAGATCCACGAGGATTTCGCCACGGCCAGCGCCGCGACGCGAACCGCCGCGGAGGCCATCCTCAATCAGCTGGGGGGCGTGTGGTTCCAGGTGATGACCGGCGCCAAGCATCTCAAGGCCGGGGAGCGTTCCCTCCACTTCCGGTTGCCGAGCACCCCCCTCTTCGTGAAGGAGGGCATCAATGCGGTGGAGGTGGCCATCGACGCTAACGATCTCTACACCCTCACCTTCATGAAGATAGGGGGGCCCCGATCGGGCTTCAAAGTCACCCCCGTGGAGACGCTCTACTGCCTCTTCCCCGACCTGGTGCAACCGGAGTTCACCCGCATCACGGGCCTGCAGACGCAGCTGCCCGCTGACGACCGGCTCTCGGTGGCCTCCTGAGGGTGGATCCTGGGGATGCCGCTGGACGGAGGGTCAACCGCTTTCCCCTGGGGTCCAGCGAGATCATTCGGATCTTTAAATCCGATTAGTGTCGAGCATCACAGGGCCTTCCCTTGACCAGGGGCGCCTCGGGACTTGAACTGGGCTGAGTACATCCATCCATGTCCTCGGAGCGTGCCCCATGGCCAAAGACGAGGTCGTCCCCGCCTCGCAGCCCGCGTCGCCGGAGGACCGCCTGCAAGCCCTGGAGGCAACCCTCGTCGATCTGCAGCGCCGAATGGGCCAGATGGAAGTGGCCATCTTCGGGGTGGAGAACGTCCAGCGCGCCCCCGGAGCGGCCGCGGCATCCTCAATCGCTGGAGACCAGACCCCCACCACGGTGAACGTCCTCGGGCTCGCGGGGCGGGCCTTCCTCATCCTGGGCGGGGCCTTCCTCATCCGCGCGCTCACGGAGGGCGGCACACTGCCCAAGGGCCTGGGCGTGCTCCTCGGCATCCTCTACGCGGCCGTCTGGGCCATCGCCGCCCTCCGCAGCCAGGGCGCCGTGGCCAGCCTTTACACGGTGCTCTCGGCCTTTCTCATCTACCCCCTGCTGTTCGAATCCACCACCCGGTTCGGAGTTCTATCGCCGCTCCTGGCCGCCCTCTGGATCGGCGCCTCCACCGCCGGGCTCCTCTGGATCTCCTGGCGTGGCGACCTCCGCACCGCCGCCTGGGTGGCACTGCTGACCTCCCTGGCCACCGGCTTCGCCCTGATGGCCACCACCACCGCGCCCATCCCCTACACGGCCCTCTTCCTGGCCATCGGGGGCTGCATCCTCTGGCTCACCTACGGCCGCAAGTGGCATGGACTGCGCTGGCCCGCCGCCCTCGTGGCGGATCTGGCCGTGCTCGTGCTGACCAGCATCGCGGCGACGCCCGGTGGCCCGCCGGAGGCGTACCGGGACCTCTCCATCGGCGGCTCCATGGCCCTCGCCTTGGGCCTGGTGGTGGTCTACGTGGGCAGCATCGCCGCCAGAACCCTGCAGAAGAACCGCAAGGTGAACGTCTTCGAGATCACCCAGAGCAGCCTCGCCGTGGTGGTCGGATTCGGCGGCGCCATCCGGATCGCCCTGGCCTCGGGTTCCACCCTCATCCCCTTCGGCATCGCCGCCCTCATCACCGGACTCGCCTGCTACGGAGTGGCCTTCGCCTTCATGGAGAAGGAGGAGGATGCGGTGGTGAATTTCTTCTTCTTCACCACCCTGGCGCTGGTCTTCACCCTCCTGGGGAGCATCCTCGTGGTGCCCCGGACCGGTCTGGTCCCCACCCTGGCCACCCTGGGCACCTTGTCCCTGATCCTCGGGGTGCGCCAGAACCGCTGGATCCTACGTACCCATGGCGCGGTGTACTACTCCTCCATGGCCATCACGCTGGGAATCCCCGCGCTCGCGGGGGCGGCTTTCTGGGGATCGCTGCCCTTGGCGCCCCTCGAGCAGCCCCTGGCGCTGGCCGCCTTCGGCGGTGGCATGGCGTTGGCCCACGTTTACACGGCCACCCAGAGGGCCCGGACTCCCCTGGTGTGGTGGCGCAAGCTCCCCTCCTTCGCCCTCGCCCTCTGGGCCGGCCTCGGTTTGGCCTCGCTGGTGGTGCTCGGAACGGCCCGCGCCTTCCCCGAGCCCTCCGCCCTCGCCGCCCTGAGGACCGCCATCCTGGCCCTCGTCACCGTGGGTGCGGCCTTCCTGCCCCGGTGGGTGCCGACGTCCGAGACCTGGTGGCTCGTCTACCCCCTCCTCGGCCTCACGGCCCTCAAGGTGCTGCTGCAGGACCTACCTGCGGGAAAGCCCCTGCCCCTCGCCATCACCTTCGCATGCTTTGGCATCGCGCTGGTGGTGGCCCCCCGCATCCTGAAAGGATCCAGGCCTGCCGGGGAGCCCGCACCAACGTCCTCCCCCACGTAGCAGAGATGATCAGCAGCATCGATCCGCTTCTAGCCCAACCCTACGCCTCCGTGTAGGTTGGAGGGGTGAACCTCCTGAAGCCCTGGCGCCAAGCATGCGAAGTGGCCCTCCGATCCTATTCGGACGCGGACGCCCTGCGATTTTGGCGCGTGGGCCACGACACGGCAGAGGGCCCGAAGCCCGTCTTCAATTACCGCTTCGAGCACACCTTCGCCGCGGTGAAGCTGACCCGCTGGCTCTGCCCCCTCGTGGGCGCGGATCTGGACGTGGTGGAATGCGCCGCCTGGCTCCATGACGTGCGGAAACGGCTGAAGGATCCGGAAAACAAGGACACCCACGCGCAGGATGCCAGTGCCGCCGTGGCGGAGATCCTGGCGGGCACGGACTTCCCCATGGAGAAGATCCCGGCCGTGCGCCACGCCATCGAGCACCACGTGGGCCTGCGTCTCACGAAGCGCCTGGAACCGCTGGAGACCGCCTGCCTCTGGGACTGCGACAAGCTGAGCAAGGTGGGCGCGGCGAGCCTCATCCATTTCGGTTGCGTCAGCGGCGCCTTCCAGCCCATCGATACCGAAGAGATCCTCCGCCGAGGCACCGCTTGGCTTACGCTCGCCGAGGGCATCGTCGCCAGCTTCAACACGGAGCCCGCCCGACGGGAAGGGGCCCGGCGCCTCGACTTCATCAAGGCCCACTACGCGCAACTGCAACGCGAATGGAGTGAACCCATGGAACCCATGCCCGAGGTGAGTGAATGAGCGACTTCCTTCCGCTCGCCCAGGCCCTCTCCATGGGACTCAAGGGCATCCAGATGTACACGGCGGCGCACCCGCGCAGCCAGGACGCCCTCAGGGCAGCCCAGGCCGCCCTCGCGGCGTGGCTCCAGGAATCAAACCAGCTCCAGCTCGTGGTGGGCGCCGGCAAGGCCTTCGTGAACGGGCAGCCCGTGGATGTGCAGGGCCCCCACATGGCCAATCTCATCAAGACCATCGGTGATCGCCACGTGAGCGGCTTCGTATTCGAGCGGGGCGTCACGCCCCGGGATATCCAGGCTTTCCTCGAGATCCTCCTGCTCAAGCCGCAGCGGCTGGAGGAGGTGGGGGGAGTCCAGACCCTCCTGGATCAGCAGGGCGTCGCCGCCATCCGGGTAAGCCAGGTGCAGTACCGGGAGGTCCGCGAGGGCGATCCGGGAACGGCCGAGGGCTCGGAAGGCCGGGCCCCTTCCGTGATGAGCGCGCCCCCCGCCCCGCGACGTCCGGAATCCGGCCCCGTTGCCGGGCTCGGCGCCGGGGACAGCGGAGGCTGGGCGGTACCGGGGTCATCCGGCGAACAACGCGCCTTCGGCCCGCCCGAGCAGTTGATCAACCTCGTCAAGCAGGCCCTCCTTCGCACCCTTCCTCCGCCCCCCGTGCGGGACAAACTGACCGGGATCGGTTCATCGATCCTGGAGACCTTCGAACCCGCCGACCTCAGCGGCCTCTCCGCCATGGGCCAGACGCTCGGCCTCACCGACAAGATGCCCTCCGCCGCCCAGATGGGCGTGCTCAGGCAGGTGCTGATGGATCTGCCCTCCGAGCGGCAGCTGAGCATCCTGGCTGGCATCGGTTCCCTGCCGGAGAAGCCCCAAGGGCTGGCCCTCGGCATCAAGGCCCTGGCCCCCGAGATCCTCTCCGTGGCCGTCAGCACGCTGCTGAGCCTGAACACGTCTTGGGAGGACCTCCAGCAGCCCCTCCTCACCATCCTCGGCCCCCTGCCGGAGCGATCGGCCCTGCTGAAGAGCCTGTCCACCCACCTTCGCGGCATGAACTTCGATGCGGCCCCCGCGGAGGTGCTGCAGCGGCGCATCGAGTGGGAGGCGTTGAGCCCCGAAGCCAAGCTCGTGAAGGTGCTGGATGAGGGCGCCCTCTTCCGGCTCAGCCTCGAGCAGCGCCTGGCCCTCCTCCGCGAGCTGCTGGATGGCAAGCGCACCGAAGCCATGGTGCGCTGCCTGGAACGGGTGTTGGAAGCCCTCCAGTCCGACAACCCGGCCCTGCGCACCCAGGCGGCCCAAACCCTCGCGGGCATGGCGCTGTGGTCCACGGATCCGGGTCTCCCCCTCGAGGTGGAGAACCAGTTGGATCAAGGCCTGCGGTCCCACTTCGGATGGGAGCCCGATCCCCTCGTCCATCGACACACGGCCGAGGGCCTGGAGCGGCTGCTCGCGGCCCCCCTCGAGCGGGGGCAGCTGATCCTGATCCTGGAGGAGATCCAGGAGCTGCAGAACCACGCGGCGATGCTCAACGAGGCGCACCCCTGGCGCACCGAGGCCCTGGGCCAGCTTAAGGCCAGCCTCCAGCAGCCGGAGGCCCTGGATAAGGCCTTGGCCTGCCTGTTCCGGTTCGACAAGGAACAATCCATCATCGCCACCGCGAGCTACTTCGAATTCATCGGTGGCCCCATGGTGCGGCACCTCATCCAGGCCCTGGGCAAGGAGCCGGATCGCGGCCGCCGGGGCCGCCTCATGGATGCCCTTCGCACGTTCGGCCCTTTGTCTCTCCAGCATCTGCGGGAGAGCCTCGCGAGCCCGATCCCCTGGTTCCTCGCCCGGAACCTCCTCACCCTGCTTTCCGAGGTCGGAGATGCGGGGGCCCTCACCGAAGTGCTCCCCCTCCTGAGGGCGAAGGAGGTCCGCGTGCGCCGCGCGTCCGTGCGCGCCGCCTGGAAGCTGGGCGGCCCCGCCGCGGAACCCCACCTCCTGGCGATGTTGAAGGAGGCGGATCCCGAGACCCAGCTGGAGATCATCTTCGGCCTGGGCCAGATGCGCTCCGAGACCGCCGTGCCGACCCTCCTGGACCTGCTCCAGGAAAGGCGCACCCCCGAGGCGATCCGGCTCAAGACCCTGGAGACCCTCGCCTTCATCCAGAGCTCCCGTTGCGTCCAGCCCCTCATGGACCTGATCCGGAAGAAGGGGTTCTTCTCCGGCTCCGAGACCCCGGCCATCCGCATGGGCGCCGCCCGGGCCCTCGCGGCCATCTTCCCCGCCGGGCGGCAGGCCCTGCAGCAGGTGGCCGAGGCGGAGCCCAAGGGCGAGATGCGGGAAGCTTTCCTCGGCCTCCTGCGCTAGAAGGCCGGTATGGATATCCAGGACACGCAGAAGCTGTTGGAGGCGTTCCAGGCCTTCACCGCGGCCAGCGACCAGCTTCAGGCTCGGTACACCGCGCTGCAGGGCCAACTGGGCCTGCTCCAGGGGGAGCTCCAGGCCGTGCTGGAGAGCGTGCCCTTCGCCATCTGGGTGCTGGGCGAAGATGGGGAGTTGCGTTTCACCAACCGGCCGGAAGGCGTCTCCGGCACCTTCCAGGATGGGGCCGAACCCTGGCGGCTCGAATCGAAGCCCGGCCTGCGCCGCCTGGAGACCCCGGAGGGCTCCGAGCGCTTCCTGGAAACCGAGCACCGCTCCGTGCCCGGGGGCGGCCGCATCGTCATCCTGCGGGACGTGACGGAGGAAGTGCTGCGCCGCCAGCAGGACACCCGGGAGGAGCGCCTCGAAGCCATGGGCCGCATGGCCGCCGAACTGGCCCACGAGATCCGCAACCCCTTGGGCGCGTTGAACCTCTATGTCGGAATGCTCAAGCAGGACCTGATCGGCCAGGAGGGGCCCCTGGAGCTCACCCGCAAGCTGCAGGAGGATATCCAACGCCTGAACCGCGTGGTGGCCAACACCCTCACCTTCAGTCGCGACCTCATGCCCAAGCCCGCCGTGCTCGATCTGCACGCCTTCTGGGATGAGGCCCTCGGCAGCGCCACCCTGGCGGAGGCCGCCGCTTGGGATAACAAGGTCCCTCGGAAGGCCCGGTGGTGGGGGGATCCCGACCTCCTGCGCCAGGTGGCCCTCAACCTGCTGCAAAACGCCTGGCGGGCGACCCAGGATCAGGCCCGGCCCAAGGTCGTGCTTCGCGCCACTTTGGAAGAACTGGAGGGGCGTAGCTTCTGGCACCTGACCCTGCAGGACAACGGCTGCGGGATTCCCCCGGAGGATCTGACCCGGGTCTTCGATCCCTTCTTCACGACGTTTGGGGGCGGGACGGGGCTGGGCTTGGCCGTCTGCCACCGCATCGTCGTGGCCCACGGGGGGTTGCTCTTCCTGGAGAGCGAACCAGGCAAGGGCACGACGGTCCATGTGAGGCTACCGGCCCCCCTGGGGTCGTGAATTTCATCACTTGATTCTCAGTCTCAATATCTTAATAATGGGTTCTGGAGCTGGAACCCATGTACGTCTGCATCTGCAACGCCCTCACCGAGAAGATGGTCAATCGGGCCATTGAGGCCGGCGCGGAGACCCCGGACCAGGTGTTCAAGGCCTGCGGAGGTGAGCGGACCTGCGGGCGCTGCGTGCCCCAGATGGAGCAGATGATCGCGGGATTCCAGGTGCTCCAGGGATGTGGCACCTGTCCCTTCCGCACGTTGGAAGAAGTGGCCCCCCGGGTGGCGGAAGCTTCCTGACCGCCTCCACGCCGCGCCCCTTGCCCCGGGTGGGCCAAGGGGCCTAGGCTGGGGATCCCCATCCTCCGGAGTCTCCCATGCAAGGCGATCGACGCGTCATCCAGCTCCTCAACAAGGTGCTCGCGAATGAGCTCACGGCCATCAACCAGTACTTCCTGCACAGCCGGATGCTGAAGAACTGGGGCATGAAGCGCCTGGGCGACTACGAATACAAGGAATCCATCGACGAGATGAAGCACGCCGATCGCATCATCGAGCGGGTGCTCTTCCTCGAAGGCCTGCCCAACCTGCAGGATCTCCACAAGCTCCGCATCGGCGAGAACGTGGAGGAGATCCTCAAGGGCGACCTGGCCCTGGAAATGGAAGCCATGCCTCCCCTGAAGGAGGGCATCCGCCTCTGCGAGGAAGTGGGCGACTTCATTACCCGCGACATGCTCAAAGGCATCCTCCACAGCGAGGAGGAGCACGTGGACTTCCTGGAGACCCAGCTGGAGCTGGTCCAGAAAATGGGCCTGCCCAATTACATCCAGAGCGCCACGGGCGAGATCGGCAGCTGACTTGTGACCCAAGCCATGGGAACATGGATGCCCTAGGTTCTTTGAGGAGTATCCATGTCCCCGCTCAAGCTCGAGCCCGGCACCAACGCGCCTGAGATCGTCAACGCGATCATCGAGATCCCCGCCGGATCGCGCATCAAATACGAGATCGACAAGGACACCGGCCTGGTGACCGTGGATCGGGTGCTCTACAGCCCCTTCCACTATCCCGCCGAGTACGGATACATCCCCAAGACCCTGGCCCCCGACGGCGATCCCGCCGACGTGCTCGTGCTCATCAACGGCAGCACCTACCCCGGCGTCGTCATCCGCGCCCGGCCCATCGGCCTCTTGAAGATGCACGACGACAAGGGCGGCGACGACAAGATCCTCTGCGTGGCCCACGACGATCCGAACTACGCCCACGTGGAGACCCTCGCCGACCTGCCCCCCCACTTCATGAAGGAAGTGGAGCACTTCTTCGTGACCTACAAGGATCTCGAAGAAAAGGACGTCCATAGCGACGGCTGGGTGGGCAAGGAAGAGGCGCACGCCTTCATCCGCAAGTGCATCGCCGCCTACGAGGGATAGACCGGAGGCTGGAGGCTGGAGTCCGCGCACCCCCTCCTCCAGCCTCCAGCCTGCAGCCCCCAGTCTGGAGTCCCATGGGCCTCATCTGCTTCGACCTCGACGGCACGCTGGTGGACCCCCTCCTGGGGGTCCGCAACTGCGTGGCCAAGGTCTGCCGGCAGATGGACCTACCCTGCCCCGACGAAGCCACGATCCGGAACTGGATCGGTTTCGGCATGCGCGAGAGCCTGGGGCAGATTCCGGGCCTGGAGGATCCCGCCCGCCGGGAGGAGGCCCTGGAGCGCTACTGGGAGGCCTACCGCGAAGATGGCGTCTTCGAGCACGAGCTCTATCCCGGTGTGGTGCACATCCTCCACCGCCTCAAGCGCCAGGGCCACCGCATCTACATCGTGAGCGCCAAGCCCGGCATCTTCGCCCGGCGCATCGCCTACCAGTTCGACCTGAACCTCATCTTCGACGACATCTTCGGTTCGACCCTCAAGGGCAAGTGGCAGGAGAAGGTGGACGTCATGAACGGCCTGCGCCAGGCCGGCACCATCGAGCCCGGCGGCGTCATGGTGGGCGATCGCAACCAGGACATGATCGCCGCCAAGGCCCATGGCCTCACGGCCATCGGAGTCACCTGGGGCTACGGCAGCCGGGAGGAGCTCCTCTCCACGGGCGCGGACATCCTCGTGGACACCATGGCGGAGCTCGATGCCGAACTCGCCCGGTTGCTGCCTGGCGAGGAAGTGCACGACGCGTTCACCCGGTCGGAGTGAACGCGCCGCACCTCCTAGGAGCGTGTCCAAGTAACCCGTGGGGCTCCCGCGGGTTACTTGGACACGCTCCTAGTTACTGGTACACGACGGATCCCACCGGGGTGCCCGCGCCGTTGCTGGCATCGCCCACGATGAGCACGCCCCCCGTGTAGAGCAGGATGCAGCGGCCCGTGAGCTGATCCCCCCCCACGGCGGGCGGGTTGCTCCCAAACACGGGGAAGGCCGTCGAGGACGGGTCGTAGACATCGAAGGTGCCCGAAGGGGCCGTGCCCGCCACATCCCCCGTGGCGCCCAGATCCGTGCTGCCCCCGAAGACCAGGGCCCGGCCATCCGCGAGGATCGACATGAGCGGCCGGTTGCGCGGGGCGGACATGGAGGAAGTCAGGGAGGAGAAGGTCCCGGTCACTGGGTCGAAGCGCTGCCCGCCCTGGTTCACCAGGGGCACGGAGGGGGTGAAGACCCCACCCAGGAGCGAAAGGAGGCCGTTGGGCGCGAGGACCGCCCCCATGTTCCGGCGCCCGGCGTTCATGAATCCCGCCGCCGTGGAGAGCGCCCCCGTGAAGGGGTTGAACAGGCTGGCGGTGTTGCTGAGGTTGGCATCCGTCCCATCCTTGCTGCCGCCGCCCAGGAAGACCCGCCCATCCAGCAGCACCTCCGCCGTGTGCCCCACCCGGGCATCCACCATGGCCGTGCCGAAGGGAGTGAAGGTGCCCGTGGCCGGATTGAAGATCTCCAGGGAATTCAAGGTGCCTGTGGCCCCACGGCCGCCCGCGATGAGCACCCGGCCATCCTGCATGAGCGTGGCGGTGTGATCCTCCCGGGCCGTGCCGAGGCTGCCCGCGGCGGGGGTGATGGCATCGGAGCTGGGATTGTAGATCTCGGCGGTGGCCAGGGGCGTACCCGAGGCGCTGCGGCCCCCCACGATGAGGATGTGCCCCGTGGGCAGCAGCGTCGCCGAATGGCGGGATCGCGCCGTGGCCAGGGTGACGCCCGATTGGCTCCAGAACTGGCCGGAGGGGTTGAAGACCTCCAGCCGGTTGGAGGCGACTCCAGCGCTGAGGCCGCCGCTGGCCAATATCAGATCCCCGTAGGTGCGCGTGAGGGCGTGGTCGATGCGCCGCGTGGTCATCTCATTGCCCGCGGACGGGGCGACGAAGGTATTGGCGTAGGTGAAGCCGCCCGTGACCGTCACGAAGGCCTGGCCCACGATGGGCGGGGTGGTCGCCGTGCTGGCGCTCACCGTGAAGAAGCCCGTGCTGCCATCAGAGGTGAACACGCCGTCGGGGGACATGGAGCCGCCCGCGTCCACGGACCATGTGACGGCCGGATTGGAGAGCCCCAGGCAGACCGCCCGGAATGCGAAGGTGGCGCCGGGGGCGACCGTCTGGCTCCGGGGCAGCACCATGGCGGGCACGGTCACGTCGATCACCGCGGTCACGGTGGGATCTTCCACGCTCCGCAGCGTGATGGTGCCGGTGCCCACCCGCAGTGGGGCGGAGTAGACGCCTCCCGCCGTGATGGATCCGAAGGTCGAGCTGAAGGTCACGGCGGGATTGGTGGCGTTGAAGATGCTGTAGAGCACCGTCATCGATTCACCGGGCAGCAGCGAGGCGGTGGGTCCCGGGGACTCGATGCTGAGGAAGATGGGCGCCCGCGCGACGGTGACAAAGGCCTTGGCGCACAGGGTCGGATCCTCCACGCTGGTGGCGCTCACCCAGTAGCTGGTGGACCGGTTCGGGCTGGTGTGGACCCCCGTGTCATCGATGGAACCCTGCTCCGCGAACCACTTGACCCGGGTATCCGAAAGGCCCGTGGTCACCGCCGTGAAGGACTGGGTCTGGGCGCCCGAAAGGGCCACCTGGGCCGGCGTGATGTCCAGGGAGCGGGCCCCCACCGTCACCGTGGCCTTGGCCAGGGCGATGTCGCCCTTGGTTCCCACGAGGGTGAGGGTGTAGGTGGTGGTGATCGTGGGGGACACCGTGACGGGCACCCCGCTGGTGATGGGCCCCACACCCTGATCCACGGTGGCGGTGCCGCCGAGGAAATTGGCCACCAGCAGGGTGGAGCCGCCGGGATTCACGTTGGCGCGCGAAGGCAGGAATTCCACGATGATCGGAATGCTGCCGCCATCCTCGGACTTGCTGCAGCCGAGCAGGGTGAGGAGGGTCAGGAAAACGAGCAAGAGGCGGGATCGCACGGCTACTCCTCGTACCGGTAGCGGGCTTCGAATGAATAGCTGGGCCGGGCGGCGGGATAGCCGTACACCATGTAGGCGTCGCTCTTCGAATCCTTGGCGCCGGCCACCCACTCGGCCACGCTCACCCTGGGCTGGAGCAGGTGCTCCCCGCGCCAGACCAGCGTCCAGCGCTTGCCCGCCTTCACCGTGGTGGTCATGCCCACGTCCTTGAAGGTGACGTTCATGGGCCGGATGGTGGGCACGGGCACGGCGCAGTTGCAGTCGCCGATGGAGGCGAACTGGTGGCCGACGTTGGTGTAATGGACATCCACCTGCACGCGCTCGGTGCCGAACCTCGTCTTCAATCCGTGGGTTGAGAAGGGCCGACGCTGCACCACCGGCGTGGAGAATTCCTGGCCCTCGGGCGCGTTCAGGTCCCGGGCCTCCTGGGCCCGCACGAAGCCTTCCAGCGCGAAGCCCCGGATGGGCGTCCACCCCACCGCCGTCTCCACGCCCCGGGTACGGAAGCGATCCTGGTTCACGTACTTCGAGTCCGGGGGCACGTTGGCGGCACCAGGCGCGGCGCCAAGCACCATCGGCGCCGTGGCCAGCGCCTCCACCCCGATTCCCCCGCTGATCTCGATCTGCTGGGCCTCCGCCCGGGCGTAGGCCTTGCCCGTGCCCCAGGCCAGGCCGACCTGGGTGAAGGTCATCCGTTCGTTCTTCAGGGGCGCCGCGCCCTGCACTTCCGCGTTGCGGAGCTGCTGGATGAGGTGGGGCGCGAGGTCCGCGGATCCGAGGCCCGCGTAGGCCCGGAAGCCCCAACCGAGTTCCTGGTTGAGGGCCAACCGCAACACCGCGCCGGAATCCTTCAGCACCTCCCGGCTCTGCCCACCTTCTTCGATGGATTGCCGGGTCCAGCCGTAACGGGCCTGCCCGATCACCCGGAACCGGGGCACGGGATCGAAGCGCCATTCCACGCCCGCGCCCAGGGTGCGCCCCTTGGCGGTACCTGGAACGGCGGGATCATCCGTGCCCATCTGCTTGGATTCGCTGCCATCGAGGCGGAAGGAGAACCCCGTGCGGGGCGTGGCCTGGAGGTTGAGCCCCACCTGCAACCGCCCCTCCCGCCCTTCGTAGCGCTGGAGTTCCACCTGGCCCTCACCGGGCGCTTCATGGCGGAAGCGGGTGAGCGAGAAGGTGGTGTCCAGGCTGGTTTTCGGCGAGAGGCCGAGTTCGAATTTCAACAATCCGCTATCGCTGCGCTGACGGCTTTCCCGGCCGGGGGAGAACACGCGGGTGGAATCCGTGACCTCCTGGAAGGGCACGGGCACGCCGAAGGAGGTGCTGCGCAGGCCCAGGGTCCAGATGGCGTCTCCGGACTTCTGCCCCAGGGAGAAGAAGTTGGTGACCTGGCGGTAGGGGCGCACCGTCTTGATGGTCTGCTGCTCCTCCCCGCTGAAATGGCCGCCCTTGAAGTAGCCGCCGTCCCAGGCGTAGCCCGGGGCCACGGTCGCCCCTCCCTTGCCGTTGCCGCCCCCCAGGCCGCTCACGTCGCCGGAGAGGCCTTCCTTTTCGGGCCGCCCCGTGAAGAGCGCGATGGTGCCCCCGGCCCCGCCCAGGCCCATGCCCGGAGAGCCCGTGATCACTTCGATGCGGGTGACGCCCAGGAGGGGGATCTCATTCAGATCCGTGCCCAACTGCCCCGGATCCGTGATCGGGATGCCATCGAAGATCACCACGGAATCCTGTGGCCGCGTGCCCCCCATAAAGCTGCGGGAAGGCAGACCCGGGCCGCCCTCGTTCTGCACCTGACCCGGGATTTCCCGCACGAGGAACTCGCCCAGGGTCCGTGTCCCGCTGCGCAGGATGTCGTCCTCATTGAACACGCGCACCTGGGAGGGCGTTCGGGTCAGCGCCACGGGCCTGGATTCCGCGGCCCAGCTCTCGGGGGCATCGGATTGGCCGTCGGCCTGCGGCACTGGAGGCGGCGCCGCCCCCGGTGGCGGCTCTTGAGCCACCAGCGCGGTTGCGAAAAGGCCCGACAGGATGGGGCGGTGCAGGCGCACCGCCCGACGGCAGGGGTTCATGAAGACTCCGATGGCCTTGAAGACGATGAGGACCATTGAACCATGTTGGAAACAAACGGCCAACGCGACCCCCCGTCCCGGGAAAGGCACCCTTGACGCCCGCGCCTCCCCCTCCGACCCTGAGCCCACCCTCCGGGAGCCGACATGCGCCACCTCGTCTTTGCAGCCCTCGCCTCGCTGTCCCTCGCCTCCCAGGAACCCTCTCAAGGCTGGACTCCGGAAGCCATGCTCCAGGTGAAGCGCATCGATGCGCCCCGTCCCAGCCCGGATGGGCAATGGGTCGCCTTCACCGTGAGGTCCGCGATGATGGGGCCCGAGCAGAGCGAGTTCCGCACCCAGATCCACCTGGCCGCCACCACCGGCGGCACCCCGCGGGCCCTCACCCAGTCGGAAAAATCGAGCCTGGATCCCCAGTGGAGCCCGGATGGGAAGCGGCTGGCCTTCCGCAGCGCCCGCAGCGGCAAGATGCAGATCTACGTGCTCCGCATGGATGGCGGCGAGGCGGAACTGATCACCACGGGAAAGGGGGACGTCACCGAATTCGCCTGGTCCCCGGATGGCCGCCAGCTGGCCTACACCATGACGGACGCCAAGACGGAGGAAGAGGAAAAGCGGGATCGCGCCAAGGATGACGCCCGGTGGCACGAGGAGCAGCCCAGGGTGGCGCGCCTCTACCTCACGAGCCTGGCCCCCGAGGCGTCCGGTCCCCGCGGCGCCTGCCTGCTCACGCCGGAGCCGCGCCACGTGCTCTCCTTCGACTGGGCGCCGGATGGCACCGCCATCGCCTACGCCCACGCGCTCAGCGCCAAGGCGGATCACTGGCCCACCGCCGATCTGGCCCTGGTGGCCCTCGAAGGTGGCAAGCAGCGGGTCCTCGCCGCCACCTCCGCCGCGGAATCCACCCCCCTGTTCAGCCGCGACGGCAAGACGCTCGCCTTCACGCTCAGCGATTCGAAGCCCCGATGGGCGGGCTCTCACCGCATCGCCCTGCTGGACGTGGCCTCGGGCGCGATCCACACGCTGCCCGCCACGCCCGACGCCCGCGCCCAGCTCCTGGGTTGGTCCGGGGATGGCAAGCATCTGCTCTTCGTCGAGCCCACGGCGACCCGCGGTGGTGTCTACTCCATGCGAACCGACGATGGCACCCTGCTCCGTCTGGATACCGGAATCTGGACCGTGGCCAACGGGCCCATGGTGGGCGCGGGCGAATTCGTGGAACTGGATCCCACGGGGCGCTACCTGGGCATGGTGGTGCAGACATCTTCCGAGCCCCCGGCCCTCGCCTTCAGCCCCATCTCCCAGTTCTCCCCCAAGGTCATCGCACGACCCAACGAGGACCTGCCCCACCATCCCTTGCCCCGCACGGAGGTCATCCGCTGGAAGGGCGCGAAGGGCATGGAGATCGAGGGAATCCTCACCCATCCCCTCCAGGGGAAACCCGGCATGAAGGCCCCGCTGCTCGTGCTGCCCCACGGCGGCCCTACTCAGGTGTATGGAGAAACCTACACCGCCACCCCCTCCCAGTACCCGCTAGCGGCCTTGGCCGCCAACGGGTTCGCCGTGCTCCGGCCCAATATCCGTGGCTCCTCGGGCTATGGCCGCGACTTCCGCTTCGCCAATGAAGGCGATTGGGGAGGCCTCGACTTCCAAGACCTCATGGCCGGTGTGGATCACGTCATCACCTTGGGCGTGGCGGATCCGCAGCGCCTGGGCATCGCCGGCTGGAGCTACGGCGGCTTCATGACCAGCTGGAGCATCACGCAAACCAAGCGGTTCAAAGCGGCCAGCGTCGGCGCCGGCGTCACCAACCTCATGAGCTTCAACGGCACCACGGACATCCCCGGCTTCGTCCCCGACTACTTCGGCGGCGAGAGCTGGGAGCAGCTGGACCGCTACCGCGCCCACTCCGCCCTCTTCCAGGTCAAGGGCGTCACCACCCCCACCCTCATCCAGCACTGCGAGGGCGATCAGCGCGTGCCCATCGGGCAGGGCTACGAGCTCTACAACGCCCTCAAGCGGCAGGGCGTGGAGTGCCGCATGCAGGTGGTGCCCCGCCAGGCTCACGGCCCCACGGAACCCCGGGCGCTCCTGCGCTTGTCCGAGGCCAACGTGGAGTGGTTCTCGCGCTGGCTGAAATAGCCCCGGGGCGCTTCGATCGGGATCAGCTCAGTCCGATCACCTTGCCCGTGACCAGGTCCACATCCACGTCATAGAACCCAGGCCGGGCCGGCAGGCCCGGCATGGTGCTCATCTGCCCTACGAGGGGATAGAGGAAGCCGGCGCCGACGCTGGCGCGGATGTCGCGGATGGGCAGGCGAAAGCCCTTGGGCACGCCCTTGACCGTGGGATCCGGCCCGAGGCTGAGGTGGGTCTTGGCCATGCAGATGGGCATTTTGTCGTAGCCCAGCCGGGTGAACTCCTCGATGCGGGCCTCGGCCTCCGGCGTGTAATCCACCCCATCGGCGCCATAGATCTCCTTGGCGATGGCCTCGATCTTCCGGCGGATGGGCCAATCCAACGGATAGAGGAAGCGGAAGGATCCAGGCTCCTCCGTGACCCGCAGGACGGCCTTGGCCAGCTCCTCGCAGCCCGCGCCCCCTTCGGACCAGGGGTGGCTGATCACGGCATCCGCCGCACCGCCCTGGGTCATGGCGGCATTGCGCACGAACTCCAGCTCCGCGGGGCTGTCGGTGGCGAAGGCGTTCACCGCCACCACCACGGGCACGCCGAATTTGCGGGCGATGGAGATGTGATGGAGTAGATTGGGCAGGCCCTTCTCGAGGAGCGCCAGATCCTCCTGCACGTAGGCGGCCGCCAGGGGTTTGCCAGCCACCACCTTGGGCCCGCCCCCATGCATCTTGAGGGCGCGCACCGTGGCCACCAGCACCACTGCGTCAGGCACGAGGCCTGAGGTGCGGCATTTGATATTGAAGAACTTCTCCATGCCGAGGTCGGCGCCGAAGCCGCTCTCGGTGACCACCACGTCCGCGAGTTTGAGGGCGATGCGATCCGCGAGAACGGAGCTGTTGCCATGGGCGATGTTGGCGAAGGGCCCCGCGTGCACCATCACGGGGTTGCCCTCCAGGCTCTGCATGAGGGTGGGCTTGAGGGTGTCCTTCATGAGCACCGTCATGGCGCCCGCCACCCCCAGATCCTCGGTGGTGACGGGCTGGCCGGCCTTGTCGAGCGCGACCACGACGCGGCCGATGCGATGGCGCAGATCCTCCAGTCCCGACGCCAGGGCCAGGATGGCCATGAGCTCGCTGGCCACGGCGATATCGAAGCCCGTCATCCGCTCGTGCCCGGCCTCCTCGGAGCCCATGCCCACCTTCACGCCACGCAGGAAGCGATCGCTGGTATCCAACACCCGGCGCCACTGGATGGCATCGGGGTTGATGTCCAGCCGCGCGAACCGGTGCTTCTCATGGGTGGTCAGCGAGTCGGGATCCTCCATGCCGATGCCCAGGCGCTTGAGGCGGGACCTCATGGTTTGGGTGAAGCGGCGCTTCCCATCGGATTTCTTCGGGCAGAGCCGATCGAAGAGCGTTTCATCGTCCAGCTTCGACTCATGCAGCATCCGCGCTTCCAGGGCCGAGGCGCAGAGGTTGTGCGCGGCCGTGATGGCGTGGATGTCGCCCGTGAGGTGGAGGTTGAAGGCCTCCATGGGGATCACCTGGCTATAGCCGCCGCCGGCGGCGCCACCCTTGATGCCGAAGGTGGGGCCCTGGCTGGGCTGGCGGATGCACGTGACCGCTTTGAGACCGAGACGCGCGCCCAGGGCCTGGCCCAGGCCCACGGTCACCGTGGTCTTGCCTTCGCCAAGTGGCGTGGGCGTGATGGCCGTGACGTCGATGTAGCGGCCCATGGCCTGGTAGCCGAGGCGATCCAACGCCTCCAGGCTCACCTTGGCCATGTGGGGCCCGTGCAATTCCAGTTCGCTCTCGAGGAGGCCCAGCTCTAGGGCGATTTCCTGGATCGGCCGCAGCTTGGCCGCCTGGGCGATTTCGAGATCGCTCCCCACGCGCTTCGTTTTGGCTACAGGTTCGACGCCGGGAAGGATGGTTGGGTTCATGGAAGTCCCCTCGCGGCAGCTCGCCACCCCTCCACGATAGGTTCGACGCCGAGGTCCCGGGATCCGTTGCCCCCGGGTCTTGATGGTCATCACAGCGGGCGATGTGACGCGTCAAATCAAAAACTTTTCGCTTTTTGTTCGCCACCATCTAGAATGGGCCCATGGCCAAAACCAGTCCCCTCTTCGAGTGCACCGCCTGTGGCGCGCGCTATCCCAAGCCCCTGGGCAAGTGCGGCGAGTGCGGCGCCTTCGCCACCATCGAGGAAGTGAAGGGCAGCCTCCGCAAGGATCTCCAGCGCAGCGGCTACTCCGTCAGCCATCACAACGGCCCCATCGCCCTGCCGGATGTGGAGCTCAGCGAGACTCAGCGCACTCCCACGGGCCTTGATGAACTGGATCGCGTCCTGGGCGGGGGCGTGGTGCCCGGTATGGTGGTGTTGCTCGGCGGCGAACCCGGCATCGGCAAGAGCACGCTGGTGCTGCAATGGGCGGCGCAGGTGCAGGGCACCGTGCTCTATGCCAGCGGCGAGGAGAGCGAGCGGCAGATCAAACTTCGTGCCCAGCGCCTCGGCACGGAAAGTCCCGGCATCCACCTCCTGGCGGAGACGGATGTGCGGGAGATCCTCGCCCACGCCGAACGGATGAAGCCCGGCCTCCTGCTCGTGGACAGCATCCAGACCCTCTTCGACCCCGAATTCGAAAGCAGCGCCGGTAGCGTGAGCCAAGTCCGAGGCTGCGCCCAGCAGCTCGCGCGGTGGTCCAAGGCCACGGGCACCCCCCTGGTGCTAGTGGGGCACGTGACCAAGGATGGCAACCTCGCGGGCCCCAAGGTGCTGGAGCATTTGGTGGACACGGTGCTCAGCTTTGAAGGCGACCGCCACCACCACCACCGCCTCCTGCGGGCCCTCAAGAATCGCTTCGGGGCCGCCTTCGAGCTGGGGGTCTTCGCCATGACGGAGCGGGGTCTCGTGCCCGCCGAAGGCAACCCCTTCTTCCTGGATGCCGAGCCCCGGCCCGGCTGCGCCGCCACGGTGGTGCTCTCGGGCACCCGCCCCATGGTGGTGGAGATCCAGGCCCTCGTGGCCTCCGCGGGCCTCGGCATTCCCCGCCGCACCGCGCTGGGCATCGACGGCCAGCGCCTCGGCATGCTCTGCGCCGTGGCCGAGCGGCGCGGAGGCGTGCAGCTCCACGACCGGGATGTCTACGTGAACGTGGCGGGAGGGCTAGAGGTGGAGGATCCCACCGCGGATCTCGCCGTCATCGCCGCCCTGGTGAGCAGCGCCACGGGCCGCATCCTCCAACCCAAGTGCCTGTTCATGGGCGAAGTGGGTCTCACCGGCGAAGTGCGCCCCGTCAGCCAGCTGCCGCTGCGATTGCAGGAGGGCTCGCGCCTGGGCTTCTCCGCCGCCGCCGCCCCCCGCATGGGCTTCGAGGGCAGCAGCCCCCTCGAACTTCACCTGGAGCGCAGCGTGGAGCGCATCCGCATGAAGCCGTGGCTGCGCGAAGTCCTGGAGCAGGAGCCGGCGTAATTTTCGAGGCCGGAGGAGCCCAGAGAACACGCGCGACGCCAGACCTCAAGAAGAAAAGATCAACCAGTGATGAACAGTGATGAACGGTGATAAAGGCACCGCATTCCCATCACTGTTCATCACTGTTCATCACCGTTCATCACCGGTTTTCTTTTCTTCTTTTGAACTCCGGTTTCAGTGATCCCCGTAGTTCTTTTCTCCCGCTTTCACGGCGACCTTCATCACGTTCTGCGGCGGCGGCAGCGGGCAGGTGGCGAACCGGGTGAAGGCGCAGGGCGGGTTGTAGGCCTGGTTGAAGTCCAGGATCACCTTCCCGTCCTTAGGCGGATCTGCGTACAGGAAGCGCCCCGCGGGATAGGTGGTCTTGCCGTTGCTGGCATCGCTGAAGATGAAGAACAGGCGGCCATCTCCTTCATCCACGGGCTCCAGCGCGAATTGCTTCCCCTTGAGCGTGAAATGCGCGCGGCCCCAGGCCTTCATGGCGTCGGATACGCCGATCACCGTGGGGATCTGCACGATCTTGGGCTCCGGGTAGGGTTCGAAGGTCGCCACCACGCGGTAGGCGGGGTCGAAGGGATACATCTCGATGCCCTTGAAGCCCATCCGAACCGGGTTCTTGGGATCCTTCACGCGGACACCGACCTTCTCCCCCTTCGGCCCGCGCCGGATGACGAAGAAGCTGCGGCCGGCCAGCTGAAGCACATCGGGCCTGCCATCCGCATCCATGCGCAGGGGCATGTCCGTGGCGGCCGCCCCGTTCACGGTGAGCGGGCTTCCTTCCACTGTCTTCAGGCGGACCTTGCCACCTTCCAGAACCAGCACACCCGCCTTCTGGGGCCCTTTGCCCTCGGGGAACCGGACCTTGGCCCCGGCATCCGTCCCGATCAGGTTCTCCCCTTCCGAGAGCCAGTGCAGACCCACGAGGGTGAGCCAGCCCTCTTCCGATTGAAGGCGCTCGATACGGCCCTTCCGCCACTGTTCATGGAGCTCCCTCGGGTTGGCCTGAGGGGCCTGGGCGAGCAGAGGCAGGGCCAGCAATCCGAGCACGAAACGCATCGACATCTCCGGGATCCCCCCAGTCTAATCGGGACTTTCAGGTTTGGGCCGCCCCTGGGGCCAACGGTAGCAGGACGAAAAACCGGCTTCCGCCGGCGGGGCCGCATTCGACCCCGATCCGCCCCTGATGCAGCTCCACCAACGCCCGGCTGATCGCAAGCCCCAAGCCGGTGCCCTTCGGTCCGCGCCCTTGAATTTCGCCCTGGATGAAGGGTTCGAACAACCGGGGGACGAGTTCCTTCGGGATCCCAGCCCCCTCGTCCCATACCTCGATCCGGAGCCATCCGTCCTCACGCCCTGCGTGAAGTCGGACCACTCCCCCCTCGGGGCTGTGCTTGATGGCGTTGGATAGCAGGTTGAAGAGCACCTGGGCCATCCGGCGGCCATCCATGGGGCACGCGGGCAGGTCAGGATCCCCGGGCTCCACCTGGATCCGCACTCCCAATGGGGAGGCATAGGTTTGGCAAGCCTCCGTGACCTCGCGCAGGAGGTTCGCCGGATCCACCTCCGCCACCTCCAGATCCACGGCACCCGCCCCGAACCGCTCCAGATCCAGGAGGTCATTCACGAGCAGTACGAGGCGATCCGCGTTGTCCTTGGAGATGCGCACCAGCTCTCGCTTCCGGGTGTCATCCAATTCGGCGCCGGCCAGCAGATCCATGGCCCCCTTCACGGCGGTGAGCGGGGTTCGGAGCTCGTGGGTGATCATCACCACGAAGGCCTCCTGGCGCTCCTCCAGCCGCTTCTGCTGGGCCAGCTGGAGCCGCAGGGCCTCGGTCCGTTCTCGAACCTGGATCCGCAGGGTCCAGATCCAAGCAAGCCCCGAGGCAGCGGCCACGAGTACCAAGCCGCCGGCCAATGCGGCCCATTGAAGCGGTGAAGGCCGCCATCGGGCACGCACCTCGAACCACTTCCCTGAAATGGCCTCCACTTCCCCTTCGGTGAGGGTGGCCAGGGTCTTGTCGATGATCCCCAGCAGCTCCGGAAGGTCCTTCCGAACCCCGAACCCAAGCCGGTAGTAGAACCCGGAATCCGAGACCACCTTCAAATTGGTGATCTTCTGCTCCCGGATGTGATAGGTCGCCGGAGCCAGGTTGACCACCATGGCCTCCCCGCCACCGAAGGAGACCCTGCGGAGCCCCGTCAGCAGATCGGGCACCTCCACCTGAATGATCCCGGGGTGCTTACGCCGCATCCAGTCATTCACGGCGTAACCCCGCACCACGACCATCCGGTGCCCGACGAGGCCATCGAGCGTGGTGGGTCCCGTCCAGTCCTCGTTGACCACCACCACATCCGGAATCTCCATGTAGCTGCGCGTGAAGGCCAGGTACTCCTTCCGCTCCTCGGTGGGGGCGGCCAGATCCACGCAGTCGGCCTTACCGGCCTTCACGAGGTCGAGAGCCTCCTGCCAACTTCCCGCCGGGAGGTACTCGAAGCGGAGCCCCGACCGCGCTTCCAGGAGTTTGAGCAGGTCCGGAGTCACCCCCTGCACCCGCCCCTTCGCATCGATCCACTCCAGGGGCGCATAATCCGGGATGGGGGCGACGCGGACCACCGGATGGGCCCGCAGCCAGTCCCGCTCACCCTGCGATAGTTCGACCTTCCCCCGATTCCTCCCGCCGCAGGCCAAGGACACCAGGGCCAAGCCGAGGGCGATCAGGGCACGGGCGATGGGAAATCCGGGGGAAAGGGTCATGGGCAGGTGGGTGGGTTCCCCTCCTCTCGTCGGGAGGTGGGGCCGTTTCCTTTCATCGGGGAGCTCGGGCCAGTCACAATGCCTGCATGCGCTCCATGACCGCCTTCGCCGAAGTGATCCGGCCCCTGGGTTCCGGGAGGCTGCGCCTGGCCCTCCGCAGCGTGAACGGCAAGGGGCTCGACCTCTCCGTGCGCCTGCACCCCGCCCTGGCCTCCTTGGAACCCGCCGTGCGGGCCCAGATCCGGGGTGCCGCTCAGAGGGGCAAGCTGGATCTCACCCTCGAGCTGCAGGAGGACGCCCGCCTGGAGCCCCGCCTCAACCGCCCCCTGCTCCGCTCCCTGGCGAAGGCCTGGGCCGAGGAGGCCGAGTGGCTGCACCTGCCCCCCTTCAACGCCGAGGCATTCCTGCGGCTGCCGGGCGCCTTCCTCGCCGCGGAGGGCGACGTGGCCCAGGCCTGGGAAGGGGATGTCCAGGAGGCCCTGGTCGATCTGCTCACCCACTGGAACCAAGGGCGGGAGAAAGAGGCGGAGCGCCTGGCGCCCTTCTTCAACGAGTCCCTCGGCCGCCTCCAATCCCTGCGCCAGACCCTGATCGCGGAAGCCGAAGCCCAGGCGGCGGAGCTCCCCGCCCTCTTCAAGGCCCGCATCGAGCAGGTGCTTCAGGATGCCCAGCTCGCGGGCAAGGTGGCTGAGGATCGGCTGCTGGCCGAAGCCGGCGTGATGGCGGAGCGTCTCGACGTGCGGGAGGAGATGACGCGCCTCGCCGCGCACTTCGACGATTTCGCCGAGCGCCTGGCCAAGGGCCGCCTCGAAGGCCGCGCCGTGGACGTCTGGTGCCAGGAGGTGCTGCGGGAGCTGAACACCACGGGCTCCAAGTGCAAGCGCCTGACCATGACCCGGGCCGTCATGGAGGCCAAGGGCGTGCTGGATCAGATCCGCGAGCAGGCTGCGAACCTGGAGTAATCGCGGTGCTAACGAAAAAGGAAGGTGCCCCTCAGGGCTCCTCCTTGCGTTGCAGTTCGTAATCCGCCCGCCACACGCCGAAGAGGCGGGTACGGGCCCAGTCGGCCTTCACCGGCCGCAGGCGCCGCAGGCGGCGGCTGATGAACCAAACGGAGCCATCGGCCATGCGCAGGTCATCGTAGGCGCCGAGCCGGACCTGGGCCATGGCCTCCCCGGGCACCTGGCCGGGGTACTGGGCGATGGCCCAGCGCTTGGCCAGGAGGCTCGAAGCCCAGGCGTTCCCCTCCAACAGGGCGGCATCCGTGCTGAGCCTCAGGGATTGGAACCCCGCCCGCCCATGGCGGAAGAAGTCGGAGCGTTCCAGCGCCGTGCCATCCGCGGAAAGCCGGTAAGGGCCCGTGCCCATGCCCGTGAGGGCATCCCGCACCGGCGCGGCCGCGAAGGCCACCGCCGCTCCAGGTTGGGCGTGCTGGAAGCGGAACTCGGCCATGCCATCCACCACCTGCGACTGCTTCAGATCCGCCTTGAGCTCCGCCGGCGCCCAGGCGGGGAAGGTGGCCACGAGGGTCGCCGCATCCAGCGCGTGGCCATCCTGGAATCGCAGGCCCGGGCGGGGCTTGAAGCGCCACCGTTTCTCGTGGCGGCTGTGCCAGGCGGCCTCGGCGAGGATCCCGATCCAGCGCCCATCCTGCTGCTCCAGCAGGGGCTCGAAGCACTGGTTCCGCAGCAGGGCCTGGGCCCCGGGGCCGGCGGCCAGCAGGATTTCCAGTTGGGCCAAGTCCTGCTCCCCTTCCGGGTTGGGCTGCTCCCACAGCTCGGCCTCTGGGGCCAGGGGGAGCGGCTGCAGCTGCTCTTGCCAAAGCCACCAGCCCAGGCCCCCCAGGCCCAGGACACCCACCCCGATTCCGGCGATCAGGCCTTTGCGCATCACGCGGCTCCCTTCAGGATGGCCTCCGCCACCGGCGCGATGCGCGCCAGGGCCTCGCGGACCTCGGCTTCGGAGAGATCCCGGTGGGGAATGAACCGGATCCGGTTCCCCACGGGCACCGCCAGGACCCCGGCCTTCGCCAGCAATTCCAGCGCCGGTGCGGCCTGGGGCACCTCCATCAGCAGGATGTTCGTCTCCGGCATCGCCAGGGTGAAGCCCATGCCCCGGAGGCCCTCCGCGAGCAGCCGGGCCTTGGCGTGGTCCTCGGGAATCCGCGGAAGGTAGTCGAGGGCCACGAGGCCGGCCGCGCCCACCACCCCACCCTGGCGGACACCGCCGCCCAGCATCTTCCGGATCCTCCGGGCCTCCTCCATGGCACCCCGGGTGCCGCACACGAGGCTGCCCATGGGCGCGCCCAGCCCCTTGGAGAGGCAGACCTGCACCGTATCCACGCCCCGCGTGAGGGCCCTCACCTCGCAGCCCAGGGCCGCGGCCGCATGCCAGATGCGGGCGCCATCCACGTGCACCTTGAGACCGGCGGCCTTGGCAGCGGCCACCAGGGCCTCCTGCTCCGCCACGGGGGTGACGGCACCGCCGGCGAAGTTGTGGGTGTTCTCCAGGCACAGGAGCGTGGTGCGCAAATTGAAATAAGGGCCGGGGCGGCCCGCTGCGGCGCTCACCGTCTCCGCCTTCGGACGGCCCGGGCCCCCATCCCAGGGCAGCGCGTGCGGCATGCCCCCGGCCAGCCAGGCGGCGGTGCCCAGCTCGGAGCCCAGCACGTGGGCCTGATCCGGGGCCAGGAACCGATCTCCCCGCTGCAGGTGCAGCATCAGGGCGATGAGGTTCGCCATGCAACCCGTGGGGGTCCAGAGGGCCCCCTCCATGCCCACCAGCTCGGCCACCCGGGCTTCGAGCCGGGCCAGGGTGGGATCGTGTTCCAGCACGTCGTCGCCCACCACGGCCTCAGCCATGGCCCGGCGCATCTCGGGAGACGGCTGGGTGACCGTGTCGGATCGGAAATCGAGGCTTGGTTTCATGGATAGAAGCATGGCCGAAACGGAAAGGGGATGCGGGGTTGACAAGAACAGTTTGCACTGCAAACTTGTCTGCACATCCAGAGGCCCCCATGCACCCAGACACTGGCAGACTCCAGCAACTGTCCGACCTCACCCGTCGCTATGCAGCGTGGGGCCGCGAGGAAGGTGGCCTCCCCCTGGCCTGGGGCGGACTCACCCTCGCCTTGCAGGTGGGCCTCAGGGTGGGCCTCCTCTTCCTGGCCTACGCACTGCAACGCACCCATCCCACTCCCATGGAGCCGAGCTCCGCGGTGATCCATGGCTGGAAGGGATGGCCCTATTTCCTAAATCAGGTCCACCCCGTGGTCGCGGTGCTCCTTCCGCTGGCCTGGGTGTTGGGCAAGGATGCCTTCCGCGCAAGCCGCTATCAGATCCTCGGGGTCGTTGAACCCGAGTTCAGCCACGCGTCGATCTGGGTTCAGCGGGGCACCCGGCTGCTGATCCTCCTGGCCGCCGTTTGCATCCCGATCCTCGCGGCCCTGGACAATGGTGGAGAGCTTTTCCTACGGTTGTCCCCTTTTGAGGTGATCTTGGGTCTGACGGCCTGTTGGGCCTTGCCGTGGCTGGGCTGGACGCGGGTTCGAGGCTGGCTTGAGAACCTGGTCTGGGCCCCCATGGCGCTGATATCCCTCCTCTTTCTATGGACGCCCATGGCCTCGCGCATCACCTACCTGGGCGCGCCCCTGGTGCTCGTACTGCTGTACATCTTCCTCGTCGCTCCCGCGGCCATCGGGCTGGGGTGTGTGCAACACCTCCGGTTCCGGAACCTGCGTCGGGAGCTCTTGACCCTGGAGGTTTCATGAACTCCGGAGACGCGTTGAAAATCAATCCCAAAAACCTGGACAGCCTCACCGATCTCACGCGCCGCTATGCGGCCTGGACGCGGGATGAGGGCGGCCTTCCCCTCGTCTGGGGAGGACTCCTGCTAATCCTGCTGGTGGGCCATCGGGTGGCCCTGGGCGCCCTGGCCGTTCACCTGGATCGGGCCTACCCTCACCCCATGACAGCCGCCACGGCGCAGGTTCACGCCTGGAGGGGTTGGGTCTATTTCCTGGATCAATGCCGGCCCATCCTGCTCTCGCTCGTGCCCCTTTCCTGGGTCTTGGGAAAGGATTGGCTACGGACCCGGCTTTACCATTCTTTCGGGCTGGTGGAGCCGGAGCCGATCCGGACTTCGGCTTGGATACGTGGAGGGTCAAGGGTGTCCCTCATCCTCGCAGGATTCACCATTCCGCTCATGGCCGTGTGGTTTTCGGGTGGGGAATTGGGCCAGCACATGTCGCCCTTCGAACTCACGCTCGGCCTGACGGCTTGTTGGGCCTTGCCCGGGTTGGGCTGGGCCCGGGTGCGGGGTTGGCAGGAATGCATGGTCTGGACCCCCATGGCCCTGATGACCTTGGCGTCTTACTGGAATCCGGTGCTCTGGAGGGGCTACCTGGGCTGGGTCCTCATTCCCCTGTTGATCGCCATGATCCCGGTGGCCATCGGGATGGGCTTCGCCCAGCACCTCCGCTACCTGCAGCTGCGGCGGGAGCTGCGGGCCCTGGAGGCTCCTTGAGCAAGCGACAGGAGACCCAGCTCCATTCCATCCTCGAAATCGACCGAGTGGTCCATGAGCCGGCCCGCCTCGCCATCCTCACCGTGCTGGCAGCCGCGGAAGAAGTGGAATTCCTCTTCCTCCAGAAGGTGCTCGGGTTGACCAAGGGCAACCTTTCCTCCCACACCCAAAAGCTGGAAGGTGCGGGTTACCTCGAGACGCTGAAGACGTTCCGAGGCAGGCTGCCCGTCACGACGTTTCGCATTACCGAGGAAGGTCGGCATGCACTCGAGGCCTACCAGACTCAGCTCCGAAAGGCGCTGGGGACCTGAGGGGGAACGCGCTCCGCCTGGGAATTCCCGAGAACATGTCAAACTGGAGCTTCGTCTTTCGGAGCCTTCATGCAGTTGTGGCACGCCATTCTCCTGGGCCTCGTCCAGGGACTCACCGAGTTTCTGCCGGTCTCCAGCACCGCCCACCTCACCTTGACGGAGCACCTGCTCCTGGGGCGTGGCATGCCCCTGGCGTTCGATGTGCTGCTCCACGTGGGCACCTTGGTGGCCCTCTCCATCTATTTCCGCAAGGAGCTCGTCCGCGTGGTGATGGGCATGCTCGGCAAGGATGCGGAGGGGCGCCGCCTGGCCTATCTCCTCTTCCTCGCCATGATCCCCACCATCGCCTTCGGGTTGATCACGCGGCATGCCAAGGAGTGGTCCAAGCAGCACATGTGGGTCTATGGATTCTTCCTACTCCTCACCGCCTGGATGCTCTTCAGGGCCAATGCGAAGGCCGCGACGGCCGATTCCGCCCGGGATCTGGAAGCCGCCACCCCCAGGGATGCCCTCATCGTGGGCAGCATCCAGGGACTGGGCGGCGGATTCGGGCTCTCCCGCTCCGGCTCCACGATCTCCATGGGCGTGTTCGGGGGTCTGAGCCTGCCGGCCTCCGCGCGTTTCAGCTTCCTGCTCGGCATCCCCACCATCCTCGGGGCCGCGGTCTTCGAGACGAAGAACCTGATGAAGGCCCTGATCACCCATCAGCCCCTCGCGGCTGAAATGGCCTTCCCCCAGCTCAGCGGCGGCGTAAGCCCCGCCGTGGCCTGCACCGTGGGCGTGGTGGTCTCCGCCATCTCCGGCTACCTGGCCATCGGCATGCTGGACCGCTTCACCCGCTCGCCCCGCCTCAACGGCTTCGCCTTCTATTGCCTCTGCGTGGGCACCCTGATGCTCATCCTGGGCACCGTCGGAGTGGATGGGCTGTACTCGCTCGGTGGCATCGCCCACCGTTGAGCCATTCGCCCTCCCCCGTTCACCGGCGGAGCCGAGCCGTTCACCGAGGACCCCGATCCGGGGTCCTCGGTCTTCCTAGACTGGAACCCGGAGAGAGCCCTCATGATCGAGCTTCGGAACGTCCACAAAGCGTTCACCGTCAAAGACAAGAAAAACCGCAAACCCAAGCGCATCGAGGCCGTACGCGGCATCTCCTTCTCGGTGAAGCCCGGGGAGATTTACGGCCTGCTGGGCCCCAACGGCGCCGGCAAGAGCACCACCCTGCGCATGATCGCCTCGCTCATGCTCCCGGATCAGGGCAGCATCCAGGTGTGCGGCATGGATACCAAGGCGGAGCCGGAGGGGGTGCGCGGCAAGCTGGCCTTCCTCTCCACGGACATGAGCGTCTATGACCGGTTCACGCCTCGGGAGATCCTCCGACTCTTCGGCGAGTTTCAGGGCGTGGAGCCGCTCACGGCGGAACGCCGGGGCCTGCACCTCATGGACCGGTTCGGCATGGGCGATTTCGCCGATGTGAAGGTCGACGGGTTCTCCTCCGGGCAGAAGCAGAAACTCAGCATCGCGAGGGCCCTGCTCCACGATCCCAAGGTGGTGATCTTCGACGAGCCCACCACGGGCCTGGACGTGCTCACGGCCAAGACCGTGCTGGATCTCCTCCGCATCATGCGGGACGAGGGCCGCACCGTGATCGTCTCCACCCACGTGATGCCCATGGTCGAGAAGATCTGTGATCGCGTCGGCATCATCTTCGACGGCCAGCTCCACGGGGATGCACCGCCGAGGGAGCTGCTGCAGCGATTCAACGTGGGGACTCTGGACGAGGTCTTCTTCCAGCTCGCCAATGGCAAGGAGGCCTGAGATGCGCGGAACCTGGCTCATCTTCCGCAAGGAAATGCTCGAATTCTCCAAGGATCGGAAGACGGTGTTCTTCACCTTCATCCTTCCGCTGATCCTCTATCCCACCATCTTCACGATGATGACCAAGCTCGCGAAGGGCGACTCGGATAAACAGAAGGGCCGGCCCAGCCGCGTGGTGCTCATCGATCCGACCTCGGCCATCCGTCCCCTGCTGCAGAAAGGCACCAAGGAATTCGAGCTCGTCGAGGCACCCGAAGGAGATCTGAAGAAGGCCCTTCTCGATCAGAAGCTGGACCTCATCCTCGATGTGGATCCCGAAGCCGCTGCCAAGCTGGCCCGCCAAGAGACCTTCACCCTCACCACCCAGGTCGATGAGAGCGAGCGGGCCTCCGAACTGGCCCTCAAGCGCCTAAAGAAGGCCCTGGAATCACAGAATCAGGCTTGGGTGAAAGCCCGGCTGGAGAGCGCCCATGCCTCCAGCATGCTGGCCGAGCCCGCCAAGCTGGTGGAACAGAACGCCAGCGACAAGGCCCGGGAGATGGGCAAGATCATGGGCGCCTGGCTGCCCTACCTCCTCATCATCGTGATGTACGCGGGAGCCATGCAGCACGGCGCCTACGTCACCGCGGGTGAAAAGGAGCGTGGCACGCTTCTCAGCCTCCTCTCGACCCGCCTCAGCCGGAAATCCATCATCTACGGCAAGCTCCTCATGGTCTTCACCGTCGGCCTCGGCAGCGCCGTCGCCTCCCTGGCGGGCTGGTTCCTGGGCTTCGCTTCCCTCAGCAAGGAGATCGCCAGTTCCACTCAGGCGGCGGCCAGCACGGCCCCCCAAGTCTCCGCCATGGCGAACCTGGCCAATCCAGCCAACCTCCTCCTGGCCCTGTTCCTCGTGATCCCCATGGGCTTGCTGTTCTCCGCGATCATCGTGCTGCTGGGCACCCAGGCCCGGAACACCCGGGAAGCCACCATGTCCATGACCCCCGGGATCTTCATCGTCATGATGCTCGGCATGTTCTCCTCAGCCCCGGGCGTGGAGAAGATGGCCGCCCTTCCCTGGGTGCCCATCCTCAACGTCTCCCTCTCCATCCGCAAGCTGTTCGGCGAGCAGTTCGTGGCCTGGGAATACACCCTGGCGCTGGGAATGACCATCGTCCTCGCCGCCGCCGCCGTGGCCCTGGCCACCAAGCTGCTGGATCGCGAAGAGGCGCTCTTCAAGGTCTGAACCTGATCCGCCGACGTGGAGAGTCCCGCCCCAGCGGGACTTTCCGCCTATTCCGGCGGACTTGCTATAGTGACAAGACGATCCAACGAGGTATCCATGGTCACCAAGGCCAAAGCCAAGCAAGACGCTGCTCCCCAGGCCGCCCCCCAGGGTGCGGGACCCAATCCCCTGGCTGAAGATTTCGCCAAGGCCATCAAGCTGATGGAGGCGGGCAAGGGCACCGAGGCCGCCAAGGCCTTTGAAGCCCTCGTCACCAAGGCCCACGAGCAGGGTCAGTGGCATCTCAAGCGCAGTGCCCAGAGCTACCTGAACCTGGCCCTCCGCCAGACCGCCGCGCCCAAGGAAACCAAGCTCACACCTGAGGCCGAAGCCCAGCTCGATCTGAACCGGAAGGATCCCAAGGCCGCGCTGACGATCTTGGAGAAGGCCCTCAAGACCCACCCCAAGGAAGCCAAGCTCCACTACCTCAAGGCGGTGGCCCTGGCCCAGCTGGAGCAGGACGAGCCCTGCGCCGCCTGTCTCAAGACCGCCCTGGAGCTGGATGCGGACCTGACCTACCTCTTCCGCATGGAGCCCGACTTCGAGGACATGCGCGACCATCCGGCCTTCGGCTTCGCCCTCGGCCGCTAGAGCCCCTCGAAGAGAAGTGGCGCGGGAACCCCGGCTCCACCCTGACCAGCCCCTGCGGGTAGTCACCCTCGGGGGCGGTACCGGCATGGCGGCCCTGCTGCGCGCCCTCAAGCGGGAAGGCGTTCGCCCCCGCGACCCCTGGAGCCTCACGGCCATCGTCACCGTTTCCGACGACGGCGGCTCCAGCGGGCGCCTGCGCACCGAAATGGGCGGCATCCCTCCGGGCGACATCCGCAACTGCCTCTCGGCGCTGGCCAAGGAGGAAGGGCTCCTCACGGAGATGTTGAACTATCGGTTCAAGGGGACGGGCACCCTCGCGGGGCATTCCCTGGGCAACCTGATGCTCTTCGCCCTGGCGGACCTCACGGGCAACTGGGTGCGGGCCATCCGCCAGCTCGGCTCCGTGGTGGTCACCGCGGGGCGCCTCTACCCCTCCACCCTCCAACCCGTGACCCTCTGTGCCGAGGATCTCGAGGGGCGATCCTACCGGGGCGAGACCAACGTCAACGAGAGCCATCCCCCCCTCGCCCGCATCTGGCTCGAGCCCCAGGATGCCGAGCCCCTGCCGGAGGCCCTCCTGGCCATCCTCAGGGCCGACCTCATCATCCTGAGCCCCGGCAGCCTCTACACCTCCACCATCCCCAACCTCTTGATCCCGGAGATCCGGGAGAGCATCGCCGTCTCCAAGGCCCCCCTGCTCTACATCGCGAACCTCATGACGGAGCCCGGCGAGAGCCAGGGGCTGACGCTCCTGGACCACGTGGCTAGCATCCAGGCCTTTGGCGAAGTGGCCCTTAGCGGTGTCCTTGCCAATTCCACCCCCTTCCCGGGCCCGGTGCTCACGCGTTATCTGGAGGAAGGCGCCGAGCCCGTGCTCCCCACCCTGTCCCAGGATCTCGGCGTACCCCTCCACCCCCATCCCCTGCTGGATCCGGACGCCCCCATCGCGCGGCACCACCCCGATCTGCTCAACCAGGCGGTCAGGGAAGTCATACAGATGCTTTAGCTTTCCATTCAGCCTGCCGAGAGGACCATTCAGGGGAGGGTGTGCTCATCCCCCTTTTTTGTAAGGATCCGTGATCAGGTTGGTATAAATTAGTTGTTCTACCGGAGCAGTTCCAATGGCGTTGAACGGCGATCTCGCCACGATGGGGCTGGAAGACATCTTCCAGTGGCTCGCCGTAGGCAAGAAGACCGGCGTCCTGGAGCTCCGCGGACCCCTGCATACCAAGCGCGTGGGCTTCCATGAGGGCCGCGTCACCTCTATCTGGTCATCGGATCCGCGCGAGTATTTGGGCCAGTACCTGCTCGCCTTCAACCGCATCACCGAAGAGCAGCTCCGTGAGGCCCTGGCCACGCAGGAGGATGAGAACCAGCTCCTGGGCCGCATCCTCATCAACCGCCAGCTGGTGACGGAGGCGGAGATCCGCCGCATCGTGCAGCTGAAGGTGGAAGAGGGCATCTTCGACTGCTTCCTCTGGCAGGCCGGTGGCTTCGAATTCCACGATGGCGCCTCCCTGGGCCAGAAGTCCATGCTCATCAGCCTCGATGTCACGGGCATCGTGTTGGAAGGCGCGCGGCGTCTGGATGAGTGGAAGCGCATCCGGGAATTCATCAAGGGCGGCGACGCCGTGCCCGCCGCCGTGCCCGAAGCCATCGCCGATCAGCTGCCCCTCGCCTCCGAGGATGCGGACGTTCTGGCGCGGGTGGATGGCATCAAGACCCTGGATCAGCTCGTCATCGAAATGCGTGCGCCGGAGTTCAAGGTGCACAAGCTCATCTTCGATTTGAAGGAGCGGGGCATGATCCGCCTCGTCCTGGCCGGCGGCAACCTGGGCGACAACGCCAGCCTGCAGTTGCAGCGGGCCCGGGCCCTGGTGGAAAAGCAGAAGCTCCAGGAAGCGCAGGAAGAGCTGAAGCGCGTCCTCCAGGATCAGCCCCTGCACCAGGACGCCAGCAAGATGATGATGGTCGTCAAGGACATGCTCGAGGAGAAGAAGGTCGACCTCGACATGATCCCCGAGCTGGCCATGAGCCTGGAAGAACTCATGCACGTGAACCTCGGCCCCAACGAAGCCTTCCTCGCCACGCGCGTGAACGGCCTCTGGACGGTGCGCGACATCCTCACCATCGCCCCCTTCGACCAGGAGGAGTGCCTCGGGATCTTCTCGAAGCTGCTGAAGCGCGGCGTGCTCAAGGACACCAAGGCCGGTGGCCCCGAAGCCAGCGCGGGCCAGGGCTACGGCCTCCGCTAAGCAGCTCCCAAGCCACCAGCGCGACCACGACGAAGGGTAGACTAGGGCATCCCCATCTGGAGGCTCCATGCGCGCCTTGTTCATCCCGGCCCCGCTTGCCCTGCTCCTCGCGATCACCCCCGCCGCGGCCCAGGGCAAGAAACCCAAGCCGCCCAGCACCGCCCAGCTCAAATCCGAGTTGAAGAAGGTCGTCGCGGAGCGCGACGAGCTCAAAGCCCGGCTTTCCGTCGCGGAAGGCCTGCAAGCCGATCTGGCCTCGGCCCAGAAGGCGCGGGATCTGGCCAAGTCGGACGCCAAGGAAGCCAGGACGGAGCTGGATTCCCTGAAAGCGACCCTCCGCGAGAACCAAGCCGGTTTTGAGCCCCTCCTCAAGGATCTGAAGGCGGCGAAAGCCGCCAAAGCCGAATGCGACTCCCAGCGCGAGCGCCTGAAATTGGAGCTGGAGACCCTGCAGGCCCGCTTGGGGCCGCCCGAGGAGGGCGCGTTGGTGGCCGGAGGGGACCAGATCACCCCCGCCCGCGCCATCAACCTCAACCGCGTCACTCCGCGGCTGGAAGGCTGGACCAAGCCCCGAGGCGTGGTGGTGGTGAACGTGCTCGTGGATCAGAATGGCGAAGTCGTGGGCTCCCGCCTGCTGCAGGGCCTCCCCGGGGACGGGGAGAAGCTCCGCGATGCCGAGATCGCCTGCGTGGAAGCCGCCAAAAAGCTCGTATTCGATCCCGCCCGCACCGCAGAGGGAACCAAGGTCAAGGTTTGGCAGGGCGTCGGATTCTGGCTCGAGTGAGCGGGCTTAGCCCTTCGCTTCGCAGCTGACGTCACCCTTCGCCCAGGCCTGACAGGCCAGGCGCTGGTCGGGGGCGGCCTTCAGGATGGTGAGGATCCGCTTCTCGGAGGCCAGGGGCTCCGAAAGGTGGTCGGCCCCGGAAAGCACCGTCACGACACAGGTGCCGCATCGGGCGTGGCCCCCGCATCGATGGTTCAATTCCACCCCGGCCGTGGTGGACGCGGCCAGGAGGGCGACCTCGCGCTCGCACTGGGTCTCGGATTCTATTTTCTTGGTCTTGAATCGCAGGGTGAACATCGGAACTCGCTGATCGGTTGGGACGAAGGAAAGGGGTCCAGCCACCTTGGTCGGCAGGCTGGACCCAGGAACCATTCTAGCTGAGGAATGGCCTCAGCCCCTCCTTACGGCCGCATCCTCAGGCCGGCCCAGACCCGCTTTGCCACGAGCGGGAATCAGGCCTGCACCTCCGAAAACTGCAAACGACTTCACCTCGCCGATCACCGGCCTGGAACCCCGGGCCGCCCGCTAATCGCCCATGGCCATGGCCACCTGCCAGAGCCCGCTGGGATCCGGATGCATCAGCCAGTCGCTGTGGATCGGGCGGCGGGTCCAGGCCCCTTGGGCCATCTCGCCTTCTAATTGCCCGGGGCCCCAGCCCGCATACCCCAGGAACAGGCGATATCGCGCATCGGGATCCAGGAGCAGGTGCTCCAGCAGGTCCTTCCGATGGCTTACGAAGTGGCTGAGATCCAGCACCGTGTCCTCGTCCTCGGGAAGCCCGCCCTGCACGAGCAGGATCCCCCGTTGGGGATCCACCGGGCCGCCCCGCCAAGCTGTCGTCGAGGGGGAGCCACTGTATTGGAAATCCCCTTCCTCGCTCACTTTCTCCAAGGTCAAAGGCAAGGGCCGGTTGAGGATGACACCCAAGGCACCTTCCTCGTCGTGCTCCACGATGAGCACCACCGTATGGAGGAAGTTGGGGTCCATCAGACCCGGATGGGCCACGAGGAGACAGGGGGCGGCGTAATCCATGGGGGGCCAGTTTAACCCCGGGCGGGGCTAGCCTTCTGTTCGACCAGAAAGGCGGTGATCTAAAACATTCTGGATTCAAAGGTCGGGCATTACCGACCGAAGTCACGGACATGGCTGAACCCGAGACGGATTTCTGGGTGCGAGGGAAGTTGGTCCTCCTCTGGCGGGACTTCGCCCGGGGACAGTTCCCCCCGGCCCAATGGGATTCCTTCCTCACCGGGCTCCCCGAGACCTCCCCCTGGCGCGAACTCCCGGACCCCCAGGCCTGGTTACCCTACTCCCAGCTCTGGGAGGCGCTGGAAGGGCTGGCAAGGGCCCGGGCGTGGGATACCTATGGGGCCCGCAGCATCGCGGGAGCCCAGATGATGTTCCGGGAGGGCTTCCTGGACACACCGGTGCCCCATACACCCGAAGGCTTCCTGGAGCGGTTGCCGGATATCTGGGATGAGATGTACCGGGGAGGGACTCTGCTTCTCGAAGCCCTTCTGCCAGGTCACGCCCGGATCCGGATCATCTTCCCCCATCCCGACCCGGCGCTTTACCTGCTGATGTTTTGCGGTTGGATCCGGGAGTGCCTCATCCAGTTCGGCGCGGGGGAACCCGAGGTTTCACTCATTCCGGAAGCCCGAGGGGGCCGCCTCCTCGTGAATTGGGCGCTTCACCCCTCGTCGAGGTAGCCCGGATCTTCGATGGAAACCAGTTCTCCTCGGCCCAAGGCGGCCCGCGTTTCATCCCTGAGCTTCGGCCAGGTTTCCTGCCATCGGGGATCGATGCGGCCGTTGAAGAAGTGGAGGGAAGGATCCCCTTCGTCGAAGGCTTCCCGGCTGGCCCAGAGGTGAACCCAGCCAACCCGGTTGATGCGGACGAAGAGGGTGGCCATCAGGAGCAGGAGGAGGAGGGTTCCACCCGCTTGCGCAGGGTGGACACGGCATGGCGCAGGAGGGGCCAGGCCAGCTGGAGCTGTTCCAGCGCTCCGGCGGGGCGGCCCGAGAGGTTGAGGATCACGCTGAGGCCAGAGGTACCGCAAACGGCCCGGCTCACGAAGGCCATGGGGTGGCCTCCCTTGGCCCGGATGAACTCGGCGATGCCGGGGGCCTCCCGCTCCAGCACCCGGCGGGTGGCCTCGGGCGTGAGGTCCCGGGGGCCGAAGCCCGTGCCCCCGCAGGTGAGGATCAGCTCGGTGCCCCCGGCCACGGCCCGCCGCAGGGCCGATTCCAAGGCGGAGGCGTCGTCGGGCATCAACTCCGAGGTCACGGCGGTGGCGCCTTGGGCCTGCAGCCACTCCCTCAGCACGGGGGTGCTGAGGTCCTCGTAGACTCCCGCCGAGGCCCGATCCGAGAGGGTGATGAGGTGTACGCGCTCCACCTAACCAGCATGCCATGGGAGAATGCAGGTTTTGGGGGAAGCATGTCCGCAGCCGTCATCCGACCCGGTGCCACCCTCGGCCTCCTGGGCGGAGGCCAGCTGGGGCGCATGTTCGCCCTGGAAGCGCGGCGCCTGGGCTACCGGGTGCACGCCCTGGATCCCGGCCACGACTGCCCCGCCGGCCAGGTGGCGGATCTCGAAATCCGCGCCAGCTACGACGATGTCTACGCCGCGGAGATGATGGCCCGGAACGTGGACGTGATGACCGTGGAGTTCGAGAACATCTCCGCGGAGACCCTGGAGGCCGTCGCGAAGATCTGCCCCATGCGCCCCGGGGCATCCGTCCTCCACACCGTGCAGCACCGCATGCGGGAGAAGCGCTTCCTCTCCGACAACGGCTTCCCCGTCACCCCCTTCCGCGAGATAAACACCGCCGTCGACTTGAAGGCCGCGGTGGCGGACCTCGGCCTGCCGGCGATCCTCAAGACCGCCTCCTTCGGCTACGACGGCAAGGGGCAGCAGAAGCTCACCCCCGGCATCGACTTGGACGCGGCCTTCGGGGCCCTCCAGGGCCAGCAGGGCATCCTGGAGGCCTTCGCCCCCTTCGAGCTGGAGGTGAGCGTCGTGGCCGCCCGCAGCGCCACTGGCGAGACCATCGCCTTCGAAGTGGCCGAGAACGACCATGTGAACCACATCCTCGACACCACGGTATTGCCCGCCCGGATCCCCACCGACATCGCCAGGGAGGCCCGCCGCATGGCCGAGGCCATCGCCGTGGCCCTCGGGATGGTCGGCGTGCTCTGCGTGGAGTTCTTCCTCCTGCCCGGGGGAAAGCTGCTGGTGAACGAGGTGGCGCCCCGGCCCCACAACAGCGGCCACGCCACCCTCGATGCCTGCGTCACCAGCCAGTTCGAACAGCAGGTGCGGGCCGTCTGCGGTTTACCCCTGGGCGATCCCGCCCTGCTCCGCCCCGCGGCCATGGCCCAGCTCCTGGGCGACCTCTGGGAGAACGGCGAGCCCGCCTGGGAACGCCTCCTGGCCTTCCCGGATGTGAAGCTCCACCTCTACGGCAAGGTGGATCCCCGCAGGGGCCGGAAGATGGGGCACCTCACCGTGATGGGCGATACCCCCGAAGCCGCGCTTCAGCGGGTTCGGGAAGCGCGAAGCGCCCTCACCGCCTGATCCACTGGAGCACCCAGAGCAGACCGAGGGCCGCGAGCCACTCCCGCTCCTCATCGGCCAATCCATCCTCCCTTCCATGGAAAGGAGGGGGGTCCTCCCACATCACGATCCGGTGGATCTCACCCTCCGGATCCCTCAGCAGCACCCAGGCCGGCGCCGTCCGGGGCACCACCCCGATACCCCGCCTTCCCCCATCCTTCCAAAGGATGTCCAAAGGGCGCCAGGCGCCCGAATCCATGAACGCCCATGCCCCTTCTCGGGGAAGGCGCTCCAACCCCAGCACGCCCTCCATATCCAGGAAGTAAAGGGTCAGGCGCGCGGTGGAGGGAGGGGGGAGGGTCTCCGCCTGCCGGCACCCCGGCAGGAACAGCAGGAACAGGATCAGGATCCACCGCATGCCCCAAGCATCGGTCTTCCGGGCTATCTGCGGTAGTAGGCCCGGATGGAGGCCACGACGGCGGCCGCGTAGCGCTCCCGGAAATCCGGATCCCTGAGATTGGCCGCATCCTGCTCGTTGGTGAGGTTCGCCACCTCCAGCAGGACCTTCGCGGAGGCCCGGTTGTAGCAGATCACCGCGGGCACGAACTTCCTCCCGCCCCGGTGGATCACATTCCGGATGGGGCGGTTGGGATGCACGGCGATCTTGGCCTTCTGGAGGTTCCGCATCAGCACTTCCGCGAACTGGCGGCTGCGGGCTTCGCCTTGGAGTTTCTCCCGGGCCGTGAAGGCCACCTGCCCGCCCCGCTTCAGCTCCTGAACCCGGGCCGTCCGCTTCGCCGGCAGGGTGAACCGGTTTGGCACCTGGATGGCGCCGGGAACGTAGACCATGGACCCCTTGGCACTGGGGTGGAGGCTATCGGCGTGGAAGCTGATGAACAGCGTCTTGTTGAAGTCCCCCTTCCGCTTCACGAATTCGGTGAACAGCTCGTTGGAGAGCACCCACCGGAGGTGCACGGATAGCGCCGTGGGGCTGTCTCCATCGTTGGGAAAGGGAGGCGTGGTGAGGATCTCGGCATCCCGCGTGGGCCGACGGATGAACTCCCGCGATTTGAAGCCCAAGGTGGGGTAGCGGATGGTGCTGCTCACCGAGGCTTCCGTCTCCTGCTCCAGCAAACGGCGCACGCGGGTCATGATGTCGTAGACGAAATCCGCCTCCCAGATATCGTTGGCCATGGCGCCGTTATCCACGCCGCCGTGGCCCGCATCGAGCACGATGCGGACGCCCCCGAGGCGGGGCCCCGCTTCGGTCCGCACGGTCCGGCGCACCTCGGCGCGCACTTCGCGTTCCTCCTCTAGCGCCTGGGTGCCCTCGGGCTGGAAGGGATCTGCCAGGGCCTCCAGGGGGATCTTCACCAGGGTACCCGGCTGGATGGAGCGTACGTCCGCGATGCCGCTCCGCGCAGCGATCACCAGGGCCAGATCGTTTACATCCTTGGGATCCACGCGGTCGGTGTAGCGGATCACCACGGAGCTGTAGAGCGCTTCAGCCTTGCGCAGATGGTAGGCGGCATAGGGGCCCTTGGCGTCCCGTTCGAAGGAGAGCATGCCCCGATAGGCGGCCACGCGCGATTCGTCATCCAGCTCATCCTCGGGCTGGCTCCGGTCAGCCCCCTTGGTGTCGCCGCCGAAGCCATCCCACAGGAGGCTCCGGGGGATGCGCCAGAGATCCCCATCGACCAGCTTCTCCGGTTGATCGGGGTTCTCCCGCATCAACCGCCCATAGTTCTGGCCATGCCCCGTGAAGAGCGTGGCCATGAGCCACACGGATTCCAGCTCGGGGTAGTGCACCCGGTGCCGCACCTCGGATTCCATCCAGCGATCCCTGGGAAATAGGGCCGCAAGCACCCAGCGCCGACCCTCGGGAGTGAGTTCATCGTAGGAGAGGGCGCCCTTGCGTCCAGGCTTCGCCACGAAACCCCTGGGGAGGGGACCTTCGACGAAGACGCCCTTTCGGAACTGCAGCCGCACCTTGGCCATTTCACCCGTCGGCAAGGTAGCCTCCCGCTCCTGCATGGCCGGTTCCTGGGCCATCAGCAGCGCGGGGACGAGCAGCAAGCATGGGCGGAGCGCCCCCATCAAGCCTCCCAGGGGGCCGTGGCGTCGGGGGCCTGGAGGCCGGTGCGCACCCACTCCCGCATGCGGCCTTGGAGGCCATCGGCATCCTTGGTCCGCTCCTGGAGGAAGGCCTTGAAGCGGCGCTCCAGGTGGCCAGCGCCCTCTTCCAGCAGGAAGAGGCGATCCTGCAGGCGGCCTGCGGGATCCTTGGAGGCCGTGGGCGGCATCTTCACGGCGCCGAGGTCGAGCGTGGCGGCGTTGAGGCTGAACACCCACTCCAGATCGCCGGCCATCATGCGCAGCTTGGCCTTGGCCGGGCGCATGCCTCGGCTGAGGGCCTCGAAGGCCTCGCGGCTCTCGCTGGGGTTGCCCTTGCGCAGCGAGATCTCCTTCACGTCGCCCTGCTCGCCGGAGAGCTGCACGGCGTCATCGAGGAAGCAGGCGGAGCCATCCCCCTCATGGCCGCTGGCGCCGCCTTCCGTGAGGCCGCGCATCCACAGCCACAGGATGAACTCCTCACCCAGAAAGCGGCCCTGTTCGATCAATTCCATGGGCTGCATCACTCACCATCCAACGCGAGACTCAGGGGCTCGAGGCCCAGCAACGATTCCGGTGCCATCTCCGGGGAGAGGCGGCCCGCCAGGAGCAGCGGCGCCAGGGGCTGAAGCTCCAGGCCGAAGCTCTTCACGAAGAGTTGGGCCAGCACACCCTGCACCTTGCTGGAGGTGGCCGTGGTCCACAGGAGACCGCCCTTCAGATCCCAGGCCACTTCCGTGACCTTGGGCGTGGGCAGCACCTTGCGCAGGAGTTCCACCTTCACCTCGTCTTGCAGGCTGATGCGGGCCTCCTTCCCCACGAAGGCGAGATCCTTCTCCTTCATGAGGCCCGACAGGCGCAGGTCCACATGGGCCTTGAGCAGCACGGGGGGAACCCGGCGGGTGTCAATTCGAAGCCCGAAGAGGGCGAAGCGATCCTGCCCCACCCACTCCGCCTCGGGCGGGGAGATGAGGGGATTGCGCCAGTCCACCCAGCCGAAGCGCTCCTCCTCGGTCCCATCCTCGAAGGGGCGGTAGCGTTGCTCGCTCAGACCGGCCAGCAGATCCTTCTCCTCGGGCACGGGGCCCAGTACCAGGTACCGCTTGAGGCTGAACGCCCCCTGCAACAGGCTCATTTGCGAACTCCGAAGATGGTCTTGATCTTCCGCATCCAGCCCCGGGGAACCATCGGCAGGAGGGGTTTATCCACCACCAGCGCCTCGCCAGGCTGGGGCAATGGCAGCAGGGGGTCGTTGAGGGCCAACAGCACGCCGGTGACGTTGTCGCGGCCACCATTGGCGATGGCTTCCTCCACGAGGCTCTCCAGGGTCTTGCGCGGACTGAAACCCGGCGCGAGCAGTTCTCGGATGCGGGAATCATCCACCTCCCCGTGGAGGCCATCGGAACAGAGCAGCAGGCGATCTCCGCGGCGTAGGGCGATCTTGTAGACCACGACCACCAACTGCTGGGGGGAGCCCAGGGCCTGCGTGATCATGTTCCGCTGGGGATGAACCTTGGCCTGTTCCGCCGTGAGGGAGCCGCTGGCGACCAGATCGTTCACGAGGGTCTGATCCTCGGTGATCTGGTGCAGTTGGCCATTGCGGAAGAGGTAGGCCCGGGAATCGCCCACCTGGGCGACGTAGAGCTGCTGGTTCCAGAGCAGGCCCGCCGTGAGGGTACTGCCCATCCCCCGGGCCGTGCGGTCGTCATCGGAATAGCGGAGGATGGCGCCACTGGCTTCCTCCACGGCGATGACGAGGGCCTTGAGAAGATCTTCCTCCCTGCGGGGCAGTTCGGAAAACCGCCCCCAGTGGCCGAACAGGTGCAGGGTGACCGCCGCGAGGCCTTCCCGGCTGGCCACCTCACCGGCCGCGGCGCCTCCCATGCCATCCGCCACGGCCGCGAGCAGCCCGGCGGTGCCCACGGGCAAGGGGCGGGGGGGGGTATTGAGAATGGGCTCGTCGCCATTCAGGGCGCTCAGGAGGTAAGCGTCCTCATTGTTTTTCCGCACCCGGCCGGAGTGGGTGATGGCGGCGTAATCGATCTGCATGTGCCCTTGGTGGCCGGGTCGAAGGTCCCGGAGGGAGGGGTTGGCCCGCAGCCCGGAAGCTCCGTGGTGGATGGCCTCATGGATGGGAAGCAAGCTTCCCATCATACCTCGACCCACCTGGCCGTAGACTCCAGGGAAAATTGCGACACACTCTACAGGATTGGAGGATGGGCATGGCCCTGGATCTGGACCTACTCATCGTGGGCGCGGGGCCCGCGGGAATCAGCACCGCCGTGGAAGCGCGGCGGGCGGGCATCGAGCGCCTGATGCTCCTGGAGAAGGGCCCCAGCCATAGCTGGTCCATCGAAAAGCTCTACACCCCGGGCAAGCGGGTGGATAAGGTCTACCTGGGCCAGGAGGTGGATTGCGACGGAGCCGTCTGCATCATCGATGGCACCCGTGAGACGGCCTTGGCAACCCTGGATGCCTTCGTGGCGCAATATGACCTGCCCATCCAGTACGCCACGGAGGTGGAGCGGATCGATACCCTCGAGGGGGGGGGCTTCCGGGTACGGGATACGAGGGGCGATGAGTTCCTCACCCGTACCATCGTGATCGCCATCGGCGTGTTCGGCCGTCCCAACAAGCCGGATTACCCGCTGCCCGGCAGCCTCAAAGGCCATGTGCACTTCGATTTGAACCACGGCATCCCGGCAGGTGAATCCGTGCTCATCATAGGGGGTGGCAATACCGCCCTGGAGTACGCGGCCTACCTGTACGCCGACCACCCCACCACGCTGGCCTACCGGGGCCACGAGTTCGCCAAGGCCAATGAGGTGAACCGCCAGATCCTCTCAGACCTTGATTCCGGGGGGAAGCTCGGGGTGTGGCTGGGGGCGGATGTGGCCGGGCTCCGCGACACAAGCACCGCCCCCCGCGTTGAAGTGACCTTCAAAGATGGCCGGGTGGAGGCCTTTGATCATGTGCTTTACGGCATCGGTGGCAGCACGCCGGAGGGTTTCCTCAAGGCCGCTGGCGTGATGATCGATGGAAAAAGCCCCGTGGTGGACGAACGGTTCCATACCACCGTGCCCGGCCTCTACCTCGCCGGCGATCTGGTGGCCGGCGGGAAGGGCAGCATCGTCAAAGCCTTCAATACCGGCCATCGGGTCGTCTGGGAGGGGCTCTGCCAGGATCACTTGGAGTGCCGGATCCCCGAAGGATTCCCGGGCGCCAGGCGGAGCTCCGAATGACCGAGGTCCTGGGCATCCTGGGCCCGGGGGTGCTGGGACTCTCCCTGGCCCAATGGGCTGCGGAACAAGGCCTCGAGGTGCGCCTGATCGGGCGGGATCTCCCCCACGCGGAGCGAGGCCTGACCGAACTTGCCCGCCGCTGGGAGCTGCTCGCGACCAAGGGGAAGATCCGCTCAGATGCCCCAAAGGCTCTCCTGGGACGCGTTCGCGCCCTGGTACCCCACCACTGGGCTGATTGCAGTGCCCTGCTCGAGGCCATACCCGAGCAGCCGGAATTGAAGGCCCGAATCTGGGAGGACTTATCCAGAACCCTGCCCCCGGAAATGCTCTGCTTGACGGGCAGCTCGGCACTGCCCGTAGGCCCGCTTGCCCAGGCGGCCGAGCGGAGTGGGCATCTTCTGGGTTTCCATCTCTTCGTACCCGTACGGAGCATGCGGATCGTCGAACTGGTGGTGCCCCCTGGCAGCTCCGCCGTCGCCATTGAGCGCGCCCAGAACCTCGGAGCAGCCCTCGGTTTGAGGGTGGCCAAAGTCCGCGATGGGATCGGCTACGCCGCCGCCCGCATGTCCCTGGCCCTGGGATTGGAGGCCATGCGCCTGCTGGAAGAGGGCGTCGCCTCCGCTGAGGATCTCGACGCCCTCATGAAGCTGGGCTACGGGCACCCCCGGGGTCCCATCGAACTCAGCGACCAGGTGGGCCTGGACCTGCGCCTGAACATCGCCAATCGCCTCCGAGAGGCCTATGGAGAGCGGTTTCAGGCCCCGCCCCTGTTGATGGACTGCGTGTCCCACGGCCATCTGGGCTTGAAATCCGGGCAGGGCCTCCTCCAATATCCTCCGGAGAAGGCATGAGCCAACCATGGATGCTGGCCGCCCTCGGCCTGGGCCTGCTGGTGGTCGGCTGGGTGGCATTCAAACTTGGGCAGATCCTCATTCGCATCCTCGTGGGTTTGGCGGCGCTGGGTCTGATAAGCTGGGGAATCTGGCGTCTCCTGAAGTGATGCCAGGCCCATCATTACGGAGCGAGCATGGCCGCCATCTCCTGCACCCATTGCGGGTTCGATCTCACCGCCCCCCAGAGCGTGCGAATCGCCGAGTACCATTTCGGCCGCCTCGAGAAGGTGGATCAGGAGCCCATGGAGGGACCGGGCTTCAAGTACCACGGCGAAGTGCCCGACACCTACACGATCCTCTGCACCAACTGCAAGCGCTTGGTACGCACCCTTCCAATCCGCAAGTAGTCATTCCACCCCCAAAGAAAAGCGGCCCGAATGGGCCGCTTTTCTTTGGGGATTCAAAACGAAGCGGAGCCCCATTGGGGCTCCGCGGGCCATGAATACGACGGGTTCTACTGCCGCACGATGCGCGGGGTGATGAAGATCAGCAGTTCGGCGTTGTCTTCCTTCGTGATCTTGTTCTTGAACAGCCAGCCCAGGATGGGGATGTCCTTGAGGAAGGGCACACCCGTGGAACCAAGCTGGTTGTTGGTGATGTACACGCCGCCCAGAACCGCGGTGCCACCATCACGAACCAGGACCTGGGTCTCGATGGACTTGCGCTGGATGGTGGGAGTGCCGAGCACGGTGCGGCTGAAATCGGCCTGCGCCTTCTCGATGTTGAGATCCATGATGATGGTCCCCTCGGAAGTGATCTGGGGCGTCACTTCGAGCTTCAGGTTGGCATCTACGAACTGCACCGTGATGGCACCACCCGCCGCACCGCCCTGCTGAGCGGGGTAGGGGACCTTCTCGCCGCTGAGGATCGTCGCCTTCTTATTGTTCTGGGTGACCACCTTCGGGCTGGAGACGACCTTGACAAGGCTGTCCTTCTCCAGGGCCTGGAGGATGGCGTTGATGCTCAGCCGATTGCTGAGGAAGCTGAACCAGAACTCACCGGCGGGATTGGAGATCGTTGTGACGCCATCCTTGCCGGGGGCGAAGCCCCCCGTGAGGTCATAGCGGGAGCTCCTGGGCGCGGAAGCGCTGTTCCAGGAAGGGCCAGGTCCAAGCCAGGGTGCATCAGAGGTCTTTCCTGTTGAATCAACGATCGAAATCTTGGCATCGCCGGCATTGCTCGTGGGCCACTTCACGCCGAATTCCCGATCCCAACCCTTGGCGGCTTCCACCACCCGGGCTTCGATCTGCACCTGTTGGATCTGCACATCCAAGGTCTGGATGAGTTCGTCCAAGGTGCCCATGCGGGAGGGGAGGTCCGTGATGATGAGGGTATTGGTGCGATCGTCGACGATCACCGAACCACGCTTGGTGAGCATGTCCTTGGTGATCTTGGCGACATCGGCCACCTTGGCATAGGAGAGGGGGCGGGTGATGGTCTGCAGATCGCCGGCGAGGGCCTTGGCCTCATCCAACTTCTTCCGGTCCTCCTCTTCCCTTTGGAGTTTCTCGGTCTTGGCGACGCGGAGCACGCCGTTGTCGATCTCCTTGCCCAGGCCCGCATTCTTCAGGATCACGTCCAGGATCTGGTCCCAGGGGGTGTCGGTGAACTTGAAGTTGTAGGTGCCCTGGACATCATTGTCGACGACCAGGTTCAGCTTGCCCGTCTCGGCGATGATCCGGAGGAAGTTGACCAGGTCCGTGTTCTGCAGATCGATGGTCATCTTGGCGCCGCTGTAGCGTTGGCCACGATCCCCGATGGTTCGGCCAGAGCCCGAGGCCTTCGGGGCAGTCGCCTGCACCGGGGCCGGAGCCGCGGGAGTCACGGGTGGTTTGACTTCCTGGAGGGCCTCAGGGTTTGCCACAGGCATCAGCGTGCTGGCCGCGAGGCGGGGGAGCATGTTGAAGGAGCCAGGCGTGCCCGGCAGATCGGCCAAGGGATTGACGGAAGCAGGCTGGGCCTTGGCCGTCACGACCTCGGTTTCGACTTTGACAGAGGGCGCCGTCGCCATCGGGGCGGGGGCCGCAGGGGATGCAGCCAAGCCCTCGAATCGGGCCTGCACAGCGCCCTTCCCGGCCATCAGGTCCAGGGTGAGACCCGAATCACTGGAGTGGACCGCCACCTGGGTGCCGGCAGCGACTTCCAGCACCAATCGCGTGATGGGCGCGGGGGCCTCGGAGAATTGGGCCAGGCGGGCCTTCAGGATCAGGGGATGGGCCAAGCCCTGGAGGTCCTTTCGCCCCACGAGGGAGCCACGGAGCACACCGGGCACGTCGATCACGACGCGATGGGGATTGGTCAAGACTTCGACACGGGGCTGTCCAGGAAGGCCGGGAATACCCAGATGCACCTGCGTGGCCTGGGCTTCGTGGCCTTGGAGGGCCAAGGAGCGGACCACCGGCGCATCGGAGCCGACATTCGCGTAAAGGGACAGGGACGCCGGGGCCACGAGGGCCACGCCCCCGGCCACCAGCAGGGAACTCAGGCGAGCATTCATCGTTTGGCCTCCTCGCGCTTGAACGACTTGACGACTTTCCTGTACACGGACTTGTTGGTGGAGTTGGGGTCCCACTGATGGAAGGTCACCGACTTATCGTCGATGGCCACGAGTTCTCCATCCTTGAATTTGTAGCCGATGGGAAGCCACCGGGTGTTGCCACGGCTGTCGGCGATGATTGCGAAAACTTTGCCATCTCGCACAAATCGCCCCTTGACCGCCAGATCATCCACGAGATCCCCACCCGCGGCCGCTCCAGCATCGCTGAGGGTGAGGAAGGGTTCCCGGGAAAGCGTCGGCTTGTAGGGCACCAACTTGATCACGCCGGCGTCCGTGGCGGAGGGTTCTGGCGCCGCCTGACCGGCCGAGGCCGGTTTGTCGCCTTTCGGAGCCCCTTGGGCGAACAGGGCGGGTGTCATGAGCAGGAGAAGCGTCGGGGTGATTTTCATGGCCGCGTCCTCAATCTTCCTTGCCTGCAGGGCCCTTCGGCCTTCCAGGTGCGGGAGCCGCCGGCGCAGCTACCGGCTCCACGGGGTTGTAGACGAAGGCGCTGATCGTGCACTTGATCGTGGCCGAGTAGATCCCTCGGGGATCCTTCAACCGGGTCAGCTCCATGTTGGAGATGTTGATGATGCGGTCGTACCCGGAGACGAGCGAAGCGAACTGCCCGAAGGAGTGGTACCCGCCTCGGAATTCGAAATCCATCATCTTCTCGGTGTAGTACTGGTCCTTCCGTTCCGGCTTGACCGCGAACGAGGTCTGGTCGATTCCGGATCCATCCGAGAGCTTCTTGACCTTGTAGGGAAGCTCGTTGATGTCGGCGTCGTTCGGCATGATCTTGATCAGTTCATCGATGCGCTTCTGCTGTTTTTCGACTTCCTCGCGGAGCTGCTCGTACTGTTTCTTGAGCATCATGCCCTGCTCCACCTTCTTCTGAAGGTCCGCATTGGCTCCCTTGAGGGTTTCCTGTTCTTCCCGCTTCGCACCCGTCGCGAAGTAGGTGAGACCACCCACCACGATCGCGGCGACCGCACCGATCAGGACCTGACGTTGAAGCTGGGGATTCATCGTCGCTCCTCTACACCGCGTTCTGCAGGTCGAAGCTGATCTTGAAGACCAGCACGTTGGAATTGGCGGCCCTGCTCGCGCCGGGGTAGTTGATCTTCTGGAACCACCGGTTGCGGCTCTGGAGGTTGTTGTAGAAGGCGTTCACCGCCTCGAAGGAGCGGCTCTCACCTTCGATGGTGAAGCTCATCCCCTTCTGGCTGATCTTGGTGAAGACCACATCCTCGGGAAGGCTGTTGGCCAATTCCTCCATGAAATGCACGGGAAGGGCCTGCTGGCGTTTGAGGGCGTTCATCACGTCCTCCTTGCGCTGGAGTTGCTGTTTCCGCTCGCGGAAGGTCTTCTCGAGCTGCAAGTAGGGTTCGTACTTCTTGGCCTCGGCCTGCAGCCGGACCTGTTCCTCGTTGAGCTTGCGAACGTCATTGAAGAGCATCAGCGCATACGCCCCGGAACCAGCCACGCCCAATAAACCGATGAGGACGCCCGCGATGGGAAGGCTCGAGCGGGCCGCCCCCTCCCCTTCCACGTAGACCTGCATGGGCTGGACTTCCGCCCCGCCCTTCTTCGTTCCGGCCTGGGCCAGTGCGTCACCTAGAAGGTTGATCCTGATCATCGGTCACCCGCCTTGCGCAGGGAGAGGCCCACCACGATGGAAGCGGCGCAACCCAGATCCCGCACGGAGGCCGGATCCACGCTGCGGCCGTCGATCTCGATGGCCTGGAGGGGATTGAGACGGTCGACGCTGACCCGGAGGCGATCCTGGAGGACATCCACGAGGCCAGGGGTGAGGGCCCCACCACCGGCGAGGAGCACCCGGTCAAGGCGATCCACTTTGAAGCTGCTGCGGAAGAAGTCGATGGTGCGGCTCAGCTCGTCGGCGAAGGCATCACCCATGGCCATGAGGGAGGGCTGGATCTCCTCGGAACTGCGGCCACCGGCTTCGCGGCCGCGCTTGAGGGATTCCGCCTCCTCCCGGTTCAGCCCCCAATCTTCCATGAGCTTGTCGGTAAAGCGGTTGGCGCCCCAGCTGATGTCGCGCCAGAAGACGGAACGGGCTCCCACCATCATGGTGAGGTTGGTGAAGGTGGCACCCATGTTCACCAGGGCGACGACCTCGTCGGTGGCCCCGGGCGTGCTGTTCACCTCATAGGCGTTCTGGAGGGCGAAGACGTCGACGTCCACCACCTTGGGGGTATAGCCCGCCTGGGCGACACAGGAGACGTAGCTCTCCAGCTTGTCCTTCCGACAGGCCACGAGGACGACATCCATGTTGCCTTCCATGGGGCGCTCCTCGAGCACCGCGTAGTCGAGGGCGTAGGAATCCAATCCCTGGCCGGCGGGGAAGAAGCTCTCGGCCTCCCAGCGCACCGATTCGGCGAGTTCCGCGGGGCTCATGAGCGGGAAGGTCACTTTTTTGACCATCACCTGCTGGCCCGCCACGGATATAGCCACTTCCTTGGCCTTGATCTTCTGTTCCCCCATCACTTGGCGAATGGCGGAGGCCACTGCGTTGGAGTCCATGATGTCCCCATCCACGATGGAATCGGGAGGCACCTGGGCCACGCCGAGCTTCTGCAGGCGGTAGCGGGCGTTGGCCCCCTTGCCACTCTGCTGCAGCTCACAGACTTTGATCGCACTGGACCCAATGTCCAGACCGACGAGACTCTTGCTTTTGCCGCCGAACAGACCCACGGGGAGCCTCACTATGAGGAAAGATGCCGTTTAAAATAGCACTGGAGTGGCTTGAGTCAAGCCTGTCTTTACTTAGATGCAGTATTGTCGTTGGCCAAACCGATCAGGACAGCCGTGATATTGTCCTCGCCCCCGTTCTCTCTTGCTGCAGTCACAAGACTTTCGACCGCATGATCGAGATCGTTTGCGTTTTGGATGATGTCCCAGATCTGTTGGTCCCCGACCATACCGGACAGGCCATCGGAGCAAAGCAAGAGTCGGTCCGAATCGGCCAACTCGAGTTCTTGAACTTCAATTTCCAGGTCGCCCCCATTGCCCAGGGCCTGGGTGATGACGTTCCGGAAGGGGTGCACGCGGGCTTCCGAGGGGGTGAGGATGCCATGGGCCACTTGCTCGGCGACCCAGGAATGATCCCGGGTAACCTGCCGGATTCCCTCTTTGCTCACCAGGTAGGCCCTTGAATCGCCCACATGGGCCAGGGTCACCCGGCGATGGTTCAGCAGACTGGCCACCACGGTGGACCCCATGGTCTCCCGCTCGGGGTTCTTCCGAATGTCCTCCGCGATGGCCTGGTCCGAGAGCAGCAGGGCCACCTTCAGGCGATTCCCATCGAAACTCAGGGTGGTGTCGTACTCCAGGGGCCAGGTGCGGTCCTTCTCCTTGGTCTGGGCCACGAACTCACCCACCCGCTCCACCACGATCTGGCTGGCCACCTCTCCTGCGGCATGTCCTCCAAGGCCGTCGGCAACGACGAACAGCCCCAGGGACGGATCCACGAGGAGGTTGTCCTCGTTGTGCTTGCGGACGCATCCCACGTCCGTCATGCCCGCCGCCTTGATCGTCATCATCACCCTTTCCCCGCCAACCTGCCCCAGAGCCCCTTCAATTGGTCCACGATCCCTGCGGGCTCGCTCGCAGGGGGTAGGACCTTGGGTTTCCCTTCGGCAGGCACATTGAAACGCTTGTGCTTCGGTGCGATGGCCCGTGCGTCATCCAGAAATCGTTGGGCCCGGGCTTGCATCCCCTGCCCTAGATAAAGGTCCGCGAGCCGGATGAGCGCGTCAGCATCCTTGGGCCTGGCTTTGAGATAGGTTTCCAGGCTCCGGATGGCACCTCGGGGATCACGGCCTTCAGCCTCCAGGATCTCCGACTGCAGGAGGTGGAACTCAGGCTTGGCGGCATCCAAGCGAAGGGCGTACAGGATGAACCCCTTGGCTTGGTCCAGTTGCTTGGCCTCGAGCGCCTTCCGGGACTCCTCCATCCAGTCGTCGGCGGACCGCTCCTGGGCTGGAGCGCTGGGTTGGCCCCCTGGCGCGCTCATGGCCCCGACGGCGGCCTGGGGTCGGGCCGTCTGATAGGACTGGCGCTTCACGGGATCTTTGAGATTGGCGAAGGCCTCCGCCAGCTGCCGGAACCGTTCCTCGGCCTGGACCTTCTCCTCACCGGCGAACCGGTCGGGATGCCACTGTTTGGCCAGGCGATGATAGGCAGCCCGGATCTCGTCCGGATTGGCGTCCTGGGATACTTCTAGCACGTCGAAGGGATTCATATGGGAAGAGGTCCTGCTCGGATGGGGCAAGGGGGATGGTAGCCTAAATCCTGCGGTTCGTGCAGGAATCTGACCAGGCATCCTGCGCCGCCATCAGCACCTCCGGGGTTCGGGTGTCCCAGGAAGCCGCCAGCCGATGCCTCCTTCCCACCGATTGCGCGCCCCCACGGCTCTCCTGCAGACCGCCGGGTCGAGGCTGAAGCCATTTGATGGCACACTTGATGGTTCTGATTGCGGAGGAAGGTCGGATGGCGTGGGCCACCCCCAACAGCATGCGTGAGGGCCTGGCGGCGGGCGATCTTTCCGCCGAGGGCCTCGTGCAGGCTGGCCTCGCGCGCATCCAGCGCCTGGATGGCCGCCTTGAGGCCGTGCTCTCCACGGACGCGCCCCGCAGCCTTGAGCAGGCGAGGATCGCCGATGCCCGCCTGGCGGGGGGAGAGCGGGGCCCCGTGCTGGGCCTACCCGTGGTGCTGAAGGACAACCTGCACTGGAAGGGGACGCCCTGCACCAGCGGGTCCAGGATCCTCGCAGGCTACCGAGCGCCCTACGATGCCACCGTGGTGGCCCGCCTCCTCCAGGCCGGGGCGGTCCCCCTGGCCAAGGCCAACATGGACGAATTCGCCATGGGTTCCAGCGGCGAGTTCAGCGCCTTCGGCCCCGCCCGGAACCCCTGGGATACGGCCCGCGTCCCCGGCGGCAGCAGCAGCGGGTCGGCGGTCTCCGTGGCCGCGGGCTACGCGCCTTTCGCCCTGGGCAGTGACACCGGCGGCAGCGTCCGCTTGCCCGCCAGTTTCTGCAACCTCACGGCCCTGCGACCCACCTACGGCGTGCTCAGCCGCTACGGGGTCACCGCCATGGCCAGCAGCCTGGATCAGGTGGGCCCCATCGCCCGCACCGCCGAGGATGTGGCCGCCCTCCTCGGTGTCATGGCCGGCGCCGACCCCCTGGATGCCACTTCGGTGGATCTGCCCCGTCAGGAAGCCCTGTGGCCCCTGAGGGCCGCGACCTTGAAGGGCCTGAGGGTGGGCCTCCCCCGGGAGTACTTCGGCGAGGGCCTTGAAGCCGGCGTGCGCGAGGCCATCGAAGGCGCCCTGCAGCGTTTCAAGGATGCCGGCGCTGAGTTGGTGGAAGTGGACCTCCCCCACACCCGCTACGCCATCGACGCCTACTACCTCGTCTGCACCAGCGAGGTGAGCTCCAACCTCAGCCGCTTCGACGGCCTGCGCTATGGCCTCAGTGAGCGCGTCGAGGGGCAGACCCTGGCCGAGCTCATGGCCCTCACCCGGAACGCCGGATTCGGGGCCGAAGCCAAGCGCCGCATCCTGCTGGGGACCTTCTGCCTCTCGAAGGGTCACTACGACGCTTTCTATCTCAAGGCCCTGAAGGTCCGCACCCTCATCCGCCAGGACTTCCTCAAGGCCTTTGAACAGGTGGACGTGCTGGCCACCCCCGTGAGCCCCACCGTGGCCTTCCCCTTGGGCGCCAAGCTGGATGATCCCCTGGCCATGCACTTGGCCGACGTCTACGCCGTGGGCGCCCCCCTGGCAGGCCTTCCCGCCCTGGCCTTCCCCGCCGGCTTCAGCGCCGGCCTTCCCGTGGGCATGCAGCTCATGGGCCCTGCCCTTTCCGACGTCCGCCTCCTGGAACTCGTTCAAGCCTTCCAGGAACGAACCGATTACCACCTCCGTACCCCGGAACTTTGATTCCCACACGCCATCATTATCTAGACAGACCCTAAGGAGCACGAAATGGCCTTTGACGTGATCATGCCGCAGATGGGCGAAAGCATCGCCGAAGCGACCGTCCTGAAGTGGCTCAAGGCCCCCGGCGACACCATCGCCAAGGACGAGACCCTCTACGAGATCAGCACCGATAAGGTAGACGCCGAGATCCCCGCCCCGGCCGCCGGCGTGCTGCTGGAAATCCTCGTCGACGTGAACAAGACCGTGCCCGTGGGCTCCATCGTCGCTCGCATCGGCGCCGCCGGTGAGAAGCCCGCCGGGGGCTCCGCCCCTGCCGCGGCTGCTTCGGTCGCCGCCGCGCCCGCCGCCGAAGCCAAGCTCGCCACCCCCGTGCATCCCATGGCGGACGAGGACGACAACAGCGAGGAGGCCCGCCTCCGCTCCAAGAGCAGCCCCCTCGTCCGCGAGATGGCCAAGCAGCATGGCATCGACCTCCGCATGGTCAAGGGCACCGGCGAGCACGGCCGCGTGAGCAAGGCCGATATCGAGGCCTTCATCGCCTCCGGCGCCAAGGCCGCCGCGGCTCCGGCGCCCGTGAGCGGCTCCATGCCCATGATGGCCCCCACCCATGACCCCAGCGCCCCCACCCTGGGAGTGGTCCCCGGCCTGGCGGTTCCCCCCGCCCCCGCCCAGCCCGCCTTCGCCCCCGGCGAACGCGTAAAGGTCGAGCCCATGAGCCGCATGCGCAAGATCATCGCGGACAACATGGTGAACTCGAAGCTCCGCACCAGCCCCCATGTCTACACGATTTTCGAGATCGACATGAGCAACGTGGCCCGCCTCCGCGCGAAGCACCGCAAGGCCTTCGAGGAGTCCTACGGCACGAAGCTCAGCTTCATGCCTTTCATCATGAAGGCCGTGATCAAGGGCCTGCAGGCCTTCCCCATCGTCAACAGCTCCGTGGATGGCGACAACATCGTCTACAAGCAGGACATCAACCTGGGCATCGCCGTGAGCCTGGATTGGGGCCTCATCGTCCCCGTGATCAAGAACGCCGACAGCCTCAACCTCGGCGGCCTGGCCCGCAGCCTCAACGACCTGGCTGAGCGCGCCCGCGCCAAGAAGCTGCAGCCCAGCGAGATCAGCGGCGGCACCTTCACCATCACCAACCCCGGCGTCTTCGGCGACATCTTCGCGCTGCCCATCATCAGCCAGCCCCAGGTGGCCATCCAGGCCATTGGCACCATCGCCAAGCGCCCCGTGGTCGTCACCGATGACCTCGGCAACGATGCCATCGCCATCCGCCAGATCATGTTCAGCGGCCTCAGCTTCGACCACCGCGTCATCGATGGCGCCGTGGGCGACCAGTTCATGAGCGTGGTCAAGAACGAGCTGGAGAAGGGTACCTTCGGGCTCGAGTGATTTGAGACTGGAGACTGGAGACTGCAGGTAAAGACAGCGCCGACCCATCCGCTGGGTCGGCGCTTTGCCTTTCCCTCCGGTCTCCAGCCTTCAGACTCCGGCCTCAGTACGGATTGGTCTCCTCCACCAGTTCCCGGTACTGCGCGAACTCGCCCTCGAAGAGGAGCTTGATGATCTTGGTGGGGCCATTGCGGTGCTTGGCGATGACGAGTTCGGCGGTGTTGTCGGGCGGTTCCTCGTCGGCCTTGGCGATCATGCGGCGGTGGATGAAGGCCACCATGTCGGCGTCCTGTTCGATGGCGCCGGAGTCACGGAGATCGCTGAGCTGGGGACGGCCGCCGGCCCGGTGCTCCACCTCGCGGTTGAGCTGGGAGAGCACCACCACGGGGATGCCCTGGTCCTTGGCCAGCAGCTTGAGGCCGCGGCTGATCTCGCCCACACGGGTGGCTTCGTTCTGCTTGGAGGCCCGGGAGCCATCGGGGCTGCTGATGAGCTGGAGGTAGTCCACGATCAGGAATTCCACCCGGCGGTTGGACTGGCTGCCCTGCTTGATGACCATGCTCTGGATCTGGGGCACCGTGATGGAAGCCTGATCCGAGATGTAGAGGGGAAGCTGCAGCAGGTCATTGCCCGCTTCCCGGATCCGCTCCCGGGCTTCATTGGGGAACTCCCCGGCCTGGATGCGCTTGAGGTTCACCCGGGCCTGCGACGCGAGCATGCGGAGGAAGACCTCCTCCTGGCTCATTTCCAGCGAGAAGAAGGCGCCGCAGGTGCCCCGCTTCTTCGCCGCGGAGAGGACCCAGTTCAGGGCCAGGGCTGTCTTGCCGATGCCGGGGCGCGCCGCCAGCACGATGAGGTTGCCGGGTTGGAAGCCCTGGGTGAGGGCATCCAGGGCCGGGAAGGCCCCGCCGGTGGTGACGCCGGAATGGCCATTGCCGTCCAGCCGGTCATAGAGCTTGGCCATGCCCTCCAGGCCCACCTTCTCGATGGAAAGGAGCCCCTTGCGATCCGAATCCCCCTGGGAGAGGCGGAAGAGCTCTTCCGCAGCCACATCCACGAGGGCCTCGGGGCCTTCCTCCTCGTTGGCGGCTTGTCGGGCCAGGCCGGCCCCCAGCCGCAGCAGCCGCCGGAGCTTGTGTTTGCGGCGGAGCAGATCCGCCAGCACCTGGGGGCGCCCCACTTCCTGGGCAGACAGCAGTTCCGTAAGACCCGGGAATCCGCCCACCGTGGAGAGCTCGCCATTCTGGTCGAGCGCATCCTTCAGCGTTAGGGCATTGACCTCCACCTGGCGTTCCAGGAGGCGCACCAACGCTTTGTAGAGCGCTTTGTGGGCGGGCACGACGAAGTCTTCTTCCGTCAGGCCCAGCGCCACCTCGGCGAAGGCCAGGTCCCCACCCGGAGCGCAACAGGTGGCCAGGAGGCTCTTCTCGGCCTCCGGGTCCTGCGGCAGTCGGTCAGGGAGCCAGCCGTCCATGGCGCCTCAGTTGCCAGGAGGCGTGTAGGATCCGCCATTCCGGAGCACGAAGACGGGGTTCGAAATCACGATGGGGTAGATGTTCCGCTGAAGCTTGAACCACACGGGGTAGAGCCCATCCCAGGGCGCGGAGCCCACGGTGGGGCCCGCGTCGGGGGTGCCCGCTTCCACCACGATGCAGGAGTCCTGGCTCAAGGCGAGGCCCGGAATCGCGATGCTGCGCCGGCGGTCATCCGTGGGATCCACATTGAATGTGGCGGGATCCAGGGTCTGGACCAGGGCGCCATTCACGTACACCTTCACCTGCTCGACGGGCACCCACTCCGGGGCCGTCACGGCGATGTTCAGTGTGACGGTGGCATTGGTACCGGAGAGCAGCTGGCCGGGACCCGCCGTTCCATTCACATCCACTTCGAGCATGGGTCCCGTGGAAGCCACCGCCGCACCGGATTTCAGGGCCGCGAGCACACCCGTCAGATCGGTTTCCGTGGGGGTGGTGGCCACCTTCAGGTAGGTCCGGGCAAGACCCACGGGCGTATCCAAGCTGTATTTGCCGGACGATAGCCCGAGTGCCTTGGTGAAGAACGTCGGGGATTGGGCCGCGATGAGCTTGAACCACAGCGCCCGGAGCTGCTTGTACTCCTGGTGCCACTGGGCGGGGGTTTGTGAAGCGAGGCTTTCACCCCGGAGCAACTCGAGGGCATCGAAGTCACCCATGCGCTTGCCACCGGAGAGGGAATCGGAATCATCCCACCAGGCGTTGGCACCCGCGCCCAGGGCATCCGTCAGGGAATACCCCTTGATCGAGAACAACCCGCCGGGCCCCAAGGGGCGGTGGATGACGTTGAACTGGCCCTCGGCCTGGTGGAGGAAGTCGGCCAGGGTCCATCCCTTGGAAGGCCGGAGACCCGGGTATCCCGCGACGCTGGGATCGGGGGGGAAGAGGGCGGTGACGGAACCATCCGCCAGGGCGGAGGATCTGGCCCCGATCACGAGGGGGTCCTCCCCCACCGGGGCCAGCTGGTTGACGGAAAGGGGGTAATCCACGAACTCCCCCCGGAACCCGGCATAGGTGGTCGGGCCCGAGATGTTCCGATCGACTTCCGTGCGTCCGATGATCTTGACGTCCTCCGCCAGGGCACCCGCCATCTGTTCCATCGGATGCATGCCTCCCCCGGTGGCAAGGCTGGGGCCGGGGATGTCAAAGCTGATCCACCCGGCAGGCCCCTTCTTGTTCTCGAACAGGAATGAGGCCAAGTTGGGTTCGCCGACGGGCGCGGTGCTGAAATCCTGGGTCTGGAGGGGGGCCAGGGGACCCCGAATCGCGAAGGCCCGGTAGGAATGGTCCAGGGGCAGCTCGAATCGCGCCACCAGCGAGTTATCCGAGGAGCTGCCCGGGAAACCCGTTCCAAAGGCCTCGTTACCAGCCCGGAAATTCACGCCCCCGAAGAAGAAATCGCCAGCGGTACGCTGCAGGCCGATGGGATAGAAGATCGTGCTCCAGTGCCGGGTTCTCAGGAGGTTCGGATCGTTCACGGAGGCCAGGTTGCCCGCGGGATCCAGCCCGGCGACCATCACGCGCATGGGCTGACGGACGCTGGCATCTCCGGAAAAATCACGGCTCACGAACATCCGGTTGACCCGGCGGAAGCCGACTTCGTTCCCGGCCCCGTCCACGACATACGGTGCGTTGTTCCGCTCCGGGGCTAGGGGCTCCTCGATGAGGAAGGGGTTGCCGAACCTCGGTTCGAGATAGTCGAGCAAGGAAGTGCGGCGGGAAGAATGGGAATTGGTGAACTTGAGGAAGGGCGTGTTGGCCCCCTCCTCCCGATTCCGGACGACCATGCGGAAGACCTGGCTCCTGTCCTTCCGGGTGGGATCCACCGAGGTTTCAGGAATGGCGGGGAGCACAGAGACATGCATGGAGTTGCCCGTAAGGACCTCGCCGCGTTCGAAGTACTCCACCCGCTCGGTCATCCAACGGGACGGATCATTGGCGTCGGCGATCGGATCGAACACCGCCGGGGCCAGGTAGCGTTCGAAACGGACTTCCGTTTGGAGGGAGCCGGATTCGACCGCCGTGCCGAAGGTGCTGAAGCCGATCGCGCCATAGGACTGGCTGGAGATCGCGTAACGATCCAGGTACATCTGATTGAACACGTCGGCGGTGATGGTGGGCCGGGATCCGCCGACGCTGGCGCCACCGATGAGGTAGAGCCTGCGCGTGTGGGAAAGGCTGCCTCCACTGGCGATCGGAAGGGGAACGCCACCCGCGTCGAAGTCGGGAACCCGACCGGCGACGACCTTGGCCACGGCCCGGGGCCTCGGCTCGTTCAGGACGGATTGCGGATCCGAAGCCACCAGGATCTGGGGACGGCTGGCATCCGCGGACATGATCCCCAGGGACATGTGGCTGTCGACGAATTCACCCGCGGATTCAGCACCCTGGAACCCCACGCCCATGGCCCGCACCGAGGTGCCCAGGGGCCGGGCGAAATCGCTTCCGGGGATCTCGACACCCCAGTCATGCACCAGGTTCACCGCCGCGGCCCCCACGGCCGGGGAACCGGCCGACTGGGCGATCCCGGAAGATTGCTGCCCCGGCGCCATCACGCGGTATCCCGCGGCTCCACGCTGGTCCAGGTAATCACCGATGGAATAGACGGTTACCGGGGCGCCGGTGCGGTTGGTGACCGTCGTGGTCAGCTCGAAATGACGACCCCGCAAGGCCAGGGAAATGGTGTGGGCCACTTCCAAGCCGATCACCCGATTATTGGAATCCACGGGGAGTCCCAGCTTGCCGGCGGCATCGACCACGCCGCCCCGCATCTCGATCCGGGAAATGTCCCCTTCCGTCACCGGAGAGATGGCATCGAAGACCAGGGGAAGATCCGGATCCTGATTGAGCACGGGCGCGAGCCGATCCACCAGGTCGCTCGGCACCGACACCCGCTTGAAATTCTGATCCAGGGCGATGGCGCCGATATCCAGGATCGCGCCACCCGAAGGGGCCTGGAACTGCCCCTCGCGGTTCTGCCAGGTCGCGCCATCCACGGCCAGGGAAACGAAGTCGTTCCCCAGGAAGACGTCACCCACCGTGGCCGTGGCTTTCAGTCCACGCACCCGGTCCCCTCCACTGGCCGGGATCTCGGCGGCCACCAGCGTCGGTCGGGCCATGCCCGTGGCCCGATAGCAGCCGGTGCCGGCGGCAGCCAGCAACATGAGGAGCGGCCAGGCCCTCCGGGAGACGATTGGGGCCATGGAAAGCGGGAGGGGCTGGGTCATTGGCTGGGGTGCTCGGAACGGGTCAAGGGCGATTGAGGCGTAAGGATCTATGCTAACCGAGCATGTCGATCCTTGCTCTCTTCCAACGTGTACCCCGACGCTGGCGCGCCTTGGGCGGGGGCCTCACGGCCCTCCTTGTCCTCGATCTGTGCTGGACTCTGTGGAAGTTCCCGCGATCCCAGGCGGCCCGGATCCAATCGCCCGAGCAGATCCTGCCCCCGGGTGCACCGATTTTGGTGCTGGGCGCGGGCGTCTACAGCGATGGGGAGCCGACGGAGATCCTCGAAGGCCGCCTCAGAACGGCCCTGGACCTGCATCGGGCGGGCCGTTCCCAGTGGTTTCTCGTAAGCGGCGACAATCGGACCCCGGCCTACAACGAACCCCAGGCCATGCGCCGATGGCTGGTGAAACAGGGCGTGCCCCGCACCCGCATCATCGAGGATTATGCCGGGCGTCGCACTTATGACAGCCTCAAGCGGGCCTCGGTGGTCTTCGGCCTCAGGCGCTGCATCATCGTGACCTCGGATTTCCACCTGCCCAGGGCCCTCTACCTCGCCGAGATCGCGGGCCTGGATGCCGTCGGCGTCCCCAGCCCCACCCGGGAATTCCGGGGCATGAAGCGCTTCCAGTTCTGGGTTCGCGAATACGTGGCCAGGCACCTCGCCGCCCTGGATTCCTGGTTCCCTCCGGACGCGATCCTGGGGCCCCGCGAAGCCACCCCCGAAGATTGGTTGCCCCGATGAAGTTCCAGGCCGTGAACCTCCTCGCCGCTCTCCGCCTGCCCCAGGGCCGCTACGGCGGCGCCTACCGGGGCCTGGGCGCCGTGGCCTTGGGCGAATCCGTCGTGGGATCCCTGCTGGCCGACCCGGCTCTGCCCCGCCCGGACCGGGCGCTGTGGGGCATGGCCCGGAGTCACACCCAGGGCATGAATCCAGCGCGTACGATCGCGCTCCGGGCCGGCCTGCCCGACACCTGCACGGGAACCACGGTGAACATGGCCTGCGGTTCGAGCCTCCAGGCCCTGATCCTGGCCGCCCAGGCCCTGGAAATCGGCGCTCCAGGTGCCATCCTCGCCGGGGGCAGCGAAGCGATGTCCGACACCCCGCATCTGGTACCGGGCCTGCGCTGGGGGTTCCGGATGGGGCATCGCAGCCTGCCGGATGTCATGCACCAGGATGGTCTGCGCTGCCCCGTCACCGGCCTCCTCATGGGCGAGACCATCGAAAGCCTGGCCGAGCGCCGGGGCGTGACCCGCCCGGAGGCCGACGCCTACGCCGCCCGGAGCCACGCCCGGGCCAGGGCCGCGGACTTTGGCCCGGAGACCGCCCCCCACCCCGCCCTGGATCACGATGAGGGGATCCGACCCGGCACGACCGAGGCCTCCCTCGCCCTCCTCCCGCCCGTATTCAATCCCCTTGGCCAGGTCACCGCGGGGAACGCCTCCGCGCTCTCGGATGGCGCCTCGGCGCTCCTGCTCGCCCGGCCGGATCAGGCTCCGGGCCGGCGTCCGCTGGCCCGCCTCCTGGGCAGCGCGGAAGCTGGCGTGGATCCCATGGACATGGGCGAAGCCCCCGTCCCCGCCATCCGGCGGCTGCTGGACCAGCATGGGCTGGCCGTGAAGGACATCGACCTCTGGGAGATCAACGAAGCCTTCGCCGCCCAGATCCTCGCGTGCAGCCACCAGCTCGGCCTTCCCGAGGATCGGCTCAACATCGCCGGCGGCGGCATCGCCCTGGGCCACCCCATCGGGGCCAGCGGCGCCCGGATCGTCACCACCCTGGTGCACCAGCTCCGGCTGCGGGGCGGTGGCCTGGGCGTGGCCTCCCTGGGCATCGGGGGCGGGTTGGGATTGGCCCTGTTGGTGGAAGTGCCGGGATAGGCCCACGGGTGGCCGATTCCCCACCGAAGTTCCTCCCCCGCTCATCCCCGGCTAAACGCCGCTCACCCCCACCACGAAACCAGTGGACAGCCCTGGGATAACCTTGGGTGCAGGAGTCCCCATGACCGAGGCCCCCCTCATCGTCCTGAACGACATCACGAAGGTTTACCAGATGGGCGACATGGAAGTCCGCGCCCTGGATGGGGTGAGCCTCACCATCCAGAAGGGCGAATACGTGGCCATCATGGGCCCCTCCGGCTCCGGCAAGTCCACCATGATGAACGTCATCGGCTGCCTCGACACCCCCACCACCGGCGGCTACGAGCTGAACGGCAAACAGGTTGAGAAGATGACCGACGACGACTTGGCCCAGATCCGCAACGAGGAGATCGGGTTCGTCTTCCAGACCTTCAACCTGCTGGCCCGCACCACCAGCCTGCAGAACGTGGAGCTCCCCCTCATCTACGCCGGCATCACCCCCGCCGAGCGCCACGCCATGGCCCAGAAGGCCCTGGAAAACGTGGGCCTCGGCTCCCGTTCCGATCACATGCCCAACCAGCTCTCCGGCGGCCAGCGCCAGCGCGTGGCCATCGCCCGGGCCTTGGTGAACAACCCGAGCATCCTCCTCGCCGACGAGCCCACGGGCGCCCTCGACTCCAAAACCAGCGTGGAGATCATGGCCCTCTTCGAGGAGCTCTACCAGAAGGGCAACACCATCATCCTCGTCACCCACGAGGAGGACATCGCCAAGCACGCCCACCGCATCGTGAAGCTGCGCGATGGCCAGGTGCTCAGTGATGAACCCAACGTGCCCATCACCTCCGAGGAGCACCTGGCGCACCTCAGTCTTTAGGCTAGAGACTGGAGGCTGGAGGCACAAAGGGAAAGCGGGGCCGAAATGCCCCGCTTTCCCTTTGCTCAAACCGACCTTATCGGGGGCCCTTCACGGCCTTCTTCGCTCCCGGAACGGCCACAGGCTCCCCCGGAACGTAGGTCGAGAGGGTGCATGCGACATGCCCCTTCGATGTGAACCAAAACCGGAAACCCTTGATCTCCTCGGGCTTCACCAGCCGCTCGGGCACTCCCGGAGGTGAGGGGACGGACTTGAATGTCTTCGCCATGGGATCAAGTTCGTACCACTCCAGATCCGGCTCATCGCGAAGGCTCAGAATCTGCGCGACGGCGCGATCTGTTTTGAAGATCGGGTCCTTCATGGAGGTGATATCCACCGGTTTCGGATGGTGCATGGCGCCGAAGATCACGGCCCGCTCGGAGCGCGTGGCAAACAGGAACCGCCCGTCCGAGGTCGGATGGGCGTCCAAGACGCAGTGCTCCAAGTGGGGCTCCCCTGCGAGAAACGCATCTTTGACGCCCGAATGGACCCGCACCAGTTCGAGTGTGGGATGTTCCCGCCCCGCATCCAGGAGCCACACATAGCCAGCCCGCAGGGAAACCACCGCAAGAAAAGTTCCGCTTCGAAGGATCGAGTATCCCCCGATGAACAATTCGTTATAGGCGGGATTGACTCCGAAATGCCCCGCCAGGCTGCCCTCAGTCCGAGGAATGCCCCAGGGCTTCTCCAGCCCCATATCCAGCAGGCGATCCGGCACCAACCGTTTTTCACCGTCCCGAGTGGCCAGCGCGAATCTGGAATAACGTTCCCCGATCCGGATCCGGGTGAACGCCATGAGCAGGAATCGATCTCCACCTAGGGGCTGAATCAAATCGACATCAATATCCTCGGTCAATGGAATCCAGCCTTCGAGTTTCCATTCCTTTCCATCCCGAGTGGAGAGGATGCGTTTGATGGGTTTATCCGCAGGCTTGGTGGAGCTCAGTTTATTGACCGCCCAATAGACTCCGTCACTGAAACCCGCAGGTTTGGAATCGGACCCCAAGTCTATTTGCGCCTTGACCGAACCATCCTTGAATCCCTTCATCACAAAAGCATGGGCAAGGGGCTCATAGGCCACCAGCTCATTGGAACTCCAATAGATGGGCCGAGGTTCCTCCTTCGGAAACACCTGAGCCAAACCTACTGAGGAAATCCAAGCCAACATCCACATCAAGCGCAGGCTCATGGTGTCCTCCAGCCGTAGGTAGATATTCGACCCATTTCCGTCCGGCGTTAGCTTGGCCCGGCCCCCCGAATGACAGGTCCCATCAATCAGGTAATTTGGACCCGATCCGCATCGACCCGAGTCCGGTGGAGCGTCCCCACCGATTAGGCCGTACAGGTACCTCAGGGCCTAAGTGGTTGCCGTCCGGGTCACCGCCCTTGGATGGAATTGCAGAAGTGCCCTGATTCCGCCGGAAACAGGGCACTTAGAAATTTCGAGCCAAGGGCTAAAGACTAAGGACCTTTCAGATCTCCAGCCGATCCAGCTTGTCCGGCCGATCCCGCCAGCCCTCCTCCACCTTGATGTGGAGTTCCAGGCGCACGGGGCGCTGGAGGAGCTTCTTCACTTCGCGTTGGGCGCTGATGCGGATGTCGCGGATCTTCTCGCCGGCGGTGCCGAGGAGGATCTTGCGGTGGTTGGAGCGGTCCACGAGGATCTGGGCGGCGATGTAGACGCCGGTGGGATCGAGATCCTCGGGGAAGTCCTCATGCCCGGCTTCGAGCCAGCGCTCGATGAGCACGGCCACGCCATGGGGCACTTCCTCCTGGGTCTTGCGGAGCACCTTCTCGCGGATGAACTCCGTGACGAGGCTGCGCTCCGTCTGATCGGTGAAGGTCTCCTCGTCGTAGGCCCACTCGCCCTCGGGGGCGTCGCGCTCGAGGATGGCCCAGAGGGGATCCAGGTTCAGGCCCATCTTGGCGCCGATGGGAATCACCTCCTTGAAGGGCAGGAGGTCCTTGTAGGTGACCACCTTCTCCAGCAGCCGTCCTTTGGAGAGCAGATCGATCTTGTTCAGCAGCAGGTAGACGGGCCGGTCCATCTTGCGCAGGCGCTTGGCCAGGGCGTGCTCGCCGGGGCCCAGGTACTCGTCGGCGTCCACCATCCAGAGGATCAGGTCGGCTTCGTCGATGGCCACGTCCACGTGGCGCATCATGCGCTCATTGAGGGCGTGTTCGGGCTTGTGGATGCCGGGCGTATCCAGGAATGCGATCTGGGTGGCGCCCCGGTTCACGACGCCGAGCACCTTGCCCCGGGTGGTCTGGGGCATCTGGCTCGTGGCGGCCACCTTCTCGCCCACGAGGGCATTCAGGAGGGTGGACTTGCCCGCGTTGGGAAGCCCGATGATGACCACCGTCGCGAATTTCTTGGTTTCAACCACGATGCACGCCCCGCTTGCTGTCGCGGACGAAGCCCAGGAGGTAGGCCACCTCCGGGATGGATCCCAGTTCCGCTTCCGCCTTGGCCAGGGCCTCTTCCCGCTGCAAGCCCGAGAGGAAGAGGAGGCGGTGGGCCTTCTTCAGCCCTTCGATCACCTCCGGGGCGAAGCCCTTCCGCTGCAGCCCGATGGAATTCACCCCATAGCTCTTGGTCTCGCGGGCCCCCACCGTCTTCATGAAGGGGAGCACGTCCAGGGTGGCCACGGTGAACCCGCCCATGAAGGCGTGGTCGCCCACCCGGCAGAACTGGTGCACGGCGGAGAAGGCGCCGATGTTGCAGCCCGAGCCCACTTCCACGTGCCCGGCCAGGGTGGCGGCGTTGGCGAAGATGTTCTTGTTGCCCACGATGCAGTCGTGGGCCACGTGGGCCTGGGCCATGAAGAAGTTGTCGTCGCCGATCTTCGTGATGCCTCCGCCGCCCACGGTGCCGCGGTGCATGGTGGTGCCCTCGCGGAACTGGTTGCGATCGCCGATCACCAGGGTGGTGGCCTCGCCCTTGAACTTCAGATCCTGGGGCTCCATGCCCACGGTGCTGTGGGGGAAGAGCACGCAGTCTTCGCCCAGGGTGGTATGGGGGCCCACGACCACGTGGCTGCGCAGCACGGTGCGGGCGCCGATGCGGGAGTTGCCCTCCACGACGCAGAAGGGGCCGATGACGACGCCCTCCCCGATCACGGCCTCGGGGCTGACGATGCTGGAGGGATGGACCTGCGCGCTCACTGTCCGGCCTCCTCGCCAGTCAGATCCTGAAGCATGGACATGAACTCCGCCTCGGCCACCTTGGCGCCGTTGACGAAGGCCTCGCCGCGCATCTTGCAGATGCGGCCCTTGAAGCTGACCACCTTGACTTCCATGACGAGCTGATCGCCCGGCAGCACGGGCTTGCGGAACTTCACCGCGTCGATGGCCATGAAGTAGATGACCTTCTTCGAGCGATCCTCGAACTCCTGCATGATCAGGCAGCCACCCGTCTGGGCCATGGCCTCCACGATCAGCACCCCCGGAAACACGGGGCGCTTGGGGAAATGGCCCTGGAAAATCTGGTCGGAATAGCTGATGTTCTTGATGCCGCGGATCCACTGCTTGGGCTCGAAGTCCTCCACCCGATCCACCAGGAGGATGGGATAGCGATGGGGCAACAGCTCCATGATCCCCTGGATATCGATGGGGGTCGGCGTGCGCTCGGTGGTTTCGGTCATATTCGGCTCCAACCGGTCATTGTCGCACGACTTGGGGCCATGCTGGAGGCTGGAGACTGGAGGCGGGAGGTGGAATTCGCCCGGCACCAAAGGTGCCGGACCTCCCCAGAGGTCGTGGCCCGGAGGGCCGCCCCGCTTTCCCCCTCCAGTCTCCGGTCTCCAGCCTGCTTCACGACACCTTCACCACCCGATCGAAGACCCGGGCTTCAATGAAGAGGTCCAGGAGCACCCGATCCAATTGCCCGCTCCGGGCCTCCTCATCGAGGATCGAAAGGCTCTTCTCCAGGGGCACAGCCCCTTTGTAAGGCCGATCCCGGGCCGTCAGGGCATCGAAGACATCGCTGATCGCCATCGCCTTGCTCTGGACGGGAATCTCCTTCTCCGCCAGCTTCCGGGGATAGCCGGTGCCCGTGAGCCGCTCGTGGTGGGCGTAGGCGATCTCCGGGACGCCCCCCAGATCCTTGGTCCAGGGGATCTGCTGGAGGAACCGGAAGGTATGGGTGACGTGGCTCTCGATCTCCAGCCGTTCCTCCTCCGAGAGGCTGCCGCGCCGGATGTTGAGACAGGAGAGGTCCTTGGGATCCACGAGGGGTTTCCGGCTTCCGTCCCAGTGGCCGTAATCGAGGTTCCCCAGCAGGCTCAGGCCATCGGCCGTTTCCTGGGCCAGCACCGTGGGCTCATTGCTCTGGAGCACTAGGTGGATCAGCCGCTCGGAATCCTCGGCCCGGCCGTTGAGGATCCGCGCCCAGGCTCCAGCATCGAACGATTCGCCTTTGCGCCAGGCCTCCTCCATGAGCACCAGGGCATCCTCCAACTGACGTTGGCGCAGGCGCTGCAGGATCACCTCCAGCTTCTCCGGCTGCAGCTTCTTGGCCTTCACGAGCACCTGCTCCCGCACCCCGACCTTGCCGAAGTCGTGGAGCAGGCTTGCATAGCGGACTTCGCGCAGCTGGCGGTCGGAGAAGAAGAGCTCGCCATAGAGGCCGTTCGGCGTGGCGTTCACCGCTTCCGCCAGCCCCACGGTGAGATCCGCCACCCGGCCTGAATGGCCGGAGGTGACCGGATCCCGGGCCTCGATGGCCGTGACGGAGGCGTTCACGAAGCCCTCGAAGAGCACCTCGATCTCCTCGCGGAGCTGAGCGTTGCGCACGGCCACGCCGGCTTGCCCCGCAAGGCTGGTGGCCAGATCCTGGTGCTCCTTCTCGAAGGGGACGACCTTGGGTTGCAGTCCCTCGGGCTCCACGCGATTGATGAACTGCAGCACGCCCAGCATCCGGCCTTCCGTATCCTGCATGGGCACGACCAGCATGGATTGAGTGCGATACCCCGCCTGCTTATCGAAGGCGTCGCTGAACTGATAGGGCGAGCCCGCGGAGATCTCGTACACGTCACCAAGGTTCAGCGTCTCCCCCGTGGATGCCACGAAACCCGCCAGGGTGCTGGGATTGATGGGCATCTTGAAGCGGTGGAAAGGCAGGCTCAGCTTGGCGTTTTGCGTATGCGCGAAGAGCAGCTCCTGGGGCTCCTCGCTCTGCACCAGATAGATGGAGCCCGCTTCCGCCGAGAGCAGTTCCCGCCCCAGCCGGAGGATCAGGTCCAGCAGCCGATCCAGGTTCTGTTCGCTGGCCAGGGCCCGCCCGACCTCATTCAAGCGCTCCATGTGGGTCTGATCCTTGAACCGCTCCCAACCCGCGTTCACGAGGGCCACCGCCCCCTCGATCCCCGGCCAGATCAGGCACTCCGCCAGGCGCCCCTCACCGACGGCCCCGATGACCACGTCCGCCTCGGAGCCCTCGGCCCAGATGAGGCTGCGCCGGATCTCCCTCCGGACCCGGTCCAGGAGGGTGTTACGGTGCTCTGGGGGGATCAGGACCGTGAAACGCAAGGAAAGCTCCCGTTCGGGAAAGAGTGGAAAGGCCCAGCCAGCCTATCGGAATTCACCGGCCCCCACCATGAGTTGGCGCGGTGTCGTCGAGCGCCTCACCTGGGGCGGCCTGGGCCTGGCCTCCGCCGAGGATGGCCGCCGGATCCTCCTCCGCGCGCCCCTGGCCCTATTTCCCGGCGAGGAGGTGGAGGCGGAGCTGCGCTGGAAGCCTCGCCACGCCGAAGGCACCGTCACCCGCTGGATCCGCGAGGATGCCCGGCGGACCAAGGCCGCCTGCCCCGTGGCGCAGGCCTGCGGCGGCTGCGACCTCTGGGAAGCCGGCGCTCATGAGGGCGAGCTCAAGTCCCTGATGGTGGCCGACCTCCTGGGCCGTCAGCTCCCCAACCAGGCCTACACCTTCCATCCCGCGCCCCCCAGCGCCCGCCGCCACCGCATCCAATTGCATTGGGATGGCGCCGCCCTGGGCTACCACCGCCGGGGCAGCCACGCCTTGGTGGCCGTCACCAAGTGCCCAGCTGCCGCCGATCCCCTCTCCCAGGCCATCCCGCGCCTCACCGATGCCCTGGAGGCCCGCATCCTGCCGGGCAAATCCCAGCGCTGGGAGCTGGTGACCGGAACGCCTGCGGGCGAGGTGCGCGCCGTGAATGAGAATGGCCAAGCCTGGCTCCTGAATCCCGATGGCTGGCACAAGGATGCCAATCCGGTGACCCATCGCTTTGGCGATCTACGCATTTCGCAGGATGCCGGTGCCTTCTTCCAGGTTTCCCCCGAGTGGGCCCACGAGGCATTCTCCACCGTGTTGGACGGCTGGAACCTCAGGGGTGAAACCCTCTACGACCTGTTCGGCGGGGTCGGGTTCTTCTCGGCCCTCCTCGGCGATCGCTTCCACAAAAGGATGCTGGTGGAAGGTTTCGAACCCGCCGTGGAAAGGGCCCTCGCGAACATGCTGGCCCTCGACCTGCCCACCGAATGCGTTGCGTCGGATGTGACGGCCTGGTGTCCCGAAAACCTCGGCACCCCCGCCGACCTCATCCTTCTCGATCCGCCCCGTGCGGGCCTCGATGAGGCCCTGGCCCTCAAGCTGCTCACCGCCCAGGCGGGACACCTGATCCTGATCGGCTGCGATGGGGCGCCCTTCTGCCGGGATCTCCAGCGCCTCGCCCCCGCGTGGGAGATCCAGGAACTCCACGCCCTGGATCTGTTCCCCCGCACGGCCCACGCGGAGTTCATCGCGCTGCTGCGGCCCCGCAACCATTGAGCGGGAACTCCAGGTGGAAGGTGGTGCCCGCTCCGGGCGCGCTTTCCACCTTCAGGTGGCCGCCCAGTTTTTCAAGGATCGACCGCACGCTGGCGAGCCCGAGCCCCGTGCCGCGCCCTTCCCCCTTGGTGGTGAAGAAGGGCTCACCCAGGCGGGCCACGACTTCGGGGGGCATGCCCGTGCCGTCGTCCTGCACGGTGAGACGGATGCCGCCAGCGGGTGTGGGCACGCAGCCCACCCGGATCCGTCCGCCCGTCGGCAGGGCATCCCGGGCGTTCAGGACCAGGTTTGCCACCATTTGATCCAGCTGCGTGGGATCCGCCACCAGCCAGATGGGATCCGCGTCGGGATTCAGTTCCAGCTTCACCTTGGGCGGCAATGCAGCCTTGAGCAGCCCCCCCAGGCGGCGAAGGCGGTCCCCGGCTTCGAAGCGCTCCACCTGGCCCTTCCGGGCACGGCCATAGCTCATGAGCTGGGCCGTGAGGGCCCCGGCCCGAAGGGAGGCTTCCTTCACCCGGGCCAGGTGACCCGGGGATGGCCGCTGGCCTTCCTCCATCTCCAGCTCGCAGAGCTCCGCGTAGTTCTGGATGACGGCCAGCAGGTTGTTCAGGTCGTGGGCCAGCCCCGCGCCGAGGCTCGCCATGGCGTTCATGCGTTCGAGGCCCTGCAGCAGGTGCTGGGTCTGGTGAAGGGCCTCCTCGTTGCGGATCCGCTCCAGCTCCAAACCCGCACGGGCACTGAATACGGAGAGGAGATCCATCATGCCGGGATGGGGGGTGAGGGGCTCCTGGCTCATCACGCACAGCACGCCAAGGCCGCGACCATGGCTGTCCACCAGGGTGGTGCCCAGGTAACCCTCGATGGCCAGATCCCTGAGGATCGTATCGGCCGGATAGCGCCGTTGCACTCCATGGGAGTGGAAACAGGCCTTGGCGTTGATCACGTCCCCGCAGGGCGTGCCTTCCAGGCCGTAGGTGACTTCCGCCCCCAGGTGCCCGTGGTTGCAGAAGGCGAGGGTGCGAACCTTGTCCGTCCCCACGAGCTCCCCGGCGAGGGCGTAGGGCGCGTCGAAGGCGGCGGCGAGGTGGACGACCAGCGCCTGGAAGAAGGCCGAGCCCGAGAGGCCGGAGGCTCCAAGGCGGAGGTGCTCCAGGGAGTTCTCCGCGCGGTGGAGATCGGTCAGGTCCTGGATCAGGAGATGCCATCCCCCTCCATCACCCTCCATGAGGTGGCCCCGCATCCGGCGGACCTCGCCCCGGGAGGTGACCAGCCGGTGGTCATGGCAGGATCCCCAATGGGCGCTGCGCCAAGCCTCGAGGGACTCCCGATCCTCGGGGTGCACCTGGGCCTTCATCGCCTCCCAGGTTTCAGGCCCGTCGGATCCGGGGTCGTACAGTGCCGAGAGCCCAGGCGATCGGTACCGGCAGTTCCCACCTTCGTCGAAGGAGGCCACCCAGAAGCCCGCGCCTTCCAAGGCGGGCCTGAGTCCGGAATGGGTGGGGGTGGGATGCACGCGAGGCCTCAGTGGAAATGGGGTCGTAAGCTGTCGGATTCCTGCAGGGGATCGTTCCCGGGGCGGGATTTCTCCTGGATTCCGATCTAGAATCCAAACTGATGAGGAGCTTAATTTCCATGGAGGCAGTGGGCCGTCACATGTTGGTGGAATTCACGGGATGTGACGGGGATCGCCTGACAGACCTCGCGTTCATCTCCGAGGCCATGCTCCAGGCGGCGCGGGAGGCGGGAGCCACCATCCTCACCCATCGGTTCCACCGTTTCTCCGGCCCCGAGGGAGGCCAGGGGGTCAGCGGGGCCGTGATCATCAGCGAGAGCCACCTCGCCATCCACACCTGGCCCGAGCACGGTTACGCCGCCGTGGACCTCTTCACCTGCGGCGAAAGCGTGGATCCGTTCAAGGCCCATGCCGTCCTTCGGGTTGCCCTCGGGGCCCGGGAGGATCACACCCGCATCCTTGAGCGGGGCCCCGCGGCCCGGATGCCGCTGGCCTGATGGTGCGTCCCCTGCTCATCCTGACCGGAGTGGTGAGCCTGTTCCTCGCCCTCCTGGGCGTGGTGCTCCCCCTGCTCCCGACGACTCCGTTCCTGCTGCTCTCCGCCGCCTGCTTCGCCCGCTCCTCGGAACGGCTCCACAATTGGCTGTTGGCCCACCCCCGGCTTGGCCCCTTCATTTCCGATTGGGAACACGGGGGCGCCATCCGGCCCGCGGCCAAGCGAACTGCCACCCTGCTCATTTTCGGCACGGGTGGGCTCAGCCTGGTCCTCGTGGAGGCTCCCCTCTGGGCCAAGGGCGCCATGGCCCTGACCTTCCTGGGTGTGCTCACGTTCATTTGGAGCCGCCCCCCGAGCCCCCGCCCGGCCGGGGCACCTACTCCAGCCCCAGCTCCAGCTGTTTCGCCAGGGGAAGCCCCCGCTCCAGATTGAGCAGGAAGGCCTTCTTGTCCTTGCCTCCGGCGTAGCCCGTCAGGGTTCCATCGCTGCCCACCACCCGGTGGCAGGGAACGAGGATGGCGATGGGATTGGCCCCATTGGCGGCGGCCACGGCCCGGGTGGCCTTCTCGTCGCCCAGCCGCCGGGCGAGGTCGAGGTAGCTGATGGTCTGCCCGTAGGGGATCTTCAACAACTCATCCCACACCCGCATCTGGAATTCCGTTCCCTCCGGCGCGAGGGGAACGGTGAAAGTCCGCAGATTGCCCCCCCAGTACGCCTCCATCTGCATCCTCAGGAACCGCCATGCCTCGCGCTGTTCCTTGGGGGCCAGGGGCGTGGTCTTCCTGGGATCCAGCCCTCCGAATCCGAGCTGGCGCAGCTTTCCGCGGCCGTCGAAGGCGGCGTTCATGGGCCCCAGGGGCCCATCCAGTTCGTAGAACCAGAGCATGGAGGAATGATAGGATCCCCCGCCGGGAATGGATAGGACGGCATCCCTTGGACAGGCTCATTGGCCCTTGGCGCCGGGCAGATACACTGGCGGAATGGTCGAGCGTCCCTTCCGTCTGAGCATCATCGACTACCTCAACGCCGCCCCCTTGAACCACGGGTTCAAGCAGGGTCTGGGGTGGAACCGGTTCCATCTGAAGTTCCACTACCCCTCCGTCTGCGCCGATCAACTCCGGGCGGGCGAGGTGGATGCGGGGCTCATCAGCTCCATCGAGTACCTGCGGATTCCGGACCTCCGCATCGTGCCGGGCCTCTGCATCGCCAGCCCCAAGCGGGTTCGCTCCGTGGTGATCCTTTCCAAGGTCCCCCCCGAGCAGATCAGGAGCCTCGCCCTGGATACCTCCAGCCGCACCTCCGTGGTGCTGGGCCAGCTCCTCCTCCGCGAGCGCTACGGGGTGAGCCCCGAAACCCACGACCTGGGGCCGGATCTCGCCGCCATGCTGGAGCACCACGATGCGGCCCTCATGATCGGGGATGCCGCCATGCGAACACCCAAGGATGGGCTCTACGTACTGGACCTCGCGGAGGAGTGGCACGCCTGGACGGGCCTGCCCTTCGTCTTCGCCCTCTGGACCGTGCGCGCCGACGCCCCCGCCTTCCCGGAACCCGGGGGGGTCGGTCCCTTCTTCCACCGGAGCCTCGAACAGGGTATGGCCAACCTCCCCCTCATCGTGGAGGAGGCCCGCCGCACCATCGGGTGGACGCGGCTCGAACTCAACGAATACCTCACCTCGAACATCAGCTACACCCTGGGCGAGGCGGAGCGCGAAAGCCTTCAACTCTTCTTCGAGAAGGCCGTGCGCCATGGCTTCGCCCCGGAGCTGAAGCCGCTGCAGTGGCTCTAGGCTAGAGTCCCATTTGTCGGATCCCCCGCCCCGGGGCGGCCATTGGGGCCAAGATGAGCTGATTCCGGGCCCGGACATGGCAGACTGGTGGCCTTTGCCGGAGCAGCGGATGACCTTCAATGCCCTCTTCCTGGATCACCTGACCACCCGCCAGAAGCAGGCGGAGGAGGCCCTCTCCCACGCGGGTTTCGACGCCCTCGTGTTGGGCTCGGGTGAGCACCACACGTATTTCGCCGACGACCAGGAAGCCCCCTTCCACACGGTCCCCCACTTCGCCCACTGGTGCCCCCTGCAGGGTCCCCACCACCTGCTGGTGATCCGCCCGGGCCAGAAGCCGACCCTGATCCGCTACGCCCCCGAGGACTTCTGGTACGAACAGGCCAGCCTCGAGGCGATCTGGGGTGGCACTCCCTACTGGGCCGAGGGCTTCGAGATCGTGGAAGCCCCCACCACGGAAGCGGTGTGGGAGCGCCTGGGCAAGCTCGCCAAGGCCGCCTTCATCGGAACCGACCTCGCCGGGGCGGAGAAAGCCGGCCTTTCCGTGAACCCCGACAAGCTCACCAAGCATCTGGATTGGACCCGTTCCTTCAAGACCCCTTACGAGGTGAAGTGCCTGGAAGCGGCCACGGAGCTGGCCGCGCGAGGCCATAAGGCCGCCTTGGAGGCCTTCCTCCAGGGCGCCTCCGAACTGGAGATCCACCATGCCTACGTGCAGGCCGTGGGTTGTGTCGATCACGAGCTGCCCTACGGCACCATCGTGGCCTTGGACGAGAAGGGCGCCATCCTTCACTACGAGGGCAAGCGGCACCTCCGGAACGGGCGGGTGCTGCTCATCGATGCCGGGGCCAAGTCCCACGGCTATGGCTCCGATATCACCCGCACCTGGGCCGCGCCTGCCTGCGACAGCCGGTTCAAGGCCCTGCTCGTGGGCATGGAAAAACTCCAGCTGGAGCTCTGTGACGAGGTGAAGCCCGGCCTCCACTACGGCGAGCTCCACAAGCGCGGCCACCTCAAGATCGCGGGCCTCCTCCACGAGGCCGGCATCTTGAAGGCGGACGCCGAAGAGGCCGTGGAGCTGGGCCTCTCCAAGCCCTTCTTCCCCCACGGCCTCGGCCACCACCTGGGCATCCAGGTGCATGACGTGGCCGGCAAGCAGCTGGGCCCCGATGGCGAGTTCAAGCCCTCTCCGGCCGAGCATCCCTTCCTGCGCACGACCCGCGTGATCGACGCGGGCCAGGTCTTCACCGTGGAGCCGGGCCTCTATTTCATCCCCATGCTGCTCCGCCCCTTCCGCACCGGGGATCACGCCGCCAAGTTCGACTGGAAGCAGATCGACGAGCTCACGCCCCTGGGTGGCATCCGAATCGAGGACAACCTCCTCGTCACGACCACGGGCCACCAAAACCTCACCCGCGCCCACCTGCCCAACTAAATCGGCCCCACCCTCCGAGCCCTTAGTTCGGCGGTTGCCTGGCTTCGATCGCCTTCCGAAGCACCTCTTCAAAATTCGATCTCAGGTAGGGCTTGGGCAGGAACCCCGCCAATCCACGCCCCAGGAAATCGCTGACCGCCTGCTGCTCGCTGTATCCGCTCGACAATACGATCGGGACCTCCGGATCCAGGGCCTGCATGCACATAAAAGCTTCCCGCCCATCCATGTGCGGCATCGTGAGATCCATCAGCACCGCCGCCAGGCGGCCGTGGTGCTGCTCGAACAGAGTCACGCCCTCCCGGCCATCGGCCGCCTCCATCACCGTGAGCCCCAGACTCTGAGCCATGGCGCGGGCCATGGCCCGCACATCGGATTCGTCTTCCACCACCAGCAGCGTTCCGATGAGGCCCTGGCTCTTGTTGGAGTTGAGGATCTCAGCCTCCTCGGAACCCTCATCCTGAACCGGCAGCAGCACCTTGAAGGAGGAGCCCTTCCCGGGCTCGGTGTAGACCTTCAGGCTCCCATGGTGGCTGCGGAGGATCCCCAGCATGGCCGACAGCCCCAGCCCCCTTCCGGTGAACTTGGTGGTGAAGAAGGGGTCGAAGATCCTCCCGAGCACCTCGGGTGGCATGCCGCAGCCCGTGTCACTCACCTCCAAGGTGACGTAGAGGCCCGGAGCCAAGGGCAGCGTGGGCGCCAGGAGGGCCGCATAGGCCGTGTCCACCTGCTGCACCCCCGTTCGGATCGTGATGATCCCGCTCTTCACGTCGCCGATGGCCTCGGAAGCGTTGGTGACCAGGTTCATCGCCAGTTGCTGCATCTGCGAGGCGTCGCCGCGGACCTTCGGCATGCCCTGGGCGAGGTCGAATCGGATCACGGCTTTCTTGGAGATGGAGACCGCGAGGAGCTGGGCGATCTCCTCCACGAGGCGGTTGAGGTCCACATCCGTCAGCACGAACTGCCCCTTGCCCGCATAGGCCAGCAGCTGTCGGGTGAGGTCCGCGGCCTTCAGCGTGGCCCCCTCGATATGGGAGAAGAAGGGGCGCGCCGGGCTCTCCGGGGGGAGGGTGAGGGAGGCGATGTTCGCATTGCCCAGGATGCTCGTGAGGAGGTTGTTGAAATCATGGGCGATGCCACCGGCCAGCACGCCCAGGGATTCCAGCTTCTGGGATTGCCGCAGGGCCTCCTCGGCCTCCTTGCGCTGGGTGATGTCGGCCCGGATCGCGATGAACTGCACGGGGCGGCCCTCGGCGTCGAGGAAGGGGACGATGGTGGTGTCCACCCAGTAATGGCTCCCGTCCTTCGCCCGGTTCTTGATTTCCCCCTTCCACACCTTGCCGGACCGGATCGTCCCCCAGAGCGCCTTGAAAAAGGCTTTCGGATGGTGGCCGCTGTTGATGATGCGGTGGTCCTGCCCGAGGAGTTCCTCCCGCGAGTACTTGGAGATGGCGCAGAACTTGTCGTTGACCGATGTGATCCGCCCCGCCGCATCCGTGATGGCCACGATCGCGTGCTCATCCAGGGCCCGCTTGACGTCCTTGAGCTCCCAGAGCGCCTCCACCAACCTGGATTCCGCCTTCCATTCACCGGCGATATCCCGGATGGTCACGTAGGTTTGTGATTCCTGCGCGGGGCTCTCCAGGTACCAGATGGTGGGGTGAACGCCCCCCGCCGTGTCGAGGCATCGGATCTCCAGGTGGTGACGGCCCTCGACTCCCCGCGAGGCCTTCAAGAGCCCCTCAAGGCCTGGGCGATCCGCGGGATGGATCAGGGAATCCGCGGTCCGGCCTGGAAGTTCGGTGGGCTCGATGCCCCACAGCCCTTGGGCCGCCCGGTTGGCGAAGAGGAACCGGCCTTCGGCATCGAGGGTGACCACCACATCGAGGCAGTGGGCGAGGGCATCCCGCTCCAACTTCCCCGAAATGCCGGAGCTTCCTGACAGCGCCACGCGGGAAGGTTCAGCGGTCATGAGGGGGAACTTAGGCCTTTGGTCCCAGGTGTCCACCTCCGAATTCCGCCCGAAGGGGCGGACGGGGGACTTGCTGGGGGGAAAAGCGGTGTATCAGAGCTCGAACTCCGGGATCCTGGAGTCTCCCACGGAGGCTTCATGTCCCGAACGGCCTTGCTACTTACCCTGCCTGCGGCCCTCTTGGCTCCCTTGTCCGCCCAGGCGCGGCAGGAGGCCTCCGGCGCCATCACGCTGGAGGGGCTGTTCCATCCCCAGAAGCGCGTCCAGTACGTGGGCAATCCCACCACCCGCCTGGAGTGGGCGCCGGATGGCAGCCTGGTGGAGACCCGGGTGGAGAAGGGGCAGGCCACCCTCTGGCGCGTCGATCCCAAGACCTGGGAGAAGAAGCCCTTCTTCGAAGGCGACAAGCTCGTGGCGGCCCTCATCGCCGTGGGCGCCAAGGGGGAAGGCGCGGCCAAGGCCTTTGGATCCCAGCCCAAGTGGAGCCCCGATCGCAAGGCCTGCGTGGTGAGCATCGATGAGGATCTCTACTTCGTGAACCTGGCCAAGGCCGAGGCGCGCCGCCTCACCACGGCACCGGGAAGCGAAGACGAGGCCAGCTTCAGCCCCGATGGTTCGAGGGTCGCCTTCCTGCGGGGCAATGATCTCTTCGTCGTCACCGTGGCCGACGCCAAGGAGACCCGCCTCACCACCGGCGGCAGCGAGACCGTGTTCAACGGCCGCCTCGACTGGGTGTACCAGGAGGAGGTCTACGGCCGGGGCGACTTCAAGGCCTTCTGGTGGAGCACCGACTCCAGCAGGCTCGCCTATCTGAGCCTGGACGAGACCCAGGTGCCCGTCTTCACCCTCGCCGACGATCGCAGCCAGCCCCAGAAGCTTCTCCGGGCCCGATACCCCAAGGCCGGCGACCCCAATCCCATCACCAAACTGGGCGTGGTGGACCTCCAGGGCCACACCACCTGGATGGCGGATCCCTACGTCGGCAAAGAGACCCTCATCGTCCAGGTGGATTGGACCCCGAAGGGGGAGCTGATCGCCGCTTATCAGGATCGCGTGCAGACCTGGCTGGATCTCCGCCGCTTCTCGGGCACCGAGTCCACCACGCTCATCCGCGAGGAGAGCAAGGCCTGGCAGGAGCGCCTGCCCCTGCCCATGTGGCTGCCCGATGGCGGCTTCGTGTGGGAGAGCGACCGCAGCGGCTTCCACCACCTGTACCGGTACGGCCAGGATGGCCAGCTCCGCAACGCCATCACGAGCGGCGACTGGGATGTGAAGCACGTTCACGGCGTCTCCCCCGACGGGAAGAAGGTGTATTTCGATGCCACCGCCCGCAGCCCCATCGGCCTCGATACCTACGTGGTGCCCGCGGAAGGCATGGGCAAGCAGGGCAAGGCCCTCAAGCAACTCACCGAGACCCGCGGCACCCACCGCGTGCGGTGGAACAAGGACTTCAGCCTCTTCCTCGACACGCATTCGAGCCTCGAGGTCCCCGCCAAGCAGGCCCTCTTCGACGCCACGGGCAAGCAGGCCCGCCTGATCGACGAGAACCCCTCGCCCCTGCTGAAGGACCTCAAACTTGGCACCGCCAAGTTCCAACAGGTGCGGACCCGCGATGGATTCCCCATGGAGACGATGCTCGTCCTTCCCCCCGATTTCGACGCCAAGAAGCAGTACCCCGTGTTCCAGCACATCTACGGCGGGCCCGCCGCGCCCCAAGTGCGGGACGCCTTCGGCCGCGACCTCATGTGGTTCCACTTCCTGGCCCAGCAGGGCTACGTGGTGTGGGTCTGCGACAACCGCAGCGCCTCCGCCAAGGGCAACGCCGCCTTCGGCATCTACAAGCGCATGGGCGAGCAGGAGCTTCAGGACCAGCTGGACGGCCTCAAGTGGCTGGAGCGGCAGGGCTGGGCCGACATGTCCCGCGTGGCCCTCGAAGGCTGGAGCTACGGCGGCTACATGACCGCCTACGGCCTCACCCACAGCAAGGCCTGGAAGATCGGCTTCGTGGGCGCCCCCGTCACCTCCTGGAGGCTCTACGACAGCATCTACACCGAGCGCTACATGGGCCTGCCCGCCGAGAACAAGGATGGCTACGAGAGCACCAACCTCAGCGCCCACGCCAAGGATCTCGCCGGCAAGATCCTCCTCATGCACGGCACCCTGGATGACAACGTCCATCCCCAGAACACCATCCAGTTCATCGATGCCCTCCAGAAGGGCGGCCAGGACTACGAACTGCGCCTCTTCCCCGGCAGCGACCACGGCCCGCGCGCGCCCTGGCAGATCTGGAACCGCCAGAGGGCCATGTGGGAGTTCTTGCAGAAGAACCTGTAGCCGGCGAAAGAACTGATAGCCGGAGATGAACAGTGATGGACGGAGATTAAGCCCCGGTTGCCTTTATCACCGTTCATCACTGTTCATCACTGGTCATCTTTTTTGATTTCCCTGCGCCGGGCGAAGAGCCAACGTTTGGGCGAAATGAAAAGGAAAAAGAAAACCGGTGATGAACAGTGATGAACGGTGATAACTGACCGCACATCCATCTCCGTTCACCTCCGGTTGCCTTTTGACCCATTTCCAGGCCCTCCGCAGTAGCGCGCCACCGGCCGAATTAGCCCGATGCGGCATCTCCGGCCTTCGTTCATACTGAGGTTTTCCGAGACAAACCCATGACGACACTTTCGCTGGCTATCCAGGCCGCCCCATCATCTTCTGCCCTGGGCGCTTTCATGCCAATCATCACGACCGTCGTGATCTGGGCTTGCTGGGTCGCATACGGCCTTTGGGGCCTGAGCAAACATCCCAAGGGCCTGAACCCCCTCTTCTTCACGGAGATGTGGGAGCGCTTCAGCTACTACGGCATGCGCGCCCTGCTGCTGCTCTACATGCGCCTTCCGGAGAGCGCCGGCGGCCTGGGCCTTTCGCTGCCCGTGGCGGGCTCCATCTACGCCTTCTACACCTTCTTCGTGTACGCCCTCAGCGTGCCCGGCGGCTGGATCGCGGATCGTTTCCTCGGTTACCGCAAAGCCGTCTTCGTGGGCGGCGTCATGATCGCCCTGGGGGAGTTCGGCCTCGCCGCGGGCCCCAAGTTCCTCTTCTTCGCAGGTCTCGCCGCCATCGCCATGGGCACGGGCCTCTTGAAGACCAACTGCACGAGCCTCGTGGGCATGCTCTACGAGAAGAACGATCCCCGCCAGGATGGCGGATACAGCGTCTACTACATGGGAATCAACATCGGGGCCCTCATCGCCCCGCTGATCCTTGGCTACATGGCGCAGGATCCTGCCTTCGTCAAGGCCCTCGCCAGCCTGGGCCTGGGGAGCTACAACGGATGGCGTATGGCCTTCGGATTTGCTGGCGTCGCCATGATCGCGGGCCTGATCCAATACAGCCTCCGGCAACACGTCATGGGGGACATCGGCGTGAAACCCGGTGGCAAGGTCGATCACAGCGCGGAACCCCTGCCGCCCCTGACCACCGAAGAACGCGGTCGCATGTGGGTGGTGGGGATCCTGATGTTCTTCATCATGACTTTCTTCTTCGTCTTCGAACAGGCGGGCACCACCCTCAACCTCTTCGCGGATGATCACACTCGGAACACCATCTTCGGCTGGGCCTTCCCCTCCAGTTGGTTCCAAAGCGTCAACAGCACTTGGCTGCTCATCCTGGCCCCAATCCTGGGATTCCTCTGGGTGGCCTTGAAGGACAAGGAACCCAGCAGCCCCGCTAAGTTCACCCTGGGTCTCTTCTTCGTGGGTTTGGGCATGCTCCTGCTGGTACCCCCAAGCCTGGCATTCACGGCCAATCCCGTCCTGAAGGTGAGTCCCATGTGGCTCACCGGCACCTACCTCCTCCACACCATCGGCGAGCTCTGCCTCAGCCCCGTGGGCCTCAGCACCACTTCCAAGCTGGCCCCGCCCCGCTACGCCGGCCTCATGATGGGTTGCTTCTTCTTCGCCATCGGCGCGGGGAACATGCTCGCGGGCTTCGCGGGCGGGTTCAGCGAGAAGCTGGCCCCCGCCACGCTCTTCGGCGGCCTCTTCGTCATCACCACCGTGATGGCCATCGTGCTCGTGGTGCTCACGCCCAAGATCAAGCGCATGATGGGCGGCGTCCACTAACCCGCCCAGCCCCGCCCGAAGCCCCCGGTCCCCCGGGGGCTTTCCGTTTCTGGGATCCTGGTCCCATGTGCGGCGGAATGCAGTTCAAGCGGAAGAAGGTGCAGCAGGACCTCGGCCTGCTGGAACCGGAGGACGAGCTCATCGCCGTCTACTTCCCCAATCCCAAGGCCGCCCTGCTCGTGGATGAGGCCACGGGCCTCTGGCTGCCCTGGGGCCGCCGGAAGGAGCAGGCGGGCGACTGGCCCGAAGGCGGCTGGGCCCGGGCGGAGAGTCTAGCGAAGCCCTACTGGACCCGCTGGGAGCCCGAGCCCCTGATGATCCATCCGGTGCGATGGATGGAGAAGGATCCGAGCCGCCGCACCCACTGGTTCGACCTGGAGCCCGGCCAAGGCATTCGCTGCATCCGGCTGCACAAGGCGGAAGGCTCGCCGCTCTACATCGTCACCGTGCCCGCCACCGGGGATTTCAAAGCCGAGATCCACGACCGCATGCCGGAGATCGGGGTGCGGTAGGTGGGTTCAAAAGCGAGCCGGAGATGAACGGAGAGGAACGGAGATGGATTCCGGTTTCTTTCATCTCCGTCCCTCTCTGTTCATCTCCGGTTTTCATTTATTCACTGGCCCCACCGCGGCTCCGGCTTCCCCTTCCACAGCCAGATGATGAAGTCCACGTTCTTGGCCTCACCACCCAACTGCTTGAGGCGCGTCATGGTCTGGCCCCGGTGGTGCTGGCCATGCATCACGGCTTGGAGCAGGGCCTCGCGCCCCGGGATATGCAGGGCCGGATCGGGGAACCAGGGGATGTGGACCTTCCGTTCCACATCCTCCTCCGAGGCTCCGTCGATCCAGGCCTGAAGGGCCTCTCCGGCCGCACGAACGTTCTGGCGCAGCTCCGCGAAGGCGGGGACTTCCGCCGGTGGATGGTGGTCAGGGGGGCTTCCCGCAAGGATTCCGGCGAAGGCCGTGGCGACCCACGCGGTATGGTAGAGCCGCTCCAGCACTTCGGCTTCCACCTGAGCGGCAGGGCATTTTCCCAGGGCGTGGAAGGCAATGGCATCGGCCCAACGAAGGTGGGCTACGAGGTCCTGCAACTGGGCCCGCATGCCGCCTCCTCCTGGTGTGGCCCCTAAAGGCGGAATCTCCGATTCCGTGGGCCTCCGCTCCTGCTCCGGCCTCATCGTTCCACCTCGGGCCACTGGGGGGCGGGCCGCCCTTTGCGGGTCCAGAGGGCCCAATCCGTGCCTGGCATCGCGCCGCCCAGGGCCCGCATGCGGGTGGCGTTCTGGCCGCGATGGTAGTGGCTGTGCAGGGGCACCTGGATGAGGGTATCCCCCAGGTTCTGCGTGACGGCTTCGCCTTTGAGCGTGGTGAAGCTGAGATCCCGGGCCAGATGCTCCGCCTTGAGGGCGGACAGATACGCCTGAAGGGCCGCATGGCAGGCGGCGGCGAAATGGCGCACGTCTTCGATGGATTCATGATCCGCATCCGCCGGCCAGGGCAGCGTCAGCCCCTGCCAGCGGCCCAACCAGATCTGCTGGGCGCCGTGGAGGTGCAGGAGCCGCTCCCGGAGATCCGGATCCTGGCGGGCGGGCTCGTGGGCGAGGATGGCCCGCCAGTGTTCGGCGTCGGCCCACGCCATGTGGTGATAGAGATCGAGGATCACATCCAGCATGGGGACTCCCGGCGGTGGCCCCAGTGTAGGTCCGCGGACTGCCCGGAGGTAGGGATGCCGCCGCGGGCCGCGGGATGAGAGAATCAGGCTCCATCCCCCGGAGCCCCTATGGATATCCAGCGCATCGGCATCGTCGGCTGCGGCCTCATGGGGGCGGGCATCGCCCAGGTCTCCGCGGAGGCGGGCTACGCCGTCGTATCCAAGGAAGTGGACGAAGCCTTCCTCGCCAAGGGCCTGGCCCGCATCACCGCCCAGTGGGACAAGGCCATGGCCAAGGGCAAGCGGAGCGCCGAGGAGGTGGCCGCCTTCAGGGCCCGCCTCCAAGGCAGCACGTCCTGGAGCGATCTGGCGAGCTGCGACCTGATCATCGAAGCCGTGCCCGAGCGCCTGGAGCTGAAGCTCGCCACCTTCGCCGAGCTGGAGAAGGTCGCCAGGCCCGGCGCCCTCCTCTGCTCCAACACCTCCAGCCTGCCCATCACGCAGCTGGGCGCCGTGCTCTCCCCGGGCCGCCATGCGGGCCTTGCGGGCCTGCACTTCTTCAACCCCGTGCCCGCCATGCCCCTGGTGGAGATCATCAGGACCCTTGCGACTTCGCCGACGACCGTCCAGCATCTTCGCGACTTCATCGCGAAGGTCAATAAAACGCCCGTGCTGGCGCCCGACGCCCCGGGGTTCATCGTGAACCGGCTGCTGGTGCCCTACCTGCTGGATGCCGCCCGCTGCGCCGAGCAGCGCCTCGCCTCCACCGAGGACCTCGACCACGGCATGAAGCTGGGGTGCGGCCATCCCATGGGGCCCCTGCACCTCTGCGATTTCATCGGGCTCGACACCATGGCGAACGTGGCGGACGTGATGTTCGCGGCCTACGGCGAACCCCGCTTCTCCTGCCCTTCCCTGGTGCGTCAAATGGTCGCGGCGGGTCGCCTGGGCCGGAAATCCGGCATGGGTTTCTACCGTTGGGAAGGCGAGCAGCGCCTGGAGGCGATGCCCCTTTGAGCCCCCTGCACCACTGGCTTTCCGAGCCGGGTTACTTCGGCACCGGCGCCGCCAGGGGCTCGGACTTGCTGCTCGTGGGCCTGCTCCTGCTCGCCACGTTGGTGGGCCTGGGGCTGCGGGCGGCCCGGCGCGGGCAGTTCCGCCGCCACGCGGGGTTCATGGGAAGCGCTTCCCTGATCCTCCCCCTCGTGGTGGTGATCTTCACCGGATGGACCAAGGCCGGCGGCCCCCGGGGCGGGCGACCCACGGCCCCGGATCTCATGGGCCTGCACCTCTCCCTCGCCACCATTGGACTGGCCGTGATGCCCCTCGCCGTGGGTCTGGGCCTCGCCGCCCTCAGGTACCGGGAGGGCCGGGCGCGGAACGCCCGCTGGCCCCGCCGGCACCGGTTCGTGGGTTACCTGGTGGCCACCCTCTTGGGAGCGACCGCCCTCACGGGCATCCTCGTCTACGCCTGGCGCTACCTGAGCTTCGGCCTCAAGGTTTGAAGGTGACGTTTTTCCCCTCAGGCTGGAAGAGCCGTGTGCGCCGGCCATCCGGATCCCCCTTCAGCCAATCCTGGAATTGATCGAGCCGGTTGGGGCTGGCCAGGTGGCCACTGGCGCCGAGCGGCAGCACCAGCGTGGTGGCATCGGGCTCGCTCCAGTCCACCACCATGCGCATGCTCTGGCCGAAGGCGGGGGCCGTGACCCGCACGCTGCGGGTGGAGCCGCCCAGGGGCGCCTTCGGCGGATCGAAGAGCCAGGAGAGGAGGGCCCCCCCGCGACCGAGGGGATGGCGCATGCGCACCTGGTTCGTCTCCCCCCAGGGTTTCACGGGCGTCTTGCGGGCCTCCTCGATGACCTCCCGGAGGAAGGTTTCCTTATCGCCGAACCCAGCGCGCCTCCAGGTCTCCGGATGGGCCCGGAGCGCGGCCAGGAGCATGGCTTCGCTGTTGTACCAGGAGAACTCGGCGGCCTCGACCGAGGTGCCCGCCAGCAGCTTGTGGACCAGGGCGAGCCGCAGCGCCTTGTTGAGGGCGACGGCCTCCGGGAACAGGGTGCCCTCCACGCTGGCCATCCCATCCCAACCCAGGAATCGGGATTTCATTTCCTCGGGAAGGTAGGGGCGCCACGCTTCCATGAGCTCCCGGTGGGAGAAGCTCACCTCGTCCCGCTGGAGGAGATCCATGGCCGCGCGATCCAGATCCCTGCTGCGCTCGAGCTGTTCCCGGATGCGCCGGGCCCGGGAGGGGGAGGCCCATTCCGTGGCGACGGGGTTGGGAAAACTGCTGCCCACGGTGCGATTGTTGGCGGTCACCACGAACCCGGAGGCGGGGTCCAGCACCCGGGGCAGCAGGGATGTGGGCAGGCAGCCCCGCCAGTCATTGGCGGGATCGTCGCCCCGCCGGGGCATGCTGCCATCGTCCCCGGCCCGGCGGATGGGGATGAGGCCCGTGGCCCGCCAACCCACGTGACCATCCCGATCCGCATAGACGACATTCTGGGCCGGGCCCCGGAAGCGGTCGAATCCCGCATTGAAGGTCGCCCAATCGGAAGCGAAGAGGTGCTGGGTGGGCACGTTCAGATTCGCGGGATCCAGCGCCGTCCATCGAAGGCTGTGCTCCTCGGCGATCTGCGGCCCGTGGGGGCCTTCCTGGACTTCCAGCCATTCATCCTCGCCATCCTTGACCTTGATCCGCTCGCGGCGGACCTTGGTGGGCTTCTCGAGGAAGAGATCCTGCACATCGGTGCCCAGGTTCGTGAAACCCCAGGCGATGCGATCGTTGTGGCCGATGACGATGCCGGGAAGGCCCGGGATCGACACGCCCTGGACGTAGCGGCCCCCCAACTGGATGCGCATGGGGTACCAGAGGTTCGGAGCCTGGAGCCCCAGGTGGGGATCATTGGCGAGGAGGGCCTTCCCCGTGGTGGTCTTGCGGCCGGACACCGCCCAGGCATTGCTGCCGATGCCATCGGCCCGCCGGCCCAGCCCGCCACCCAGGGGAAGGGCGAAGGGCGGGTCCTCCAGGGCGGCCTTGCGCTTCAGGCGCAGCTCGGGCGAATCCGCCACCGCGGGCGGCGGCGCCGCCATGAGGCTCCCCGTGCTCGGGGGTTCGGGCTTCGCGTCCGGCCAGATGGGGCCATCCCCTTCCACGATGCGGGGCATGAGGAAGTCCCGCGTGGCGGGTGGGAGCTTCGCCAGACGGCCCACCATCAGCTCCGACTTCCAGGATGTGGAGAGATCCTCGTGCATGAGCAGCAAGGTGCGCAGGGAATCCGCGGGGGTCCAGGGCCGGGGCTTGAAGCCCATCAGGCGGAACTCCAATCCCCACCGCCCTTCATGGGAGGTGATGAAGGCGTTCACGCCCTCGCTGAGGGCCTCCAATGCCTCCCCGTCTTCCCTGGAGAGTTGGGCGACGGCCGCCTCCGCCACCTGGGCGAAGCCGTAGGTGCGATGGATCCGATCCAGGGGCAGGGCCGCCGCCCCGGCGATTTCCGCCAACTCGCCCCCGGCGGCGCGGCGCTGCAACTCCATCTGGAACATGCGTTCGCGGGCCATGAGGTAGCCCTGCACCCGGATGGCGTCGAGCAGTTCCTGGGCCATGATGGTGGGCACGCCCCGGCTGTCCACGCGCACTTCCACGATCCCCTTGAGCCCCGCGAGATGGGGAACCTCGAAATCGGGAACCTGGCGACGCACCTGCCACCAGGCCCAGACGGGGACCAGCGCGACCAGGAGGAGGATCCCGGACACCCACAAAGCCACCCGCGCCCGGCGGGGCCAGGGGTAGACGATGCGGGCCCCCGCGCCCTTGTACTTGTCGTACCGCAGGCCTTGGCGAATGAAGATCCGCTTCAGGGACATGAACGCTCCGGGTTTCCGGGAAGACTACCAGCTCAGTCCCTCAGCATGGGCTCCAGCCCCCGCCAGACCGTCTCCGCCACCTTCCGGGCCCCTGCCTCGTTGGGATGGATGCCATCCGCCTGATTGAGACTCGGATCCAGGGCCACGCCCTCCAGCAGGAAGGGGATCAACCGCGCACCCTCCTCCTTCGCCAAGCGGGGATAGAGCGCCGCGAAGCTCTTCCGGTAGTCGGGCCCCAGGTTCTCGGGCATCTGCATGCCCACCAGCACGAGGCGCGACCCCTCCTGGCGGCCCCGCCTCAAGATGGCCCGGAGGTTCGCCTCCGTCTCCTTCAGCGGCAGGCCCCGCAGCCCATCGTTGGCGCCCAGGGCCACCACGAGCACATCCACCCTCTGCCGGTAGAGCCAATCCATCCGCGCGAGGCCGCCCGCCGTGGTGTCGCCGCTCACCCCGGCGTTCACCACCTTCCAGCTCCGCCCCTCGGCGCCAAGGCGGGCCTGAATCAAGGCGGGATAGGCCTTCGATTCCGGTAGGCCCAACCCCGCCGTGAGGCTATCCCCCAGGAAGGCCACGGTATGCCTGGCATTCACGGGGACCGGGGCCACGGGGGGGATCTGGACGGCCTCCCGGCGGTCGCAGGCCAAAAGGAACAGAAGGGCGAGGGGGATCATCCGGTTCATGCGCCCATGCTCGCAGATAGTCTGGTTGCCCTGGAGGTCCCTTGATTCAGCTCGACCACGTCACCAAGGTCTTCGAGGCTCCCGGCGGGGAACGCCTCACGGTGCTGGATGCCGTGGACCTCCTCTTCCCCACGGGCCGCGCCGTGGCCATCCAGGGCCCCAGCGGCAGCGGCAAGAGCACCCTGCTCGCCCTCATGGCGGGTCTGGAGCGGACCACCGAGGGCCGCGTGGTGGTGGATGGCCAGGATCTGGGTGCATTGGACGAGCGCGGCCGCGCCGCCTTCCGGGCCCGGCGCCTGGGCTTCGTCTTCCAGGCCTTCCACCTGCTGCAGCCCTTCAGCGCCCTCCAGAACGTAGCCATCGCCGCCGAGATCGCCGGTGTGGACCGGCCCCTGGAGCGCGCCCGGGAGGTGCTCCGCCGCGTGGGGCTCGAAGGGCGGCTCGAACATGTCCCCGCCCAGCTCAGCGGCGGTGAGTGCCAGCGCGTGGCCATCGCCCGGGCCATCGTGGCGCGGCCGCCCATCCTCCTCGCCGACGAACCCACGGGCAGCCTGGATCCCCGCAATGCCGATGGCGTATTCGAGCTGCTGCTGGAGTTGCAGCGGGAGCTGGGCAGCACCCTCGTGCTCGTCACCCACGATCCCCACCTCGCCGACCGCCTCCAGGCCCGCGTGGTGCTGGAGCGGGGGCGCATCGCGTCCACCGGGGGCCTCGCATGAGGGCGGGAACCTGGTCCTACGCGGCCCTCATGGCGGCCCGCGAGGCCGCGCGCCAAAAGGGCCGCCTCCTCATGGTGGTGCTCTGCCTCGCCGTGGGCTTCGCCGCCTTCGCCGCCACCTACGGCTTCTCCTCCCGCGTCCTCAACGCCGTGCAGGCCGAGAGCCGGGGTCTGCTGGGCGCCGACGCCTCCGTGAGCGTGCAGGGCCTCATGCCCCAGGCGCTGCAGGAACGCATCCAGTCGGATCCCGCCATCGCAGGCCTGGCCCAGGTGGTGGACTTCCCCACGCTGGGCGCCACGGGGGAGGGCGCCACGGAGAAGGCCCGCCTCCTGGAAGTCCGCGCCGTGGAAGGGGCCTACCCGCTGCAGGGCCGCGTGGTTTTGCAGGGCGGATCCACCCTGGCCGCAGCCCTCGCCCGGGGCGTGGTGGTGGAAGGGGCCCTGGCCCAGGCCTGGGGATTGGCCGTGGCCCCCGAGGGCGCGGTGGAAGCCGAGCTGCTCGCCCGAGGCCAGGCCCTGCGCCTGGGTGGGCGGGTGGTGCCCGTCGCCGGCATCGTGGAGCAGGATGACGCCCGCCAGGCCAGCGCCTTCGCCCTGGGCCCCCGCATCTACCTGGGGCTTCCGCTGGCCCGGGACCTGGGCCTCGTCACCGCCCGGGCCCGCCTCAGCTCGCGCCTGCTGCTCAACCTCCGCCCCGGCACCGAAGGGGAGGCCCTGCCCCGCCTGAAGGCCCTCGCCCGCAGCGTGTCCATTAATCCCGAAGGGCGTCCGCGCCCTTCGGGGGAAGCCAAGGCCCGCATCCAATCCCACGAAGAGGCCGCCGCTAATCCCGAAGGGCGTCCGCGCCCTTCGGGGGAAGCCAAGGCCCGCATCCAATCCCACGAAGAGGCCGCCGCCCAGCTGGCGCAGCCCCTGCGCAACCTCAACCGCTTCATCCGGCAACTGGGCCTGCTCACGCTGCTGCTCGCGCTGCTGGGTTCCTGGGCCATCCTTGCGGCCTTCCTGGACGGCCGCCGCCGCGACGCCGCCATTCTCCGCTGCCTGGGCGCGCCGCCGGAGTTGGCGCACCGGTCCTTCGGTCTCCTGACCGCGGGCCTGCTCCTGGCGGGTGGCGCCCTGGGCACCCTGCTCGGATTGCTGGCCGCGCGCTGGATGCCCCGGGCCCTGGCGGAGCTGATCCCCGCCGCCTTGCGCGGCGCCGCGCCCGGTGCGCCGCCCATCCTCGAAAGCCTGCTGGCCCTGGCGCTGCTGGCCCTCATGGTGGCTCCCGCCCTCGCCCGGCTGGGAGCCACGGCGCCCCTGGCGCTGCTCCGGGATGGCGCCGAACCACCCGTGCCCCGACGCGTCGCGCTCCTCGCCTGGGGCGGCGCCGCGGCCCTCGCCGCCTTCCTCGTGCTCCGCAACGCCCCCACCCTCGGCGCGGGCCTCGGCACCCTCATCGTCTTGGCGGTGCTCCTGGGCACTCTCGCGGGGCTGCTGCGCCTGCAGCTGGGCTTCTTCCGGCGCAGCGCCGCGCGCATGCCCTTGGGCCTGCGCCTGGCTTTCGGGCAGCTCGGCGCGCGGCCCGGGGTTTCCACCCTGGTCATGAGTGTCATGGGCCTCGCCCTCTTCCTGCTCCTCGCCGCCCACTTCGTGAAGGCCGATCTGGTGGCGCCCATCCTCCAGGCCAAGGCCGGGGATGGGCGCCCCAACGTGTTCCTCCTGGACGTACAGCCCAAGCAGGTGGCGCAAGTGCGCGCGCTGGCCAAGCGCATCACGGGCCACGAGCTGCGGGAGGCCCCCCTCGTGCGGGCCCGGTTGCGCGCCGTGGCGGGGCGCCCGGTGGAGGAGGCCGCCGAACAGCCCAAGGGGGACAACGGCAAGGAGCCCAGCCGCGGAACCCAGTTCCGCACCCGGGAACAGAACCTCACCTGGCGCGCGAAGCTCGGCCCCGCCGAACGCCTGACCGCAGGCCGCTACTGGGCCGAGGATGGCCAGCCCCACGCGGAATTCAGCCTTGAGGAGGGCTTCGCCAAGGAGATCGGCGCCCGGCTCGGGGATGAGCTGCGCTTCGACGTGCAGGGCCAGGAGGTGCGCGGCACCGTCACCAGCCTGCGCCGGGTGAACTGGCAGAGCCTCGCGCCGAACTTCTTCATCGTCGCCCACCCTTCCCTGCTCAGCGGCGCGCCCGCGTTGACCATCGCGGCCTTGGAGGCTCCCGATGCACCCATGCGCCAGGCCCTGCAGAGCGCCCTGGCGCGGGAAACGCCCAATGTCATCGTGGTGGATCTCGCCGAGGTGGGGGCCAAGGTGGGCCGCGTGCTGGATCTCGTGAACCTTGTGGCGGCGGCCCTCGCCACCCTCATGCTTGCCTCGGCCCTCCTCGTGCTCTCCGCCAGCCTCCTCTCCAGCCGGCTGGGTCGCCAGCGCGACGTGGCCCTGCTCCGCACCCTCGGCGCCGGCGAACCCCTGCTGCTGCGGAGCCTAGCCTGGGAGTTCAGCCTGCTGGGTGGCGCCGCCGCGCTCACGGCGGGCACGCTGGCCTGGATCGGCAGCTGGCTCTACGCCCGCAAGGTGCTCGACCTCCCGTCGGAGCCCAGCCCCTGGCTCGCCCTCCAATTGCTCGGCCTGGCGGCCCTGCTCACCCTGGTGGTGGGGTTCCTCGGTAGCTGGCGGGCCCTACGGGCGGAGCCCCTGGCGGTGCTGCGCGGAGAGTAGCCTCAGGCGAAGGAGCCACCAACCCGATCCATTGCTGATGTTCCATGTGCGGGAATTCCAGGATCTCCGAGGATCGGGCAAGCCCTACCGGGCCATCCGCCCCACCTTCATCCCTCGCCCCAAACATTCGTGAGGAAAAGAAGCTTGCAGGGGTGGATCCTGTTACTCTGATTTGTCCGCCCTCTGGGTGGATGAACAAAAAAAGCGTTGAAGCCTCCCCTGGAAGGACCAATGCATCAGTATCCAGGACTCAACAAATTAGGAAGTCATCATGGCTCAAGGCACCGTCAAGTGGTTCAACGCTGAAAAGGGTTTCGGATTCATCACCCCCGACGAGGGCGGTCAGGATCTGTTCGTTCACCACTCCGCGATTGAAACCTCCGGTTTCCGTACTTTGGATGAGAACCAGCGCGTCAGCTTCAACGTGGGTCAGGGCCAGAAGGGCCCCCAGGCCACGAACGTCAACAAGCTGTAGTTCTCAATCCCGCTCGTCGAAAAGGGCCTCCTTCGGGAGGCCCTTTTCTTTTCTGTTCGCGTGGATGGTCCCCGGATCAGTACCCCAAGAAGGGGAGCCACGAAGCTCGATCCAGGATGTGCACCTCCACCTGGCATTCGCTTTCCAGCCCGAGCTCTGCCGAGAAATCGTGGATGTGGACCTCCGCCACAGGGAGGTTCTCCCCGGACCGGTGCCAGACCTCCAGGTCCAATTCCTCCACCTGAGCTCGGAAGGCCTCCAGCTTTGCGGACTCCCCGGACTTCGATGGCGCCGATTCCGGGCTCGCATCCCCGAAGAGCTGAAAGATCGGGCGAACCCCCTCGTAGGCCGCCGTGGGCAGGAACTCACCGTGCAGGATGCCCATGCCCAGATCCGCCGCCTCCAAGTCGGAGTGGCCGATCACGGCGTCGTTGCAGCGGATTTCGAATTTCATGGGGATGGCCACCGCCCTACCAGGGATCCATCACCGTCTTTCCGGCCCGTGCGTGGTTCAGGGCCCGCAATCCGATGTCCTCGCGCAACTGCCTTCCCGGCCAATCCGCCGTACCGGCTTCCGCCAGCACCTTGGCGCGGGCGGCGGCGAGGTCGGGCGCCACAGTGACGAGGTTCATGACGCGCCCGCCATTCGTGGTCCAGGTGCCATCCACCTTCCTGGTGCCGGCGTGGATCAGGGTGAGGCTGGAATCCTGGATCGTGATGGGCACACCCTTCTTGGCCGATTCCGGATAGCCTTCGGCGGCGAGCACGAAGGTGATGGCGCAGCCGGGCTTGAGCTTCACTTCGGTGCGATCCAGCTTTTGCTCGGCCACGGCCTTCAAGAGCGGGAGCAGGTCCTCATCCAGCAGCTCCATGAGCACCTGGGTTTCGGGATCGCCGAAGCGCACGTTGTACTCCAGCAGCTGGGGGCCCGTCTCGTCGTACATGACGCCGAGGAAGAGGACGCCGCGGCCCACGAGGCCATCCTTCTGGAGGCCCTTCACGGTGGGCTCCACCAGCTCCTTGCGGATGCGCTCGACATCCTCGGGGCGCAGGAAGGGCAACGGCCCGAAGGCGCCCATGCCGCCGGTGTTGGGGCCCTGATCGCCTTCGAAGATTCGCTTGTGATCCTGGCAGGCGGGCAGCATCACGAAGCGGGCGTGATCGGGGGTGACATCCACCAGCGCATGCTGGCTCAGCTCCATGCCGAAGAGGGCCTGCTCCAGCACCACGGTCTTCGATGCCTCGCCGAATTGGCCGTCCATGAAGGCGCGCAGGGTGGCGAGGGCTTCAGCCTTGTCGGCGGCGAGCACCACGCCCTTGCCCGCGGCGAGGCCATCGGCCTTGAGCACCACCGGGTACTTGTGAGGCCACGCCTCGATGAGGGCCGCGCCCGCTTCGAAGGACGTCACCGTGTGTGATGCAGCACAGGGAATGCCGTGGCGTTCCATGAAGGCCTTGGCGAAGGCCTTGGAGCCCTCCAGCTCGGCCGTGGCCTTGGGGTGGCCGAAGACGGGGATGCCCAGGGCGGTAAGCGCATCAGAGAGCCCCGCCACCAGCGGCGCCTCAGGGCCCACGATCACGAGGTCTGGCTTCTGCTCCGCAGCCCAGGCCGCAATCCCCGCCACGTCCTCACCCTGGAAGGGGAGGCAGGTGCCCAACTCCGCAAGGGCATCGCTGCCGGGCGCCGCGAACAGCGTGACGGCGTTGGATCCGCCCACGAGCTTCCGCGCCATGGCATGTTCGCGACCACCCGAGCCCACCAGCAGGACCTTAACGCTCATCATCCCCTCCAATCATCCAGTATCCCAGGCTAAAGGCCCCTCGCGAAGCCTGGCTCCGTCACGGATTCCTGTTCCCCACGCTCCCGCGCGTTTCCGCCCCCGTTCCGGGGAATTGACCCCGGTTTCATGGCTGCCCCTTGCGGGCTACCTACAGTTCCATCCCAACACACCCCCCATCGCTCCTTCGCCTTGGGATCCGCTGCCACGGGCCACGCGCCCTAGGAGAGTGTCTATGCAATCCGGAGGCGCCGAGTTGAGCGAAAAGGGGCTTCAGCCAAGAAGGGCTGCGCGGCGCGATGCGGGTTCATCGTGCAAGCAGCCCGACGCTGGATCAAGCCCCTTTTCGCTCAACCCTCCGGGCTGGGGCGGCAGCCGTCGAGCTCCTTCGTTGCCCTCTCTAAGTGGTGAACCACACCACCTTCGTTCGGGCGCCTAGGAGCTCTCGGCTGCCACCCCAGCTCGGCGCCTCCGGATTGCATAGACACTCTCCGCATCCTTGACTCGTCCGGGCCGCCCTTCGGCGGCAGGGGAAGTCCGACCCGGCTTCATCTCAGGAGGCGCCCATGCGCTCCATGCTTCTCTCCCTTCTCGTCGTCGGCGCTCCCCTGGCCGCCCAGACCCCCAATCCCTTCTCCGACCTCGCCCAAGCCACTCGGGCCTCCTTTCCCGATAAGGTCCACTACGGCGTGATCTGCGACTACGGCTTCAGCCGGGCCGATGTGCAAAGGCTGGCGGAGGCCATGGGCTCCGGCCACATCACGGTGGTGGACATCAAATCCCGAGATCAGGTCGGTGCCGCCGCCCATGTGCTCAGCCGAACCGGCACGGAACTGATGGTGCTCCTGCCGAAAGATCGACTGGTCAAGGATGGAGCACCCCATGCCACCTTTGCCGTCATGCAGTTGGATGGACGGATCCCCGTGGTCGGCACCCAGGCCCGCGCCCTCGACAACGGCGCCGCCTTCGCCATCGGCGAGGGCACGGGGCATGAGCTGCTGGTCAACAAGAACCTGCGCGGCATCATCGGGCCCATCACGGCCTCCTCGAAATCGGCGCGCGCCGGAGGCTCCGCCCAAATCAGCGTGGTGCGGGCGAAATGAGCCTTACTTGGCCTCCAACCAGCTCCGCCCCTGGCGTACTTCCGCCGCCAGCTTGACACCCAGGGCCCCCAGATCGTCCGCGCCTTCCATGGCTTCGCGCAGAAGCTCGGAAGCGCGGGCGGCCTCGGCGGGGGGGCATTCCACCAGCAGTTCGTCGTGGACCTGGAGGAGCAACCGCGCCTTCAGGCCCTCGGCCTGCAGGCTGCGGTGCAGGCGGACCATGGCCCGCCTCATGAGGTCCGCGGCGGTGCCCTGCACCACCGTGTTCACCGCCTCCCGCAGGCCCTGGGCCTGGAACTGCTTGTTGCTGCTCTGCAGCTCGGGGATGCTGCGGATGCGGCCCCAGTGGGTGCGCACGAGGCCCTCCTGGATGGCCTTGGCCTTGGTCCCCTCGATCCACTCGGCCACCTTGGGCATGCGCTCGAAGTAGCGCTCGATGAAGGCCTTGGCCTCCTTCTGGGACACGCCGATGTTGGCGGCGAGGGCGAAGGCCCCCTGGCCGTAGAGGAGGCCGAAGTTCACGGCCTTGGAGGCGCTGCGTTGTTCGGAGGTGACCTCTTCCATGGGCACGCCGTAGACCTCGGAGGCCGTGCGGCGGTGGATGTCCTCGCCGCGCGCGAAGGCGCCCAGCAGCACGGGATCCTCGGCCAAGGCCGCCACCACCCGCAGCTCGATCTGGCTGTAGTCCGCGTCCAGCAGCAACCAACCCGGCTCGGGCACGAAGGCGGCGCGGATGGCGCGGCCCTCCTCGGTGCGCACGGGGATGTTCTGCAGATTCGGATCGTTGGAGGCGAGGCGCCCCGTGGGAACCACGGCTTGGTGGAGCTTCGTGTGCACGCGGCCCGTGAGGGGATTCACCATGAGGGGCAGCGCGTCCACGTAGGTGCCCAGCAGCTTCACCATCTGGCGGTGGCGCAGGAGCTCCCGGGCGATCTCCGCATCGTGCTCCGTGGCCAACTCCTCCAGGGTCTCCTCGTCCGTGCTGGGGGCCTTGGTCTTGCCCGTGTACTTGATGACGGGCAGCTTGAGCTTGTCGAAGAGGATGCGGCCCAGCTGGGCGGGGCTGTTGAGGTTGAAGGCCTCCCCGGCCAGCTCGGTGACGCGGGCGGCGGCCCGCTCGCGCTCGGCGCCGAACTCGGCGGAGAGCCTGGCGAGCACCTCGAGGTCCAGCCGGACACCGGTGCGTTCCATGCCGGCGAGCACTTCCACGAGGGGCAGGTCCACCTCGCGGTAGAGCATCCGCAGGCCCTCGTCCGAGAGGCGCGGCGCCAGCTTGCCCGCCAGCTGCAGGGTAAGGTCGGCGTCCTCGGCGGCGTACTGCACAGACTGGTCGAAGTCCGCCTCGTCGAAGCGCTTCATCGCCTTGCCCTTGCCGACGACATCCTCGAAGGCGATGGGCTTGATATCCAGGTGCCGCACGCTGAGGTCGTCCAGGTTGTGGCGCATGCCGGATTCCGCCAGAAAGCTCTGGATCATGCTGTCGTCGGCGATCCCATGAATGGGCAGGCCATGGCGGCCCAGCACGATGAGGTCGTACTTGAGGTTCTGGCCCACCTTGCCAACACCTGGGTCCGCCAACAGCGGCCCCAGCACGCGGCGTACCGCCGTGAAAGGGAGGTTGCGCGGATCCAGGTGGGAAGCGAGCCCGGCGAAGTAGGCATCGGGGTCGCCCACCATATCGAGAGCCGAGTCCGCGAGGCCACTATCGGGCAGCAGACCCGGCAGGGCACCCTCCGTGTCCTGGCTCGGGGCCTTGAGGTGCGCCAGCGGGATGTAGAGGCCCTCGTTGGGTCTCCAGGCGAGGCTGATGCCCACCAGATGGCCGCGGGTGGCTTCGATGCTGGTGGTCTCCGTATCCACGCCGAAGCGGCCGATGGCGCGGATGGCGGCCACGGCCTCTTCCACATCCTTGAGGGAGGCGGCGGCCCGGTAGCGGCGTTCCGTGTGGCTCTCGGCGGCGGTGGCCGTGAACTCCTTCGTGAGGGACTGGAAGCCCAGCGCCTTGAAGGTCTCCCGGGCCTTGGCCTCATCGAGGCCCTTGTAGCCCAGATCCTTGGGATGCAGGGGCAGCTGCAGATCCGTGACCACCGTGACGAGGCGCCGGGTGAGGTCCAGCCAGCCCGTCTCGGGCTCCAGGCTCATTTCCAGGCCCTCGCGCTGCTTGGGCTTCAGCTCGCCCTTGGCGGCGATGACGCCATCCAGGGTTCCGTACTTCTCCAGCAGGGTGGCCGCGCCCTTCTCGCCGATGCCAGGCACGCCCTTCACGTTATCGGAGGCGTCGCCCAGGAGGGAGAGGAAGTCCACCACCTGCTCGGGCCACACGCCCATGCGTTCCTTCACGCCGGCGCGGTCATGCCACACCTCGCCATCCTTCGTGTTGAGCACCTGGATCATCAGCTCGTCATCCACGAGCTGGAGCAGGTCCTTGTCGGGGCTCACGATGACCGAGGGCAGGCCGTGGGCCGCGGACTCCCGGGCCAGGGTGCCCATGACGTCGTCCGCCTCGTAGCCGTGCAGTTCCACGATGGGGATGTTCAAGGCCTCGATGAGCTGCCGGATGAGGGGGATCTGCGGGCGCAAATCCTCGGGCATGGCGTCGCGGTTGGCCTTGTACTCGGGATAGATCTGGTGCCGGAAGGTGGGTTCTGGCGTATCGAAGACGCAGGCGATGTGCGTGGGCTGGTGTTTCTCCAGCAGTTGAAGGACGATCCGGACGAAGGTGTAGGCCGCGCCGTTCTTCAGCCGGGGATTGGCGAAGTAGGAACGGAAAATGAACGCGAAGGTATCCAGGAGGTAGAGGCGCTGCTCGGGCATGGCTCCAGGATGCCAGAGGCGGGTGGGTTCCACCTTTGAACCGGCGGGTTCCTCCCAAGTCCGCATGGACATTGGTCACACTTGATTTGCAAAAAGTAAATGCTTACTTACATTCACATCATGAGCAGTCCCACCCTCCCCCTCTCGCCCAAGCAGCTGGATATCGCCGACGCGGCCCTGCGGATCATCGGCAAGCAGGGCATCGCCGCCCTCACCACCGCCACCCTGGCCGCGGAGCTGGGCGTGAGCCAGGGGGCGCCCTTCCGCCACTTCGCCAACCGGGATGAGATCCTGGAGGCCGTGGCCCTGCGGGTGGAGGAGCTGATCCTGGAGACCATCCCGGATCGCGCCTGCGAGCCCCTGCAACGCATCAAAGGCCTCTTCGAGGCCCGCGCCAAGGCCATCGGCCGCCATGCGGGCATCGCGCGCCTGATGTTCTCGGAGCAATTCGCCCTGGCCCTGCCCCGCAGCGCCTCCACCCGGCTGCGGAACCTGGTGCTGCGCACCCGCGCCTACCTGCTGGAGGCCCTGCAGGAGGCCATGGCCCGGGGCGAGCTCCGCTCGGACCTGCCCGCGGAGACCCTGCTCCCCATCGTCATGGGCACCCTGCAGAACCTGGTCCTCTCCCGCTCCCTGGGCCAGGGGAAGGAATCCGACGTGGAAACCCTCTCCAACACTCTCCTCACCCTGCTGGCCCCGCCGCCCGCGCGCCGCTGACCCCTCCCACCCCAAGGACCGCCATGATCAACCTGCCCATCACCGCCCTGGATCGCCTGCTGCCCGTCCCGGAGGGCAAGCGGGCCAACCAGCCCCTCATCGACCTCGCCCCCGATCAGACCAAGGTGGTGTTGCTCGCCCTGGACGGAGGCGTGGAGGTGCCTCCCCACGCCGTCGCCTACGAAGCTGGCGTCCAACTCCTGGCCGGCTCCATCGAGGTGCTGCTCGGAGAGACGTGGCATCGGCTGCGACCCGGCCAGTACCTCGCCGTCCCCCGCACCGTGCGCCACGCCGTGCGAGCCTTGGCCCCCTCCCACGCCCTGGTGATCCACGCCCGGGGCCTCACCGCCTGATCCACCCTCACGATTCCACGGAGATCTCCATGCGCGTTCCCACGACGTTCCGCTCCTTCACCCTCGCGGCCCTCCTCAGCCCCATGGCCGCCTTCGCCCATTGCGACACCTGGGATGGCCCCGTGGTGAAGGCCGCCCAGGCCGCCCTGGCCTCCGGCGAAGTCGCCTCCGTCCTCATCTGGGTCCGGAAGTCCGACGAGACCGAGATCCGGCAGGCCTTCGCCCGCACCCGGGAGGTGCGCAAACTCGGCGGCGAGGCCCAGAAGGTGGCCGACCAGTTCTTCTTCGAAACCCTCGTGCGCGTGCACCGGGCCGGCGAAGGCGCGCCCTACACCGGGCTCAAGCCCGCGGGCACGGATTTCGGCCCCGCCCTGCCCGCCGGCGATCGGGCCCTGGAGACCGGCGACCTCAAACCCGTGTGGAAGCTCCTCAGCGACCGGGCCCACGAGGGCCTGCATGCCCGTTTCGACGTCGCGCGCAAAGCCAAGGACTTCCCTGCGGGTGACGTGGAGGCCGGGCGCCGCTTCGTGGCCGCCTACGTCACTTACATCCATTACGTGGAAGGCCTCTACGGGGCCGCGGGCGCCCCCGCCCACGGCGTGGAGGGAGAAGCCCACACCGCCCACGCCCACTGAGGAACCTCGGGCGGTCCACCTCCTCCAGAAGTCGACCGCCCATTGGCTCTAATAAGGAAGGGGGTTGAATGCCCCATCCTTCTTCACGGCCAACCGAATCGGCCGCAGCGGCCCCTTCCTGGGCAGGGTCACCTCCACCCAGAGCTCCTCGCCGGGCGCCCGGCGCGAGGGGTCGGGCACGTGCTCCGGAATGAAGAAGGCCAAGGGTTCCTGAAGGATGACGACCCAGCTTTCCTTCGGAAGGCCCCGCATCCGCTCGGGAAGCTCCGCGTCGCCGCGGGGCATCCAGGCCGGTTCTCCCGCCCCATCCTTGGGCCTGCCCACGGCCTTCAGGCCCCCGCCCGCGGCCTGAAGCTCCACCCGTACATGGTGCCGCTCCCATCGCGGAGGCCAGGGTTCCGTTTCCCGCCAATCCTTCGGGCGGGGCCGGGCCGGCGGCAATTCCACGCCCGTGACCGGCACCTCCACCCGCAGCCGCACATAGCGCCCCCGAATGGGTAGATCCGGATCCACGGGCGCGGCCTTCAGCCACATGCGGGGCCGCGTGGCGCGGTCCAGCAGCAGCTTGCCGCCGAGGCTGAGGAGGAGGAGCAGGTGAAGGCCCCCGAGGAGAAGTCCCTTGCGCAGGCCACTCATCGGGCACCTCCCTGGGCGATGCGCGCATTCAGTCGGCGGCGCAGGCGTTCCAATTGCCAGCCCCCGAGCAGGAAGACCAGGCCCAGCCCCATGAGCCCGAGCGAGCGTCCCAGCTTGTCCATGACGGAGCTGAAGTAGAAGAACATCAACGTGATCGCGAAGCCCGCGATGCCCAAGTTCACGCGTTCCCGGCGCGCCTCGTGCAGGCCCCAGAACACGAGCCCCACGGCCCCGAGGGCGCACCAGGCGTACAAGGGGAGCTCGCGGCCGTTCATGATGCCGAGCAGTCCCACCCAGCCGGCGGCCACCGCGTTCATCCAGGCCCCGGAACCCCGCAGGCGGGCCGCGAGGGCCAGGGGCGCGAGCAGGGCCACCGCCCACCCCAGGGCCAGGAGCCCCGATCCGCCCTGCGGCCCCAGCCGGTGCCGGAACTCGTGGGAGGTGATGATCACGGAGAACACCCCGGGCAAGGTTGCCAACCCGCCCACCCACATGAGGGCCTTCCGCAAGGGGCTGTCGGCCTCGCTATGCCGTGCGGTGAAGTAGGTGATGGCCAGCAGCAGCACCCCGAAGGTGAGCACCCGCGCCTCATCGCCCGAGCTGTGCATCCGGTCCATGGCCACCACCCACTCGCCGATGAGCCAGATGGGCGTGAGCAGCGACGCGAGCAGGCCCTGCACCCAGTCCCGCAATAGCGCGTAACCGATCCAGGCGCCCAGGGCCCAGAGCATCACGCCTCCGGGCCAGTGCTCCGCGAGGTTGAAGATCTGACCCCCCAGGAAAATGCCCGCGCCCAGGGTCAGGGTGCCGATGCCGTGGAGGGCCGTGGCCAGCTTCGGCATCCGGTCCGTGAACCAGGCACCGGCCAGGTGGAACACCCCGACCATCGCGAGCACCGAAAGGAAGCGGCTGGCCGCGCCCATGCGCTCCCAGTGGGCCGCCACGAAGAGCAGCACACCCCCCGCCACCATGAGGGAACCGAAGGAGATGGCGAGGATCGCGGGCCATCGCAGGTGCCGCTCGGGTTCGCGGCCTCCCTCGAATTCCCTTATGCGCCCGGCGGCTGCCTCATCCAACAGGCCCGCCTGCACCCAGCGGCTCAGTAGCGTTTCCAGGGATTCCATGGGCGGCTCCATTTCCATACGCAATCGTATGGACATTTGAAAAGTTTGCAACCTTTATCCGGACCCACCCCAGCGGGCCAGGAAGGTGGCCCGATGGGTGCGGCTCAGCACGCAGTGGCTGCCGTCCTTCAGGATGAGCAGCCCATCCCCGTGATCCCAAGGCTCCAATCGCGCCACCGCCTCCAGGGAGACGAGTGCGCTCCGGTGGACGCGGCAGAAGCGGTGGGCGGGAAGGCGCGCCTCGAGCTCCTTCAGGGCCTTCCGGAGTTCGAAGACGCCCTTCTCCGCGTGAACCCGGACCACCTTCCCATCCGCCTCCAATCGGAGGATGCCCCGCAGCGGCAAGGCTTCCAGCCCCCGCTCGCCCTCCACCAGCAGGCGCTCCAGGGGTGCGGCGGCCAGGCGCCGGAGGAGGGCCTTCACTTCCCGCCCCTTCCCTTCCTGCAAGGCCACCGCGCGGTCCATGGCCCGGCGGAAGCGCGCGCCATCGTAGGGCTTCAGGAGGTAATCCACGGCGGCCGCCTCGAAGGCCTCCATGGCGAAGCGGTCGAAGGCCGTGGAAAACACGATCTGCGGACGGGGTTCACCCAGGGCCTCCAGCACTTCAAACCCCGTGAGGCCCGGCATCTGGATATCGAGGAGGAGGAGGTCCGGCTGCAGCTCCCGCACCAGGGCCACGGCGCGCAGGCCATCCTCCGCCTCGCCCACCAACTCGAAGCGCGGGACCCCCTCCAGCAGGCGACGGAGCTTGGCGCGAGCCGGCGCCTCGTCATCGGCGATAAGCACCCGGAGGGCTTCAGGCATTCCCGCCCTCCAGGGGCAGGATCAGCTCCACCGCGGCACCCCCCTCTCGGCGGTTTCCCACCGAGAGGGTGGCCCTGCCGCCGTGCAGAAGGTTCAGGCTGCGGCGGAGGTTCTCGAGGCCCAGGCCCGGGGCCTCCCGTTCGGGGAAACCCACGCCATCGTCGGTCACGAAAAGGTGGGCCGCACCCCGTTCCGCTCGCGCCGAAACCTGGATGGCCAGCGGCCGCCCCGCCTCGCCTTCGTTGTGCTTGAGGGCGTTCTCCACCAGCCGCTGCAGCGCGAAGCGGGGCACGGGGGTGGAGCCGAGGCGGGCCTCCACCGCCAGCTCCACCCGCACGCGATCGCCGAAACGGGCGCGGACGAAGGCCAGGTAGTGGCCCAGGTGATCCAATTCCCGCTGCAGGGTCCAGGTGGGTCCATCCGCCTCGAGGTTGTCGCGGAGCATGAGCCCCAGATCGCAGATGAGGCTATCGGCCTTCGGCACGTCCTCGTAGATCACGGCGCTGAGCGTGTTCAGGGCATTGAAGAGGAAGTGCGGATCCAGCTGCGCGGCGAGGGCCTGGAGGCGCGCCTCCTTCAGCTCCGTCTCCAGGCGGGAGAGGGCCAGTTCCCGCGCCTGCCGGGCCTGGCGCAGCACCACCGCGTGCAGCACGGCCGCGAGGATGCCGAAGGAGAAGAGGTCCTTTCCCCCTTCCCCAAGGATGCGGGGGATCAGATCCCCGTAGTGATAGTCACCCCACCCCGCTGCCCGGTAGATGAGCACCCGTAGGCCCCAGAGCCCGGCCACGTGGAGCAGCCAGAACAGCACGCCCCCCGTGAGGTGCAGGCCGAGGAACCGGCCCCACCGGACCTGGCCCCAGGAGGCGTTGAGCACCACCGCCTGGATGAGTGGGAGGAGGGCCCAGACGACGAGGCCCGAGGTGAGCTCCCACACGTAGGGCTCCGGCCAGGGGACGTTCGCGCCGGAGCCCTGCAGATCGAAGTTCACCATGGCGCCCCGCCACAGGGCGTTGGCCAGGAAGAAGGCCCCCGTCAGCGCCGCCCACCGGCCCGTCACACGGGGCCAGCGCCAGGGGACGGGGGCTTCGGGAGTAGTCATCAGGAGGGCTCACCCAGGAGTATGCCCTGAGCCGGGGCCGCTTCCACCTTCCGCGGGCCCATGCCCAACAGGGGGCGCAGCCACGCGAGGCGCGCCGTGCCTTCGCAGAGGCCCCAAGTGATGGCGAAGGAGGCCGCCGTGAGCGCGATGAAGAAAGTCCACGGTGCAAGGTTGAGCCGCAGCATCCACCAGCCCAGCACCACGATCACCGACTGATGGAGGATGTAGAAGGGATAGGCGAGGGATTGCGCGTGCTCCAGCCAGGGCCGCGAGGAGGTGACGAGGGTCCGGCCGTAACCCAACACCGCGCAGAGCGAAGCCCAGATGGCGCCGTAGAAGGTCAGGTAGGCCAGGGGCGCGGGCAGGTTGTTGAAGAAGCGCGAGGCCGTCAGGAGCACCAGGGCCCATCCGAAGTGCCAGTGGCGGAGCTCCTGGAGCCGCCCTTCCACCTTGGGCATCCGGCCCAGCAGGTGCCCCGCCACGAAGAGCCCGCCGTAAAAGGCCAGGTTCTTGGGATCGTGGATGAGGTCGTGGGTCTCCTTGAAATTCCGGAAGAGGAAGCGCCCGCCCATGATCACGACCGCCATCCACCAGAGGTTCGCGCCCCGGGCCAGAAAGCTTTCGGCTTGCGCCAGCCGGGCCTGCCCCCGCTCCGACTTCAGCCAGGCGAAGAGGGGCAGCGCCGCCATGCAGAACACGAACAGGTAGGCCACGAACCAGAGGTGGTGCCAGCTGAGGCTCCCCTTGGGATAGGGCACGCCCCGAAGCACGGAAGGCCAGAACGCCCAGTAGCTCTCCGTCGATGCCCCCGTCCACACCCGCTCGACCCAGACCTGGGGCGGCACGATCACCAGCATTCCGAAGGCGAGGGGCAGCAGCAGCCGCTTCACTCGATCCCGGGCGAAGGTGCCGATGCTCCGCTTGCGCAAGGCGAAGGCCGTGGCGAGGCCCGCCACGAGCATGAGCAGGGGCATGCGAACCATGTGCAGCACGTCCATGGGCCCGTTCAGCACCGGCAGGAGGACCGCAGCCTTCACATGCCAGGGGTCATCCACGTTGAACATCCGGGCCGAGTGGTAGAGGTGCAGCAACAGGATGCAGCCCACGCGCAGGGCATCGAGATCGGGGCGGCGGGGGGAGGGTGTGGAATCGGTCATGGGGTTTTCCTCCACCCCAGCCTGCCCCTGCCTCCCCGCCCCGGCCCGGGATCCGGCATGAGCCGGATCCGTGGGGGCATGAACCGGATCAGGGTGCGGAGAAGTTGGCCAGAGCCTACAGCCCCCTCACCCCTGGGCCCGCTGGAAGGATTCGTAGCGCAGGAGCCAGCGCCCCTGCTTCCGCACCCGGTATTCGGTGACGTGCTGCAGCACCGGCGCCTCTCCCGGCGCGGTCAGGGCGATCACCGCGTGGGCGAAGACCCCATCGGGCCCGGCCACGTAGCTGATCTCCTTCAGCTCCACCTGGAGGGGCCCCTTGGCCAGCAGGCCCGCCCAACGGGCCCGGAGGGCGTCGGAGCCCTTGGCCAGGCGCCCATCCGAGCCCACGGCCTCGGCCCAGGGGTCGTAAAGGGCGAGGATCCGGTCCAGGTCCCCGGATTTCACGGCCGCCAGGCGGGCCTTGGTGAAGGCGAAGGTGCCTTCGTCGACGCCGGGGGCGGCCATCACGAGGGCGGGGATGAGCAGGCTGGGCAACATGGTTCCTCCGAAAAAGTCCCTTCGGGGACTTGTTTCGAACGATCGTTCGTTTTATTCTTATTATCAAGGGAGGTCCCTTGGACACCGCTGAGATCCCGAAATCCCGGAAAGGCAGCCTCACCCGCAGCGCCATCCTGGAGGAGGCCGTGCAACTGGCCTCCGTCCATGGCCTGGAGGGGCTTTCCATCGGGCAGCTGGCCGAGGCCACAGGCCTGAGCAAGGCGGGGCTCTTCGCCCACTTCGGCTCCAAGGAGGGCCTCCAGTTGGCCACCGTGGAAGCCGCAGGGGCGCTCTTCGTCGCCGCCGTCATCGACCCGGTGAAGCACCTGCCCAAGGGCCTGCCCCGCCTCCGGGGGCTGTTGGAGTCCTGGCTGGCCTACGGCCCCTCGAGGACCTTCCGGGGCGGCTGCTTCTTCGCGGCGGCCAGCACGGAATTCGATGGGCGCCCCGGCCCCGTCCGGGATCGGGTGCGGGAGGCCATGAAGCAGTGGTCGGGCCTCCTCAAGCACGCGGTGCGGGAGGCCGTAGCCGAGGGCCACCTTCGGGACGAGGCCGACCCCTCCCTCCTCGCCTTCGAGTTCCTGGCCCTCGCCATGGGCGCCAACAACGCCTATCAATTGCACGACGATCCCCGCGCCTTCGACCTCGCCCGGCGCGCCTTCGCCGCGCGCCTCGACGCCCTGGTGACCCCATGATCGAACCCCTGCTGCGCCGCGCCGTGGCCTTCCTGGAGCGGGTGCATCCCCCCGCCACGGGGCGCCTGGCCCAGGCCCTCTTCATCACGCCGCCCCGGCACAGACCCACCGCCCGGGAGCGGGAATCCCTGCGCCACATGACGCCGCTGCGCATCCCCTACCGGGGCGGCAGCCTCCAGGCGCACAGCCGCGGCAAGGGCCCCCTCGTGCTGCTCATCCACGGCTGGGGCGGGCGCGGCGGGCAATTGCGCGCCTTCGCCGCGGCCCTCGCCGAGGCGGATTTCCGCGCGGTCGTGATCGATGCCCCCGCCCATGGCGGCAGCCCCGGCTGGCAGGCGAGCATCCCCCAGTTCGCGGAGGCCCTGAAGGCCGCGGAGGCCCGCCTGGGCCCCATCCACGGCATCGTGGGCCACTCCCTCGGGGGCATCTCCACCCTGGCCGCGCTGGCCGATGGGCTCGACGCCCGCCGCGCGGTGGTGGTGGCGGCGCCCGCCCACCCCCGCCGCTTCTTCCGGCAGCTGCTGCAGCGCCTCGGCGTGGAGGCCCGCCGCTGGCCCGCATTGGAATGCGACTTCGAACAGCGAGTTGGCCGCACCTGGGAGGAAGTGGAAGGCCCCAGCCTGGCCCGCCGTATCACAACGCCCCTGCTCGTCGTCCACGACGATCAGGATCGCGAGGTTCCCCTGGAAGAGGCCATTGACACCGCCAGCGCCCACCCCGGCGCGCGGCTCCTACCCACCACCGGCCTCGGCCACCGGCGCATCCTCAAGGACCCAACGGTCATCCGGGAAGTGGTGCGCTTCATGGGCGGAGAGCCCTGCGGCCCCTCCCGGCTCGAACGGGAGCTGGCCTTCCCGGATCTCCGGGATTAGAGCCGGAGCCGGGAGAGCATCAGCCCCCCATGATCCCAGGCGGCCAGGAAGCCCCGGGGCCGCCCCAGGCCGTTCAGGGCCTCCAGATCGATGGATGGGGCCGATCCGCTGCGGCGGTCGGTGGGGAAGAGTTTGGAAAAGGCCTCCAACTCCCCCGCGTCACAAAGGAGCACCCGCTCCTCCTGCCAGACGCGCTCGGCCATGGCGTTCACCCGACGAACCTGATCTCCATGCTCGGGCATACAGCCCCTCCTCCAAGACATCCGCTGGTGACAATGTGGGCGCCGGCCAAACCCAGGCCTGTGCGCAGAATCATGACCCCCCAAGTCGAGATTCACGGATCCGGCAATAGCCGCCCTCCGGTGGTGTGGGGCTCCGCCCCCGAGGAACGGCTGAAGCGTTGTGATGCGGATTCGCTGCTCGGGGTGGGCCAAAAAGGGGCGAAGCCCCTGGAAGCGCTTCCCCTTCGGGGGCGACCACCCCGAAGGTGGTCGCCCATGCGCCCTGCGAAGTACGGGCCCTGCGGCGGGTTCAACGCTCTGGGGGATCGGAAGGGATCCGAGGGGCAGCCGCTTCCAGAGCGCCCTTCGCGGAAAGGTCCCCAAAATCCTTCTGTACGATCCCCAATTTCCGGTGATAGGCCTCCCCATCCCCGAATTCGAGGAAATGGGCGTACCGGCTATGGAACACCTTCGGCCTGCGGGCGTGTTTGATGGGGCAGAACCGCTGCTCCGTCCGCGCCGCGACTTCCTGCACGTAGGCGACCATCCCGTTGAAATAGCTGCAGTACAAGCACCCGGCCCTTTCGAACAGGTTGAGGTAGGGCAGCTTCGCCCGGTCCAGGATCAGGTAATCGCTGCGCTTGGTCCGGGGAATGCCGTAGATCGGACAGCAGATGAGCTGATAGAGCCCGACGTAGAGATCGAGCAGCAGCGCGGGAAAGATCGCCCCATAGATGATCGGAGTCGACAGCAGCACCGGCCATGCCGTCCCTCTCAGGAAGGCCCAAGGGCCCTTCCGGATGGTCAAGTCCATGCGGCGGGCTTCCGGGCGCCGCGGCACAAAGCCGCCATCCAAAGGTCGGGCCATGGCGACGGCGACGGGTCCCCACCGCCACCCCCGGCGTTCAAACACCCGGCGGTTGCCCGCCCAGCGCGCGTGGTCGGACATCAGGGCACCTCCCCGGGGCTTTCCGGTTCCCCATGGACCTCAGCCAAGAAGAGCTCGCACCGGCCCTTCGTGGGCGAGCGCTTGGCGGAATACATGGCCAGATCGGCCTGGTGCAGGAACCGGCTGGGAGCCATGGGAGCCCGCGTGAGGGCCACACCCACGCTCGCGGAGATCCGGATTTCCTCCCCTTCGATCAGGAAGGGCCGGGCGATGAGTTCCGCGACCCGGTGGGCGACCTTCAGGGCCGCCATGGAATTCTCAATCTCATCCAGCAGGAGGATGAACTCGTCGCCTCCCATCCGGGCCAGCGTGTCCTCCGGTCGCAGGCACTCCGAGAGCCTGACTCCGACTTCCACCAGCACTTGATCGCCCACCCCATGGCCCCTGAGGTCGTTGACAGGCTTGAACTCATCCAGATCCAGGAAGAGTAATGCGAGGGTCCGAGGCCGCCGCTCCAAGGACCGCAGCGCTTGGGTGAGGCGGTCAAGCAACAGGGCTCGATTGGGCAGCTCCGTGAGCGGATCGTGAAAGGCCTTGTGGACGTAGAACTTCATTTCCGTCACGTCCAGCAACCCAACCACGGCACCCAGGAGTTGGCCATCGGCCAAGCGGATGGGGCCCGCATGGGCGAGCAGCACCCTGGGCGGGGCGCCGGGGGACCGGAGCACCATTTCCAGTTCGTGAACCGTTTCGCCACGCCGGGCGCGGGCCATGGGGCCATCGGGAGGATTCAGGGGGGTGACGCCATCCGCCTTGAAGAACCGACCCTCCCGACCTTCCACCAGCGCCTCCGGAGATCCCAGCAGCTCCTTCGCGGCGCGGTTGAACACGCAGACCGATCCATCCCGGGCCGTGGCCACGATCCCCTCCGAAAGGCTCTGCAGCAGGGCTTGATTGAATACCCGCTCTTCCTGGAGGGTGCGGTTGATGGTTTGGAGCACCCGCACCTCGCGCCTCAGCAGGAGGTAGAGCAGACCCGCGGTCAGGAGGACGAACCCCCCGTTCTTCACCATGGCGAAAAGGTAGAGGTGGCGCGGGATCTGCATCTCGGACATGTACCAATCCGAAAGCCAACCTCCCACCCCTGCGATCACGGCATAGATCAGCGCCCACCGGTAGGGCACCGCATCCATGAAGGCGAGCATCCGCTCCACCAGGGAGTCCCTTCCCGGGGGGCTTGCAGGTCTTGCGGATTTCCAACGCATGGGAACCTCCGCCGAACCGCGTGCACCGACCCGTTTCAGGGAACGGCGCGGATCTGGATCAATGAACCTCCGAATGACTCAATAGGGCGAGAACCTCCTCATCGCTGGTTTGTCCGAAATCCTCATACCACTGGCCGATGGCGGAGAAGTAGGGGGGCCGCTTGGGGCATACGAGCTGATCCACTTCCCGCTCCAGCTCCATGCAAGTGTCGGGGGGCGCCACTGGAACCGCGACCACGATGGCGGCGGGCTCCTGCTTGCGAAGGGCCTGCACGGCGGCCCGCATCGTGGCTCCCGTGGCCAGGCCATCGTCCACCAGGATGACCGTGAGCCCCTTCACATCCAACGGCGGTTTGCCCGTTCGGTAGGCCAACTCCCGACGGCGCAGTTCACGCTGCTCCCGCTGGACCGTCCGCTCGATTTCCCGGGTGCCCGGGTGGTAGGAATCGAGGACATCGGGATTGAATACGATTCCCTCGCCTTGGGCCAAGGCCCCCATGGCCAGTTCCTCCTGCCCCGGCAACCCCAGTTTCCGGACCACCAGGACATCCAAGGGAAGGTGCAAGGCTTCCGCGATCTGATATGCCACCGGCACGCCGCCCCGGGGCAATCCCAGGACGATGGCATCCATTCGGTTTCTGAAACTTTTCAAGGCCAAGGCCAGCACATGCCCGGCCTCCACCCGGTTGTGATAGGGGGTGATCATGGCTCCCCTCCCTGCGATCCGAGGTGCGTCCGGAACCATTCCGAGGCATGGCCCGCCACGACCCGCAGGGCTCCAGGTTCCTCGAAGAGGTGGGTTGCCCCATTCACGATTCGGAGTTCCCGCTTGCATCGGCTCATCTGACCAAGGGCCGAGCGGTTCATCCGAATCACCTCGCCATCCAACCCACCCACGATGAGCAGAGTGGGCGCCTTGACATTTGGGAGGGCATCCTCCGCCAAGTCCGGGCGCCCTCCCCGGCTCACCACCGCGTCGATCCGGACCCCAGGCTCCGCGGCGACCCTCAAGGCCGCCGCGGCTCCCGTGCTCGCACCGAACAACCCCAAGGGCAGGAACCGCGTACTCGGCTCCTGGGCGGCCCATCGGACCGCGGCCATCAGTCGTTGGGCGAGCAGGTCGAGATCGAAACGAAATTCGCGGGTGGCATCATCGATCCGCTCTTCATGAGGCGTGAGCAAGTCGAAGAGCAGGGTTCCCAGGCTCCCCTTCTGGAGAAACCGGGCCACGAACTGGTTGCGGGGGCTATGACGGCCGCTTCCGCTGCCATGGGCGAAGAGGACGAGCCCCTCCGCTCGGGGGGGAAGCGATAAGGTGCCTTCCAGCTCCACGGGCCCGCAGGGGATCAGCACCTGGCGTTCCCCGGCGATCCACAGACCTGGATGAGTCATGACCATCGCAACCGACCTTCGAAAAAAAGGAGGATGGGCCGCCCTGACCGGTAGGCGGCCCGCACCGATGTCAGGAGCCGAAGTGGATGAAGCGCCTCTGATGCCCCACCCTGACCTTTCGGGGCGTCATGGGCTGCCACTTGGGCACCGTGAGCGTCAATACACCCGAATTCAAGACCGCCTCCACGCGATTGGAATCTACGTGCTCAGGCAACTGCACCTTGCGCGTGAAATTGCCAAATCCCCGTTCCCCACGCCAGGGGCCCTCGTGGCCGGGTTCCGGATTCCTGCAGCCCTGGATGACCAGCTCCTCACCTTGGACGGTGACCTCCAGGTCCTCTCGTCGAACACCAGGGAGATCCAACCGCACCAAATAGCAGTTTGGAGCGTCTGCAACTTCCAAGGCCGGCTGGAAGGCGCGATGCCATCCCTTGATCCGGGGAACGGGTTTCAACCCGGCCCGGCCCAACGGGCCGACATGCCGCTCTTCCTGAATCCGGGGCGGGAGGTGGATGTATCGGGTGAACAATTCGCTCATGGCTGGCTCCTCCGGTCACATTCTGCGGAAGCCATTCGTCCTATTTGATTTCCTTCACCTTGATCGCCTTCGCCCGGGCCTCGGGGACCTTGGGCAGGGTGATGGTGAGCACGCCTTCCTTCAACTCCGCATTCACCTTGTCCGTATCAACCAACTCCGGAAGGGTGAAAGTGCGGTTGAAGGCGCCGAAATTGCGCTCATAGGTGAGATAGGTCTCACCCTCCTCACGGGTTTCGGCCTCGCGCTTACCACTGAGGCTCAACCGGTTCCCGGAAATCGAGACATCCACATCCTCTTCCTTGATGCCCGGGAGATCCGCCTTGAACACGAAGGACGTGGGCGTCTCCTTGGCCTCCAGGGGAGGAATCAAGGCCATCCCCGATTCTGAAAGCCGGCTCAGGGAACGTGGAAAGGTCATTCCGAACATTTCCTGAAAAGGGTCCCAATTGAGGAGCCGGTTCATGGAGGTGAACGGATCGAGCCCTTCCGTCAGGGGGGTTCGGAGGGAAGTGGGTCGGTGTACCAGCAGATTGCTCATGGGGAACTCCTTTGGGGGAAGAAGGGGCGCTGAAGCCATCGCGCATCCATCGGACCAAGGGGAAAAGCGATTCGATGGAATCTCGAATTTCAGGCCGCAACGCGGCAAGGAAAGCCGTCAAGGACACCCTTCCCTCGGCGCCAGGGAAGGCGGTCGAAAGATAGGTCTGTTTCGGGGTGATCGCAATCATGAGCCCGGCAGTCGGATATGCGGAATTCCAAGTCCTGCATTGGGTTCCAGCGTTTCGCCTCGACGGGCCCTGCCTCCCTCGGTTGCGCCGGGTACCCCGGGGAGGACCTTGGTGGCAGACCTCACGTTCGCGAAAGGGGGGCCCGTGGCCCAGAGCGAACTCTCCAAGGCGCCCCGGGATTGGGGCCTTCCGCCGAACCTCATCGATTACGAAGCGGCCCGGCGGGATTTCAACTGGCCCTCCGCCCAGGCGGAACTGGGCGGGTTCACCAACATGGGTGAGGCCGTCGTTGATCGGCATGTGCTGGAGGGGAGGGGCACCAAGGTGGCTCTGCGATTCCTGAGCCCCGACCGCCCCCCCAGGGATCTCACCTTCGACCAGTTGATGGAGCTCTCCAATCGTTTCGCGAACGTGCTCACCCACCTCGGGATACTCAAGGGCGAACGCGTGTTCACCCTCCTCGGCCGGGTGCCTGAGCTCTACCTCACGGCCCTGGGAACCCTGAAGCGGCGGGCCGTGTTCTGCCCCCTCTTCTCCGCCTTCGGCCCCGAACCGGTGCGCACCCGTTTGGGCCTTGGCGGGGCCCGGCTGCTCATCACCACGCCGGCCCTCTTCCGGCGGAAGATCGCCCCCATCCGGGAGCAGCTCCCCCTGCTGGAATTCGTGCTGCTCACGGGATGGGAGGAAGCGCCGGGCGCCAGGACCCTGGCCCTGGAATCCCTGATGCAGTCAGCTGCCGGAGATTTCCAGGTGGGCCCCACCTTCCCGGATGATCCCGCGCTGCTCCACTTCACCAGCGGCACCACCGGCACCCCCAAGGGCGCGCTCCACATTCACCAAGCCCTGGTCGCCCATTACGCCACCGGCAAGCTGGCCCTGGACCTCCACCCTGATGATATCTACTGGTGCACCGCGGATCCCGGCTGGGTCACGGGCACCTCCTACGGAATCCTCGCGCCCCTGGCCCATGGGGTGACGAGCCTAGTGGACGAAGCGGACTTCGATGCCCGGCGCTGGCTCGACATCCTCTCCACCCAGGGGGTGAGCGTCTGGTACACGGCACCCACGGCCATCCGCATGCTCATGAAGGCCGGCACCGCCTTGGTGAAAACGCGCACTTACCCCAGGCTGCGCTTCCTCGCGAGCGTGGGCGAGCCCCTCAACCCCGAGGCCGTGCTGTGGGGCAAGGAGGCCTTTGGCCGACCCTTCCATGACAATTGGTGGCAGACGGAGACCGGCGGAATCATGGTGGCCAACTACGCCGCCATGGATATCCGCCCCGGATCCATGGGAAAGCCCCTTCCGGGCGTGGAGGCGGCCATCGTGGTGGAAACCCCCGATGGGCACCTGAGCGTGGCCGCCGCCGGGCAGGAAGGCGAGTTGGCCCTGAGGCCCGGGTGGCCTTCCATGTTCCGGGCCTACTGGAACGAGCCCAAGCGCTACTTCAATTGCTTCAAAGATGGCTGGTACCTGAGCGGCGACCTCGCCCGGCGCGATTCCGATGGCTATTTCTGGTTCGTCGCCCGGAAGGATGACGTCATCAAATCCTCTGGCCACCTCGTGGGCCCCTTCGAGGTGGAAAGCGTGCTCATGGAGCACCCGGCCGTGGCGGAGGTGGGCGTCATCGGCAAGCCCGATCCCGTGGCGTTCGAGTTGGTGAAGGCCTTCGTCACGCTCAAGGATGGCTACCTCCCCACGGAAACCCTGGGGGAGGATCTGCTCGGCTACGGCCGAAAAAGGCTGGGCGCCGCCGTCGCCCCCAAGGAGATCGCCTTCCTCGACAAACTCCCCCGCACCCGCAGCGGCAAGATCCTGCGGCGCCTGCTGAAGGCCCGTGAATTGGGCCTGCCCGAAGGCGACACGTCCACCCTGGAGGCCTGAATGGACCCCTCTCCCCAAGCCATGCTCAAGGAGATGCTGCGGATCCGCCGCTTCGAGGAACGCTGCGCCGAAGCCTACAGTGCCGGTTTCATCCGGGGCTTCCTCCACCTCTACATCGGCGAGGAGGCCGTGGCCGTGGGTGCCATGCACGCGCTGCGGCCCGAGGACGCGGTCGTCTCCACCTACCGGGAACACGGCCATGCCCTCGCCCGGGGCATGGACATGGGCGCCATCATGGCCGAGATGTATGGCAAGGCCACGGGCTGCAGCCATGGCCGGGGCGGCTCCATGCACTTGTTCGACGCTTCCCGCCGCTTCTATGGGGGGTACGCCATCGTGGCCGGCGGCATCCCCGTGGCGGTGGGCCTCGCCTTGGCCGACCAACTGCTGGGCCGAACCAACGTCACGGCCTGCTTCTTCGGCGATGGGGCCGTGGCCGAAGGGGAGTTCCACGAGGCCATGAACCTGGCCGCGCTCTGGAAGCTGCCCGTGCTGTTCCTCTGCGAGAACAACCTCTATGCCATGGGCACCGGGCTCGAACGGCATCAGGCCCAGACGGACCTCCACCACAAGACCCGGGGCTATGGGGTGGCATCGGAAGTCGTGGATGGCATGAACGTGGAGGCGGTGTTCGCCGCGACCCGACGGGCCGTCGACGTGGTGCGCCTGGGTGAGCCCTTCTTCCTGGAGGCCCGCACCTACCGATTCCGCGCCCACTCCACCGCCGATCCCGAGCTTTACCGGACCAAGGATGAAGTGGAGGCCTGGAAGGCGAAGGACCCCATCGGCACCCTTTCCGCCTGGCTGAAACTGGAGGAGGGCCTGACCGAGGCGGATCTGCGTCGGATGGAAACCGAGATCCAGGAGGAAATCGCGGCGGCCGTGGCCTTCGCCGAGGCGAGCCCCCTGGAGTCCACCCAAGAGCTGCTGCGCCACGTGGTGGCCGCGCCCCAGTTGCAGGAGGCCCTCCCGTGAACACCAGGGAAGCCCCCCGCGGATCGCGATCGGGCACCCGCCCGGAGGGCGCCGTTGGATCCGGAGGACCCCATGGGCACGACGACCACCTACCGTGAAGCCATCCGGGCCTCGCTGCGCTTGGCCCTGCAACGGGATCCGAAGGTCTTTCTCATGGGGGAGGACGTGGGCCGCTACGGCGGCGCCTTCGCCGTGAGCAAGGGGCTCCTGGAGGAGTTCGGCCCCGAGCGTGTGCGGGACACCCCACTTTCGGAATCCGCCTTCGTGGGTGCGGGAATCGGCGCCGCCATCGGCGGCGTGCGGCCCATCGTGGAGGTCATGACCATCAATTTCAGCCTCCTGGCCCTGGATCAGGTGGTGAACAACGCGGCCACGCTCCGCCACATGTCCGGCGGCCAGATCGGCGTGCCCCTGGTGGTGCGCATGGCCACCGGCGGCGGACGCCAGATGGCCGCCCAGCACTCCCATAGCCTCGAGGGTTGGTATGCCCACATCCCCGGCATCCGCGTGGCCGTACCCGCCACGGTGACCGACGCCTTCGGCATGCTGCAAGCGGCCCTGCTGGAACCCGATCCCGTCTTCATCTTCGAACACGCCACGCTCTACCCCATGGAGGGGACCCTCGACGAATCCCCCGTGGACCTCTCCCGCGCGGCCATTCGCAGGGACGGGCGGGATCTCACCCTCATCACCTTCGGCGGATCCCTGCCCAAGACCCTGCAAGCGGCCGAGCGCCTCGCCCAGGAAGGGGTCGACGCCGAGGTGGTGGACCTCCGCATGCTGCGGCCCCTGGACATGGACACGGTGCTGGGCTCCGTGGCGCGGACCCACCGGGCCGCCATCGTGGACGAGGCCTGGCGCACGGGCAGCTTCGCGGCCGAGGTCGCGGCCCGCATCCAGGAACAGGGTTTCGACCTCCTGGATGGCCCCGTCCTGCGCGTCTGTTCCAAGGAAGTGCCCATGCCCTACGCCATCCACATGGAGCGGGCCGCCCTGCCCCAGGTGGAGGACATCCTCGCCGCCGCCCAGGAACTGGTGGGGCACCATGTATGAGTTCCGCATGCCCAAGCTCGGGGCGGACATGGACCGCGGAAAGGTCGTGGCTTGGCGCAAACGCCCCGGTGAGGCCGTGGCCAAGGGCGAGATCATCGTCGATGTGGAAACGGACAAGGCCGCCGTGGAGGTGGAATCCTTCACGGAGGGCGTGCTGGAGCAGGTGCTCGTTCCGCCGGGCGAGAAGGTTCCCGTGGGTACCGTGCTGGCCACGCTCCGCACCACCGGCGATGCCGAGATTCCAACCCGTGCCCCCGAGGCCAGGGCCCCCGCCACCCGCGTGATGGCCACCCCGGCCGCGCGCAAGCGCGCCTCGGAACTGGCGCTGGACCTCGCCAGCATCCATGGCACCGGCCCCCAGGGCAGAATCCAGCTGGAAGACCTGGGACAGGCCACCCCCGCACCCCCGCCCCCTCCCCCACCAGCGGAGGATCGCGCCCAGCGCATGCGGCAGGCCATCGCCACGGCCATGAGCCGGAGCAAGCGGGAGATCCCCCACTATTACCTCTCGCACACCTTGGATCTGGGGCCCGCCGCGCTGTGGCTGGCGAAGGCCAACGCCTCCCTTCCCCTGGAGGAACGGCTTCTGCTGGGGGCCCTGCTGCTGAAGGCCACGGCGCTCGGGCTGAGGGAAGTCCCGGAGCTGAATGGGTTCTGGGAAGCGGGTGCCTTCCGACCCAGCCCCCGTGTCCACCTGGGCATCGCCGTCTCCCTGCGCCATGGGGGCCTCATCGCCCCGGCGCTGCACGATGCGGATCAAGCCAGCCTGGCGGACCTCAACCGGCGCATGACGGATCTGGTCACCCGTGCCCGATCCGGGGGCCTGCGCGGTTCGGAGCTCACCGACCCCACCATCACGGTGACGAGCCTCGGGGATCGTGGCGTGGAGGCCGTCTTCGGCGTGATCCACCCGCCCCAGGTGGCCCTGGTGGGCCTCGGCAGGGTGGTGGAGCGCCCCTGGGTGGTGCAGGGTCGGCTGGAACCGCGGCTCACGGCCACGGCCACCCTATCGGCCGATCACCGCGTCAGCGACGGGCACCGCGGTGGCCTGCTGCTCGCGGCCATGGATCGCCTCCTCCAGACGCCGGAGGCGTTATGAACCGCGAGGGGCTGCGCGCCGAACTCCTGAGGCTCCTCGGCCACCTCGCCCCGGAGGCGGACCTCTCCACATGGAGGGACGAATGGCCGATTCGCGAGGAGCTGGATCTCGACAGCGTGGACTTCTACGCCTTCATCCTCGCCATCCACCAGCAGCTGGGCATCAGCGTGCCCGAGGCCGATTACGCGCGGCTGTCCACCCTCCAAACCACCCTGGATTACCTCGAACCGAAGCTGGTTGCCCCCCAGTCCCATTGAGAGGATGCGGCATCCCGCGATCAGGCGTGCACGAGGTGAGGCTTCCGTTTCAATCGCTTCTCCCGATGGGCGATGAGGATCTTGAGGGTTTCCATGACCTCGCCATAGGGAAGGCTGGGCGGGCTGCCCGGCAGGTCCTCCTGGGCCTGGAGGATGAGGTCGTTCATGGAGAGCAGACCCAGGAGGTTCCCCAGGCCATCCACCACGGGAATGCGCCGGATCTGGTACTGCCGCATGTACCGCATCGCAAGGGCCACCGAATCATCGGGGTGGACGCCATGGGCCGGCGCCGTCATCACATCCCGGGCCGGCAACCTGGCGGCCTTCTCCTTTCGCGCCGCCAAGGCCAGGACGATATCCCGATCGGTGATGACCCCGACCACCTTGTTGGAGCCGTCCACCACGGGGAGGGCCTCTCCCTCATGATCCCCGAGCAGCTCGGCGGCCTCGGCGAGGGTCGTATCCAAATGGCAGGAAATCCCTTTTCGTGAACAGATGTCGCGGACGATCATGACCCCCCCTCTGTGAAGGCCCGGCCAATATGGGTTTCCACGGTAGTGACTGAAATCATGATCGGGCTGATCGCCCATGCCCCGAGGGGACCCCCCGGGGGCTCGATTCAGGGGTCCGAAATGAACCTCGGAATGGGGATTCAAAGTCACCCCTCCCGCGTGCGAGAACTTCCAGCCCCAGGGTGGTCCACCAGGCGGTTGGCCCTATGTTTGGGGGAGCGTCGCCTGGGATTTCCCGGGCAGGTGGAAGTGGATGGCAAAGCGTCTGACCACTTCCTTGTTTTCAAAAATGATTTCTGCGGATTAGCCCCTCCGGAAATGTCAAACCTCCCCATAAAGGGGTGAGTGGATGTCTCAACCTCAGTCCCACCTATTGAACTGCCCCGATTCCAACGGGCTCAGCTTGTTTGAATCCCTGCCCCCCGAATTGTGGGATCGGCTGGACCGCATCAAGGAAGTCAGAACCTACGCGGATAACGCCGCCATCTACCAGCAGGATGAGTTCGTGGGAGGGCTCTTCCAGCTGGTCGAAGGGGAGTGGAAGGTCATGCACTTCGATGCCCGGGGGAACCCGCAGATCTTGGAATTCCTGAAACCGGGCGAAGTCGCGGGCATCGTTCCCTATTTTGAAGGCCGACCTTCCTCCTTTTCCGTTCGCAGCCTCCGGAGGAGCCGGGGCTTCTTCATTCCCGGCGATGAGTTCAAACACTGGGCCTTGACGGAGGCGGCGGGCATCGACGCGGTGCTGCACCACTTCGGCACCCGGGTGCGCCACCTCATGGACGTGGCCCACGGCTTGAGCTTGCAGACGGTGCCGGAACGCCTGGCGAGGGTGCTCCTCACGGAGCATCAGCGGCGCCCTGGGACTTCGCTTCTGGAATTCCAGGAGGACCAAGGCGAGCTTGGACTCCACATCGGCTGCACTCGCGCGGCCGTTTCCCGGGGGTTCAAACTCCTCACGGATATGGGCCTCATCCGCAGCACCTTCCCGGTGGTCAGGCTGTTGGATATCCCCACCCTGAAAGGCATGGCCAAATTCCGCCCGGATGGCATGGCACCCCGGGCGGGGCCTCTCGTGGCGGTGGAGGATCTCCCCTCCCGCCTCCGGTGAATGGAACGCCCCGGAAGCAGGTGAGGCCCCTCCCAAGGCCATTGGAAGCCAAGCACTTCCCACCACCCAGCACCCTTCGGGTTCAGATGTGGGCCAATCCCCCTTCGGCTTTCGAGGTAGGAGCGGACGGATGGCTGCAGATCGCCTTCATGGTCTGGATGAGGTCCTCGTAGGAGGGTGACATCGGCTGGTTGCCCCCAACGGGCCTGGCTGCGAGGAAGAGATCGTTCAAGGAGACGATGCCCTCCAGCACGCCATCCGGCGCCGTGATGGGAAGCCTGCGAACGTGGTGCTTGCGCATGACCCTCAACGCCTGGGCCGCCGTATCTCCTGCGGCGATGGTGTGAATCGTCGTGGACATCACGTCCCGGGCTCGCAATTCAGAAGCCAGGACATCGCGGGAGCTCACCGCCATGCAGATATCCCGATCCGTGAGCACACCCAGGACCTTGTATGCACCATCGACGACGGGCAGGATGCCGCAATCGTGCTCTCGCATCAGGGTGGCCGCTTCGGAGAGGGCCGTATCGGGATGGCAGGACGCCACGTAGGTCGGAGAAAGTTCGCGGATGAGCATGATGCAGCTCCTTCAATCGATATGGGGAGGGGTTCCAATCCGGCAATCCTTCCTGGCCGCCCGTTCAACCGACCAGGAAGGGGATCCATTCCAAGGCCAGGGCCGCCCGCCTATTTCTTCGGGCTGCCGATGGGTTTGGGGGGCTCGGCGGGCTTCTTGGCCGGCTCGGATTTCGGGAGCCCAGGGCTGCCCCAGGAGGTTCCGGTCTTCGGCTTATCCGCCTGCTTCTCCGGCTTCGGGGTGGGGGACTTCTTTCCGGGGTTCATGGGATTGGGCATTTCAAATCTCCTCTGGCGCGGCATCACGAATCCGCCCCTGAATGCAGCCACCGGGTGGCTGGATCGATGAAATCGCCCACCGACTTCCCCGCCTCCGGGGAGGAGCGGGCTCTAAGAATTTCGGCCCCGGAACGGTGACGGACATCATGAGCCCCTCAGTCGGATTCTCCGTTCCCACCGCCTAGAACCAGCCCCACCTCAGACCGCCAGGCAAATCGAAGGCGGCCCATTCGATATGCAACACGCGCCGGGGAGAAAGGTCGCGGGGCACCTCGGAGGCGTGGAGCAGCAGCGGATTCATGGCCAGAACCTCACCCCGCAGGGCCGGCACGGCCAAGGCGGGCGCTCCTTCCCCGGCATGGGACCCGGAACGCACGAGCAGCGGTCCCTGCTCCAATCCCGCGTCATCCAGGTGGATGCGCAGGGTGCGGATGAGGCCCACCAGCTCCAGCGGAGCCTGCACCTGGTAGAAGGGCCCCTTGTTCACCCAGCCATCGAAGCCCGGCACTTCGCGGGGTTCCGCCACGGCGAAGGTGGTGTCGCGGTGCCATTCGATGGCCCATTCCTGGCCGGGCCCCTTGGCCATGAGCAGGGCCCGCGTGGGCCGGGCGCCGGGCCCCAGCAATCCGGCCATGAGGCCCGGCAGTGCCGTGCCCGCCAACCAGGCATTCAGCGGCCCGAGGGGCACGGGCCGCCGCGAGGGAACCGCGAGCATGGGCAGGAGCCGGACGAGTTCCGCCAGCGCGGCTTCCCCCAGCCCTTCCGGCACCCTCGCCCAGCCCCGCGCCTCCAGCTCTTCAGCGAAGCCCATAGGCCCGGCGCAGGAGGCGCTCCCAGAGGAAGGCGGGCAGGATGGCCTTGGCCTTCCCGGCCCAGAAGGCATCCTTCCCGATGGTGAGGCGGCGGGGCGGACGGGCGGCGGAGATGGCCCGGGCGATCCGCTCCGCGCACTGGCCCGCGTCGTAGGCGTGGGCTTCGCTGAGCTCCTTGCGCTTCTCCATGTAGCGGCGGAGGACCGCTTCGAAGGGCGTGCCCTTGGCCCGCTCGGGCAGATCCCCCCAGGCTTTCGTGAGGGTCTCCCGGAACTCGGATCGGATGGCGCCGGGTTCCACCAGGAGCACGGGGATCTCGTCCCCGATCTCCAGCCGCAGGGATTCCGCCAGGGCGATGACGGCGTGCTTGCTGGCGTTGTAGGCCCCCGCCAAGGGAATCGAGAGGCGCCCGAGCATCGACGACACCTGCACCACACGGCCCTCACCCCGCGCGGCGTTTTTGCGGATCAGGGGCAGGAAGGCCCGGGTGACCGCGTGGAGGCCGATGACGTTCGTCTCGAATTGACGCCGCAGCTCATCCTCCGTGAGCAGTTCGAGGGGGCCGATCTGCCCGTAGCCCGCGTTGTTCACGAATCCGATCAGGCGCAAATCACGGCAGGCCTCCACCGCGGCGGCGATGGAGGCCGCGTCGCACACATCCAGGGCGAGCACGCGGAGATCTTCACCCGGGGGCAGATCCGCCAGGGTCTCCGGCCTCCGCGCGGTGGCCACCACGCCCCAGCCCCTGCGGCGCAGGGCCCCCACGAGGTGGCGCCCGATGCCCGTGGAGCAGCCGGTGACGAGGATCCACCTCCGGGTCATCAAGGCTTCCCCAGATTGCCGACGAACTCGGTGATGGCCCGGTGCACGAGCCGGGGCTCATCCCACATGATCCAGTGCCCCACCCCCGCCAGCCGCACCACCTGGAGGGTGCGGAAGGGGCCGTAGCCCGCGCTGCGGGCTTCCGTCTCGGGCTGGGTGCCCGCGGGCAGGAGGTTGGGCGAGGCGATGAGCAGGACGGGGCAGAGCACCCGGGCTGCATCCACGTCATTGCCGACCATGCGGCCCCGGGTGTAGCCCGCCAGCACGGGCCCGGGAATGCGGGCGGCCTCGGCGGCCACGCGATCCAGCTGCTCAGGCGAGGCGGCGAAGCGGCCATAGCGGGCGCGGAAGGTGCTTTGCACATCCGTCTCCAGGGCCTTCGCCAGGGCGTCCGCGCCCACGCCCTCCATGGGCCTGAGGGGCGAATCCAGGAAGACGAGGCCGCGCACGCTCTCGGGATGCCGGCTGCCCATGCGCAGGGCCACCAGGCCGCCCATGCTGTGGGCCACCACGACGAAGGAGCCCTCCAATTCACGACGCCCCAGCTTGGCCACCTGATCCGCCACGGCCCCGAAATCCACCTGGCCGGGCGGCAGGGCCGGGCTCTCGCCGCAGCCGGGCAGATCCACCGCCAGCACCGTGAATTTGGCGGAGAGCGCCTTCGCGGTGTCCTTCCAAACCCCGCGATTGCCCGCGAACCCATGGATCAGGACGAGGCCCGGCCCCTTCCCCGTCCGGGTGAAGGCGAGATCCTGGGCCCAGGTGGGGAGGCTCAGCAGAATCGCGATCAGGAAGCGCATGGAAACTCCACGGGGAACTCAAGCCGAACCACCAAGACACCAAGATCACCAAGAAAAACCAATTTGGGAATTTGCCTTGTCTTGGCGGCCTTGGTGTCTTGGTGGTTCAAACCCTCATTTTTTCTTGGCTTCGATGTTCGTGGCGATCTGCTTGTAGGTGACGGTCACCTTCTGGCCCGCCTTCACCGCGTCGCCGCCCTTGGTGCCGCCATCGGTGTAGAAGCGCCACTCCCCGTCCTTGCCGAGGTCGAGGGTGAAGGTGTCCTTGCCGACTTCCTTCACCAGGCCCGTCTTCTGGTAGGTGGCGCCCGCGGCCGCGTAGCCGGCGATGCCGCCCATGAGGACGGCGAGGGAGAGGATGGCGAGGCTCTTGAGCTTCATGGGATTTCTCCTGGGAAATGGATCCCAGGTTAGCGCCGTTGGACCCAATTGGACTGGCCCGTACGGCGGAAGAGCAGGCCCACCAGGCCGAGCCCGAGCTGCATCAGGCCGAACAGGAGGATCGGCCGCCCGGGATCGCGCACCACCAGCGCCCGGAAGGCGGCGGGATCATTGGAGGTCTCCCAGTCCGCACGCACGGAGAGGAGGCCCATCGGCGAGGGGCGGAGCGGTTCGCCCACGTCCACCGCGCCCTGGGCGCGGGTTTCGCCCGCCGCATCCACGAGGCTGAGGGTGGCGTGCACCTGCTCCGGCTCGGGTTCGCGCTTCTTGAAGAGCAGGGCCAGGGCCCCGCCCCGGTAGGCCACGGGCCTTGGGCCCTGGGGCCCCCGCGCGGCCAGCCAGTGGGTCTCCGTCGTGCCCTTCGCGAGGTCCGAGACCTTCACCTTCGCCACGGGGTTCTCATAGCGGGTGGCCTGCACGGGATCCGGATGGGGCTGCCAGTCCTCCTCGAAGCGGGCCCGGGGGAAGACCTCCAGGGGCGTGGCGCTGAGCCCCGGGGCCACCGTGAAGGGCTTGCGGAATTCCAGGGGCGCCTCGCGGAGCACCTTCCCGCCCACCACGAGGCGCACCCGGGCGTCGGCGAGGGTGAAGAGCACGAAGCGATCCACGGGATCCTCGCCCTCCCGCACGTAGCGCAGCTCCACGCCCGGGGGCAGGACCTCCCGCAGGTACCCCGCGTAGGAGGGATCCGCCGGCGGGTGGGCCGCCAGCATCAGCAAGGCGCTGGCGCCGCCCGGCTGGCGCAGCCGCACCTGCACCCAGGGATTCAGGGGCGCGGCGGAGCGGGTGCCGAAGCGGGGCTGCCGATCGGCTCCGGGCTTGGCCACGAAATCCGGATAGAGGGCCTCCACCTCCAAGCTGAAGGAAGGCAGCTGCCAGGTGCTGCCCACGCGGGCCTCGTGCGCGATGGAGCTGCCCTGCACCGTGAGCACGAGCTGTTCCCGGGCGGGCGGCTTGGCCTTCAAGGCCGCGAGGGTGGCGCCATCGAAGCGCTCCTGGAACACCACGGCGAAGCGGCCCCCGGGTTCATCGAAGCGGGCTCGGCGCGGATCCCGCGCCAGGAGGAAGCCCTCCAGGGGATTGGGCTGGCTCAGGCCCAGCAACACGTGCAACGCGGGGTTCTCGGAGCTCGCGGGGTCATCCACCATGGCGCCGTTGGGCAGGCCGTGGGGGATGATCGACTCGACCTGATAGCGCAGCGCGGTTCCCGGGATCCGGCCTTCGATGCCCGCCTTTTCAGATAGGGAACGGGGTTCCGCTTCAAAGCCACCCAACCCATCGGGCCGCGTATAGGCCGCCAGTTTGAAGGCCGGGGGCCGGGGATCCGTTTTCAGGGCCTCCAGCCGCAGGCGCAGTCCCCCCGCGGCCAGGATGGGTTCGCTGGTGCCGCCCACACGCAGGTCCACCGGCACCCGCACCCCAAGCAGCCGGCTCGTCACCAGGCCCACTAGCAGCACCAGGGGCGCGAGCTGGAGGCAGCGGCGGGCCCAATGGGGCTCGGGATCCCGCAGCGCCTGGAACCAGCCCGATAGCGCCGCCAGGGCCATGGCGCCGATGAACCAGGGGCTCCCCAGCCAGCGCCCTTCATGGAAGGAGGCCCGGGGGAGGAAGTTCATCACGTTCCGTTCCCCGAGCAGGCCCACGCCCGCCCCGAGGACGAGGAGGCCGAGCAGGGCGCGGTGGACGAAGGGGGCCGTCCAACGATCCGCGAGTCCCGCGGCTCCCATGGGTTTCTTGGACACGCTCCTGGCCTCAGACGAGGGCCAGGAGGCCCACCAGGTAAAAGCTCAGCTCCACGCTGAGTTCCAGGCGGTGCTTCCCGGTGGTGAAACGCTCGTGGTAAGCCCAGAGGTAAACGAGGGGATAGGAGGTGCAGAGCACCAGCACGAGGGCGATGAGGAAGGGGTGGCCCATGTGCCGGTTCTGGAAGGTGAGCCACACCGTGCCCATCACGAGGGTGCCGAGCAGGGCGGCCAGCACCAGCTTGGCCCCGCGCTTGCCGATGGCGATGGGCAGGGTCTCCTTGCCCAGCACCTGATCGTTCTGCATATCGCGGATGTCGTAGATCACCGTGCGGGCGAAGGCCAGGGTGCCAATGAGGAAGAGGGCGGCGAAGGCGCGGAGGTTCCAGGGGGCGCCCTCCTGCCACACCGGCATCATCACCGTGACCGTGCCGAGGGCCGCGGCCACCACGAAATCCTTGCTGCCGGGGATGCGGCGGAGGCTGAAGCCCTTCGACGTCTGCAGCTTGTAGACGAGGCCGAGGGTGGTGGCGAAGGCCATGACGGCCAGGGCCTTCAAGCCCACCCAACCCGCGAGGCCCAGGGCCACCAGCATGGCGACGAGGGCCGTGCCCACGAGGGCCTTGCGGTTGCGCTCCAGGAAGCGGGCCCGGGCGGGCCCCTTGGCGCCGAGGCCGTGGGGATCCAGATAGGGATTGAGCAGGTACATGGCCAGCACGTAGGCCGCCGTGATCACGGGGTAGGTCCAGCGCAGGGGCAGGTCGAGCCAGCTGTGCACGCCGACGGTCGCGAAGGCCGTGCCCAGGGCCAGAAAGGAGCTGCTGCCGAAGGCGGCCTGGGCGAAGCTGCGCCAGCGGCTGGGGCCATCGCCCAGCTGTTCCAGCACGTCCACGACCTCGTCCACGAGCCACGTGGGCGTGGAGGCCCCCGCCAGAACGCCCACGGTTTCCTGGCCCGTGAACTTCGAGAGATCCATTTCCGCGGCCGTTTCCACGTACTGCACGGGCTTGCCGTAGTGGTGGGCCAGTTCGGCGAGGTGCTTCGTGTTACTGGAGGCCTTGCCGCCCACGACGATCACCGTGTCCACCGTTTGGGCCAGGGCCTTGGCCTCGTCCTGGCGGGTCCAGGTGTCCTCGCAGATGGTGTTCTCCACCACCATGTCCTCGGAGCGGCCGCGCAGGTAATCCACGATGTCGTGGAAATCCTTCACGGTGTAGGTGGTCTGGGCCACCACGAGCACCTTCTTCAGCTCCTCCGGCGGCAGGGCCATGGCCTCGCCCATGTTGGCCACGATGCGGGAGCCGTGCTCCGCGAAGCTGCGGTGGGCCACGCTCTCCGCGTGCCCGTGGCTGCCCAGGATGATGGTGAAGTAGCCCTTGGGGCTCCACTTCTTGATCTTGTTGTGGACCTTCGCCACTTCCGGGCAGGTGGCGTTGACGATCTTCACCTCGCCCTTGGCCTGGCGCTCCTTGAGGCCGCGCAGATCCTGGATGGGGATGCCGTGGGCGCGGATCACCACCGTGCCGTTCTCCACCTTGTCCGGCGACTCGGCCACGGCCACGCCCCGCTTGCCGATGAGCTCCAGGGCCTGGGGGTTGTGGATGAGGGGCCCGAGGGTCTGCACCTTCTCGCCATCGTGGCGGGCGCTGGCCTCCAGCACCGCGTCCATGGCGCGCTTCACGCCCCAGCAAAAGCCCGCGGTCTTGGCGACGATCACTTTCAAGGGGGCTCCCATAGCCGACCGTGGAGGTCAGGTATTCAGGATACCCCCGGGAGGCCCCAGGTCCCAGCGGGATCAGCAGCGAAGGTCCGCCTTGGCGGCTGCCTCTTCCCACTGCTCCACCCAACCCCACTCCAGGTAGGCCAGCAGTGAAAAGATCAGGGAAAACTCAAAAAAGGCGTAGGCGGTCCAGCGAAAAAGGCTCTCCTGACCACCCCCGATCCCCGTGGCGAAAGCTCGCAGGAGGCAAAAGACGCCATGGGCCGAGAACAGCATGCGGGCCATGGCCCCCAACCTCAGGAAGGGCCCCGGGAAGGCCCGGAGGAGGGCGACGGCCTGCCCCAGGGCGACGAGTCCCATGACTAGGGAGACGATGAGCACGCGCCGGGGGTAGGTGGTACCCAAGAGCAGGTAAGGCGGGAGGAGCAGCGCCACGGGTCCCCAGGCGAGGGTCCAGGGCCAGCTTTGACCCAGGACCCGAGACCACCCGAAAAGCTGGTAGCCCGCGCCCAGGAGCAGGCAACCGTTCCGGGAGGCCAGGAGGATCAGGCCCAGGGTCGTTCCCTCGCGGATGGGGAAGATGAATAGGGCCAGCCCCAGCCCCATCAAGGCGAAGGAGGCGACCCAGGCGCGGACGTAGGTCCGGCCCCACCAAGGCCGGATCGACAGCGCGAACAGCGTCGCCAAGCCCCCCATGGCCACGGCTGCATAAATGCCGATGGTGTCGTAAATGAGGTTCACGTGCCCACCCCAGACTACCGAGTATGGCTACTCCGGCTGCTCAAGCCACTGAAGGGGCTACCCCTTCACTCGAATCCTCGCCCCCTCCACCTGGATGACGCCCTCCTTCTTGAGCTGCCCCAGCAGGCGGCTCAGGGTTTCCGGCGTGAAACCCAACTGGGCCGCCAGCACCTTCTTGGGCACGCGCAGGAGGATCTCCCGGTTTGGTGCCTTGGCGGCTTCGTCCAGGAGCCAGCGGCGCAGGCGGCCGGCGCCATCCTGGGCGCGGAGCTGCTGCACCTGGAAGGTGAGCCGGTGGTGCCAGGCGGCGAGGCTTTCGAGCATCTTCAGGCAGAGATCCGCATCGCTGCGCAGGAGGGCCAGGAAGGGCGCCTTGGGCATCATGGCCACGAGAGAGGCCTCCTGGGCCCGGGCCGTGGCGGGGAAATCGCCGCCGGAGAACAGCGCCGCTTCGGCGAAGGACTGCGGCGGCCGCACGAGGTTGAGCAGCGTCTCGCGGCCATCACCCTCGGGCCGCAGCAGCTGGATCGCGCCCTCCAGCACGATGAAGAAGCCGATGCAGGGCTCTCCCGCCACGAAGAGCACCTGGCCGGGCTCCAGGTGCTTGAAGGCGAGAAGGCCACCCACCCGGGCCAGCTGCTCCGGGGTGAGGTTCTGGAAGAGCGGGGCCTTGGACCAGAGGCCCTGGTGCGGGATGGACATGGGTTCAGCCTAGTTGAAAAGAAAACCGGTGATGAACAGTGATGAAAAAGTGATGAACAGTGATGGGGCCGACTATCGCCTTTATCACTGTTCATCACTGTTTATCACTGGTTGGCTTTTCTCAGTTGCCTTCCCGGGCCTGCGCCACGGGCAGTGCCACTTCATCCAACTCCGGCTCCGTCACAGGCTTGGACCAGGCCCAGGCTCCCCACACCGACTTGGCCGTGAAGATGCCCATGCACAGGGCCCCGATGGTGAAGAGGATGTCCCCCGGCATGCGGAGCCAGGTCACGATCCGCATGAAGGGGCTCTGCACGACGGCGGCGCTGCGGGCGAACCAGGTGCCCTGCTCCAGGCTGGCGCTGAACTGGTAGAGACCTGAGGGGATGAGGCTCAGGACGAGCATCAGGCCCAGGCCCAGGTTCAGGCCCCAGAAGCCCCAGGAGAGCCACTTCTCGTCCCAGGCCTTATCGGGCGTCATGCCACGCAGGGCGAAGAGCATGAGCGCGAGGGCGAGGAAGCCGTACACCCCGAAGAGGGCGGCGTGGCTGTGGATGGGCGTGGTGTTGAGGCCCTGGCCGAAGTAGAGCACCGAGGGCGGATTGATGAGCAGGCCGAAGACGCCCGCGCCGAGGAAGTTCCAGAAGCAGACGGCGGCGAAGAACTTGAAGGGCCACTCGTAGCCGCTGCCCAGGGCCTTGCCGTGCTTGAGGCTCTGCACGATCTCGTAGCCCACGAGGGAGAGGGGCACGATCTCCAGGGCGCTGAACACGCTGCCCAGGGCGGAGACGATGGCGGGAGCGCCCGTGAAGTAGAGGTGGTGGAAGGTGCCGATGACGCCGCTGCCCAGGAACAGGATCATGCTCATGTTCACGGCGCGCAGGGCGCTGTTCTCGCGCAGCAGGCCCATGCGGGTGCTGAGCAGGGCGATGGCCACCGTGGCGAAGACCTCGAAGAAGCCCTCCACCCAGAGGTGGACCACCCACCAACGCCAGTACTCGGCCAGTGCCAGGTGCGTCTCGCGGTTGTACATGAAGCCGGCGCTGTAGAAGAGCGGGATGGCGATGGCGGCCAGCAGGAAGAGCTTGAGCAGGCCCAGGCGGCCCTTCTCGGCGGCCAGGGCGGGACGCAGGGCCCGGACGACGAGCACGAGCCAGCCCACGAGGCCCACCGTCAGCAGGATCTGCCAGAGGCGGCCCAGCTCCACGTACTCATAGCCCTGGTGGCCCAGCATGAAGGAGCCGGAGAGCTTGCCCAGGATGGCCTGGTGGCTGCCCGCGAGGGCGCCCACGACGACGACGACGAGGGCGATGAGCAGCGCGATGGTTCCGATGCCCTGCCCTTTGGGTTCCTTGCCCGCGAGGCGGGGGCCCAGGTAGAGACCCGTGGCCAGCCAGCAGGTGGCGATCCAGAACACGGCGAGCTGCAGGTGCCAGGTGCGGGAGGCGGCGTAGGGCAGGATGCGGGAGAGGTCGAGACCGTAGATGGCGTTGCCTTCCACCGCGTCATGGGCTGTGAAGATGCCCATGCCGATCTGCACGAGGAAGAGGGCGATGGCCACGCCGAAGTAGACGCCGGCCCAGCGCTGGCTGGGGGTGGCGGGCTGGGGGGCCAGGGGCTGGGGCTCCGGCAGCTCCTCGGCCGGCTGGGACGCGTGGTGCCACACGAGCAGGCCCACGCCCGCCAGCAGGATCACGATGGAGAGGATGCTCCAGAAGTGGCTGCGGGGCGTGACGGTGTTGCCCACGAGGGATTCCTGGGGCCAGTTCTGCGTCCAGCTCTCGGCCTGGCCGGGGCGCCGCGCGGCGGCGGTCCAGGCGGTCCAGAGGTAGAAGTCGGCGACGCGGCGGCCTTCTTCCAGGGTGGGGATCCACTTCGCGGGGATGGCGGCTTCCTTGTCGCCCAGCGACACGGTGCGGGCCAGGGCCTCCTGAGCGGCCCGATAGCCCTTGGCGCGGGCGGGATCGAGGGCGAGCTGGCCCCCCTCCACGCGGCTCTGCTGGAAGCGCTGCTTCACCTGCTCCCGGGCTTCCGCTTCGGAAAGCCCTTCGGCCTTCAGGGCGGCGAGGGTGCCTTCCGCCCACTGGTGCAGGGCGGCGGCGGTCCAATCCGGCGCCAGGTAGGCGCCGTGGCCCCAGATGGAGCCCAAGTGCTGGCCTCCGTGACCCAGGTAGAGCTTCTGGCCCTCCAGGATGGCCCCCTCGGGCGCCAGGACGGAACCCTCCGCCACCACCTGCCGGGGAATGGGCGGCGCCTCCCGGGCGATGCGTAAGCCCCCGTATCCCAATACTCCGAAACCACCTAAGACGACCATCAACAGGGCAAACCAGCGGGCTCTCACGGGCACCTCCTGCCCTGTAGCCTGCGGAGAATGCGTCGCGATGACCTTGACCCATGTCAAGGGTGGCCACCTTGAGATGCGTCAAGGCCCTCCCGATGCGACCCGCCCACCCTTGGTTCACAAGGAGGCCTTCATGAGCCAGGAATGGGTTGCCAAGAGCGTGGGCGAGCTGGTGCTGGAAAAGCCGAGCCGCTCGAAGGTGTTCGAGAAGGTGGGGCTGGATTACTGTTGCAAGGGGCATCAGGCCCTGGGCGTGGCCTGCGCCGAGAAGGGCATCGAGCTCAGCGCCATCCTCCAGGCCCTGGAGGCCCAGGACGCCGCGGCCCATCAGGAAGAGGATCAGACCTGGCGGGAAAGCGTGGCCACGGCCGTGGATCACATCGTCTCCACCCACCACGTGTTCATGAAGGAGTGCATGCCCCGCCTGGACTTCCTCACCCAGAAGGTGGCCAACGTCCACGGCCACGAGGATCCCCGGCTCCTGGAGCTGCGCCGCATCTACCTCCAGTTCCAGGAGGAGACCTACGCCCACCTGGAGAAGGAGGAGCGCGTGCTCTTCCCCATGTGCCTGGCCCTGGCCGAAGGCAAGACCGGCGCGGCCATGGGCGGCTGCCACATGTCCGTGCAGATGCCCGTGAACGCCATGATGCACGAGCACGAGAACCACGGCGCGAACCTGGAATCCTTCCGCCGACTCACCGATGAGTTCGTTCCCCCGGCAGATGCCTGCAACAGCTGGCGCGCCATGCTCGACGGGCTCCATGAGATGGAGCAGGACCTCCACCGCCACATCCACAAGGAGAACAGCTGGCTCTTCCCCACGGCCATCGAGCTGGAAAAGCGCTAGCCACCAGCGCCTGATCCGGCGCGGGAAATTCCTAGGGGCCCCCGACCGAACGCGGTTGTGGGGCCCCTTCCCTTCCCACCTGGCACAAATCACTGGTGAAAGGGGGCATCCGCCTTGTACCTTGGGCTTTCCACCAGCTCTTTCCAGGGAACACCATGGCCACACCGCTGTTGCCCGTCACGCTTACTTGCAATACGGATCTCCGGTTCATTGACCTCATCCAGGTCGTGGGCGCGGAATTCCTGAAGCATCTGAGCTTTACGCAGGAGGACGGGGAACAGCTCTGGCTCGCGATCCAGGAGGGCATCGCCAACGCCATGCGCCATGGCAACAAGCTGGATCAGAGCAAGCCCGTGCGGGTGACCTTCATCCCCAAGACCGACCGCTTCGAGATCCAGATCAGCGATCAGGGCAAGGGCATCGACCTCGATACGATCCCCAACCCCAACCTGCCGGAAAACCTCATGAAGCCCGGCGGCCGCGGCGTCTTCTTCATGAAGGCCGTCATGGACGAGGTCCGCCTGGACCGCAGCCCCGAGGGCAGCACCCTCGTGCTCATCAAGGCCCGGAAGGTCCGCGAAGCCGAGGCCTGATGGACGCCAAACTCCAATCCAGGGCCCAGGCACTCGCCTGGATCACCGTGGGCTGGAACCTGCTGGAAGGCGTGATTTCCGTGGCCTATGGCGCCAAGGCGGAGAGCCTTTCCCTCTTCGGCTTCGGCTTGGATAGCTTCGTGGAAGTGGGCAGCGCCGGGATGGTGCTCTGGCGCCTGAAACACGAAGGCGCTTCGCCCCGGGAACGCACGGCCGCCAAGGTGATCGGCGCGCTGTTTCTGCTGCTCGCCGCGAGCGTGGCCTACGGCGCGGCCCACCGCCTGGTCACCCGGGAAGCGCCGGATTCCTCCGTGCCCGGGCTCGTTATCGCCCTGGTGAGCCTGGCTTTCATGGCCTGGCTCTGGCAGGCCAAGCGCCGCCTCTCGGCTCAAGCCTGCAGCCCCACCCTGGCCGCGGATGCCGCCTGCAGCCTGGCCTGCATCCAGCTCAGCGTGGTGCTGCTCGGCGGCAGCCTGCTATTCCTGGTGGCGCCGAAGCTCTGGTGGGCCGATGCCGCCGCGAGCCTCGTCCTCGCCGCCCTCATCGCCCGGGAGGGCTGGTCCATCCGCAAGGCAGCCGCCCGCGAGGACTTCGCGGGCGGCTGCGGCTGTCACTGAGCCCGAATTCGGCAGTTCGACTCACCGGTGCAGGACCCTAGGCTTTGGGCTTTGGGCTTTGGGCTTTTGCTGATCCCGGTCTTTCATCGACCCGTTCCCGGTCGAGCTGACCGGATTTCCGTTCCAGGCACGAGCCTAAAGCCAAGAGCCGAGAGCCGACCGCGCAACCTGGGCTGAGGGCTACTCCTTCGTGAGGGTCATCTCGAAGAAGGGCATCCACGTGGTGCCATCGGCGCTGCGCTCGCCGGTCTCCTTCCACTTCCCTTCGGTCGTGAGGGTCATGGCGTAGCGGAGCTTCCCGGCCCTCGGATCGTCCCAGCCCCAGGTGTAACCGGTGCCCGCGGCGTTGAGCTCCAGGGTGAAGTCCTTGGACAGGCCGTTGGCGAGCCAGCTGCGCATGCGATAGGCCTTGCCTGCGGCATCGTAGGAAATCACGGCGAAGGCCTGGTGCACGGGGCGGCCCTGGTCCGTCCCGTTGCCCTCCACCGCGAGCACGGCGCCACCGGCCCTGAGGGCCACGACTTCCGTCTGCTGGAAGGTGGCCTTCCGGCCGGGCCCCATGGACATGGAACCCTCCCCCTTCCAACGCCCCTCCAGGAAGGCGAGGCGCTTCATGGCCTCCACGGCCGAGGGGCCCTGGGCTGCCGGTGGGGCCGGGGCCTGGGCGGCGAGGGGAAGGGCGAGCGCGAGGGCGAGCAGCAGTGGCTTCATGGATCCTCCAGCAGCCAGCATTGGCCATCGGGACGGTCGGGTCCAGCACCGTCCGACCAAGGGCGGGGTTCCCCGGACGAGAGGCGACCGCCCCTCAGGCGAAGGCCCAGACCTTGGCCGCCTCCCGCAGGGCCTGCACGGCGGGATTGCGCAGGCGGCGTTCCACATTGATGGCGTAGATCCGCTCCTTGACGCCCTCCGCGGGCCCCAGGCGGCGCACCCCGTATTGGCGCGCCACCTCTCGTGCCGTGGCCTCCGGTGCCGCGAACACCCCCGCCCCCGCCTGGCCGAAGGATTTGAGGAGGGCGCTGTCGTCGAACTCACCCACGATCTTGGCGTGGAGTCCGTGAGTGGCCATCCACTGATCGAGCCCCCGCCTCAGGGCGGCCCCTTGGGTGGGCAGCAGCCAAGGGGCCCCCTGCAGGCATTCCGGGAAGGGGCCCTTCAGGCGGCGGGCGAGCGCCGGCGGCGCGAACACCGCCACTCCGGATTCGGCCAGGAGGTGGCTGAAGGCCTTGAGACGGGCCTGGGAATCCAGGGGGCGGTCCGTGAGCACCACGTCCACGTCGTGGGCCGCCAGGGAGGCCAGCAGCCGATCCGTGGCGTCTTCGCGGCAGAGCAGCCGAGGCGCCTCGGGCAGCTCCAGCACGGGCGCGAGCAGCTTCTGCACCATCAGCTTCGGCAACGCGTCGGAGATGCCCACGGCCAGCAAGGGGCGACGGCCCACCTCCCGCCCCGCCAGGGCATCCCGCAGCTCGCGGCCGAGGCCGAAGATCTCATCGGCATAGCGGAACACCACCTTGCCCGCCTCTGTGAGCGCCACTCCGCGCCCGGCCTTCTCGAACAGCCGCTCCCCCAGGGAGCCTTCCAGGGCGCGGATCTGCGCGCTCAGGGTAGGTTGGGAAAGCCGGAGCACTTCGGAGGCCCGGGTGATCCCGCCTTCCCGGGCCGCGGTCCAGAAATAGAGGAGATGGTGGTAGTTCAACCATTCGGCCGATTGGTCACTCATAGATCCATTCTATGTGTAATCATCTTTTTTCGATTGGACCTTTGATTCATCAAAATCCATGCTGGGTTCACGCCCCCTGGGGCGGCCGGAGCTGAGCATGGAGACCACCATCGGAACCCCTTGGATGTGGGTCGGCTTCCTGGCGTTCGTATTGGCCATGCTCGCCCTGGACCTCGGCGTCTTCCAGCGGAAGGCCCACGCGGTCTCGCTCAAGGAGGCCGGCCTCTGGAGCGCCGTCTGGGTGAGCCTCGCCCTGGCCTTCAACGGGCTCATCTGGCAGTCCTTCGGAGCGGAGCGCGGCGTGGAGTTCCTCACGGGCTACCTCATCGAGAAGGCCCTGAGCATCGACAACATCTTCGTCTTCGTCCTGATCTTCGGGGCCTTCGGCGTGCCCGAGGCCTATCAGCACAGGTTGCTCTTCTGGGGCATCCTGGGCGCCCTGGTGATGCGGGCCATCTTCGTGGCCCTGGGCGCCGCCCTGCTGGCCAAGTTCCACTGGGTGCTCTACGTGTTCGGCGGCTTCCTGCTGCTCACCGGCCTCAAGATGCTGGTGCTCCGGAACGCCGCCTTCGACCCCCGCGACAACCCCGTGTTCAAGCTCTTCCGCCGCTTCGTGCCCGCCGTGGATTCCTACCATGGCCCCGCCTTCACCGTGGTGAAGGAGGGCCGCCGCTACGCCACGCCCCTGCTGCTGGTGCTCGTGGCCGTGGAGCTCACCGACGTGATCTTCGCCGTGGACAGCGTGCCCGCCATCTTCGCCGTGACGAAGGATCCCTTCATCGTCTTCACCAGCAACATCTTCGCGATCCTCGGCCTACGCTCCCTCTACTTCCTCCTGGCCGGTGTCGTGGATCGCTTCCATCACCTCAAGGTGGGCCTCAGCCTCGTGCTCGTCTTCGTGGGGCTCAAGATGCTGGTGGTAGATGTCCTGAAGGTGCCCCCCTTCTGGAGCCTCGGGATCATCGCACTACTGGTGGGCGGCAGCGTCGCCACGTCCTTGCTCTGGCCCAAGGCGGTGGATGATCGCTTGCCGGAGATCGGGTAAGGACGGTTCCGGGGCGGCCTCAGGCCGGCTGCAGCTTCTGCAAGGCCAGCTTGGGGAGGGATTTCTCCCAGTTGGGATCGTTCATGAGCCGGATGTCGTGGATGCTCAGCCCGTAGAGGCAATCTTCCAGCTGGGGGCGCAGCGTGAGCCACACGTTGTGCATCAGGCAGGGACCCGGATCACTGCAGGGCCGGTTCTCCAGGATGCAGGCCGGCAACCCCAGGCCCTCGCCCAGGGCCTGGGAGACCGTTGCGATGGTGATCTGGGTATCCAGGCGGGCCAGGCGATAGCCGCCGTGCGGGCCGCGCGTGCCCTCCACGATGGAGGCCTTGGCGAGCGTCTGCATGACTTTCGCGAGGAAGGGGCCGGGAACGTCGGCCCGCTCCGCCAGGTCGTGCACCGCGATGCGGGAACCATCGGCCGGCAGACGGACGAGCGCTTGAAGGGCGTAGGAGAGGCTGGTCGGGAAGAACATAGGGGTACCCCGGGACCAGAGTGGGAACAATTCCGGACCCGGACAAACCGAAGTTGACGACCATCACGCGGAGCCGGGCCCCTGCGTGACCTTCAGGATCGTTGGGCCACAAGGAATCGGCGTCGGAACGGGAAGAGGATGTGACCACCCGTCAATTCCGGATAAGCCTTCCCCAGCAGGTGTAGGTAGTCCTGCCGGAAGGCCCCGGCCTCTTCGGCCGGTCAGACGGCGACGGGGGCGACCACGTAGCGGCCTTTGGCGTCCCGGCTCACGGTGCCCGCGGGGATCTCGGGATCGTGTTCGAAGACGAGGATGGTGTCCGTGCCCGTCACCCGGTCCAGGAGCTTGATGCGCTCGTTCACGCAGGTGACCACGTCCAGGTCGTAGCCCATGACCCAGGCGGGCTGGATGTGGCGGGCCGTGGGGATGAGGTCCGCCAGGTAGACGAGGGAGCGCCCGCCCCCGGATACCGTCACGGTCTGCACGCCCTCGATGTGGCCCGGGGCAAGATCCAGGGTGATGCCCGGCAGCAGCTCCGTGTGGCCCTCCACCGTGTCCAGCAGCCCCGCCTGCTCCAGGGGCTCCCAGTTCTTGGGCAGGTAACTCGCCTTCACGCGCAGGTGGGGGTGCCTCGCGTCCAGCAGATCCTGCTTCTGCACCACGTACCGGGCGTTGGGGAAGCTGGGCACCAGCTCGCCCGCGGCGTTGAAGCGGGTGCTCCCGCCGGCGTGGTCGAAGTGGAGGTGGGTGAGGATCTGGAGGGTGACATCCTCGGGCTTCACGCCGTGCTTCGCCAGCTCGCGATCCAGAATGCCCCGGCCCTCGAACTTGAAGCGGGCCATGAAGGCGTCCTCCTCCTTGTCGCCGTTGCCGTTGTCCACGAGGATCACGTGCCGCTTCCCGGCCACCTCGCCCCGGATCAACAGGCAGTTGGTGGCCATGGTGATCTGGTTGTCGGCGTCGCAGGGGTAGACCTTGTTCCACACCACCTTGGGCACGGTGCCGAACATGGCCCCACCATCCAGGGCGAAGGTTCCGGTGTTGATGATCTGAACGTCCCAGGGACCAAGCTGCATGGTGTGCTCCTGGGGCCGATTATCTCACTTCCTGTCCGTGAACTTCTCGAAGGCCCGCATGAGCTCCATGGGCAGGGGGAAGACGATGGTGCTGTTCTTCTCCACGGCGATCTCCGTGAGGGTCTGCAGGTAGCGCATCTGGAGGGCGGCCGGGTTCTGGCTGAGCTTGTCCGCGGCTTCCAACAGCTGCTGGCTGGCCATGAGCTCGCCCTCGGCGGCGATGATCTTGGCCCGCTTCTCCCGCTCGGCCTCCGCCTGCTTGCCCATGGCCCGCTGGATCTGCTCGGGCAGATCCACGCTCTTAAGCTCCACGGAGCTGACCTCGATGCCCCAGGGCTCCGTGGAGTGGTCGATGATCTCCCGCAGGCGCAGGCTGAGCTTCTCGCGGTCGGCCAACAGCTCGTCCAGGGTCACCTCGCCCAGGATGGAGCGCAGGGTCGTCTGGGCGATCTGGCTCGTGGCGTAGTGGTAGTTCTCCACGCCGATGATGGCCTGCTTGGGATCCAGCACCTTGAAGTAGACGACGGCGCTCACCTTCAGGCTCACGTTGTCCCGGGTGATGATGTCCTGGCTCGGCACGTCCAGCACGATGGTGCGCAGGGAGATCGTCACCGCCGTCTGGAAGGGGCGGAAGACGAAGCAGAGGCCCGGCCCCTTGGGGATCTGACCCACCTTCCCAAGGGTGAACACCACGAGCCGCTCGTACTCGTTCACCACCTTGAGGCAGCTCAGGACGTAGACGAAGGCGATGAAGACGAAAGGGCCGCAGCCGACGAAGGGAAGCAGGGCGTCCATGGGAACTCCGGGAGGAAGACCCCCAGTGTACGCCTCAGCCCTGCACGAAGGGATTCTGTGCCTGCTCCTCACCGATGGTGGTGGCCGGGCCGTGACCCGGGATGACGAGGGTGCCTGGCGCCAGCCGATACAGCTGGCCTTGGATGCTGGCCTCCAGCTGATCGAAATCGCCGCCCCAGAGGTCCGTGCGCCCCACTCCGCGGCGGAAGAGCGTATCCCCCGCCAGCACCACGCCGCCCTGCTCGAAGGCGCCGTGGAAGCAGCAGGAGCCGGGCGTGTGCCCCGGCGTGTGCATCACGGAGAGCTCATGGTGCCGGTCCCCATGGGCCAGCTCGCCCATGTCCGGCCGGGGGATGGCGGGCATGCCGAAGGCGCCCGTCTGCATCTCCAGGTTCTCCACGAGGAAGGTGTCCCCCGGGTGCAGGAGGGCCGGCGCCTGCCACAGGTCCTGCAGTTCCTTCGTGGCGCCCACGTGGTCGAAGTGGGCATGGGTGTGCAGCAGGGCCTTCACTTTGAAGCCCAATTGGGCGACGCGGGCGGCGATCTTCCGGCCATCGCCGCCGGGATCCACGACGACCCCCGTGCCCTTGGCGGCATCCCAGAGCAGGGAGCAATTGCAGCCCAAGGGGCCCACGGGGAAGGATTCGAGTTTCAGCATCAGGCGTCCAGGCGCAGGCTCAGATCCGCCGCGGGCGCGCTGTGCGTGAGGGCGCCCACGCTGATGAAGTCCACGCCGGCCTCCGCCACGGAGCGCACGCGCTCCAGGCTCATGTTGCCGCTGGCTTCCAGGAAGAGGTGGCGGCGGGAGGCATCCCGCAGGGCCACGGCCTCGCGGGTCAGGTCGTTCGACATGTTGTCCAGTAGCACGCCATCCACGCCCGGGCATGCGAGGCAGGTCTTCAGCTGGTCCAGGGTCTCCACCTCCACCTCGATGCGGATGAGGTTGGGGGCCACGGCCCGCGCCGCCGCCACGGCGCCCTCGATGCCGCCGTGGGCCATGAGGTGGTTCTCCTTGAGCAGCACGCCATCGCCCAGGTTCAGCCGGTGGTTGAAGCCCCCGCCGCAGCGCACGGCGTACTTCTCGAGCAGCTTGAGGCCCGGCGTGGTCTTGCGGGTGTCCAGGATGCGGGCCTTCGTGCCGGCCACGGCGTCGGCGAAGGCGCGGGTCAGCGTGGCCGTGCCGCTGAGGCGCTGCAGCAAGTTCAGCATCACCCGCTCGCCCAAGAGCAGGGCGTGGGATCGGCCTTCGATCCGGAGCACCTCGGTGCCCTTGGGAACCCGATCCCCATCCCGGGCCAGCAGCGTCACCACCACGGCCGGATCGACGATCTTCAGCACCTCCACCGCCACGGGCAGGCCCGCCAGGGTGAGATCGGCCTTGGCCACCACCCGCCCGGCCATGGGGCGGTCCGGCACGGCCGCCGTGCTCCAGTCCTGGGTGCCCCAGTCCTCCCGGAGGAAGGCCCGGAGGGAGTCGCGGTAGCTTTCGGGGTGCGGGGCATTGAACATACAGGTAGTTTGCCAGAGGTCGCCATGCACCCCATCCGTAGCGAATGGATCGAGCTTTCCGCGGAGGACGGCACCACCTTCCGTGCCTGGGCCGCCCGCCCCGTGGGCGTGGCGAACCCACCGGGCCTGCTGGTGCTCCAGGAGGTCTTCGGCGTGAACGCCCACATGCGGGATATCACCGACCGCTGGGCCCGGGAGGGCTTCCTGGCCCTTTGCCCGGAGCTGTTCCACCGCACGGCCCCCCACTTTGACGCTCCCTACACCGAGCTGGCCGCCGCCCGGGCCGAGGCCGGGAAGATGACCCTGGAGGGTCTGGACGCCGATTTCCGCGCCTGCGCCGCCTGGCTGGCCGCCCAGGGCGCCGAACGTCAAGCCGCCGTCGGCTACTGCATGGGGGGCCGCATGGCCTTCCTCGCCAACACCGCCCTGCCCCTCCGGGCCGCCATCAGCTGCTACGGCGGCATGATCCCGCAGCACCTGGACCGGCTGCCCGCCCTCTCCGGCCCCCACCTCTTCCTCTGGGGCGGGAAGGATCAGGCCATCACCTGGGAGCAGCGCCCCCAGGTCGAAGCCGCTCTCCTGGAGGCCCAAAAGCCCTTCGCCAGCCTCATCTACAGCGAGGCCCCCCACGGCTTCTTCTGCGACGCCCGGCCCGAGCACTTCCACCCCGAGAGCGCCCGGCAGGGCTGGGCGGCGAGCTTGGCCTTCCTCCGGGAGCACCTGAATTAGGAACGCGAAGAGCGCGAAGAAAAGCGCCAAGAGCGCCAAACCTGATCACATCTTCCTTCGCGTTCTTCGCGCAGTTCTTCGCGCTCTTCGCGTTCCCAGCGATAATCAACGATTCCATCTGGAGGACCCATGTCCCTCGTGCTCGTCGAGAAGCAGGACCGCATCGCCTGGGTGACGCTGAACCGTCCCGAGAAGATGAACGCCCTCAACAACGCCCTGCTGAAGGAGCTCGAGGAAGCCATCGCGGGCCTGGAGCACGATGCCGAGGTGGGCGTGGTGGTGCTCACGGGCGCTGGCGAGAAGGCCTTCGTGGCCGGTGCCGACATCAGCGAGCTCAAGGATCTGGACAGCGGCTCCGCCCGGGAGCAGGCCCTCAAGGGCCAGGCCGTGTTCAACCGCATCGCCGCCCTGCCCAAGCCCGTCATCGCCGCCGTGAACGGCTTCGCCCTGGGCGGCGGCTGTGAGCTGGCCCTCTCCGCCCACATCCGCGTGGCCTCGGAGAACGCCAGGTTCGGCCTGCCCGAGGTTTCCCTCGGCATCATCCCCGGCTATGGCGGCACCCAGCGCCTGCCCCGCCTCGTGGGCACGGGCGTGGGCCTGGACATGATCCTCAGCGGCGACATGATCCCCGCCGCCGACGCCCTGCGCATGGGCCTCGTCAGTCGCGTCTTCCCCCTGGCCGATCTGAAGGCCGGTGTGGAAAAGCTCGCGAAGACCATCCTCTCCCGCGGCCCCCTGGCCCTCACCCGCGCCCTCGCCGCCGTGCAGCAGGGCGTCGAGATGCCTTTGGAGCAGGGCCTCCAGTTCGAGGCCGCCCTCTTCGGCCTGCTCGCCGCCAGCCAGGATATGAAGGAGGGCATGGGCGCCTTCCTCGAAAAGCGCCCGGCCCAATTTAAAGGATGCTGAACATGACCCTGTTCCAAGGCCGAAAGTCCCTCTTCATCAAGGAAGAGGTGGCGATCCTGAAACTCACGGACACCTACAACCTGCTGGATCCCGACTCCGGCGCCCAGCTCGGCCAGGCGAAGGACGAGCCCTCCATGAAGTGGCTGCGCCTGCTGGTGAAGAAGGCCCTCCTGCCCACCGACGTGCGGGTCTACGGCCCCGGCCAGTCCTCCCCGCTCCTCAGCATCCACAAGCACGTGGGCTTCTTCCGGACCCGCCTCACGGTGCACGGCCCCAGCGGCGAGCTGATGGCCCAGCTGCGTTCCCGCCTGTGGACCCTGGGCGGCGCCTTCGATGTGCAGGACGCCCAGGGGCTCCCCATGGGCGAACTCAAGGGCGATTGGAAGGGCTGGGACTTCACCTTCACCGTGAACGGCCAGGTCTTCGGCCGCATCACGAAGAAGTGGGCGGGCCTCGCCAAGGAGCTCTTCACCAACGCCGACCAGTACCTCGTGGTGCTGGACGCCGCAGGCGAGCGGCACCCCCACGGCCTCGCCCTGCTCACGGGCCTGGCCCTGGCCGTGGATCGGGTCTACAAGGAACAGCAGGGTTGATCCCGGAGAGGGGTGGGCCCCAACGGGTGCCCACCCCTCTCAGCCCTTCAAGGGAATCCCCAGCCGCTCGAATTCCGCGTCGAGCCGGCCCACCAGCATCAGCGCCACCATGCGGTGATCGCTCCAGAGGCTGAGGAAGGGGTGGCCGAAGGTGGCGGGGCGGTTCTTCTCCAGGCCGAAGTGGCCGGTCCAGGCGCAGCCGTAGGCCCACACGGGCAGGGCTGGGATCCAGATCCAGGCGCCGTGGACGGCGATCCAGGCCAGGCCCGAGAGGTAGCCGAGGGTGCCCAGGGCATGGAGCCTCCGGTTTCCGCGATGGCGGTGGGCCTTCAGGTACATCGTCCAGAAATCCGGCTCCGCCATGGCCTCACTCCGCGGGCACGACGGCCATGACGCGGGGCAGGCCCGCGGACTCGAGGGACTGCTGGAACCCGGCGAGCTCGCCGGATTCCAGTTCGGCGATCGCCTTGAGCACGGCGGCCTGCGCCTCCTTCAGCTCGGCGACCCTCTGCAGGGCCCCGGCAGTGGGTTTCGCATCCGCCGAGCCCACGAGGTAGGCGAGGTACACCCAGTCGTGATCGAGCATGGGGGGATAGACGAGGTCGTCCTCGTCGGATTGGATATCGGGGTTGGTGAGCTTCCGCTCCAGGGCCTCCAGCTTCGTGGCCAAGGCGGTGGCAGAGGCTTGAAGCGCGGCGCGCCGCTCCCCCCAGGCCTTCACTTGCCCCCGGAGGTCCCGCAGGCGGGTGACGGCCCGGTGGTTCTCATCCAGGCGATCCCGTAGCTCCCTAAGGAGGGCGTACTGGGCCTGCAGATCCGCCGGGCTGACCTTCACGCCCGGATTGGCCTTCACCTCGACGCGGCGTTCCACCATCTCGGCACCCAGCTTGACCCTCACGGTGTAGCGGCCCGGCGCCACCCGCGGCGGCGTCTTGTCGCCCTCGTTGAAGACGGCCTTGGGCGCCACCCAGGGGGGAAGGATGCGGAGGTCCCACCGGATGCGGTTGAGGCCGGGCTTCAGCTCCAGCGGCTTGTCCTTCATCCGCTCGTGGTCGCGGGCCTCCGCCTCCTTTCGGGACTGCAGATCACCTTCGGGCTCCGCCTTGGCGGAGGTCAGCTTCCGCAGGAGGGTGGGCCCCTCCCACACCTCCACGGTGAGGGGGGTCTTCGGGACCTCCTTCAGCCAGATATCCACGGCGGCACCCACGGGCCGGTTTGCGCCCAAGGCGGGATTGGGCGTCTCGCTATCGTCCTGGAGCCACTGCTGCATGCGGATGGCGGGGCCGGGATCGAAGACGTGGAGGGGCCTGGCGGCCACCTCGTCCCCCCACTGGCGCAGGGGAGTGAGGTCGTCCAGGATCCAGAAGCTGCGGCCCTGGGTGGCCACCACGAGGTCGTCCCCCTTCACCACGAGGTCCGTGAGGGGCACCACGGGCAGGTTGCGTTGGAAGGCGCGCCAGGCGCGGCCCCCATCGAAGGAGACGAAGAGGCCCGTCTCGGTGCCCGCGTAGAGCAGGTCCCTGCGACCGGGATCCTCGCGCACCACGCGCACCCAGGCCTCGGCGGGCAGGCCCCCCGTGCGCTGCTGCCAGGTCTTCCCGTAGTCCCGGGTGAGGAAGATCAGGGGGCGGAAGTCGTTCCAGCGGTAGTGGGTGGCGGCCACCCAGGCCGTGCCGGCGTCAAAGGGGGAGGCGTCGATGGCGTTGATCTGGGTGCGGTCGGGCAGGCCCGCCCGGCGCAGGGCCTCGGTGACGTTGCTCCAGGTTCGGCCGCCATCCCGCGTGAGGTGCACGAGGCCATCATCGGTGCCCGCCCACAGGAGGCCCTTCTCATGGGCGGATTCCGCCAGGGCGAAGATGCAGCCGTAGACTTCGGCGCCGCTCACGTCCATGGTGATGGGCCCGCCGCTGGTGCCCTGGGTGGTGGGGTCGTCGCGGGTGAGGTCGGGGCTCGCCTCCTCCCAGGTCTCGCCCTCGTCGCGGCTGCGCAGGAGTTTCTGGGCGGCGTGGTAGAGCACCTTCGGGTCGTGCCGGGAGATGATCAGGGGCGCGTTCCAGTTGAAGCGGTACTTGAGGGCCGAGGTGGGTCGCCCGCTGCCCAGCTGGGGCCAGGCCATGATGTGGCGCGTCTGCCCCGTGCGGTGGTCGTAGCGGGTGAGCTGGCCGCCGTACTCGCCGGCGTAGGTGACGTCCGGGTTCATGGGATCCGGGGCGATCCAGCCGCTCTCGCCGCCGCCCACCGCGTGCCAATCCGTGGCATCGATGCCCAGCCAGGGCGTGGCGCTGGGGATGGCCACGGAGGTGTTGTCCTGCTGGGCGCCGTAGATCCGGTAGGGCCACCGGTAATCCACCGCCACCCGGTAGAACTGCGCCGTGGGCTGGTTCATCTGGGTGGACCAGGACTTGCCGCCGTTCACCGTGACCGTGGCGCCGCCATCGTTGCCCACGATCATGCGGGCGGGATCATCGGGATCGATCCACATGTCGTGGTGGTCGCCATGGCCGAAGCCGCCCACGGGAGCCCAGGACTTTCCGCCATCCACGGTGCGGTGCATGTAGACGTTGGGGCACCAGACCGAATCTTCGGATCTGGGATCGGCGTAGACGCAGGTGTAGTACCAGGCGCGCTCCCGCAGGCCGTGGTTGTCGGAGGCGTGCTCCCATTTTTCGCCGCCATCATCGCTGCGGTAGAGGCCGCCCTTCGTGCGGTGCTCGATGAGGGCCCAGATGCGCCCCGGCCGGGAGGGGGCCACGGCCACGCCCACCTTGCCGAGGAGGCCCTCGGGCAAGCCCTCCGCGAGCTTCTTCCAGGTCTCGCCACCATCCACGCTCTTCCATAGGGAGCTGCCCGGGCCGCCGCTCACCAGTTCCCAGGGCCGGCGGACCACCTGCCAGAAGCCCGCGAAGAGGATGCGGGGGTTGGTGGGATCCAGCACGAGGTCGCTGGCGCCCGTCTTGTCATCCACGAAGAGGACCTTCCGCCAGGACTTTCCCCCATCCGTGGTCTTGAAGACGCCCCGGTCGGGGTTGGGGCCATACATGTGCCCCTGGGCCGCCACCCAAGCCGTGTCGGGATCCTGCGGGTGCACGCGCACCCGCGCGATGTGGCGCGTGGTCTTCAGGCCGACGTTCCTCCATGTCTGGCCCGCATCGGTGCTCCGGTAGACGCCATCCCCGTGGCTCGCGTTGCCCCGGATCGGCGCTTCGCCCATGCCCGCGTAGACCACGTTGGGATCCGATTCCGCCACTCCGATCGCACCCACGCTGCCCGTCTTGAAATCCTTGTCGGACACGTTCACCCACGTGGCGCCGGCATCCGTCGTCTTCCACACGCCGCCGCCCGTGGCTCCGAAGTAGAACGTCGCGGGCTGCCGCCGGACGCCCGTCACCGCCGTCACCCGGCCGCCCCGAAAGGGCCCGATGTTCCGGAAGGTCAGGCCCTCCATCTGCTCGGTGAAGGGCTTCGCCTCCGCGGCCCGGGGCTGCTGGGCAGCCAGGGGAAGCAGGGCGAGGATGGCAAGGGCCAACCGACGCATGGGCACTCCGGAAAGGTGCCCCAGTATACGGGGACAATCCACCGTCCGAATGGACGATTCCCTTGTGCGGACTGCGAACGCGAGCGGTCGGCCTGCTCGGCTACCGGCGCGGGGGAAGACCCATCCCCACGCTGGCGCTCTGTTCATTCAACTCCAGATCCGTGACCCGGATGACCACCCGGTCCCCCTTCAGGAACTCCCGGGGGATCACCACGTCGAAGCGTTCCTCGGTCTGGTCGAAGACCCGATCCTCCGGCGCGATCTGGATCCAGTGCTCGCCATCCGCGCTGAGGGCGGCTTCCTTGAGGACGCTCATGCCATCCCGGGCGAGGAACCGCACCCGGAGATTCTCGCCCTCGGGCACGGCGGCGAGCTCGCCGAGGGTGGGTGGCGTGTGGTCCACCACGAAGGCCGGCGTGCGCCAGGTGCTGGTGAGCACGAGATTGAAGGGCTGGGAGGGCTGGTCGGAGGCGGTGACCTCCAGGCGGTAGCGGCCATCGGGCACGGGCAGCGTGTCCATGCTGAAGAAGCGCTCCTTCCAGGCCCTGTCGAGGAGGATCGGCGCGCCCTTGTCGGGGATGAGGCGGAGCTGGAACTGGAGGGTGTCGTTGTTGGGATCGGAGACCCGGAACACGAAACTCTGGGCGGCCCGGCGGAAGCTGCGCTTCTCGCTGCCCAAGTAGGTCAGCGCGGGGATCAGTTTCTGCGTATCGAGGGGCACCCGCTCGATGCCGATGTCATCCGGCGGGGCATTGCGGGTGATGACGAGGCCGGGCGGCATGATCTCCACGCCTTCCCAGACCGGAGCCAGATTGCGATTGGCCGAATGCATCGTCACCGATTCCACCGTGGGGGTGGCGCCGCCGCGGGTGCTCGAGAGCTTCAGGCGGAATTGCGCGAAGCGGCTGGGGGCCACGTTGGGGCGCTCCCCGCTGCGGAGGGGCGGCGTCCAGGGCGCCCAGGTGCCATCGGGAACCTCGGTGCTACCCGTGCGGAACTGCAGCTCCACGTTGGTGCCCTGGGGGACCTCCGCACCCAGGTAGGCCCGGCCCCAGTCGGCGATCGGAGCGCCCTTGAGCACGCGGCTCTCCAGGGTTCCCTCCGTGGCCTGGGCCTCGGAAAGCAGGTGGAGTTCACCGGGGTTGGAGCCCACCACGAGCAGTTCCGCCCCCGAGGGGACGAAGGCCGTGGCTTGGCCCGTGCCCAGTTCCTGCAACACGGCGAAGGGCTCCTCCCCCTTGGCCATGGGCAGGGCGAAGATCCGGCTGCGGTTGCCCGTGCCCACGAGCAGCTGGCCCTTCCAGCTGGCCAGGGAGAAGATCTGGCTTTGGGCGCTCTGCCACATCAGCTCGGGCACCCGATCCTTGCCCAGCCGGAGGACCCCGCTCCGGGCGCTGGCCTGGGGCTCCGCCTGGAGGAAGCCCTCCCGCCGCTCCAGCTGGCCCGAGAGCATCTGGCGGGCGAGGCCGTTGTTGGCCGCGACGTAGAGCTGCCCATCCTGGAGCACCAGCCCCCGCACTTCCTCGAAGGGCGTGTCCATGAGGATCTCGACCTTCTCACCCCCCCGGTAGCGGCCCACCAGGCCGCGCCCGTGGGTGCCCAGGTACCAGCCGCCTTCCCCATCCGCCAGCAGGGCCGTGAAGGCGGGTTCCTCGGGCAATTCCGCGAGTCGGCGGCTCTGGCCTTCCAGGGTCTTGATGAGCACGGCCCCGCGCTCGCCGGCTCCGGCCACCGTCACTTCGCTTTCCCCCGCCTTCAGGGCCCACACCACCTTGGCGTCGATATCCGCGAAGGGCTTCACGTCGCCGTTGGGAAGGATCCGGAAGAGCTTGCCTTCACCGCTGGGGGCCACGATGAGATCCCGCCCCAGGCGATCCATCGCGAAGACGATGCCGCCCTTCACCTGCGCCAACGGGCGCACCTGGCCGTTCTGATAGTGGAAGAGCTTACCCTCGGTGCCGGCGCTGAGGAACAGGCCGCCCTGGCCATCGGACACGGCCGACCAGACCACGCCTTCGGGCACCTGGCCCACCCGGCGCAGGCCCGGGGACAGCTTGAGCCGCCCATCGGCGCCGATGCGAACCCCCTTGGAATCGCTGCCGATCCAGTCATTGAATCCGGAAAAGAGGGTGGTCGCGGTGGGCGAAGGCGCCTGCCCCATGCTCCCGGCCTGCGCATGGGCGGGCACGGTCGCGAGAAGGGCTGGCAGGGCGAAGAAGTGCAGGGGATGGCGCATGCGCATTGTTCCTTGGCTACTCGATCTCGACTTCAAGCTGGGAGAGCCCCTTCACTTCGCGCTCCAGGGGCAGGTAGGCGCGCCCGATGATCCGCCGCTGCAGGCGGGGGGCGGTGGAAGGCCCCTCCAGGCCCGCCAGGGTGGCCACGGCCGGAGGCACCCCTTCGATGCGCGCCCCGCGCAGGCCGACGCCCGCGTGGGATTGCACGAGCAGGGCGTAGACATGGTTGTTCCGCATGGCGCCGTTCAGGAGCCGCACCACATCGCCCAGGCTCGTCACTTCCACGGATCTCTCGTCGGGGTCGGCCGCCATGAGGCTCAGGCCGTCGCCCACCATCAAGGTGGCCTTGCCCCGCTCCGCGGACATCGGCACCTGCACGTTGAAGGTGGCGGTCTCCCTCACCCCTTGGATGTTCTGCAGGGTGACGAGCACGGGCAGCACCTCGCCCCGCTTGGCCCGGGCCTTGAGGATCCGCACGCCTGCCACCCCCGTGAGGTCGAGGCGCTCCTCCGCCTTCACGGTGAGGGAGATGCCCTCGATGACGGGGCGTTCGAAGGGATTGAAGGTGAGGCCCTGCAGCATGGCCCCCAGATACTGGGAGAGCCGGCCGGGATTGAGGTCCGCCACCATGTTCTCGATGAGGATCGGCGGGTGCCCCGCCACCTTGATGTTCCCCTGGAGGGAGAGGCTCTGGAATCCCATGCCGCGCCCGTGGGTATCCAGCGTCTGGGCCAGCACCGTGGCGGAAAGCACGGGCGTGATCACCGGATGGTCCATGATCTCGAACTTGAAGTTGAGGTTCCGCTTGCCGCCCAGGTTCAGGCCCAGGCGCAGGGGCACCATGCGGGCCTCGGCCCCCAGCACGCCCACGATGCCGCTGCTGCGGTCCAGGCGGAGGGCCCCCACGGGTGCCACGGGCGTGCTCAGCTTGAAGGACATGGCGTAACTGGGCATCACCGTGGCCACGGTGGCGCTCCACAGGGGCAGATCCACCCCGCCCAGGTTGAACATGGGGTGGCCGAAGCAGAGCACCCGCTTCTTATCCACGTAGGTGATGGTGCCGCTGGCCGACATGTCCAGATCGCCCTGGACGAGGTTCACGGCCACCATGCCGCCCGGTTCCAGGGGGCTGGCCTCCCCTCCAGAGGCGCTGCCCGAGGTGCCGGTCGTCACGAACCGGACCCCGGAATCCTTCCAGAAGACCTGGGCCGTTTCCCCGATCGCCGACCCTCCGAGCACGAGCGGCAGGGCCTGCGGATCAAAGTCCCCGAAGGTCGAAAGGGGCAGCATCTGGCCCGACAAGGCGGACTTGAGCACCTTGGGAGGTTCCAGTTTCGGCAGGATCAGGGGCGTCCGCTGGGCGGACACTTCCGGCAAATCCTTGAGTTGATCGAGCATCTCCAGGATGGGCGTGATACCCCCGATGGGCTGCTTCTGGCTCCCGAAACCAAAGGACAGGGCGCCCACCAGCTTCCCGTCGATGTAGCAGGGGCTGCCGCTCATTCCCTGAATGATCCCTGACTCCGCGAGGGGGCCTCCGCTGGCCTTCACGAGGATCCGGGTCCGGCCTGGCGCCGAATTCCTCATCACTCCTATGACTTCAAATTGGAATGAATCGATCTTCCCGCCCTGCCAAACGGTACGGCCGACGCCCTTCATCCCGGTGCGGACCTCCGAGGCCGCCATCACCGGAACGTTAGGCCCAGCCTGGGTTGGCGGGGTGGGCAGAGGGGTCCCGGCCTGGGCCGGGGCTTGGAGCGCGGGAGGGAATGGGGGCATCAGCATCTGGGATTCGGGATGTCACAGGCTATCAGATGGTTCCGGAGGGGCGCCCCCGACTGGCCGGGTTTTTACCTCGGGTAGGTCGAGTTACACAATCGTTCCTAACGCCGGACCTCGTGTGAATGGGATACTCTCGGTTCAAATTCCTTCGGGAACCACTTCTTTATTGGAGACACGAATGCGAAGCCGGAACCTCCGCATCATCACCGCCCTGTCATTCGCCGTGGTGGCGCATGCCCAGAGCAGTGACACCACTGGCGCTTTCCGTGGCCGGGTCAACAACGCCAAGGGCGGTGCCCTCGCGGGCGCCAACGTGCAGATCCGGAACGTCGATACCGGCTCCACCCGCTCGGCCCAGGTCGGCGCCGATGGCACTTTCTCCATGGGCCTTCTCCAGGTGGGCACCTACAAGGTGACCGTCAAGGCCCCCGGCATGAAGATGGTCGAGGATCAGATCCGGGTGAGCCTCGGTGAAGCCGCCTCCCGCACCTACCGCATGGACGAGGAGCTGGCGGCCGCCACGGTCGAGATCATCGCCACGGCCCAGACCCTGGATGTCGCCCAGGTGAACACGGTCTCCACCATCGACGAGAAGCTCGTGTCGAGCATCCCCCTCGTCAGCCGCAACTTCATGGATCTCGTGCGCCTCACCCCCGGCGCCGTGGCCGGTCCCGGCAACCCGCCCCGCATGATGGTGGGCGGCGCCCGCCAGATCATGAACAACCTCCAGATCGACGGCGCCACCAACAACTCCAGCTTCTTCGGCGAACAGCGCGGCGGCGCCATCATCCCCTTCGTCTTCGGCGCGGACACCATCCGTGAACTGCAGGTGATCACCAACGGATTCGACGTTCAGTATGGCAACGCGGCCGGTGCCGTGATCAACGCCATCACGAAGAGCGGCACCAACGACTTCGGCGGCAGCGTCATGCACCTCGTGCGCAATGACAGCTGGATGGCCAAGGCAAAGGCAACCCCGTTCACTCCTGCGAATTCCACCCAAAACACTCCTGCAGCCCTGACCCGCTCGGGCAACAGCACCAACACGAACCTCACGGTGGGCGGCCCCATCCTGAAGGACAAGCTCTTCTACTTCGTAGGCGTGGAAACCTACAAGACCCAGCGCGGCGCCAAGCCCGCCTGGAACACGAGCGGAGCTACCGCCGCACAGTTGACCGAGATCGGCAACTTCGCCAGTTCCGCCCTGATGAACGTCTTCACTCGGGCAGGCGTCACCCTGGCCCAGGAGATGGGCAACCCCTCCACTGGGACTCCCGGGCCCGAGTACACCCAGGAAACCAAGAACACCAGCTACCTGGCGCGCCTGGACTACAACCTGAACGAGAGCCACCGCTTCGCCCTCCGTGTGAACTACAACAAGTTCGAGGACACCATCGGAGGTGGCAATAGCATCTTGACTCCGCAGAGCAACCTTTTGCTGAACACCACCAACGCCATCTCTTGGGTGCTTGAGGCCAACAGCATCTGGACGCCTGAACTCTTCAGCGAAACCCGCCTCCAGGTCTCCAATGAACGCCGTCCCTTCGCGGGCAACGGCACTTCCCCTGCACTCTCCTTCCCCTCCGTGAGCATCGGAACCAAGACCAGCACGCCACGTCAGATGAACGAGATCATGACGGAACTCATCCACAACACCACGTGGGTCCGCGGCGACTGGTCGGTCAAGGCCGGCTTCGACCTGCAGAAGACTTCCATTGGCAATCAGTTCTTCAACAACGGGAACGGGTCCTTCATTTTCGGCTCTGGCCCCGCCGCTTATGGCACCGCCTATCGCTGGGTTACGGGCACGCTAGGTACTCTGAGCGCCACTCCGCCGACCCCCCCCAATACGCTGGCAAACGCAGCCGACACCGCCCTCACCTACAACGGGGCCACCAGCGTCAATGGCGGCCGGGTGGACATCGACCAGGATCTCAATTCCGTTTACGTCCAGGGACAGTACCAAGGCCTCCTCGACAAGCGCCTTACGCTTATCGCTGGCCTGCGCTACGCCCAGCAAAAGCTCAGCGACAACCCTTTGCCCAACCCCAACTTCAAGGGATTGGATAGTGCCGCGAATAGCAGCCATATCGATCCCCGCATGGCCTTCTCCCTCGACCTCGACGGCAAGGGAAAAACCATCCTTCGGGGCGGATACGGCTGGTTCAGCACCCCGACCCCCTTGTTGCTCGTGGCCAACACCATGACCGGCAACGGACAAAACATCACGAACTACAGTTTCCAGCTGAGCGCCGCCACCCTCGGCGCCTGGATGCCCGCCACGGCACCGAACAATTCCGGTGCCACGGCAGGCCTGCTGAGTGCCGCGGCCCTTCTTAATGGCCAGGTCCTTGGCCGAGTCTCCGATGCAAGCCTCCTCGCGTTGAGCGGTGGAGGTGGAGCCTCCATCAACACCCAGCTCTGGGATCCCGAGACTAAGATGAGCCGGGCCAAGAAGGTCCACCTCGCCCTTGAGCACGACTTGGGGAACGGCCTCACGGTGGGGGTGAAGGCCACCTACACCCGCTTCGAGGGCCTCCAGTACCTCCAGAACATCAACCTGAACCAGGGTGGCGCTGCCACGCCCACCCCTTATAACGACGGTTATGCCAACCCGAGCCTCAACAGCTTTACACGCACCAACCGGCCCAACACGGCCACCGTGCGGGGAGTGAACCTGGATTTCCGCGGCAGTGCTCTCGCCCCCGGAAATCCCGCCGGTGGCTTCGCTGACGTTTACCTGGTCAAGGGTGATGGCTTCGGTCGCTACCGCGGTCTCTCATTCGAACTGAGCAAGCGCTTCAGCGAGAACGCCGGTTTCACCACCAATCTGACCTTCTCCAAGTCCGAAGACACCAACTCCAACGAACGCGGTACCTACACCTCCACTGGCGGTGTTCTCTCCGAGCTCGTGCTGGCCTCCACCTCGAACCCTGCCAAACCCAGCTCCGATTTTGGCCCCAGCTATGCTGATCGGTTCATCGTGCTCAACTTGGCGGGCTACTTCCCGATCGCCTACGGGGTGAAGGGTAGCTTCCGGTTCAATTACGCCACGGGACTTCCCTACACCGCTTTGGTAGGCAATGACCCCAACAACGATGGCATCCGGAACGAGGCTGCCTTCGGAACCCGCAACGAGCAGCGCCAGCCCGACACCAGGGCTATGGACTTGCGTCTTTCCCGCGAGTTCATCATCTGGCGCAAGGTCAGCATCGAAGGCGCCATCGACGTGTTCAACGTGTTCAACTGGTCCAACCAGGAAGTCCGAGACACGGAGCAGGTGGCCACCACCTCCGCAGGTGCCCTCAATCCCAACTTCCAGAAAATCGCCGGCCGCGACTTCAACACTCGCGAAGTCCAGTTCGGCGTCCGCGTGAAGTTCTAAGCACTCTTGCACCACGGAACGGGGCCCTTCGGGGCCCTTTTTCGTGGGTCCGGGAGGCTCCGGGGCCTGCGATCATGGGCGGATGAAGATTCTTTGCCTGGGCGATGTGGTGGGGGAACCGGGGCGGCGCCTCATGGAGGCGCACCTGCCGGAGCTGAAGCGCACCCACGCCATCGATTTCGTGGTGGTGAACGGGGAGAACGCGGCCCACGGGCACGGGATCACGGAGCGCATCGCGAAGGAGTGGTTCGACACCCTGGGCGTGCACGTGATCACCACGGGCAACCACGCCTTTGATCAGAAGGGGGTGGAGACCTACTTCAAGGCGGAGCCCCGACTGCTCCGGCCCCTGAACCACCCGCCCACGACGCCGGGCGCGGGTTTCGTGAAGCTGCACACGCCGGAGGGGCTGGAAGTGATGGTGGTGAACCTCATGGGGCGCGTGCACATGCCGCCCTGCGACGACCCCTTCCGCGCCGTGGATTCGCTGCTCATGAAGGAGCGGGCGGACCTCGTGATCGTGGACATGCACGCCGAGGCCACGAGCGAGGCCCAGGCCATGGGCCACTTCCTCAACGGCCGCGCGGCCGCCGTGGTGGGCAGCCACACGCACGTGCCCACCTTGGACGCCAAGGTGCTCTCCGGCGGCACGGCCTACGTCACCGACATCGGCATGACGGGCCCCTATGAAGGCGTCATCGGCATGAAGAAGGAGGCGAGCCTCAGCCGCTTCCTGGGCCCGCTCAAGGCCAAGTACGAAGTGGCCGAAGGCGACCTCCAGCTGCACGCGGTGGTGATCACCACCGAGGGCAAGAAGGCCGTGGCCATCGAGCGGGTGGAGCGACGGCTCAGCTGAACCGGTGAAAAACAAAGGAAAGCCAGTGATGAACAGTGATAAAGAGGGATGAACGGTGATAAAAATCTCGAAATCCCATCACTGTTCATCACCGTTCATCACTGGTTTTCTTTTTTTTTCAGTTGCCCAACGACAGCGCGAGGCCTGAGTGTCATCGCCCCGGAACTCTTCACGGCCGAAACAGGCCACCAGCCTCTCCACCCGCCTCGGCTGGGTTTCCTTCTTCAATGACGCCGCCGGGGAGGCGATCTCGCGGATCCTGCCCCTCTACCTCGCCACCCTGGGGGGACCCGGGCTCGTGGGCCTCGTGGAGGGGCTCTCCGAGGCGACGGCGCTCGCCTTGAAGGCGATCTCGGGTTGGATCTCCGACCACCTGCCCAGCCGCAAGCCTCTCGTGGCGGGCGGCTATGCGCTCTCGGGCCTCGCCAAGGTGCTGATGCTCGGCGCCAGCGGCCCCCTTCTCCTGGGGGCCTCCCGCGTGCTGGATCGCACGGGCAAAGGCCTCCGCGGCGCCCCGCGGGACGCCATGGTGGCCGATGCCGCGAAGCAGGGGAAGCTGGGGCGCGATTTCGGGATCACCCGCTTCCTCGACACCCTGGGCGCCGTGGCGGGGTTGCTCCTGGCCCTGGCGCTCGGGCTGGGCGCGGCCCAGGTGGACGGCGCGCTCTTCCGGCGCACGGTGCTCCTCGCCCTCCCCGCGGCCCTCATCGCCGTCCTCCTCGCCCTCTTCTGGGTGCCGCGCATCCCTCGGCAGGGAACCCCGCGCCGCCTCGATTTCTCCATCCCCAGGGAAATCCGGGGCTACCTCGCCATCGTGCTCTGCTTCACCCTCGCGGCTTCCAGCGATGCCTTCCTCCTCCTGCGCGGGCGGGAACTGGGTTTCTCCCTCCGGGAGCTGCTCCTGCTGCTGATCCCCTTCAACCTCCTCGCGGCCCTGTTGGCCATTCCCGCCGGAAGGCTCTCCGACCGCATGGGCCGCATCCCCTTCCTCCTGGCGGGCTGGGCCGTCTACGGGCTCTGTTACGCCCTCATGGGCTGGGCGGTTTCCCGAAGCCTCTTCGCCTTTTCCTTCCTCCTCTACGGCGCCTTCTACGGACTGACGGAAGGCGTGGAGAAGGCCCTCCTCGGAGATCTGCTCCACCCCGACCATCGGGGCCTGGGGTATGGCGCCTTCCAGATGGCCGTGGGGGTGGGAACCCTTTTGGCGAGCCTCCTGATGGGGTGGATGTGGGCCACCTGGGGAAGCCGCGCCGCCTTTGGCCTCACGGCGGGCATCTCCCTGATTTCCGCCGCCCTGCTGGGAGGCTGGGCCCGGGTCAGCTCGAGCCCCCGCGACTGACTTCGCCGGAAGGCTGGGAACGGTCAGGCTTGTCATACGAGGACTATTGTTTTTTTCAGTACCTTGACACTCCCCCTAAGGACCCTAACCTTCGTGCCGAATGATGCGGGTCGGCTTGGCCCGCCCTGGTTGTCCCTGTAGCGGGGAATCGCCTGATCTAATTGCCCAATCCGGCCTCCGGGTGCGGAGGCCCCACCCTGCGAGGCGGCCCGGGATCTCCCGTGTTGAAACTCGCAACCAACCTCTACGGCAAGGGGGCCGGAGGCCTGCCTTGCCACCTCATTGGAGGAAGCTCCCATGAAGCACGCCGTGCTCGAACCCACCCTGGAAGCCTATGGCGCCATGGAGGAACGCAAGGCCCGCAGCACGTGGGCCGGGTCCATCACCGTCCGTTCCAAGCTGCCCATCCCCATCCCCATCCCGTTCCTGCGAGGGGCCCGCTTCCTCATTTGGAAACAGGATCCTTCCGTCGGCGAGCCGGGGCTCCGGGTGCACTTCGTCCCGACCTTCGTGTTGAACGGGCCGAAGGACAGCCGCATCACCACGGATCTGCCCGGCACCACCCCGGTGCAGAAGAATGCCCAAGGGGACTTCATCTTCCCCGTGAACTCCCCCGAGCTGGATTGCGCCCATACCTTCGCCGTCGTCCGGGACACCCTCAACCTGTACCAGCGCGCCCGGGGTGGATCCCCCATCCCATGGGCCTGGAACACGGGTGGCAACACCGAGCCCCTGACCGCCCACCCGAGGGCGGGCGTGACGGCCAACGCCTATTACAGCCGCGGCCAAAAGGCCCTGAAATTCTTCTATTTCACGCCTCCTGGCGCCCCGGGCCACATCTACACCTGCCGCTCCCTCGATATCGTCGCCCACGAGACGGGGCACGCCATCCTGGACGGACTCAAACCGGGCTGGCTGAGCGCGGGGAATCCCCCCCAGACGGGCGGCCTGCATGAAGCATTCGGCGACCTCACGGCCATCTTCCTGGCCCTCTCCCAGCTGGATCAGGTGGAGGCCGCCATCGCCCTGACGAAGGCCAACCTGCATGACAAGAATTTCCTCGCGGCGCTGGCCGAGCAGTTCGGCTCCGCCCTCGGGTTGCCCCAGGGGCTCCGCAACGCGGACAACGACCTCAAGTTGAGCCAGGTGAGCAACGAGGTCCACGCCATCTCCCAGGTGTTCACGGGTGGCATCTACGACGTTCTCGCCGATATCTTCGCATTCGAGAAGCAGCGCCAGGCTGCCGTGAAGGACCCCGCCCAGGTCCTCCTCGAGGTGGGGGCCCACGTCTGCAAGCTCCTCATCATGGCGATCGAAACCGCCCCGGGCACCGGCGCCACGTATTCCCACGTGGTGAACCGGATGCTCGTGGCTTCCCACACCCTCAATGATCCGCCGGTCTACCGGACCTACATCCGCAACCGCTTCACCTTCCGCGAGGTGGTGGTCTCCCCGGTCCCCCTCACCCTCATGGGTCAGGGGATGATGCCCTACGACAACCCCAACTTCGTGGAGGGGGAGGACAAGCTGGAGCTGGAAGCCCAGATCCACGCATCGGATACCGCGGGTCAGAACCGGGACACCTGCTGTGGCACGATGCAGCTGTCGGAGTTCGTGATGGCCGAGCCCGAGCAGCTTGAAAATCGGAAGACCTTCACGGAGGACGACATCCTCGCGAGTGAACGGGCCGAACTCGTCAAGGCCTTCCGGTAGACTGGCCTCCCGCTCCAGGCGCCGAGCCCGGAGCGGGAGGTTCGGAGGAACCATGATCATCTCCGTGACGCGCCGAGGTGGTTTTGCGGGGCTCGACCAGCCCCTGGGCCACGTCGACCTCAATGAACTTCCAGCGGAAGGGCGGGCGGAGGCCCAGAAGGGCATCGAAGCCCTTCAACGTCTGGCGAATGAGACCCCGCCGGGGGCGGGAGCCGACCGCTTCCGTTACGAGGTGTACCTGGAGAAGGAAGGCCGGGCCGCGCCACCCATCATCATCGTCGATGAAGGGGAATGGGATCGCCCCCTGCCCCGGGCCCTGGCGGATTTGGCCCAGACCATCGGGCTCCCGTTGACCTGATCCCCTCGCGCCCAATAGAAGAAGGGCCCCGTCGCGGCGGGGCCCTTCGCTTCTTCATGACAAGCCGGAGGGCTTAGTACATGTCTTCCATGCCACCCATGCCGGGGCCCGCGGGGGCCGCGGACTTGGGCTCGGGGATCTCGCTGATGATCGCCTCGGTGGTGAGCATCATGGCGGCCACCGAAGCGGCGTTGCGCAGGGCGGACTTGGTGACTTTGGCGGGATCGATCACGCCGAAGGCGACCATGTCACCGTACTCGCCGGTGGCGGCGTTGAAGCCGAAGTTGCCCTTGTTCTCGCGGACGGTGTTGACGACCACGGAACCCTCTACGCCGGCGTTGTTGGCGATCTGCTTGAGGGGCTCCTCGAGGGCGCGGCGCACGATGTCGACGCCGGTGCCCTGGTCGCCCTTGGCGCCCAGCTCGATGAGCTTGGGGAGGGCGCGGAGGAGGGCGACGCCGCCGCCCGCCACGATGCCGTCTTCAACGGCGGCCTTGGTGGCGTGCATGGCGTCTTCCACGCGGGCCTTCTTCTCCTTCATTTCGGTCTCGGAGGCGGCACCGACCTTGATCACGGCCACGCCACCCACGAGCTTCGCGAGACGCTCCTGCAGCTTCTCCTTGTCGTAGTCGCTGGTGGAGATCTCCACCTGGGTGCGGATCTGCTTCACGCGGCCCTGGATGGCCTCGTGGGCGCCGGCGCCCTCGATGATGGTGGTGTTCTCCTTGTCGATGACGACCTTCTTCGCGGTGCCGAGGTCGGCCAGCGTGAGGTTCTCGAGCTTGAGGCCCAGATCCTCGCTGATGGCCTTGCCGCCGGTCAGGATGGCGATGTCCTCGAGCATGGCCTTGCGGCGGTCGCCGAAGCCGGGGGCCTTCACGGCGGCCACGTTGATGGTGCCGCGGATCTTGTTCACCACGAGGGTGGCGAGGGCCTCACCGTCCACGTCCTCGGCGATGATCAGCAGGGGGCGGCGGCTGTTGACGACCTGCTCCAAGAGGGGCAGGAGGTCACGCATGTTGGAGACCTTCTTCTCGAAGGCGAGGATGTAGGGGTTCTCCAGCTCGACCTTCATCTGGTCGGGGTTGGTCACGAAGTAGGGGCTCAGGTAGCCGCGGTCGAACTGCATGCCTTCGACGACGGTGAGCTCGGTGTCGCGGCCCTTGGCCTCTTCCACCGTGATGACGCCATCCTTGCCCACCTTGGCCATGGCTTCCGCGATGATCTTGCCGATCTCGGCATCGCCGTTGGCGGAGATGGTGCCGACCTGGGCGATGGCGTTGCCTTCCACGGGCTTCTTGATGTCGTCGATGGCCTTCACGACGGTCTCGACGGCGAGGTCGATGCCCTTCTTGATCTCCATGGTGTTGGCCCCGGAGACGACGGCCTTGATGCCTTCCTTGTAGATGGCGCGGGCCAGCACGGTGGCGGTGGTGGTGCCGTCGCCAGCGACGTCGGAGGTCTTGGAAGCGACTTCACGCACGAGCTGGGCGCCCATGTTCTCGTGCTTGTCCTTCAGCTCCACTTCCTTGGCGACGGTGACGCCGTCCTTGGTCATGAGGGGGGAGCCGAACTTCTTCTCGATGAGGACGTTGCGGCCCTTGGGGCCGAGGGTGACTTGCACCGCGTCGGCGAGCTTGTTCACGCCGCGCAGGATGGCCTGGCGGGCTTCTTCGGAATAGATGATGGATTTGGCCATGGGTGTCTCCTTGATTCTCAGGTTTGGGATTAGCTGACGATCGCCAGGATCTCGTCCTCGCGGACGATGACGAGATCAACGCCGTCGAGCTTCACCTCGGTGCCGCTGTACTTGCCGATCAGCACCTTCTGGCCGGCCTTGACGGACATGGGGATGCGCTTGCCGTTGTCGTCGAACTTGCCTTCGCCCACCGCCACGACTTCAGCCTCCATGGGCTTTTCCTTGGCGGTGTCGGGGATGATGATTCCGCCGCGAACGGTCTCGGCGGCGTCGACGCGCTTCAACATGACGCGATCGAACAGGGGGGTGATGGCCATGGGGACCTCCTCTAGGGGCGGGGCGCCAGCTTGCTAGCACTCACCGCGAGCGAGTGCCAATCTCCCCTTAATTCGCCGCTGAGTCAAGTAGAATTCTCCCGGGGGAGCCAATTTCTTCTAGTTTTGACTCATATTTTCTTCGTAAATTCATTTGTAATGATTGGATGCCTTTGCGGCCGTCTCCCGCTCTACGCTGGAACCATGTCCAACCTCCAGCTTCTGCGTGATCTCCAAGGCACCTTGGACAACCTGCGTACCATCGAACGCGACCTGTCGGCCCTCCCTCCGGATCTGGCCACCCTGGATCAGAAGTTGAAGGCCGTTCGCAAGGAGAAGGCCGAGAAGTCCAAGCTGCTGGAATCCCTGCGCACGAAGCGGGAAACCCACGCCAAGGATCTGGCGGCCGCGGACAAGGCCATCGCGGGCATCCGCAGCCACCTCAAGGAAGCCACCCAGAAGGTCCAGTACGCCGCCCTCATCCGCGAACAGGAGGAGCACGAGCGGGCCCACAACGCCGCCGTCCGCCCCATGAAGGAAGCTGATGCGCAGATCCAACAGCTCGAGCTGGAGGTGGCGGACCTCACCGCCCGGGAAACCGCCCAGGCCGGTGAATTCGCGGTGCTTCACGAGGCCTTCCTGGCCGAACACGTCAACCAGGTGGAAGCGCGCGTGACCCTTCGGGCCAAGCGGGCGGAGCTGGAAGCGGCCATGGCCCCCGCCGACCTCGTCAAATTCAACAAGATCCTCGAAGCCCGCCAAGGGCGCGCCGTCGTCGCGGTGGACAATGGCCTCTGCGGCGGCTGCCGGACCCGCGTGCGGCCTGTGATCGCATCCCAGCTCCGGGAGGGCAAGCTGCTCCTCACCTGTGAATCCTGCCACCGGTTCCTCTACTTGGCATGAGCCTGGAAATCCGAATCAGCCAGGTGCAGGACCGGCTTCGCCAGGCCTGCGCCGCGGCAGGCCGCGAGACCACGGACGTGGAACTGCTCCCGGTCTCCAAGCGGCAGCCCGAAAGCCTGATCCGCGAGGCCATGGCGTGGGGGTTCAAGCGGTTCGGCGAAAACTATGTCCAGGAAGCCGCCTCCAAGGCGCCGGCGCTGCCCGAAGCCGACTTCGTCCTCATCGGCCCCCTCCAATCCAACAAGGCGAAGCTCGCGCTCCAGACTTTCGTGGAAATCCAGTCCGTGGATCGCCTGGATCTGGCCCAGCGCCTGGACCGCATCGCGCAGGAGCTGGGCGTCGTCCGCCCCGCTTGGGTGCAGGTGGACCTTTGGGGCGAGGCCACCAAACTGGGCGGTTGTGCGGGCCCGCAGCTGCCCGAACTCGTGGGGTTCCTTTCGAAATCCAACCACCTTCCCCTCCAGGGGTTCATGGCGATCCCCCCACCGGGGAACATGGCGGCCTTCCAGGAATTGGCCGGGCTCCGGGCGGACTGGCGCCAGCGCCTGGGCCGCGACCTGAGACTCAGCATGGGCATGAGCGGCGATCTCGAAGCCGCAGTGGCCGCCGGATCTGATCAGATCCGCGTCGGCACGGCCATTTTCGGAAGCCGCAAGGAGCCTGGTAAGGCTGGGCTCAGGTAGGGCGAAACGCTCGAATGTGCCGAAATTCATGGCGGGAAATCCCTAGGTCGATCCAGCCCATCGGATACCGAACCTCAAGGGAGCACCCATGCAGTCTTTCTGGGACAGCCTCAACATTCGCAAGAAGCTGACCTACTCCATTCTGGCCCTCACCATCGTGCTGGCGCTAGGTGCGGTGTTGGTAAGCAGTTGGAAGCTGAGAAGCTCCACTCAGGACGCCCTGAACCAGAAGGGCGGATCCCTCGCCTCGCTCATGGCCGACAACGTGCAGGCCTTCGTCCAATTCGAGGATGTGGCCAACACGGAAAAGGCCCTCGACAGCCTCGTCACGGGCGAGATCACCACCGAGAAGGGGGAGAAGATCCCCAAGGGTGATAAGGACGTCAGCGCCGCGGCCGTCATCGTCGTCGACGGCGGCAACGTGAAGGTGCTTGCCCAAAAGCGCGACGACAAACACGCCAACATGGGCATGGATGCCTTTTCCAAGGATCTGGTGAAGCTCGTCGACAACCTCAAGCGCAAGGGCGACATCCAGACCTTTTCCAGCAGCGGCCTCCGGGGCGTGGCCGCGCCCGTGGAGGATCCCACCAAGAAGGCCATCGTGGTGCTCGCCGTGAACGATGACCGCGCATCCAAGGAGATCGCCAAGGGCCTCGGCGTCATGGCCATCCTCGGAGCCGTGATGGTGGGTCTCGGCTTTTTCGGCGCGCAGTTCCTTTCCAACGCCATCGTGGCCCCCCTGGAGGACATCCAGGGCCGCATGCGCGACATCTCCGAGGGCGAGGGCGACCTCACCGCCCGCATCGAGGTTCACGGCAATGATGAGATCGCCGGGGTGGCCACCCACTTCAACCGCTTCGTGGAGAACGTTCAGGGCATCGTCAACCAGGTGATCGCCATCAGCACCAACATCGCATCGGGCAGCCTCCAGATGTCCGCCGGCATGAGCGAGATGAACTCCACGGCCAGCAGCATCGCCCAGTCCGCCGAGCACCAGAAATCCAGCGTGGCCTCCACCAACGCCAACGTGCAGAGCATCGCCAAGGGCACGCAGGTGGTGAGCGGCAACGTGGCCGATGCCCTGAAGGTCTTCGAACAGGCCCAGGAAGCGGCCACGCGCGGCGCGTCCGCCGTGGATGGCGCCGTGGGCGGCATGCAGGCCATCAACGAGAACTCCAAGCAGATCGGCAACATCCTGAACGTGATCACCGAGATCGCCAACCAGACCAACCTGCTCTCCCTGAACGCCGCCATCGAGGCCGCCAAGGCCGGCGAGCACGGCAAGGGCTTCGCGGTGGTCGCGGAGGAAGTGCGGAAGCTGGCCGAGCGCAGCGCCGGCGCCGCCAAGGAGATCACCCAGCTCATCCAGACGAGCGACAAGAGCATCGTGGATGGCACCCGCATGGTGAACACGGCAGGCGACGTGCTCAAGACGATTCAGCAGGCGATCGCCGCTTCCGGCGATGGCATGCGCACCATCGGCACCCAGAGCCAGGCCCAGAGCCAGGAAAGCTCCACCGTGGTGACCGCCATGAACAGCCTCTCGGGCATCGCGGAACAGAACGCAGCCGCCATGGAAGAGATGGCCGCCACCATCCGCGAAACCACGCGGACCGTGGATGAACTCAGCCACCTCGCTGAGCAGCTCAGCTCCCTGGTGGCCCGTTTCAAGGTCTAGATTCCAAGGAGGACTCCCTTGCCTCACTCCCGCCTTTCCCTTGCTCTGACCCTGGGATTGGGATCCTGCGCCCTGATGGCGCAGGCACCTCCACCCGTGAAGGACGAACTCCAGGAGCTCGAAGACCTCCTGAACACCCCCATCCAGGGTGCCAGCAAGCGAGAGCAGCGCCTCATCGACAGCCCCCAGGCCATCGAGGTGCTGACCGGGGATGAGATCCGGCAGATGGGCATCTACAAGCTCTCCGACGCCCTGAAAATCATGACCTCCGTCGATGTCCACGAATTGGACAATGCCGCTACCAACGTGACGCTGCGCGGCGTGATGCAGCAAGGTCAGCCCAAGGCGGTGCAGATCCTCGTCGACAACGTGCCCCTCTACAACGCGGAGTTGGGTTCCGTCGACATCGACAACCTGCCCGTCTCCATCGACCTCATCGACAAAGTCGAGGTGGTGCGGGGTCCATCCTCCAGCCTCTACGGCGCCAACGCCGTCGTGGGCGTCATCGCCATCACCACCCGGAAGGCCAAGGCTGGCCTCATGGGCGGCGCCCGGGCCACCCAAGCCCAGGGCGGGGTCCACCGGGGGGCCTTGGACGTGTCCTTCGGGAAAGAGGTCCTCGGAGTCTCCGCGGGATATCAGGGGGCGTCCTTCCGGACCACCAATCAGACCACCTACTTCTTCTCGAACCTGGCGCCGGTCACCTTGAACGACAACCGGAGCCATCAGCACAACGCATCGCTCAGGCTGGACTGGTCCTACGGCAAGGGGGCCCTCTGGCTGGGAATCGGTGAGGCCGACAAGCGTTATGCCGCCTATACCACCGCGGTCTTCCCCTACCTGTTCACCCAAACGGGTTCCCAGTACTTGGGTTGGAGCCACACCTGGTTGGATGGGCTCCGCACGGAAGCGCGGTACAGCGTCATGTCCCAGAAGACCGGGTCCGGGGCCAATCCGGCCATCGCGGCAGCCTTCGGAGACCCCGGTTTTCTTTCGGAGTACACCTTCTTCGACTTCGAATCGAAGCTGATGGAAGTCCAGGTCAACTGGGAGATCCTGAACACCCTGCATCTGGTGGGAGGCGTGGATCGGCGCACCTACACCGCGGGAAAGGCCCCGTTCGTGGGGTTCCTGGCTGAACAGGATGAAAGCGCCTCCGGCGGATTCGTCAACCTGGATTGGAACGCCACCCAGGACCTGAACCTGAGCGCGGGTGTCCGGGTCGAGAATGAAAGCCTGGGCGGCTCCCGGAAGAGCCCTCGGGTAGCCGTGGTTTGGAATCCCTCGAAATCCAGCAGCCTGCGCGCGGGCTGGTACAACTCCACTCGCAGTCCCCAGGTGCTCGAGAGCCGGGTGGACTTCACGAACACCTTCACCCCTCCCCCGCCCTTCACCACCGGCATCCTCCGGATCCTCCCGAACCCGGCGCTCGAGCCGGAGACCGTCACCAGCACTGAACTCGGCTACCGGCACATCCTCGGCGCCTTCAGCGTGGACGCCACCCTGTTCGAGATGAAGTTCGAGAAGCTCATCGCCCAGACCCCCATCGGGAACACGATCGCGCCTCCCGTGCTCACCGTGAACAACCAGTACCTGAACACGGGCGACGCCAAGAACAAAGGGCTGGAACTGGCCTTCGCCTACCGGCCCAGCACGAAGGTGTCCTGCGGCGTCAACGGGACTTGGCTGGACTACAAACTCACCGCCACCGACACCCGTCCCAGCTATTCACCCGCCTTCAAGGCCAACGCATGGGTGCGCTTCACCGCCGATCGCCTGAGCGGGTACCTGAGCTTCCAACACGTGGGGCCCACCGAAATGGAATACATTCCCGCCGCCGGCCCCGCGGCCCCCCTTCGCTCCCGGGCCCAGATCAACCAGCTGAACGCCCATTTCGCCTATCAGGTCTTCGCCGGCTTCAGCGTTTCCGCCTACACCCGGAACGCCCTGAAGGAGGACTACAACGATCAGGGCTCCGGCACTCCGACCCGTTCCCAATTCGTCTACTCCGCCCGCCGGGAATCCGGCTTCACGCTTGGCTATCGCTTCTGACCTCTGGAGTTACCATGCGCATCCGATCCCTCTTCCTCCTTCCCGCTTTGGCTCTACTCGTGACTGCGGGGGATGTTCCCGCCCCCCTCGCAGCCAAGCTCGTCAAAATCGTCGCCAGCGGCAAAGTGGCCTGCAAGGACGCCGAAATGGCGGCCGCCCTCACGGCCCTGGGCGTCACCATCGATCCGGGCGCGAAGTTCGCCTGGGCGGGGTCCGAAGGCGAAGTCAAATCCCTCAAGGCAGCCGGCAAATGCGTACTCGGCAACAAGCTGGAGTGGCTGACCAGCGGGGCCACCCTGGTGGTCATCGAAGAGGGTGGGAAACCCCAAATGATCATCCATGCAGGCAACCTCACGGCCTCGGGTGCCACGCTCCCCGAAGTGGTGCTGAAAGTCAGCAAGCGCCAATAAGCCTTACAGACACCGCCTTGAAATCAACATGTGACGCGGAACCATAGATTGGCGCCGTGAGGAAGGAAAGTCTGTCGTGGAAGGGGGCGGTTTGAGCCACCCCCTTCTTACATTCCGCCGTGGCGAGAACCCTTGTGTGTCGTCGGGTGCGAAGGTAGACCCAAAGCGTGTCGCGTCGTCCATTTGTTGTTTTATGTGCGCTTACCTACGCTGCGATGCCTGAAGTACCGCGCGCTGCCCCGAATCTAGGACCCCGGCTTGCTTGGTGATGGTCAGCTACTTGCCCGACATGCATTCCCAGTCGCTTTGGCAGTATCCGCACCTCCCGTTCCACAAAAGCCGACTGTCGACCACATCCCCAAGGGGGATGTCGCAGCCTCGGTCGATGCAATGGACCGCCACATTCGAGGTCCATCCGTCCCCGAGGAACCGGCACTTCTGGGCAGGGGAGAGGGAGGCGCGCCCCTGGGCGCACAACTGCCGAGCAATCCCGGCTGCCGGAGGCTCAAGGAAAAACTTCTACTGGATCTCCTTGGTGACGGCGATGACTTCGTCCACGGGGACCCGCACCAACGTGCGGGTCCCGTTGCGTTCATTGGACCTTCGGGCACGCCAAGTTCAGATGGATTGGGCCCCAAGCCCAATTCCTGTCGCCAGTGGCGTGGAAGAACCATAGTGTGTCGTTCGCGACAAATTATGGTTCCACTTCACAAACAGGTGTGACGTGGAACCATAGTTTGGCGCCGTGAGGAACGAAAGTCTGTCGTCGAAGGGGGCGGTTTGAACCGCCCCCTTCCCTTTATTCCGCCGTAGCGAGAACCATAGTGTGTCGCCATGTGCGGTTTTGGAACCATAGTCTGCCGCGGCGACCATTTATTGTTTTATATGCATTTACCTATGTTAACTGTCCTTCGCTTGGCCTCTTCATCATAGGCCTTGGTCATCGCGCTCTTTCAGGGAGGTTGCCCGAGCCTCTGGAGCCGACTCGCTGGATGAAGGATTGAAATTCCTCGCGAAGGCGCTTATCCAATGCGAAGGCGACCTCTTGTGAAACCCGAGGTTCCCACCAGCCCTCATCCAAGTTCACCGGGCGTTCGCCAGCAGCCCTCAGCGCCCCGCGAGAAACCAAGAAGAAGGTTGCCTGCCAAACTGCCACGTCGCTCCTCATCGGATCTACAAGCCCAGAGGACCGTCAGAATCCATCCGTCCCTGTAAGGTGTTCAGTGGAATTGAACCTGCCACCCTTGGAATCAGATGACGCGCGTACGGATAGCTGGAATCGGCTTTACGTCATCTTGGAAAGGTCAACATCGTCAGCGGGGGACGTTGGCCCTTCGTCGGGGACTGCTTCCCCCTAGCGCTGTTCCTCCAAGAAGACTGCGGCAATCCCGTCATCGACCATGGCCAGCTTGGCCCAGTCGACAATCGGGGATTTTCGCAGTTCGGGGTGCTTTTTCTTGGGTCGCTTCACATCACCCATCTTGGTGCGCGCCCCGAGCATCGCCCACTTTGAATCTTATGGCTCGACCATCAGGTTCACCGAAGGGCATACTACCGAAATTCAATGGTGGCGTTGCGAAGGTCGTCTTCAGGACTTCGCCACCTTTGACTTGGATTTGAGCTTTCGCACTTTCTTGGATTTGGCACGATGGGCCGATTGCTGTTGTCGATTGCGCCAACTGTCCCAGCCTTGAAGACTGAGGCCTTTAGTGGGCAGGGCCTTTGCGGGTTTAAGGATTACACCACCCACGCTCACCGGGTTGAAAGGCCCCACCAGATACTTGCCCTCGGTGAGATCGAAAACCACGTCATGAATGGATTCATAGGCGGGATCCGGAGCTCGTGCATCTTCCCAATCAAAAATTGTTTCTGTGAATTTTTTCTTCATCCGAAGCACCTCATGGCCATTCGAGGCTGTTTCGATCGAGTACTCCGCAATGGTGCAGTTCAGGACACCTTCAGACCAATTCACGTCATATTCGTCTGGAAATGTATACACTAGACCGTCCTCGACCTCCTTCGGGTCCTGCCAAGCCTCAAGCTGGATCCTCACAAACCGTAATTCGGGAGAAAAAATGTTATTGTTCGTTTCTACCTCGTAGTAGACATAATCGCAGCTCGGACTTAATCCGCTTGATCCGATACTGGATGCAAAAAACCCATCCCATGCGATCAGGCTATTATCGGGTAAATCCAAGTTCCATGTGTAAACTGAAAACTGGGGGAATCGAGAGGGTCCGTTAAGTTGGACAGCGAAGGCCAAGTATCGATCCGCCCCAGGTTCTTCATCTTTGAAATCGAGAATTTGGAACCTTGTGATCGCGTTCTGATCTTCATAAATGTGTGAGTGGGCGCGGCGGGTTTTGAGGTCTTTGCGAATATCTTCCCTCGTGATTTTCTTGATTAGCTCCCCAGATTTAATTTCTACGGAAATGAACACCTCGGGGAAGTTGTTCCTGATTCGCACCTGGTGTTCCTTCCCGTAATGGATTTCATCTTCCATGACGGTTTGAGCCTGGAGCCCACGCCCTGGAGCGCCCAGAATCAAGGTCAGGCCCATCAGGCATCGAAGCATCAACGTTTTCATGATTCCTCCTCCTTCAAGACTGGTCGTTATTTGTTGGGCTTTTTCTTGGATTTGAGCACGGCCGCTTCGCCCAGAATGGCCTTGATCTTGTCGTCTTGAGTGTGATTCTCGGTGCAGTCTTCCCCGTTCTTGTTGAGCACCTGGAAGGGGTAGGCTGGATTTGTCTTGTAGCCATTGCGCTTTAACCAGGGCTCGGATTCCTTGTCCAGCCAGATCACGATCCCCCGCTTGATGGCGGGATCGCTGACGGGGAAGATCTGGACCACTGCCTTAGCCGTGTAGTCGAAGGGTGTCCGGCAGGGGCTTTCGGTAATCTTTCGTTTCTTCCCGTTTTTGTCCACTACGTAGTAGGCGCAGGAGCCCGAAGGAACAGCCTGGTAGGGCGTGGGCTTGGGGAGAGGCACGAAACCAGGAAGGAATTCGAACCCTCGATTAATGCCGATCAAATCTTTTTCGTCTGGCCGGAAATCCAGAGGATATGAGAAGTCTTTGTTTTGCCAACCATTATACCCACGAATGGCATTGAACAAAATTTGTTCATCCGAAAGGGGAGGGAGTGAAATTCCATCCAGGGCATGTAGGCCTTGGCTCTTCCGGTATTCGTTCAGGGCCGGAAGGGCGAACCGGTTCAACCATTCCTCAAGCTCCCGGTATTGATTCCGGGTGAAGGCCAATTTCTCCTCCAGGATCCCGGTCCCCAGGCGGATGTTGTCCTTCCAGTTCCATAGGACATTCGAACGCACGAGATCGGAGATCTGGCCATATCCCTTGGTGACCTGGGTCAGGCCCATGCCCCCATCTCCATGACTGGTGTTCATGACGGTGAAGCCTTGGGTCTGGGTCCATTCCCGCTTCCAACTGAAGGATTTCTTCCCGGTTTTTTTCGTCACATTGGCGGCCAATTTGAGGGTTGGTCGATTCCAGAATTGGCCTTGGGATTCTTTGCATAGGATCTTCAGGAACACATCCCGGTAGGACGGATCCACACTCTTTGAGCACTCCTCGAACACAGCACGTTTCGGAGGATCGATCGAGATCACCTTGATCTTTTCCGTCGCGGACCCGAGGCCCGGCACCTGAACTTTGAGAGTGATGTAGCCTCCCCGTATCACGCTGAGGCTGTCCGTACCTTGCAGCAAGGGATCTCCTCTTCGGGAGTTATCGTTCAGCTTGATGCGAAAGAAGGAATCCACGTCTGGGAACGCGCCACCTTTGGCGGCGGCGGTGGTGCCCGCCTGAGGGAAGCTCTCCTCCAGCACGAAGGGCGGAGCGGGCATTTGGACCCATTGGCCCTTAGAGTTCAGCGTGTAGTCCGTACCTTGCTCCGTTTTATGCCAGTAGAAGGCCTGCCATTGGAATTCGGCCGCAGCGGTCTTCTCCTCATCGACGTTGGCACCTTTCATCACTACCGCACGGACCTTTTCCTTGAATACCTTCATCGATGGTTCGTCGTCCAAGACCAAAGTATCCGGAGCCATGATGCGAACGGGGCTGCTGCATGCCGTCACCGAAACCGCCACGGTAGGAGCAAGACTTGCTATCCCTCGCTTCCCATCCCTCCCCGGTAGGATATTCTGCCCCCCACTTCTTCTAGCTACCAACGGATCGCCCCCCAACCCCAGATCCACCGTCAATACCCCTTGAACTTGAGTGAAGCGCCAAACCCCGTTTTGCAGAACACCGCTCTGGGCTTCCTGGAAAATATCGGCCACGATGCGAAGGTTGGAAGGTTCCGTAATATCGAATGCGAGCCAATGAGGTTGGCCCTCCTTGCGAGCAAGGAGCCCCAACACCCCGAGCTCTCGGTCCCAATGGAAATTTGCACGGCTCCGCACCAGTTCCATCCCTGCAGGGGCCGACCATTCCCCAATTTGCTTCGGCAAAGCTGGGTCGCTTACGTCCACCACGATCAATCTCTTCTGATCCACGTGCAAGCCCACCACCAGGGTGGCCTGCCGCGCCTCGCCATTTTCGATCACTGTCGCGTTCGAGATCACCCGAAAGGGGTTCAGCCCCATCGTCGGATTCAGGCCTTCCGTCTCGTGGGCCCGCGAATCCGGCGTGCCATACGCGCCTCCGCCCACAAAGGAAGGCTGCGGAGTGTAAATGGCACCGTCGATGGGGTGGATCGAAGTCGAAAGCCCCGACAGCGGAGACACTTCGCTGCCGTCGATCTGGGAATAGCCCACCGCCACGTTGAAGGCGGGATCCTTCCCGGCCGGGTTGGTTAGCAGGCCAACCATCTTGTGGGTGCCCGGAAAGAGCACACCCAGGCCCGAAGTCTTGTCCTCTGGGTTGGCCAACCAGAAGGACTGAATGATCGCACGCTGATTTGCGCCTCCGGGCCGGGTCACGAGGGATCGTTGATCCGCGCTCATTTGAGACCAGTCCATCACCGCGTTCTGCACATCAATCAGCAGGACCGAGCTGGTCAGGCGCCCCACCGCGATGAGGCCGTCCCGGCAGTCCACGCTGGGGCTGTACCCGCTGGCCCCAGGTCCAAGGCTAACCGCGAAGGCAAGTTGGGGATTCCCGTTGGCGCACACGCTATAGCCCCACAGCACCGCCTGGTGCTCATGCTCCCCGTAACGCGGACTCGTGGTAACCAGCAAGAGATGCTGGTTGTTCCCCGGCGCCAAGGGCACCGCCTCATGCACCGAGATGCTATCGATGCCATGCCCATCGAAGTCCTGATTCCAACCGGGCCCGAATCCGCCGAGGAAGGTCCAGGTACCTCCATTCACGTACCACTCCCCGAGCTTAGTCCTTCCCGTAGCCTGATCCGTCTCCACTACGAAGGCCCGGCTCCCAAGGGCCACGATCTGACCCAAGGTCTTACCTTCCACAGACTGGGTCGGATGCACGCGGTATCCCACCGTCTTAAACGTCGGGAACTCGCCCTTCAGGCCATTGCTTTCTCCATCCTGGACCGACCCGGTCCAACTGACCCGGTAGTTAGTCCCCACCCGCAGCCGCCCCCCCAAACGGAAGAACACCTGCCCTGCGCGTTGCCCCGACGACAATTCCCCGCCCGGACCATAGATGCGGACGGTCTCGCGAACCCACGCGCCGTTTTCCTGGTACTCCAGGAAGAGGCTTCCCGCCCCCAGACCCGTCACGGGTTCCGAAAACCGCAGGCCCACCGCAGAATCCGCACGCGTGGCCGAGGCATCCGGATCCACCCTCAGGGTCGCCGTCGGGGCCTGGCCTGGAATTTCCGCAGGCTCATCCTCGAAGGCGAACACCACCAATTCCCGGCTCACCTCCGTCCGATTGCACGCGACATCCGTCGCGAGGACGCGCACGGCGTGGCTCCCCACCGAGGGCACGTCGAGGGGGAAGCGATACCCGATGAGGCCCCGCTGATCCGTCCGATCCAAGGCCTCCATCCTGTTCCAATCAGGATGCGCCCCGCAGCCGGAGGCACAGGCCGGGTGTCGGCGCTCATCCACGGACAGGTCCAAGTTCAGTTCCAGTTCGGGGGTCTTGTTGTCCTTGGCCCTCACCACGGCGTAGAGCCGGTCGCCGGGCTTGGCCGTCTCCACGGGAATGAAGCTCCCCGAGGCTTCCTTCACTTCGAACCCCAGCTCCGCATAGGGTGGGACCCGATCTCCGATGAAGCTAGGGTCCACATAGAAATCCATGGGGTAGGCCTGAAGCACAGAGCCGAACACGCCGCTGCCCGAGGCGAGCACGCCGACCGAAGTAGATGTGACTCCGTAGTCCGCATCCACGCCCAGGAGCCGGGCCCCGCCGCGTATCAGTTCGCCCGTAAGCGAACTGGCGAACATGTAACGACCGAGTTGGTTCGTCCGGCCCAGCATTTGCCCCGCCCGCTTGGGGGTGGATCCGCCGAGGGCCGATGCGAAGATATACGCCCCCTTCGCCGGTTGACGGGGCTGGTCCCCCACCGTGATGTAGGCACCACCGTAGAGATAGTGCTCCCCGCTATCGATGCTCAGGGCGGACAACAGCCCGAAGCCACCGAAGGCAGCGAAAGACGCGCGCTCCTTCGATACCGCCGGCCTTTGGATGGCCGACTTGGTGGGGGTGGCTCCCCCGCTGGATTCATCCCGCCCCTTTAGTGCCCGTGACAGGCCCCTGGGCATGGGCAGGCTGGCGGCGGTGCCTAATTCTAGATCCGGCAGTCCTCCCTTGGACCTGAGCCGCCCCTCCGCAACAACTGCGGTGTCATTCAGCTCATAAAAGACGGCCGGGGTTCCATCGGCTTCAAATCCGTTGACCTCATAGAAGATCCCGTAGGGCCCCAGGCCCGCCTCATGCTGAAGGCTGCTGGGGTTGACCGGGGCAGGCATCTCGATCACGGGACGCTTCTTCAACTCCACCAAGCGATCGCCAGAAAGCCGGATTCGTGAAACGACTTTTTCGCGTTGGGCAACTTCGGGGTCCAATTCGTCAGGAACTCCAGTGAGCAGTTCCACTCGGAGTTCCACGGGCCCATCCAACGCGCCTTCAGGAAGGGAGATTGCGGCCCCGCTTCCATCAGGAGCTTCAACCCTTCCTCCATCCATGCCCATCACGACCCGGCCGGAACCGTCATTGGCTTCGTACCGTCCAATCCAACCTTCCAAGACTTCGCCGCTGTAAAGCTGGACCCGGACCTTCAATCGTTCACCAAGGGCAGCCTTGAGGGTGAACTCAAGGTCCCGATCCTCAGCCATGGTGCCTGTCCCCACGGAGCCCATCGCGGAAGCTTCGATCTGTACCACAGCCTTGGATGGCACAGCCCCCACGGGAATCGTGGCCGTGATATTGAAGGCTTCATCAGGGTAGGTCAGCTTGATTCGGCTGAAGTCCACGGAACCCTTAGTCGGGATCGCGGATGTATGAAAGCGTCGGATCACCTTCGGGGCGACTTCACCACTCAACCCTTGGAGCCCATCCACCACAAGCTGGAAAGAGCTTCCCAACGGCAAGGGCTGATCAGCCACCACCAACAACGTCTTCCCATCCTGTGATAGGTTTCGGTGGATAGGCAACTCGACCAAGGTCACCGGCGCCGGATCCTGTAGGGAAAGCACCTGCTTTTTGGCCTTGCCCGTAGAAGGCACTCGCTTCGTTTTTGATGCCGCCGGAACTTTTGCACCCTTGCCCTGCTTGGTGGACGGCTGAAAAAGTGTCGCTTGTTCAAAGTAAAGGTGAACATTCGCCAGTGAGTTCGCATCTGCTGGACCTGAGAGAAGGAGAGTCATCACGGAGCCAGTGCCGACCTCAAAGCCTTCATAGGGAAGCAAGGTCACGATCCTAAAGGGAACCGTCGCCAAGTTCAGCTGATTGCCTACCGAAGGAACAGGGACACCAAGCGTACCGGTCACCCCTAGGTCCCAGCGCTGACCTTGCAAAGTCACGGGACCCGCGGATGTGAATACGGGCACCGCAAAGCGCCCTTCCCCACCTGAAACACCCGGCAGATATCCAGCCACAATGATCGCGTCGCCCACCGGTGTAGCCTGACCCGCAATGGCAGGTGCGAGTCGCAAGGTCTTGGCAGCGCCCATGCGTGCCTTAAGCCCTTGGGCCACCCCAGGATCCATAACGGCTACTCCAGAGACCCAATCCCAGCTTTGGTTGGGGACCAACACCGCGAAACTGCCGCCATCCAAGACGGGATTGCCACCTTCGGCAACCTTCAACACCCACACGCCATTGCCTTGCACCAAGGAACCTACGGCCACGACCACGCGCTGGCCTTGAACCACCCGCCGCTGCACCAGGATCGGCACCTGCGCGGGCGTACCCAGATCGGCCACACCTAGCTGGAGCCCTTGTAGAAGCTGTCCAACGATATCCACTTGGAAAGACTTCGCAATCGTACCGAGTCCAGTTGCTTCGGGCCAAAGTGCGGACGGATCCCCTGGATCCACGGTGAGACGGACGAGAGTACTGCCCGAAAAAGCGCCCGTGCCGAACTGGAGGGATACCCCATCTTGAGCCAGGGTTCCCCCCTGTGGCCCCATCAGTACAGACCCTCCTTGAGCCAACTGAACACCGTCGTGATAGAAGCCCACGACGATCCGGCCTTCAACGAGGTCGCTTTCACCAAAGGTGCGAGACATCCGAAGGGGCAAACGAAGCCCCAAACCATCGCCGGCCCCAGTTACTTGAGGTTGACCATCAACCACTTCGAGCATCCACCGGGAAGCCACTGCATCCTGGGTGGTCCCATTGGGCTCAATAACCCCGGCACTGACGAGGGTATAGCTTTCGAGGAGGTCCGCCTGGAGCACATTGCCGCTGGGGATCGGATCGCCGTTAGCGAAACCGAGGCGCAGCTCCGCCGTAGCCCTAGCCCCATGAATGGCCTCAACCGTAGGCAGGGTTGAAGGATTCACAGAACCAGCAGCCTGCAAGCCATCACGCCAAGCAGCACCCAGATAGCCTTGGAGGCCCACGCCGACTTCCGGGCTGGGGGGGGCCACCGAACCGAGGTCGGAAACGATTAGGGCATACCCACCGGTGGTAGGAATGGGCAAGGACCCCAACTGCCCCGAAGTTAGACCCGCGGCTAGGGTCACCCACTCGTGGCGGCCGGAATCCCACCGAACCCAGGTGTAACGAGTATCCGCTGGAAGGACCGCCAGAGCGCCCCTAGACAGGGAGCCTGTCCCACTCGGGGTGAGGAATGCCTGATCCTGCGCATCCAACCACCAGGCCGAGACCGCAGACCAGCCTTGAGGTAGCAAGGCCGGAAGGCCTTGGGTGGATAGAGGAGTGGCTGAAACCTGCGTTTCTTGAGGCAGAGTGCCCGATGGCAGTGTGAGGGTCAGCACCTTGGCGAATGTGCCTACGAAGGAAGCAGGGCCGGCCGATTGGGCCGCATCCATCGGCGTGAGTCGAGCGTCGACGACTGCTTCCACGCCACCGACCTTTAGACCGGCCAAACGCCAAACAGGCACCATCCCCGCCTTCTGGATTTGAACCCAAGAAGTAGGCAGGGCCGTCGCGAGGGTCGCCCGCCCGCTAGCATCGAGCGGCCGAGATTCGCCACCCTCCACGGTCGCCACACCTTCCTTGAGCAGAAGGCCCGTCCGATCGTCAAAGGCTTCCACCAGGAGGGCGCCCTGACCATACACAGTGACGGAGGTGCGAGCAGTCACCTGTTCGCCCTGGAGGTCCGTCGCTAGCGCTTCAACAAGCAATTTGCTTCCTACCAACGCATCCGCCGGGATGGTGGCCTTTATCGGGGCGAAGGGCGTGACCAAGCGACCGAGAAGCCGACCGTCCCAGGAAAGGTCTACAGCCTGCAGTTGGGTGCCCCCATCGGCTTGGACTCCAATGGTGATCTCCTGTCCAGGCCGGGCAGCATCTGGGGCTGATAGCAAAATACGGGGAAGTTCAGGCTGGAACGAAACATCCCGACGTTCAGTACGAGATTCGCCCGCCAACGTTCGCACTTCCATCAGGAGCGCATTGCGCCCCTTGGAAGGAAGGGTGATCGTCCCGGTGAACCGCCCATCTGCAAGGGACATGGGCACGCCATTCACCACAATCCCGATGATTCCTGGTTGATCCGCCTGCCCAGTGATTTGAATCTGGCGAACCTTTACCGAAGCGCCATTGCCCGGAAGGTCCCAATGGTAGGAAGCGCTTCCCGGTTGCAGATAGCGTCCAGTGACTTGGGCCGCAGTGGTCCGGCCATCTGTGGCTTGAGCGAAAGCTTGGATGGTGTTGGCCCCTGGCACCAGCGTCAGGTTTTGAGTGAAAGTGAGGCTCAACGGGTCAACGACGGTGGTGACCCCATTGACCTGAACCTGGAGACCCGCCTGGCGAACGCGGCCGCGCACCGCCATGGAGGCAGAGCCGGTCGCAAATCCATCAAGAGGCCAGTCAATCTGGACCCCCAAGGTTTTGGGATCTCCTGAATCGCCAGTTCCCGCTAGCCGGGTAATGGTGTAATCCTTCGACACGTTCTGGCCCAACGAAGTCGTGGCGACCAAGTGCACCGGGTTCAAACCTACTTGGAGAGTTACTGGAACGCTAAAATTGCCCGCGGAATCCAAAGAAATGGATTCTCCGTTCAAGGCCAGGGCGATGGGCCTGAGCAGGTCATCGGCAACCACCTTGCCTGAAAGCTGGACTCCGGGGTTTCCCGTCCTGTAGGTTCCATCGGGAAGGAAGGACGGAGCGCTGACTTGAAGGGTGGGCTTGGTAAGCCCGACATCCAGGAGCCGGAAGATCGAAGCCTTGTTGCCGGCGCGATCGACGGCTTCTGCCTCGATGACCATGTGGCCTTCCTGGAGTCGGACATCGGCGTGGGCGATGAAGGGCGCACCTACCGCGTCGTTGGCTTCCATGCGTGCCGATTGGCCATTGATCGCGATGATTGCTGGTTCAGAGATCACCACTGCCGCGGACACGTCCGGGGAAATCAGTTGGGACTTCTCAGCCGGCGTGGGGTTCGCCCAAGCGATCGTCGGCGGAGTCCAGTCGAATGCGGCGTATACCACCGCTTTCACCTTGTTCCCGGCTGTATCCGTGGCTTCTGCCTTGATTGAGAGTACACCCTCCTTCGCGGCTGACACCGTGGTCTCCCAGGTTCCATCGCTTCCCACGCTGACCGCCGTGCCCTGCACCGTCAGAGAAGCAGAAACATCGTCCAAGGTTCCCTTCGCAAGGAGGGTGTGGGCGTTGGTGCCAGAGCCGTCTTGGGGGGTGAGGATTTTAACTACCGGAGGCGCCATGTCTCGTAACGTGGAGAGCGAGAGGCTTCCGACGTTGCCCACCAGGTCAGTGGCTTCAAAGGAAATCGTATTCACCCCTTCCGCAGGAAGGGACGCCGTGACCATAAATTTTCCCGCCGGATCCAACACCACGGCCTTGCCGTTCAGCGTAAGCGTTGCCTTCAAATCATCGACAAACCCGCCCAGCCCCAGAGCGTCCGTATTGACGAGCGCAGGGATGCCTTGGCTTAAGGTGATCACCGGAGCCGTGCGATCCACCAGAATCGTACGGGTGGCCGACCCGGAGTTGCCCGCCACATCCACGGCGGTGGCCTGAATGGGGTAGGACCCTTCCGAAGGCGCCAAGGTCGCGACGAAATAGCCATTGGCATCCAAGATGGCGCCGACACCATTCACGGAAACCTGCACGTTGGGCTTATCCACCTGCCCTTCCACCTGAATGGTGGCGGCACGGGTAGAAAAGCCTTCCGCAGGTGCGGTGAGGGTGACTTTTGGGGGAACGGCGTCCCGAAGGACGGCAATGCCAAGGGAACCCGAGTTTCCAGCGGCATCCGTGGCCTGCAAGGTGAGGTTGTTGATGCCGTTCAAGGGAAGCGCCCACGTCGCCGAAAACCCGCCTTGGGCATCCAAGGTGACCCCGTTCCCGTTAAACGTGAAGCGCGCGCTGGCATCGTCCACCCGACCCTGAACCAGCAGGGTCCCTTGATTGGTCATCAGACCATTGGCCGGGGTATCGAGGGTGATGACGGGTGCGACGGTGTCCCGAATCGTGGCGGCATCCAAGGCCCCCGGATTGCCGGTGGGATCCAGGGCCGCGAAGTGGAAGGTATTCGCACCCTCCGCCAAAGCGACTTCGACGCTGAATGCGCCGTTTCCATCCAAGGGCACCGCAATTCCATCGAGGGTGAGTGAGGCGGTCGGATCGTTTACCGTTCCCTGAAGGACAAGAACAAGCTGGTTGGTGAGACTAGGAACGGGACGGACGAGAGAGATCACGGGCCCCGACCGATCGATCAAGACGTTTCGAATCGCCGCCGTGTTGTTACCGGCGGGGTCCACGGCCATGACCGCGAAGGAGAAGGGTCCTTCCGGAGGCGTAGCGGTAAAGCTAAATGCACCCCCCACGGGGACCACGGCTTGGCCATTGACCGTGACCATGGCCATGGGGTCGTCCACCTGCCCGACGAGTTGCACCTGCGCCGTGTTGACGCGCTGGCCTTCCGCGGGGGTGACCAGCATCAGCACGGGCGGAGTCATGTCCCGGGTGGTGGAACCTTCCAGGGCACCCTCATTCCCAGCGGCATCCGTCGCACGGAAGGATAGGGGGTTGGGACCTTCCACAAGGGGAACATCCACTGTGAATTGCCCTTGGGCGTTCAACGCGATGGGCTGATCGTTCAGCATGAAAGTGGCGGATGGATCATCCACGGAGCCCGCGAGGTGGATCTGGGCCTTGGCCACAAGAACCGGGATCGATTGATCCAACGTGATTCTCGGGGCCGTGCGATCCACGGTGAGGTGACGGGTGGCCACGCCTTGATTGCCCGCGACATCGGCCGCGGTCACCCGGATCTCCATGGGGCCTTCGGGCAGCGTCACAGGGGCGGTGAAGACCCCATCGGGCTTGACCGTCACGACTTGGCCGTTCACCTGAACCTGGGCATGGCTATCGTCCACATGGCCCACCACATCGAGGTGTTCGTCCCGCGTGATCAAACCCTCTTCAGGAGAGGAAAGGGTGATGACGGGGGCCAAGGAATCGAGTTGAACGTGAAGTTCCAGGCGACCCTCGTTGCCAGCCGCATCCACGGCCCGGAATGCCAGAGGGTTGTCCCCTTCGATCGCCAAGCTCGCATCCATGGCGAAGCGGCCCTGGGGATCCAAGGCGGTGAGAACCCCATTGAGGGTTAGGATTGAGGCCGGGTCATCCACCTTTCCACTGAGGCGAAGGGTGGTCTGGTTCGTCAGGGCTGGGGGCGCCTGGTCCAAGAGAATCTTGGGGGCGCTGCTATCAAGGGTGACCGTCAGGCTGGCCTGATTCGTTCCACAAGGCGTCTGGACCGTGACCGTGAAGGTGTTGAGCCCTTCCTTCAAGGTCTGGGGAAGTTGGGTCGTCAGCGCCGCGATCGAGATGGGCTGCCCATTCAGCGTCGCGCTGGACAAGGGTCGGTCCACGGTGATCGTCAGGGTGGCTTGCGAGAAGCGGGTCAGCGCAGGCTGATCGAGGCTCAGTCGAACTTGGGGGGGCTGACCCATGCCCTGCATCCAGGACTTGATGGAGGCTTGCAGGCTGGTGACGGCATCCCCATCGAAGGAAAGGCCCATCCCCTTGGTGGCCAACACGCCATTCCAAAGGCCCGCACCTTCCACATCCCAGGCCCAAACCGCAGCCTGGGCGGTGGCCGCGATGGCGGACGCCTGCTGTTGAAGCACCGGGTACTGCGCTTGATTTTCGTAAATGGATCCCGTCGCACAGGAGGATCCCAGACCCCACCCATCGCTGACCACGATGACCAGGCCCGGTTGGCAGCCGCCACGGGTTTTCAAGTCACGAACCATGTCCACGACGCCATTAAGTGAATCTTTGAGGGCATAGCCCTTGGCCGCAGGGGCCATTCGTGACACGGCGCCCTGAGCCGCAGGTAGACCTTCTCCAGGAGGAATCAAGAGACGTCCGCTGGCCCCGATGCCTTCAATCCGGAATTCGGGAGCCCCGCCGCTGCGCGTGAGGAGTTGGGTGGCCAAAGCATTAGCCCCCCGCTGCAGGCGCTGCCACCGGGTTTCTTTGGGGATGGACGGGGTGGTGGGGCGGTTTTGGAGCAGCCAATTCAGGTAAGCGCCTCGGTAGGTCCCCGCTGGGGTTCCTTTGGAATTCCAAACCCCCAGCATCGGTAGCCACGTAGACTTGCCACCGATCTTCAGGATCACGCCCTTACGATCGCCAGTCCAACTCACATTGACGACGCTGCCCCCGCTGTGGTCATCCCGTTCGCTATCGTCTTCCCCTTCATGCTCTCCGCAGTGATCTTCCCCGTAATGAAAGGATTCGTCCCAGCAACCGAGATCGATAAGGGCTGGGGTTCCCGTGGTGCGCAGCGCGTACCGGTGATCCGGGCGGAAAGCCCCTTGGAACGCTGTGCTGGTGAACGCGGGGTCCCACACGACTTCGCGCATGCCCGGGTGATCTTCGATCACGAGCACGGCCCATCGCCTCCCCGCAGCGGGGAGGCAACTGTGGTCGTGGGCCGCGATGGGCGCGAGGACCCCCAGCGTCACCCAGAGGGAAAGCAGCCATCGGTACCAATTGTGTTTCGAAAGCATCACGCAACCACCGCAAGAATTCGGTTCAAAATTTCACGCATTTTCAGTAGCCACCACAATCGTTGTACTTCTGGCTGATGGCCTTGAAGACCGGCCGTTCAACCGGGGGTTGTGAAGGCTGTGAGTAATTCCAGGTCCCTTCCCAACCCATCTGGCATGAGGGTTGAATCAGCCACATCTCCAGAAGGAGATCTATGGGCAGGGTCAGCGTGCGCACCCCTTGAACAGCCGGGGCATCCTGCCATTCCAGGTAGACACGGCCAATGCCCCAGCCATCGGGACCTCCTTGAGGGCGAATCCCCAGTTCCTGACCCATGACGCCAAGGTCATTGGCGTCCAGGATCTGAACTTCTTGGTCAACCCAGTCGGTGTTTGAGGCTATCGCTTGGATGTTGGCCGTTCCGCCCGCTTCACACGAATAGGTCAGGGCGCCCCAAGCACCCGGGGCGGAGGTTGGATCTTCGCCGCCAGTGGGGAGTGCTTCTGCCAGCCAGGCCTTACCGCTGGCGGGAATACGGACCCTTCCTTGAGGCAATGAGATCTCCCCCCGATCCAGATCCCAAAGGGGTTGCAACCTTGCCCCGGCCCTTGAGACCTCAACGGTGTAGGCACCGTACGACCACCCATCCGTCGGACTGTAGACCCACTGCGCCAGTTCCGGGTGAACGAGGCCAGCGGCTGACCGATCCACACTCATTAACAAATCGCCTGTTTGAATCGGGCTTCGCTGAAGGGAGGGTGAAACGACCCAAGCGTAATCTGGGATTTGAACGAATTCATTCCCCGTGGTGTTCAGAGAAGGCATGACCACCGATTTGGTTTGGCCAAGGCCTGAAGCCAAATCAAAGAACGTGAGGTCGGTTGTGGTGCCTTCTGGCATCCCCAACCACAACCCATAGAGCGAACCTGAAATGCGCGCCATCGGCAACCGCTGGGGGGTTGATTCGGTTACCCATTCAATGGCCTGAGAATCAAGGGATGTCCCATCCAAATCATTCATTCGAGCGCGAAGCACCGTGATGGGCAAGGCAATGGATTCCGTCAAGGCGGGCCCAGTCAAATGGCCAGCCCCTTCCAACTGCCAACTACCAATTTCGTTATAGTACTCGGCCACTACGCTATAGGCCCGCCCCACAGGCACCAAGACGCTCGCAGAAAATGAAGCTCCTTCGGCAAGTGCATTGGGCCGTGTCATATCGGGCACAAAAAGTTGACCGATGCCATTGGTAGCAAAGGCCGTCTTCAAACTGAGACCCGCATGCGGTAAGGGAGTCTGGCCATCGCCGGCGGTTACCCGCAGGTTGAGTTCCTGGCGCACAAGGTCTGCGGAGAAGATGACGGGGATGGGTTGGCCATCCTTGTCGGGAGTAACGCTGACTACGCGCGTTCCAAAGGATCCCCACAGAGCCGAGGTGAGCTCGATTTCGTGCTGCCCTTCCGTGAACACCTCTGGAAGATCCAAAGGATCGAAGGTCCCGAAGTGGATTGAACGGCCACTCAGTTGAGGGTTGGTGCTGCTGACGATTCGAAGCCACCAATCGCCAGAAACGCCTCCAACCAAGGGGTTCCCGGCCAAATCCCGGAATTGAGCCTGAACAGCGGCCCGAACGGGCAAGGTGATTTGGACGTCTTGAGTCGGAGACAGAAGGGTTGTGGTTGTACGCCCTTCCCAAAGGTCTACGAAGTAATCCCAGCCAATCATGACGCCTTGCGACCTTGTGGCCGTAAACGTCTGCACCGCCCCAATGGGAAGGGTGTCCCAAACGGCGGATGTGGCATCGCTTTGTGTCGGACGCGGGCCGCCTTCTGCGAGGAAATTCCAGTACCCGGAAGGAACGCCACCATTGGTACGGCGCACCTGAACCACGGCCTTTGCCACAGGAAGCGAAATATCCTGATCCAGGGATGGGCCAGTGAATTGCAAGTTGCCGCCCGTGGTCACGGCGCCAAGGGTCACCGAGTAGGACAGCGAGCTGCCTGTAGGGATGAAGGGGAACTCAACCCAGCCCATGGCATCGCTGGTGGCCTGGGGCACACTTGTCCCCCCAAAATCCACACGTACAAGAGCTCCGCTCTTGGGCAAACCATTCGTGACAACCCTCAACCGAACCCTACCCAGGGGGTAGGTCAAGGACACCGTCTGCCCAGCGGTCGAAGGTGTAACTTCTGAAACTGGCAGGATGCCTTGCAGGCCTAGGCTTGGGTTCTCATATCGTGGCGAAATGGGGAGGCCCAAAGCCACCCCATCGAATCCGTTCCAAGCAATGCGAACACCGGGCTGGTAACGGTTGGGCAAGGTGAATTGCCCCCCAAGGTAGTAATTGGACGTCGGTAGGGCGAGGCCCTGCATTGAAGTGCCCTGCACCCCAACGTAGGCCAGATCTGGATAAATGACCTCTCCGGGAACGGTTGCCCCTTCGACGATGGTCACTGACCCCCGAACATCAGGTTGATCTTTCCAATCCGCATTCGGAACACCGCTCACAGCGACGGATGCAGTCCCAACTGCAAGACCACCCATGGGCACAAAACCGTTCGCGTCGGTATACCCCTGCTTGACGCCTCCGTCAGCACCGGTGATTCGCACCCCCATTCCTTGGGATGTTTTCCCGCTGTTGGAGCGAACCTTCAGTACGGTTCCGCCCACCTTCGTGAGGTCGAAGGACACATCCTGAGTTGAACCCGCGGCAATCGTAATGACTTGCGAATGTGGGGCCGAGGTACGTGGATCCGTGAAACTAACGGTGTAAGTATCTGGCGGTAGCACCAGCGTGCTGGGATTTGCCAAAGTTACCCACCGTCCGCCCCCGTTGCGCTGGAACCCAAACATGAAGGAGCCGCCCAGATAGGTTCCGCCAGACACTACGGACATTCGGACGCCACCGACTGGCAAGTCCAACACATTCGCCCCGGTGGTTACTTCAATCGGGCTAAGGCTCCAACGATAGGAACTGTCGGAAACCGTGACCTGTTGGGTCCCAGTTGCAACAGCCGGGAATCGATAGGATCCATTTGACCAAGTGGTGTAACCCCATTGGTCTCCAGAATCCAATCTCATTGCACCCAAATCATTGCCGACTTGGATCGTGACGGAACCATGGTTCGGCATCTGAAGGTCAACGGCCTGAACCTGTGCTACGCCCAATGTAATGGCTTTGGATACCGTCAGGCCAGGATTGTCGCGATGCACAAGGGTGGCTGATATTTCCCCAGGCGGGATCAGCCATCGGTGAGATGTGCTCCCCGCTTGAACGTACTCTTCGCCATGGGCCCTTATCCCATCAAACTTCACTCGGTGCCCGCCCGCCCCTTCAGAATCTCCAGGGTCGAGAATGCGGGCCTGGATCACGGAACGATCGACCAGCGGATGAATTTTGTTTTCTCCCGTCGCGAGTGGCAACTCGCCAAAGGAGTCTGTATTACCTGGCTGGCTAATCCTCAGGGTCGCGCCATCTGCGGGTAGGTTTCCCGCCGTTTGTTCAAACGGACCGGGGATTTCGTAGGGGTACCATCGCCAAATTTGGATCGGAGCCAAAGCTTCCTTTGGCACGACCTTGGCGATAATGGTTTCTGCGATTCGTTCAATCGGAGCACCTGAGGGATCGCGAAGGGCGAAACTGGCTTGCCCATTCCATTCGGGCAGGGAATCGAACACCGAAGCCGTTGCCATCAGGTTGACCCTTGGATCCAATGAATCGATCCATTCAGGTGCAGACCCATTCGCCCGTTCCAAGGCTCGTTCATATCCTTCGAGCTGGAGGAATTCTTGCTGGAAACCGTAACGGTGGTGGCCGATCCAGAGGCCCTTGGTTTCGCCGGGCTGAAGGTCAAACTCGGGCCAATCCAATTGTCCTGAGTAGGTGTTATCGGTCATACCGGTGGGTACGAATTCACCTCGACCCCAGACGAGGCTTTGCGAGTAGTTGGGGAAATGCGCACCACCAAGCTGGCCGGGGGTTCCAATCGTGTTCGCATCGGGTGTCCATCCGGTACGAAGGCGGAACCGAACCTTTCGCGCTGTGGATCCTGAATTTTTGAATACGAGTTCTTGACGCACACCATAGCCGACTGAGGTGAACACCCTGGTCAGGGCAATGTCTCCACGGGATTCATCCCAAGCGAAACTCCGGCCAGCGCGGCGCCAGGTCGCAGCTGTCGGCCAGAAAGCGTCACTCATGGTCCCATCCACGCCCCATGCGAGGGGGGGAGTATCCTGGTCGGAAATGCGCATGGTGATTCCGAGGCGATCCATCAGGAGCGAAACCGGAAGGGTGACCTGACCATTGGTCAACGGTAGGTTCACGGTCAGGGCTTGGCCGTCTTCTGCGATGGAAACCTGAGTCCACGCGACCTCGGTTCCCTTCGTGGCCACCAGTTCATGGGTTCCAGCCAAGGATGTTTTGGGTTGCGTGTACCCGTCCAGATCCGTCGTGCCAAGAACGTGTCGATCCATCTCCACGGGCACACCATCAACGGCCACACCTGCCTGCAACACACGGGCCCGCACGCTTCCGAATACCGGAGCTGCCAGATTTACTTCGGTCACCCCCCCTTCCACTGGGGTAAGAGATCTAGAAACCACGGCCACGCCGGATACCAAGACCGTCGCTCGAATTTCGCGACTATTCAATGAAACTTGCGATTGGGTGTCAAAGGTGCCGTCTGGGTTGAGCGGAAGGTCCAAGCTGACGCCATTGGTCAGCAACAAACGGGTCCCTTCAGGCCAAGAAAGGGCCGGATTGGCACGCAGGATCCGCCCCGAGATGGTCGTGGGGGGTAGATCGGTGAATTCCACCAAGGCTTCTGGGCTTCCAAAGGTCAAGGTGAGCCCCTTGGAGACATAACCCTGTCCCAGAGTTGTGGTGATCTTCAGGCTCCTGGAAGCGGGCATTCCCACGAATCGAGCCACCCCGGTAGCGTCCGTGCGCTGCGCAGCGACGTTAGTTCCATCTGCAAGAAGGACGAAGACGAGTTTGTCGGGGACCCCGATTCCATCCGCCGTCTTTACCTTCACCCGCACGTCCGATAATCCATTCATCTTCAGGTCTTGAGTTTGGATCTCCCCCGGGCTGAGCAACTGCGCTATGGCCAGGGCGTTTTGGAAACCATTGACTACTGAAATCGCCATGGGCAACACGGTTCGGACTTGGCCGAACTCGAACACCCCATCACCAAGTACCGTTTTGGACTGACGAAGTTTCTGACCGTCGTATAGCTTCACGATTCCGGCGAGGGGAGCACCATCGGCACCGAGCACTCGGCCCCGGATGATGCCAAGATCCGGAAGCACCAGCTCGGCCTCAAGCGTCGAGTCAGGTGAGGTGACACCCCCAATCGGGAGAAGTAGATCCTCACCAAGGACATAATTGAACACTTTGACCGAGACCGGTACACGGGCAGGAACAGAAGCCGTGAACGTACCGTCGCCCTTGGGTTGGAGCTGCAGGGATTCGCCATTTGGGTAGACCACGAAGGGATCAATCACATTCGCAGCCGACCCGCTCGCAGTACGGAAGCTTACATGGAGCGCAGATTCGGCTTCTGCGACCAAGTTCGTGGTCACATTCAGGAATCCACCCATCGGTGTGAACGCCTTGAAGGCCACGGGGACCTGGGTGCCTTCCTTAAGGCCTACAAGGTGATATTCCGTCCCTACATGCAGGTACCTGAAGGCAAAGGTGGGCTGATCCGGATCGTAGATGTCACCCGTCGTCGTCACGCGATCCAGTTCGCCCCCGGCCGCATCTTGAAGCATGACCGTCATGGGAACTTTGCGGTTCAGGGTATCGAGGGTCCAACCGTTCAAATTCACGAACGAATCCAGCACAACTTCGATGGTCTTCACCTGACCGGCGCCAGGGATCTGAATGGTGGAGGTGTAAGCCACAACCCTTCGATCATCCCAAACCAACCGAAGCGTCAGATCCTGCAATGCAGGAAGGCCAGAAAGTTCGGCCGTACCCAACCCATCCAGCGGTTGACTGGCGACCAAATGACCGTCGGCAGCGAGGACTTGAAGTGTCATCGGCGGCATGGCCGGTCGGAGGGGATCAGAGAATCGGGCCCGAATTCCACCCAGGACGGGAATTACAAGGTCGACTTGCCGATTCTCGGGCTGATTGAAGAAAACGAGTTGGACACTGGAGGCGCGCCCATCCAGCGATTTCGCTTGGAGGAGTATGGTCGGTCCAACGGGAATGGAATGGACCACGTAGGTTCCGTTCGCATCCGTCGCGGAGTCGGCCCGCCAATCCCCAGAACTTTGGGACCAAACCTGCACACCGATGTAGGGCACTGGATGACCTTCTGCATCTCGAACAACGCCATGCAGGCTTGCCGTTGGCGCCAATTGGAGAAGGACTTCCGCAACTTCGCCTTCACGAGTGACCTCGAATCTGGCACGCACACTTCCATATGTCGCCGTGGCACGCCGCCCCAGAACGGGGAATACTAGCGCTTCGCCCATTCCATCCGTGAAGAGAGGGATATGGCTGAGATCCACGCCATCTGACAAGGAAGGCATCACAAAAGGAACCGGGGCTCCTTCCGCATCCAGGATGCGGATCTTAAGAGATCCAAGCGGCAAGGCTTGGATCATCGAAGCCTGGAGGGGTGGACCATCCGGGCGGACAAGGATGTTGAACGTACCCCGAGTGAAGCCCAAGGCATCTTGAACATCCAACGCATGGACGCCGACCGTCAGATCCTGCAAGAGCCCTTGATTTTGACCATCCAGATGAGCGGTTCGACCTGTGTTCAGGTCCATTACCTTCCAGCCATCAAGCACGGTCCCGACCCATCCCGTTGGCGGCTGAATCCTCACGGTTAGAGATTTCACAGGCTGGAGATCCAATGCCAGCTCAAGCGGTGCCTGGTTTGGGGTACGCAGGAATCTCAAATCCCCCGTGGAGAGCGATTGGGGGTCTACGGAATGCGCGGTGAAGCTTCCGGGAGGGACCATGAATTGAGCCCGGCCTTGGTCGTCGGTGGTGGCCTCAAAGTCACCGATACCTTCCGCAACCACGGTAGAGGCATGAAGAACGACTCCAGCTCGAACAACGGGCTGCCCATTCAGCCGCACCGTTACTTGAACAGACCCAAGGTCCTGGGTGCTCATTTCCACGGTTTGCTGCTGACCTTCCATCACCTGAACAGAAAGGGCGCCCATTTGGCGGGAATCGGGATCCCAGGCCCTCAAGCGGATGACACCAGCAGGGAGGCCGATGAAGATGAATCGCCCCTGAACCCCTTCCTGGAAAGTTGGAGATGTTCCAATCCAATGCTCCTGCTGACTGTTATCCACCCAATAGGCGTCGATTCGACCAGCTGGCACAAAGGTGCCATCTGCCCTCCGGAGCGAACCCACGACATCACCCACTGGCTGGAGCCGAACGGTGATTTCTCGATCGCCGCCTCCAGGCTGGATTTCGATGGAACCACGACCGACCAACCCAAGGGGATCCTTGACCTCAATCGAAACCAATCCTTCGATCATGTCCTCGAAAAGCAATTCCCCATGGTGTTCCGGGCGTAAACGCTGAGAGAGATTTGGCAGATCGTCCGGTTGAAGCAAGAGCCCTCGACCATGCTGGAGGGTGACCACTGCATCTGACAGGGCTTGGCCAAGGCTGTTCTGGACCTTGATCTTGAGGTTTCCACGCCCCCAAAGCCGAAGGTTTCGAATCACGCTGTCCTGGTCCTTGATGGAAATGGTGGCAACCGTGATATCGCCGGTCTGAGGGTCTTCCACGCGTACTTGATAGGTGCCCGCAACGATCACCTTGGGGAATTTGTAGATCCCTTCCTCTTGGGACTCCACCTGGAGTTCTGAACCGTTGGTACCCAGCAACCGTACCCGAGCACCCTTGGCGACTGGGGTTTGCCCATCACGCTGATAGATCTTCCCCTTTAGCGCGGCAGTGAAGGTGTTTCGAATGGCCAGATCTATTTTTCGAATTTCGTGGCCGTTTTCGAAGGAACCATCAACTCGTACCTCGATGGCATTTTCTCTACCGGCGGTGATGCGGAATTGCCCGCTAGGGAGCCCCGTGGCGCGAAAATTTCCGTCCAACTGGGTCTGAACAGATGCGCGGGTGTTCCAGATGGGAAGGCCCCAGTTCATAGACCCGTAGGCACCATAACCGATGTCCGGGACCTGGGACTCAATATCGACCCAACCCGAAGTTGGAATCCTGGATCCATCGGCTTGCATTACAAACAATTGTCCAAACGCCTCGCAAGTTCCGACATCCGGCAGCACTGCATCAAAGGTGAGGGACTGGCCTTCCGTCGTGGCCGGCATCTCTTGGTTTGCAGCCGTCAGTCCTTCTGGCCCGACCACCGCAACACGGAATGCGCGGCCAGTTTGGATGGACTCGAATCGATACCTACCATTTGAATCCGTCCGGACAACACGATTTTCCGGTGTCGAGAAATTGTAGATTGGGGGGATCGCCACGACTGCATCTCGGACGGGGGTCCCGTCCCCCCGCGTGACTCGGCCTTGGAGCGAAGTCCTCTTGGGCATCACGACGGTGAGTGTGTAGGATTGGCCTCCCGCCAATAAGGCGGATTCGCCGGGGAAGGAACCATTCCAGGAAGGGTGGTACGCCCAAGCGGCAACACGCTCTGGGGCGACCCGCGTCAAGAAGGGCGAATAACCCTCTCCATCTGTTTGGGCGTTGAATTTTTCTACGCCACCTGGCGCGACACCCGCCCCACCAATGAGCACATAGGCACCCGGGATCGCCGTTCCCTGGTCATCGACAACATGGATTCGTACCTTTGCAACCACATCAGGAGACAGTCGCCTTAGGGTGACTTCGAGTGTCTGATCTGGGTTTAGGTACCCCTCGAATGTCGTCGCGAATCCTTCCGGGAACTCCGGTGTGTAAACCCGAATGTCACCCGTGGGGATGTTTGCGAAGGTGACCCAGTCGCTTCCTTGAATAGTCTTGTGCTCTTCGGGATAGACCCAGTCAGCAATGGCTGAAGTGGTTGTCCGGTTGACCAATCCCGTTTTGAATCCAAGTCGGATCCAGCGGTTCAGCATGGAGGTACCGTCCAGGTCCAGTAAGCGCACCTTGACGAACCCCACTCGCCCTTTCAGAACGAGGTCCTTGCGAACCGTCTGGCCATCTCGATCGATGGCGCCGCTGGTGGCGACCCCGAAGAGCCCACCCACGCCTTGCTTCAGTGCACGGAGAGAGAAGGCGCCCGTCTTCAGACCTTCAATCCGGTAGTACCCATTCGCATCCGTGGTCACCGACCTTCCACCCGTGGAACTCCCACCCCCGGTCGCGAATGAAACCGTGTTCTGTATCTGGATTCCTTGAACGGTCACCCCAGAAACGGGCTGATTGTTGCCATCCAGGACGTAGCCTTCTATCGTGCCAACGCCTTCTACGACGAGGTCCATCTGAATGGTCTGGCCATTCCCGAGAACAGCCGCACCGGCCGACGCTTGGCTTTGCCCGACCTTCGCTTGAAGGATGAAGGGCCCAATCAAGGGAGAGACGACTTCCGGAACAAAATCCAGCTGATAGGTCCCGTCGATCTCCGTCGCAAATCCGTTAGAGACCAAGGCGAAGTAGTCGTCTAATTTCTCTTCGACAAAGGTATGACCTGTGCTCAGGTCATACGAGTCCACGCTGTCCACCTGCTGGCGATACCAGTATTCCAACTGAGTCGGGACGCCTGTGCCGTCAGCTTTCCTAACCTTGCCCTTTACGACAGCTCCACCCGGAAGCCAACCCGAAGTGATCGGCCAGGTCGTTAGGCCACTTAGTGACCCGCCATTTGCATCTTTCCAACCACTGGACAGGGTCAAGGTTCTGGCGACGTAGGGGCCGACTGGCTTTTCGAGGAACAGGGACGCGATCCGCGGAAACGGTCGCGTCAATGGAGCTGGTGGGGTTTGGAACACTACATTCCCGTTGCCATCCAGTTCGAAATCCCCACCCGCGTTCAATTTGGGCGGCATGGTCTTCTTCCAAGGCCGATTGGCCTCGACTTGGATGAGCGCTTGGGCTCCAGCGACTCCCTCCTCGCCGCCAGGAAGGTCAATATTCATCACCGGCCGATTGAACAGCACCATGACTTGAGTGCCATAGGGATTCGCATCCCCGAAGAGTTCTCGGTCATACCGGTGCACTCCAAGGGCTTGGAATGGCTCCGGAGAAATAGTTTTCGTGTCTTCAGGCCAAACGCCACCCAATTGCGAACCTGAGGCTGAGAAAGTCTTGAGCAGCCCATCCCCGACTCCCAAAGCCAGGACAGCCTTGACGGTACTTCCAAGGTCCACGCTATAACGGCGCAGGACGGCGTCGCCGCCATCAGCCACGGGAGCAAGCACCGAAAGGTGAAGAGATTTCACCTCATTGCTTGGATTGGTCAGCACCAACAGGCCCGACTGCCCCGCGAGGAGGCCCCAGGAAGCAAGGTGCTGGCCATACCCTTCACCCCACGTCATGCCATTTACGGAAAGCGATGGAATTCCTGAAGCACTGCTCAGCCACGCACCAGTGCCGTCCTGGCCAGCCACCTGCAGATCTTGGCCGCCACCTTCAATGGCCACGATGACCCGGTTCTTGGAACCAAATCCAAACGCCGACATGTCTCCCAAGCGATCCGGAAGGGTGCGCGCAGGGTCCGCCCATGACCATCGCTGAAGGAACACTTCCCTTAATTCCCGCCCCGCGGTGGTGGTGCGAACCAGCTGATCGAAGCCGGGATCGTGGTTCTCCATGAAGAGTTTCCACAGGTCCCACCAGACGCGCGTGCGGTCAATTCCCATCTTTAGGAACAATCCCTGTTCGGAAAGACCGTTGGCCATTTCGCCGGTCACCACAGACATGGGAATGGGAAGCACACCCGCGGGCTGAGCCCCTTTGGCCGTAGCAATCGAATACGCTTGGCCCAAGACCTTCAACATCGCTTCCCGGAGATCTCCAGGGAGAGCATTCAAGGTGTCGGGAAGGATCAAGGTATCTGGGTTGAGCCGGATGTTCCGTTCGCCGATCCCAACACTCAATTGATACGAAGCCGATCCGTTTCCTTCTAGGTACAGGTATCCGCTACGGACTTCCCCGGTCACCTTGGCCTTGAGCTGGTACTTGAAGGACGCAGATTCTCCTGGTCCCAACGTATTGACCGATTGCGTCGGTTCGCTGATCAACTTGACGTTTGCCAATCGCGCTTGATCAATCGTCAAGCTCACAGCATTGGCAATCGTCTCAGTGGTATTCGTGAGCCGTGCCTCCAAGGTGTAGGTCTCGCCCTTGCGCACGATGTCCGGATGGACCATCACGAGGCTGAAGTTGGGGTTCCGAACCAGGACCTTGCCACTCGCGGTGCCCAGAATGGGGATTGGTTCCCCTAGGTCTCCACCTTCGAACTGACCTTCAATCTTGAAATCCAGGGGGTAGGCACCTTCCTTCATGCCTTCGAGGTAGTAGGTCGCCATGGCGCTCTGACCGCCATTGACCCAGTTCTCACCGCGGCCAGGGCGTCCAAGCGAATCCGGTCCAAGCAGAGATTTCTCGGCGCTCGCCGTCTCTCCCAAATGAGCGGCAAGCACGAGTGGGTCATCTGTTGTTCCCGCTTGGCCATCCAATCCAGGTGGCACCAGGAAATTGGCCTTGAGGTGGGTCACTCGATACGGCGAAGCCTCAGGCAGCGTGTTCAGAACCACGACATCGGTCTTGTAAAACTGATGGAGGTACCCAACCGTCCCTGGGATCACCAACAGTGCCTTGAACGCGTTCCTAAGAACATGCGCGACGCCGGGGCGGTCAAACTGGGGAAGCTTATCTACGGGCGGCCGAATGTTTGCCGCGACTACTGTGATGTCGAGTGATGCTTTTTCACCATGACTTCCGACGATTTCCAACGGCCCGAAAACGGACTCATCCGACAATGAGGGGAGCCCGTTGTAGACAGGAATGGCAACGGGGACCTTCAGGGTCAATTCCTGAGAGCCCAAAGCCAAGGTCATGGTGAAGCGCTTCGCCTCATAGTTATTCGGGCCAAGCTGAATTCCGGCGGCTTGAATCTCTTGGAGCGTCATCGGTGAGGACGTGACGTTTGAGATGAGTACCTGCCCCAGGCATCGGATCACCTTGGATGAAGGCATTGCATCGAGGATGACTTTCCCGTCCTTCATCAGCCTCACGGAGGACAGCGTGTAGTCCCCCTCCTGCGTCATCGCAGGCATGTTCAGCCCAGAGGCGGGTGTACCCGAGACATCGGATGCGCCCATCCCGGGGCCAGAGAAGGTTCCGGACAGCGTCAGGCCCGTCCCATAGGTGGCGTTCAATTCGTCCAGGCCCAAAAGGCGGGGACCGTTCGTGAATTTTGGTTTGATGACGAAGGGACTTCCCTCGGGAAGTTCAATGTTTCCCTCGGGGAGAACCATCTGCATTCCGACAATCTGGAGTTCACCCACAGCCAGTGCACCTGGCCTCAATGAATTCGTGGAGAGCGCTGCCACACCAGCAGATGGTTTTGAGGAACCCGTGAGGGTCGATCCCCTTCCGCTAGTCAGAAGTGGCGACCTCGCACCGGTTGCCAATAAGGGCAGCAGCAGGAATATAGCCACCCCGCCCAGCCCCAAGGCATGACTGCGAGCAGTCATCCCATTGGAAACTGCGAGCCCGACCCTCGAAATAAGGGACAGGAAAAGCTGGCTGCCAATTGGCCGCTTTGTCATATGCGATTACCCACCAGAAAAATTCCCGGAACGACAAGGCTATTGGCGCAACCCGAATGTCAGGAAGTTAAGAAATGTGAAGACCGGTTCTCGACACCCATTCGAAATCGCGTAACGGTTCACCCCGTCAGCACGTTGACTCGCCCCGTGCTGCAGGTCACGAACCACATCTGGTCAGCCTCTTGAGCCGAGGCCCTGGCCTCATGGCCCATCATTCACAGCCGATTCCCAAGGGCACGATGCCCTTCATTCAGTTGTTCCAGGCCGAAAGGTACTTCGCCACGCTCTTTCGGACCTGATCACCCATGATGGCCACGATGGATTCACCCTCGTCACCCATCTCTCCGGCGAGGTGCTTCAGCCCTTCGATGCTTCCATCCACAGCTACCTTCGTCATCTCATCCACCAGCTGTACACGAAGGTCGTCGGGGAATGCCGTTTTGGACGCGTCAAGACCAGCCGCCAGGGCCTTGCTGGCCTTTCTACACACCGGGGAAGGGGTGGCCCGCTCTTCAATGGCGTCAGCGACGCCAGCCCAGATCGCGATCGCCAGCAGTCCAATCAAGGCTTCCTTCCAGGCCATCTGCTCTGCCTGTGGGTCACCTTGTTCGGCCTCAACCTGTCGAAGTCGCTTCGAAGCCTCCTGAATTCGAGCACTCGAATCCAGAGTCACCCGGTGAAGTTGCTCTTGGGCCATCTGGCCAGCCTGTTCAGCACGGGCAGCTTGTTGCGAATCACCGAGTCGTTGGTAGAGGCCACGCAAGTAAAAGGTGGCCCCAGCGATTTGGGTAATCCAGACCTTATGGTCGTCATGCTCGCGAAGCGTCCCTGAAGTCATGCATCAGTATTGACCACCTACCCCAGTGGTCAAAAGGAAAGCGCCTGTATAAGGCGCTTCTCGAAGAGCCCAGATGCGGGCGGCCAAAGGTCGAACCGAATCCCATTCGAGTTCAAATCCGGGTGTGCCAGACCAAGGAGATAGTGCCGTATTGCTGAGGTCCGCGTTGCCCCACAAATTCCTCGGTGCGGCGGACTCTTCGTGCGATCAACTCAAGACTTCGCGCCCGCGTAAGGGGGATAAACAGTGCTGCACCAATGGCCATCTCTTGAACTTGTGTCTTGAGTTCCAAGGTTGGATTCCCGGTCGGCGTCTCTCCTTGGATCAATAGGTTTCGATCGACAGCCTTCATCCCCCATTGGGTGTAGATGTACCACCCCCATCTTCCAGGTTGCGAGGTTGAGGCCATCATTTGGTAACGGGTGTCCGAATCATTTTTCGGACCAACGTTGGGTCGATTGCCAAATCGGAGTACCAGCCCTCCGTGGGCGTCCCTAAACACGTTCCCCGTGCGAATCCCCAGGGTCATATGACCTTCCAACACTTGGCCCCAAACCGTACCAATGTAGTCGAGGTAGGTGTAATCCAACCGGGTTTGGAACGTGGGCTTGCTCACGATCTGGTTGTCCCAACCTTCTGGATGAGGTGAACGAATCAACCGATGGAATTCGGACTGGACTTGGCGGCCACCAGACCCCGGGCCAACAACACCTGCGGTGATTTCCACCTCATACAAATGATGATTGGATTTGAACCTCCCAATCCCACCTGCATACAGCCACCCACCCCAAGGTCGATCTTTGGGCTGTGGGTTGGGGTCTTTTATGTTTTCGGGCGTGAAGATCTGTTGGCCAATAACCCAACCCGAACTCCATTGGTTATCTTCGTTCCTTGTGAGCCGATTTCGCATTCCTTCTGGGAGGAAGTAGGGGAGTTCCTTCGGGGTCAAAGCCCAAAGCCTGACCCCGTTTGTGTAGAAGCGATCTCCGCTGACGCCGCTGAGTTCTTTGACGTCGTTGTCAATTGCCATCCCGACTCGCTTCACACCCTTTGATTCCCCGAGTTCGGAGCCGAAATCTTGAGCGACCAGGATGGTTCCGACGAAGAGCAACCAGTGTGCACGCATCACGAAATCTCCAAATTCGGGTTACTCGGTTTTTCGAGATGTTGCTTAGTTAACGTATAGGCCTCAATTCACCGCCGATTGCGTGCATGCACGGTCAACTTGGCAATGTAGAGGTCGATCGAATGATCCTGCACCATTTTCGAAAATCCACGGAACCCCTGCTTCCACATCATCTTTGACCACCATTTCAGCCGGTCGAATGCGTCCACGTTGAAGCGAAGATGGGCCGCATTCCCGGAACCCACCAGATAACTCACGTAGCCCGGGTGGCGGTACCTAGTCATCGCCTCGAT
>JACPUT010000017.1 GCA_016192145.1 Acidobacteriota bacterium | reverse complement strand
CGCTGGGACCTGAACACCTCGGTCCTAGAAGGCATGAACAACAAGATCAAGGTGATCAAGCGCATGGCCTACGGCTACCGAGACGACGCCTACTTCTTCCTCAAAATCCGGGCGGCCTTCCCCGGAGTTTCACGATGAACCGCCAATTTTGGGCCCTGTTCCCCGTGCCTGAAAGCATCTGCCAACTCTGCTATGCAAACAGTGGCTTGACGTTTTGCATTCTCTATCTCGGCTCCCTTCTGTAAAAGTGCCAAAGAGTCTCAAGAGTCCTGATTCCTATTGAGCGTAGAAAGTATTGCGCACGCCTCAGGGCTCTCATTTCTCAGGGCCATTTCCAGCCACTTCGGTTTCTCGGACACGCGGCAACCCTGCTCGCCCAACTCGATCATGGCGGTGCCATCATCGGCAGGCCCGCTCCCCCCCCCGGGGTCACCATCACCTCCAGGCTCATCGCCCCTGCACGGGCTTGCTGCCCCAGCCGAGGGAAACCTAGGCGCACAATGGCTAGCCCCTATCCGGCCCCTGGTTCAATTGCCAACGTCAGACAGGATCCTTGCCCCTCGGATGGCAGCCATGACCTTACCTACCGCGAGATTGGCCTTCTCGTCGCTTGGTATCGTGAAATCTAGAGCCATCGAGCCAATCCCCACGAAAAGCGACCGACCTGATCGAGGTCCTTCCCCTCACACCGCCGCATCGAACAACCCCGGCTGGCGCACCATGGGCGGCGGGGGTTGGAGGTGGGCGCCTTGGCCACGCTTGGGGGTGCGGCTGCTGCGTTCGCTGCGGGGGAAGGCGTGGCGGAAGGCGTCGCGAATGCCAGTGACGTAGTCAGGGTCGAGGACGTGGAGCCAGCCGTGCTGGGCCAGGGTTCCAAGGAAGGGATCCTTGGGGAGGAGGTGGAGGCCGCCGACCCAGGCGGAGGTGGCGCCACTGGCTCGGGCGCGTCGGATGAAGGCGTCGAGGTCGTGCACGGGCATGAGGGGGGCCACGGCGACGCCGGTGTGGAGGCCGGCCTTGGAGAGCCGCTCCAGCGTGGCCCAGCGGCTGGGGATGGGCGGCGCGGGGGGTTCCGTGACCTGGCGGACGGTGTCGTCGTCCGTGGGGATGGAGAGGCCCACGCTGAGGCGCGGACCGAAGGCCTTGAGCAGGTCCACGTCCTGGAGGATGAGGGGCGAGCGGGTCAGCACCATCACCTGGGTGGTGGGGCACTGCAGCAGCACTTCCAGGCAGCCACGGGTGAGGCGGAACTCGCGCTCCAGGGGCTGGTAGGGATCCGTGGCGGAGCTGAGGAAGACGGTCTGCTGATGGAGGCGGTGCCGTTGGGCCCAGAGCAACGCGGGGGCGTTGAGCTTGGGGGCCACCCATTTGCCCCACTCCAGCGGATCGTGAAGGGCGCCGGGGCCGCGCTTGGGATCGCGGGCGGGATAGTCGCGCACATAGCAGTAGGCGCAGCCGTGGCTGCAGCCCCGATAGGCGCTGAGCCCGAAGTTGAACCCGTAGATGGGATCCTTTTGGGCGCGCAGGATGCTGCTCGCCTCCTCCCCCTGGACTTCGATATCCCGGAAGAGGGTGGGCGGGGGCGTGGATTCCAGCAGTGGGGTCATGGGGCTTCCAAGTCCGATTCCCACGGCGGATCCCAGATGGATCCACGGCGTTGGGCGAAAGGCATGGAAGCAGTTTCGCTTTTATTTCGCGTTAGTCAAGCCCCCGAATCAAGCCAGGAGATCCACTCGGAAGCCCAGAGGGCCGGAGGGCTCAAGCGTGCTTCGCGCAGGCTGCACTTGGATCAGGGCGCCCCGTCCAGTGGGAGCCTCGACTTTCTTGAGCTCGAAGGCGCCAAAGGCCTCAGTCCGTTCACCGGGCTTGGCTTGGAGGGGCTCCCGGGGATTGGTTTCCGGCGGTTCCGGAGGTTTGAGTTTCACCTCGGGAAACTGCAGCAGGGGCCTTCCCACGAATTCAGCCCCCAAGGCCCTCGGATACTCGACGTTCCGATCTGGCCGGATGGGATTCAAGGGAAAGAGAGGCTCGGGCCCGATGCGCATGGCACACCTCGGTTCCCATGCTCGGTCCCGCGCCTCGCGAGGGCAAGGGGGTTCTCAGGGTTCCTTGTCCCTGGGTACCAGGTTGATGCGGCCGTGGGTCATCGAATCGGGTGCGGCTAGAACGTGATCACCAGGCTGGTGGTAAACACCGTATCGAGCGTCTTCAGCTCCACCGGGGCTTTGCCCAGCACCACCGGGGGCGTTGCCACGGGGGCCTCGAGGATGTCGATGCCGAGCACGTGGGGCCTGTTCCGGTAGGCGAGGTCATAGCCCACCTTTAGGGCCAGGCGCTGGCTCAGGGTGGTGGTGAAGGTGTTCTTGAGGGTGCCGAACCAATCGCGCCCCTCCTTCAGGCTCCCGCTGAGGGAGAGCTCGGAGGCGAAGGCGGAAGTCTCGAGCACCTTCTGCTCCAACTTCGCGCCCAGCTGCCAGGTGGCGTAGCTATCGGTGAAACCCTCGGGTCGGAAGAGGGGATCCTCCTGGGTGTAGCCGAAGCCGTAATCCGTGCGGAGTTTGGTGCGCCCGGAATCCACCCACGCGTTGCCCACGCCGAGGATGCCCTTGTAGCGGTTGTCGAGCCCCGCGGGCCGGTTGCGATCCCAGGTGCCGGCGCCGAACCAGAAGGAGTGCTCGGTGAACTTGTGGTCGTAGCGCAGCAGCGCCGTATAGGCTTCGCTGGTGGTCCTCTGGGTGGTGGTCTCCACCAACGTGTAGTTGGTGGCGCTGGTGCCCGAGGCGCTGCGCTCGATGGTGGTGGTGTTGACCCGCACGCCGGACAGGTTGAAGGCCAAGCTGGAGGCCACCCACTGGTAGAGGTACTCGTTGGCGAAGCCCAGGCTCTGGCTTTGGGCGTTGCCGCCCACGGCGACGTAGCTGAGGCTGGCCTTGTCGGTCCAGTTGGATGTCGGAGCGGCGGGTGCCTGCCCGAGTAGGGCGGCAGGCACCAGCCCAACGATCAGTGCCTTCATCCCTACTTCTCCACCTCGACGGTGAAGGCGGCTTCACCCAGGGCCTTGCCGTCAGCGTCCAGAACCTTGGCGGTCCACTTGCCGGCATCGCCCGCGCGGAAGGTGCGGAAGGCCCAGGTGCGGTAGGGGCTGCGGGCCACCTTCAGTTCCTGCTTGGAAACCTGCTTGCCGTCCTTCTCGAAGCTCACGGTGATGGTGCTATCGGCGGCGCCCTTCACGGACGTCCAGGCATAAATCTTCGTGTTGGCGGCCACCTTGAACTCGGTGGCTTCGCCCTGCAGGGCCATCTTCTCGACGCCGGTGCCGACCTTCACTTCGGCGGAAGGTGCATCCTGAGCCACGAGGGCCGTGAGGGCGATGAGGGGTGCGAGGAAAAGACGCATGGGGTTCTCCTGGATGAGGCCCACAGCATGGCAGGAAAAACCGGCTTAGAAAGTCAGGTCCTGTGAAATCTCTTCACCCATCTCGCCGCCTGGAAAAGCCCTCAACCTAAGCGCCTCATTCAACTGCAGTCATCCCCTTCATCCCCTCCATCCAGGCCAGAAGTTCTATTTGGCCTGGATGAAGGGGATGAAGGGGATGAAGGGGATGAGGTTTCCGAGAATCCTACGGCTTCGATCGTCAGGCCAGATGCTTCCCGGCTACCTGAATTCGTAGGCCTCCAACGACTCCACCAGATCCCGCACGCCTGGGCCGAACCGAGCATTGCTGATCCAGTCGACCCCTTCGGGCAGGCCGCCCAGGGCCTGGGCGAGGCGGGCGCGGTGGCCCAGCTCGGCGCGGGGGATGGCGTTGGGGCACTCCACGAGGCGGGTCTGGCGGGCCTCGGAGAGCTCCGGCACCCAGTGCTGGAGGGTGGCTTGCACGCCCTCTACGGAATCCACGCCGGGGGCCACGGGGAAAGCGCCGCCGATGAAGGCGCGGAGCTGCATGAGGCCCTGGGGCGCGGAGTCGGGATCCATCCAGGAGGGCACGAGGGCTCCCAGGAACCCCTTCCCTTCCGGCGGATGGATGAGGAAGCCGAAGCCATCCTTGAGGCCCTCAAGGTTCTCGTGGCGGCTGTTGTACAGCTTCACGCTGGTGTAGGGCATGGCGGCGAGGGCCGTGGCGCTCTGGGGCGCGGCGGAGCCCAGCAGGGCCGCCGCCTCGAAGGCGGGCAGCGCGAGGATCACTCGGTCCACGAGGCGGGTTTCACCGCCGCCCGTCACGCGCCAGGCCTTGCCTTCGCGCTGGAGGGATTCCGCGCGGAGCCCCGTGCGGATGGCCGGCAGCTTGGCGGAGAGGGCCTTGGGCAGGCTGCCCATGCCGCCCTTGGGCACCACCATTTCAGAGCGGCCCCCCTTGCCCATGCCCTTGACCATGGAGCCCGTGGCTTCCCACTCGCGGAGCTTGGGCATGGCGTCCACGCTGAGGATCTGGGGCGGCGCGGCCAGGATCCCGGCCACCATGGCGGGCATCATCGTCTCCGCCGCGCCCCGGCCCAGGCGGCGAGCCGCGAAATCGAAGAGCGTCTCCTCGGGCTCCGCCGGGCGCACGGCCTGGAAGGGCTCCAGCATCATGCGCAGTTTGGCGCCCACGGAGAGCAGCGGCGACAGCATCAGCTGCACGGGGTGGCTGGGCACGGGGATCAGCTTGCCGCCACGCCCCAGCCAGCGGGCGCCGTGGCCCGGGCGGTGCACCTTCAGCTCGATCTCGGTGAAGAGCTTGTCGCAGGGGGACCCGGGCGCCACGAGCACGCCCTGGGGCCCGCGCTCCAGGTGGCCCGCCTCGCCGCTGGGGCCCGCCCAGTCCAGGGTCTGCACCCAGCCGCCCACGTGGCCCTGGGCTTCCCAGATCTCGATGGATTCGCCCCGGCGCTGGAGATGCCAGGCGGAGAGGAGCCCACTGATGCCAGCGCCGAGGATCAACGTGCTCATGCGGGAACTCCGGTGCCGAGGGCCTCGAGGGTGTGGCGCACGAGGCACTCCACGTACTTCGGATGGGTGCCGGGCGTGCGGAGACGCTTCCAGGTGCGCACGCCCGCGTGATCGGCCATCTCCTTGTATTCGATATCCAGCTCGTGGAGAGTCTCGATGTGCTCGCTCACGAAGCTGATGGGCAGCACGATGACGTCGCGGCCGCCGAGGTCCTTCATCAAGTGCCGCAGGTTGGGTTCCAGCCACTTGATGGGCCCCACGCGGCTCTGGTAACCCAGGATGAATCCGCCGGGGATGTCGCCGATGCGGGCCTTGATGGCGTCCACCGTGGCATGGACCTCGCCCTCGTAGGGATCCCCGCTGGCCTGGATCTGTTTCACGGGCAGGCTGTGGGCGCTGAAGAGCACGGTGGCGTAGGGCAGTTCCTCCAAAGCCTCGCGCAGGGGCTGCACCCAGGATTCGATGTAGTCGGGATCCACGGCGTGGTCGCGGACGCCGGGGAGGAGCGTCATGCCGTAGGCCTTCGCCTCTTTCTCCAACTCGCGGAGGGAACTGCCGGTGGTGGCGTGGCAGGCGTGGGGATAGAGGGTGACGGGGAGCAGCTTCGTCACGCCCTCCTTCTTCAGCGCCGCCAGCATCCCCTTCGCGCGGGGGGCGCTGGTTCGGAAGACGAGCTTCACGGGGCTCTGGATGCCCGCGGCCCTCAGGCGCGAACGCAGGGCCGCGGCTTGGGCGGCGCTCTCGCGCAGCAGAGGCGAACCGCCGCCGATCTCCGCGTACCGCTGCATGGCGCCCTTGCGCCGCAGCTTGGAGATGCCCCAGGCGTAGGTGGGCTGGAACCATGCGGGCCCGGGCAGCTTGATGAGGTCCCGGTCGCTGAAGAGCGCGTAGAGGAAGGGCTCCACGTGCTTCAGCGTGACGGGGCCGCCAAGGTTAAGTAGGAGGATCGCGGTGTCACGGTGCATGGGCTCAGCCTACCGGGAAGGGGTGCGGGGCGCTGGGGCCCCGCGCGGGCTAGACGGTGCGGCTGAAGGTTTTTCCCGCCATTTGTTCCATGTAGGCGTCGAAGGGCATGGCCAGGTTGCGCACGAAGCGGCGGCCCAGCTCCGTGACAAAGACGCCCTCCGCCGTGACCTTCACGGTGCCCATGGGCTCCTCGGCGTTGAGCTCCTGCAGGGCCTGGGCGAAGTGGGCGGGGCCATCCACGCCCCACTTGGCCTTGAGGTCCGCCCACCTCAGTTCGAAGCGGCCCATGACCTGGTGGATGACCCAGCGGCGCATGCGGTCCTCGATGGTGCAGGTGTGGCCCTTGTGCATGGCGAAGTGCCCGCTGCCGACCGCCTTCTCCCACTTGGAGAGGATCTTGTCGTTCTGGTGGTACACGCCGCCCACGTCGCTGATGGCGCTGGGTCCGATGCTCACCATGTCGGGGCCGCCCTGCACCGCGTAGCCCATGAAGTTGCGGATGATGCTGCCATCCTTCACGGCCTTGGCGAGGCTGTCCTCGGGGTGGGCGAAGTGGTCCATGCCCACCGCCACGTAGCCCGCGGCCTCCAGCTTCTCCGTGGCCATGAGGAGGAGCTGCAGCTTGTTGTCCGGGGTGGGGATCGTCTCCGCCGGGATGCTGCGCTGGAAGGGCATCATCTTGGGCAGGTAGGCGAAGCCGTAGACGGCGAGGCGATTGGGCTGGAGGGCGATGACCTCGTCCAGGGTGCGGCGGAACTTCTCCAAGGTCTGGCCGGGGAGGCCGTACACCAGGTCCAGGTTCACGCCCTCGAAGCCCACGCTGCGGGCCTGCTTCACGGCGGCGAGCGTCTGCTCCCAGGTCTGCCCGCGGGTGATGAGTTCCTGCACATCCTTGTCGAGGTCTTGCACGCCGAAGGAGACTCGGTTGAAGCCCATGTCGCGCAGGGCGGGCAGCTGGTCCGGGCGCAGGAAGGTGGGATCCGCCTCCAGGCTTACTTCCGCGCCGGGCAGCAGGGGGAACCGGTCCGTGATCATCTTGAAGGTGCGGCGCAGCTCGGGCACTTCGAGGTAGGTGGGCGTGCCCCCGCCCCAGTGCAGCTGCAGGACGCCGCGGCGGTTTGGCAGGTGGGAGGCCCACAGATCCAGCTCCTGTTCCAGGTGCTGGAGGAAGGACTCGACGGGATCGTAGTGGGGGCTGATGACGACGTTGCAGCCGCAGTAGGCGCAGCGGCGCTTGCAGAAGGGCAGGTGCGCGTAGAAGCTCAGCGCCTCCTTGCTCTGATCGGCCCGCTTGAGGCCCTCGATCAGCTCCGACTCCGGGAAGTCGTCATGCCAGGCCGGGGGCATGGGGTAGCCCGTGTAGCGCGGCCCGGGACGGTCGTAGTGGCGGACGAGATCGATGAGGTTGTTCATGGTTTCAACCGCGAATGACGCGAATGGACGCGAATGAACGCAGGGAGGGGGTCGGGGAAACGATGTCCCAAGCCTCCATTCGCGTTCATTCGCGCCATTCGCGGTTTCATAGGGACTTCTTTACTTCTTCGATGACCGCCGCAAGCACGTCGGGATTCGTCTCCGGCACGAGGCCGTGGCCGAGGTTGAAGACGTGCGCGTGACCCTTCATGGCATCCAGGATGGCCCTCGTCTTCCGGACCGCAACCTCGGGGCCCGCCAGCAGGGCCACGGGATCCAGGTTGCCCTGGAGCACTTTGCCACTGAAGCGGCGGCGGGCCTCGGAAATGGGCACCTGCCAGGGCACGGCGAGACCGGCGCAGGGCAGATCGTTGAGGGCGTCGGGCAGGTAGCCGGTGCGGGCGAAGAAGAGGGTGGGGACACTCGTCACCTGCTCCAGGGTGCGGCGGGCGGCGGGCAGCGCCAGGGTGGCGTAGTCGTCGGCATCCAGCTCACCGGCCCAGGTGTCGAAGAGCTGCACGGCCTGGGCGCCGGCCTCGATGTGGAGGTTGAGCAGCCGGGCGGCGGCGTCGGCCAGCTTCTCCAGCCACTTCTGGGCCTTCACGGGCTCCTTGTGGAGGAAGGTCTTGGCGCGGCTCCAGGTCTTGCTCCCCTTCCCTTCCAGACCGTAGGCGAGCAGGGTCCAGGGGGCGCCGGCGAAGCCGAGCAGGGCCTTCTCGGGCGGCAGCTCCTTGCGGACCTTCCGCAGGGCGTCGCACACGGGCTTGAACACGGCCTCGTCCAGGGGCTGGTCGAGGGGGATCTGATCCAGGGTGCGGGCCAGCACGGGGCCGCCCTCGGGGATCGTCACGCCGCAGCCCAGGGCATCCAGGATCACGAGGATGTCGCTGAAGATGATGGCGCCGTCGATCTTGGGGAAGCGGCGGATGGGCTGCAGGGAGACTTCCGCCGCGAGGTCGCTGTCATTGAGCAGCTGCTCGAAGGTGGCCTTGGCGCGGATGGCCCGGTACTCGGGCAGGAAGCGGCCCGCCTGGCGCATGAACCACACGGGGGGCGGGGCGATGACTTCGCCCTGGAGCACGCGGACGAGTTGATTGGTCATGGTTAGTCCTCGACCGCGTAGTCAAAGGGCCCGGTCACGCCCATGACTTCGCCCGTGGGGATGGCGAGGCCGGTGCGGCGGACGGACTTGTGCACGAGGCGCCAGCGGCCCCCCTGCTTGGCGGCCTCGGCGAGGGCGACGCGAAGGGCGCCGCGCATGTTGGCGTGGGCGACCTGCACGAGGAGGAAGCGGCCTTCCTTGGAGTTGCCCTGTTCGAGGGCGAGGGAGTGGATACGGGTCATGGTTGCTCCAAAGAAAGTGTTAACCGCGAATGTCGCGAATGTACGCGAATTGAAGGCCTTTATTCGCGTACATTCGCGACATTCGCGGTTCCAGAAAAGGCCTTTGCGACTTCGCCGACAGCCTGGTTGAAGTGCGCGAATTCGGCGTCGCCGTGGGATCCGCTGAGGAAGCCCACTTCGTAGCCGCTGGGGGCCAGGTACACGCCCTGGTCCAGCATGAGCTTGTGCATGCGGTTGAATTGGTCGATGGCCCCGCTCTGGATGCGGTCGGCCCGCTTCACGGCCTCGGGCTGGAAGAGGGGCCACATGAGGCTGCCGATGTGGGGGCAGTGGAGGCCGGGGATGGCCTCGAAGGCCTTGGCCCACTTGGCGCCATCGGCATCCATCTTCGCGTAGAAGGCGGGCGTGAGCTGCTCCAGGGTGGCGAGGCCCGCGGCCATGGCCACGGGATTGCCGCTGAGGGTGCCCGCCTGGTAGACGGGGCCGTCCGGGGAGATGCGGCCCATGACGTCGGCCCGGCCGCCATAGAGGCCCACGGGCATGCCGCCGCCGATGATCTTGCCGTAGGTGCCGAGGTCGGGCGTGATGCCCAGGCGCTCGGCGGCGCCGCCCGCGGCCACGCGGAAGCCGCTGATGACCTCGTCGAAGATCAGCAGCGTGTCGTGCTTCGTGCAGAGTTCGCGGAGGCGGAGCAGGAAACTCTTGTCCTGCAGCAGCAGGCCGTTGTTGGCGGGAATGGGCTCGATGATGGCGCAGGCGGTCTCGGCCCCATGCTTGGCGAAGTAGGCTTCCAACCCTTCCAGATCGTCCAGGCTCACCACGGAAGTGAGGCCGCCGATGGCCGCCGGAACACCGGCACTGGTGGGCTCGCCGAAGGTGATGAGGCCGGATCCCGCCTTCACCAGCATCGCGTCCGCATGGCCGTGGTAACAGCCGTCGAACTTCAAGATGCGGTCGCGGCCCGTGAAGCCACGGGCCACACGCAGGGCGCTCATCACGGCCTCGGTGCCGCTGGAGACGAAGCGCATCTTTTCGATGAAGGGCACCCGCTCCTTGATCTTGCGAGCCAGGGCCAGTTCACGCCGGGAGGGCGCACCGAAGGTGAGGCCCTCACTCATGGCCTCGGTGACGGCGGCGATGACGCCCGGGTTCACGTGGCCGAGGATCAAGGGGCCCCAGGACATGCACATGTCCAGGAAGCGCTGGTCATCCTCATCCACGAACCAGGCGCCGGAGGCCTTCTTGAAGAATTTGGGCGTACCGCCCACGGACTTGAAGGCCCGCACGGGGGAGTTCACGCCCCCGGGGAAGTGGGTCTTGGCTTCGTCGAAGAGGGTCTGGTTGCTCATCTGAAATCCTTGGTTAACCGCGAATGACGCGAATGGACGCGAATGAAAGCGAGTTCGACGAATTCTCCATTCGCGTACATTCGCGACATTCGCGGTTAAAGATCATTGCACCCAGCCCTTCTCAAGTGCCTCGCGGCCCGCATAAGTGACGATCATGTCCGCGCCGGCCCGCCGGATCGCGATGAGGTGCTCGTACAGGAGTTGGTCGCCGTTCACCCAGCCACGCTCCTCGGCGGCCTTCACGGAGGAGAATTCGCTGGAGACGTGGTAGGCGGCGATGGGGGCGAGGCTCGCCTCGCGCAGGCGCCAGATGAGGTCGAGGTTGGGCAGCGCGGGCTTGAGCAGGAGGATGTCGGCGCCCTCTTCCAGATCCATCAGGCCATCCCGCAGGCCCTCGCGGCTGTTGCGGGGGTCCATCTGGTAGCTGCGGCGGTCGCCGAACTTGGGGCTGCTGTCGGCGGCTTCCCGGAAGGGGCCGTAGTAGGCACCGGCGTGCTTGATGGCGTAGCTCATGATGGCGCGGTTCTGGAAGCCTTCTTCGTCCAGGCGGACACGCATCGCGGCGATGCGGCCGTCCATCATGTCGCTGGGGGCGAGGACGTCGGCCCCGGCCTCGGCGTGGCGCACGGCCATCTCGGCCAGCAGGGCCACGCTGGCGTCGTTCACCACCTCACCGTCGTGGACGAGGCCGCAGTGGCCGTGGTCCGTGTAGCTGCAGAGGCAGACGTCCGTCATCACGATGAGGTCGTCTCCGAACTGGGTCTTGAGGGCCTTGATGGTGAGGGGCACGGCGCCATCAGGATCGTGGGCGCCATGGGCATCCGGGGCCTTCTCATCGGGGATGCCGAAGAGGAGGACGCTGCGCAGGCCCTTCTTCAGATCCTTCTCCACCTGGGCACAGGTCTCATGGATGCCGGTGCGGCCGATGCCCGGGAGGGCGGCGATCTCGGAGAACCCCTTGGCCTTCTGGACGAAGTAGGGCTGGATCAGGTGGCGGGGGCGCAGATCGGTCTCAGCGACGAGATCGCGGATGGCCTGGGTGCGGCGCATGCGGCGGGATCGGATCATCACGGGTTCACCTCTTTGAAGGGCGCGCTGAGCATGGTGTGGTAGGCGCTCACCTTGGGCTCGCACCAGCCGGCGACGGGCTGGCCCGCGCGCTCGAAGGCCTGGGCGGTGGCCTCCCCCCAGGCGAAGCGCATGCAGTCCTGGGCCATCCCGGCGAGCACCTGGGCCTGGAGGGGGCTCATGGCGAGCACCGCGTCCACGGGGGGCAGGTCGGGCAGCGGAAGGATGGGAGCTTCACCGTGGGTGACCCAGGCCTCGATCCGCCAAGCCGTGTCGCGGGCCACGCGTTCCAGGTACTCGCGGCTGCGCTCGCCGCGCACGAGCACGAAGGTGCCGCCATCCGGGAAGCGCTGCTGGAGGATCTCCCACAGGGCCTCGGCCCGGGGCACGGAAGCGAGCATGAGGTCGAGGTCCTTGCGGCCCAGGGCATCGGCCGTGCCCAGGCCCTGGGCCAGCACCTTCATGCCGGGCGGCAGGAGGGGCGCGGCGGCGCGGGCCCCGCTGGGGCTCAGGACGATGAGGGCGTCCGCCCCGGTGGCGAGGTCGAAGGGGGGGGGTGTGCCCGTGGGGACGAGACGCGTGACGGGGAAGGGCACGGGGGTCCATCCGGCGGCCGCGGCGGTCTGGCTCAGCGGGTGGTCCGCTGGTCGGGGAAGAGCTAGGCGCAAGGCGCACCCTGGGCCTGCAGCTCCTGCACGACCTGCGCGACGACGACGTCGGCTTCGCCAAGGGCCTCGGCGCGGATCACGCGGCCCTCCTCCGCCCAGGCGGCGCGAAGGTGGAAGCGGCCCCGGTCATCCAACGTGGCGAGGGTGCCCAGGGGCTGGGAGCAGCCGCCGCCGAGGCCCTTGAGCACGGCGCGCTCCACGGTGACGCAGCGGGCCGTGGCCTCGTCGTGCCAGGAACGGAAGGCCTCCACGAGGTCCATGCGGTCCGAGCGGGTCTCCGCCAGCAGGGCCCCCTGCCCCGGCGCCGGCAGCAGCTCGTCGGGCGTCAATGCGCGCACCTCGAGATCGGAGAGGTCCAGCCCGAGGCGTTTCAGCCCCGAGGCGGCGAGAAAGGTGCCGTGCACGGGTTCGTCACGCAGGAGGCCCTCGCGGACGCGTTGCACCCGGGTGGGCACGTTGCCACGGATCCAGGTGAAGGAAGCCTTCGGAAACACGGGCGCCAGCATTAGGTTGCGGCGCACGGAGGAGGTGGCGAGCACGCAGGCCTCGGGGCGATCCTTCCGCGCCACGAGCCAGTCGCTGGCATCCTCGCGCAGGGGGATGCAGGCCGGGATGACTCCGGCGGGGCGCTCGATGGCCACGTCCTTGAGGCTGTGGATGAGCAGATCCACCTCGGACTGCCCGAGGCTGTCCTCCAGCTCCTTGGTGAAGAAGCCATTGCCCTGGGCCTTGGCGCTGTTCAGCGGGCCGGCGAGCCAGGCGTCGCCCGAGGTGGTGAATTTACGCCACTCCACCTCGTAGCCACAGGCCTTCAGGTGTTCCACCAGGGGCGTGGCCTGACCCACGGCGAGGTCGCTGCCTCGGGTTCCAACGACGACCTTGGGCATTTAACTCGCTCCCAGTTGAAGGATCTTGGCGACTTCCTCCAGGGCGCCTTCGGGAGGCTGCCCCTGGATGAGCGCGCGGTGGGCCAAGGTGCGGCCCCGGCGCATGAGCTGGCGGATGGCCTCCGCCTGTTCCTCGGAGAGTTCGCCCAGGGCGCCCCCCAGGGATTCCTTCTCCAGGGCCTCCCAGGCGGCGTTCAAGGTCTCCTGGGCTTCGTTCAGGCGGCGCTTGCGGTTCCGGGCGGCCGCGCGGCGGCGGACCCGGGCCACGGCCTGCAGCAGGTGCGGGGCGGCATCCTGGGCGGCCTCGGCGCGCTGGCGCTTGGCGCTTGCCGTCTCAGACAGGAACACGTGCAGGTCCACCCGGTGTACCCAGGGCAGCTGCTCCAACGCGGGCTCGCTATCGGCGGGCAGCGCGAGGTCGATCATGCGGATCATGGGGCGCTTGCCTTCCAAGGCACCCCAGGCTTCCAACGTGAAGATGGGATCCGCCGCCGCCGTGGCGGTGACGATGGCATCGAAGCCCACGGGATCCTTCTGCAGGGAAGCGAGGCTCACCACGTTCACGGGGTTTTCGGGATCGATTTCCAGGGCGAGATCCTTCGCCTTCTGGACGGTGCGGTTGGCCAGGGCCACTTGGAACCCGCGTTCGGGGAGGCGCTGGGCAAGGTAGCGGCTCATGGGGCCCACACCCACCAGGGCGATGCGATCCCCGGGGTTCATGGCCTGCTCGATGTGCCGCAGGGCCACGGTGGCCACGGAGGCCTGGCCATCGGCGAGACCCACCTGGGTACGGAGGCGCAGCGCTTCGCGGATGATCTCGTCCAGGCAGGCGGCGGCTTCCGCGCCCGCCACGCCGCAGGCCTGGGCTGTGCTGAGGCCATCCGTGAGCTGGCCGGTGATCTCCCGATCTCCCACGTTGGCGCTCTCGAGCCCCGCCGCCAGCGCCAGGAGGTGACGCCAGGCGGCGTCCCCCTTGTAGGTGACGGGGTCGGGACCGAGGCCGAGCTTCTCGGGATCGCCATCCCAGAGGATCCAGAGGACGCGCTGGCAGGTGGCCACATAGACCAGTTCCTTGGCGCCGGTCTCCGCTTGCCAGGTCTCCAGCTTCTCGGGCACCCCATCCTTCGCGACATGCTTCGCCACCTGATCCAGGTCGTGGATGGGTGCGTGGAAGCTGACAAGGATAGGATCCATGGACGCTCGCGGAATCGGAACGGCGGTCATCCGTCCCTGAGACCCATTATCGCCACACTCAGGCGCTGCGGCAGGAGATTGGCGTGAGCCAGGTCACACCCCATGGCCAAAGGCCATGCACTCTGCGGGAATCATTCTCAAGATCGCGGTCACATCCGCCCCAGGAGGGACGTCACGGCCTCCCAATCCCATTCCTGGATCGCGGGCACGGTGCCTTCCCGCAGATCCTGCTGCGTGAGCCAGGCGTCGTAGATCACGAGGGCGCACATGGCCTCGGCCACGGGCACCACGCGGGGGGCGATGCAGGGGTCGTGGCGGCCCTTGGTGCTGATCTCCGCCGCCTCGCCCTCCCGGGTAATGGTGGCCTGGGTCTTGGAGATGGAGCTGGTGGGCTTCACGGCGGCGCGCACCACCACCGGCGCTCCAGTGCTGATGCCGCCCAGAGTGCCGCCGGCATCATTTTTGGCCGGGCCGTCAGGAGTCAACGGGTCATTGTTCTGGCTGCCCCGGCGCCGGGCCGAGGCGAAGCCGGCCCCCAGTTCGACGCCCTTCACGGCGCCGATGCTCATGAGGCCGCAGGCCAGCAGCGCATCCAACTTCCCGAAGGCGGGATCACCCAAGCCGATGGGCAGGCCTTCGATCCAGACTTCGCAAACCCCGCCCACGCTATCGCCTTCGTCCCGGGCCTTTTCCACGGCTTGCTTCTGGTATTCGAAGCAGGCGGGATCCGCCACCCGCAGGGGATTCCGCTCCACGAAGGCCCAGTCCACGACCTGCCCCGCGATGCCCGCGATCTCCCGGTTGAAGCCGCGCACAGTCACCCCCAACCGGGCCAGCTGCTGCTTGGCGAAGGCTCCCGCCGCCACCCGGGCCAGGGTCTCCCGCCCGGAGCTACGGCCCCCCCCGCGGGGATCGCGGAGGCCGTATTTGCGATCGTAGGTGAGGTCCGCATGGCCGGGGCGGAACAGATCCTGGATGCTCTTGTAATCGCCGCTGCGTTGATTCTCGTTGAACACGGCGAGGGCGATGGGGTGGCCCGTGGTCTTCCCCTCGAACACCCCCGAGAGCACCTGCAGCCGGTCCGCCTCGCTGCGGGGCGTCACCAGCTCCGACTGCCCCGGGCGCCGACGATCCAGTTCCCCTTGGATCGCTTCCAGATCGAAGGCCAGTCCTGGCTTCACGCCATCGATGACCACGCCCACGGCCGGGCCATGGCTCTCACCAAAGGTGACGATGCGGAAGGCCCGGCCGAAGGTGGAGGGGGAATCGAAGAGCATCAAGGTTCCATTTCCAAGAGGGCCAGACTGGCCCGAGGGGGACCGCACTCCAGCGGAGCGCAGAATCAGTGGAACATTGTGTCCCGATCGGGGTCGCGACCGTCATATCCGAATGATCAGGACGTTGACAGTGTTAACCTGATCGTTTCGGAATTTCTCATGACTTTTGGCATTCAGCCCTCACGCTGCGTTAGTCCCCTGGTTCGCCATGGCGTGATTGCCTTGATCTTAAGTGGCCCGCTCGCCGCACAGGCGCCCATCGTTCAGGATGGGGCCCGCGATCTTCGGCACCGGTGGCTGGCGGAAGTTCAGGAGCCGGATCACCTTCTGCCTTCCTCCCCCATCGCCTGGGAAGCCGGGACCTTCGCGGCCCTAAGGAAGGAGCCGGGATGGATGCCCCTCGTGGACGGAGAGGGATTGGGTTCCGCCCTCCAGGGAGCGGGGTTCAGCGTCGCCGGTGGGTGGACGGTCAATGGTTGGACCCTTCAGGGGCGCCTACTCGCCTTCCGTGAGCGAGGCACCCAGGCATCCCGCCTTCGCCTCCAATCCTTCGAGGCCACCAAGACGACGACCAAGGGATGGCGCGTGGGCCTGGTGGAGGGCCCGCTCGCCTGGGGTTACGGCCTCGCCGGGGGCTACCTCATGGGTACCAGCCATCTACCCTTCATGCGGGGCGTCGTTGAGACGCCGGAGTGGGACATCTCCCTATTCGGGCTCCCCCTCGGTCGTTGGAAGGTGGAGACCTTCCTGGGCCGCCTTGAGTGGAATCGACAAGTTCCGGAGTGGTTATCCAATCCCCGGGATGTGGCCAGTTCAGTAACCAAACAGGGCGATCGCCGCCGCCCGGAGATCTCGGGCACACGCTTCAAGGCCCGCTTTGGCGAGCTTTTCGAAATGAACATGGGGGCGGTCAGCCGATGGGGAGGGGTGCGCTCCGATGGCTCCCGAGTCATGGATGGGATGAAGGGGAGTGACTATGCGCTCGCCTACCTGGGCGCCGAGAACTTGGCGGTGGCGGAGGCCACGGGCGATGCTGAAAACCCCGACCCGGACAAGCGGTATCAAGAAAATCCGAATTACCACAACCTCTCCAACGCCGTTGCCGTTGTGGAATTCCGGCTGCGACTGCCGGCTCTGGCCCGGGCCGTGGGTGCGAGGGGTTTCGCGTTCTACCTCAGCCGGGGTGGCTCCAATATCAATTGGCAATGGAAGGACTTCCTGCGCAATCCCGGCGCTGCGTTCAAACATGACCTCACCTTCTACTGGAAGCAGCTCTCCCGCCCCAGTAGCCGCCTCTTCGACAGTGATCCCGGAAGTTTCTGGGGTTGGGGCTATTCCCAAGCCACCCCTTCCCTCACCCATGTGAATGACACGGTCGGCGCCCAGGCGGTCTATCACACCTGGGACCTGGCGGTGGAGCTCTCAGATACTCGAAATCAGCCCTATCCAGGATCCACCTTCCGCACGTACGGCAACGGAGCCTACCTGAGCGGGCACTCCCGATACGGGGACAGCCTCGGGCAAGCATTCGGAGGTGAGCTCTACCGCCAGAGCCTCGCCTGGGGGTGGAGGCCCGAGGTAGGATCCGAATTGAGAGTGCTCATCTCCGACTGCATCCGGGTTCCCCGTGACCTCCCCCAGGTGGGCAGGGAGCCTGGGACGGATGATCACTTCAAAGCCCTCCAAGTGGATTTCCAAACGCGGATCGGAGCCTATCGGTGGGGTGGGTCAGCCGCCTTGGAGGATCACCGGGCCTGGCAAAACATGCGGGGGCAGCGTTACCGGAACGCTATCCTGACCCTCGGCTGTTCGCGCACATTCTGATCCAACCGCTGGAGAACCCGCTTGCCCTCCATCCAAGACACCCGCTCCTCCGTTCAAGTGGGGATCGTCGTCCTCAATTACCACCATCCGGTGGAAACCTTGGATTGCGTGCGTCGACTCCTCGAGCGAGAACCAGCGACCACCCGGGTGATCTGGGTTGAAAATGATGGCGGACTAACTCGAGAAGCTGCGATGGCCGTCCTCCAGGACTCGGAGCTCCCATTCCTCGAACTTGATCCCGAGGCACCCTCCTTACCGCCCGCGGGAACCCTTGGGGTCATCATCAATGCCGAGAACCTGGGGTACGCCGGGGGAAACAATGTCGGGTTGAGGCTTCTCCGATCCATGGAAGTGCCCTTCGGGTGGGTGCTCAACAATGACACCCAGCTGCTCGAGGGCAGCAGCACCGATCTGGTCCGTGCCGCGACCGCCAGGCCGGAGGTCGGAGTCTGGGGAACCACGATCCTGGCTGAACACTCGAAACCCGCCCCCAAGGTCGTTTCCTACATGGGCGGGCATATCCAATTGAAGGATTTCGCAATTTCATTCGTGGATCAGCCCGAGACCTTGGAATCAGATCCCCTTTCCTTCGTCAGTGGCTGCTCCCTGTTCGCCTCAGTGGCGACCTTCGAAAAGCTGGGATACATCCCACCCGAATTCTTCCTGTACTACGAGGACCCCGCCTTCACCTTGGAAGCCCGCAAGCAGGGGTTCGCGATCAGCGGCGTTCCAGAGGTCAAGGTCCACCATCTCGAATCGCTCTCCACGGGCCGCCGAAGCCCGCTGATGGAGTTTTACAACCGGCGGAACCGTTGGTACTTCATCCAACAGTATTTCCCGGAGCATCTGGTCGCCCAGAAGCGCCGGATCTGGTACCGGATCCAAAAATGGGTCTTCCGTGGCCGATTCGACCGCATCCACATCGAGATCCTCGCCTTCCTGGATTTCAGGAAGGGGCGCAGGGGCAAGACCCACCGCTCCTTCTCTCGCCTCCTATCCACCTGAAGGCAGCAGCCTCGGAGGCGGTTCAGGCGGTCATTTCCGCAACGCAGCGAGATACCAGGCGATGGTCTTCTTCAAGCCGGAGGGGAATTGCTCGGCCGGCGTCCAGCCCAGGTCCCGCTTCAGCTTGGAGGCATCGATGGCATAACGGCGATCGTGCCCCGCCCGATCCTTCACGAAGGTGAGCAGTCCACGGCTGGTGCCTGCCGCCCGGCCGAGCGCCTCGTCCACCTGATCGGCCAGGAGGTGCAGCAGGTCCAAGTTCTTCCATTCGTTGTCCCCCCCGACACAGTAGACCTCTCCCGCGTTCCCGGCCTCCATCACCCGCTCGATGGCCGCGCAGTGATCCTCCACATACAGCCAGTCCCGGACATTCTGGCCGTCGCCGTAGACGGGAACGGCCTCGCCGTTGACCATGCGCGAAATTGCCAGTGGAATCAGCTTCTCGGGATGCTGACGGGGGCCATAGTTGTTGGAGCAGTTGGTGGTGACCACGTTCAATCCGTAGGTGTGGTGGTAGGCACGGACGAGGTGGTCGCTCCCAGCCTTGCTGGAGCTGTAGGGGCTGTTGGGTGCATAGGGCGTGGTTTCGGAGAAGTACCCCGTATCCCCGAGGGAGCCGAAGACCTCGTCGGTGGAGACATGCAGGAAGCGGGTCTGGGAATCGCCCGCCCACACGGTCCGTGCGGCTTCAAGAAGGGCGAAGGTCCCCAGGAGGTTGGTCTGCACGAAGGCGGCGGGTCCGCTGATGCTGCGATCCACATGGCTCTCGGCGGCGAAGTGGAAGAGCTTGCCGACCGCGTGCCGCTCCAGGAGATGAGCCACCAGTTCGCCATTCTGGATATCCGCGCGAATCAACTCCACCCTATCCAGCCCCTCAAGATGCTTCGGATTGGCTGCGTAGGTCAGCTTATCCAGCACGAGGATCCGATCTTGGGGGTGCCGGGAATGCCACCGATGGACGAAGTTCGCACCGATGAATCCCGCTCCGCCGGTCACAAGGATGGTCTGGGTCATGAATGCTCCTTCATTGAATCCGATCCGGGGCGACGCTTCAGCTTCACGGCCCGAGAAACCCACTTGCGGTTAATCCATGGGAGTTGCCGAGGGAGCTTTAAGTTTGGCACCAAGGCAAACGGCATTCCAGCGAGAGCTCCGGCAGGAGGGGTGGGGATACCAGGATGCGAAACCTCCGGCGGAAAGCCGATCCACTCACCCAGGCTGAGATGGTGATGAACCTCAGGAAAGGGCCATGAGGACCTCCGCGAGGCCCTCCTTCCATTCAGGCATGACATCCGTACCCATTCGGGCGCGCTTCTCACCACTCAACACGGAATAGGCAGGGCGGGGAGCCGGAAGGGGATACTCCGCGGTCGTGCAAGGCGACAACACAGGGCTCAGGCCCTTTTGGCGGAAGATCTCGGCGGCGAAGCCGTGCCACGTGGTTTCGCCCGAACAGGAGCCATGGACGACGCCTCGCCATCCCTCGTGGATCGCGCATCGCAGCTGACGGGCCAGCGCCCGGCAACTGGTGGGTGTTCCTCGCTGGTCCGCCACGACCCGGAGGGAGCGTCCTTGAGCAGCGGCATTGAGCATGGTTGCGAGGAAGTTCTTGCCCCAGGCCTCGTACAGCCAGGACGTCCGGACGATGAGGTGTTCGGGAGCCCGCGTGGCTTGGCGTTCGCCCTCCAGCTTCGTGCGTCCGTAAACGGTGAGGGGATCGGTGGGATCCTCTTCCCGATAGGGACGGTGGCCTTTGCCATCGAACACGTAGTCGGTGCTGACCTGCACGAGGAGTGCGCCCCGATCCGAACACCAGCTCGCCAGCTCACCCACGGCCGCCCCATTGAGACGCAGGGCCAAGTCGGGCTCGGATTCACAGCGATCCACCTGCGTGTGCGCCCCGGCGTTGAGGATCACGTCGGGTTTGGCGCCCTCCAGGGCCTTCCGAATCGAGGAGGGATCCCCGAGATCCAGCTGATCCCGTCCCATCAGCAAAACCTCATCCGTGGTAACTGGCCAAGTGGACTTGATCGCCCTGGCCAACTGCCCCTGGCCGCCCGTGACGAGGATGCGCATCAGATGTGGACCCGTCGAGCGCGCTCATCCAGCACGAAGGGGTTGTTGGGATCATCCTCGTGGCGGATTTCATCGATCGGATATCGCTTGTTCTCACCCATGAACAGCTGGTTGGGGCAATTCAGCACCAAGCCTGGTTCATGGCTGACGCAACGGTAACAATGGACCACACCCTTGGGAACCAGCATGGATCCGGGGTGGTTGGCCCCCATCATCACTTCCATGCGGTGGAGATAGGTGGGGCTCTCCTTCCGGTTGTCCCAGAGCGTCACCTTGAAGTCTCCAGGCCCGAACCAGCAGAAGAGGTCGGCCTGATCCACGTGTTCGTGGGGCCCGCGGAGCACTCCAGGAAGCGTCAAGCTGGCATAGGCCATGGTGGGATGAAACTCCCCGGCGAGTTCGTCGTGCCGAAAAACCTCCGTGAGCCATCCCCGCTCATCGATGAACTTGCGGAATGGCTTCACCACCACCCCATCAATGGTCCCCTTCTTGAATTCCATGATGATCAGTCCTTTCGCGGGATTTCAGGAAACGGAGCCGACTCATGCAGTGCCAACTCGTTGGCATGGGCCAGGCTCGGGAAGGTGCCGGCGTCGGTCCACCAGCCCTTGAAACGGCCTGCCGTCATTTGCCCACGCTGGATGTAGGCGTTGTTGACGTCCGTGATCTCCATTTCACCGCGACCGGAAGGCTTCACCGTGCGGATGATGTCGAAGACCGTCGCATCGTAGAAGTAGATGCCCGTCACGGCCAGGTCGGACTTGGGGTCTTTGGGTTTCTCTTCGATGGAGACGACTTTGTCCCCCGCCAGTTCAGCCACCCCGAACCGCTGGGGATCGGTGACGGGCTTGAGCAGGATACGCGCCCCCTTGCCCTGCTCCCGGAAGGCCTGGGCCTCCGCGGTCAACTCATCCTGGAAGATGTTGTCGCCGAGGATCACGCAGACGGAATCGGCACCCGCGAAATTCTCTGCCAAACCCAGGGCCTGGGCGATGCCACCGGCCTCATCCTGGACCTTGTAGGTGAAACGGCAGCCGAAGCCCTTGCCCGACCCGAGGAGGCCAACCACATCGCCCATGTGATCCGTGCCCGTGACGATCAAGATTTCCTGGATCCCCGCCTGCTTCATCTTCCAGATGGGATGCCAGATCATGGGAGCCATGCCCACCGGCAGGAGGTGTTTGTTTGTAACCTTGGTCAGAGGGAATAGCCTGGATCCGGTTCCACCTGCCAACACAACGCCTTTGAGAGTCACAGCCAGCTCCTCATTTCCTCGGTGGTTGAGTGGATTCAATAGATAGCCAAAGTTTATCACAGGCCCCCGCCGCGCCTCCTGTGGCGGTGATTCTGGTGCATTACGGCAATGCGGCTGTGACGCGCCGATGCCTCCAATCCCTGGCCAGAATCGAAACGGGATCGCATCGCGTGATCGTGGTGGATCATGGCCCGGATCCTGGCCTGGCCAAGGCTTTGGAGGATGCCCATCCTTCCGTCGAAATCCTTTCCGCTCATGGCAATCCGGGGTTCGGGGCCGGATGCAACCTGGGCGCCAAGGCCGCGCTTGAGGCTGGAGCCCAGGCCCTCTGGTTCCTCAACAACGATGCGACCCTCGACACCCCCCTGCTCGAGGCCATGGGAGCCCTCGCCCGGAGCTATCCCGAGATCGGGCTTTGGGGCACCCATCAGCTGGATGGAGACCAACGGCTCGGTGCAGATCGGCAACCCGAGTGGTTCTCCCGGGGGGTCGCATTCCATCCCCGGCCTATCGAGGATGGAGCGAGGGCCTTGGGCCCATGCGAGTCACTGAGCGGAGCCTCTGTGTTCCTCACGCGGGCCGCATGGGAGACAGTCGGCTCTTGGCCTGAGCGGTATTTCCTCTACTGGGAAGATGCGGCATGGTGTCGGCAGGCCCTCGACGCGGGACTGGGCCTGGCACTGACGGACCTGACTGTGATCCATCCCCGTGGCACGACCACCGGCCGCCATTCCGCCCGGACCCTCTACTACGGGGCCCGCAATGGCCTGCTGTTCCATCGGCAAATCCACCCAAACGCCTGGCTCAAACGGTGGATCATGGGCCTGAATCAACTTCAGAAGAGGTTCTTCCGTGGCCAGTGGCACTACCTCCCTCCGATCGCCGCAGGGGTGTGGGATGCCCTCAAGACGCCTCCACGGGAGGGCCGGCGCGAATTACCCTGAACTCGGTGGGTTTGAACGGGCTCGACCGAAGGCGCGCCCAGCTACACTGGAAGCTCCACTTCGAGGATCGCCATGGCGCTCACCCGTGATCAGCTCGTCCGCCGTGCCGCGCAGGAACTGCGCGATGGGTTCTACGTGAACCTGGGCATCGGCATCCCCACCATGATCGCGGACGTGATCCCCGAGGGCATGGAGGTGATCCTCCAGAGCGAGAACGGGCTGCTGGGCATCGGTCCCTTCCCCAGTGCGGAGGAAGTGGATGCGGACCTCATCAACGCGGGCAAGCAGACGGTGACGGCCGCCAAGGGCGCCAGCTTCTTCAGCAGCTCCGACAGCTTCGCCATGATCCGCGGCGGGCACATCGATCTGAGCATCCTCGGTGCCATGCAGGTGGACATGGAGGGCAACCTCGCCAACTGGATGATCCCCGGCAAGATGGTGAAGGGCATGGGCGGCGCCATGGACCTCGTCGCCGCCGCCAAGCGCGTGGTGGTGGTGATGGAGCACACCAACAAGAACGGCGAATTCAAGATCCTCCGCAAGTGCAACCTGCCCTTCACGGGCCAGCGCTGCGTGCACCGCATCATCACGGACCTCGCCGTCATCGACGTGGTCCCCGGCCGTGAAGGCCTGCGCCTCGTGGAGCTGGCCCCGGGCGTGTCGACCGAGGAGGTCCTGGCCAAGACGGAGCCGCCCCTCGTCACGGAGGGCGTGCGCGAGATGGTGGGCGTTTAGCCCTCACGAAAATTGTTTAGCCACAGAGGTCGCAGAGGGCACAGAGGACTGATTGGCTTTTCTCTGTGGCCTCTGTGACCTCTGTGGTTAATTGCTATTGGAGTTCCCGTGGATCTGTATTCCCTGCTCCGCCCCCTGCTCTTCCGCATGGATCCCGAGAAGGCCCATGATCTGGCCTTCGCCATCGGCGAGCGCATCTGCGAGTGGCCCAAGCTGCCGGACGCGGACATCCCCAAGGAGCTGCATCGCACGGTGTTTGGCCTGGACTTCCCCTCGCCCATCGGGCTCGCCGCGGGGCTGGACAAGGGCGCGCGCCTGCTGCCCCTTTGGAAATCCATGGGCTTCGGCTCCGTGGAGATCGGCACCGTGACGCCCCGCCCCCAACCCGGCAATCCCAAGCCCCGGCTGTTCCGGCTTCCCGAGGAAGGGTTGATCCTCAACCGTATGGGCTTCAACAGCGAGGGGGCCGAGGTGGTGGCCGCGCGCCTGAAGCATCGCCCCGATGGCCTCATCGTGGGCGGCAATCTGGGCAAGAACAAGGAGACTCCCGAGGAGCTGGCGCTGGAGGACTACCGCGCGGCCTACCGGCTCATCGCGCCCCTCGTGGATTACTCCGTGCTGAACGTGAGCAGCCCCAACACGCCGGGCCTGCGGAACCTGCAGGCCCCCGAGGCCCTGAAGCCCCTGCTCGAGGGCATGCTGGCCCTGCGCGAGGAGATGGGCCTCGGGGGCCAGCCCCTGCTGTTGAAGATCGCGCCGGATCTCCATGAATCCGATCTGGACGCCATCGTGGATGTGGCCGTCGCCTGCGGCATCGACGGCCTCATCGCCACCAACACCACGCTGGATCGGGGCATCGTTTCCGAGGCCCGCCGCGCTCGCGTGGAGGCCTGGGGCGCCGGCGGCCTGAGCGGCGTCGGCCTCCGCCCCAAGGCGCGGGAGGTGCAACGGCGCATCCTGGCCCGCCTGGACGGCCGCATGCCCCTCGTGGCCTGCGGCGGCATCGGAACCGGGGCCCAGGTCCGGGAGTCCCTCGCGGATGGGGCGGCCCTCGTGCAGGTTTATTCCGCCCTCATCTTCGCGGGCCCGGGTCTCCTGCGGACCTTACATCAAAGTATGACAGGATCATGACTTAAACTCGTTTTACGAGGTAGCATCAGGGCATGCCCACCACGCCTTGCGCGTTCGTCGCCCATGGATCCCCCCTGTTCATGCGGGATCCCGGCCCCTGGTCTGAAGCCCTTTCCAAGTGGTCGGCCCCCCTCCGGCCCATGGCGATCCTCACCATTTCCGCCCACTGGCGGACGCCGCGCCCGACCTTCACCGGGGGCCGGATACCGGGCGTTCTCCACGACTTCATCGGGGTGCCCGCCTCCCACTACGAGCTCACCTACCCGGCCCGGGGCAATCCCGAGCTGGTGCTCCGGGCCCTGGAGCTGCTCGAGGATGCCGGCCTCTCGGGCGACGTGGATTCCCAGCGCCCGCTGGATCACGGAACCTGGTCACCCCTGCGTTGGATGTTCCCCCAGGCGGACATCCCCGTGGTGCAGATGAGCCTCCCCCTCGGTGCCAAACCCCAGACGCTCGCCCAACTGGGATTGGCCCTCGCCCCGCTGCGCATGGATGGCGTGCTCATCCTGGGCAGTGGCGGCCTCGTCCACAATCCCCAGCGCCTGCGGCCCGAAGCCACCCATCCGGAAGGCTGGGCCCACTCCTTCGATGAGTGGATGGCCCGCCACCTCCATGCCGGGAAGCTGGAGCAGGCGGTGGCCTATCGCAGCTCCGCGCCCTTCGCCGAACTGGCCGTACCCACCCCGGAGCACCTCGATCCCCTCTTCGTGGCCTGGGGCGCGGCCGATGGTCGCCCGGCGCAGCCCCTCTTCGATGGCTGGGAACAGGGCAACCTGTCGCTGCGTTCCGTGACCTGGGCCGCCTAGCCGTGGCCGGGGTTCGGCCCCGGACAAAGCAGAAAAGCTCTGCCAGTGATGAACGGTGATGAACAGTGATGGATGTGCGGTCAGTTATCACCGTTCATCACTGTTCATCACCGGCTGTTTTTCCCCTTTAGTCGGAGAGGATCGGGGAGGAAAACCATAGTGGCCCACCTCCATCCATCTCCGCTTAGCGGTTTCCCCTGGTGGCCCAAAGCTCTCCGACTTGAAGCGGCCTCCTAGTTCGTCTCGCCGTCCACGTAGACCCACCGGCCCTCTTCCCGCGCGAAGGTGCTGCGCTCGGAGTGAAGGTGGCGCTTGCCGTTGACGGAGAGGCTGGCATGGAAGCGCACGACCCCTTCCTCATCGCCGGGGCCACCCTTCGCTTCGAGCACCTTGAGGTTCACGCACTTCACGCTGAGGCAGTAGTCCAGGAGCTCATCCCGCTTTTCCTCATCGCGCTTCACCTTCGCCGTGGTGGCGAGCAGGTAATCCACCTTGGCGAGGGCGTAGGCGGAAAAGCGGCTGCGCATGAGCTTCTCGCAGGTCTCGGGGAGGGCCTTGCCGAGGATGAAGGGCTCGCAGCAGCGATCGAAGGTCTTCTTGGATTGGCAGGGGCAGGGACGGGACACGGCGGCTCCAGGATCAGCCCTCCAGTGTCGCGCAGGCGCAGCCAGCCGTCAGCGCTTAAACGCACCCTCAAGGAGGGCCTGCATTTGCGGCCGGGCCTCCAGGAAGCCGGCGGCGAGCGCCAACTGCACTTCGCCCCGGCGGAGGTTGTCCCCAGGAAGGGAGATGCGAAAGGTCCGGTCCCCCTCCAAATGATCCGTGAGGAAGCGGAGGCCCAGTTCATAGGCGATCACGGCCGGTGCCACCGCCAGGAGATCCCGTTCGGGGGGCGTGAGCAAGGGGCCCAGTTCCGAGAGGAAGCCTTCGGCCAGCGCCTCAAACGTGACGAGATCAGGCACCGCCCTCCCCTGGCCCCCCTCTTCCCCTTCGGCATTGCAGGCGCTGCGGGCCATGTCCCCGAAATCCGCCAGCCAGCTGCCCGGCTGGGTCGTGTCCAGATCCAGCACGCAGACGCCCTGGCCCGTGGTGGCATCCAGCAGCACATTGTTGAGCTTGGTGTCATCGTGGGCGATCCGCAGGGGGAGTGCCGGATCCTGCAGATCGCCGGCATGGGGCCTCAGGCGTTCCAGGAGGGGATCCAGCGGTCCGAGGTCACCCGCCCGGCCCCGAACGTTCCTGCGCCGGGCATCCTCGAAGGCCGACAGTCTCGCGGGCGTGTCGTGGAAGCCCGGAATCACCACCTGCACCGCCTCCAACGGCAGATCCGCGAGCCCCTTCAGGTAGGCTCCGAAGGCCCGGGCCGCGGCCCGGGCCTCCTCGGGCGTAGCCCGGCCTTCCACCGCGCGGGTGCCTCCCACGAAGTTGACGGCCCGCCACAACCTGCCTTCCGAATCCCGCTGGCTGATCCCGCCCTCCCGCGTCCGGAGCAGGCGGAGCGGGGTAGCTCCCTTCCTGCCCAGGTGTTCCAGCACGCGCTGGAGGTTCGCCATCACCCGGTCTGCCGCGGGGAAGACGTCCTCATTGAGCCGCTGCACCACGCATCCACCCACCCGGAAGGTGTCGTTGATGCGCCCGTGTCCCAGAGGGGCCACAGAGGCTCCCTCAAGGCCGAAGGCCGCCAGGATCTCGGGAGGTGGTGCCAGGAATGCCATGCGCCCAGTCTAGGAGACTGCCCCGTGAATCCCGCCAGCGCACTTCATGGCGGAGGTACGGAGGGCGGTCATCGACGTCACGCTCGCGCGTTCAGGGGTTCCACCGGAGCTCATATCGGTGCAGGTGGGCCTCCTGCGGGGGCGGGGGAACATAGTCGACACGCAGTTCCTTCAACCCCGTCAGGCGAAGGGCCTCCGCAGCCCAGGCCGGCAAGGCCTCGCGGTACCAGGCGGGAAAGTAGCCCTCACCCCGCAGCTCCAGCCGCGCGACGCCCGGCTCCAGCGAGGCCACCCGGAGCTCCCCGCCCCGGTAGTAGAAGTGGAAGAGGCGCGGCATCGATTGGATCAGGATGGATGGAGTCGCCAGACGGAGGATCCAGCTCTGGGCTCCGTGAAGGATCTCCCGCGCGGCGTCGGCCCCGCGTCGGGCCATGAATTCCTCGCCCCGGCGGAGGATCCAGGCGTGGTGGAGCTCCAGGGCCAGCTCCGATTCCACCCATTCGAAGTAGCCGATGGGTACGCGGAAACGCTCCCGGCAGGCATCGGAAACGGAAGCCAGGAGGGCATCCCACTCGGCTTCACCCCCTTCAGCCAGGGCCGCCGCGCGCACCTGCCGGCTCATGGGCCCCCGCTCGTGGGTGATGCGCCAGCCCGCTTCCGGGACCCCCGAGGGGGCTCCGCCGAAGGAGGTGGGGATATCCGCAGTCATCGGATCTCCGGTCACCCGGCCAAGGCACGCAGCGCCCGCTCAAGCTCCCCCTTCATCGCCACGGGGGAATCCGCGCGGAACCAGGCCCCATGGCCCGGCAGCACCCAGGTGAAATCGAACTCCAGCAGGCGCTCGAGGCTTCTCAGCTGGGTGGGCCAGTCATGCCAGCAGTAGGTCTTCGAAGCGGATAGCCGACCTGCCTGGGGGTTCCACCAGAGGTGGTCTCCGGTGAAGAGGTAGCGTTTCCGGTAGAGCAGGCAGAGGCTTCCCGGGCTGTGGCCCGGCGTGGGGATGAGCAGGAGATCCTCCTCCAGGGCCACGGGATCCGGGCCCTCAAGGTACCGTTCCAACCCCCTGAGCCCATCATCCCGGTGCATGACGCGGCGGCAGCCGAAGTTGGCCTGGATGGCGGCGTGATCGGCCACGTCGTCCCGGTGGCTCAGCACCATCCACTTGATCCCGCCCAGTTCGTCCAGCCGCTTCAGCAGCGGGGGCGCGCTGCGGGGGCTGTCCATGAGGACGTTGCCTCCGGGCCGGCGGATGAAATAGCTGCGCCCCCCGAAGCTCCGCTCCGAGGCATAGCCACAGTAGGCCACCTCATCCTCCAGGGTCACCGGGAAGTCGGAAGCCGCCTGCCTGAGGAGCCCCTTGTCCTCGGTGCCGATGGCGGCCACGGGGCAGGCCACGAGGGCCTGGGCGGCCTTGCGTCGTTGGGCCTCACCCAGGGGCTGCAGATGAACCCGGGCATGGTCGCCCGCATCCGCGAACACCTCGGGCGCGAAGTCGTAACAGGTGCCGCAGTCGATGCACGCGCGATCCACGAAGAAGGGGCCGGGGGCGTTATCGGGGTACGAGTCGCTGCGCTTCGCCATCACACCACGATGCGCTCGATCTCTGGTTCGGCAAGGTCCTGGCGGTGGAGATCCCACATCTGTCCGGCGAGATCCTCGGGATCGAAGGGGGTGCCGGGCTGGATGAAGCCGCAGATGGTCAGGGTCGCCGCGCGGAGGCCTGTGCCCTCCAGCTCCTTGGCAAGGGAATGCAATAGGCTCCGCTGCGCCGCCTTGCCCACACCGAGGCTGGCCCCCGTGGCCGAGGGCTTCAGTGCGCTGCCGCCGCCGGTAAGGAGGAGGCTGCCGCGGCCGACGGCCTTCATGGCCGGCAGGACCGAGTGCACCGCCACGAGTAGGGCCGCGACATTGGCCAGGAAATCCGCCTTCAGGTGCCCCACCGTCAACTCGCTGGCCGGAGCCTCATGGGCTACCGAGGCGTTGAATAGCAGGGTCTCGGGATCGCCGAGCTCCACCCGGATGCTTCGGAAGGCCGCCTCCAGCCCCACGAGGTCCCCGGCATGGGCCCCAAACCCATGAGCCTCGAAGCCCTCGGCGCCCAGTTCCTCCACAGCCGCGGCGAGGGCCCCGGAGTCGTGGCCGATGAGGGCGAGGCGATAGCCCTCCCGCCCCCACCGGCGCGCCAGGCTACGCCCCAGGCCAGGGCCCATGCCCACGAGGGCGAGGATGGGGGACGAGGACATGCGGCACCTCCGCAGCCATGCTGCCGGAGCCGGGGCGCGGCCGGGGTCACAGGCGGAGAGGGGCCGGAGGAAGGCAGGCCGGAGATGAACAGAGATGGACGGTGATAACTGACCGCACATCCATCACTGTTCATCACTGTTCATCACTGTTCATCACTGTTCATCACTGGTTTCATAGCTTTTTTGCCTTAGGGCCATCCCTGCGGCTCGAATAGCAATCCGCAATTCGGCTGATGTCGAACGGCGATGAACGGAAATGCCTGAACGCTCAACCGTCCCCTCCATCACCGGCTGCCCATTCTCACCGGCGCTCGATGAGCGCCTCGGCCCGCTGGCGCACCTTGGGCAGGGCGGCATATTTGTCGGCGTCGCTCCGGTACCCCAGCGCGCACACGGCCACGGCGCGGTAGTCCCCGCCCTCCAATCCGAGGATCTGGTCGTAGGCCTTGGGATCCAGCCCCTCGATGGGGCAGGCGTCGATGCCCATGAGGGCCGCCGTCTGCATGAGCTGGCCGAAGGCGAGGTAGGCCTGGCGCGCCGTCCACTCCGGGATGTTGAGCCCCACCCTGTTCTCCACGAGGTTGCCCACCATCAGGTCTCGGTACCCGGCGAGGTCGCCCTTGGCGACGCCGCGCACCTCGGCCACCCGGTCGATGTAACCATCCACGTAGGCCTCCGTCATGGTGTTGCGGGCGAGGAACACGACGAGGTGGGAGGCGTCCGTGATCTGGGATTGCCCCCAGGACACGGGGCGCAGCTGCGCCTTGAGCACCGGGTCGGTGACCACGATGAACTTGTAGGGCTGCAGGCCGTAGCTGGAGGGCGTGAGGACGAGGGAGTCCTCCAGGGCCTGCCAGTCGGTCACGGAGATGGCGCGGGCCGGGTCGAAGACCTTGGTGGCATAGCGCCAGTGGAGGGCGTCCAGCAACGTTTCGGTGGGAACGGAGGTCTGGGTGGCGGGGGACATGGGGGCTCCTTTTTGAGCAGGCGAGGCCGGACCGGGCGGATCCCGGTGGCCGAGGGGGTTGAGGGGGGATCAGGCCTGGAAGGCGGCCAGGTTTTCGGAAAGGAAGGTGTCGAAGGCGCGGGGCGCGTGGCCCGTCACCAGCTGCACGTTCTGGGTGGTGAAGTCCGCGAGGCCCCGGCGCACGGCCTGGTTCAACGTGACGAGGGCCCACGTGTAGTCGGCGGGCATGCCCATGCCGAGCATGGCCTGGTAGGCGGCTTCGTCGGGGACCGGCACGTAGGCGACGTCGCGACTCAGCAGCTTCGCGAGCTTGGCGGCCACCTCGCCCTGCGAGAGGGACTCGGGCCCGCTGAGGTCGTAGATGCGACCCTCATGGCCCCCTTCGGTGAGGGCGGCCACGGCCACGTCGGCGATATCCCGCACGTCGATGCTGCCCATGCGGCCGGTGCCGGCGTTGGCGTAGACGGGCTGGCCGGCCTGGATGGCGGCGGCGTTGTAGATGACCCAGTTCTGCATGAAGAAGCTGGGGCGCAGGGAGGTCCAGGCCAGGCCGCTCTCCTCCAGCAGGCGCTCCACCCGGGCATGGCCCCGGAAGAAGGGGTTGGCGGCATCCGCATGGGCGCCGTAGGCGGAGAGCTTCACCACCTTCTTCACGTCGGCGGCTTGGGCGGCGGCGACGGCGGGCGCCTCGGCCGCGTAGGGATCCGCGGAGGAGGAGAGCAAGAAAAGGGTGTCGATGCCCTTGAGGGCGGAGGCCAGATCGGAGAGTTCGCCCCGTACGACGGCCACCCCCTTGGCTTCCAGAGCCTTCGCGGAGGCGTCGCTGCGGGCGAGGGCCTTGAAGGCCGCGCCCTTGGCCAGGAGGGCATCGATGAGGGCCTGGCCGACTTTGCCCGTGGGACCGGTGATGAGGATCATGGGAGCTCCTTGATGGGACTGAGGAATTTCAGATGGAGGGCGTGGCGGCGCACTTCACCGGCCGGCAAAGGCCCGCCATGCCCCATGTAAAAGCGCTGGGCACCCGCTTCGACCAAGCGCATCAGCTCTTGGGCCACCCGGGCGGGATCATCTTCAAAGGGGGGCCGTTTCGCATGGCCTGTCCGCGCGATGCCCCCCAGAAGCAGCCCGGAGGCGATCAGGTCGCCTACGAAGACATCCCGGGAAGTCAACACCACGGAGATGGAACCCGCCGTGTGCCCCGGGGTGGATCGCACCATGCCTTGGAACCCGTAGGGGGCGAGATCGAGCGCTTCCCCTTCAGCCAACAAAAGGTCGGGAGTGAACCCCACATAGGGCTGGACCATCAGTCGCGTGTGAAGGAAGGCGCGACCGAACCACCCCGTGGGGCAAAAGGTCATCGGCAATTCTCGGCGAAGGTGCCGGACATCCCCCACGTGGGCCACGATGGGAGCCTTCGAATGCTCCCGGAGCCGCGCGGCACTGCCCGCGTGATCCACGTGGCCGTGGGTCACCACGATGAGGGTGATGTCCCGGAGCGCCTTCCCCTCGCGGCGAAGGGCCCGCTCGATCTTCCCTTCGGAGCCGGGCAACCCCGTGTCCACCACGATGCAGCCCTGTTCCCCAAGGATGAGGTGGGCGTTGACCAGGCCCATGGGCAGGATCGGAACGCGGAGGATGCGGGGCGTCGACACGGCGTAGCCCGTCTTCATAGCGCCTGTTCGACGAAGGCTTGAAGGCTCGCCTTGGGCTGGGCGCCCACGAGCTTGCCTACGGGCTTCCCGTCCTTGAAGAGCAGCAGGGTGGGGATGGACATGATCCCGAAGGACCCGGCCACCTCGGGGTTGTCGTCCACGTTGACCTTGGCGATGCGGGCCCGGCCCTGCAGCTCGCCGGCCAACTCATCGAGCACCGGTGCGACCATCTTGCAGGGCCCACACCAAGGGGCCCAGAAATCGACGAGGGTGACGCCCTCGGCCACGGTGGCCTGGAACTCGGCGTCGGTGATGGAGGAAACGAGGGCGGACATGAGCTTGCTCCTTTCGACCCTTGCATTCGAATGGGCCGTGAGGGAAACTTTAGGTGCTTACTCTCTTTTGGAAAGTAGGCACTATTTAGGAAGGTAGGCACCCGATGGTAAGCAAAGGCCCCGAAGGCAAGGTATGCCCCACCAACCTGCTCCACGCCGCGTGCCCCACGCGCATGGTCCTGGACCTCATCGCGGATAAGTGGACGGCCCTGATCATCTACCTGCTCGGGAGCGGCACCAAGCGCTACGGGGAGCTGCAGCGGGAGATCGGCGGCATCAGCCAGAAGATGCTCACGCAGACCCTGCGCAAGCTGGAGGAGGATGGCCTCGTGAAGCGCACCATCTATCCCGAGGTGCCGCCCCGCACCGAGTACTGCCTCACGCCCCTCGGCGAGTCCCTGAAGGAGCCCCTGAGCGGGCTCTCCCAGTGGGCCATCCAGCACCTGCCGGAAGTGGAGAAGGCCCGCAAGGCCCACGCGAGGAAAAAGGGCCCCGAGTCGCTCACCGCATGAATCGCGCCAGATCCTCCGGGGTGTCGAGGTCATCACCACCCCGGGGAAACGCCACGTGAAGGGCTCCCCCCAACAGCCCTTTGGCTCCGCTCTCCCCATTGCAGGCCTGAAGCCCCGGAAACAGGCTTTTCGGAAAGAGCGCCGGGATGCCGATGCGGCCTTCGTAGGCGCAGCCCGCCGGTCGCCGCGGATCCAAGCGCCATGCGGCCACGAGCCTACGGAGCAGATCCGTGTCCACGGCCACCTGATCCACGGCCATCAGGAGGGCGCCCTCCGCACCGGCAGGCAGCGCGAAAGCACCCGCGCGGATGGAAGCCCCCATGCCTTCGTCCGCCTGGAGGTTGATGCAGGGGCTCACCTCCAGCCCCTGCAGCACCGCCAGGAAGCGATCGTGCTCAGTGGGGAGGACCGGGATCACCGGGCTGCAGCCCGCCTCCAGCGCCATGCGCACCGCCTTTCGCAGCAGCGCCTCGCCCGCCACCGCCACCAGTTGCTTGGGCTGGCCCAATCGCCGGGAGGCACCGGCCGCCAGCACGATGGCGGCGATCATCGAGCCTCCGACAGGGGCCGGGCCGTGCCGCCCTCGAGCGCGGCCTGGATCTCCGCCAGGATGGACAGGGCCACCGCTTCCGGCGCGCGGGAGCCCAGATCCAGCCCCACCGGCGCATGCAGCCGCGCATCCGGGCAATCCAGCTCCGCCCTGATCCGGGCGCAGCGGGCCCGGGAACCCATGAGGCCCAGGTAGCCGGCGCCAGTCTTCAGCAACAGCCTCAGCGAGTCCAGGTCCTTGAGGTAGTTATGGGTGAGGAGAACGACTGCGCTCCGGGCATCCAGCGGCAGCGAGGGGATGATCTGCTCCGGGTGCCCGGCCCTGAGATCGTCCGCTCCGGGAAACCTCCCCTTCGCCACGAAGGCCGGGCGATGATCCGCCACGCCCACGAACCAGCCCAGGGCCATGGCGAGCTGGGCCAGCAGCTGGCTATCCTCGTCCCCACCCCAGATCCAGAGGGCCAGGGGTGGTGGCAGGGAGATGGAGGCCGCCTCGGGGGCGCCAACCACCCGGAGCTCGGACGCGGCCTCCCGGGGAAGGAGGAGGTGAACCCCTTCACGGCGCGCCCACGCCTCCTGCACCTCACCCATCCAGGCGGGGAGGTTGCCCGGCTCCACCTTGGAGACCCGCACCGTGAGCAGGCCCTCGCACCCCATGCCGCTGCCCCAAACCAGATCGGCGTCGCCCCGCAGATCATAGGTGAGCAGCCGCGGCGTCCCATCCGCCAACACCTCCCGGGCTCGGGCCATCACTTCCCCCTCCAGGCATCCCCCGCTGAGGCTTCCCCGGATCACCCGGTGCCCATCCGTGAGGAGGTGGGCTCCCGGGCGGCGGTAGCTGGCCCCCTCCGCCGCCACGAGGGTGGCTAGGGCGAGGGGCTCCTGGGCCTCTCGGAGGAGGCGGTGGATGTCCCGCAGCTCCTTCAAGCCTTGAGCACTTTCTCGGGCAGGAAGGGCATGCTGCGCAGGCGCTTCCCCGTGGCGGCGAAGACCGCGTTGGCCACGGCCGGCGCCACGGGTGGCAGGCCCGGTTCGCCCACGCCGCCGGGGGGTAGGTCGCTTTCGACGAAATGAACCTCCACCTTGGGCATGTCCGCGATGCGCAGCACGGGGTAGTCCTTGAAGGATTGCTGCTGCACCCGCCCCTTCTCGAGGGTGATTTCGCCATGGAGCGCGGCGGAGAGGCCGTAGGCCACGGCGCCTTCCATCTGCGCCTTCACGTTGAGGGGATTGAGCACCTGCCCGCAGTCCACGGCGCAGACCACGCGATGCACGCGGAGGGTGCCATCGCCCTTGACTTCCACTTCCGCCACCTCGGCCACATAGGTGCCGCAGTCCAGGTAGGGGTGGGCGGCGATGCCGCGGCCCCAGCCCTTGGGCAGGGGCTTTCCCCAGTCGGCCTTGGCCGCGGCGAGCGCAAGCACACCCCTCAACCGATCGGGCGCCACGGTGTCCTTGCCGACCTTGCGGGGGGCTGCGTGCATCAACTCCAGCCGGAAGGCCAGGGGATCCTTGCCCGCGGCATGGGCCAGCTCGTCCAGGAAGCACTCCGTGACGAAGGGATTGAAACTGGCGGGCACGGCGCGCCAGAACCAGAGCGGCACGGGCGTTTCCGATTGGGCCCACTGCACCTCGAGGTTGGGCACCGCGTAGGCCAGGTCGGCGGCGCCACTGAGCTCGGTGGACTCCGGGGGCCAGGGCAGGCCCGCGGCCACCGCGATGGAGGGGCCGGCGAAACGGTGCCGCCAGGCCGTGAGGGCGCCCTTGTCATCCAGTCCGCCCTCGATGTGATGGAGGGTGGCGGGGCGGTAGCCGTCATGGCGCATGTCGTCCTGCCGGGTCCACTGCACCTTCACGGGAGCCCCCGCGGCCTTGGAGCAGGCCACCGCGTCCAACAGGAAGTCGGGCATGGCGCGGCGACCGAAGCCTCCCCCCAGCAGGGGGACATGCACCTCGATCTGCTCGGCCTTGAGCCCGGTCAGTTTCGTCACGGCCGCCATGGACCAGCCCGGAGCTTGGGAGGGTGCCCAGATATCGCAGCGGTCCTTCTTCACGTCCGCCACGGCGACCATGGGTTCCATGGTGGCGTGGGCGAGGAAGGGGGCGTCGTAGGTGGCTTCCAGCTTCTTGGCGGCGCCCTCCATCCCTTTGGCGGCATCGCCTTCCGTGCGGACGACCTTCCCGGGAGTCTTCAGGCGCTCCTCGAACTGCTTCCGGAGGGCGGCGCTGTCCACCTGCGCGGCGGGGCCCTCCTCCCATTGAACCTTCAGGAACTCCCGGCCGGAGAAGGCGCTCCAGGTATCCCTGGCGATCACCGCCACCCCGCTGGGCACGGCCACCACCTGCTTCACTCCGGGCTGCTTCAGCGCGGCGGAGGCATCGAAGGATTTGAGCTTCCCGCCGAAGACGGGGCACCGTTCGATACTCGCCACGAGCATGCCGGGGCGTTTCACGTCCGTGCCGAAGTGGGCGCGACCGCTGACGATGGCGGGGCCATCCAGGCGGAGGGTGTCCTTGCCGAGGATCTTGAAGTCCTTCTTCGCCTTGAGGGGGGGTTCCTTGGGCGGCGTGAGCTTGGCGGCCGTGGCCACCAGGGTGCCGAAGCCCGCCTTCTTCCCCCCGGGCCCGAGCACGAAGCCCCCCTCGGCCCGGCAGTCGGACTTGGCCACCTTCCATTCGTCGGCGGCGGCCTGGAGGAGCATCTCCCGGGCCTGGGCCCCCACTTTGCGGAAGGCCTCCGTGGTGGTGCGGGTGGTCTGGCTGCCACCGGTGACGCCCAGATCGCCGAAACGGGGAGCCGTGGTGGCCTGCTGCACCTTCACCTTCGTCCAGTCCGCCTCCAGCTCTTCAGCCACGGCCATGGCCATGCTGGTGCGGACCCCCTGCCCCATCTCGCTGCGGGTGGCCCACACGGTGACGCTTCCATCGGGATCGATGCGGAGGAAGCCATTGGGCTCCAAGGGCGCGGCTTTGGCGGGGGCCTTGGCCTGGGGCTCGAAGCCCTTCAGGGTCATGGGCACGTTGAAGGCCAGGGCCAGGCAGCCCGTGTGCTGGAGGAACTCGCGGCGGGTGGTCATTTCACACCTCCCTTCGCAGCGAGATGGATGGCGTCTCGAATCCTCAGATAGGTGCCGCAGCGGCAGATGTTCTCGGCCATGCCCGCGTCGATCTGGGCATCCGTGGGATGGGCGTGCTGCTTCAGCAGGGCGCAGGCCTGCATGATCTGGCCCGGCTGGCAGTACCCGCACTGGGCCACGTCGCAGGCGATCCAAGCCTTCTGAACCGGGTGGTCGCCCTTGGCGCTGAGACCCTCGATGGTGGTGATCTTGCCCTTCACCTGGCTCACGGGCAGCTGGCAGGCCCGCTGGGCCTCGCCATCCACATGCAGCGTGCAGGAACCGCAGACGCCCAGCCCGCAGCCGAATTTCGTACCCGTGAGGCCCAAGTGATCCCGGAGCACCCACAGGAGGGGAGTATCGCCTTCGACATCGACCGCGCGGGATCGACCGTTGATGGAGAGGTTGAAAACCGGCATGGCTCACCTCGGATGGAAGGATCGGAAGGGATCCATCGTACTCCGCCAGGAAAGGTGGGGGGTAAATCTAAAATGGGGCTGGACGCTGAGGGCGCGGAGGGACGCGGAGGGCGCGGAGAAAAGCAGAGGAAATGAAAAAACAGGCGCTAAACAGACGAGGCACTGGGGCCTCCGTCCAGGCGTTGGCCCTCCAGTCCCTAGTCTTTCTCCGCGTTCTCCGCGCCCCTTCGCGCCCTCCGCGTTCAGCTCCTTTCTGCCCCCGGAGCCGTAACCCCCCGGCCTTGGCATCCCCCTCGCGCTGTAAGGATCCCCTGTCGGGAGTCCGTCGTGCTGCGTAACACCCTCATCTGCTTGTGCCTGCTGGGTTCCGCCCTGGGGGCGCAGCCTGCGCCGACCCCTGCCCAAAAGGAGTTGGCCCAGCCGATCCAGCTGGAGGACGGAAAGACGACACCCACTGCCCAACCCGAGGCGGGCCCCAGCGGCTTCCAGGCCTTCGGCTCCCTGCTCGTGGTGCTCGGCCTCGCCGGGGCGAGCCTCTGGGCCCTGAAGAAATACGGCCGCAAGCACCTGCCCGGCTCCGGCGGCGGCAGGCTCAAGGTGGCCGAGACCTTGGCCCTGGGCGATCGCCGCTATGTGAGCATCCTTGAGGCCGAGGGGGAGCGCTTCCTCATCGCCCTCCACCCCCAGGGCATTTCCATGCTGGCCCGCCTGGATGGCCTTGAGAACGCCGCCCCAGGGGCGTTCCGGGATCAGGTGGCCGCAGCCGTGGAAATGACCCACCCCGTCCCCGTGAAGGAGATGGAAGCCCGGCTGAAGCAGGAGGAGGGCCAGTGAAGCTCCGGCGCCTGATCCTCCCCGCCCTGATCCTGCTCGCCTGCACGGCGGCCAGCGCCGCCCCCCTTCCCTCCGTGAGCGTGAACTTCGGCAAGAGCCCCACTGGTCCCGGGCTGAGCACGGCCCTGCAGGCGGCCATGGTGCTCACCATCCTCACCCTGGCCCCCACCATCCTGATGACCATGACCTCCTTCACCCGCATGGTGGTGGTCATGCACTTCCTCCGGCAGGGCCTGGGCACTCAGCAGACCCCCAGCAACCAGGTGCTCATCAGCCTCTCCCTGGTCCTCACCTTCTTCGTGATGGGCCCCACCATCAACGAGATCAACACGCAGGTGATCCAGCCGCTGAACCGCAATGAGCTGACGGTGGATCAGGCCTTCGAGCGCACCGGCGCGCCGCTCAAGGTGTTCATGCTCCGGCACACCCGCAAGAAGGATCTGAGCCTCTTCCTCCGGCTGGCCAAGGCCCCCGCCCCCCAGACCAAGGCCGACGTCCCCATGGCCGCCCTCCTGCCCGCCTTCATGATCAGCGAGCTGAAGACCGCCTTCGAGATCGGCTTCATGATCTTCCTGCCCTTCCTCGTGGTGGACATGGTGGTGGCCAGCGTCCTCCTGAGCATGGGCATGATGATGCTGCCGCCCGTGGTCATATCCCTTCCCTTCAAGGTGCTCCTCTTCGTGATGGTCGACGGCTGGTACCTCATCGTGAGCAGCCTCGTTCGGGGGTATACGGGATGATCCATTCGACCATCTCTCCCTTCTATCGCACCGTGCCTCGCACGGTGCTCCCGCTCGCCACCGCTCGCGGAGTGCGGGAGGTCGACGGCTGGTACCTCATCGTGAGCAGCCTCGTCCGGGGGTACACGGGATGAACGAGCTCGTCATCGCCAAGCTGGCCCAGGACGCCCTGAAGACCTCGCTCATGGTCGCGGGCCCGGCCCTCCTGGTCTCCCTGATCGTCGGCCTCATGGTGTCCATCTTCCAGGTGGTCACCAGCCTGCAGGATCAGACCATCGCCTTCGTGCCCAAGATGGTGGTGGTGATGGTCGTGGTGGTGGCCACCTTCCCCTGGATGATTCGGGTGATGGGCGCTTTCGCCATCCGGATGTTCACGGATTGGGGCCCGGTCACCCGCGGATTGGGATAGGAGCCCGGCCATGCTCCAACCCCTGCTCCAGCCCACGTTGCCACCCACCCTCACCAACGCCGCAACCTGGGCCCTCACCCAGGAGCGCGTTCTGATCTGGATGCTGGCGCTGACCCGGGTGAGCGGCCTCCTGGGCGCCATGCCCGGATTCGGGGCTGAGCGCATGCCCAACCAGTTCCGGGTGGTGCTGGGCGTGAGTCTGGCCACCCTCATGGCCCCCTCGCTCGCCATGCCGGCCGGCGCCAAGAATTGGGGCCTGCCCGACATGGTTTTCGCCCTGGCCGGGGAGCTCGCGGTGGGTCTCCTGCTGGGCACCCTCGTGGCTTGGATCATCGAAGCCGTGGCGTTCGCCGGCAACCTCATGGATACGCAGATGGGGTTCTCCTTCGTGCAGTTCCTGGATCCCGTGAGTGCCAACCCAACCTCCGTCGCGGGCTCCCTGCTGGGCCAGGTGGCCCTGCTGCTCTTCTTCATCACCGGGCTCCACCACGTGGCCATCCAGGCCCTGCACGACAGCTGGCGGGTGGTGCCACCGGGCCACCTTCCCGCCGTGGATGCGCTGGGGATGGTGGTTTTCCTCGGGCAGATCATCGGGCGGGGATTCATGTTGGCCTTCCCGGTACTCGCCCTGCTCTTCATGCTCGACCTCGCCATGGGCGTGGCGGGCAAGTTCATGCCCCAGCTCCAACTGCTCCAGCTGAGTTTCCCCCTGAAGATTTCCCTGGGCCTCCTCCTGCTGGGCTTCATCCTCCGGGAGCTGCCCACCTGGTTGCGGCCGCTCATGGAGCAGGTGGCACGGCTCCTGCCCCGCATGATCGGGGGCTAGGGCTTGTATGGCTGAACCCGGACGCACCGAGAAAGCGACTCCCAAACGACGCCAACAGGCTCGGGATGAAGGCTCAGTCCCCCGTTCGGCGGATTTCGATGCGGCCCTGCTGCTCTGGGGGAACCTCTTCCTGTTCATCGGCCTGGGGGGGGCCACCGTGGCCGCCCTGGGGCAGGAGATGGCCCATTTCCTGAACCTCGCGCGGCCCGGCGCCCTCGCCGAAGCCCGGCAGGGGCATGTGCTGCTGGAAATCATGCGGATCCTGGCCAAGACCCTGGGCCCCTTCCTCGCCACGAACCTCCTCATCGCGGTGCTGGGGGGGTTCCTCCAACGGGGGTTCTCGCCGAACATGAAACCCCTCACCCCCAAGTTCGACCGCCTGAACCCCGCCCAGGGATTCAAGAAGCTCTTCTCCTCCCGCTCCGCGGTGGAGCTGCTCAAGAGCCTCCTGAAGCTCCTGCTCCTGGTGTTCGTGGCCTGGCGTACGGTCGCGCCCCACATCCCGGGGCTGCTCCAGACCTCCAACATGGGGCTTCCCCAGGCCATGAGCCTGCTGGAGGGCACGCTGTTCGTGCTCTACCGGAACATGCTCATCGCCATGTTCCTCCTCGCCGTGGCCGACTTCATGTACCAGCGCCATTCCTTCGAGGAATCCATCAAGATGACCAAGCAGGAGGTGAAGGACGAGGCGAAGGATGCGGATGGCAACCCCGAGATCAAGCGCCAGCAGCGGGGCCTCATGATGACGGCCGCCCGCCGCAGGATGCTGGCTTCCGTCCCCAAGGCCACCGTGGTGATCACGAACCCCACCCATGTGGCCATCGCCCTCCAGTACGACGAGAACTCGGCGGCCCCCATCTGCCTGGCCAAGGGGCTCGACCACCTGGCCCTCAAGATCCGCGAGAAGGCCAAGGAGAGCGGCGTCACCATCCTCGAGCGCCCGGAGCTCGCCCGGGCCCTCTATCGCCAGGTGGAGGTGGGTCAGCCCATTCCCGGTGAGCTCTACCACGCCGTGGCCCAGGTCATCGCCTTCGTCTACCGCCTCAAGGGGGCGGCGTGAACCGGTCCTTCCGCCTTCCAGCAGGGACCCTCGAGGTGCTAGGCTACGGGGCCCCTCTCCAGCCACCCGCCCCTCGTGCCGATGGACTATCCATCCCGGTGAGCCCTTGACCCGCCCCATCGTTCCCCATCACCTCCCGGCGCCGCGAATCCTCCTCGTGGATGACGATCCCGTACTCCGGGAAACCCTCAGTTCCCTGCTTCAGCAGGAGGGCTTCGTCGTGACCGAGGCGGCCAGCGGCGAAGAGGCCGAGATCAAGCTCCTGCGCGCCCAACCCCCCTTCGAACTGGTGATCACGGATCTGGTGATGCCGGGCAAGGGTGGCATGGAGGTGCTCCGCACGGCCCTGGAGGTCAACCGAAGTTGCACGGTCCTGATGCTCACCGGCTTCGGCAGCGTTCGCGAGGCCACTGAGGCCATGGAGCTGGGCGCCTTCGACTTCATCACCAAACCCATGCAGATCGACCCCTTCCGCAACACCCTGCGCCGGTTGATGGAGCACCAGCAGCTCACCCGGGAACGGGATGCCCTGCGCCTGCGGGTGAAGGAGCTGGAGGGCAAGCTGGAACAGAAGGACGCCACCCTGGGCCGCATGGAGATGCTGGCCACCCGCATCACTCCCGCCGGCCCGGTGGAGGGCGGCAGCCAGCTCGGTGATCTCGAGCGCCTGGCCTCGCTCCGCAGCCGGGGCCTGCTCTCCGAAGAGGAGTTCGACGCCGCAAAAAGGAGCTTGCTGGCGAGATGGCTGCCATGAGGCGACTTACCCTAGCCATGGGCAGAACCGAATCCACCGGGGTCTCGCGTATCCCCGCAGGGGATACCGAGCAAAGGAGCTTGCTGGCGAGGTGGCTGCCGTGAGGCGCCCCCGGACCGTGGCCATCCACCCTGCCCTCGCGGTCCTCCTCGCGGTTCCCACCCTCGTGGCCGCCCCCCAAGCCACCGGGCGCATGACGGATGCGCAGGCTTCGGAAGTGGCGGAGGGCATGCTCCGCACCGAGGATCCCAAGGCCCTGGCCGAAGGCCTGAAACGCCTCAAAGGCCATGTCTTCAAGAGCAGCAAGGCGCCCCAGCGGGAGGTGGTGCTCTTCGCCCAGGGGATGGCCCTGTGGAAGGCGGGCCGCCTGGAGGATGCCGCCGAGCCCCTCAAAAAGCTCGAGACCACCTTCCCAAAGTCTCCCTTCCTGGGCGAAGCCCAGCTGCCGCTCGCGGAAGAGGCCCTCCTCCGAAAGCGGATGAAGGAATGCGAAACCCGCCTCCGCGCCAGCCTCGACTCCGACATCCCCGGCGAGCGCAAGCGGCGCTCCCAGGAACTGCTCCTGTGGCTCCTGGTGGAGACCGGGCGGCCCCTTGAGGGCCTGCCCATCCTGGATACCCTGCGCCCCCTGGAGAAGGAGGCCGAGCCCTCCGAACAGGGCCTGGCCGCGATGGTGATCATCCTTTGCGAAGCCAAGCGCAAGGACGAGGCGGATGCGAATCGGCGCTCCTTCCACAACCTCTATGAGAAGGGACCCCACACTCCCCAGGTGGATCTCGCCTGGTCCCAGATGCTCGGCCGCATGAACGAACCCCGCGCCAGCGCCCAGTCCTTTCGCAAGCTCATCACCGACTATCCCAAGGCGCCGGAGGCCGATGAGGCCCGCTTGGCCCTGGCCACGCTGCTCACAGATGGCTCCCTGAAGGGCAAGGATCTCAAAGGTATGCCCGACGCCGAAAGCCTGCTGGCCGAGCTCCGCAAGGCCGGGAATCCCGGCGACGATGCCCTCGCGGGGGTCGTGGAGCTGCGGATCCTCTACCGCAAGGAGCTCTGGGAGGAGCTTCTCAAGCAGGCCGATACCTGGATGGCCGAATACGCCGAGAAGGGCGTCGCCACCCAGGTGGCTGAAGTGCGCCGCCTCTGGAAGGACGCCTGGGGCCTCTGGGTGGATTCCCGCCTTGAAAAGGGCTTCGCCGGCGTGATGCTCGAGCGAATGCGAGCCGGCGCCTTCGCCGCCCTCGGGCCCAAGCAGCGACTGGGCGTGATCGAGCTGCTCGCCAAGCAGGGGCTCGCGGCGGAGCTTCCCCGGCTGATCCGGGAAGCCCCCGGGCCCGAACGGAATCCCCTCGCCCTCGCCGCCCTGGCCAAGGTGGAACCCGAGGCCCAACCCAAGGCCGTGCTGTCCCTGCTCCCCGCCAAGGCCACTCCCGCCCAGGAGCTCACCCGCCTCCGAGCCCAGGTGACCCTCCAGGATTGGAAGGGCGCACGTGCCACCGCGCCCCGGGCCCAACCCGGGCCCGAACGGATCCGCGCCATCACCACCCTCCTCCAACGACCCCTCGCCAAGGGCGAGACTCCTGCCCAGCGCCGGCAGGAGGCCCAAGGCTGGCTCGGCCGCCTCTCCGAGAAGGCCGACGCCAAGGAACCCCTCCTCATCCGCGTGGCGGATCTCCATGCCCAGACCGGCGACTACCGCGGGGCCCTGGCCCTCTACCCCACCAAACCCAGTCCCTCCCAGCTTGGCTGGGTGAGCCTCATGCGTGCCCAGGCCCAGCTCCGGCTCGGCCAGAAGGACGCCGCGAAGGCCACCCTCCTCTCCGCCAAGGGCGTGGATGGATTCAGGGGACAACGGGATGCCCTGGAAAAGGCCCTGGGGATCTGATCTATAGTCTTCCCATGTCCTCCATCCTCCGCCTTGCCCTGACCCTGCTTCTCGCCGCGCTCCCCGCGCTGGCCGGTCCCAAACCGAGGGTGGTGATCAAGACGACCGTGGGTTCCTTCACCCTGGAACTGGAGCCGGAAGCAGCGCCCAAAACGGTGGAAAACTTCCTCGGCTATGTGAACAAGGGCTTCTACAAGGGCACCATCTTCCATCGCGTCATGAAGGATTTCATGGTGCAGGGCGGTGGCTTCACCGCCGATATGCACGAGAAGCAGGCCGGCGCCTCCGTGGTGAACGAGGCAAAGCAGGCCCTGGCCAAGGGCCTCAAGAACACCCGCGGCACCCTGGCCATGGCCCGTACCTGGATCCCCGATAGCGCCAAGGGCCAGTTCTTCATCAACGTGGTGGACAACCGCGCCAGGCTCGACCCCCCCGCGCCGGATGGCTACGGCTATTGCGTGTTCGGACGCGTGGTCGCCGGCATGGACGTGGTGGATAAGATCCGCAACGGCAAGACCACCACCCGCGATGGCATGCGCGACGTGCCCGTGAAGCCGGTGGTCATCGTCGACGCCACTGAAGTGAAGGCGAAGGCCCCGCAGAAGAAGAAGTGACCTCCCACTCGTGCCAACGAGCCGCGAACCTTTTCTCTAACGCATCACCGCCATCAGCGCATCCAGCAGCGTGAACGGATCCTCGGGCTCCGCCGGAAAGCTGATCCCCCGCATCCCGTCGGGGAGCGGCAAACCCAGGGCCAGGACCACGCCCCCCTTCGGCGGGATCACGGGCAGGCCCGCTTCCAGCGACCTCACTTCCACTTTCATGTTCCACCGCTCCAGCCAGCCCACCATCCGCTGGGGTTCCAGACCCGGAGCGTGGACGAGCAGCACTGAAGCCCTCCGGAAATCCACTTCCCCCGAATTTTCATCGGGCAGGGGCAGGCGGAGTTCAAAAGTGCTTCCCTTCCCTTCCTCACTAGCCACCGTGAGCGTACCCCCCATGAGGTGGGCCAGCTGCCGGCTGATGGCCAGGCCCAGGCCCGTGCCTCCGAATCGGCGGGTGATGCTCGCATCGCCCTGAGTGAACTTCTCGAAGAGGAGGGGGAGCACGTGGGCGGGAATGCCGACCCCCGTATCGATGACCTGAACGACCATCCAGGGAGCCTCAAGGCGGGTGCGCACGAGGACCGAGCCTCGTTCCGTGAACTTGATGGCATTGCCCACCAGGTTCACGAGGATCTGCCGGAACCGCCCGGGATCCCCCTCCAACTCCAGCTCCAGGTCCGTCCCCAGTTCCGGGCCGAGCTCCAACCCCTTCTCCTGGGCCTGCGCCTGGAGGAGGTCCAGCACGTCCTTCACCACGGGATAGGGATCGTACCGCGTCCGTTCCATATCCATCTGTCCCGCCTCGATCTTGCTGAAATCGAGGATGTCGTTGAGCACCGTGAGCAGGCCCTTGGCCGCGCGGCCCACCGTATCCGCCAGCTCGCGCTGATCCAGGTTCAGCTCCGTGCGCTGCAGCAGGTAATTCATTCCGATGATCGCGTTCATGGGTGTCCGGATCTCATGGCTCATCATGGCGAGGAACTCGCTCTTCACTCGGGATGCCTCTTCAGCGGCCTCTTTTGCGCGAAGGAGCTCCGCCTCGGCGGCCTTTCGATCGGTGACATCCGTGATGCTGCCAGCCACCCTCAACGCGTGCCCGTCCGCATCCCAAAGCGCCTGACCCCGGCTGTGGAACCAGCGCCAGCCCAGGCCGGGCACATGCATCCGATAGTCCACCGAATAGGGGGTGCGCAAACGCAGGTGATCCTTGAGCGCCCGATCCACGCGCTCCCGATCCTCCTCGTGGATGGCCTCGCGCCATCCTTGGAGGGTGGGCGTGGCCTCATCTTCCGCGAGCCCCGACTGTTCCTTGAGGCGGGGACTCCAATAAAGTTCACCCGTCTGCAGATTGAAGTCCCAGATGCCCACCTGGGCACCGCGCACGACCAGGGCATAGCGCTCCTCGCTATCGCGCAGCGCTTCGGCCGCGGCATGCCAGGCGGTCAGATCCCGGATCACCACCGCCCGGGCGGGTAGGCCATGGCGCATGACCCCCTTGGGGCGGACTTCCATCGGGTAATCACTGCCATCCTTGCGAAGGCCACGCACCTCGTAGGGATACTCGGATTCATTCCGCATCACCTCCAGCGCCTTCGGGACGCTGGAGGGGTGGAGGAACTCCAGCACGGGCCGGCCGATCAAGTCGGCCAGATCCCCTCCGTACATGCGGGCGGCAGCCTGGTTCACGTCCACCACCACGCCATTCTCGAGGATCATCACGCCCTCTTCCGTGGTGGAGGCCAGCACCCGATACCTGGCTTCACTCTCCTGGACCTCCTGGCGTTGACGGAGCAGCTCCCGGATATCTTGGAACACCACCAGGGTGGTGGCCTCGCCCCGGAAATCCAGGTGGCTGGCTGAGATCAACCCGGGGCGCGGCCGTCCCTGCACGTCCTTCAACTCGACTTCCACATTTTCCATGCGCCCTTGGGCGTCGAGCCGATCCCGCAGCTTGCGCCGCTGCTCGGGATCCATGTAGTAGGTCTCTGAATCCCTGCCTTCGGCTTCTCCCGGCCGCAGCCCCAGCAATTCGTGGAAGGCCTCATTGGCGTAGCGGATGCGACCGCTCCGATTGAGGATCATGATCGGGGTGCCCAAGGTCTCCACGAGGATCAGCAATCCCTCCTCGCTCTTGCCCGCCCGTTCGGAGGCCCGATCCCGCTCGCGGGTCAATGCCGCCAGCGAGAGCGTGGTCACTCCAGCCAAGGCGAGGTAGCTGCGCAGCAGGTATTCCCCCTGGGGAAGGCCATGGCCCAGGAAGGGGCCGTGCCCCGTCGCCGTGAGCCGGGTGACGCCGATCGCCGTGATGGCCAGCAGAAGGGATGCTCCCGGGGGGCCGAAACGGAACGCGCCCCACCCCAGGAAGGGGAGGAGGAGGAACGCCAAGGGCAGGTGGCGCCCCGGTCCGAAGGCATCTCCGAAGGCGATCCAAAGGCCCAACCCGGCGAACAGGAAGACGCCCAGGAACTCCAGGGCACGACGTCCCGAGAGCCCTTCTACGAATTCCTGGGCCAGGAGGAAGGCAGGTGTGAACAGGATGGCGGCAACGGCATCCCCCGCCCACCAATGCCCCCAGAACTGGTGATGGAGCCATGGCACGCCCGCCCCCATCACCAGGCTCCGAAGGATCGCGCCCAGGATGGACGTGGCCACGCCACCGATCAGAACCAGGAGCATCACATCGCGGAAGTGATCCAACCGGAATCCGAACCGCGCGCGCATCAGCAGTACCCCGCCCAACCACGCTTCCAGCGCGTTGGAAATGCCGAGCCCCGCCTGCTGCGCCCAGGTCAGCTGGGGCGAGATGAGAAGCCCCGTGACGATGGAACCCAGCAGAATGCCCGGCCACAGCCCTTCGCCGAGCAGCAGGATGGCCGCGAGCCCCAGGGCCTTGGGAATCCAGAATGGCGATCCCGGAAGCGTGACGCCGCCGAGGGCAAGTCCCAGCTTCGCGCAGGCCAGGTAGGCGGCGGCCACCCCCAGGTGGAGCAATATCGGCCGGAGGGCCTTCATGGCATCCCCCCGGCCACTTGAGCCTGGAGCCCCATGGGCGCATCCAGCTTCGCAAGGCTGCGGCCCAGGCGCCGGAGGTACCTACGTTCCAGATCTCCGCCGGAGATGAAGGAGGCCCGATCGAAATCCAATACCCGGACCTTCCCCCCGGCGTCGATGAATACATTCGTGGCATTGAGATCGGGCACCCAACAGCCCCATCGGGAAAGGGCCCGGATGATCCGGGCGACCTCAGGCCAGGCGGCGGCGTTCCACTGGCGAGGCCAGGCTCCGCCCGCCTCCCAGCGGGTGAGGTAGAGCCCTTCCACACCCCAGCCGTGGCGGCGCCAGGCACAACCCAGCGGTTCCACCGTGGGCAGGCCCGCCGCCCAGAGGGCCCGATGCACGGCCAGCTCCTGTTGGAACCGGGAGGGGTTCGGGTAGGTGCGCTCATTGAGGTGCCGCACGAGGCCACCCCGCCGGTAGGGCCTCAGCACGGTGTCGCCGAGGCGAGCCACGCCCCCCCTTCCGAAAGCCCCCCCCAGGGGTTCCAGCACCCCCTCCAGGACGGTTCCCCCGGAGGCTTCGAGGGTCCATCCGGCGCCGAAGCCCGGGATCTCCATCCCCTCCCTCCGTTCCACGCCGGGCATTCCCATGCGAGCCTCGAAGGGCCACGATGCGGGAGGATTCGGGATGGGCGTTCGGGATTGGACCATGGGTTTCCTCACCAGCTTCGCCTGTTCCAGCCTCTGGGGCCAAGTCCCCCTTGAAGGATTCCCCTCCAACCTGCTCGCTCGGCAAGTCCCCATCGCCATCCATCAGCCGGAACGAACGGCCGTTGAAGCCTGGAAAAAGGCCCACCCCGGAGATCGGCTGCGGTTCGTGCTCTTCCTTCCCGGGTATTTCGACGGACCCGAGGATCTCATCCGCCAGGGCATCTTCGAGGAGCTGCGCCAGCGGGAGGCCAAAGGCACGGTGGCCCCCGCCCTCTGGGTGGCGGTGACCCATTACCGGGCCTGGTACATGGATGCCCTGGATGGCTCCTTCCCCTACCGGCGCTTCCTGTTGGAGGAGTTGCTGCCGGAACTCGAGCGACGGTTCCCGGAGTTCGGTGGCAGGGCCGAGGCGCGAACGGTCGCGGGGCTCAGCATGGGCGGCCTCGCGGCACTGAACCTCGCAGCGGGCACGCACCTCTTCGGGCGATGCGCCGCCATCAGTCCCGCCCTGCTCGAGCCCCCCTTCAAGAAGGTCGGGTTCTTCCTTCGCCCTGGCATCCGCAGGGCCTTCCCTTCGGACAAGGCTGGGTTCGCACCCTGGAATCCTTGGAAGCACAGGGGGGGCGAAGCGGAACTGCTCCTCGGCAGCGGGCTGCAGGACAAGTACGGCCTTGGGAAGGCCACGGAGAAGCTGGCGGAGGCCTGCCAACGGCCCGGCCGCGTGGTTCGCCTGCGTTTGAGGACGGGAGGCCACGACTGGACCTACTTCACGCCCGCCTTCCTCGAGTTCGCCGAGGAGATCAATCAACCGGGCCGGTTGGGTGGAGGAGGGACGATTACCCAGACCCCTCCGGCAAAGCAATAGGCACCCCGCGCCTGCCTCATCTCCGATGCACCTCACACCCCGCCTTGTGATTCATGGCAAGACCGCCTGACAGCCCGGGGTTCTCCGTGGGGTCCTGTGGAAATCATTCCGAAGACGCAAGTCTCAAATCGTTCGCATGAAGCGATGGGATCGCGGGCAGCCACGTATGCTGGAGAAGTGAGCTCCCCCACTTCCGCCCCCCCTACCCTGGAATCCTTGATCTCCCACATGGCGCAGTTCGCCCCCAGCCGGGAACCCGCAGCATTGCTGGCGTTCCGCGAGACCATCCGACGCAGGGATATCAGCGCCGCGCGTTCGCTATTCGACGAGCTCCAAGGCAAGGGCCTGCTTGAAGAAGCTCACGAGCGCCTCCGGGAATCCGTGCGGCAGGCACCCTCGCTGCAGGCTCTCAAGCTGGAGATGGATCCCTTGGCCGAACAAGCCCGCAAGCGCCGATCCGCCAACTGGCAATTGGATGCCAAGCGGGTTCGCATCCGGCTGCGCTTCTCCCGCGGCGCCGCGCTCGCCGCCCTGGGCACGCCGGAACTCCAGACCCTGCTCGTGGAAGCCCTGCGCCTGGAGGGCCTCCGCCCTGCCCTGGAGCTGAGCCGGAATCCCAAGCCCCTGTTCCAGATCGCACCTCCCCTCAGCGTGGGAGTCGAAGGTTTGCGCGAGTGTGCGGAATGCGAACTTTTCGAGCCCGTGCGCGAGGAGGTCGATCAAGTCGTCCACCGCGTCAATGATCGCCTGCCCGAGGGCCTCGCCCTCGTCTCCTGGGTGGAACTCCCCACCTGGGCCAGCGCCTCCGTCGGGCTCGCCCGGGAGGCCCACTACGCCTGGCCCTGCGCCCTCCCCCCCGAAGCAGTGCGCGCCAAGGTGGAGACCTTCCTCGCGTCCGACGACTTTCCGCTCGGCAAAGCCGGAAAGGTCGAAGGACAGAAGGCGGACAAGCTCGTGGATCTCCGCCCCCACATCACCGAAATGCACCTGGATCGCGGCACCCTGCGCTTCACCATGGCCCTGCGATCCGGCGTGGCCCTGAACCCCCTGAAGCTCCTGGGCGGCGTGCTGGGAGTGGAGGCGACCTCCCTCCAAGGCCTGGTCCGGGAGGACATCACCTTCGAAGAGGACCCGCGCCTCGCCAAGGCCGAGCGCTTCGAGACCAAGCTCAAGAACTTTTACGAGGACGCCACCCTGCTCACCTCCGGCGGAAACATCACGTTGGTGGATGAGGACGACGACGAGCCGTTGCAGTTGGGGTGAGGCGGAAGGCTGGAGGCTGGAGACTGGAGACTGGAGACTGGAGACTGGAGACTGGAGACTGGAGACTGGAGACTGGAGACTGGAGACTGGAGACTGGAATTTGAGGCGGGCCTCCGGCCCGCACTTGATATAAGTGCGGCCGGAGGCCGCCACCGAATCCAACCTCCAGCCTCCAGCCTCCCGTCTCCAGCCTAGGCGGATGCGTCCTTGCTGATGCTCATCAACAACCCCAGGCATATCAGGCTCGTGATGAGGCTGTTGGGACCAAAGCTGATGAAGGGCAGCGGAATGCCCTTGTTGGGCGCGAGGCTCAGCACCACGCTCATGTTCATGAGCGCCTGCACCACCAGCAGCAGCGTGAGCCCCATGGCCACGAGCCGCAGGTAGCTATCCGTGCTGCGGCGGGCGATGCGGTAGCCCCGCCAGAGGATCCCCATGAAGAGGGCCAGCACCGTCACCGTGCCGACAAGGCCCGCCTCTTCCCCGATCACGGCGTAGATGAAATCCGTGTGGGCCTCCGGCAGATAGAAGTACTTCTGCTGTCCCTGGCCGGGCCCCACACCCAACAGGCCGCCGCTGCCCACGGCCAGGAGGCTCTGGATGGCCTGGTGCCCCTTGCCCTGGGGATCGGCCCAGGGGTCCAGGAAGGCGATGATGCGGGCCCAACGCCAGGGCGTCATCCAGATGAAGAGGAAGCCCACGAGGCCGAGGATGGGCATGGTCACCGCGAAGATCCAGCGCGGCGCGCCCCCCAGGAAGACGATGAGCATCACCACGAAGATGATCAGAAACGCCGTGCCCAGGTCAGGTTGCAGCAGAATGAGGCCCATGGGCGGGATGAAGATGAGGAAGAGCTGAACGAGCTTGGGCAGGCTCCCGAAGCCATCGTTCCAGGCCTCCCGGTTCCGCACCATCCACGCGGCCGCCATCAGCACCGCCAGGGGTTTGAAGATCTCCGACGGCTGGATGCTTCCGAAGGGCCCCAACCGAATCCAGCGATGGGCACCGTTCACCTTGGGGCCGATGATCAGCACCGCGATCAGCAGCACCATCAACCCGCCATAGGCGATCTGCAGGGGCCGGATGTTCTCCTGGAGGGCCGCCACATCCAGCTGCGTGAGCAGGAGCATCAGCACCAATCCCAGCATGCCGGCGATCAGCTGGCGCACCAGGAAGGCCGTGGCCGCCCCGCCCCCGCCGGAAGCTCCCCGCACCCACGACGCCGAATAAACCCACACCATGCCGATCGCCATGAGCATGACGGCGAAGAACAGGAGCCAGCGATCGACGGGACGGCGGAGGGGCATGGGTACAGGCTATCGGCTCTGGGCTCTGGGCTCTAGCTGCCCCCGACCCATCCGTACCCGCCAAATGGGTCGAGCCCAGCCAAAGCCCAGAGCCCATAGCCCAGAGCCCCTACAGCACCAGCCGCTCCTGATACTCCCCGAAGACGTTCCGGAGCGTCTCGCACACCTCGCCCACCGTCGCCTCGGCCTTCACGGCGGCGATGATGCGGGGCATGAGGTTCTCCGTGCCCTGGGCGGCGGCCTCCAGCTCGGCGAGGCGGGCCGTCACGGCGGCGTTGTCGCGCTTGGCGCGGACGTCGGCGATCTGGGCCCGGCGCACGGCGCCGAGGGCCTCATCCACCCGGAGCAGGTCCGGGGCGGCTTCCTTGGCGATGGTGAACTTGTTGACGCCGACGACGACCTGGGCGCCCTTCTCTACGGCCTTCTGATAGGTGTAGGCCGCGTTCTGGATCTCCTTTTGGGGGAAGCCCTTCTCGATGGCGGGCACCATGCCGCCCAGGTTGTCCACCTTCTCGATGAGTTCCGTGGCCAAGCGCTCCAACTCATCCGTGAGGTGCTCCACGTAGTAGCTGCCCGCAAAGGGATCCACCACGTCGGCGATGCGGCTCTCATGGGCGAGGATCTGCTGGGTGCGCAGGGCGATCATGGCGCTCACTTCCGTGGGCAGGGCCAGGGCCTCGTCGCGGGAGTTGGTGTGCAGGCTCTGGGTGCCGCCGCAGACGGCGGACATGGCCTGCACGGTGGTGCGCACGATGTTGTTATCGGGCTGCTGGGCCGTGAGCGTGCTGCCGGCGGTCTGCGTGTGGAAGCGCAGCATCTGGCTCTTGGGGTCGTCCGTCTTGAAGCGGGTCTTCATGATCTTGGCCCAGAGGCGGCGGGCGGCGCGGAACTTGGCCACCTCCTCGAAGAACTGGTTGTGGGCGTTGAAGAAGAAGGAGAGCCGGGGCGCGAAGGTCTCCAGCTTCAAACCGGCCTTCAGCGCCGCCTCCACGTAGGCGATGCCGTCGCCCAGGGTGAAGGCGATCTCCTGGGCGGCCGTGCAGCCCGCCTCCCGGATGTGGTAGCCGGAGATGGAGATGGTGTTCCAGTTGGGCACCTGCTCCGCGCAGAAGGCGAAGATGTCCGTGATGAGACGCAGGCTCGGGCGGGGCGGGAAGATGTAGGTTCCCCGGGCCATGTACTCCTTGAGGATGTCGTTCTGGATGGTGCCGCCCACCTGCGCCCAGGTCACGCCCTGCTCTTCCGCCACAGCGAGGTAAAGGGCCAGCAGCACGGCGGCGGGCGCATTGATGGTCATGGACGTCGTCACCTGGTCCAGGGGGATGTCCTTGAACAGCGTGCGCATGTCGTGGATGGAGGCGATGGACACGCCCACCTTGCCCACTTCGCCGAAGCTCATGGGGTGGTCGGGATCCAGGCCGATCTGGGTGGGCAGGTCGAAGGCCACGCTGAGACCCGTGGTGCCGTTGGCGAGCAGGTAGCGGTAGCGCTCGTTGCTGGCTTCGGCCGTGGCGAAGCCCGCGTACTGGCGCATGGTCCAGAGGCGGCCCCGGTACCCCGTGGACTGCACATGGCGGGTGTAGGGGTACCTGCCCGGGGCGCCCAGGTCCGCCAGGGGATCCAGGGAAGCCACGTCCGCCGGGGTGTAGCTGTTCTTGAGGGGGATCCCGGAGGAGGTCTCGAACGTGGGCTGTCGCAGCTTGGAGGGATCCTCCTTCACGGCGAGCTGGGTGCGGACCTGTTCAAGAAAGTCCTGGGAATACATGAGCGGGGCCTCCGGCAACCTTTCAATGTAACGTCCCGGCGGCCAGGCTGTCCCGACACCCCCGCGTGCCGCGCTGGGAGCGCCGGGCGGCACCTCGCAAGGAAGGCGAGATGAGCATGGTGGTTCTATGCGATTCGAGCGTGACGCAGCGGGGTGCCGCCCGCCGCCCCAGCCCGGAGGGACGTCGCGGCACGCGGGGGTATCGGGACAGCCTGGCTCAAGACTAAACTGAAGAGGCCCACCCCAGGACACCCCATGCAGACCCCTCCGCCTCCGCCCCCGGTCTATCTGCTCCTCAAAGGGGCCGACGTCTGGACGGGCGAAGCCCTCCGCACGGGCCAGGCCGTCGTGGTGAAGGGGAACAAGATCATCGCCGTGGGCCCCGAGGCCGCCGTGCTCAAGGGGCACGCCAAGGCCCGGGTCGTCGAGCTCAAGGGCGGCACCCTGCTACCCGGCCTCATCGAGGGCCACGCCCACGTCGCCGGCATCGGCAAGCTCAAGGCCCAGGTGGATCTCGTGGGTTGCCAGGATCTCCCCGAGGCCCTGGGCCGCGTTCGGAACTGGTCCGCCGCCCAACCCGAAGGCTGGGTGGTGGGCCGCGGCTGGGACCAGAACCGGTGGCCTTCCAAGACTTTTCCCGCCAAAGCCGATCTGGATCGCCTCACCGGCACCCGGCCTGCCGTGCTTTTCCGCGTGGATGGCCATGCCCTCTGGGCCAACTCGGCCGCCCTGGCCCTGGCCGGCATCGGCAAGGACACTCCAGATCCCGATGGCGGCAGGATACTCCGCGATGGCGCGGGCATTCCCACCGGCATCCTCGTGGACAACGCCATGGGTCTGATGGAGAAGGCCCTCCCCGCTCCCACCGACGCCCAGGTGGAAGCCAACTTGCTCAATGGCCTGAGGAGTCTCCGCGCCGAGGGCTTCACGGCCGTCTGCGATATGGGGATCGATGCCACCGAGCTGGCCGCCTATCGCCACTTGGCCACCGCGGGCACCCTCCCCATCCGCGTCTTCGCCTACCTGAGCCACGACCGGAACCTGATGCTCAGGGAACTCAAGGCCCCGCGCCCCCGGGCCGCAGGCTGGTTCCAGATCCAGGGCGTGAAGTTTTACATGGATGGCGCCTTGGGCAGCCGCGGCGCCCGCCTCCTGGCACCCTACGCCGATGCCCCCGAGACCCAGGGCCTCTGGGTGACGGATCCCGCCCTCGTGGCCCGGGATGCCGCCATCACGCTGCGCAGCGGGTATCAGCCCGCCATCCATGCCATCGGCGACGCGGCCAACCGCGCGGCCCTGGACCTCCTCGGCCAGGCCCGCAAGAAGGCCCGGAACCCCGTGTTGCCCCGCATCGAACACGCGCAGATCGTCACCGCTGAGGATGCGGCGCGCTTCGGCCAGCTCGGAGTGGTGGCCTCCGTGCAGCCCGTCCACTGCACCTCGGATCACAGCTGGACCCCCACCCGCCTCGGCCCGGAGCGGACTTCGGAGGCCTTCCCCTGGCGCCGCTTCCTGGATGGGAAGGCCCTCCTGGCCTTCGGCAGCGATGCGCCCGTCGAGGAGGCCAACCCCTTCGTGAGCTTGGCGGCCGCCCAGACCCGGCAGGATCCGGAGGGAGCTCCCGCGGGTGGATTCCTCCCGGATCAGCGCCTCTCGCCCGATGAGGCCCTCATGGCCTACACCGCATGGAACGCCAGGGCGCTTGGGCACGCCGAGCTCGGTGTGATCCGCACCGGGGCCGTGGCTGATCTCCTCTGGGTGGAGGCCGCCCTGCCCACTGCCGATGCCGCCATCCTCCGCGGGCTTCGGCCCGGCAGGCTCTGGGTGAATGGCGTGGAAACCGCCCCATGACCGGACTCTCATGGGATTGAGCCTCGCCCACTTCTTCCTCCCTCCGGAGGATCAGGTCTACCAACAGGACCTGGCCTGGGAAATGGTCCGGGACCTCTATGAGCGGTCCCGCCCAGGCCTGCTGGGGCTCTCCGTGTTCCTCCTGCTGCTCACCCACCTGCTGGACGGCCCGCTCACGGCGGATCCCGGCCTCCGGAACCTCTTCCTCATCCTCTCCGCCTTCATCTTCGTCCGCCTGCTCCTGTCGATGTACTACCCCCGCCTATGCAAGCGGGTGCAGGATCCGCACCTGCGGCACGCCATCTTCGCCCTGGGGTCCTTCCTCACCGGCGGGCTGCTGGGTGCGATCACGATGCGCGCCTTCCACGTTTTGACACCGCTGGAAGTGGCCCTTTACTGCGTGTGCCACGTGGGGCTCACGTCCCTGGCCCTGGTGAGCATGGGCTCCAGCTTCCTGGCCTACGCCCTCTACCTCATTCCCAATGCCGTGGTGCTGATCCTCAGCCTCTGGATCCATCCCATCCCCGGCATTCCCCAGGTGTTCCTCCTCTTCATGGGCGCCTTCACTTCCGTGACCCTCCTCATGGCCCATCAGGTCCACGCCTCCATGAAGGCCCAGGCCCTCACCGCCCTGCGTCTCCGGGACGCGGCCCTGCGCGACGGCCTCACGGGGCTCCACAACCGCCGCTTCGTGGACGAGATCATGGATTCCACCTCCAGCCTGATCCTTCGCGAGTGGGCGCGTGGGGATGCCAACGCCCGCAGCCTGGGGCTCTACATCCTCGATATCGACCACTTCAAGGCCGTGAACGACACGCACGGGCACGCCGCGGGGGACGCGGTGCTCGCCCAGCTCGGCATGGTCCTCGGCCTGGCCTCCCGCCGCCCCGACCTGGTGGCGCGCTGGGGTGGCGAGGAGTTCCTCCTCATCGCCCAGGACGTGGAGCGCGACAATCCCAAGGCCCTGGCCGAGCGCATCCGCGCTGAGGTGGAGTCCTTCGAATTCATCCTGCCCGACGGCCATCGATTCAGGGCCACCTGCTCCATCGGGGGCGCCCCCTTCCCCTTCAGCCCCGCGGAGCCTGCCGGCCTCAGCTGGGAAGCCACCCTCAATCTCGCCGATGCCGCCCTCTACCGGGCCAAGCAGGCCGGCCGCAACACCGTCCGCATCTCGCTCCCCGGGCCCGAGGCCCATGGCGAAGCCCTCCGGAAGCTCGGTTATTCGGAAAAGCTCGTCAGCCTGGACTCGGGGGCCCACCTCCTCGTCATCGAATAGCCCCTCGCCCGCCGGGTATCCTGGGGGCATGAACCTGCGCCCCGCCAAGCCCCTTCTCGCCCCCTCCATCCTCTCCGCCGATTTCACCCACCTGGCCGATGCCCTCGCCCTGCTGGAAACGGCCGGTGCCGAGGTGGCCCACGTGGACGTGATGGATGGCCGCTTCGTCCCCAACATCACCCTCGGCATGCCCGTCGTGGAGGCCATGCGCGCCAAGACGAGCCTGCCCTTGGATTGCCACCTCATGATCGTGGAACCCCTGCGCTACGCCGTGGACTTCGTGAAGGCCGGCGCCTCCTGGGTGAGCATCCACCAGGAAGCCGATCCCCACGCCCACCGCACCCTCGCCGCCATCCGCGAGGCGGGTGCCATGGCCGGGATCGTGCTGAATCCCGGCACGCCCGTGGAGACCCTCGTGGATCTCGTCGGCGACTTCGACTTCGTCCTGCTCATGAGCGTGAACCCCGGCTTCGGCGGTCAGAAGTTCATCCCCCGCATTCTCGACAAGGTGCGGCGACTCGACACCCTCCGCACCGAGCGCCAGACGCCCTTCATGATCCAGGTGGATGGCGGTGTCAGCACCGGCAACGCCGCCGACCTCGTCCGCGCGGGCGCCGATTGCCTCGTGGCTGGCAATGCCGTGTTCAAGGCCGCGGATCCCGTGGCGGCGGTGAAGGGCCTGCAGGCGGAGATGGCGAAGGGGCGGCAGGGCTGAACAGGGGTTGAGGCCCGGCACCCCGCGGGTCTGAATCACCTCTTCCCGGGGTTTTCCGGAGCGTTCAGCCGCCCAAATGGGGGAAAACAGGGGCTGGAAGTGGAACCGGCCACCCCCGGGGAGCACTTTTGGGTTGGACCCACCGATGGCCCAGTCCGGGAGGTTCCCATGCCCACCCTCCGAACCTCATTGGCCCTTCAAGTGCTGCTGTCCTTCGCGCTCCCCCTCGCCGCCCAGCAGGGGCGCGAGGGCGCCCGCCCCGAACGGGGCCACGGGCGGGCCTCCGAAACCCGTAGGGCGCCTGGAAGCCGGGCCCGGCCCCCGATGGACCCTCCGCAGGAATCCCGGCCCGAACACCGATCCCCCCATCGCGGGCGGGACCGCGCCCCGCGAATGGACTCGAGGGAGGATCGGCTCCCCGGCGCCCCCTCCGGTCGGAGGCCGGATGCGCGTCGAGAGCAACCCCAGGAAGGGCCGCCCCGGGCGCGGATGACCTCTCCGGCGCCGCTCCAGCGGGATCCCCTTCCGGCCGACCGCCCGCCGCAACGCTCGCGCCAGGAGGCTGAGCATTGGCAACGGGAAGGTGGGTGGCGGCGGAATGCCTGGGCGCCCCATCCCACGTGGCGGGAGCACCGGGCTTCCCGGTGGGAAGCGGAACACCGCAGTTGGACGCAGCGGGGAGGCTATGGTGGTTACTGCATTCCCGAGCCTCAGTTCCGCCGGTATTTCGGAGGGAGCAACCCCATCCAGCTTCGGACTCGCCCCGTGATTTACGGGGGCTACCCGCGGTTCCGGCACCACGGTTTCTGGATCCTCATCGTCGATCCCTGGCCGGAGTTCTGGCTCGACACCTGGTACCTCGACGATGATCTCTACATCGACTTCACCCTGGATGGGTACTACCTCTACAGCCGTCGCCACCCGGGGATCTCCCTCGCCATCGCCATCACTCTTTAAGCGGGCGCGGCTACGAGGCCCGCGTCCTCAGGGGATGGTCACCGGCCCGCTGTCCCACAGGATCGTCGCCCAGAAATGCATGTCGGCGGGCGGCAATACGGGCGGAAGGTGGTCCTTCCGCGTGGCGTGGGGCGCGTAGATGGCCACGGCCAGCTCGCTGCAGTAGAAGCGATCCGGCACGTTGATGCCCACGAGGCCCGAGAAGTCGTAGCCACGGCCCACGTAGCCCCGGGCCTTCTCCACGGCGGCCAGCTGGCGGTCCGGCCCCGTCGCCCACTGGGGGCGCATGAGGATGAGGCGGTGCGCCTTCTTCATGAATTCAGGGAGCGGGGTCGTATGAAGCCCCTTTCCTTCCGCCTCGATGACCTGGCCCTTGTCGGGATCCAGCACCGCGACGTGGCTGAAGGGCGCGTTGGTGGCCGCGCTCACGAGGTTGTCCGTGGCGTGGTAGCCCCGGATCACCAGCCAATCGCCCGGCTGCCCCAAGCGCTGGACCGCCTCCAAGGCCCGGGCCTCCCGGGCGGTGCGATCCGCGGGCGGGTGCACGACGATCGCGTGGTTGCAGGCCGAGGTCAGGCCGAGCAAGGTGAGGGAGAGAAGAAGGGGGCGCATGGCGCATGGTGCCACGGGGGGCTCTCGAAGGGCCAGGGGCCCAGGACTGAACGAAGCCGGCGAGGATAGGGAGGGCCGGGGAGGGGAATCATCTCTTCCCACCGGCCCGCTCCGTCATCGGCCATGCGGACCTTGAATCATCCGCAGCTTTGCATCCCTGGTCAGGCCCTTCACGAACCGTTCCCGCATCAAGGCTTCGCTCCGGCCTCCACAGGCCTCTTCATAGACCAGCTCCAGGGGCCCGCGCCCCCGCGTGTACTTGGCCCCCTTCCCCGCCTCGTGCTGCTTCAGCCGCGCCGCCACATCCACGGCGATGCCGCAGTAGAGGGTTCCGTCGCCACAGCGGAGGAGGTAGAGGTGCCAGGTCTGCATCGGTCATCATGGTTGCATGCGCCGTTCCGTCCTCAAGAACCTCCGTGGCCTCCTCACCCCCGATCCCCGCAAGGCCTGGGTCGTGGACCGCATTCCCGGCGCCGCCGTGGCGGTGGAAGATGGTCGCGTGGCCTGGATCGGGACCGAGGCCCATCTGCCAGCGGCTTGGGCCGATGCGCCCGTGGTGGATGGCGGCGACGCCTGGGTCACGCCCGGCTTCGTGGATCCGCACACTCACCTGCTCTTCGGGGGCGACCGCTCCCAGGAGTTCAACCGGCGCCTCCACGGCGTGCCCTACACGCAGATCGCAGCGGAGGGCGGAGGCATCCGGGAAACCGTGCGGGCCACCCGCACGGCCACCGTCGCCGAGCTGGTGGCCGCGGGAGAAGCCCGGCTGCGTGAGATGCGCGATCGCGGCGTCGTCCACATCGAGGCCAAGACGGGCTACGGGCTGGAGCTGGAAGCGGAGAGCCGCCTTTGCGAGGCCTACCTGGAGCTGAAGGCGAAGGGCTGGAGCCTGGATGTGACGCTGCTGCCCGCCCACGACATCCCCACGGAATTCGCCGGGGATCCCGAGGGCTACAGCCGGCTCGTCGCCGAGCAGTGGCTGCCGGAGCTGGTGCACCGCTTCCCGGGCCTCGCCCGCTACTGCGACGTGTTCATCGAGACGGGCGTCTTCACCGTCGAGCAGGGCCGCCGCATCTTCCAGGCGGGCAAGGCCCTGGGGTTGCAAGCGCGCGTGCATGCCGACGAGCTGAGCTGGACGGGCGGTGCCGAGCTGGCCGCCGAGCTGGGCGGCGCCTCCGCGGACCACCTCATGTTCTGCAGCGAAGCCGGTATGAAGGCCATGGCGGCATCGGGCGTCACGCCCATCCTGCTGCCCACCACCACGCTGTTCCTGGGCATGCGGGATTGGGCGCCGGCCCGGAAGATGATCGAGTCGGGCTGCCGGGTCGCCCTCGCCTCCGATTTCAACCCCGGCTCCAGCCCCTGCCTGGATCCCCTCCTCGTGCTCCGATTGGGCTGCCTTCAGCTGCGCATGACCTTCGAGGAGGCCTACACCGCCATGACGCTCCATGCGGCGCAAAGCTTGGGGCGCCCGGATCTGGGCCACCTCCACCCCGGGGCCGAAGCCACGGTGTTGCTCTGGGATGTGAAGGATCCCCTGGAGTGGGTGTATTGGGTGGGCGGAACCTTCCGCCCCAGGACCCTCAATTAGCGCCACCCGCCGGGAGCAGCTGCCGGTGCACTTCCATGGGGGCACGGCAGTACCCCCAAACCCCCGCCACGTGGGGCGACCATGGCCTTCTGGAGTTGCCGTCCCTTCAACGTCGCCACCCCAGGCGGCCTTTCCCTATTTCTCGACCGGCGCCTTGTAGGGCCCCGGGTTCGGCACCATCCTGGGCCGTTGCCTCCAGGAGGTCCTTATGCGACTGCGTCCAGCCCTCCCCCTCGCCACCCTCGCCCTCGTGGCCTGCGGGGGCGGGTCCCCACACTCCGACACCGGCAGCGGCCTCACCCCGGCCCGGGTCATGGCGGTGACCTCCAGCGTGGTGGGCAGCGAGTCCACCGCCCAGGCCTCTTCCTCGGCCCTACCCTTCTGGTCCCCAGTGGGCGAGGGGACGCCCCAGGCGGCGCTGGGCCTGCACCTGCCCTCCCTCCCCTCCTGCGCTTCCGTGACCACAACCGGCCCCGATGCCCAGGGCTTCACCCACCAGACCTGGACCTTCGTGCACTGCACCTCTGGCGACGAGTCCCTGGATGGCAACATCGATCTCACCTGGAAAGCCGGGGACTACACCATCACCTTCAACCACCTCGTCCTGACCGAGGATGGCGGCGCGGAGACCACCACCCTCGACGGCACCCGGCACGTGGTGATCGACACCGCCACCTCCACGGGCACGGTGACCCTCTCCCAATTCAGGCTGGCCCATACCGAGGCCTCGGAGCCCGGGGAAAATCGGACCTTCACCTACGACGCCGCCTATCACACGGACTGGGCCACCCCGGGCACCTACAAGCTCTGGGGCGGCTTCACCGCCCAGGCCAACGCCGAACCGGCCGTGGCAGGCACCGTGGACATGGCGAGGCCGCTCACTTGGACCGTGGGTTGCTGCCGCCCCACTTCCGGCATTCTGCACCTGGCACAAGGAAGCCAGTCCGCGGAGGTCGCCTTCAGCCTCCCCTGCAGCACCATCACCATCACGGTGGCTGGCCAGCCCAGCGTCACCCGCAAACTGCGAGGTTGCCGCTGATCGGGGAGACTCCGAGACCGTTGGAGTGGCTTGGGCATTCCCCGAGCGCCGGACCAAGCTCAGAAAGCCCAGCCGCGACAACCCGGCCTGCGTCCAATCGGATTGCTGTCGGCTTCCCGCTTCCATGAAGAAGGGCCCGCGCCGCGGGCCCATCTCCATGGAAGCCGAACCGGCTCAGTGTTCCGTGCCGTTGTGTTCCTGGACAATTTGGTAGATCCGTTCCTTCGCGCGCAGCTTCTGCTTCTTCAGCTCAACCTCCTCCATGCTTTCCTGGGCGCTGAGCCTGGCCTTGTTCTGGAGATTCCGGAGCCGCTCATCCGCGCTTCGATGCTCCTCCATCAGCTTCTTGAACTCGAAATGCTCCCTCATCAGGCGGTCCTGGAGTTCAGGTCGCAGAAATTCCATCGTGCCTCCTGTTGGAAAAGAGAATTCCAAGGGCCCTTTTACGGAGGTCCTTGGCTGTGATTACGGTGTCCAAAGCCTAGGCTTGGTTCCCGGGGCGTCAACCGGCGGAAAACGCCTTTCTCCACCTCCAGATCGCAAAGACTGAATCTGGGAAGCCTGTGCGAACTGGTTTCAGTCCCAATTCGGATCTTATTTTTCGCCCGAGGAGGTCCCTTTCGGGAACCCCGCTGGATTAAAGCCCTCTGCCGTGAGAACATGACTTGCAAGGTCCTGCTGCTCTTGATCCTGGGCAAGCGGTTCTGTTCGGAAGGCTCCTTATGCTCACCTTGCCCTTGATGAAGGCCCTCACGTTCGATGACGTGCTGCTGACCCCCGGTCACTCGGAGGTCCACCCGAACGCCGTCGACCTGAAGACGCGGCTCGCGAAGGATCTCTTCCTCAACATCCCGCTCATCAGCGCGGCCATGGATACGGTCACCGAAGCCCGCATGGCCATCGCCATCGCCCAGCTGGGCGGCCTGGGCATCATCCACAAGAACCTCCCCATCGAGCAGCAGGCGGAGGAAGTGGATCGGGTCAAGCGCTCCGAGAGCGGCATGATCACCAACCCCATCACCATCACCCCCGAGCAGCCCATCCGCGATGCCGAGGCCCTGATGGCCAAATTCCGCATCAGCGGCGTGCCCGTGGTGAAGGATGGGAAGCTCGTGGGCATCCTCACGAACCGCGACCTCCGCTTCGAGACCCGCTGGGACATCCCCGTCTCCGAGGCCATGACGAAGAAGGACCTGGTCACCGTGCCCGTGGGCACCACCCTGGAACAGGCCAAGGTCACGCTCCAGAAGCACCGCATCGAGAAGCTCCTCGTGGTCGATGAGGCCGGCGCCCTCAAGGGCCTCATCACCGTCAAGGACATCGAGAAGAGCATCGAGTACCCCAACGCCGCCAAGGACGCCATGGGCCGCCTGCGCGTGGGCGCCGCCGTGGGCGTGGGCAAGGACCTGCTGGACCGTGCCCGGGCCCTCGTGAACGCCCACGTGGACGTGCTCTGCCTCGACAGCAGCCATGGCCACAGCCAGGGCGTGCTGGACGCCGTGCGGGACCTCAAAAAGGCCTTCCCAGATACGCCCGTCATCGCGGGCAACGTGGCCACCTACGCGGGTGCCCGGGATCTCATCGCCGCGGGCGCCGACTGCGTGAAGGTGGGCATCGGGCCCGGCTCCATCTGCACCACCCGCATCGTCACCGGGGCGGGCATGCCCCAGATCACCGCCATCGCGGAAGCTTCCCGGGCCTGCCGCGAAGCGGGCGTGCCCTGCATCGGGGACGGTGGCATCAAGTTCTCCGGCGACATCGCCAAGGCCGTGGCCGCCGGCGCGGACGTGGTGATGATCGGGAGCCTCTTCGCGGGCACCGACGAGGCCCCCGGCGAGACCATCTTCTACCAGGGCCGCACCTTCAAGTCCTACCGCGGCATGGGCAGCCTCGGCGCCATGAAGCAGGGAAGCAAGGACCGCTACTTCCAGGAAGGCAAGGACGACACCAAGCTCGTCCCCGAGGGCATCGAGGGCCAGGTTCCCTACAAGGGCCGCATGAGCCAGCTCGTCACGCAGCTCATGGGTGGCCTGCGGGCCGGCATGGGCCTCAGTGGCGGCAAGAGCATCCCCGACTTCCAGAAGAAGGCCGTGTTCGTGGAGATCAGCACCAGCGGCCTCCGTGAAAGCCACGCCCATGACGTGATGATCACCAAGGAAGCGCCGAACTACCGCATGGAGTAGGCCTTCCCCCGCGCTCAAGGAAGCAGCCCTTAGCCTCGCGAAATGAGGTTATAACTTCCTGGTGGAGTTCCCGTGAATTTCATCTACGACACCCTGGGCGCGGCCTTGGCCATCGCCATCTTTGGAGTGGCGATCTGGATCACCTGGATTCTGCGGAGGTGGCTCTACCGCCCCGAAGTGGGCGTCTGGGTGGCCAGCTACTGGTGGGCCGCCACGGGCATCGGACTCTACCTCGTCCATGCCCCAACGGAATCGGGGGACCTCTACCTCACCGCCTTGAGGAATTCCCTGCTGATGGTGAGCGCGGGACTTCAGTGGGTCGGCTGCCTCCGGTTTGGGGGCCGCTCCGTGCCTTCCGCTCTGGCCCTGATCCCAGCCCTGCTCTACCTGGCGATTCTGGCTCCGCTCTCCGCCCACCTCCAAGGCAGGCCCTTGGCCTTTTCAGCAGCGCTGGTCCCCTTCCTGCTCCACGGGGCCTGGGCCCTCAATCGCAACCTATCCATTCCCATCGCCCGGACGGGCCATTTCGTGGTGGCGACGCTGGGGGTGCACGGGGCCTTCCATGGATTCCGGGCCGTCATGCTTGTCAGCAGCTGGGAAAGGGCCGACCTGTTCCTCTGGATCTCCGTGGGATTCCTAGAAGCCTTCCCGGTGCTCATCACCCTGGCCGTAGCCCAGTGGATGCTCATCGAGCACCGCATGGAGGCCTTGGACCTGCCATCTTCCCGCTGAGCCAAGCCCCTGGATCATGGTGAAATGGACTGTTCGGAGCCCCGCCATGTCCCTGCTCGTCACCAACGTCCGTCTGCTCGACCCCGCCCAGAAGCTGGATGCGAAGGGCGCACTCCTGGTCGTCGATGGCCGGGTGGCTGCCATCGGCCCCGACGCCGCCTCCCACCCCCAGGCCGCGGGCGCTGAAAAGGTGGATGGCCAGGGCGCGCTGCTGACCCCCGGCTTCATCGACCTGCACGTGCACTTCCGCGAGCCCGGCCAGACCCGCAAGGAATCCATCGAGACCGGCGGCCGGGCCGCCGTGGCCGGTGGCTTCACGGCAGTGTGCGCCATGGCGAACACCAAACCCGTGAACGACAACGTGGCCATCACGGAGCTGATGCTCGACCGCGCGAAGAAGGCCGACCTCGCCCGCTACTTCCCCCTCGGGGCCGTCACCAAGGAGTTCAAGGGCGAGGAACTGGCCGACTACGGCACGCTGAAAGCCGCCGGTTGCGTGGCCTTCAGCGACGACGGCCTGCCCGTGATGAACAGCGCGATCATGCGCCGCGCCTTGGAATACACCAAGTGGCTGGACGTGCCCATCGTCGCCCACGAGGAGGACAAGGATCTCGCCGGCAAGGGCTATATGCACGAGGGCCATGTCTCCGCGAAGCTGGGCTGCCTGGGCATCCCCGCCGCCGCCGAGGAGGCCATGGTGGCCCGCGACATCGTGCTCGCCGAGCACACGGGCGGCCACCTGCACCTGGCGCACATCAGCACCGCGGGCAGCCTGCGCATGATCCGCGAGGCCAAGCAGCGCGGCCTCAAGGTCACCACCGAAGTCACGCCCCACCACTTCGCCCTGTCGGACAAGGAGCTCATGCGCTTCGACTCCGACTTCAAGATGAACCCTCCCCTGCGCAGCGAGGCGGACATCCAGGCCATCCTCGAGGCCCTGGGCGACGGCACCATCGACGCCATCGCCACGGATCACGCCCCCCACGGCTGGGATGACAAGGAGTGCGAACTCCCCATCGCCGCCTTCGGCGTCATCGGCCTGGAGACCGCTTTCCCCCTGGCCCTCGAGCTGCTCGTGAACAAGAAGGTGATCAGCCTGGAGAAGGCCGTGAGCCTCCTCACCTGGGAGCCCGCCAAGGTCTTCCACCTTGATCGGCAGGGCCTGGGGAGCTTGAAGGTGGGCGCCCCCGCCGACTTCACGCTCATCGACCTCGCCGCCAAGGTGAAGGTGGATCGCGAATTCATCCAGTCCAAGTCCTACAACACCCCCTTCAAGGGCTGGGAGCTGCCCGGCAAGACGGTGGGCACCTGGGTGTCCGGCAAGCGGGTGTGGGGCTGAACGAGCTGGAATTCACCGCCGGCGACCGGGTCCGCCTGACCCGCGCGGGCGTCGCCATGTACGGGGGGGCCTGGCCCCACTGGGTGCCCGAGGCCCAGGGCGGCGGCGGCCCAGGCACGGTGCTCTTCGCCGGGGAGCGCCCCCACAAACCCGGCGCCGCGCCACGTCCCTACTACGTCCGCTGGGACAACGGCGCTGAGAACACCTACCGCGAGGAGGATCTGGAACGGGCCGACCCCGTGGCCCCCTCCGAGGACGCGGATGGCGAGCCCCATCCCAACGTCATCCCCTTCCTCCGCCGTCCCTGAGCGGCGGTAGGCTGGGGCCATTCCCACGGGAGCGCCCCTGAGCCACCCATTCTCCTCCCAAACCGCCCTCATCTCCGGCGCCGCTTCGGGCATCGGGCGCGCCACGGCCCTCCTGCTGGCGTCCCGGGGCGCGAAGGTGGCGCTGGCCGACCGCGATCTCGTCGGCGCCGAATCCACCGCCGCCCACATCCGCGACACCGGCGGAGAGGCCCTGGCCCTCCTGCTGGACGTCACCTCCGAAGCCCAGTGGGAGGCGGCCATGGCCGACGTTCTCGATGCCTGGGGCCGGGTGGACATCGCCGTGCTCGCCGCGGGCATCTCCCACGGTGCCCCCGTCACCGACACCGCTTGGGAGGATTGGCGCCGCATCATGGCCGTGAACCTCGATGGCTGTTTCCTCGGCCTTCGCGCCGTGGCTCGCGTCATGAAGGGCCAGGCCACGGCGGAATGCGAAGGGCGCATCGTGCTCGTCTCCTCCGCGTCGGGGCGCAAGTCCACGCCCGGCGCCGCCGCCTATGCCGTCAGCAAGGCCGGCGTCTCTATGCTGGCCCGCAGCGCGGCCTTGGAGTTGGCCGAGCACCACATCCGGGTGAACGCAGTGCTCCCCGGCGGGGTGCGGACGGCCATGTGGGAATCCATGCCCTTCTTCCAGGACCTCGTGAAATCCGAAGGCAGCCTCGAAGGGGCCTGGAGAGCCATGGAAGCCCAATCCCCCGGTCCCGGCCAGAAGCGGTTCGCAGCGCCCGAGGAGATCGCCGAAGGAATCCTCTACCTCGTGAGCGACGCGGGCCGTTTCGCCACGGGCGTGGAGCTGGTGCTCGATGGCGGTTACTCCGCCTGAGGCCTGATCCTGATACCTTTTGGCCATGCCCGCCTCCGCCAACGAAGTCCTCGGCGCCATGATCACCCCCGCGGTGCTCATCTCCGCTTCGGGCACCCTCGTGCTCTCCACTTCCAACCGCCTGAGCCGCGTGGTGGATCGCGTGCGTACCCTCGCCCGTGAAGCCGAAGGCCAAGCCCATGATCCGCGGCGGGCCCGGCTCCTGGCGGATCAACTGCCCCGGCTCCATCAGCGGGCCCTGATGCTGCGCACGTCCATGACGGTGCTCTACTGCGCCATCGGCCTATTGGTGGGCTGCAGCTTCACCATCGGCCTGGGCGGCATCCTGCGCGGGGTGCCGCCATGGCTCCCCGTGGGCCTGGGCATCCTCGGCGCCGGAGCCCTGCTCCATGCCAGCTTCCTGCTCATCCGCGAGGCGCGCTCCGCCGTCAGCAGCACGCTGCAGGAGATGGCGGTGCTGGAACAGGTGCTGGGCCGGAGAGGGCCATCGGCCGACGTTGGACCGGAGAACTAAATAAACCAACCGGAGATGAACAGTGATGAAAAATGATGAACAGTGATGGCATTGGAACGGTCCATCTCCGGTTTTCTTTTTCATTTCCCCCGGTCGGTCTCCGGCTCAAATGGCGCCGGCCAGCTTGGCCATGAGGATTGCGCCGGCGGCCGCCACGTTGAGGCTGTCCACGCCTTCGGCCATGGGGATGCGGACCGTGCGATCGCAACGTGCCAGTTCCGCGTCGGAGAGGCCCGGCCCTTCAGCCCCCAGCACCAGGGCGCAGCGCGCCGGCGCCTCCCACTCCCAGGCCGGCACGGATCCCGGCAGGGCCGCCGCCACGATTTCTCCGCCCCCCTGCTTCCACCGCTCCAGCGGGCCCCAGGGATCCTCCACCCGCCACAGCGGCAGCTTCCAGCTGGCCCCCATTGAAACCCGCACGGCGCGGCGGCTGAAGGGATCGGGCCCGGGCCCCAGCAGGGCGCCATCCAGCCCCAGGGCGGCGGCCGTGCGGAGCAGCTGCCCCAGGTTCTCCGCATCGGCGGTGGAAGGCAGCACCAGGATCCGGCGCGCCGAGTCGAGCGATTCCAGGGCTCGAGCCTCAGGCACCCGCGCCGCCGCCAGCAGCCCCCGATGGAAGGGGAAGCCCGTGAGCGCTTCCAGTTCGGGCTTCGTGGACGTCAGCAGCTCCGTGCCCTGGGGCAGCAGGCTCCGCGCCGCTTCCGCCTGGCTCTCCTCGGCGAGCACCGCCACCACTTCCATGCGCCCCGCGCGGCCCCAGCTCAGCAGATCCTCCACGAGAATCCGGCCCTCCGCCACGAAGCACGCCGCGCCGAAGGGATCCAGGCGCGTGCCCCCGAAGCGCAGGTCGGCGAAGAGGGCGCGGAGATCGGCATCGGACATGGCTCCATGATGCCCTCTCAGGCCATACTCGCCCCATGACCCGAAAGCTCCCCCGACACCTCACCTGGCTGGAGGCCTTCGTGGCCGCCGTCGAGACCGGTTCCCTGGAAGGTGCCGCCCAGCACCTGGCCGTGGCCCGCTCCGTGGTGAGCGAGCACCTCAAGGCCCTGGAGCAGGGCCTCACGGAGGGTGCGCCCCTCCTGGAGCGGGGCCCCGGCCGGAAGCTGCGCCTCACGGCCCGAGGCGAGCGCCTCTACGCCGCGGCCCAGGGGCCCCTTCACGCCCTGGATCTGAAACGGCTCAAGGACCAGGCGGGCCTGGAGGCCCACCTCCGCGTGGGTCTCAACCCCACCCTCAGCACCCTCCTCCTGCCCGAGATCGCCCAGGCCGCCGCTGGCCATGGCGTGAAGGTGGAGGCCTCCTTCGGCGGTGCCCACGAGCTGGTGCGACAGGTGCAGACCCGCCAGCTGGATCTGGCCCTGGGTTTCACGCCCCTGCCTCCGCACGAAGGCGTGCGCACCCAGAGCCTGCTCAGCCTGCCCTTCGTGGTGCTGGCGCCCGCGAAATCAGCCTTTGCTAAGGCCAAGGCCACCGCCGCTTCCCTGAAGGTCGCGGATCTCCAGGATCAGGTCTTCGTGGATTGGCTGCGGGATGACCCCTACGGCGGCGCCAACCGCGCCCGCTTCGAGAACGCCGGGGTGGCCGTGAAGGAGATGGGGCGCGCCGAAAGCTTCCTCCACCTCTTCGATCTGCTCCGGGCCTACGGCGCTGCCGCCATCGCCCCGGACCTCCGCCGCATGGCCCCCATCCCCGCCGATCTCAAGGCCTGGCCCCTGCGGGAAGCCAACCCCCAGGCCGTGGAGGTGGTGGCTCTGGGGCCCGAAGGCGGCTGGAGCCCCGAAGCCGAAACGATCCTCGCGCCCCTTCGGAAGCGTCTCAAATCAAATCGTCGGTAAAGCGACGAACTCTTCGGTATTTTCTGAATTTCCGATTTAACCTCGACACCTTAACTTTAAAGGGTCCGAGGATCTCCATGCGCCCCACCGAAGCCGCCATCCAGAAATTGCCCGCCCACCTTCGGCGCTACGTGGTGACCCAGGATTACGACGCCTACACCTCCCGGGATCAGGCCGTGTGGCGGCACATCCTGCACCGCCTCAAGGCCCATCTGGGCGACAAGGCCCACAGCGTCTACTTGGAGGGCCTGGAGGCCACGGGCATCGGCAGCGAAGCCATCCCCAGCCTGGATGAGATGAACGAGAAGCTGGCCAAGCTGGGCTGGTCCGCCGTGGCCGTGCGGGGCTTCATCCCCCCGGCTGTGTTCACGGAGCTGCAGACCCTGGGCGTCCTCGCCATCGCCTGCGACATCCGCACCCACGAGCACATCGCCTACACGCCCGCGCCGGACATCATCCACGAGAGCGCCGGCCACGCCCCCATCCTTGCCAACGCCCGTTACGCGGAGTACCTGAAGGCGTGTGGACTGGTCGGCTTCAAGGCCATCGCCTCCGTGGAGGACGAGGCCATGTTCGAGGCCATCCGCAACCTCTCCGTGGTGAAGGAGGATCCCACCGCCACGCACGAGGACATTGCCCACGCCGAAGAGCGCCTCCACGCCACCGCCGCCAGCCGCCGCTACGTGAGCGAGAACACCAAGGCCTCGCGCCTCTACTGGTGGACCGCCGAATACGGCCTCGTGGGCACCTGCGAGGATCCCAAGATTTACGGCGCCGGCATCCTCAGTTCCCTGGGGGAGGCCAAGCACTGCCTCACGGACGCCGTGAAGAGGGTGCCCCACGGCCTCATCTGCACCGAGACCGAGTACGACATCACCCGCATGCAGCCCCAGCTCTTCGTGGCCCGGGATTTCGAGCACCTCTTCGAAGTCCTCGCCGAGTTCGAGCAGACCCTGGCCTGGAAGCGCGGCGGCGACTTCGGCCTGGAGGAGGCCCTGCGCGCCCGCACCGTGAACCACCTCGTGCTGGGCGATGGCCTCGAACTCACCGGCAAGGTGGTGGAACGCGTGGCCTGCGAAGCGGAGATCGCCCCCGGCCTCGCCACCGCCGTGGCCCGCCTGGAAGGCCCCGTCATGGCCAGCCGCGACGGCAAGGCCCTCGGAAACCCCTGGCCCGGCCAGGCCCTCATCGTATTCGGGGAAGCCACCCTGCCCGAGCGGGGTGCCTTCAGCTTCGAGTTGAAGAGCGGCCTCTTCCTCACGGGCTTCGCCGTGGGGGGCGGTGAGGTGGTGAACCTGCGCGGCCACCTCAGCGGACGCCCCCTGGACCTGCCTTCCTGGACCTACCTCTTCGTCTCCCCCACCCTGCCCTCCGTGGCCGGTGGGCCCGCGGATCCCGCCACCTGGGATCGCTGGTTCGGCGAGATGAACGCCTTTTCCGCCGGTGAGGGCGAGGTCAAGGCGCAGCAGGCCAAGGCCGAATCCCTGCCCGCCGTGTTGGCCGGTCTCTACCGCGAGGTGCGCGAGCTGCGTGCTTCCGGCGCTGGCAAGACCGATCGCCTCGCAGCCCTCCAAACCGCGGCCGCAGGCTTCCCCGAAGAGTGGCTCCTGAAAGCCGAAATCGCCGAACTGCTCGGAGAACCCGCTTCGGTGTAGCCTGGGGAGCCTCCCGGGAGCCCCCATGATTTTCGAACAGTTGAACGATGGGAATTGCCGGACCTATCTCATCGCCTCCCCGGACACGCACGAGGCTGCCCTGGTGGATCCCCTCCTGGGCCGCGAGGATCACTACCTCGGCGTGCTCAGGGACCGGGGCCTTTCGCTGCGCATGGTGCTCGACACCCACGTCCATGCGGACCACCTCTCCGCCTGCGCCCTCCTGCGGGATCGGACCCGGGCCGAGCATGTCGTCCATGAACAGTCCCGCGTTGCCGAGGGCAGCCTCCGGGTGGAGGAGGGCCGCCGCATCAAGGTGGGCGCCATCCCCATGGACGTGCTCCACACCCCTGGACACACCTCCGACAGCATGAGCCTCCGCCTGCCGGATCGCCTGCTCACAGGCGATTTCCTCTTCCTGGGCGAAGGCGGCGCGGGCCGGACGGATCTGCCCGGCGGCGACCCCGGCATGCACTGGGATGCCCTCCAGAAACTCCAGCCCCTGGAGGATGCCCTGCTGGTCTTCCCGGGCCATGACTACCGCGGCAACACGCACTCCACCCTGGGTGAGGAACGGAAGCGCAATCCCCGCCTGCAGCCCCGCTCCCGGGGGGCCTACGTGGCCTGGCTGCAGGGCCTCCAGCTGCCCGCGGCCGACTGGATGAAGGCCGTGGTGATGGCCAACCTCGCCTGCACCCGTAACAACAAGGGCATCGAAATCCCCTTGGGCGGTGCCGTATGCGAAGTGGGCGCCGGATGCTCTGGCGTGCCCCAGATGACCTGCGAAGCCTTGATGAGCGCCCAGGAACCGTTGGTGCTCCTGGATGTGCGCAACCCAGATGAGTTCATCGGGCCGCTCGGCCACATCGAGGGCGCGCGCCTCATCCCCCTGCCGGAGCTGCCCCGGCGCCTGGGCGAACTGGAGGCCTTCCGCGATCAGCCCATCATCACCATCTGCAAGGCCGGAGGCCGCTCCAACCAAGCGGCGACGATCCTTCAGGAAGCTGGATTCGCCGATGCGCGATCCCTCGCGGGGGGAATGGGGCGCTGGAACCAGCTCGAACTCCCCGCCGCGAAGGGCTGAACCTGGATGGAGCTTGAGATTGGGTTCATCTCCACCCGCTTTTCATCCCTTTTCATCCTCTTCATCCCCTCCATCCTGGCCAAAAAAAACTTTGGGCCTGGATGGAGGGGATGAAGGGGATAACAGCGGATGGCGAATCCAGGCAACGGCCTTGAACCAGGGTCCTCGCCCTGCATCCAGGCCATCCATCCGCGCTAGCCTGGGAGCCTGGAGTAAGCCATGAGCTGGATCGAACGCGACAACGCCCTGCACCGGGATATCCGGACCCCCGACTTCATGACCGCCTACAAGATGGTTTCCGCCCTCGTGGGACCCGCCGAGGCCGCCAATCACCACCCGGACCTCGCCTTCGGCTGGGGCTACGTCCGCATCAAGCTCACCACCCACGATGCCGGAGGAGTGACCGCCCAGGATCGCGCCATGGCATTGAAGGTCGACGAAGCGCTGAAGCCCTTTGGTGTCTGAAGCCAGACGCAAATTCACGGGGATCCTCCTCGTCGCCGCATCGGGTCTGGCCTTCGGCCTGCTCTCCATCTTCAATCGCCAGGCCGCGGCCTTGGGCCTGGGCGTGCCCACGCTGCTGGCCTTCCGCTTCCTCCTGGCCGCGGCCGTGCTCTGGACGTGGCTCCTGGCGCGGGGAACCCCCGTGCGGTTGCCTCTGAAAACCACCCTGGGCCTCATGGCTATGGGCGGCCTCTACGTGGTGGAAGCTGGGCTCTACTTCCTCAGCGCCCGGCGCATTCCCGTGGCTCTCACGGCGGTGCTGCTTTACCTCTACCCCGCCCTCGTGGCCGTCGCCGCCTGGCTTCGGGGGCGCCACCCTTTCACGGGCCGGGATGGGCTCGCCCTCGCGCTCTCCCTTGGTGGCACCGCGCTGGCCGTGGGTCGGCTGGGTGGGGCCACCGATACCCTGGGCGTGCTCATGGGCCTTGCCACCGCCGTGGGTTACACCATCTACCTGCTCCTAGGCGAGCGGGTGCAACGGGGCCTGCCCACGCTTGTCGTAGCCGCTTGCGTCATCACCACCGCCGGCTTCGGGTTCCTGGGATGGGCGCTGATTTCCCACGCCTGGCAGCCCGCGCTCGCCCTGCAAGCGTGGAAGCCCTTGGTGGGCATCGCCCTGCTCTGCACCGTTCTCCCCATTCCCCTCCACCTGGCGGGCCTCGCCCGCATCGGCGCCCCCAAGGCGGCCATGGTCAGCACCACAGAGCCCATCTCCGCCGCGTGTTTCGGTGCGCTGCTGCTGCACGAAATCCCCACGCCCCTGCAAGCCCTGGGCGCCGGGCTCATTCTCGTGGCGGTGGTGCTGCTCGCCGTGGAGCGCACGGAAGCGGAACCCCTGCCGGAGCGCTGAGCGCGGGATCAGCCCTTAGACCTTCGCCCAACCCCGGACGAGCGCCTCGAAGCGCTCTCCTCGTTCCTCGAAATTCTTGAACTGGTCGAAGCTGGCGCAGGCGGGGCTCAGCAGCACCTGATCCCCGGGCTGGGCCAAGCCCAGGGCTCGCGCCACGGCCACATCGAAATCCCACACCTCGTCGTGGGGAAGGTCCCCGAGATCCCGCTTCAGCTGCGGGATGGCGTCTCCCAGGAAGATGATCCGGCGGAGCTTGCCCTCCATGGCGGCACGCAATGGCGCGTAGCTCGCGCCCTTGTCCTCGCCTCCCAGGAGCAGGACGAGGGGGCCTGGCAACGCGCGCAGGGCGATCAACGTCGCGTCCACATTGGTGCCCTTGGAGTCGTTGTAGACCTTCACGCCTCCCCGTTCCCCGCAGAGGGCGATGCGGTGGGCGAGGCCCCCATAGGTCCTGAGACCCTCCACGATCACGGGCAGCGCGGCGCCGCCGTGCCAGGCCAGGAGCAGCGCCGCGAGCGCATTCTCCACGTTGTGATCCCCGGGGATGCGGAGCTCGGAGCGGTGCAGCAGGGCCGTCACGGATCCATCCCTGTCATTCACTTTGAGGAGGCCCGCTGCATCGCAGAAGGCGCCGGGGCCCTCGGGCTCCCCCCATCCGAAGGTGGCCGTGGCAGCCCTACCCGGGGCGTCCCTCCAGAGCTCGGGCGCGGCGGCGGGCACCACGCGCAGATCCGCCTCCGTCTGCCGCTCGAAGATGCGCAGCTTGGCCTGCCGGTACGGCTCCAACGTGCCGTACCGCGCCAGATGATCCGGCGTGAGATTGAGGAAGGCCGCGCCTTCCGCGTGGAAGGTACAGAGGCTCTCCAGCTGGTAGCTGCTCAGTTCCAGGGCGAAGCGGGTCCCCGGCGCAGCCGAATCCACGGCCTCCACGAAGGGCGTGCCCAGGTTGCCACAGGCCGCGGCGGGAAGGTCGGCGCCGCGCAACAGGTGGGCCAAGAGATCCGTGGTGGTGCTCTTGCCATTGGTGCCCGTGATGGCCAGCACCCGGCCGCCATCGTTCCGGGCCCGCAGGGCGCGGTGCCCCAGCTCGATTTCACCGATGACGGAAATTCCACGTGCCAGGGCTTCAAGGATGAAGGGAACGCTGCGAGGAATCCCCGGGCTCAGGATGACCTCTCCGCAATTCTCGAGGAGGCTCAGAGGGTGATCACCCCACACGCCCGCCACCCCCAAAGTGGTCAGCTCCCGCTCGAGGTGTTCCCCGGGTTCGGCCATGCGGTCGGTGAGCACGACCTCGCGCCCCCGGTTTCGAAGGTGACGCACCGCAGCCAACCCCGATCGTCCCGCACCCACCACCAAGGTCCTGGCCATGGTTCCTCCACTCCCAGCGTAACCCGCGACGCGCCCCATCGCCCGGAGTACACTCGAAGGTCATGACGTCTCGCAATGCGCCCCTGCTGAGGGCGATCCTGGAAGGCAAGCAGGCCCTGCAGGCCCACGCCCAGCCGGTGCTCGGCCTCCGGACCCTGGAGCCGGTGGCCCAGGAGTACCTGACCCGCTTCGTGGACCCCAGGGGCCGGCTCCTCACCCTCGCGGATCTGGACTTCGTGAACCTCGACGACGCCACGCGCCTGGACGTGGATCTGGTCTGCCTCGAATCCACCTTCAGGGCCCTGCGCGACCAGCCCCCCTCCAGCCGCCTCCACTTCATCAACGTGGAGCCCATGACCCTGGAGAGCCCGCGCTTCTGGGGCAGGCTCCAGGGTTGGCTCAGCGACCTTCAGATCCCCCCGTTGAACGTGGTGGTGGAGTTCACCGAGAGCCACGGCATCCACGACCTGAATCTCCTCCAGAACTGCGCCAAGAGCCTGCGCAGCCACGGCCTCCAACTGGCGGTGGATGACCTGGGCGCCGGCGTGGCCAGCCTCACCCACATGGCCCGACTGGCCCCCGACTTCATCAAGGCCGACCGCTCCCTCGTGGAGCAGGCCCACCGCCGCCCCTACCAAGCCGCGCTGCTGAACGCCCTTTCCGTGTTCGCGCAGCGTATGTGCATCGGCTTCATCGCCGAGGGCATCGAGACCGCCGAGGAGCTCCAGGCTGTCATCGACGCGGACGTGCCCTGGGGCCAGGGCTACGTCTTCGGCCAGCCGCAGCCGCTGAAGGTGGCGCCGCTGTGGCCCGGAACGCCGGCAAGCCTCTAGGCCGAAAAGGACACTAGAAAGCCGGTGATGAACGGTGATGGAGCCCGGTGTTCCAGCTTTTATCACCGTTCATCACCTAGCATCGAGAGTTGCCAAGGCACCGGACCGAATGGGTAGAAGGGAACTGCGCCATTCGGATGCCGGCACCTACCTCAGCTTCAACGAACTGAGCGCGAGGATGCAGCAGACGATGGCCGTGATCCAGAGCCGGATCACCACCTTCGTCTCCGCGAGGCCGCCCAGCTCCATGTGGTGGTGGAAGGGGGCCATGCGGAAGATGCGCTTGCCGCCGCGCAGCTTGTAGCTGCCCACCTGCAGGATCACGCTGAAGGCCTCCAGCACGAAGAGGCCACCGGCGATGACGAGGAGCAGTTCCTGCTTCGTGATGACGGCCACCGTGCCCAGCGCGCCACCCAGGCCCAGGGAGCCCGTGTCGCCCATGAACACCTCGGCGGGGTGGGCGTTGTACCAGAGGAAGCCCAGGCAGGCCCCCGCCATGGCGCCCAGGAACACGGTGACCTCGGCGGCGCCCGGCACGTGGGGCACGAGGAGGTACTGGGCCATCTTGATGTGGCCGCCCACGTAGCAGAGGATCGCGAAGGTGACGGTGACGATGAGGACGCCGCCGGCGGCGAGGCCATCCAAGCCGTCCGTGAGGTTCACGGCGTTGCTGGTGCCCACCATCACGAGCCAGATCCAGGGGATGAGGAGGTAACCCACGTCCGGCTTGAAGTTCTTGAAAAAGGGCACCGAAAGCTGGCTCGTGTTCGCGCCGCGGATGTCGAAGTGGAGGATCACCCAGGCCACCGTCACCGAGATGACCGTGAGCAGCCCCATCTTCTGCCAGGAGGTGAGGCCGAGGTTCTGCTTCTTCATGAGCTTCTTGGCGTCGTCGAAGGCCCCCACGGTGCCGAAGCCCAGGAGCGCAAGTAGGCACATCCAGATGGCCCCGCTCCTCAGGTCACCCCAGATGAGGGTGCTGAGGGCGATGACCACGAGGATGAGCAGGCCGCCCATGGTGGGCGTTCCCGACTTGCCCTGATGATGTTGGGGGCCCTCCTGCCGGATGTGCTGGCCCATCTTGAGGCGCCGCAGGGTGCGGATGAGCCAGGGGCCCAGGATCAGGCTCAGCACCATCGCCGTGGCCGCGGCCATGGCGGCCCGGAGGGTGATGTAGCGGAGGACCGAGAGGCCCTTCAGGGAGTCGCGAAAGTGAAGGAAGAGCCAGAGCAGCATGGGAGTCCAAATTCAGAAGTCAGGGGTCAGGCGAGTTGGGATTGGAGCCACTCCACCGCCCGTTCGGTGCGATAGAAACGGCTGCCTTTCACGAGGACGCGGGCATCCGGGGAAAGGGTCGGGAGACCTGCTTCATCATCGCGCAGGGATTCGAAATCCGGAAAAGCCCGGCCGCCCGGCCCGAAGGCCTCGGCATAGGCCGGGGCATGTTCCCCAAAGGCGAGGAGGCGCCGGATCCCGAGGGCCCTGAGCCCCGCGCCCACGCGCCGGTGGGCTTCCGCCGCGGTGCTCCCCAGCTCCCGCATGCCCCCCAGCACCGCCACGGGCTCGCCGCCCGGCAGCTCCATCAGGCTCGCGCCGCAGGCCAGGATGCTATCGGGGCTGGCGTTGTAGCTTTCATCGAGGATCAAGCCGCCGCCCCTCAGGGCCGTGAGCCGGCCGCGCCCCCACTCGGGCTCGGCCTTGCCCAGCCCGGCGACCACCTCATCCAGCTTCCAGCCCGCCAGCAGGGCCACCGTGGCGGCCAACGCGGCGTTACGGACCTGATGCTCGCCCCGCAACTGGATCGCCACGGGGGCCCGGTGCTCCGGCGTGCGCAGCGTGAAGGCCTCGCCCCGGGGGCCGAGGGACCGCCAGGCTTCCCAACCGAAGTCGGAGCCGGGCCCAACGGGCACGGACAGGGCGTGGGCGGCCCACGGTTGGTTCGCGATCCAGGCACACCACGCATCCGTGCTCAGGTGCGCCCAGGCCCCTCCGGGACGGAGCCCCGCCACCAGCTCGCCCTTGGCCCTGGCGATGCCCTCCTGGCCTTCCGTGAAGTTCTCCATGTGCGAGGTGCCGACCAGGGTGATGAGGCCGAAATCCAGGGGCGCGATCTCCGTGAGGCGGCGGATCTCCCCGGGCGTGCTCATGCCCATCTCCAGCACCGCGGCGCCCTGCCCCGCCGGCAAGGTGGCGAGGGCCTGGGGCAGGCCGATCGTGTTGTTGCGATTGCCGGGCGTCTTCCAGCCGGAGACGGCGCTGGCCAGCAGTTCCTTGGTGCTCGTCTTGCCGACGCTGCCCGTGATGCCGAAGACGGCCCGGGGCCGCACGGCCTCCAGGCGGGCCTGGCCCCAGGCCTGCATGGCCGCGAGGGTATCCCCCACCACGAGCTGCGGCACGGGCAGATCGAGGAAGTGATCCACCAGCAACGAGGTGGCACCCTTGGCCACGGCCTGGGCGGCGAAGTCATGCCCGTCCCGCTCGGCGCGCAGGGCCACGAAGCACTCCCCGGGCTGGATCGTGCGGGTGTCGATGGAGAGGGCCGAAGGCACGTGGCCGCCCTCGCCCCTGAGCTTCGCGCCGATGCGCGCGGCCGCTTCGGCCAAGGTGAAGCCGCCGCTCATCGGGACTCCAAGGGTGCCAGGGCCAGCGGTCCCGCCGAGGTGCGATCGCCGGTGACGGCCCGGCGGTGGTAGTCCACCTGGCCAAGGTGGAAGGCGAGGTGGGTGGCCAGGTGCAGCAGCACGACCTCGGTGCCCAGCCGGAGGCCCTGGATTTCGAGCGGGTAGGTCGCGGTGAGCCGCGCCGGATCCAGGCCGGCCAGCGTGGCTTCCACCTCCGCGGCGGCCCGGCGCACCTCCGCGATCACGGCCTCCCGGCTCAGGCCCGTGGTGTTGAACTCCAGTTCCCGCTGCCGCTCGTAGCCGGTGCCTCCCAGGGTGGCGCCGATGAAGTGGCGGAGGTTGCCGGCCAAGTGGAGGGCGAGGTTGCCGCCGGCGGTGGGTTGACCGGGCACCGCCACCCACAGGCTGGCGTCGTCGGGATAGAGGGCGAGCTCCCGCTCGAGCGTGTCGAGGTCGCGGCGGAGGACGGGGCGCAGGGCGGCGATCATCGGGCGCTCCCCAGGGCGGCTTCCACGGCGCCGCGATCGCTGTAGGGGTGCTTCACGCCGGCGATCTCCTGATAGGGCTCATGGCCCTTGCCCGCCAGCAGGAGCAGATCCCCGGGCCGGCAATCGGCCAGGGCCTCGCGCACGGCCACGGCGCGATCGGCGATGCGGTGGTACCGGGCGGGGTCGGTTCGGATCGGCTCGGGGATGCCCGGCATGGCGTCGTCCAGGATCTGCTCGATGGCCTCGTTCCGGGGGTTGTCCGTGCTGTGCCAGATGACGTCGGCCCCCGCGGCCACGGCGGCGGCCATGAGGGGACGCTTGGTGCGATCGCGCTCGCCCCCGCACCCGAAGAGCACGTGGAGGCGGCCTCCGGCGGGCAGCAGGGCCTTGCCCGCCGCCAGCAGCTTCTGGAGCGCATCGGGGGTGTGGGCGTAGTCCACCATCACGCCGAAGGCCTGCCCGCAGTCCACGCGCTCCAGGCGACCCGGCGCCCCCGTGAGCTTAGGCACGCCAGGCAGGAGCTCCGCGAGGTCGAAGCCCGCTTCCGCCACGGCCGCCAGGGCGGCCAGCAGGTTGTAGACGTTGAAGCGCCCCAGCAGCGGGCTCGCCACGGCATGGGAGCTCCCGGGAGTCACCAGGGTGAAGCGGGTGCCCGTGGCGGATTCCTCGAGATCGGTGATCCGATAGTCCGCCGAATGCTCGAGCCCATAGCTCCGGTGCCGCCCTTCGGCGAGGAGCCGTTGGCCGTAGGGGTCATCCGCGTTCACGAGGAATCGATCGCACCTGTCGATGAGGCGGAGTTTCGCCTGGAAGTAAGTCTCCATGTCGCCGTGGAAGTCCAGGTGGTCCTGCGTGAGGTTCGTGAAGACACCGACCTTGAAGCGGGCTCCCGCCACGCGGCCCAACTCCAGGCCGATGCTGCTCACCTCGACGGCGGAAGCCGGGTCACCCGCCTCCAAGCTGCGATGGAGCCATCGGTAGAAGCTGGGGCTCTCCGGCGTGGTGCGGACGGCTTCCTCTTCGCGGTCCCCCGCGGCATTGACCACCGTGCCCACCAATCCGCAGCCGATGCCCGAGGCCCGCAGCAGCTGGCGGATCAGCGTGGTGGTGGTGGTTTTTCCATTGGTGCCCGTCACGCCGATGAGGGTGAGCCGTTCATCCGGGGCGCCGTGCAGGCGTTTGGCCAGGAGGCCCATCCCGGCGCGGGCTCCGGGCATCAGCGCGGCGGCCACGCCTCCCGGCAAGGGCCGGGCGGGGTCATCCAGGATCACGGCGGCGGCCCCCTTGGCGATCACCGCGGGGATGAAGTCGGCGCCATGGGACTTCTCACCCTTGAGTGCCACGAAGACCCAGCCGGGCTGAACCTCCCGGCTATCGCAGGTGAGATCCACGACTTCGGCATCGGCGCCCTGGATCGTCACCGCACCCTGACCCGCCAGCAAATCTCCGAACCTCACGGGGCCCCCATTCTGATGATGACCACACCGCCGGGCTTCAGATCCGCCTCCGGCTCGGGCGATTGCGCCTTCACCTGGGCGGCGCCGAGGCCCTCGGGATGGCCCTCCACCCTGGGCACCCCGCCGGCCATCACGATGCGCTGGATGGCCGCCTTGAGGCTGAGCCCCCGGAGCGAGGGCACGCGCCCCTCCTGGATGTGGACCACGGCCTCATCGGTCTCGCCCACGGGCCAGTCCCGCAGGGAGAGCTTCAGATCCGCGCCACGCTCGGCATCGCCGCCGCCCTGGCGATATCGCAGGATGGCGTCGCCGATGCGCTTGAAGACCGGAGCGGCCACGCTGCCGCCATCGGCGTCACCCGCGGGATCATCCAGCATCACGAGGATGGCGTACTGGGGCGCTTCCGCCGGGAAGAATCCCATGAAGGACGCGAAGTGGCGCTTGGGGTCGTATTTCCCGTTGATGATCTTCCGGCTCGTGCCCGTCTTGCCAAAGGCCTCCACCCCGCCATCGAGCTTCGCCTTCTTCGCCGTGCCCTGGCTCACGACGCCCTTGAGGGATTCGCGCATGAGGGCGCTGGTCTCCTCGCTCATGACCGTGAAACGCACTTCGGGCTTCGCTTCCTTGAGGAGCGAACCCTTGTCGTTGTAGATCCGGCTCACGAGGATGGGCCTCATCAACTTGCCGCCGTTGGCGATGGCGCACCCGGCCATGAGCACCTGCAGGGGCGAGGCGTTGAGGCCGTAGCCATAGCTGAGCGTGTACTGGGTGGGCACGCTCCACTCGGCGGGAATGGGCAGGCGGCCCTGGGTCTCGCCGGGGAAGTTGAGGCCCGTGGGTTCCCCGAAACCGAACTTGTGGAGGTACTGGAAGTGGGTGGCGGGGTCGAGGCGGATGCCCATCTTGGCGGCGCCCACGTTCGAGCTCTGCCAGAGGATTTCCTCGAAGGTGAGTACCCCGTGGTGGTGAGTATCGGTGATGGCGTTCTGCTTGGCGTTGTAAACCCAGCGCCCGCCCATGCAGTCGATCCGTTCGCCGAGGTGGACCTTTCGCTCTTCCAGGGCGATGGCCGCCGTGAAGATCTTCATGGTGGAGCCCGGCTCGTAGGCATCCTCCACGGGATGCACCTTGCGCGCGGCCCGTTGGCGATCCAGTTCCCGCCTGAGCTCGTCCCGCTCGGCGGGGCTCAGGTCGCCCTCACCCCGGTACCGGAACTTCCGGGGCAGGAGCTGGTTCGGGTCGAAGCGCGGCGTACCCGCCATGGCGAGGATCTCCCCCGTGTTCGGATCCACCACCACCGCATAGGCCGTGGCGGGGCGGGAGAGGCGGACGGCTTCTTCCAGGGATTCTTCCACGATGTGCTGGATGGTGCTGTCGATGGTGAGTTGCAGGGTGCTCCCATTGACGGGTACCTGGGTGTACTGCTCCCGCAGAAGGCGAAGCCGATTGCGGGCATCCTTGGCCGCCACGAACTCCCCCTTGCGGCCCGCCAGGAGCTGCTCGGAGGTCTGTTCGATGCCCAGCTGCCCCTGTCCGTCCACGTTCACGAAGCCGATGATCTGGCTGGCCAGGCTGCCGCGGGGATAGACGCGTCGGCTTTCATCCAGGAAGGCGAGGGCCTTGAAGCCGTTGGGCTTGTCCTCCTCCTCCTCTTCCTCAGCCTTGGAAATGAGCTCCTTGATGGCCGCCACCTTGGAGGCGGGCAGTTGCCGCTCCAGGTAGACGAAGGGAGATTTCTTCAGAAGCCGGTCGGCCACCACGCCCTTGGGCAGTTCCAGGATCGGAGCCAATTGGGAGGCCACGTCCTGGGCCAGCTTCTTGTTGGGATTCCCCCAGGCGCGCTCGCCCTTGTCCTTTCGGAAGTCGGGATAGAAGAATCGGGGGGTGGCGAACAGGCTCTCAGCCTTCAGGGAAATGGCCAGGGCCTCGCCTCGGCGATCCCGGATCTCCCCGCGGATCGGCGGCACGGGCACGGTGATGGTGTGCTGCTGCTCCGACTGAACCTGGTACTTGCGGTGCTGCACCACCTGAAGCCAGATCAGGCGCGTGAAGATGGCCGCGCCCCAGAGCAGGATGACGCCCATCAGCCACGGCAGCCGTGAAGTGGCCAGATCCCGGGCTTCGGGGCGGCCCAGGAGGCGTCGAGGGGAGCTGGAGGTCGGGGTGAGGGCCATGGGCGGATCGGCTACCAGTATCGCGGAAATCGGGGCCTCGGCGGGCGGCCATCAGCCGCCAGGTGGGGCTTTCCCCACTCTGACGGCTGACGGCCTGGGACTGGATTCAGTTCAGCGCAGGACTTCTTCGCTGGAGACCGCGCGGAAGCGGGCCACCTTTTGATCCTCGGTGGTGAAGGCCCGGTTGATGACGTGCCCCTGTTTCCGGGGCTGCAGGCCGCTCCGGGTGGCGTAGTCGTGGATTTCCTCATCCCGCTGGAAGCGGCTGCGCTCCAGGAGGAGCTTCCGTTGGAGTTCCTCCTCCTTGTGAAGCCGGTCGCGCAGCTCGCTCATCTCGTAGCCGAGCTTGCTTTTCTGGGCCTGGAGGTAGATCAAGCTGCCCAGGGGCATGGCGAGCGCAAGGGCGAGGAGCAGCATCCGGAGGATGCCCTCGCTCTCGATCTGGCGGTTCTGGAGGGGCTGGCGCTCGAGCATGGGAGCTCCGTTAAAGGTGTTCAGCGACGCGAAGGCGCGCCGATCTTGAAGGGGGATTCGATTGGGATTCTTCGGGAGTGGGAGCCAGGCCCCCGGGATGGATGAGCTTCACGACCTTGGGCAGTTCCACGGGGGCCACGCGGCCGGGGCCGTCGTAGGTACCCGCCAGGCGGCGCAGGGTCTGTTTGACGATGCGATCCTCGAGGCTGTGGAAGCTGATGACGCCGAGGCGGCCGCCGGGCTTGAGCTGGGTGACGGCCCGCTCCACCGTGGCGCCGAGCCGGGCCAGCTCGCCGTTCACGGCGATGCGGATGGCTTGGAAGCTCCGGGTGGCGGGGTCGACCTGCTTCTTGCGCTTGGCGATCTCCTTGGGGAGCACCTCGTAGATGGCAGAGGCCAGGTCCGCCGTGGTCTGGAGGGTGCCGGCCGCGAGGCGGCGCAGGATGGCCCGGGCGATGGGGCGGGAAGCCCGCTCCTCGCCGAACTGGTAGAGGGCATCGGCGAGGGTCTGGTCGTCCTGTTCCGCGATCCACTCCAGGGCCGTGGGTCCGTGCTCCGTGTCCATCCGCATGTCCAGGGGACCGGGGTTGGCGAAGGAGAACCCGCGGTCGGCGGTGCGCAGCTGGAGGGTGGAGACGCCGAGGTCCGCGAGGATGGCGTCGAACCCTTCGGGGGCGTGCTCGGCCTTCCAGGCCTGGTAGCCGGGGTGGTCGAAGGCGTCCTCGTGGGCGCTGGCCAGGATGGTGAGTCGGGGATCGTGACCCAGACGGGCCTGGGCGCGGGCCCGGGCCTCGGGATCGCGGTCCACGCCCAGGTAGCAGGCGCCGGGGCCGCACTGGGCCAGCAGGGCCTCAGCGTGGCCACCCAGCCCCAGGGTGAGGTCGAGGATGCGGGCATCCCCGGAGGGCTGGAGGGTGTCGAGGACTTCCTGGAGGAGAACGGGAACGTGCTGGATCTGGTTCATGGTCAGATCCCCAGGTCCGCCAGCTGGGACAGATCGTCCTGGCTGAGGGGTTCCGCGGCGAGCCGACGCTCGAAGGAAGCCTTGTTCCACAGGGCGATGTGATCCATCTGGCCGAGCACCGCCACCTCGCCCACCAGCTGCGCGGCCTCGCGCAGGGTGGGCGGGATCACGAAGCGGCCCTGGGCGTCGGGCTCCACCACGCTGCCGTAGTAGGCCGTCACTTCCAGGAATTTGCGCTTGGCGGGATTGGTGGACGGGAGCGTGGCCAGCCGGGCCTCGATGGCCTCCCAGACAGGCAGGGGGTACAACCGGGCGGACCGCCCGTCCATGGACGTGAGGTAGTGGGCGGACGCTCCCTGGCCCTCGCCCGTGGCGAAGGTCTCCAACTCGGCCTTGAAGGAGGAGGGGAGCTTGAGGCGTCCCTTCTCGTCCACCGTGGCCGGGGAATTGCCGCGCAGTCGCAGCACTGGACCGTCCTTTCAATGCAACCCGCAGGAACGGAGGGGGGTGAGAGAATGAACCACTGAGATCCATTTCATTCCACTTTTGTCCACTGAGGGCCACTTCCGAGTCTAAGAACCCCTCCATAGCCCACAAGCCAGAAGAAAAGCGAAAGTGCCTGGATTCAGGCGGAAATTTACGAAAGGGTCACCCCGACCCCCCACGCCGGGCGCGTATCCTGGCCCCAGGTGTTCCCGCACCGCCCCTGAAACCCGACCCCTGGAGCCTCGATGGAGGAGTCCTCATCCCCCTCTCTGCTGGCCCGCCTGCTGGGCCGGGAAGACGAGGAGCTGCGCTACCGCCTGGCCAAGGCGGAGCGCGAGTTGGAGCGGCTCCGGGAATCCGCCTCCCGGAATGAAGCGCTGCACGAGGCCCTGCTGGAAGGCCTGGCCGAAGGCGTGGTGCTGCTGGATTCCGATCGGGTGGTCCGCCGCCACAACGCCACGGCGGTGCGCCTCCTGGGCACCGGCAGCCGGGTCGCCGAAGGGAGCACCCTGCTCTACCTCTTCCGGGAGCCGGAGACGCTGGCCGCCATCGATCTCATCTACGCCGGTGAGGAATCGGAGTGGCTACTGAACCGCCCGCCACGCATCCTGCGGCTGCGGGGGTTCCCCTTCACCTTCCCTGGACAGGCGCCCGGCGCATTGCTGACGGTGCATGACGTCACCCGTCAGGAGACCTTGGAGACCACTCGCCAGAAGTTCATCTCCAACGTGAGCCATGAGTTGAAGACTCCGGTGGCGGGCATCCGCCTGGCGGCGGAAAACCTCCAGCTCGGAAAGCTGGTCAGCGAGGAAGGGGAGCAGAGCCTCGGCTCGATCCTCCGCGCCTCCGAACGTATGAGCCTGCTGCTGCAGGATGTGGCCGAATTGAGCCGCATCGAAACGGGCGCGCTGAAGTTGGAGGTGCTGGAGATCGAAGTGGAGGGCTTCGCCCGCCAGGTGATCTCCGACTTCGCCCTGCCCGCCCGATCCCGGCGGATGAAGCTGGAGGTGGAGATGGGGCATGACGTGGCGGGACTGAAGGTGAAGGCTGACCCCCTCCGGCTTCATCAGCTCCTGGACAACCTCATCTCCAACGCCTTGAAGTTCAGCCCCGAGGGGAGCGCCGTGAAGCTATCCCTGATGCGGGAAGGGGCCTGGCTGGCCTGGACGGTGAAGGACGAAGGTCCCGGCATCGCCCTCAACGAGCAGGGCCGCATCTTCGAACGGTTCTGGCGCAGCGAGCGCATGCGCGGCATCCCCGGGACGGGCCTGGGGCTGAGCATCGTCAAGCATCTGGCCCGGCTCATGGATGGGGAGGTGACCGTGGAGAGCGAGTTCGGCAAAGGCGCCGCCTTCACCTTGAGGCTGCCGCTTTCCTGATTCCGCCTACTGGCATAGTTTCCCGCCCAGGGGTTTGCCGCCCAGCAAGTGGAAATGCAGATGGAATACGGTTTGCCCGGCATCCGCGCCCGTGTTGGCGATGAGGCGCCAACCGCCCCCCACGAGGCCGTGGTCTGCGGCCAGCTTGGCGGCCAGGAAGGGCACGCGGGAAGTGGCCATTTCCGCCTCGGTGGTCATGCGGGATAGGCTCTCGCAGTGCGCCTTCGGCACAATCAGCAGGTGTACGGGCGCCTGGGGGAAGATGTCCTTGAAGGCGACAAGCAGCTCGTCCTCGTAGACGATGGAGGCAGGCACCTCCTTCTGGACGATCTTGCAGAAGATGCACTCCGACATGGGATCCCCTTGAGCTTCCACATCATCTTGCACGAACCCGAGATCCCGCAGAACACCGGAAGCATCGGCCGGCTCTGCGTGAGCAACGACGCCAAACTGCACCTCATTCACCCCCTTGGATTCGAGGTGAGCGATTACTACCTGCGCCGGGCGGGGCTGGATTATTGGGAACGCCTGGCCCCTACCCACTACGACGACTGGGCCGATTTCCGCGCCCGCAATCCCGGCATGCCCCTGCGGCTCTTCAGCACCAAGGCCCAACGCACCCACACCCAAGTGGCCTGGGCCGATGGCGATGGCCTCGTCTTCGGCCGGGAGACCCGGGGCCTGCCGGACGACCTGATCAAGGACCATCCGGAAGATCTGGTGAAGATCCCCATGGTGGGCGAATTCCACCGCAGCCTGAACGTGGCCCAGGCCGCGGCCATCGGGCTCTACGAGGCCCTTCGGCAGACCAAAGGCTGGTGACTCTCATTTGAGATGAATTTATTGAATTTGTCTCAAATTGGACCATCCTGGGCCTGGAGCCTCCCATGCCCTCACCCCTCGCCGAGCCCCGCCCCTCCCACGAGCTGGCCGGCGTGGGCCTGCGGGCCTTCTTCCGGATGGCCGAACTCTGGGGGCTGGGCTTCGAGGAGCAGCGGATCCTCCTGGGTAGCCCTTCGAGAGCCACCTTGCACCGCTGGCGGAAAGCGCCGCCCACGGGGCTCTCCCGGGACACCCTGGAACGCTTGAGCTACCTGCTGGGCATCTGGAAAGCCCTCAAGATCCTCATCCCCGAGGCGCGGCAGGCCCTGGCCTGGGTTCAGAAACCCAATGGGGATCCGTTGTTCGGCGGCCGCCCCCCCCTGGAGCGCCTGCTCCAGGGCCGCATGGTGGATCTGGCCGATGTGCGCCGCCACCTGGATGCGGCCCGGGGAATCTGGTGAGCGGCCCGCCCGCTTTAGGAGCGTGTCCAAGCAACCCATGGGGGCCACGTTGAGTCACTTGGACACGCTTCTAGACCTCAAGTGGCAGGCCTGGCGCATCATCTCAACCCGCTTCCCCGCCGTGAACCTCTTCGAGGAGCTGGCGGACCCCGCGGATTGGGAGGCCCTCGCGGCCCTGGAGGCCCTGACCAATCCACGGTTCCTCGACGAAGTGGGGGATCTGGCCCAGGTTCGGATCGAAGATCGGGTGCACGGCCCCGGGGCCTCTTTTCTCATGGCCCCCTTCACCCACCCCCGGCCCGGCCGCTTCTCCACCGCCGCCTTCGGCGCCCTCTACGCGGGCCGCACGATGGACGTCGCCATCGCCGAGACCCGCTTCCACCAGGAGGCCTTCTGCCGGAACGGCGGCCTGGAGCCCCTGGACCTGGACCTGCGGGTGCTCTCCCTGCGGGCCAAGGGGACCTACCAGGATCTCCGCGGACAAAAGCTGCCGCAGGTCTACGATCCGGATTCTTACGCCGCGTCCCAGACCCTCGCCGCCCGCCTGAGGGGTGAAGGCGTGAGGGGGGTGGCCTATGACAGCGTGCGCCTGGCCGGGGGCGAGTGCCTCGCGGCCTGGTCTCCCAAGGGCCTGAGCCACTGCCGCCATGTGCGCTTCCTCTGCTACCGCTGGGATGGCCAGCGCATCAGCGACGTCTTCGAGAAGCGGCCCTTCGGCAATTGAGGCAAACTAGAAGGTTGTTGGAGAGTTCCCATGTCCCAAGCCCCCATCCGCGTGGTCATCGCCAAGCCCGGCCTCGATGGGCACGACCGGGGGGCGAAGGTGATCGCCCGGGCCCTGCGTGATGCCGGAATGGAGGTGATCTACACCGGCCTCCGCCAGACGCCCGCCCAGATCGTGGCGGCCGTGGTGCAGGAGGACGCGGACGTGCTCGGGCTCTCCATCCTCAGTGGCGCCCACAATCAGATCTTTCCCGAAATCCTCCGCCTCCTGAAGGAACAGGGCGCGGATGACGTGCCGGTGTTCGCGGGCGGCATCATCCCCGACGCCGACATCCCTGGCCTCAAGGCCGCCGGCATCCAGGAGATCTTCCAGCCCGGCACCAGCACCGATGATGTGGTGGAGTTCATCCGCAAGGCGGCGGCGAAGGGCAGAGCGTAGGCCGGAGGCTGGAGGCCAGAGGAGGTGACGGCCAAAGCGTTTCTTGCGGCCGGAGTCGGACCCATCGCGGAGCTACGTCGCACCGCGATTTCAAGCCTCCAGTCTGAAGTCTCCAGCCTACAGCCTGCCTATCAGTTCTCGGCCCACCGGGTGCCCGGGGGCGGGACGAACGTGAAGCTCGCGGCATCCTCCTTGGAAGCGCGCGGGGCCTTGAGGCGCAGGACCTGACGGGCTCCCGTGGCATCCGTCCACTGGAAGCGCTCGGGCCAGCCCCCCCTGCCCTCCGCTTCCAGGGTGGGCATTCCGGGTTCCTTGGGGGTCAGGGTCACCCGCTCCCCCTGGAAGGCGATGCGGAAATGCCGCTCCACCTCCCGGGGATCCATCAGGACGGTCAGCAGGGGAACTTCCGCGAGGGCCCGTTTCAGATCCAGGCGCTGGGCGCTGCGGGTGTCGGGGTCGAACTGGATGAGCCGCTTGCCATCGCAGAGGATGAGCAGGCCGCGGGTGTAGGCCACCCGGAGTCGGCCCCCCGGTGCGAGACGCAGGGTGCCTTCGCGGCTCACCTTCCCGAAGACGGCGCTCTCCCCCTCCTGCGCGAAAGCGGCCTCCAGGCTGGGCCGGGCCTGCAGCCGGGTCCACCAGGCCGGAGCTTGCGCGGACAGGGCGCCCACGCCCAGGAGCACGGTGAGGAAGCACTGCGAGGGCCGGAGCATCAGCTGCGCTTGAGCTCCACCGAGAGCTTCGAGGTGATGCCCTTTCGCGGCGCGGGGCGCACCTGGCGCTGCTCGGCGATGACTTGGCCGGCCTTCATCACCTGCACCACGACTTCCACATCCCCCTCGATATCGGGCACATCCAGCCGCAGCACCGAAGGGGCTCCGAGTCGGCCCACCTGCGTGAGTTCCCCCATCAGGCTGTCGATGGCGCCCTTGTCCATGGTGGGGATCTTGGGCTTCGCCGTGGCCTTGGGGATGATCATGGTCGGCACGGGTGGGTGGGGCGGTTCCACCGCGGGAGGGGCCTGCACCTGCACGGGCTCGGGCTCGAGCTCGGGCGCAGCCGGCGCATCGAAGGCGGGAGCTTCCACGAGGGATTCGTCGAACTCCGGGGTTGCCTGGGCAGGCTCATCGAACACGGGCGCCTCCCCCAAGAGGGAATCGGCATCCTCCGTATCAGGAAGGGGTTCCGAGCCGAGCGCGGAGGGGTGCTCGGGCAATTCCGGCGCTTCGATGTTCAGGCCCGTGTCGGTGAGTTCATCGGGGGCCGCTTCCATGGCGGCTTCCACCACGCTCGTGTTCAGCTCCAGCAGATCGGAAACCGCGGGAAGATCCGAGAGGTTCAACGCTTCGGCACCGGAAGCGGCGGCGGCAACGGGAGCCGGCTTGGCCGCGGGCGCGGCGCCTTCGCCGAGCACGTGGGTCTTGATGTGCCCGAGCACGAGTCGCGTGATGCCCCTCAGGGTCTCGAAGACCCCCGCGCCATCCGAGGCCACCGACTGGAAGCTGGGAAGGTTCATCGAATTGAAGTGGGCTTCGAGTTCCTCGACGGGCACGACGTTCTTGAGATCGCGCTTGTTCCACTGGAAGACGATGGGAATGTCCTTCAGCTCCAGCCCAAGCTCCTTCAGGTTCTCCTGGAGGTTGAGGAAGCTGTCCTTGCAGGCGTCCGACATGGCCGTCTGGCTATCCACCACGAACACGATGCCATCCACGCCCTTGAGCACGAGCTTGCGGGTGCTGTTGTAGAAGACCTGGCCGGGCACCGTATAGAGCTGGAGCTTCGTCTTGAAACCACCCACGGTGCCCACGTCCATGGGCAGCAGGTCGAAGAACAGGGTGCGGTCCGTCTCGGTGTTGAGGCTCACCATCTCACCGCGGGCCTGCTTGGAGGTCTTCCCATAGATGGTGTTGAGGTTGGTCGTTTTCCCACACAGGCCCGGACCGTAGTAAACGATCTTGGCTGTCATCTGACGCGTGGCGTGGTTAAAAAACACCATTCCTGGACCTCGGGAGGGCTTCCAGTCTAGCCAGGGTCCCACCCCGCAAGGAAGGGGAACCCCATGGGTTACTTGGAGGCGTTCCTAGAGCGACTTCAGCAGTTCCAGCACCTGCTTGTCCGCGGCGGCGGTGTTCACCTCGGTCACGATGTGACGGATGGTACCCGTCTTGTCGATGATGAAGGTGACCCTGCGTGCGAGACCGATGAGGGCCATCTTCACGCCATAGGCCTCCAAGATCTTCTTTTCCGGATCCGCAAGGATGCTGAAGGGAAGGTGGTACTTCTCCGCGAAGGCCTTCTTGCTCTTCACGTCGTCTCCGCTGACCCCGAGCACCACGGAACCCGTGGCCAGGATCGCGCCGTGACCATCCCTCAGACTGCAGGCCTCCTTGGTGCAGCCCGGGGTATCGTCCTTGGGATAGAAATAGAGGACGACGTTCTGCTTCCCTGCGAAATCGGAGAGCTTCACCGTCTTGCCGTTCTGATCCTGGGCCTCGAAGGCCGGCGCCTTGGTCCCCACGGTCAGATCGCTGGCGGATGCGTTCAGACCCAGCAAGCTCAGGATCCCCATGACTGCGACTCCCTTCCTCATGTCACACCTCGATTCGGGGCGAGTATGTCAGAGTCGGACCTCATGAGTGCACCAGGTATCGTGGACATGACCCGCTTGGCGGTGATCCCCGGGGATGGGGTGGGGCCGGAGGTACTGGCGGAAGCCCTCCCGCTGCTGGAGTGGGCCCGGAATCGGGGCCGGAAGCTGGCATGGGAGCACTTCCCCCAAGGGGCCGATCATTATCTCGCAACGGGCGAGACACTCTCGGATGCCACCTTTTCCCGTCTTCGGGATGGCTTCGACGCGGTGATCTTCGGCGCCGTCGGCGATCCCCGGATCCCCGATGGCCGGCATGCGGAGGGCATCCTCCTCAGGCTCCGGCAGGACCTGCAGCTGGCCGTGAACTGGCGCCCCTGCACCCCCTTCCTTGCTTCCCACAGCCCCTTGCGGGATCGATCCGTGGAGGCCCAGCGGCTGGAGGTGTTCCGGGAGAACACGGAAGGCCTCTATTGCCTGCAGGGCACACGGGAAGGAGGCCACGCCGTGGACCTCGCCATCCACACCGAGGCCGCCGTGGACCGGTTGCTCAACGAAGCGTTCCGGCGGGCCGAGACGCTCGGTGCCCCCCTCACCCTCGCCCATAAAGCCAACGTGCTGAAGTTCGGCCATGGCCTTTGGGTGGCGCGCTTTGAGGTTTTGAAGGCGAAGCACCCGGAGGTCGCAGCCCGCGGGATGCATGCCGATGCCCTGCTCTGCGCCCTCGTTCAAGACCCCACCCCCTTCGGCGTCATCGCCGCCGACAATTACCTGGGCGATCTGATCAGCGACCTCACGGCAGCCTTCATGGGCGGCATGGGAATGGCCCCCAGCCTCAGCTACGCCCCCCATCGCCCCTTCCGCTGCCACGCCCTCGCCGAGCCCGTGCATGGCTCCGCGCCCGACCTCGTCGGCAGGGATCAGGCCAATCCCACCGGCGCGATCCTCTCCCTCGGTCTCCTATTCGGGCACCTGGGCTGGTCGGCAGAAGCAGAGCGGGTTGATCAGGCCGTGGCCAAGGCCCTCCAAGGTGGCGCAGCCACGCGCGACCTCGGCGGCAACCTATCCACCCAGGAGATGGGCGCCGCGATCAGGGCCGACCTCACCTGAGGCCGGCTGCGGATCAGCAGCTGCGCATGATGCCGATGACGAGCCCCTGGATCTGGATCCGGTCCGCGGAGTAGAGCAACGGCTTCAGCTCCGGATTGTGGGGCACGAGCCAGACGCCTTTGGGGTCCTTCCGGTACTCCTTGAGAGTGGCCTCCTCACCATCGATGAGGGCCACGATGCGGTCCCCGTTGCGGTATTCACCGCGGCGCTGCAGCACCACCAGGTCACCATCCAGGATGGCGTCCTCCACCATGGATTCACCTCGGACACGCAGGACGAAGATCTCGTCGCGGTTGCGGTGGATGCTGTTGGGCACTTCGATGGGCAGGGCCCGGGTCTCGGGGATCAGCGGCGCGCCCGCGGCCACATCGCCGCAGAAGGGGATCAGGCGGGCCCCAGCTTGGGCGGGGGGTTCCGCCTTGGGCGCGGCGGCCTGGCCGCCGGTCGTGGCCCAGGCCTTGGCCACCACGAGGTTGTTGCCCTTGCCATGGCTCCGCTCGAGCAATCCCTTCTCGATGAGGTGCTGCACGTGCTTGTGGATCGTACTCACGGCGCTGGACCCCACGCCCTTGGCCACTTCCGTGAGGGTGGGGCTGCGCCCCTCCGCCTCCAGGAAATCAGCGATGAAGGCGATCACCGCCTTCTGGCGTTTGGTCAGGTCATGGGCTTTCATGGGCTCAAAGCTACGATTCGCCCAGGCATGCGTCAATCCCTTTTTTTACGCTTTTTTTCGCCCGGCTTGTAACCAAGATCAACACTTGTCCTGCTTAGTCCGAAATTAGGGTTCGGCCGCTCCGGATTCGCTCTGGCATACTGGGTGGCCATGTCCATGTGTGGCGGGATTTCCCGTTCCGCCGCTTGAGAAGGGAAGGAGCCCCATGTCCACCGCGCTTGCGGCCACGAAGATCAATGATTTCTCGATCCAGGTGGCCACCGTAAATGGTTCCGGGTCGCAGACGGCCAACACCGTCCTCATGCGTTCCATCTTCCAGATGGGCGTTCCCGTGAGTGGCAAGAACCTCTTCCCCTCCAACATCGCGGGTTTGCCCACGTGGTTCACCATCCGCGCCAACAAGGACGGCTACGTGGCCCGAAAGGCCGGCAACGAGCTGTTGATCCTCATGAATCCCGAGACGGCGAAGGAAGACATCGCCAAGGCCGACGCCGGCTGCCTCGTGATCTATGACGAGCCCTTGAAGCTCGATGCCCTGCGCAGCGACCTCACCTTCATCCCCGTGCCCTTCCAGAAGATCGTCACGGCCTGCTGCCCCGAGCCCAAGCTCCACAAGCTCGTGAAGAACATGATCTACGTGGGCGTCGCCGCGTTCATGCTCGACATCGATCTCGAAGAGACCAAGAAGTCCATCACCAAGCAGCTCAAGGGCAAGCAGAAGGCCATCGAGATCAACCAGGGCGCCGTCGAAGCCGGCCACGCCTGGGCGAAGGAGAGCGGCCTCAACCAGACGGGGATCAAAGTCGCCCGTGACAACAAGACCGCCGGGAAGATCATCCTCGATGGCAACGCGGCCTGCGCCCTGGGCGCCCTGTTCGCCGGGGTCGAAGTGCTGGCCTGGTACCCCATCACCCCCGCCTCCAGCCTCTCCGAGACCCTCATCGACTACCTTGAGGAGTACCGGCACGACAAGGACGGCAAGGCCACCTACGCCGTCGTCCAGATGGAAGACGAGCTCGCCTCCGCCGGCGCCGTGTTCGGCGCGGGCTGGGCCGGTGCCCGCTCCATGACCACCACCTCGGGCCCCGGCATCTCCCTCATGAGCGAGTTCATCGGCCTCGGCTACTTCACCGAGATCCCCGGCGTGTTCTTCAACGTGGCGCGCACGGGCCCCTCCACCGGCCTGCCCACCCGCACCATGCAGGGCGACATCGAGATCTGCGCCAAGTGCAGCCACGGTGACACCCTCCACATCAACCTCTACCCCGGCACTATGCAGGAGTGCTTCGAGTTCTCCTCCGAGGCCTTCAACCTGGCCGAGCGCTTCCAGACCCCGATCTTCGTCGTCACCGACCTCGATCTGGGCATGCAGAACTGGGCCAGCGATCCCTTCCCCTACCCCACCAAGCCCTACGACCGCGGCAAGGTGCTGGGCGAGAAGGAACTGAACGAGGTCAAGGATTGGGGCCGCTACAAGGACGTGGACGGCGACGGCATCCCCTTCCGTACCCTGCCCGGCACCCCCGGTGGCAAGGGCGCCTACTTTACCCGCGGCTCCGGCCACAACGGCTACGCCCAGTACTCCGAGAAGCCCGAGGATTATGTCGCCCTCGTGGATCGCCTCCGCAAGAAGTACGAGGTCGCCAAGTCCTACGTGCCCAAGCCCCTCTCCCGGAACCTCGGTTCCGACAAGGGCGTCCTCGCCTTCGGCTCCAGCGATCCCGCGGTGATCGAAGCCCAGGACCTTTTGGCCCAGGCCGGCCTGAAGACCGATTACCTGCGCCTGCGCGCCCTGCCCTTCACCGCCGAAGTGGACACCTTCATCCAGGAGAAAAAGGTCATCTACGTGGTGGAGCAGAACCGCGACGCCCAGATGGCCGCGCTGCTGAAGGAGTTCTACCCCGAAGCCGCCACCAAGTTCAAATCCGTCCTCCACTACGACGGCTTGGCCCTCGATGCCAAGACCGTGGTGGATCAGATCAACGCCTTCGAAAAGTCTGGCAAGTAAGCGAGGAGTTTGAGATGACGACCGCGACCCCCGCCCCTACCGCTCCCATCAACAAGATCGGCCTCACCAAGCAGGAGTACGTGGGTGGCAAGTCCACCCTGTGCGCCGGCTGCGGCCACGATTCCATCACCGCGCAGCTGATCAACGCCGCCTGGGAAATGAACATCGAGGCCCACAAGGTCGGCAAGTACTCCGGCATCGGCTGTTCCTCCAAGACTCCCGCCTACTTCTTCAACCAGGCCTGGGGCTTCAACAGCGTCCACGGCCGCATGCCCGCCGTGGCCACCGGCGCCTCCATGGCGAACAAGGGCCTCATGAACATCGGCGTCTCCGGCGACGGCGACTCCATGAGCATCGGCCTGGGCCAGCTCTGCCACATGATCCGCCGCAACGTGCCGATGATCTACATCATCGAGGACAACGGCGTGTACGGCCTCACCAAGGGCCAGTTCTCCGCCACGGCCGACAAGGGCTCCGTGCTCAAGCATGGCGCCGTGAACCGCCTGGAACCCATCGATCCCGTCACCCTCGCCATCGAGCTGGGCTGCGGCTTCGTGGCCCGCTCCTTCAGCGGCAACCCCAAGCAGATGAACGCGATCATGAAGGCCGCCATGGCCTACAAGGGCACCGCGATCATCGACATCATCAGCCCCTGCGTCACCTTCAACAACCACGACAGCTCGACCAAGTCCTACAAGAACGTCAAGGACCACGAGATGCCCCTCCACGAATTGAACTTCGTTCAGTTCGCGGAGTTGGAGCAGGTGGATATCGAGCCCGGCACCGCCGAGACCGTCACCTTCCCCGACGGATCCAGGGTCACCTTCCGCAACGTGAAGGACGACTACGACGCCACCGATGCCCTCTCGGCCATGAAGGCCATCAAGGACAGCCACGCCCGTGGCGAATTCCTCACGGGACTGCTCTACATCAACCCCGAGAAGCCCGACTTCAACACCCTCCTGAACACCGTGGACACCCCCCTGGTGAACCAGGATCTCGAGACCCTGCGCCCCTCCAAGGCCGTGCTGGACGAGATCATGGAATCCCTGAAGTAGACCCTCCTGCCTTCCTTGAACGCCGCCCTCCCCGGGCGGCGTTTTTGTTGGTAGACTGGTTCTTCCCTTGGGGCTGTAGCTCAGTTGGGAGAGCGCGTCGTTCGCAATGACGAGGTCGTCGGTTCGATCCCGATCAGCTCCACCAAGGTAATCAGTACGGCGGCTTCGGCTGCCGTACTTCGTTTAGGGGATGACCTCACCATTTTTAAGTTCGAGGTCGTCCCTCCAGCTATCGCACCCTGCCCCGCAGGGTGCTCCCGCTCGCTTGGACCTACCGGTCCGGCGCTCTCGGAGCTGGAGCCTCCGATCCCGATCAGCTGCCGTGTTCCAGTTAACTAAGGAAATGGATTTCGGGGTCGTTAAGGAAGTCTTGGAGGGTCCGTGAAGCTCTATTCAGCGGCGATCATGCTGTTCCTGATCATGGACCCGCTTGGGAACATCCCTCTGTTCCTGTCCACCCTGCGTCACCTGTCCTCAGAGCGGCGGCGGAAGATCATCATCCGAGAGCTGGTGATCGCCTATGGGGTGATGACGCTGTTCCTGTTCTTCGGGCAGGGGATGCTGGATGCGCTGCAGCTGAAGCACGAATCCATCAGCATCGCCGGGGGGATCATCCTGTTCCTGATTGCGCTGAAGATGATCTTCCCGCCGGAGGAGGAGAAGCGGGAGAAGGCGGACGAGGCGGCGGAATCGGAGCCCTTCATCGTGCCCCTGGCGATCCCCTTGGTGGCGGGGCCTTCGTTGCTGGCGGCACTGCTGCTGCTCGTGTCGCGGGAGCCCCACCGGATGGTGGAGTGGTGGGGGGCCATGACGGCGGCCTGGGGGGCCTCGGTGGTGATCCTGCTCTCCAGTTCCGCCCTGCATCGGCTGCTGCGGGAACGGGGCCTGGTGGCCCTGGAACGCCTCATGGGCATGACGTTGGTGACCATGTCCGTGCAGATGTTCTTGAACGGCTTGGCAGAATATTTGGCTCGAGCGAAGTAGGGCCTATTTCAACTCGCTGAACTGGGGGCGATAGGTGCGGCTGAGGGTGAGGCGGGTGCCATCGCGCATGATCACGAGGTAGTCGCCGCTGCTCCAGGGTTGCAGTTCCTTGATGTAGTCCATGTTCACGATCGCGCTGCGGTGGATCCGGCGGAACTGGTGGGGATCCAGTTTTTTGGACATGGCGTTCATGGTCTGCCGCAGGAGATGGCTGCCGCCTTCGACGTGGAGCCGGACGTAGTTGTCCTCGGCTTCCACCCACTGCACCTGGCTCACCTTCAGCAGGGCCTGCCGCTCACCCACGCGGACGAGGATCCGCTCGAGGAAGGGCTGATCCTTCCGGACCTCCGAGAGGAGATCCTCCATCTTCTGGGGATCCTCGTTGGATTTCCCCTTCCCCTCGCGGATGCGCTGCAGCGTGCGCTGGAAGCGTTCCTTATCGAAGGGCTTGAGGAGGTAGTCCACGGCGTTCACGTCGAAGGCGTGGACCGCGTACTGATCGTAGGCCGTGATGAAGATGGTGGCGGGCATGCGATCCGGGCCCACCGCCTCCAATACGCCGAAGCCATCCAGTTCGGGCATCTGGATATCGAGGAAGACGAGGTCGGGACGGAGCTTTTCGATGGCTTCCACCGCCTCCAGCCCATTGGAGCATTCCTGCGATACCTCGATATCCGCCTCGCCCTGCAGCATCTGTCGGATGCGCTGGCGGGCCAGGATTTCATCATCCACGATCAGGGCTCGGAGGCTCATGCGACCACCTCGATCTCACCCGATTCAGGTGAGGAGAAGGAAAGCGGGAGGCGAACCCGGGCAAGGGTGCCCTTGCCGGGGATGCTCAGCAGCTCGAAGCTCTGGGCCTCGCCATACAACAACTGGAGACGCTGACGCGTGTTCCCGGTTCCGATACCGTGACCCGGGCGCGGGCTCGTCACGAAGCCGGGGCCATCATCCTCCACCTCAAGGCAGAGCATCCCATCCTCCGTCCGGGCACGAACGGCGATGTGCCCGCCCGTGGCGCTAGCGCCCACGCCGTGCTTGATGGCGTTTTCCACGAGGGGCTGCAGGACGAAGCTGGGCACCTTGCACCGGGTGAGTTCCTCGGGGATCTCGATGCCGATGGTGAGACGATCCTGGAAGCGCAGGCGCTCGATGGCCAGGTAGCGCTCCAGGAACTGGGCCTCCTGGGCGAGGGTGACTTCCTGCTGCCCGCTCTGGTCCAGGCTCAGGCGCAGCAGGTCTCCCAGGCGGGCGATCATGCGATCGGCCATGTCGGGGTCGATGTGCACGAGCGCCGCGATGGAGTTGAGGGTGTTGAAGAGGAAGTGCGGTTGCAACTGCATGCGGAGGGCCTGGTTCTGGGCCTGCATGAAAGCCTTCTCCAGCTGGGCGGCCTCGACTTCCCTCCGCTTGTAGCGACGGTGGGCCAGGACCATGTGGTAGGCGCCGAGCAGGGCCAGCATCACCAGGAAATTGGTATGGAAGTACCGTTTCAGGAAGTCCTCATAGCCCAGCCAGAATCGGGGGGTCCGCAGGGATTCCAAAAGGTTCCATTCGTAAAAGGTGCCCCGCTCCAAGCGAGAAAAGGCGATCGCCACGAGAAAGGTCCCGAACAGGCCCGCCAGTGTCGCCAGGAAGCTCGCACCGAAATGGAGGCTGAGCACCCGCCAGCTGCGCCAGTTGGCCCACTCGAACCCCTCGATGGGGAAGCGCCGGGCCACCGCCAGCAAACCGAATCCAAGGAGGGCCCAGACGAGGATCTGGGCGACGTTCATCTGAAGGAGCATGAACCAGTCCGACCACCAGTTGGTCTTGGAGGTCCGGAGGGCCAGGTCCCAGGTGGTGTTATAGACCGCGAGGAGGGCCCAAGCCCCCCAGTACCACCACCACTGCCGACGATCCTCGAACATGCCTTGATTGTGGGGCAAACCCCCGGGGATGCTAACCCCACGGGGCGAGGGGCCAACGGCCTGGGGCGGGATCGGGCCCGGAGCCCGGGCCCAGTGGTCAACCGAGGGGAGCATCCTGCGGGGCAGGATGCGATAGTTTGGAATATGATCTCCAGGCTCCGCGGCGAACTGATCCAGAAACTACCCCACCTGGCGGTGGTCGAGTGCGGCGGCGTGGGCTACGCCTGCGCCATCAGCCTCAGCACCTACGGGCTCCTCCCGGAGCCGGGACAGGAGGTCGTCATCCACACGGAGACCATCCTCCGGGAGAACGACCTCAGCCTCATCGGATTCAGCAGCGCCCAGGAAAGGGAGCTATACCGCCTGCTGGTGAAGGTCGATGGAGTGGGCCCCAAGCTCGCGCTGGCCGCCCTGGGATCCATGCCCGGCGAGGAACTGATCGCGGCCCTTCGCAGCCGCGAGGTCACGCGCCTGACCCGCATCCCGGGCGTAGGGAAGAAGACGGCCGAGAAACTCTGCTTCGAGCTCAGTGAGAAGATGGGCGGTCTCTCGGGCCTGGAGGGCCTGGGAGCCTCGGCCACACCGGTGGATCGCTGGGAATCCGATCTGCGATCGGCGCTCACCAACCTCGGGTTCAAGGAGGACTCCGTGATGCCGGTGATCGAGAGGATGCGTACCGACAAGCCCCCCCTGCCCGAGGCCATCCGGCAGGCCCTCAAGGCCCTGCAGCGATGATCCTCGCGACGTCCCCGATGGTGGGATCGGCCCTGGAGGAGTTGGGCGCCACCCACGAGGTCCGCATCATCCCCTTCCGCTCCGAGGCCTGGACCGCGGCCCTGCCCGAGGCCAGGGCCCTCCTCGTGCTGCTCTCGGAGCCCCTCACCCCTGAGGACCTGGGGCGCGCGCCGAACCTGCGGGCCGTGGCCACCTACTCGGTGGGCGTCAACCACCTTCCCCTGGCGGAATGCGAAGCTCGCGGCATCCGCGTGATCAGCACTCCGGGCACCCTCACCGACGCCACCGCGGATCTTGCGCTGGCCCTGCTCCTGGCCCTCACCCGCCGATTGGCGGAAGGAGAGGCCCTCGTCAGAAGCGGCCACTGGAAGGGCTGGGCGCCGGATCAGCTCCTGGGCATGGGTCTGCGGGGCCGCACGTGCGGCATCTTCGGGGCCGGGGCCATCGGACGCGCCTTCGCCACGCGGGCATGGGCCCTTGGAATGGAGGTCGCCTTCTGGGATCGCGAAGGTTCTGGCGGCACGGTGGACTTCGGGCCCAGCTCCGGTCCGCGAATCCCCTTGGATGCCCTGCTGGCGCGCAGTTCCGTGGTGAGTCTCCACTGCCCCTTGACGAGCGATACCCGGAATCTGCTCGATGCCAGGAGGCTCCGGCAGATGGCGCGTGGCGCGGTGCTCATCAACACCGCCCGGGGCGGGATCGTGGACGAAGCCGCCGCCATCGACCTGCTCCACGAAGGCCACCTGGGAGGCGCGGGGCTGGATGTGTATGCCGGGGAGCCCGCTCTGGACCAACGCTGGCTCTCCGCGCCACGCACCGTGCTGCTGCCCCACCTTGGCAGCGCCACGGTTGAAACGCGCTCCGCCATGGCCCGGCAAGTCTGTAGTGGAATCCGCGAAGCTCTCGGAAACTGAGCCCTGGGCCGAGGCCTAAGATGGCTCCGGGTGGTAACCTGTCCCCTGCTCACCGAGGTTTCCATGTCCCGCTCCTGGCGCTCCCTGATCGACCCCCCCCTGGACGCGGCCCAGCCCGGCGGACTGCTGGCCCAGGCCCGGCGCCTCAACGCGCGCGGCCACAACACGGAAGCGGCCGAGCTTCTGGATCGCCACCTGGCGGAGAACCGCGCCGACTTCGACGCCTGGTTCGAGCGACTGCTGACCTTGGGCGATGGCATGAGCGAAGATGCCGCCCAGGACATGCTCATGCAGCTCGAATCCGTGCGCGACGAGCACCCCGAAGCGTCGGCCGTCCACCGCAACCTGGGGCACCTCCGTCTGGTCCTCTTCGATCTGGATGGGGCCGAGCGCAGCCTGCTCCAGGCGCTCAAGCTGGAGGGCGCCGACGCCCGCACCCTCGAACTCATGGGCCTGCTCTGCCTCAACTCCGATAAGCCCGAAGAGGCCAAGACCTGGCTGCTGAAAGCCCTCACGCTGCAGCCCAAGGACCCCCACACCCTGCGCCTCCTGGCCCTTACGCTCGAAGCCATGGACGATCTGCAGGGCGCCGAAGCTCAGCTCAGCGCCGCCCTCGAAGCCGACCCCGAGTATTTCTGGGGCTGGCACACCCTCGGGGAGCAGCTCATCCGCCGCAGCCGCTTCGGGGATGGTCTCCGCTGCATCGCCAAGGCCCGCAGCCTGAACAGCCTCGAGCCCGCCAGCTACTTCATCCTGGCGGAGCTCATGGCCGAGCACGGTCACCTGGACATCGCCCAGGGCCAGCTCCACATGCTCATGCTCATGGCCCCCGAGGCCCATGTGCTCGCCGAGGCCCAATGCCTGCTGGGTGAGTACCGCCGCGATCTCGGCGATCCCGAAGGCGCCACCTCCTACTTCACCCTCGCCGCGGACACCGATCCCCAGGCCGCCAATCCCTGGGCCGCCCTCGGGGACATGGCCCGCGAGGATTCCCGCGTCGAGGATGCGCTCCGCTGCTACCGCGAGGCGCTGGCCCGGGATCCCGAAGCCGCCGACATCCAGGTGCAGATGGGCTACGTCCTCCTGGATGGGGAACAGCCGCAGTCCGCGGAGCAGGCCTTCCTCCAGGCCCTCGAGAGCGACCCCGCGGAGTACAGCGCCTACCTGGGCCTCTCCGAGTGCTATCGCCTCGCCGGCCGCACCGAGGATCAGGCGCTCATGGTGAAGGAAGCCATGGCGCTCGCGCCCGATGATGCCGACGTTTGGAATGCCCAGGGCGTGGCCCTGGAGGTGCAGGGAAACCTGGAAGCCGCCACCGAGTCCTACGACAAGGCCCTGGCCCTGGACCCCTCCCTGCGCAAGGCCGCCAACAACCTGGGCTACGTGCTCGAGAAGCGCATGGAAAAGGGTGAGACGGCTCTCCGCGAACGCGCCGTGGAGGCCTGGAAGCGCCGCCTCCTCATCTGTCGTGACGAAGGCCAGAGCCTGAAGAAGTCCACGGACCACCTCAAGAACCTGGGCGTGACGGAGGAGCAGATCCTCCGGTGGGTGAACCACGAGGCGACCCCTACGATTTAGATGCCAAGGGATCGTTCTTTTTCGTTGCGAGGTAGGCCCTCGCTCCGATAGGCTCCTCACACCACCTCCCAGTGCGATGAAGAAGGCCCTCTCCCAAGGGGGCCTTCGGCCTGTGGAAAACCCTGCGGATTTCCTCCATCCACATGGGGTTGCGAGTTACCAGGATGTAACTTCTGCCCTCAGAGACCTTGAAAAGTCCGTTAGCAACCAACTCTGTTTTCAGTAATTGAATCTTTTTTACTCAAATCGCTAAAGTTTTGCGAGTCACGTGGTTTTCCACACTTCCTGTTTTCTTTCGTGTTGACAGGGCAAAAAGGCCGGAATTACTCGTGGAAAAGGCGAAAACCCTTGCCCCTGGTGGATCTACGGCAGTCAAGCCCCCGCAACTGGTCCACTGACAGGGATTCCCTGTGCTTGGCTACAGGTTTGAACCCTGAAGACGAGGGTCAACGGGCCGAATCGTCTCCCGGGGCCCGTTCGCTCACCCGCTGGACCCACCGTTCCCGTGGAGGCGGGCACCTCCTGAGTCAGGGTCGCGGTGCCACGCACCTCAAACCAGCTGTTCCGCTTCCTTGAGCTGCACGCTCACCAACTTGGACACACCCGGTTCTTCCTGCGTGACGCCGTAGAGCGTGTCGCTGGCGACCATGGTGGGCTTCTGGTGGGTGATGACGATGAACTGGGTCTCCGTCTTCATCTTCTGCACCAGGCCGGCGAAGCGGGCCACGTTGGCTTCGTCGAGGGGGGCATCCACCTCGTCGAGCACGCAGAAGGGGCTGGGTTTGAAATGGAAGATGGCGAAGAGGAGGGAGATCGCCGTGAGGGCCTTCTCACCGCCGGAGAGCAAGGTGAGGGCCTTGGCGCTCTTGCCGGGGGGCTGGGCGGTGATCTCGATGCCGCACTCCAGGATCTCCTTCGGATCCTGCAGGCTCAGGTGGGCGCTGCCACCGCCGAACACCTCGCGGAACACCTCCCCGAACTTGGCGTTCACGTAGTCGAAGGCCTCCCGGAACCGCTCCTCGGAGGTCTGGTTGATCTCCGAGATGGTGGTCTCGAGGTTCTTGATGGCCGTGAGCACGTCATCCCGCTGGATGTTCATGAAGGAGAGCCGCTCCTCGGCCTCCTGCAGTTCCTGGATGGCCAGGGGGTTCACGCCGCCCAGATCCAGCCGTTTGCCTTGCAGCTCATTGAGCTTCGTCTGGTGGACGATCTCGCCTTCGCCCCAGGCCTCGCGTTCTTCATCACTGATCGAGGCCAGGAAGGCGGGAACCTCGAGGCCCAGGGCCAGTTCCACTTCCTTGGCCATGGCTTCCATGGAGCCTTGCACCTGCGCCCCGTGGAGGAGGACCTCCTGGTGCTGGGTGCGGGCGTTCTCCAGGGCGCCTTGGAATTCGCGGCCGGCACGTTCCTCCACCCGGAGGCGATCCTGCAGCTCCTCAAGGCGAGGCTGATGCTCCTGCAGCGCGGCTTGGAGGCGGGCCCGCTCATCCAGGTAGGTCTGCGCTTCCGCCTCCAGCTCCTCGAGCTTGCGATCGCAGGCCTGGACGCGTTCGAGCAGGTCGGCGCGCTCGGTCTCCACCCGCTGGACCTCGGCCTCCAGATCGAAGCGGCTGCGCTGGAAGAGCTGTAGCTGGCGCTGGAGCCCGTCCCGCTCGGCCCAGGCGGCGTCTCGCACGCGGGCGGCCTCGAACTTGGCTTCGCGGCGTTCCTCCATGGCCGCCTGGGCGGCGAGCACGGCGCCTTCGGCCTTGGTGATGGCTTCGAGCAGGGCCTCGTCGGTGTGTTCCTCGGGGACGGCATCCAGCTCCCGAAGCAGGGCGCGCAGCCGCTCGATCTCGGCCTCGAATTGCTCCCACTGCTGGTCGGCCCGATCCTGGGCCTGCCGGATCTCGTCCAGCTGCACCTGGGCATGGGCCCGCTGGGCCCGGAGGCTTTCGGCCTTCTGGCGGGCGGACCGGAGGTCCTCGTCGATTTCGCGGGACCGCTCCCGGGCCTCCTGGGCCTCGTTGACGCCCTTCTTCACGGAGGATTCCAGTTCCTCCAGGCGGGTGAGCAGCGCTTCGCGCTGGGCCTTGGCTTCCTCGAACTCGGCTCGCAGTTTCAGGGGGCTGGCGGCCGGCGCGGAGATGCCCACCTGCGCGGGCCCGAAGGGCAGCTTGAGGAAGGCCGGGCTCACGAGGGCGAACTCGGGGTGCTTCTTGGCCAGGGGGGCGAAGTCATCGTCCTTGCATTGGAAGGCGCGATCCAGCAGGGCGCGGAGCGGAGCCGAGGAGCCCGACCAGCGGAGGTGGTTCCGGAGGGGCACGGCGCCAAAGGGCGCGGAGGGCGCATGGCTATCCGTATCCGGCGCCAGCAGCAGGTGGCCCGGGGCCTCCTTCGAAGTCTTCAGCCCCTCCTCCGTGGCGGCGGCAGTCTGCAACCAGGAGCCGAGGATGCGCTCCACGTCGGGGCGCACGGATTCATCCACCTTGAGCAGGTCCGCGATCGTCTGGGCCTTTCCGAAGCGCTCCTGGAACCAGGCCACGCCCTTGCGCAGCTCCAGGTCCGTGCTGCCCTGGTTCAACAAGTCGGAGAGGTGGCGCAGGCTGCGCTCCGCAGCTTCGAGATCCGCCTCGGCCTTATGCAGGGCGGTGGCGCCCTCCCGCTGGCTGAGTTCCAGGCGCTCCGCGGTGGCCCGCTGGACGCGCGCGGCCTCCTCGGCCTGCTCGAGCAGCTCCAGCGCCCCTTCGGCCTGCCGATCCAAGGTGCCGACTTCGCTCTGGAGGCTCTCCAGGCGCGGGGCCCGCACGGCCTCGTCGTGATTCAGCGCGTCGAGGCGGCCTTCGATCTGGGCGATCTGGTTGAGGATGCCCTCCTTCTGACGGCGGCGCTGCACGGAGGCGGCCTCGGCCTCGGCCCGCTTCTGCTTCAGGTTGCGCAATTCCCCTTCCGCGTGGCGGAGGGAACCCTGGGAGAGGGCGAGCCCTTCATCGGTCTCGGCCAGCAGGGCTTCCCGGGCCTCCAGGGCGGCACCCGCCTGGCGGTGCTGATCCTCCAGGGCCTCCAGGCCCGCTCCGGACTCCGTGAGGCGGCCGCTGAGTTCATCCAGGCGACCCTGCAGCCGCTCGCGGTTGGAGGCCGCCTCCTCCTTCTTCTCGGATTCGAAGAGGCGACCCTGCTGGTTCATCTCCAGGCGCTGGGCCAGGCCTTCGATGCTGCGGCTGCGGCGCATCTGGGCGGATTCGAGCTCACCCGCCTCCAGGCGCAGCTGCTCCACTTCCGAGGCCTTCTCCGCGGCCTGGGCCGTGAGTTCCGCCACCCGGCGCTCCAGGGCATCCAGGCCATCCAGGATCCGCTGCTTGGCGCTCTCCAGTTCCGTGGCCTTGCCCGCCAGCAGGACCCGCTGGGTGGCCTTGATCTGATGATCCAGCTCCACGGCACGACGGGCCTTGGCGGCCTGGCGCTTGAGGCTGTCCATCTGCTTGTTCAGCTCGAAGAGGATGTCCTCCAGTCGCTGCAGGTTCGCCTTGGTCTCGTCCAGGCGGCGCTCGGCCTCCTGGCGGCGCAGCTTGTAGCGGGTGATGCCGGCGGCTTCTTCGATGAGGGAACGGCGATCCTTGGGTTTGGTGCTGAGGATCAGATCGATCTGGCCCTGCTGGATGAAACTGTAGGCGCGCGTGCCCATGCCCGTGTCCAGCAGCATGTCCTGCACATCCTTCAGACGCGATTCCCGGCCGTTGATGCGGTACTCGCTCCCCTCGCTGCGGTAGAGGCGGCGCTGGATCACCATCTCCTTGAAGGCACCGGGCAGCGCGGGATCCGGCATCTCAAGCGTGAGCTTCACCTCCGCCAGCCCCATGGGCTTCCGGGTGGAGGTTCCGGCGAAGATCACATCCGCCATTTCGGAGCCGCGCAACATCGAGGCCCGCTGCTCCCCCAGCACCCAGGCGAGGCTATCGCTGATGTTCGATTTGCCGCAGCCGTTGGGCCCCACCACGGCCGTCATTCCCTGGGGGAATCGCAGGATCTGGGGATCCGCGAAGCTCTTGAAACCGTTCAGTTCGAGGGAGATGAGACGCAAGGATGAGGCTCCGCTTCCGGGGCTTGAGGGGTGGCTTGGGGAACATTTCGATTCCTTGCATCATGCCATGCGCAGGGTCCACCCGACCTCGGAAACCATGGCTCACGGCCTCCCAGGCGGCGCCTGGGCCGCGATTGGGGGCCCCACTCCCAGCCCCCTGCCGCTAAACTGGGTTTTTCCCATTGTTCCAGGAGTTGCCGTGCCCCCCCTCCCAGAGTCCATGCGCTTTCTCGGCTCCGGCTGGTGGTGGATCCATGTCTTCAGCGCCGTGGGGATTTTCTGCTTCGGATGGTACGTGGGGCAGAATCGGGCCGAGCGGCATTTCGTGAAGCGGTTCAAGGAGGCCCAGGAGGGCCGGGACCAGGATCGTCGATGAGCAGCCCCATGCGGCCCCTCTGGGTGGAGAGCCACCGGCTGAGGGCCGGCGAGCCTCCCGAAATCCGATGGGATCGCCCCCTCTCCGGCCTTCCCACCGAAGATCAGCTGGCCCAGGCCCTCACGGCATTGGACCCAGGCCCCACCGCCTGGATCCTCGATGATCTCCTCGCCCCCTCCATCCTCCTCCGGGACGTGGCCGAGCTGCCTGAGGGCACCGAGGCCCGCGAGGCCTTCTGGCGGTGGAAGTTCCAGCAATCCATGGCCCTGGACGCTCCCCACGCCGTGCAGGCGCTGCTCGTGGAGCCCGGCCTCTGGTTGGCCTCGGGCATCCGCGAGGATCGGCGCGATGCTTGGATGGCCCTGGCCCAGCGGCTGGAGCGCCCCATCCACAGCCTCCAGCCCCGGTGGCTCCACCTCTACAACCGGCTCGCCGCCGACATGGACGCGCCGGGCCTGCTCCTCAGCCTGAGCCCCGCGGGCCCTGGTCGCTGGACGGGCACCCTCGCGGCCTGGGGCCGCACCCTCTCCCTCCTGCGGGCCTGGGCCGAACCCGCCGACATGTCCACCTGGCAGGATGAGCGCCTGGCCCCGACCATCGCCTACCTCCAGCGGGAAAGCCGCAGCCCCCAGGCCCTTCACGTGCATGGCGCCCCTGATTGGGCCTGCCCTGAACTGCCCGTGCGGATCCTCCATGAAGATGCCGGACAGGAGGCCCGCCCATGAGCCTTCCGCGCCTCGAACTGAACCTGGCCCCCCAACCCACGCTCTGGCGTCAGCGTCACCTGCACCTGGGCTGGGGCATCCTCGGCCTCGGCCTGGGCGTCCTCATCCTGGTCGCCGGGCTCACCGGCAGGGCCTACTGGGAGGCCCGCCGCGCGGGCCGCGAAGCCTTCATGCTCAATGAGGAGGCCCGGAAATCCGCGAAGCGGGAGCAGCAGTTGCTGGCCCAGCTGGCCGCGTTCGATGTCGCCAAGGAGACGCCCCGATGGCGCAATGCGGAGCGCATCCTCCAAGAGCGCGCCCTGCCCCTCTCCCGCCTCCTCTCCGAGGTGGAGCAGTGCATGCCGGATGGTGTCCGGATGAAGGGAATCCAGCGTTCCCGGGGGCGCGATCGCGTGCAGATGAAGATCAAGGCCGAAGCCAAATCCCGGGAGGCCGAAGTGGCCTTCATCGAAGCGCTGCAGCAGGCTCCCGTGTTCACCCAGGTGGGCCTCGAGCGCGAGAGCGAGCGCCAGGGCGCGGGCTGGGATTTCGAGCTCACCCTGGCGGCCACCGGCACGCCGGCCCCCTTCAAGGCCCACCCCCAGCCCGCCGTGAAGACCGCCGCTGACCCCGCTCCCCTCAAGCCGATCGGCGCCCGCAGCGCGCCCGTTCCCATGCGCGCCACGCCCCGGAGGAAGCCATGAGCACCTCCCTTCGCGACAGCCGCTACCGCGCCCTGGGCGGCGCCGTGGCCCTGCTCATCGGGCTCGCCCTCCTCACCTTCGTGCTGCCGGATGCCTCGGATTCCCTCAGCCGCCAGCGCCGGGTGCGCGATCAGGCCAAGCAGCTCAAACAGCAGCAGGATGATCGCCTCAAGTCCCTGCAGACGGATGCCAGCAAGTTGGAACGGGGCCAAGCCACCTTGGCCGCCTTGGAAGCCCGCCTGCCCCAGGGCAGCGCCGGCGATCTCCAGTGGAAGCTGAGCAAGGCCCTGCACGAGCTGGCCGCCAAGGACAACGTGCGACTCTCCACCATCAAGTACAGCCCTGCCACCAAGGAGGGGGATCTGGACGCGGTGGAAGTGGAGTTCACGGCCCTGGGCATCTACGCCCCCCTGCGGGCCTACCTGCGCAGCCTCGAAAGCTCCGGCCTGCCCTTCGCCGTGCGGGATGCCCGCCTGGAGGAGAGCCCCGAAGGCGCCCGCCTCACCATCGTCCTCAGGGCCTTCAAGCCCCGGGATGGGGCCAAGGCCGAGGAGGAAGCGTAATGTCCACGCCCGCTTCCAAGTCCTCCTTCGATCCCAAGGCCATGCTCGCGGAGCTGAAGGCCAACCGCCAGACCCAGGTGGCCCTCGTGGTCTTCGCCGGGATCCTCGTCTGGATGTTCTGGCCCGAGGCTCCCAAGGCCCGGAGGGGCGGCACGTCGACCGCCGCCAACACCACCTTCCTGGATCCCAAGGCGCTGGTATCCCTTCGCAAGCTGCCCGATCTCGCGATGCTGGATCAGGCGGGTGAGATCCCCGCCATCCCGAAGCTGCTGCGGGACCCCTTCCTCTTCGAGGCACCGAAGCCACCGCCGCCACCGCCGAAGCCCCTCAAGGTGGAGCCCCCTCCGCCCAAGACCCAGACCCAGATCGACGCAGAGCTCCTCGCCCAGCAGAAGTCCGATGAGAACAACTCCCGCCCCCAGGAACTCCGTTACCTCGGTTTCCTCAAGGGCAGCCCCGCGGGCCAGATCGGCGCCTTCATGAAGGGCGAGGAGGCCCAGCCCCTCACCCTCGGGACGATCCTCAAGGATAAGTGGAAGCTGGCGGAACTCACCGACCGCAAGGCCGTGTTCCAGAACCTGCGCTTCCAGGATCTCCGCTTTGAACTCGCCACCCGCGACGGCTCGGGGAATCCCGCGAACGGCGCGGGCACCGTGACCAACGAATACTGAACGAACACCTGTAACAGGATGGGCATGATGCGGCTCCCCTTCACCTCCAACGCCCCGGTCGCGCGGTTCGCCCGCGCGGCCTCGGCCCTCGCCCTGGTCCTCCTCGTCGTCGGCTGCAACCTCCACCGGGCCAACACCGCCTACAAGGAGGAACGCTACGAGGAGGCGCTCGCCGCCTATCGGCAGGTGCTCAAGGGCGACCCCACCAACGTGAAGGCCCGCATCGGCCTACAGCGCGCCAAGATGCGCGCCGCGGAAGTCCACCTGGCCAAGGCCCGGGAGGCCGAGCGCAAGGGATTCGAGGACAAGGTGGTGCTCGACATCCTCCGCAAGGCCGTGGTCCTCGATCCCGACAACCAGGCGGCCGCCGACTGGTACGTGGAGCTCGAAGGCAAGGTCAAGCGCCAGCAGGAGTCCGACGCGGCCACGGAGGACGTGGACACCCTGAAGGCCAAGGCGGACGGTCACTCCGTCATCCAGATCGTTCCCAACAGCGACGCGCCCATGGGCGCCACCTTCCGCACCCGCACGAGCCTGCGCGAGATCCTCGCCACCCTCAGCCGCGCCACGGGCGTGAACATCATCATGCACACCAGCTATCAGGATCAAAGCGTCGCCATCGACCTCCAGGGCCTCACCTTCCAGCGCGCCCTGGACACCCTGATGCTTCAAAACGACCTCTTCTACCGGGTGATGGACAAGAACACCATCATGGTCTTCAAGGACACCCAGCAAAACCGCGAGAAATACGACAACGTCATCATCAAGACCTACTACCTCAGCTACGCGGAGCCCGAGCCCATCCGGCAGATGCTCGTCACGCTGAACCCCCTGCTCAAGATCGTGCAGGACAAACGCATGAGCGCCATCAGCGTCCGGGCCAAGCGGGAGGAACTCGCCGTCGTGGATCGCGTGATCAACCAGATGGACAAACCCAAGGCCGAGGTGATGGTCTACCTCGAACTCATGGAAGTCACCGAGAACAGCCTCGAGAAGGTGGGCCTCCTGCCCGTGCTGGGACCCGGCGATGAATCCGGCATCTTCCGCATCGGCGCCACCATCGACAACACCGGTGGCCCCAACCAGAACAAGGGCGCCATCCGCATCAGCAAGTCCGACGTGCGCTTCCTCTTCCCCAGCCTCGCCCTGGACGCCCTCAAGGCCGACGGGGATGCGAAGCTGGTGGCGAGCCCCAATGTGCGCGCCGTCAGCGGCGAGAAGGCCACCGTCAACATCGGCGAGAAGATCAGCACCACCCAGAGCAGCCTCAGCCTACCCAGCACCGGCGCCACCGGAGCCTCGACCCAGCTGCCCGCCGGGCTCGGCGGCGTGGGCCAGACCAACTACAGCTACGAGAACGTAGGCGTGAAGATCGAGGTGGAGCCCCGCGTCCACTACAACGGCGAGGTGACCCTCAAGCTCAAGACCGAGGTGACCACGCTCAAGTCCGGATCCACGCCGGGCCGCCCTGACCTGGGCCTGCGCTCCATCGAGACCTACACCCGCCTGCGAGATGGCGAAACGGCCATCTTCGGTGGCCTCCTGAAAGATGAGGAGCAGAAGAGCCTTCAGGGCATCTGGGGCCTCGCGGACCTGCCCATCATCCGGCAGCTCACCTCCAACACCCGCACCCAGAAGGCCAAGACGGACGTGATCCTCACGGTGCGCGCCGTGCTCGTGCGCAAGCCCAACCTCACCGAGCGGGATCTGCAGGCCTACAACCCCGACGAAGCCTTCAACCAGGCGGGCCCCTTCGCCCCCAAACCGAAACCCACCCCAGCCAAGGCCGGACCCCAGCCCGTCACGCCCTCCACTCCCCAGGCCCCGGCCCTGACCACGCCCTCCACCCCAACCCAACCCCCGGCCCCGGCCGAAGCGCCCAAGTCGAAGGACATCACCGAGGTGCCGCCCACGGTGGAAACCCAGGCGGCGCGGTCCCCCCAGGCTTCCGACCTCGTGATCTACGTGAGCCCCGTGGTGCAGCAGGCCAGGCAGGGCGACAAGGTCCAGGTGAGCTTCCTCGTCAGCGGGGGTCAGGGGATTTCCGCCGGCAGCCTGGATGTGCGGGTGAGCCCGAACCTCAAGCTCCTATCCACCTCCGCTTCCGAGTGGCTCTCCGCGGAATCGGGGACCTTGGAACAGAAGGCGGCCCCCGAGGGCACCAAGCTCTCCTTCAAGCGCAACGGCAGCGGCTCCGACAGCGGGACCCTCGTCACCATGGAACTGGAAGCCCTGGCCGCCGGCAACGGCACCGTCATCATCCAGGGCGGCAGCTTCATGGCCGGGAGCATTCCCGTCAGTGGCCGCTGGGTGAACGCGCTCGTCACGGTGGAGTGATGGCCGGGCTCGCCGCAGCCGCCGCAGGCCTCCGGGACGGAACCCGAACCCTGCGCCAGCGTGGCTTCACGCTGATGGAGCTCCTCGTCACCGCGACGGTGCTCATGGTGCTCGCCTCGGCCACGGTCCCCATCATGAAGAATGCCATCCAACGGCAGAAGGAGCTGGAGCTGCGCCGGGACCTGCGCGAGATGCGCATGGCCATCGATGCCTTCCGCGCCGATGCCCAGGCCCAGAAGATCAAGGCCCCTCCCGTGGAAGCCAACTTCTGCCCCGAGAGCCTCGAACAGCTCATCGAAGGCGTCGCCGCCACGGGCAGCGCCAGCCGGAAGATCAAGTACCTCCGCCGCATTCCCCTGGATCCCTTCACCGGCCGCCCCGAGTGGGGCATGCGCAGCTCCAGTGACGACCCCACGAGCACCAGCTGGGGCGGTGGCCATGTCTTCGACGTCTACAGCCTCGCCCAGGGCAATGGCATGAACGGCGCCCCCTACAAGGAGTGGTGATCCCGCTGCCGTGTGCCCCGGAGCAATCCTGCTTGCAACACATCCATACCCGCGCTAGGCTTGAGGTTCGCCCCGCGGCTCACGGGCTTCGGGCGGTTCCTTGAATGGGGATATGGCGGAATTGGTAGACGCGCTAGTTTCAGGTACTAGTGTTCACAAGACGTGGGGGTTCGACTCCCTCTATCCCCACCAATTCGAAGGGCGTTCCCGTCAGGGACTCGCCCTTTCCCACGGCGCCCGGCCGATACCGGGATCGACCCTCCACGAGGCGCGGGACTTCGGGACGGGTGACGGGCATAACCCCCGAAATAGGAGCCACCATGGCCCTGAACGTTGATCAGAAAAAGATCATCATCGATGACTTCAAGACGCACGAGTCCGACACGGGCTCCCCTGAAGTGCAGGTCGCGATCCTCACCAAGCGGATCAACGACCTCACCGAGCACTTCAAGCTGCACACCAAGGACTACCACAGCCGCCGCGGTCTCATGATCATGGTCGGCCAGCGCCGCCGCCTGCTCGACTACCTCAAGAAGAAGAGCAAGGAGCGTTACGCCAAGCTCATCGAGCGCCTCGGCCTCCGCCGCTAAGCCCGATCAAACGCAAAGAAGCCCGCGTCCGCGGGCTTCTTTGCGTTTGGGCTTTGGGCGTTAGGCTTTAGGCTTTGGCTGAGTGCGACCCGTGCCGTAGGCCGTACCCAGCCAGAGCCAAAAGCCCAAAGCCCAGAGTCACGAATGCCCCTGCCTCCCCTTCCCCGCCCCGAGCACCCGGATCCCTACACCGTCCACACCCGGCGGCCCATCTACGACAACCCGTGGATCCGCGTCCGCGAGGATATCGTGAGCCACCGCTCCGGCGCGGAGCAGCGCCGCTACAGCGTGGTGGGCTTCCACAAGACCGCCTGCGGCGTGGTGGCCTTGGACGAGCAGGATCGCGTGGTGCTCGTGGGCCAGTGGCGCTATCCGCTGGAAACCTATTCCTGGGAGATCCCCGAAGGCGGCGGCGAGCCCGGTGAGAGTCCCTTCGACACCTTGAAGCGCGAGCTGGCGGAAGAAGCCGGGATCGAGGCCCGCGTGTGGGAGCCCCTCGTCTTCCACCACCCCTCCAACAGCAGCACCGATGAGGAGTCCTTCATCATGGTCGCCACCGGCCTCGCGGAAGCTCCCGGCCAGGCCGACGACGACGAGGAGCTGCACGTCCACCGGGAGCCCTTCACCGATTGCGTGCGGCGCGTGCTCTCCGGGGAGATCAGCGACGGCCTCACCGTGGTGGCCCTGCTGGCCCTCCAGGCCCGCCGCAGCGGCCTCGCCGAGCCCATGGCCCCCACCCTGGCCGAACGCTTCTTCCAGCGTCCCCAGGATCATCCCAGCCCCGGCCGCGCCCGATGGAAGGACATCCCCCGTTGATGGGCCACCCATGATCCTCACCCTCCACCCCGAGACTCCCCAGGTCCGCCACCTCGAGCGGATCGCCGAGCTGCTGCGCAAGGACGGCGTCATCGCCTACCCCACGGACACCCTCTTCGGCCTCGGTTGTCTGGCCTCCCGCAAGAAGGCCGTGGATCGCATCCGCGAGCTCAAGCGCCGCGACGCCAAGAAGCCCATGAGCCTCCTCTGCGCGGACATGGAGATGCTCTGCAAGTACACCCGGCACCTCGACACGCCCACCTTCCGGGTGCTGAAGCACCTGTTCCCTGGCCCCTACACGGCCCTCCTGCCCGCCAGCCGCGAGGTGCCCAACCACCTGGCCAGCAGAGGCAAGCTCCACGCGGTGGTGGGCCTGCGCATCCCCGATCACGCCTTCTGCCTGGAACTCACCAAGCTCCTGGGCGAGCCCATCATCACGACCTCCGCCAACCTCTCCGGGGATCCCACCCTCAACACCGCCTGGGAGATCGAGGAAGAACTGGGCCACGCCCTGGACATGGTGATCGACTGCGGTGAACCCCTCGGTGAGGGCAGCACGATCATCGACTTCACCGGCGACGAGCCCGCCCTGATCCGCGAAGGCGCGGGGCCTTGGCCCATTTGAACCAGTCGCAGAATACCGATCAGCCCTAGGGTTTCCTGGGAAATAAATGGGCTTTCACGGCCTTGAATTCAGGGGCAGGCTCGGGTCGTTCGTCCTCGGACGGAAGCCCCCTGGAGGTGGGCCCCCATGAAGCTGACACCCCCCTACCTGCTCTCCCTGGTGCTCGCACCGGCCCTGCTCGCGCAAGGCGGGCCCATGCCGCCGCCCCCCCTGCTCTGGATCGTCCGGGAAGAGGTCAAACCCGGCCACGGCTCCGCCCACGATAAGACCGAGGCGGCCTGGACGCAGGCCCTCATCAAGGGCAAATCCACGGATCACTACCTTGGCATGATGGCCATGACGGGGCCGGGCGAAGCCTGGTTCCTGTTCGGCTACCGCACCTTCGCCGATTGGGAGGCCAAGCAGGGGGAGATGGAGAAGAACCCGGCCCTGAAAGCGGAAGTCGACCGCATCAGCGCCCAGGATGGCGAGCACATCTCCACCGCCCGCAGCTTCCTGGCGGCCCACCGGAAGGACCTGAGCTACGGACCGGACGTGGAGATCGGGAAGATGCGCTTCATGCGGATCCGCATCTTCCGCATCAAACAAGGCCAGATCGGCGTCTTCGAGGAAGCCGTGAAGGTAGCCAAGAGCGCCTACGAAAAGAGCCAGGTGAACCTTCCCTTCGCGTTTTATGAAGTGCAGGCCGGGATGGGCCAGCCCACCTTCCTCTCCATCCGCCCCATGAAGTCGCTGGCGGACATGGACACCCTTGGCATGAGCGACAAGGCCATGAACGACGCGCTTGGCGAGGAGGGCCGCAAGGCCATGCAGAAGGCCAGCATCGAAGCCTTCGGGTTCGTGGAAAATCAGATCTTCGCGTTCAACCCGAAGCTCAGCTTCCCGCCGCCCTTCGTCGTCGCCAGCGACCCGGCTTTCTGGGCGCCGAAGCCCCCTTCGCGTGGGGCCGCAAAACCGGCCAATTGAGGGACCACCCCTGTTTCCCCCCTGGAGGGCGAGGGTGACTCCAGGGGGGGCGCTCGCTTCGCGGATCCTTACCCCGAGGCCGGGAGTTCCACCCAGAACGTGCTGCCCTGCTCGGGGACGCTCCGGAATCCGATCCTCCCGCCCATGGCCTCAACCAGCTTCCGGGTGAGGCTCAGGCCCAGCCCGGACCCGCCGATGGTTCCCCCCTCCCGGCCAAGGCGGTTGTAGGCTTCGAAGACTTCGCCTTGACGGTCCAGGGGGATGCCCCGGCCGGTGTCGGACACCTCCAGGCGAACCCGCCCCCCGTCCACCCGTGAGGCCCGGATATCCACCCGGCCACCTGCCACGTTGTACTTCACCGCGTTGGAGACCAGGTTCAAGAGCACCTGATCCAACCGGCGCCCGTCGACGAACATCCCGAGCCCACCACCCTCCGTGGAGATGGACAAGCCCCGCCTCCCCACCTCCGTGGAGAGGATGGACGCCACTCCTTCGAGGATGGGAGTCAAGGCCACCGGAGTCGGATGAAAAACCATCCGACCTGATTCCAGAATGGCGAGGTCTTGAAGATCCTGGATGAGCCGTGCCTGTCGTTCCCCGCAATCGAGGATGGTCTGCACGTGGCGTTTCTGGGACGCCGTGAGGGTTCCCTCATCCTCCATCAACATTAATTCCGCATGGCCGAGGATGGCGTGGAGCGGTGCCTTCAACTCGTGCCCGACCGCGGCGAGGAATTGGTCCTTCCCCGCATTGGCGGACTCCGCGGCGAGGTAGGCCTTGGAGAGTTCATCCTGGCGTTCCATGTCGCTCGTGACGTCCGTCCCCAGGATCAGATGGGAACCATCCTTCAGGAGGCGCTCCTGCACGCGGATCAACCGCCCGTCCTTCGCATGGAAGACCATGGGGTTCCCTGGGTTCCGGTGGCCTTCCTGCCAGGCGCGGACAGCCGCCTCCAGCGACTCCCCTTCCAAACCCAGGTGGTACTCGAGGGTCGCCCGCAGAAGCACGCCGTAGGGAAGCCCCAGAGCCCCCTCCCGGTACGGTTCGGGCAGCAGGTCCCGGGCCGACTGATTCAACAGGACGAGCCGGTCTTCGGCATCCAGTAATACAAAGGTGTCGGGAATGCTCTCGAGCGCATGGGCCAGGAAGCGCTCGGCCGTCCTCAACTGCTCCTCCACCCGATGTCGCTCGGAGATGTCGAAGCGGATCGCCAGATAGTGATCGGGATGGCCGTCTTCTCCGAGGAAGGGCGTGATCGTGGTGTCCACCCAATAGGCATGGCCATCCTTGGCCCGGTTTTGGATCTCTCCATGCCACACGCGACCCTCGGAGATCGTCCCCCACATCTCCTGGAAAAAGGCGCCGGTGTGGTGACCGGATTTCACGATGCGATGGGTGCGTCCCACCAACTCCCCTCGGGAATAGCCGGAGATCTCCGAAAATTTATCATTGGCTTCGAGGATCGTCCCCGATGCATCCGTCAGCGCCACGATGGCGCTCCGATCCAGGGCGAATTTGATATCGCCTAACTCCTTGAGCCTCTGGGCCAGCAGTTGTTCCGCCTCATGCCGCGCGGTGGTATCCGTCACCACCCCCAGGAAACCGCCTTCCCCCCGGGGCCCGATTCCTGGAAAGGGGCGAACCTGGACTTCTCCCCAACGCACCTGCCCCTCTTGTGTGAGGTAGCGGGTTTCCATCGTGAATCCCCGGGCGTCCCGGGCCGCCTCCTCCCAAGCCACCCGGGCCCTGGCCCGATCCTCCGGGTGAATGGCCTGGGCCCATCGCATCCCCAAGGACTCGGAGAGGGGCCACCCGGTGATTCGGGCCCAGGCCTCATTCGCGAAGGTGCAACCGCTCTCATCGGCCAGGAATATCCCCACCGGGGAGAGCTCGGCCAAGGCCCGGAATCGTGCCTCGCTCGCCCGGAGGGCCATTTCCACGGCTTTTTGGTGGGTGATGTCCATGTTGGCGCCCGCGGCGATGACCGGCGCGCCGGCCTCATCCCGGAGCAGCACCCGGCCCCTGCCCAGGACCCAAACCCAACCTCCCAGGCGGGTGCGAAGCCGGTGCTCCGAGCGGAACTCCGGAGCCCGGCCAGCCAGGTGGTCCTCCATCATTTGGCGGACCATCTGCAAATCCTCGGGGTGAACGAGGCCCAGCAGGCCTTCCGCGGTGGTGTCCACCTCCCCTTCCTTGTAGCCAAGCATTTGGTGCCAGGCCTCACTGCAGCGGACACTCCCCTCCCGGAAGTCGAAATACCACGCCCCGTCCCCCGTGCCAGCCAAGATGGCTTGCAGGGCCGTGAGCGGATTGAAATCGGCATCCGCCGGATGCTGGAATGCTGACATTTATCGTGTTCCCTTGGATGGAGGAGGTCCGGAAGCCTATCGGCCTCAAGGCCTCGCATTCAAGTCCTGGGAATACAGGTACAATCTTGAAGTCCGAGGAGCGTTGCGAGAGGCCCCTCCCAGGCTCGGACGCCGGCCGGACCGGATGCTTGAACGGCGCTCACCTCAACCCTTTTCGGGTCCGATGAGGTGAGATTCCCGCCCTTCGCACCCGGCCAACTGAGGAGGTCATCATGACCGTCGCCAATACGCAGGACTTCCACGTCGCCGACCTCGCGCTCGCCGACTGGGGGCGCAAGGAACTCAACATCGCCGAGGGCGAGATGCCCGCGCTGATGGCCATCCGCAAGGAGTTCGCCGCCAGCCAGCCCCTCAAGGGCGCCCGGATCGCCGGCTCCCTGCACATGACCATCCAGACCGCCGTGCTCATCGAGACGCTCACCGCCCTGGGCGCCGAGGTTCGCTGGGCCAGCTGCAACATCTTCAGCACCCAGGATCACGCCGCCGCCGCCATCGCCAAGGCGGGCATCCCCGTCTTCGCCGTGAAGGGCGAGACCCTGCCCGATTACTGGGACTACACGCACCGCATCTTCGAGTTCGCCGAAGGCGCGCCCAACATGATCCTGGATGACGGCGGCGACGCCACCCTGCTCATCCACCTGGGTGCCAAGGCCGAGGACGATCCCTCCGTGCTGAACAACCCCGGCTCCGAGGAGGAGACCGTCCTCTTCGCCGCCATCAAGGCCCGCAACGCCGCCCAGCCCGGCTGGTACAAGCAGCAGCTGGCCGCCATCAAGGGCGTGACGGAAGAGACCACCACCGGCGTGCACCGCCTCTATGAAATGGCCAAGAAGGGCGAGCTGCGCTTCCCCGCCATCAACGTGAATGACAGCGTCACCAAGAGCAAGTTCGACAACCTCTACGGCTGCCGCGAATCCCTGGTGGACGCCATCAAGCGCGCCACGGACGTGATGGTGGCCGGCAAGATCGCCGTCGTCTGCGGCTACGGCGACGTGGGCAAGGGTTCCGCCCAGGCCCTGCGCGCCCTCAGCGCCCAGGTGTGGGTCACCGAGATCGACCCCATCTGCGCCCTCCAGGCCGCCATGGAAGGCTACCGGGTCGTCACCATGGATGAGGCCTGCAGCCAAGCCGACATCTTCGTCACCGCCACGGGCAACTTCCACGTCATCACCCACGACCACATGAAGCGCATGAAGCACAACGCCATCGTGTGCAACATCGGCCACTTCGATAGCGAGATCGACATCGCCTCCCTGGAGCAGTACAAGTGGGAGGAGATCAAGGCCCAGGTGGACCACGTGATCTTCCCGGATGGCAAGCGCATCATCGTGCTCGCCAAGGGCCGCCTCGTGAACCTCGGTTGCGGCACCGGCCACCCCTCCTACGTCATGAGTTCCTCCTTCGCCAACCAGACCTTGGCGCAAATCGAACTCTGGACGAAGAAGGACAGCGGCCAGTACCCCATCGGCGTCTACACCCTGCCCAAGCACCTCGATGAGAAGGTGGCCCGCCTCCAGCTGACCACCCTCAACGCCAAGCTCTCCGAGCTGCGCCCCGACCAGGCCAAGTACATCGGCGTGCCCCTGGAAGGCCCCTACAAGACGGATCACTACCGCTACTAGGTTCCTCTGATTACCAAAGGGCCCGGATCTATTCTAGATTCCGGGCCCTTCCCTTTGCCAAGCTGACTGACGCGAGGGCAGGAACATCAAGAGCGGCAAAGCGAGGAACGAGATCAGCGCCAGGATGAGCATGGCGATGGCATAGCCCCGGCCCACGATAAGCACACCCGCCATGAAGCCCGCCCAAGCTTCGCATCCGTTCGCGGCACCCATGAAGAGGCTGAACTGGGTGGCTCCGAGGGCGGGGTCCGTGAGGTCCATGAATAGGGCGTAGGAGGCGGCCGTAAAGAGCCCGATGCCGGCATAGAGCCCTCCGAGCATCGCCATGAGGGGTTTCAAGGGAACGGGGTGGAACGAGCCCATCAGGAGCGCGAGCCCGAGCACCTGCACCACGATCACCAAGAGGAAGAGGCCGGCGCAGCGCCTCCGCCCCCACCGATCCGAGAGGGCCCCCCCCACCAACGCTCCCCCGAGCATCGCCCCCACCGCGGGCACGGCGAAGAACCAGCCCGCGGTCTCCTTCGTGGCCCCCATGTCCACGAGCATGGGCCCCGCCACGGCACCTACGCCTTCGAAGGCCGCGCCGCTGGTCAGGGCGAAGGCGAGGCCCACCAGGCTCCCCCGCCTCAGGACCACCCCCTTCAGTCGCTGAAGGAAGGCGGACCCAAGACCGGTATCCCAGGCCGAACGATCCCTGGGAGTGGGAGACTCCTTCGACAACACCAGCAGGCTTCCCGATGCCCAGATGACGAGCACCAGGGCCGCCAGCACGCCCTTTTCTCCGATGCGTGTGGCCATCAGCAGGGCGCCGCCACCGAAGAGCGAACGCCCCAGAAGCATGCCCACCTGCATCCAACCATTGATGGCCCCGCGCTCCGCCTCGGGGACCCTGAGGATCGCGAGGGCATCGATGGCCACATCCTGGGTGGCCGCCGCCAGGGCATGAAGGAGCATCAGGGGTACGAAGAGGAGCCGCATCGGGCCTTCGTCCATGAACAGCAGGGGCAGGAGGGTGAGCCCCATGAGGGCCTGGCACCCAAGGATCCAGGCACGTAGACCCGGCCCCCGCACCCGAAGCACATCCACCAGGGGGGCCCACAGGAATTTCAGCGTCCACATCAGGGTGAGCGAGGCCGTAAGGGCGGTGATGACGTCGAGGGGCACGCCCTTCGGTCGAAGCCAAGTGGGCAGCGCCCACCAGATGAACCCGTTGGGTGCCCCTTCCGAGAGGTAGAGGGCCCCGAATAGGGCCTTCCTCCCTTTGGAAGTACTGAGCAGGTTCACGGAGCCTCCCAGAACGGTCCGAGTGTAGCCCTTGCGGCAAGGGGCAACGGTGGGAACCCCATCCCCGCCTCGCGGGGATTGACCGCGCTCTTGGCTCGGCTTGAGACTGGGGCCACCCCACCGCCTTCCCTTCGCAGGCGTCAACCTCGTGCTGGTGCCGTTCCCTGCCGATCGAGTAAGCGGTGTCCATCCAAGCTCGTGGCCCCCTGAGAGAATTCCATGTCCAGCGAAGCCCCCCGTACCAACCTTCTGACCCTGACCGCCGCCCTGTTGCTCGCGGGAGGCCTGGGCGCGGGCGCCGTGCTGTGGATCCAGAGCCACAGGGCCCCCGCCCCCGCACTCCTTCCGGCCCCGGCCCCGGCCCCGTCCCCCGACGTCGCGCCAGCCACCCTCGCCGCTCCGCAAGCGGTTTCGGTGCCCGTGCCTCCGGCCTCCCTGGAGGACATCATCGCCAAGGCCCTCCCCTCCGTCGTCCTGGTGGAGACTCCTCAGGGTCGCGGCAGCGCCTTCTTCGTCTCCAAGGATCGCCTCGTCACCAACGTCCACGTGGTGGGTGGCAGCTCCTGGGTCACCCTCAAGGGCCAGGGTGGCCGCACCTTCACGGCCACGGTGGCGGCCAAGGCGCCCGATTACGACATCGCCATCCTGCAGGCCTCGGGCACGAAGGAGGACCAGCCCTTCCTCCGCTTGGGCTCGGCCCTGCAGACCCGCACGGGCCAGGAGGCCGTGGCCATCGGCAGCCCCTTGGGCGTATTCCAGAACTCCGTCACCCGGGGCATCGTCAGCGGGCTTCGCCAGATGGGCCCCGTGGTGGTGCTCCAGACGGATGCGGCCCTGAATCCCGGCAACAGCGGCGGCCCCCTGCTGGATCGCGACGGCGCCGTCATCGGCATCAACACCGCCAGCTTCCGGGGAACCCAGGGCCTCAATTTCGCCGTGGCCGCGGACCATGCCCAGGCCCTGCTGGAGGGCCGCACCCCGGTGCTGCCCAACGTGAAACTGGACGACAAGGAGAGTGACACCCGCCGCCTCCCCACGCCTTCCACGGCCACGGAGGCGGATCACCAGCGGGACCAGGCCGCCCGGATCTACGAGGCCCGCATCGCCGCCATCGCCAAAGGCGCCAACCAGCTGGAATCCAGCCTTCAGCGATTCCTCGCCAACTATTTCGAGGGGCGGGTCAACGGCACCTACGACCGGCCCCTTTTCGCGCTGGCTGAGCGGAACGCCTACCAGGGCAGCTTCGTCCAGGGTACCGAGGCCCGCCTGGGCGACTACCGGCGCAACCTGGAGCAGCTGCGCGAGCTCCTCCAGGCCGCCGAGGACGACGCCCGCAAGGCCGACGTCTATCCCGGCACCCGCCGGGAGGTCAAAGCCCGCCACGAAATGGACCACCGATTCTGGGAACGGTAGAAGAGCGGCCCCGTCACGGCCTTCCAGGGATGGGCACCTAACTGGGGAATCCCCAGGGAGCCCCCTTGCCCGTCCTCCGACCCATCGTCTTCCCGATGCTCGCCCTTCCGCTCTTCGCCCAGTGCTCCGATGCCGGCGTCTGCGCCTTGGAACGCGCCACCCCGACATCCGGCCATCGGATATCGCTCGTCGGGCAGTACGGCCGAAGCGGATCGCCGGATGACCTCACGTTTCAATCCCTGCGACTGGAGGGGCAGTTCCGACTGGGGCCCCGCACTTCTGTCACGGCCGTGCTTCCCTTCGGCCGAGTGAGCGGCCCCTACGGCTCCACCTCGGGCCTGGGGGACGCCATCCTCGTGGTGGAGCAGTCCCTCGCAGAAGGATCCTGGGGCCGCCTCTCAGGCCAGCTTGGCGCCCGATTCGCCACGGGCGAGGACGACGCCGCCGCCCTTCCCCAGCGGTATCAGCTGGGCCTGGGGAGCACGGATCCCCTGGTGGGCTTACGGCTCGACGCGCCCAGCTGGGAGCTGGGTCTGGGCTATCAAAAGGCGGGGGCCCGCAGCGCGAACGGCCAGGAGCCCCTGAAGCGGGGGGATGACCTGCTTTTCCACCTGGGTGCCCGAGGCAGCCTCGGCCAAGTCGGCGGTAGCCTCAAGGCCGTGGCCATCCAACGCCTGGGCCGGTCCGATCTGCGGGAACCCGATGGGTCCATCCGCACCCTGCCCGACAGCGACCGCCTGCAGGTGAACCTGGTGGGCGGCCTCAGCCTGCCCCTCGATCGGGGGTGGTCCCTGGAAACCCGCTTGGCCCTGCCCCTCTTCAAACGCCCCGATAACACCGACGGTCTCAAGCGGGCCCTCAGCGTGGAATTGGGGGCAACTTACCGATTCTGACCCCGGTGCCGTGATACACAGGGGGCATGGATCTCCAGTCCCTCCTAACCGATATCGCCCGCGAAACGGCCCCCGTCCTGGGGGAGGGCAAGGTGGCCGATTACATCCCGGCCCTGGCTTCGGTGGATCCCCGGCGCTTCGGCCTCGCCCTGGCCACCATGGATGGCCAGGTCCTCGGCACCGGTGACTGGCAAACGCCCTTCTCCATCCAGAGCATCTCCAAGGTGTTCACGCTGGCCCTCGTGCTCGCCCGGGACGGGGAAGCCCTCTGGGATCGCGTCGGCCGCGAACCCTCCGGCAACCCCTTCAACTCCCTCGTGCAGCTGGAGTACGAGAAGGGCCTGCCCCGCAACCCCTTCATCAACGCGGGCGCGTTGGTGGTGACGGACCGGCTGATCTCCCTCCGCGGGAATGCCTCCACCGAGCTGGTCTCGTTCCTGAACGCCGAGGCCGGCGCCGGCGCCGCCCACGTGGATGAGGCCGTGGCCGCCTCCGAAGCTGAGAAGGGCCACCGCAACGCCGCCCTCGCCCACTTCCTCGCCAGCCACAACCGCCTGGTGAACCCGGTGGACACGGTGCTGCAGGCCTACTTCGACCAATGCTCCATCGCCATGACCTGTGAAGGGCTCGCCCAAGCCGCCCTCTTCCTCGCCAACCACGGCCTCCGCGCCGACGGCACCCGCCTCTTCAGCCGCAGCGAAGCCAAGCGCGTCAACTCCGTCATGCTCACCTGCGGCACCTATGACGCCGCCGGCGACTTCGCCTACCGCGTGGGCCTCCCCGGCAAGAGCGGCGTCGGCGGCGGCCTCCTCGCCATCCTCCCCGAGCGCGGCGTCCTCTGCGCCTGGGGCCCCGCCCTGGACAGCCACGGCAACAGCGTGGCGGGCGTCGAGGCGCTGGACCGCTTCACGACGAAGACGGGCTGGTCGGTGTTCTGAAATGGAAGTTAACCGCGAATGACGCGAATGTACGCGAAGCAAAAATCCAAATCTTCATTCGCGTACATTCGCGCCATTCGCGGTTAACGTCCTAAGTCCCAGCGAGCTACTCATTACTTGAAGTACTCGACGCCCGCTTCGAACAGCTTCATATCGAATTCCCCGTAAGCGTTCTTCCAGACATTCGCCGTGAAGCGTTCGGCATGGGCCATCTTGCCGAGGACGCGGCCGTCGGGGCTGGTGAGGGCTTCGATGCCGAAGGCGCTGCCATTGGGGTTGTACTCGCTGTCGAGGGTGGGCTGGCCCGTGGGATCCACGTACTGGGTGGCCACTTGGCCTGAAGCGAGCAGCTGGCGCAGGGTGGCGTCGGGGCCCACGATACGGCCCTCGCCGTGGGCGATGGCCACGGTGTGGGTGTCGCCTGCCTGCAGCTTGCTGAACCAGGGGCTCTGGTTGGAGGTGACGCGGGTGGTGGCCATGCGGCTCGTGTAGCGGAGGTTGTTGAAGGTGAGGGTGGGGCTGCCGGGATCCTGCTCGCGGATCTCACCATGGGGCACGAGGCCCAGCTTGATGAGGGCCTGGAAGCCGTTGCAGATGCCCAGCACGAGGCCATCCCGCCGCTGCAGCAGCTCATGCACGGCGTCCTTGAGCTTGGCGTTGCGGAAGGCGGCGGCGATGAACTTGCCGCTGCCCTCGGGCTCGTCACCCGCGGAGAAGCCGCCGGGGATCATCACGATCTGGCTGCGGCGGATGGCGGCGCTGAAGGCCTCCAGGCTCTCCTCCACGGCCGCGGCCGTGAGGTTGCGGAAGACCAGGGTCTCCGTCTCGGCGCCCGCGCGGCGGAAGGCCTCGGCGCAGTCGTACTCGCAGTTGGTGCCGGGGAAGACCGTGAGAACCACCTTCGGCCTTGCGACCTTCACAGCTGCACTGCGGCGTTCCGCCGCAGTGCAGGGTTGAAAGGCCGGGAGGGCAGGAACGGGCTCGGTGATCCGGGTGGGGAAGATGGGCTCCAGGGGGGCCTCCCAGGCCTGCTCCAGCTTCATGAGATCCATGGCGACCTTGCCCACTTTGACCACGGGCTCGGCCACGGTGCGGCCCAGGCGGCGCCAGATGAGGCCCTTGAGGAGGCCGTCCAGGTTGGAGCCCGCGGGGAACTCGGCCACGAAGCAGCCGGGGCGAGGGGCGAACCAGTCGCTGGCATCCATGGCCTCCAGCTCCAGGCCGAGGGCGTTGCCGAAGGCCATGACGCTGAGGGCCGGGGCGAGACCATCCATGCCCAGGGCGCGGGCGGCGAGCACGTGGCCCTCGCGGACGAGGGCGCTCATGCGCCCGTAGAGGGGGTAGAGGCTCGTCCAGTGGGGGAGCTGGTCGGCCGTGCGGGGCAGCTCGAGCATCACCACGTCGCTGCCGGCTCGCTTGAACTCGCAGCTCACCACCTGATCCGCCTTCACGGTGGTGGCGGCGAAGGCCACGAGGGTGGGCGGCACGTCGATGTCCTTGAAGGTGCCGCTCATGCTGTCCTTGCCGCCGATGGCCGGAGTCTCCAGGGCCATCTCGGCGTGCAGGGCGCCCAGCAGGGCGGCCGTGGGCTGGCCCCAGCGCTGGGGGTCCTGGAGCAGCTTGCCGAAGTACTCCTGCAGGGTGAAGCGCAGCATCCGGCGGTCGGCGCCGATGGCCACGAGCTTGGCGGCGGCTTGCACGTGGGCCCACACGGAGCCGTGGAAGGGGCTCCAGCGGCTGATGGCCGGGAAGAAGGCGTGGCTCATGGCCGAGGCCGTGCGCGTCTCGCCGCCCAGCACGGGGAACTTGGCGACCATGGTGTCGCTGGGCGTGCGGCGGCGGCGACCGCCGTAGGGCAGGAGCACCGTGGCCGCGCCGATGGTGCTGTCGAACTTCTCCACGAGGCCCCGCTGGGAGCAGCTGTTGAGGTCCTGCAGGGCGGCGGCCCATGCGGCGGCGAGGTCGCCGTCCACGGGCTTGGCCTCGAAGGGGGTGGCGGCCGCGGGGGCCATGATGCGGGCCGTGGCCGTCTGGGGGGCACCGTTGCTGTCCAGGAACTCCCGGGAGAGGTCCACGAGGCGCTGGCCGCGCCAGGTCATGCGCAGGCGCTTCTCCTCCGTGACCGTGGCCACCACCGTGGCCTCCAGGTTCTCCGCGTCCGCGAAAGCGAGGATGGCGTCCCGGTCCGCGGCGGCCACCACCACGGCCATGCGCTCCTGGCTCTCGGCGATGGCGAGCTCGGTGCCATTGAGGCCGTCGTACTTCTTGGGCACCACGTCGAGGTTGATGTCGAGGCCGTCCGCCAGCTCGCCGATGGCGACGCTCACACCGCCGGCGCCGAAGTCGTTGCACTTCTTCACGAGGTGGCAGAAGTCGGGATTGCGGAAGAGGCGCTGGAGCTTGCGCTCCATGGGGGCGTCGCCCTTCTGCACCTCGGCGCCGCTTTTCTCAAGGCTCTCTTCCGTGTGGGACTTGGAGCTGCCCGTGGCGCCGCCGACGCCATCGCGGCCCGTGCGCCCGCCCACCAGCACGATGATGTCGCCGGGCAGGGGCTCTTCGCGGCGCACCTGCGCGCGGGGGGCGGCCCCCACCACGGCGCCGATCTCCATGCGCTTGGCCACGTAGCCGGGGTCGTAGATCTCGGTGACCTGCCCGGTGGTGAGGCCGATCTGGTTGCCGTAGGAGGCGAAGCCGTTGGCGGCCTCGGTGGTGATCTTCCGCTGGGGCAGCTTGCCCGGCAGCGTGTCCTTCACGGCCTGGCGGGGGTCGGCGCAGCCCGTGACGCGCATGGACTGGTACACGTAGCTGCGGCCGCTGAGGGGATCGCGGATGGCGCCGCCCAGGCAGGTGGCCGCGCCGCCGAAGGGCTCGATCTCCGTGGGGTGGTTGTGGGTCTCGTTCTTGAACATGAACAACCATTCCTCCCTACCTCCAGGGGCGGCGGTGTTGTCCACGTCCACGATCACCGAGCAGGCATTGATCTCGCTGCTGATCTCCTGGTCATCCAGCTTGCCCTGCTGGCGCAGCACGCGGGCCGGCAGGAGGGCCATGTCCATGAGGCACTCGGGTTTCTGGCCGAGCTTTTCCCCGAAGGCCTTGGCGCGCAGGGCTTGGTACTCCGAATAGGCGCGGGCGATGGGCGCGGCAAGGGGAGACGGATCTACGGCGACATCCTTCAGCTCCGTGAGGAAGGTGGTGTGGCGGCAGTGGTCGGACCAGTAGGTGTCGAGCATGCGCAGCTCGGTTTCGCTGGGATCGCGCTGCTCCTCGTCGCGGAAGTACGTCTGGGTGTGCTTGAGGTCCGCGAGGCTCATGGCCATGCCCAGCTGGGACTGGAAACCCAGCAGCGCCGCATCGTCGGCCGTGCGGAAGCCCGTCATCACGGGCACCTCGTCCGGCGGGGGCGCGGCGGGGGTGAGGGTGGCGGGCTTGGCGGCGGCCGCCTCGCGGCTGTCCACCGGGTTCACGAGATATGCCTTGATGCGGGCCACCTCCTCGGCGGCCACGGCACCCTTGAGCACGAAGACCTTCGCGGCCGCCACGACGGGCCGCTGGCCGTGGAGGAGGAGCTGGAGGCACTGGGCGGCGCTGTCGGCGCGCTGGTCGTACTGGCCGGGCAGGTACTCCACGGCGAAGGCGATTTCATCGGCGGCGAGGGGGAGGCTTTCCTCGAAGACGTCGTCCAGGGGGGCTTCGGCGAACACCGTCCAGGTGGCGGCAGTGAGGGCCGCGGGCTCCAGACCCTGCACGTCGTATCGGATGACGAGGCGGAGGTCCTGCAGGGTGTTCACGCCCAGGTTGTCCCGGAGGTCATGGAGGATGTGCCTCGCCTCCACGGCGAACTCGGACTTCTTCTGGACGAACAGACGGCGGATCACGGCCATGGCCCCCTCAGGCGGAGACCGTCGCGCCGTCGAATCACCGCGCCCCGGGCCCCCCTTCCAGGGTACCCGGCGGCCCCCTCCCTGTCAGGCTTCAGGCCGCCCTGAAGGCCCCCGCGGCGCCCTCGTCGCGCTGCGCCCGCCCGGCATGCCACCGCCCAGGGGGAGGGCAACTCCCTGCGGCACGCCGAGTCCGGTTCAGTCGCAAGTCACCCGCGATCTGTGATGGAAATAACAGATATTCATCCTAAACTAAGTCTACTTTCCAAAAGGAATCCTCCAGCCACCTCCAGGCCCCGACCGATCTGAGAACAGGAGCCCCATGCTGATCTGCGGCATCAACGCCAGCCACACCGCCTCCGCCGTTCTGATCCGGGATGGCCGTGTACTCTCCGGCCTGCAGGAAGAGCGACCCACGCGAGTCAAGAACAAGAGCGGCTTCCCGGGTGTGGCCATCGAGCGGCTCCTAGCCGGGGAGGGGCTCTCCTGGCAGGAGGTGGATGCCTGGGTCTTCGGCGGTCTGGAGACCTACCACGAGCATGGGCTCCAGGAGGCGGACCGCTCCGCCCGCATCCGCAGCTACAAACAGATGGTGAAACCCATGGGCCAGCTCAGGCGGTTGCTCCGGAGCACCCCCTTGCGCGCCCGGGCGCATCGGATGCGGCGGGAAGCCCACATTGGGATTCTGATGGCGCACGGCGTGCCGCGGGCGCGGATCCACAGCATCGATCACCACCTCTGCCATGCGACCTCGGCCTACTTCGGCCCAGGGGCCGATCCGGCGGCCCTCGTGGTGACGATCGACGGCGCGGGGGATTCCCTGTGCGCCACCGTTTCCATCCCGGAGGCGGATGGGCGGCTCAAGCGCCTCGCCTCAGTGGGGGAGGCCCACTCCGTCGGGAACCTCTGGTCGGTTCTCACGGCGCTCCTGTCGATGGTGCCCCTGGAGCATGAGTACAAGCTCATGGGAATGGCCCCCTATGCCGGCGGCGCCCCGGCAGAGAAGGCGCAGGCGATCTTCCGGAGCGCCTTCCAGCTCAAGGAGGACGGCACCTGGAGCCTGGCTCCGGGCGTTCCAACCATGATGTTCTCCTACGAGTACTGGCGGGACCGCCTGGAGTTCACCCGCTTCGATCACGTCTGCGCGGGGCTTCAGGCCTTCACGGAGGAGTTCCTCACCGCATGGGTCCAGGGCTGGTTGCGCCGGACCGGGCGCCGCAAGCTCCGCCTCTCCGGCGGGGTGTTCATGAATGTGAAGCTCAACAAGTGCATCGGCGAACTCCCCGAGGTGGACGACCTGTTCGTCTTTCCGTCCTGCGGGGATGAGACCAACGCCTTCGGCGCGGCCTGGGCCTTCATGGCCGACCGTGGCGAGGCCCACCTCATCGAGCCGCTGCAAACCCTCTACCTCGGGCCGGAGCCCACGCCGGAATCCTACGTACAGGCGGCCTCCCGGGCCCGCGAACTCGGTTGGGAGGTGAGCCGCCCCGCCAGCATCGAGGCGTCCATCGCCGAGCTCCTCACCCGGGGGGAGGTCGTCGCCCGCGCGGCGGGCCGGGAGGAATTCGGCGCCCGTTCCCTGGGCAACCGGGCCATCCTCGGAGATCCCACCCGACCCGACGTCGTGAAGGTCGTGAACAAGGCCATCAAGAGCCGCGATTTCTGGATGCCCTTCGCGCCTTCCGTCATGGCGGAACACGCGGACCGCTACATCCACAATCCCAAGCGGATCGAGGCCCCCTACATGATCCTCGCCTTCGACTCCCTCCACACCGAGGAAGTGAAAGCCGCCTGCCACCCGGAGGACGGAACGATCCGCCCCCAGGTGGTCACCCGCGAAAGCAACGCCTCCTATCACCGGGTCCTGGAACTGTTCCAGGAGAAGACCGGACGCGGGGCCCTGCTCAACACCTCCTTCAACATCCACGGCGAGCCCATCGTCTCCTCACCGGATGAAGCCATCGACGTGATGCAGCGCTCGGGGCTCGTCCACCTCGCATTGGGCCCGTTCCTGATCTCCAAACCCGCGAAGGCCTCCGGGAGCGTATCCAGATGACCCATTCCCGGGACACGGCGCAATGGCCGTGTCCCGGGAATGGGGTGGGATCCGAGGCGCCCGTCCGCCGGGTTCAGATTCTCGGAGCTGGCGCCGCTGGAGGGGCCGGAGGCGCGGGCGGCGCAGGGGGAACCCGGCTGCCCTGCCTGCGGGGAGCGGGTGGCGGCGGGGGAGGTGCTGGCGCCCTGGGCGGCTTGGGGGGCGCCGGTGGCGCGGGAGGCGCGCAATCCTCATCCGCGGGCTCCAGGCCCTCTTCGATGCGATCGAGCATGCCATCGAGCGAATCCTGGCGCTGCTCGAAGGCGGCCTCTTCCAGCTTTTCGGTCTCCTGCGCGAGCTTGTCCGATTCGGCGCGGAAACGATCCAGTTCCTGGTTCAGGCGGGCCGCCTGGGCGCCCAGCCGATGCCGTTCCGATTCCAGCGTGCTGCGAAGCTCATGCTCCCGGGCTTTCAGGGCCTCCAGCTCAGCCCGGCGGGATTCCAGTTCCGCCTTCGCTTCCTCCACCTGGGCGCGGGCCTCCTCCTCGGCTTCCCGTTTGCGTTCATCGGCCAGCCACTGGTGCACCTTCGCATCCACGGGCTTGGATATACCGTTCTCCGAATAGGATTCCTGCACCTGGCCGTTGCGGTCGGTCCAGGTCCTGTACTCCCGGCGCTGGCCATCGTCTTCGACGATCGTGATCGTCTGGGAATCGCCCGTGGGGCTCAGACCGGCTTTGGGGGGCACTGGAACGATGGGCGTGGCCTTCGGCGTCTGCCGGGCCTCCAGGCGGGCGGCGGCGAACACGCCCCCGGCGCAGATCAGGGTGAGGAGGGCGGCCCGCGCGGGGAAGCGGGGCGGCAGCTCCGGGTTCAGGAGTCGTTTGATGCGGTTCATGAGTGAACCTCCGTTGGCTGCGAGCGCCAACATGCGGGGTTGGGAGTGGAGACCCTCGAGTGTGGCGAGGGCCTCGGCCAGGGCGATGGCGTCCCCACACAGGGCCACCGCGAGATCGTCACAGGCATGCTCGCGCTCGATGCGAACGCGGCGGCTGAGCCACCACACGCCAGGATGGAAGAACAACAGCGATTCGATGAAGGACTGCAGGCCATTCCAGATCCAATCCAACCGCTTCACGTGGGCCATCTCATGCAGGAGCACGGCCTCGAGGTGGAGCGGCGACAGGTTCGACAACATCGCGAGGGGTATCCAGATGACGGGCCGCCAGGCCCGGGCGCTGCAGGGCAGGCCCAGGGACGCCGTGAGGCGCACCTCGAAGGCGCGATGCAACCCCATCCGCGCCGCCAGATGTTCGATGCGATCCAGCCATTCCGCAGGCGGGGCGTGATGCTCCTGCCGGAGCAGGTCCCGCACCACCCACCAGCCCCCCGCCAGGCGCGCCAACATCAGGCTCAGGCCCGTGACCCAGGCCCAGGGCAGCCACTCCATGCAGAGATTGGAAAAGGAACCGCCCGCATGCGCCAGCACCTGGGGGGCCATCGTGGCCCCGACCGTGGGGGCCGATTCCAGTGAAGCATCCGGGCTCAACAACAGCCAGAAGGTGAGGATGGGCACCAGGGCCATCAGGCACAGGAAGACCATGCCCACCCCGTGCCGGAACGCGGCTGAGGCCCGGGCCGTCAGGCCCAGCGCCACGGCCGCGGCGAGGGCCAATAACGCCCCCTGCCAGAGGGCGTGGAGCAGGGCCTGGCCCAGGGCCTCGGCGGGGCTCACGGCTTGGCCCCCTTGGCCTTCTTGGCCTCGGCGATCATGCGGCCGATGGCATCCAGCTCTTCCGGGGAAGCGCCTTCCCCATCGATGGCCCGCTGCACCAGCTGCAGCGCCGACCCGCCGAAGGCCTTGTGCATGAGGTCCCGAAGCAGGCTGGCCTGCACCACGGGTTCCGGATGCAGGGCCGCATAGCGGTGGCTGCGCTCCGATTCGTCACGCGCCAGCAGGCCCTTGTCCGCCATGATCGTCATCATCTTCAGCACGGTCGTATACGCCGTGTCCTTGGTTTGGCTGAGGGCCTCGTGAACTTCGCGCACCGTGCACGCCCCCTGCGCCCAGAGGACGCGCAAAATGGCCAGTTCACCTTCGGTGGGACGGGGGTCAGACACGGGGTTCTCCGATCTACTAACAAATTAGTACTACTCTGTTAGGACGAGTCAAGCCCCCAAATCAAAAAAGAATTTGGGCCCTTCGAGGAGGGCCTAGAACTTCACACGCACTTGAACCCCCAGGCCCAGGGTCATGTCGCTGCCGACGGATTTGGTCATGTCCCCACCCGGGGTCACGAACCCCGCAGCAAGGCCGAAGGTGGCGGATTGGGCGGCGGCAGGGAGGCCGGCCACCAGGAGCAAGGCGAGCAGGACCGTTCGGGAACGCATGGGAACTCCAATCGGAACCACCGGAATGCAACCGGGCTGAGTGGGAAGGGTTCGGCTTCCCATGAGGCAAGCGCCCAACCCGCCGATCACCGTCACCTTCAGAGGCCCACCAGGCGCGCCGCGGCCGCTTGCAGGGTCGCCTCCTCCTTCGCGAAACAGAAGCGGATCAAGGGCCGCGGGAGCGGGTGCTCACAGAAGGCCGATACGGGAATGGCCGCCACGCCCGCCTCCTTCACGAGCCACTCGCAGAAGGCCCGGTCGTTCCCTTCGCGGATGCGATCAAAGGCCGCCACTTGGAAGTAGGCGCCCTTCACGGGCAGCAGTTCGAACCGGGAATCCGCGAGCAGGGCCCGGAACCGGTCCCGCTTGGCTTGAAAGAACCCGGGCAGGCTGGACACATGGTCGGGTTGCTCGGCTAGCACTTTGGCCAAGGCCACCTGGGCCGGATGGAAGGTGCAGAAGGTGAGGTACTGATGCACCTTGCGGAACTCGGCGGTGAGGGCGGCGGGCGCGATGCAGGAGCCCACCTTCCAACCGGTGCAGTGGAACGTCTTGCCGAAGGAGCCGATGACGAAGCTGCGGGCCGCCAGCTCCGGATGCCGCAGCACGCTCTGGTGGGGATCCCCGTCGAAGGTGAGGTGCTCGTAGACCTCGTCCGAGAGCACCAGGATCCCCGTGTCGCGGATGAGGTCGGCGAGGGCCTGGAGATCGGCAGCCGTGAGCACGGCCCCCGTGGGGTTATGGGGGCTGTTCACGAGGATCATCCGCGTACGGGGTGTCAGCGCCGCCTTCACCCGATCCCAGTCCACGCTGAAGTCCCGGGGTTCCAAGGGCACGTGCACGGGCACCCCGCCCTGCAGGCGCACCGCCGGATCGTAGCAGTCGTAGCAGGGGTCCAGCAGGATCACCTCGTCACCCGGCGAAACCACGGCCGCGAGGGCAGCGAAGAGCGCCTCGGTGCCGCCGGAGGTGATGGTCACCTCCGCATCCGCATCCACGGCGCGGCCGTAGGTGCGCAGCGCCTTCGCCGCCACCTGCTCCCGCAGGGCCAGCAACCCCGGCATCGGCGCGTACTGGTTCGCCCCCGAAGCCATGGCCTCCGTCAGGGCGTCCCGCAGCGCCTGGGGCCCCTCGAAATCCGGGAACCCCTGCCCCAGGTTCACGGCCCCGTGCTTCGCCGCCAGCTGGCTCATCACCGTGAAGATCGTCGTACCCACGTGGGGGAGTTTGGAGACGAGATTCATCTGGCACCTTCCAAGGGCATGGGTGGGATCGCGAATGACGCGAATAGGGCTAATAGCGCGAATGAAGAATTGGCATTCATTCGCGTCATTCGCTCCATTCGCGTCATTCGCGATCCATCTTGGTCAGCACTCCGGCAGGCCGACGCTGAGGTCGATGGGCGCCTCGATGACGTTGACGGCCAGGCCGCCGCGGGCGGTCTCCTTGTACTTGGCCTTCATATCGGCGCCGGTATCCCGCATGGTCCTGATGACCTTGTCGAGGCTGACGAAGTGCTGGCCGTCACCGCGCAGGGCCATGCGCGAGGCGTGGATGGCCTTCACGGAGGCCATGGCGTTGCGCTCGATGCAGGGCACCTGCACGAGGCCGCCGATGGGATCGCAGGTGAGGCCCAGGTTGTGCTCCATGCCGATCTCCGCGGCGTTCTCCACCTGCTCCGGGGTGCCACCCATCACTTCGCAGATCGCTCCTGCCGCCATGGAACAGGCGCTGCCCACTTCGCCCTGGCAACCCACCTCCGCCCCGCTGATGGAGGCGTTCTCCTTGTAGAGCACGCCGATGGCCGCGGCGGTGAGCAGGAAGCGCTGCACCCCGTCATCGTCGGCGCCCGGCACGAAGCGGCGGTAGTAGTGCAGCACGGCGGGGATGATGCCCGCGGCGCCGTTGGTGGGGGCGGTGACGATGCGGCCACCCGCCGCGTTCTCCTCGTTCACGGCCAGGGCGTAGAGGCTCACCCAATCCATGGCCGTGAGCGGATCCCGCAATCCCGCTTCGGGATTGGCCAGCAGCTGCTGGTAGAGGTCCGGGGCGCGGCGCTTCACCTTCAAGCCCCCGGGCAGGATGCCTTCCGTTCGGCAGCCCCGGTTCACGCAGGCCTGCATCACCTCCCAGATCTTCATGAGCCCCTCGCGGGTCTCAGCCTCGGGCCGCCAGGCGGCCTCGTTGGCCAGCATCACGTCGCTGATGCGCAGGCCCTTTTCCCGGCAGATCGCCAGGAGTTCCTGGCCGCTCCGGAAGGGATAGGGCCGGGTCCTTCCCTCCACCTTCGAGGCATCCGGGCCCGTCGCGGCGCCTCCACCCGTTCCAGGCCCCTCCTCCGTCTGTTCCCGGTTGCCGCCGCCCTCGGACCTGGAGCCTCCGTCCACCACGAAGCCCCCGCCCACGCTGTAGTAGAAGCGGGCCCGCAGCTCATAGCCGTTCTCCCCGTAGGCGACGAAGCGCAAGCCGTTGGCGTGGAAGGGCAGCGTCTTGCGCTCGAACTTCAAATGGTCCTTCTCGATGAAAACCACCTCGTGCTCGCCCAGGAGGTTCACCTTCTGAGCGAAGCGCACCTCCGCCAGGAAGCGCTCCACTTCTTCCACCGGCACGCTCTCCGGGGTGTGTCCCAGCAGTCCGAGGATCACGGCCTTATCCGACCCATGGCCCTTGCCCGTGGCCGAGAGGGAGCCGTACAGCTCCGTCCGCACCGCGGTGACCAGGGGCAGCAGGCCCTCCGCCTTCAGGCCATCGAGGAACATGCGGGCGGCCCGCATGGGCCCCACCGTGTGACTGGAGCTCGGACCGATGCCGATTTTGAAGATGTCGAAGACGCTGATGCCCATCCGACCATTGTGCCAGGGCCTTCTACCCACGGTCAGGTGAGGTTGTGGAGCCTACGGGGGTTAGGTGAACGCGCCACCGGGCGCCATCCGGGCCAGGTTGGGCCCGCCCCCCTCCACCGTGATCTCCAGGATTCGAAGGGTGCCATCGCCCGTGGACACGAGCCAACCCCGTTCCCCATTCACACGGAGGCTCCCCGGCGCTCCGAAGGCCGGCTCGGCCGAACGGGCCACGGCCCAGACCCGGTGACGGTGGCCAGCCGCCATCGTCCAGGCTCCGGGGCGGGGATTCAGGCCCCTCACCCAGTTGTGGATGCGCTCCGAGGGCCAATCCCAGTGGATTCGACACTGCGGGTCGGTGAGGTTGGGATAGTAGAAGGCCCGGCTCTCGTCTTGCTCCCGGCGCCGCAGGGTGCCTGCCGCGAGGTCGCGGCAGACGGCCACGGAGACCCGGGCGGCCACCGCGCAGGTGCGGTCGAAGAGAGTGCCGGCCGTGTCGTCGTCGAAAATGGGAATCCGCTCCTGATGGAGGATGTCTCCCGTGTCCATGACCTCGTTCATGACATGGGCCGTGGCTCCCGTCTCCCGCTCACCGTAGAGCAACGCATGCTTCCAAGGCGTCGGTCCGCGATAGGCCGGCAACAGCGACCCGTGCACGTTCACCGTGCCCATGGGCGGGATCGTGAGCAGATTCAGGGGGATCTTCCGGTGGAAGCCCGCCACCAGGGCGGCACCGGCCCCGGTTTTCCGGTAGCCGGCTTCCAGCGCCGGATCCGACATCCGGTCCGGAGCGAGGCATGGAATCCCCATGGCCTCCGCCAGCATCCGCACGGGTTGGGGCTTCCCGTTGGGATCATCCGGCTTGGTGATCACCAAGGCCACCTCGAAGCCCGCCTCCAGCAGCGCGGAGAGGCTGGCTTCGCCCAATTGGTAGATCCCATAAAAAATCAGGTTCATGAACCCATTCAATCCTGAAGGGCCGCAGAGTTCCAACTCCCATTCCATCGCTCCGGCCCTCCGATTCGATCCCGTTTTCATCCTCCGGCCTGTCAAGACGATAGAGGTGGGGTCATCCGGAGACTTGCATGACCACCGCGGGCCCCTTCAGGCGCAGCTGGCCCCTTGGCCTTGCCTCCGCCGTGCTGGGGCTGCCGCTTTGGGCCCAGGAGGAGCCGGCCATCCCCGACCTCCGCACGCTCCTGAACACTTCGGTGGTCACCGCCAGCCGCGTCTCCGAACCCCTCCGGGAAGCGCCGGCCACGATCCTCATCCTGACCCAGGAGGATTTCGAGAGCCGGGGCTACACGACCCTCTCGGAAATCCTGGACGACCTCCCGGGCATGCAGCCCGCCCGCGCCTTCGGCGACTACCCCTTCCAGAACTACATGCGCGGGTTCAGGGCCTTTCCCAGCGATCCCTTCCTCTTGCTCGTGGATGGCCAGTCCATGAACTGGCTCGGCAGCTACTCGACGGGCGTGCCCTTCACGGTGCTTCCGCTTCGCGCCATCGAACGGGTGGAGATCGTGTACGGGCCCGCCTCCGCCGTCTACGGAAACGCGGCCTTCATGGGGGTCATCCACGTCATCACCCAGGCGCGATCCAAGCGCGACCGGGCCCAATCCAGCGCCACGCTCACGGGGGGCTCCCGGGGGCTGGCCCTCGCCGATGCCTACACCGCCAGCGGCCAGGAAGCCGTGGCCTGGAGCTTCGCCACGCGCCTCGAGCGCAGCCAGGTGGACCCCCGCACGGCCCAGGCCTACGAGTTCACGCGAGACGCCTATTATTCCAATCCGTCCCTCTGGGGTGGATTCGCATCCGGGGATGGCCTCGGCGGTCGCCATCGCAGCCTCAACGACAACCGGGGCTTCGACCTCCGGCTCCAGTCCGGCGCCGTGGAGCTGGGTTTCCAAAGCCTCCGGTCGCGGACGGGCTACGGCAACGAGTACGCCGCGGACAAGGCGCAGAACGACGCGATCTGGGACCTCGAGCAGCGGAACCTGTTCCTCCGATTCCATCAGGCCCTTGCCCCTTCATTGAGGTTGGAGACCCAAATCCGCACCCGGGACGACATCCTCCAACCCGAGTCCTATTTCGTGGACGGATTCGATCTCCCCGGCACGGGCAGGGTGGCCGCCGTCTCCCGGTACCATGTCCGCAACTCGGCCCTGGAAATTCAGAGTTCGATGGACTACCGGCCCGACGGAAGGCTCACCGTGAATGGGGGGATCTCGTATGTTCGCAAGGACCTCCAGCGCCTGTTCGCCGTCACCTATGGACCCTACCTCCCCGTAGGTTCCATCGACCCGGCCACCTACCCTTTTCCCCCGGCCCCGAGCCTGGGAGATTCCCCCATCGCCCGAACCCAGACGGAGGATCGGGGGATCTTCGCCCAGGCCAGCTGGGCTCCCGCCGAGGGCCACCGGGTGGTCCTGGGAGGCCGCTGGGACTGGAACTCCCGATACAGGGACGCGCGCACCCTCCGACTGGGCTACACGGCCCATCAGGGGGATTGGACCCTGAAGGGATTTTTCGGCCAGTCCTACCAGGAACCCAGCCCCCGCGTGCTCTACCTCGGTTGGAGTGGCGGCGGCTTCGATCCCACCCTCAAGCCGGAGCGCTCCTGGACCGCCGAGGCGAGCCTCGGATGGACCCGCGCCCGGGGCGCCCTGCTCGCTTCCCTATGGCAGGTTCGTAATCGGGACATCTTCGTGCCCATCCCGGGGGGCGCCGTGAACTTGGGCGAGAGCCGCCTGCGGGGGCTGGACCTCCACGCCGAGGCCCGGTTCGCGCCGGAGCGGATCCTCCAGGTGAAGGCCTGGGCCTACGCCTCCTTCCTGCTCCAGAACGAGGGGGACAATCGCCTTCCCGCCAGTGGGACACCCTCCATGGAGGGCCTCACCCCGGATCACCGGGTGGGGGACCTGGCCAAACAGCAGTATTGGGCGGGCCTCACCGCGGAGACCTTCCGCGGCAGCACCTTGACCCTGCTGGCCCGGCATCGCGGTTCCCGGGATACCGTGGCCACCAATCCCGCCGGCCGGGTTCCCTCGGCCACGACCCTCGATCTGGTCGGCCGGTGGCGCCAGCCCCTGGGCCTCACCGATTTTTTTCTGGGCTTCCGGGTGACCAACCTCCTCGACCGCACCGTCTTCCATCCGGGCTACAGCCAGGCCGATGCCGGGGTCGCTCCGGGGACCTCGACGGGATACTACAGCTCCTTGCTGGCCCAGCCCGGCCGCGCCATCGAGGTGACCCTCGGGTTCACGCGCTGAGGAGCGTCAATCGACGCGGTAGTGACACCCGCGGGACTCCGGATTGAGAAGCGCCGCTTTTACGATCAATCGCGCGCAGATCATGGCGCTGCGGAGTTCCACCTGGGACCGGGTGAGGGGCGTCTCCCGGTAGAAGGCCTCGATGCGGTGAAAGAGGTAGCCGAAATCGCTGTACGCGCGTTCCAGGCGATCCCGCTTGCGGAGGATGCCCGCGTAGTTCCAGAGCGTGGATCGGATGAGGTTCCAATCCTGCTCGATGAGGAGGGGATCCACGGGCTCCCCGTCCACGGGGCTCGTCCATTCCTTGAAGGGCGGCGGCGTGGGCAGGCCCCCCAGCTCGCCCACGGCGGCCTCGGCGGCCCGATGGCCCCAGAGCAGGCCCTCGAGGAGGCTCGTGGAGGCCAGGCGATTGGCACCGTGGAGGCCCGTGCAGGCCACCTCGCCCACGGCGTAGAGGCCCGGCAGGCTGCTGCGGCCTTCGAGATCCACCAGCACGCCGCCGCAGAAATAGTGGGCGGCGGGCACCACGGGGATGGGTTCCTCCGTCGGTTCGATGCCTTCGGCACGGCAGGCGGCGAGGATCGCGGGGAAGCGCTCCTCCAGATCCAGCTTCGCGGCGACAGGCTTGAGATCCAGATAGACGCAGGCCTCCCGGGTGGCGCCCAGCTCCTGGAAGATGCTGCGGCTCACCACGTCACGGGGGGCCAGCTCCATCTGCTCCGGCGCGAAGCGGGCCATGAAGCGCTCGCCCCGCTTGTTGAGGAGGTGGGCGCCTTCGCCCCGCAGGGCCTCCGTCAGGAGCTGCCGGGGCTTGCCGGGGATGTAGAGGGCCGTGGGGTGGAATTGGACGAACTCGCAGTTCACGATCCGCGCGTTCGCCCGGAAGGCCGCCGCGAGGCCATCCCCGGTGGCGCTGGGCGGGTTCGTGGTGTGCATGAAGATGTAGCCCAGGCCGCCCGTGGCGAGCACCGTGCGCCCTGCGCGGCAGGCCTCCACGGCGCCCGTGGCGGGATCCAGCAGGTAGGCGCCGTGCACCGTGATGGGATCGTAGAGCCTCACGGGATCCGCCGCGTGGTGGGGACTCGTGAGGAGGTCCACGAGGCAGAGCCCTTCGCGCACGGTGATGCGCGGGTGCGCGCGCACCGCGTCCGTCATGGCCCTCTGGATGGCGGCACCGGTCGCATCCTTGGCGTGGTAGATGCGACGGGCGCTGTGCGCGGCCTCGGCAGTCGGGGCGGGCTGACCGGCCGCGTCGAGGTCGAAGGACACGCCGAGGCGTTCCCACAGGAAGCTGCGACAGAGCTTGGGCCCCTGCTCCGCGAGCAATTGCACGGCCTCGGGCCGGCAGAGGCCCGCGCCGGCGGCGAGGATGTCCGAGGCCAGGAGCGCGGGGCTATCGCCCTCGTCCTCGCCGGGCAGCCCGATGATGCCGCCCTGGGCCCAGGCGGTGTTGCTCTCGCCCAAGGCGTCCTTGCTCACCAGCGTGACGCTGGCGCCCAGGTCGGCCGCCCGCAAGGCCGCCGTGCATCCCGCGATGCCGCCGCCCAGGACGAGGATGTCCGTATCACGCCGCATTAGAGCTCCAAGGTCCAGTAGGGTCGATCCAGGGCCCAGAGGGGCTCCAGATCCGCAGCTTCATCCTGCACCAAAGCGAGGCGGGTGCGGGTCACCTCCACCGCCAGTCGGGCATCCAGTGGCCCCCAGGGCGTGGGGAGCCGGCCATCCTCGGGCAGCTTGGCCAGGGCTTCCTCCCACACGGCCTGCATGCCCGCGGCGTTGTGGAGCTGCTGGTGGTGGTATCCCGCCGTGAGGAGGATGAGCCCCTGCAGGCCCTGTTTGAGGGCGCCGGACGCCTCCAACCACAGGGGCTCCAGGGCGTCATGGCATTCGTGGAAGAGGGCGTGGTTGAAGAGGCTCACGCCGCAGGCGAAGAGGTATCGATCGCCCAAAGGCAGCGGCGTGAGGGCCGCGAGCTGCCATCCGCAACGCAGGGAGACGAGCGGGCCGAAGGCGCCCCAGGCGGGCGATGGACGCCAGCCCGTGGCGCCCGCTTCCGCCGTGTCGGGATGCGCCAGCAGGTGGCCGGCCCAGGCGGCGGCGGGATCTTCCACACCCACGGCGCGGAGCATGCGCGCCGTGTGATTGAAGAGCTCCGTTTCGGGCAGGCCTTCGGGATGCAGCTGCCGCAGGCGCGGCGCGCCGAGCACCGTGGGCCAGGCGAGATCCGCGCGGTGCTCGGGGTTCTCCAGGGCCGCTTCCAGGCGGGCTCTCAGGAAGCGCTGTACCTCCAAGGGCAGCACCGGCTGGCGTTGCCAAAACGGGGTGTCGATGTGTCCGTTCCCGCACTCGCTCATGCCAGTACCACCATCCGAAGTTCCATGCCGCCGAAGGCGTTGGGCGTCAGGCCCTCCAGCTTGATCCCCTCCAGCTTCGCCTTGGCCACCTTCTTCGGATCCCCTTCGCCATGCTCGAGGATCCAGCGGGCCAGCTTGCCCCGGTAGAGCTTGGACCAGTGGCTGATGGCCTTGCCGCGGCCATCCACGATCTCGGCGGTGTGGCGGGGGCGATCCCAGGTCTTGAGGAAGTCCGCGTGTTCGTTGGGCAGTAGGGCCCAGACGGCGCCCACGGGCAGCTTCTCCAACAAGGGCGGCAGGGCCTTCTGCCAGTGGGCCTTGAGGCCGGGAACCCCGGTGAGCTTGAGCTTGTAGGGGGGCACCAGCTCGTCGCCCCGCACCAGGCCCCGGAGGTTGGAGAGCACGTAGACCTGCTTCCAGGCGGCCTTGGGCAGCGTGGTGGCATCCAGGGCCCCGAAGGCCACGCCGGTGTAGCGCTGCAGGGCGGGCAGCCGCGGCACGGGGCCGTGCAGGGCCAGGGCCTCGGCCTTGGCCTTTTCCAACAGGGCTTCCTTGACGTCGAAGGCCTTGCGCTGGGCGGCTTCGGGGGCGTGGACCACCAGCTCGTGGAGCTTCTCCCGCACCCAGCGTTGGGCGGGCGTTTCGGGGAGCAGGCCCGGCTTGCCGCCGGGGGCCTTGTCTTCGGAGGGAGCGAGGAGGATGAGGGGCTTCACGGGGCGGTCGGTTCCAGCCCACCAGAATAACGATGGCGGGCCTCCGCGTCTTTCACCCAGGCTTCCAGAGGCACCAGCTCCAGCCCTCGGAGGATGCGCCGGAGCCGGGAGCCGTAGCCCCCCAACCCCGCCTTGTGCACGAACGCGTGCCCCCAGGGGACCTCCGGCAGGGGCGGCTGCCCCTCGTCCAATTCCCAGGGATGCAGCACGAGGGGCGTGCCCGCGTCGGCTTCCGCCAGCCGGTGCATCAGGGTCCGGGTGAAGTTCACAGGCAGGCTCCGCAGCCCCCAGCCCCAGAGGGGCATGGGCCCGAAGACGGGCGGCGGCAGCTCCCACAGGCCGTTGGAAAAACGGTGCGGACGATGCGGCCAGGCGGGGTCGCCCAACACCTTCAGGGGCGCCCGGCTGGCATCGAAGGTGAAACCCAGCTCCGGCAGGTCCTCCCACCAGGTTTCAGCTGCCCCCCGCAGGCTCCACTCGGCGGCCCGGTAGCCGAGCACGGGCTGGCCGCTTAGGTCCTGCAGATAGGCCCGGGCCTCGGTGAGGTTCTGGCGCCAGGTCCCCCGGGGAAGCTCGAAGGCGCGCACGTGGGTGAGGCCATGGACGCTGATGGCGTGGCCGGCATCTGAAATGCGTTTCACCAACCCGGGATGGCGCTTGGCCTGATCCGCGAGGCAGAACCAAGTGGCCTTGCCGCCGAGATCCGAACACAGCTCCAGGGTCAGGTCCGTGGCGCGAGCGAGGCGATCTTCGAAGGCTTCGTGGCGCTCGAAGCCGGGAAGGCAGAGTTGGTACCAGTCTTCCCAGTCGATGGATAGGGGAAGCCGTGCCTCCAGCCTCCCGTCTCCAGTCTCCAGCCTCAAGTGAAATTCCGCTCACTCAGGGTGATGAACTCCAACGCGAAATCATCCAGCTCAACCTGCCAGTTCTTCAACTGCCCCTGGAAGAAGTTGTAGGCCATGAGGGCGGGAATGGCGGCGATGAGGCCCACCGCCGTGGCGATGAGGCTCTCGGCGATGCCGGGGGCCACGGTGGCCAGGTTGGCGTTGCCCGTGGCGCCGATGCCCTTGAAGGCGACGATGATGCCCCACACGGTGCCCAGGAGGCCCACGAAGGGGCTCACGCTGGCGATGGTGGCGAGGATGCCCAGGGAGCGCTCCATGCGGCCCATCTCCACGACGGAGGCGCGCTGCAGGCTGCGCTCCACGGCCTCCATGCTCTTGAGTTGGGCCTTGCCATCCCCTGGATTGCGCAGTTGGTAGGTGACTTCGGAGTAGCCGGCCACGAAGAGGCCCAGCAGGGGGCTGGCGGCCCAAGTTTCCGCCTGGTGGCGCAAGTCTCGCCAGTCGGTGGCCTTCTTGAAGGCGAGCCGGAACCGGTCGGACATGGCGCGGCAACGGGACAGGAGCATGGCCTTCCGCACGATCACCACCCAGCTGGAGAGTGAAAAGACCATCAGCAGCCCCATCACGGCCTTGGAGAGGGGGCTCGCGTGGAGCACCGCCTCCCACAGGTTCAGTTCCGGCCCCGCCAGGGCGAACGTCAAGGGCATGGGGCCTCCAATTGGATGCTGAATGATAGCAAGCCTCGTGGAGGGAGCCGTCCAGGCTAAACTGGCGCATTGTCTTTGGAGTCGTAATGAGGGTGCTGGTCATCGGTTCCGGGTACGTGGGTCTCGTGGCGGCCGCCTGTTTCGCTGAAGGCGGCAACGAGGTGCTGGGGGTCGACGTAGACGCCGCCAAGGTGGCCCGCCTCCGCCAGGGCGAGAGCCCCATCTTCGAGCCGGGCCTGGACGATCTCTTTCGCAAGCACCTGGCCTCGGGCCGCCTGAAATTCACCACCGATCTGAAGGAGGGCATCGCCGATGCCGACGCCGCCTTCATCTGCGTGGGCACCCCCCAGAGCGAGGACGGCAGCGCCGATCTGCGCTTCGTGTTGGCCGTGGGGGCCCAGATCGGGCAGGCCATGGCCCTCCGCCCCGACACCGCCAAGCCCCTCGTCATCGTGGACAAGAGCACCGTGCCCGTGGGCACCGCCGCGCGGGTGCACGCGGAGGTGGCGGCCCAGACCACGAAGGCCTTCGAGGTGGTGAGCAATCCCGAATTCCTCCGCGAAGGCAGCGCCATCGAGGACTTCCTCAGGCCCGACCGCGTGGTGGTGGGCTGCCGCACCGATCACGCCGAGGCCGTCATGAAGGCCCTGTACGCGCCATTCCTGGAAGCCTCCAAGGGGAAGTGGTTCCGCATGGATCCCGCCTCGGCCGAGCTCACCAAGTACGCCGCCAACGCCATGCTGGCCCTGCGCATCAGCTTCATCAACGAGATCGCCAACCTGGCCGAGGCCGTGGGCGCGGACGTGGACCATGTGAAGGTGGCCATCGGGGCGGACCACCGCATCGGCCCCGCCTTCCTGAATCCGGGCCCCGGCTTCGGCGGCTCCTGCTTCCCCAAGGATCTGCAGGCCCTGCTAAAAACGGGCCGGGAGCACAACCAGCCCATGCTCACCCTCTCCGCCACGGTGGAGGTGAACCGCCACCAGAAGCAGGTGCTGCTGCGCAAGCTCAAGACCCACTTCGGCGTGAAGGCCGGCATGCCCGCGCCGCTCAAGGGCAAGCGCTTCGCCCTGTGGGGCCTGGCCTTCAAGGCCAACACGGATGACATCCGGGAAAGCATGGCTCTGGAACTCATCGAGGGACTGCGTCAGCTCGGCGCCGAAGTGGTGGCCCATGATTACGCCGCCATGGACGCCGTGAAGGCCAAGGTCGGCGACAAGTGCGCCTTCGCCGACAGCCCCGAAGCGGCCGCCCAGGGTGCCGATGCCGTGCTCGTGGCCACCGAGTGGCCCCAGTACAAGGCCGTGGATCTGGATGCCCTGGGCGTGAAGGCCAAGCTCATGTTCGACGGCCGCAACCTCTTCCGCCCCGAGGCCATGCATGCCAAGGGCTGGTCCTACCACTCCCTGGGCCGGACTCCGATCATCGACTGACGAGTCACCCCGAAGGGGCGGGCTTTTCCCCCGCCCGTTCCAGCGTGTTCGTCCCCGCGTTACCTGCGGCATCAACCCTTGAGGTCCACACCTCAGGAGACTGGCATGTCGCACGCGGACGAAGTCCTCGATTCCAACCCTTCGACCCATCCCACCTTGGATGACGTCATCCAGGCGCGGGCCCAGGGCACGAGCCGGCGCGAGGTCCTCAAGGGCAGCGTCGGGTTCATGGCCCTTTCCTTCCTGGGGGGCGGCGCCGCGACCCTGCTCACGGCCTGCGGGGGTGGAACCACGGAGGAGACGCCGGGCACGCCTTCCAGCCCCGCCCCCGTGCGCCCGGCCGCCCTCGGCTTCACCGCCGTGGCCAAGAGCCTGGCGGATGCGGTCTCGGTGCCCGCGGGCTATTCCGTCCAGGTGGTCCACCGCCTGGGCGACCCCCTGGCCGCCAGCCTCCCCGCCTATTCCAACCTCGGCACCGACGCCGCCGCGGGCTTCGCCTACCGCGTGGGCGACCACCACGACGGCATGCACTACTTCGGGCTGGATGCCTCCGGCAAGGCGGATGCCTCCGCTTCCACGCGGGCCCTCCTGGCGGTCAACCACGAGGCCATCACCCCCTCCTTCCTCCACCCCGCGGGGCAGACCATCGTGGGCGGCGTCCGTACCGTACCCGAGGAAGTGCTCCGGGAGTTCTACGCCCACGGCGTGAGCATCTCGGAGATCCAGAAGGGCGCCGGGGGTTGGGCCCTGAAACAGGATTCGGCCTTCAACCGGAGGGTCCACACGCTCACGGACATGGTGCTATCCGGCCCCGCCTCGGGGACCTCCTACCTGGTCACCCGGTATTCCCCGAACGGCACCCGCACGCGCGGCACGGTGAACAACTGCGCCAACGGCTACACCCCCTGGGGCACCTACCTCACCTGCGAAGAGAACTGGGGCGGCTACTTCCGCCGCGTCACGGCCACCGACAACGCCAACCGGAGCGCGAAGGAGCTGACGGCCCTCGCCCGCTACGGCGTGGCCGGCGCGGGGCGTGAGCTCTGGGGCACCGTCACCCCCGACACCCCCGACGACCTCTACGGCCGGTGGGTGGCCGAGGTCAAAGGGGCCTCCGCCTCCGAGGACTACCGCAATGTGGCGAACACCTACGGCTGGGTGGTGGAGATCGATCCCTACGATCCCGGCAGCACCCCCCGCAAGCGCACGGCGCTCGGCCGCTTCGCCCACGAGGGAGCCTGGATCGGGAAAGTGGAGACGGGCAAGCCCCTGACCTTCTACATGGGCTGCGATTCGCGCAACGAGTACATCTACAAGTTCGTGTCCACGGCCCTGTGGGATCCCGCGGATGCCACGGGCGGGCTCGCCGCCGGCGACAAGTACATGGATCACGGCCGCCTCTACGTCGCCAAGTTCAATGCCGATGGCACGGGGACCTGGCTGGAGCTCGCCTTCGGCGTGGGCAACGTCTCGGCCTCCACCCCCGCCTACGCCTTCGCGGATCAGGCGGACGTGCTCATCCATGCCCGATTGGCCGCCGACGCCCAGGGCGCCACGAAGATGGACCGGCCCGAATGGGGGGCCGTGGACCCCGTCACCGGGGCCGTGTACATGACCCTCACCAACAACAGCGGCTCCCTGCGCAGCCTCGCCGCCACCGACGCCGCCAACCCGCGCCACTACAACGACCCGCGCACCACCGGTGCCGCCCAGCGGGGCAACCCCAACGGCCACGTCATCCGCTGGATGGAGACGGGCGCGACGTCCTTCCAGTGGGATATCTTCCTCTTCGGCTCCCGCGCCGGCAGCGATCCGGCATCGGTGAACCTCTCCGGCCTCACCGCGGACAACGACTTCTCCAGCCCCGATGGACTTTGGTTCAGCCGAGCCACCAACATCTGCTGGATCCAGACGGATGACGGCGCGTACACCGACGTGACCAACTGCATGCTCCTCGCCGCCCTGCCCGGCACCGTGGGCGACGGATCCGCCGTGACCATCACGAACACCGACGCTGGCGGCGCCACCAAGGCCGTGCCCACCCGCGTGGGCGCCCAGCCCGGCACCCGCCTCCGCCGCTTCCTGGTGGGTCCCCCCCAATGCGAGCTCACGGGCCTCGCCGAGAGCCCGGATGGCAAGACCCTCTTCGTGAACATTCAGCACCCCGGTGAAGACACCCCCCTGGCGGACCTCGGCAACCCGTCCGCCTGGCCGAGCCACTGGCCCGATGGAGGCACCGCCCGCCCCCGCTCCGCCACCCTGGCCATCACCCGCAACGACGGCGGTCCCATCGGCCTCTGAGGCCGTCCACAGGGCGTTTCTGCTACCCTCACCTAATCGATTCGGGCTCCCATTCCGCCCGAACTGGAGTCTCCCATGGGCAATCTCGGTCTCACCGAAATCCTCCTCATCGGCCTCGTGCTGCTTCTGTTCTTCGGTCCCTCCCGCCTGCCCGAACTGGGCAAGAGCCTGGGCAAGGGCATCCAGGAGTTCAAGAAGGCCAGCCGGGAGCTCACGAGCTCCGTCAAGGACGACGTAACCTCCGACAAGCAATAGTTCCACTGGATCCAGGACGGCTCCCCTCCCGGGGCCGTCCTTTCTCTGTCAGGCCTTCATGGACCAGCCGGAATCAACGTCCCACCAGATGACCTTCTGGGAACACCTGAACGAGCTTCGCCTGCGGATCATGCGAGTGCTCCTGGGCGTCGTGGTGGCCTTCGCCCTCACCTACGCCTACCGGTTCAAGATCTGGTACTGGGCTCAGCTCCCCTTTCTCGAAGCCATGGCCCGCCAGTTGAAGGTGCCCATGGAAAAGCTGGAGCCCTGGGCCTTCACGAGCCTCACGGAGCCCTTCTTCAGCCTCATGCGCCTGAGCCTGTGGGCGGCCGCCTTCCTGGCCGCGCCCTGGGTGTTCTACCAGCTGTGGGCCTTCATCCGGCCCGGCCTCCACGACCGTGAACGGCGCTTCGCCATTCCCTTCGTGCTGGTGACGAGCGCCTGTTTCATCGGGGGCTGCGCCTTCGCCTACAAGTACGCCTTCCAGTTCCTCGGCGACATCCTCTTCGAGGAGGCCCGGAACGCGGGCCTGCGCGCCAACCTGCACATCGAGGATTACCTGGATCTGTTCCTGGGCACCACGCTCATGACGGGCGCCATGTTCGAGCTGCCCGTGCTGTTCTTCTTCCTGGGCAAGCTCAAGCTCATCACGGCGAAGACCATGCTGAAATTCTGGCGCCACGCCACGGTGGGCATCGTGGTGGTCAGCGCCCTCTTCACGCCCGGGGACATCTTCGCCACCACCGTGTTCTTCAGCCTGATCCTGCTCGCCCTCTATTTCGTCAGCGTCCTCGTGGTCTGGGTGGCCCAACCGAGGCAGGTGATGGTCGATCCCGAATAAGGTCGATGGAGGTTTGAAGGGCGCGAATGGACATCGGTCCTTCGCGCCCTTCGCGTCTCGACTGCCGGACCAGCCCTTCCAGGACCGCGAAGCCTGTCGGGTCCCCCCCTCAGTCGAAGTAGTTCGGGAAGACCCTGGCGGGATTGCCGATGGCCAGGGCATTCGCCGGGATGTCCACCACCGCGAAGGCTCCCGTGGAGATCTTGGTGCGGGCCCCGATCTTCACCACGGGGGCCACGTAGCTGTGGGTCCCCATGAACACCTCGGTGCCCAGTTCCGCGGCCCCGGAAACGGAAGCGTAGGGAGACAGCACGACGAAGGTGGCGAGTTTCGAGTTGTGGCCCGTGCCCGCATGGACGTTCATGGTCACGTGGGGTTCCAGCTCCGCGAAGGGGGCGACGAAGGCGAAGGGGCACAGGATGGCGCCATGGCCCACCTTCGCGTTGGGCGCCACGTAGGCCGTGGGGTGGATCATGCTGATGATCTCGCCGCCGGCGGCTTCGATCTTCCGCACCAGGGCCGCCTTGATGCGGGGCTCTCCGTTGGCCACCACGAACACTTCATCCGGGGCCGGCCGGAAGTCATCCTCGGGGAAGAGTTCCTGGACGCGATCCACCACGTAGCCGGAGCCTTCGGGATAGGTCTCCTGGAGGTAGATCTGCATCTCGCCACCAAAGCCGCCCTTGCAGATGATCACGATCTTCTTCATGGTGCTGCTCCAGGACTGCCAACCCTGGCCGAACGCTAAAATGCCAAGGCATGGTATGGAAAATTCAATCCATCCTAGCTTGGAATCCGGCAAAAAGCACCCCGCGATGGGAGTCAGGCCCTCAGGCGATCCCAGCCGTCCAGATAGACCTGGAATCCCGGATCCTCGACCGCCTTCGCCTGCACCAGGGCGCGGATGGAGCCCTCCTCGGCCTCCATCTGCTCCGGCGTGATGTGCCCTGAGAGGGTCTGGGCCCGCAGCCACACGAGGAAGGTGGTGAGCGCGTCGAACTGGTTGTAGCGGACGATGCCTTCCACGTCCCCGGCCTGCCAGAGGTCGATGACGCTCGCGCCATCGGTGCCCAGCTTCCCGGGGATGCCGCAGGCCGTGGCCAGCTCGTGGAGGGTGGAGCCCGCCTTGCCGAACCCGCCCGTGGTCTCCCGGAGGTCGATGTGCTGGGCGCCGTAGCGATCGAAGAAATCGGCCTTGTCCCAGCGATCCGCACCCCGCCCCAGACCGGGGATGGAGAGGCCGTGGGTCATGGCCCGCTGCACCAGGATGGGCAGGTCCGCCTCGCGGCTGTTGAAGCCCACCAGCTGGGGTTTCTTGTCGCCCATGGCCGTGAGGAAGCGGCGCAGCAATTCATCCTCGGCCATGGCGCCGGGGCGGTCCGGCAGGGCCATGAGCTTGTGGCTCACCTCCCCGCCCTTCACGGTGCGCACTACCGCCGCGATAGAAACGAGGCGGCAGAGGATGGTCTTCAGATAGGGCCGGGGATTGGCCTCGGTGGCGCCGCCATAGGCCCACATGCGTGCGAGCACCTCTTCATCCGGCATTTCCTTGGGGAGGCCCAACACCCGCCGCCCCGTGGGAGGATCCGGCACCCATTCGGCGTCGAAGGCCCAGATGAGGTAGTGAGGGGGGCGCAGCATCTCGGCCTACTTCCCCATGCCCCACTTGCCGGCGCCACCCACGGCGGAGGCCAGCGCGGCCAGCAGGCGGAAGAGCCGGTCCGGCTGGGAGAGGGCGCCCGCGCCATGCAGCCAGCCGTGCACCAGGGGCCAGCCCAGGAGGATGGCCAGGGCGCCCGCCGTGATGGGAAGCCAGAGTCCCACCAGCACGAAGGCGCCCGCGATCATCACCCCCAGCTCCAGGCCCCAGTGGCCCACGTTGGCGAAGGTGATGGCCCCGTGGGCCGCACGGAGGGCCGTGAAGCCCTGGAGGATGGCGGCTCCGCCCACGGCGACGCGGAGGAGAAGCAGGGCCCAGCCGGTTCGATTCGATGAGGACATGGGCCCAGTTCACCACATCTGGGGGGGATTACCCAAGGGGGCTGCGGGGATTCCCCCTTGGCCCCGATCCGTGGTCTGATGACCCTCCCATGTTCGATGTAATCGCCTTCGACGCCGACGACACCCTCTGGCACTGCGAGCGGGACTTCCAGGCCGTGCACGAGTCCTTCCTGGGGCTCCTGTCCGCCTTCCATGAACGGGAGTGGATCGAGGCCCGGCTGCTGGAGACGGAGCGCCGCAACCTGGGCACCTTCGGCTACGGCGTGAAGGGCTTCGTGATCTCCATGATCGAGACGGCCGTGGAGCTCACGGAAGGCCGCGTCACGGGCCAGGAGATCCAGCGCATCGTGGACTGGGGCAAAGGCATGGTGCACGGCCCGGTGGAAACCCTGCCGGGGGTGGCCGAGACCCTGGAGACCCTGGCGAAGTCCCATAAGCTCATGGTGATCACCAAGGGCGACCTCTTCGACCAGGAGAGCAAGGTGGCCCGGAGCGGGCTCGGCGGGCACTTCTCAGCGGTGGAAGTGGTGAGCGAAAAGACCGAGGCCGCCTACCGCGCCGTGCTGGCACGGCACCGGGTACACCCGGACCGCTTCCTCATGGTGGGCAACAGCCTCAAATCGGACATCCTCCCCGTGCGGGGCCTGGGCGCTCGGGCGGTCCACGTCCCCTACCCCCTCACCTGGGCCCTGGAACGGGTGGAGGGCGTCTCCCCCGCGACCCATGGGTACCAGGTTCTGGAGTCCCTGGCGGATCTCCCCGGGTTCCTGCAGACCACCTAGACCGCCGTCACAGGGTCACCCGATAGACTGGACGCTTGGAGGGTTCATGAGCATCCAGACCATCGGTGTCATCGGCGCGGGCCAGATGGGCAACGGCATCGCCCACGTGTTCGCCCAGAGCGGATTCAGCGTCATCATGCAGGACATCTCCGCGGAGTTCGCCGCCAAGGGCGTGGCCACCATCGACAAGAACCTCCAGCGGGGCGTGGACAAGGGCAAGATGACGGCCGAGGAGAAGGCCGCCGTGCTGGGCCGCATCCAGACCACGACGAACCTAGAAGACCTGGCGAATTGCGACATCGTCGTGGAAGCCGCCACCGAACGCTGGGAAGTGAAGAAGCAGCTCTTCGAGACCCTGGATCGCGTGTGCAAGCCCGGCGCGATCCTGGCCTCCAACACCAGCTCCATCTCCATCACCAAGCTGGCCGCCGTCACCAAGCGCCCCGAAGCCTTCATCGGCATGCACTTCATGAACCCCGTGCCCGTGATGCAGCTGATCGAGGTCATCCGCGGCCTGGCCACCAGCGACGCCACCTACGCCACGGTGATGGAGCTCTCCGCCAAGCTCGGAAAGACCCCCATCGCCTGCAACGACTTCCCCGGTTTCGTGAGCAACCGCGTGCTGCTGCCCATGATCAACGAGGCCATCTACGCCCTGTACGAGGGGGTGGCCGAGGTGGAGGCCATCGACGGCATCATGAAGCTCGGCATGAACCACCCCATGGGGCCCCTCACCCTGGCGGACTTCATCGGCCTGGACACCTGCCTCTTCATCCTCAACGTGCTCCACGAGGGCCTGGGCGATCCCAAGTACCGCCCCTGCCCCCTGCTGAAGAAACTCGTGGACGCGGGCTGGTACGGCAAGAAAAATGGCCGCGGGTTCTACGACTACCGGGGCGAGAAGCCCGTGGCGGCCGTGAAAATCGGCGGCTGAATTCCTCCGACCTCTTCGAAAAGGGGCCCCAACCGGGGCCCTTTTTCGACGAGGGGATCAGGGCCCTGCTGGATCGCGCATCCTCAGGAGACGGGCGGGAACGCCGGCCACCACGGCATCCTCGGGCACATCCTTGTGGATCACGCTGCCCGCGCCGGTCTCGGCACGGTCATGGACCTTTCGGTGCGGCAGGACCGCAGTGTTCATCCCGATCCAGCATTCATCCCCCACCGAGGCGTAGCCCGCCAATCGGCTGCCGGGAGAGAGCCAAGAATAGGACCCCACCCTGCTGTCATGGGCCAGGCTGCAGCATGAGGCCAGGATCGTGAAGGCCCCCACGGTCAAATCGCACTGGCACACGCAGCCGGCATTGACGATCACCCCCTCCTCGAGGACGACCCGCGGGCCCACGAAGGAGAATGGGTTGATGACGGGCGTGAATTGCGCCCCCACGCCCAAGGCCCGGATGCGCTCGGCGACGGCTTCCCGGCCCCGGGGATTCCCGATGGCCACCGCCACGTGAACCGGCCGCCCGTGGGATCGGAGCCAGGCGTCCGTGACTCCGAGGATCGGACGACCCCCCACCTCCAGCCCGACCTTGGCGGGATCATCGTCGAGGTATCCCAGCAGGGCCTCCCCCCGGGCGGCCGCGCAGGCCTGGAGGCTGGCTTCGACCTGCCTCCCCAGGATGCCGCTCCCGACGATCACCCACTCGGAAGGTGAGGCGGTCATGCTTCGTCCTCGTGGGTTTCCCCGGCGAATTTCTTGTTGGGATCCACCCCGGAGCTGGGGACCCCTTCCGAGCCGAGGACCTTGAAGACGGTCTTCCCGAGGATCCAGAAGTCGAGGCTGAGGCTGGCGCGATCCACGTATTCGATATCCAACCGCAGGCGGTCCTTCCAGCCCAGGGTGTTGCGGCCGCTGATCTGGGCGAGTCCCGTGATGCCGGGCTTCACATCCAGGCGCCGGCGCTGCTCGGGGGAATAGCGCGGAACGTATTCCAGGTACAAGGGGCGGGGCCCGACGAAGCTCATATCGCCCTTCAACACGTTCCAGAGCTGGGGCAGCTCATCCAGGCTGGAGCGCCGGAGGAAGATGCCCAGCGGCGTGACGCGCTCCACGTCCGGCAGCGGCTTGCCTGAGGCATCATAGGCGTCGATCATGCTGCGGAACTTCACCACCCGGAAGGCCCGCCCCTTCAGGCCGGCCCGCTCTTGGCGGAACAGCGCGGGTTTGCCCATGCGCCGCCGCACGACCACCCAGGTGACAGCCATCACCGGGCCCAGGAGCGGCAACAGGCAGATGGATCCTGCGATGTCGAAGGCCCGTTTGGCGAACCGGTAGAAGGGGCGCTCGAGGGTCATCTCGCCACCGCGGCCGAAGCCTCCGTGAACACCTGTTCAAGCACGGTCAGCATGTCCGTTAGATTCGTCTCGGTGAGGGTGGGGTGCACGAGGAACATCAGGCTGGTCTCGCCCAGTTCCCGTGCCACGGGCAGGCGCTCCGCCGGGCCGAAGCCCGCATCCACGAAGGCCTTCTCCAGGTAGATCTCGCTGCAGCTTCCGCTGAAGGCGGGAATGCCCCGGGCCGTGATCTCCTCGAAGATGCGATCGCGGGTCCACCCGGGGGCCAGGTTCTCGGGGCGCACGAAGACGTAGGCCTTGTAGGCGGCATGGCCGATGTGGTCGGGCACGGGAGTCGTCCGGAGGATTGGGAACCGGGCGAACAGCTCGTTCAGCCGGCGCATGTTCGCATTGCGGATGCGGGTCCACTCCGGCAGTTTGCGCAGTTGGATGCGGCCGATGGCGGCTTGAAGCTCCGTCATGCGCCAATTGGTTCCGAAGGATTCGTGGAACCAGCGGAAACCGGGGCCATGCTGGCGGTGATAGACGGCGTCGTAGCTCTTGCCGTGGTCCTTGTAACTCCAGGCGCGCTCCCAGAGCTTTTCGTCGTTCGTGGTCACCATGCCACCTTCCCCGCCGGTGGTGATGATCTTGTCCTGGCAGAAGGAGAAGGCTGCCATGTGGCCAAGGCCGCCCACGGGCCGCCCCTTGTAGGTGGCGCCATTGGCCTGGGCGCAGTCTTCGATCACCTTGAGGCCCTGTTTTTCCGCGAGGGCCATGATGGGATCCATATCGCAGGGCCAGCCCGCCAGGTGGACGGGAATGATGGCCTTCGTGCGCGGCGTGAGCACCTTTTCGATGGTCGCCGCGGTGATGTTCTGGCTCACGGGATCGATATCCGCCAGCACGGGAATGCAGCCGCGCATCACGACGCATGAGGCCGAGGCGATGAAGGTGCGCGGGGTCGTGATCACCTCGGATCCGGGCGGGATATCCAGGGCGTGCAGGGCCAATTCCAGGGCCGAGGTTCCGTTCCCCACCGCGATGGCGTGCTTCGTCCCGGCCGAGGTGGCGTATTCCTGTTCGAAGGCCCGGCCTTCCTGCCCCGTCCAGTAGTTGACCTTGCCCGAGGCCAGGACCCGGGTGACGGCTTCGATCTCATCCGGCGCGTAGGATGGCCACGGCGCGAAAGCGGTCTGGGTGGTGGGGGCCATTGCGGGGGTCGTCATGCGGGGTTCTCTCGGGGAGGATCCAGGATGCCCGTCGCGTCGGAAGGCCCCGTGAACTCGGAGCACGGCAGTTCGGGCCCCATGGGACGGATGGCACTCCCTTAGAAAATCAAGATGCCCAAATGGGGTCAAGTTGTTTTTTCTCTCAGGCTTCGTGATAAAAATGAGCTTCCACTACCATGACTGCCCATGACTGAACCCGCGCCATTTGAGCAAGCCTTCCTCCGCCCCGGCGACCCCCGGTGGGAGGCGGCCCTCGGAAGGGCCCCCCACGACCTCTTCCACCTCCCCGGTTACCTCCAGGCCGCTTGTGATCATGAAGGCGGGAGCCCCGTGGCCCTGTACGTGGCCACCCCCAACGCAGGCATGCTCATTCCATTGATCCTGAGGCCCCTGGAGAGCTTTGGGCCGGAGTTCAAGGGGTTCCTCGACGCCACCTCGCCCTACGGTTACCCCTCCCCGCTTTTCTGGGGGGAACCCGCCCTGGGCCCCGCCCTGGTCGATGCGGCCTGGGACTTCCTGGCCACCCAGCAAGTGGTCTCCATCTTCCTGCGCCTGAACCCCTTCCTTCCGCACCGCGAGAGCGCGTTCGAGGGCAAGGCCACCGTTTGCGGGCACGGCCTCACGGTCTACATGGACCTCACCAACCCCGAGGAGAGTTGGCACAACATCAACTCCGCCAACCGCCAGGCCATCAGCAAGCTCCATCGCCTGGGCCACACCGTCTCCTTCGACGACTGGTCCAAGTACGACGACATGATCGAGGCCTACACGCAGACCATGCACCGGCTCAAGGCATCCCCGTTCTACTTTTTCCCCAAGTCCTATTTCGAAGCCCTGCGCGAGGCCCTGCCCGGCACCTTCCATCTGGCCACCACGCTCAGCCCCGAGGGACATGTGACCGGCGGCCTCGTCTTCTCCGAGGTGGGGGGCCTCATCCAATACTTCCTCACGGGCAGCATGGACAAGTACGCCTCCATCTCCCCCGCCAAGCTCTTCCTGGATGGCCTGCGGCGCTGGGGCATCGAGCGCGGGCACCACACCCTGAACATGGGGGGCGGCGTCGGTGCCAGCCAGGACGACGGCCTATTCCAGTTCAAGTCGCGGTTCTCCAAGCACACGCGGGCCTTCCGGACCCTGCGAAGGGTGCTCCTGCCCGACACCTACGAGGCCTTGGCCCGGAGCTCTGGAGTCCCCACTGAAGACCCCTCGGGGTTCTTCCCGGTGTATCGCCGTTCCGTGTAGCGACTGAGCCGCCTCCGACCTGGAGGGCAGCCGAAAAATCCGCCATCCTCCTCCAGGAGCATGGCGGATTTTCTGCATTTTTCCCCGGCCCGGTGACCCGGAATCCGTTAGCCAAGGAATCCCGCCGTTCGGCCAGTGGGCCATCGCATCGGGCCATCCCCAGGGGGTCACTGACGTCCCAGTGACTCGGGAACCGGCCTCGACTGCCGATAGTGGATCCAGCGCCACACGTGGGCTCGCCGAATCTACGGTCAGCCTCCGCCAATCGCTCAAATCCCCGTCTTCGCCCCTACCGCCCACCCGCGGAGGGACGGTCCCTGCATCAGCCCCGCCCGGGGAGGGCATCGGTGCGCCAAAGCGGCGCCGAGGTACCCATGCGACACACCCTTCCCGTCCTCAGCCTCTCCCTCCTGCTCGTGGCCTGCGGAGGTAGCGGAGAGACCAAGCCGGCCACGGCCTCCGTGGCGCCTCCCGCAGCCCCCCAGATCAACGCCCCGAGCTCGGTCGACGAAGGGAGCAAGGGGCTGGAGGCCCGGGTGAACGCCCAGGCCGGCGTGACCTACACCTGGACCGTGCAGGACGGGGTCCTCGCCGGACCGGCCCAGAGCGAAGCCATCACCTTTGACGTGAATGCCACGGACCCGGTGGTTCTCATCTGCAAGGCCACAAATATCGCCGGGACCACCAGCGCCCAGACGGCGGTCCGGGTCCGCAGGAAGGCCCCGGTGGCCCCCGTCTTCTCCGCCCCCGCCCAGGTGACCGCGGGCTCCAGTGGCAATGGCGCCAGTGTGCAGTCCCAGTCAGGCGCCTCTTACGCGTGGACGATCACCAACGGCACGCTCCAATCGGGCCAGGGAACGCGATCCATCACCTTCGCCGCCGGCACTCCGGGCAGCCTCCAGCTACAGTGCGCGGTCAGCAACTCCGCGGGCTCCAGCTCGGGTTCCCTGTCGATCCCCGTCGCCTCCAACGTGGTGGCTCCCTCCACGCCCGCCATCACGGCCCCCTCCCCCGTCATCGCGGGCACGACTTACGCTGCCAGCATCCCGGCGCAGAGCGGGTGCACCTACGCCTGGCAGATCTCCAATGGGAGCCTCCAGTCCGGCCAGGGCACCCCCAGCATCCAGTTCACCCCGACCAGCGCCGGCTCCTCCACCCTCACCGCCAGCGTGACCAATTCCGCCGGCACCGCCCAGGGCACGGCCACCCTCACCGTCAACCCCGTGCCCGCGCCGGTCAGCGTCTCGCTCACCCCCACGGCGCCGGTGATCCTCGCCTCGAGCACCCAGTCCTTCACCGCCACCGTGAGCGGCTCCACCAACACGGCCGTCACCTGGAAGGTGGATGGAATCACCGGGGGCAACACCACCACCGGCACCCTGAGCGGCACCGGCAATTCCACCGTCTACACGGCCCCCGCCACCGCCGGCAGCCACGTGCTCACGGCCACCAGCCAGGCGGATCCCACCCGCTCCGCGACGGCCACCATCACCGTCAACCCCCTGCCCACCGTGGTCAGCGTTTCGCTCACCCCCACGGCCCCGGTGCTCGTCGCCTCGGGTTCACAGTCCTTCACCGCCACCGTGAGCGGCTCCACGAATACGGGCATCACCTGGACGGTGGATGGGGTCACCGGCGGCAACGCCACCACCGGCACCCTGAGCGGCACCGGCAACACCGTCACCTACACGGCCCCCGCCACCGCTGGCGGCCACCTCCTCGTGGCCACCAGCCAGGCGGATCCCACCCGCTCCGCCTCAGCCTCCATCACGGTCAACCCCGCGCCCGTCGTCAGCGTCTCACTCACTCCCACGGCCCCGGTGCTCAACGTCTCGGGTACGCAGTCCTTCACGGCCACCGTGAGCGGCTCCACCAACACGGGCGTCGCCTGGACGGTGGATGGGGTCACCGGCGGCAACGGCACCACCGGCACCCTGAGCGGCACCGGAAACACCGTCACCTACACGGCCCCCACGACCGCCGGCAGCCACGTCCTCGTGGCCACCAGCCTGGCCGACTCCACCCGCTCCACCACGGCCACCATCACCGTCCAGTCCGGCTGCGCACCTTCCCCCACCTCCGCCACCGTCGTGAACGTCAAGGACGCGGCCTATGGCGCCAAGGGCGATGGCGTCACCGATGACACCGCCGCCATCCAGCGCGCCATCGATGCCGTGGGCGGCACCGGCG
>JACPUT010000016.1 GCA_016192145.1 Acidobacteriota bacterium | reverse complement strand
GATAACCTTTTGTTATCCTTCATTCACTGCCCAGCAGCACCCATGGGTCCCTCCACTGAGAACAACCTTCTCGGGTGATTGGCTTCTAACACCCTCCGATGGGCTGCTTGGGCAACATGCGTGTAGATGGTCGTGGTTGCGATTGAACTGTGTCCAAGGAATGCCTGGATGTAGCGAAGGTCGGCTCCCTGTTCGAGAAGCAAGGTGGCCACGGAATGCCGGAACATGTGAGGGGTGATCTGGTTGATTCCGATAGGGGTGGCAATCTTTCTTAGAATCCCTCTAATCGATTGTTCAGAAAGCCGATTGCCTCTTCGGTTCAAAAACATCCATGGGCTTGCCTTGGACGTAGTTGTCGTCAATTCGCAGTATCTCTTCACGGCTGCAATCGTCTCGGTTCCGCAGATCGGAATGATCCGCTCTCGGGAACCCTTGCCCAGAATTCGGAGCGTTCCTTCTTCGGTGTCGATGTCGTCGCGCCTTAACGAGGAAAGCTCTGCGACGCGAACCCCTGACGTGAAAAGCAATTCAATGACAACAAGGTCTCGCACGGATTCAAGGCTCATGCGCGCTGTGCTCATGCACGAATTGGCAGCGGAGGCGTGGGCGGCCGTAATTAAACGCTGGATCGTAGGCAAGCTTATGGATCGTGGGATGGGCCGTCCAATCTTGATTGCGGAAGACAGGTTGACCATTGGGTTCAGGGGGATGGTTCCTTCCTGCTCCGCATGCTTGAAGAAAGACTTTAAGGAGGCGATTTTTCTTCGGATGGTGCGCGGCTTGAATCCAGCGAGCTGCTGGATGAACGCTCGGATGACTTCGCGATCCACCTTTGTGATGGAGGCTTGTTCGCAGGTACACCCTACGAATTCCGCAAATTTGGTTAAGTCACCGTCATAAGCCTTCACGCTGTGCGGGCTGAAATTTCGTTCGTGCCGGCAGTGTCGGATAAAAGATCCGATGGCTCGATCCAGATCGTTTTCGTGAAAGGGTTGCTCGTCAGCCATTGGATCCTCGCGAAAACATCCAGATTGGCCGTTCCTCTTCATCTGTAAACAAAGTGGCTTTCAACCCGGGTATGGACTCGAAATCTTCGCGAAGAAAATAGCAACCGGTGAATGCAGTTCCCCTGGCGATCCTAGGCTTAAAGGGGATCGATATGAATCCAAGGCGAACTGAAACCCGCCAAATTGGCCAGGAAGGCAGCGAAGGCTTCACGGTCGGCCAGGTGCCCGAAGGTGCCGCCGCGGGCCTTGAATCACAACAGGCCGCCATTCGATGCTTCGAAGCTACCGGGGTGCCAAAGTGGGAATCCATTGGAATGGTGTCCGCGAAGATGGGTCCCGAGGCCGCTTCGCAAGAGTGGGGTATGGTCTTGGCGCAGGATACGGCTCCCCATGAAGTGGTGGAGGTGCTGTGTGCGCTTGCACGATCCTCCCCGCAACTGGCTCAAGGCCTACTCACCGAGTGGTTGCAAGGTCGCCATGTTGAAGGGGATCTCTACCTAACCCGCTTGCCTTGGCTCAACAGCCTACCAATGGGTCTTCGTGTCGATGGCGACTTGTCGTTGGTGGGATGTGAAGCTTTGGAATCCCTCGGTGAAGGCATCGTGGTGGGCGGTTCAATGGGCCTGCTCTGCTGCGCCTCTCTTCGGAATTTGCCAAATTCCATGAACGTGGCAGGCGAGCTTGATGTACGTGGGTGCAAGCAACTCACAGTAGTCCCAAGCGGCGTGCGTGTTGGCGGGGTTTTGCGTGCTTGGCCGGGTACGCAGGTGGAAAGCGAAGCCGGATGTGATCGGCAAATCATCTTTGGTTGACATGGATTAATCCCAATTCCTTAGATCGGGTGGGCGTTGCCCAAACAGCCTCTTGATCCATCTCCAAAATCCCAAGCCAAACTCCCATCCACGGCTTCGGTGCCTTGAATCTCATGAACATCGAGCCGATGATTGATGAATGAATTGGTCATCCAGAATCGGCAAGAGGTCGTTCCCGGGCGGAAAACTTTCGAACGCGGAAGGATCTAACGAGAGTGAAGCCATCGGCCCGACCCGAGAGAATGAGTGCACGGAGACGAGTGGCGCTATTCCGGTGAAGAAATGCAATCCCGGTGAAGAAGCTCCACCGCCTTTTCCCGCCTCGGAGAAATCCAAGGTGGAAGACCTCTTGAGCCAACAATCGCCTGACTCGGACAGTGTCTAAGAGGTTTTCCTGTCGTCGCCCGATGAATGTTTGGAACCGGTCTGGCGGTCACTTCGCTGGGACATTCCTCATCGAACGAATCCAAACTGGTCCCCCAACTCGTTTCATCCCAATCCGGCATCCCATGCGCGAATTCTCAACAGAACATGCCCGTCAATGCCTTGACGCTATCGGCCTAGATGTCCGAGACATCAAAGTTGTTCAGAATGAAAAGCGCGCTGATTTGTTGGCTACTTTTCAGCAGGAAACATACATCGTTGAAGCGAAGAACAGAAGCGCGCATACCGGGTGGTTAGAGTTGGTACAGATGGCCAGATCGAAGGGTGCCGGCACCCATAGCCGTGATGTCCAACCGTGGAACGCTCTTTCGAGCATGATCCAGGTCGCCTATGCCCAACTGATCGCAACTCCAGCACCCTCGAATGCTTTCCGAATCCTATGGGTCGTCGCGCCTCATGGGGATGCCGATTTCGTATTGGAATGCCTGAAAATCCGTTTCTTCGGTCTTGCGCGCCTCGTGGTGATCCAAGACAGTGAAACGCCACCTGTGGCCAGAGACTGCTTCCATTATGGTCGGAGTGAGTTCGAACGGACTCCTCATCTTGATGCGGTCATCCTTGGCAACATCGAAGCCGGCCAACTCCTCTTGAATTGCTTATCGAAGAATAAGGATCAGTTCAAGAAGTCCTATCTGTACAAGTGGCTCCATCGGGCAAATGCAGTGGTAGACCCGGAAGAAAAGGAAGCGGATGGGAAAGCGTTTCTGATTCCGATTGATATTGAAGGCGGTCGCAACCCGCAGGCCAATTGGCAGTACTTGAAACAAACCTACGGGGTGAAGACTTCGGTCATGCGCAAGAACGCTTTCTATGGACCGATGTCTATTGAAATGGAAGAGCCAGGCACGGACTCGACACCTTTGATTTAATCGCTTCTGCAGGAAGGCCACGCGGTGCATTCAAGGCAGTTCGTAGAGTTTGACACCGACTTGAATGCCCACGTTTGAAACGCTGTGCCTGCTTGCATCAGATGAAGCGGGAAAAGCGGATGGAAGGCGTGCCCGGAGTACCTGATGAAGTGTGGGGTACCCCTGATTTAATCCGAATGAGGGCTGCCTATCTCCGCTTGAGCACTCCTAGTCATCGCTTCTTCGAATGAAGGGATGTGCCTTTTAAGAAGCGCGGTGAATTCCTTCCTGAGGCGCCGATTTGAACACCAGCGCAACCGTGGCCTTCCATTTGAGTCGGTGACCTTGATCCCGAAGCCGATGATCTTGAAGGCCTTTTTGTAGCTGATGAGCGAAAAGGCGCGTCCATCAGGAAGGTCCAAGAGGTCCTCCAGGTAGTCGAGCTTGCCCATGTGTTTGACCAGTTTCTCCGCGTCCACATACAGGCGCTTTTTACGCACCGTGGTGATCTGTTCCCAATCGGATTCGACAGGGAAAAACGCAGGTTCGGCGCCAATGCGATGGCGTGCCATCCACCCGATCCGAAGGGGGCGGAAGAGCGACCACACCTTCGGCAGAAAGTCCTTTCCTACCGATTCCAATAGGGGTGCTAATCGGTCATGGGGAATTCGTAACAATGTTTCATAATCTTCGATCCCCCCAGTGGTCCTGCGAGTCCGATGGACGTCCAGCTGTTTAGAATGGGGACCAAACTGAACCGTGACGTGTTCGGTTGATCCTTTGATGGCGTAGAACAACTTGTCGTCGAGAAAGGTGAGTACAGCCGTCTGTAGGTCTAGCTTTTTGACGCCGTGGGGAAGGGGCGGGACATCGGGCATGTTCAATCCTCAGGTTTCGAATGATGAACCATTGGACTATCCAATGGTGGTCTCGACTCTGCAGCGCCGAAAAATGTCCGACCGAGAAACGTGTCAATCTGGGCGATTGGGCCCGCCCGTGCACACAGGTAAGGCAACGACAAGAGCACTGGGGGGGGCTCTAAACTCCAGGAATCCTTGCGCAGTTGCGTGAGCGTCGTGCCAATTGGAAAGATCGGATCGTCCCTCATTTCATTCAAATGGTGGCAGGTCTAGATCTGCTGGACACATAGGAGGGACGGAGCGATCCTGGCGGTCCTCTGGGCTAGTAGATCCGAGGAGAAGTGAGATGGCGACTTGGCAAGCAACCTTCTACTTGATCTCTCGTGAGGCGTTGAAGACGGCTGGGGACTGCCCAGTTCACCTGGGCGAGGATTGGTGGGAGCCCCAGGTTTCGCGAGAGATGGTATTCGCCTTGGACAAGCGCCTAACCCCGGGTGAGAGTTGGTGCGGAGACATCCTTGGTTGGGGGCCGTACCAAGGCAATCGATTGGAAGTGGGGAATGTTGGCGGGGTGCGAATCCGATTTAACCTGTGCGAGCCCGACCCGAACTTCTTTGACACGGTGCTTTGGCTTGCGGAGGAAACGGGATGCAAGTTGCTTTCAGAGGAAGGTGAAGTTCTGGAAGCTACTGAATTCGAACTTAGGGCTGCCCTGTTGGGGTCAAGCGCTGCCCTGTACGCAGCGAACCCATTGGGGTTCCTGAAAGGAATTCAGCGAACTTCGGATGGCTGAATGTGGCGCTGGCTGTGTCTTGCCATGCATGTGAGTTGTTACATCACCCAGAAGGAGAAAAAGCATCTAGATGATTTTCGCGACCTGCTCTCCCGCCGCTACTAAGCTCCATACCTTCTCTATCACAGAGATTGGGGTGTCACCTTTCAGTCGCCAGCAAAGTTCGATCAGGGTTTGGCGCGTGTCGTTGAAGTCGATTAACGCTTGTTCCTGCCGATTTGTGAGAAGCCCCTTGGATGCTGCAAGGCGCACAGCGCTCGGGAAGGGGATTTCTGCAAGTAGGGAGGGGTCTTCATTGAGCTTTTCCGCCATGCGCTGGGACAGGAGTTCGGACACACGCATCATTTCCCTCCAAGGTTCCCTTGGGGAACGCTCGGGAGCGGCAAGTTGCTGTGGCCCCGCTACATTCACTTTGAACACCTTCGCCAGAGAATTCAGTGTTTTCACTGCAGCACGTTCAGCATGAGCTGTTTGGCGTCGTATCTCAATGCCACCCTTTGGGGATGCTCTGAAAAGCGTGATGTTCCCCAATACACCGTCAAGGTGTGGGAGCAAAAAGGCGCCCGCAGCGAAGAGGAGACACCACATCCGATAGCCAGGTGTTGGGATGAGCACGTCCCAAATCGAAGAGATCAGGAACAGAGCAAATAGCACTCCTGTGGCCAAGTAGAACGGCCAGTGCCTCACTGGTGATCTTCATGGAGACCAAGCTCCGGTGGTTGGCTGGGATGGTACTTCTTGGTGCTGATCACGCGGTGGACTTTACACACCCCGCTGGAACGGCCGCCGGGCGTCGTTCTCATTTCGAATTCCGCCTCCACCAATAGCTGGTCCTTCGGACCAACTTCTTCCAGCTGTTCCTTGATGCGTTCAAACCAGGCTGAATGGAGGATCTCGGCCTTGTAAGGCTTATCGTTGTGGATGATCTCCCACCCCTTGGGAGATCCGTACCTCGGCGTCGTAACCCGGATCAGCTTTGGTCCATCACCCTTTTCAATGTGCACTTCTTGAGTCGCCACCATCTGAACGGTAGCGACTTCAGTGCTGGGACGAAGTTCGGGGTTGAGATCGAAAGGCTCCTCAGCAACCGTAATCTTCATTTGATCGCCGGCTTCTAGCGCGAATGCACCCGTTGCGAGAGAACCCATGATCGACTGCACGTGCTTCTCGGAAATGGGTTTCTTGATGAGTATGGGAACGTCCTGGCCGGTGCGTTTGGCGTAATCCTGGGCCACGTCCTTCTGGAGGGCTCCAAGGTGTTCGGCAAGTTCCTTTTCGTTCACACGCCCTTGCTTGTCCACCTTCTGTTGAGAACGCAGCACGGCTTTGCCGGCCTCAGCAATCCCCTTTGCAAGGGCTTCTTCGGTTTCTTTCGGAAGTTCTTCCCCGTTCTTCTTGGTGATCTTCCCAAAGATCCGGGTGATGAGAGATCCAGCCTTGGTTTCTTCAACTCCCAGCTTGAAAGTTAGGTCAGGGTCGACTCCTTTGAGGAAGAGCTTACCCGTCGTTTCAACGGCTTCTAACAAAGACACCATGGACCGGAAGATGCGCTTGGGGTCGTCACCGTCCTTCTTGTATTTGAGGTCGAATTCTATGAATTCGTGATTTAGGACTTGGGCGATCGCTTGCACGGGGCGGGCTCCCTCTATTAGGTGTTCGGCCGGAGTAGCAACGGTTAACTACGGCTCACTGTGAAAGTGGGTTCGAGGAAGATGATTTTTCCTGAAAGGGCCATGGTGGTCTGATCGAATGGGAAGGCGTCTACGTATTCAGTGTTTCCCGCCGGTTTGTGTTTTTTGATCATCGCGGCCTCACATCGCACCCGGTTGGTGGGTTCGACGGAGCCGAAGTTAAAGCAAAGCTGCTCACCCGTTTTGACGTGCTTTTCCCAGTCTGCAAACTTCTCGTGGCATGCAAGTCTTGTCTGGACGTCTTCAGACTCACCGATGTAGATCAATCTCTTGAGGGAATTCGTCTTGTTGGTGGCGTTGTGGACGCATGTGTACACGCAATAGATGCCAGATTGAGCGGGAAGACCGCCCTTGTTTGGCTCACGCCAATACCCACTGAATTCGATCGAGAATGACTGTGCCGCCATACGGATTCCTCATGTGGGATGTGGAGGGCCAAACGATTTGTTAGTCATCACCAACCCGGGGTGCGGTGGAGGAGAGCTTTGCACCAACCCACAAAACAAACAATAACATTGCTAAACAATGCATCAAAAGTGACTACGGGCACCCAGGGGTAGGGGGGAACGATGGAACGGCTTGGCATTTGCGCATCACCCGACAGGTGCCACTAGCGGGGATGGAAGCCCGAGATGCGAAGGTGGCACATGTTAGTTGCCGATTTCCCGTGGCGTACCAGAATGTCCGGCATGGGAGGAACCATCATGAAAAAGGCAATTCGCGAGCTATTCCATTTCCCCTCCAAGGAAGCAGCCATGAGGTTCCTTTCTGACATCAAGGCAAAGGGCTACTTGGTTACCAACTGGGCCATTGCTGAAGATATTGGTGAACCTGGCGTGATCATCGCAGTGGAGGTCGCTTAACTTTGCTCGGTTGAGAGGCGTTTCACAGGTGACGTAGATCTGGGCAATACACCATTGGGTCAATAGGTATTGCGTTGAAACCGAAGTGGGATCGGCCCCGGGGATCAGAACTCCCGGGGCCGATCCCACTTCGGTTTACCTGTGTACCCCCAAAGAACTGAACCGGGGGCGGGAAAGGGCCCAAACCAGGATCAACATCTACTGGAATAGTTGAAGCTGGGATCATCGACTGCTGGAAGAGAATCGGGGACTAGTGGAAGAAATGGCCTGATTTTCAGGCCCTACTTCCATCGACTAGTAGAAATGACATCCAGGCCGCCGGCGAGAGCCTCGGTGTGCCCCTGGCCGACCACTTGATCCTGGGCACGGAGCGGTATCACAGCTTTCGGGCCGCGGAGGGCTGGGATCAACGGTCCTAGCGTGGGGTCCCCGAATCCATGTTGTGACGCCGCACACCCCCCCCGGGGGGGATATTCCAGTTCGTTCAGTCCGGATTTTGGGAGAACCGCATGGATCCCGCCCACGCCAAAGATGTGCACCATCCGCTCTTCCTCCATTGGGTGGAGGAGCACGACGAAGGCCTCCAGCGGCTCCAGGCCATGCGGGAGTCCTTCCTGAAGGGGGATGTGGCCCTGGCCCGCAGCCAGGCCCAGCACTTCGGCATCGAGCTGAACGCCCACCACGCCCACGAGGAGGCCCACCTCTTCCCCCGCATGGAGGGTCTCTTCAAGGACGGGGGGCCCATCCCCCAGATGCGTGCGGAGCACAAGCGGCTGGCCGAACTGGTGGCCCTGGCCGAAGAGGCCATGCTGGCGCCCCTGAGGGCGGAAGAAGCCCGCGCCTGGCTGGAGGCCCTGGAGATCCTTCTCAAGTCCCACCTGGATGCCGAGACCCGGCTCCTCTACCCCCTGGCCGAGCAGGCCCTTGCGCCCACCGAACAGGAACAGCTCTCCCGTTTCTTTGAGCCCGTCGAAGGATTCAACTCATGACCTACCCCCTCCAGGACTGCGCCTCCCTCCTGCCCATCCCCAAGGGGGGCTTGGATTCCATGACCCTCATGGACCTGCCGGGCTCCACGTTCATCCACCTGCTTTCCCTGGATAAGGGCGCCGCCTACGGGCCCATCGCCTTCCCCGAGCCCAGCCAGATCATTCCCCTGGCCCCGGGTTTCGCCGTTTCCGGCGGCGGGCCCCTCAGCGCCCTGACCGCCCACGAGCCCATCCTCATCCCGGGGCAGAAGGCCTTCACGCTGGAGGCCACCGCGCCCGGCCACGTGCTGCTCCTGAGGTTCCGGGGATTGGCCGCCGCCGAGGAGGAGGGCTGCTCCTTCCGCTGCTCCGAGACCGCCGCCGCCGGTCCCACGGGCCCCGTCACCCACCCCCTCCTGCAGCGCTGGATGGCCGAGCATGAAGCGGCCCTCGCCTGCCTCGCCCGCCTCGAGGAAGCGCTGGCCGCCACCCCCTGGGATGGCCAGGCCGTGGCCCGCGAGGCCGCCTGGCTGGGGGGTGAGGTCAAAGCCCACAACGAAGCCGAGGAACAGCACCTCTTCCCCCTCCTGGATCCGCACTTCGGAGACCACAGCCCGGTCTCCTGCATGCGGGACGAGCACCGCGAACTCTGGCACCTCGTGCTCCAGTTGCAGGAAGGCCTGCGCCAGGAAGACGTCACCACCATCGTGAAGGCCGGCACCCAGGCCATCGGCATCCTGCGCAACCACATCGCGAAGGAGAACAACGTGCTCTACCCCATGGCGGAGCGCATGCTCTCCCCCGAGGATCTGGACCGCCTCAGCCGAGCCTTCCAGGAGGCATGACCCCCCCGGATCTGGCAAACTGACACCCGCCGGGAAGGTTGGCCGAGTGGTTGATGGCGCCAGTCTTGAAAACTGGAGACGCGCAAGCGTTCGGGGGTTCGAATCCCTCACCTTCCGCCAATGCGCCCGCGAAAGCGGGCGTTTTGGTGGAGGGTGGGGGATTCGAATGCGGAGCGGCGCGCAGGTAGTCGAAGGTGAGGCCGCGGGGAGCAGCCGAACCGGTTCGCCAAAGGCGAATCGACGTGCGCAGCCGCCAGCCGGCCGGAAGGGACGCCCTGTAGGGGTGGCCCTGAAGGGAATCCCTCACCTTCCGCCATAAGCGCCCGCCCCAGGCGGGCGCGACCTTTTCGGGGGCGGTCCGTCCCAGAAACCCAGCTTGTCGGGGGGTCCCGCCCAGGATAGTCTGGAGGCTAGCCACGGAGAGATGCCGGAGTGGCCGAACGGGTTTGACTGCTAATCAAAAGTACTGGTAATAACTGGTACCGGGGGTTCGAATCCCCCTCTCTCCGCCACACGAGCGCCCACCGAATGGTGGGCGTTTTCGCGCAGCCCCGAGAGGGGGATTCGAATGCGCACGGTCGCGCAGGTAGCCCCAGGTGAGGTCGCGAGAGCGACCGAACCGGTTCGCCAGAGGCGAAGGGGCGTGCGCAGACCGCCGCCGGCCGGAAGGGACGCCCCGCAGGGGTGGCCCAGGAGGGAATCCCCCTCTCTCCGCCACTTAAGCGCCCACCCTTGGTGGGCGTTTCCAATTCCTTCCCGGGTGGAGCTTCCGCCTCGAATCCCCGGAAATCCCGACGCAATCTCCCGGAATTTGATTCGTAATTTCCTGCAATCTCTGGCATGAAAGGCTTTCCTGCCCCACAATCCCCTGATGGGTGACGGGGTCCAGCCAAGTGCGCCGGCCTCCCCAATGGGGGAAGGTGTCCCTGCGCCCCTGGATCCCCTGGAGCAGTTCGATCCGGAACGGGAGGACGTGGCCTGCGGGCCGGATGAATGCCTGACCCTGGTGGGGGCCTTCGACCGCGTCCGTCAGGCCTTCCTGGAGCATCATCCCCAAGGGGATCTGGAGTTGCTGGAGCGGGCCTTCCGCATCGGGCGCGAAATGCACGCCACCCAGCGGCGGAAGAGCGGGGAGCCCTACTTCTTCCACCCCCTCGCCGTGGCCGAGAGCCTGGCCCACTGGCGGCTGGACGCCGTGAGCGTGGCCTGCGGCATGCTCCACGACACCGTGGAGGACACCCTCATGACCCAGGCCCAGGTGCGGGCGGAGTTCGGGGAGGAGATCGCGGAGATCGTGGACGGCCTCACGAAGATGAGCAAGCTGGCCTTCACGGACAAGCACCTGCTCAACGCCGAGAACGTGCGCAAGCTGCTCGTGGCCATGGGCAAGGACGTGCGCGTGCTGCTCGTGAAACTGGCCGACCGCCTCCACAACATGAAGACGCTCGGGGTGATGCGCGAAGACAAGCGCCGCCGCATCGCCCGGGAGACCCTGGAACTCTACGCGCCGCTGGCCAATCGCCTGGGCATGGGCTCCGTGCGCATGCAACTGGAGGATCTCGCGTTCCGGCAGCTGGAGCCCGTTTCCTACGCCAAGCTCGACACCATCATCCAAGCCAAGCAGGAAAAGCTGTCGGACACCGTGGAGGAGACGCGCCAGCTCATGGAGGCGGTGCTCGCGCAGAACGGCATCAAGGCCCAGGTGGATTGCCGTGTGAAGCACCTCTTCGGCCTCTGGAAGAAGATGGATCTCCAGGGCAAGGCCGTGGAGGACATCCACGACTGGCTCGCCTACCGCATCATCTGCCCCGACCGCCCCAGCTGCTATACCGCCCTGGGCCTCGTGCACAGCCTCTTCAAACCCATCCCCGGCCGCTTCAAGGACTACATCAGCCTGCCCAAGGACAATGGCTACCAGAGCATCCACACGAGCGTGCTCCTGGATTCCGGCGACGCCTTCGAGGTGCAGATCCGCACCCGCGGCATGCACGAGTCGGCGGAGAACGGCATCGCCTCGCACTGGACCTACAAGGACGGCCGCATCGCCAACCGCAGCGAGATCAACCAGGTGGCCTTCCTGCGCCGCATGGTGGAGCTGCACCAGGATTCCAAGGACAGCCGCGACCTCGTGGCGAACCTCAAGGGCGAGCTCTCCTTCGGCCGCATCCAGGTCTTCACCCCCAAGGGCGATCTCAAGAGCCTGCCCGAGGGCTCCACGGCCATCGACTTCGCCTACGCCATCCACACCGAGGTGGGCCACCGCTGCTACGGCGCCAAGGTGAACGGCCGCATGATGCCCCTGCGCCAGGCGCTGCAGAGCGGGGACCGCGTGGAGATCCTCACGCGCCCGGATCACAAGCCCAGCCGCGATTGGCTCAGCATCGCCAAGAGCGCCGGGGCCAAGTCCAAGATCCAGGCCTTCATCCGGGAGGAGGAACGCAAGCATGCCATCCAGATGGGCCGCGAGCGCTTCGATCGGGAGCTGCGCACGGCCGGGCTGCGCTTCGACGACCCCGAGCTGAAGCCCCGCTTCGAGCAGCGCCTGAAGGACATCAAGCAGGCCAGCTGGGATTCCTTCTTCGCGGGGGTGGGCTTCGGGCGGATCTCCATCCCCAAATTCATCGATCCGCTGCTGCCGGAGCCCGAGCGCAACCGCTTCAAGGGCGAATCCAAGAAGGCCGTGGCCGATGCCATCGTCGTGGACGACACCCAGGGGGTCCTCTACTATCTGGGGCTCTGCTGCAAGCCCGTGTGGGGCGACGACGTGATCGGCTACATCACGCGCACCCGGGGGGTCGCCATCCACCGGGAGAACTGCCCGCAGATGCAGTCGGAATCCCTGCATCCCGAGCGCCGCATCACCGTCAGCTGGGGTCCCACCTCCAAGGGGAACTTCGATACGGAACTCGCCCTCGCCACCGAGGATCGCCCGGGCATGGTGGCCGCCATCAGCGAGGCGGTGCAGAAGCTGGGCATCAACATGCAGCGCTTCCACGCCGCCGCCTCGGAGGAAGGCGGAGGCCTGTTCCACATCGCGCTGCGCGTTCGCAATCGCGAGCACCTCTTGGAACTCACCCATGCCCTGCGCCGCGTGAAGGGGGTCTATTCCGTGGAGCGGGTGCGGGGGTCCGTGTTCGGGAAGATCAAGTGACCACCGCGACTTGGATTCCGCCGGCGGAGGCCCCACCCGTGGCTTGGGGCGCCATCGAGGCCACGCTGCGGGGGGCCTACCGGGGGCCGAGCCCCTTCAAGATCAGCCAGCGAATCCCGGAGGATAGCCGCCGCGCGGCCGTGGCCCTCGTCCTCCATGGGGATGCCGAGGGCGCCCGCCGGATCGTGCTCGTGCAGCGGGGTCGCACCGCCCCCCACCATCCCGGGGAGCTGGCCCTGCCCGGGGGGATGGTGGAGCCCGGGGATCGGGACCTCCCCCACACCGCCCGCCGGGAACTGCGGGAGGAACTGGGGATCTCGGAGGGGCTCTGGGAGCTGGGCTGTTTCCCCGATGGCGTGGCCAAGGCCCGCACGCGCTTCACGCCGGTGCTCTTCCGTTGGGAAGCCACACATCCCTCCTTCACGGTGGATGCGGAATTGGAGCGGGCCCTCATGATCCCCCTTCGTCCCCTGCTGGATGCACCGTGGACGGTGGAGCGCCTCACCCGCCAGGAGATCACCTTGGAGGTCCCGCGCCTGGAACTGGCCGAAGCTCCGCTCTGGGGCGCCACGGCCTTCGTGCTGAAGGCGTGGCTGGATTGTTTGGGTATATGCCTCAGGGCTTGAGGGGGCGTCCCAAGGGATAGACCCGCGCCGGAGAATCGCCCGCCGAGGTGACCCGGTGCTCCCGGGAGGTGGCGCTCCCGTACTGGCCCCACATTTCCCGCAGGCCCTGGTGCAGCATGGCGACGCTCTCATGGAAGGCCATGTCCGAGAGCTCCTCCTCCGTGTAGGTGGCGACCACTTCCACGAGGGCCGCGGGGATGCCGTCCTTGAGGTAGTTCCGCCAGGAATCCAGGGGGTCGCGGCGCAACATGCCCTCCATCTGCGCCCGGAAGGCGGGGTTCAACCCCGGCTCGGGCCTTTCCTGGGCCTGCCCGCGAAGCGGGTGCAACCCAAGAGGGGCGGCGAGGAGCCAGAAGCCGAGGGCGAGGGGGCGCATAGGAGTCACGTGTCTGGAGGGGGGATGGGGTTCCGAGTGTCGAGATTTAACAAGGAATCCGCTATGATTCTAAGGTTGAACCAAACCTTCTCCCCAGGACTCCCGATCCCATGAGCTTCGAAACTCAGACGGCAGCTCGGATGCCGTGGGCCGACGACCGGCCTCCCCGAGTCTTGGCCTGCGAGGACGACCCCGTCTTTCAGGTGATGCTCAAAGCGGGCCTCCAGGCCCAGGGCCTGCCCCTCACCGTGATTTCCGATGGCGGGGCTTTGGAGGCGGCCCTCGCATCCTTGCGCCCGGAAATCCTCCTGCTGGACCTGGGCCTGCCCGGCGAGGATGGCCTCTCCATCGCGCGCCGCCTCCGCCGCCGCCACCCCCGCCTGGGCATCGTGATGATCACGAGCCGGGGCTTGGCCGAAGACCGCCTTCAGGGGTTCCAGGAGGGGGCGGATCTCTACTTCGTGAAGCCCGTGGACCTCCGCGTGCTGGGCGCCGCCATCCAAAGCCTCGCCCGGCGGCTCGCCCCCGCGCCTCCGGAGGGGGCCTGGTTTCTCCACGGGGACCGCTCCGTGCTCGCGACCCCCAACGGTGGGGAAGTCGTCCTCACCCACAACGAGCACCTCTTCTTGAACCGGCTCCTCCGGGATCGCGGTACCGTCGTGGGCCGGGATGAGCTCATGGCGGCCTTGGGCTACGCCCCCGATCCCGAAGGCGCCCATCGGCTGGAAACCCTCCTCACGCGGCTGAGGAAGAAGGTTCGCGATCAGGCCATGGGAGAAGCCCTTCCCATTCGAGCGCGCCACGGCAGCGGGTACGCCTTCTTGGAGTAGGGCGCATCTTCGGCCTCCCTCGGGCGTTTCTTCAGCTCCCCACGGCAACTGTGAGGAACTGTGAGAATAATTTGCCCTCGGTCACGCCAGAATTTGAAGGAATCGAAGGGCCCCCGACGTGGAGGCCCTTTGCCTTGATCTGTCTGGAGTTGCCCATGCGACGACGCATAAGCCTGTCCGCCCTGCTGGCCGCCTCGGCCCTCGTGGTCGGCCCCCTCGGGTGCACCGGCTCCAGTTGGTGCGCCGACTGCGACGCTTCCTCGAAGATCCTGGGCCTGAACTACCAGCCCTCGAACACCTACACGGTGGGGACGCCCATCGCCGTGAACCCCCCGAATCCCCAGGGCGGCACCCCCGTCACATACTCCGTGACCGTGGGGGCCCTGCCTGCGGGCCTCACCCTCAGCCCCACCACGGGCCACATCACGGGCACGCCCACGGCCCCCGGCGTATACACCCTGACGATCCAGGGCGCCAACGCCGCCAACGTGGCCACGCAGACCCTCAGCATCACCGTGTTGCCCAACGTGCCCTTGGCCGTGGGCTACGCCACCCCCATGGTCTTCCCCGCCACCTCCCCCATCGCGCCGCAGCCGGCCTCCCTCGCCCAGGCCACGCCGGGCATCACCACCACCTATGAGCTGGCGACGGGCGCCCTTCCCGCGGGCCTGACCCTGGATGCCACCACGGGCAACATCGCCGGCACGCCCACCACGCCCGGCGTCTACGGCTTCTCCGTTCGGGCCACGAACGGCACGCGCACGGCCAACACATCCGCGGACTACACCGTGACGCCCGCCGGCAGCCTGGCCCTGAACTACGCCACGCCCCAGACCTTCCCCTCCGGTTCCGCCATCGCGGCCCAGGCGCCCACCCTCGCGAACGTCACGCCCGGCGTGGCCACCACCTTCGCCCTCACCTCGGGCAGCCTGCCCGCGGGCCTCACCTTGAACGCGGATGGCCGCATTTCGGGCACCCCCACCACGCCCGGCGTCTACCCCTTCACGGTGATGGCCACCAACGGCACCCGCAGCGCCACCTCCAGCCCCACCTACACGGTGACGCCCGCCGCCGCCCTGTCGCTGAATTACGCGACGCCCATGGAGTTCACCGAGGGCACCGTCATCGCGGCCCAATCGCCCTCCCTGGGCAACGCCACCCCCGGCGTCGCCACCACCTACGCCCTCACGGGTGGCGCCCTGCCCGCAGGGCTGACGCTGAACCCATCCACCGGCGCCATCACGGGCACGCCCACCACGCCCGGCGTCTTCGCCTTCACGGTGGCCGCCACGAACGGCACCCGCAGCGCCGCGGCCTCAGCCACTTACACGGTCGTGCCCGCCGCCGCCCTCAGCCTCGGTTACGCCACGCCCCAGACCTTCACGGCGGGTAGCGCCATCTTCCTCCAGACCCCCACGGTGGCCAACGCCACGCCGGGCGTCCCGACCACCTTCGCCCTCACCTCGGGCAGCCTGCCCGCGGGCCTCACGTTGAACGCCGATGGCACCATCTCCGGCACGCCCACGGCGCCTGGGGTGTACACCTTCACCGTGACGGCCACCAACGGCTCCCGCACGGCCACGGCCACGCCCACCTACACGGTGACGCCCGCAGCGGCCCTGGGCCTCAGCTACGTCACGCCCCGCTTCTTCCCGCAGGGCGCGGCCATCGCGAGCCAGCCGGCCACGGTGAGCAACGCCACGCCCGGCCTGAGCACCACCTTCGCCGTGACGGCCGGCAGCCTGCCCGCGGGCCTCGGCCTCGCCGCCGGCACGGGCGCCATCACGGGCACCCCCACCACGCCCGGTGTCTCCACCTTCACCGTGACGGCCACGAACGGCACCCGCATCGCCACGGCCAACGTCTCCTACACCGTGGTCAACCCCGCCCCCACGGCCCTGAACTACGCGACGCCCGTGACCTACACCTCCGGCTTCGCCATCACGCCGAACAACCCCAACCCCTCCGGCGGCACGCCCACCGGCTACGCCATCACGGGCGGCAGCCTCCCCGCGGGCCTGAGCCTGGATCCCAGCACGGGCGTCATTTCCGGCACGCCCACGGCCTCGGGTTCCTTCAGCGTGACCATCACGGGCTCCAACGCCTCCGGCAGCGCCAGCCAGACCGTGGCCATCACCGTGCTCGCGCCCCTCACGGCGAACCTCACGGCGAATCCATCCACCATCCCCGTGAACCAGTCCTCCAGCCTGACGTCCATCTTCTCCGGCGGCACGGGCGCCATCGACCAGGGGCTCGGCACCGCCAGCACGGGCGGCAGCCTGCCCGTGGGCCCCTACGCCACGCCGGGCTCCTACCCCTACACCCTCACGGTGACGAACGCGGCGGGCGCCAGCCTCACCTCCACGGCCACCATCACCGTGACGGCCGCGCCCCCCAATAGCGTGACCATCCCCGTGCCCACCACGGGCACTACCTACACGAACTCGACCCCCGGTCCCCTCAACGGCCTCTCCGTCGTCGTGCCCAACCAGGGTTCCGCCGTCTGCGCGGCCACGGATCTCACCATCACCCGCAACGTGGGCGCGGCCCTGCCCGGCGCCCTCGCCGGCGGCGCCAGCGCGGCCTCCGATCCCTGGACCTTGTCCAGCACCGTGGGCTATCCCTTCCGCCTGCCCATGACCGTCACCCTCCCCTATGACGGCACCGGCCTCGCGGCTTCCGACGTCCCCGTGCCCTTCTACTGGGATCCCGCCTACGGCAAGTGGGTGGCCGTGGGGCTCAAGAAGCTCGACACGACGAACCACCTCATCACCTTCACCACGCTCCTGCCCGGCCAGTACGCCGTGCTCGTGATCCCCGGCCTCTCGGCCAGCCTCGCCGATCAGAGCCTTGGATTCACGCCCGGCACCGATGGCTGGTTCCAGCCCAACCAGGGCACCTTCAACGCCCCCGGCGGCTCCTCCTTCGGCATGAGCTCCTTCGCCTCCTGGTACTTCGGGATGCGCAAGGCCACCTTCGGCAACGCCGGCCTCTCCACCCTCTTCCGCGAGGGGGATGCCAACAGCAGCGCCGACGACGTGAGCGCCCGCGCCCTCATCAGCCGCCTCGCCAACGGCACCCAGGAGACCTGGAACAGCCTCTGGTCCCAGAACGCCTATCAGCTCTCCGGCGTGCAGACGGGCCTGGCCCTCATCACCGGCCTGCGCGTCACTGGCCAGCCCCAGATCTTCCTCATGGGCGAGGCCCGCCCCGCCGTGGATAACGCCATCGCCGCGGTCGTCACCAGCTACACCCAAGCCACCGGCAAGTTCGGCGTGCTCGATCCCAACTACCCCGGCATGCCCCTCACCATCACCTGGAACGCCGGCACGGGCGCCTTCACCAGCTACGACCGCGCCGCGGGCTACGTGCCCACCTTCACCCAGTACGCCATGGAAGGCCAGCCGAGCATCCACCGCCTGGCGGATTACGAGCGCGTGCTCACCGGCGCCACCGGCGGTTGGGCCACGCCTCCCTTCGCCACCCTCACGGTGAGCGACGTCGCCGGCACCGGCTCCGTGGCCAGCGGCGCCCTGGCCACCGTGCCCAGCGCCAGCAACGTGACCATCACGGGCTCCATCGCCAACGGCAGCGACGCCGCCACCCACGTCTTCTGGAGTCAGAACGGCGGCGCCCGCACCCCCGTGGCCCTCAGCGGCAACAACTTCAGCTTCACCATCCCGGCCCTGCTGGATCCCTACGGAACCCGCATCGCCCTGGAGACCACCGCGAACCCCTGCGATCCCACCTTCAGCTTCACGGGCTACATGGAGTTCAACGCCAAGGAAGCCGGCCGCACGGCCTGGTTCCCCAACATCTGCTTCGAGAGCGGCTCCACTTCGCCCTGGGTGCTGGAGCAGGGCAGCAACGCTTCCATCGGCTACCCCGCCAGCCCCACCTTCAGTGGCTCCACCGGCGCCATGAACGGCTACGGCGTCACCTGGTCCGGCGGCAGCATCGATAGCGCCCTCGTCTCCGTGGCCAACGACGCCAACGTCGCGTCCATCTCCCAGGTCTTCGACGGATCCACGGCCTTCCGCGTGAACAACCCGGCCACGGGCGCCCACATCAGCCGCATTTACCAAAGCCTCACCGTCCCCACGGACGTGGACACGCCCAAGCTCGCCTTCTACTGGGCCGCCGTGATGCAGGACCCGGGACATAGCCCTGCCGACCAGCCCTACGTCGACATCCTCGTTCAAGACGTCACCAACGGCTACGAAACGATCTACTTCAAGCACTTCTACGCCAATGATCCCAGCTACCCGGGCTGGGTCGCGGGTTCGAGCATCTGGAAGGGCATCAACTGGCAGAAGGTGGGCCTCAGCAACCTCACCGCCCGCAAGGGCCACGTGCTGAAGATCACCGTCACCGCCGCCGACTGCACCCAGACCGGCCACGCGGGCTACGCCTACCTCGACGGCGTCAATTGCAATTGACCTAACCGGGGGGGACCGCCTGCTCGCTTCGCTCGCGATGTCCCCCCCGTACCCCCCACGTGGCGCTCGGGCCGAGCCCGAGCGCCGCGTCTGATGCAATCACCCGACTACGGAGCACCCATGCGTTCATTCCTCCTCACTGCCAGTCTCCTGGGCGCCATCACCCTGACGGCCCAGGACGCCAAGACCTTCACCTGGGGCCAGGGCCAGCTGGGCTACCTCACGCAGGAGAACTCCGCCTGCGTGAAGGACAGCACGGGCTTCGGCCTGGGCCTGGGCCAGTGGCTCAACCGCCCCCACTGGGGCTGGGAGGCCACCTTCCTCCACAGCGGCCTCACCCGCAAGGATGACCTCTGGAAGGCCAGCGAGAACCACCTCGATGCCACCGTGCTCTACCGCCCCTGGGAATCCAAGGGTCGCTGGATCCCCTTCCTGCGCGCGGGCCTCGGCGCCTCTCAGCTGGAGGCTCCCCTCTCCCTGAGCGCCAACAAGACCACGCGCCTGAACCTCCTCGCCGGCGTGGGCACGCAGGTGCTCCTGGGCCCCCAGAGCCTCGGCTCCTTCGAGCTCCGCACGAACGTGGTGCAGTCCCGCGTCGCCCGCCAGGAGTTCGTGGCCCTCGTGGGCTACGGCTTCCGCTGGGGCGCCCCCGTGGCCGCCCCGGCGCCCGCCCCAAAGCCCGCTCCGGCGCCCGCTCCGGCCCCCGCGCCCGTGAAGGCGCTCGACCCCGCGCCCGCCCCCGTGGCCGCCCCGGCTCCCGCGCCGGAGCCGACTCCCGTTCGCGTGGTGGCGCCCGCACCGGCCCCGGTCCCCGCGGCCCTGCCCAAGAAGATCGTGCTGAGCGAAGCCGTCCTCCACTTCCCCAACAATGGCGACGCCCTGGGCGACGAGGCCATCCAGGCCATCCAGGCCGTGGCGGACCAGCTCAAAGCCTACCCCGGCGCGTACACCCTCGTCGTCAGCGGCCACACTTCCAGCCTCGGTCCCAAAGCCCATAACAAGGCCCTCTCCCTCCGCCGCGCCCAGTCCGTGGCGAAGGTGCTCGTCGAAGCCGGCGTCCCCGCCGCCCGCGTCAGCGCCATCGGCCTCGGCCCCGATCAGCCCGTCTCCGAGAACAAGACCCGCGCCGGCCAAAGCAAGAACCGCCGCGTGGAAATCGACGTCAAGACCGCCGACACCGTCGAAAAAACCCGCACGGATACGAGCACGGTGGATGCCGAGGCTCCCACGCCAAAGGCCAAGCTGAAAACTCCGAAGAAGAAGTAACCTTCCCCAAAACACGAAGGGCCCCTCGCGGGGCCCTTCGTGTTTTGGGGAGCTGAGTATCTTAGATCATGCCCATCGCCCTCCTCGGCCCCACCGCCTCCGGCAAGTCTTCCTTGGCCGTGGCGGTGGCGGCGCGGGTGGGGGGGGCGGTGGTGAATGGGGATCCCTTCCAGGCCCTGAAGGGGCTTGCCATCGGGACGGGGCAGCCGGACGAGGCGGAGCGTCAGGGAGTGCCGCACGTGGGCTATGGGGTGCTGCCCCTTTCGGCGCGGCCCAATCCGAAGGAATTTGGCGCCCTCGTGCGGGGGTGGCTGGCTTCCGTGGAGCGGCCCGTGCTCGTGACGGGGTCGGGGCTCTACCTGCGGGGGATCTGGGATCAGCTCACGGATCTGCCCGACGTGCCGGGGGGGACCGTGGAGCGGGTGCGCGCCTGGGGCCGGGCCCTCGGGATGCCGGCCCTCCACCGATACCTCGCGGCCGTGGATCCCGACCGGGCGGCGGAGCTGCACCCCAACGATTCCGCCCGCGTGCAGCGGGCCCTGGCCCTCCACCTCGCGACGGGGCGAAGGCCCTCGGAGATCTTCGGCGGCGTGGCCACGGGCGTGCCCGAGGGGTGGCGGGCCCTCGTCATGCAGCCCACACGGGAGGCCCAGCGGGCGCGGGTCGAGCGGCGCATTCGCGGGCAGGTGGCGGCGGGCTGGCCCGCGGAGGTGGAGAGCCTCGTGGCGGCGGGCCACGGCCCCGATCTGGAGGCCCTGCGTCCCCTGGGATACGCGCAGTGGGCGGCGGGCGGGGACCCCGCGGAAATTGAGGCGGCCATCGTGACGGCCACGCGGCAATTCGCAAAACGGCAGACGACCTTCTTCGGCAATCAGTGGCCCAAAGTGCCCGCTTGGGATCCCGATACTGAGCCCATTGAAGAAGCCTTTTCTCGTTTGGGGATTCCCTGATGACTACGCCGTGGAGCACCAAGGGCGAGCCACTCGCGATCGAGGCGTTGGAGGCCTTGCTTCGAAGCGCCCCGGTTGGGGCGGATCGAATGCGCGAAGGTTTCAGGGCTCCTACGCCGGGAATCCAGGGCGTGAAAGGCAAATGCCAACGCAGAGGCGCAGAGGCGCAGAGGCGCAGAGAAAGGAAGCCGGGCCGGGCCAAACCAGGGATGGATCGGGATGCTCCAGCCCCAAGGCTTTTCCTCCGCGCCTCCGCGCCTCTGTGCCTCTGCGTTCTGCCTTTCCCGCTTGGGACCACGTGGTGCATAGAACACCCAGGCACTCCTCGGAATCCATTGGAGAACCGCTTTTCTGATCGCCCGGATCAAGGGGATGCAGGGGATGGAAACCAACCGATCCCGCCGGTCGGATGCAAGGCGATCGCTGGGGTGGCCTGGTGAATCCCGACCGCTACTTTGAGGGGCGCACCCACGTGGACGTGGCCCGGGGGCCCGGCTGGGCCTGGATAGGCTTACGCAGTGGTGATGGCTTCCACCGGCTGCACGCCGATACGCTGAAGGCCTTGGATCGCTGCTTCATCGAGCTGCGGTGGTCGGGTGTCCGGCGGATCGCCCTCTCCGGCGCGGCCTGGATGGAGGGTACGGGACATCACTTCTGTGCGGGTGCGGACCTCAACGAAGTGGGCAGCCTCGATCCCAATACGGCGGAGCCCTTCGCTCGGCTGGGTCAGCAGGTGATGTCGCACCTGCTGTGGCCCGGCTGGCGCACCCTCACCCTGGGCAGTGGCGTGGCCATGGGCGGCGGTTGCGATCTGCTGCTCCACGGCCAGGAACGCTGGGCGGTGGAGGGGCTCCGCCTGGCGCACCCCGCGGCCAAGCACGGCATCCTCACGGGCTTTGGCGGCACCGTGCGCCTCGTGGAATTGCTGGGGGAAACCGGGGCGGACCGGCTCTTCGCGTCCCTGGAACACTGGGACGCGAGTCAGGCCCTGGAAGCCGGGGCCGTCCAGCGGGTGCTGGCGCCTGAAGTGGCCGCACCCGCGGTGACGCAATGGCTCAGTGGCGGGCGGCGATCAGCGCGGGGATCATGATCGCGGCCAGGATGGCAACGCAACAGCAGAGGAAGATCGGCGTGAGCATCGCGCAGATGCCACGCCAGGTGTCGGTGCGGTGCATCCGTGCCAGGCCCATGCCCATCCACACGAACCCCGCCAACTGCACGAGGATGCCGAGGTAGGGGATCATTCCCCCGAGCGAGATGAAGGCGCTGGCGTAGCCCTGGGCCCGAATCGTGTGGTGCAGGGGTTCCCCGGCCTTCAGTCCGCCCCAGAGCCAGAGGAAGAAGTGGGAGAACAGGCCGCCGATGAGCATCCCCAGGAACATGAACGCGGGGATCAGGATGAGGAATGCGGGGATCAACAGCGGGAAGATCCAAGCCGGAGGCGCGTCCTTGCTGGGGGTCCCCAGGGTGGCCAAGCTGCCCGCCACGCCCAGCGCACCGAACACCAGCAACAGGATGAGGAAGACGGGGGTCAACAGAAGCAGCTGGAACTGCCAGGGCCGCGTGAAGCCGGAGCCCCGAGGCACCCGCTCGAAGAATCCCAAAGGGTCGTTGAATACCAGGTGGAACATCTCGCCCACGCGCTTCCAGAAGCCCGGGAATCGCTCCCGATCCTCCCAGGGCAGGGGGGCCGGGGCCTGCGCCTCGGGCCGGGCAGGTTCCAGATCGCCCACGGTGGGCGGTTGGTAGGGATTGAAGTCGGGATCAGGGGTGGTCATGCCCCAGGGTAACAAGCCCTATACTTGGGGCTCACGGCCCAGACCCCTTGACCCCCGATCCCACCTCCTTCGGCTCGTACCGACTCATCCAGGCCCTCGGCGAGGGGGCCATGGGTACCGTGTGGCGGGCGCTGGATCTGAGGCTGGAGCGCCAGGTGGCGCTGAAGATCCTCAAGGATGTGGACGAGCATCGGCGCCGCGCCCTGTTGGCCGAGGCGAAGCTGGCCTGCCAGCTGAACCACCCGAACATCGCCCACATCTACGACGCCGGCGAGGTGGACGATGTCCCCTACATCGCCATGGAGCTCGTGGAAGGCGAGGGGCTCCGCCAGCTGGTGGGCCGACCCATGCCCGTGGCGCGGCTGCTCTCCATCGCCAAGCAGGCCGCCTCCGCCCTGGCCCACGCCCACCTCAAGGGCATCGTGCATCGGGATATCAAGCCCGAGAATCTCGTGATCACGGAGGATGGCGCGCTCAAGATCCTCGACTTCGGCATCGCCCGCCGGGAAGCCGAGCAGCAGGCCGCCAGCGCCACGAGCCACCACATGACGCTCATCGAGCGCACGGCCCCCGGCTACAGCCAGGGCACGCCCGCCTACATGAGTCCGGAGCAGGCCAACGGGCTGGCGCTCACGGGGGCCTCTGACCAGTTCTCCCTGGGGGTCGTGCTCTTCGAGCTGGCCTCGGGAATCCGCCCCTTCCAGCGGGAAACGCTGGTGGAGACGCTCTTCGCGGTGGTGAAGGATGATCCCCCCTCCCTTTCCGCCCTGCGGCCGGATCTGCCCCAGGGCGTGGTGAAGGCCATCCAGCGGATGCTCGCCAAGCGGGCCGACGATCGGTTCCCCGCCATGCAATCGGCGGTGACGGCCCTGGAGGATGAGATCCCCACCGCGGCGGTGCCGAATGTGAACGTGCCCATCGGCCGTCCCGCGCCCCGCCTGTGGGTGCTCGCGAGCGCGGCCCTCCTGATGGCGGGGGCGGGTGCCGCCGGCACGTGGCTGCTCAAGGGCCGCGATCACTCCGGGCTCGCGGAAGCGCGGGCGGCGGCGGGGGTGGATTCCCGCAAGGGCCGCCGCGTCATCGCGGTGCTGCCCCTCGAGCAGATGCGGCCGGATCCCGACCATGCCTGGCTTGGCAGCAGCTTCGCGGATGCCATGACCATGGGCCTCGTGCAGCGGGAAGATCTGCTTGTGCTGGATCGCCTGCGGGTGGTGGAGGTGATGCAGCGCCTCGGCGAAGTGCCCGGCCAGGCCCCCAAGGCCCTGGGCGCGCTGGGCAAGGCCCTCAACGCGGAGGAGCTGGTGCTCGGCAGCTACCAGGTGGTGGGGGATCGCGCCCGTCTCACCGTGCGGGTCATCGACGCCAAGCTGGGGGCGACCAAGAAGCAGTTCCAGCTGGATCGCCCCATGGCGGACCTCCTGAAGCTGGAGGATGAGTTGCAGGGCCGCCTCCCCAAGGAGCTGGGTTCCACGGAAGCCGGCGGCACCATGCGGCAGGCAAAGGATCCCCGCACCCGCGAGATGCTGGCGCGGGCGGAGTCCATCCTCACCGAGGGCAATCAGGACAGCCTCCAGGTGGCCCGGAACTTCTTCCGTTCCGCCTTGGAGATCGAGCCGGATTACGCCCCGGCCCAGGCCGGGATGGCCTGGGTCCTCGCGGAAACGGGCTCGGTGCTCGCCCTCAATCAGGCCCGCTTCCAGGATGCCCAAGCGGTCCTCGCCGAAGCGAAGGTCCATGCGGAGAAGAGCATCGCGCTCGACCCCAGCGTGGGTCGCGCCTACCGGGCCCTCGCGGCCATCCGCGTGCGGCAGGGCGACCTCGATGGCGCGGCCCGGGCGGCGCTGCAGGCCTCGCACCTGGATGCGGGCGACTACCGGGCCTACGACATGCTGGCCGACGTCTTCGCCTCGCTGGAGGGGGACGAGAACCACGCCACCGCCCGTCGCTATTTCGAAAAGAGCCTCGCCCTCTATCCCCAGAGCTGGAACGCCTACCATCGGCTGGGCGTGCTCCTCCAGAACACCGGTCAGTGCGCCGAGGCCGTCAAGTACTCGGAAAAGGCGGTGCAGCTCCGGCCCACCGCGGAGTTCGCCTACATCACCGCCGCCGACAGCCTCTTCTGGCTGGGGCGTACCGCGGAGGGAGAGACTTGGGTCCGCAAGGGCCTGGGCCAGAGCCCCAGCAGCCCCATCCTCAAGGGGCTCTCCGCCTATGCGGCGGCCGAACGGAAGGCGCCGGCCGAAGTCGAGAAGTGGCAGCAGGAGCTGCGCGGCGTCTGGCCCGAATCCAGCGCCACGGCGGCCTTCGTCCGGGGCCTCGGGCCCCTGGCCAAGCGGGATCTGCCCGCGCTCCAAGCCGAGTGGCTTCCCTACCTCCAGAAACTCCAAACGGAGGACATCGGCCAGAAGGGCTACAACGAGAAGCGGGCCACTTCGGTGAACGTCTACTTCATGGCCCGGATCTTCAGCGGCCTCGGGGATCGGGCCAACGCCCAGGCGATGCTGGAACTCGCGGAAAAGCTGCACCCCGGTAAGAAACTCGTGGCCGCCAAGGATCCGGCGTTCAAGGGGTGAACCCTTTTCCTAGCCTCGGGAAAGCCGCAGGATGCTCTGCCGCGTCTCGGCCATGAGGGCTTCCCGGTCCTGGAAGGAGGCGGGATCCAGCGGGGCGCCCACGCGCAGCCGGTAGTGGCCCGGGGAAATGCGCCTCGCGCCGGGGGCCAGCACCTGGTAGGCGCCGTTGAGCCCCATGGGCACGACGGGCACCTGGGCTTCGATGGCGAGGTTGAAGGAACCCTTCTTGAGCGGGAGCAACTCACCGGTACGGGTGCGGGTGCCCTCGGGGAACACCACCACGCTCTTACCCGAGCGGATGCCGGCGGCGGCCTGGGAGAGGCTGCCGATGGCCCGTTCCCGGTGGCCGCGGTCGATGAAGATCACGCCGGCGCACATGGCCGCCCAGCCCACGAAGGGGATGTACTTCACTTCCTTCTTCGCGATGAAGACGGGGTGCGCGGGCAGGATGCCCACGAGGAAGGGCGGGTCCAGTTGGCTCTCGTGGTTGCACATGAAGATGCAGGGCTGGGTGCCGTTCCGGATCGCCTCGGGCAGCTCCTCCCACCCTTCGATGGCCCAGGTGACGCCGCACACCCTGAAGACGCTCCGATAGAACATGGGCGCGATGGTGAAGAAGGCCTTCCGCGGGCCGAGGAAGGGTGCCGCGATCAGGATGCTCACCACGGTGACGACCACCATGATCGCGCCCCAGACCATCGTCACAATTCCGAATGCCCAATTGTCCCTGAAGCTGGCCACCCAACGCTCCTTGTGCTATTTCAAACGTAGCAGGGCAAGGAGTTTCCCGTGGGCATCACCGAAAAAGTCCTATCCGACCATCAGGCCCGCAAGGGCCATGGCGACACCACCTGGTTCACCCAGGCCGATCTCCAGCGCCTGGGCATCGATCTGCCCCTCATGAGCGCCATGCAGACGGTGCAGCACACCCTGCGGATGCAGCGGGCCGCGACCCTGGTGGAGACGGCGGGCAGCGTGGATCGGTTCAGCCTGCGGGATGCGGGCTGAGGCTAGAGGCTGGAGACCGGAGGCTGGAGGGGGAATGCGCCGCGGCCCTGAGGGCCGCACCTTCCCTAAGTCGGGCGCCCCTGGCGCCCGCACCGATTCCCGCCTCCAGCCTCCGGTCTCCAGCCTCCGGTCTCCAGCCTCCGGTCTCCAGCCTCTCAAGGCACCGGGTCCTCGCCCCCATTCGTCAGCGGGGAGCATTTCAGCAGCCGCCACGTCGTGAGCAGGCCACCCCGCAGGGTGCCGAACTTGCGCACGCACCCGAGTCCGTAGTGGCTGCAGGTGGGGTGGAACTTGCACGCCGTGGGCAGGTTCTTCGAGAGGACGATCTGATAGGCCCGGATGGCGCCCCTCGCGGCCCAGGCCGTGGGCTGGAGGTACACGGGCAGCAGGGCTTCGAGGCCGAGGAGGATGGCGAGGGTCCAGAGGGGATGGATCGAAATCCAGATCACCAGCTGGGCCATGCGTTTCATGCCCCGGCCTTGGACATCTCTTCTTTATAGGCCCGGGCCTCGTCGAGGAAGGCGGGGACGAGGTCCTCCTCCTTCACCTTCCGCACGAGCACGCCCTTGCGGTAGATGAGGCCCTCGCCGGCGCCGCCCGCCACGCCCAGGTCCGCGTCCATGGCCTCGCCGGGGCCGTTCACCACGCAGCCCATGACGGCGTAGGTGATGCCCGTGTGGTCGATCTCCTTGAGGCCCGCTTCGATTTCATTGGCCACGCGGTTGAGGTCGATCTGCACGCGGCCGCAGCTGGGGCAGCTCACCATGCGGAAGCCGCCCTCGCGCAGGCCCAGGGCCCGCAGCATCTCGTGGCCCACCTTGCACTCCTCCGTGCCCTCGCCGGTCAGCGAGACGCGGATGGTGTCGCCGATGCCCTCGGCCATGAGGATGCCCAGGCCCAGCGAGCTGCGGATGGTGCCGCCAAAGGGGGTTCCCGCTTCCGTGACGCCCAGGTGGAAGGGGTAGTCCACTTGTTTCGCCAGGAGGCGGTAGGCCTGCACGGTGCGGATCACGTCGGAGGCCTTGAGGGAGATCTTCGTGTTGGTGAAGCCCTCCTTCTCGAGCAGCTCCAAGTGGCGCAGGGCGCTCTCCACCATGGCCTCGGGCGTGGCGGTGCCGAATTTCTCCAGCAGCTCCTTTTCGAGGGAGCCGCCATTCACGCCGATGCGGATGGGGATGCCCTTTTCTCCGGCCTTCTCCACCACGGCGCGCACGCGATCCTGGCCGCCGATGTTGCCGGGATTGATGCGGAGGCAGGCGGCGCCGCCATCGGCGGCCACGAGGGCGAGGCGGTAATCGAAGTGGATGTCGGCGACCACGGGGATGGGGCTCCGGGCCGTGATCTCGTGGAAGACCTCGCCGGCCTTCTTCGTGGGTACCGAGACGCGCACGATCTCGCAGCCCGCGCCGGCATAGCTGTAGATCTGGCTGACCGTGGCCTCCACGTCCCGCGTGTCCGTCTTCGTCATGCTCTGCACGGAGATGGGGGCGTCGCCGCCCACGGGCACCTTGCCCACCATGATCTGGCGGGTCTTGCGGCGGGGGGACAGGGGCTGCAATTCGGACATGGGGCGTCGACCTCGGAAGGTCCATTGTAAGGCTTTGGGCTCTCGGCTCTGGGCTCTAGTTAAAAACAGGCGCCGACCCAGGGTGGGTCGGCGCCTGCAAAAGCCCAGAGCCTATCGCCCGGGGCCTACTGCTTCAGATTCAGCGTTTCCTGAAGCAGCTGGTCGGTGGTGGTGACGATCTTGCCATTGGCCTGGTAACCCCGCTGGCTGAGGATCAGCTTGGTGAACTCGCTGGCGATATCCACGTTGGCGAGTTCCAGGTTGGCGCCCAGCACGCCGCCGCGGCCGCCGCTGTTGGCCACGCCGATGGTGGGGCTGCCGGAGGCGAGGCTCTGGCTCCACTGGTTGTTGCCCTGCTGAATGAGGCCATTGTTGTTGTTGAAGGTGGCCAGGGCCACCTGCCCGAGGGGGATCACCTGGCCGTTGGTGAAGGAGCCGGTGATGATGCCGTTCTGGTCCACGGTGAGATCCCTCAGGGTGCCGGCGCCGTAGCCGTCCTGGTAGCTGCTGCTGGTGCCGCTGGGGGCGCTGTACTGGGTGAAGTTGGAGCTTCCATCGGGGTTGATGATGTTGAACGTGGTCAGTACCCCGGGGTTGGTGCCGTTGTTCCAGTTGGGCGTGAACGTGGGGTTGTTCGCGAGGGTCGCGGGCAAGCCATTGATGGTGGCCAGGGTGCCCGAGGCGGAGAAGACCAGGGTGCCGGTGGACAGGGGCACGGGCGTGGCGAGGGCGGGCCCGGTGACGGTGTAATCCCACGTGTTCGCCGCCGTCTTCGTGTAGGTGACGATGAGGTTCTGGGGGTTGCCCTGGGAGTCGTAGACCTGGATGGGGGTCGTGAGCACCGAGGATGCCCCCGTGGCCGAAGCGGCGTTGAGGTTCACCCCCAGGCGGAAGTTTTGGGTGGCGAAGGCGCTGGAGGTGGCGCCGTTGGAGATCTGGATGGGCGCGATGGCGGTGCTCGTGTTCACGAGGCCCGTGACGGGATCGCGGCCCCAGCCCATGACGTTGGCGCCGTTGGCGGCCACGAGGAATCCGTTGTTGTTGCGGTTGAAGTTGCCCGCCCGGGTGAAGGTCTGACCGCCCCCCAGGGGCTGCAGCACGAAGAAGCCCGCGCCCTGGACGGCCATGTCCAGGGAGTTGCCCGTGGACTGGAAGCTGCTCTGACTGAAGTCCTGGGCCACGCTGTTGATCTGCACGCCGAGGCCGAACTGGATGGGGTTGCCGTTGCCCTGGGTGCTCACGCCGCCGAGGCTCGTGCTGAAGATGTCCCGGAACGTCGTGGAGCTGCCCTTGTAGCCCACGGTGTTGAGGTTCGAGAGGTTGTTGCCGATCACGTTCAGCGCGTTGGCGTTGGTGGCGAGGCCGCTGAGGCCGGAGTAGAAGGCGGAGAAGAGGGACATGGGGTTCCTTTCAGGCTGGAGGCTGGAGGAAGGTGGACTAGGAAGTGACTTCGAGGACGTCGGAGAGGAGGAAGCTGGCGGCACCGGACTGGAGGAGGATCTGCCCGTCGAGGAAGCTCACGGCGCTCACCTTCATGAGGAAGGCGGTGGTGAAGTCCACGTTTTTGCCGGTGCCAGGGTCGGTGGCTGCCACGGTGACGCTGTAGGTGCCATCGGGCACCTTGTCGCCGTTGGCATCGAGGCCATTCCAGGCAATGTTGTGGAGGCCCTTGCCGAGCTGCCCCTGATCGAGGGTGGTGATCACCTTGCCGTTCGCGTCCTTCACGGTGAGGGCCACTTTGGCGTCGCCGGCGAGGTTGATGGCCATGGTCGATTTGCCATCCTGGAGGGCGAAGCCGGAGCCCACCACCTTGACGGTGCGGCCCACGAGGGCGGCGGCCTGGAACTGGGCGAGGCCGTTGTTCTGGCCCTGGATGCCCGAGAGCAGGGTGTTGGTCTTGGTGGCCTGCTCGAGGCTGCTGTAGGCCGTGAGCTGCTGCACCATCTGGTTGGGATCCTGCCCTTCGCCGGTGGGATCCTGGTTCTGCAGCTGCGCCACGAGGAGCTTGAGGAAGGCATCCTGGCCCATCTCGTTCTTGGCGGTGGTCTTTTGGGATCCCGGGAGCTGGGAAGTGGGATCGATGGCGCTGAGGGTGGTGACGCTCATGGGGTGCTCCTGCTCGGAAGGCAGTACATGGCTCGTGCCAATCAGGCGTAAAGCTCGATGCGACGCGAGTTCGCGGGGCGCGGCCCCCCCACGGGGGGCGCTTCCTGCCGGGCCGTGGGGAGGGTGGGATCTTCCTTCCGGCTCATGAGGTGATGGGAATTGGGTTCGGGCGCCTGGCGGGAGGCGTCGCCGCCCTGCTGCAGATCGAAGCTGCCCAGCTGGAGGCCGGATTGCTTGAGGGCCTGCTCCAGGGAGGCGCGACCATCCTGCAGCGCCTGCATGGCCGCCGGATCTTGCACCCAGACCTTGGCGTGCACCTGCCCGTCTTCGAGCTTCAACTCGATGGAGACCTTGCCCAGACTCTCGGGGTGGAGCTGCAGGCGGGCTTCGGGGACGGCGCCCTTGACCATCCAGCGGAGGGTGCCCTCCACTTGGTTCACCACCGGGGAGGACGAGGCCTTCATCTCGGCGCTGGGGCTGACTGCGGGGGCCACCGTGGGCATGGCCAGGGCCAGGTCGCGGGTGAAGCCGGGCTGCACCTGGAACTTGGGGCCTTCCGCCTTGGGGGTTTCGGGGCGGGCGGCTTCCACCCGGTGGGGGATGGGCTCGGGGGCGAAGGGCTTTTGAGGCTCGGAGGTCCGCGGGGCCTCCTCGGTGAATGCCCTCCCGGAAACGGGCCTCGGGCGGGTGCCTTCACCTTCGGACTGGGCCGGGGGCTGTCCGCCCTCTTCCAGCAGGGAGGCATCGGACCCGGACCCGGCCGAGGGGCTCCCGCTCGGGACGGCCGCGAGCTGGGCTGGGCCTGAGGCCGCCAGGCTGGGGGCACCCTTGGGGGGGAAGGGGGCCTTGGGCGGGGGTACCTCGGTGGGTTGGGACGTCTGGGGAGGTGCCAAGGGGGAGGGTGGCAGGGTCGCGCTCCCGGGAGTGGTCGGGGGTAGGGACGGTCCAGAGGCCACTTCCGCCTCGGGGGCCGGGGCCGGGAGCTTGTTCGCCTCGGGGGCCGCCCCCAGGGAGAGCGTGATGTCAGGCACGGGGGGAGGCGTGGCGGCCCCATGGGGAACCGCAGGCGAGCGGGGGGCGGCCGAGGCCCCGGAGGGATCCACTTCAAGGGCCGAGGTCCCCGCAGGGGGGAGGTCCACCGCGATCAGGCCCTGGGCCGGGGCCTGGGCTGGCGCGGAGGTGGGGGGTAGGGTCTCCGGAAGGGCAGCCTGGGTCGGAATCGGAAGCGGGGCGGGCGCGAAGGGGGCGGTGGGCCTGGCCTCCGAAATGGCGCCGGGCCCTTGGGCCTTTTCGGCCGGGGGGAAGCGCTCGGGCCCTTGGGTTGGCGCCATGGGCTCCGGTTTGGCGTTGGCGGGGGCTCCCTCCGGCATTTCCGGGGCCTTGGCCTGGGCCTGTTCCTGAACCTGGTGCGGGGCCTTCGCCGCGAATTGCCCCCGTTCCGTCCGTCTGGCCAGCTCGCGTCGGGGGCTGGGGTCGGTGGATTCGGGGGCCTGGGTGGCTTCCCGGACCACGGGGGCCTCGGGCGCCGGGGCCGCCTGGAAGGGCAGGAAGGAGGCCATGACGGCGCCGAAGCGGCCGTCCTGGAGGTCCGGGCCCTCGTCCCGGCGAGGGGCGGGGCTGCTCGGGGATGTCACGGGCAAGGCTTGCATGGGTACCTCGGCTTGACCCTTCACTGGGCCAGCCTCGTGCCGATGCAGCGGGCTAATTTGACCGGGTCAAGGCCGATTTGGTCTCAAGGAGCAGCGGGGGCACCCTCGGGCTGCTTGCTGAGGCCCACTTTTTCGCTCACCCGGCCCGCCAGGGGCGCGTCCAGGAGGGCCAGGGCATCCATGAGCTTGGCCGCCTTCTTGGGATTCATGCCGCCCAGCAGGGCCACGGCCACATCCAGGTTGCGGTTGGCCAGTTCCTTCAGGGCCGCGGCCCCCGGGGTGGGGTCCATGGCCGCGTAGGTGTTGATGAGCTGGGGGTCGATGGGCTTGCGGGTGCGGAGGTCCTCGAGCTTCTTGATCTCCTCGAGGATGAGCTTCTCCTTCGCCAGCACTTCGTTTCGTTGGGTGTCGAGGGTGGCCTGCAGGGTGTAGAGCCGTTGCTCCAGTTCCCGCAGCTCCTGTTCCTTCTGGGCCAGTTGCTTCTCCTTGGCCTGGAGGGTCTGGGCCAGGTCGGCCACCTTCACGCCCGTCGCCGCCGGGGCCTTGGCCCCCTCCTGGGCCTCCTGGGCGGACATCCAGATCACCCCGGCGCTGAGGATGATGGGGAGCGCGACCCAGGCGAGCATTTTGGGGTTCATGGGGACCTCGTCGTGGACAACCCTGCGTCAAGGAAGCGACGCAGGCGGGGAAGGGCGCAAAAGGGAGGCCGAAGCTTTGAAAGCTGAACCACCAAATGCCTTTTGGCTTTTCTTGGTGCCTTGGTGTCTTGGTGGTTCATCCCTTTCCCGCTACTCACGCGATGATCTAGTCCCATGGACGAACTCCTTCCCCTTCCGCCCCAGGCCCCGCGCGACCTCAGCTTCTCCGTCATCGACCTGGAGACGACGGGCATGTCGCCCCACTCCGGGTGGAGGAAGACGGGCACGTTCAGGGCCGCGGCGGAGATCACGGAGTTCGGGGTGGTGAGGCTCCAGGGCCTCGTCGTGCAGGAGCGCTTCCAGCGGCTCTGCGCCATCGAGGGCTACGTGAGCCCCATCATCACGAAGCTCACGGGCATCACGGGCGCCATGCTGGCCGATGCGCCGCCCCTGGAGCGGGTGGCGCTGGAGTTGGCGCCCTTCGTGGAGGGCACCGTGTGGGTGGCGCACCACGCGGCCTTCGATGGCTCCTTCCTCAAGGCCTACCTGCCGGCGGGGATGTGGTCGCGCCATCGGCTGGTGTGCACCAAGAAACTGGCCCAGGCCCTGGCGCCGGAAGCCAAGGGCTACAGCCTGCAGAAGCTATGCGAGCACTTCGGCATCGTGAACACCCGGGCCCATCGGGCCTTGCAGGATGCGGAGGCCACGGCGGAGCTGCTGCAGCACCTGATGGGGCGGGCGGAAGCGCAGGGCCTCAGCGCGGAGGATTTCCTCCAGTGGGGCGAGCTGGGGTGGAAGGGGCTGTAGGGGCTTCGCGCCGGCTCCCGGCGTTGAGACGCTGACTGAGGCCCGGTTGGATGGCCTCCAGGGTGGCCACCACCGCATCCGCCTCCGGGCCCTGGCGGGTGGCGCGTAAGGCTGCCACCCAGGGGCGCAGGAGGCCCATGGTCGAGCGGATCTGGGTGAGGGCCACCTGGCCTTGGGCCATCCGCCGCATGGCTTCGGGGGTGGGGGCTTTGGGGGAGTCCACGGGAGGGCCGCCCCTGCGGGCACCTTCCGCCGTGCGGATCGCATGGGATAGGCGCGTCTTCATGGATTCCCAGAAGGGCCGGCCGAAGGCGGCCAGTTCCTTCAGCCGCCCCAGCTCCTCCAGGCGATTCGCGATGGAACCACCCAAGTCCGCAGGCAGGGGACCCTCCTCCCCGGGCTCCAGGGGCGGCTGGGGCAGGGCCTGGAGCAGGGCCGCCGCGTCGCCTTGGCCGGCGACCTGGGACCAATCCAGCCAGGCCCGCCAGAGGGGGAGGCTCTGGGGCCAGCGCGCAAGGGCCCCTTCGAGCTCCGTCGTCTTGCGCCGGGCGGGCCCCGCCCACAGCTCGGGCAGGGGCTTGAAGCCCTCGGGAAGGAAGCCGGAATCGAGTTTCTGGGCGTCCTCCAGGAGCAGCGCCTCCAGGCGCGGGTGGGGCATGCGCTCCTTCAAGTAGGCCAACCGCAGGCTTCTCGCCGCGAGGAGGTCCGGGTGTTCCTTCATGATTTTGCGCAACTGGGCGAGGTGGGGCTCCCCCTGGGCGCGGGCCGCGTCCGCCAGGGCCTGGGCCGTGGGCGCCTCCGTGCCCGAGGCGAAGACGTCGTCGCCCTTGCGCAGGATCCAGCGGGCTTCCGGACCCCAGCCCTTCCGTTCCCGCAGGGCCTGCCAGGGCCTGCCTTCCAAGTTGCCGAAGGCGAGCTCCGACGGGCCCCACTCGTCGAAGGCGGGGTGCTTGGCGAGGCCCGCCCAGTCCTTGGCCCAGGGGGGGCCGCCACCCACCTCCAGGCGGAGCACGGGGGCCTTCTCGTCCTCGTCGGCGCGGCGGGCCTTGGCCTTCGCCCGGGCCAACTGGCCGCCCTCGTTGATGATACTGAAGAGCCGCACCCGATCCTCCGGGGTGAGGTAGGGTTCCCCGCCGGGGAGCTGCTGCAGCAAGGGGAGCAGGCCCATCACGCGGCCCATGAAACCCACCTCGGGCAGGGCCTCCTGATCGGACTGCATCGTACGGAAAGCCTCCTCCTTGCGTCGCTGACCGATGAGGGCCGCCACCCGCGCCGAGCGCCATGCGGCGTCCGCGCTCCAGGTGGGGGTCTCGGGGATGATGCGGCTGGCCAGGGCCTCCAGGGCGGCGCAGGCGCCCGTGCGCAGGTGGAACTCCACGAGGGGTTGCACGGCGCCTGGGGGAAGCAGGGGCTGCCCCGGGAGCCGGGGCACCTGGGCGATGAGCGCCTCCGCGTCGCTGGGCTCGGTGGCGAGGAGGCCCCAGAGGGACCAAAGGGCGCCGTCGGCGGGATTGCGGAGGATCTCCGCCGCCACGTCCTCCTTCAGGTGGCGTCGAAGGTCAGGGCCGATGGGCGCAGGGTCGCGGTCGAGGGTGTTCCGCAGCATGGAATTCCAGGCCTGGCCGGAGCTGCGAACGGCCCAATCGGGAAGTTCGCGCAGGCGCTCCAGCTGCGCCTCGAGGGCCGCCGCGTTGGCGGCGCTGAGGGCGGCGTCCTGTTCAGGATCGAGGCGGCGGGCCCGGGCCGCGAAAACCTGGATCAGGGCGAGCCGCGTCTGCCCCTGATCGGGATGCTCCCGGAGGAACTCCTGCAGGCGCATCTGCCGCGAGGCCCACCCGCCCCCCTTCAGCGCGGCGAGCACCTCCTCGGGGCGGGGCTCCCCGGCCCAGGACGCCACGACGCGATCCTCCGCGCCCACGAGCACCACCCGGGGATCGTCGAGGTTCCAGCCTTCCTTCTCCCAGAGGGCTTGCACCTGCGCTTCGGTGGGGGTGTCGAGGTGCAGCTCCTCGTTCCAGAGGAGGCGCATTTCCGGATCCGCGCGGGACCACCCTGCGGAGAGATCCACCTCGCGGGTCCAGAGCCGGTGGACGGGAGAGGCACCCAAGTCGAAGGCCGGGCGGTTGGTCACGCCGCCGCGGCCCCCCCCTGGAATTGCGGGCCCGCCCTGGGGCCTTCCCTGGCCCGGTCCGCCCGAGGCCTGCCCCGAAGGGCCTGGGGCGGGCTGGGCGAGCAGGGGCAGCGTGAGGAGCAGGATGGAGGTGCGCACGGGGAAAGGATCCTCCCATTGGGGGAAGGGTTGAACCACCTCATCGATTTGTTCACGCCAGGAGGAATAGATGCGGTCGCATGGTCGGATGCGGCATCCTATCACCCATGGATCTCGGCAAATTCCTCGAACTGGCGCGCGGCTATGGTTGGCAGGGCACGGCTCTTTGGGCGGTGCTGCTGGCCCAGGCGCTGCTCTGGGTGGGGCTCGTGCGGCTCCACCTGACCTTGAGCCGGGAGGAAGCGCCCTGGGAGGAGGCGGTGGGGAAGATCCGCAGCGCCCTGCTGCGCAAGCTCAATGGCGCGGAGGAGATCGAGGAGCTGAAGGTGCATCGATACGCCCCCAGCGTGGACCGCCTCATCGCCCTCCACTTCTCCGAGGAGAAGAGCGACCTCATGACGCGCTTCCTGCTCTTCCGCTGGAAGGTGAAGGAGTGTCTCCGCCCCCACTGGATCCAGTGGGGCCACCTCATCATCGGCTACGGCGGCGTGGTGTGGTTCCTCTACGGGCTGCGGCTGGACATCGGTACCGAAGTCCTCAAACGGACGCCCGTGGATCCCCGCCTCCTCTGGGTGTGGCTTGGGTACGCCATGGTGCTCGCCTGGAAGCTCGTGCGCCTGCAGGGCAACCTGGAGCGCGTGCAGCGGAGCCTGTTGATGCCCCGGCGGGATGAGTAGGGGCATACGCTGCCGGACTCCCCATTCCCGTTGACCAGGTGACCCATGCGCGAATCCGAACAGAACCTCCAATGGGCGCTGCAGGCCCTGGCCCAGCCGGCTGCCGTGCAGCCCAAGCTCTACCCGGGCATGGAGGTGGTGACCGATGAGTTGATCCTGGAGTTCGGGGAGGCCTTCCGGCGGGCCAACGCGGAGAGCGAAGTGAGTTGGTCCGAGTCCCAACGCCACGCCCTGCGTTTGCTGAACCGCGAGATCGAAACCCTGAGCGCCTCGGATCATCCCGAACTCTGGGAGGACAACTCCGGCCTATTCCTTCCCGCCTGGGGAGTCGTCCGCCAGTTGGCGGCGGGAGCCCTCGCGGCCTTTTATTGGCTCAACCAGCCTCCCCCGGCGGATCGGACCCGGTAGTGCCTTCCCCCGCATCGGCTCCGGATCCGCTCGCTCCTGCGCAAGGTGTTCCATGAACGTCGCGATCCTCACGCTTTGCCTGCTCGCCCAGCCCTCGGGAAATCCGGTTCCCGCCGCGACCACCATCTCCGGCACCACGGGCGGGATCAAGGCGGAGGTCCGCGATGCGGCGGGCGCGCCGATCGCGGGGGTCCAGGTCCTCGTCAAGCATCGGGATGGCCGCGCTTGGGTGGCGGTGACGGATGGGAGGGGCCAGTTCAAGGTCGGCGGCCTGGCGCCGGGGGGTTACGAGATGTCATCCCACCGGGAGGGCTTCGAGGGGGAGGTCTACCCCATCAAGATCCGGGCGAACGCCTGGTTGTTGGGTGTGGCCCGGAATCCCGCGGATCTTCGACCCATCAAGGGGCGGTTGATGAGCTTCTTCGGCCCCGACACCTACGAGGCTCCCGCCCCGGGGTTAAAGCTCCTGCGGAAACCCGGTGTCGAGAAGATCCCGATGCATTGACGGGCGCGCCATGTCCGCCTCCCCAGCTCCGACCCGTCGCGGTGAGGCCGCCCGCCGCTATGGCCAGTGGGCGGAGCGCCTCACCTTCTGGCTCCTCTGGTTCCGCGGCTTCGAGGCCGTGGGCTGGCGGGAGAGGGTCGGGCGGCTGGAGCTGGATTTGATCCTCGCCCGCGGCGGGGAGCTGCGGGTGGTGGAGGTGAAGGCCCGCGCCAGGGGATCCTGGGTGGGAGCTGATCTCGCCCTGGGGCCCGAGCAGCGCGTGAGGCTGCAGCGGGCCCTGACGGGCTGGTTGGATCGCCGGCCCTGGCCTGCGGAGGTGACCTTCCAGCGGGTGAGTTGGGCCGGCTGGCGCTGCCGCTTCCATCCCGTGGAGCGGTGGGATGGGTTGGGCCCGCCGCGGTAGGCCGACCTCCAGCCGACCTCAGCTCACGTCTGGCAGCCCACGAACGGAGGCCCCGCCCGGGGCCTCCTCCCGCGCTCCGCTGACGCGGATCGCGGAGTGGGTCCCCCTTGGGCCGGCTGGCGCTGCCGCTTCCATCCCGTGGAGCGGTGGGATGGGTTGGGCCCGCCGCGGTAGGCCATTCCACGGATCGACCACCCCTCCCATCCTCGACCTTCTCCAGCCAGCGCCGATAAGGCCATGATGCCCTTTCACCGCCTCCTGGGGATGCTGCTGACCTGCCTGCTCACATGCCAGGTGGCTTCAGCGCAGCAACCCACGAAAGCGCTGAATCTGCTCGAGGCCGGGCGGCCCCGGTTCCGCGCCTTCGGGGTGAAGGAGGGCTTGCCCAACAGCAGCATCATGGCGGTGACCCTCGATCAGGAGGGCCTCCTCTGGGTGGGGACCCAGGATGGGGCGGCTTGTTATGACGGGCGCAGCTGGTCGCGCGTGGACATGCCCGACCACCGGATCGGGAACTACGTTCACTCCGTGCTTCCCGCCTCGGATGGCGGCCTCTGGTTCGCCCGGCAGGAAGGGGGCGTGGCCCGCCTGCTCCATGGGAAGTGGACGCTGTGGTCGCAGGCGGAGGGCCTGCCGGCGGATCGGGTGCATTCCCTCCTGGAAACCCGGGAGGCCTCCGGGAAGCCATCCATCTGGGCCGCCACCTACGGGGGGGGCTTGGCCCGCTGGGATGGCACCCGGTGGAGTGGCGTGCCGCTTCCCCTCAAGAGCAAGAAGCTCTGGAAACTGGCTGCGGTGCCGGGGCGGCCGGATGCCTTCTGGGTGGCCGGAGAGGAGGGAACCCTGGCCCGGGTGAGCCCGGCGGGGGTGGAGCCCTTCGAGGGCTTGCCCAACGTGAGTGTCAATCAGGTGCTCCAGCGCCGGGCGCTGGATGGCTCGGAAGTCATCTGGGCCAGCACCTATGGAGCGGGCGTGGCCCGGTTCTCGAAGGGGAGCTGGAAGCTCTTCGGACAGAAGGAAGGTGTGCCGGATGCCTTTTGCACGGACCTGGCCGAAACCATCTCCCGCCAAGGGGATCGGGTGATCTGGGCGACCACCCATGGGGGGTTGGCCTACCTCGAACCCCACGCCACCCGCTTCAAGTCCTATACCTTCCGTTCCGGATTACCGACGGAAACCCTGTATCGGCTCCACGTGGAGCAACCTCAGGAAGGCCCCTTCACGCTGTGGATCGGCAGTTCCGGGGCTGGCCTCCTGGCCCTCCGGGAGGGGGGGTGGCGAACCCACGACGCATACTCCGGATTGGCCGGCAGCGTGGCCTGGTGCCTGGCGGAAATGCAGGATCGGGGCCGTACCTACCTCTTGGCGGCCTCAGGCCGGGGGCTCAGTTCCTTCAATGGGAAATCTTGGGAGACCTGGCCCGTGCCCAAGTCGCTGGAGGGCGTTCGGATCAATGCGTTGGTCACCCGGGCCCTGCCGGGCGGGGAATCCGAACTCTGGGTGGGGGCCCTCGGGGGGCTGGCCCGCTACTTTCGCGGGAAATGGCGGGTCTACGACGCCCGCGACGGGCTCATCAGCCCCGCGGTCAGCTCCATCGCCGTAACGATCGACCGGGACGGCCCCAGGGCATGGGCGGGCACGGCCAAGGGGCTCAAGGTGCTCCGCGGAGGCCGCTGGGAGGGCGTCTCCGGGGAGGAGGGCTTCGAAGACGCGGTGGTCGACACCCTGGTGGATGGAGGACTGCAAGATGGGAGGACCGTCCTCTGGGTGGGTACCCGGAACGCCGGCATCTGGCGCCTGCACAAGGGACGCGTGACGCGCTTCGGTCGGGAGCAGGGTGTGCTGCCCAGCAATCTGGTGACCCACCTCCTCATGGTCACGAGCCCCGCGGGCGCCCGGGAGCTGTGGGTGGCCACCAATGGCGGGGGCGTCTGCATCCTCGATCCCGATCATCCGGAGGCGGGCGGCCCGGTGATCTCCGCCCGCACCAACAGCGTCATCCCCTCGGACGCCGTGACGGCGATGGCCACCACGGCCGATGGCGCGATCTGGCTGGCCACCAATCTGGGCGTGGTCCGTGTGGCCCCCCAGGCGACCCGGGATCCTGAACACCTCCCCTTGCGGGTGTTCACGGAGGATGATGGCCTGCCTTCGGCCAACGCGAATCCCCACGCCATCCTCGTGGATCGGAACGGAAGGATCTGGGTGGGCACGAGGGGCGGCCTCGCCATGCTCGATCCCGCCCGCTTGCCCGAAGATGCCTCCCGGCCCCCGCTTCGGATGCGGCGGGTGAGCGTGAACGGCCAGCCCGTGATTGATGGGGAAAAGGCCTCGACCCTGAGCCTCGATCCTTCGGAACAGCGGATTGCCTTTGCCTACGCGATCCTGGCCTTTCACGGGGAGCAGGGCTTCCGCTACCAGACCCAACTCGAGGGGCTGGAGGATCGGCCCACGGGTTGGGTTCGCTCTGGGGAGCGTGAATTCGTGGGCCTGCGCCCGGGCAATTACCGGCTGAAGGTTTGGGCCCGGGATGGGCGGGGACTCTTACCCGGCAGCTTGGACTACGCCTTCCAGGTGCTGCCCTCCCTTTGGCAGCGGCCCCTGGTGCAGGCCGCATTGGGTCTCCTGCTCGTGGGGCTGCTCTTCGCCGGTCTCCGCACGCGGGAACGCCTGCACCTCTCCCGCAATGCCCGCCTCGAAGTGGAGGTGGCCGAACGGACCTCCGCCCTGACCGGCCTCAACGACGATCTCCAGCGGGAAATCCAGGAACGGAGCGCCGCCGAGCGGGTGAAGGATGAGTTCATCTCCGTGGTGAGCCACGAGCTGAGGACCCCCCTCACGGCCATCCGGGGCTCGCTGGGGCTCCTGGGCAGCGAAAACGTGAGCCTGCCGGAGGACCAGCGTCGCAACCTCATGGAGATGGCCCGGCGCAACACGGAGCGCCTGCTCCAGCTCGTCAACGATCTGCTGGATATGAAACGCATCGAATCGGGGGGCATGGATCTGGAGATCCAAACCCTCAACCTACCCACCCTCCTCGCGGAGGCCACGGCGGTGAACGGCCCTTACGCCCAGGCCTTGGGGGTTTCCATCGATCTGGAGCGGGAGGGGATCCCCGCCCGGGTCCAGGGGGATGGCCTGCGAGTGGCGCAGGTGCTGGCCAACCTCCTGTCCAACGCCACCAAATTCTCCGGGAAGGATGGCATCGTCCACCTGGGTGCCTCCGCGGAGGGAGATCATGTCCGCATCTGGGTCCGGAACTCAGGGGAGCCGATTCCAGAGGCCTTCCGGGGGAAGATCTTCCAGAAATTCGCCCAGGCCGCGGGCGGGAGCACCCGGGATGTGAGGGGCACGGGCCTGGGCCTGGCCATCTCCCGGGCCCTGGTGGAGGCCATGGGGGGCACCATCGGGTTCCATAGCCGGACAGACGGAACCATCTTCTGGTTCACCCTGCCCAAGGGGTGAGATGGGGCTTCAAAAAGCGAGGGGACGGCATCGGCACGACCCTCGCCCCCGGCCCAGCCGGTGTCGTTATGTTGACCTTCCTGGATCGCCTATTGCCTTTCGTGGGCCGCCTCGCCAAGCGGGCGGACCTGGCGGTGCCTGTATTCATCCTGATCGTCATGGTGGTGATGGTGGTGCCGCTGCCCGCCTTCATGCTCGATCTGCTCATCACCTTGAACATCACCCTGAGCCTGATGATCCTCCTGGTGGGCATGTACGTGGCCCGCCCCAAGGAGTTCAGCGCCTACCCCTCCATCCTCCTGGTGGTGACGCTTTTCCGGCTCGCCATCAACGTGGCCACCACCCGCCGGATCCTGCTGTTCGGGCAGGAAGGCACCGGGGCGGCTGGGCACATGGTGCAGGCCTTCGGCCAATTCGTGGTGGGCGGCAGCTACGTCATCGGCCTCGTGGTCTTCCTGATCCTGCTGGCCATCCAGTTCCTCGTGATCAACCACGGCGCCGGCCGCATCGCGGAAGTGACGGCCCGCTTCACCCTGGATGCCATGCCGGGCAAGCAGATGGCCATCGACGCGGACCTGAACGCCGGCTACATCGACGAGATGGAGGCCCGGGCCCGCCGCAAGGACCTTCAGGAGGAAGCCAACTTCTACGGGGCCATGGATGGCGCCGTGAAGTTCACCCAGCGGGACGCCGTGGCGGCCCTCATCGTGCTGGCCGTGAACATCATCGCCGGCATCATCATCGGCGTCGTCCAGTTCAACATGCCCGTGACCCTCGCGGCCCAGACCTACACCCTTCTGACCGTGGGTGATGGCCTCGTCACCGTGATCCCCTCCCTGCTCATCAGCGTGGGCGGCGCCATCCTCACCACCCGCAGCGGCAGCGGCAACACCCTGGGAGGGGAGGTGCTGGGCCAGCTGGGGGCGGACGCTCGCCCCCTGGGCATCGCCGCCGTGGTGCTCTTCTTCTTCGGCATCGTGCCCGGCCTGCCCCTGGTGCCCTTCTGGTTCATGGGCTTCGTCTTCGGAATCCTCGGCTATGCGGCCCACAAGGCGCCCAAACCCGCGGAGCTGGCCGAGCGGGCCGCCGCCGAAAAGGCGACGAAGGCCGCCGCCGCCGAGCCCGAACGGGTGGAGGGGCTGCTCAAGGTGGATCCCCTGGGCCTCGAGGTGGGCTACAACCTCATCCCCCTCCTGGACGTGCATCAGGGCGGCACCGTGCTGGAGCGAATCAAGGGCATCCGTCGGCAACTGGCGCAGGAGCTGGGCCTCGTGGTACCCCCCGTGCGCATCCGGGATAACCTCCAGATGGCCCCCAACGGGTATCGCGTGTTGCTCCGGGGCGAGGAGATCGCCAAGGGCGAGCTCATGCCCGGCCAGTGGATGGCCATGAACCCCGGCACCGCCTCCGAGGACATCGCCGGCCTGCCCACCACGGAACCCGCCTTCGGCCTGCCCGCCTTCTGGATTCCCGAGAACCTCAAGGACCGCGCCCAGCTTCTGGGCTATACGGTGGTGGAACCTGGGACCGTGCTCACCACCCACCTTTCGGAGCTCATCAAGCAGCACGCGCCCGAGCTGCTCGGCCGCGGCGACGTGCAACACCTCCTCGACACCCTCAAAGAGAGCGCCCCCAAGCTGGTGGAGGACCTCATCCCCAACCTGGTCACCTACGGCCTGCTGCAGAAGGTGCTCCACAACCTCCTGCGCGAGCGGGTCAGCGTGCGCGACCTCTCCCGCATCCTCGAAGCCACGGCGGATGCCGCCTCGGCCACCAAGGATCCCACCCTCATCACCGAGTACGTGCGGCAGCACCTGGGCCGCAGCCTCGCCGCCCCCCACCTCAACGATGGCGGCGAACTGGGCGTGCTCGTGCTGGATCCCCAGATCGAACAGACCCTCCAGGGCGGCATCGAGGCCAGCGACCGGGGTTCCTTCCTGGCCCTGGAACCGGGCCGCACCCAGGAGCTGCTCTCCCGCATCGCCAACGGCATCACGAGCCTCCTCCCCGGGGCCCAGCCGGTGCTGCTCACCTCCCCCGTCATCCGCCCCCACCTGCGGCGCCTCCTGGAGCGCGCCCTGCCGCACCTGGTGGTGCTCTCCCATGCCGAGGTCCCCATGGACATCCGCGTGGTCAACCTGGGAACCGTTTCATGACCGCACCGACTCTGGGGGCTGAACCATGCGCGTAAAGACCTTCGAGGCCGCCTCCATGCAGGAGGCCCTGGACACCATCAAAAAGGAAATGGGCGAGGAGGCCTTCATCCTCTCCACGAAGACCAAGAAGAAGGCCGGTGGTTTCGGCCTGCGGGAGGAGACCCTCATCGAGGTGACCGCCGCCACCGATGACGCGGCCCCCCCCGCCAAGGCGGCGGGCGCCGAGGAACTGAAGGTCGCCGCGCCCCTCACCTACGGTTTGCGCCCCGCCCTGGAATCCGGCCCGGCCCGCGCGGCGGCCTCCCAGCCTGCGAGGCCCGCCGCCCAAGCCGCCCATCCGGCGCCCCCCCCGCCCCCCATGGACCTCCAGCCCATCCGCCGCGAGCTGCTGGAGATCAAGGGTGCCGTCGCCGCGCTGAAGGATCAGGAGACGAAGAACACCGCCATCCTGCGCGAGCTGGATGAGCTCAAGGGCATGATGGGCCGCCTCCAGAAGCAGGGGATGCCCCCCAGCCAGCTGGCCCTCCCCCCGGCCATGCTCTCCCTGTACGGCGATCTGGTCTCCAACGATCTGGAGCCCATGCTCGCCCTGCGGCTCTGCGAATTCGCCCAGCGCAGCCTCATGGAGCAGGAGGGGCACGACGACGCCGACGTCATCGACCCCGAGAAGGCCCGCCTCTTCCTGCGCCGCGTCATCGCCGACTACATCCCCGTGGCGAGCCCCATCCAGCTGGAGCCGGGCAAGACGCAAGTGGCCGTGCTCGTGGGCCCCACCGGCGTGGGCAAGACCACCACGTTGGCCAAGCTCGCGGCCTATGCCCAGCTGCACCTCAAGCAGAAGGTGGCCCTCGTCACCCTGGACACTTACCGCCTCGCCGCCGTCGACCAGCTCCAGGAGTACGCCCGCATCCTCCAGGTGCCCCTCCACGTGGCGCTGACGGTGGAGGATCTGCGCTCGGCCATGCGCTTCTACCAGGACCGCAGCCTCGTGCTCGTGGATACGCCGGGCCACAGCCCCAAGGATGAAACCATGCTCGCCCAGCTCCGCACCTTCCTGGATGAGCTGCCCAACTGCGAGACGCACCTCGTCCTCTCCGCCACCACCAAGCCCCGGGATCTCGCCGAGATCGCCCAGCGCTACGAAGCCCTGAAACCCACCCGCATGATCTTCACCAAGCTCGATGAGACTTCCACCTACGGTCCCCTTCTGGGCACTCTGGTGCGCGTGAAGCGCCCGCTCAGCTACCTGGCCACGGGCCAGGAGGTGCCCGAGGCCCTGGAGATGGCCACCAGCCGACGGGTTGCGGATCTGATCTTGCCCGGGGGCGTGCAATGAAGAGGCTCTCGGCTTTAGGCTTTCGGCTCTGGCTGGGGCCGACCCACGCAAAGGTTTCGGCTGGGTCCTTCGAAAACGTGTTTCGTGGTGTCGGCTGTGGGGATTTCGTGGGTCGATATCAACTAGAGCCAAGAGCCCAAAGCCTGAAGCCTGCCCGGAGGGCCCGATGACCGACCAGGCCTCCCGCCTTCGCGCCCTGGCCCAGGGTCAGCAGGCCCCCAAGACCTATTTCCACGGTCGCGTGGTGGCCATCACCTCCGGCAAGGGCGGTGTGGGCAAGACGAACGTGGTGGCGGGCCTCGCCATCTCCCTGGCCCGCATGGGCCAGCGGGTGGTGGTGATGGACGCCGACTTCGGCCTCGCCAACCTGGACATCCTGCTCGGGCTCTCGCCCCAGTACACCCTGGAGCACGTGCTGCGGGGCGAGAAGCTGCTGGAGGAGATCCTGCTGGACGGCCCCATGGGCATCCGCATCATCCCCGCCTCCAGCGGAATCCAGGAGCTGACACGCCTGGACACCATGGCGGAGTTGCGCCTCGTGCAGGGGTTGCAGCGGGTGGCGGAGACCTCCGACTGGCTCCTCATCGACACGGCCGCGGGCATCCACGATTCCGTGGTGAAGCTGCTCATGGCCGCCCAGGAGGTCATCCTCGTCACCACGCCCGAGCCCACGAGCCTCGTGGACGCCTACGCCATGGTGAAGGTGCTGCACCTCCGGGATCCCGAGAAGGAGGTCTGGCTCCTCGTGAACAACGGCCAGAACCTCGATGAGGCCGAGGAGACCATCGGCCAGCTCCAGGCCGCCGTGCAGCGCTTCCTCGGCAAACAGCTGAAGGTGCTGGGCGTGATCCCCTCGGATCCGCACATCCTCCAATCCGTCCGCCAGCAGCACAGCGTCGCCGACCTCTACCCGACCAGCCCCTCGGGCCAGGCCTTCCAGGCCCTGGCGAAACAGATCAAGGCGCAGGTGCCCTTGCAAGCGGACGGCATCCCGTCATTCTGGAGAAACCTGACCACCGAGGACAGCTAGCTCCATGACGATGCCGCCGGAAGATTCCACCCCGAAGGGGCCCTCGGCCCTTCTGCCCTGGGTGCGCCTCATGGCCTCCAAGGCCTACGGCTCCCCAGCTCCCGCTGCCACCCCGGCCCCTGATCTCGCCGCGCCCGATGAGGAGGAGGAAGACCCGGATTTCGATCTTCCGGTGGGCGAGGCCGTGGCCCTGGTGGAACCCGAGGCCTTCGATCGGGCCAACCGCGAGCAGATCATCAAGGATTACGTGCCCCTGGTGAAGTTCGTCGCCCACCGCATCAGCAACCGGCTGCCCAGCCATGTGGAGCTGGACGACCTCATCCACAGCGGCATCCTCGGCCTCATGGACGCGGTGGAGAAGTTCGATCCGGGTCGCGGCATCAAGTTCAAGACCTACGCCGAGCTGCGCGTGAAGGGCGCCATCCTGGATGGCCTCCGGGACCTGGACTGGGTGCCCCGCTCCCTGCGCCGGAAGAAGAAGGACATCGAAGGAGCCTACCACGCCATCGAGCAGCGCCTGGGCCGGGCGGCCACGGACGAAGAAGTGGCCACCCAGTTGGGCGTGCCGCTGGAAGAGCTCCACAAGAACCTCGATGAGCTCAAGGGCGTCACCCTGGGCGCCTTCGCCGAGGCGGGGGAGGATGGGGAGGGCGAGAGCCTCATTAGCTTCGTGCCCGATCCCGATGCCGAGGATCCGAGTCAGGTTTTCCAGGCCTCGGAGCTCAAGGAGATCCTCAAGGCCTCCGTGGAACTGCTCCCCAAGAAAGAAAAATTCGTCGTTCAACTCTACTATTTCGACGAATTGACGATGAAGGAGATCGGTACCCTCCTCAACATCACCGAGTCTCGGGTATCACAATTGCATACCAAGGCCATGCTGCGGCTCCGGGGCAAGCTCCTGGAACGGCAGATCGAAGGCTGAGGGGCTCCCTCAGTCCCCTCTCCCCGGCATTTCGTAGGTCCCTCCCGTGGCCAAGATCCTCAGCCAAGACGAAGTCGATGCCCTCCTCCGGTCCCACACCGGAGGGCCGAAGGCCCAGGCATCCTCCGCCGCCGCTCCCGCGGCCGTGGCCGAGCGGGGCGCGCCGGGCGGGGCAAAAAAGGCCCAAGCCCAGAAGAAGGTCACCCTCTACAACTTCCGCCGCCCCGATCGGGTCAGCCGGGAGCAGATGCGTTCGCTGCATTTCATGCACGATCGCTTCGCCCGGAACTTCAGCTCCAGCCTCAGCGCCTACCTCCGCTCCATCACCGAGGTGAACCTCGTCTCCGTGGAGCAGCTCAGCTACCAGGAGTTCCTCCTCTCGGTGCCTGAGCCCACCTGTTTCAACGCCATCTCCATCAAGCCCCTGGAAGGGGCCCTGGCCCTGGAGGTGAACCCCACGCTGGTGTTCCCCATCATCGACAAGATGCTGGGCGGCCCTGGGGAACCCCTGAAGAACCTGCGGACGATGACGGACATCGAGCAGAGCATCTTCGACGGCATCCTCAAGCTGATCCTGGAAGATCTGCGCGAGGCCTGGCACAGCATCATCGATCTGGACTTCAAGATCCAGGCGAAGGAGACGAGCCCCCAGCTCATCCAGATCGTGGCCCCCAACGAGGTCGTCCTGCTCGTCGTCTTCGAGGTGAAGATGGGCGGCGTGAACGGGATGATCAACCTGGCCATCCCGAGCATCATCCTGGAACCCGTGGCGGCCCGCTTCGATCAGGAGATGTTCACGGGCTACAAGAAGAGCGGCACCTTCGATGAGGCGCGCCTCCTGATGGAAAGCCTCAAGAAGCTGGACATGACGGTGGCCGCGGAGATCATGGGCACGCCCATGTCCGTGAGCGAGGTGCTCAAGCTCAAGGCCGGGGACCTGATCCCCCTGCGCAAGCGCTTCGACGCGGAGTTGGATCTCACCGTGGACGGCCTGCCCCGGTACAAGGGCTTCATGGCCCTGGACGCGAACAACAACCGCGTCTTCCAGGTCACGCAACCGCTTCTGGACAAGTAGGAGGAACTCGTGGATCCCAAGGAACAGGAGTTCTACCAAAAGGTCGGCACCGTCTTCACCGAGGCCATGGGCAGCGTCTTCGGGATGCTGACGGGCCGGGATTTCCACCTCACCGGCGAACCCGCCCAGACCCTGGACGCGGCGCCCGCCGTGGCGGGGCTCCTCTCGGGGCAATCCGTCTACGTGAAGGCCCACTACCAGAAGGGGGTGACCGGCACCCTCTACTTCGCCCTCCCCCTGAAGGAAGGCACCATGCTCGTGGACCTCATGCTGGGGGGCGACGGCGCCGCCGCCGACAGCATCGAGGGCGATAGCAAGGATGCCCTGGCGGAGACCTTCAATCAGGCCATGGGCAGCGCCAACCAGAGCTTCTCGGATCAGGCGGGCGAGACCTTCTCCATCAGCAACGTGGAAATCGGGGCCTTTGCTTCCGAAGCGGGTCCCGTGGGGGATTGGATCGGCACCGGCCCCTTCCAGGTGATGCCCATCGATACCAAGCAGGATTCCATCCAGGCCAAGATCTACATCCTCATGCCGGATCTCCTGGCCCAGCAGTTCCAGCGCAAGCTGGGCTTCGCCGCGGCGGCCGCCGCCCCGGCGGTGGAGGCTCCCGCTGCCGCCACGCCCCGGGCGGCCGCCGCCTCCGCCATGACCTCGGCTCCCCTGGCCGCGGGCCCCGCCGTGGACCCCGGCAACCTGGACCTGCTGCTGGATATCGAACTGCAGCTCGTCGTGCGCATGGGGCAGACGGAAATGCAGATGGGGGAACTCCTCAAACTCACGCCGGGCTCCATCCTGGAAATGAACCGCAGCGCCGACGCGCCCGTGGAGCTGCTCGTGAACGGCAAGCTCATCGCCAAGGGCGAGGTGGTGGTGGTCGAAGGCAACTTCGCCTTCCGCATCACCGAGATCGAAAGCAAGGCGTCCCGGATCCGCAGCCTCGGGTGATGTTCACCCCCCAACGAAAAGGGCCCCGCGCGCGGGGCCCTTTTCGTTGGAGTTGAACTACAGGCGGCGTTCCTTCGCCCCCGTGTAGATCTGGCGGGGGCGGTTGATGCGGGTCTTGGGATCGTCGCGCAGTTCCTTCCACTGGGCGATCCAGCCGGGCATGCGGCCCAGGGCGAACATCACCGTGAACATCTCCGTGGGGATGCCCATGGCGCGGTAGATGATGCCGCTGTAGAAGTCCACGTTGGGATACAGCTTCCGTTCGACGAAGTAGGGGTCGGAGAGGGCCGCTTCCTCGAGGTGCTTGGCGATCTCCAGAAGGGGATCGTTGACGCCCAGCTCGGCCAGCACGCGATCCGCGGCCTTCTTGAGGATGCGGGCGCGGGGATCGAAGTTCTTGTAAACGCGGTGGCCGAAGCCCATGAGCTTGAAGCCGGAGTTCTTGTCCTTGGCCTGCGCGATGGCCTTGCGGGCGTCGCCGCCGGCGGCCTGGATGCCCTCGAGCATCTCGATGACCTCCTGGTTGGCGCCGCCATGCAGCGGGCCCCAGAGGGCGGAGACGCCCGCCGCCATGGAGGCGAAGATGTTGGCGTTGGAGCTGCCCACCATGCGCACCGTGGAGGTGGAGCAGTTCTGCTCGTGGTCCGCGTGGAGGATGAGGAGCAGGTTCAGGGCGTCATGCACGGCCGGGGAGACTTCGTATTTCTGGGCCGGCACGGCGAACATCATGTGCAGGAAATTGGAGGCGTAGCTGAGGTCGTTGCGCGGGTAGATGAAGGGCTGGCCGATGCTCTTCTTGTGGCTGAAGGCCGCGATGGTGGGGGCCTTGGCGAGGATCCGGATGATGTCCAGGTCCTGATCCTTCTTCTTGGGGTAGAAGGTGGACATGGAGGCGAACATGGCGCCCAGGATGGCCATGGGGTGGGCAGTGCTGGGGTAGCCCTCGAAGAACTTCTTCATGTCCTCGTGGAGGAGGGTGTGCATGGTCACTTCCTGCTCGAAGGCGGCCTTCTTCTTCGCGTCCGGCAGTTCGCCGTAGATGAGGAGGTGGGCCACTTCGAGGAAGGTGGACTTCTCGGCCAGGTCCTCGATGGGATAGCCGCGGTAGCGGAGGATGCCCTGGTCCCCGTCGATGAAGGTCACGGCGGATTGGCAGGAGCCCGTGTTGCCGTAACCGGGGTCCAGGGTCACGTACCCGGTCAGCTCCCGGAGTCGCGAGATATCGATGGCCCTCTCGCCTTCCGAGCCCGTGACGACGGGCAATTCGATCTCTTTGCCATCCAAAATGATCTTTGCAGTGCTCATGGAGCCTCCCGACCCTCGCGTCGATATTCCTACCAGTCAACCAGATTAGAGTTGGAACACCACATGGGAAATTGCTGTGACCAAATACCGTTCCCTCTCAACTGAGGGATCGGAGGCTTGGAAGCAGGGGTCAAATCCTGAATCGCGAGCCCTCCGGGGAAAGCGGGGCCTCCGGGCCACACCCTGAGGTGCTCTCGCCACCCACATCATGCGGCTTTTCTACCACCTGGGTCCCGTTCTAGACTGGGAGCAGACTGTCCTGGTTGCTTATGAGGTTGATCCATGTGCGGAATCGTCGGATACATCGGGGCCCAGCCCGCCGTCCAGATCCTCGTGGATGGCCTTCGCACCCTGGAATACCGGGGTTATGACAGCGCCGGCGTGGCCCTGGTCCCCGGCGATGGCACCCTGCGGGTGACCCGGGCCAGCGGCAAGCTCATCAACTTGGCGGGCAAGGTGGATCTGAATGATCCCACCCCCCAGGGCATCGGCCACACGCGGTGGGCCACCCACGGCCGGCCCACGGAGGAGAACGCCCACCCCCACCGGAGCCAGGATGGCAAGGTGGTGGCCGTGCACAACGGCATCTTCGAGAACTTCCTGGAGCTGCGCCAGGAGCTGCAGGCCGCGGGCAACGTCTTCAAGAGCGAGACGGACACCGAGTGCTTCCCCGTGATGGTGAGCCACCTCATGTCCAAGGGCGCCGCCTTCCCCGAGGCCTTCCGGCAGGCCGTGGGGCGGATGGAGGGCATCTACGCCCTGGCCTGCATGCACGCCGATGAGACCGGCCGCATCCTGGCCGCCCGCAGCGGCCCCCCGCTCGTCATCGGCATCGGCGAGGGGGAGAACTTCCTCGCCTCGGACGTCGTGCCCCTGCTCCGGCACACCCGCCAGGTGATCTTCCTGGAAGATGGTGATCTCGCCGAGATCACTCGCGAGGGCGTGCGCATCTTCGACAAGGACGGCAAGACCTTGGACCGCACCGTCCACACCATCCCCTACGATCCCGTGGCGGCGGAGAAGGGCGGCTTCAAGCACTTCATGCAGAAGGAGATCTTCGAGCAGCCCCAGGCCCTCTCGAACACGCTCATGAACCGCCTGCCCCTGGATGGAGGCCCCATCCCCCTGGACCTGCCCTTCACCGATGAGGAGCTGAAGAACCTCCAGCGCATCCACATCGTGGCTTGCGGCACCTCCTGGCACTCGGGCCTCGTGGGCAAGTTCCTCATCGAGCAGCTGGCCCGCGTGGCCGTGGAAGTGGACTACGGCTCCGAGTACCGCTACCGGGAACCCGTGATTCCCGAAGGCACGCTCATCATCGGCATCACCCAGAGCGGCGAAACCGCGGACACCCTGGCCGCCATGAAGGAAGCCGCCGCCAAAGGGGCGCGCACGCTCGCCATCTGCAACGTCATGGGCAGCACGGCCACGCGCACCGCCGAGGCGACGATCCTCACCCACGCGGGCCCCGAGATCGGCGTGGCCTCCACCAAGGCCTTCACCACCCAGCTGGCCGTGCTCACCCTCCTCGCCCTGAAGCTGGGCGAAACCAAGGGCACCGTGGATCCCAAGGTCAGGGCCGAACTGATCCAGGGCCTCCGGGAGCTGCCCGCCCACCTCGAGCGCCTCAGCGCCCTGGAGCCCCAGCTCAAGGAGTGGGCGCAGGACTGGGTGGATGCCTCGGATTTCCTCTACCTCGGCCGGGGTCCCCTCTATCCCATCGCCCTGGAGGGCGCCTTGAAGCTGAAGGAGATCTCCTACATCCACGCCGAGGGCTACCCCGCCGGCGAGATGAAGCACGGCCCCATCGCGCTCATCGACCGCAACCTCCCCGTGGTGGCGCTCATGCCCCAGGACGCCCATCGGGAGAAGACCCTCTCCAACCTGCAGGAAGCCGCCGCCCGCGAGGGCCGGATCCTCGGGTTGGTGACAGAAGGGGACACCGGGCTGGATGGCATCGCGGCCGATGTGCTCCAGCTGCCCAAGGTGCACCCCTGGCTGGCGCCCATCCTCTACGTGGTGCCCCTGCAATTGCTGGCCTACCACATCGCGGTGCTGCGCGGTTGCGACGTGGATCAGCCGCGGAATCTGGCGAAGTCGGTGACGGTGGAGTAGGCGTTTCGAAGTGCATAGTTTCAGAGCACGAGGGGCGGCGGAGCCGCCCCTCGCTAGTTTGACGCGGGGCGGTCTCGAACCTGCGTCGGGCTGCGCACGGGCCTATTCACCTACGACCCTGCCCCGCAGGGTCATAGGTGGGCCCTACCTGCGCGCCCTCCGAATGGTCGGCGGCTCGAGACCGCCCGCGCCAACGAAAAGGCCGCCTTTCGGCGGCCGTTCGTTGGTTGGCGCGGGCGGTCTCGAACCGCCGACCCCCACCGTGTCAAGGTGGTGCTCTACCGCTGAGCTACGCGCCAATAGAGAACGTTTATTTTACAGGATCGGGGCGCTTTGTCCAGTCGGGGGTTCCGCCCAGGGAACCGGGCCACCGGCAGATCTCCGCGGCGGAGCGGTGGCAGCCTTTGCAGAGGCCTTCCTCGTCCATCTCGCAGACGTGGATGCAGGGGGTGGGCCGGGGCGGCATCCTTCCATGGGAGCAGGGAGGGAAATGGAGGGTCAAGGGCCGTTACTTATGATCCAGTGGGCAGGGCCGATGGGTCAGCCATTATCCGGAGGCCCCATGACGAAATCGTGGATGTTGCCCTTGATTGCGACCGCCCTGGTGGCCCAGCAGGCCCCGGAGGGTAGCGCGAAGCCGAAGGACGAACTGGCGGAGCTGCAGGCCCTGCTCAACGTACAGATCGTCACGGCCTCACGGTTCAGCCAGGGGGCGGACGACGCGCCGGCCACGGTGCTGGTGGTGCGGGAGGATCAGATCAAACGGCGGGGATATCACTCCCTGGCGGATCTCCTCAAGGATCTGCCGGACTACAAGGTGGAGAACCGCGCCGACGTGGAGTGGTACACGGATGTCACCGTCCGGGGCGTGCCGGGCCACGACAAGTTCGTGATCCTCCTGGATGGCATCAAGATCAGCTCGCCAGCCAACGAGCAGATCCCCCTGCTGGAGAACTACCCCATCCACTTCGCCAAGCAGGTGGAGGTCGTGCTGGGGCCTGCTTCGGCCCTTTACGGCCCGGACGCGGTGTCGGGGGTCATCAACATCATCTCGGGGGACCGGGAGCAGGGGGTCGAGGCCGAGCTGCGCGGCGGCCAGAACGGATCCCGCCTGGGGAATTTCTTCGTGTTCACGCCGTTGGCGGCGGGGCTGAGGCTCGCCGTGGGAGGGCAGTGGTCCCAGGATGACCAGCCCGACCTCTCGAAGGACTATCCGGAGTTCGAAGGCTTCGCGCCTCAACGCACGGGCAGCTTCAATACGATTTTCGGGCCCCGGACGGCCTCCGGCTACGACCCGAATCCTTCCTTCACCGTGAAGACGCAGGCCCTGTTCGGCGCAATCTCCGGCGGCGGCGTGCGCTTCTCCTTCTTCACGAACAGCTCGCGGACCCCCTCCAGCGTCGATAACAAACCCGGCAGCGCCATTTACAACGAGGATGTCTTCGTGGGGCACCGGCTCACGGTGCTCGGGCTCTCCCACACGGCCCAGGCCGGCCCCTTCGCCTTCCAGAGCTCGCTGCAATCGGGGGAATACCGCCTGAATCCCAATAGCAATTTCCGGAATGCCTTCACCGCGGATGCCACCACCATCGGTACGGGGTACAAGTACGCGGAGAGCGGCACCTTGAAGGCCGAGGAGCAGGTCACTTGGTCGCCCCAGGCAACCCTCAACCTCATCGGCGGCCTGAGCCTGGAGAACACCCACGCGGTGCCCTGGTCGACGGATCTCAACGCGCCGGTCGATCCCAGCGGAGCCGTGGCCGGCACCATCCGCGGCACGAACCTTCCGGCGGACTTCTTCCCATTGAACTACCACAACTTCGGGGCCTACCTGCAGGGGCAATACGTGGCCTCCAGCTCCATCACCCTCACCGCCGGGGTGCGGTACGACGACAACAGCCGCTACGGCGGCTCCACCAATCCGAGGCTGGGCCTCGTGTGGCACCTCGCACCCAGTCACACGCTGAAAGTGCTCTACGGGACGGCGTTCCTCGCCCCGAGTCCCTATGCGGCCTTCGGCCACTTCGGAAGCTTCAATACCACCACCAATGGGCCCGGCCCCGAGTCCTTCTTCTGGCGCCTGCCCAACCCCGGCCTCAAGCCCATCAAGGAGCGCAGCCTGGAGGTGGGGTACAAGGGGTACCTGTCCGGCACCCTCAGCCTCTCGGCCACCGTATTCCGCACGGAGCTGCGCAACCTCTATTCCCTGCAGAATGACGCCACCACCACCCAGCTCTACAACGGCGTCTACAAGGGGCTGGATGTCGCCTACATCGAGGTGAAGACGAACCTCGGCAAGCAGACGAACACGGGTGGCACCCTCCGGGTGGACTACCTCAACTTCTTCGGCAATGGGATCCAGGTGAATCCGTACCTGTCCTGGAGCCACGTGGATGGCACGGTGGATCCGAGGGAGGATGGGACGGAGATCGAAATCGGCCGCGTGGCCCCGAACATCATCCGCGCGGGCCTGGATGTGCAGGCCGCCCTGTTCAGCGGGAGCCTCCGGATCAGCAAGGTCGGAACCCAACGCATGGAGGCCTTGAACGCCGCGGGCGATCGGCGCCTCCAGCTCGATGGGTACACGGTGGTGGATCTGAATGTCCGGGCGGACTTTGGCACGGGCTTCTACGGCGCCCTGGGAGTCACCAATCTCACCAACAAACGCCACTACCACATCAACCAGGCCGCCACGGATCAACCGAGCAGCATCGAGTTCGTGGGCGCCCCCCAGGATCTCCGACGGGCCTACCTCAGCGTCGGTTGGAAGTATTGATTTCCTAGAACTGGAAGCCCGCCGAGATCAACAGTGTCCGCAGCTGGGTGTCACGGTCATTCGGGCTGCGGCTGCGGCCCAGGATGCGGCGCCAATCGGTGGCGTACTCGACCTTGATCGGGAAGCCGAACTTGAGGATGAGGCCGAACCCGGGGGTGACGCGCCAGGCGGGGTAGGGGGCGCCGTTGTCCACCACCCGGAAGCCGCCGGGGCTGCTTGGGTCGGGCACGGTGGTGGTGCGATCCTCGGGCCGGGCGTGGGCCTGGGCGTATACCTGCCCGCCGTCCAGGAAGATCTCGGCCCAGAGGGTGTTCCCGATCCAGGGCAGGGGGAAGCGGTACTCGAAGCTGGCCATGGCCAGCACCTGACCTCCGAGCGGGGTGAGCTGCGTCTCGTAGGTGCCGGGGCTTCCGGGGATGGGGATCTTGTTCCCCGAGGCGTCGCGCTTGGGGAGCTCCTGCACCGGGCCGAGGAATCCCGGCTCCACGCCGCGCACGGAGAAGGGGCCGCCGCCGAAGAATCGTTCCGTGAGGGGCAGATCCCGAGCGGAGCTGGCGGTGGGCCGGGCGATGCCCAGGCGCAGGTTGGCGGTGATCACGCCGGCTTCGGCCCTGAAGCCCACGGGCCAGTTCCATTGGTGGCGCAGATCCAGTTTCACGAAGCTGCTGTTGCTGCTGGTGCCCAGACCCTGGGGCGCGAATTCCAGGTATCCGTTGAAAAAGGTGCCGCTGGTCGGATCCGCGGCCCGATCCCGGCGATCGAGGGTGATGGCGCCATTGAAGCTGGAGATGATGCTGCGCTCGGGTGAGCGGGAGAGGGTGAACAACTCGGTGGCATCGAAGAGGGGTTTGCCATCGGCGTCCTGCGCGCTGGCCACTTCGGCGCGCTCGAAGCGGTAGCCCAGCTGCACGGTTTGCGCTTGGGTGATGCGCCACTCCAGGCTGCCGAGGAAACGCCGGCGCCGCGCGAAGAACCCGGCGTTGGCCTCCTCCAGATAGGCGCCCTCGAGGCGCATTCGGGTACGGGCGTGGAGCAGGTTGTCGAGGGATCCAGGCAGGAACCAGGGATCCGTGTAGCCGATGGAGTAGCTGTCGAGGCTGCGGTTCACGTCCCCCGTGGGGAAAGCGTCGCGCAGGGCCTTGGAGCGCAGCGTCTGGTCGCCGGCGCGGATGCCCAGGTCCACGCTGCGGCCCATGCCGCTGAGGTTGGCCCGCTGAACGCCGCCGAGCACACGGTAGCCTTGGGCGCGGTCATAGCCGAAGCCGGAGCTGAAGGTCCAGGGGTTGCGCTCCTCGGCGCGAAGTTCCACATCGCCGCGGCGCCACCCCCGTTCCTCCTGCCCGGGAACATCGCCCAGGCTCTGGAGATCCGTTCGGCCGAAGGCGCCGAGATTGGAAAGGCCCGAAAGGCCCGAGTCCAGGGCGCCGGGGTCCAACGCCGGAGAGGGAGTCTCGGGGAACTCCCGCAGCACGGCGAGGGCCCGGGTGCGATCCAATCCCCGAACCACCAGGCGCCGCAGGGGTTCGAGGGCCTGCACGGGAATTTCAAAAGTAGCCACTTCCTCGTCGGCATCCTCGCGGAAGTGGAGCTCGGGGCGGGGGCTGCCCAGGCCCGCCAGCCGCTGGCGCAGATCGGCGAGCACGAGCCCCAGATCTCCCTTGACGAAGGGGATGCCGCGGCTCGTCGCAAGCCGGTACCGGTGGGTTCCCTCCGGGGTCGTCTCCTCGGTGAGTTGGCCCACCACCCCCTTCAAATGGGGGCGATCCGCGGGCCAGGTGGTGATGGTGCCGGCAGCGCCTTTGCGCAGGGGCCGATCCGCCAGCCACAGGGCGAGGGCCGGGGCTAGCCGGCCGGGATCCAGGCCAGGCTGGCCGGCCACATCCAACTGGAGGGCCTTCAAATGCCGGGCCCTGCCCTCGCGGATCTCGAAGGCGAGGTCCATGCGTCCAGGGCTGGCGGGTGTGAGGCGGCCGCGCACCCGCACATCCGCGAAGCCGTTCGCGAGGTAGAGGTTCCGGACCCGCTCCTCCAACCCCCGCACCAGCTCAGGGGTGGCGGTATTGAGGCGGAAGAGGCGCTGCAGGCCCGCGCGGGTGGCCGCGCGGAGCTCCTCCTCGGGCAGCTCGTGATTGCCCATGAAGCGGATGGCCTGGAGCCCGAAGGAGGGCCCCGGATCGATGTGGTAGGTCACCCGCACTTTTTCAGGCGCATCCCCGGGGCCCAGCACCACCTTGCGCTCGTGGCGCACCTTCACGTTTTGATGTCCCTTTTCCCGGAAGTAGCGCACCAGGTGGCGTTCGCCCTCGGCGAGGAGGGAGGGGCTCCACTGCGCGGCGCGGGTGAAGAGCACCAGCTCGGCCAGCACGCGCTGACCTCCAAGGAATCCACCCACGCGGGCGCCTTCGGCACGCAGGTCGACTCTGGGGCCGGGTTGCACCTCCAGCCGGGCGATGCCGGTGGCGGCGTCGAAGTCGATTCTGGCGCTGCCCTCATAGCGGCGATCCCTGAGGAAGCGCTCCCGGAGGGCGGACACGGCACTGCGTTCGAGCGCCTGGGACCACAGGCTCACGTTGGGCTTGATCCCCGCCAGCTTCAAGAGCCGGGCCCGGGAATAGCCCGCCACGGGTTGGGCCAGCTCCACGGCCCGGATGAGGGCGGGGGCGCCCGGCTCCACCTGGATCCGGAGGCCATCCCCGTGTTCCGTGCGGGTGAGCTTCACCGTGGCCAGGGGGTAGCCGGAATCCTGAAGGCGGAGTTGGGCATTGGCCTGCCACTCCTGAAGCCGGAGATCCCCCACCCGGATGCCGAGCCTCAACCCGGGGAAGAAGGAGGTCACCTGCTTGGCGGGCAAAGAAGACACCACCTGAAGTTCGGCAAGCGGCCGCAGCGGTTCGAGGCGGATGAGCAACCGGCCATCCTCGAGGCGCCGCCCGTCCACCTTCGCGAACCGGTCGATGCGGGTGATGGCCTCCAGGGCCCTGGCCAGGGCGGCTTCATCCAGGGCGTCCTGGGCCTTGAGCCCCGACGCGGCGCGCGCGAGCCGCTGATCGTCGCCATCTCCGCCCTCCAGCACGAGCCCGGTGAGGATGGGCGCCGACGTAGGACCGGGGGCCTGGCACCACGTGGGTACCAGCGCCCCCGGGAGGAGAAGCAGGCTCGCGAGCGGCCTGGTCACTTCAGATCAAACTCAAAAGTTGGCCAGGGCCTCGGCCTCGCTGTCCAGCACCGAGAACACCGAGTGCAGGCTGGTCATCTTGATGAGGCTGAAGATGCGGTTGTTCATGCCGCAGATGCGGAGCTCGCCCTGCTTGTTCTTGATGGAAGTGAAGCAGCCGACGAGTTCGCCCACGCCACTGGAATCCAGGTAGGTGACCTTCTCGAAGTTGATGACGATCTTCTTGGCGCCGGCGTTCAGCGTCTGCCGCACCGCCTCGCCCAGTTCCTGGTCGCCGTCCCCCAGCGTGATCTTGCCTTCCGGATAGAGGAGGGTGACGTCTTTCTCGGTCCGGGACGTGATCTTCGCCATGGGTGACTCCTCGGGAATAGGGGCTCAGTGTATCAACGGGGTGAGCTTTGCCAAGGTTTAGCAACGGGAGGCGCCGCCCTGGCACGCGGACTGCATCCTTTCGCCCCAGGAGCCCACTTTCCGGGCCCCTTTTGCAGGGTGGATCGTGTTCGACCTGACGAAGAACAACGGGATGATCGGGCTCATGGATGCCAGCCTCAGCCTGGCTTCCCGCCGACAGGCCCTCATCGCCTCCAACTTGGCGAACGTGGATACCCCCCAATACCGCACCCGGGACTTCAGCTTTGAAGGCGCCTTGAAGAACGCTTTGGACTCCCAGAGCGGGCAATATTCACCGAGCTCTTCCCTTCGGGTCACCCATGCCATGCACCTGGGCGCCTCGCCCTCGGTCAGCCTCCCCCCCACGGAGGATCCCATCCGCCCTAATTACGAGCGCAACGATGGCAACGATGTGAGCCTCGACCGGGAAAACCTCCTTCTGGCCCGCACCCAGCAGACTTACCAGCTCTCCAGCCAGTTCCTGCAATCCGAACTCCGCCGCCTCTACGTGGCCATCCGGGAAGGGAGCAAGTAAATGGCCATCCCGACCATCTTCGATATCGCGGCCAGCGGCATGCGGGCCCAGCGCCTCCGGGTCCAGCTCATCGCGGGCAACATCGCGAACAGCGAAACCACCCGCACCAAGGAAGGTGGCCCCTTTCGCCGCAAGGATGCCGTGTTCATGGCCGAGGATCTGGGGTTCACCGGGGAACTGCGGAACGCCGGCGTGCGGGTGGCCGATATCCAGACCTCCAAAGAACCCTTCCTCACCCGCTACGAGCCCGGGCACCCCGACGCCAATGCCGAGGGCATCGTCTCCTACCCCAACGTGAACCCCGTGGAGGAGATGGTGAACCTCACCTCCGCCTCCCGCTCCTTCGAGGCCAACGTGGCCGTGATCCGAAGCGCCAAGGCCATGGCCCAGAGCGCCATGGACATCCTTCGCGTTAGTTAAATCAAGAGAATGACGGATTTTCGACTGGCACGCCCCCACCTCTAAGCCCATCCTGGAACCCATATGGACCCCCTGAAACTCCAAGGCCTCAGTTCCCTCCAGCCCACCCTGGATGGCGCCAAGCCCAGCCCGGAAGGAGGCCCCGATTTCGGCGACCTCCTCAAGCAGGCCCTCAACGAAGTGAACCAGGCTTCCCAGACGGCTGAAGGAGAGGCACGGAACTTGATGTTGGGTGAGAGTGCAGACATGCACTCGGCCATGCTGGCAGTCCAGAAGGCCGATTTGAGCTTCCAGATGATGATGGCCGTCCGATCCAAGCTGATCGATGCCTATCGCGAGGTCATGCGCACGCAGCTGTGATCCCCGTGAAAAGCCCGGCCTTCAGAGCCTGTTTCTGAATCCCCGGGGGTCGTGTTGGTCGTCAGCCGCTTCATCCAGCAAGGAAGTGCCCGCAGGGCGATGTGGTTGCATCGCCCAAGGGCTGTGACGCAGCTGGGGGAGCGGCTGGCGGCCAACCCTGTGGGCGACGGGCGGCGGCTGTCGCGACCCTGCGTTGACCTCCCTCACCGCACTCCCGGTGCGGCCTCGGTCGGTCGCCTCGGCTCGCTCCGCCGGCGCCCATCGCACGGCCCCCGCGGATTCAGAAACAGGCTCTAGGGGGATCCATGGCCGAGGGGAACAGTTTCAGCGACCAGTTGGTGAAGGCCTTCAGGGATATGACCTCCACGCAAAAGGCGGTGGTAGGGGCCATTTCCTTGACCGTGGTCCTCGCCCTGGCGGGTCTCGTCTTCTGGGCCAGCCAGGAGCAGATGGACGTCCTGGCCTCCAACCTGGCCCCCACGGACGCCAACGCCATGGTGGAGAGCCTCAAGAAGCAGGGGGTCCCCTACGACCTCTCCAGCGACCAGCGCACCCTCTACGCCCCCAAGGACCGGGTGGGCGAGCTCCGCCTCAAGTTCGCCGGGGATGGCCTCCTGACCGGCGACAAGCTGGGCTGGGAGAAGCTCGAGAATGCCCCCCTCACGGCCGACGACTTCAGCCGCAAGGTCATGCACCGCCGGGCCCTGGAGGCGGACCTCGCCAAGACCATCAAGAGCCTGCAGCAGGTGCAAGACGCCGTCGTCCACATCAGCCCCGCCTCGGACAGCCCCTTCGTTTCCGACAAGGAGGAGGCCAAGGCTTCCGTCGTCCTGAAGCTCCGGGGCAGCCGCGTGCTGCCTGAGGAGAACACCAGCGCCATCCAGAACCTCGTCGCCGCCTCCGTGGAGGGTTTGAAGTCCGAACAGGTGGTGGTGGTGGATCAGCACAGCCGCATCCTCTCCCGCTCCGGGCGCGATCCCATGGTGGGGGCCTCGGATTCCCAGAAGAAGGTGGCCCGGGAGGAGGAGGAGCACCTCGTCTCCCGCGTGACCGAACTCCTGGAACCCGTCGTGGGTCTTGGGAAGGTGCGCGCCACGGCCCACGTGGAGCTGGATTTCGACAAGGTGAAGCTCAACGAGGAGCGCTTCAATCCCCAGGAGCAGGTGGAGCGGAGCATCAATACCAAGGAGGAGAAGGTCACGAAGCGGGATGGCGCCACGGGCGTGCCCGGCACCCCCTCCAACGTGGCCCCGGCCACGGGCGGCGGCGGCCAGGCCGGGATCCTGGAGCAGAGCGAGAAGAAGGAGAGCACCACCAACTTCGAGATCAGCAAGACCGTGCGGGCCGTGGAGCAGGCCCCGGGCTCCATCAAGCGCCTCACCCTCTCGGTCATCGTGGATAGCGCCACGGTGTGGGAGAAGGATGCCAAGGGCGAACAGGTGGCCAAGGCCGTGGCCCGCACCCCCGACGAGCTCAAGAAGCTCCGGGATCAGGTCTCCAGCGCCGTGGGGATCAATCCCCAGCGGGGCGACCTGCTCACGGTCGAAAACATCGCCTTCGCCTCCATGAGCAATCCCAAGGAGGAGGCCGAGGCCAAGCGGCAGTTCTGGATCGATCTGGCGAAGCAGTTTGCGCCGACCTTTTTCTGGACCATCGTGGGAGGGTTGGTCCTCTTCTTCCTGGTGATCCCCATGTTGAAGCGCCTGTCCGAAGCCATCAACAAGCCCGTGCCCCTCCGCATCGCCGGGGAGGAGGGCCTCCATCTCACGCCCAAGATGGCCCCGGTCAAGACCATGCAGGAGCTGGAGGCCGAGATCGAGGCCGAGCTGAACCTCGCCGGGGCCAGCCAGGCGCCCGAGGCCAAGCGCCGGGAAATGATGAAGCGACGCATCCAGGAAGTGGGCGTGGAGGATCCGGAGAGCATCGCCGCCCTGGTCCGCAGCTGGCTCCTTGAGGACGGGAGGTAGCCATGGCGAAACTCACCGGACTACAAAAGACGGCCATCCTCATGGTCTCCCTGGGCGATGACACCGCGTCCAGCATCTTCAAATACCTCGAAGAGGACGAGATCCAGCAGATCTCCCGCGAGATCGCCGTCACCAAGCACGTGCAGCCGGAACAGGCCGACGAGGTGATCGAGGAATTCCACACCATGGCCATGGCCAAGAGCTACATCAGCCAGGGCGGCATCGAGTACGCGAAGAAGCTCCTCATCAAGTCCGTGGGCCCCGAAGTGGCCCGCAAGATCATCGACCGCCTCGTGAAGGCCCTGGAGAGCAGCGCCGGCTTCACCAGCCTGGAACGCGCCAACCCCCAGCAGCTCTCCAAGTTCATCCAGAGCGAGCATCCCCAAACCATCGCCCTCATCCTCGCCCACCTCAATGCCAGCCAGGCGGCGGAGCTCATCAGCTCCCTGCCCGAGGCCCTGCGCAGCGACGTGGCCATGCGCATGGCGAGCCTGCAGGAGATCAGCCCCGAGGTGGTGCGCCGCATCAGCCTCATCCTCGAGCAAAAGCTGGAGGCCCTGGGCTCCTTCGCCACGGAAGCCTACGGCGGCGTCCGCGCCGTGGCCGAACTCTTCAACCGCATGGAGCGCAACGTGGGCCGCACGGTGCTGGAGAAGATCGAGACCGAGAACCCCCAGCTGGCCGCCAGCATCCGCGACCTCATGTTCGTCTTCGACGACATCCTCCTCGTGGACGACAACGGCATCAACGAGATCCTCAAGCGGGCCGACAAGAAGACCCTCACCGTGGCCCTCAAGGGCACCAGCGAGGAACTCCAGAACCAGTTCTTCCGGAACATGTCCAGCCGCGCGGTGGAGATGATGAAGGAGGAGATGGAGTTCATGGGCCCCGTGAAGCTCAAGGAAGTGGAGAAGGCCCAGCACGAGATCGTGGAGATCGTGCGGCAGCTCGAGGAGGAAGGCGTCATCTCCATCGGCGGTGGCGGTGGAGAGGACTATGTCTCCTAATCGGCCCGCATCCCGGCCCGGCGCGCGGTTCATCCCCGCGGAGCAGGTGCAGGACGCCCAGTTGGCGGCCTTCGCCTACCGGGCCATCGATCCGGAACTGGCCATGGCCGCCGAGGCGGGGGACGTGGATGACGAGTCCATCGGTTCCCAGCTGAGCAGCGCGGAGGAGGATGCCGCCCGCCTCATCTCCGTGGACCAGATCATCTACGAACGCATGCAGGAGGCCGAGCGCAAGGCCACGGAAATCGAGCAAGCGGCCTTCGAGCGGGGCTTCCAGGCCGGTGAGGCGGAGGGCCGCGCCTTCGGCGAGAGCCAGTACCGTACCTACATCCAGCGCCTTGAAGGGGAGCTCAAGGAGCTCGCCGAGGCCACCGGCCTGGTGAAGGATCAGGCCGATGAGCAGATGCTCGCCCTCTGCCTCGCCGTGGGAGAACACCTCGCCGCCCAGCAGATCGAGCGCTCGTCGGATAGCGTCAAAGCCCTGGTGGACCGGGTGCTGGAGCGCCTGCCCTTTCCCGTTCCCCGCACCCGGGAGACGGGCGAGAAGCCCCTGGTCGTCCACCTCAACCCCCATGACCTCGAGCAGCTGGGCGACCACTACGTGGGCCACCTGGGCCTGCGCCTCGTGGAGGATGCCTCCCTCTCCCGCGGCAGCCTCAGCCTCGAAGCCGAGGATGGGGTATTGGACGCCACGTTAGAGCGGCGGCGGCAGCGGCTCATGGAGCTGCTGGGCCGGTTGTTGGAGGGTTGAAGATGCACTCCGATCAACCCAAAAAAAATCACCACCAAGACACCAAGACACCCAGGAAGGGAATAGACCACGGGTCATGGACCATGGGGGCATGGATCCCCTTTCATCAGCTGCTTTTCTTGGTGTCTTGGTGTCTTGGTGGTAAGACCTTTTCCTTTTCCCGACCCCTGGAACCCTGATGACGGTCCCCGCCTACGATCACCTCATCGCCCGCATCGGCAAGCTCCCCTCCGCCGAGTGGATGGGCAAGGTGACGAAGGTGGTGGGCCTCGTGGTGGAGAGCGTGGGGCCCGACTGCAGCATCGGGGAGCAGGTGCTCATCCATGCGGGCTGGGGCCGCGTCATCCACGCGGAGGTGGTGGGCTTCCATGACAAGCGCGTGCTGCTCATGCCGCTCGAGGACACCGAGGGCATCCGCCCCGGCATGAGCGTGGAAGCCGCGGGCCATCCCGCCATGATCCCCGTGGGCGAGGAGCTGCTGGGCCGGGTCATCGATCCCCTGGGGCGGCCCCTGGATGGGGGGCCGGAGCTCAATCTGGTGCACCACGCGCCCTTGCACGGGCAGCCCCGCAATCCCATGCGGCGCCGCCCCATCCGCGAATCCCTGAGCGTGGGCGTGCGGGTGGTGGATGGCCTGCTCACCCTGGGCAAGGGGCAGCGCGTGGGCATCTTCGCCGGCTCCGGCGTGGGCAAGTCCACGCTCCTGGGCATGATGGCCCGCAACACCGCCGCCGACGTCAACGTCATCGCCCTCGTGGGCGAGCGGGGCCGCGAGCTGCGCGAGTTCATCGAGCACGACCTGGGCCCCGAGGGCCTCAAGCGCAGCGTCGTGGTCGTGGCCACCAGCGACCTTTCGCCCCTCCTCCGCCTCCGCTGCGCCCTCGCCGCCACGGCCGTCGCGGAGCACTTCATGAAGGATGGGCGCGACGTCCTCATGATGATGGACAGCGTCACCCGCTTCGCCATGGCCCAGCGCGAGGTGGGCCTCAGCGCCGGGGAGCCGCCCTCCAGCCGGGGCTACACGCCCTCGGTGTTCGCCCTGCTGCCGCGCCTCATGGAGCGGGCCGGTTCCTTCGAGGAGGCGGGTTCCATCACGGGCCTCTACACCGTGCTGGTGGAGGGCGACGACCTCAACGAGCCCATCAGCGATACCGTGCGGGGCATCCTGGATGGCCACATCGTGCTCAGCCGAAAGCTGGCCTCCCGCAACCACTACCCGGCCATCGACGTGCTCGGCAGCCTCAGCCGACTCTTCAGCGCCCTGGCCCTCCCCGAGCAGAAGCAGCTCAGCGCCAAGGTGCGCGACCTCATGGCCACCTACGCCGACGCCGAGGATCTCATCCAGATCGGCGCCTACACCAAGGGCTCCAGCCCCACCATCGACCAGGCCATCCAGTTCCAGCCCGGCATCCAGGCCTTCCTCCGGCAGGCCACGGCCGAGAACAGTTCCCAGCGGCAGACGATCCTCGACATGGGCAAGATCTTCGGGATCGATCTGGCGCCGTTCCTGAAGGAGGGGGCGTGAGGCTGGAGACCGGAGACCGGAGGCTGGAGGAGGGGACGGTGGCGGCCCTTGGGGCCGCGACATTCAATAAACGACCGGCGCCTGTGGCGCCGGTCAAATCGGCCTCCAGTCTCCAGCCTCCAGCCTGAGGACTCCCCATGGCCAAGCGCTTCCACTTCCGCCTGGAATCCCTCCTCCACCTGCGCGCGGCGCTGGAGAAGGAGGCGGAGCGGAGCCTCGCCCGCTCCCTCCAGGAGGAGCAGGCCCTGGAGCGCCAGATCGAGGCCATCGCCGCGGCCCGCGCGGCCTCCTTCGAGAGCCGCCGGAGCGAACCGGGCCGCTACGTGGATATCCAGGCCTGGCGCGATGTGGAGCGCCACCTCGTCGCCCTGGAGCGCAAGGAACTGCAGGCCCGGGCCGACCTGGAACTGGCCCATGGCCGCACCGAGGCCTGCCGCGAAGCCCTGCGGCGCGCCCACCGGGACCGGCTCAGCCTCGAGCGCTTGAAGGAACGGCGCAAGCTGGAGCACGACCAGGATCAGGATCGCCTGGAAGCGGCCCAGCTCGACGAGCTGGCCGTGATGCGCTTCCGCCGGCGCCTCGCCTGAGCCTGAAGAACCCGGCCACCTGGCCGCTGCCGGTGGCGGCCGATTGCCTGCTCACCGTCCCGGGGATCGCCCCGGCGGTCCATTAGGATTTCCACGCCTCAAGGCTGACGCTGATGTGCTTGAAGGCCGGCGTCTTGGAGCGGGGATCCAGGTCGGAAGGCACGAGCACGTTGGCCTCGGGGCAGTACATGGCGCAGCTGCCCCGGGAAATGTCCGTGGTGTAGAGGGTGGCGGCCATGGCGCCCACGGAGGAGCGCACCTTCACGCGGTCGCCCTCCTTCAGGCCCAGGGCCCGGGCATCGGCTTCGTTCACCAGCACGGCGTCCCGGCGGGGGATGCCGCGGTAAAGATCCTCATCCTCGTAGACGACGGTGTTGAACTGGCCTTCGCTGCGGATGGTCATGAGGCGGAGCTCCCCCGTTTCGGCGAAACGGGGGAGGGGGGTAACTGAGAAATGAGCTTTGCCATCAGGGGTGGCGAATGCGGGCGTGTGGAAGGTGCGGCCCGGCACTTGGAACTCATGGCCCTCGCGGAGCTGCTCGAAGCCCTGCACGGCCTTCGCTATTTCTTCCCGAAGGGCCGCGTGGTTCCGCATTCGGCCCCACTCGAACCGCCCTTCGGGGAGGATGCGGGAGGCCAGATCGGAGAGAATGGAGACCTCGCTCCGCATCTCGCCTTCGAGGCTGGGCTCGCCCCCTTCCGAGAACCGCACGTAATTGAACATGCTCTCCTGGCTGGTGGCCTGGGGTTCCTCGTCGCGCGTGAGGGCGGGCAGGATCACGGACGTCTCCCCCAGTCCATGCGCGTGGTTGGTATTCAGCTTCGTGCTCACCATCGCCGTGAACGAAATGTTTTTCAATGCGGATGCGGCGAAGGCCGCATCCGGGTTGGAGCCGTAAAGGTTGCCGCCCAATTGCAGGCTTACCCGGATGCGCCCTTCGGCGGCGGCGCGCATGGAGGCCATGGTGTCCTGGCCCGGGGGCAGCAGGGGCAGGCCGTAGAGTTCCTTGAGGCGGTTCGCGAAGGCTTCCTTCAACACGGGCGACACGCCCATGGAGCCCACGCCCTGCACGTTGCTGTGGCCGCGGATGGGCAGCAGGCCGGCACCTTCCCGGCCCAGCCAGCCCCGGGACAGCCAGAGGTTGCCCAGGGCCAGGATGTTGTCCACGCCGTGGGTGTGGTGGGTGAGGCCCATGGCCCAGAGGGCGATGCCCGCCTTGGCCTTGAGCAGGGCGCTGACCACGGCGTCGATCGGAGCGCGGGGAACGCCGGATTCCGCATGCAGCGTGTCCCAGGGCGTCGCTTCCACATCCGCGCGGACGGCCTCGAAGCCCGCGGTGTGCGCCCCGATGAAGGCTTCGTTCAATCCACCCCGCTCCAGCACCCCCTTGAGCAGCGCCTTGAGCAGGGCGATGTCCCCTCCGATGCGGGGCTGCAGGTAGTGGTCGCTGATCTGCGAGCCGAAGACCATGCTCATGGGGAGGCTCGGCACGCGGAAGCGCACGAGGCCCAGCTCCTTGAGCGGGTTCACGACGATCACCGTGCCGCCGCGCTTGCGCAGCTCCACCAGCTGGGTGATGAGGCGGGGGTGGTTGGAGGCGGGATTGGCGCCGATGACGAAGGCGAGGTCGGCCTTCCCGAGGTCCTCGAGCACGAGGCTCGACGTGCCGCTGCCGTAGATCTGGGAAAGCGCGACCCCGCTGGCCTGGTGGCAGTAGAAGGAACAGTTGTGCACGTTGGACGTGCCGTAGGCCCGGGCCACGAGGCCCAGCAGGAAGGCCGCCTCGTTGCTGGCGCGGCCGGAGGCGTAGACGAAGGCCTCCTCGGGCTTCGCGCCCTTGAAGGCCTCCGCCGTGCGGGCCAGGGCCTCCTCCCAGGTGCAGCGGCGCAGGTGGGTATCGCCGGGTGCCTTGATCAGGGGGAAGGCGAGGCGGCCCAGGGACTCCAACTCCCGCGGCGTCATCCACTGGAGGCGCGCGATGGGGGTGTCCCGGAAGAAGGACTCCTGGATGGCGCCCATGAGGTCGGCGGCCATGCCCTGGATGCCCTTCTTGCACACCTCGGGGAAGTGGCCCGCCTCGTTCACCATGCCGCCCTTGGCGCCGCCCATGCCCAGCGCGCAGGTTTTGCAGGCGTTGCGGGAGTGCAGGCGCTTCCACAGGCGCAGGAAGCCCGTCTGACGCCCCTTGGCGAAGACGTACTTCATGGCGGCAAGGCCACCGGCGGCTGAGACTCGGGATCGGGCCATCCCTCCATCTCATCACATTCGGTTGGAAAAGAAGATCGCGAATGGCGCGAATAAAGGCGCGAATGGCGCGAAGGGAAAAAACCTGAATAAAGGTGGACCCGGCCCCAGGACCGGGACCAACCACGTCACCCCATTCGCGCCCTTATTCGCGCTATTCGCGATCCCAAGAACGCCCGAAGCCGCTCACCCGCTGATGAGGGTCTTGAGTCCGTCGCGGAAGAGGACGTCGACCTTCTTACCCAGGCGCTTCTGCACCTTTCCGAGGCCGAAGCTGGTGTGATCCATCCACTGGCCTTCGTCGAAGCGGGTGGCGGGGCTGTAGGGGCGGGCGGAGGCGCCGCCCTGCTCCTCGGCGAGGACGCGCTGGAACATCGTGGCCAGGCTCTGCACCGGGCGCTGGGCCTGGAGGGTGTGCTTCGCGGAGGCGGTGGGGCGCGCCTTGGGCTCGGCCTTGGGTTTTTCGGCCCGGTACTTATGCACGGAGCGGCAGTTCCCGCAGATGAGCTTCTCGGGAACGCCATCCGTGATCGTCAGGACTTGGTGCCGGGTTTCCCCCTTGCACCGCCCGCAGGGGGCATCCAGATCCATACCGGCGTAGAAGGACTTGATCATCCCTCCAGGGTATCGCGGCCCGGCCGGAATGGCTCGACCTGAAAATCAACCACCCGGAACCATGGGCACGAAACGGACGGGGAGGACGGCCCGGCGCAGCAGCTGGCCGTCGCGTTTATGGAGGAGGACCAGCTGCTGCTGCTCCCGGATCCCCACGGGGATGATCATCCGCCCGCCCTCCTTGAGTTGATCGATCAGGGGCTGGGGTACCTGCTCGGGCGCGCAGGTCACGATGATGGTGTCGAAGGGGGCCTCCTCGGGCCACCCCTTGTAACCATCCCCGCAGCGCACGCGCACGTTGCGGAAGCCCAGGCGCCGCAGATCCCCCTCCGCCCGCCGGGCCAGGGGCTCCAGGAGCTCCATGGAGTAGACCTGGGCGACCAGGGTGGAGAGGACGGCGGCCTGGTAGCCCGAGCCCGTGCCGATCTCCAGCACCCGGTCCGAGGGGCGGGGCTCCAGGGCCTGGGTCATGAAGGCGACGATGAAGGGCTGGGAGATGGTCTGGCCCAGCCCGATGGGGAGGGGGTGGTCGCCGTAGGCCTGGCTCCGCAGGGCTTCGGGCACGAAGGCGTGCCGGGGCACCCGGCCCATGGCTGCGAGCACGCCCGGATGGGAAATCCCCCGGGGCAGGAGCTGTTCCCGGACCATCCCTTCGCGCTCGGAGGCGAAGGCTTCTTCCATGGTGGGGATCTGAGGCGAGCCGAGGGTGAGGGCCGCCACCAGGATGGTTGCCGCGACTCCATTCATGGTCTGAAAGCTAGGCCTAGCTATCCCTGGGGCCAGGGCTGGCGTTACACCAGCAGGGCCGACACCTGGGCGAGGCGCGTTTCCTTCTCGGCGGCGAGGGCACGGGCTTTCTCCACTTCCTCGGGGGGGGCCTTTTCCAGGTAGCGGGGGTTGTCCACGCGGCCCTTGAGGGCGACGAGTTCCTTCTCCAGCTTCTCGCGTTCCTTCTCCAGCTTCGCCCTTTCGGCGACGGGATCCTTGAGGCCCGCCAGCTCCAGGGCCACGGCGCCGCCGGTGACCACGGCCACGGCGCGGGTATCGGTGGGGGCCAGGTCACCGTCCACGAAGGTGACGGACTCCAGCTTCGCGATGGTCTTGAGGGCCTCGGTGAAGGGCGTGAGGGCCTTCACGCTGCAGAGGGCGGCCACGCGCTTGGCGGGGTCCACGCCGTTCTCCGCCTTGAGGCGAAGCAGGGTGCTGAGGGCCTCCTGGAAGGTGGGCACGAGGGTGGGATCCCCGCCGGTGCGGGTCAGCAGCGGGCTGTCCAGGGGCCAGCCGCGCTCGGCGATGAGCTGGGACTCCCCGGCGGGCAGGCGGCCTTCGAACACGGCCTCGTGGATCTCCTCCGTGAGGAAGGGCACGAAGGGGTGGAGGGCGCGTAGCAGGAGGTCCAGGAAGTGCAGGATGGTGGCCTTCTGGGCGGCGGTGCCGTTCTGCAGCTGCACCTTGGCCAATTCGATGTAGGTGGAGCAGAAATCGTCGTAGACCAGGTGGTAGAGGCGATCCGCGGCGTCGTGGAAGCGGAAGGCCTCCAGGGCCTCCGTCACGGCCGTCAATTCAGCTTTCAGCCGTCCAACCATCCAGAATTCGGCTTCGCCGAATTCTGGATCCAGTTCAAGCGAGGTCTCAGGCCCGAGGTTCATCTGCACGAACCGTGAAGCGTTCCACAGTTTGTTGCAGAAGTTGCGGCTCACTTCCAGGCGCGTGGCGCTCATGGCGATGTCGGTGCCAGGGGCGGCGGCCATGGCCAGGGAGAAGCGCAGGGCGTCGGTGCCGTACTCGTCCATGACCTCCAGGGGGTCGATGACGTTGCCCTTGGTCTTGCTCATCTTCTGGCCGCTGGCGTCGCGCACGAGGGAGTTGAAGTAGACCTTGCGGAAGGGCACTTCGCCCATCCAGGTGAGGCCCGCCATGGCCATGCGCGCCACCCAGAAGAAGAGGATGTCGTAGCCCGTGATGAGCACGCTGGTGGGGTAGTAGCGCTTCAGATCGGCGGTCTGCTCGGGCCAGCCGAAGACGCTGAAGGGCCAGAGGGCGGAGCTGAACCAGGTGTCCAGGGTGTCGGGGTCCTGAGTCAGTTCACTGGCGCCACATGCGCAGCATGTGGCGGGAGCCTCCAGCTCGACATGGAGGTGCTGACACTTGCCGCAGGTCCAGGCGGGGATGCGGTGGCCCCACACGAGCTGGCGGCTGATGCACCAGTCCTGGATGTTGGTGAGCCAGTGCTCCCACACGGCGGTGTGGTGCTCAGGCGTGAACTGGATGGCGCCACTTCGGACGGCCTCCAGGGACTTGGCAGCGGCCTCCTTCACGTCCATGAACCACTGATCGCTGACGAGGGGCTCCAGCACGGCACCGCTGCGGTCGCTGAGGGCGATCTTGTTCGTATGGTCCTCGACCTTCACGAGGAAGCCCTGTTCCTCCAGGTCCACGAGGATGCGCTTGCGGCACTCGAAGCGGTCCAGGCCGGCGTAGGCGCCGGCGGCGGCGGTCATCTTGGCGTCGAAGCCGATGACGGTGATGGAGTCGAGCTTCAGGCGCTGGCCCGCGGCGAAGTCGTTGGCGTCGTGGGCCGGAGTCAGCTTCACGCAGCCGGTGCCGAACTCGGGGTCCACGAAGCTGTCGGCCACCACGGGGATCTGGCGGCCCGTGATGGGGTGGTTCAGGAGCTTGCCCACCACGGCGGTGTAGCGCGCATCGTCGGGATGCACGGCCACGGCGGTATCGCCGAGCATCGTCTCCGGGCGGGTGGTGGCGACGACGATGTCGCCGCTGCCATCGGCCAGGGGGTAGCGCAGGTGCCAGAGCTTGCCCCGGCGCTCCTCGTGCTTCACCTCGAGATCGCTGAGGGCCGTTTGCAGGGCGGGATCCCACTGGATCATGCGGGGGCCGCGGTAGATGCGGCCCTGCTTGTAGGCCTCCACGAAGACATGGCGCACGGCCTTGTTCAGGGCGGGGTCCAGGGTGAAGCGGTTGCGGGTCCAGTCCACGCCGGCCCCCATGCGCTTGAGCTGGTGTTCGATGGCGCCCTGGTTCTGCTCCTTCCAGGCCCAGAGGCGCGCCTCGAACTCGGCGCGGCTGAGGTCGTGGCGGGTCTTGCCTTCGGCTTTCAGCTGGCGCTCCACCATCATTTGCGTGGCGATGCCCGCGTGGTCGGTGCCGGGCACCCAGAGGGCGTCATATCCTTGAGCCCGCTTGAAGCGCGTGAGCACGTCGTGCAGCGTGTTCACGAGGGCGTGGCCCATGTGCAGGTTGCCCGTGATGTTCGGGGGCGGGATCACGATGGACCAGGGCTCCTTGCCGCTGTCGGGCTTGGCCTCGAAGACCTTGGCCTCCTCCCACACGGCGTACCACCGGGTCTGGGCGGTCTTGAAGTCGAAGGCCTTGTCCATCTCACGCATGGGTCACTCGCAGAATCGGTGGAACCGGTCGGGCGCCGGGATCCAGCCTCGCGCGGCGGAGGCTCCTCGGGCCCAATGGACCAGTTTACACGTGGGTTCGCCCGTCTCCTAGGCGGAGAGCATGCCCACAGCCCGCTCCCGGTGGTGGGCCATGAGGGCGTAGAGCTGGGCCGCCCGGGCCCGGGAAATGCCCAGCGCCTGGAGGCTCTGGCGAGTCTCGGCCGCATGGCGGCCATCCAGGGGGTTCCGCACCAGGCGAAGGAGGCCCGAGGCCACGCGGATCGTGTGGAGATTCCCGAAGGCGGGACCGGGGGGAACTTCCGGATCGTGGAAGCGCGCGCAGATCACGCCGAGGTAGGTGGGGAGCCCCCAAAGCAGGAGCGCCGTCGAGCCGATCTCCAGGCCCACCCGCTCGAGCACCTCATCCAGGATGGTGGAGTCTTCGACCGGCGGGATGCGCCCCTGGATCATCAGGCCCGCGAGGGAGCGGAGGGCCAGGGAATGGCCGATGCCATGGAAAAGCCCCCCGAGGAAGGCCTGGTTGGGCTTGCCGGCCTGCTCCCGGAATGCGATCTCGCTGGCTCCGAAGCCCACGGTGAGCGCGTCGTGGTAGAGGTCCATGAGGCGCGGCATGAAGATCTGGTACTCCGCCCGGAGTCCCATATCGAAGAGGGTGTGACCGGCCACGGCCACGGCGATCTCCCCCGAGGCCCGCACCCCCAGGCGCATCACGGCATCCCGCAGATCCTGGGCTTCCCGGTCCCGGGCATAGTAGGTGCTGTTGGCCAGCCGCAGGAGCTGGAGGGCGATGGCGGGGTCCCGATCCACCAAGGCGAGCAGGTCATGCAGGTCGGGATCCGGATGCTCGAGGAGATCGATGACCTCCACGGCCACCGAAGGAAAAGAGGCGGGCTCGGGTGGGTTCGCGGAGAATTCCTCCATCACCCGATACCGGAGGCGTTCCACCTGCTCGCCTTCCTCCGCGGCGAACTTCGGGACAGGGGGGGGAGCCCCACCCGCCTGATGCAGGGTGGCCCAGGCTTCTTCGAATCCAGGAAACTCCAGCGGGTTCGGTTTTGCCGAGGGAGGGGAACCGGCGGGGGGCGGAGGCCCGGCGGGTGCGGATACCTTCCCCGGAGGTCCTCCCGGGCCTTTCCTTTTCAGCCAATCGCGCAACCAACCGAACATCGGACCCCTTCGCCCTCCGGGGCCAGGAAGGCTGGTTTCGAATCGGTTGAAGGAGTCAGGTCGTTGATTTCCATAGGCTTCCGGCCGGTTCCCGGCGAAGGGGAAGGGGTCGGAAGGGCAGGGGGAATTGGTCTGGATGACCTCGAATGGCGAGGTTACTCCAAGCCCAGGGGATCGGTTGCCTACTGGATTCCGGTAGGGTCTAATGGTGGATCACCGCCGGAACTGCGAGGAAATATCAATGATCGTTGAGCAAATTCGCGACATCGTTATTCAGCACGCCCGCCTTTCTTCCAAGCCCGAGGAGCTGGGCCCCACCAGCGATCTTTACACCGCTGGCCTGACGTCCCTCACCACGGTGCACCTGATGCTGGCCCTGGAGGACCACTTCAGCGTGGAGTTTCCCGACAAGATGCTGAGTCGCAAGACCTTCGAGAGCATCCAGTCCATCTCCGAGGCGATCTCGGAACTGCAGTCCTGAGCAGGTTCCCCGGAGTCACCATGAGCGCGTCCACCCTGCCCCAGACCCACGATCAGCTCGCCTCCATCCTGGAGCAGGTGCACCTCATCGGTCGCGAATCCATCGCGCCCCACGCGGAGGCCGTGGACCGCGACGCCCGCTTCCCCGTGGAGGCCTTCGACGCCCTGAAATCGGCGAAGCTGCTCAGTTGCTATGTTCCCGAGGAATTCGGGGGCATGGGCCTCACCATCTCCGACCTCTCTAGGATCTGCGAGGCCCTCGCCCTGCACTGCGGCTCCACGGCCATGATCTTCGCCATGCATCAGATCCAGGTGGCCTGCATCGTCCACCACGCCCTGGGTTCCACCTTTTTCCAGGGCTACATCCGCGACCTGGTGGAGAAGCAGTACCTGCTGGCCTCCGCCACCACGGAGCTGGGCATCGGGGGCGACGTGCGCTCCAGCCTCTGCGCGGTGAACGTCACCGATGGTTCCTTCACCCTGGAAAAGCAGGCCCCCGTGATCTCCTACGGCGAGGCGGCCGACGCCATCCTCGTCACCTGTCGCCGGGCCCCGGACGCGGGCCGGAACGACCAGTCCCACGTGCTCGTGCGCAAGGAGGACTGCACCCTCAAGCCCCTCTCGGGCTGGGACACCTTGGGCTTCCGGGGCACCTGCAGCTCGGGCTTCACCCTCACCGCGACGGGTGCCGCCGAACAGATCCTTCCCGTGCCCTACGCCGAGATCCACGCCAAGACCATGCACCCCTTCTCCCATGGCGTATGGAGCTCCCTCTGGCTGGGCATCGCCATGGATGCCATGAGCAAGGCCCGCGCCTTCGTGCGGGCGGAAGCCCGCAAGACGCCGGGCACCCTGCCGCCCTCGGCCCTGCGCCTCGCGGAGCTGGACACGGTGCTCTTCTCCATGCGCGGGGGGGTGTACCAGTCCATCGCCGAGTACAACCAGCTGCTGAGGGAAGACGCCCCGGACGCCTTCACCTCCAATTACGGCTTCGCCCTGCGCACCAACAACCTCAAGATCGCCACCTCCCAGTTCCTCGTGGAGGTGGTGGGCAAGGCCATGATCATCTGCGGCATCTCCGGGTACCGGAACGATTCCAAGTTCTCGCTGGGCCGGCATCTGCGGGATGCCTACGGGGCGCAGCTCATGGTCAACAACGACCGGATCCTGGGGCAGAGCTCCACGATCCAGGTCGCGATGCGGGAGAGCTAGGTTTATGTGCGGAGCCATCGAACTCGATCCCTACAAGCTCTACCAGGAGGACCTGGTGAACTCGGGCCTCCTGATCCCCAGCGGGGTGCGGGGCGTCTACGGGCGCAGCGGCCGATTCGAGGAGATCATCACCCGGTTCGAGGCCCTGGTCACGCGGCATGCCGCCCCGATGAAGGCCGAGGTGGTGTGCTTCCCCCCCATCTTCAGCCGGGCGCACTATTGCGAGATCAACCACATCCACAACTTCCCCGACCTCATGGGCTCCGTGCACAGCTTCATGGGCAAGGACCCGGAACACGCCGAGATGATCCGCAAGTTCGAGGGGGGGGAGGATTGGACCCGCGACCTCGAACCCAGCGAAGTGATGATGATCCCCGCGGCCTGCTACCCCCTCTATCCGGCCTCCACGGGGACCTTGCCCGAGGGCGGCCGGCTGGTGGATCTGCAGGGCTACGTCTTCCGCCACGAGCCCTCCGATGACCCCGCGCGCATGCAGATCTTCCGTCAGCGGGAATTCGTGCGCCTGGGCACCGCGGGGCAGGCCCTGGCCCACCGCGACGAGTGGTTGGAGCGGGGAAAGGGGATCCTCCACTCCGTGGGGCTCCCCGTGGAGTCGGTGGTGGCCAACGATCCCTTTTTCGGGCGCGGCGGCCGCATGGCCAAGGCCACCCAGCGCGAACAGGTGCTCAAGTTCGAGCTGGTGATCCCCATCTGCTCCGAGGAGAAGCCCACGGCCATCACCTCCTGCAACCTCCACCTCGATTATTTCGGCCACGCCTTCGACATCCGCACCGCGGATGGCCAGCCCGCCCACACCGCCTGCATCGGCTTCGGTCTGGAGCGCATCGCCTTGGCCCTCTTCAAGGTCCACGGCCTCGATCCCGCCACCTGGCCTGTCGCCGTGCGGAAGGTGCTCGAGCTGGGCGCCTGAGGGGCCGCATGAAGTCCATCGCGCCCCTGGATCCCGCCACCTACCAGCGCCACCTCATCCATGGGGAGGATCGCACGTGGGTGGAGACGAACTGCTACACCGACGTGATCGTGGAGCTGCTCCACGGGATGGGGCATGAACCCCTCGCCGCCATGGCCTTCACCCTGGCCATCGACTTCGAGGGGGATCAGTGGACCTTCTTCAAGTTCGAGCATGCGGATCTCATGCGCCTCTACGGCTTCGAGGTCCACGAGCTGGCGCCCTGGCGCCCCCTCGTGGCCCACATCGAGGAACAGGTGGCCCAGGGGCATCCGGTGCTCGTGGAGCTGGATAGCTTCTTCCTTCCGGATACCGCGGGGACGGCCTACAAGCTGGCCCACGTGAAATCCACCGTGTCCGTGAACGCCATCGATCCCGCCCGGGAGTGGATGGGCTACTTCCACAACCAGGGCTACCACGCCCTCGAAGGGCAGGACTTCAGGGACATCTTCCAGACCGAGGGCCTCGTCCACGCGCGGATGATGCCGCCCTACATCGAGTACGTGAAGTTCCTCCGCCACTTCCGCAAGCCCTCCCCCGAGGAGCAAGTGGCCATTTCCCTGGAGCTGCTGAAGGATCAGCTCGCCCGGGCGCCGGAGCGGAATCCCTTCGGGCCCTTCAAGGCCCGGCTGGAGGCGGATTCGGAGTGGCTGCTCAAGGCCGACATCGAACTCTTCCACGCTTACTCCTTCGCCACCTTCCGCCAGTTCGGCGCCTGCTACGAGTTGGCCGCCACCTACCTGCAGTGGCTCGGCCGGCAGGGCGTCGAAGGGCTCGGGGAAGCCGAGGCGGCCTTCCGGGAGATCAGCACCACCACCAAGGCCTATCAGTTCCAGCTGGCTCGTTCCATGGCACGGAAGCGCCCCTTCGATGTGGCCGTCATCGATGCCCTGGGCGCGGCCTGGGATCGCGGCATGGGGGCCCTCCGGAACCGGTTCCCCGCATGACCGGGCCCTTCGGAACCGGCTGGCAGCTGCGTCCCACGGAGCCGGGCCTCCACGCGGAACCGGGCCCCTGGATGAATGAAGGCCCCTGGGCCAGCGCGGTGGTGCCGGGCACCGTGGCGCAGACGCTGGGCCTCTCCGTGGATCAGCCGGGAGCCTTCGATTCCCAGGACTGGTGGTACCGCACCACGCTCAACGCCGAGGGGCCCGGCACCTTGAACTTCGAGGGGCTCGCCACCCTGGCGGAGGTCTGGCTGGATGGCCGGTTCATCCTGCAATCCCGGAACATGTTCCGCCCCCACGAAGTGGACCTCCCGGACCTGGGTGCGGGGCCCCACGAGCTGGTGATCCGCTTCCGGTCCCTCGAGGCGGAGCTGGCCGGACGCCGGCCCCGGCCCCGGTGGAAGACCTCCCTCGTGCGGAACCAGAACCTGCGGTGGATCCGCACCACGCTGCTGGGCCGCATCCCCGGCTGGACTCCGCCCATTCAGGCCGTGGGCCCCTGGCGGGCCGTCACCTGGACCTCCTGGGACGCCCCGGCGATGCGCTGGTTGGATCTGCGCACCTGGGCCGTGGGCACCACGGGCCGGGTGGAACTGAAGGCGGTGGTGCGCCTCCCCGCCCAGTGGGCGAAAAGCGAGGCCCTGCTCCGCGTCGGCAAGCAGCAGCTGGCGCTGCGGGCCTCCCGGGAGGGCGACGCGCTGCACCTGGAGGGCGCCTTCGATCTGCCGGAGATCCCCCTCTGGTGGCCCCACACCCACGGCGCGCCGCAGCTTCTGGACGCTGCCATCGAGCTGTCCTCCGAGGAGGGGAACCGCTCCTTTCCCTGCGGCCGCGTGGGCTTCAAGGCCGTGCAGGTGGAGCGCGCGGGCGGCCTCGTGCAGGTCCGGGTGAACGGCGTGGCCGTCTTCGCCCGGGGCGCCTGCTGGACCACCTCGGACATGGTGACCCTCGCCGCGGATCCCCCGGCGCTGCGGGCCTCCCTCACGGCGGCGCGGGACGCGGGCGCGAACATGCTCCGTGTAGGCGGCACCATGACCTACGAAACCGAGGCCTTCTACACCCTCTGCGATGAGCTGGGCCTCATGGTGTGGCAGGACTTCATGTTCGCCAACATGGACTACCCCTTTGGCGATGAGCCTTTCCGGGCCGATGTGGAAGCGGAGATCGTGGCCCAGCTCTCCCGCCTGCAGAAGCACCCCTGCATCACGGTTTACTGCGGGAGCAGCGAGATCGAGCAGCAGGCGGCCATGCTGGGCCTGCCCCGGCCCGACTGGTCCTCCCCCTTCTTCGCCACGGAACTACCCGCCACCTGCGCGCGGCTCCACCCCGGCATTCCCTACTTCCCGTCCACCCCCTGCGAAGGCGCGCTGCCCTTCCACACCGGCACGGGCCTCACCCACTACTACGGCGTGGGGGCCTACCGCCGCCCGCTGGCGGATGCGCGCGCCGCCGCCGTGAAGTTCACACCCGAGTGCCTGGGGTTCTCCCATGTGCCCGATGCCGCGACGATGGATCACCTCTCGCCGGAGGCCCCGCTCCTGCCCCACCAGCCCCTTTGGAAGGCCCGGGTGCCGCGCGACTCCGGCGCCGGGTGGGACTTCGAGGACGTGCGCGACCACTATCTGCGGGAGGGCTTCGGAGTGGATCCCGTGGCGCTCCGCGCGGCGGATCCCGAGGGCTACTACGCCCGCTCCCGGGTGGTGACGGGAGAGCTCATCCGGCGCACCTACGCCGAGTGGCGCCGCGCCGGGAGCACCTGCGGCGGGGCCCTCGTCTGGTTCTGGAATGACCTCTGGCCCGGTGCGGGCTGGGGGCTCCTGGACAGCCTGGGCCGCCCCAAGGCCGCCTACTGGTATGCCCGCCGGGCCTGGGCACCCCGGAGCATCCACCTCTCGGATGAGGGCTTGGATGGCCTGGGCGTTCATGTGGTGAACGATTCACCAGCGCCCCTCGAGGCGCAGGTGGAGCTGGAGCTGTGGCAGGGCCCCCGGACTTCCGTGGGCAAGGGCTCCGAGGCCCTGCGGGTGGCGCCCTTCTCCACGGAGCTGCGTTCCGCCGACGCCCTGCTGGGCACCTTCACCGACATCACCTACGCCTACCGCTTCGGGCCGCCCAAGCACCACGCCACCGTGGCCCGGTTGCGGGATGCGGTCACGGGCGACGTGATCTCGGAGGATGTCCACTTCCCGAGCGGGCTCGCCCTGGCGCCCGTGGAGAACGTGGGCTGGAGGGCGGAGGTCCAGGTGACCACCTCCACCGAGCTGATCCTGAAGCTCTCGGGGAGCGCCTTCCTCCAATCCGTGGCGGTGGAGGCTCCTGGCTGGAGGCCCGACGATGACTATTTCCATCTGGTGCCCGGCCAGGTGAAGCACCTGCGCTTCACGGCCCTGGGCGAATCCCCCCGGCGCTTCAAGGCCCACCTCAGCGCCCTGAACACGGCCGAGACGCTCACCGTCCGGGGCCCGGAATAGCGCTCCAACCCCGATCGTGCGGGTGACTCTAGGCTTTCGGCTCTTGGCTCTTGGCTCTTGCTGGGAACGGAATTCCGGTCGGCCCCTTGTGTTTTCGGAATCAGCTAAAGCCAATAGCCTAGAGCCGATCGCCTTCCAGGCGTGGGACCAGACGCACGATCCAAGGTTCCGCCTCAGGCGTGGACGGCCGCCGCGCCGCGCTCCACCTTCATGCCCAGGGCCTGGACCAGGGAGTGATCGTGGCTCTGGCCGGGGTTGGGGGCCGTGAGGAGCTTGTCGCCGGTGAAGAGGCTGTTGGCGCCCGCGAAGAAGCAGAGGGCCTGCAGCTCGTCCGTCATGGCCGTTCGGCCGGCGCTGAGGCGCACGCGGCTCGTGGGGAAGAGGATGCGGGCCGTGGCGATCATGCGCACGAGGTCGAAGGGGGGCAGGGGCTTGGCATCGGCCAGGGGCGTGCCCTCCGTGGCCACGAGCTGGTTGATGGGCACGCTCTCGGGGGCGGGCTCCAGCTTCGTGAGCTCGTGGAGGAAGTGGATGCGGTCCTCCTGCGTCTCGCCCATGCCCAGGATGCCGCCGCTGCAGACTTCGAGGCCCGCCTCGCGCACGGTCTTCAGGGTGTTGAGGCGGTCGTCGTAGGTGCGGGTGGTGATGATCTTCTCGTAGAACTCGCGGCTGCTATCGATGTTGTGGTTGTACACGTCGCAGCCGGCGTCCTTCAGGCGCAGGGCCTGATCCTTGTTCACCATGCCGAGGGTGACGCAGACCTCCATGCCGAGGCCCTTCACGCCCTTCACCATGTCGATGACGGCGTCGAACTGCTCGCCCTCGCGCACCTCGCGCCAGGCGGCGCCCATGCAGTAGCGGGTGGAACCGGCGGCCTGGGCGGCCTTGGCCCCCTCCAGCACGCGCTCCACTTCCTTGAGGGGCTCCACCTTCACCTCGGTGGCGTAGCGGGCGCTCTGGGGGCAGTAGGAGCAATCTTCCGGACAGGCGCCCGTCTTGATGCTGTCCAGGGTGCAGAACTGGATGTCCTGGGCGTCCCAGTGCTCCCGGTGCACGGTGGCCGCCCGGTAGAGCAGTTCCGGGAAGGGGAGGTCGTGGAGGGCGCGGATCTCGTCGACGGTGCGCATGGCCTGGATCCCTTTAGATAAACGGCAAGATTACCACGGGGGCCCCGGGCACCCTCAGCTCGAAGAATTCCCAAGGTCCCCGGCCGGATCTCAAGGTTCCTGACAAATGCGGCCGAAGAGGGGCCTACCACCGGGTCCGTCTCTCTTGAATCGCCGACCCTCGGCCAAGGCCGGGCCCGATCCGTTGGAGTTGCCATGGCGTCCTCGGTATCCAAGCAGAGCATCCGCAGGCGGCTGATCTTCCTCGTGGGAATGCTGTCCCTCCTCACCCTGCTGGTGGGGGGCTTCGGCTTCTGGGGCATGCGCCAGTCCAATCAGGCCATGACCTCCATCCAGGCGGACCGCGTGGTCCCCTTGGGCCAGCTGAAGGCCGTGTCCGACATGTACGCCGTGAACATCGTGGACACCTCCCACAAGGTCCGGAACGGGAACCTGGACTGGGCCGAGGGGGCCAAGGCCGTTCGCGACGCCACGGCCACGATCCAGACCCAGTGGAGCGCCTACCTCGGCACCGCCATGGCCCCGGAGGAACAGGCCATCGTGGATCGCGTCAAGCCCCTCATGGCCGCCTCCGATGCCAAGGTGGCCCGCCTCATGGGGATCATCGACGCGAGGAACGCCCCGGATCTGGACGTCTTCGTGAAAACCGAGCTGTACCAGACCTTCGATCCCCTCACGGGGGAGATCAGCAAGCTCGTGGACCTCCAGATCCGGGTGGCGGATGAGGAGGCCCGGGGCGCCCAGGAGCGCTACCAGACGAGCCTCCTGTGGAACCTGATGCTCCTGGCCGCGGGCTTCTCCGCCGCGGCCTGGCTGGCGGCGCGGATCATCGGCGGGATCAATGGCAGCGTGAAGGCCATCGTGGGGTTGGCCGCCCGCATGGACCAGAACGACCTCAGCTACCGGGCCCCGGTGCTCAGCGAGGACGAGCTCGGCGAGGTCACCCGGAGCCTGAATGCCTCCGTGGCCCACTTCGAGCAGGTGGTGAGGAACCTCACGGGGATTTCCACGACCGTGGCCAGCAGCTCCCAGGAACTCTCGGCCGGGGCCGTGGAGATGAGCCAGACCTCGGACCAGATCGCCAAGAACGTGGAATTCCAGCGCTCCCTCTCGGAGCAGATCGCCGCGGCCATGCACGAGCTTTCGGCCTCCGTGGAGCAGGTGGCGGGCAACGCGAACGCTTCCCAGAAGCAGACCGAGGAATCCCGCAGGGCCGCCCAGGCCGGTGCCGAATCGGGTCAAGCCACCTCCGAGGCCATGGCCCGGCTGCATGATTCCATGGTGCAGATGGTGCGGGCCGTCCAGGTCATCCAGGACATCGCCCGCCAGACCAACCTGCTCTCCCTCAACGCGGCCATCGAGGCCGCCAAGGCGGGCGCCATGGGCAAGGGCTTCGCCGTGGTGGCGGAGGAAGTGCGCAAGCTGGCCGAGCGTTCCTCCGTGTCGGCCAAGGAGATCGCCGCCCTCATCCATGCCTGCGATACCTCCGTGAAGGAGACGGAGGAGCTGGTCACCTCCACCGTCGTCGCCATCGATCGGATCCGGGAGCAGTCCGAAGCTCTCTCCCACATCGCACTGGAGATCGGGCAGGCCACCGGGGAACAGGCCCGCACGGCCAACGAAGTGAATCACCAGCTCGAGAGGGCCCGGGACCAGAGCTCGGAAAACGCGGCCGCCTCCGAGGAGATGGCCGCCACCGTGCACGAAGTGAGCCGCACGGCCATGGATCTGGCCAAGGCGGCGGAATTGCTGCACGACAACATCCGGGTGTTCAAGGTATGAGCCCCTCTCGCCCGGAGGGGGTTCGAAGCCGATCCGAGCGGTCCTGGTGGCCGGAGCCTAAGGTTCATCCGAGGGGGCCAGCAATCGCTTCATCAGCTGGTTCAGTTCCTGCCATTTGAAGGGTTTTAGAAGCTGCCCTGAGAGGTCGGCCATGGCCGCGGAATTCAACTCGAAGGGCAAGCCGCTGTAGATCACCACCTTGACCTCAGGGGCCAGGCGCCGAAGCAGCCTCGCCAATTCGAGGCCATCCATTTGAGGCATGGTCAGGTCCGTGAGCACGAGTTGAAATGGGGGCCCCGCCGCGAACAAGCTCATGGCTTCGGCTCCATCCCTGGCTTCCACCACTTCAAACCCAAACCTGCGGAGCAAGTCGGCGGTGGATTGGCGCACATCGACTTCATCGTCGGCCAACAAAACGCGGCCATGACCCATCCAGCAAGGCTCCATCCGGCCTTCCTCCTGCATCTCAGCGGGCCCGCTTGCCGCGCTGAACAGCAAGGTGAAGGTGGTGCCCCGTCCAGGGGCTGATTCGAGTTGGATCCAGGCGTTGTGGTGGCGGAGGATCCCCAGGATGGCACTCAAGCCAAGGCCGCGGCCCGTTGATTTGGTGGTGAAGAATGGGTCGAAGATCCTCGCCTGGACCTCGGTGGGCATCCCGCATCCGGTATCACGAATCTCGAGACACACGTAGGTTCCAAGGGGAATCGTTCTTCCCTCCGCATCGAGCTTGGAGGGGAGCTGCTCCTGCTCCGCCAGTCGGGTGGTCAGGAAAATATCCCCTTCCTTTTCACCCAGCGCGTCGGAGGCATTGATCACCAGGTTCATGACCACCTGCTGGAGTTCTGAAGGGACGGCCAGGATGGTGGGGAGGTGCGAGGGGAGGTCCAGGTGGATCCTGGCCATTTTTGAGACTGATACCTTAAGGAGTTTCACCATCCCTCCCACGAGGGTATGGAGTTGGACATGTTTCCGTTCGGACCTGCCCCTGCCTGCGTAGGCCAGGAGCTGGTGCGTCAGGTCCGCCGCCCTTTGGATGGTGGTGTTCACGTTTTCCAGGTAGTGGGCCGCCTGGCCGTCTTCCTCGTGGAGTTGCGCCAAGGCGACATTGCCCGCGATGGCGGAGAGGAGGTTGTTGAAGTCGTGGGCGATTCCCCCCGCCTGGACTCCGAGGCTTTCTAGCTTTTGGGTGTGCTCCATGGCCCTTCGATGGGTTTCACGCTGGGCGATGTCCCGGGCGTTGACGAGGGCCACCGAGGCCGCGTTCCCAAGGCCCATGAGCAGGGCCACGTCTTCTTCGGTGATTCCGGCGCCCGAGGAGGGTCCTTGGATCCCGAGGCAACCCAGGCTTCGGCCGTCCCAATCCAGAATGGGAATGCAGGCGCCCCAGGCAAAATCGGATTCCAGGGGGGCCGGTTCGGATTCGAGGCCCACCCCGGGTTTTCCCTCGGACCGGTATGGGAGCCTGGATTCGATCACGGTTCCGGGCACCCCTTCCCCGGGCTCGAATTCAACCACCATGGGATGCCAGGCGCCTTCCCGATGGCATTCCGCGAAGCGGACCTTTCCTTGCTCCATCACCCCCGCGGCGCCGCAGGGGGCTCCCGTGAGCTTGAGGGCCGCTAACACCACCTTGCGCAGCACCACGGACTGATCCAAATCCCGGTTCAGATCCCGGCTGATCTGAAGCAGCACCTCGAGCTGCTCCTCCCTTCGCCGGGCCCGCTCCTCGGCCTGCTTCCGTTCGGTGATCACCTTCCTCAGGGCCATGAATCGCTCGGGCTCTCCATCCGGGCCCAGCCAAGGAACGATGGTGGCATCCACCCAATAGTGGGCGCCTCTCTTGGACCGGTTGCAGATTTCGCCCCGCCAGACTCGCCCCTCCATGATGGTGTGCCACCACTAGTGTCCGGTTAAATCTCAAGCATTGTCAGTTGTTTAGGGATGTTGGCCTCCAGGACCCCCTCGCTGACCGATGCAAAGGCGCTTCCCAGCTCGGTTTTCTCGAAAATGGAAACCGATAGCACCTGTAGCAATG
>JACPUT010000015.1 GCA_016192145.1 Acidobacteriota bacterium | reverse complement strand
CATCACGCTCTGCAACGTCGTCGCCGACCACAACCGCCGCCAGGGCCTCTCGGTCACGCGCGTCAACACCATGATGGTGCGGAACTCCACCTTCAAGAACACCACCGGCGCGCTTCCCGAGGCGGGCGTGGACATCGAGCCTAACGAGGGCGAGACCGTGGCCAACTTGACGGTGCAGGACTGCGTCTTCCAGAACAACGCGGGTGGCGGCATCATGGCCGGCCCTCCCGTCGCCTTCGCCAGCACGGCCTTCCTCGTGAACGTGGTCATCAACCGGAACATCTCCACCCTGAACGGCCAGAACCCCGTGGATGGCAACATCAAGAACGGCATCATGATCGTCGCCTGCGATGGGGTGAAGGTCACGAACAACCAGGTCTCCAAGAACACCGGCCGCGGCATCCTGCTCCGGGACAACGCCACCCGCACCACCCTCTCCGGCAACACCATCACCGAAACGATCTCGGTGCCCGGCAACGATTTCTGGTCCGGCGGCGGGGTCTACCTCACCAGCTGCGCCAACTCCACCATCAGCGGCAACACCGTCATCAACAACGCCGGATACGGGATCCAGAAAACCACCTCCGATACGAGCGTGGTCGTCACCAACAACACCGTGTACGGAAACGGAAAAACGCCCTGAGCGATCCCCGGGTGGGAGCCACGCCAGGCGACCGCTCGGCCATTGATTTTTCCCATTGGTATGGAATATGTTGCCGATTTTATCGGCCGGGGCCACCTTGGGGCACCAATCCTGAATCCCATTCCCGGTTCAAGCATGGCCGGCCCCATTCGAAACGGTCCCCATGATCCACGGAACCCGCCGAGACCTCCCATGCCTGGCCCTTGTCCTCTCCGCGTTCCTGGCGATGGGGTGCGGGGGCAAGGAAGACTCGAAAGAGGGGGGCACCAACTCCCCGCCCCCCCCGCCAGTGCCGGTCACCGATGCCTGCGCTGCGGTCGTCCCGCCTTCCAGCGCGGTCTTCAACGTCAAAGACCCCGCCTATGGGGCCATGGGGGATGGGGTCACTGACGATACGGCCGCGCTCCAGCGGGCCATCAACGCCGCCGGGGGGACTGGAGGAACGGTCCTGGTGCCCGACGGCACCTACCTCGTCAACGCGGTCGCGGTGGCCTCGAGCGGGAACCACGCGATCCAGCTTCGGAGCAACATGACGCTCAGGTTCTCCGCCGGCGCCGTTCTGAAGGCGAAGCCGAACAGCGCGGGTACCTATACGGTGTTGATGATTTCAGCCGTCTCCAACGTGAATCTGGTAGGCGGCACCATCCTCGGGGATCGATACACCCACACCGGGACGGCCGGGGAATCGGGAGTCTGCGTGGGCATCACCGACAGCCAGCATGTGGTGGTGCAGGGTGTGACTGGCAAACAGAGCTGGGGCGATGGGTTCTACGTGGGGGGAAACAGCGCCGACATCTCCCTGTGCGGCGTCACGGCGGATGACAACCGGAGGGCGGGGATTTCGATCACTCGGGTGAACGGCATGTCCATCAAGAACTCGGTCTTCGCCAATTCCGGGGGAACGCTGCCGGAATCAGGGCTCAACATCGAACCCAACGCCGGAGAGACGGTCAATCAGGTCACGATCTCCGGGTGCACCTTCTCCCGGAACCACGGGGGTGGCGTCCAGATTGGGCCTGCGGTCGCCCTTCGAGGGAGCGCCTTCGTCTACCGGGTTGTGGTCGAGGGAAGTTCTTTCACCGGCAATGGTTCCGGGGCCGTGGACGGTGCCGTCAAGGCAGCGGCCGTGATCTCCAACTGCGACGGCACCCAATTCAAGAACAACCAGCTGCTGGACAACGTGGGACGAGCCCTCCTTCTGAGGGACCAGGCCACCCATTCCCTGATCCAGGACAATCTGATCTCGAGGACCACCGACCCCGTAGGGGATGGTATGTACCTCGCCAACTGCAGCGGAACCCTCGTCACTGCAAACACCGTGAGCCGGAATGCCGGATATGGCATCTACGTGGTCTCTGGAGCCGGCGTGACCTTGGGGGCCAATACCGTGTCGGAGAACGGGCGCCTCCCCTGAAGGGGGGGCTGGTGTTGGTGGGTGATGGATCGATGGTGAATAGTTCCAATTTATAGCTAATCCGGACTTGGATATTTACTTGCATCCGTCAGATTCGGTGCGGTATCGTACGGCTCTCTTGTCTGTTCGCCCAGATGATCCGTACACCTCTGCCGGAGACTGGCATGTCGCTCCCTGATCGCACCGCAACCCGCGCCCTTTCCGTGAATGCCTGGAAACGCGCCCTGACTTGCCGATTCACGGGGCTCCTCGCCCTGGGGATGATCACCCTTCTCGCCTCCGCTTGTACGGCGCCGGGCATGAAATTGAACATGAAGCCCGGGTCGGGTGAATCCACCACGGCGGTGGACGGCTTGGCGATCACCCTCAGGCCCCTCAATCCGGAGACCCTCCGGAATCAAGTCATCCGGCGGACCCAGGCCTCCGACCTGGCCCCCCTTCTGGCCGTCAAACCCACGGCCTACCAGATCGGACCTCAGGACGTCATTCTCGTCACCGTCTGGGATCACCCCGAGATCACGCTGCCCCTGGGTCAGTACCGTCAAGACAACGCCGCGGGCATGATCGTCGATGAGGGCGGGGCCATTTTCTTCCCCTATGTGGGGAGGTTGGAGGTGAAAGGCCTCACGGTCTCCCAGGTTCGTGACCTTCTCACGACCCGGCTTTCCAAGGTCCTCCAGAACCCCCAGATCGATGTGAAAGTGACGGCCTTCCGCTCCCAGAAGGTCTACGTGGGCGGCGAGGTCAAAGCGCCAGCGGTCTACAACGTGACCGACGTGCCCTTCACCCTCGCGGAAGCTGTTAACCGTGCGGGCGGGTTCCTGCCCGGGGCCGACGACAGCCGGCTGTTGCTCACGCGAGGAGATCGGACCTGGCGCATCAACTTCCATGAATTGATGACTTCCGGGAACCAGATCTCCCAGATTCTCCTCCAGGATGGGGATGCGCTCCAAGTTCCGAACTCGCAGGACGATCCCGTCTACATGATGGGCGAGATGCTGAAGCCCGGCCTCCTCCCGCTCGTTCACGGGAATCTCTCCCTCGCCCAGGCGCTCACCAGTTCTGGCGGGGTGCTCGGGGGAAGCGCGGACGCCCGCTCCATCTATGTGATCCGGAAGGGTGCCTCCGCCAATGCCGTGAACGTCTTCCATCTCGATGGGCGGAACCCGGCCTCCATGGTGATGGCGGATCAGTTCTGGCTGAATCCCAGGGATATCGTCTATGTCGATGCGGGCACCCTGGTCCGGTTCAGCAGGGTGATGAACATGCTCCTGCCCACGGTCACGGCGGTCACGGGCACTTCGCTGACGGCCGCGCAGATCAAGTACTACCTCCCCAACCGCGACAAATGATCCCGGCCACCAGGGATTGGATCACCCTTGGTACCCTGGGCTTTTCCACCCGTTCCTGATCATGCAACCGATGGGCGCCCATCCGGACTTCCCCCGAATGCGGGGAGCGAGGGTACTGCCAACGCCTCTCGGCTCCCCTACGCTCCCCTCCGGCTGACCCCCGGTGTCTGCCCGTTCCGGGCCCCCCTCCCGAGTTGCTCACTGCTCCCAGGCAAGCCATGAACCTCCCCCCCCTCGACCCCAGAAATGACCAATCCCCGGGCGGAAAGGGCAAGAGCCCGCTTTCGTTCTTGCATGACCTCTGGGAAGGGAGGCTGATCTTCCTGGGGGCCCTCGGGTGCTTCCTCTTGCTGGGCGTCTTCATGGTCCTCCGGGCCAAGCCGGTGTACCAGGCCGAGGCGTTGTTGCAGTTCCAGGGAAAGAAGACCAGTCCCCTGGATCCGACCCTGGCGAAGGTCGAAGGCATGCTGATGGACCTCGCTGAAATTGACGCGGAAGTGGAGATCCTCAAGAGCAATCAGGTGCTGGGCCGGGTCGTGGAGGTCATGAAGCTCGATATCGAGGTGGAACCCCTGGGGGGGTCCCCCTTTGGATCCCTGTTCTCCGGTGGAGATGCCGTGGAGCTTCGGGTGGAGGTCGATTCACTGGACGTCCCCGAACCCCTTCGCGGGCAGGATTTCCGGATCTCCCTGCTGGAGGGTGGGAGTTATCGATGGGAAGCCCTGGAACCGGGCCGCTTCAACAAGAAAGCGGTTTTCCTGGGCAATGGCATCGTGGGCGAGACCTTGCAAGGCACCTATGCGGGCGAATCCATCGCCTTGAACATCCGAACCCTTCAGGGGAAGCCCGGCCAGCAGGTCGGCCTCGTACGCCGGCCCCTCGGGTTGACCATCCAGAGCCTGAGAGCTTCCTTCGATGCGTTCGAGAAGGGAAAGCTCACCAATATGCTGGCCTTGACTTACAAGGATTCGACCCCCGCCCGGGCGACTCTCGTCCTGAACGAGATCATCGACCAGTACGTGAAGAGCTCCATCGAACGAAAGTCCACCGAGGCGTCCAAGACGCTGGCTTCGCTTGAGTCCAAGGTTCCCGAACTCAAGAGCAGGGTGGAGGCCTCGGAGACCCGCCTGAACCAGTACCGGGCCCGGGCCGGTTCGGTGGATCTCGGTCGGGAAGCCGATATCTCCCTCCAGCACAGCTCGACCCTCGGCATCCAGCTTTCCGGTCTGCGCCAGCGCCGCGAAGAATTGCTCCGGACCTACAAGGACGCATCCGACGTCGTGAAGAACGTGGATAACCAGATCGCCCGCATCCAGCAGGAGATCGAGCAGGCCGACCGGAAGGTCCGCTCATTGCCGGCCCTGCAGCAGGAGGTCGTCCGCCTGACCCGTGACGTCCAAGTGAATACCGAGCTCTATACGGCGATGCTGAACAGCATCCAGCAACTCCAGGTCTCGCGCGACAGCGACATCGGCAACGTCTCGGTGGTGGATCCCGCCACCCCCGCGCTGGATCCCAAGGGCAGTCGGCGCAGCATCCAGATGGGGCTCTTCCTCTTCCTGGGAGCCATGGTCGGCCTGGGCTTGATCTCGCTCCGGAAGGCCATGCGGCATGGCGTCGAGGATCATAACCTCATCGAGAGCAAGCTTGGGATCCCGGTGATCGCGACGATCCCGCACAGCGCGGCCCAGACGGATTTCCTGAAGAATCCCCCCGAATCCCGTGGGGAAGGCAGCAACCTGTTGGCGATCCTCCACCCGAACGACCTTGCGGTGGAAAGCCTCCGGGGCCTCCGGACGATGCTCCGGTTCATCACGAAGGACGCGCCGAACCGCATCGTGATGCTCGCGGGCCCTTCGCCCGACATCGGGAAATCGTTCGTGAGCAGCAATCTCGCGGTGGTGCTGGCCCAAGCGGGGGCCAAGGTGCTGATTGTGGATGCCGACCTCAGGAGGGGAACCCTCCACCGGGATTTCGGGATCAAAGTCCGGGAAGACGGCCTGGCACAGGTCCTCCTGGGCAAGCGCGCCTGGAAGGATGTCGTCCACGCCACGGACATCCCGAACCTCTCGCTCATGCCCGCGGGGGAGATCCCCATCAACCCTTCGGAGCTTCTGCTGGAACCGAGCCTCACCCGCTTTTTCGGGGAGGTATCGGCAGCCTACGATTACGTGCTGATCGATTCGCCTCCGGTGCTTCCCATCGCGGATGCCATCCTCCTTGGAACTCAGGCGGCCACCGTGCTGCTGGTCGCCCGCTACGGTCGGCATCCCCTGGCGGAGCTCGAGGCTTGCAAGCGGAAGCTGGAGGACCACGGAATCAACTTCCGCGGTTGCGTCTTCAACGACCTCCAGGCCACGGGCCTGAAGGGCGTGAACGGCGACTACAAGTACGCCTATCACTACAGCTATAAAAGCCGCGAGTAGGACGGCTGCCCGGCATTGAACCGGGCAGGTCTCCCCGCAGATACCCACGCCCGAACCCCCGAGCGGAAAGACCTGATGCAGCCAACCGAATCCTCGAGCCTTGATTCCGGAACCCAGCCTTCAATGGAGGTTCCGCCGAAGGCGGCCACCGGTCTGAGAGGGAAGGTGCAGGGACTCTTCGCCGGATCGAGTTTCGCCAAACACGTGATGGTGGTGAGCGGTAGCGTGGCCATCGGCCAGATGCTCAGCGTCCTGGTGGGCCCCATCAACTCCCGTCTCTATCGCCCCGAGGACTACGGCACCCTCTCCCTCTTCGGCGGCATGTTCAACGTCCTCTGCGTGGCGTTCACCTTCCAATACGAGATGGCCATCGGCACGGCCGAGGACGATGACGAGGCCATCCATCTGGTGCTGCTCGCCGTGGCGCTGGCCGTGGGGTGGGCGGTGGTACTCGGGCTGGCCTCATTTTTGGCGGGTCCCACCATCGCAGCGCTCACCGCGAAGGGGGACCCCCAGTTCCTGAGGTACATCTGGTTCCTCCCCGTGGGCATTTTCTTTGCCGCCATCTCCTCGACCTTCCAGCGCTGGGCCATGCGGAAGCATGCGTTTTCCCGCCTCTCGATGATCCAGGTGCTCCAGGGGCTCATCGCTTCCTGCTTCACGGTGTCCTTGGGCTTCCTCCACTTCGGGTTCCGGGGGTTGATGATCGGGTCCCTGGCCGCGAGCCTTTGGATGGCGTGGTCGATGCCCCGGATCTTCTATCCCGATCTCAGGGCCCATCGGGAGCGGCTATCCCTCGGGAAGCTGGTGCAGGCCGCCCGCAAGCACTATCGCTATCCCCTCTACACCACGTGGTCCTCCATGCTGAGCTGCCTCAGCAACTGGATTCCGGTGTTCATGATGACGCAGGGTTTCGGGACCGCGGCCACGGGCTATTTCTCCATGTGCCAACGGGTGTTGTTCCTTCCGACGATCCTGATCAGCCAGGCCATCACGCCCGTGTTCTACTCCCGCGCCCGGAAGGCCCAGCAGGATGGCACCTTGGCATCGCTCACCGAACGGATGGTGAAGACCATCAGCGGGGTGAACGTGTTCTTCGCGGTGTTCATGGCCTTCTTCGGAGAGCAGCTTTTCAGCCTGGTCTTCGGGGCCAAGTGGGGGCGCTCGGGCATCTACGCGGCGGCCCTGGCCCCCTGGATGCTGTCCAGCTTCCTGGTGAATCCCCTGGAAGCCCTGCCTCTGGTCTTCGATCGCCAGCGCACCAGCTTCATCTTCCAGATCGTGCTCTTCGGAGTGCGCGCGGGATCCATGGCCCTCGGCATCTGGATGAAGAGCGACCTGGCGGCCATGTGGTTCTACGGCGGGGGTAGCGCGATCTACATGATGGTCTACTTCATCTGGATGCTCCGCCTGGTGGATGGCCCCGTCGGATCCGTGCTCCGGAAGCTGGGAGGGGACCTCGCGCTCTCGGTGCTCGTGTTCGGCGCCTGTCGCGGCGTGCTCTGGATCTCGGGGGGCAACCTTTGGCTGACGGGCGCTTGTGTGGCTCCGGCCCTGGCCTATTTCTCCTACCGGGCCGTGAAGCAGATCTTCCAGGTCAAGAACCTGGGCTGAGGAGCGGAGGCGATGGCGATCCACCAAGCGACGGACGAGCTATCCTCCCCAGGCGAAAAGAACGGCCTGGCGGAGTGGGCGCTCGTGGTTCTCTTGGCCTCCATGATGGGGGGGCTGTTTCCGACCATCATCATCCTCTACTCCCAGAACGCGGTCTGGGCCATCTGGGGGCTCTTCTGGGTGTTCATCTCGATCCTCAGCCTGCGGATCAAGGTGCTGGAGTCGCTTCGCCCCATCTCCCCATTCCTGATCTGGATGGCCTGTTTCGTGGCCTGGGGGGCCCTCGTGGCCACCTACCCGATCTTCGATGAGACCTACCGCTTGGCCTTCAGGTTCCTTTCCGTGGCGGTCTCCCTCTCCCTTGTCGTGAGCTCGCGCCGCCGCCTCCGCATGTTCGCCAATGGCATCCAATGGGCCTTGGTGGGCAACCTGGCGGTGACCCTCTTCCTGCTTAAATTCCCGAGCTACCAGGGCCAGGGCGTGTTCGCGAAGCTGTCCATCGAAGCTGATTCAGATCGGTTCGCGGGGCTCTGGGGGAATGCAAATCACGCGGGGCTCGTGAGCCTGCTGGTCCTTTCCCTCTCCAGATGGGCAACCCGATGGGTGGCCCTGGTGGGTCGCATCAGCGGGCTGCTCATCATCTATCTCACGGTGAGCCGCACCGCCTTCATCATCTCCGGCTGCCTGTTGTTGGCCTACCTGGCCTACTTCGCCGAGGGGAAGGAGCGGCTCCGCGCGGCCTTGGTCGGCGTGTGCATCGTGGCCGTGGCGGGGGTTTATGTGGGGGTCGTCGGAGAACGGGTCGCCCGCACCAGCGTGACCGAGAGTCCCGTGGTGGCCCGCGTCATGGATCTCTCGGAATCACGGACCCGCCAAAAGGGGCAGGATTCCCGCCTGGATCTCCTCCTGCGCTGGGTTCCCAAGGTCGTTTCGGGTCCCTGGTACGGGTACGGGCTCTATTCCATGGGCGGGCAAGAATCGAAGGAGATCGGCTTCAGGCCCGGCTTCCCCCGTCAGGGGACCCACAACATCTACATGGGCATCCTGGTGGACGTGGGCTGGGTGGGGCTGGTGACCTTCCTCGGCATCATCGGGCTGCAGCTCCGGAAAATCTTCCGCCTGCGGATGCCCAACGAGGATCGGCGGTCCATCCTGGCGCTGGCCTTCATCATCTGCGTGTTCGGTTTCGCCAATCACAACCTGGTCACCGACTATCCGGGCTGGATCGCCTTCCCCCTCCTGTTCCACCTCCCTTCACTCCTGGCCATCCGGAGTGGAGACGCCCCGGATTCCTCCGGGGCCTAGGCACTTCTTTCGAGGACTTCCCATGTGTGGTTTCGCTGGCAGCTGGCAGGTTCCGGGGCTCTCGGCCGAGGCCTTGGAAGGCCTGGCCACCCATATGACGGATGCGATCCTCCGGCGGGGCCCCGATGATGGGGGGACCTGGGTGGATCCCGCCGTGGGACTGTCCTTTGGGTTCCGCCGCCTGGCGATCATCGACCTCAGCGTCGAGGGGCACCAGCCCATGCGATCCGCCTCCGGACGCTACGTGATCACCTTCAACGGGGAGATCTACAACTTCCAGGATCTGCGCGCCGAGTTGGAGCAGGCCGGCGCCACTTTCCGGGGGCACTCCGACACGGAGGTCATCCTCGCCGCGGTCGAAGAATGGGGCCCCGAGGCCGCCATCGCCCGCCTCTCCGGGATGTTCGCCATCGCCCTGTGGGATCGCGTGGAGGGCATCCTCCGCTTGGCCCGCGACCCCCTGGGCATCAAGCCGCTGTACCTCGGCTTTCAGGGGGGCGCGCTCCTTTGGGGCTCCGAGCTCAAGGCCCTGCAGGCCCACCCGGCGTTCAAGCCGCGCCTGGATCGGGATGCCCTGACGCTCTACTTCAGGCATGGCTTCGTACCGAGCCCCTACAGCATCTTCGAAGGCATCCGAAAGCTGGCGCCCGGGTGCATGGTCACCTTGCGGGCGCCCTCCGACCCCTTGGAAAGCCGCCCCTTCTGGACCCTCAAGGACGTGGCCCTCGCCGGCCTGGCGGATCCCTTCCAGGGCGACGACGCCGAAGCGGAGGCGCTGGTCGATGGCACCCTCCGCCGCAGCGTGGCCCGCCAGATGATGGCGGACGTGCCCCTGGGGGCCTTCCTCTCGGGCGGCGTGGATTCCTCCCTCATCGTGGCCTACCTGCAGGAGCTGAACCCCCGGCCCGTGAAGACCTTCTGCATCGGTTTCGGTGAATCCGGATTCGACGAGACCCTCCATGCCCGGGCCGTCGCCGAGCATTTGCACACGGATCACACCGAGTGGAGGGTGAGCCCCCAGGATGCCCTGGACCTCGTTCCCCAGCTCCCCGACATCTACGATGAGCCCTTCGCGGATCCCGCGATGATTCCCACCTGCCTGGTATCGCGGCTGGCCCGGAAACACGTGACGGTGAGCCTCTCCGGCGATGGCGGGGACGAAGTGTTCGGGGGCTACGGGCACCACCTGTCCGCCGCGGAAGGCCGCCTGGCCGCGACGGCCTCCCTGCCCCGCGGGGTCCGCGCCGCCGCGGCCCTGGGCGCAGGTTCCCTGGCCCACCTCGCCGCCCTCCTGCCGGGGGGCCGGGCCGCCTTCCTCGGGGATGCCCTGGCCTCCCGGGCGGCCACCTACGGCTTGAAGGATCCCGTGGCCTACTACCGCGATCACGTGGCGGACTATCTGGGGCGGGGCGGGGAGCTGCTGCGGGAAGCCCGCCAGCCGGCCTACCTCCTGGAGGAGGCGCTGCCCCTGGGGGATCGGGCCGGTCTCCTGGAGGCCTTCCAGTACCTCGACAGCATGATGATCCTGCCCGACGAGTACCTGGCCAAGGTGGATCGGGCCACCATGTCCGTGAGCCTGGAGGGGCGGGTACCCCTTCTGGATACCGAGGTCGTGGAACTGGGCTGGCGGCTGCCCGGTCACCTGAAGGTGCGCGGAGGCCGCGGGAAGTGGATCCTGCGCCGCGTGCTCGCGAAGTACATCCCGTCGGAGATCATCGACCGCCCCAAGCACGGCTTCAGCGTGCCGGTGGATGCCTGGCTGCGGGGACCCCTCCGGCCTTGGGCTGAAGGACTCCTCCGGGCCCAGGATCCCGAGACCCGCGGCCTCCTGGATGAAGCGCTCATCGCCCGGATGTGGAGGGAACACCAGGCTGGCGTTCGCCAGCATGGAACCTCCCTCTGGCGGCTGCTGATGTTCCTGGCCTGGAAGGCGCGCTGGGATTGACTATTCCCCGCCCCATGCCCGTGCATCCTCCCGGAGCAGGGCCACCTGGCGGGTGATCAGGGCCGCGCGCAGGGCCAGTAGCCTCGGCGAGGGGAGGATGGGGCCCATCTGGGCCCGCACCGCCTTCACCCAGCCGCTGGGGATGATCCGCTTCAGGAAGCCGCGCAGGTCGCGGCGCGGGAGAAGGCCGCCCTCGGTGTGCCCCAGGTGGCTGGTGAGGCGAGAGAGGAAGGCCTCCGGGAAGAGCTCCGAGGCCTGCGGGGTCTGGAGGGTGGCCCGCATCCAATGGGGATAGGCTCCGGTCCTGAGGTAGTCGTTGCGATCGTCGTCCGCGCTCATGGTGGCGTAGGGAATGGCGGGGCTAAGGGCCGTGGCCAGCCGCCGGAAGAGGGCCTTGTCCGTGCGGAGGGCATCGGGCATCTCCCGGATGAACTCGAGCACGGGGCGGGAGAGCAGGGGGCTCGCGATCTCCACGTAGGGGGCCTTCACTTCATTGAGGGCGGCGAGGCCCACGGGGATCCGGAAGCCGTGGTAGAGCCGGTCGCGGTACATCTCGAGCGTCTCATCGGAGTGCCGCTCCAGGCCCGCGGGAATGGGCTGGGGACCTCCCGCGATGGCTTCAGCGGTAGCGGGGTCCATGAAGTCGGTGAGCAGCATCATGCCCACGGAGGTGCGGGCGTGCTGATCATCCCGGACGGGGATCCAGCCGAAGCCTTCGTCACCGCGGATGATCCCGTCGAAGCCCCGCTCGCTGAGGGAGGTCCAGAGCCGCATCCCATCCAGATAGGGGAACAGCTGATCCGTGCCGCCGCCGCTGGCGAGGAGGAAGGCATCCACGATGGCCCCGGGGCCCTCCTCGGACATCTCGGTGAGGAGGTACTCATGGGGGAGGTCGTAGTGGCGGGCGAGCTGGGCGGCCACGTAGGCGTCGTTCCCCGGGGCATGCTGGGAGGCCTCCAGCCCCCAGGTCATGGTCTCGGGCCGCAGGCCGCCCTCCACGAGCTGCGTCAGCATGAAGCGGCAGTCATACCCTCCGCTGAGCGGGAAACCCCATCGCGCCGAGCCGAAATCGAAACCCTGCAGGGTCGTGCGAAGCACCTCGGTGAGGGCATGCTCGCAGTCCCGGGGTGCCCAGGGGCGCGGGGCGAAGCGGAGGGGGGACTCCTCGATGCGGAGGCTCCAGGCCTGGCGATCCAGGATCAGCCGGGCTCCGCGGGGAAGCCGCTTCACCCGGAGATCCCAGGCGGCAGAGGTCCCGAGGGAGCCCGAGGAGAGGTACCAGGCCACCGCCGCGCGGTTGAGCTCGAAGCCACCCAGGAGGAGGACCAGGGCCCTCTGGGACGTCGAGATAACAAGGTGGTCCTCCGTGAAGGCATACCAGAGCGTGCGAGATCCGGCAAAGTCGGAGCAGGCCTCGATGACCTGGCGGTCATCCCGCACCAGGGCGAAGGTCCCATCGGGGACCGGAGTGCCGGGTACGTTCCAGGAGTGCCAAGTGCCGGTGAAGGCACCGAGGTGGGCCGAGGTCCCGGCGCTGACGGCCGCTCCCGTAGGGCCCGTTACCGCGAGGAGGGTGCCCTCGCCCTGGGTGATCCGGGATGGGTGCCCACCTAAGCTCTTGGGCTGGATCCGCCCGGCAACCTTCAGGAGCCGCTCTTGGGCCAGCGCATGGGCGGGATCGCGCCAGGTGGTATGGAGGAGATTCGACATGGTCCCTCCCTCAGGCCGGGCGGGTGGAATCGAGGATCGTCGCTTCCCAGGTCGCCACCACCCGGTCGGGAGCGTACCGGCTCACCACGAGGGCTGCCGCCTGGCCGAGCCTGGCCCGCAGATCCGCATCCCGCATGCAGTTGATGAGGGCTTCGGCCATGGCGGCGGGATCCTCGCTGGGGACAAGCAGGCCGTTCTCGCCGGATTGGATGATGTCCCTCGCGGCGCCCCCGAACTCCGTGGAGATCACCGGCAGGCCGCAGGACATGGCCTCCACCAGGGCGTTGGGGAAGCCCTCCACTCGGGAGGACATCACGAAAAGGGCCGATCGCCGCAACTCGTCGAAGGGTTGTTCGGTGAGGCCCGGGAGGCGCACCACGGCCTCCAGCCCGGCCTCCCGGATCTGCCGCTCCAATGCGGGCCTCTCGGCGCCCTCGCCGTGGATATCCAGGCTCCACCCAGGGACCTCCCGCTGCGCCCGGGCGAAGGCCTCGATGAGCACATCGAAGCCCTTCACGGGATGGAGCCGCCCGATGGCGAGGATCCGCCGGCTCCGCGCCCCGGCGCCGGGCTCGCCTTCGAAGGGGGGAGGCGCAGGGACGGGGTTGGGGATCACCACTCCCCTTTCACGGACCGCCAAGGGGAACCAGTCGCGTACCCCGGCGGACTGGAACACGATGCGGCGGGCGCGAGGGTAGGCAAAGCCGCGGAGCCGTTCCCAGGTGCTTCCCAGGGAGCGGCGCGAGGGATCCGTCCGTTCCGAGATGACCACGGGGACGCCGAGTCCCAGGGTCGAGATCACGGCGAGGGCGTTGGCCTTGTCGATGAACGAGACGATCACGTCGGGGCGGAGTTCCGTGAAGGTGCGCCGGAGCACCCGGATCCGCCGGAAGTTGTTCAGGAAGGCGCTGAGGGGGGAGGTGCTATCCCGAAGCAGATCCTGCGGCTTGAGCTGGATGGATGGGTCCAGGGGGTAGAAAGGCGCCTCGCTTCCGTCCTCCATGGTGACCACCACCACCTCCCAGCCCTTGGCGGCCCAAGTGTTGGCGAGGGTCGTCAGCACCCGCTCGGCGCCTGCGGCCCGCAGCGCCCAGATGAAAAAGCAGACCCTCAAGCGTGACCCTCCGCTCCCAATGGGGATCCCCCCCGCGCAGCGCGGGAATTCAACGGGATTGAACTAGGAGGATTCATGGATCTGGCCATCCCTGGGTTATCATTTTCTGACCACAACCATGGGCTGAGGCATCATTCATGATCACCGAGTTGGACCAGCATCGGGAAACGGAAAATCCGCCAAATGCAGAGGGCTTGGGCCTCGGGCAGGGCATGCCGGAGGGCCGCTACCTCGTCCGCTTCGATGACATCTGCCCCACCATGAACTGGGCCATCTGGGAAGGCATCGAAGCCCACCTGGAGCGATTTGGCGTGAAACCCATCCTGGCGGTGGTGCCCGACAACCAGGATCCCAAGCTGCGGGTGGATGCCCCCCGTGCCGACTTCTGGGATCGGGTCCGGGGCTGGCAGGCGAAGGGATACACCATCGCGATCCACGGCTTCCAGCACGTCTACGTGAACAAGAATCCCGGGATCATCGGAGTCACTTGGCAGAGCGAGTTCGCGGGCCTTTCCCGGGCCGAGCAGGAGGCCAAGCTCCGCAAGGGCCTGGCCGTGTTCCAGGAACAGGGCGTGCGGCCCGACGCCTGGGTCGCGCCTTCCCATTCCTTCGATCACACCACGGTGCAGCTCCTCAGGGAGCTGGGCATTCCGGTCATCAGTGATGGGCTCGGGACCTGGCCCTACGCGGAGGAGGACGGGCTCCTGTGGATTCCTCAACAGCTCTGGACCTTCGAACCCAAACCCGCGGGGGTGTGGACGGTGTGCCTGCATCACAACTCCTGGACGGAGCGGAGGCTGGCCTGGTTCGGGGAGATGCTCGAGCGCTACAACCCGTGGATGACCGAGGTTGAGAGCGTGGCCCGCGCCTTCGCGGAGCGGCGGCAGACGGGGTGGGATCGCTGGCAGGCCAAGAGCCGCCTGCTTTGGGGATTCCGCATCCGACCCGTGCTGGCCCAGGCCTACCGGCGCGTGGCCGGCCCGAGGGCCGTCGCGGAATGAGCGGGCGCACCCGGGTCCTGTTCATCATCGCTTCCCTGGCCTCGGGCGGGGCGGAACGGCAGCTCTGCGAGCTCGTCCAGAACATGGATCACGCCCGCTTCGAGGTCCACGTCGTCGTCTTCTACGATCCCGTGGAATCGAAGGAAGGGACCTTCTGGCACCTGCTCGAAGGGCGGACGGAAATCGGGCTCCACAGTCTCCACAAGGCGCGGGGGATGGCCGGATTCCTGATGGCGATACCCCGCCTCTTCCGGCTGATGCTGCAGATCCGTCCCCACATCCTCCATGGCTACGCCGATGGCAACGCCCTGGCCCTGCTCGCGGGCCGCCTCTTTGGGACCAAGGTCATCTGGGGCATCCGCCGGACGAGCAGCGACAACTCCAAGCTCGATGCCCGCAGCCTCCGCCTGCGGCGCTGGTTCATCAGGGGCTCCCGGCTGGTCGACCTGATCATCTTCAACTCCGAAGCGGGGCGCGCGAACCACCTGGCGATGGGGATGACCCCCCGGGATGCCACGGTGGTCCCCAACGGTTTCGACGTATCGCGCTTCTCGGTGGATCCGGCGGCGGGGGGCGCCCAGCGGGAGGTCTGGGGCATTCCCGGGAACGCCCCGCTCATCGGCATCTCCGGCCGCCTGCACCCGGTCAAGGATCACCCGACCTTTCTCCGCGCCGCGGCGCGGATCCTGACCCTCCATCCCGAGGCCTGGTTCGTCTGCGTGGGGCACGGCGCCGATCCCTACACGCGGGAACTGCAAGCGCTGGCCGGGGAGCTGGGATTGGCGGATCGGGTTCGCTGGGCGGGCAGGGTGGTGGACATGCGGGCCGCCTACAACGCGCTCTCGGTGCTGGTCCTCTCCTCCACCGATGAAGGATTCCCCAACGTCATCGGGGAGGCCATGGCCTGCGGAGTGCCCTGCGTCTCCACCCGGGTGGGGGATGCCGCGGTGTTGGTGGAGGACACGGGATTCATCGTGGAGGTAGGTGACGATGAAGGGTTGGCCAGGGGAGTCGGCCAGTTGCTGGGGGAGAGCCCCGAGCAACGACGCGCGCGGTCCGAGGCGGCGCGGAACCGCATCGGCCAACGATTCAGCGTGCAGGCCCTCGCCGCTCACACCCAAGACGCCCTGGAAGGCGTGCTCGCCGGGCGACCGGCGGCGCGGAGCTGAGGCATGGGGCAGCGCGTCCAGGGACCCCGGTACCTCCTTCGCATCGATGACGTATGCCCCACCATGGATTGGCAAATCTGGGATCCCATCGAGGCGATCCTCGTGGAGACGGGAGTCAAGCCGATCCTGGCCGTGGTGCCGGATAACCGCGATCCCAAGCTCATGGTGGGGCCGGCCGCCACGGATTTCTGGGACCGGGTCCGTGGCTGGCAGGCGCGGGGGTGGGCCATCGGGTTGCATGGCTTCCAGCACACCTATGTGACCCAGGATGCGGGCCTCCTGAACCTGAATCCGCAGAGCGAGTTCGCGGGGCTTCCCTACGAGGTCCAGCTGGAGAAGATCCGATCCGGGCTGGAGATCTTCGCGCGGGAGGGGGTGCGGGCGAATGCGTGGGTGGCTCCCTCCCACTCCTTCGACGTGAACACCCTGCGGGCCCTGCGGGAGGTGGGGCTGACGATCATCTGCGATGGCTTCGCCTTCCATCCATTCCGGGATGCGATGGGGATGACCTGGGTCCCCCAGCAATTCGCGCTGCCCCGGAGCATGCCCTTCGGCACGTGGACTTTCTGCCATCATCCCGACCTCACCCCGGAAGAACGGGTGGAACTTCGGGAGGACCTGCTGCGGTTGGGGAGCCGCTTCATCTCGCTGGAGGAAGCGGTGGCCCTGGGCGACCGCAAGCGGTCCCCGGCGGACGCCATGATCGGCATGGCCCGGAGCGCGATCCGCCTGGCTCGAAGGTGGCGGTGCCTGGTTCGTCGGGGGCACTGATGGGAACCCGCACCCGGGTGCTGTTCCTGATCCCCTCCCTGGTGGCCCACGGGGCGGAGCGCCAGCTCTGCGAGCTGGCCCGGGCCATGGACAAGGGGCGTTTCGAGGTGCATGTGGCCACCTTCTATGCTCCCGGGGATTTCGCGGGCGCGGACCTGAGCCCGGAACTGGGGCCGTCGTCAGACGTCACCCTCCATTGCCTCGGAAAGCGGCGGGGATGGATCGGCTACCTGCCCGCGTTCCTGCGGCTGGTCGCGCTTGCGTGGCGCACGGATCCCCATCTCGTCCATGGCTACATGGATGGGAACCTGCCGGCCCTCCTGGTGGGTGGGTTGACCCGCAGCCGGGTGGTGTGGGGGATCCGGGCGACCCGCGCGGATCTCGGCACCCTCTCGCCGGCCGGGCGCCTGCTCGTGTCGCTCGGGGCGCGCCTCTCGACCCTCGTGGATTTGATGATCTACAACGCCAGGTCCGGTCTCGAGCGCCATCGAGCGCTGGGCTTCCGGCCGGGGGCGGACCTGGTGATCCCCAATGGATTCGATGTGGAGCGCTTCCGTCCCGAACCGGCGGCGGGAAGGCGCCAGCGGGAGGCCTGGGGGATCGGGGATGGCGTGCCGCTCGTGGGCATCGTGGGCCGGCTCGCGCCGGTCAAGGACCACGCGACCTTCCTGAGGGCCGCGGCCCGGATCGCCGAGGCCCGCCCCGAGGTCCGCTTCGTGGTGGTGGGGGAGGGCGCTCCGCAATGGCGGCGCAGGCTCGAAGCAGAAGCCGCCACCCTGGGGCTCGGAGATCGCCTCCACTGGGCGGGCCACTGCGGGGACATGGGCTCCGTCTACAATGCGCTCTCACTCCTGTTGCTCACCTCGGTCGAGGAGGGGTTTCCCAACGTGCTCGGAGAAGCCATGGCCTGTGGAATCCCCTGCGTCAGCACCCAGGTTGGGGATGCGGCCCTGCTCCTGGGCGAGCCCCATCTGGTGGTCCCCCCGGGGGATGACGAGGCCCTGGCCCGGACGGCCCTCCGCGTGCTTGGGCATGCGGGCCAGGGGACTTCTCCCGGGGCCGGAACCCGGGACCGGATCCTCGCGGAGTTCTCCACCCCCGCGCTGGCCCGCCGCACCGAGGCGGCCCTGAGCGACCTCCTCCACCCCTCGATTCCGGATCCCCGATGATGGACGTGGTCTTCCTCACGACGAGCCTCCACCGGGGTGGCGCGGAAACCCAGCTGGTCCGCATCGCGCTGCAACTGAAACGGCGCGGTTGGAAGGTGGGCATTCTCACCCTGATGCCCTCGTCGGCCTTCATGGCGGAAGTCGAGGCGGCGGGAATCCCCTTGATGGCCTGCAGCGGGGGCCAATCCCGCATCCCCCTGGGCATGGCGTTCGCGCTGGTCCGCCTCCTCCGGGACTGGCGTCCGGGGCTCCTGATCACGTTCAACTTCCCCGCCGATGCGCTGGGCAGGGTCTGCGGGTGGGTGGCGGGAACGCGCCGGATCGTGGCGACCCTGCGGACGGCCTTCGTGAAGAACGGCCTCCGCAAGCAGTTCTACCGGTTCACGGAACCCCTGGTGCTGCGGACGGTTTCCAACTCGAAGGCCGCCATCGACTACATGCTCCGCCAAGGCCTCCTGAGCCGGGAGAAGGTCGAGGTGATCCCCAACGGGATGATCGCGGGGGACTTCCCCCACCCTGCCTCCCGGGAGGAGGTGCGCCGGGAACTCGGGGTGGAGGAGGGCTGCTTCCTCTGGATGGCCGTGGGCAACCTGCGGGCCGCCAAGGACTATCCGACGCTGCTCGCGGCGGCGGCCCGGTTGGCGGCGGCCCGGGGCCGCGTCTTCCAGGTGGTGGTGGTGGGTGGGGGGGAGCTCCAGGCCGCCCTGGAAGCTGAGGCGGATGCTTTGGAGCTGGGCACGACGCTCCGGTTCCTCGGGCCCCGCAGTGACGTCCCGAGGCTCCTGCGGGCGGCGGATGCCTTCGTCCTCAGCTCCGCCTGGGAGGGCATGCCCAACACCGTGATGGAGGCGATGGCCTCGGGCCTGGCGGTGGTGGCCACCGATGTGGGCGGCGTCCGCGAGCTCCTGGAACCGGGCCTATCCGGCCACATCGTGCCCAGCGGGGATCCGGTGGCCCTCGAGGCGGCCCTCGCATCGGTGATGAGCCTGGACGAAAACTCCCGGTCGGCCATGGGGAGGGCCGGCCGGGAGCGGATCTTGAGGGATTTCGATATCGAGCGGGTGGTGGATCGCTGGGAGCAGGTGCTCAAGCTCCACGGGACACCGGGATCGGCCTCCATCGGTTGAGGGGTCCGATCCCGGCTTGCTTCGGATTGATCAGGGAGTCATCCCGTTTCCGTACACGGTGTTGTTGGTGACGACCACGGTGGTATCGGAGGTGGTCTTCTGGATCCCGTAGCCGGAGTTGTTGATCACGGTGTTGCCGCTGATGGTGGAGTTACCGCAGCTGGTGAGGTAGACGCCGCCGCCGGACCAGAACGTGTTGCCGGGCACCGAGATCGTTTCGGTGACGGTGTTTCCGGAGACGGTGGTGTGGGTGGCGTTGTCCCGGAGCAGCATGCCGCGGCCGGTGTTCTTGGAGACCTGGTTGTTCGTGACCTTCACCCCATCGCAGGCGACGATCATGATGCCGTTTTTGACGTTGCCATCCACGGGGTTCTGGCCGTTCAGGGTGGAGATGTTCCGGTTGATGACCACGTTCACGAGGAAGGCCGTGCTGGCGAAGGCGACGGGAGGGCCGGCCATGATGCCGCCGCCCGCGTTGTTCTGGAAGACGCAGTCCTGCACCGTCAAGTTGGCCACGGTCTCGCCCTCGTTGGGCTCGATGTCCACGCCCGCCTCGGGAAGCGCGCCGGTGGTGTTCTTGAAGGTGGAGTTCCGCACCATCATGGTGTTGACGCGCGTGACCGAGAGGCCCTGGCGGCGGTTGTGGTCGGCGACGACGTTGCAGAGCGTGATG
>JACPUT010000014.1 GCA_016192145.1 Acidobacteriota bacterium | reverse complement strand
TCGGGGCTCCGAGCCATCCGCACGGTGGGGTAAGCCGCCGACCGGTGGGCTCTGGCTGGCCGCGCGCCTGATCCTTCCGACAGCCCACTGGGCTGTCGAAAGGGGCGCTACCCGGCCGCCATCGCGATTCCACCAAGCGAAAAGGCCCCTTTCGGGGCCTCTTCGCTTGGTGGAGGTGGGGGGAGTCGAACCCCCGTCCAAGACATGCCGAGTGTCGGCTCTTCCACAGGCTTGGTCCGCTCTTGATGCCTCCTGGCGGGGAACGGACGAGCCGTCCAGGACGCTTGCCTCCGCGGTCTCGACCTTCCTTGGGGGGCGTGGGGAAGGTCCAGTCAGTACCACCCTTCGGCAGACCGAAGTCACCCTCGGGGTGGTTTAACGAGTCCGCTACCTGACGATCGCGGGTGCTCGCTCGTGCTCAAACGGACTGGATGTCGGGGAAATCCCCTTCACCCGGGCAATTTAGGCGGCGAGGGCCAGTTCGAAGTTATCGTTGGCAGTTTGGTTTGGGCGGCTTGATAAGGGGGCCAGCCGTCCAACCCCCGCCTGCACCGGTCACTTGGATTCATGACCTGTCGAAACCGGTCACCCCCAAGGGTCGGAACCCCGGGCCCTCAAGCCCGGGGTCTATCAGCATAGGGCCGGACGGCCTTGGCTCCACGTCCTTTTGTGGGGCCGGTGGATCCGGTGCGGCCTCGGCCCGTGAAAACAATCTGTGATTTATTCAGGCCGACCCCCCCCGTTTCCGAAACAGGGCCTGTGGAAGTTCCCCAGGCCAACCCGCCCCTCACCGAAGGATCGGTGACCGTGACCGAACCGGTCACGCAGCGGATCTTGGTCGTGGACGACAGTGCCACCGCCCGGATGCTGGTGGAGGGGTTGCTCCGCGATGCCCAGTTCGAGACCTTCGCCGTGAGCGACGGCGCCGCGGCGCTGGCCGCCTTCGAAACCTTCCGGCCCGACCTCGTGGTGCTGGATATCAACATGCCGGGCATGGATGGGCTGGAAGTCTGCCGCCGCATCCGGGCCACCGACGCGGGCAGGGCCCTCCCCGTCCTCTTCCTCACGGGCGACGAGCGCCCCCAGACGCAGGCCGAGGCCATCACGGCCGGGGGCGACGATCTGATCCGCAAACCCTCCTTGCAGGGCCAGTTGCTGATCCGGGTCCGCTCCCTCCTCCGCATCCGTCAGCTGCACGCGGCCCTCGAGCAGGAATCCGCCTCCCTCAGGGCGCTTCAGGCGAGCCAGGAGGGGCTGTTCCGCTTCATCGTCCACGACCTCAAGACCCCCTTGCAGGGAATCCTCACGGGCGCGGAGCTGGTGGCCCGGGATGAGCACATGGCCCCGGAGAACCTTCGGCTGGCCACCCTGATCCAGAAGTCCGCCCTCCAGATGGAGCGCATGGTGCAGGACATCCTGGTGGTTTGCCGGCAGGGACGCCTCACCCCCTTGCCCCAGGTCTTCGACCTGAGGACGGTCCTGCAGGAATGGCTGGATGAGCTCGCCAGCAGCGTGGCCCGCCGCAAAATCAAGCTCCTCAATGAGGTGCCATCCGAGGTGGTGATCGAAGCGGATCTGAACCTGGTGCGCCGCTGCGTGCTCAACCTGCTGGACAACGCCATCAAATACGGGCCTTCCCAGAACGAGATCCGGGTCGAAGCCACCCTGGAACCAGAGGACTGCAGGCTCACCATCACGGACCAGGGCCCCGGCATTCCCGAAGACATGCGGGACCGGATCTTCGACCCCTTCGCCCGCCTGGATCGCGATGCATCCCTCGCGCGCATCAGCAGCGGACTGGGCCTCGCCTTCTGCCGCGAAGTCGCGCTGGCCCACGGCGGCAGGATCTGGGCAGAGCCCGGGGAACCCCAGGGCTCGACCTTCATCCTGACGCTGCCCCTGCCCCGCAAACCGGCCTAAGGCGGTAGCCGCCTCAGCGGGCGATCAGCTCCGGGATCTCCTTCAGGGAGATCACGCGGTCCACGGCCCCCATGCGGATGGCCTCCTTGGGCATGCCGAACACCACGCAGGATTCCTCATCCTGGGCGAAGGTCTGGGCGCCCGCCTCGTGCATCTCCAGCATGCCCCGGGCGCCGTCATCCCCCATGCCCGTCATGATCACGCCCCGGGCATTGGCACCGGCGGCGTTGGCCACGGAACGGAAGAGCACGTCCACCGAAGGGCAGTGGCGGTTGACGGGAGGCGCGCCCACCACGTCCACGTGGTATTGGGCCCCGCTCCGCTTCACGACGAGGTGCTTCCCCCCCGGCGCGATGATCGCCTGGCCCGGGATGACGCGGTCTCCGGGCCTCGCTTCCCGCACACGGATCTCGCAGAGGGAATCCAGGCGTTCCGCGAAGGCGGCCGTGAAGCGTTCCGGCATGTGCTGCACCACCACGATGCCGGGGCAGGTGCGGGGCAGGGAGGCCAACACGAATTCCAGGGCCTGGGTCCCCCCCGTGGAGGTGCCGATGGCGGTGAAGCGGTCCGTCGTCACGGCCATGGCTTTGCCCGAGGCGGCGAGCACGGCATCGGCGGTGAATTTCTCCGAGGTTCTCGCGGGCAGCGGAAGGCGGGGCACCTTGGAGATCTTCGCGGCCGAGGCCGCGCGGACGGCGGCCACCAGATCCTGGGACGCGGCTTCCAAAAAGCCCTTCACCCCCAAGGTGGGCTTGGTGAAGATGGCGAAGGCCCCGGCGCCCAGGGCCTGCATGGTGGTCTCCGCTCCCTTCTCCGTGAGGGAGGAGCAGATGATCACCGGCGTGGGGCGCTCGGCCATGATCTTCTTCAGGAAGGTGATGCCGTCCATGCGCGGCATCTCCACGTCCAGCAGGATCACGTCGGGCCACTGCTTCTGCATCCGCTCCAGGGCGAAGATCGGATCCATGGCCTGGCCGATCACGTCGATATCGGGCGCCTTGTTCATGAGCTCGCCCAACACCTGCCGAACGACCGCGGAGTCATCGACGATGAACACCTTGATCTTGGTGCGGGTCATCGCCTGCCTCCCCGGTCCGAAATCGGGCCCTCCCCATAGTGCACGTCCACCCGCCCGCTGGCGATCTCGAAGATCACGCGCCGGTGAAGCGGCCCCCCCAGATCCGCTTCGGCCAACCGGTAGCCCAGCCGGGTCATCAACTCCCGCCCCAGCTCGATGTTGCGGTCCCCGATGCTCGGGATGGAGCCCGTCAACCCGGGGAACATGTTGGCGCCCCCGAACATGCCCACCCGCAGCGAGGGCGGGGCCAGCCCCATGTTCCTGAAGTGTTCCGTGATCTCGAGGATCACTTCCTCCCCATACCGCCCGTCGGGCTCACCGGTCCGATTCGTCGGGCGGGAGGGCAGCATGTAATGGCACATGGCGCCCGCCCGCAAGCGGGGATGCCAGAAGGTGAAAGCCACGCAGGACCCCAGCAGGGTCTGGACCACGACCTCCGGATCGCCGAACACGTAGTCGCCGGGCGCCAGCACGACGATCCTGCGGCTCGCCTCAGATGGCACGGTACACCGTGGGCTGGATCGGCCTGAAGCGGTCCGAAATGCCCGCCAAGGTTTCCGAGTGCCCGATCATGAGGATCCCACCGGGCTTGAGGCGGCGGGCGATGGATTCCACCACCAGCCGCTTCTCGGCGGGCGCGAAGTAGATGAGCACGTTGCGGAGAAGGACCACGTCGAAGGCACCGATTTCCGGCAGGGCCTGGCAGAGGTTGGCCTGCATGAAGGAGGTCCTGGCCCGCAAGGGGCGGTCGATCAGGAACATCCCCTCATGGCGGCCATGGCCCTTCAGGCAGTACTTGGACAGGTAATCCTTGGGGATGGTGGCGCTGCGTTCGATGGGATAGAGGGCCCTCCGAGCCCGCTCCAGCACCCGCGTGCTGATGTCCGTGCCCAGGATCTCCCACTCCGTCGGTCCGAGGCAGTCCGCCAGCACCATGGCCAGCGTGTACGCTTCCTCCCCTGATGAGGATGCGGCGCTCCATATCCGGAAGGGCCGGGGCACCGGGCGGAGGGATTTGAGGTGGTTCCGGAGGAAGTCGAAGTGGGAGGGCTCCCGAAAGAAGGAAGTCTCATTGGTGGTGATGAGGTCGATGGCCGCCTGGAGTTCATCCCCTTCCGAGGGATCCTTGAGCACCCGATAGTACTCGGCGAAGGAGCGGATCTTCCGGTGTCGCAACCGGCTCCCGAGGCGGGACATCACCAGGGCCTTCTTCAAATCGGACAGGGTGATGCCCGTCGTCTCGTGCACCAAGGTGCGGAAGCGCTGGAATTCCACGTCGCTGAGGGTGACCTGGGGGGGATTCAGGAATTTGGCCCCGGCGATCCTCTCTTCAGCCACGGCTCAAAGCCTCCCCGGAGGCAGGAACTCCGAATCGAGGGCGCAATGGATCAGCACGCGCATCAGGCCTCCGTGGGAATCCCGACGGCGGCCAGCGTGGCCATCTCGTTCGTCGAAAGCACCTGGCTCACATCCAACAGGATGACGAAGCGGCCCCCCACCTTCCCCACGCCGCATATCAACTCCGATCGGGGTTTCAATCCGAAGGAAGGCGATGGGTCGATGTCCGACGGCCCGATGTCGAGCACCTCGTTCACGCTATCCACGAGGATGCCCACCACGACCGTTCCCCCCTCCGAAGGCACTTCCAAAATGACGACGCAGGTGCGGCGGGCCACTTCGGCCAGACTCCGGCCCAAGCGCACGGCCAGATCGATCACCGGAACCACGACCTCCCGGAGGTTGATCACCCCGCGGAGGAAGGCGGGCATCAAGGGGACCTCCGTGAGTCCCTCGTATTGGATGACCTCCCTCACGGACCGGATATCGATGGCGAAGGTCTCCCTGCCACTGGAGAAGGCGAGGTATTGGTTCCGGCCTTCGGCCGCCTGGACCTTCTGCTGGGCCCGGAGCACGTGGCTGGAAATCCTGTTCACTTCCGACATGGGTGGATCCTCAGAGGTGGGGGGGACCGGATCACCCCGGGGTCGAATCCCTGTTCCCCGCGAGGGAGGCCATCTCCTGGATCGAGAGGACGTAGTTCACGTCCAGGAGAATCACGAACCGGCCGTTCACCTTGCCGACCCCACTGATGAATTCGGTACGAAGGTCATGGCCGAAGGAGGGGGCGGGGTCGATCTCCGTCGAGGAGATGTCGAGCACCTCGTTCACGCTGTCCACCATGATCCCCACCACCGAGGTGTCCTCCCCGGTGGGGATTTCCAGGATCACCACGCAGGTGCGGCGGCCCACCTCGGTGCCGGTTCGGCCCAGGCGGGCACCGAGGTCGATGACCGGCACCACCGCCCCCCGGAGGTTGATGACCCCGCGGATGAAGGAGGGCATGAGCGGCACTTCCGTGAGGCCGCCATATTGGATGACCTCCCGCACCGAACGGATGTCGATGGCGAAGGTCTCGCCTCCGCTGGTGAAGGCCAGGTACTGGGCGCGCGGATCCGAAGTCGGCGTGCGCCCGGCGGGAGCGCGCAGCCCGCGGGTGGGTGCTTTGTCGAGTGCATCCATGGCGACCACCCTAGAACCGGGAGAACTCTCGTTCATCGATCTCGGCTCCCTGCGCGGCAGGCATCCGGGCGGACCTGGAGGCACCCTTGGCCTTCCCTCTCCCCTTGGCCTGGTTCCGGCCCGCGAACCCGCTCTCCGTCGACAGCGTGAAGAACTCCATCATGCTCTGAAGCTCCTCGGCCTGGGCGCTCACCTCCTCGGAGGAGGAGGCCAGCTCCTCGGCGGCGGCGGCGTTCTGCTGCACGGCCTGGCTGATCTGCGAGAGGGCCCCGTTGATCTGGCCCACGCCCCCGGTCTGTTCGCCCGAAGCCGCCGCGATTTCCTGAACCAGATCCGAGGTCTTCTGGATGGAGGGCACCATGGTGTCCAGCAGGGTCCCGGCCCGCTCGGCGAGCCCCACGCTGCCCTTGGCCAGCTGGCTGATCTCCTCCGCGGCCACCTGGCTGCGTTCGGCCAGCTTCCGCACTTCCGCCGCCACCACCGCGAAACCCTTGCCGTGCTCGCCGGCGCGGCCCGCCTCGATGGCCGCGTTCAAGGCGAGCAGGTTGGTCTGGTAGGCGATGTCATCGATGATGGCGATCTTTTGCGCGATCTGGTGCATGGCCGTCACCGTCTCCTTCACCGCCTGTCCGCCCGTGGCCGCGTCCGACGAAGACTTGGTGGCGATATCGCCCGTGACCTTGGCGTTCTCGTTGTTTTGGGCGATGGAGGCGCTCATCTCCTCCATGGCGGCGCTCGTCTCCTCCACGCTGGCCGCCTGCTCCGAGGCGCCCTGACTGAGCGACTGCGCCGTGGAGCTCAGCTGCTCGGAGGCCCCCACGAGGGAACTGGCCGCCTCGGAGACCTGGCCCATGATCTCGGAAAGCTTGGCCACGACGATCTTCAACGAGGCCATCATGCTCTTCGTATCGCCCTCGGCGACTTGGATGGTCATTGAAAGGTCCCCGCCGGCCAACCTGTGGAGGACACCCATGGCGTAGCTCGGTTCGCCGCCCAGCTGGCCCAGGAGGCTCCTCGCGATCATCCAGCCCAGGCCCGCCGCTAGGAGGACGGTCAGCACGATGGAGGTGACATTCACCACGAAGGTCGTGCGATATCGGCCCTCGGCCGCCTCGTACTCCTGCTTGGCCGTCTCGATCTGCACGTCGACCAGCTTGCTGAATCGATCGGAAACGGGATCGATGGATTGATAAAGCTCCTTCTTCACAAAGGCGTCCAAGGCGGCCCTGTCCCCCTTCTGAAGGAAGCCGAGAAGGTGCGCGGTGGAGGCGTTGGCGGTCTCCATGAGCGGCTTGAGCTCGGCGATCAGCTTCTGCTCCTCGGCCACCAGGGTGGTGGCCAGGTAGGCGCTCCACCGTTCCCGGATCACCCGGTCCGCCTCGGACACGTTGCGCACGCCCTCGGGAGCCGCGAGGTTGCCGTTCCTCACCTTGTGGGCCGTGTCGACGATGTTGACTGCGTACATATCGGCGATCTGCTTCAAGTCCCGCAAGGGCACGACCCGGTCCTCATAAACGGACTTCATCCCGGCCTGGGACCGCTTCATTCCATCGATGCCCATGACTCCGACGAGGATGATGAAGGCCAGGAGGACGGAGGCCATGATCGCGAGGCGGGTCGAAACCTTCGTGTTTTCTAACATGGAAATGCTCCTTGTGAGATGGGCATGAGGCTCAGTGGAGGGAGGGCGAGAGCCTGGGCCTGCGCCCCTGGGAGCCCGCCATTTGCACGAGTTGAGGGACGTCCAGGATGAGGGCCACCTCGCCGGAACCGAGGATGGTGGACCCGCCGATGGCCTTGGTCTGCCGGAAGAGCTCCCCCAGTGGCTTGATCACGGTCTGGAACTCGCCCAGCAGGCGATCCACCACGATGCCCGCCCGGGTCTCCCCGTACTGCACGACCACCACCTGTTCCCGCGGGGGGAAGGCGCCCGGAACGCTGAAGATCTCCCGCAGGCGGAGGAAGGGAAGCACCTCCCCGCGAAGGTTCACCAGGTGGTTCTCGGCGGATTCCAGGAAGGGCCCCAGGTCCACGCACTCCTGGACCAAATCCAGGGGTAGGACGTAGGAGCCCGTCCCGACGCCCACCCGGAAGCCATCGATGATGGCAAGCGTGAGGGGAAGGCGGATCCGGAAGGTGGTGCCGGAGCCCTCGTAGGATTCGATGTCGATGGTGCCCCGGAGGTCGTCGATGTTGCGCCGCACCACGTCCATGCCCACGCCCCGGCCGGAGATGTCCGTCACCGCGGCGGCGGTGGAGAAACCGGGCTCGAAGATGAGCTGCCAGACCTCGGCGTCGGGAAGGGTCTCGCCTTCCTTCACCAGCCCCTTGTCCACGGCCTTGGCCAGGATCCGCTCGCGGTTGAGGCCGCCGCCATCATCGCTGATCTCGATGACGATGCTGCCTGAATCGTGCAGGGCGCTGAGGGCCAGGGACCCCGTATCCAACTTGCCCCGGGCCCGTCGCACCTCCACGGACTCGATGCCGTGGTCGATGGCGTTGCGCACGATGTGCAAGAGGGGGTCGCTGAGTTTTTCGACGATGGACTTGTCCAGCTCCGTGTCCCCGCCGTGGATCTCCAGCTCGATGGCCTTGCCCATCTCCTTGGAGAGATCCCGCACCACCCGGCGGAAACGCGTGAAGGTCTCGCCGATCTGAACCATGCGAAGGCTCAGCGCGTTATCTCGGATCTCCTCCACCAGCTTGTTCACGATGGCCGTGGATTCCACGAGGCCCGCCACTTTGGAGGCGGCCGCCTGGACATGGGCGGAGGCCCCCGCGATGACCAGCTCGCCCACGAGGTCCACCAGGCGATCCAGCTTGTCGGCTTGGACCTTGATGACCTTGGCTTCCATGCCTTGCCGTTCCTGGGGCCGACGCTGTTTCTCCAGGGCCGCGGCCACCACCGCGGGGGGCACCGCCTTCTCTTCGATCAGGATCTCCCCCAGGCGGCGGTGAGGCCCGCCCTGCGCGGCATCCTCCTCGTTCTGGACGACCAGGGCCTGCTTGAGGTCCTCGCTGGAGATGCAGCCGCACTTGATGAGGATGTCGCCCAGGAGGCCGCCGGTTTCCCCGGCTTCCTGGATGAGGGAGACGTACTCTCGGATCTTGGAGTGGGGGGGGATCAGCCGGATGATGCTGTCCTGACGGACGAATTCGAAAACCTCCTCCAGGGTCTTACGGTCGGCGGCGGTCTCCAGTTCCACCTCGAGGCCGAGGTAGCAGAGTTCGGGATTGTAGGCCTCTCCCTCCGGCAGTTGGAGGAGGCTGTAGAGGTGCACGATGCGGCCCAGGGTGCTGAGGTACCGGAGGCAGGAGAGGGGATCCATGCCGTCCTGGAGCACCTGGGGCCCGAACCGGAGCGAGAGGTGCCAGCAATCGGGGCCTTCCTTCACCGGCGCCGCGGGATCGGGCCCCGCGGGCCGGGATCCCACCTCCACCACCGCATGCCCGGCATCCTCCGGGCCGGCGAGCATCGGCACGAGACCCTCCAGGAGCTCGCGCCCCCGGGGATCCAGTTCGGCGGATCCATCGGGGTGGGTGGCCAGGTCGCCGATCATGCCCGCGAGGTGATCGTGGCATTCCAGGAGGTGGCTGATGGCGGCGTGGTTGAGGGTCACCTCATGGTTGCGCACCCGATCCAGCACCGTTTCCAGGGTGTGGGCGAAGCGGACGATGCCCTCCAGGCCGAAGAGCCCGGCGCTGCCCTTGATGGTGTGCACCGCCCGGAAGATGGCGTTGATGGATTCGGTGGGATCCTCCTGATCCTCGAAGGCCAGCAGGGCCGATTCCATGGCGGCCAGGAGCTCCAGCGCCTCCTGGATGAACGTTTGCTTGGCGAGATCCATGTCCACGGGTGGGCCTCAGCTCTGGGAGGGGGTGATGAAGATGGGATCTCCGAAGATCCCCACCAGGTTGAGCAGGTCGAACACTTCCATCACCGCGGGGCTGTGGTCCACGAAGGGCAGGGCCCTGCCCCGATGGGCCGCCTCGCGGCGGGCCCACAGGAGCACCTGTACGCCCGCGGTATCCATCTCCTCCACGGCGGAGAGATCCACCTCGGGATCCGCATGGGCCTCCAGCGCGTCCGCGAACTCCCGCTTGGCCTGGGCCGCGGTGAAGATCGTCAGTTCGCCCCTGGGCTGGATGAGGACCTTCCCTTTGCGCTGGGTACTCTCGAAGGTGAGCATGGCGTCTCCCGGATCAGGGAAGGATGAGCTTGGAGACGGCGACGAGCATCTGCTCGGGCTTGAAAGGCTTCACCATCCAGGCCTTGGCGCCGGCGACTTGGCCTTCCTTCTTCTTTTCCTCACCTGCTTCGGTGGTGAGCATGATGATGGGCGTGAACTTGTAGCGGGGATCCTCCTTGGCGGCCTTCAGGAAGCTGATGCCATCCATGTTCGGCATGTTCACGTCGCAGACCATCAGGTGGATCTTCCGTCCGTCCAGTTTGGCGAGGGCATCCTTGCCATCGCAGGCTTCGATCACCTCGAAGCCCGCGTTGGTGAGCGTGATGTTCACCACCTGCCGGAGGCTGGTGGAATCGTCGATGATGAGGATGGTCTTGGCCATGATCTCGCTCAGAAGAAGGTGAGGTCGGAATCGTCGGTGGAGGCGCCGGAGGCCGGTCTGGAATGAACCCGCCTTTCCTCGTTGGTGGTGTACGTGCGCTCGAGCTCGGAGATCCAGGCCTTGACCTCATCGGGTCCCAAGGCATGGACGCCTTCCGTGGTTTCGAACTTGCTCATGTCCCGGATGACGTTGCGAAGGATCTGGCCCACGCGATCCTGGAATTGCAGGCTGTAGATGGCGCCCTCCACCTCCCGCTGCACCTCGCCGTTCACCGTCTCGAGGTTGGAGGCGGAAGCGGCCAGCATCCGTGAGGCGATGTCGAAGGAGGACACCACTTCCTCGATGGTGAATTCGGTGTTGCGGATCAGCTCCGCATCCCGGGTATCGAAGGCGTGGACGGCCTCCAGCGTCTTGCGCAGGGATTCATCCATCCACTGGATCTTTTCGGTGATCTGCAGGCCCGCCCGGCCGGAGCGCTCCGAGAGCTTGCGCACTTCCTCGGCCACCACCGCGAAGCCCTTGCCGTGCTCCCGGGCATGGGCGGCCTCGATGGCGGCATTGAGGGCCAGGAGGTTGGTCTGATTGGCGATGGCGGTGACTTCAGCGGACATCTGCTGCAGCTGCTCCGTGAAGCCGGCCAATTCGCCCACCTGCTCCAGGAGGGCCGTGCGCTGGGCCTGGGCCTCCTCGAGGCGCACCACCACGGCCTCCAGCTGCCGCTGGTTCTCCGCGATCACGCCCTGGAGGTTGACCTCGGCACCCTGCTCGGCGGCGCCCACGGCGTCCATGAGCTGCCGTTGCATCCCCGCGAAGCGAGCCGTGAGGCTGGTGATGGCCTCCTCGGTCTGGTCGTGGACCGACTGGGCGTTGCTGCGCCAGAGGGGAACCACGGCGGTGGCCAGGGGAAAGGGCACGGGGTTCACGGGAGTGGGCGTGGCCGGGGATGCCTCCACGGGCTCTTTCTCAGGCGCAAGGGGGCCGCGCGGAAGCAGCCAGGCGCCCAGCGCCGCGAAACCCAGGCCCCAAACCCACCCCGCCCCGCTGCCTCCCGACACCACCAAGGGTCCCAGGGCCCCGAGGCCCAGCAAGGCGACCCTGGCGGGGGTCCACCCGCCTGACTTGGGAGAGGCTGGATGTACAGACAAAGGAATTCCTTATAATTAGGACTTCCTCGCATCGTCATGTTCCCGACCGATCTTAGTTTTTGGAGATCGGGGTATATTTAGGATTCGGCTGTCATTTTTACGATCCCATGCAGGATCAACCCCTGCGCAGGGTGATCCGCACGATCTCCGGGCGGCAGCGGATGCGGAAGGGCAGGGCCGTGCATCCCAGACCCTTCGTCACGAAGAGCCGATCCGGGCCCTTTTCGTAGAGGCCCGCGACATATCCCACGTTCACCCGGGCGACGTTCACGAGGGGATCCAGGTTGATCTGGCCACCATGGGTGTGGCCCGCCAGGCTCAGCCTCGCCCCCACCTGTCGCAGCGCGGGCCAGAGCATGGGGGTATGGACGATGCCGATGCGGAACCCCGGACCCGAAGGCACGGGATGCCACGGGGGCTTGAAGCTGTCGGGATCCTCGTCCTCGGGGTGGCCGATGCCCATGAGCAGCAACCGCTCCCCACCCCGCTCGATGGCCATGGATTCATCCGTGAGGATCCGCCACCCCTGGTTTTCCAAGCGCCGGGCCACCTCCATGGAGGTGCGGTACCGATCGTGGTTGCCCAGCACGCCCACCCGGCCATCCCGGGGATGGAGGGCGGCGAAGGGCTCGCGCAGCGCCTCCGTCTCCTGGGGCCAGTAGGAGATGAAATCCCCCGCTCCCACCAGGAGGTCCGCGTCCATGTCGGCCATGGTCCGCCCCCACTGGCGGAGGGTGCGGGATCCCGCGTAGGGCCCCGCGTGGACATCCGAGATGAGCAGGATCCGGTACCCGTCGAAGGCCTGGGGGAGATCCGGGAAGCTGAGCTGCACCTCCTCCCGCCGGGGCGGGCCGTAGGCCTCCGCCAAGCCCCAGGCGGAGAAACCCACAGCCAGGAGCACCAGGGACCCGCCCACCACGCGGATGAAGCGGGGCCAGGGCAGCATCCGGGCCAGGGTCTCCACCGTGGCCACGGCCCCGAAGGTGAGGTGCGTCAGGATCCAGAAGAAGAGGGCCGGCTGCCGCCAGGTCACGATGCTGCCGCCGCGCATGCGGTAGAGCACCCAGAAGCCCCAGAGCGCATCCAGCGCCAACAGCGCCCAGAACCAGGCCCGCTTGGAATGGCGGCGGAACAGGAGGGCCAGCCATCCCTGCACGAGGATGCCCTTGAGGAACACCAGTAGGAGGGTAGTGGCCATCATGGGGCGATCCGGGGGCGGCTCACGGCGGGACTGCCCGCGAGGGCGAAGCGCCAGGAGCGCAGGCGATCGGGTTCCACGGCGAACCCGATGCCCACCCGGGGCCCGCTCAGGATGGCGCCCGGGGTGAGGCCGGGCCGCAGGTGGAGACCCTCGGCCCGCAGGAGGTCGAGGCCATCGGATTCGCGGGCGAGCCCCAGGGCCTGGGCCACCTTACCCGGCCCCGCGCAGATCTGGGCCGAGGGTTTGGCCGCCCTGCGGCGGGCGAGCACCGTGTCCATCCCCGCCAGGACTTCCGCACCGCGGATGAGCACGGCGCTGGCCACGCCCTCGGGGCCCGTGACCACGTTGAGCATCCAGTGCATGCCGTAGCAGAAGTAGAGGTAAGCCCGGCCGGGGGCACCCCACATCGGGGCATTGCGCGCCGTTCGGCCATGGCGCGCGTGGCTGGCGGTGTCCTCGGGGCCGGCATAGGCCTCCACCTCCACGATGCGGAGCACGACGTCCTCCCGCACCAGCTCGCAGCCGAGCAGGCCCCGCGCCGCATCCTCCACGGGCCCCGCGAGGATCCGCTTCAGAGGCATCGGACCCCCTGCACGTAGGCGCCCCGCACGAGGCCCGGCCGGGCCCGGTAGAGCAGGTGGGAGAGCACCGTTTGAGGCTCGCTGGACTCCCGCCCCAGGGGATCCGCCAGGGCCGGATCCACGAGGATGAAGTCGGCCTCCTTGCCGGCGTCGAGCGTGCCCAGCCGGGCTTCCCAGCCCAGGGCCCTCGCGCCGCCGAGGGTGGCGAGATGGAGGGCCGTGGCCACGCCGATGGGCTCCCCCCGGAGCTTGGCCGCCTGGCAGGCGAAGCCCATCTCTTCGAACATCGAGAGGGAGGGCCCCGCGGCCACGTCCGTGCCCAGGCCCACGGGGAGCCCCTCCTCCAGCCACCGGCGCAGGGGCATGGTGCCGCTCTGCAGGAAGGCGTTGGAGCGCGGGCAGTGGACGATGGAGGCGCCCGAGGCCCTGAGGACGTCCCGCTCCTCCGCGCTCAAGTGGATGCCGTGGCCCAGGAGGGTGCGCGGCCCCAGGAGGCCCATGGCCTCGTAAACGCCCGTGTAGTGGGGTGCCTCCGGAAAGAGGTTCTCCACCCAGGCGATCTCGGCGGGCGTCTCCGCCAAGTGCGTTTCGATCACCGCATCGAACCGGGCGGCCACCGCCGCGGCCCCCCGCATGAGGGTGGGCGTGCAACTGGGGGCGAAGCGCGGGGCCACCGCCAGTTCCAGGCGGCCATGGCGGCCATGCCAGGCGTTGCCCAGGGACTCCAGCTCAAAGAGGGCCCGGTCGGCGGAGCGGAGCAACGCCACCGGCGCGTTCCGATCCATGAGGGCCGGTCCCAGGACGGCCCGGAGGCCGGCGGTCTCCGCCTCCCGGAAGGCCAGCTCCGCCGCCTCGGGGTGGCTGCTGCCGTAGGCCACCACCGTGGTGGTGCCCTCCCGCAGGCAGCCCCTGAAGAAGGCCCTGGCCACCTCCTTCGCGTGCACCGGATCCGCGAAGCGGGCTTCCGTGGGGAAGATGTGCGTCTCCAGCCAATCCAGCAGCGTGAGCCCGTCCTGGGCCACGGCTTCCAACTGGGGCAGGTGGGTGTGGAGATCGATCAGGCCCGGCAGCACCCACAGGGGGCGGAGGTCGTGGACCTCGATCCCCGCGTGGCGGGGCAGCAGATCCTCCGCCCGGCCTGCGTCCTGGATGCGGGCGCCCTCCAGAAGCAGGGCCCCGTCCTCGACGAAGCGAAGACGGCCCTGCTCGGGGGCATCCAGGAGGGCGGCGCGGATCAGCATCATTCCCCAGTTTCCTTTTCCATCCTCCCCAACATCCAGCAAAAAGGGCCGCGAAGGCGGCCCTTTTTGCTGGAGATCCAAAAACTAGACTTCGTCAAAGAAGAACGGCTTGAGGCACTGGATGCGGCTCTCCCAATCCTGGGGCTGGAGGTAGCGCACGGCGGCGGCCAGGCTGGAGAGCAGGCTGTTGCCATCCTGGGGGGTGAAGCAGAAGCCCACGATGCGGTTTTCGTTGGGCATGTGCAGGGTGCTGGTGGGGATCACGGTCTGGTTGAGGATGCGGCCGAAATGGCCCTGGTCGCGGCCGAAGGAGAACACGGCGTTGGCGTCCTTCTTGTCGGTGATGGCGATGCGGTCGTTGCCCTTGATCTTCTTGAGCAGCTCTTCCTTGGTGGTGGCCTTCTTCACGCGGAGGTCGAACCACAGGGAGTGCATGTACTGGGTGTTGAGCTTCACGGCGGAGCTGAAGAGGTTCAGCTCGAGGCCCTTGGTCTGGAAGAGGTGGTGGGCGTCGCGGGCGTGGTGGGTGCCGAACTTGCCATCCTTGTGGGAGCCCACCTGGGGCGCGGGGCAGAAGTCCTTCACCTGGCTGATGTCGTTGGCCCGGCGCATGCAGACGAAGCTGGCTTCCACGAGGTTGTCGTTGCCCTCGGAGAGGACGAGGGTCTCCAGGAGGCAGGAGAGGTTGTGGGTGTTGCAGCTCACGACGTGGACGTACTTGTCCTTTGCGATGTCGATGACCTCGTCGTTGATGCCGCGGGCGTACATCTTGCCGAAGCCGAACTCGGAGCCCTGGGCGATGAAGCCCAGCGTGTTGTGCTCGTAGTTCTTGTAGACCTTCTCCTTCATCTCCAGGCCCTTGGGGCTGCAGTCGATGATGACGGAGGCCTGCTCCAGGGCCTGCTCGTGGGTGTACACGGCGGGCATGCCCTCGGTCTTGAAGGCCTCCATCTTGTCGGCGTCCACGGCCAGCTTGGCGCCGCGGTTCACGAGGGCCTTCACCTTGGGGCGGTCGGAGACGGAGTGCTTGTGGAAGGTCACCTCATCGATGCCCAGCTCCTTCTGGAAGTGGGTGAGGAGACCGATGAGGGGCTCGCCGATGGTGCCGGTGCCCACGACGTGCACGATCTTCTTGGACATTGCATCCTCCTAGGCCGCGTTTCTGGGACGCCCCGACGGCCGAACCGGATGATTTTCCCAAGGATTTCAAGGAAAGGCGAGGAAAAAGACCTTAGTCCTTGGTCCTTAGTCCTTGGCTGCCTCCGACCCATCCAGGGGCCGGCGCCAAGGTGCTAAGGACCAAGGACTAAGGACTAAGGACTAAGGACCCGAGGCTTTCCCCCTACCAGCCCCGCAGCTCGTTGGCCTTGCGCACGCGCTCGAGGGCGAGGACGAAGGCGCCGGCCCGGAACGAGCAGGCGTGCTTCTTCACCTTGGCGTGCACGTCGTGGAAGGACTGCACCATGATCTTCTCTTCCTTCTCGAAGACCTCGGCTTCTTCCCAGAAGAACTGCTGGAGGTTCTGCACCCACTCGAAGTAGGAGACGGTGACGCCGCCGGCGTTGGCCAGGATGTCGGGGATCACGGTGATCCCCTTCTCCTTGAAGATGTGATCGGCGATGGGCGAGGTGGGGGCGTTGGCGCCCTCCACGATGAGCTTGGCCTTCACGCCGTGGGCGGTTTCCTTGTTGAGCACGCCGCCCAGGGCCGCGGGGATGAGGATGTCGCAGTCCTGCGCGAAGATCGTGTCTTTGTCGAAGGCCTCGCCGCCGGCGAAGCCGTTGACGCTGCCCTTGTTCTGCTTCACGTAGGCCATGAGGGCGGCCACGTCGAGGCCACCCGCGTTGCGCACGCCGCCGGCGTGGTCGGCCACGGCGACGATCTTGGCGCCCATCTCCACGAGGAACTTGGCGGTGTAGGAGCCCACGTTGCCGAAGCCCTGAAGGATCACGCGGGCGCCCTTGAGGGGCAGGCCGATGGCGCCGCAGGCTTCGCGGGTGATGATCGCCACGCCCTTGCCGGTGGCGGCCTCACGGCCCTGGCTGCCGCCCAGCTCGAGGGGCTTGCCGGTGACGCAGGCGGGCTGGTACCCGTTCTTGCGACCGTACTCGTCCATCACCCAGGCCATGGTCTGGGCGTTGGTGTTCACGTCGGGGGCGGGGATGTCGCGGTTCGGGCCGAGCACCATGGAGATCTTGGAGATGTAGCGGCGGGTCAGCGTCTCCAGTTCGCGCTTGGACATGGTGGCGGGGTCGCAGTTGATGCCGCCCTTGGCGCCGCCGAAGGGGATGTTCACGACGGCCGTCTTCCAGGTCATGAGGCTCGCCAGGGCGCGCACTTCATCCAGCTCCACCTCCGGGTGGAAGCGGATGCCGCCCTTCTGGGGGCCGCGCACGCCGTTGTGCTGCACGCGGAAGCCGTGGAAGACCTTGAGGGTGCCGTCATCCATCTGGATGGGGAGGGCCACGCTCACCTCACGGTAGGGCGTCTTGAGCACCTCGCGCACGTCCGGCGTGAAGCCCAGGATGTCGGCCGCTTCGTCGAACTGGCGGTTGACGCTTTCAAAGAGGTTGATGTGGTCCGTCATGAACACCTCGACGCATTGACACCCGTCACGGGGTCGCGCAAAACAAGCCAGCATAGCAAGGGCCGGGAAGATTCCCAGCCCTCACTCGTCGGAAGTGCCCTGTGGCACCTTTTGTTTTGGAGCAGCTACTTCGCGGGCGCCTTTTTCACGAGCCCCACCTTGTATTCGATGTTGGTGATGCCCCAGGTGCCATCGGCCTTCTTGATGCAGGCCACCTTCATGATGGCCGTTCCATCCTTGGCCAAGGTGACGTCCATGATGCGGAGATTCGAGGGGTTCTGCCGCACTTCCTGCACGCGGATGGCGTTCCACTCCTCGGGGCTGAAGCCCTTGATGAGGCGGTAGAGGCCGGCGTAGAAGGCGTTGCGGGCTTCGGGAAGGTCATAGCCCGGCATGGGCGCGCCCGGCAGGTTGTCGAGCTTGTCCATGAGGCCCTCGACCTTGAGGCCCTTGATCTCGTCGTCGCTCAGCGTGATTCCCAGCTGGGCCGCCTGGCTGTTGAACCAGCGGGCGGAGGGGAAGAGCACCACGGGCTCCGCGGGGGCGATGAGCACCAGGTGCTGATAATCCTTCTTCGCGGAGAGGTACTGGAGGTGGGCGAGGATGTCCCGGGGCTCCTTGGCGGCCAGCGGCGCCGTGGTCGGCGTGCCGCTTCCGCTATCGCAGGCAAGGGTCAGCACCAGCGCGCTGAGGGGCAGGATTCGGTTCCAGTGCGACGTCATGACGCCTCCGTGACACACGCATTATCGTATGAAAGGATCGTGCCCTGTTCATAACTCATTGCCAACGGGATTCTTCGTGACCCCGGTCCTATCCTGGATTCCATGCACCCCGTGTCCCTCGTCACCCTCGGAAAGCTCCGCCTCGCGCCGCTGCGCGACTTGGAGAAACACTACGTCGACATGCTCAAACCCTTCGTACGGCTGGAGGTAACGGAGTTGACGGAAGGGAAAGGGGACCCCACCAAGGCCCTGAAGGACGAAGCCGAGCGCCTCCGCCCCAAGCTCAAGGCCGCCCGGTGCGCCGTGCTGCTGGACCCGGCCGGGCCCGTGCGCACCAGCGAGGCCTTCGCCGCGTGGATCGGCGAGCGCGTGGATCGGGGCGAGAGCTTCTGCTTCGCCATCGGCAGCAGCCACGGTTTCGACCCCGCCCTCAAAGCCGAGGTGAAAGAGAAGCTCTCCCTCAGCCCCATGACCTTCCCCCACGAGCTGAGCCGCGTGATGTTCCTGGAGCAGCTCTACCGGGCCTTCGCGATCCTGCGGGGCAGCCCGTATCACAAGTAGGCTCTGGGCTCTGGGCTTTGGCTGAGCGCGACCCACTTGGGGTGACGGGATGGGTCGTGCTCAGCGAGAGCCCATAGCCCAGAGCCAGGAGCCTCCTCAGCCGAACATCCGGATGGTCTCCTCGAGGACCTTCATCACCTTGAGCACGTGGAAGGGCTCCACCACCACGTAGTCCACGGCGCCCGCGGCGATGGCGCGATTCCGCCGGACTTCCGCATCCTCCTCGGAACCGCAGATGAGCATGGGGAGTTGGCAGCCTTCGGGCCCCGCCAGCTGCTTCACCACCTCCAGGGGGCTGGCGAGGCGGAGCTTCGTGCTCACCACGATGAGTTTGACGCGCCCCCAATCCTCATCGCCCGCCCCCAGGGTGGCCAGCGTCGGCTTCACCGGGCCCTTCACATAGTCGAGGAAGGCCACGCCGAGTTTGCGGCCCAGGGTTTCGGCCAGGCGCTTGGGCAGCGCGTCCCCCTCGGAGAGGACGAGCACCACGGGGTCCTTCTCCGCCAGCAGAATGGCCTGGGTGCCCAGCTTGGGCGCCTCCGGAGCGGCCTTGGGGGCCGCGCGGCCCTTGGGGTCGAAGCGCTCGCGGTCCCGCTGCATCTGCATGCGCCGGGCCCCCATGAGCCAAGCGCGGTACTGCCCAAGCACATGGGGGTCCGTTTCCTCCGTGAAGCGCAGGCCCCACACCTTCTCCCGGTAGTAGGCCACCTTGGCGGCCAGGACGAGGGTGCCGTCCTTCTCGTGGTGCAGCTCCAGGTGGGTCTTCCCGTTGAGACGCAGGCGTTCGGGCAGCGTGACCTTTTCGTCGGGGGGCTCCAGCTCCATGCCCTCCTCTCCGAAGGCGACGGCCGAGCCCCGGAGGATGTCCTGGGCCTGGGTGCTGAAGGTGCAGGGCAGCCCCCGGCCCGGCACGTACTCCGCGAGCCGGTGCTCCTCCAGGGCCCGCAGCAGCCGGGGTATGCCGATATGGCAGGCCTCCTCCCCCTCCAGCCGCCCATGCCCCTGGAAATCCACCGTCGCCTCGTAGGGGATGCCCCGATCCTGCATGTGCAGGGTGAGCTTCATGCCGGGCTTGAGGCCCCACTGCCCCCGGGTGACGTCGGAGATGCCCAGCACCACCCTTCCTGGGCTTTCCGCCAGCACGGGGAAGTTGCCCTTGAGGTTGTTCAGCTGCAGCTCGACGGCACCTTGGCCTTCGCAAAGCCTCTGGAAGGCCATGCGGATCTCGTCGGGTTCTTCGAGGTGGGGTGACTTTCGGCTCACCCTTGGCCTATCGGCCGGAAGGCTCCGGGCTTTCATCCAGGAAAGAGCCCACCGCGCGGTAGGGATCCTGGGCATGGGCCGCGATGCTCGCGATGGCCGCTTCCAGGCGGGCCGAGCCCGCCCGGGCCTTGGCCCTGCGCACGGTCTCCTCGGCCAGCAGGGCCTCGAAGCGGAGGCGGGCCCGCTCCCGGGCCTTCCGGGCGAGCCCATCCCCCTGGCGCAACCAGGCCCCGTGCTCCCGGATCCCCTGGATGACCTCGGCCACGCCCTGGCCCAGCTGGGCCACGGTTCGGAAGACCGGCGGATCCCAAGGACCCCCATGGGCCAGGGACTTCATGCCTTCGATCTCGGCCTCCAGCTGTTCGACGCCATCCCGATCGGCCTTGTTCAACACGAAGAGGTCGGCCACTTCCATGATCCCGGCCTTGAGGGCCTGGATTTCGTCGCCCAGCCCCGGCACGAGCACCACGCAGCAGGTGTGGACGCAGGAGACCACGTCCACCTCATCCTGCCCCACACCCACCGTCTCCACGAGAATCCAGTCGAAGCCGGCGGCGTCCAGCAGATCGATGGCGTCCTGCGTGGCGCGCGAGAGACCCCCGAGGGCGCCCCGGGTGGCCAGGGAGCGGATGAAGACGCCGGGATCCGGCGCGATGCGACCCATCCGGATGCGATCGCCGAGGATGGCGCCGCCGCTGAAAGGGCTCGTGGGATCCACGGCGAGGATGCCCACCTTGAGACCCTCCTTGCGCAGGGCTTGGGCGAGCCGATCCGTGAGGGTGCTCTTGCCCGCCCCGGGCGCCCCCGTGAGCCCCACCACGGTGGCCCGGCCCAGCCTCGGCCAGAGGGCCGCCATGAGGGCGGGGGCTCCCGGGTGGCCATCCTCCATCCAGCTCATGGCCCGGCCCAGGGCTCGGAATTCTCCTCGCAGCAGGGGTTCCAGCAGGGGTTCGGCGGCGTTCATGCCTCCAACTATCGCACTCCGGAGGGCTTCGTGCCGCCCGTCACGATGGCTCCGGATCCCCCGCGACCATGGCCAGCGACCGGAGGCTCCGGTAGACTGGTCCCTGGCCCCCAGGAGGGCCAACACGGACATAACGATGAGCGAAGGGAAACCTCCCAAACCAGATGGGGACACCGTCCCCGCGGCGCCCGGCGCCGCGAAGCCTGCGGCCAGGCTCGTGAAACGGGCCCCGGCGCAGCCCCCCAAGCCCACGGATCCGCGGGAAAAATCCTGCGCCAAGTGTGGTGGGGCCTTCACGGTGCTGCCGGGGGAGAAATTCTTCCTATGCCCCAGCTGTTACCGCCGTTCCTTCCAATCCAAGCGCGGAAAGCTGGAGACCAAGGTGCTCACGCAGATCACCTGCGTGGCCTGCGGGGCCCGGGAATACCTGCCCTTCCTGCCCGAAGATCCCAGCAATGCCCTATGCCAGTCCTGCTTCCGGCTCCGCCGGGCGGAACCTGTCCAGGGCTGAGGCACACTAACCCGTTGGAGATGACGATGTCCAAGTTCCTCACCCTAGCTCTCACCCTGCCCCTGGCCCTCCAGGCCGCCCCCCGCGAAGCGGCCCCTCAGGGCGCTCCGGCCAAGCCGGCCGCCAAGGTCGCCAATCCAGGCGCCGAGGTGGCCCGCCGCACCCTCGTCGAAGTGCTCGACGCCGTGAACGCCGGCTGGTTCGGCGCCCCCTACCAGGGCGTCACCGCCGTGAAGATGCAGGGCAGCTTGGGCATCAGCCTCTCCGGTGCCGCCGTCAACGCCAAGGTGGATCAGCTCAGCCAGGGCGTAGCGAAGGGCAACAGCAAGGGCGGCAACGTCTCCCTGAAGGTGAATAGCACCTACTTCGCCAACGGCGACTACCGCACCGAGCTGGGCGGCGATTTCGGCGATCTCCTGAGCCAGCGCCGCGGCGACAGGGGCTTCCTCTACAGCAAGCAGAACAACATCTACACCACCCGCATCGATCCCGCCGAGGCCAACCCCCCAAAGACCTACCTGGCCTGGTTCCGCTCCACCCTGAACGACATCAAGGCCGTGTACGTGGACAGCCCCATGTTCACCCCCAGCGTCGCCGGCGAGGAGCAGTCCGGCGGCCGCACCCTGCAGCGCCTCGTCTTCAACGCCCCCACCAAGGCCTGGGACCCCAAGAAGCGCGAGCAGAACATGGCCGAGACCCTGGGCTTCTGGAAGCGCGGCCGCCTCGAGGTCGCCGTGGACAAGACCACGAAGCTCCCCTACCGCCTCGAGTTCCGCAACGATGAGCAGGGTGTGCAGACCCGCATGGATTTCAGCTACGACGCCAAGGGCCACATCCAGGCCATCAGCATCGCCAACCAGAGCCGGGGCATGGAAGGCCCGGGCTTCCTGCGCCTCACCTACGGCGGCGACGGCCTCATGACCAACCTCTCCGGTGAACTCACCAGCGGCCCCAAGAAGGTCAGCTTCGACCTCGCCCTCTCCTGGTCCAAAGATCTCCAAGCCTCCGCCCTGGCCGCCATGCCCCCCGCCGGCGCCACCAAGGTGGGCCGCGAAGACCTCGAGACCCGCCTCCTCGTGGGCCTCGCCGGCCAGATCATGGATCTCCAGCGCAACGGCCTCAACCTGCGAAGCGTCACCCTGGCGGGCAAGTAGCCGCTAGACTGTAAGCATCGGGGCGTAGCGCAGCCTGGTAGCGCATCTGCTTTGGGAGCAGAGGGTCGTAGGTTCGAATCCTATCGCCCCGACCACATTTACGAGCGAGGCTAGTTCCAACCTCCACAACAGATCCACAACCAGGAACAAAGTCAGCGCCGGGCAATCCCCGGCGCTTCTTCTAGGCATTGCCGCTGAAGTTCTGAGCTACTTGGAGGCCTCCTGAACTTTCACGGAGTTGGTGAGAGTCTCCAACTGACCGAGAGCCTGTCTCATGGCCTCGTCCGCGTCCTTCGCCTTGATCGCCACGTCCAGCGCGTTGGAGTACTGACCCTCGGCCAACATCTCCAGCCAGGTGTGGAAGACGGAGCGGGCCTGTAGGCCCTTTATCAAGGCCTCTCGCACCTTCTCCATGCTGCGCAGGGCATTCTCAGACATCTCGGAGGGAGACCGCCCCTCCAGAGCCTCCAGGCGCGCGATGGCCTGCCAGTGAACCTTCCGGGCCTCGTTGGAGGCTTGAAGGATGGTCAAGCGGGGACGCTGGTGGCGGACCAGCTCTTGTACCGCCTCCCATTGGGCATCGCTCTCCTTCAGCGCGGCCGTCACCTGGCCGCGCCAGCCCTCAAAGGCTTGCACCAAAGCCGGACCCTGGACCTTCGGCACGTCCGCATTCGCCTCCGTGCTCACCATGAGCCACACCGCCCAGACCAAGAAGGCAGGAACCATGAGCAACAGGAGGATGCCTTTGATGGGCAAAGGGCTATCTGCCTTCGCGGGCGCGGCTTGCGTTTCCATGTCTTCTCCGGGAGGATGCGGCCAGCATATCACTGGCCTTGCCTACCGACCCTCCCGGGCGAGGATCCTGAAGCCAATTCGTTCCTTCGGCCGGCCCAACCTCAGAGAGGGGGGCCTTGGACCCTAAGCACGGCCACACAGAATAGGGCCTCCACCATTTCATGGGGGGCCGCTTCAATCGAACTCAGCTCTTCACAGAACCACCGATGGTTCACGGCTTCGTCCTCAAGCCCCAGGGCCTCCCATGCCTCGCTGATCGCCCTTTCCCAAGGGACCTCCGCCCTGCGAAGTTCCCCCCATGCAGCGTAAAGCTGATCTTGAAGGTTCATGCCTGCCTCCTTTTTTCGGGTTCATCGTGAAACTCCGGGGAAGGCCGCCCGGATTTTGAGGAAGAAGTAGGCGTCGTCTCGGTAGCCGTAGGCCATGCGCTTGATCACCTTGATCTTGTTGTTCATGCCTTCTAGGACCGAGGTGTTCAGGTCCCAGCG
>JACPUT010000013.1 GCA_016192145.1 Acidobacteriota bacterium | reverse complement strand
GAGGGATTCCCCGAAAACTACTCCGAAAATCGACGCCGCCGTTCAAATCGACACCAACTTCTATGTCTCTTGAATGTGTACCACCACTGGGTTTCCCGTGATTGCTAGGGATATAAGCCGGACACTAGTGGTTCATCACTGGCAAATTTTTCAATCCGAATTGGTGCGCAACGCCGCGGAATCAATGTCCTGAAAAGAAAGTCAGTGATGAACGGTGATGAACGGTGATGGCAACTCGAGGTTCCATCTCCGTTCATTTCTGTTCATCTCCGGTTTTGTTTTTCCTTCCTCCCCGGCCCTACTTCCCCTTCACCGGCCGCAGATCCAGATCCTGGTAATCGAAGCTGAAGTCCGCCAGGTCGCTGGTGGGCACCATCTTGATGGATTCGATGGCGCCGGCGGCATTCAGGCGGAAGGTGAGGTAGGCGTCGGGGAAGTCGGGATCCTGGAACACGGCGCGGAAGGTGTCCTGCTGCCAGGGCTGCAGCTCCCCCACGGCGACGGAGGTCGGCGTGAGCCGGATGGCCAGCTTGCCACCCTCCTGGGCGATGACCACATCCCCATACCAGGCATCGTGGTAGGTGCCGGCGTAGCGCTCCAGGGGGAGGCTGGGGCGGCTGGCCTTGTCGCGCTTGGCCTCCGCCTCCTTCAGGGCCTTCTGGTTCTCGGCCAGGCGATCCGCATGACGCTTCCGCAGCAGGGCGGTCCAATCCTTCGGGGGGCGGCCCAGGGCGTGATCCAGGAGGCTGTAGACCAGGGCGTTGAAGGCATCCCCCTGTTCCTGGTTGGTGAGCACCACGAGGCCGAGCTTCTGATCCGGCACCATCACCACCGTGGTGACCATGCCCGTGAGCCCACCGGTGTGGGAGACCACCTTGTGTCCCGCATAGTCGCGCAGGGACCAGCCCAGCCCGTAGCCGGAGAACTGCGGCGTCGCCTCTTCCATCCCCGCGGTGGGGTTCACCGGGGTGCGCAGGGGGATCTGCAGGCTCCACATCTCGTGGAGGGCCTTGGGGGAGATCAGCGGCTTGCCATCGGGCAGCTTCCCCTTCTCAAGGAGGCAGGTCACCCATTTGGCCAGATCCGGGAGGTTGGATTTGAGGCCCGCCGCGGCGGCCCAGACCTGATCCCGGGTGCGCGCGGTGGGGGCCAGGGGGCGGTCCTGGCGCCAGCCCTTGGCATGGGGGAAGGCGACGTTGGCCGAGTCGGGGATGCCATCGCTGCTGATGTGGGTCTCCGTCATGCCCAGGGGCTTGAGGAGGCGCTCGGCCACGAAGGCCTCCCAGGGCATGCCCGCCACCTTCCCCACGATCTCGCCCACCACCACGAAGCCGAGGTTGTTGTAGGCGTAGCGGCTTCGGAGGCTGGAGGCCGGCTTCAGGTGGGCGGCGCCCGCCAGCACCTTTTCCCGGGTGAACGTGGTGTCGGGCCAGTACATGAGGTCCCCGGCACCCAGGCCCAGGCCCGAGCGGTGGGAGAGCAGATCGCGGATGGTGAGCTCGCGGGTCACGTAGGGATCCGCCAGCTTGAAGCCCGGCAGGTGCTTGATGACGGGGTCATCCCAGGCGAGCTTGCCCTCGTCCACGAGGATGGCCACGGAGGCGGCGGTGAAGGCCTTGCTGTTGGAGGCGATGCCGAAGAGCGTGTGGGCGTCCACCGGTTCCGCCGAGCCCAGCTTGCGCACGCCATAGCCCTTGGCCAGGGCCACCTTGCCATCCTTCACCACGGTCACCGAAAGGCCCGGCACCTCGAAGGCCTTCATGGTCCTCGCCACCAGGGCGTCGAAGTCGGCGGGAACCGCGGGCGCCTGGGCCAGGAGCGGAAAGGCGATGAGGGCAGGTAGCGCGCGATTCAGCATGGAGACTCCCAAGGGACCACCCAGCATGACTGAACCGGTTCAGCGGCTGAAGGCGCTCGCCCCCCGCAGCTCCGCGACCACCCCAGGCAGGAGGTCCTCCAGGGCCTCCACCTCCAGCGCCGTGGTGGTGCGGCCCAGGCTCACCCGCAGCGTGCCCTTGGCGTAAGCCGGCTCCACACCCATGGCCCGGAGCACGTGGCTGGGTTCCCTGTGGCCCGTGCTGCAGGCGGATCCCGTGGAGACGCAGATGCCCGCGCGATCCAAGCGGAGCAGCAGGGCCTCGCCCTCCACGCCCTCGAAGGCCAGCAGGCTCGTGTTGGGCAGGCGGGGTGCCCCCGCGCCGAGCACCCTCATGCGGGGGATGGCGGCCAGCAGGGTGGCCTCGAGGTGATCGCGAAGTTCCGCCACGCAGGTCAGGTACCCCAGGCGTTCCGAGGCCAACGACGCGGCGGCGCCCAGCCCCACGAGGCCGGGCACGTTTTCCGTGCCGCCCCGGCGGCCCCGCTCCTGACCGCCGCCGATGAGCAGGGGCTTGAGGCGCAGGCCCCGGCGGATGAAGAGGGCGCCCACGCCCTTGGGCCCGCAGAACTTGTGGGCGGAGAGGCAGAGCAGATCCGCGGGCCCCTGGGCCACGCTCACGGGCACCTTGCCCACGGCCTGGGTGGCGTCCACCAGCAGCAGGGATCCCTTGGCCTTCACGCGGCGCCCCACCTCGTCCAGGGGGTTGAGCACGCCGTTCTCATTGTTGGCCGCCATGACCACCGCCAGGGCCGTATCGGCGCGCATCAGCCCGTCGAAGGCCTCCAGATCCAGCCGGCCCTCCCCATCCACCGGGGCGACGGAAACCTCCACGCCCTGGGAAGCCAGCCACGTCGCCAGGGCCTGCACCGCCGGGTGCTCCACGGCGGAGATCACCACGTGCCGCTTGGCCGGGAAGGCCTCCACCACGCCACGGATCGCGAAGTTCAGGGCCTCGGTGGCACCGGAGGTGAACACCAGTTCCGCCGGATCGCAGCCCAACAGCCCCGCCACCTGCTCGCGGGCGCGGTTCACGGCGGCCTCGGAGAGGTGCCCGAGGGCATGGGCGCTGCCGGCGTTGCCATGGCGTTCCGTGAACCAGGGCAGCATGGCCGCCAGGACATCGGGGTCCACGGGGGTGGTGGCATTGTGATCGAGGTAGATCATGGTTGGGTATTGTCACATTCAGGAGCGTGCCCGGGCTACTGAAGCCGATGCGCCCCAGCCCGAGTCCGGAGGTTTCCATGTTTTTCGAGAAGAAGAAGCTCGTGCTCCCCACCGTCCGGGAGGCCCTCACGGGCCGGAACGAAGCCATGCGCCTCCTGGAACCCCACCGGGTGCTGGGGCTGGATCTGGAAGCGGAGCCCAGGGGCAGCGAGGTGGCCTATTTCGCCGCCGGCTGCTTCTGGGGGGTGGAGCGCCTCTTCTGGCGCCTGCCCGGCGTGCTCAATACCGCCGTGGGCTACCAGGCCGGCCACACCCCCAACCCCACCTACGAGGAGGTCTGCAGCGGCGAAACGGGCCACGCGGAGGTGGTGAAGGTGGTCTTCGATCCCAAGCGGATCCCCTTCGAAGCCCTGCTCGCCACCTTTTGGGAAGCCCACGATCCCACGCAGGGCATGCGGCAGGGGAATGATGAGGGCACCCAGTACCGCTCCGGCATCTACCCCACCACGGACACCCAGCGCGCCGCCGCCGAGGCCTCGCGCACGGCCTACGACATCCGCCTCCGGGCCGAGGGCTTCGCGCCCATCACCACGGAAATCCTCCCCGCCCCGCCCTTCTACTTCGCCGAGCCCTACCACCAGCAGTATCTGGATCGGCATCCCGAGGGCTACTGCGGATTGAAGGGAACCGGGGTCAGCTGCCCCCGCTAGTGCACCGGCAGCCAATTAACACCACCCGCCGGGAGCTGCTGCCGGCGCACTTCCATGGGGGCATGGCCCCCTCTGGCGCAGAACCAAGCTGCGCTTGATTCTGCTGTCACCCCCTTGGGGGTACTGCCGTACCCCCAAACCCCCGCCACGTGTGGCGACCATGGCCTTCTAAAGGTGTCGTCAATTCAATGTCGCCACACTAGCGAAACTCAGCAGCTCCGCCCAGTGGCCGCCCTGCGGCGCCAGGCTCAGGGTGTTGTGGCCCGCCTCCGGCTGCACCCACACCCTCAGGGGCCCCCGGCAGGCCTGTGCCAACCGGTGTCCCTGGGCGGCGCCCACCACTTCATCCCGCCCCGCGATGAGGATGGCCACGGGACCGGGGTACTTCGGAAGCGCCGCGAGGTTGTCCCAACGATCCCGCATCAGCCATTTCACCGGCAGCCACGGATAGGCTTCAGCGCCCACCTCCGACATCCGCGCATAGGGCGTCACCAGCAGCAGCCCCTGGATGCCCCCGGGCGTTGCCGCCGCCACCTGGGACGCCACCCCCGACCCCAGACTCTCGCCCAGCACCAGCAGCGGGCCTTCCTGCGCGAGCAACTTGGCGGCCTCGCGGCCTGCGGCGACCAGGGAGGCCTCCGAAATCTCCCCGGACCTAGCCCCATAGCCCGGGTACTCCATCAGCACCACCTCGACGCCAAGGGACTCGAAGAGGTGGATGTAATAGACCCGATCCAAGGCGTTGCCCGCGTTGCCGTGGAACACGAGCAGGCGCCGCGTCGCCTTCGACCCCCCTGCCCTGCGCCAGCCCAGAAGGGCGCCCTGCGCGTTCCGCCAGGGCACCAGCCCCGAGGCCGCCGCGCGCTGCAGGGCCCCCGCCTCCGTGCTGCGATCCGGGAAGTACTGGAGGCTCCGCTGCACGGCGAAGACCACGGCGCAGAGGCCGCCGTAGAGGGCGACGAGCACCAGCAGCGCGCGGAATAGGAGCTTGAGGGTCATGAGCGGTGTATTAACAGGATGAACAAGATCAAGGCGGGATGAACAGGATGATCCCCCGAACTCCGAGGGCATCCTGTCCATCCCTTTTTATCCTGTCCATCCTGTTACTTGAACAGCTCGCTCAGCGGCGTGACGGTAACGGCCTCGGGTCTCAGGTCCGTCTTCAGGCGAGCGATGGCCTCATCCTCGACCTTCAGCTCCGGCTTTGGGGCGTCGTACTTCGGTGTGGCGCAAGCCTCGGCGAAGAAGTCCTTCGTGAAGGCCTCGGCATCCTTCGTGATGACGACGATGTCCAGCGCCGAGGTGCGCAGGTACTTGCGGATCACCCTGTCCACGTCGGCCTTGGTGAGGGCCCCGAGCTTGGCCTTGAAGGCGGGGCCATATTCGGGGAGGCCGAAGCCCGCGTTATCCATGGCATGGCCCAGGCGGTTGGCGCCCGTGTCCGTGAGGTGGTCCAGGAACTTCACGAGGAAGGTGCGCGTGGATTCGAAGCCCTCCGCGGGGATGCCCCCCTTCACGAGCCGGTCCACCTCGAAGAGGGCGGCCTTAAGGGCGAAGGGCCCGTTCACGGGCGCCACGGGGCGGATCCACACCTGCCAGTGGTTGAAGGCGCGGGCCACCCCGGGATCGGGCTGGAACTGGAACATGCCGCCGGGGAAGGCCTCTAGGTAGGCGTAGTTGCCGTAGTTGAGCCCCCGCGCCTCGCGGAGGTGCTGGTAGAGCACGCCGGTGCTGTTGCGGTGCTGGCCCAGGTAGGAGGTGGCCACCCACAGGGCCGGGAAGTCGGGGTGCGCGCGATTCACCCGGGCGTCGATGGGCGTGCCCTGGTCATCCCGCTCCCGCAGGGGGATGCCGAAGGAGATGGCCGTGGCGCGGGTCTCCTTGGTGACGATCTGCAGGTGGGTGGAATCCAGGTGCTCCGCCTCGCTGAAGGCCACGGGAGGGGCCGCCACCTCCGACAGCCGTCCGAGCCCCCGCAGGGCCGCCGCCTTGAAGGCATCGTCGTAGCCACCCCCCAACCCCACCACCATCCGCTTCTGGGAGTAATAGGTCCGGGCGAAGGCCTTCACATCCTCCAGCGTGATGGCTTCGAGGCCACTCGCCGTGCCGAGGACGGGATGCCCATAGGGCTCGGCGTACATGCGGGCCTCCAGGGCCAGCTTTCCCAGTTCCTCATCGTTGTTGGCCTTGAGGCCCACGTTGAGGGCGTTCAGCTGCTGGGCCTTGAGGCGCTTGAAATCGCTCTCGGTGGTGCCCGGCTCCAGCAGCTGCTCCAGGGCCAGCTCCAGGGCCTCGGCGGCCTTGGCCTTGGGGGCGTTGAGCGTGAAGGAGGTGCGCTCCTTGTCCACGAGGGCCCCCAGGCGGCTGCCCGTGGCCCCGTAGGCCTTCGTGAGTTCCTGCACGCTGCGCTGCCGGGTGCTCGCCTCGGAGATCATGGCGGCGGTGAGCTGGGCCAGGCCCTCCTTGCCCTTGGGATCGTGCAGGCTGCCCACGCGGAAGGCCACCCGGAAGTTCACCAGGGGCGAGGCGGCGGCGCGCTGCTCCAGGAGGGGCAGCTTGGGCACCGCCTCCAGGCGGGCGGCCCGGGCCTCCACCCCTTCCGTGGTGGGGGTGTAGCCCTGGGGTAGGGCCTTGTGGGCGAGGACGGTCTCCACCAGCCGGGCATCCCGGAAGGTGGCCTGCGCGATGGCGGAAAGGTCCGCCACGGTGACGGCCTCCCGCAGGGCCGGAAGGGCTTCGAGCACGGCGGGATCCCGGTCGTAGCTGAGGAGCCGGGCCACGTAACCCGCTACGGCGTTGGTGGAATCCAGGCGGCGGGCCATGGCGAGCCGTTCCTCCGCCTTGGCCTCCTCCAGCCGCCCCGTGGAGAAGGGCAGCGCCCGGGCCTGGGCGAAGGTATCCATGATGGCCTCGCGCACCGCGCCCACATCCTCCGGCTTCTTCACCCGGGCGATGACGCTGAAGAGGCCGGGGTCCTTGGCGTTCCCGCCAAAGGCGAAGAGCTGATCCACCTTCTGCTCCCGCACCACGAGCCGCTGGTAGAGCTCGCTGCGGGAGCCGAAGAGCAGATCGCCCACGAAGCCCAGGGCCGTGGCCTGCCTGGAGGTGGTGCTGAATTTCGCCGGGGTGTGGAAGGCCACGGAGAGGTAGGGCAGCGTCGGGCTATCCCAGGCGACGAAGGCGTTCACGGGCTGGGTGGGCGCGGGCTCCGCGGGCACCACGGGAGGCTTGGCGGTCCCCCGTCGCCAGCCGCCGAAGTGCTTCTCCACGAGGGCGAAGGTGGCCTTGGGCTCCACATCCCCGGCGATCACCACGGTCACGTTCTCCGGCTTGTACCAGCGCTGGAAGAACGCCTTGGAGTACTCGTACTGGTTGGGCATGTCCTCGATGTCCTTGAGGAAGCCCATGGTGGTGTGCTTGTAGGTGTGGACCTTGAACGCCGCCTCCCGCTGCACCTCGATCAGCTTCTGGATGGGGTTCGCGCTGTTCTTGTTGTACTCGCCGAGCACGGCCCGGGCCTCCGTCTTGAACCCGCCCTCGTCGTAGCTCAGGTGCTGGAAGCGGTCCGCCTCCAGGCGGATCCAGGTCTCCAGATCCTCCTTCGCGAAGAGGGTGTGGTAGTTCGTGAGGTCGTCGCTCGTGAAGGCGTTCTGGCTGGCACCCGTGGTCTGGAGGGTCTGGTTCCACTGCTCCGGCTTCACCGTGGGCGTGCCGCGGAACATCATGTGCTCGAAGAAGTGGGCGAAGCCCGACTTGCCCGGCTCCACCTCGTTGCGGCTGCCCGTGCTCACGGGGATCTGCAGGCTCACGAGGCCCGGCATGCCCGTGGGGACCACCACCACCCGCAGGCCATTGGGGAGGGTGCGGCTGTGGACGGGGAAGGGAAAGGCCTTCGCCTTGGCCTCGGGCTTGCCGGCGGGGCCCGCGACCAGGAGGGCGGGGATCAGGGCCAGGGAGAGTCGGCGCATGGGGACCTCGGGGGTGGAAGATCTCTACGCTAACCCCGACCCAGGGGCCAGGACATCACGATGGTCCCTCGGCGGCCCCGGTTCACCCCGCCTGCGTCAGAGCCAGCGGCGGACCTCCCGGAGGTAGGCCTGGTAAGGCTCGCCGAACTTGGCCCCCAGGGCCCGCTCCTCGGGCCGGATCTGGAAGCGGTCGAGGTAGGCCATGAACCCCGGCAGCACCAGGAGGGCCAGGGGGTGCGCCAGGTAGGCCGCCCATCCCAGGAGGAGCAGCGTCATCCCCAGGTACATGGGATTGCGCGTGAACCGGTAGATGCCCGAGCGGACCACCTGCTGGGCGGCCTCCGGATGGATCGGATCCACCGTCGTCCCGTGGCGGCGGAAGGCCGCGACTCCGGAGAAGACGATGGCGACTCCCGCGAAGCCCAAACCCACGCCGAGCCCCAGGGCCCAGGCCATGGATAGATCCAGCCCCCAGGCGGGAACCGCCCGGGCCGCCCCCCCCATGGCCCCGGCCGCCAGAAGGACGAGGAGTGCGGGAGGCAGCTTGAGATCCAGGGGGGAGGGCTCGCTCATGGGACTACCTTTCCGGTCGTCGCCCGCCACGGGTGAATCCTCGCGGCAGGATGGATTTGCACTGGAACCCGATTGGCCCCCGTCGCGACGGAAAGACCCGGCGCGTCACCCCTAATTCCTGAAACGGGTGCCCACGGCCACCGTGATTTGATGGGGGTCCAGTTGTTCCAGGAAGGCGCCTTTTTGGCCCTCGGCTCGGGGGGTCACCAGGGCGGTCCCCAACATGATGCGGGTGAGGGGCTGCACGCGGCCTTCGCTTCGGAGGAAGGGATAGAAGATGAGGATGCCTGGATATTGCACGGCCAGCGTGGCGAAGGGGCGCACCAGGGTGCCCCGGAATCCAGGGGAATACACGGCCCGGGGCACCGGGGACGAGATCATCACCGTTTCCGGATCCTGGCGGTAGCGCTCCACCTTCAACTCGAGGCCCAAGGCCACACCCGCGAACCACCGGCGATGCTCCCAGCGCCACTCCGCTCCCAGCCCCAGGGCCCCGTAGCAATTCCACGTCCTGGGCTTGGGCACACAATGAGGAGGCGATAAGGAGCATCCCGAATTTGAATCGCATCGCCTCAGGCTACCCTGCCGCGATCCTCCGCTGAAACCCCAAGTGGTCGTAGGCTGGAAGTCCGAAATGTCGAACCACGCCTCCACGCCCCTCGCTGAACGCATGCGTCCCCAAGGTCTTGCCGAAGTGGCCGGACAGGAGCACCTGCTGGGAAAGTCCGGCATGCTCACCCGCCTGACCGCCGGGGGCCGCCTGCCCTCCCTCGTGCTGTGGGGGCCGCCGGGCACGGGGAAGACGACGCTGGCGCGCATCCTCGCGAAGGAGACGGGGCGGGGCTTCCTGGAGTTCAGCGGCGTCACGGGATCGGCGGCGGAGCTGAAGAAGTTCCTGATCGAGCAGTCCTCCATGCCCCTTTTCCGGGGCAACGCGCCGGTGCTCTTTCTGGATGAGATCCATCGCTTCAACCGGGCCCAGCAGGACATCCTCCTGCCCTTCCTGGAGCGGGGGGAGGCGGTGCTCATCGGGGCGACGACGGAGAACCCCGCCTTTTACCTGAACCCCGCCCTGCGAAGCCGCTGCCAGCTGGTGCCCGTCAAGGCCCTGGAGCCCGCGGCCGTGGAGGGCGTGCTGCGCCGGGCCTGGGGCCTCGAACGGCCCGGCGTCGCGGAGCCCGAGGGCGTCGTGCCCTGGCTCGCCGACTGGAGCGGAGGCGATCTGCGCGCGGCCCTCACGGGGCTGGAGACCTACCTGGGCATGCCCGACGCGGATCTGGAATCCCTTCGCACGGCCCTGGGGGGCCGCGTGATGTACGACCGCGCCGATGGCCACTACGATCTCGCCTCCGCCTTCCAGAAGAGCCTGCGTGGCAGTGATGCCGACGCCGCCCTCTACTACCTGAGCCGCATGATCCGCGGTGGTGAGGACCCCCGCTTCATCGCGCGCCGCCTCATGGTGTGCGCCGCCGAGGACGTGGGCAACGCCGATCCCCAGGCCTTCATCCTCGCGGAGACGGCGAGCCGCGCCGTGGAGCGCATCGGCTGGCCCGAGGCGCGCATTCCGTTGGCCCAGGCCGTCATCTACGTGGCCAATGCCCCCAAGAGCAACGCCACCGTCCTGGCCATCGACGCGGCCCTGGCCGTGGATGACGCTCCCGTGCCCGAGAGCCTGCGCGACGCGCACACCTCCACCTCCAAGCAGCGCGGCCATGGTGAAGGTTACTTCTACAGCCACGGGGACTACGACCGAAAGCAGCGCTTCCTGCCGGAGAAGTTCCAGTCCACCCGCTTCCACCAGCCCACGCGCCCCCAGGAGCGCAGCTGGCAGGATCGCGAGGAGCCCGATACCGCGAAGCTCGGCCAGCTCTGGGAAACCTGGGTGGCCGCCCATCCCGAGGGCGGTGAGCTGGCCATGGAAGCCTGGTGCGCCGAGCTGGCCTGCAGCCGTGAAGCCCTGGCCCGGGCCGTGAACCGGCTGGGGGGTACGCGATTCCTGCTGCGGCGGGCCCTGATGGTGGAACCGAAGGTCGACTGAACGGGAGGCCGCGATACGACCTTGGCCCAATCGTTGGATTGAGCCTCCACTCCTTGCTTGTTTGCTTTTCTCACCGCTCTCACTGGTCCAAAGGGTGATTTGCCGGTGAGGGCGGTGAAAAAGGAAAGGAATACCGGCTGATCGGGAAACATCTTCGGTCCGGCGCGGCCCTTTGGCTGGGAGCCTTGCTGCTCCTCACCCTGGCTGTGGGCCTGCTCCTCCGGCTCGTGGAGGCCCGCCTCGCCATGGCCGAACAGCGAGGCCTCATCCCCATCCGCGCCGCCGGCAAGAGCGTGCGCAACGACAAGGGGTTCTGGGAAACCGTGGGGACCTACGTGGAGCCCCAGACCCACACCACCTTCACCCACGGCCTCTGGCCCAACCCCCTGGCCCAAGCCCGGGCCGAGCGGCATCGGGAGCTGGGAGCGGAGCTCAGGCCGGGATGACGCCCATGCGCCCGGCCCGGTAATCCTCGAAGGCCTGGTGGATCTCCGCATCGGTGTTCATGACGAAGGGGCCGTATCGGGCGATGGGCTCGCCGATGGGCTGGCCCGCGATGAGCAGAGCGCTGAGGCCGGTCTCCGTCGCGAGCCGCAGGCCCCCACCCTCGGACTTCAGTACGGCGAGGTCGGCTTCCTTCACGGCGCGGTCCGCAGGCCCCGTGGTTCCCTCGCCCTTCCGCACGTAGATCGCGGCATTCCAACCCTCGGGCAGCGCGTGCTCGAAGGAGCCCCCGGCCTCCAGTTCGAGGTAGGCGTAGGCGAAGGGCCGCAGTTGCGGCACGGGGCCCGTGACGCCGTTCCAGGTGCCCGCCAGCACCTTCAGCGCGCCGCCGGAAAGGGCCACCGTGGGCACCTCCTCCGCCTGGACATCCCGGTAACCGGGTTCCATGCCCTTCAGCTCCGCGGGCAGGTTGATCCAGAGCTGCAGGCCCTCGATGACCCCGCCGGCCTCCTTCAGCTCCGGCATGGGCATCTCGGAATGCACGACGCCCGAGGCGGCGTTCATCCACTGCGCGCCGCCCGGCGCGAGGCGGCCATGGCCGCCCCGGCTGTCCTTGTGCTCCATGGCGCCCTGCAGGAGGTAGGTGAGGGTCTGGAAGCCCCGGTGGGGATGATCGGGAATGCCTGCGTCGAGCCCCGGCGCCAAGGACACGGGCCCGAAGTGATCCAGCAGGAGGAAGGGATCCAGTAGCGGCAGGCTGCGGGCGGGAATGGCCCGGCGGATGGGCATGCCCTCGCCCTCGATGGCGGCGTGAGCGGGTACGACGAAGGCGATGTCTCGAAGCATCAGGGGGCCTCCCAGCTCCAGCTGCGCAGGCTCAGGGTTCCCAATTGGAAGCCCTGGTAGAGGGTGCGGTGGGGATCGCCCTGCGCGGCGCCGATGGCGACGAAGACGGGATCCAGATGATCGGTCGAGGGTGCGGACTGGTGACTGCCAGCCCAGCGGGCGCGGTGGTCCGCCAGCGAGGCCACGTCGCCCGCATCCAGGTGCTGGACGAACCAAGCTTCCGCTTCGGCGGCCCAGGGGCGCACCGCGTCATCCGCGGAGTCCCAATCCACGGCGCGCAGGTTGTGGATGAGCCCGCCGCTGGCGAGGATGAGCACGCCCTCTTCGCGCAGGGGCGCCAGGGCGGCGCCCTGGCGGATCAACGCATCCGGATCCCAGCGCGGCAGGGAGAGCTGCACGACTGGCACCTCCGCTTCCGGATGGCTGTGGCGGAGCACGCTCCAGGCCCCGTGATCGAGGCCGCGGGCCTCCTCCGCGTGAACGGGAAAGCCCGCATCCTGGAGCAGCCCCGTGGCCCGCCGGGCCAGCTCCGGCGAACCCGGCGCGGGGTACGCGATGCGGTAGAGGGCCTCGGGGAAGCCGGCGAAGTCATGGATCGTGACGGGCTTCGCGGAGGTGGTGATGCGGAGATCCGGCGTCCACCAATGGGCGGAGATCACGAGGACCGCCTTCACGTCCCGCGTGCGGCCGAAGGCGTGCAGGGCCCGGGCCCAGGGATGATCCGAATCCAGGGCCAGCATGGGCGAGCCGTGGGAGACGAAGAGGACGGGAGTTTTCATGGGAGATCGAACCAAAGCACCTCGGAGGCTGCCTCCGCCGTGAGGGTAGGCCCGCCTTCCTCCCACACCTTGAGGGCATCGCCCTGGGTGAAGGTGCTGCCATCGTCCAGCCGCACCTTTCCCGTGGCCACGTGGAGGTAGCCGTAGCGGCCGGGAGGCAGCGTCGCCTGCAGGGAAGTCCCGGCCGAGAGCCGCGCGGCGTGGATGCGGATGTCCTGGAGGAGGACGACGCTGCCCTCGGCGCCGTCGCGGCTGGCGATGAGGCGCCAGCGGTCCGCGAGGTCCGCTGCTTCGAAGTTCACCTGGCCGTAGCGGGGCGCCAGGTCCTTCGACTCGGGGATCAGCCAAATCTGGAGGAAGTGCACGGGCTCCGTGGCGCTGTGGTTGAACTCGCTGTGGCGGATCCCCGTGCCGGCGCTCATGACCTGGGCTTCGCCCGGGCGGATGACGCCGTGGCTGCCCAGGGAATCCTTGTGTTCAAGGGCGCCGGACATCACCCAGGTGAGGATTTCCATATCCTTGTGACCGTGGGTGCCGAAGCCCTGGCCCGGCTGCACCACATCCTCATTGAGCACCCTGAGGGCGCGGTAGTGATGGTGGTCGGGATCGAAATAATCCCCGAAGGAGAAGCTGTGGCGGGTGTCGAGCCACCCGAAATCGAAATGGCCCCTGGAATCGGAAGAACGGAGCACACGCATGGTCGCCTCCTGGTGGATTCCATTTTAGGTGTTGCAACATCTTTTTCAAGTCCCTGTGATAGGAATCTTTTCCCTGGGGCGTATCTTGGGGGCATCCAAGGAGGTCCCATGATCACCAAGGTGCTCGTCGGTGTCGACTTCTCCGATGCCAGTCGGCAGGCCCTGGCCCGCGGGGCCGCGTGGGCCGAGCGGTTGGGCGTTCCCCTCCTCGCCATGCACGTCCTCCAACCCCCCGCGCCCATGCTGCCCGAGGCCCAGTTGGCCCTGCCTGATCCCGCCTGGCTGCAGAGCATGGAGGACCACGCGCGGTCCCAGCTCCAGGGCTGGGTGCAGGCCTACCCCAAGGCCGGGATCCTGGTGAAGTGGGGCAGCCCCGCGGAGGAGCTCGTCGCCGCCGCCGACGAGGAGAGCCTCATCGTGGTGGCCCAAGTGGGGCACAGCGCTTTCGAGCGCCTCCTCTTCGGCAGCACCGCCGCCCGGGTGGTGAAGCACGCCCCCTGCGACGTGCTGGTGGTGAGGACCCAAGCCGCGAAGAAGAAGTAGCCCCCCAAGCCCCTGATTACACTGGTGGGCATGGACGCGCACCCACCCATCCTCATTTTCGACAGTGGCGTCGGTGGCTTGAGCGTGCTGGACGCGGTACGCAAGGCCCTGCCCCACGAGACCTACCGCTATGCCTGCGACAACGCGGCCTTCCCCTACGGCCCCAAGCCCGAGGACGAGCTGGTGGCCCGGGTGGACGCGGTGCTGACGGCCCTCATCGCCCGGATCGAGCCGAAGATGGTCATCGTGGCCTGCAACACCGCGAGCACCGTGGCCCTTCCCCGCCTACGGGCGAAATTCCCCATGCCGATCATCGGGGTGGTGCCGGCCATCAAGCCCGCGGCGGGGCTCTCCGGCAACAAGGTCATCGGCCTCCTCGCCACGCCCGGCACGGTGACGCGGCGCTACACCGACGATCTGATCCGGGAATTCGCGCCCCATTGCGACGTCATCCGCGTCGGCTCCCGGGAACTGGTGGTCCTCGCCGAGGCCAAGCTGCGCGGAGAAGCCATCGATATCGACACCCTGCGCGAGATCCTGTCCCCCTTCTTCCAGGAAGCGGGCCGCCAGGCCGACACCATCGTGCTCGGCTGCACCCACTTCCCCCTTTTGCTCGACGAATTGAGGCAAGCCGCCCCCCAGGTGAAGCACTGGGTCGATTCCGGCGAAGCCATCGCCCGGCGGGCGGCCTCGCTGCTGCCCGAGGCCGAGACGGAAGCCGGGATCTCCCGTGCCATCTTCACCGCCGACGAGCCTTCCATGAAGCGGCTTGCAGCCGCTCTGGCGGAGCATGGGCTCGTCCAGATCGATATCATCCCGATCCCCAATTGAAGTGAGTGCTACCAGCGCTCGTGATCCCCCGCCGGAGCCAGGGCCCAGGGGGCGCTCCCCTGCCCGTTGATCTCGGTGCCCGCCTGCATGACGGAGGTGGTGCCGGGCAGGAAGCCGTGGGGGAAGGTGGGCGTGGGAGCGCTCACCTCATCCAGGCGGCGCTGGTGCTCCGGGGAGATCTCCACGTCCAGGGCCTTGAGGTTCTGCTCCAGCTGCGCGAGGCTGCGGGCACCGAGGATGGGGCTGGCCACGCCGGGCCGCTGCATCACCCACGCGAGGGCCAGGGCGGCCATGGAGACGCCCGCCTCGGCGGCCACGGCCTCGAGTTCCGCGATGATGGCGTAGTTCCGATCCGTGAGGCTCTTGCTCTGGCCGGGCTGGTGGCGGCCTTCGCCCTGGGCGGGCTGCTTGCCCTTGCCGTATTTGCCGCTGAGGAGGCCGCCCTTCAGGGGCGACCAGGGCGTCACCCCGAGGCCGAAGGCCCGGGCCATGGGCATGAGATCCATCTCCACCGTGCGCTCGATGAGGCTGTGCTCGATCTGCAGCGCGATGAGGGGATGCCAGCCTCGGACGCGAGCGATCACCTGGGCTTCGCTGCAGCGCCAGGCGGGGGTATCCGAGAAGCCGATGTAGCGGATCTTGCCGGCGGAGACGAGGTCGTCCAAGGTGCGCAGCGTCTCATCCATGGGCGTGTGCGGATCGTTGAAGTGCATCCAATAGAGGTCGATGCAATCCGTGCGCAGGCGGCGCAGGCTCTGCTCCAGGTTCTGCTGGATGGACTTGCGCCCGGCCCCGCCGTTGTTGGGATCGCCCGTGTGGAGGTTGCCGCAGAATTTCGTGGCCACCACCCAGCGATCGCGGCCGCCCCGCTCCTTGAAGTAGTCGCCGAGGATGGCCTCGCTGTGGCCCTTGGTGTAGATGTTCGCCGTGTCGAGGAAGTTGCCACCCCCATCCGCATAGGCATCCATCATGCGGAAGGCCTCCAAGGGCTCGCAGCCCCAGGCCCAGTCCTGACCGAAGGTCATGGTGCCCAGGCAGAGGGGCGACACCCGCAGGCCCGAGCGGCCAAGGGTGCGGTAGGAGGCGAGGGAGAGGGGCATGGGGGCTCCGAGGAGGAGCCCCATTCTGGGTGAATCAGAAGTGGAATTGAAGCCCGACCATTACGATGGATTCGTCCTTCTCCTGGATGAGGGTCCGGGTGATCCCGCGGTTGATGGCACCCTCGATGAAGTACCCCCCCGTCTTCGTGGGAGAGGACCCGGGAACCAGCCCCTTCATCCAGTTGATCTTCACGGCGAGCCGCCCCCGCAGGAGGAGGCGCCGCTGCGCCTGATCGTAGAACTCATCCTTGAGGAAGGCCGTTTCGAGGAAGGAACCGAAGAATTCCGAATTGGAATCCTCGGTGCGGATTTGAACTCCGAATTTATTGGTCGCTCGGCTGCGATCCGAGTAGCTCAAGGCGGGGTTGGGGGCTCCGCCATTCACGGGTTCATCCCGCAGGGAGGAATTCCGGAAGGTGGCGGAAGCCACCAGGAAGAACCTCGCTTCGGGCCCACCCCACAGGCCGTGCCTCAGCCCCACTTCGGCGCTGTAACCACCGGTTTCCTTGACCACCTTCCGAGTGTAATCCAGCACGCCGGAGCTGCCTTCCGGGGTGTACTCGGACTGCCGCTTCCCTTCCACGGAAATGGAGCCGAAGAGTTGGACGGCCTGCTTCCCAAGGCCGGCCTGGCTCCACTCCCGCTGGGTCTCCACGAGGAAGAAGCCCCGCTGCCCGAAGAAGTTGTCGCCTTCCGTTTTGTCCCGGTAGTAGTTGGACGCTTTCATCCCGAAATACAGCGCAGCCCTCAGGCCGCCTGTTTGAGGGGCCTCGGGATCGGCACCTTGGGCAAGAAGGGCCGAAGCCGCAAGCAACAGGGAAAGGGCGATTTTCCGCATTCGCATCTCCACGGGGGGTCGCCCTAGAACCACCGCGAGGGGTGCTGCCCCGATTTACTGGCCAGCACCTCCGTCGCGATGAACTCTCCCAGCCTCCGGTAGCTTTCGAACTGGGCCTCATCGAAGAACTGATCCGCGGTGGACTGTTGCGGGAAGGCGGGGTTCACCCGCTTGTAGGCCTGGACATCCAACGGCACCTTGGGGGACATGGTCGGCTTGAGGATGAGGATCACCCCCGTGGATTCCACCCTCCCTTGATGATCCAGGTAGTCGATCTCCGCGAAGGCCGCCAGGGCCGCGTCCTGCTCGCACCGCAGTTGATCGAGGCTTCCGATCCCGGCGGGGATTCCGGCCTTGAACCGCTTGCCCAACGCGTCCGCGTCGAGCACCCGGATTTCCGCGGCCAAATCCAGGCGGGCCTTCGCCACGAGGTTGCTGACATCATCGAGTTCACGGCCGCCATCCGCCCCGTCATCGCAGAGCAGGATGAACGGCAGCCTCCGGCGGAGGAGCTCATAGGCGCCTGAGTTCTCGAAATGCCCCCCGTCCGTCAGATACCAATGGCGGCTATGGGTGCCTGGGAAATGGGCCGTCCACTCCTCCAGCAGGTGGACATGGACGGGCATGAGCCCCTCGAGGAAGGTCCGGAAGGAATTTCGCCCCTTGGGGATGGCCAGGCCCGTCCACCACCAGTATCCGAGCCGCACATTCAAGATCCCCAGCCACAAGCTGGAGAACAGCGACGTGCGGTTTCCCATCCCCGTGGAAGCCGCGGCGCCGCTGATACCCATCCATTGCCCGAGGGTGAGCATCTCGGGCAGGAAGGGCATCCCCCCGTTCCCGAAGACGGAATAGCCTTCCGCCTTCAAGATGCCAGCAGCTTCCCCGTCCGCCCGATTCCAAAGGGCGTGGTGGCTGGCACCCACCGAGATCCCGGCGGGCCCCACGGCCAGGCCCATGCCCTTGCGATCCTTCTGCACCACCTGGCTCTTGCCGCCGGTGGTCTCGTTCAAGGTCACATTGATGAGGTGGAGGGGCCCTCCGGCCAACCATGGCGTGTAGTCGGGCCACGGAAGGTCATCTCCCTCCAGGAGCTGGGCATCACTCTTCCCCTCCCGCCTCGATGGGCTGCTCGCACCCACGTAAGCGCGGGTCAGCGCCTCCGTGTAGGTGGGTCCGAGCGTGCTCAGGTTCAGGAAGCCGATGACCCTGGACATGCCAAGGATGAGGAGCCCGAGCCCCCCGAGGAGGAGGAATTGATACCCGAGGTTGCCCACCAGCTTCGCCTCGCCCGACCCGATGACGAAGGGCTTGAAGGAGAGCGCATGGGCCAGGGCGCTCAGGGTACCGAGGGAGACCAGGACGAGGCCGAAAGCCAGCCCCCCGATGAGCAGCTGGATCGCCACGGACGTGATCCGGCTCCAGATCCCCGCGGCCTTTTCCTTCCCGAAGATGCCTTCCACCTTTTCCCTGAACATCACCAGCGCCGAGATGGCCGCGACCACGAGTCCCTTTTCCGAGAACAGGGCTTTGAACCCCGTGGAGAAACTCCACTCCATCTCAGGAGCCGCAGGGCCGAACCAGCGGGCCCAGAGCGTCCAACCCACGCTATCCACCAAGCCGTAGGCCGCCACCGCCACCGCCGTGATGAGGAAGAAGCGCAGGAACCCGGTCATTTCACGGCGGCTGCTGGCCTGTTGGGGCGCGGCCTCCTTCATGCCCGGCGATGCGAAGCCCGCGGCGAAGATGGAAAGGGCGCTGGCCAGACCCAGGACGACCCCGAGGCCGGCCCATCCCCCCGTCCGAGGAACGAGCTGCCAGGAGGCGATCGCCCAGATCCACAACGGAATGAGCCCGAGGATGGGCCAGGCCAGGTAGGGCCGCCCCTTCACCCGGGCCTGGGGCACCAGCCAATAGGCCCACCCGAACAGCAGGAACCCCGCCAGGAAAGCCGGCAACACCGCCATCAACCAGGCGCTGCGATAGGGCTCGAACCCGAGGGCCGACCCCGGCAGCCGCGCGGGGAGGATCACGCCCATCGCCAGGCTGATGCGATCCATCACCAGGAACAGGAAGAGCCACAACAGCGCCATCACGAGGTGCACGGCGAAGAAATTGCGCAGCAGCATCGCCGCCGCCATGAAGGCATCCCCGCTTCCACCCGGAGTCAGGTACCTCCCGTTCTCCCGAAGCCACTTCACGCTGCGATGGATGGCCCTGGGGGCCGGGGCCGAAGGCGTGTCCGGAGCCGCGAGCCCCTCCTCGACCTCCGCCGGGGTCGGCGGCATCCCTCCGGGACCCGCGGGGCGGCAGTAGAGGCCACCCAGGAAACTGCCCACGTACCCGCCTCCGCTGACGGTGCTGAGGAAATCGAATTCCCGGAGGACCCGCAATTTGGCGAGCCCCTGGATCACCCCCAAGCCGAAAGTGGCGCTCCGGATCCCCCCTCCGGAGATGGCCAGCCCGGCCACGGGCGGCTCGGGCTCGGTGGCCTTCGGCCTCTTGCCATGCTCCTCAGGGCCCAGGTCGGGGTGTCGCCGGCCGAAGACCAGCCTTTCCTCCCGCGATGCCATCGCCTGAGGGTAGGCCTCCCCAGTTCCCTTCAGAATGGGTGCACCATCCTCTGCCTGAGGCATCACAACCTCCATGAATGAGCTTCCGCAGCCCGATAATCAAAGCCTTTAAATGGAAATTTCCGAACTCATTACTCAGCAGTATTTGCCCTTTCAAAGCGGAGTCAACCCTTACATTTTTTCCGTCCAGGAATCCCCTTCCGTCCCCCCGATCCCTGCGGATCCTCGTCGCCGGCGGTAAAAGCCGGGTTGGAAGCGCGGTTCTCGGTGAACGGGCCTTGGACGTGGCGCTTTGCCCCCTGGCTCCCCCAGGCTAGCTGGCGGCCACGGATCCGTTGGGGGTCTCCACCCGCTCATCGGGGTTGGCCCTGAGGATCGCCCGGAAACGTTCGATGTTCTCCAGGAAGATCTCACAGAGGTGGGGATCGAAGTGATTGCCGCTCCGTTCCCGGATGAAGGCCTCCACCTCCACATCGCCCCAGGCGTCTTTGTAGTGCCGCTTGTTTGAAAGCGCGTCGAACACGTCCACGATGGCCGTGATGCGGGCTTCCAGCGCGATCTTCTCCCCGGCCACGCCATTGGGGTAGCCGGTGCCATCCCACTTCTCGTGGTGGCCCACGGAAATGCGCGCGCCCATCTGGATGAAGGGCACCTTGGACCCCTTGAGGATCGTGGCGCCCATGGTGGTGTGCTGCCGCATGAGGACCCACTCCTCATCCGTCAGCGCGCTGGGCTTCTGCAGGATGGCGTCGGGCACGCCGATCTTGCCGATGTCATGCATGGGAGCGGCGGACTCGATGCACTCGATGGCTTCCACGTCCCAGCCCAGGATCCGGGCCATCTCGGCGGCATACAGGCCGATGCGTTTCACGTGCATCCCCGTCTCCTGATCCCGGTGCTCGCTGGCGGCCACGAGCCGAAAGGCGATCTCGGCGCGGCTGTGCCGGATCTCCTCCGTCTGCTCCCGCACCTTTTCCTTGAGCACTTCCTCCCGGTCCCGGAAATCGATCTCGAGCATGCGGCGCCTGAGCGCGCCATTCACCTGCACGATGATGTCCCGGGGCTGGAAGGGCTTGAGCACATAGCCGAAGGCGCCGAGCTGGAGGCAATCGATGGCTGTGGTGGTGTCGTCCATCGCGCTCACCATGACGACGGCCACTTCGGGGAATCGGGGCTGCAGGTGGCGGACCAGATCGAGCCCGCTCTCCCCCGGCAGCTGGATATCGCAGAGCACCAGATGGACGTCGTGCCCGCCCAACAGGGTGATGGCCCTGGCGATGCTGTCGGCCTCGATGACCTGGTAGCCCTCCTTGGCGAGGATGGCCTTCAGGGTGAGGCGGATCATGGCCAGATCATCCACGATGAGCACCGTGGTGTCCGAGGGACGGATCTGGATATCGCGATAGCTCATCTCTGGTCGCTCAACGGCCGCTTCACCCGGAAACTGAAATCAGGCTCGATCAGGATTCCAGGGTAGGCGAATTGCGGTGCCATCGCGGCGAGCCGGTACGGGCTTCCAGGAACTCCGCGAGCATCAGATCCAGGCCCCGGGTCAGCGCCTGATGCGCCGCGTCCAGGGTGTCATAGGGCAGGCCGGGGAGGGCCTCCTGCTGCAGCAGGGCCAAGGCCTCCAGCCGCCCCGCGAGGATCGGATCCATCGGGATGCTCAGGGGTTCCATGGATGCCTCCGGATCACTCCCCTCTATACGGCCGAGGATCCCGGGGTGTTGAGCCACGGGGGGAGCCCGTCCCCCGATGGGGTGAAACCGGAGCGGTTCGTCATCGGGCCCAATCCAGGTTGTCAGCCTTTGCCTGGTAATGCGCGCCCAGTTCCAGGGCCACGGCCCGTTCCGCCAACCCCAGGGCCTCCTGGAACTGCCCCAGCTCCGAGTGGGCCTGGATGCCCCGCTCGAAGCAGGTCAGCGCCTCCAGCCGGGCCCGGTAGCCGTGGGGGAACTCCGCCTCAAGGTCCGTCAGGTGCTTGAGGACCATGGCGACGCTCGCGGTGCACTCCTCCCAGGCCCCCACCTGGGCCTGGGCATCGGCCATCAGATCGTAAGCCACGGCCTTCACCGCGTTGGGCAGGTTCACCTGGCCTTCGAAGACGCGGCGCAGGTACTTCAGCGCGGACTCCGGCCCGCTGAACGCCGCCTCCTTGTGACCGTTGAGGAGGTCATCGAGGGTGTCCTTCACGGACTTGCGGACGGGTTCGGGACGTCGGGCCATTAATGCTCCTGGAACCGCGAATGACGCGAATTACGCGAATAAAAGCAATTCATTCGCGAGCATTCGCGTCATTCGCGGTTACAAATTCGTTCGTTATTCGTACTCGATGGTCGCCGGGGGCTTCGAGGTGATGTCGAAGACGACGCGGTTGATGCCCTTCACCTCGCGGACGATGCGCTGGGCGATGCGATCCATGAGCTCGTGGGGCAGGCGGGCCCAATCGGCGGTCATGAAGTCTTCGCTCGTGACGGCGCGCAGGGCGCACATCCACTCGAAGGTGCGCTCGTCGCCCATGATGCCCACGGTCTGCACGGGCAGCAGCACGGCGAAGGCCTGGCTCGTCTTGGCGTACCAGCCCGATTCCTTCAGCTCCTGGATGAAGATGGCGTCCGCGTTCTGGAGGATGGTGACGCGCTCGGGCGTGATGGCGCCGGGCAAGCGCACGGCGAGGCCGGGGCCCGGGAAGGGGTGCCGCTGGTTCATCTCCTCGGGGAGGCCAAGCGCCAGGCCCGTGGCGCGCACCTCGTCCTTGAACAGCTCGCGCAGGGGCTCCACGAGGCTCATGCGCATGCGCTCGGGGAGGCCGCCCACGTTGTGGTGGCTCTTCACGAGGATGGCGCCGCCGATGCCGCTGCTCTCGATGACGTCGGGGTAGGTGGTGCCCTGACCGAGGAAGTCAGACTTCGTCTTCTTCGCTTCGCGCTCGAAGACCTCGATGAACTTTCCGCCGATGATCTTGCGCTTTTGCTCCGGGTCCGTGACCCCTTCCAGCGCGCCGAGGAACTCCGCCCGGGCATCCACCCACACGATCTTCAGCTCGAAGGGCTTGAAGTACGCCTGCACCTGGAGCATCTCGTCCTTGCGCAGCAGGCCCGTGTCCACGAAGACGCAGGTGAGCTGGTCCCCGATGGCCTTGTGGATCAGCAGCGAGGCCACGGAACTATCCACGCCGCCGGAGAGGCCCAGCACCACGGTGCCTTGGCCCACCTGTTCGCGGATCTGCTGCACCTTCTCGTCGATGAAGTTGCCGGCGTTCCAATCCAGGGCCATGCCGCAGGCCTTGAGGTAGTTCAGCAGCAGGGGCGTGCCCTGGGCGCTGTGCGTGACCTCGGGGTGGAACTGGATGGCGTAGAGCTGGCGCCCGGCATCCTCCATGGCCGCCACGGGCACCGTGGGCGTCTTGGCGGTGACCTTGAAGCCCGCAGGGGCGGCCTCCACGTGGTCGCCATGGCTCATCCACACCACCTGGCTGTGGGGCAGCCCATCGAAGAGCAGGGAGCCCTCGGGGGACGCGGTGATCTCGGATTTGCCGTACTCGCGGCTCGTGGAGCGGTGGATCTGGCCGCCCAGGTTGCGGGCCAGCAGCTGCTGGCCATAGCAGATGCCCAGCACGGGCACCCCCAGCTCCAGGATCTTGGGATCGAGGTCCGGAGCCCCGGGCTCCAGCACGGACATCGGGCCGCCCGAGAGGATCACGCCCTTGAGATCCGCCCCCCCGATCTCCGCCGCCGTGGCGCTGGAGTTGTAAACGAGCCCGAACGCCCCCAGCTCCCGCAGCCGCCGCGTGATCAGCCGCGTGTACTGGCTGCCGAAGTCGATGATGGCGATGCGTTCATGGTGCATGGGGACCCCTAATCTCCCAGTTTCCCAGGAGGGGCCCCTCCCAAGAAGGCCTAAAATGGCCCGGGGTTAAGGCCTCGGCACCGGGAGCCCGCGACCCAGCGCTTCCTGAACCCACCCCGAGAAGGCCTTCAGCTGCTCGTAGTACATGGGACTTCCCAGGGGCCGCTGGATTTCGATTCGAAGGCGGGCCACCAGGACCTTAGCACCCTGGACCTCCTCGAGGGCCGCCGTCCAGGACACCTTGCCGAAAATGTTCTCCCGCTCCAGTGGCTCAAGCCCCCCTCCGGGCAGCTCACCGCCAGCCCAGGCCATGCGGGTCTCCGCCTGGATCCGGCAGGCCATGGGGAGGTGGATGCCCACCGTCCGCTGCTCCGGCCACGTGGCCGGGATGGCAAAGGGAGATTGCAGGAAGGGGAACGGAGGCACCACTCGCCGACGGCCGCCATCATGTTCCAGGTTCCCATCAAAGGAGACCTTGAATCCAGACCAAGGGTCCAGGGCACCCTCCCCTTCGGCCCGCTGCAATTGGAACCGACCCCGCTCCAGGATGAGGCCAAGCCCCTTCTTGAGCTCGGGAGCCTGCTGGTCGTGCAATTTCCGCTTCCACCGGGCCGCCATGCTTCCTGTAGCCTCGAACCCCACCGAATAGGCATCCGCCTCCGCGCCCGGGGTCACCGTCGCGGTCCACACCTGCGTGTTCGAAGCGGACTCGGCCAGGGGAATCGTTGTGAAGGACGCGCCCCACTCGAGCCGCTTGGCGGCTGGAATCACCTGCAATGCCCGGCCGCCTTGGAGCCAAGGGGAAACGCCAAATGGCTCGAAGGTGGAGCCGGGATTCAGGTACAGCCACTGACCCTTTGCATCCTTCACGCCCAGGAGGTTCTGGTCGTATTGGAAGATATTGCTGGGGTCCATGAGCTTGTTCTCTTCCCTATCGATGGCGCTGACGAGGGTAACCTCCAGCCCACTTTCCCGAAGGAGCAGGAAGCCGAGGTGGTTGAGCTGGTAGGAGGTACCCCACCCCCGGCGCAATACCTTCAAGGGGTCTGCCTCGTAACTCCGCCGATCCGGAACATCCTGGAACTCCGCCAAGGTGCGGACCTTCCCACGGAGCGCCCGGACGAGAGCCCGAGCCCGGGCATGCGGCTCCATCCCCTCCGTCGCCTTGGCCATGGTCTGCAATTCCGCCTTCAGAGCCCGGTCCTTCTCCAGGGGGACGACATACCACTCGTACAGGAAGGTCCTGGCGGAGCCTTCCAGTACGTTGACCGGTTTGTCGGCGGGAAAACCCAGGTAGGTCAGCCAATCCCTGACCTGGGGGGCGTAGAACCAGTTGAAGATGGGCCGAAGCACGTCCGCCTTGGATGCGAGCGGTATCACCCTTCGGGCTGGAATATCCTCGAATGCGTAGGTCGCAACCCCATTCTTCTGATCCATGGTGTGTTTTTGACCGGGATCCACTTCGAATTTCTTCATCCATCCCGTATCCGAGATATCAAGATCGAACACCAATTCGGCGCGCTTCACCGGCACGGCCTCTGAAAGGGAAATCAGCAGGCTATAACCGCTGCCACCGGGAACGGGCCTTTCCCGGAAATCATCATTGGGCTCGAACCATCGGACATCGACGATGCAATGGGTGGTCACCCCGGGAGGGAAGACTTTCAGCGCGACTTCCTTTTCACGTTTTCCGAGGATCGCCTCGGTCCTCACTACATCCTTCCCCTGAAGGAAGGGCGCCTCCTTCCCATCTGGAAAGACTGTTCGGCCCTCCAGTTTGGTGACGTACGAGGCGTTCAGTTGGATATCGGCATATGCCCGACCTGCCTCGGAAAGCACCAGGACACGGCGGTGGCGTTCGATGCCCCGCTTCTGGAAGTGGAATCGATCCATGAGGACAATGGCGCCCGGGCGATCTGGAAGATCCTCGGATTTGATCGCCCAAACCGCCTGGTCCAGCGTTGGCCAACCCTCCGAACCCGACGCGCCCGCAGTAAGGCCCGCTTGCGAGGAACCCGTGATAGCCAAAGTCAGGCAAAGAACCAACGTCCGTATCGAAGTCATCGTCGGAATCCCTCGTAGCCCGGTGTGCCCGGGATCACTGCCACTGGCTGAAATCCGCCACCCGCAGGAAGGCCTGCCGCAGCCGGTTCAGCAGGGAGAGCCGGGCGGCGCGGAGCTTCTCGTCTTCGCACTTGACCATGACGCCCTCGAAGAAGGCGGCGAGGGGCCCGGCGAGGCCCGCGAGATCCTCCAGGATGGCCTTGGGATCGGTGAGGCCCTCCAGCTGCAGGAGGTGGGCGGCGAGGATGCGCTCGCTCTCGTGCTGGAGGACGTTTTCATCCACCGTGTGCTCGGGGTTCTCGTCCTTGAGGATGTTGGCGATGCGCTTGACGCTCTGCCCCAGCGACTCGAAACGGCTGTCCTCGGCGAAGGCGGAGAGGGCCTGACAGCGGGCCTTGAGGTCCGCCAGATCCTGGCCGCCCACGGCCTGGGCGGAACGGCGCGCGGCGGGGGGGATGCCGGCCAGTTCCAACTGGAACGCCACGCGATCCTTGAAGAAGGCTTCCAGGGCGGAGAGGGTCTCCCCCTCGCCCTTGGTGGCATTGGCCTTCACCTGCTGGAAGGCGGCCTTGGCGAGTTCCAGGGGCTTGATCGACCAGCCCTTCTCCCAGAGGATCCGGATGATGCCCATGCCGGCCCTGCGCAGGGCCAGGGGATCCTTGGAGCCGCTGGGGATGAGGCCCACGGCGAAGCAGCCCACGAGGGTGTCGAGCTTGTCGGTGAGCGCGAGGAGGGCGCCGAAGTCGGAAGCGGGCACGGCGTCGTCGGAGGCCATGGGCCGGTACTGTTCCTTGACGGCCATCCAAAGGGCCTGGGGAGCGCCTTCGGCCTTGAGGTATTCGCCGCCCATGATGCCCTGCAGTTCGGGGAACTCGCCCACCATGAGGGTGACGAGGTCCGCCTTGGAGAGGCGCCCGGCCTCCGCGGCCACCTTGCCATCCAGGCCCAGGCGCGCGGCGAAGTCCGCGGCGAGGGTGGAGATGCGCTGCGATTTGTCCGCGTAGGAACCCAGCTCCCGCTGGAAGGTGAGGGTCTTCAGCTTCTCCAGGCGGGCCGCGAGCTTGACCTTGCGGTCCTCCGCGAAGAAGAAGCGGGCGTCGTAGAGGCGGGCGCGCAGCACCCACTCGTTGCCCGACTTCACGAACCCGCTGGGATCGTCGGGGCGGTTGGCGGCGGTGACGAAGGTGGGCAGCAGGTGGCCCTTGGCATCCTCCACGCAGAAGGCCTTCTGATGCTCCTTGAGGGAGGTGACGAGCACCTCCTTGGGCAGTTCCAGGAAGTCCGCGGGGAACTCGCCGCGGATGACCTTGGGCCACTCCACGATCTCCGCGAGGGTGTCCAGCAGGCCGTCGTCCTTCACGATCTGGCCCTGCACCTCCCAAGCGAGGCCTTCCATCTCGTCCTTCATGCGGCGCCGACGCTCGGAGAAGGAGCAGACCACGCCCGCCGCTTCCAGGTGGGTGTCGTAGTCCGTGGGGTCGGTGATGGCGATGGGTTCCGGGTGTTCACGGTGGTAGAGCCGGTGGCCCAGCGTGGTGTGCCCGCTCCTTACGCCATCCACCTCGAAGGGGACGACGTGCTCGCCCAACAGGCAGAGGATGTTGCGGATGGGCCGCACGAAGGCGAACTCGGAGGCGCCCCAGCGCATGGCCTTGGGAACGTGGAGCTGGGCGATGAGGCCCGGCAGGGACTCCGCCAGAAGGTCCAGGGTGGGTCGGCCGGGAAGGCTCTGGACCACCATGGCCACGGCCTCCTTCTTGCCCGCCACGAGGTCGAAGGTGAGCGCCTCGAAGGGCACGTTCCACTTCTCCGCGAACTTTTGGCCGGTGACGGTGGGCTTGCCCGCCTCGTCCACGCACATGCGCTTGGGGGGGCCGACCTGGGTCTCGGTGCGATCGGGCTGGGCCGTGGGAAGGCCCAACACGCGCCAGGCCAGCTTGCGAGGGCTGTAGAACACCTGCACCCCCAGCGCGCCGAGGCCCTGGGCTTCGGCCCAGGCCTTCAACCGACCCGCGAGATCCTCGGTGAGGAGCTTCAGGAAGCGCGCGGGGATTTCCTCGCAGTGCAGCTCGAGCAGGAAGTCTTCCTTGCCCCGCAAGGGGCTCGGACCCGACCCCGGATCCGGCGTGGCCTTGGGGGCCGCCTTGGCGGGGCTCTTCCTGGGTTCGGCCCTCCGGGTCTCGGTGGTGCGGCGCTCTTCCTGGCGCCGATCGGAGGGTGCTGAGCCCGTCTTCCGGGCGGGGGCCTTCTTGCTCATGCGACGACCATCTTTCCGCTGGGGCCCTGGGGGGCTTCCACTTCCATGCCGAGGTAGAGCCGGGCGCAGGCGCAGGCCAGATCCCTCACGCGCTTGATGAGGCCGGGGCGTTCCGTGGTGCTCACGGCACCACGGGCATCCAGCACATTGAAGGCGTGGCTCATCTTGAGGGCCTGTTCGTAGGCCGCGAGGTGGAGCTTGTGCTTGTGCAGCAGGCTCCAGCCCTCCTTTTCGTAAGCCGCGAAGAGGTCCCAGTGCAGCTTCAGATCGGCGTGCTCGAAGGAGTAGGCGCTGAGCTCGAACTCCTCGCGCTGGCGCACCTGCCCGTAGGTGACGGGAGTGACGCCCTGATCCGTCGTCACCTCGCCCCAGGTGAGGTCGAAGATGTTGTCCTGCCCCGTGAGGAACATGCAGATGCGCTCGATGCCGTAGGTGAGCTCCGCCGCCACGGGCTTCAGCTCCAGGCCGCCGCTCTGCTGGAAGTAGGTGAACTGGCTGATCTCCATGCCGTCCAGCACCACCTGCCAACCCACGCCCCAGGCGCCCAGGGTGGGGGATTCCCAGTTGTCCTCCTCGAAGCGGAGGTCGTGCTTGGAGAGATCGATGCCCAGGGCCTCAAGGCTCTCGATGTACATCTCCTGCACCTTCGCGGGCGAAGGTTTGAGGATCACCTGGAACTGGAGGTGCTTGTAGACGCGGAAGGGGTTCTCGCCATAGCGCCCGTCCGCCGGGCGCCGGCTGGGCTCCACATAGGCCACGTTCCACGGCTTATCGCCCAGCACGCCAAAGAAGGTCAGCGGGTTCATGGTGCCCGCGCCCTTCTCGAGGTCGTAGGGCTGCCCGATGAGGCAGCCCCTGTCGGCCCAGAATCGTTGCAGCCGGAGGATCAGTTCCTGGATATGCATTGGGACCCGCGGAAAGCCTTGATTCTACCGCGAATCCTGCCTGATTCCAGCCGGGGCTCAAACCTGGATGACGTGGGTATCCGCCAGCACATCGTGCAGGCACCGCCGCGTCGGGCCGAAGATGAACAGGAGGTTGAGGAGTTGGACCCCCGCCCCGAGGTAGGGCGTTCCCGTCATCGCGTTCAACAGGTAGGCCACCAGGGCGATGGGAAACCAGCGAACGAAGATGACCCGGAGCACGTGGGGCACGCTGCCATCGCTGCGGATCATGCAGATCCCCATGGCCTTCTTGCCGATGGTTTGGCCGGATCGTGCGAGCAGCACCAAATTCCAGATCAGGAGCCCCGCCAAAGCCAGCAGCATCAGGATGCCTACCAAAAGCCCCGCCTCCCGGCTCCCGGAAGCGATCAGGAAGGGAATGGCCAGGGCTGCGGCGAGGCCCAGGGGCACGTAGACGAGGCCATCGATGAATGCGGCCGCAAGGCGCTGCCAACGGGTGGCCGCCTCCACCGTACTCGCGTCAGCCCAGTCCTGGACGGGAGCCTGAGGGGATTGGTAGGGGTTCATCGTGCTCATGGTCCGCTCGCCAAACCCCCATTTTGCCATCGAGGGCCCACGCGATAAAGCTGCCTGATCCACAGGCCAATTGGGGTAGACTCTCCCCTTTTCCGAAGGCCACCCATGCCCCGCAAGATCGCCCTCCTCGCCATCGGCGGCAACGCGCTCCTTAAAGAGAAGGAGCGGGGCCTGCAAGAGGAGCAGATGGAAAACGCCCGGGACTGCGCGGAGATGCTGGCCCACGTGGTGCAGGCGGGCTATTCCCTCTGCGTCGTTCACGGCAACGGGCCCCAGGTGGGGAACATCCTCATCCAGCAGGAGAGCGCCTCCAATCAGATTCCGCCCTACACGCTGGACGTGTGCGGGGCCATGACGCAGGGCTCCATGGGCTACATGCTCGAGCGCATGCTGCTCAACCGGCTCCGCTTTCTGAAGCTGGACGCGCCGGTGACGAGCCTCCTCACGGAGGTGGTGGTGGACAAGAACGACCCGGGCTTCGAGCACCCCACGAAGCCCGTGGGCCCCTTTTACGCCGAGTTCCGCGCCATGGAGCTCATGCGCACGAAGAAGTGGAAGATGAAGGAGGATAGCGGTCGCGGCTGGCGCAAGGTGGTGCCCTCGCCCAAGCCCCTGGAGATCGTGCAGCTGGCCGCCATCAAGGCGCTCCTGGAGCAGGGGCAGTGCGTCATCGCCGGCGGCGGGGGGGGCATCCCCGTGATCCGAGATGCCTCGGGCTACCTGGTGGGCGTGGAAGCCGTCATCGACAAGGATCGGCTGTCCGCCCTCCTCGCGGCCCAGCTGGGGGCCGAGCTGTACATCATCCTCACGGGCGTGGAGAAGGTGGCCATCGACTTCGGCAGGCCCACCCAGAAGAACCTGGACCGCATGACCGCCACGGAAGCGCGGAAGCACCTGGCCGAGGGCCAGTTCCCCGCCGGCTCCATGGGCCCCAAGATCGAATCGGCGTTGGCCTTCATCGAGGGCGGCGGCCATGAGGTGCTCATCACCACGCCGGAGGCGCTGAAGCACCAGGATCCCGCCACGGTGGGCACCCGGATCGTGCGGGACTAGGGCCCGCTTCACACCGTCGGGATCTCCACCCGGAAGGTGCTCCCCTGCCCGGCCACGCTGGTGACCGTGATGCGGCCCCCATGGGTTTCCACGAGCCCCTGCACGATGCTCAGGCCCAGGCCCCAGCCCTGGGCGGCATCCCGCACTTCGCCCTGCTGGAAGGGGCGGAAGAGCTGCTCGATCTGGGATTCGGACATGCCCCGGCCCGTATCGGCCAGTTCCAGGATCCAGGTCTTCCCCTCCACGGCGGAACGCAGGGTCACTTGACCACCGGAGCGCGTGAACTTGAAGGCGTTGCCCGCGAGATTCAACACCACTTGCTGGATGGCCAGGGGATCCACCTCCACCTGGGAAGCCTCGCAACCCCCCCCTTCCACGAACCGGAACTCGAGCCCGCGTCCGCGGGCCTTGAGGCGGAGCACCTCGGAGAGCCCCTCCAGCACCTGCCGCGGCGCCATCCGCTTTCGGTAGGCGGTCTGCAGGAAACTCTCGGCCTTGGCCTGGTCGAGCAGGCGCTGGAGCAGGGCCTCGATGCGGCCGGCTTCCTGGTGCAGGAGCTCCAGCTGGGAGCTGCGCGGAGCCTGCCCCTCCGACACATCCAGGGCGAGTTGATCCGCCAGCAGCATGAGGGTGGTGAGGGGGCTTCGGAGATCGTGAGCCACCATGCGGGTGAAGGCGGCCTTGGCTTCGAGCCCTTCCTGAACGCGCGCGTGGGCGCGTTCCAGATCCAGGTTCCTCTGCAGCAACGCACCCGTGCGTTCCGCCACCTTGGATTCCAGGTCCACGGCCCTGGCCTTCAGGCGCCGGGTCCGCCATCGGATGATCGCCAGGATCCCACCGGCCAGGAGGCCAAGCCCGGCGAGGCGCACGAGCAGGGATTCGTGCCACGCCAAGGCCACCTGGATCTCGAGGGGGGGCCCCTCCACCCATTTCGCCCCATCCGCCGAAGCCCGGATCCGGAACCGGTAGCTCCCCCCCGGGAGGCGCCCGAAGCGCATGAGGTGATCCTGGCCCACCCGCTGCCAGACCGGCGCCAAGCCATCCATGGCGATCTCATAGATGGGCACCTGGGCGCAAAGCGGCTGGGCCACCTGGAACTCGAGCTGCAGCCCGCTGCTCCCGGAGGGCAGCTTGAGGCGGGTGGGCTGGTGCGCCACGCCCTCGGGCCAGCGGGCTTCCACCACCACGGGCGGGTTCAGCCCAGGCAGGGCCTTATCCTCATCCAGATCGAGGCGGCAGAACCCGTTCACCAACCCGAACCAGAGCTTGCCCCGGGAATCCAACAGGACACCGCCCTGGTTGGTCTCGTCGGAGTAGAGGCCCAGGTTCTGGTTGAGGTTCTCCATGGGCTTGCCCGGGCGCATCAGGGAGACGCCCTTGCCATGCCCCACCGCCAACCCGCCCCCGGGAAGGGGCTGAAGGAAGTAAATGTGGGCGTCCGGGAGCCCCTGCTCGATGCCATAGGCGGTCCACCCGGCGGCATCCTTCCTGAAGAGGCCCCGCACCGTCCCCACCCAGGAGACCTCACTGCCTTCGGTGATGAGGTGGATGACCCGAAGGCCCGCGAAGGGCGCGTCGCCATGGATTCGTTTGAGGTGTCCATCCGCGTACGCGAAGAGGCCGCGTTGCGCCCCCACGATCACTCGATCGCCCGCGGCCGCCACGATGGAGGCTTCGGGGCCTCCCGCCTCCGCGGGTAGCTCCGTGCGGCTGAGAATCCTCCCATCGGCATCCATCTCCGCGATGCCACCCCTGAACGCGATGAGGTAGCCCTTCCTCCAGGAGATCACCTGATAGATCCGCGCGCCCGGCAGAATCACCGGGCCGACGACCCGGCCCTGCCGCCAGCGCACCAGCCCCTTCGCTGACCCCACCCAGGAACCGCCCCGGCCATCCTGGATGAGGCTCCAGACTTCGGCGCTCGGCAGCCCCTGGGCCTTGGACCAGTGGCCCAGAATGCCGCGCCCATCCTCGACCTGGAAGATGCCCCGGGTGGTACCCAGGAGGATCCGGCCCGGGGCTTCCTCCAGGAATCCGAGCACCGCACCGATGGGTTCGGCCCCGACGCGTTGCTGCCCCGTGAGCCCCTGGACGGCCCGCGCGTGCAGCCCCTCCCCATCGGTTCCCACCCAGAGCGTGCCCTGGCGATCCAGGAAGCCCAGGTTGATCTGCTCCTCCGGCAATCCATCCCGGGAAGTCCACAACCGGATGCTGCCCCTGGGATCCCGCGTCCAGAGCCCATCCTCACCCAGCCCGATCAACACGGAGCCGGAGCCATCCATCGTGAAGCTCTTCAGCCTGGCGCCGGCGGGCGCCCCTTTCAGGGATACCCCCTCCCAGCGCCCAGGCCCGAGGCGGGCCAGGAGGCCCTTGGCCGTGGCCAGATGCACCGTGCCCGAAGGATCCAGGTGGATGCCCAGCACGTCCTCGCCCCGGAACGCTTCAGGAAGGGCTTCCTCCTGAATTTCCCTGCCGGGAATCCAATGGCCCACCCTCCCCCGGGGGCCACCCACCCAGAATCCCCCTGAATGATCGTGTTCCATGGCGGAGATCGGAAGGTCGGACCACCCGCCCCCCAAGGACACTCCGGTGAACCGCCCTCCGCTGAAGAGCCAGATGCCCTTGCGCGTTCCCACCAGGACCCTGCCTTGGGGATCGAGGGCCAGCGAGAGGCAGTCCGGATCTCCAAGGCCATCCTCGGCCCCGAATACCCGGATCTTGGAGCCTCGGATGAGGGAGAGGTTCGCATCGGCCTGGGCGGCCCAGATGCCACCCTCCCGATCCTCCAGGAGCGCCCTGACCCGGCCCACCCCGAGGCCCTGGACGAGGCCGTAGGACTGGATTCCCGAGGCCCCCATGCGCGCCACGCCGCCGTGGGTACCTACCCATAGGAAGCCCAGCCGATCTTCCAGCAAGGCCTCCACCTGGCTCTGGGGCAACCCATCCCGGCCGTCGAAGCGGCGGAACACGGGCGTCTGCGCCATCAAGGGGACGGCCAGGAGCAGGAGGAGCAGGTGGCGGGTCAAGGCGGTCATGAGTTGGGAAACCCATCGGTTACGGTGCCAGGGGGATTGAAGGCTGCAACAATGCCAGCATGTACGCACTCGCCATCCTCCGCTACCGCAAGCCCCTTGAGGAGGTCCTCAAGGTCGTCGAAGACCACCGCGCCTACCTCCGGGGGCTCAAGGAACAAGGCCTCCTCATCGCCTCCGGCCCCTTCGAGCCCCGCTGCGGCGGAGGTCTGCTGCTCCGCGTGCCCGAGGAGGGCGCCGCCGCCGCCCTGGATCGCATCCGGGATGAAGACCCCTTCACGATCACGGGCTGCGCCCAGTACGAACTCCTGCCCTGGAACCCCGTGATCGGGAAGGAAGGGCTGGACAGCCTCTAACTTTCCGGCCCTCACTGGCCACACTCAGTCTTTTCCAGCCTTCAGCAATACCCCTTCATTCGCCGGTGAGGGCCAATGAGAGCCAGTGAGGAAAACCGTTAGGAATATCGGCTCGTCGGCTTAGGGTTTGGCCGCGGATTCCTTCCTTCTCTGCTCCACGGCCTTTCGGGCGGCCTCCTTCTCGGCGGTGCCGGGCGTGCCGAACACGAGCCGGTTCGGTTTCCGCTTCAGCAGCTCGATCAACTCCTCCGCGGATTCCAGATCCCGCCGGAGCGCCTTCAGCGTGGCGTCGATTTCAGGGCGATCCTCCGCCAGCAGATCCTGGAGCATGGCGGTGAGGCCCTTCAGCTGAGCCATCACGGCGGGGAGATCCGCCAAGGCCCTGTCGAGGTCGGGCCCGCGTTTCTCCAGCAGCTGCTGCACCGCCCGGCTGGAGGCGCTGAGGGCCACGAGGCTGCGGTCCAGCTCCTCCAGGCTGTGGCCGCCTTTGGCGGCCAGGGCGCGGGCATCCACCCCCAGGGCCTGGTAGGCGTCCAGGGTGGCCTGGAGGCTGCGGAGGATGGGTTTCACCTGGGGGTGATCCAACACCACGCCCGCCCCCTTGGAACGGAGATCCGACACGGCCCCGTTGAGGTTCTCCAGCAGGGAATCCACCTTCTCCAGCACGCCGCCGAGGCTCACGCCGCTATCCCCCGGCAGCAGGGCTCCGGGCGCGAGTTCCTTCGATCGCGCGTCCTCAGGGGGAAGCTCGAAGGAGACGGCCACGCCCCCGAGCCCCTTGGGCACCACCACGGCCTTGGTGCCATCCCAGAGGCGGATGCCCTCCTTCACGGAGAGCGTCGCGATGAAGGAGTAAGCGGTCCCCTCCCGCTGGAGCTCGACCTTCTCGACGCGGCCCACGCGCCACCCCTGCAGCTGCACTTCGGTGCCCACGTCCACGCCCTCCAGGCGGGCGAGCCTGGCCTTCATGGGGTAGGTGCGTTCCGTGACCTGCTGGGCCGTCTTCAGGAAGACGAGGCCGAGGAAGAGCCCCAATCCCACGAGGACGAAGAGGCCCACCTTGGCGTCGTTGCGCTCCACGATCATGGCGTCTCCTCGTCCTCGTCCAGGTCCAGGCGCAGCGCCCCCAGATCCGCATGATCCTCCGCCCGCTCCGTGGCCACCACCACGGCCTTGGCCGGGTCCGTGGTCCAGGCTTCGAGCACGGCCCGCACCTTGGGGAGATCCCTCGGATCCAGCGCCTCCAGCGGCTCATCCAGCAGGACGAGATCCGGATCGAAGGCGAGCACCCGGGCCAGGCTGCCCAGCTTGCGCTGACGGTCGCTGAGCGCGTGGGGGCGCAGTTCGCCCACGGGGCCGAGCCCGAGCTGAGCCATGGCCTCCTCCGCCCGCTCGACGGCCGCCTCGCGCTTCATGCCCTGGAAGCGCAGGGGCAGCGTGAGGTTTTGCAGCAGGGTGCTGTTCATCAACAGGCCGCCACGCCCCAGTGCCAATCCCACCCGGAGGTGGGACTCCCGCTCCACCCGCCCCGCCAGGGGATGGGCCGTCCCCGCCAGGGCCTTGAGCAAGCGGGTCTTGCCCGAACCGCTGCTCCCCGTCACCAGCAGGGCCTGCTCCGCGCCGAACGTCAGATCCAGGCCCCGGGCCAGGGGCCCCCGCGTGGGGCCCTCGAGGCGGAGCCCCTCGATCACGATCCTCATCCGTACACCAGGGCCGCCAGGAGGCCGTCAAATACGAACACCACCCCGAAGCAGGCCACCACGGTGCGCGTCACTGCCTGGGGGATCTCCGTCTGGCTGCGCTGCACGGCCAAGCCGTAGTAGGCCGCGTGGAAGGCGATGGCGCCCCCGAAGAGGAAGGCCTTCAGGGGCGTGATCCAGAGGTCCGCATGGGTGAGGGCGCCGCGCACGCCGTCCAGGAAGGGCCCCAGCGGCAGCCCGAAGCGGATCCGGGCCACGAGGAAGCCGCCCGCCAACGCCGCCGCGTCGAAGCAGGCCATGAGCGCGAAGAGGCTGACCACCGCGCCGATGGCCCGGGGAAGGAGCAGGTATTGATGCGGATCGATTCCGAAAGCCTCCAGCGCATCCACCTCGTCGTTGAGCTTCATGGAAGCCAGCTCCGCCGCGATGGCCGTGGCGCTGCGCCCGATGACGAGGATCGCCGCGAGCAACGGTCCCAGCTCCCGGATCACGATGAGCACGAGGATGGGCCCGATGTAGTCCTCCGCCCCCAGGGCGGAGAGCTGCGTGAAGGCCTGGATCACCGTCACCGCGCCCAGGCCCAAGCCCACCGCCACCACCAGCGCCAGCGCATCGATCCCCGTGAACTTGATCTGCAGCCGCACCTGCTCGTTCACCACCCGGAAGCGGCGCAAATCCATGAACATCCACCCCCGGAGGGTGCGCCCCACCAGGTGAGCGAGATCACCCCGCACCTCCAGGAAGTGGCGGACGGCGCGGCCGGTGCGGCGGGAGAGTTCCAGTAGGGTGGGGGCCATGGGATCGGATAGGGATGGATCCAGCTTGCCCCAAGTCGGCTGACGGGGCAGCTGCTTAGGGCCTGTAACGGAAACTTCCTCCCATTTCCGGCCCTTACTGCCGGGCGCCCCGCCGGTTCGGTACGAAGCCATCCGCGAAGTCCACCACGCAGACCTGTCCCCACTCGGGGTGGGGGGCCACCGCGGCGCCGGCCTGGTGGAATTCGGGGTTGAAGATGTTCTTCCGATGGCCGCGGTCAGGCACGCCGTCATCGACGATGAGCCCGATGACGATCATCCGGGCATCTTCGGGCCCGTAGGAGATGCACTCCCCGGTGGTGGAGGCGAGGGTGCCGTGGCGGTCCAGGCGCTCCCGCAAACGGCTGCCCCGGGACCCGACGTGCCCCATCCCGCCCGTCCGGGCCTGATCGAGGGCGTGTTCCCGGGCGGCCAGCCAGAGGCCTTCGTTGAAGCGGAGGGGCCCGGGAGCCGGCGTGGATTCCAGGAAGGCGATGGCCTCGTCGAGGGCCGCCAGGCCCTCTTCCGTGCGGATGGGCGTCTGGTCGGGCTGGCGCAGGATCTTGCCGTCGTAGAACCCGCGCAGCGCCTTGAGGTGCTTGACGAACACCTTCGGCCGCCAGCGCGCCTCGCTCAGTTCCTGGACGATGGCCTTCTCGAGGGAGCTGGCCCGAGGCGCTTCCGGCGCCTGCCCGAAGCAGCAGATGGCGCAGAGGAGCGGTGGGAAGGGACGCATGGGGCCTCGTTGGAAGCCCCATGGTCTCAGATTCCCGGAATGGTCAGGAGCCTGTTTCACAACCCGCGTGGACCGCGGGGCGTGTGCACCAGGTTCCTAAAGGGACGGCTCCTCGATCTCGGCATAGAGCGGATGGCTCAGGTAACGCTCGCCGGTATCGCAAAGCACGGCCACCACCGTCTTCCCCTCGCCCAGCTCCGCGGCGACCTTGAGGGCCGCGTGCACGATGGCGCCCGTGCTGAGGCCGCTCAGGAGGGCCTCCTCCCGGGCCAGGCGCCGGGCCATGGCCACCGCGTCTTCGAAGGTCACGTCCTCCACCCGCTGGAAGGCCTCGCGGTTGAGGATGCCGGGCACGAAGTTGGGGCCGATGCCCTGGATCTTGTTGGGGCCCGGGGTGCCCTTGGTGAGCAAGGGTGAGCTCTCGGGTTCCACGGCCACGCGCAGCACCTTGGGTTTCTCCACGGCGAGGATCTCCCCCACCCCCGTGATGGTGCCGCCGGTGCCCACGCCCGCCACGAAGGCATCCAGCTCGGGCACCTGGGCCAGAACCTCCCGGGCGGTGGTGCGGCGGTGCACGGCGGGGTTGGCGGGGTTGTCGAACTGGCGCACGAGCCAGTACTTCGGGTCCGTTCCGGCGATCTCCTGGGCTTTGTCCACGGCGGCCTTGATGCCGCCCGCCCCGGGGGTGAGCACGAGGTGGGCCCCGTAGGCCTTGAGGAGGGCGCGCCGCTCCATCGTCATAGTGTCGGGCATGACGAGGGTGACGGGATAGCCCTTGGCGGCGGCCACGAAGGCGAGGCCGATGCCCGTGTTGCCGCTGGTGGCCTCCAGGATGTGCTTGCCGGGGCGGAGTTCGCCTTTGGCCTCGGCGTCCTCGATCATGCTGAGGGCGATGCGGTCCTTCACGGATCCGCCGGGATTGGCGCTCTCCAGCTTCACGTAGACGGTGGCGGAGCCCTCGGGCACCACGCGGTTGAGGCGCACCACGGGGGTGTAGCCAATGAGCTGCCACGCGTGGTCCACCCGGGCGGGTCGGGTGAGGGCGGCATCGAGAACGGAGTCGGTTTTTGCCATGTGGACCTCCAGGAAAGCCAATAGGATTTCAGAAATCTATAATCCCGACAAAAAAAGTCGTCATTAAATTGTGAATTCGAAATCCACGCCCCGACCCCGTCCTCCGAATGGCCCCTCCCCACGGCATGCAATAGTTGAAGATGGCCTTGCGAAAATGGACCTTCACCGTGGGACCCGACGACGTGGGCCTACGCCTCGATCAGCTCATCGCGGCCCGCACGGACCTCAGCCGCCGGCAGGCCCGGGAGGTGCTGAAACTCGGGGGGGTCCAAGTCCAGAACCAGCGCATCCGCGTGGCCTCCAAGCTCATCCGCGAGGGCAACGAGGTGCGCGTGGCCTGGGATCCCGGCTTCGTGGCGCCCCCGGACCAGGACATCCCCGTGGTCTTCGAAGATGAGTGGCTCCTCGCCGTGGCCAAGCCCGCGGGCATCCCCACCCAGGGCACCTGGACCACGGATCAGCACGACCTGCTGGCCCTCCTGCGCCGCCAACGGCCGGGGCTGCACCTCTACCTCCACCACCGCCTCGACCTCGGCACCTCCGGCGTGCTCCTGCTCTCGAAATCCAAGGAGGCCAACGCGGGGCTCACCCAGGCCTTCGAGGGCCGGGGCATCACCAAGACCTACCTGGCCCGGGTGTCCACGGCCCTGCCCGGCCCCATCAAGGTGGAGGCCCCCATCGGCCGCCTTCGCCAGGCCAATCCCGGCCGCTTCGCCAGCATCGGGGACCTCATGGATCCCCGGGAGGCCCGCACGGATTTCCGCCCCGCCACCGCCGAGGAGACGGCCGGCCTGAAGCCCGGCCACTACGTCGTCGCCACGCCCCACACGGGCCGCACGCACCAGATCCGCGTGCACCTCGCCCTCCTGGGCCTCCCCCTCCTGGGCGATCCCCTCTACGGCGGCATGGAGGATGGGGATGGCCTCGGCCTCCACGCCTGGCGCCTCGAACTCACCCACCCCGTCACGGCCCTGCACGTCCACCTGGAGGCCCCGCCCCGCCGGTTCCAGGAGGGCGTTTGAGACTTTTCAGGCAGCTCGGCACCTGGGGCAGCGCCCTGGTCTTCGGCCCCCTCCTCTGGATCCTCGCCTGCGTGGCGGCCCGGGGCCTCGCCCAGCATGCCTTCGACACCAACATCACGCCCTGGACCCGGAACCACCGCGTGAAGGCCGGCCCCATTCCTCAGGGCGGTACGCCGGTCGAGGATCGTCGCGTGCTGACCGAGCTCTCCAAGTACCTGCAGGTTTGGTCGCTCGAAGTGGGCGCCTGCGAAGCCTTCCCCGAGGGTGTCCGCGTGCCCTTCTCCTTCAATCCCTTCCACCCCTCCGCCCTCATGATGCGGCTGAAGCAGAAGCAGGCCTTCCTGCTCATGCAAAAGCACGTCGTCCTCCGCGAAGGCGGGACCTGGTACCTGGCACCCGACCCGCAAGCCGCCCTGGGGGGCCGGCGGTTCCGACTGGAGGCCCGCGGCTCCGAACTTCTAAAGGCCTACGAACTGTGAACCGCCTCCCCATCCTCTTCAACGCCGCCGCGGGTCGCGGCGCCAAGGATCCCGACGCCCTGCTGCGCCGCCTTCCCGCCGCCCTCCGCGAGCGGGTGGAATGCGTGCCCTTCGGCGCCCCCTGGGATTTCGAACCCCACATCGCCGCCGCGAAAATGGCCGAGGGCCCCATCATCCTCTGGGGCGGAGACGGCACGAACCACCACGCCATGAAGGTGCTGCGGGCCGCGGGCTGCCCCGTGCCCATGGCCTCCCTGCCGGGCGGCAGCGGCAACGGCCTCGCCCGCGGATTGCGCACCCCGCTGGATCCCGCGGGCGCCCTCATCCGCCTCCTCGAGGGCCGCGAAGAGCGCATCGATCTGGGCCTCATCGATGGCGAGCCCTTCATCAACCTCTGCGGCACGGGCTTCGAGGGCAAGGTCGCCCACGCCTTCCACCGCGGCAAGGGCCGGGGCCTGCCGGGCTACCTGCGCGACATCCTCACCCTCTGGACGGACAACGAAAGGGCCGCCCTCACCTGGGATGCGGAAGTGCCGCCCGCCGACGAGCCCGTGTCCCCCGGCGAGCGCCTCCGGGCCGCCTGGGATGGCCCCGCGCCCAGCCTGCCGGCCGAAGCCTGGAGCCTCTGCTTCGCCAACCTGCCCACCCACGGCATGGGCCTTTGGCTGACGCCCCAGGCCAATCCCATCGATGGGTTCCTGACTTGGTCGACGCTGCGGAAGCCGGGCTTCCTGGAGGTGCTCACGCAGGGCCTGCCCCTCTTCAGCGAATCGGGCCGCAGCACCCTGCGCGCCCAGGGCCGCGTGGGACGGACCACCTTGACCATGGATCGCGCCCTGCCCTGGCATGTGGATGGCGAACCCATCGAGGCCAGGGATCGCGCGGAGTTCCGGGTGGAACCCCGCGCGTTCCGGATCCAGGTGACGGACGCCTGCCCCTGGGGCTGAGCTAACTCAGTGGGGATACACCGCAGGGCCGGTGAGGCTGGGCCCGCGGAATTCGGCGCTCACGCTGGGCGAGGCGCCCCAGATGCCGACGGCCATCTGCACGGAGGAGAGGTCGGTGGTGGCGGGATCCCAGCTGCGCTTGAAGGTGAGCGTGTAGGGGTTCGCCTTGGAGGACATCCAGCCCGGATCATCCACGATGACGTAGACGGCGCCGGCTTCGGAGGTGGGGTTGGTGAGGGTGAACGCCACCGGCTGGACGGCGACCATCGCGTTCAACATCCCCGGGCCGGGGGTGCCATCCTTCCGGACGGCCATGAGCCGGAACCAGCCCAGATTCGAGTGGGCCAACTCCACGGTGACCTTCCCACCGGCGGGAATGGCCACGCCGTAGGCCCTCCAACCCGCGGGGAACTGGGCGCTGTCCACCAGGCTCTCCACGCCCCCGGCCACGGGGGTGACCGGGATGGAGCCGGACCGCGACATCCACTGGATCTCGGCGAAGATATCCCGGCGCCCCCAATAGGCGTGGTCGGGCTGAGTGGTGCAGCGGTCCCAGGCGGGAGGCACGACGATCCGGGTTCCGGGATGGAACACGATGGGGTTGCGGACGCGGTCCGGCGCGGGTGAGGTGCGGGGTTCGACTTCGCGGGTCCGGGGCGTGCGCCCCTCGATACCCGCGCGGGGATCGATGCGGCGCCGATCCAGGTCGGGGGCGCGATCCACGGGGCGATCCACGAAGCGCTCGATGGATCTCGAACCTCCGGGCTTGGGGGTTTGCGGCCGGACCACCCGACCCTCCTGGGCCGACAGGGGCAGGACCAAGGCCAACGCGATGGGGGAAAGAGCAGCAGCCTTCATGGAGGCCTCCTATGGGGTTGGGGGGTGCGATCCAGTCCATGCCAAAGATGGGCCAATCTCAGCCTCCCTTCCACCCCTGGGCTATGCTGAAAGCTGGAAACCAAGGGGCGGCGCGTGTTCGGGAAGATTCAACACATTCATTTCGTAGGGATCGGCGGCATCGGCATGAGCGGCATCGCGGAGGTGCTCGCGAACCTGGGCTACCGCGTGTCGGGCTCGGACGCCAAGGAAAGCCCCGCCACCGAGCGCCTCCGGAGCCTGGGGATCACGGTGCACCTGGGCCATGATGCAAACCACATCACCGGCGCCCAGGTCGTGGTGATCAGCAGCGCCGTGAAGGGGGACAATCCGGAAGTGGTGTCCGCCCACCTCCAAAAGGTCCCCGTCATCCCCCGGGGCGAGATGCTCGCCGAGCTCATGCGCATGAAGTACGGCATCGCCGTGGCCGGCTCCCACGGGAAAACGACGACGACGAGCATGGTGGCCCAGATCCTCAGCCAGGGCGGCCTGGACCCCACCATCGTCATCGGCGGAAAGCTCGGCACCATCGGCAGCAACGCCAAGTTGGGCAAGGGCCCCTACCTCGTGGCCGAGGCCGACGAGAGCGACGGTTCCTTCCTCCTGCTCAACCCCAGCCTCGCCATCATCACCAACATCGATCGCGAGCACCTGGACCACTACAAGGACCTCGCGGAAATCGAGAATGCCTTCGAAATCTTCGGCAACAAGGTGCCCTTCTACGGTTCCGTGTTCCTCTGCATGGACGACGCGAACGCCGCCGCCATCCGCCCCCGGCTCAAGCGCCAGGTGCACACCTACGGCACCAACCCCCAGGTGGATATCCGCGCCCGGGAGATCCGCCAGGACGGCTTCCGCACCCATTTCAAGGTGACGGCCTTCGGCGAGGAGCTCGGCGCCTTCTCCCTCGGCGTACCGGGCCATCACATGGTGCTCAACGCCCTCGCCGCCCTGGGGGTGGCCCTGGAGCTGGGCGTGGACCGCGAGATCCTCCGGGCCGCCCTCGCCTCCTTCACGGGGGCCGAACGACGCTTCACGAAGAAGGGCGAGCGGGATGGCGTGCTCGTGGTGGACGACTACGGCCACCATCCCACGGAAATCGCCGCCACCCTCGCGGGCGCCCGGGCCGGCTTCCCCGACCGCCGCATCGTGGCCGCCTTCCAACCCCACCGCTACACCCGAACGAAGGCGCTGTTGGAGGAGTTCGGCCGGTGCTTCTTCGAGGCGGACGTGGTGGTGGTGACGGACGTCTACGCCGCGGGCGAGCCCCCCATTCCCGGCATCACGGGCGAAACGGTGGTGGAGGCCCTGCGGGGCCACGGGCAGAAGGAGGTGCACCTCGTGGGCCGGGTGGACGAACTGACCGCGGTGCTGCGAAAGCTCACCCATCCGGGCGACCTGCTCATCACTTTCGGCGCGGGCACCATCACCCAGGCGGGGCCAGCCTTTCTCGAAAGCTGACTTCGCCCCCGGGCGGCCCCCAACCCCTTCCCAGGCAGGGCTCGGCGTGGTTCGCTGGGGGCTGAGACCCCCATGCGCCGAACCTACCTCCTCCTCCCCGGACTCACCCTCCCCCTGGCTGCCCAGGGGCTCATGCCGGGGCATCCGGTGCGCCCGGAGGTGCCCCAGCCGCCCGCCTCCCTGGGCCTGCGCTACACGCCCCATGAGGCCCTGGTGGCCTATGCCCGGCGTCTGGCCGAAGGCGCGAAGGATCGCGTTCGATGCTCCATCCTGAACGTCACCGAGGAGGGCCGGGAACAGGTACTCCTGGTGATCTCCCACCCCGACAACCTGGCCCGCCTGGAGGCGCTCCAGGCCGCCAACGCGAAGCTCGCCGATCCCCGGGGTGGAACCGCCGAGGAGGCCCAGCGCATCGCCGCCGACAACCCCGCCTTCGTGTGGCTGGGCTACAGCATCCATGGCGCCGAACCCAGCGGAAGCGAGGCCAGCCTGGGCGTGGCCTACCACTTCGCCGCCAGCATGGATCCCGCCGTGCTGGATCAGCTGAGGAAGGTCGTCCTCATCCTGGACCTCACCCAGAATCCGGATGGCCGGGCCAGGCTCATCCGGGATGTGGAAGAGGCCACCCAGGGCGTGAACCCCCCGGATCCCGAGGACACCCAGAACCGCCACCGCTGGCCCTCGGGCCGCTACAACCACCGCCTCTTCGACTTGAACCGCGACTGGGCCTGGCAGACGCAAGGTGAATCCCGCGCGAAGGCGGAGGCCTTCCGCACCTGGAACCCCCAGGTGCTCGCCGACCACCACGAGATGGGCTCCGAGACCACCTACTACTTCCCGCCCACCATGGCGCCCCTCCACGCCGCCATCCCCGATGCCTTCAAGCACCGCTGGCAGCAGACCTTCGGCGCCGGGATCGCCCGTTCCTTCGATGCCCAGGGCTGGGCCTACTTCACCCGCGATGTCTTCGATCTCTTCTATCCCAGCTACGGGGACAGCTGGCCCAGCCTGCAGGGCGCCGTGGGCATGACCTTCGAGGTGGCCGGGCAGGTCGGCCTCGCCTATCGGCGGAGGGATGGCGACATCCTCACCCTGAGGGATCGCGTGATGCGCCACTTCACGGCGAGCCTCGCCACGGTGGCCACGGCGGCGGCGAACCGCCAGCCGCTGCTCTCCGACTACGCCAAGGCCCGCCGGGAGCAGGTCGCCAAGGGGGCCGCCGCCGGGGCCTTCCTCCTGGGCGAAGGGGCGGATCCGGGCCGCACTCGGGAGCTTGTGGCCCTGCTGAAGCGCAACGGCATCGAAGTCACCCGCACCACCGCCGCCGTGAATGCCGGCCTCGAACCCATCTCCGTGGATCGCCTGGAAGCCAGGGCGCCCGCGGGCAGCTACCTCGTGCCGCTGGATCAGCCCCGCGGCGCTCTGGCCCAGGCCCTCCTCGAGAAGGAAGCCGCCTTCGGGCCCAAGCCCAGCTACGACGTCACCGCCTGGAGCCTGCCCCTGAATTTCGGCGTGCCCGCGTGGTACGCCAAGTCCCGACCCACCGTGGGCACGGAGCCCTTGAAAGCCGCATCCGTTCCGGATTTCCCCGAGGCGAAGTGGGGCTACCTCCTTCCAGCAGGTCACGAAGGGCGCGAAGCCACCCTGGCGGCCCTCCTGGAGCTTGGCTCCAGAGCCTGGTGCGTCACCGAGGAAATCCAGGTGAAGGGCCACAAGCTCCTGGCCGGCACCGTGTTGCTCCGACCGGGCAAGGGGCAGACCCTTCCCGAACTCACCTCGGCCCTCCGAGACCTGGCGGCCCGTCATGGCCATCCCGTCCTTCCCCTCGAAGGGGCTCAGGTGGAGCAGGGGCCCGACATGGGCAACGGCCGGATCCAGCCCATCGCGCGCCCACGGATCGCGGTGCTCACCGACCGCCCCGCGGACCCCACCGGCGTGGGCGCGGTGATGCATACCCTCCGGGAGGCCGGCCTCCGTTTCACCCAGATCCGGGCCACCGATCTGGAGAAGACCCGGCTCGCGAAGTTCACGCACCTGATCCTCGCGGATGACAACGGCAGCGGGCAGACCTGGAAGGGCAGCCTCGGCGAGGGCGCCCGGATCAAGGCCTGGATCCAGGATGGCGGCTGCCTCGTCGGCCTCCGGGGTGGGGCGGTGTACGCCAGCCGCGCGGGGCTCCTGAAGGCGGGGTTCCGCTTCCTCCAGAAGAGCGCCGAGGAGGCCCGCCTGAAGGAGAAGGATCCCAAGGCCGAGCCCGAGAAGCCCAAGGCCGAGGACCTCACCCAGACCTGGGGTTCCCGGGAGGATCGCGCCCTCAAGGAGAGCATCCCGGGCTCCCTGCTCCGCGTGAAGGTGGATGGCACGCATCCGCTGGCCTGGGGGCTTCACGGCTCCGAAGGGGCCGTGCTCAACCTCTCCGATCCGATCCTCGAGCTCTCCCCCGGCGGCGAGAATCCGCTCCACTTCCCCAAGGCTCCGCTAAAGGTGTCCGGCCTGCTGGCCCAACCCCTGGAGGAGATGCTTCAGCAGAGCGCCTACGCGTTCCGGGAGGCCCTGGGCACGGGGACGATCGTGGCCTTCGCGGGGGATCCCCTCTTCCGCGCCAACCAGCCCTACACCCGCCGTGCCTTCCTCAACGCGATCTTCTTCGGGCCCTACCGGAGTCACGGGGAGGAATGAAACTCCCGAGGGCGGAACCCGCCCTCGGGATCAATCCTCCAGGAGGGCATCGAGGGCCTTCACCAGCTCGGCGTGGTATTTCGGGTCCTGTTCCGGGCTCGCCAGTTCGCTCATGGCATAGGCCCTCGCCAGGCTCGGATCCGGAAACCTGCGCCAGGGCTTGCCCGGAGCCTGGAACCAGAGGGCCGCGCCCGGCTCCACGAAGCGGCTGTGGACGTCGGGCGGATTGATCTCGATCCCCGCCGCCTCGATGTAGGCCCTGCAGGCGGGGCGGGTCATCAGATCCTCACCCGGGGTGGGCCAGGCCGCCCGCAGCCAGTGCTCGATCCGCCGAAGCCGCAGCTGACTGCTGATGCCCTCGAGGTACTCGGACGTCAGCCACACCCGGACCCGCCCCTGCCCGATCAGCTCGAGGGCCCTCGCACCCCGCCCCCTGCTGGGGGTGCCCCGCAATAGCCGCCTCAGGGCCGCGCCATCCACCCGCACTGTGCAGATGGCCACTGGAATGCCCTCCTTGATCTGGATGGGCAGCTTGGCCAGGAGCTGCAGATCGGAAGCTCCTGGCGGTGGGACCGGCGGGGAGGGTTGTCCTAGGAAGGGAGGCATCAACATGCCAGGGAGCATAGGCCCACCCGAACCAGGTTCAACCCGAGAGTGGCGCGGCGCCCCCAGGCGGGGTTAGATGGACGGATGGGTCGCCGCCTCATCCTCGCCATCACCGGAGCATCGGGCTCCGCCTTCGGCGTGGCCACGCTGAAGCGCATGATCCGGCACCCCGAGGTGGAGCAGGTCGCCCTCCTCGCCTCCCCCACCGGCCGCCGCTGTCTCCTCGACGAGACGGGCCTGAAGGTGGATGACCTCCTCGCACTCTCCCCGAAGATCGTCCACCGCGGCGAGCAGAACCTGGGCGCCGACATCGCCTCCGGCTCCTACCGGAATGACGGCATGGCCATCGTCCCCTGCAGCGCCGGGGCCCTGGGGCGCATCGCCACCGGCATCAGCGAGGGCCTCGTGAGCCGGGCCGCCGACGTGATGCTCAAGGAGCGCCGCCCCCTCGTCCTCTGCCTCCGGGAGACGCCGCTCAACCGCATCCACCTGGAGAACATGCTCCGGGTGCACGATGCCGGCGCCATCGTCATGCCGCTGATGCCCGGCTGGTACAGCAACCCCGCCGACTTCGAGGCCCTCTTCGATACCTTCGCCCTGCGGGTGATGGATCAGCTGGGGCTCGCGGAAGAAGATCCACGACGCTGGCAGGGTTGAGCGCACCCCGGGTCAGGGGTGCGCCACTTCCAGGGCGATCAGGGCGTGCCTGCGGGCAGGGATTGAACGGGAGCCTTGTACCCCTCGCCCAGATGTTTGAAGACGTTCTTCATCGCCCGGTCGGATTGGGTTCCAGCCTTGGAGAGGTAGAGGGTGTAAAGGGAGGAAGGTGCTTCTCCCGCGGCCCCCTGGCCCAGGTTGAGCACCGTGGCGATGCGGGTGGCCCCGTCTTCGGAGAAGGGGGCCCCTGTGTAGGGATGCCGGCGCTTCTGGACCTCCCGCCAGCTTCGCTGGAAGGCATCCGACATGGAGGGGGTCGGCTTGAGGTGGCGTAGCAGGGTCACGAACCCATCCTCCTCAGCTTCGGCGACATTGGCGCGCCGAAGATCCCAGACGACGTCCGAACCCTGCCAAGCGAATCCCATTCCCAGATTGACGGTCATGAGGGGGTCGAGTTCCAGATCCTCCTTGCCCACCTGGAACGTGACCCAGGGCGTCTGGACCAGCAACCTCCGATCGGCCTCCAAGTGGACCTTCACCTGTTTGAGATCGCCAGGAATCCACTCCCGCATGCCCAGGAAGACGTTCCACTGCAAGGTGTTCCCGGAATAGGGGAGGTAGACGAGATCCAGGATCCTGCGCATGTCGTAGCGCCATTCGTGGATTGCAAAGGTGGGCATCTGCTTCAGCACGAAACCGACTCCGCGAGGAACTGGGGCCGTGTAGATCGCGACGTACTGATCCAGGTGCGGCAGGAGCCAGATGTGCAGGCGCCACGTCCGCCTCATGGAATCCCGGAGTTCCTGGCTCTCGATGGGATCGCCCAGGGACGTGATCCGGATCTGCTGGCCGGCCATCTCGCGGGGGTAATTGATGCCCTTGAGGAAGAGATCCATCAAGGCACGGGGATTGGAGAAAAGCGTGGGCAGTTCCTCGGGGGTGTTGGGCTTGACCACCCCGAAGCCCAGGTTGTTGGAGGCCGCGAAGAACACCCGAGCCTCGCCCCCGGCTTCATGGGCCTTGTATTCCAGATCGCTAAGGGCCCATTTCTTGGTGTCCTTGTCCTTGAACCAGAATTCCAGCCCCGTGCTGTTGGGAATGTCCAGGATGGCCTCATGGGAGGCTTCCCCCTTGGGAAAGTACTGATCCTGAGCTTGGGCGAACAGTTCCCCCATGCGCTGGTCGTAGATCTTCATCCCCTCCTTGTGGGCCTCCTCCCGCACTTCGGCATATCCCTTGGGAAGGGACACTTCGAAATCGTTATCCACGAGATCCACCCGCTCGGGCACCAGGGCAAAGCTGTACCCGGTCTTCCGGTGGAAATGGGCCACCCCGGGATTCAGGGCCTGGAATTCGGCCACCGGAAGGGAAAGGCTGATGTTGTCCTTCCGCGCCAACACCACGCCGATGACCTTGCCCTGGCCATCGATCAACGCGCCTCCCGAGTTGCCGGAGTTGACGTCCGCGGAACTGCGGAGCAGGTTCCACCTTCCCCCTTCCGATTCGGGAATGGTGCCGATGAGATCCCCCTTCCGGAGCACCAACCCTTCCCCATAGGCGTTGCCCATGGTGAACACAGTCTGATTCAAGGTGTAGGTGGTGGAGAGGCCAAGCCATTGCGTGAATGGAGGCCGTTTCACGGAGAATTTCACGACATCCCGGGCCTGGTCGGCAAGGAGGATGCGATCCAATTCAAACACCTGATTCTCCCGATCCCGGATGAAGATCCGGGTGAACGTGCGGGAGACCAGGTGGAGGTCCAACACATGGAATGCGGTGAGCAATTCCGTCGGGGAGATCGCGAAAGCGGTGCCGATGGAATAGTACTTATCGTTCCGGAGGTTGAAGGGGATCTGCGCCCATGGCAGTTCCTTCTCGTACTTCAGGGGGTCATGGTCCGGCTTGGGGATCACCACTTCGAAGGACGCCGCGTAGGCCCGGGCCTTGGCTTCCGATGAGAGCTCCGATTGGGCGAACGCGGCATGAACCGGCAACAGGAGTACGAACATGAAGAAGGAAAGGCATCGAAGCATGGATTGGATCCGTTGAATGGGGCCCTGTCAGGGGGATGCCATGATTGTGACGCAGTCCCGGGCGGGCGGGAAAGGGGAATTCGGGATCGCTCCAGCCGGTTGCTTGGGGCTAGGATGCTCATCAACCTCCTGGAGCTCCCATGCGATTCGCCCTGCTCGTAGGCCTCCTCATCCTGCCCCTGGCCGCCCAGAAAGCCAAGGCCCCCGAGAAGACCGCTCCGAAGATCGAAGAGAAGGCCCCCAAGATCGATTGGGACGGCGAGTGGAAGCTCAAGCCCTCCAGCAGCGACAAGGTGCCCGAGGCCATCGAGGAGCACGTGAAGGACCAGAACTTCGCCATGAAAATCTTCTGGAAGAAGAAGCTCGAGAAGGCCTGCCCCAGCTACGAAAAGCTGGACATCTTCGCCTCCGATACCTTCAGCGTGACCATGGGCAAGGAAGTGCCCCTGGATGCCCAGACGGATGGCACCGCCAACGAGTGGAAGAACCGCGACGGCGATAAATTCACCGTCACCCTGAAAAAGGACGGGGCCACCATGGTCCAGATCCTCAAGGGAGACGGCTACACCCTGACCTACCGGTACACCATGCGGCCCGATAGCCGGAGCTTCGCGATGCAGGTGACCTACGAACACCCCATGCTGGTGAATCCGTTCAGCTACAAACTGGTCTACAAGAAAGAAGACTGAGGACTCTGTTCCTGGGGCGCCTCATTCCTTGAAAATCAAGGCTTTCCGGCCGAAACTGGAAGGTCGGAGGTTCGATGGCTCAAAAGGGCGTGCAGGTGATCGCGGTGGAGGCAGAGAGCCTGGCCGCGGAAGCCGGCATCGAGCCGGGTGACGTGATCCTCGAGATCAACGGCGAGCCCGTCCTCGATCAGCTGAACTACCAATTCCTCGTGAGCCAGAAGGACGAGACCCTCGTGCGCTGGCGCAAGCCCGATGGGCGCGAGGAACTGGCGGAGCTGGAGAACTGCGGCGATGGCATCGGCGTGGATCTGGCGGCGGACGAGGTGAAGGTCTGCAAGATGAACTGCGTCTTCTGCTTCGTGCACCAGATGCCCAAGGGCTTCCGCAAGAGCCTCTACCTCAAGGACGAGGACATCCGCCTCAGCTTCCTCTACGGCCACTTCAGCACCCTCAGCTCCAGCAACGAGGCGGAGCTGGATCGCATCATCCGCGAGCGGCTCTCGCCCATCCACGTCTCCGTGCACGCCACGGACCCCGAGGTGCGGGTGAAGCTCACGGGCAACCCCCGGGAAGGCCACATCCTCCGCAAGATCGACCACCTGTTGGCGGGCGGCATCGACGTGCACACCCAGGTGGTGCTCACCCCCGGCCTCAACGATGATTGGGTGTGGGAAAAGACGCTGGCCGAGCTGTGGGAACGCCGGGCCTTCCAGACCACGGGCCCCCGCGCGGGCCAGGGCGGCGTGCTCTCCCTCTCCTGCGTGCCCGTGGGGCTCACCGCCCACCGCGAAGGCCTGCCCGACATCCCCGAGATGACCGGCGAGTTCGCCCAGGCCTGGGTGAAGCGTTGGATGCCCGAAGTGCGTAAATACACCGCGGCCAACGACGGTGAGCCCTGGTTCCTGCTGGCCGACGAGTGGTTCACCCGGGCCCGGGTGGACGTGCCGGGCCGCACCTTCTACAGCCGCTCCTGGGCCCAGCTGGAAAACGGCGTGGGCCTGCTGAGGAGGTTCCTGGATCACGCCAAGCGCTTCATGAAGACTCCCCGCGCCCAGGCTTTCCAGGGCCGCAAGGCCCTGCTGCTCACGGGCGCCAGCTTCGCCCCCATCCTCAATCAGACGCTCATGGAGTTGAACCGGATGACCGGAAGCCAGCTCCGGGCCGTGGCCGTGCCGAACCTCGCCTTCGGGGAGAGCGTCACCGTGGCGGGCCTGCTCTGTGGCCGGGATCTCCTCCAATCCGCCCACGCGGACCGCCTGGAGCATGGCGGGCGCCCGGATTGGGTGGATGCCGTGGTGGTGCCCAGCGCCACGCTGCGCACCCACACGGGCCCCAGCGACCAGTACACCCTCCATGGCGTCGAAGCCAAGGCCGAGGGCACCTTTCTGGACGACCTCACCTTGGCGGACCTCCACCGGGATCTCGGCCGCCCCGTCGTACCCGGTGGCGCCAACCTCGCCCAGCTGCTGGATCACCTGGAGGCCGCCGAACGGGCCGCGGGGCTGAAGGGCGATCTTCGAGCCATCTTCCATGCGAGCGGTTTGAACCAGCCCCAGGGCGCGTACAACCCCTGATTGGCTTTTGGCTTTGGGCTCTTGGCTCTGGCTGTTTTCGACCCAGCGCTGCGGCACGGATGGGTCGAATACAGCCAGAGCCCAAAGCCAAAAGCCTCATAAATGCAGCGGCGCCCTTTCGGGCGCCACTGGTGTTCGACTGTGCTGAAAACCTACTGATCCTTCTTCTTCATGGCCACGGCCACCTTGGTGTCGCCGCCATCCTGCATGCCCGCGCCCGCGCCATCCAGGGTTTCCTTGCGGGCCTGGTCGGACGCGACGCGAATCACGTCCAGCACATTCACGGCGTACTGGAAGGGCAGATCCTCCTCGACCTTCAGGACCACCTTGCGTTCACCGTAAGGTTGCAGCTTGATGACCGGTACGAGCTTGGAACTCAGCTCCTGGAGGGGAACTTCGTCCTGCTGGAGGAAGTACTTCCCGTCCTTGTCGACGGTGACGACGATGGACTGGGAGGATTTCGGCGGAGGGGCGTTGGTCACGACGACCTGGGGCACGACCACCTTCTGGGCCTTGGTGAGGCCAGGCACCATCACGATGAAGACGATGAGGAGCACGAGCACGATATCGATGAGCGGGGTGACGTTGATCTCGCTCTTCGGGCCGCCCTTGCTGGGTCCGACTGCAGCACCCATTACTTGCCCCCTTCCTTCTTGGTGTCCTTGTCCTCGCCGGTGACGATGGACGCCTCATCGGCGCCGCTCTTCTTGATGAGCTTGAAGAGCTTGTCCACTTCGGAGTAAGGCATGTCGCCGTCGGCCTTCACGAAGACGCGCTTGTCCGTCAGATAGGAGACGTTGCGATTGATGAAATCGCCCAGCTCCTGCTCCTTGGCACCGCCATCGAGGGCGAACAGCTTGTTCTGGGCATCCTTCTCATCGATGGAGATGGGGCCGGGTCCGAGGTACTTGCCGTTGGGGTCCTTCTTGGACTGGTACACCACGGTGAGGTACTTCGCTCCGGGATCCTTCTCCACCTTGGGGGAGTGCTTCGCCAGGGGCAACTTCACGCTGGCGTCCACCGCGGGCGTGATCACGATGAAGATGATCAGAAGCACCAGCACGATGTCCACGAGGGGCGTGACGTTGATGTTGGCGCTGAGCCCACCCTTCTTGTCGCCTACACTTGCACCCATAGGCTCCTCCTTCTAAAGGGGGCGGGGAAAGGGATCGCCTCCCCCCGCCTAAGATTGATGGGACTTAGTTCTGGCTCTCGCGGCGGATGAACTCGTCGATCATCTGGGAGGCCGCGTTGTTGATGTTGGTGGTGACCATGTCCTGCTTGGTGGTGAGCAGGTTGTAGAACCAGGCGGCGGGGATGGCGACGATCAGACCGAGGGCGGTGGTGGCCAGGGCCTCACCGATGGAGCCGGCCAGGGCGTTGATGTCGCCGGCGCCCTTCTCCTTCAGCTGGCTGAACACGGCGATGATGCCGATCACGGTGCCGAGCAGGCCGATGAAGGGGGCCAGGGAGGCGATGGTGGCGAGGGAGGACATGCCCTTCTTCAGGAGCTCGTGGACCTCGGCGGCGCCGCGCTCGATGGCGCGCTCCACGGGCTGGATCACGTCGTGGTTGGCGTTCATGTTCTTGAGCTGCTTCTCGTACTGGAAGATATCCAGGCCGTGCTTGAGCACGAGGGCGACGTGGGACTTGTTGTGGGTGGTGGCGGCGCGCTTGGCGGCCTCGAAGTCACCGCGGCGCAGGGTGTCCATGAAGAGCTTGAGGAACTTGTCGGAGGCGGAGGTGCTCTGGGCGTACATCACGAAGCGCTCGATGGCGACGTAGATCTGGTAGGCCAGGAGGATGAAGAGGACGACGATGACACCCTTGTTGATGGGGGTGGCGGAAGCCCAGATTTCCTTGGGGCCGAAACCGCCTTCGAGGAGCGCGAGGGAGAAGAAGTTCATGGTGGGTCCTTGTGAAAGGGGAAAAGGTTGAAAGCGATTTCAGTGATGAGCGGGAGTGGGTTGCTGCTCGGACTTCGCGGCGGCTTTGGCGGCGGCGGGATCCGTCATGAAAGCGACCTTCTGGAGGGGGGCCTCCTCGAGGGTGCGCGGGGCCGGAGCGGCCTTGGGCGCGGAGGAACCGCCCGCCATCACGAGGATGGTCAGGAGGAGGGCCACCGCGAGGCCGGCACCGATGATCGTGGAACGGGTCATCGGGGACTCCCTAGTTCGTCAACTTGAAGGGCATCACGAGCTTGAACTTGGCCCACTGGGGCTGGCCATTCAAGAGGGCCGGCTCGAAGCGCCAACCCATCGCGTAGTCCTGCGCCACCTTGCGGAGGAGCGGGGGGCCCTCGACGGCCGTGGCCTGGGTGGGCACGCCCTCGGGGTTGATCACGATCTCGACCACCACCTTGCCCTGCACCCGCGCGGCGCGAGCCACGGCGGGATAGGGAGGCGTGGGGGGACGCGAGAGTTCCCTGATCTGGGTGAAGTCGAATTCAACCACTTTGCCGGTGCCACCGACAACGCCGCCTACGACGCCGCCAAGGACACCACCCGGAACGCCACCCGTGGCGCCACCCGTCTGGCCGGCACCAGCGCCACCGGAGGTGGAGCGATCCTCCTTGGGAAGTTCCTTGGGGGTCTCGGGGATGGCATCGGGGGTCAGGGGCGTGGGATCAGGTTCCTTCTCCACCGTGCGGGTCACCGGCGCCGAGGGAGGCGGCGGCGGCGGCGGCGGGGGCGGCGGTGGTGGCGGCGGCGGTGGAGCCTCAGCCTCCTCGTTCAAGCTGATGCCGACCGTCTTCTGCAGCTTCTTCCCTGCATCGGTCTGAGTGAGCATCAACCACGCGGTTACCCCGGCCAGGCTGCCGTACATCGCCACGGTCAGGGGGATCGTGATCAAGGGGTTGCCCCGCTTGATGTCGTTATTCCCTGAGGAGAGCGATGTTCTATAGACAGCGTCCTCGAGGCTCTCCGGCTTGGCCGGCGCCGCGGGGGCGGGGGTCTTTTTGGGATCTTTACTCATGCGGCTCCCTGAAAGATCCGGTTGGGGGTAAAGGAAAAAAGCCAATCCCGGGGTGATTCCACGTGGATCGGCTCAACGATGAAGGATAAAGATCTGGGGCAGGCCCAAGGGGTAAGATGACAAGCGGAGCGGAGTCCGTCAAGCCTCGGAAAACCGCGCCACCCCTTCATTTGCGCGTTCCGCATCACAAGTTCCACCCACGTGACAGCGCACCCGACAACCATGATGCCGCCGTGACGGTTTCCCGCGAGATTCCCCCAATTGGTCACACCTTCGTCACGCCCTCTCGCATTCGCCTTCACACCTGAAACCACCGACCCCACCGGACCCGGCCGGGCCGGCCGGTTCGAGACTGCCCATGGCACGGTTCTCACCCCGGCTTTCATGCCCGTGGGCACGCAGGGGACCGTAAAAGGGATCAGTCCTGCCCAGCTCAAGGAAATCGGCCCCCAGGTGATCCTGGGCAATACCTACCATCTGGGCCTCCGGCCGGGCGACAACCTCGTGGCAAAACTCGGGGGCTTGCACCGCTTCATGGGTTGGGATGGGCCCATCCTCACGGACAGCGGGGGCTTCCAGGTCTTTTCCCTGTCGTCCCTCCGGAAGATCACGGAGGAAGGCGTGGCCTTCCAAAGCCACCTGGATGGCTCGCGGCACTTCCTCAGCCCGGAACGGAGCATGGAGATCCAGCGGAACCTCGGCTCCGACATCGTCATGGCCTTGGACGAATGCCCTCCCGGGCGATGCGAACGCCCGGACCTCGAACGCAGCATGGCCCGCACCACGCGCTGGTTGAAACGCTGCAGGGACTTTGAACTGGCCCCGCATCAAGGCCTCTTCGCCATCAATCAGGGCGGCACCCACCTCGATCTGCGGCGCCGGCACCTGGAGGAGGCGCTGGAGCTGGACGCCCAGACGCCCTTCCAGGGCTTCGCCGTGGGCGGCCTCAGCGTGGGGGAACCCAAGGAACTCATGAATGCCACCCTCACGGAATTCGTGCGGGAGTTGCCCGCCGAACGCCCTCGCTACCTCATGGGCGTAGGCACCCCCGAGGACCTCCTCTTCGGCATCCAGCAAGGGGTGGATCTCTTCGATTGCGTGCTGCCCAGCCGGGAAGCCCGCCACGGCACCCTGCTCACCAGCCGGGGCCGCGTGCGCATCAAGAACGCCCGGCACCGGGAGGCGGATCAGCCCGCGGATCCCGATTGCGGGTGCTACACCTGCCGCACCTTCTCCCGGGCCTACCTGCACCACCTCTTCCGGGCCGGGGAGCTGCTGGCCTTCACGCTCAACACCATCCACAACCTGAGTTACACTGTGGGACTTACCCGAGCTGCCCGTCTGGCCCTGCTCGAGGGCCGCTTCGAGGCCTTCGCCGCGGCCACGCGCGAAGGCTGGGCCACCGAGGAACCCTAAATGAACATCGCAATGCTCCAGGCCGCTCCCGCCGCCAACCCCCTCATGCAGTTCCTCCCCCTCGTGGGCATGGGCCTGCTCTTCTACTTCCTGATGATCCGCCCCCAGAGCAAGGCCCGGAAGGCCATGGAAGAGCGCCTCTCCAAGCTCAAGAGCGGAGATGAGGTCGTGCTCCACGGCGGCCTCTTCGCCACCGTCGACCGCCTCGACGAGAAGGACGCCAAGGTCATCTGGCTGAAGCTCGGCAGCGCCACCGTGAAGGCCCGCCGCTCCGCCGTCGCCCAGCTGGCCGGCGAGCCCGAAGCGCAGAGTTAATTCAGGCCGGAGGCCGGAGGCTGGAGGCTGGAGGGCCTGCAGTCTCCGGCCTCCAGCCTCCAGCCTTGAACGGAGTTCCCATGTCCAAGCGCAGCCTCTGGCGCCTCCTCCTCACCCTGGCGGTCTGCGCCGGGTGTGCCTTCTTCTTCACGCCCCTCAAGAAGGTCCGCCTGGGCCTCGATCTCCAGGGCGGCGTGCACTTCGAGCTGGAAGTCCAGGGCCATGAGGCCCTGGAGGCCCACGCCCGGGATACCCGGGACCGGCTGGAGGACAAGCTGAAGGAAGCCGCCGTCATGGGGCTCACCCTCAAGGCCGAGGGGGACAAGGTCCTCGTGGAGGGCCTCCAGGAATCCCAGCGCGCGGGCTTCGAGAAGGTCGTCAAGGACCACATCGGCGGCTACGACCTGAAGATCGAGGGCGCCCAGGCGCGCCTCAGCCTGAAGGATTCCCAGGCCGCGCAGCTGAAGGATGACGCCAACAAGCGTGCCCTCCAGATCATCGAGAACCGCATCAACCAATTCGGCGTGTCCGAGCCGGAGATCACCGCCAGCGGGGCCGAAGGCAACCGCATCGTGGTGGAACTGCCCGGCGTCGAGGAAGGCGATCGCGAGCGCATCAAGGGCCTGCTCAGCAGCCCCGGCCGCCTCGAGCTGCGCCTCACCGCCCCCATGAAGCAGGCCGGTGGCCGCTTCATGACCCGGGAAGCCGGACTGGAGTTCTACAAAGGCCAGCTCCCCGCCGGCTATGAACTGCTGCCCGAGATGGAGAGTGAGCGCGCCGCCCGCCAGGCCGGCCAGGCCAAACCCGCCAAGGGGCAGGAGCGCATCGCCCAGTGGTGGCTGGTGCAGACCCGCGTGGACGTGAACGGCACCCAGATCACCGACGCCCGCCGCAGCAGCAACGACCTCGGCGCCCACACGGTCTCCTTCCAGTTGAACCGCGACGGCGGCGACGCCTTCGCCACCGCCACCGGCATCGCCGCCACGGACGAGCGTTACCTGGCCATCGTCTTGGATCGCAAGGTCATCAGCGCTCCCACGGTGCACGAGAAGATCATCGGCGGCAGCGTCCAGATCACGGGCTCCTTCACCTCCGAGGAGGCGGACGATCTCTCGCTGAGCCTCCGCAGCGGCGCCATGCGCGCCTCCATGAAGTTCCTCGAGGAGCACGCCGTGGGCGCCAGCCTCGGCGAGGACTCCATCAAGAGCGGCGTGTTCGCGGCGGGCCTGGGTTTCGTCGTGATCATGGTGTTCATGGTGCTCTTCTACCACTGGAGCGGCCTGAACGCGATCATCGCGCTCACCGTGAACGTGATCGTGATGATGGGCCTCCTGGGCTCCTTCCGGGCCGTGATCACCCTGCCCGGCATCGCGGGCTTCGCCCTCACCATCGGCATGGCCGTGGACGCCAACATCCTCATCTTCGAACGCATCAAGGAAGAAATGGCCGCGGGCAGATCCGTATCCGCCGCCATCGACGCGGGCTTCGACCGCGTGTTCTGGACCATCGTGGATAGCCACGTGACCCAGCTGGCCGCCGCGCTGCTGCTGTTCCTCTTCGGCACGGGCCCCGTGAAGGGCTTCGCCGTGTCCCTGGCCGTGGGCGTCATCGCCTCGCTCTTCACCAGCATCTACATCAGCCGCTACATCTACGACTGGATCCTGGAGCGCCACCCCGGCACCAAGACCCTGAGCGTGGGCACCCACACCTTTTTCAAGGGCGCCAAGTTCGACTTCATGAAGTACAAGGGGCTGGCGCTGGGCGTCTCCTGGGGCCTCATCCTCCTCTGCGTCGCCCTGGTGCGCCCCTGGAACTTCAGCGACAACCCCCGGATCAAGCTGGGCATGCAGTTCGTGGGCGGCAACGACATGACCGTCCGCTTCACCAAGGATGTCGATCAGGCCAAGCTCCGCTCGGCCCTCGGCGTGGCCGGCTTCCCCGATGCCTCCGTGGTGGCCTACGAGAAGGATGCCGATGGCATCCAGGACTACGCCGTGAAGGTCAAGGCTCCCAAGGGCGGCGACCAGAAGGATTCCTCCGCCCAGGCCACCGCCCTGCTCGGCATCTTCCGGCAGCTGGATCCCGAGGCGGCCACGAGCCCCCTCACCCCCCTGAACCTCGAAGGCAGCAAGGGGCTCTTCGATAAATTCGTCCAGGCCAATCCGCTGAACGTGCCCGCCACGGAGGAGGCCCTCAAGGCCGCTTACCAGGCCCCCGCCGATCAGGTGATCTCCACGCGGGATCGCCTCCGCGCCGGGCTCTACCGCTCCTTCGGAGAACTGCCCGCGGGGCTGAACGATGTGCTCAAGGCCCAGGTCCAGAAGGACTACCGCCTCGGCACGGTGGTCATCCGCAAGAACGAGAGCTTCAGCCCCAGCATCTCCGGCGAGTGGACGAGCAAGACCCTCACCGCCGTGGCCCTGGCCACCCTCGCGATCCTGATCTACGTGATGCTCCGCTTCACCACCAGCTTCGCCGTGGGCGGCATCGTGGCCCTCATCCACGACGTGATCATGGCCCTCGCCCTCTTCGCGGTGTTCGGCTACGAGTTCAACGTGCCCGTGGTCGCCAGCTTCCTCACGCTGATGGGCTACTCCATGGCCGACACCATCGTGGTGTTCGACCGCATCCGCGAGAACAGCCACAAGCCCGAGTACCGGCGCTCCACCATCACCCAGCTGGTGAACGACTCCATCAACCAGACGCTCAGCCGCACCATCCTCACCAGTTGCTCCGTGCTCTTCGTGAGCGTCTGCCTGTGGCTGTGGGGCGGCCCGGCCCTCAAGGATCTGGCCTTCCCCCTCGTGGTGGGCGTGCTCACCGGCACCTACTCCTCCATCTACATCGCCAGCCCCGTGGTCGTGTACTGGGAGAAGTGGTTCCCCCCCAAGGAAAAGCTCAAGCAGAAGCACGCGTGATCGTGCTCCGGTCTAGCCGCGCGGCGTTCCTGGCCTTCCTGGCGGGGGGGGCCGTGCTCGGCTTAGGGTGCGGTCGCCAGGAAGGCCAGCTGGTTAAATTGGACCCGCGGCACCGTGTAACGGTGCTGCGGGGTGGCCAGGTTAAGTTCGAGAAGACCGGCGAAAGCGCCGCCCTCGTGCTCTACCTCACCGAGCGCCAACCGGGCGATGCCAAGGGCCTCGAGGCCGAAGCCCAGGCCCTCTTCGATCACCTGAAGGCCGATATCGAGAAGACGGGCCAGACCAAGGCCATCCTCCAGGCCGAAGCCAGGCCCCGGGGCCCCCTTCCCGGTGACAAGGCCGTGTTCGGCTTCCTCTTCGAGAAGCAGCCCGATGGATCCTGGGCCCGGCGGAAGCAGTAGCCATCGGGCTCCGCCCAAGAAGAAACCAGCCTCCCGAAGGAGGCCGGTGCGTTGAACATCCCGTTCAGTAACCCGAGCGGTCGGGGAAGGCCGGGCGGGCCGTGGGTTTGGGCGGCGCCAGCTTGAGCCCCGCTTCCACTTCCTGGATGGCCCGATCCAGCTGGGGATCCTTGCCCTGGGCCATCAGGCCGGGATCATCCATCACCTCGATATCGGGTTCCACGCCGTGGCCCTCCACGATCCAGGCCCCCTCCTTGGAGTAGATCCCGAAGGTGGGCACGGTCACGGAGCCGCCATCCACGAGGCCGGGGGCCCCGCTGATGCCGATGAGGCCACCCCAGGTGCGGCGCCCGATGAGGGGGCCGAGGCCCGCCTGCTTGAAGTAGTGGGGGAAGAGGTCCCCGCCGGAGCCGCTCCAGCCGTTGATCAGCATGGCCATGGAACCGTTGTGGGCCACGGGGGGCCACTGCCAGTTCATGCCGTCCCGCACGCCCCAGTAGTTGCTGATCCGCCGGCCCAGCATCTCCACGAAGCGATCCGGGATCTGGCCGCCGCTGTTGAAGCGTTCGTCCACGATGAGGCCGTCCTTCTTCCACTGGCCGCGGAACTGGCGCACCAGATCCGTCTGCCCGTTGATGCCGGTATCCGGCACGTAGACATACCCGATGCGGCCGTGGGAGGCCTTCTCCACATACTGGCGCTTGGCCTCCACCCAGGCCCAATAGCGGAGGCGATCCTCGCTGGGCAGGGTGGTCACCAGCACCTCGCGGGCCCCTTCCAGGGTCGGCTTGTCATTGACGGTGATGAGCACCGTCTTGCCGGCCAGTCCCTGGAAGGCGGCCCAGGGGTTCTGGTGGGGATCCAGGGGCGTGCGGTTCACCGCGAGGAGGTAGTCGCCCTCCTTCACCTTCAGCCCCGGCTGGGCCAGCGGGCCTCGGGCCTGGGCGTCCCAGGCCGCGCCGCCCAGGATCTTCTTGATGCGGAAGGCCCCGTTCTCCAGCGCGTAGTCCGCCCCCAACATTCCGACCCCCACGCGCAGGGGCACCTCCTGATCGCCGCCGCCCCGATAGGCATGGGAGGCGTTGAGTTCCGAGATCAGCTCGCCGATGACGTGGTTCACGTCCTCGCGGGTGACGCAGTGCTTGAGCAGGCCCCCATAGCGGGCCTTCATGACCTTCCAATCCACGCCGTGCATAGCGGGGTCGTAGAACATGTCCCGTTCCAGCCGCCAGGCGTCATTGAAGATCTGCTGCCATTCCGCCACGGGATCCAGCTGCATCATGAGCTCGCCCGTGGGCAGCTTCTTGTCCAGCTTCTGATCCGCCTTCAGATCGAGGATGGCGAAGGCGTCCTTCTTCTTGACCAGGGCTTTGTTCCCGTCAGGGGTGACGGTGACGCCGTCCGCATCCGCGAGGATGGCCTTCTCCTCCCGCTCCTCCAGGTCGTAGTAGAAGAGGCCGAACTTGGTCTCCCCCGCCGCGTTCACCTTGTCCGCCCGGCGGTAGATCACCTTCCCCTTCACGCCCCTGAGGTCCGCATAGGTGCCAGCCGCCGGGGGCAGGATCACCATGCGGGATTCCAGGCCTTCCAACTCGATCTCCACGGCCTTGGGCGCCTTCTTGGTCTCTTCGGTCTTCTTCTCGTCCTTCTTCTCGTCCTTCGCCTTCTCCTCCTTCACCTCGTCCGCGTCGTTGCGGGCGGCCAGGGGGCTGGCCACGTCCGCCCGGAGGGGGATGGCCGCCAGGCGGGTTGAGGACGCGTAGACCCAGCTGTTGTCGAGGTCGCTGTAGGTGGGGCTGAATTCCTGCCCCGTGGTCACGTAGAGGTAGTTGCCTTCGGGATCGAAGGCCGCCTCGTTGGCGTTGTAGTAGTCGGAAGTCAACTCATGGCGCTTCCCGGTCCGGGTGTCATAGAGCATCACCACCCCGTTGCGGTTCTCCGTGTCCCGAACGAAGGTGACCCAGCGGCTGTCCGAGGACCAGCTGGCCCGGAACGCATCCAAGGGGTCCTCGAACATGAAGAGGCCCTTGTCGATGGCCTGCACCTTCCCCGTCTCCAGATCGCAGAGGTTGATGCGCATGGCCTGGTCGGGGAAGATCACCTGCTTCCCATCCGGAGACCAGGTGATGTGGTAGCGGAACCCGGGGCCCATGCGGGTCACCTGGCGCTCTTCGCCCGAGCCGTCGGCCGCGCGGACGCACAGCTCGTACTCGCCGCCGCGATCGCTGAAGTAGGCCACGCGCTTGCCATCCGGCGAGAGGGCCGGGAACCGCTCGGCCACCCCGGAGGTGCGGGTGAGGTTGAGCACGTAGCCCTTTTCCGCGGGCACGGAGAAGAGCTCGCCGCGGGCCTCGAAGACGGCCCGCTTGCCCTGGCTGGAGACATCCGCGTTCCGGATCAGCTTGCTGGCGTTTTCCGTGCGGGGCTTCAGGGTGGCCCGGTCCGTGGCGACATCCACCTTCACGGGCACCAGCTTTTCCGAGGGAAGCTCGAGGCGGTACAGGCTCCCGCCCGCCTCCAGCACGATGTCCGAAGGGCCGATGGCGGGGAAGTGGACGTCGAATTCCTTGAAGTGCGTGAGCTGCTTGAAGGCCTTCGTCTTCAGATCGTAGGACCAGATGTTGTTGCGCTTCACGCCATCCCGATCGGACAGGAAGTAGAGCTTGCCACCATGCCACATGGGCATGGAGTCGTTGGAGCCGTTGGCGCTGGGCAGGCGGCTGGCCGTCTTCTTTTCCAGATCGAAGAACCAGATCTCCGAGGCCATGCCGCCCCGGTAGCGCTTCCAGGTGCGGAAGTCCGTGGAAACGGGGAGGTAGGCCAGGGTCTTCCCATCCGGGGAGATGGCGCCGAACTCGCCGTAGGGCACCGGCAGGGCCTCGGGCAGGCCGCCTTCCCGACCCACCTTGAACAGGCGGTTGAAGCGGTCCCGGCCCGATTGCATGCCGGAGGCGAAGAGGAGGGACTTCCCATCCGGATACCAGCCCACCACGCGATCGGACATGGGGTGGTGGGTCACCCGCGTGGGAACGCCCCCCGCCACGGGCATCACGTACGCATCCGTGTTGCCGTCGTAGTTGCCGGAGAAGGCGAGCAGGCTGCCATCCGGGGAGAAGCGGGCGAAGGACTCCTCGCCCTTGGGGGTGGAGAGCCGGGTGGCCAGGCCGCCGGCCTTCCCCACCACCCACACATCCCCCGCGTAGGAGAAGGCGATCTGGGTCGCGGAGACGGCGGGGTACCGCATCAGGCGGGCATCCACCTGGGCCTGGGCCCCGGCGGTTGAAGCCAGCACGAGCGCGCAGGCCAAGGAGGTCAGAGGGCGCATTCAGGACTCCAAGAGAGGTTGGGAGACCCAAGATACGCCCTACGACTCCTTGCGTTGAGCCCCTGGGGTAGGACGCGAATTAGGAGGGTGTCCAAGCAACCCCTGGGGCCGCGCTGGAGCGCCGGCCGAGCGCCCCAAGGCGGCCGACCGAAGGTGGTGTGGGCGCACCACTGAGGGAGGCCAACGCAGGGGCGCGACGGCCGCCGCTCCAGCCCGAAGGGCTGAAATCAAAGGGGCCTGATCCAGTGTCGGCGCGCTTGCACGATGCCCACGCATCGCGCTGCGCACGCCTCCTCGGCTGAGGCCCCTTTGGTTTCAACGCGGTTCCCACGGGTTGCTTGGACACCCTCCTAGGCCCAGCGAAATTGGGCCGTGAAGTGCCTCAGGTACTTGCTCTGCTTGGTGATGCGGACGCCCTTCACCTGCTCCGCCTTGGACTTGAGCTCGCAGATGACCTCGGCGGCGTAGTCGAAGTGGCTCTGAGTGTAGACCCGGCGGGGGAAGGCGAGGCGCACGAGCTCCATGGGGTGGTAGTGCTCGGTGCCGTCGTCGTCCCGCCGCCCGAACATCACGGAGCCGATCTCCACGCCCCGGATGCCGCCTTCGAGGTAGAGGGCGTTGGCCAGGGACCAGGCGGGGTAATCCTCGCTCTGGAGGTGGGGCAGGAAGGCCTTGGCGTCGATGTAGACGGCGTGGCCGCCCGTGGGCTCCACGATCTGCACGCCCCCGGCCTTGAGCTTCTCGCCCATGTACTCGGCCGTGCGCAGGCGGTAGCGAAGGTAGTCCTCGTGGAGCACCTCCTCCAGGCCCACGGCCAGGGCCTCCAGATCCCGGCCCGCGAGCCCGCCGTAGGTGGGGAAGCCCTCGGTGAGGATCAGCAGGTTGCGGGCGGCTTCCAGCCAGCGCTCATCCTTCAGGGCGATGAAGCCGCCGATGTTCACCATGCCGTCCTTCTTGGCGCTCATCGTGCAGCCATCGCCGTAGCTGAACATCTCCTGCACGATGCTCTCGATGCTGCGATCTTGATAGCCCTCCTCGCGCAGCTTCACGAACATGGCGTTCTCGGCGAAGCGGCACACGTCCAGCACGAGGGGCTTGCCGTACCGCTTCAGCAGCGCCGAATAGGCCCGGAGGTTGGCCATGGAGACGGGCTGGCCGCCGCCGCTGTTGTTGGTCACGGTGAGCATGCCGAAGGGCACCTTGTCGCCGTCGCGCTTCAGCAGGTCCTCCACGCGGTCCAGATCGATGTTGCCCTTGAAGGGGTGGATGGTCCGGGGCTGCAGGCCCTCGGGGATCACGAGATCCAGGGCCACCACGCCGCTCGCCTCCAGGTTGGCGCGGGTGGTGTCGAAGTGGGTGTTGCTGGGCACGATGTCGCCGGGCTTGCCCGCCACGGTGAAGAGGATGCGCTCGGCGGCGCGGCCCTGGTGGGTGGGGATCAGGTGCGGATAGCCCGTGAGGCGCTGGATCACGGCTTCCAGGCGGAAGAAGCTGCGGGCGCCGGCATAGCTCTCGTCGCCTTCCATGATGGCGCCCCACTGCTTGGCGCTCATGGCCCCGGTGCCGGAGTCCGTGAGGAAGTCGATGAGCACGTCGTCCGCGTGCAGGAGGAAGGGGTTCAGGTGGGCCTTCTCCAGCAGGGCCTCGCGCTCGGCGCGGGTGGTCATGCGGATGGGCTCCACGGATTTGATGCGGAAGGGTTCGATGAGGGTGGTGGGCATGGCTACCTCGAGTGGACGCACGGCGGCGTCCCGGGATGGGAGGGGAACAACGCGGCCCAAGGCCGCGGAATCGACTGGGCTGTATCAGGCCCGGCCGCCCTCCTCGCACGAGGAACGAGGCTCATGCTCCGCCCGCCGGCTCTTGCGCCGACCTTCAGAGCTCTGGAGCGATGCCTTCGCCATGGATCCAGGATGCCCCATTTCCCGAGCGCCTTGATCAAAGCCACGCCGGGTGTGACCCCCATCATTGTCAGGTCGAGGGGTCCGCAGGGGAGGATGAAGGGGTCCGGAGCTTTCGATCCTCTTGCGATCCCGGCCCACCTCGCGAGTCGAGCCTGCGCTTCCGCAGGCCGCCTCCGGCCTGGAGTCACCATGATGAATTTCCTCCTCTCCCACCTGCGGGCGAAGCTCATGGTGCTGGTGCTCCTGCCCCTGGGCGCGGGCGCGGCCCTGACGGCCCTGCGCATCCACCACCAATACGAGGTGGTGGTGGGGCTGACCCCCCTCACGGCCACCTCCCGCTTGGGCGCCCGGCTCGGGGATCTCGTGCACGCCCTCCAGGCGGAGCGGGGCTTCACGGCCCTCTTCCAGGGCACGAAGGGGCAGGCTTTCATCCAGGAGCTGCGGGCGCGCCGCCAGGCCACGGACGCCGCCCTCCAAGCCTTCGCCGCCGAGCAGCAGACGCCCCGCATCGCCACCCTGGCCGCCCCGGCCCTGAATTCCCTCAAGCGCCTCGCCGCCCTCCGCCTCTCCGTGGAAGGCAGCCGCTCCGCCGCGGCCCTGATGGACGACTACTCGACCCTCGTGGGCGAGCTGCTGGCCCTGCAGGACCGGCTCGTCCAGCCGGCCGCAGGCACGCCCCTGGAAGCCCGCTTCCACGCCCTCTCCGCCCTCATGCATCAGAAGGAGCAGGCGGAGCTGGAGCGCGCGGTGCTGGCCAACGCCTTCTCCAACCAGGCCTTCGCCGGGGACCAGCGGGACCGCTTCGTGGGCCTCATGGCCCGCCAGGACGCCGAGGCCCGGGCCTTCCGCCGTTCGGCGCCCCCCGCGTGGCAGGCCGCCCATGACCAGGCCCTGGGAGGCTCCTTCCAGGAGGATTACCGGCGCATCCAGGAGCAGGGCGCCGCGGCCTCCACCCACCTGCCAGAGGTGGATCCCTTCGTCTGGTTCCGCATCGCCACGGCCCGCCTCGAGGCCTTCAAGGCCGCGGAGGGCCGCTTCACCCAGGACCTCATCACCGAGGCCGAGGCGCTCGAAGGCGCCGCCAAACGCACCGGCATCCTCCTGGTGGCCGGAAGCCTCGCCTTCGGGGCCCTCGTGCTCGCCTGGACCCACGTCACCGGGGAGAAGGTGCTGCGCCCCATCCACGCCCTGGAAGAGGGCTTTGCCCGGCTCCGGAAGGGGGACCTCAGCGTCCGCCTGGCGGTGGACGGCCAGGACGAGACGGCCCGCGTGACCGAGGCGTTCAACAGCACCTGTGAGCAGCTGGGCTTCATGACGAGCCTCCTCAAGGATGCCGCTCACCGGGTGGCCGGCGAGGCCCAGGGCCTCTCCGCCAGCGCCGACCGGGTGAGCGGCACCACCCAGCAGCTCGCCAAAAGCACCCTGGGTCAGCGGCAGGCCGCCGAGCAGGTGTCCGCGGCCATGCTCCAGCTGAGCAGCTCCGTGGAGGACCTCGAGACCACCCTCCACGCCGTGCGCGGCGAAGGCCGGCGGGCCATGGACCTGGCGCGCGGAGCCCGCTCCCTGGGCGAGGAGGCCCGCACCCTCGTGGAGGGCATCCGCCTGCGTTCGGATCAGGCCGTGCAGGCCTCCGCCCTCATCTCCGAGCTGGGCCGCCGCCTCACCCAGGCCTTGGCCAACGTCCCCTCGGAGGCCATCCGCCAGGCCCTGGAGCGCAGCATCCAGGCCTCCGAGGCCGCCGCCGGCCTGGCCAAGCAGAACGGCCTCGCCGTGGCCGAGAGCCACTCCCGCCTCAACGACCTGGGCACCGCCCTGGAGGAGAACCTCCAGGCCCTCGCCGCCATGGATCACCTGGCCCAGGAGATCGGGCTGGTGGCCCGGGATCAGGTGGCCGCGAGCCGGGAAGTCTCCCGGCGCATGCAGGACACCTCCCGGGGCACGGGCGAGGTGCAGCTCGCCGCCGCCCAGCTCGCGAACACGGTGCCGGAGGTAAACCTCACGGCCAAGGAGCTGGCCGGGGTGGCCATCGGCCTCGCCAGCACGGCGGATAACTTCACCTTGGCCTAGGAGCCCCGTCCAGGTACCCACCCGCCTTCGGGACACCGGGCCCCAAACCGGGGTATCAATGATCAGCACCCCACCCCGGGGTGGGAGGAACCTGGGAGGAAGCGTGGAGGTCCAACGCCGGTCGAGGTGGAGCGCCCGGCTCCGGGTGGCTGCCCTCCCCTGCCTGCTGATCGCGTGTCGGCGGGAAGACCCCGAGATCAAGGAACTCACCGAGAAGGCGGCCCATACGGATGAGGCCTCCCAGGAGCTCAGGCAGGCCTGGAGCGAGCAGCTGAAACGGCTCGCCCGAGCCGGGGTCATGGACCCGCCGGAAGGCGACCGCCTCCTGCGCCTGACCGTTGAGCAGCGCCAAGCCCTCGAAGCGAGGATCAGCCTCGAGAAGGACAGCTCCCGCCGGGCCCTGTTGCGGGAGGCCCTGGAGAAGGATGGGGAGATCCGGGAACTGGAGGCCCGGTTGGCCCAGTTCCGATCCGGCCTGCCTCGGCCGGATGTCGTCCAGCGGAACGACAGCCACTACGGGTTGGCCCTCCGCTTCCTCAAAGGCCGGGGGGTCACGGATCAGGAGGCGCGGGCCCTGCTGAGCCGGGTGCCCATCTCGGAACGCATCGCGCCGGGCTTCGAGGTCTACCACTTCTACCTCCATGGCACCTATGGAACCTGGGTCGCCCAGGGCACCGCGGCCTTCAGCCCCCGGGAGCTGGCGCGCCAGGAGCTCGACCGGGCCGATTCGGCACGGGGCAAGGGCCCCGAGCTCAATAAGCGCCTCCAGAAGGAGCTGAGCATCCTGGAGGGCCAGAAGCGGAGCATCGAGCAGGAGATCACCGCCATCCAGGAGGAGCGGAGGAGCCTATTGGAGGGGCGATCCCAGCTCCAGACCGATAACCTGCGGCAGCTCGAGCGGCTGAACTCCCTGAACTACCGGGTGGGGGTCCGCCGGGACCTCGAACGGGAGGGGGTCATCGAAATCCCCTTTTTCGACAAGGACCGGTCGGGCCCCGGCTGGCGGGATGAGATGTTCACCCGGAGCCTCGACTTGCGAAGGGAACGGACCCTCCTCATCCATGCGAAGGAGCTGGGGTTGCCCCGCATCAGCGGGGTCACCGTGGTCCCGGGGTCCTACCTCAAGGGCGAGCACTACCAACTGACCATCAGCGCGGACCGGCAGACCGCCACCGTGGAGCTGCTCTCCATCCCCCGGTTCAGGAACGACAAGGTGGTGTTCGCCGTGGAGTGATCGGATCGGCCCGGGCCCTGATGGTAAGATTTAATAAGGGGTCCCGGTCGATTCCGATCTCTGGACACCTTCGCCCGACACGAGATCCCCTTCCCCCACGACTGGTTCCGCATGGCTTCTCGCGGGTCCGCCCCACGCCCCTCGAGCCCTTCCATGCCCTCCATCCTCGGCCACACCCTCGCGGGCCTGACCATCAGCGCCGCCTTCACCCAAGGCAAACCGCCCCGCCGGACCTGGGTCCTGGCCACGGCCTGCGCGGTGGCCCCGGATCTGGACTGGTTTGTCGACTTCCTCCTGCGCTCCCCGGGAACCGCCTTTTCGCATCGGGGCATGAGCCATTCCCTGCTCGCCGCGGCGGGCCTCGCCTCCCTGGCCATGGTGCTCGGGTTCAGGCGCCACCTCGGGAGCCCCCGCCATTGGGGGTGCATGCTGGCGGCGGCCTTCTCGCACAGCCTCCTGGACGCCTGCACCTTTGGCGGCACGGGCGTGGCGTTCCTCCTGCCCTTTTCCAGCGCCCGGTACGTGGGCGTCTGGCAGCCCATCTTCGTGTCGCCGATCCCCCTCTCGGGGAAGCTGTGGGAGTGGTTCCTCTTCTCCCTCGGAACCGAGGCCGTGTGGATCGGCATCCCGGCCCTCATGGTATTCGCCGCGCCCCGGGTGGCGGCCTGGTCACGGCTCAGGAGAGAGCCCGCCTGAGAGTCGGTCCGCTGGGTCGGGGCTACCCCTCCCAGCTCACCCAGCCAGCCCGGCCTTCGATTTCGCGCCGGCCCATGGCCTTGGCGGGCGGATTCGCGGCCTTCAGCTCGGGCACCCACTCCGCGTGGGTGCGGGCCACCACGCCCCGATCGTTGAGGCCACCGAGGAAGGTGTCGAAGGTGTCGTGCAAGGCGCCGCCTTCGACTTCCGTGTGGAGCGCATAGACGTTCAGCGCGTCCTCGCGCACGAGGTTCCACACTTCGCGGTTCACGTCGTCCGCGGTGCGGCCGTCGAGGCCCAGCAGCTCATCCAGGGTCGGTAGCGTGGTGGGCACCTGCAGCGTCCTGAGGGTCTTCCCATTGACGATGGGGTAGAAGGCCTCGAAGCCACGGCAGTCGCCGGCGTAGTCGAGGCCGTACCGGTCCTGGATCTCCAGCGTGGCGTCGTTGCTCCGCCAGGCGGGGCTCACGGCGCCCTTGGCGGGGTGGCCGAAGATGTCGGCGTAGGCCTTGTGGGCGTCCTGGTACCAGGCCTCCAGCCACGTGCGGGATTTGCGGTCCAGGAGGTCGTGGTACTGCACGTGGTCCCAGGCGTGGATGCCCACCTCGTGACCCGCGGCGGCGGCCAGCTTCATCTCGGCGGCGGCCCGCTTCCAGATGATGGGGGCGGGCAGCAGGGTGCCGTACATCATGGTTTTGAAGCCGTAGAGCTTGCCGGGGTTCGTGCGGCGCATCTTGTCCAGGAATCCCTTGCGGAAGATGCGGCGGATGGCCTTGCCGCTGTTATCGGGCCCGAAGCTGAAGTAGAAGCTCGCCCGCATGCGGTGCTTCTCCAGCAGCCGGATCAGCGTGGGGATGCCCGTGAGGGATCCCTCCAGGGTGTCGACGTCCACGCGCAGGGAGATGGCTTTCATGGATTCAGTGTCGCACCGAAGGGTTTCGGATCCGAAGCAGTGGGGAAAGATCAACTACATTCGCGGAGAAACGACGAGAAAAGCCGGAGGTGAGCGGAGGAAGAACCCATGGGGTTTACTCCGCTCACCTCCGGCATTTCTCCGCTCACCTCCGCGTTGGTATTTTTCTGGTTCATCGCGAATTTCCGGGGATCCTGTCCCGCTGCAACGAAATATGGGTTGGGCCACGACGGATCGCTTCGCGTTTCGAATCGAAAAGATGGAACGCAGAGGACGCAGAGGGCCCTGCGGGCCTTCGCAGAGGGCGCAGAGGCCCGCCGACCCATTCAGCGGCTGGACCCTCTTCATGCCGGGGTCCGGGCGGCCCCCCAAAGGGCCGCCATGACCCCCATCTGAAGCAAGGGCCGCTTCAGGCGGCCCTTGGGCGCGTCGCGCCAGGGCCATCCGCGCTCCGCGCCCATGGCCTGAATGGATCCATGGGGCGTGTACCTCCGCGTGGTCGCGCAGCGACCCTCGGCGAAGGCCCGAAGGGCCCTCTTCGTTCCTGCTTTTCCCCGGAAATGTGCGAAGAACCATTTTTCTTCAACCCGCCGGTCCAGGCCGGTAAAGGCTCCGCGCGCCCACGAGGCCGTAGGCCAGGGCCCCCACCACGAGGATGGGCGCGGCGAACGGGGTGCCGAAGAGTTCCACCCCCAGCAGCAGGCTGGTGAGCGGCGTGTGGGAGGCGGCGCCAAAGAGGGTGACGAAGCCCACGGCCCCCAGGAAGGGCGCGGGCAGCCCCAGGCCGGGCGCCACGGCGACGCCCAGCAGGGCACCGCTCACGAAGAGGGGCGTCACCTCGCCGCCCTTGAAGCCCCAACCCAGGCACCAGGCGGTGAGGGCCAGCTTCAGGGCGAAGGCGAGCGTGGGGACGGAGCCCCCACTGAAGATCCGGGGCAACCAGTCCGTGCCCAGGTTCAGGTGGGCCGGGGAGAAGAGGGGCGCCATGCAGGCGAAGGCGACCCCGCCGATCAGGGGGCGCGCCCACCAGGGGAAGCGCAGCCGCGTCCAGGCCGCGAGGCCGTGGCTCGCGTGGACGTAGGCCCAGGCCGCGGCGGCCACCAGGGGCGCGAAGGCCAGCAGCCTCAGCCAGACGAGGCCCGACAGCTCCGGGGGCGCGGCGGTCCAGTGCAGGTGGTGGCTGCCGAGCGCCTGGGCGATGCGATCCCCCACGAGGCTGGAGGCGAGGCAGATGAGCAGACCCTCGGTGCGAAGGCCGCCCCGGCCCACGACCTCGAGGCCGAACATCCCGCCCGCCAGCGGGGTTCCGAACACGGCCCCGAAGCCCCCCGCGAGGCCCGCCTGGAGGAGGAGCCGCTGGCGGGTGCGGGTAAGGCGAAGCCACGCGCCCAGGCGCCCCCGGGCCTTCGCGAGCGTGCGCCCCAGGGCCGCGCCCATCTGCACGGCCGTGCCCTCGCGGCCCACCGAGGCGCCGCCCAGGTGGGCGAGGAGGGTGCCGATGAGCACCAGGGGCGCCATGCGGCTGGGCACCTGGCCCCGCCACTCGGTGACCTCATCGAGGACGAGGGCCGTGCCCCCCTCGGCGGTGCCGCCCCAGCGCCGGTAGATCCAGGCGCTGAGCAAGCCCAGCAGGGGCAACGCGAACAGCAGGGCGGGATGGGCCTTGCGGAGGCCGATGGTCAGCGTGAGCAGGAAGAGGAATGCCGCTGCCGCGCCACCGCAGAGGAGGCCCACCAGGGACCCCATGGCGAGGTCCCAGGTCAGGCGGGTGATGCGGGCGGGGAGGTGCGACATGCCTACGGTTCCACGGAGCGTGTCGATGCATGGGAAGCGGTTATGGGGCGGACACCATCGCCAGTGATGATTTCAACCGATTCGGGGCCGGGATGCAAAGAGGGCCGGGGAAAAGAAAGCCGGAGATGGACGGAGATCGACCGTTCAAGTGCCATCACTGTTCATCATTTTTCATCACTGTTCATCACCGGTTGATCTTTGATGGCCAGGCATTAGGCGAGATGCGGTGGATTCAAAAGGCAAAAAAGGAAAACCAGTGATGAACAGTGATGAACAGTGATGGCAGGTCGATGTGCCCATCTCCGTTCATTTCCGTTCATCTCCGGCTTTCTTTGCTTAACTCCGGCCGGCGCCACTCACTGGCCCAGGTAGGTGAACCACATGTACACCCCCAGCCATTCCGCCTCGTAGCCCTCGGGCAACCGCGGCAGCTGGGCGCGGCGCACGGCCATGCGGGCGCTCTCGTCCAGGGCGGCGTTGCCGCTCTCGCTCACGAGCTTGGGTTCTCCGGCCAGGCTGCCATCCCGGCGGATGCGGAAGTAGACCTGCACCCGGCCCTGCTGGCCTCCCATGCGGTTCCAGTTGGCGGTGATCTGGGCCTGCACCTGGTTGAGGTACCAGGTGTAGGGGAAGGTGCCGCCCTCGGTGCCGCCGATGAGGCCCACGCCGCCCTGGGCGCTGGCCGTGGCCCGGAGGCCGGGGACGGGAGTGCCCATGCCGATGCCGCCGCCGTTGCCGCTGCCCGCGGCGCCACCCTGGGGCACGGGGGCTGGCGTGGCGCTCTTGGCGGCGGTGGTGTTGGTGCCCTTGCTCGTGGGATCGGCGTTCTTGCCGCTGATGGCGCCCTTGGTGACGCGGGAGGCGAAGGGATCCGGCTGCGTGAGGGACCCGGGGGTGGCGTCCTTGCGCTCGGGGGCGACCTCATCGGCCCGACGCAGGCGCTGGCCCTTTTCCTCGCCGAGCTCCGTGCCGGCGGCGCCGCCGCTGGGGCCTGCGGAGGCGGCGGGCAGGTTCACCCAGGTGACCTTGACGGGTTCAGGGTCGGGGGTCCGGCTCTGGGGCCAGAACACGAAGACCAGCGGAAGGAGGTGCAGGCCCGCCGCCACGGCGAGCCCCAGGCCCAGGCTCGTCTCGCCCTGGTGGGAGCGCTCCCGCAGGAAGGCCTGCAGATCCTGGCTCAGGGGGCCTCCGGGGCCTTCGCCGGAGCCGGTGCAGTGACGAAGCCCACCTGCGTGAAGCCCGCCTCCCGGATGGCATCCACCACCTGGATCACCCGGCCGTAGGGCACCGCGGCATCGGAGCGCACCATCACGGGCCGCTTGGGGCCCTCCCCGGCCTTCTTCTTCAGCTGGTTCTGCAGGGTGGGCAGGGCCACGAACTTTTCCCCGAACTGGATCCGGCCGTCGTTGATGAGGGTGACCGTGAGGGCCTCGCTCTCCAGATTCCGCCCGGTGCGGCTCTCGGGCAGATTCACGTCCACGCCCGTGGTCAGCATGGGGGCGGCCACCATGAAGATGATGAGCAGCACGAGCATGACGTCGATGAGCGGCGTCATGTTGATGTCCGCCATGGCACCGCGCTTGGATCCGGGGTTGAAGGCCACAGGTACTCCCTGGGATCAGGGTAGCGAAGCCCGGGCCCGAATGGCCAATACCGGGCCCCCAACCTGGCTCGGGTGGGCCCCGAACCCATAAATCAGGTCCCCTTTGGCCCCGCCGATGAGCCCTCCGAGCCTAACTGAGCCCATGACCCTCCTCATGATGCCACCTGCCAACGCAACCGCCTTCGCGGGGTGGATGGCCATCGCCGCCCTCGCCGGCGCCCTCGGGGCCCTCGCCATCTTCCTCCTGTGGATGGCGCGCCGGGAACGCAAGGGGCTTGAGCGGGAGGTGGCCGAGCGCACCTCCGAGCTGGTGGCCGTGAACACGCAACTCATGATCGCCATGGAGCAGGCGCAGACGGCCTCCAAGGCCAAGAGCGCCTTCCTGGCCAACATGAGCCACGAGCTGCGCACTCCCCTCAACGCGATCCTCCTCTACAGCGAACTCTCGGCCGAGGACGCGAAGGATCGCGGCGACGATGGCCTCGTGAATGATCTCGGCAAGATCCAGGGCGCGGGGCGGCACCTCCTCTCCATGATCGACGACGTGCTGGATCTCGCCCGCATCGAAGCGGGCCGCATGACCCTCCACCCCGAGCCCACGGATCTCCACGAACTGCTCGTCGATCTCGCGGAGCAGCTCAAGGGCGTGGTGAACAAGAAGGGCAACCGCTTCGAGCTGAACATCGACCCGTTCCTGGGCACGCATTCCATCGACGGCGGCAAGGTGCGGCAGATCGTCGTGAACCTCGTCTCCAACGCGGCCAAGTTCACCGAAGGCGGGGAAGTGGCGCTCACCGCCGAGCGCCCCCAGGGCATGCTCCGGATCCGGGTCCGCGACACCGGCATCGGCCTCGACGCGGAGAAGGCCCAACGCCTCTTTCAGGCCTTCGCCCAGGGCGACGAAGGCACCGCGAAGAAGCACGGTGGCGCGGGCCTCGGGCTGGCCCTCGCCCAGAAGCTCGTGGAGTTCATGGGCGGCGAGCTGGGCGTGGAGAGCGAACCGGGCCGCGGGGCCGTCTTCACCGTGGACCTTCCCCTGAGCGAGCAGCAGGCGATCCCCGCCCCCCGCGCCGCCGCGAGCCTGCCCACCAAGGCCAAGGCCCTCGTCATCGATGATGATCCGCTCATGCGCGACATGCTCGTGCGGGCCCTCACCCGCGAGGGGTTGTGGGTGGGCAGTGCCGCCAACGGGGAGGAAGGCCTGGCCCTGGCCAAGGCCCTGAGCCCCGACATCATCACCCTGGATCTGCTCATGGAGGGCATGGACGGCTATGAAGTCCTCGCCCACCTGAAGCGCGACCCCGAGACGGCCAAGATCCCCGTGGTGCTCGTCTCCATGATGGATGACCGGGCCCGGGGTTTCGCCATGGGCGCCGCCGAGTTCCTCCAGAAGCCCGTGTCCCAGGAAGACCTCTCCAGCCTCCTGACCCGGTTCCGCAAGGGGGCCCAGCCCCACCAGGTGCTCGTCGTGGAGGACGAGGGCATCATCCGGGCCGGCATCGTGGAGATCATCCGCCGCTCCGGCTGGAATCCCCTCGAAGCCCCCGATGGGGAAACGGCCTTGGAGCTGCTGAGGAGCCAGACGCCCGATCTCGTCCTGCTGGATCTGATGCTGCCGGGCCTGGATGGCTTCGGCCTCGTGGCTGAATTCCAGAAGGAGCCCCGCTGGCGGGACATCCCCGTGGTCGTCCTTTCCTCCAAGGACCCCACCCCCGAGGAACGCAAGCGTCTCGAGGTACCCCAGGTTCACCGCATCCTCCGCAAGGGCGCCCAGGGGCGGGCGGAGCTCATGAACCTCGTGCGAGAACTGGTGCAGGGCAAGCTCATGGCGGGTTGAGTCCTTGGTCCTTGGTCCTTGGTCCTTGGCTACACCATTCGAGAATTGAGCCTCGACAAGCCCTTCGTTTTTCAGACCTGATGGAACCATCGCAAGGGCGGAATGGGTCGACTTGAGCTAAGGACCAAGGACCAAGGACTAAGGACTAAGGACTAAGGACCATGGACTTTGGGCCGGCACCCGCGCCCTGCGTTAGCCTGATTGGATGCGCCTCATCGTCGCCGAAAAACCCAGCATGGGCCGGGCCATCGCCCAGGCCCTGGGCCTGAGCGGCTCCGGGCGGAACGCCATCACGGGCCAGGGCCTCGCCGTGACCTGGTGCGTGGGCCACCTCGTGGAGGCCCTGCAGCCCGAGGGCTACGATCCCGCACTGAAGTCCTGGCGCATGGAGGCCCTGCCCATCGTGCCCGAGGCCTTCCGCTACGCGGCCATCGAACGTACGAAGGATCAGTACGAAACCGTGGCCGGATGGCTGAACCGCGCCGAGGTGACGGAGGTGGTGAACGCGACGGACGCCGGGCGCGAGGGCGAGCTCATCTTCGATCTCGTCTACCGCCTCAGCGGCTGCACCAAACCCGTGAAACGCCTCTGGACGAGCAGCCTCACGGAGGAGGCCATCCGCGAGGCCTTCGGCAAGCTCAAGCCCGGGGAAGCCTACGCGGGATTGCGCGATGCCGCCCGCAGCCGCCAGGAATCCGATTGGCTCGTGGGCATCAACGCCACCCGGGCCCAGACCCTGCTCATGCGCCGCGCCGGCGGCGAGGGCGTGTACAGCGTGGGCCGCGTGCAGACGCCTACCCTCGCGATTCTGGTGAATCGCGAGCTGGAATTGAGGGACTTCAAACCGCAGACCTTCTGGGTGCTATGGGCGAAGTTCCAGGTGCCCGAGGGCACCTGGAAGGGCAAGTGGCAACAGATCGCCGATGGCGAGACGGTGGAGCGGTTCAAGTCCGAGGCTGAAGCCAAGGCCCTGGCGGAGAAGCTCACGGGCCACGGCGCCAAGGTGGCCAGCGTCCAGGCCAAGACGGAAAAGAAGGCCCCCGAGCTCCTCTACGACCTCACGGCCCTGCAGAAGGCGGGCAACCAGCGCTTCGGCTGGAGCGCCGAGCGCACGCTGGAGATCGCCCAGAGCCTCTACGAGAAGAAGCTGCTCAGCTACCCCCGTACGGCCAGCCGCCACCTCACCAAGGCGGACGTGGCCAAGGCCCCCCGCTGGATCAAAGCCCTGGCGGACGGCCAGTTCAACGAGCTGGAGCCCTTCATCCAGGACCTCCGAAAACGCTGGCCCGTCAGCTTGGGCAAGCGATTCGTGGACGATAGCCAGGTGGAGGACCACAGCGCCCTCGTGCCCACGGAGGTGCCCGCCCAGGGCCTCCACGGCGACGAGGCCGCCCTCTACCTCCTCGTGGCGCGCCGCTTCCTGGCCGCCCACTGGCCCGATCGCATCGTGGCCCGCACGACGGTGCTGACGGAGATCGAGGGCGAGGCCTTCAAGGCCACGGGCGCCGTCATGAAGCAGCTGGGCTGGGCCGAAGTGGATCCGCCCCAGCGCAAGGCCCCGAAGGAAGCCAAGGCCAAGGACCCCGACCCCGAGGGCGAGGCCCCAGAGGAGGACGACGAGGAGGACCAGGGTCTCCCACCCCTCAAGAAGGGCCAGGCCGCGGAGGTGCTGGGCTTCGATCCCAAGGAGGGCAAGACCTCGGCGCCCAAGCGCCTCTCCGAGGCGGATCTGCTGGGGGCCATGCAGGGTGCCGGCCGCTTCGTGGACGACGAGGCCCTGAAGGGCGCCCTCAAGGACCGCGGCCTGGGCACCCCCGCCACCCGCGCCGCCATCATCGAGACCCTCCTCCAACGCGGCTACGCCGAGCGCAAGCGCACGGCCCTCGTGCCCACCGAAAAAGGCATCGCCCTCATCCAGTCCATCCCGGATGAACGCATCAAGAGCCCCCAGCTCACGGGGGAGTGGGAGGCCAAGCTGGAATCCATGCGCCGGGGCGAAGCCCAGCGAGATGGCTTCATGGACGAGATCAAGGGCTTCGTCCGCGACCTCATCCAGACCCTTCGGAGTTCCGCCCCGAAGGGAGTGAAAAGGCCCGTGACGGGGCCGGAGATTGGCGCATGTCCGCGGTGTGCTTCAACGCTCCGGCTGCGGACGTGGGAGGGGCGCACCTACGCCCGGTGCGATGGCTCCAAGGATTCCGACTGCCCCGTGGCCTTCGACTGCGACGAGCAGGGCGCGCCCGCCATCCGCTGCGAAGCCTGCCAGGGCCCCGTGCGCGAGGAGAAGTCCGGGCGGAAGGTCTGCGTGGCCTGCAACCGCGAGCAGGGCCTCAATGCCCCCCTGCCCACCCCCTGCCCCACCTGTGGCGAGGCCCGGCGCGTCATCCCCAGCACCCGCAAGGGGCAGTGGTTCATACGGTGCTCGGAGTGCGGCGTCAGCGAGGCGGTCGGCGCTTAAAGGCGGTTCGATTCAGTTCCGCTTGGCTTCCAGCTCCTGCTTCAGCGCCTCGAGCTTGGTGAGGGTGCAACCGCCCTTGGTGCAGCCTTCGCAGCCGCCACCGCACTCGCCGCTGAGGAGGCCGCGCAGGAAGCCGCGCCCGAACCAGGCGGCCGAGAGGGTCACCAGCATCAGCACGATCCCCAGTTGCAGCGTCATTCCCCACTCCTTAGCGCATGCCCATCATACGGCCAACCACGACGGTTCCCCAACTCAGAAGCCAACCCAGCACCGAGCCGTAGACGATGGTGAAGAAGGCCCAGGCCCAGCTGCCGGTCTCCCGCTGGATCATGATCACGGTGCCGATGCAGGGCGTGTAGATGAGGATGAAGACCATGAAGGCCAGCGCCGTGAGGGGCGTGAGGCCCGCGTGGTCCCGCAGCGCCACCTGCAGCGGGCTCAGTTTCTCCCCTTCCTTGGGCTCATCGCTGGCTCCGTGGATCACGCCCATGGTGGAGACGACGATCTCCTTGGCCACGAAGCCCGCCGTGAGGGCGATGACATCCTTCCAGGCCTCGGGGCGGGTATGGTCGGGATCCAGGATGGGCCGCAGGGTGGGCTCCAGCACGCGGCCGAAGCGGGCGGCGAGGCTCGTGTTCACGATGCGGCTCTCGTGGGCCAAGTGCAGCTCGGCGAGCTGCTCGTCCTTCTCGGCCTGGGGGATCTGGAGGGCCTGCACGGTCTGCTGGTTACGCAGCAGTTCGGCGGACCACTCGCGGTTGGCGATGCCGGGGTAGCGGCTCATGAACCAGACGAGCGTGGCGCCCGCGAAGATGGTGGTGCCCGCGCGCTTCAGGAAGATGCTGCCCTTCTCCCACATGTGGATCGCCGTCGTCTTGGCCACGGGCAGGCGGTAGGGCGGGAGCTCCATGACGAAGGGGGCCGTCTCCGCGCTAAAAAGTGTGCTGCGCAGGAGGCGGCCCATGAGCATGGCGAGGCCCAGCCCCAGGAAGTGCATGGCCACGATGGCGAGACCCGCCTTGATGGGGGTGAAGAAGGTGCCGGCGATGACGATGTACACCTGCAGCCGGGCCGAACAGCTCACGAGGGGCGTGACGAGGATCGTGATGAGGCGGTCCGTCTTGGATTCGATGGTGCGCGTGGCCTGGATGGCGGGCACGTTGCAGCCGGAGCCCATGATGAGGGGGATGAAGCTCTTCCCATGGAGGCCCATCAGGTGCATCACGCGATCCATGATGAAGGCGGCCCGGGCCATGTAGCCCGTGTCCTCCAGGAAGCTGATGCAGCCCATGAGGATCATGATCACGGGCAGGAAGACGATGACGGCGGAGACGCCCGGGATGACGCCATCCACCAGCAGGCTCGTGAGTTCCCCAGGAGGCAGCTTGGCGCCGAGGGCATCGCCCATGGTTTTGAATGCGTCCCCGATCCAATCCTGGGGGTACTTGCCCAGCACGAAACTCAGCACGTACACCATCGTGAGGATGGCCACGAAGATGGGGATGCCCAGGTAGCGGTGGGTGAGCAGGCCATCCAGGCGCTGGGTGGGCGTTTCACCGGATGGGGTGTCGGTCTTCACCATCTCCTTCACGAGGCCATGGGCGAAGCCGTACCGCTGCTCGGCCACGAGGGTCTGACCATCGGCGCCCAGGTGCTTCTCCAGGAAGGCGAGGCTCTTGTGCAGCTGCGCTTCGATGGCCTGACGGGCGGAACTCGCCGCCACGAGGGCGTGGGCCTCCTTCGAATTCTCCAGCAGCTGCAGGGCCAGCCAGCGGTTGGGCACGGAGGCCGCGAGCTTCTCATCCCGGGCGAGCTCCGTCTGGAGCTTCACGAGCTCCCCTTCGATGTCGTGGCCGTAGTCGCCGGGGCCGTGGCCCGAGGCTTCGCGGCTCCAGTCCCGCACCCGGGGATCCCGGCCCTTCGCCACGGAGGCGATGGCGGCCTTCAATTCGGCGATGCCCTCCTCGCGGTTGCCCACCGTGGCGATCACGGGGCCGCCCAGCAGGGTTTCCAGCCCGGCGCGGTCGAAGGTGATGCCCTTGCGCTCGGCGTCGTCCACCATGTTGAGGACGAAGACCATGGGCTTGCCCAGCTCCAGCAGCTGGGTGGTGAGGAAAAGGTTGCGCTCGAGGTTGGAGGCGTCGAGCACGTTGAGGATGAGGTCGACCTTCCCCTGGCTCACGAAGTGCCCGGCGATGCGCTCATCTTCGCTCTTGGCCGAGAGGCTGTAGGTGCCCGGGAGGTCCACCGCCTCCAGGCGCAGGCCCTCTTCCGCCTCGAAGGCGCCGCTGCGCTTCTCCACCGTCACCCCGGGCCAGTTGCCCACGTGGTGGCGGGCTCCGGTCAGGGCGTTGAAGAGGGTGGTCTTCCCGCAGTTGGGATTGCCCGCGAGGGCGACGACGAGGTGCGACATGGGTCAGACCGCCTTGGGGAAGCTGGGTTCAGGCCGTCAGGGCCACGAGGATGCAGGAGCTCTCCTCGCGCCGAAGGCTCAGGTGATAGCCCTTGATGATCAGCTCCATGGGATCCCCCAAGGGGGCGAGCTTCTCGACCTTGAGATGAGCCCCGCGGATGAACCCCATCTCCAGCAGCCGCTGACGGATGGGTCCCTGGGCGTGAAGGCCGAGAACCTCCCCTTCCTGGCCAGGTTGGAGGCTGCTGAGGGGAACTCCTTGATCCTGAGTCATTGTCTCAACTCCGAATCCAAGTGTAACGGCCTGGAGCGGATGAACAAGGTGATCTGGCGCACAGATGGGGTAGAGCCGACCCTTCTCACGGCCAATCCTGCCCCTTAGGGGGCCTTGCTCAGGTCCGATAGGCGAATTTGGAACTCCGGCTTAGGCTTTAGGCACCTATGACCGTCCCCAACGCCCTCACGCTCCTCCGCATCCTGGCGGTGCCCTTCTTCGCCATCGCCGTGTGGTACGGGCACCACCTGGAGGCCGTGCTGCTCTTCGCGGGCGCCGGCATCACGGATCTGCTGGATGGGTGGATCGCCCGCACCTTCCACCAGAAGAGCGCCCTGGGCGCCATCCTGGATCCCGCCGCGGACAAGCTGCTCACCACCACCGCCTTCATCCTCATGACCTGGCGCACCGATGGCATGGCCGCCCCCGTGCCTGTCTGGGTGGCCATCCTCGCCATCACCCGCGACGTGCTCATGAGCTTCACGGCCCTCGCCCACATGGGGAACTGGCGGACGGACATCTTTCGCCCCTCCTTCCTGGGCAAGGTGACCACCGCCGTGCAGCTGGCGGCGCTGAGCTTCGGCCTGCTGGCCAACGCCATGGGCCCCAGGCCCTGGACCCAGGCCTCCTTCCCGTACCTCTACTGGATGTGCGCGGCCTTCGTGCTCGCCTCGGGCCTGCACTATTTCTGGCGGGCCACCACCTCCCCGAGGCCCGCATGACGGAAGGCGCCCGGCGCATCCCCCTCCGCTTCGCCGCGGCGGCCCTGGGCCTCCTCCTGGCCATCTGGTTCCTACGCTATGCCCTCCTGCCCTTCATCGTGGCCACGCTCCTGGCCTACCTGCTGGCCCCGCTCGTGGATCGGCTGGGGCGGCACATGCGCCCGGCCTATGCCGCCGGGGTCACACTATTGGCCTCGGTGGGCGCACTCGTGGGGCTCCTCTGGGTGCTGATCCCCTGGCTCTTCCTCCAGGGGGCCCGGCTGCTGGAGAGCCTGCCCCACTGGCAGGCCCAGGCCCAGGCGAAGGTGGGGCCCTGGCTCTCGGCCCACCCCTGGATCTCCTCGAAGGCCACCGCCCTCGTGGAGGGCATCGAGCCCGCCACGCTGCTCCGGGGCCTCAAGGTGACGGGGGGCGGAGTGCTGGACGTGCTGCTCTCCACCCTGGAGCTGGTGCTCGTCCCCGTGATCCTCTGGTTCCTCCTGCAGGAAGGACGGGACCTCCTCACGCACCTGCTCGAGGTGGCCCCGCCTCGCCATCAGCCCCGCATCCAGTCCATGGTCCTGGAAGTGCACAAGCGCATCGGCGGCTACATCCGGGGGCAGCTGGGCGTGGCCCTCGTGATGTCCCTGCTCCACGCGCTCGCGCTGACCCTGTTCGGCGTGCCCTGGGCCTGGCTGCTGGGACTCATCGCCGGGTTCTCCAACTTCGTGCCCTACACGCCCTACCTCACGGCGCTGGTCCCCGCCCTCGTCCTGGCCTACCTGGACGGTGGCCGCTCGGGCTACCTGGGGCTCGTGGCCCTCGTCTTCACCCTCGTGCAGAAGGTGGAGGCCCTCTACCTGACCCCCGTCTGGGTGGGCAAGGCCTCGGGACTCCACCCCCTTGAGGTGCTGCTGGCCCTCGTGGCCTTCGGACACTGGTTCGGCCTGGTGGGCCTGCTCTTCGCCGTGCCCCTCATGATCGTCGCCAAGGTGGCCTGGCATGCGCTGATGGTGGATTACCGGGCCAGCCGCTGGTTCCAGGAGGGCTGATGCGGAGGTCCTCGAAGCTCTTCGTGTTCCTCTTCGCGGTGGCCTTCCTGGCCGCCCTGGCCTGGGCCCTCTCGGCCCAGAGCGACCTGTGGCAGAAACACGCCCGCCCCGTTCGCCCCCGGGCGATGCCCGAGGGCGAGATTGAAAAGCCCCCAGAAAATCCCACGGGTGTGGTGGGGAACGTGGACGAAGGCACCACCAAGGCCCTCGAGAAGAACCTCAAGGCGGAACGGGATGCCCGCAAGCGCCTGGATACCCCTTCAGGAAATCGGCGCTAGCTGATTTCCTGAAGCGTGGGAAACTATCCGGTCCGCGTCGCGATGACGCCGAAGGAGTTCCCATGGCCGTCCGCCGTCCCAATGCCGCCTATTCCAAGCCCGCGACCACCAAGCGTCCGGCGAAGCCCGGCCACAAGGTCTCGACCAAGCCCGCGCGCCCGGAGGCCGCTTCACGCCCCTCCCGGCCGGGCGTGAAGATCACCGCCCGGTCGGCGGAGCCCGAGCACGAGGCGCCCTCCAGGGCCGCTTCTGGCCAGCGCCGCCCTGCCCCCAAGGTCTCCCCCAAGCCTGCGAACCCGGCTGGCCAAGGTGCCCGGGCTGCGAGCCGCCCGGCCCGCCCCGCCGCCGCTCCCCGGCCCGCCTCCTCCTCCCAGGAAGCCGGTGCGGCCCCCGCGCGGCCCTTGCGCTCCCAGAACCGCCCCCGCCCCGCCCTCGTCACCAAGCCCGGCCGCGTGCAGACCTCCACGCCCAAGCCCGGCTCGGCCCGCAACAGCCACCTGGAGCGCCTGCAGAAGATCCTCGCCCACGCGGGCATAGCCAGCCGCCGGGCCTGCGAGGAGCTGATCCTCGGGGGCCACGTGCATGTGAACGGCGAGGTGGTCATGGAACTGGGGGCCAAGGCCGATCCCACCCGCGACGAGATCACCGTCAACCACAAGCCCATCCAGCGCGAGCAGCACGTCTACGTGCTCGTGAACAAGCCCATGGGCTACATCACCACCGTGAAGGACGACCAGGGCCGCCCCACCGTCATGGCGCTCGTGTCGGGCATCGACGCCCGCCTCTACCCCGTGGGCCGCCTCGACTTCAACAGCGAGGGCCTGCTGCTGCTCACCAATGATGGCGCCGTGGCGGAACGGCTCATGAGCCCCGATCACGAGCTGCCCAAGGTCTACCTCGTGAAGGTGCACCGCGCCCTCACCAAGGAGCAGATCGCCGAGCTCAGCGGCGGCTTCCGCCTGGATGGCCGGCGCCTCAAGCCCTGCACCATCGAGGTCATGGACAAGCAGCAGAACCCCTGGCTCAAGGTCACCCTCACCGAGGGCAAGAACCGCCAGATCCGCCGCATGTTCGAGGCCATCGGCCACCCCGTGCACAAGCTCCGCCGCATCCAGTTCGGCCCCATCGCCGATCCCCTGCTCAAGCCCGGCGCCTGGCGCTTCCTCCACCCCAACGAGATCGCGGCGGTGCGGGCGCTCTGATAGCGCCTACCCCGCCAGGTCCAGGTGGGCCTGCACCGCCGCCTGGTCGCGTTCCCATTGGGCCATCAGCCGCCCCGCGAGGGCGGCGCGGAACGCGATCATGCGCATGGGGGGTCGCCACTGCGGCATGCGGGCACGCAGGGCATTGAGCCACCCCGTGGGCAGCACGCGCTTGAGCAGGGACCGCAGGCTCTGGGCCGGCGCGGCGATGGAGGCGCTCCCCTTGAGGGAGGCGATCAGGTCCAGCCTCAGGGCCTCTGGAATCAAGTGCCCGCAAGCCTCCCCCTCCAGCTCACGGCGCATCCAACGCTCGTAGGCCGGGGCCCCGATGAATTGGCAATCGTTGTCATCGGCCGAGAGGGTGGCGAAGGGGATCGCCGGAATCAGCGACGCCACGATCTCGCAGTGGAGGGCCCGATCAACCCGAAGGTGGTCCGGCATGGCCCGGATCAGGGACTGCACGGATCGACAGAGCAGGGGGTTGGCGATCTCCACGAAGGGCGCCTTCACATCGTTCAGGGCGGCCAACCCCACGGGCAGGCGATAGGCATGGTAGAGCCGATCCCCATAGGTGGCGTCGCTCTCCCCATCCCCCTGCCGAAGGTGGGCCGGCAGCTCCAGCAGGCCATCGCCCAGGGCCTCCGCCTGCTCCAGGGGCAATAATTCCTGGGCGAACATCAGCCCGACCGCGTGCCGGGCCTCCCTCGCCGGTCTTGCGGTGAAGCCAAATCCGTGATCCCCGCGGACGATGCCCTGCACGCCCTGTCGGGCGAAGTCCCGCCACATGGCCATGCCATCGAGGTAGGAGGGCATGGAATCCGTAGTACCCCCATGCGTGGCCAGGAAGGCATCGACGATGGGTTCCGCGGGGCCGGTTCGGCTCTCGGTCAACCGGTACTCGTGGGAAAGCCCGAAGTGCCCGGCCAGCCTCGTGGCCACCTGGGCATCGTTGCCCCCTTGCGCCTGGGCGCCCGGGCGCCCCCATGTCACCGTGCGGGGCCGGCTTCCCTTCGCCATGAGGGAGACCAACAGCATGCGGCTGTCGTAGCCCCCCGAGAGCGGAAGGATCCAACCTTCCCTCGCCACGTCGCAGGTCTGGATCGCCTGATCCACCGCGTCCCGGTACCGCGCCCTCCAGACCTCCTTCGGAGCCTCCTCGGGAGCGAAGACCACCGGATTGGATCTCGCCTCGATCGTCCAGCGTTCCCGGTCAAGGCGGAGCATCCCGTCGGCGGGGACCCGCCGGACGCGCTGGTCCCAGGCGTCGTCGATGCCCAAGGAACCCGTGCTCAGGAACGAGGCCAGCGCCTTCCGGTTCAACTGGCGATCCGGAAGCATGGCCAAAAGGGCCCGCAGGGAGGTGGAGGCGATCAGGCGCTGGGCGTCGAAGGCATACCAGAGGGATCGCGACCCCGCGAAATCGGTGCAGAGCTCCACCTGACCGGGGGTGGACCTCACCAAGGCGAAGCTGCCCTCGGGGGCGGTGCCGCCCAGGTTGACCCAACTTTCGTCGCCTTCCCCCAGCGCGCCCACCAGCCCCGCCAACCCGGGGTGGAGGGTCCGGCATTGGCCCGCAGCCGCGGGCCGCACCAGGCATAACCGCTCCCCCGGCGATCGCGCGATCCGATGGGCCCCCACCCCCTCGACCTCCGGAGCGATGCGGTCCGCGACCCCCAGCACCAGCCCCTCCAAGAGGCCCTCGGCGGGATTTCTCTCGCAGGCGTAGATCAATTGCGTCATGAGATCGCACCCAATCGTCAGTTCTCGGCAAGATATCGCCAGATTCCCCCGAGTTTAGTGGGCTCCCCGGGATCCATCGCCTGACATTTCCATCATCACTGGACTGCGTTTCCCCCCGAATCCATCCAAGGAATCCGGTGGACCCTTCAGGGGGTCAGAGCGCCTCTTCCTCGAAGTCCAGCAGGTGCCCGCTCTTCTTGGCCTTGGTCTTGAGGTAGCGGAGATTGTGGGGGTTCGACTCCAGCTGGTGCCGTTCCCGCTCCACCTCGATGCCCGCCAGCTCCAGGGCGCCGATCTTCTTGGGATTGTTGGTGAGCAGCTTCACTTGGTGGATGCCGAAGAATTTCAGCATCTCCACCGCGCACTCGTAGCTGCGGAGGTCGTCCGGAAAGCCCAGGGCGTGGTTCGCCTCCACGGTATCCATGCCCTGCTCCTGCAGGGCGTAGGCCTTGAGCTTGTTCAGGAGGCCGATGCCGCGGCCCTCCTGGCGCAGGTAGAGCACTATGCCCCCATGCTCGCCCACGTGGGTGAGGGCGGCTTCCAGTTGCTGCCGGCAGTCGCACTTGAGGCTGCCCAGCACGTCGCCCGTCCAGCACTCGCTGTGGATGCGCACGGGGATGCGCTTCCGGGCGTCGATCTCGCCCGCGACGATGGCGAGATGCTCCTTGCCCGTCTTGTGCTCCAGGAATCCATACACCGTGAACTTCCCGAATTGGGTGGGGATGTTCGCCTTGGCGATGAACGGAACCGCCTCCCCCTGCAGTTTGCAGAAGAGCTCGAGCTTGGGCGCGCCGGTGTCTTGGCGGGGATGCGGGTTCGACATGGAGGGTTGGATGCCCTTGAGGGGTCCTTGTGACCGGTCCATCAGTCTGGGGCCCGAGGGACCCCCTGGCAACCAGGCACCGGGAAGTAAGTACCTAGCAGCAGTCCAGGTCGATCTGGGCCGTGACTTCCGCCTCAAGGGTGGCCATGGCCTGGGCCAGGGTTCCCTCCACCTTGCAGCCCGAGGCGAGACGATGGCCGCCGCCCCCGTGGCGCCGGCAAACGGCATTCACGTTGACCCGCTCCCGGCTGCGCAGGGAGACCTTGATGAGGCCCTCGCGGTTTTCGTACATCAGGCCGGCCACCTCGACGCCCTTCAGCTTCAGGGGCAGGTCCACGAAGCCATCCAGGTCGTCGTACTCGGCGCCCGCGCCCTCGAGGTCGCCCTTGGAGATGGCCAGCAGCCCGAAGCGGCCTCCAGCGCTCATGCGCAGCCCCTCCAGGGCCCGGCCCATGAGCTTGTACCGCTCGGGCCGATCCTGGTGGTAGAGGTTCTGGTAGACCCGGGCGGGCTCCACGCCCTGCTCCACGAGCTGAGCCGCCATGCGGAGCACCTTGGGCGTGGTGTTGGAGTGGCGGAAGTTGCCCGTGTCGCTCACGAGGCTCACGTAGAGGGCATCGGCCATGGCCTTGGGCAGGGGCAGGCCCATGCGGGGCACCGCCAGATCGTAGACCAACTCCCCGCTGGCCGTGGCCGTGGCATCCGTGAACTCCACGTCGTAGCCCTGGGGCGCGTCCTTGATGTGGTGATCCAGGGTGGCCCTCACGGCCTTCGTGGCCTCGAAGGCGGCGTGCAACTTGCCCAGGCGCTTGGGCTCGCTGGCATCCACCATGATCCAGGCATCGGGCCAGGCGGCCAGCTCCGCAGGGGCACCCTCGGGCGCGTAGGCCTCGATCCAGGCCTCCGTGTCCATCCAGGCCAGGTTGTCCGGCACGTGGGGATACACGACGATCCGCACGTCCTTGCCCTGAGTCTTCAAGTACCGCGCGAGGCCCAACATGGCCCCCACGCCATCCCCATCGGGGTTCTCGTGGGTGGTCAGGAGGATGCGGGTGTGCAGGTCGAGGAAGGAGGCGAAGCGATCGAGCATCCCTCCATTTCACCATCAAAAGGGGAACGCGAAGAGCGCGAAGAAAAGCGCGAAGGGCGCCAATTAGATAACCCGCTTTTCTTCGCGCTCTTTGCGCACTTCTTCGCGCTCTTCGCGTTCTAAAGGCTCTCCCGCTTGGATTCAAGGCTGCCCGGCTTGAAGGCCTTCAGCTCGGCGACGACGTCGGCGAGCAGGGCGCGCTTGAGGGCGTAGGGGAGGAAGGCGCTCTTGAAGCCCATGATGATGATCTCCTTCATCTCCTCGAGGTTGAAGTTGTGGGTCTCGTGGAGCTTCAGGAACTCCTCGCTCACGGTGGTGCCCGTGACGAGGCGGTTGTCGGTGTTCACGGTGACGCGCAGGCCCAGGTCGTAGAAAAGGCGGATGGGGTGATCCTCCATCCGCTTCACCGCCTTCGTCTGCACGTTGGAGCTGGGGCAGCACTCCAGGGGGATGCGGTGGTCGTTCACGTAGTTCATGAGGTCGCCGTCCTCCACCAGCCGCACGCCATGGCCGATGCGGTGGGCGCCGCAGAGGTGCACGGCCTGGTGGATGCTCTCGGGGCCGAAGGCCTCGCCGGCATGGAGGGTGCAGTTGATGTTGTTGGCCAACACCCGGCTGAAGGCATCCTTGAACTTCTTGGCGGGAAAGTTCTCTTCGGCGCCCGCCAGGTCGAAACCCACCACGCCCTTGTTCTTGAAGGCGACGGTGAGATCCGCCAGCTTGAGCGACACCTCGGGGCTGATGTGGCGGATTCCGCAGATGATCACGCCGGTCTTGATGTCGTATTTCTTCTCCGCGAGGCGCAGGCCCTCCAGCACCGCCTGCACGATGGTAGACAGCGAGAGCCCCTGCTGCTGGTGGAGGATGGGGGCGTAGCGCACCTCCATGTAGCGGACGTTTTCCAGAGCGGCATCTTCGGCCAGCTCGAAGGCCGTGCGCACGAGGCTGTCGTACGTCTGCATCACGGAGAGCGTGATGTCGAAGACCTTGAGGTACTCCACCAGGGAGGGGCAATCCTCGCCCTTGGTGACGTGGGGCATGAGCCCCTCCACCGTGTCCGCGGGCAGCTTCACCTTCTGCTGCTCGGCCAATTCGAGGATGGTCGAGGGCCGCAGGGAGCCGTCCAGGTGGACGTGCAGATCGGTCTTGGGGAGGCGCTGGATGTCGGCGAGGGTGAGCTTTGGCATGGAGAAGGGTACACCCGGTGGAGGCTCTGGGCTTTAGGCTTTAGGCTCTGGGCTCTGGCTGACCCGGACCCAGCGGCTCTGAAGCCCGTGTGGGTCGGATCCAGCCAAAGCCCAGAGCCAAGATCCTAAAGCCCCTACGTGTTCAGCTGGCTCACCCGATGCGCCACGAGCCCGGCATCCGCCTTGTCCTTGCAGTTCACGCACAGGCCGAAGATCTGATGGCTGTGGTGCAGGGGCTTGAAATCATGCTCCACGCAGATGGCTTCCTGAAGGGCCTCCAGATCGGGGCGGAAGAACTCGATGATGGTCTGGCAGTTCAGGCAAATGAGGTGATCGTGGTGCTCCCCCTCGCGCACGGCCTCGTAATGGGCGTGCATGTCGCCAAAGCTGCTCTTGCGCACGAGACCGCATTGCACCAGCAGGTCCAGGGTGCGGTACACCGTGGCGCGGCTCACGTCGTGGCCTTCGCGCTTCAGTTCCATGTGCAGCTCGTCGGCGTCGAAGTGGTGCTCGGCGCCGAACACGGCCCGGAGCATCGTGCGCCGCTCATCGGTGAGCTTCAGCTGCCGGGAGCGGAGGAAGCTCTCGAACCGGACTTGTTCCTCGGGGAGGCTGGGAGTCTGAGTCATGTTCGCCCTCGTTCTCATCAGTCTACTCCTTTCAGGTAACAGACCGTTTTATCCGAGTTTGTGCGGTATATCATATTGTTCCCTCACTCATATTCAGGAGTCCCCATGGCCATCATTACCCTTCAGCTTCCTCTCCTGACCAAAGAGCAGAAGAAGAGCTTGGGGAACGGCATTTTATACGAGCTGCAGAAGGCCGGGATCTCCCCGGCCTCCACGGTGGTGATCTTCAAGCCCCTCATCGAAGACGTCTACATGGACAGCCTCCTGGTGGAGGCCCCCGCCGCCCACCTACCCGCGGCCGCACCTTCCCTGGTGGTGGTTCCCGCCTTCGAGGCGGCCCTCCCGCCCACCTCCACGGCCGCGAAGAAGGCCGCCCGCCTGAACAAGGCCGATAAGCAGGATCTCCGCGGCAAGCTCGTGGATGAACTCCGCAAGAAGGGCTCCCTCAGCAGCTTCGAGGCCCAGGAGGCCTTGGGCCTCAAGGATCAGGATGGCGCCCCCGCCACCTTGCGCCGCCTGTTCTCCGACCTGGAGGAGGAGGGCATCATCGGCAAGACGGGCCAGAAGCGCGGCACCCGTTACGTGCTGAAGGGCGTGCTGGAAGCCAAGGAGAAATCCTCCGCCCCCGTGAAGCTCATCAAGGCGGAAAGCGTCGACGCCGAGTAGTTCTTCCATTTCAAACGAAGCTGGGGCGCCTCAGGCGCCCCAGCTTCGTTTGAGGTGAAGCATCACTTCTTGGCGCGGAGCCCTTCCTTGACGATGGCCTCCACGGCCTCGGGCTTGCGCGGCAGCTTCTCGCTGAGGTTGCGGTGGCCCTCGGGGGTGATGAGGATGTCGTCCTCCAGGCGCACGCCGATGCCCAGCCACTTGGCATCCACCTCCTTCGCGTCCTTCGGGATGTAGAGGCCGGGCTCCACCGTGAGCACCATGCCGGGTTCCAGGAGGCGCTGGCCGCCCTTGGCGCCGGGCTCCCGGTGGTAGCTGCCGGTGTCGTGGACGTCCAGGCCCAGCCAATGGCTGATCCCGTGCAAGGTGAAGCGGCTCCAGGTCCCGCCCTTGTAGACCTCGGCCTTGTCGCCCTTGAGGATGCCCAGATCCACGAGCCCGTCGCTGAGGATCCGCATGGCCAGGTCATATCCCTCATGGTGCTTGCGCCCGGGCCGGCACACGGCGATGGCCGCGTCCTGCGCCTTCAGCACGAGGTCGTAGAGGGCCCGCTGCTCCTTGGAGAAGGATCCGGACACGGGCCAGGTGCGGGTGATGTCCGCCGTGTAGTAACCCACCTCGGCCCCGGCATCCATCAGGAAGACCGCGCCCTTTTCCAGCACCTGGTCATTGAAGGGGTAGTGGAGGATGCAGCTGTTCCGGCCCGCGCCCGCGATGGTGTCGTAGCCCAGGAACCTCGCCCCGAGGCCGCGGGTGGTGCCTTCGAAGGCCCCTGCGACCTCGCCTTCATTGACCGCGCGGGCCGTCGCCCTCATGGCGGCCAGATGCCCCGCGATGGATACATCCACAGCCCGCTGAAGCATCTCGACCTCCACGGGCTGCTTGATCAGGCGCATTTCCCCGATGAGGTTCCGGCCATCCAGCAGGGTTCGCTGATAGGTCGCGTGGTTGTTGTCGCTGCCCTGGGGGAGGACCCAGTCGATCACCTTCCGGCGGAAGTCGTCATCGAAGTTGCAGATGAGCATCACCCGGCGGGCCCTCTGGACCGCTGATTTCAGGGATTGCTCCGCGCCCGGAAAGGATTCGGCGTGGTCCGCACCCGCCTTCAGGGCCCCCTCCGTCCCCAGCCTGGGGCCGTCGTAGGCCTCCCGGCTGGCATTCCGGGCCCGGACCAACAACCGGTAGGGTTGGTCGCTGTCCGCATCCAGGATCGCCACGGCCTCCTGCTCCTCCACCCCGGTCAGGTAGTAGAAATCGGAGTCCTGGCGGTAGAGATGGGTCGAATCCCCGTTGCGCGCCTGTTCTGGCATGGACTTCACCACCGCCACCGTGCCCGGCCCCAGCTTCCGCAGCTCGGCGAGGAGGCGCGCCCGGTTGCCGGCGAAGAAGGAACCGGGGAGCCGGACCCCATGGTGGCTGGTCGAAGGCTGGGCCATGAGGATGGCGGGCGCGAACAGTAGGGCCGCAAGGCGCATGGGAACTCCGGGACGATCGTTCAATGTGCCACATTGGATGGATGGAATGGTTCGTCAAGGATTTCGACCACCCCGCCTATTTCGCGGTCTACCAAGACAAGGTGGCCGACGCGGCGGAGGAGGGGCCGGCCCTGGCTCGGATGCTGGATCTGCCGGCCGGCAGCCGCGTGCTGGATCTGCCCTGCGGGTGGGGCCGCCTGCGTCCCTACCTCGAAGCCCAGGGACTGGAGGTCATCGGTGGCGATCTCAGCGCCCTGAACCTCGCCCGGCACCGGGAGGAGTTCCCCGGGCCCGTGGCGAGGCTGGACCTGCGGGCCCTGCCCTTCCGGGCCGCCTGTGCCGAGGGGGTGCTTTGCGCTTACACCTCCTTCGGCTACTTCGCCACGGATGCCGAGAACCTCGCCCAGCTCCAGGGCTTCGCCCGCGCCCTCAGGCCCGGTGGCGTGCTGGTGCTGGATCTCGTGGGCCGCAAGCGGCTGCAGGCCCTCCTGAAGAACGTGGTGGGCCAGTGGCTCCCCTACGAGGACTACACCGAGCGGGTGACCTGGAGCCCCGATGGCCGCCGCATCTGGACGGAGCGGAAGGTCCACGGCGAAGACTTCCGCCATGACATCTGGATCCCCACGGATGCCGAAGTGCGGGACATCCTCCACCGCGCGGGCTTCCGGGTGGAGCGCGCCTACGCCGGCCTCACGGGCCAGCCCTGGTACCCCGGCGCGGGGCGCTGGATCTACCGGGCGATCAAGCGCTGACACTCCGCGTGGCGAACAGGTAGGCGCCATAGCCGAGGCCGCACACCGCCAGGGCCACCGGCAGGTTGAAGAGCGTCACCAGCGCGCCGCCCAGGTAGGGCCCCACGATCATGCCCGTGCTGTAGGAGATGTTCAGGATGGCGAAGCCCGAGGCGAAGGCCCGGCTGTCCATCCCCTCGATCTGATCGGCGATGGCGGGGCTGCAGGGGCTCATGATGAAGGAGCAGCAGATCCCCAGGGCCGCCATGGCGAGACCCACCGTCCAGATGCCGGGCAGGATGGCGGGCAGCGGCAGGAGGATCGCCACGAGGGGGAGCCCGATGCGAAGCACCTTCACCCGCCCGATGCGATCCGACAGGGCGCCCATGAAGGGCGAGGTCGCCGTGTGGGCCAGGGCCACGCCGGAGAAGCAGAGGCCGATGGCCGGGGCACCCACCTTCAAGCGCGCATCCATATCCAGGGGCAGGGTCGATTCCAGCAACGCCCACAGCGCGGACCCCAGCACCATGGCCCCGGCGAAGAGCCGGATCACGGGGTTGCGCAGCAGCCGCCCCAAGGGGATCGCCTCCTCGCGCACCGCCTCCACATCCGGCAGGAGGAAGGCCCGCCCCGCGGCATCCAGCAGCACCAAGGCGATGCCCACCGCATAGGGCGCGAAGGGCCCCACGTGGTGATCCAGGAAGCCCGAGAGCGCGGGGCCCAGGAGCACGCCCAGGTTCGCCGCCGCGAAGGCCGTGGCCATGGCCTTGCCCCGCTGATCCGAAGGGTAGTGATCCGCCAACAGCGCCATGCCCGGCAGCCAGGTGAAGGCCCCCGCCACCCCCTGCAGCGTGCGGGCCAGGAGCAGCAGCCAGTAGGACTTCGCGAAGGCGAAGATCAGCGTCGTCCCCGCCAAGCCGATGAGCCCCCAGAGCATGGGCGCCCGCCGCCCGTGGCGATCCGTGAATTTCGCCACCGGGAAGGTGGCCGCCAGCAGCGCCACCGCATAGCAGCCGAACAGCACGCTCACCTGCATCTGGGAGAGGTGCAGCTCCCGGGCGTAGCGCGGCAGCAGCGGCACCAGCAGGTAGTACAGGAGCATGTCCACGTGGAAGGCCAGGGCCGTCACGAGCAGGGCGGCGGTCTTGGGGTGGAGGCGGCGCATCGCTCCATGATCGCTGAAACAGGATGAAAGGACCGACGTGCAGTCCATCCATCCTGTCCATCCTGTTCCTAACCCCTCACCGGGCCATCTCCACCTTCGGATAGGCGGCCCGGAAGCCGCAGGCTTCGTAGGACCGCTGACTGGCGGTGGAGGGCGCCGTGCCCGCGCAGGCCACGTCGCAGCCCCTCGCCCGGGCGAAGGCGAGGCGCGCCCGGATGAGGGCCTTCTGCAGGCCCCGCCCCCGGAACCGGGGGATCACCCCATCGCCCGAGAGCAGGGCCACGCCCTCAACGATGCCGAGCATGCCGCCTCCGGCGGGTTCGCCGTCGATGAAGGCGAGGAAGCCCCAGGCATCGGTGAGCCCCAGGGGCGTGATGAAGGGCGGATCGAAGTCCCGCCAATCGTCCCGCTCGAAGAAGCCGCCCGCCACCACGCGGTGGTAGGTGTCCGACTCCGCGGGTTCCGCCACCCGGGTCCGGGCGGGATCGGGGGTCCAGGCTTCATCGCCCAGCGGCCGCGCCCAGAGCTGCTGGAATTGATGCAGGCGGTAGCCGCGCCGGGCGAGGAGGGGCCAGAGCTCCGGATCCGCCGCAGGGCTGAGCTCCAGCACCGTGGGAGAGCCCAGGAAGGCCTCCACCTCCGCCAGGGCGGCTTCGGTGATGGGCTCGATGAGGCCCAGGGCCTGGTTGAGGGGATGGCCCTCGCCACGGAAGTGGGCGAAGCCCCCGCCGATGGAAAGGGACCGGCCGCCGCTGGCGGCGTTGAAACGGTCGTTCTGCAGGGCCTGGGCGCGCTCAAGGCGGCGGGCCAACCCGAGGAAATCATTCGACATGGAAGTCGGTCTCCGAAAATGCCTTTCGCATGGCCGCACGGGGCGGCCCGATCGATCCTCCGCCTCCGCCTCAGCGGCGAATGGCGTCCCCACCTGCGGCAGGGGTGGCGGGGGTCGGATGTCCGTGCGTGAACAGAGGCCTACTCGGAGGATGAGCCCTCAGGATAGCTGGGTTCTCAAGGAGCGGATTCGACCCGTGATCGCCTTTGATTTCTGGGAAGCTGGTTCCATGATGCGCATCCTCCCTGCAATCGGCTTGGCGCTGCCCCTCGCCTTGACGGGGCCCGCCCAGGACCTCAGGGGAACCCTGGGCCGGGAGGGAACGGCACCCGTGCCCCGGGACCGATTCGGCAACCCGATCCCCCCGCCCCAACCCACCGAGGCGGAACGCGAAGCCGCCCGAAGGGAGCAGGCCGCGCGAGCTGAAAAGGCCCGGACCGAAGAGCGGGAGCAACGGGCGGCCGAGGAACGCCGCGATGCCGAGGAACGCCGGGCCGCCGAGCGCCTCGCCGAGCAGAAACGCTTCCACGACAAGGTCATGACCGCGATCTACATCGGCCTGGCGATGCTGGGGTTGCTCGTCGCCAGGAGCCTCTTCAACCGGAACAAGTAGCGCCGCCCCCTTGCGGGGGCCGTTGTGGGAGGCTCCATCTCCGCGAGCCAAAGGCGAGTGGGAGCGATGCGAGAGCATCGCGATCGATGGAGGGTAAGCCGGCCGGCTTCCCCTCCATCTGACGTCAGGCTGCCGCCTGACTCCCACGCCCCTGCGGGCCGTGGAGATGGAGCCTCCAGCGCGGCCCCCTTGCGGGGGCCGTGGTGGATCGGTAAGCCGGATTCTGTCCCACCTTGTTAGGGGTCTGGGGCGCCATTCCTCTGGGATGGCGATCACTCGCCACCTCAAGCAACCTACCCGCCGGCTCGATCGGGCCAATCCTCGCTCTTTCGAGTACGCCGGCCTATTTGGTCTTGCTCCGTGGGGGGTTTACCATGCCCGGCCTGTTACCAGGACGGCGGTGGGCTCTTACCCCACCCTTTCACCCTTACCTGATCCCCTTTCGGGGCCATCGGCGGTCTGCTCTCTGTTGCACTTTCCGTCGGGTCGCCCCGCCCAGTCGTTAGCTGGCCCACTGCCCTGCGGAGTCCGGACTTTCCTCAGGTGTTGCCACCCGCGGCGCCCTGATCCACAGCTCCAGTCTACATGGCATTCACTCCTTCGCCTCCACCAGGGCGACGGTAACGTCCGGGTGGAGCCCCTTCACCACGTCCAGCAGATCCGCGGCCCGTTGGAAGGGCTGGCCCGCATGGACGGCCACCACGGCCCGGCGATCCTGGCCGAAGCGATCCCTCAGGCCCGCCGCCACGGCCCGGGGCAGCTCCGGGTAGATCACGGGCTGGCCATCGACGCTGATGAGGCCCGCGCCATCCATTTTGACCTTGAGCGGAGGCCGCCCCGCGCCCCCCGTCCCCTTGGCCGGGAGGTTCACGATGGCCGCCACCTGGAGCCCCGGCACCATCACCATGAACACGATGAGCAGCACGAGGACGATATCGATGAGGGGGGTGATGTTGGGTTCACAGCGGGGCGAAGCCATGACGTGCTCCTTCAGGATTGGGGTTGGGATTGGAGCCGCGATTTTCGGCGGAGCCAGAGGATGAGCGGGGTTATCAGCAGCCCCCAGGGGAGAAGGAAGGCGAAGATCTGGGCGAGCCCCAGGGCGGAACCGGCCAAGGTGTCTCCGGAAGCGCGCAGCCCCTCCTTCAGTGGCGTCCACCACGGAGGTGCCGCCATCACGGTGGGTTTTACTTGCAACGTGAGATCCAGGAGGCCGAAAGCCACCTCATGGTCGTAGACCCGGCGCTGAGCCTCCATCCGCTCGATCTCCTCCGTTACCCCCGAGAGGGCCTCCTCCGCTTCCACGACATCCGCGATCTTGCCCGTGCGAGTGGCGAGGATGTCGCGGATGCGAGCCTGGGAGACACGCTTGTTGCGCAACCGCGCCTCCAGATCAACGTAAGCCCGGGTGATGTCCTCCACGGATCGCTGTTCCTGGAGGACCTTTCCTTGGCGTTCCAGGTCAGCCATGGCTTCGTCGAAGCGGCCGGAGGGGATCTGGAGGTTCAGTTGAACTGACCCGGTGCCCCCGTTGGCATCTCCCGAACGGCTCGAGGCGACGTACCCACCGAGGTCGCCCGTCATCAAGGCAACCGCCTCTCGGGCTTTCAACAAATCCGCAACCTCGAGGCGGATGGTCGCCTTCTGGATCCGTTTCAAGGCGAGGTCCGCGGTCTCCCTCCGTGATATTCCAGGAGGCGGTGCTTCCATGGCGGAAGCTGACATCTCCGCCATGTCGATGCTCACGGTCTTCTGGAGGCGGCGTCCTTCCACCGTCGTGGGGAAGGTGCGAATCCCCAAAATCAGGATTCCCAAAACGGTGCAGGTGCCACCGACCGCCCAGGCCTTCGAGCTGGGTGTATTCAGTCGATCCAGGATGGGGATGCGCATGTTCGCTCCTAGTGCAGCCGGAACTTCAAAGTCAGCAGGAAGGTGGCGGGCACGGCCTGGCCATTCACCTGGGCCGCGGTGAACCGCCAGAGCATCGCGGATTGTTCCGCGGTGGCGCGTAGTGCCGGATGCCCCTGCTCCACGCGCACGCTGGTGGGCACGCCCCGGGTGTCGATGAACATGCGCACGATCACGTCGCCCTGCACGCGCGCCGCGCGGGCCAGGGTGGGATAGACGGGCGCGTCCTGGTGGAGGATCCGCACGGCATCGCTGCTGATCTGCAGGGGGCCGCCCTCACCGGAACCCGTGGTTCCGGGAACGAAGGGCCCGGTGCCAGGGCCTCCGGGCTTCGCCAGCGGATCCCCGGTGCTGGGGCCGTTGCCGAGGGGCGCGATGGGGCCCGTGGGCAGCGTGGAACTGGGAATCAAGGACTCGGGGTTCTCCTCCACGCGCGGGTCCACGACGGCAGGTCCCGAAGGGATCTGGGAAGTGGCCAAGGCGGGAACCGCCGGCCGGGGACCGCTTGAGGGCGAAGGCAACACCACGGGGGTGCTGGTGGGCTCGAAGATGATGTCCCCGCCGCCGGTGGTGGGACGCGAGATGGAAACCTGGGGGATCATCCGCCCCGCCGCCATCAGCGCGGCGGGGATGAAGAGGTAGACGACGGCGCTGGCGAGGAGCGCGGTACGCCGGTCCGTGCGGGGCGCGGCGAGGGCGATGGCCATGGGCTGGAGGGTGGGCGGGAGGGCAGGCCGAAGGCCGCCGCTGGGGGCATGGGTGGACATGGGTTCTCTCCTGAGATGGGCGGTGGCAACGATCCGCGCCCCCCGGTGGCGGGGCCCTCGCAGGAACTCCCAGGGCGATCCGCGCCCCTGATAGTCCTTGAGGCAGCCGCGAGGGATCCGCTCGCGACTGCCTCACACCGGGTGGCCCAAAGATCGTTTGAACGAGCATCGGCTCCGCGCCGCGCGGGTCAAGGCGCGCCCCGCCGAAGTTACGCGGCGCTGATGAGCGGCCCCCATTGCCACCGATGGGTCATTCCATTCCCGGGGGAAAGGGCCCCGTTCCAGAGTGAACCGATCGAAGCTGTCACCGCGTGGCGCCGTAGGCCACCAGGAAGGCGCGAACCGTCACGATTCCGGAAAGGATGCCCCGTCCGGGTGGTTCGGAAGGGGCATGATCCAGCCCCCCCGCTCCAGCCTCCGGAGCAGCTCCCAGGCCTTGGCGGCGCTGGCTTCCCCGGGATGGGCGAGCACCTCGGCCTTCAACTCCCGATCGATCTCCACCAGCGCCGGCGCCGCGGGATCGAAGAACCCGGCTGAGGGGTGCGCCAGGGCCAGCAGCAGGGCCTCCGGGCGGGCGTAGGGAAGCAGCACGCGGCCGAGCACCACCTCCGCGTCGGCCCCCTTGGGCGGCAGACCCAATCGGGCACTCCAGGCCGGAAGCGGAGCTTCGGGCCCGCCCAGGCGCCAGGCCTTGAAGCCCACGCCCGGCGGGATTTCACCCTGGCGAGTCTCCACATCCCCCGTGCAGCGGGGGCAGGGCCCGCCAAAGCCCGGCGCGGGCCCGAGGGGGAACCGTTCGTGGCCCGGCAGGTGCTCGACGCTGCCATGGATGGCCTGCAGCACCTGATGGCGCACGTGCGGTGGAATGGTCGCGCCGATCCAGAGGAAGCTGAGCTCCAGGTGCGTACGCGCCCCGACGGCCCGCAGGCCCTGATCGGGCACGCCGGAAACCAGGGAGAGCTCGGCCCCCAGCCCCGCGAGCAGGAGGGGCAGGTTGGGGTAGGCGAAGGGAAGGGACATGCGCACGCCCTCGTCCCCCAACACCAGATCCGGTTCCTGGATCCACGCCGGGTGGAGCGAATCCCGCAGCGCCACGAGCAGGGCCAGGCGGCCTTCCTCATGCCGCAGGGAGGGCACGAGGGTCAGGCGCCAGGTCTTGCCGCCATCGCTGGAATCCAGCCCCTGCAGCGCCCCCGGGCGGGGCAGGCCGAAGGCATCCTCCTCCAGGAGGCGGAGCAGCACCCGGTCCTCCTCGATGCGTCCGGGAAGCCCCGGTGGCAAGGGCGGCGCGCCCCCGAGGATGAGCCCGCGCTGGGCCCGCAGATTCGAGGCGGCGCCCCAGGAGGCCCGCTCCTCCGTGCGCCGGTTCCGGGCCTCCTCCCAGAGCTGGTTCAGCCGCCCGTGGGCGAGTGATTGGAAGGCCCTGGAAAGCCGCAGCGACTCCTGCCGCTCCACCACCATCCAGAGATCCCGGTGGGCCTCCTCCTGGGAACGGATCAGGGCGCCCGCGCCATCCGAGAGGCGGTCCATCAGCTTGAGGGATTGACTCTGGCCGTTCTCCAGTTCCTGCTCGGAGGCCCGCTGCCGCAGCGCCAGGTTGCCGAGGGTGTCCGCCCGGGGAGGGATCTCCTGGAGGCTCTCCACCGTGTCCCGGGCCGCCACATCCAAGTCGCGGATCAGTTCCTGATGCGCCTCGAGGGAGCGCTCCAGCTCCTGCCCCTGGTGCTCCATGCGCCCCATGTTGAGGATCAGCTCATGCAACCGCGTGTGGATCTGTTCGATGGATTCGGCCAGCGAGGACACCTCCATGGCGTCCCGCTCCCGCCCGAGCCGGTGCTCCCCGAGGATCCGCGCCACCTCCGCCGTGCCCTGGGCCGTCTGCTCCGAGAGCAGGCGGATCTTGCTGCCGATGACCTGGAAGCCCCGGGAGCCTCGGCCCTCCTGGGAGAGGATGGCGGCGTTCACCGCCAGGAGCCCCGTCTGCTTGGCCACATGGTCGATGCCCCGGAGGCTCTCCTGGATCCCATCCAGGCTGCCCTCCGACTCGCTGCCCTCATGCTTGAGGTGGCGGGCCCGCCGCTGCAGCCCCTCGCCCAGCTCCCTCAGATCCAGGGTCAATTCACGCATGCGGAGGAGCTGCACGGAGCGTTCCTGGACCCCTTCCAGCATCTGGGAGCCGTGGGAGGTGACCCCCTTGACCGTGGAACCCAGCCGGGCGGCCCGGCGGGTGGCCCGGTCCGCCAGCTGGGACATGGCTTCGGATTCCCGCCGCAGCCGGGGGAGCGTGTCCCGGATGATCTGCACCAGCTCCTCCTGGCGCTCCAGCCCCAGGCGGAGGGTGTCCAGGGAGGACTCCACCCCGGAGGCAAGGGAGGATGTGGCCGCGTCCGCGAGCCCCCGGCGGCGATCGGCCACCCGGGCCATCACCTGCGTGTCCTCCAGCTGCACCTTGAGCTCCGAGGCGAAGGAATCGAGCTCCTGCAACAGGGATTCCTGGTAATCGAAGCTCCGCTCCCGCTCGGATTCCAGATTCTTCAGCAGGCCCTCGGCGGCCTCCCACTCCCGCAGGTGATCGGCCACGAGGCCCACCCGGGCCTCCTTCAGGCTCTCCAATTCCCGCAGGCAGGCATTGAGCACCCCGGCCACCCGGAGCTGATCCGGATCCAACCCCGGCGGCGGCTCCACGGTTCGGAAATCCCCCCCGGCGATGCGATCGGCCCACTCGGGCAGGAAGGCCTGCACGGTGATGGCCCGGTGCCAGCCCAGGGCCCGGCGACCCAGGATCAACAGGAAGCCCACGGCCGCCAGGAGCCCGCCCCCTTCCAGGGGCTCCAGGCCTCCGGGAAAGCGCAGCATGAGCGACACCACCCCCGCCAGCACCGCCAGGATGCCCGCGTCCACGAGCAGTTGCCGGCCGCCGAAGTGGCTCCAGAGCTTGTGGTCCAGGGTCATGGGGCTCCCGCGAAGGTCCCTCCCGTATCGGCCGGAGGGGGGCTCCGGAATGAATCTGGGCGCTGGGCCGTGGGCTCTTGGCTTTGGGGTCTTGGCTCTGGGCTCTTGGCTATGGGCTCTTGGCTCTGGCTGGCGCCGACCCGGCCGTACCGATCCGCCCCACCCGGGTCAGCCAGAGCCCAGAGCCCAGAGCCCAGAGCCCAAAGCCCCTCCTTGAACGCCTCAGAGGATCTGGAACAGCACCTCGTAGCTGGCCAGGCGGCCCCCCAGCTCATCCAGGAGGCGGTGGCGGAGCAGGCGGGTGACCGCCTCCTGGGCCTCATCCCGGGGATCCAGGGGCGGGCAGGCCTCCGCGGAAACCGTGCGGAGCAGCCTCAGGTGTTCCCGGGCGCCCGGGGGCAGCCCCTCGCCGGGATCCATGGGGGTGCAGGCCGTGCAGACCCACCCTCCCTCGGCCACCAGGGCCGCGAGGGGGGTGTCCTCCCGCCCGCAACGGCCGCAGGCCCGCGGGTGGGGCAGCAGGCCCATGAGGTGGAGCAGCCAGTGCTCCGCGTAGGCGAGGATGGCCATGGCCTTGCCGGGCTCGGCCTTGAGGGCCCGGGCGCAGGCATTGGCCAGCCGGAACAGGCGCGGATCCTCCACGCCCTCCCGGGCGCAGCGGTCGAAGAGGTCCGCCAGGCAGGCCACCACGAGGCTGGACTCCAGATGGCCCAGGGTCAGCGGGCTCGCCTGCAGCTCGCAGCGGGTGATGCGGCGGATGTCGCTCTGCTCCTTGCCAAACAGCGTGAGCCGCACCTGAGAGAGGGGCTCGAAGCTGCTCACCCACTTCGCCGAGGCCTTGCGCGCCCCCTTCGCGAGCCCCGTCACGCGCTCCCCGTGCTCCGTGAGGAAGGAGACGATGAGGCCCCCCTCCTGGAAGGGCGTGGGGCGCAGCACGATGGCATCGAGAACGTTGAGCAGGGGGACTCCGGGACTCTGAGTGTCGCAAAAACCAACTGGAATGTCGGTGTGCATCGGCAATGAAAAGAACTAACGCAGAGGCGCAGAGGCGCAGAGGCGCGGAGACGCAGAGAAAAGCGGGATGCTCCTTCCTCTCTGTTTCTCTGCGCCTCTGCGTCTCCGCGCCTCTGCGTTGGGTTTTTTCCTGACCACCCGAGACCTCCCGAAGGATCCGAACTCAACCCTTCGGTCCCACGCCGGTCCATTGGTACAGAAGGAGCCCACCATGAAAGCCCTCATCCTCACCCTCGCCGCCCTCCTCCCCCTCACCGCCGCCCTGCCCGCCCAAGCGCAGGAAGGCCGCGGCCGCTGGGATGGCCCCCGGCAGGCGGGCCGCGGCGAGCGCTTCGCCCGGGCCCTGCAGCTCACGGCGGATCAGCAGAACCAGATCCGCGCCCTGCGCGCCAGTCACCGCGACGCCATAGCCCCCTTGCGCGCCTCCGCCCGGGCCGCCCGCGCCGCCCTCGCCCAGGCCCTGCAGGATCCCGCGACGGCCGAGGCCACCCTGCGCGACCTGCACCAGAAGGCCTCCGAGGCCCACTTCCAGCTGCTCCTCGCGGGTCGCGCCAACCGCGTTCAGGTGCGCGCCCTCCTCACTCCCGAGCAACGCGAGAAGGCCTCCGTCCTCCGGGCCACCCACCGGGAACGCGCCCGGGGCCAGATGCGCCGGATGCGGATGCGCTGCGGGGATTGACGGGCGCTTCAGTCCAAGGGCTCGGAGCCCTTCACCGTTAAACTGGTGGAATGCCCCGTTCCCTCCTGCTCGCCCTCGCCCTCACCGCGCCGATCCTCGCCCAGTCGGCGCCAGCACCCGCCGCGGAGACCACGCGCTTCAGGCAGTGGATGGATGGGCAGGAGACCGGCGGCGCGGAGCAGACCCTCCGCGCCGCCGGCGCCCATCAGGAGGTCACCGCCCGCGAGTGGCTCGAGCTCTCCCGCGCAGGCCAGACCGTGCGGCAGGAACAGAGCCTCACGGTCACCCGCCAAACCGATGGCACCCTGGCCTTCCGCTGGAGCCTGCGCCTCGCCAACGAACCCCTCACGGGCGAGGCCACCTGGTCCCCGGCCGCCCCCCGCGAATTGCGCGTGAGGCCCGCCCACGGGGAGGCCAAGGTGGAGTCGCTGCCCGAGGGCGCCGTGCTCTGGCCGCTGGAGCAGCAGGCCATCCTAAAGCGCGCGGCCCAGGCCCGCACGGCGGTGAAGCTGGTGACCTACACCTTCGCGGTGCAGCAGTGGTCCACCCTGGAGCTCACGCCCCTGGGGCCCGATCCCCTGCCGGGCGTGCCCGACGCCGTGCGCTTCCGGGGCCACGAGACGGAGGGACGCCAGGACCTCCCCACGGAGCTGTGGGTGAGTCCCACGCAAGGGGAGGTGCGCCACCGCACGGTGCTGGGCGGCGTGGAGGTGCTCACCCAGCGGGCGGATCTCCCCGCCCCCTCGCCCACGGGCCTGAAGGAGAACCTCTTCGACAAGAGCCTCAAGGCCTTGCCGCTCCACGCCTTCCTGCCCTGGGTGCCCCAGCTCGAGGTGCGCCAGGAGGGCGGCGAGCCCGTCACCCTCGCGCCCTCCGCAGAGGTCCAGGAACTGGCCAAGGATCGCTGGCGCCTGAGCCGGGCCGCCGAGCCCACCGCCGCGGAAGCCGCCCAGGCGCCCGTGACGGGAACGCCCGCCGCCGAAGAGGCCCCCTACCTGGCCCCCACCCCCCTGGTGCCCTTCCGCGATCCCGCCTTCGACGGCCTGCTGCGGCGCCTGTCCCCCCGGGCGGGGGCGACGCGGTGGGAACTCACGCGCGCCGTGAACCGCTTCGTCTTCGAGTGGATCAGCGATAAGGACTACAGCGTGGGCTTCGCCTCCGCGCGGGAAGTGGCCCTGATTCCCAGGGGCGATTGCACCGAGCACGGCCTGCTGGCCGTGGCGCTGCTCCGCCGGCTCGGTGTGCCCGCCCGGGGCGTCGTGGGCTGGGTGGCCCTCGCGGATGTGCTCGGCCCCCACTTCTGGGTGGAGGTGAGGCTGCGGGATCGCTGGGTGCCCGTGGATCCCACCTTCGACCAGGCCCCGGCCTCGGCCTTCCGCATGAAGCTGGGCGACACCCCCCTCGCCGACCTCGGCAGCGTGGGCTGGGATTCCGCCCAGGTGCTCGGAGCCGCCCAGTGGATCCCCACCCTTCCCGACCCCGTCATCGAGGGCGATCGCCTCACGGCCCCCGACGGCACCCGACTGCGCTGGCCCAAGGGCCGCTGGGCTTGGATCCAGGGCCGTCTCCTGCTCAGCACGGGGGCAGGCCGTCTGGAAGTGGCGGCCTGCCCGCGCCCCGCCGAATCCCAGCTCCACGACGCGCGCCGCCTCCAGGGCCGCAATGGGCGCAAGGGCTGGTGGATCCCCGGCGGCGACCTCTTCCTGGAGCTCGGGCCGGGCCGCTGGCTGAAGGTGCAGGGGCTCTCGGAGACCGCCGCCTTCGCCTTCGTGGATGCCCTCCTCGTGGAGCTGCCTGCCTAATGGCATGAACACCTCCTTTTGAACCACCAAGACACCAAGGGCACCAAGAAAAGCAGGCTCACCTCGGCCATTCACCAAGGTCATCCGGGCCTGCGGACCCAGGTCCAGCGAAGCTGGGCCTGCCTCCGAAGGGGATGACAGAGGTGGGTCGAGCCCCCTTGGGGTTTCCCCTGAAAATGCGTGTCGTGCATCAAAGGAAACTGACTAACGCAGAGACGCAGAGGCGCAGAGACGCGGAGGCGCAGAGGAATGAATGCCGACTTGTAGCCTTGGAGCTTGACCTGCACACCCTCTGCGTCTCAGCGCCTCCGCGCCTCCGCGCCTCTGCGTTAGGCTTTTCATCGAAACCCGGGCGGCGTACTTTCGCCATCAGCTCTTAGGGGTTCAGGGGTATTTACCGCGTTGATCACCTGGACCCGCCCCTCGCAGTGAGGTCCACTTCCAGCCAGGCGCGCACGGGCCGCCCCCCGACCAGGGCGGGTTGGTAGGCGCAGCGCAGGGCCGCTTCCATGGCCGCCGCATCCACCGATCCGCCCGGCCCCTCGATCATCAGCGCGCGCAGGGGCCGCCCCGCCTCGCTCACGAAGACCCGCAGGCGCAGGGGCCCCCGGAAGCCCCCGGGCGGCAGCCAGGCCGGTTGCACCTGGATCCGCGCCGGGGCATCCCCCCCGCCGGCGGGCGCCACCGGAAGGGGCTCGGGCAGCGGCGCCACAGGGGGCGCGGCCTTCGGCGGCGGGACCACGGGCGCAGGCACGGGAGTGGGGGCGACCAGGGCCCTCGCCTGCAACCGCCGCGCCTGCGCCGCCGCCTCCTCGGCCTCCATCCGTGCCCTGGCCTGGCGGGCCTGGAGTTCCGCCTGCCGCTGGCGCACCGCCTCCAATTCCCGGTTCAGGGCCTCCAGCTTCGCCACGTCCCGGGCCTCGGCCAGCTGGGCTTGGAGCCGGGCTCTGCGGTCCGCTTCCCGCTGCAGCGAGGCCTCCACATCCCCTTTCACCTGCTCGCGCTCGGCCTGCCGCCGCTGGGCCTCGGCCAGGGCCCTGCGCAGATCCTCGGTCTCCCGGGAGCCGCTCCGCTGGGTGACGTAGACGCCCGCCCCCGCCGCGAGGAGGAGCCCCGCCGCGAGCCCGAGACCCCGCCAGGATCGCCCCCCTGGTGCGGAAGGAGGCAGGGCCTCCGGCAGGGTGGGCACCGCGGCGCTAACCGTCCAGGTGGCCGCGCGCTCCTGCTCCAGGGCCCGGAGCTCGGCCGCGATGCGCTCCCGCAGCAGGGTGTGGATGAGGAAGGCCAGGTTGAAGGTGGAGGGGGCATGCTCCTCGAGCTGGAGGGCGATGCCGCTCTCCCGTTGGAATTCGGCGAGATCCCCGAAGGCCGGCTGCAGCCCCACCATGCGCCCGAAGAGGGTCCGCAGCGGCCCCGGCAGGCCGCCCTCGGAAGCCTTGGCCCAGGTTTCCAGGGAGGGGAGCAGCTCCTCCGGCCGGGCGGGCACCGCGGGCTCCAGCGTGAGCATCCGCCACCCGAGGCAGGCCAGCAGGTAGAGATCCCGCGCGGCGCCCGAGGCCGGCCCTTGCGCCAGCGCCTCGAGCCCCGGGGCGGGTCCGGAACCGAGGACCCGGCGCAGCTGGGGCGCCAGGGGCGCGTCCAGCAGGAGCACGGAGCCCTCGTAGGTCACCCAGACCAGCTCCGGCACCAGCAGGCCATGGGCCACCTTCCGCTCATGGAGGTGCTCCAGCACGGCGGCGAGATCCCTCAGCACCGTGAGCACGTGCTCCAGGCCCAGCGCCATCCCCTGCGCGCGGCAGAGCTGCAGCAGCTCTGCCAGCGTGAGGCCGGGATCCAGGTCGTAGCTGATCCAGGGCTCCGCCGCCTGGTGGTAGATGCGGCAGTGCGGCGCGAGGCCCCGGGCCTCCCCGAGCCGCAGGCTCTGCGGCACCGATTCCGCCAGGGCCGCGCGCAGGCCTGCGGCCAGCCAACGGGGATCGAAGCGGCGGATGAGCACGTGCCGCCCGAAGGCGCCCCCTTCCACCCGCACCCCGCGGTGCAGGGAACCGAAGCCATCCTCACTCAGGCGCGCCGTGAGCCGGTACTCCCCGAGCCGCGTGGCCGCCCTCATCGGGCCTCCAGGCGCATCACCTGGGAAGCGGCGAGCTCCGGGGCGATGGGCACGGAGCCGTAACCCGCCACGAGGGCCTGTCCTTCGGGGCTCAGGATGAAGCGGAGGAATTCCCGCGCCAGCTCGGGCAGGGGGTGGGCCCCATCGGCGGCGGCGTAGATGGAGAGCATCCGCGTGAGTGGATAGCGCCCGGTGGCGATGGTCTGCGCCGTGGGCAGGATGCCCTCCCGCCCGTAGATGGGCACCAGGGGCAGCTGCCGCACGGAGGGCTCGGCGTAATTCACGGGCCCGTAGCTGATGCCCTGGGGATCCTTGCCGGGGGCCTCCACCACGGCCCATTGATCGCCGGCCACCTGGTAGGCCCCGTTCACCTGCCCCTTGCCCAGGGCATGTTCATCGAAGAATCCGCGGGTGCCGCTCAGGCCATCCCGGCCATAGGGCACGATGTCCCGGCGCTTCCAGGCGCCCCGCAGGCCCAGGTCCCCCCAGGTGCGGATGGGCACCTCCCAGCCCTGGTTGCGGGTCTTCGAGTAGATCGCGTCCAGCTGTTCCAGGGTGAGCCGGCGCAGGGGATTGTCCCGGTGCACCCAGATGGCGAGGGCGTCATAGGCCACGATGAACTGCTGAGGGCGGAAGCCGAGCACCTTCTCCACCCCTTCGGCCTCGGCTTCCTTCATGGGCCGGCTCATGGGCCCCAGCACCGTCCGCCGCTCGGCCAAGGCCGGCGGCGCCGTGAGGCTGCCCTTGGAGATCGCGTCGATCCGGGCCCGGGGGTGCCGCTTCTGGAACTCCTCGATCCACAGCCGCAGCAGGGGATCCATGGAATCCGAGCCCACGAGGAGCAGCTCCCCTTCGAGGGCCCGGGCGGGGGCCTTCGTCTCGCCCCCGGAGAGCAGCGTGGTGGTGACCGTGAGGAGCAGGAGGAGGAGGGTGCGCATGGCCCCATTGGAAGGCCCCGGCGTTGCGCCCGTGTGAACGGGAATCGAATTCCCCTCGCAGATTTCAGGAACCTCATGCACCCTGGCCGATGAGGACCCCGGAGGAACGCATGGCCCGAATCCTGGTGGTGGATGACGATCCCGGCTTTCGCCGCCTGATGGAAGTCCTCCTCATGAAGGATGGCCACGAGGTGGCGCTCGCCTCGAGCGGCGCCGAGGGCCTCGACCTGCACGAGGTCAAGCCCGCGGACCTCATCGTGCTGGACCTCGTCATGCCCGGCGTGCATGGCTTTGAAGTGCTGCGCACCCTCCGCAGCCTCGGGGACGAAGTCCCGGTCCTCGTCTACTCCGCCCAGGAGGGGGATCTCGACCGGCTTCAGGCCTTCCTGCTCGGCTGCGACGACTACGCGGTGAAGCCCTTCTCCCCCCAGGAGCTGCGCCTGCGCATCAAGGCCCTGCTGCGCCGCACCCATCCCCGCAAGGCCGAGGTGCTCCTCAGCGGGCCCTACCGCTTCGATCCCCGCCGCCACTGGGTGGATCGGATGGGCGAAGGCCTGGATCTCACCCTCCGGGAGTTCCGCCTCCTGGAGGCCCTCCTCACGGCCGGAGGCGCCCCCTGCGACCGCGCCTCCCTCGTGACCGTCCTGGGCGCCGCCAAGACCCGCCCCAACGGCCGCACCGTGGATGGCCTCATCAAGAAGCTCGGCGCCAAGCTGACCGTGGGCGATCAGCCCTCCCCCGTGGAGCCCGTGCTGGGCAGCGGCTACCGCTGGGCCCTGCCCATCCACGTGGAGTAAGGGGCCGGACAAAGGGCTATCCATGCGATTCTGGAGGGCTGGAGCTTTCCCTTGCCCGATATCGCCCTCAGCCTTGTCCGCGTCACCAAACGGTTCGGCGCCCGGGCCATCCTCGATGAGCTCTCCTTCGGCATCATGCAGGGGGAGAAGGTGGGCCTCATCGGCCGCAACGGCGCGGGCAAGAGCACCCTCTTCCGCCTCCTGGCCGGCGAGGACACCCCCGATGGCGGCCAGGTGATCCTCACCCAGGGCCTGCGCATCGCCCGGCTCTCCCAAGAGCCCGAGTTCGCCCCCGGCGCCAGCATCAAGGAAGCGTTGGAAGCCGCCCTGGCCGACCACGCCGCCCTGCTGAACCGCCAGGCGGAGCTGCACGCCACCCTGGATCAGCACGAGGACGCCAAGCTCCACGACGAGCTGGAGCACATCGAGCACCAGCTGAACGACTGGGGCTGGGATCTGGCCCCCCGCCTGGAGAAGGCCCGCACCGAGTGGGAGCTGGGCGACCTCTCCCGCACCGTGGAGAGCCTCTCGGGCGGCTGGCGCAAGCGCGTGGCCCTCGCCCAGGCCTGGCTCAAGGCCCCGGACCTCCTCATCCTCGATGAGCCCACCAACCACCTTGATGCCGAGCAGGTGGAGCGCCTCCAGAACTGGCTGCTGAACTTCCCCGGCGCATTGCTCCTCATCACCCACGACCGCCACCTGCTGGATGCCGTGGTGGATCGCATGATCGAGCTGGAGGTCGGCAAGCTCACCAGCTACGAGGGCGGCTACAGCGACTACCTCCTGCTCAAGGCCGACCAGGAATTCCGCGAGGCCCGCCTCACGGAGCACATGCAGAACCGCCTCCGCACGGAACTGGCCTGGCTGCGCCGCGGCGCCAAGGCCCGCACCCGCAAGTCCAAGATCCGCATCGAGGAGGTGCTGGACCTCAAGGACACCGTGGGCGACCGCACCCGGGTGGAGCAGCGCACGAGCCTCGCCTTCCAGGGCGGCAGCAACCGCAGCGACGCCCTCCTCTGGGCCGAGAAGGTGACCTTCAGCTACCCCGGCGGCCCCGAGCTCATGGGCGGCCTCGAGCTGTTCCTGCAGCGCGGCATGCGCGTGGCCCTGCTGGGGCCCAACGGCTGCGGCAAGAGCACCCTGCTCAACCTGCTGCTGGGCAACCTCACCGCCACAGGCGGCGAGCTCACCCGCCACCCCGGCGCCAAGGTCACCTTCCTCAGCCAGGGCCGCGGCGAACTGGAGGCGGGCCGCAGCGTCAGCGACAACCTCGCGGATCGCGCGGGCATCGTGCAGCTGCCCGGCGGCGCCACCCAGCCCATCCAGGTCTACCTCAGCCGCTTCGGCTTCAACGCCGAGGACCAGCGCCGCGACGCCGCCACGCTGTCGGGTGGCGAGCGCAACCGCCTGCTGCTCGCCAAGGCCATGCTGCACCCGGCCGATCTGCTCGTGCTGGACGAGCCCACCAACGACCTCGACATCCCCACCCTGCAGAACCTGGAAGAGGCCCTCCAGGGCTTCCCCGGCACCGTGCTCCTCGTGAGCCACGATCGCTTCTTCCTGGATCAGGTGGCCACGCACACGCTCGCCTGGAACGCCGCCGGCAATCCCCGCTGGGAGCTCTTCGAGGGCCCCCCCGATACCGTGAAGCGCCTGCGCGAGCAGCGCGCCCTGGAGGCCGCCCCCAAGGCCGAAGCGGCCAAGGTCGCCTCCAAAGTCGAAGCCCCCGCCAAGGCCCGGAAGCCCGGCCTCAGCCAGAAGGAGGAGCGCCGCCTCGCCGCCGTCGAACACGCCATGGTGGGCCTCCACGCCCGCCTGGAGGAAGTGGACCTCCTCCTCGCCGACCCCAGCGCCTTCCTCACCGCCGACGCCCCCGGCCACCAGGCCCTCAAGGACCGCGACGCCGCCAAGGCCGAGCTGGAGGAGCTGGAACTGGAGTGGCTGGAACTGGAAGAGAAGAAGCAGGCCTGAGCCGGAGAAGGCGCCGCGTCAACTTCTCCAAAGCAATGAACGCCGGAGATGAACGCAGATGAACAGAGATGGAATTTCCATCTTTCATCCCCGTTCATCCCCGTTCATCCCCGGCCAATCTTTCATCACTGTTCATCAACGCAGTTCATCACTGTTCATCACCGGCCATCTTTTCCCCTTTCTGGCTTCATCACCGGTCGCCCCTCCACGCCCATGCTCCCCGGCCTCGAACCGTCCCCTAAGAGCAATAGCCAAGCCAGTGATGAACAGTGATGAACCACTAGTGTCCGGCTTATATCCCTAGCAATCACGGGAAACCCAGTGGTGGTACACATTCAAGAGACATAGAAGTTGGTGTCGATTTGAACGGCGGCGTCGATTTTCGGAGTAGTTTTCGGGG
>JACPUT010000010.1 GCA_016192145.1 Acidobacteriota bacterium | reverse complement strand
GCGATGCCGAAGTCCTTCTGCGTCTTTTGTGCGGCGCGCAGCGCCTTTTGTGTCTTCTGTGTCCCGCTTTTTCCTCTCCAAATTGCGATCACCCCATCCCGTACCCGCACCTTTCCCAAACCTTCACGCGGCCTTCACTCCCGATGCCCACCCTGGGATCAGGAGAATCCCATGCAGAGCCACCTCTTCTACATGTTCAAGCGCTTCAACCCCGGCATCGTGAGTTGGGACGACATCGTCGTGGGCTACGACTTCAGCTTCCTGGAGCCGCCGGAGATCCAGGCCTGGGTGCTGGAGATGGGGTTTGAAGGCGAAGCCATCACCGTGCTGCTCGCACTGGAAGGCCCGCGCCTGCTCGACTTCGAAGCCCACCTTTGGAGAGCCTGCGCCGAGCAGCGCGGCAAGACACCACGCCCCGGGAACATCCGCTGGATCGCCGCCCAGGATCGCTGGCGCATGGCGCTCCTGAAGGACACCCTCGCCATGGAACTCACCCCCGCCGCCCTCGCCAAGAGCATCGAGGTGATCTATGAGCGCGTGGGCTGCCCCGAGGACATGCTGGCCCTCTTCAACCCCTCCGCGCCCTGGACGGGAAAGGGGCCGACCGCGGATCTGCCGGCCATCGGCGCCTTCATGAATCGCATGAACGCGGCCGCCCTGAGCGCCTGAAAAAGATTCACCACCAAGACACCAAGGAAAAGCAGGAGATCCGTTCGCTTCCGTCTTCGCTTTTCTTGGTGTCTTGGTGTCTTGGTGGTTCGCTTTTACGCCTTGAGCGCCTGCTCCAGATCGGCGATGAGGTCCTCCACATCCTCCACGCCCACGCTGAGGCGCAGGAGGCTGTCCGTGAGGCCCAGCTTGGCGCGGTCGGCGGCGGGCACGCTGCCGTGGGTCATGCTCACGGGGTGGCAGACGAGGCTCTCCACGCCGCCGAGGCTCTCGGCGAGAGCGAAGACCTTGAAGGCCGAGGCCATGCGGCGGGTGCGCTCCGCGTCGCCCGTGTCGAAGCTCACGATGCCGCTGCCGCCCCGCATCTGGGCCTTGGCCAGGGCGTGCTGGGGGTGGCTCTCCAGGAAGGGGTAGTACACCTTCGGGATGTCCGTGCGGGCTTCCAGCCAGCGGGCGATGCGCAGGGCGCTCTGGTTGTGGCGCTCCATGCGCAGGTGCAGCGTCTTCGTGCCGCGCATGACGAGAAAGCTGTCCATGGGGCTGAGGATGGCGCCGGCGGCGTTCTGGATGAAGAAGAGCTTGTCCGCGAGATCCTGGCGGCTCGTCACCACCACGCCGCCGATGCTGTCGCTGTGACCGTTGAGGTACTTCGTGGTGCTGTGGAAGACGAGATCGGCGCCGAGGGAAAGCGGCTGCTGATTGAAGGGGGTGGCGAAGGTGTTGTCCACGGCCAGCACGCCCTTGAAACCGGCGGCATCCAGGGCCTTGCGCACGCCCGCGATGTCGGAGAGGCCGAGCATGGGGTTGGTGGGCGTCTCCAGCATCACGAGCTTCGTGCTCGGCTTCAGCGCCGCGGCGAGGGCCGCGAGGTCGCTCGTATCCACCTGGGTGTAGGTGAGGCCGAAGCGCTGCATGATCTTGTCCACGAGGCGGTAGGTGCCGCCGTAGACGTTGTTGCCCAGGATCAGGTGATCGCCGCCGTCCAGCAGTTCCAGGATGGCCTGGGTCGCCGCGAGGCCCGAGGCGAAGGCGACGCCGTGCTGGGCGCCCTCCAGCGCCGCGAGGTTGCCCTGCACGGCGTCGCGGGTGGGGTTGCGCGTGCGGGCGTACTCGTAGCCCTTGTGCTGGCCCAGCCCCTCCTGGAGGTAGGTGCTCGTGAAGTAGACCGGGGTCATCACCGCTCCGCTGAGGAGGTCGGGGGCCTGGCCGGCATGGACGCAACGGGTGTCAAATCGGCTTTGTTCGTTCATCCTTCTAGCATCGCCCCGGAGGGCCCAGATGCCTAGTTTTGGTAAGGGAATCCAGGTCACGACCGCCCTCATCCTCCTGCTGGCTTGTCAAAGCGATAAACCCGAGGCCCAGGCGAAAAAGGCCCTGTCGGCGGCCGTGGCCGCCGTGGAGGCCGGAGATGTGGGCGGGGCGCTGGAGGTGCTTCACCCGGATTTCCAGGGGAGCATCGAGGGGGAGGGTGGCCTCACCAAGCCCCAGGCCCGCTTGGTGCTCATGGGCATCCTGCGCCAGGGCAAGGTGGGGCTGACCCTCCTCCGGGTGGACGCCCGGCTGGAGGGCGCCGAGGTGATCCAGGAGGTGGAGGCCCTCGCTTCCCAGGGCGGACAGCGCAGCCGCCGCCACTGGCTGTTCACGTGGGCGAAGCAGGGCGGCGCTTACAAGCTCCGCCGGATGCAAGAACTCTAGAAAGGGCCCTACTCGCTAGGGGAGGGCCCTGGCCGAATGGTCAGGTCAGAGGCCCTGGGGGTAGGCCTCCTCGCCGTGGAGTTCCGCATCGAGGCCCTTCACCTCCGCATCATGATCCACCCGGACGGGGGTGACCCGATCGATGAGCCAGAGCATGCCGTAGGTGAAGCCGAAGGCCCACACGGAGGAGATGCCCACGGCGGCGAGCTGCTTGAGGAAGAAGGAGGTATTCCCCAGCAGAAGGCCGTCGGCGCCGGCGGGGTTCCAGGCCTTGGAGGCGAAGATGCCGAGGAAGATGACGCCGATGAAGCCGCCGACCCCATGCACGCCCCAGACATCCAAGGCATCATCCCAGCCCAGCTTGTTCTTGAGGGCCACCGCGTAGAAGCAGACGCCGCCCGCCAGGACCCCGATGAGGGCGGAGGTGGCCGGGGAGACGTAGCCAGCCGCCGGGGTGATGGTGGCGAGGCCCGCCACGGCGCCCGTGAGCAGGCCCACGAACTTCGGCTGCTTGGTGTGCGTCCACTCGATGAAGAGCCACGTGGCGGCGGCGAAGGAGGCGGCGATATCCGTGTTCAGGAAGGCGGAGGCCGTGATGGCGTCCACGCGGAACTCGCTGCCCGCATTGAAGCCGTACCACCCGAACCAGAGCAGGCCCGTGCCCAAGGCGATGAGGGGCACGTTGTGGGGGACGTTCTCCACCACCCTGCGCCGCCCCACGAAGAGGATGGACGCGAGGGCCGCCATGCCGGCCGTGTTGTGCACCACGATGCCGCCGGCGAAGTCCAGCACGCCCCACTTGGCGAGCAGCCCCTCGGGGTGCCAGACCATGTGGCAGAAGGGGAAGTAGACGAAGACGAGCCAGCCCGTGAGGAAGAGCATGTAGGCCTTGAAGGTCACGCGGTTGGCGAAGGCGCCCGTGATGAGGGCCGGCGTGATGATGGCGAACATCATCTGGTAGGCGATGTGCACGATGAGCGGAATCCCCGCGTCGTTGCCCGTGTACATGGTCTGCAGCGTCACCCCCTTGAGGAAGGCGAAGTGCAGCGGGTTGCCCACGACGCCGTGCCAGGTGGGACCGAAGCTCATGGAGTAGCCGAAGGCGAACCAGAGCACCGTCGTCCAGCCCAGGCTGACGAAGCTCTGCATCATGATCGCCAGCGTGTTCCGCCGACCGACGAGGCCGCCGTAGAAGAAGGCCAGCCCGGGCGTCATGAGCATCACCAGGCTGGAGCACAAGAGCATGAAGGCGGTATTGCCCACATTGATCGGCATGGGTGGCATTCGCGTACTCCTCGTCCCTCGAAGGCGGGTAGGGGGAGTTTAGGAGTTTGGCGATCCGAAATGGAAAGGGATGCGTCAACGGGCATCACAAGGCCGAATCGAGCCTCCGTCCTCGGGGCGCCTTCCCAGGGGGAAGCGAGGTACTAATAGTTCGGCCGACCCATGGGCCGCTTCAGGCGCTGGCCCATCCGTCCGAGGCCCGGGAACTCGGCGGCGAGCCTTTCCTTCACGGCCGGGGGCAGCCGGTGCTCCCGCTTCTCCGTCAGGAGCATCTCCTTGAAGGGCGTGAAGGCCAGCAGCTGCCGCGGCGGCACCCCCGCTTCCTTGGCGCCCTCCAGGGCCGGAATGAGGCGCTCGAAGTGGCCCGCGTTGTAGAGGGCGGTGAACTGGAGGGCCCGGGCCCGGGGATTGAGCGGGTGGTCTTGGATCACCCGCTCGAGGCGCCGGAGGCTCTGCTCGGGCGTGTCCACGAGCCCGAGGTTCGCCTCGTTGAGCCAGGCATTGGCCTCCTCCTCCGTCAGCGGGGGATCGACCGGCTTCGCCGGAGGTCGCGGAGCCCGGGGGCGAGCCCCCGACTTCTCCTTCGGACCTTCGGGGGTCGCCTTTGGGAGCTCCGGTGAGATCGCCTCGGGGGGCGGCAGGCTGATGGTGGGCACCACCTTCGGCCGCGTCGTCCACCAGTAACCTGCGCCACCGATTCCGGCCAGCAGCACGGCCCCCACGACGAGCGGCACCTTGGAGCCCTTGGGCTCTGGGACGGCCATGGGGCGGGTGGAGCCGGGGGCCGGAGCGGCGGGCGGGGCTGCTGATGCCGCGGGTTTGGTTACGGCCATGGTGCGGTCGAAGTCGGGGCCGCCCCAATTGGGATCCTTGGCTTCCCGCAGGGCCTTCGCCAGTTCCCCGCCCCCCTGGTACCTCGCCCGGGGATCCTTGGCCAGGGCCACGGAGAGCACTTGCCCCAGCTTGCCGCTCACCCCCTGCACCCGGCTCAGATCCAGGGGTTCGGGTTCCTCATGCACGAGGCGGTAGAGCACCGTGGCCGTGGTGTCGCCCTCGAAGGGCCGATGCCCCGCCAGACATTCATAGAGGATCACGCCCACGGCGAAGAGGTCGCTGCGCGGATCGGGCTTGCCCGTCTGGATGTATTCCGGAGCCATGTAGCCGAAGGTGCCCAGGAGGGTGCCCGTGCCCGTGAGCTCACTGTTGTGAAGGCGGGCGATGCCGAAGTCCATCACCTTGGCTTTGAGGCCCTGGCCCTCCTTCACCACGCGGATGTTACTGGGTTTGATATCCCGGTGCAGAACGCCCTTGCCGTGGGCATAGGCGAGGCCCTCGCAGACTTGGGCCAGCACCTCCAGCAGCTCCTGCGGCTGAAGGCCCCCCCGGGCCATGAGCTTCTCGAGGTCCTCCCCCTCCACGTACTCCATCGCCAGGTAGAGGAGCCCGTCATCCTCGCCGAATTCGTGGATGCCCACGAGGTTCGGGTGGCTCAGCTGGCCCGCGGCCTGGGCTTCCCGCTGGAAGCGGCCCCGGGCCTCCGCGCCCTCGGCCTCCACCCCGCGAATGGTCTTGATGGCCACGTGCCGGCCGATGAGGGGATCCACGGCGAGGTACACCTCGCCCATGGCCCCCTTGCCCAGGGGGCGCAGGATCTCGAACTTGCCGATGCGGGTCCTCATTTTGGAGCCTGTCTACGTAACCGAAAGGGCCGCGCTGGGGCGCCGGCCGAGCTCCCCAAGGCGGCCGACCGAAGGTGGTGCGGTTCACCACTGAGGGAGGCCAACGCCGGGGCGCGACGGCCGCCGCCCCAGCCCGAAGGGTTGAAACCAAAGGGGCCTGATCCAGCGTCGAGCCGATTGCACGATGGACCCCCATCGCGCTGCGCGGTTCTCCTTGGCTGAGGCCCCTTTGGTTTCAACGCGGCTCCCTTCGGTTACGTAGACAGGCTCCTTGGTCCTCTGACGGCAGAACCATGGTCGAAGTTGAACGGGACTCCTGGTCCTGCCTCCGCCGGGGCCAGGAGTGGGGGTGCGGGGGGACGTCGCGAGCGAGGCGAGCAGGCGGTCCCCCCGCCGAGCATCAGCCCCCGGCCCAGCTCATGAATTCCGCGTGGAGCTCGAAGGGCAGGAGGCAGGCGCGATGCTCCTCCTCCACCAGCTGCTGGAAGCGGGGGACGGCCTTGAGATCCCGCACCTGGACGTTCATGGCCTGGGCGGAGCGCACGGCCGTGGTGAAGGCCTCCACCTGCTTCATGCGGTAGAGGGTCACCATCAGCAGGGCATGGGCGCGCGGGTTCCGGGGATCCAATTCCAGGGCCTGCATCACCTGGCGCCGGGTCTCCAGGAGGAGATCCATCTGCACCTCGAGGCTGGGTTCCCCCTGGGAGGGCATGGCGCGCTTGAGGGGGTGGGAGGGTGATTTCACCCCTTCCCGCTTCGGGGGTTGGAGCAGGGGCGGCGGAACCAGGGGGGCCGACACGGCCGGCATCGCGGGGGGGCGGGGCACGGGCAGGGGCGGCGGTATCGTCAGGGCCGAGGGGCGGAAGCGCTCGGGGGCGATGCCTTTGGGCGGGGTACGCGGCGTCCCGGGCTTCGAAGGGGCGAGACCGGAGCCCTTGCGTGGGATCTGAAGCGCCACCGTTGCCTGCTCCTTATCGAAGTGCCATTTGGGATCCAAGGAGCCCCGCAGGGCCTTGGCCAGCTCCTCAGCGGTCTGGAATCGATTTCCGGGGTCCTTGGCCAAGGTGCGGTTCAGCACGCTCTGGAGGTCGGGGCTCAGGCCGGCCATCACTTCCTTGGGCAGTTGCTGGGGCGCCTCATGGAGGAGGCGGTAGATGATGGCGCCGGGGCTGGGGCCATCGAAGGGCGGGGAGCCCGTCAGCGCCTCATAGAGCACCACGCCCACGGCGAAGAGATCGCTGCGCGCATCGGGCCGCCCGCTCTGGAGGTACTCGGGCGCCATGTAGTTCACCGTCCCGAAGACCGTGCCTTCGTCCGTCGTGTCGCTGTTGATGTGCTTGGCCACCCCGAAATCGAGGATCTTCGCCTGGAGCACCGTGCCATCCCAGATGACCTTGATGTTCGATGGCTTGATATCGCGATGGAGGATGTGGTGGCGGTGGGCCACGGCCAGCCCATCGCAGACCTGAGCCAGCACCTCCACCACCTCAGGGCCCGTGAGGCTGCCCTCCCGCAGCAGGGAGGCGAGGTCCTCGCCCTTCACATGCTCCATGGCCAGGTAGAGCACGCCCTGATCCTCGCCCAGCTCGTGGATGGTGACGATGTTCGGGTGGTTCAGCACCCCCGCGGCCCGGGCCTCCCGGGCGAAGCGATCCCTCGCGTCCTTGCCCAGGGTGCTGGCCGCGTGGATCACCTTGATGGCCACTTCGCGCCCGATGAGCGGATCCCGGCCCAGGTACACCTCACCCATGCTTCCCTGCCCCAGCAGGCGGATGATCTCGAATTTCCCGAGTTTGGTGAGCAAAGGGGGGACCTTCCCGGCGTGTCAGTTGGAAGAATCCCGCAGTTCCGGGTCCCACTCAAGCGGGGATCCCCGTGAACTCCGGCGCCATGACCGCCATGCTCATTCTCGCGCTCGGCCTGGCACTGGGAGCTGGAACCTCGGACCCGCTCCCCTGGCTCAAGGTCAGACCCAGGCTCCCACCGGAGACGGATCATCATCCCATGAGGCCCCTCAAGCCGGCCCGGAGACCCAGGACGGAACGGGAAGGCATCGGGACACCGATCACACCCGCCCTAAACGCCACCAGCATCGGCCCGTATCACGGCGACTCCCAGGAGATCAGGATGCGTCCACCGGAAGGTACGCTGCACCGGAAGGCGGGGGCCACCCTCGCGGCGGCCTGCGGCACCTGGTTCGGCACAGCGGTCGTCGGCCAAGTCCTCTTCGGGGCCTACGTGGCGATCTTCTACGTGGGTTCCGCCCTCCAGGGACGGTGGGAGGACTGGAACAAAGTCTTCCCCAAGGGCCATGTCCCGGGCGCCACCCTGAGCAACCTCGCGGTGGCGGCCCATGTGCTCCTGGCCCTCGTCATCCTCGTGGGCGGGCCCCTCCAGATCCTCCCGGCGGTGCGGAGGCGCTTTCCCGCCTTCCACCGGCTGACCGGGCGGGTCTACGTCGGCGCCATGGTGCTCACCAGCCTCGCGGGCCTCTACCTCGTCTGGGTACGGGGTGGCGCCGTGGGAGATCTCACCATGCATCTCGGCATCTCCCTCGATGCCCTCTTTATCATGGGCTTCGCCGGGATGGCCCTGCACACGGCGAGGACGGGCCGCTTCGACGCGCATCGCCGCTGGGCGCTGCGCCTCTACCTCGTGGGCACCGCGGTGTGGTTCTTCCGCATCAGCTTTTCCCTTTGGCTGATGATCCACGGCCGGCCCGTGGGCTTCGACCCCGACACCTTCACCGGGCCCTTCCCCACCATCATGACCTTCGCGCAGACCCTCGTGCCCCTGGGGATCCTGGAGCTCTACCTGCGGGCCCGCGACGGGGGCAGCGCGACTGGCCGCTTCGCCACTGCGGGGCTCCTCTCCGTCCTCGCGCTCCTCACCGCGGCGGGCACCTTCGCAGCCTTCCTGATCCTCTGGAAGCCGAGGATCGCCCCTTCACCGCGGGCCCAGGCCCAGCAGCCAGCCTTCGTCCCGCACGGGGATCCCCAGCGCCTGAGCCTTATCCAGCTTTGATCCGGCCTTCTCCCCGGCCACCAGCACCGTCGTCTTGGCACTGACGGAGCCCGTGACTTTGGCCCCCAGTGTCTTGAGCAGGGCCTCCGCCTCCTCGCGACCCAGGGTGGGCAGGGTGCCCGTGACGACGGCGACCTCGCCCGAAAGCGGGAGTCCGCCCAAGTCCCGGGGCTTCGGGGCCTCGGGCCGGATGCCCAGCCCCGCGAGGCGCTGGGGCAAATCCGGGTGCAGGGCCGCGAAGGCGCGGATGGAGGCGGAGACCTTCGGCCCCACCTCCTCCACGGCCTGCAGCTTCTCCTCGGGCAGGGCCCAGAGCTGTTCGAGGCTGGGCGCGGCTTCGGCCAGGAGTTCGGCGGTGCGCGAGCCCACGAAGGGGATGCCGAAGGCGTGGATCCAACGCCAGAGGGGCTTCGTGCGAGCCGCTTCCAGGGCGGCGAGCACGTTCTGGGCGCTCTTCTCGCCCATGCGCTCCAGGCCCGCCAGGTAGGCGAGCCCCTGGCGCGGATCCTCGAGCAGCGAGAAGACGTCCCAGGGCTGCTGGAAGCGACCGCCGGCCTGGAGCTGCACCACCAGCGCCTCGCCCAGGCCTTCGATGTCGAGGGCCACGCGGGAGGCGAAATGCTGGAGGCGGGCTTCCAGCTTCGCGGGGCACTCGGGGTTCAGGCAGCGGATGGCCACCTCGGCGTCGTCATCCTTCCCCACGGCCCCCGAGCACACGGGACAGGCCATGGGGATCTCCGGCAGGGGCAGGTCCTCGGGCTCGCCGGGCACCACGGCCACCACCTTCGGGATCACCTCCCCGCCCTTCTCCACGAAGACCCGCTGGCCCACGCGCAGCTTCAGGCGCCCCAGCTCGTCGGCGTTGTGCAGCGTGGCGCGGCGCACCGTGGAGCCCGCCACCTCGCAGGCCTCCAGCTCCGCCACGGGCGTGAGCTTGCCCGTGCGGCCCACCTGCCAGGTGATGCCCAGCACCCGCGTCGTCACCTGCGTGGCCGGGAACTTGAAGGCGATGGCCCAGCGGGGCACGCGGTCGGTGGCGCCGAGGCGCTGCTGGAGGGCGAGGTCCTTCACCTTGAGCACGACGCCATCCGTGTCGAAGGGCAGCTTCAGCCGTGCCTCGGCTTGCGCTTCGATGAAGCGCCACACCGCGTCGAGGTCGCCCCTGGCGTGGGAGGGCATGCGCCCAAAGCCCCAGGCCTCCAGTCCCTCCATGGCGGCCGCATGATCCTCGGCCCCCACGCGCTGCCAGGGCAGGAAGCTCAGGGCCCGGCGGGCCACCTCGCGGCTGTCCAGCAGCTTCATGGTGCCGCTGGCGGCGTTGCGGGGATTGGCGAAGCGGGCTTCTCCGGCGGCGTCGCGTTGGACGTTCAGTTCCTCCCAGCGGCGCCGGGAGAGGAAGACCTCGCCCCGGATCTCCACCTCGCCCTGATCGGGAATGCGCACGGGGATATCCGCGATGGTGCGGGCGTTCTCGGTGACATCCTCCCCGGTCTCGCCATCGCCCCGCGTGACGGCCTGCACGAGCTCTCCGCCCTCGTAGCGCAGGCTCAGGGAGAGCCCATCCACCTTCAGCTCCGCGGCGTAGGTGAGCGCCGTGCCCGGCTCCCCCGTCCAACGCTCGCGTTGCCCGGGGTCTATGGACAGCTGCCGGACCATGCGCTGCTCCCACTCCCGCAGTTCGTCTTCGGAATAGGCGTTGTCGAGGCTCAGCATGGGCGTGCGATGCCTGGCCTTCGCGAAGGATTCCAGCGGTGGCGCCCCCACCCGCCGCGTCGGGCTGTTGGGATCCGCCAGCTCCGGATGCGCCGCCTCCAGCGAGCGCAGCTCCCGTTCCAGCGCGTCGTACTCCGCGTCGCTGAGCACGGGCTGGTCCAGCACGTAGTAGCGGTGCCGGTGCTCCCGCACCTGGTCCGCGAGGTGTCGGAGGCGGGCCTTCAGATCCATCAATCGTCTCCGGACTTCTTCCGCACCGGCCGCGTGATCGTCCGCAGGTGCTCCGGCGTGGGGGGCAGTCCCTGCAAATCGATGGGGGCGAGGTGGTCGCCGAGGAGGGACCAGGCCTTGGCGTGCTTGGGGAGGCGTTCGGGCTGCATGACTTCATGGCCCTGGGCGTAGGGCACGAAGGGGGGCATCACGAGGGCGTAGCCGGTGTGGAGGAAGGCGGGGAGGCGCATCCAGTCCTCGCCGCCATCGGGGGCCTTGGCGGGGATGGCGAAGAGGGGGTGGACGCCGCCGTTGATCCAGAAGCCGTGGTGATCCTCGTGGCGGGGATAGACGAAGACGCGGCGCCGGTGGATGAGGCTGTAGGGACCCACCTTGTGCTGGTCCACGGGCACGAGCCCCGTGCCCTCCATGGCGGGGCCGCGCAGGCGCTCGGGGTGGCTGGCCACCTGCACGAGGCGCTCGCAGCCGCGCTTGAACTTGCGGATGGAGGCGCGCAGTTCGTCGGCCTCGTCGGATTCCACCATGCCCTGGTTGGGCTTGAGGTCGCCCAGGATCACCACCTGGCTGGGCTTGTATTCCGTGAGCAGTCCGAAGGCGCGTTCCCAGAGGTCGAACTGGGTGGGGCTCGGCATGATCTCCACGCGCTTGCGGCGGGCGGCCCCCAGGCCCAGGAAGAAATCGGCGAGCACGAGGGTGCCGTAGCGTGGCATCCAAAGGGCGCGACGACTGTCCAGGATCAGATCTTCATTGAGCGTGGCCTGCATCCCTCCACTATCGCATCCGGCGGAGACTTCGACACGCGCCGGAGGGGGGGCCAGCCGTTAATCGCCGGGGGCAGGACCCCGCAAACCCTCGATAAGCTTGAAGTTCTGCCCTTTGGAGCCCGCATGCGTTCCGTTTTGTTCAGCTTCATCAGCCTCGCCCTCACCGCCCAAATGCCGCCAGTCCAGCCCCAAGGCACGGGTCCCATCCCCGGCGGCAAAGGCAACGAGAGCGCCTTCCGCAAGCTGGAGGGGCTGCCCACGCCCAACGTCTACCGCGCCGCCAGCGGGGCCCCGGGCCACCGCTACTGGCAGCAGAAGGTGGACTACCGCGTCAAGGCGGAGCTGGATGACGCCACGCAGACGATCAAGGGGGTGGAGGAGATCACCTACCACAACAACAGCCCCGATGAGCTGCGCTACCTTTGGCTGCAGCTGGATCAGAACCTCTTCCGCAAGGACAGCGTGGGCGCCCTCAAGCGGGGCGCGCCGGACTTCGCCAAGATGGCGGGCGACGACAAGCAGGGCCTCAGCACCCAGATGCGGCGCTTCACCCTGGTGGAGTCGGAGTACGAGGGACACAGGATCCTCTCCCTCAAGGACGCCCAGGGCCGGGACCTCAAGTTCACCGTGGTGGACACCATGATGCGCGTGGACCTGCCGGAGCCCGTGAAGGCCGGGCAGGTGTTCAAGTTCACCCTGGGTTGGGAGTACGCCATCACGGACTACCGCAAGGTCTGGGGCCGCAGCGGCTTCGAGACCCTGGAGGATGGTGCCCGCCTCTACAACATCGCCCAGTGGCAACCCCGCCTCGTCGCCTACACCGATGACATGGGATGGCAGCACCAGCAGTTCATGGGCCAGGGCGAGTTCACCCTGGAATTCGGCGATTGGGACGTCGAGTTCACGGTGCCCGCCGACCAGGTGGTGCTCGGCACGGGCGAGCTGCAGAACGCGAACGAAGTGCTCACCCAGGCCCAACGCGACCGCATCGCCCAGGCCCGCAAGGCCGGCAAGCCCACCTTCATCGTTAAACCCGACGAGGCCGGCAAACCCGAAAGCCGGCCCAAGAAGGACGGCAAGCTCACTTGGAAGTTCAAGGCGACGAACGTGCGCGATTTCGCGCTGGCCTCCTCCAAGCGCCTGATCTGGGACGCCGAGGGCGTGGACATCAACGGGCGGAACGTGTTGGCGATGAGCGGCTACACCCGGGAGGGCATGCCCCTCTGGGACAAGTACTCCACGGCCTCCGTGGCGCACACGCTGAAGGTCTACGGGCGCTACACCTTCGACTACCCCTACCCCGTGGCCATCAGCGTGCTGGGCCTGGGCGGCGGCGGCGGCATGGAGTACCCCATGATCTGCTTCAACGGCCCGCGCCCCGAGAAGGATGGAACCTACAGCGAGCGCACCAAGCACGGCCTCGTGGGCGTCGTGATCCATGAAGTGGGGCACAACTTCTTCCCCATGATCGTGAACAGCGACGAGCGCCAGTGGAGCTGGATGGACGAGGGCCTCAACACCTTCCTCCAGAACCTGGCGGAGCGGGAATGGGATCCCAACTTCCCCGGCGCCACGAACATGAGCGAGAAGATCACGGACTACCTCCGCTTCCCCAACGCGACGCCCATCATGACCCAGAGCGACGCCGTGAAGGACTTCGGCTTCAACGCCTACCAAAAGCCCGCGGCTGGGCTGAACCTGCTGCGGGAGACGGTGATGGGTCGCGAGCTCTTCGACTTCGCCTTCAAGGAGTACGCCCGGCGCTGGAAGTTCAAGCGCCCTCAGCCCGCGGACCTCTTCCGCACCATGAACGATGCCTCCGGCATGGACCTCGACTGGTTCTGGCGCGGTTGGTTCTTCACGACCGCCGCTCCCGATCTGGAGCTCGAGAAAGTGGAGACCTTCCAGCTCTCCGACGGCAACCCCGCCGACGCGAAGGCCCGGGCCAGGGCCGCGGCGGCGGCCGCCGACCAGAACCTCTCCCGCATGAAGGAGGCCGAGCGCAACCTGCCCGGGGAGGAGAAGGCGCGCGGCATCCAGGACATGTACACGGACGGCTCCTGGGATCGCTACTCCGTGAGCACCACCGAACAGAAGCGCTACGAGGGGGCTTTCGCCGAGCTGAAGGATGAAGAGAAGGCCCTGATCAAGGCGGGCAAGTTCCTCCACCGGGTCACGGTCAAGAACACGGGCAAGTTCCCCATGCCCATCATCCTCAAGCTCACCTTCCAGGACGGCAGCACGGAATTGGTGCGCCTCCCCGTGGAGAGCTGGATGCAGAACGAAGAGCGGTTCTCGAAGCTCCTCATCCGCGACAAGGCCCTGGCCTCCGTGGAACTGGATCCCTTCCGCGAGATCCCCGACATCGACCGGGCCAATGACGCCTTCCCCCGCAAGCTGCCCATGGTGCAGCCCCTGAAGCTGTTCAAGGCCCCCGAGATGCGGATCCCCAACCCCATGCAGCAGCGCAAGCAGGAGGCCGAGGCCGCCGCCAAGGGCGATAAAGTGGAGAAGAAGGAGAAGTAGCATCCTCCACCCCGAGCTGCTGGACCTGCCCTGGGAAGGGCGCACCCGCCGCTGCCTGCTCTGGCAGCCGGGCGGCGGCGCTCCCGCTCCCCTGCTGATCGGCCTCCACGGAACGGGTGGTACTCCGCGGCTGATGGCGCGCTTCTCCAACCTGCCCCATGCGGCGCTGGAGCGGGGCTGGGCCCTGGCCCTGCCCGCCGCCCTGGGGGCCCACGGCCAGGAGGATCCCGCCACGGGCGCCGCATGGAACGTGGGCCCGGGCCTGGGTCATCCCGCCTTCAATGCGGTGGATGACGTGGGATTCCTGAAGGCGCTGCCCGACCTCCTGAGGCTGCCGCCCAGCCCCACCTTCCTCGCGGGATTCAGCAACGGCGCCCGCATGGGCTGGCGCCTCCTGCTCGAGGGCGATGCCCCCTACGCGGGCTACGCCCTGCTCTCGGGCGCGCCCAGTGCCCCCATCCCGGAGCGCGTGCGGCGACAACCCGTAGCCATCTTCCACGGTCTCCATGATCGGCACATCCCCTATGGAGGAGGTGTGGGTACGCAAGGGCGCCGGATCCAGTGCGACCCCGCCCCCGAGAGCGCCCGGCGCCTGGCCATTGCCATGGGGCTCGATCCCAGGCCCCGCCGCCGGCTTCAGAGCGCCCACGCCTGGGATCGCTATGGGGACGATGTCCACCTCTGGTCCCTCGATCAGGGCCACGCCTGGCCCGGCGGCCGCAAGTACGGCCCCGATGCCGACGAGCCCGCCCCGGACATGGATGCCTCCGCCTGGATCCTGGAGTTCTTCTCGGAGCGGCTGCCATGAGACCTCCCGCCCTGGCCACCCTCCTGCTCGCGCTGCCGCTGGCGGCACACCAATACCCCATCACCCAGGCCACCCTCACGGTGGTGGAAGGCGGGTTGCGCATGAAGCTGCGCCTCTCGCTGCACCACTTCCATCCCGCCCTGGAGGAGTTCCTGCGCCATCGCATCACGCTTAAGGACGGTGAGACCTATGCGCCGGCGGAACTGGAGCGCTACTTCCAGGGTCGGCTTGAACTCCTGGAGGGCAAGACGGTGATCGGATTCCGCGTGGTCTCCCAGGACCTGGACCCGAAGGATCTCATCGTGGTGCTGGAAGCGGTGGCGCCCTCGCCGTCGCGGTTGAGCCTGCGCCACACGGTGCTGTTCGAGGTGAGCGCCCGTCAGCAGAACCTCGTCACCCTCGAGGGCCCGGGCGGGCGGAGGGGCTTCACCTTCGATCGCCGGCACCCCGAGCTTCCCCTGGGCCGCTGATGCATCCCCTCCTGGGTGGCATCCTCTGCGGCGCGGCGGGCGGGGTGCTCAGCGGCGCCTTCGGCATCGGCGGCGGCATCTTGCTCGTGCCCCTGCTGGGGTTGCTCCTGGGCCTGGATCAGGCCGGCGCCCAGGGCATGGCGCTGGCCGCCATGCTGCTGCCCAACGGGCTGCCCGCCGTGTGGCACTACCACCGGCAGGGCGTGAAGGTGGATCGGGGCCTGGTGCTGGCGATGCTGCCAGGCTTCCTCCTAGGCGTCACCTTCGGGGCCATGGCCGCCAACGCCCTTCCCCTGACCGCCCTGCGCCTCGTCTTCGTGGCCTTCCTGTTCACCATGGCCCATCGCATCGGCTTCCAGGCCGGTCCCGGCGAAGCCCGTGAGACCCACGCCTGGGGGCTCGGCGAAGCCCTGGGCATCGGCGCGGTGGGGGGCCTCGCCTCGGGCCTGCTCGGCATCGGGGGCGGCGTGGTGATCATCCCGCTGCTCGCCTGGCGCCTCGGTTATCCGCAGCACCGCGCACAGGTGACGAGCCTCGCGCTCATGCTGCCCCCCATCGGCCTCCCCGGCGTCTGGGTCTACGCCAAGGCCCATCCCCATGGACTCCCTTGGATGGCCCTTGGGGGCGTGGCCCTGGGCTTCGCGGGGGCCGCCCTGCTCGGCGCCCGCTGGGCCACCGCCACCCAGGGGCCTCGGCTGCGCAGGGCCTTCGCGCTGCTGCTGGGGGCCATGGGGCTGCTGCTGCTGCGGAACGCCTTCCGGGCTTAGCGCGGATCGTAGGTGGGCTCTGGGCTTTCGACTCTGGGCTCTGGCTGGGAACGGATCAATCAAACTTCGGAGCCAGCAAGAGCCCAAAGCCAGGAGCCCGGCATCCCGCGTCAGAGGAAGCCGAACCGCGGATAGGAAGCCCCCAACAGCGTGTTGGTGGTGGTCGTGGCCTGGCCCAGCCAGCGGTCGAGGACGGTGGCGTAGAGGGAGCGGAAATCCGCGGCGGCGTTGTACTTCATATTGCCGTTCGCATCGAGGTCCGCGAGGTTCGGGTAGGCGCCGTACATCCCGCCCTTCACGCCCTTGCCCAGGGCGAAGGCGAGGCCCGCCGTGCCGTGGTCCGTGCCACCATCGTTCTCCTTGCAGCGCCGGCCGAACTCGCTGTACGCGAGGATCATCACGCGATCCTGGGCGTTGCCCGAGGCGGTGGTGATGCTCTTGAGGTCGTCGTAGAAGGCCCGGAGGGAGCCCCCCAGCACGCGCTGGAGGTTGGGGATGTCGTTGGCCTGGTTGCTGTGGGTATCCCATCCACCCAGGCGCGCGTAGTACACCTGCCCCGGCAATCCGGAAGCGATCATCTGCGCGATGAGCTTGAGCTGGTTGCCGAGGGAACCGCTGAGGCGGCCCCCGTCCACGCGGGTGGTGGGATAGGTGGAATCCCCGGGGTAGAGCACGGAGGGAGTGCGGGCCGGCAGCTGGTTGTTGGTGCCGAAGGCGGGATCGTTCTGGGCGTCGTAGAAGGCCTTGCCCATGGCTTGAGCCGCCTGGTACCCGCTCTGGGAGGACCCGGTGGGCGCGGGTGTCGTGAGGCTCGTGCCCCACCCGTTCTCCAGCAGGGCGGTGTCGTAGAGCGGGTGGGCACCGGTCGAAACCACCTTGTTGCCCCGCAGGTAGGAGGGGAACACGAAGCCACTGCTGTTGCTGATGGAGACGAAGCCCCGGGTGGCGCCCCGCAGCATCAGGGGGAGGTCCGAGGTCACGGTGATGCCGCGGAGCACATCGCCCGAGGGCGCGAAGGCCACATCCGCGAAGCGCCCCAGCCAGCCGTTGCCGCCTGGGATGTTGGCGCCCTGGCTCCAGAGATCCTGGGCCGTGAAGTGGGAGAGGCTGAAGTTCGACATGCCGATGCCGGGAATCCAGGCCACGCGCCCCAGGGAACTCAGCTCGCCGAGCCCCAGCAGGTCGGCGTTGAGGCCCACGCCGCTGCCCAGATCCGTCGTGGCGGCGGCATCGATCTTGAGCGTGGGCCGCAGGGCCTCGTAGGGGGCGCGGTTGGCGCTGCTCGTCGGCGGCATCACGCTCAGCCAATCGTAGCCGCCATCGATGTTCACCACCACGAGGATGGGCGCGGAGGGGACGGGGGTCGGCGGCTCGGTGGTGGAACCCCCGCCCTTGGAACCGCCCCCGCTGCAGGCGGTCAGGCCCACGAGGGCGGTGCCGGCGGCGGCGGAAGCCTGGAGGAATTCGCGTCGGGTGGTCATCGGAACCTCCTTAGTAGAGCTGGCCGGCGGGGCAGCAGAGGATGAGGAAGGCCAGTTCCCGGGCCTTGTCCTTGTTGGGGGTATCCCAGAGGAAGCTCGGCCACAGGGCGGCGATCCAGCCATCCCGCACGGTGGCGGGGATGGGGCCGGGCTGGAGCAGGGCCACCAGGCGGTTGTACACGTCGAGCCCCGACGTCGGCGCCACGGGGAACCAATCGTCCACGTTGGAGGGGAAGAGCACGAGCGTCTCGCCCACGTAGGAACCGCCGCCGTTGTGGTAGTAGGTCGTATAGGACTCCGCCAGGCACAGGGCGGCGGCCATGCGGGTGCGGTAGCGCATGGTGTTGCTGTTGAGCCAGGCGGTGTCCTCATGCCACCCGTTGGGGCCGCCGGGATCCAGCAGCTTCATGCCCATCTGATCGAAGTAGGGGCTCGTGATGACCCGCCAGGCGGGGAAACCCTTGGCGGGAGCCTGGGCATCGCCCGCCGCGAGGCTCATCCCGAGCATCCGCGCGGCCCGCACCGTCCAGGACACGGGGCCCTCCACGAGGCAGAAGCGGTTGGAGGCGTCGAAGAAGTAATTGGACTTGAACAGGGTCTTCAGCGTGGCGCGCAGATCGAAGCCGTTGCCCTGGAGGACGTTGGACAGGTCGGTGGCGTCCCCGGGCGCGTAGTGGCCGTTCACGAAGTGCGTGAGGATGCGCTTGGCGAGGAAATTCGCGCAGTTGGAAGCCCGCGACGTCAGGATCGAGCGCAGCGCGTTTTCTCCGGGGGCCAGGCCCCCCGCGGTGGTGATGTTGAAGGTGTTGCCGAGGAAGCTGATGCTCGTGGTCTCCCCGCCGTGGGTGCCATCCGGGTGCATGTAGTACACCTTCCCGTTGCCCGGGGTGCCGCCCCACCAGAGGTGGTTCGCACCGATGGGCTGCCCCTGGTACACGGTGAAGGTCGCGGTGGAGGCCTTCCAGTTGCCGGGGTTCGAGGGATTCACCACCTTGGCGGAGGTGGGGATGACGAAGCTCCAACCGCTGAGGGCCCGGGCGAGCTGGGTGATGTCGGTCTGGTTGTAGCCGTTGTCCACGCCCAGGGAGTAGAGCTCCATGACCTCCCGCGCGTAGTTCTCGTTGGGCGTGCCGGAGTAGGAGGCGTTGTTGGTGACCGAATCCAGCCAGAGGCTCATGGCCGGATCCTTGCTCACCGCGGCCAGCAGATCCGCGAACCCGCTGAGGCCCTGGGTCCGCAGCAGTTCGATCTGATTGAGCATCAGGGCCATGTTGTTGACTTTGTCCCAGCCCGTGGCGAAGAGGTTGTGCCAGAACAGGGCCAGCCGCTCCGGGAAGGAGGCGGGGTTGTACTGCATGCGGAAGGCCCAGTAGGACTGCCCCGCCGCGAGATTGTTGCGCCAGGCCTCGGCGCCGCTGACGAGAAAGGCGTGGGGGGCGGGCACCTTGGCGACGTTGACGGCGCCCGCGACGCCGACGCTCGCATCCCAGGCCCCTTCCGTCACGGTGTCCGCCCGGTTGCCCAGCACCGCGCCGAAGAGCGCCGCATCGCCCGCGGCGGCGACGGTGGCCGAAACCGTGCCTTCGACCCAGGCGTCGATGGTGGCCGCCGGCGGCAGGGCCGCGAGCTCGGCCGCGCGCTCGGGGGTCACGCCGAAGCCCGCCCGGCGGGCGAAGTGCATGACGTCGTCGGCAGTCCAGGAGGAGATGGGCGCGAAATCAGCCATGGGGGCTCCGTGCGGTCGGGGGCTCGATTCAGTTGTTGGGGGCGCCGGCGATGATCCAGGCCTTCAGGGAGTCGATGGTGGGACGGCAGAGGCTGGACCCCGCGGGCATCGTGGTGCCGATCCCGCCGCCCGGGGAACCCGCCACGAGGGGATCCACCTTTTCATAGAGCCAGGAGCGGCGATTCGCGGCGGTCAGATCATCGGCGGGTTTGATGTACACCCACCCCGAGGGACCCGCCAGAGTGGGCCCGTTCACCAGGGTCGTGTACAGGGCGCTGGCCCCCTGGTGGAGGTTCACCCGCGTGCCCGGATTGTCGTGGCAGGACGTGGAGCTGGTGCCGCAGCTCTGCTGGATGAAGGGATGGATGTGGGTGGACCAGCTCGGCGTGGCGGGCACGGCCGGGATGGGGCAGCTCGCCACGGGGCCGGATGGGGTGCCGGGGGTGGCGGAGCCTCCGCCCGCGCCCCCGCAGGCGGCTGCCAGGCCCAGCACCGCACCCAGGGCTATGAGGGCGGGCCCCCGCCCGCCCTCCGAACGAGGCAACCCCTCTCGGGAGGACGAGTCGGCAGGAGAGGTCCAGGTGGGCATGGGCATGGGGATGGGAGTCACAGATTGGGGTTTATCGGCTCACGCGGTGGAGTCGGATAGGGGATGGACCACCCGGATGGCCCAGCGGTTTACTCCCCTGGCCGAATGGCTGGAGGGGGCTCAAGCAGCCAAAGGGGTCGGTCGGGTCGGATAGGATGGGGGGGCGAGGTCCCCCGTGCCCCTGGATGCCCCAACTCCGCTCTATCAAGGCGAGCGCCTTCGGGACCTCGTCCTCTGCTATGCGGGGCCGTGGGCCTTCCTGCCCTACCTGCGGGCCCGGGAGGATGAGGACCTCCTCTGGCACGCGCGACAGGGCGTGATCCTCGCGTTCTGCGAGGGCGTGGTGGCGCTGCTGTGCCTCATCCTCGGGCTCTTCCCCCTGGTGGGCCTGCTCTCCCTGCGAATCTTCCTGCCCATCTGGCTGCTGTGGTGCCTCGCCATGAGCGTGGCCTCCATCCTCCAAGCCACCAAGGGCAAGCGCCACCGGATCCCGGTCATCCACCAGTTCGTGGATTACCTTTAGGCTGGAGACTGGAGACTGGAGACCGGAGGCTGGAGTGGGCGCCTACCCAACCTGGCCACACGGATCCGGTGGGTCGATCACACCTCCAGTCTCCGGTCTCCAGCCTCCAGCCTCACGTTGAGGATCAGCATCGCGTCCCCGTAGCTGAAGAAGCGGTACCGCTCCCGGATCGCCTCCGCGTAGGCCGCCTGCGCCACCTCCACGCCCATGAGCGCGCTCACGAGGACGAAGAGGGTGCTCTCGGGCAGGTGGAAGTTGGTGAGCAGGTGATCCGCGGTGCGCAGGCGGTAGCCCGGCGTGATGAAGAGCCGCGTCGCGCCCTCCGGGGCGAAGCGCTCCCCATTCCAGGCACCCTCCAGCGTGCGCAGCGCCGTGGTGCCGATGGCCAGGAGCGGGCGCTGACGCTGGCGCATGAGCACTTCCAATTCCGCACGGGTCGTCTCGGGAATCTCGAAACGCTCCTCATGCATGACGTGATCGGCGAGGTCATCCGCTTCCATGGGCCGGAAGGTGCCCAGGCCCACGTGGAGGCGCACGGGGCGCCAGGCGCAGCCCTTCGCCTCCAGGGCCGCGATGAGCTCCGGCGTGAAATGGAGCCCGGCCGTGGGCGCCGCCACAGCCTCACCTTCGTCCGCGGCGAACACCGTCTGGTAGCGGGTCTCGTCCTCGCCCCCGGCCACGTGGTCGATGTAGGGCGGCAGGGGCAGGCGGCCGATGCGGTCGATCTCATCCCAGTCCAGGGGGTGATCGCTCGTCACGCGCACCTCGCGCAGGCCCTCGGGCAGGGTGCCGAGGATCTCCACCCGGGCGAGGTCGGCTCCCGATTCGGGATCCACCACCGTGGCCGCGGCGCCGGGCTTGAGCCGGGCTCCTGGCCGCACCATGGATTCGAAGCGGCCCCCGCCCAGCGCCTTCAACAGCAGCGCCTCGCCCTTCCCTCCACCCGTCCGGCGGAGGAAGAGCCGCGCATGGCGCACGCGCACATCGTTGGGCACGCAGAGCGATCCCGCGGGCACCAACTCCGGGAGCTCGCGGATGGTGCGATGGGCGAAGGCCCCGGTGGCCGCATCCACCACGAGGAGGCGGGCGCCATCCCGCGAAGGCGCGGGGGCCTGCGCGATGAGCTCCGGGGGGAGGTCGAAGTGGAAGTCAGAGCGCCTCACGCGTGCTCCGGCCTCATGCGTTGGCGAACTGCAGCTTGTGCAGCCGGGCGTACTCGCCGTCCTTCGCCAGCAGTTCGCCATGGAGACCCGATTCCACGATTTGGCCGTGCTTCATGGCGCAGATGCGGGTGGCGCGCTGGATGGTGCTGAGGCGGTGGGCGATGACGAGGGTGGTGCGATCCCGCATGAGGGTTTCCAAGGCCGACTGCACGGCGCGTTCGCTTTCGGTGTCGAGGGCGCTGGTGGCTTCATCGAGGATGAGGATGGGGGGATCCTGCAGCAGGGCGCGGGCGATGGCGAGGCGCTGGCGCTGGCCCCCGCTGAGGCTGCTTCCCGTCTCCGCCAGGGAGGTGTCGTAGCCCTTGGGCAGGCTCTCGATGAAGTCGTGGGCGTGGGCCTTTTTGGCCGCTTCGATGACGGCTTCGCGGGTGGCCGGCGCGCCATAGGCGATGTTGTCGTGCACCGTGTCCATGAAGAGCAGCGTCTCCTGGGTGACGATGCCGATGCGGCGGCGCAGCTCCCGGGGATCGAAGTCGCGGAGGTCCACGCCATCGAGGGTGAGCCGCCCTTGGGTGGGATCGAAGAAGCGGGGCACGAGATTCACGAGGGTCGTCTTGCCGCCGCCGCTGCCGCCCACGAGGGCCACGGTCTCGCCGGTGCGGACCTCGAGATCCACCCCCCGCAGCACGGGGTGCTTGGAGTCGTACGCGAAGTGCACGCCTTCGAAGCGGAGCACCTGGGGGATCGCGGGCACGGGCTTGGGCACGGAGGGGACCTTCAGCTCCGGCTCGCGATCCAGCATGGCATAGACGCGATCGAGGCTGGCGCTGGCCACCTGCACTTCGTTGTTCAGTTTGGTCAGGCGACGCAGGGGATCGTAGAGGGCGTAGACGGCCAGGATGTAAGTGAGGAAGTTCTCGGTGGTGAGCGTCCCCTCCTGGAACCGCCCCGCGGCGTAGGCCGCCAGGAAGGCCAGCAGGAAGCCCCCTACCAGTTCCATGATCGGGGTCGAGAGCGCCGAGGCCCGGGCGCTCTTCATGCCCAGCGCGTAGAGCTCCCGGTTCTGGCCTTCGAAGCGCCTCACCTCGTAGTCCTCGCGGGCGAAGCCCTGCACCACGCGCACGTTGCTGAAGACCTCCTTCAGGCGCTGGAGCAGGCGGCTGGAGGCCTCCTGGTTCCGGTGGTTCACCTTGCGGATGCGCTGGCTGAGCTTCCGCACGGGCAGCACCACGAGGGGGCCCGCCAGGAAAATGGTCATGCTCAGCTTCCAATCGATGAGCAGCACCGTGACGAGCATGGTGAGGGCCACGCAGATCTCCCGCACGGCCTCCGCCAGCTGGTTGCTGGCGATGCCCTGCACGGCCCCCACGTCGGTGATGCAGCGGGTGAGCAGCTCCCCCACGGGGTGCTTTTGGAAGAAGGTGGGCTCCTGATCCAGGAGCCGGGCGAAGAGCCGCTCCCGCAGCGCCTGGGTGGCCCGGATGCCGCTGCGCACCATCATCAGCGTGCCCATGTAGGTGAACAGGCCCTTGAGGGCGAAGAGCGTCACCAGGAGCCCTGGCACGAGGAAGCGGGCGGTCCGGATATCCGGCAATTGGCCGATGGCCCATTGCCGCAGGTGCTCCACCTTCCCGAAGAGGCCGGGCTGCACCACGTGGAGCGCCCGGGCCTTGCCATCGTCGAAGACGAACTTGAGGCTGGTGATGAGGGCGCCCTGGCAGAGACCCGCCAACAGCAACAACAGCGTGGCCCCGAACATGAGGGGCAGGTGGGACCGCAGATGGTCGTTGAAGAAGCGTCGGAGCTGGTGCATCGGCACCTACCAGCGTACCCGGGGCGTGCCCGGGAACCTCACTCCACGGCCACGCTGACGCTGGAATCCTTGTCCTCGACGCTGAAGAGGACGGTGCCCTTGGGGGCGTTCACGATCTGATCCATGAGGCTGTCCAGGTCCACGCCCTTCTTCTTGGCCTGGACGAGCTGCTCATCGGAGAGATAGCCCCCCACGGCCCGGGCGAGGCCCGCGGCGACGCGGATCACCACGGGATCGGGCTTGCCCTTCTCCTGGATGCGGATGACGAGGAAGCGGGCCGGAGCCTGGGGCGGGGCCTTGGGCTCCACGCCCATGGCTTCGAGGGCCAGGCGGCAGGCGTCGGCCTGCTTGGGCTGGGAGAGCCCATGCTGGAGGGCCGGCACGGCCCGCCGATCCCTCGCCTTGGCCAGCTGCAGCGCGCTGACGACCCGCACCTCGGAGTTCTCCTCCTCCAGGGCCGCCACGAGCCCGGGCGTGGCCTCGGGGGCCTGGCCCTGACGGATGCCCCAGCAGCGGATGCGGTTGAGCTTGGCTTCCTTGCCCAGCAGGCGCTGGTCGGGATGCAGGCGGAGGAATTCGCCATAGGCCGCGGCGGCCTCATCCCACCGCTGATCCTGCTCCAGGGTGGAAGCCAGCCAGAAGCGGGCCTCCGGCAACCGCCCCGAGCGGGGGTTCTCCTGGATGAAGCGGCGATAGGCGGCGGCGGCTTCATAGAATCGGCCGGCCATGCGGAGGTTCCGCGCCTCCTGGTAGCGGTGGTCCTGGGCGGGGGCCTCCATGAGCGCCGGCACCGCGATGATCAAGGGCAGCAGGTGGATCACGGTTGCTCGCCCTTCAACCGGCGTTCCATGCGCAGGGCGTTATCGGAGAGATCCTTGGCCGAGGCCCACTGGCGGAGCTCGTTGGCCCGCTTGGGATCCAGGCACCCCTCTTCCAGGGCGATCTCCTGGAGCCAGTGGTGGAGATCCTGGCGGATGGCCTCGGCCTCGGGCACCCGGGCTCCCTGGGCCTGCAGCTGGCGGCTGGCCTCCAGCAGAGCCTGGGCCTCCTCGCGTTCCACGGAGCGATCCTCCAGCTTCTCGGCGGTGCAGAGCTTGGGATTCTTCGCGAAGTCCTGGATGAGGGTGCTGCTCTGGGTGAAGAAGGAGGCCCAGGCACGCTCCTGGGCGCGGGCCCGGGCCTCCTGGTCGATGCGGCCCAGATCCTTGCGCTGCTCGAGGGTGCGGCCGTGCTGGAGCACGGCGTAGCTGGCGGGGACGATCCCCACGAGCAGGGCGGCCGCGGCGGCCAGCCAGGGGGTGTTCCAGCGGCTCAGGGGGCGGACGTTTTCACGCAGGGAGGGGCCATGGGCCTCCAGAGCCAGGTGCAGCTCCAACATCCGGGCCAGCTCGGCCTGGGATTCGGGATCCGCCGGCCAGTCTTCAGGCCTGTAGAGCAGGTCGAAGGCCTCTTCATCGGTCAGGTGCTTCAGGTCGTGGGGGGTCATGGCGGTGTACCCATGGTTTTTCGGAGTTTGGAAAGGCTTTGGAACAAGGTGGCTTTTACGGTGCCCTCGGCGCAACCGAGGTCCTGGGCGATCTCCTTCACGGGCTTTTCGTGCACGTAATAGGCCTGGACCATGGCGCGCTGACGGGGGGTCAAGCTCTCCAGGGCTTCCCTGAGCTCCTTCAGCCTTCGGCCCTGGTCGAGCGTCTCCCACGGGGAGGGCGCTTGGGGATCGGGTGCGTCAAAGGACTCGGGAGGGGGCACCTCCCGACCTCTTTTACGCAGATGGTCGGTCGCCGCATTAGCCGCCAATGTAAAAAGCCAGGCGGCCACGGGGCGGCCCTCCTCGAAGCGGTCCTTGTGCTTGAGGCACTTGAGGAAGACCTCCTGCACCAGTTCCTGGACCACGCCCGTCTCCCCTGCCAGGCGGCGGTGGATGAAGGCGAAGACGGGCCGCTCGAAGCGGGTCATGAGGTGGGCCAAGGCCTCCTCGTGACCCGCTTTCAGGCGGCTCATCCAGAATTCCGGGGTCTCTTCCCCGGCGGCGAGCGCTTCCGCCATCAGGCCTTGGCTCCAGGCTTCGCGGGAGCGGTCAACCGGAGGCGAGGTAGGCCAAGCTTGCCCAGGGCTCCTTCCAGCTGGGCGGGGTCCAGGGTGGCCTTCAGGCCGCCCCGACGGCCCTCCTGGAGAATCTGAACGGGGGCCTGATTCTGGGGTCGCACCGCGTCGAGGGCCGCGCCCAGGCGCTGCAGCCAAGGGGTGACCTGCCCGATGGCCTTGGCCTCGCCCCCCAAAACGATTTCAAAGGTCCAGAGGGTGCCATCGCCCTGGGGGCCCGCCCCCCAGAGGATGGTGTCCACGCCCTCGGGGACCTCGCGCACCCACTCCGCAGGCAGCTGGCCTTTCAGGCCGCCCAGGATGGGTTCGGGCCGGATGGCCCCTTGCAGCTTGAGATCCGGGGTGAGCCACTGGGCCGCCGCCACCACGCCGGGGCGGTCCGCCAGGCTTTTGGAGCCCATTCGGGCCAGGGCCGACAGATCACCCAGCCACAGGTTCCCCTGGGAATCCGCCACCACCCGGAGGTGGATCTGTTTGCCACCCTGCTGGAGATCCATGATCACGAACTGGGGCCAATCCTCACCCCGGACGCGGAGGAAGCCCTCGGCAGGGAAGGACTCCGTGACGGCGGCCTGCAGCGCTTGGGGGTTCCGGAACCCCGACAGGTGGATGAGGAACGCGCCGCTCATTGCCTCCATGGCCTTGGCTCCGTCCTTGGCTTCGGGCAGATCCAGAAGGTGGAAGGTGATGCGCCCCGTCTCCGATTGGGCCTTGATCTGGGCCTTTTGGAGGAAGAGATCCAACATCTGCTCGGCAAGCGGGCTCTTGGTGATGGCGCTCTGGAGATCCTTGTTCGCGAGGATGAAGCCCGCCTGGCCCGACACGGAGGTCAGGGCCGCTTCGGGGATGCCCTGCACCCAGGCTGGAGCCTGGGGGGCTTTGGGCTTGCAGGCCACGGCCCCGAGGAGCGCAGCGGCGACGATCGGGGCCATGAGGCGCATGTGGACTCCAGGGACCCAGGCTACGGGTGGTCGGGTGTAAACGCTTAGGTATCCCGGATTATGCCAAGTGTCGCAGCGTCGTGGGGAGATGGGGGCTCTTGAGAAGCTGCTGCTGCTCGGCTTCGGACATGAGGCCCCACAGGCGGAGGCTCGATTCCCGGGGGGTCTTCGGGTTCAGCAGAAGCTCGCTCATGATGGCCGTGTGGGCCAGCAGCACGGGATGGGCCGCGATGAGCTCGAGAATTCCCCGGGGGGTCAGCTTGTTGCGGGCGAGGCGGAGCAGGAGGCTGGGGTCCAGTTGCCGATCGGCGACGAGGAGGCGGAGGGAGGCCTCATCCTGGAGCACCTCCTGGGGCAGGTGCCGCATGAGCTCTGCGCCGAAGGAACGCAGGGCCAGAAGGCGCTCCTCGGAGGCGATCTCCTGGTACAGGGCCCGCAGCCGTTCGAGGGCCCGCCGCTTCACCTCCAGGTGGGGCACGCGGGGGTCCTTCACGACCTCCACGAGGGCCTTGATGCCGTTGAGCTCATCCAGGATGCCCAGGGCCTGGTTTTCACCCAGGAGGGGGTTGTGGAGGAGGGATTCGCGAACTTCAGGGTCCCGGCCCCAGGCGTGGTGCGTGGCCAGGAAGTCGATACGCTCCCGTTCGAGCACTGGGATGGCGGCGTGCAGGAGGCGGGGCGTGAGCGCGGGGTTCTCCAACGTGAGCCGGAAGACCTGGAGATCAGGATCCCGCAGCAGCTGGCCCAACTGCTCGTGGGAGGTGGACTGGGTGGCCAGGAAGACCCGTTCCTCCAAGGAGGCCCACTGCCCCTGGGATTCCCGGCCCAGGCCGCCGGAGGGGGATCCCGCTTGGCGCCGCTGGCGGTCGTAGAAATACTTCACCACCCGCAGGAGGTGGGGCGCGTGGCGTTTGCACCAGTAGGTGACGTACTGGTACTCGCTCTCATCCAACTGGGCGAAGAGGCTCACGGCCCGTTGGATGCTGATGCGGGAATGGCTCCCCAGCCCCAGGAGCTCTACGAGGTGGCGGGACAAGGCGATGCGGCGGCAGAGGTCCTCCGGGCTCGCCGGGGCCTCGAGGATGGCCTCCCGGATGCCCTCCCGGAAATACCAGCGGGCTTCGCCGTAGACCTCGTCGAAGAGGCCATCCACGGGCGAGAGCTGCAGGGCCTGGCAGACGATGTCTTCGCTGAGCATGGGGTTGCCCAGGGCGGCCTGGCGCAGGTCATCCGCCTCCGCCATCAGCCCCGTGAGGATCTCCGAGGGATTCTCCGAAGCGCCAGCCAGGGCCAGGCGATCCTGATGGGTCAACGTCACGGGTGCGACGGGCGCAGCCGGCGGTGAGGTCAAGGTCTCCCAATCCTGATCCGGATCAGGCAGGGAGGGCATCTCCAAGGTGGCGCCCGTGCCCCCGATGGGCTTGGCCAGTTGCTTGGCCAGGAGCTTCGCCACCGGCTTCAGCTCGGGGCGCAGCTGCTGGTAGACGCCCTTCACCACCTCGGCGCGCTCCACCTTGTCCGCCGCCGGAGCGGCATCCATTTCCCGCATGAGGTCGAAGAGGCTGACCACGAGCTCGAGATCCCGGCGGATGGATTCCGGGGCGGCTTCGTTGCCGGCGAGGGCTTCGAGCACCTCCCAGTGGGAGAGCCAGTGCGCCGTGCGCGCCATCAGCGTGATCAGGCGCGGTTGAGTGAGGGTCGAAGCCAGGCCCGACAGCATGCGCAACTGCCCCTCGGAGGGCACCTGCGGCCGGATCATCACCAGATGCCTGAAATGCAGGCGCTCCGTCTCGGAGAGCTCCGGCCAAAAAGAGAGCTCCAGCTCCTTCAGCGCCATGATCAGGCGCAGGCGGGCTGGAGCAACCCCAGCAGTTCGGAGTCCCCCACGAAGAGCAGCGCGTCGACGAGGCCCCCGTGCAGGATCTTCGTGGCGCGAGCCGCCTCCAGGTGGGCCCTGTTGGTGAGCGTTCCGCCCATCAGCAGGGGGAGGCGGGAAGCCTCCTGGATGATCCGGGCCGTTTCGAAGTCAGGCTGCGCCCCCGCCTGGGCCGCCAGATCCACGAAGTGGAGGCGCTTGAACCCGTACGCCTTCGCGCGCAAAGCCATTTCCTTCGCCGTGATGCCCGTGCCCTGCCCCGTCCCCTCGGACCAGCCGCTGCAGTGGACCTGCCCCCCCCGCGCATCGATGCCGGCCGTGAGATGGCTTTGGAAGCGGCCGAGCAGCTGCTCCACCACCAGGGAGGACTTCTGGAGCAGGGTGCCCACGACGAGCCAATTGGCCCCCTGATCGAGCAGGAAGCTGCACTGGTCGCTGGAGCGGATTCCGCCCGCCACCTGCACGCAGGGCCGCGTGGCCCGCGCCTGCACGTGGCGCAGGAGCTGGGCCAGCAGCTCGCGATTGTTCCCCTTGTTCTGCGCCGCATCCACATCCACCAGCGCCAGATGGGAGCATCCGCCCTCCAGCAGCCGATCCAGGATCTCCATCGGGGTGAGGGCCGAAGGCGCGGGATCACCGAAGGTGGGGATCACGCGGCCCTGCTGGATATTGAGGGTGGGGAAAATCTTCAAATCGCGGCCTCGCCCGTCTGAAGTCGAGTGTAACGCAATGGTCACGAGGGCAGGGCCCCGTTTGCAAGGCGGGCGAGGAGGGTGCGGGCCGCTTCCGCTTCTGCCTTCTTGAGGGTGGAGCCCGAAGCCTGGGCTTCCATGGAGGCCACTTGCACATTCACGCGGAACACGGGGGCGTGATCAGGTCCACTCTGCGCCACGAGGGAGTAGACCGGGGCGCCGAGGCCCAGCGTGGCGGCCCTCTCCTGGAGGGTCGTCTTGGTGTCCTTGTGCTCCCAGAGGCCGGCATGGGCTGACTTCACCGGGGCTTCGAATCGTCCCGCCACCAGCTCCGCCACCAGGGGCAGACCCTCCAGGCCCCGCCCCGTGGCATCCAGGTAGACCGCCGCGAGCAGGGCCTCCATGGCGTCGGCCATGGGCTTGTTCCCAAAGGCCACGCCACCCTTGGATTTCCCCGCCCGGCGGAGTTCGAGGCCGAGTTCCGCCGCCCATGCGGCGAGGCTGTCGGTGCATACCAGGAGGCCCCGCAGCTTCGACATGGGCCCCTCCTGCCAGGTGGGTTGGAGGCGATGAATGAGCAAGGTCATACCCAAATTCACGAGGGCGTCGCCCAGGAACTCCAGGCGCTGGTTATCCCTCGCCTTCCCCGTGGAGGCATGCGTCAGGGCCTCTTCAAGGAGGCGCCGATCATGGAAGGTGTACCCCAGGCGCGCTTCCAATCCTTCAAGGCGGTGGGTCGCGGGCGGCGGGCCGTTGCGGCGGGTCGGTTGGGTCATTCGTTCTGGGTCCCGGCATTAGGGCCCACGGCCAAGCGGCCTGAGCCTCACAACTCATTTGAGCATGGCCCCTACTCGTTCAGATCCGAGGGCAGCCTCCCGTTCAACCGGGCCTTCTGATAGGCGGACTTGAACCGGACGTTCCGGTTGAACATCTGGCCGAGGATCCCCAGGCGGCGCGCATCCCGCAGCTCCTGGATGAACTCGCCCGTGCGGTTGTTCTCGGCCAAGGTGGCGGCGAGCCAGGCATGGGCCATCACGTTGCCCGAGTCGGCCTTGATGGCCTGCCTGAAGCCGTAGATCGCCTTATCCGGGTCCTTCTCCACGAGCTGGATCGACTCGCTCAGGGAGATGTTTCCGAGGTTCAGGCGCTCGTGGACTTCCAGCTTCTCGAGCTTCTCGGGCTGGTAGCGCTCCGGCTGATCGATGGCCCTCTTCTCCGGGGCGGGCTTGAATGGGGGTGTGGCATGGACTTCAGGCTCCTGCCTCACCGGGAGGGCCCCCTTCCCGGGATCCGCCTTCACCAGCTGCTCGGGCCGCACCTCCTCCGGCTTTCCGGCCGCATTCCTTGCGGCGGGGCGGGCCCCCTGGGACGGCGTCGCGGCGGGTTCCTGGGCGACCTGGGCGGGCGTCTGCTCGGTGGTGCCCATGGGCGCCTCCTTCCGACCCAGGAACCACCAGGCCCCGAAACCGCCGCCGATCAACAGCAGGGCGGCCACCGCCAGCCAGGGCGCCTTGGAGGAAGGGGAGGCCTGAGGCCTCTGAACGGGCTGGGTGGCGGGTCCGGCTGCGGGCACGCCCGCGGTGGGAGCCGACAGCACCTGCGTGGCAGGTTGGACGGGCGCCGTGGGCGCGCTGGAGGCAGGGGTGGCGCTCGATGCGGCCGGAACGGCCGTGCCGAGCAGGGAGGTGCCCTCCTCCATCTGGCCGCTCCAGGTGGGATCCTTGGCGGAGCGCAGGGCCCGGGCGAAATCCTCGGCGGTCTGGAAGCGCACGTCCGGATCCTTGGTGAGGGCCCGATCCAGCACGGATTTGATGGCGGGGCTGATGCCCTGGAGCTGGCTCGTGTCGATGGGATCCGGCGGCTCGTTGACGATCTTGTAGAGGATGGTGGGTGTCGTATCCCCGGCGAAGGGCTTGCGGCCGGAGAGGGCCTCGTAGAGCATCACGCCCACGGCGAAGAGGTCGCTGCGGGGATCGGGCTTGCCGCTGCGGATGTACTCGGGGGCCATGTAGCTCACGGTGCCCATGACCATGCCCGTGGCCGTCATATCGGAGTTCCCCACCCGGGCCACACCGAAATCCATGACCTTGGCGATGAGCCGACGGCCATCCCGTTGGATGCGCACATTGGAGGGTTTGATGTCCCGATGCACGATGTGGGCGTGGTGGGCGAAGGCGAGGCCATCGCAGACCTGGGCCAGCACCTCCAGGATCTCGCTGCGGGTGAGGGCCTGGTCCCGGTAGAGCTCCTCCAGATCATGGCCCCGCACGAACTCCATGGCGATGTAGAGGACATCCTGATCCTCCCCGAACTCGTAGATCGTCACCAAGTTGGGATGGTTCAGCACCCCGGCGGCCTTGGCCTCTCGGGCGAAGCGCTCCTTGGCCTCCGGGCCCTGGGTGCCCGGGTTGAGGATGGTCTTGATGGCCACCTCCCGCCCGATGCTCGGATCGACGCCCAGGTAGACCTCGCCCATGGCTCCGGCCCCTAGGACCTTCTGGATCTCGAACTTGCCCAGTTTCTTGAACATTAAGGGACTCCTGGGGGCGGGTATCCCGAAGCATAAGGCCCGGAGGGCTTGCGGCCAAGGCAAGGCAGTCAGCCTCGTGAAGAGCCCGTTCCCCGACCCCCGTGGGCCCATGGGGGTCGGGCAACAGGCTCTAAACCGCCCCCCATTGCGTTCGAAGGCGGAAAATGCCAAGGTGATCAAACCCCAGCGTCAGGAGGTATGTTGGCCGAGGTACGAGCCCGCCCCTTTCTTCCGGCCCTACTTGGTGCCTTGCATCAGGAAGGCGCGGAGGGGGAACTAGTACTTGAGCAGAACGACGGCAACCGGACCCTTTACTGGAAGGGAGGGGACCTCCGATACCTTCGCAGTGACGCCGTGGGCGAGCAGTTCGGGAACTACCTCATCCGTCTGGGAATCCTCGACCTGGCCGCCTTGCAGGAGCTGCTGGCCGACGGCGAGGGCTCCCGCATGGGGGATCGGGTGGTGCAGTGGGGCCTGATGACGACCCAGGAACGGGATCAGCGTCTCCAGGAATTGCTGGCTTCGATCCTCACCCACGCCATGGAGCACCCGGTCCTCAAGATGACCTGGAACCCGGGCAGCCTCAGCGGCAGCCTCAGCGGCGACCTCCAGTTCCGCCTCGATCATCGGAAACTCATCTGGGACGTGTTCCAGCGGATCCGGAACCTCCACGAGCTCCGGGATTACCTCATGGGAGAGCCTTCCTGGCGATGGAAAGCGAAGGAGGACCTCCTCTTCAAGCTCAGCGACCTGCCCCTCAACCCGAAGATCGCCTACTCCCTCAGCCTGCTTGGCACCGAGCCCCTCGGATACGAAACGCTCATCTCGATCACGGGACTCGAGGAAGAGGAAGCTGCCCACATCATCGTGGGGCTCTGGGCGCTGGGGGGGCTCACCCTCACGCATGGAGAAGTTCCCGTTCCCCCTGGATTGCGTCCGGCCCGGGAACCCCAATCCCACGCGGGCGGTTTCGCGGCGCCTCCGCGCCCTCCCCAGCCATCGGGCCCCGTGCATCTCAAGCTCGAGCCGCTGGAGGTCGCGCCACCTCCGCCCCCCGCGCCCCTTCCCCTGCCCGACATCGAAGTGGAAGTGGAGTTGGGCGAGGAGGACGTCTTCGAACCCACCCCGATCTCCCTCCAGCCCGAGCCCCCCATGGAGCCCATCCGGTTGGACCCGACGCCTTCCCAGGAACTGGAGCCCATTCCATCGATGGCCACGCCCCCGGTGACGATCGATCTCGAAGCCATGGCCTCCCCTGAGGCGAAGGCCAAGGCCTACGTGAAGAAGGCCCAGTCGCTCCTGCTTCAGGATCGCGCCAGCGAGGCGATCCGATCGCTCGAGCAGTCCATCAAGCTGGATGGCGAGGGCCCCCGCTCCTATGAAGCCTGGCTCCTGTTGGGGAAGCTCCGGCTCGCCAACCCCGCCTGGTCCACCCGTGCCATCGAGGCCCTGCAGGCCGCCAGCCGTGCCAACGAGCGCTCCGCGGAACCCTGGGCCCTCATGGGTGAGCTGTACCATCGCAAGGGGTTCATCGCGAACGCGCAGGGGTGCTACAAGAAGGCCCTCGAGCTGGACCCCTCCGTCCAGGTCCCCGATGAGGTGATCCTCGCCGTGGAGGGGGGCAAATCCCAGCAGGGGGGCCTGTTCGGCCGGCTCAAGTCGATGCTGGGGCGGGAGAAGGAATAGGCCCGAGGCCTACTTGCAAAGCTCCTTGAGGCGTTCCAGGCCTTCGTTGCCCGGAAAGGCTTCGAGCCCCATGCGAATCACGGCCAGAGCCGGACCCGCCTTGCCCTCCTTGAGCAGACTCACCGCCACGAGCCGGTGCCATTCGCCGCGTCCGCCGCGCGGAAGCGCCTGAATCGCCTCCCAGGCGTCCGCGGCGGCCTGCGCGGTGCCCATGTGGCCCAGATCCAGTTGAACGATGGAATTGAACAGCCTCTCCTCGGTGGGGTTGGCGGCGATACCACGGATCAGAGCGGATCTCGCCTCCGCGTATCGCCCGACCTGCCCCTCCAGCTCCGCCAAATTGATATATGAGACGCTGAAGCCTGGCTGGGAGGTGATGGCTTTCTCCAATGCCGCCCGGGCTTCATCCAGGCGCCCCAAGGCCGCGAGATTGTGGGCCTTGTAGGTTAGGGCCACCGTGTGATCCGGTGCCGCCGCCAGCAACTGGTCCAGCCATTGGAGGGCCAGCGCGGGATTGCCCAGGTTCTGGTGGGCCATCCCCATGGCCAGGAACACCAGGTAAGGGGCATCCCGCTTCAGCTTGGTATAGGTCTCGGCCGCCTTGAGACAGGTCCGCCACTCCCCCGCCACCATCGCCTGCATCATGAGGTTGAAGTGGGCCTGGTGGTTGGTCGGGTCCCGCACCACTTCTTCCTCGGTGAGCTTGAGGTAGAAGTCCTTCTTGTAGGCCTCGCGCTCCAGCAGCACCTTGCCGTAATGATGGATGACGGGCTCGGCGGTGGCGATGGGGATTCCGCGGCTTTCAAGGAACGGATCCAGGAGTTCGTGGATTCGCCCCACGAATTGAAGCCCGGGAAGGCGCCTGCAAAGACGGAGGGCGTTGAAATCCGTGTAGTAACCGAACTCCCGCCCCTCGACATAGTTGGACTGGTTGGGGATCGGGGCTGAATCCAGGGTGGTTTGTCCGGCATCCCGCAGGTAGCTTCGCAGCCGAAGTCGATAGGCTTGGGGCCCATCCTCGCGCATCAAGGCACGGATGGGAGCGTGGTCCATGGGATCCACGGCTTCGTCCGCATCCAGGATCAGCACCCAGTCTCCCGTGCAGAGGTGGAGGCTCTCGTTGCGGGCCGCGGCGAAATCATCGCACCACTTGAAATGCCCCAACTTGGCGCCGAACTGCTGGGCGATCTCCTCAGTCCGATCCGTGGATCCGGTGTCGACGATGACGATTTCGTCCGCCAGCCCCTGCACCGAAGCCAGGCACCGGGGAAGGTGATCCGCTTCGTTTTTCACGATCATTGCGATGCTAAGGGTGGGCATGCAGGCATCTTAGGGCTCAAATTCCCGGCCAAGAAGGAAATTCGCTAAAGCCTTCCGTTCCCCCTGCCGAAAGAGGTCTCAGCGCGGAAAACTCCCGTGCGACAACAACTGGCGGCAAGGACGCTGCCCTTATGCATCACGGAGGATGCTATGAGTTCCATTCTGAATAACGTTAGTGCGCTCGGTGCCAGCCGTCAGCTGGGTCTTACGAGCGTCGGTCTCAACAAGACCATCGAGCGGCTCACCACCGGCAAGCGCATCAACACCGCTTCCGATGACGCCGCTGGCCTCGGCATCAGCAACCAGCTGGGCGCCGACATCCGTATCGCCTCCCAGGGCAAGCGGAATGCCAACGACGCCATCAGCTATCTGCAGGTGGCTGACGGCGTGCTCGACGAGGTGACCAACCTCCTCACCCGCGCTGCTGAGCTCGCCCAGCAGGCTCAGACCGGCACCATCAGCTCCACGAACCGTTCGGCTCTGGATGCTGAGTTCCAGAACATCATCACCACCATCGCCGACATCGGCCAGAGCACGAAGTTCAACGGCACCGCCGTATTCGGCTCCTCGCTGACCGTCGCCGTGGCGGGCTTCACCTCCGTCGCCGTGGGCGTGGGCACCGTTTCCACCAGCTCGACGGCTGCCCTCGGCCTGACCGCCGCCACCAGCGCGCTCACCAGCGCGGCTTCGGCCCTCGCCGTTGCCAGTATCCTCGTGACGGCCCTCACTTCAGTGTCCAACCTGCGTGCCACCATCGGCGCCGGTCAGCAGCAGCTGTCCTCCGTCGCGAACAGCCTGGGCATCCAGGTGGAGAACTTCACCGCCGCCTACTCCCAGATCCGGGATGCGGACATCAGCGCTGAAGTGGTCAACCTGACGAAGTTCCAGATCCTCAACCAGAGTGGTACCAGCGCCCTGGGCCAGGCCAACCAGGCCTCCCAGTCCATCCTGGCCCTTCTCAGGTAAGGACGATGGCTGATGAGGGGGAGGCGCTTCCGCCTTCCCCTCATTTCCACTGATGGAGCTCCACCATGGCCGATCAAGTCAACCCCATCGGGAGCTTGACGCCGGGCCACTCCCCCGTTGCCGCCGTGGCCGCGGCCGCTGTTCAGCCTGCGGTCGCCCCCACTTCCAAGGCGCGGGTTCCCTCCCGGGTCGAAGCTACCTCCTCCACCGACGCGCCTGCGTCGGCAAGAGAGGCCCCATCCACGAAGGCTGAGCAGAACGCCAATCTCGACCAGGCTTCCAGAAGCCTTCAGGACTACCTCAAGGGTCTGCCCTCCGATCTCCAGTTCCGGCAAGACGAAGACAGCGGAAAGACCTTCTTCAAGGTCGTGAACCCCGTCACCCGGGAAGTCATCCGCCAGGTTCCCTCCGAGGAAGTTCTCGCGATGGCCCGGAAATTGAAAGAACTGGATCTACTGGGCAATAAAGCCTCCGGCTTGCTGCTCGATCACGAGGGTTGATGCCCTCGGGAGGTGTCCCTTGGCGTCCGCCATTAGCTTCCAAGGCCTGTCTTCAGGCCTCCAAACCGACCAGTTGGTCAACGCGATCCTGCTGCAGGAGGGGATGCCCCTCCAGCGGCTTCAAAATCGCGTCAATCTGAACAACCAGCGTACCCAGGCTCTGCAGGGCATCGTAACCAGCCTCCGCAGCCTGGGCACGAGCTTGTCCACGCTGCAGAACAGCAGCTTCTTCTCGCGGTCGGTCAGCAGCAATGACTCGACGGGGGCCTACGTCACGGCGAGCGCCTCGGGCGCCGCGAGCGGCACCTACGACGTGAAGGTCACCCAGATCGCCAGCAAGGCGACCCTCGGGGGGAGCGCCTTCGCCGTCGCCGATCCCCTCACGACGAAGGTCTTCAACGATGGCTCGGCATCATCCGCCGATTTCGCCATCCAGGGCACCGACGGAAAGGTGAAGACCTTTTCCCTCGCCTCGACCAACAACAACATCTATGGCCTTCGGGACGCCCTCAACGCCGCGGGCGCCGGGGTCACGGCTTCCGTGGTCAACACGGGGAGCGGGGCCAATCCCTACCAACTGGTGATCACCGCCAAGGAAACGGGCACCGGCACCACCTCGGGCGTGATCACCCTTGCGGAGACCACCTCCGGAGGCGCGCTCAATTCCCTGGGGATCGCCGCCGGCACGGTGGACAGCCCGACCACGCCGACCATCATCACCGGGGGCACCCAGAGCACTGGGGTCCAGATCTCCCAGGATGCCGTCTTCAACGTAAACGGCATCACCCTCACCCGGAAGTCGAACACCGTCAGTGACGCCGTCGATGGCGTGACCTTCACCCTGAAGCAAGGGGCCCAAGCCACAGCCACCAGCTTCACCGTGGCCCAAGACACCTCCGCCATCACGAGCCAGCTGCAGGACGCCCTCACCAAGTTCAACGCGGTGGTGACCGCCGTGAACAATGGTTCGAAGCAGGGTGGGGCTCTCGTCGGCGATACCACCACCCGGAACATCCTGACCCAGGTCCGCGCCGTCCTGGGAGCCGTGCCCAGCGGGTTGCCGGCTAGCAACGCGTACCAGACGGGGGCCGACGTCGGCATCAAGACCAACCGGGACGGAACCCTCAGCCTGGACACCACCGCCTTCAAGGCCGCCTTGGAGGCCAATCCCGAAGCCGTTCGAAAGGTCTTCGGCCTGACGGCAACCTCGGATAATGCGGCCGTCTCCTTCGTCGGTGCGAGCAGCCTTACCGCCACCGGGGCCCTTGCCTTCAATATCAGCAGCTACACCAGCGGCTCAGGCGATGTCTCCGGCACCGTGAACGGCGTCAGTGTCTCTGGGACGGGAGGCATCATCTACGGGCCCGCTGGATCGAGCATCGAAGGCCTCACCCTGTCCGTCAGCGGCACGGGCACGGGGACCCTCACCCTCAGCCGTGGCCTCGGCCAAGGCATCCAGGACCTCATCGCGAAGCTGACCGCCAGTGGCTCGGGCCAACTCACGCAGACCATCTCCAACATCAATGCCCAGAATTTCAACCTCCAGGGTCAGATCATTTCTGGCCAAGCCCGCTTGGATCGTCGGAAGGAAGTGCTCCAGGCGGAGTTCGCCAATTTGGAAGCTACGCTGGGCCAGCTTCAGGGCGCTGGGCAGAGCCTCGGCAGCCTCCGCTGATCCCACCTTCACCTTTGACTTGAGCTTGCCGATCCTACTCCCGGGGGGAACCCATGCAACCCTACGCCAAAGCCAACGACGAATATCTCCTCCAGCGGATCAATAGCTCCAGCCCCGAGCAGATGTGCGCGCTCCTCCTTGAAGGGGCACAGCGATTCGTGGGGCAGGCGGTGCTGGCCATGGACCGCCGGGACATTTCCGGCCGGGCCCGGTCGATCAACCGCGCTTCCGCCATCGTCGAGGAGCTCATGGTTCGCCTGAACCACGAACAGGGCGGACCTGTCGTCGAGAACCTCGTACGGATCTATGAATGGTGGACGCATGAGATGTTCGAGGGCTCCAAGGGGAGCGACCCGTCCCGGCTCAACCTGATCGCCGGTCAGATGGGCGAGCTGAAGGAGACCTGGGAAAAGCTCCACATGAGCCGCAATGCCCCCGCCCCCGTTGGTTCCTTCACCGCAGACGGCATGGTGGGATGAGCGATCTCTCCGTCGCAGAGGCTCTCGAAGCCCTGGAGCGGGAGCTGGCCGCAGGCCTCGTCCCCGATGCCCAACACCTCGCCGAATGGCGTGCCCGCTTCGATGCGGCGGCCTCGAGCGCGGATCGGGGACCGGGTTGGCCTTCCCTGGTCGAGCGTGCCCACGCACTGGCGGCCCAGGTGGATCGGCTGACGCTCGAGCTGAGCCAACGCCGCGATGAGATCCGGCGCGAGCTGGAGCACCAGGCCACCGGGAACCGCGCCCTGAAGGGTTACGGATCGACCCTCGCCTGAGCGGCGGAGGATCTGAAGGCATGCAAGGGACGGCCTTCGGCGTGTCATTGTCCCGTTCGATTGCTGGCGGCGGGTAAGGCCCTGTGCGGCCCTGGCGGCCGAGGCGGCGGGTACCTACCGGGCCCCGAAGGGCAACCGCCCCCCGCTGCCGGGGCCTCCCCCGGTCCGACAAACCCCCTCAACCCCTGCACTCACGCCCGCCGGGCGCGCTTGCCCCCCTCCGGAGGCCTCTGATCCGGGCCGATGCCAAGACGCTCCGGTGCCTCCAATCCTCCTTTTAAACCCCCGGGACACTCCCGAACTCAATGATGGCGGGCATCCAGCCGGTCTCATTCAATTTCGTGTGGTCGTCATGGGAGGCGGGGTTTCCGGCGTCAGTTCCAATCCGGGCCTTCCTCTCTCCCGGGGGGCGTGTCTTCGAAAGGTCGCACGACGGCTGGCGGAGTGCCGCGACGTGTCCTATCGAGATGGCGATCTCCGCGAATGCCTATCCCATAAGGATCTGCGAGGTTCCTTCCAGGCTCCAGGCATCAACGGTGGCGACTGCGCCCAGGAATTTCGGGTCAAGGGAGATCCATTCCTGTTTCAACCTCTCGGAATCGCCTCTCCTCGCTTGTAGAGATGCTGTGAATGCAGCACCCGCGCGGATCCGCGTCCCAAGCGAGTCCGCACAGACCGGATTTCCGCGGGAGCTAGCGGCAAAAAAAATCACTTTTTTTCAATTTTCTCTGTTGACGACCGAAATGATGCTGGTTTGATGTTGTCTCAGAGGGATATCGCACCTATTCTTTTCAGAAGTACTCAACCAGTGGAGTCGGGAATATTGAGGTCCCCCAGATGCTAAAAAAGGTCGCCATCTTCAAGGCCCTGGATGTGGAGATCAAGAAGCAAAGGGGCTCCGTGGCGGTCAAGGAGGCCTACCGCGGGCATCATTCCCTGCGTGAGGAACTCAGCCAGCCCGGGGTTTCGATCATCGCCGAGGTCGCAGGTGGCGACCCTGGCAGGGGCAAGGTGCGCGAGAACTACAAGGCGTCCACTCATGCCAAGAGCCTCGTGGAGAATGGGGCGAAGGCCCTCTCGGTGGCCACCGACAAGTTCCTCTATTACGGCGAGGACAAGAGCCTCAGTGAGGCCCGCACCTCCGTGAAGGTGCCCCTGCTCCGCCGCGAGTTCATCTTCGAGGAGTACCAGGTCGAGGAGAGCAAGATCCTCGGTGCGGACGCCATCTTCCTCATGCCCGCCCTGCTCGCCCAGGATCGGTTGCTCGCCCTGCTCAAACTCGCCAAGGCCAAGGGTCTCGACGCCGTCGTCGAAGTGTCCAATGAGGCCGAATTGAAGCGGGCCATGGAGGCCGGCGCCGACGTGATCTGCGTCGTCGGTCGCGACCTGGACTCCTGGACCCCTTCCATGGACAAGGCCCTGGCCCTTCTCAAGAAGGTGCCCGCTTCCTGTCTGAAAATGATCGAGGCCGGCATCCAGCGGCTCGAAGACATCCGTCGCGCGGAATCCGCCGGCGTGCATGGCGTCATCGTCGGTGACGCCCTTCTGGACGACTTCTACCCCGGCAAGCGCCTGGCCCAGATCCTTTCGGGCGCCGAGCCTCCCAAGAAGCCCGCCAAGGCCAAAGCCAAGGCTGAATCCCCCGCCGCCGCGGCATCTGTCGCGGCCGGTAGCACTCCCTCCACCCTGCGCAAGGCCGACACCACCGGTACTCCGGCGAAGGCCTCCGCCCGCACCACCCCTTCCACAACCGCCCGTAAGGGCGAAAAGGAGCCTCGCATGGCTGACATGCCCACCCCGGCCGCCATGGCCACCCCCGCCGCCCCCGCGGCCAAGAAACCCGCCGCCAAAAAGGCTGCCGCCAAGAAGCCCGCCGCCAAGAAGGCCGCCCCCAAGAAGGCTGCTGCCAAGAAGCCCGCCGCCAAGAAGGCCGCCCCCAAGAAGGCCGCTGCCAAGAAGGCCGCCCCCAAGAAGGCTGCTGCCAAGAAGGCCGCCCCCAAGAAGGCTGCCGCCAAGAAGGCCGCCCCCAAGAAGGCTGCCGCCAAGAAGGCCGCCCCCAAGAAGGCTGCTGCCAAGAAGGCCGCCCCCAAGAAGGCTGCTGCCAAGAAGGCCGCCCCCAAGAAGGCTGCTGCCAAGAAGGCCGCCCCCAAGAAGGCTGCTGCCAAGAAGG
>JACPUT010000012.1 GCA_016192145.1 Acidobacteriota bacterium | reverse complement strand
CGCCGGTGCCGCCCACGGCATCGATGGCGCGCTGGATGGCGGCGGTGTCATCGGTGACGCCATCGCCCTTGGCGCCATAGGCCGCGTCCTTGACGTTCACGACGGTGGCGGAGGTGGGGGAAGGTGCGCAGCCGGACTGGATGGTGATGGTGGTCGAGGCGGAGCGTGTGGAGTCGGCGAGGCTGGTGGCCACGAGGACGTGGCTGCCGGCGGTCGCCGGGGCGGTGTAGGTGACGGTGTTGCCGGTGCCGCTCAGGGTGCCGGTGGTGCCGTTGCCGCCGGTGACCCCATCCACCGTCCAGGCGACGCCCGTGTTGGTGGAGCCGCTCACGGTGGCCGTGAAGGACTTGGTTCCCGAGATGTTGAGCACCGGGGCCGTGGGGGTGAGCGCGACGCTGACCGCCAGGAGCGCGGCATCGACGGTGAGGGTGGCGGTGCCCTGAGCGGTGCCGGCGGAGTTGGTCACGCTGGCGGTGAGCACCGTGGAGCCCGCGCTGGTCGGCGTGAACTGGATGTTCGTGGTGCCCTGACCGGACAGGAGGCTCCCGTTGGAGATCTGCCAGGTGTAGGTGCACCCGCTCTGGGCCGGGATGCTGGCGGCGTAGCTGGAGCCCGCGATGACCGGGGAAGGGGCCGTGATCGCGGGCGTGGAGGGGGCCACCACGACGGAAACCACCGGGATGGACACGGAACCCGAGCTGGAGCCCGCGGAGTTGCTGACCGCGCACTGTAGTTGGGCGCTGCCCACGGTGCCCGCGGAGAAGGTGATCGATCGGGTCCCTTGGCCCGTCTGGAGGGTGCCGTTGGTGACCGTCCAGACATAGGAGGCGCCGGACTGGGGCTGAACTTCGGCGCCATTGCCGCTCGAGCCCGCGCTCACCTGGGAGGGGGCGGAGAAGACGGGAGCGACCGGGGCGTTCTTGCGGACCCGGACCGTGAACAGAGAGGTGGTGCTCCCGGCCGAGTTGGTGGCCTTGCAGATGAGCACCACGGGATCCGTGAGTCCCACATCAAATTTGATGGCGTCACTTTGGGCCGGTCCCGCGAGAGCCCCGTCCTGCACGGTCCAGGTGTAGGTCACGCCGGACTGGGCATTCACCCGGGCTTCCAGCCCCTTGCTCTCCTCGTCAACCGAGGCCGGGGCATTGATCTGGGGGGGCGCGGGAAGCGCCGCGGAGGTCGTGGCCGCCTTGGTCTCGCCGCCGCCGCCACCACTACAGGCAATGAGGCTGCAAAGGGTTCCCACGATGGCGATGCCGGAGATCCTGATCTTCATGCTTCCCGCGTGCATAGCCCCCTCCACGAGGATCCCTATCGCCCTCTATCGACACGCCCCCCGCAAAGGTTAAGACCCGCCAACACCTATGGCAAATATCGACAAATTCCCATCCTCCGGCAGCTATTAATTGCCATGATAGGGCTCATGTTCCAACCTGGAGGCCCCGATAAATGACCACGTGGGGTGCAGTCATGCCCCCCAAGGAGCCCAACCCCATGGTTGATCACCTCCCGACTCCCCCCAGAACCACCCCCCCGGCCCCGGAGCTTCCCATGAGCCGATCCCACGAGTTACGCGCCTCGGAGCGAATCCCTACGTCTGCCCAAGTGCGGGTGGTCGGGAAGGGCCGCAAGGTCATCCTGGCCGTAGCCATCAATTTCAGCCTCGGGGGAATCCTCCTCCACGCGACCCCCCCGCTGCCGGTGGGCAGCACCTGTGAGGTGGTCATCCTCTCGGGTTCCGGGCCAGAAGGCACCCTCCGGGCCGAAGGCACCGTGATCCGGGGCGATGGAGCGGGCTCCGTGGTGAAGTTCGCCTCACCCCTCCCCTCGACCGCCTACTCGGTCCTCAGCATGGATGCGAATCAGGGCATGTTCTCCAGCCTCATCAAGAGCTACCGGGATTATTTTCAGGTCTCCCGCAGCCCCATCCTCGAGGGATGCGAGGAGCTCCTCGGAGTCACCAAGTCCCAGTTCCGGAATGTCTTCTACACCACCTTCAGCGCCAGCATCCCCATTGCCGTAGTGCCCGTGTGGATCTTCCGGGAGAGTCTGCAGATCGGCCCGAATTGGGCGAGGATCGTGGCGGCCTTCGCCTATGGTGCCCTCTGGTTCCTCCTGCTCCAACCGACCCTGGACATCCTCACCCTCCGCAGGCTCCGGGCCCGCAACACCAGCCCGGCCGGCCCTGGGAGTTGATGCGGCATCCTGGACGCAAAATCCACGCATCCACCCGATAATGCTGAATTTTTCCAAGACGAATACGTCGGCTCCGTGCTAGGCTCGGCGTGAGATCCGATTCGTCATTCTGAGGCGGAACCTTGCGGTTCCTTCCCCCTCAGCCCCTTGGATGGAGAGCAGCATGCGCATTGCGGTGGTCGGTCTGGGCTATGTCGGACTTCCCCTGGCCCTGGAATTGGCCAAGAAATTCCCCGGGACCCAGGGTCTCGACATCAACGCGGCCAAGGTGGCCGAGCTGAAGCAGGGCATCGACCGCACCCGGGAAATCGATCCCGAGGCCTTGAAGAGCACCACCCTCCAGATGACTTCCAACCCGGAGGATTTGAAGGGCGCCACCTTTTTCATCGTGGCGGTTCCCACCCCCATCGACGGCTGGAACCGCCCCGATCTCACCCCCCTGGTCAAGTCCAGCGAAACCCTGGGAAAGGTCATCGGCAAGGGCAGCATCATCGTCTACGAATCCACGGTCTTCCCCGGCGTAACGGAGGAGATCTGCGGCCCCATCCTCGAGAAGCACTCCGGGCTCAAATCCGGGGTGGACTTCAAGCTCGGATACAGCCCTGAGCGCATCAATCCCGGCGACAAGGTCCACACGGTGGACAAGATCGTGAAGGTCGTCTCCGGGCAGGATGCGGAGAGCCTCAAGATCATCGCCGGCGTGTACGGTTCCGTGGTGACCGCCGGGATCCACGAGGCCTCCTCCATCAAGGTGGCCGAAACCGCCAAGGTCATCGAGAACACCCAGCGCGACATCAACATCGCGCTCATGAATGAGCTGGCGATCATCTGCGACAAGGTGGGCATCCGCACCACCGAGGTATTGGCCGCCGCCCGCACCAAATGGAACTTCCTGCCCTTCAGCCCCGGCCTCGTGGGCGGCCACTGCATCGGCGTGGATCCCTACTACCTCACCACCAAGGCCGAGGAGCTGGGCTACCACCCCCGCGTGATCCTCTCGGGTCGCCAGATCAACGACGACATGGGCGCCTACGTGGCCCAGAAACTCGTGAAGCTCCTCATCCAGCAGCAGATCCCCGTGAAGGGGGCGAAGGTCGGCATCCTCGGCCTCACCTTCAAGGAGGATGTGCATGACATCCGCAACAGCAAGGTGCCCGACATCGTGGAGGAGCTGCGCCAGTTCGGCATCGAGCCCATGGTGCACGATCCGTTGGCCCATCCCGGTGAGACCCGCCATGAGTACGGCATCGACCTCTCCGAGCTGAAGGAGATCCACGATCTGGATGCCCTCATCCTCGCCGTGAACCACAAGGCGTTCAAGGACATGGGCATCGCCCCCCTGAAGGCGCTGGTGAAGAACCAAGGCGTCGTCATCGACGTGAAGTCCATCTTCAGTCCCGAAGAGTTCGGCCCCACCATGGCCTACTGGAGCCTTTGAGCCCATGCGACTGGATTCCGTGCTCCAGGAGCTGAAGGCCGAGCCCAAGGTCTGGCTCGTCACCGGCGTGGCCGGGTTCATCGGCTCAAACCTCCTCCAGGCCTTGCTCCAGGCCGGACAGACCGTGGTGGGCCTCGATAACTTCGCCACCGGATTCCAGGCCAACCTCGACGACGTGCGGGCGGTCGTGGGCGATGACGCCTGGGCCCGTTTCCGGTTCATCGAAGGCGACATCCGCAAGCCCGAGGATTGCCAGCGGGCCTGTGAAGGCGTCGACTACGTCCTCCACCAGGCGGCCCTGGGCTCCGTGCCCCGCTCCATCAAAGATCCCATCACCACCAATCAGGCGAACATCGACGGCTTCCTCCACATGCTGGTGGCCGCCCGGGACCACAAGGTGAAGCGCTTCGTCTACGCCGCCTCCAGCTCCACCTATGGCGACCATCCCGCGCTTCCCAAGCGGGAGGATCTGATCGGGAACCCGCTTTCCCCCTATGCCGTCACCAAACTGGTGAACGAGCTCTACGCGAGGGTCTTCGCCAACACCTACGGCATGGAGTGCATCGGCCTGCGCTACTTCAACGTGTTCGGGCGCCGGCAGAACCCCAATGGGGCCTACGCCGCAGTGATCCCCCTCTGGATCTCCGCCCTCATCCACGGCAAGGAAGTGTTCATCAACGGCGACGGGGAGACCAGCCGGGATTTCTGCTATGTGGACAACGTGATCCAGGCCAACCTCCTGGCCGCCACCACCACCCGTCCCGAGGCCATCAATCAGGTCTACAACGTGGCCTTCGGTGGGCGCAGCACCCTCAACAACCTCTACGTCTGGCTGAGGGAAAAACTCGCCGCCCACGACCCCGCCATCGCCAAGGCCGAGGTCACCTACCGCCCCTTCCGGGATGGGGACGTGCGCCACTCCCAGGCGGATATCTCCAAGGCCGCCCAGCTGCTCGGGTACGAACCCCAGTTCGACATCCAGCGGGGCCTCGATGAAGCCCTCAACTGGTACCGGGCCAACCTCGGATGAAGATCGCGGTCCTTGGGGGCTACGCGCCCTCCCTGCCCCACTTCCGCGGCCCCATGATCCGCGCCATGGTGCGGGCGGGCCACGAAGTGGTGGCCATGGCCCCGGGCCAGGATCCCACCATCGTGGAGAAGCTGGCGGCCCTGGGCGCCTCCTACCAGGCGGTGCCCTTGGGCCGCACGGGCATGAATCCGGTGGAGGATCTGCGCTCCATAACGGCCCTCACCCGCATCTTCCGGGACGTGAAGCCCGATCTGATTCTCAGCTACACCATCAAGCCCGTCATCTACGGCTCCATCGCCGCCGCCCGCGCCGGCGTGGCGCATCGCCACGCCATGATCACGGGCCTTGGTTCCACCCTCATGGGGCAGGGCTTCAAAATGCGTTGCATCAGCGCCATGACGCGGTTCCTCTACCGGCGCGGCATGGCCCGCAACCACGGGGTCTTCTTCCAGAATCCCGATGATCGGGCCTTCTTCGAGCAGAACCGGATGCTCCCCGAGGGGCTGAAGGTCACCCTCATCAATGGCTCCGGCGTGGATATCGCCCACTTCGCCGAAGCCCCCCTGCCCGATGGCCCCCCCACCTTCCTCCTCGTGGCCCGGCTCACCCGCGACAAGGGCCTCCTGGAATTCGTGGAGGCCGCCCGGCTCCTGAGGGCCCGCCACCCCGCCGCCCGTTGCCAGGTGCTGGGCATGCTGGATACCAACCCCACGGCCATTTCCCGCGCCCAGGTGGAGGCCTGGGAAAGGGAAGGCGTCATCGAATACCTGGGGACCACCAAGGATGTGCGCCCCTTCCTGGCGGCATCCCACGCCATGGTGCTCCCCAGCTACGGCGAAGGAACACCCCGCTCCGTGCTGGAAGCCATGGCCACGGGCCGGGCCATCGTCACCACCCTGGCCTCCGGCTGCAAGGAGACCGTGGCCCCGGGCGAAAACGGTTTCTTGGTTCCCGTGAAGGACAGCGTCGCCCTGGCAGAGGCCATGGGCCGCCTGGTTGAAGACCCCATCCTGGTCCGCCACATGGGCCGGGCGTCCCGCCGGATCGCGGAGGAGAAGTACGACGTGGACAAGGTGAACGCCGTCATCCTCAGTGCGCTGGGAATCCAACCCCAGAAATGAGAAGAGGCGCCTGAGCGCCCCTTCTCATTGGACTGCCCGAAGGGCTTAGCCCAGAGCCTCCACCACGGCCTTGGCCACGAGGGCCTGGGACTCGGGGGCGATTTCCGGCCAGATGGGAAGGCTGATGACTTCTCGGGCCAGCCGCTCCGTCACGGGGAGCACCACGCCCTTGTGGCTCTCCTCGTAGAGCTTCAACTTATGGCAAGGCACGGGGTAGTAGATCATGGCGCCGATCCCCTGCTCCGCCAGGCGGGCCTGAAGGGCGTCCCGATCCGTGTCCAGCACCCGGAGCGTGAACTGGTGGAACACGTGGCCGGAGACGGTTTCCGGGGTGATGATCCGCGCATGGCCTTGGAAGAGCTCGTTGTAGCGCTGGGCCACCGCGCGCCGGGCCTCGTTCCAGCGATCGATGTGGGGCAGCTTCACGCGGAGGATGGCGGCCTGCATCTCATCCAGGCGCGAGTTGTAGCCCACGCACTCGTTGTAGTAGCGGCGGCGGCTGCCGTGCACGCGCAGCATGCGCATCGTGTCGGCCAGGACGTCGTCATTGGTGGTCATGAGGCCCGCGTCGCCGTAGGCTCCGAGGTTCTTGGTGGGGAAGAAGCTGAAGCAGCCGATTTCCCCGGTGACTCCCGTCTGCGTGCCATTCCAGGTGGCGCCGAAGCTCTGGGCGCAATCCTCGACCACCTTGAGCCCGTGCTTTTTCGCGATGGCCATGAGCCCATCCAGATCCACCGGCCGCCCGAAGAGGTGCACGGGGATGATGGCCTTGGTGCGGGGGGTGATGGCCGCCTCGATCTTGGACAGGTCGAGGTTCATGGAATCGGCTTGGATATCCACGAAAACCGGGGTGGCGCCCACGTGGCTGATGGCCTCCGCGGTGGCGAAGAACGTGAACGACGAGGTGATCACCTCATCGCCGGGGCCCAGGTTCAGGGCCCGCAGGGCGATGTAGAGGGCGTCGGTGCCGCTGTTGCAGCCGATGGCATGCTTCACGCCCAGCTTGGCGGCCAGTTCCTTCTCCAGGAGCTGTTCCTCGGGGCCGAGGATGAAGGAGGTGCTCTTCAGCACCTTTTCCAGGGCGGCGGTGAGTTCGGGCCACAGGGCTTCCACCTGGGGCTTGAGGTCAAGGATGGGGATCTGGGTTTGAACGCTCATGGGGGTTCCCTATGACTCGCAGACGACGCCGTCCGCCAACACCAACCTTTTAAGGTACCGGTTAACCCCAGGGGCCGCATCACCTCAGCACGGGGAAGCTCCAACCTGACGCGGATGGCGAGGGGTGTTGGCCCCATCCTTGCCGAACGGGCCTCCACCCTGCCCGATCCCTGGCTCGAGCCTATAGCCGACGTGGTGCCCCTTGCGCGAAAGTCGCCCAACCCGAATCCAATATCCAGTTTTTTACTATTCCATTCCGTCCCTGAAACCCTACCATTGAGTTCACCCAACCCCGGTCCTCTGTCCATACCGTCCGGGGATCAACCATGAAAAACGAGTTCAAAACCCTCCCCGTGCTGCTCCGCACGCCCCACGTCCGCCAGGTCGTGAAGCTGAGCCTGGATGGATTGCTCGCGGCGTTGGCTTGGCAGCTCGCGTTGAGCCTGTTGGGAGGGCAAGCCCCGCTGCCTCATGGCGCGTCCATCTGGGCCTTGGCTGCGTTGCTGGTGAACCTCCTGTTCGGTTTCACCCGGATCCATTACCGCACCCTGGGCCAACAGGATGTCATGCGCATCCTCGCCGGCGCCTTCGTATTGATGGTGGTGGCCCTTGGAATCCACCCGCTGGAACCCATCCTCCAGGTTCCCCACATCCCGCGCAGCCTCACCATCATGGCTTCGACCCTGACGGGTGGTCTCTGGGTGATCGTCCGCACCGCGATCATGGTGATCTACGAGCGCAAGGTCGAAGGCCCCGCCCTGACCGGCCCGGCCAAGGGCCACACGCTGCGCACCCTGGTGGTCGGCGCTGGCAGGGCCGGGCTGCTCGTCGCCCAGGAACTTCGCCGGCACCCCGAGCTGGGTTGCACCGTCGTCGGCTTCTCGGACGATGCCCTGGAAAAGCAGGGCGTGCGCATCCAGGGCATCCCCGTGCTGGGGCACACCCATGTCATCCCCGTCATCATCCGCGAGCACCAGATCGAGCAGGTGGTGCTGGCCATCCCCTCCGCCTCGGGCCCGACGATCCGCGCCATGACCGAGGCGGTCCAGAAGACCGGCGTGCGCCTCCGCACGGTGCCCGGCATCTTCAATCTCCTGGGCAACCAGAGCTGGAAGCCCGAACTGCGGGACGTGAGCATCGAGGATCTCCTCCGCCGCGAGCCCGTGAAGCTCGATCTCAGCAGCCTCCAGCAGGCCCTCCAGGACTCGGTGGTGCTCATCACGGGCGCCGGCGGCTCCATCGGTTCCGAGCTCGTGCGGCAGGTGTGCGTCTTCCACCCCGCCAAGGTCATCCTCCTCGGCCGGGGGGAGAACAGCCTCTGGGAAATCCAGCGGGAGATCCGCCGGGCCTTCCCGGATCAGGAACTGGAACTCGAGCTCTGCGACATCCGCAACGTCACCCGCCTGAACAACGCCTTCCATTCCTGGCGCCCGCAGATCGTGCTCCACGCCGCCGCCCACAAGCACGTGCCCTTCCTGGAGCTCCACCCCGAGGAAGGCATCGAGAACAACAGCATCGGCACGAGCAACGTGGTGAACGCCGCCGTGGCCCACGGCACCGCCATCTTCGTCAACATCAGCACCGACAAGGCCGTGAATCCCACGAACGTGCTCGGCGCCACCAAGCGCATCGCCGAGCTCCTCGTGCTCCAGGCCGCCCGCCGGGCCGGAGCCCACACCAAGTTCGTGAGCGTCCGCTTCGGCAACGTGCTCGGCTCCAGGGGCAGCGTCATCCCCCTCTTCAAGGAGCAGATCCGGGAGGGCGGTCCCATCACCGTCACCCATCCGGAAATGACCCGCTATTTCATGACCATTCCCGAAGCCGCCCAGCTGGTGCTCCAGGCGGGCGTGCTGGGCGACACCGGAAAGGTGTACCTCCTCGACATGGGCGAGCCCGTCCGGATCGTCGACCTCGCCAAGGACATGGCCCGCCTCTCCGGGTTCACGCCCGGCGTGGATATCGAACTCCGCTACACCGGCATCCGCCCCGGCGAGAAGCTCTACGAAGAGCTGTTCACGGACCAGGAGGACCGGGAGACCCACGTGCATCCCAAGGTCTTCGAGAGTGCCCAGGAGCCCATGGACGAGGCCTTCCTCAAGCAGGGACTCGAAGCCCTCCAACGGGCCGTCCACCTGCCGAGCGGCACCCGTCAGCGGGAATTCCTCCGCTGGCTGCAGGAGCTCGTGCCCACCTACCAGCCCTCCCCCGTGGGCCTCGGCATCTACGCCACCCTGGATGCCCCCATCCCCAAGGATGTCGCCAGCTCCGTCCAGTGATCCCGGGCGGGGTCCGGCTCCGCTAAGCTGCGGGAATGGGCGTGTGCGACGAAGGTCATCTCCTGGACGTGAACGAGGCGCTGCGTCGCCTGGCGGAGGCCATCCCCATCCCGGGCCTCCCAGCGATGGTCGCCGATCGGGATGACCCGGCCATGGATCGCAGCGCCATGGATGGCGTGGCCCTCCGGGCCGGGGATGGCCGCTCCCCCCGGCGCCTTCTGGGCACCCTCTTCGCGGGCGACGATCCCTCCCGCTTCACCGTGGGTCCGGGCGAGGCCGTGGGCATCATGACGGGCGCCTGCCTCCCCCCCGGCGCCGATGCGGTGGTGCCCGTGGAGCGGATCCAGAGGGAAGGCGATTCCGTGCTTCCCCTGGAATCCCCGACGGCGGGGGACCACATCCGCCGCAAGGGGGAGCAGGCCCGGGCCGGCAACGCGTTGCTGGAAGCAGGCCGCCCCTGGAGCGCCGCGCGGGCGGCGCTCGCCGCCCAGATCGGACGGGAGCTGCCCCTGCCCCGCCGCCCCGTCGTCGGCGTCGCCCCCACGGGCGATGAGCTGGTGGCCAACCCCACCCCCTGGCAGATCCGCGATTCCAACGGCCCCATGCTGGAAGTCCTCGCCTTCCGCCTTGGGGCCGAGGTGCGCCGGTTGCCCCGCCTCGAGGACGAAGCGGGCGCCCTGGAGCGGGCCCTGCGGAACCTGGAGGGCATCGACATTCTCCTCACCAGCGGCGGCGTCAGCATGGGGGAGAAGGATCTGCTACCGGGCGTGCTCCGCGCCATGGGCGCGACCCTGCTCTTCCACCGCATCCGGCTGAAGCCCGGCAAGCCCATGCTCGCGGCCCGGCTGGGCGATCTCACGATCCTAGGCCTGCCCGGAAACCCCGTCAGCGCCTACCTGAACGCGCTGCTCTTCCTGCCCGTGGCCCTGGCCCGGATCCAGGGGGGTGAAGCCCTTGATCCCTGGAAGGAGGGCCACCTCGCGGGTCCCGTCCTCAACAAGGGAGATCGGCCCCTGCTCCATCCCTGCCAGCTCCTGGAAGGCCAGCTCCACCCCCTTCCAAGCAAGGGCAGCGCCGACCTCGTGCGCCTCGCCCAGGCCGATGCCTGCGCCTGGATCCCGCCGGGCGGCACCGGGGCCGGAAGGGCGCGATACTTGTTGCTGCCATGAGCGAAGCCAAGCCCCTCCCCACTCCCTCCGAAGATGCGGCCGTCACGCCGATCATGGCCCATCCGCTCCAACGGCAGGTCCTCGTGTGCACCTCGAGGAGCTGCGCCGCCAACGGCAGCGAGGCCGTGCTCGAGGCCTTCAAACAGCACCTCTCCGAAGCCCACCTGCTCTACAACAAGCACGATCGCGACGCGCCCATCCAGTGCCTGAATTGCGGCTCCGTGGGCTTCTGCGCCATCGGCCCCGCCGTGATCGTGTATCCCGATGGCATCTGGTACGCCCACGTCACGCCCGCGGATGTGCCGGAGATCGTGCAGTCCCACTTCGTCGAGGGCAAGCCCGTGGAGCGGCTCGTCCGGAAGCGCTGGCCTGGGCAGGATTAGCTTTCGCCCGCCCAAAAAACCGGCGCCGACCCTGATCGCGGGCGGCGCCGGTCTTTGCGTGGAGTCCCCCTCTAGGCGGGAGGAGCCCTTTCCTTGGGGTGCTCGTGGATCATCAGGACCCCCAGACGTCGAAGGGCTGCCTCACGAGCACGGGCTCCTCTTGATGCTCCATCACGGTGACTTCGCTGCCGTCGTCCAGGATGAGCACGGGATGCTCGTCCATCCGCACGTCGACGATCATGCGGTTGAGATAGCGGGTGCGCGGATCCCGATGCCAGGGAATGCCCGCGGGATAGGATTCCCGATAGGCCTCCACCAGGGGCTCCAACCCCTGGCACAGGAAGGCCAGGTCCTTGCGGAAGGCCTCGAAGAACCCCTCGGGTCGGTGGTCGGGGAGGTCCGCGGCCCGTAGGAAGGAAGCGGGGCCTTGGGTCATCACGAACTCGCGGCCTCCATTCACCCAATCGCCGCCCGGCAGCCATGGACTCCACTTCATTCCGCCCGTGGCATGCAGCGTGGCGCGGGAGATGAGCGCCGCCGTCTCGCGACGCTCGCCGAGGTAGAGGAAGACGCCCATGTAGGGCTCATCCACGGCGTTGCCCACGAAATCCACCCTCCGTTCCGGATCATCGTGGAAGATCACGGCCCGCAGCGGCAGGCGGCTGAAGCAGTCGGCCACGGTCTGCTGGGCCGGATCCGGGCGCTGCTCCACGCGACGCCGGAGCAGCTGCACCCGGGCCTCGAAGGCCTCCTGCAGGGTGGCCAGGCAGATCACCCCATCCGGGATGCCCAGCTGGTTATAGGGCAAGGCATGCTCGTGCCAGTCCCTGGCCATGGCAGGCATGACCTGCCGGAAAAGGATGAGGGCAGGATCCCAATCCCAGTGGAGGTGCGGATCGTAGCCCAGCTCCCGGCAGAGCTCGAACCAGGGACGGTCCGGGCTGCCCATGCCGATCTCGTAGATCAGGCGACCATCCAGGAACAGCTTCAGTTCGGGATCATCCTCACGAGCCGCGCTGTAGGTGAGCGCCAGCTCATGGCGACCCAGGGTCGCCAAGGCCGTCTCGAGGTAGGGATGATCCTCCGAATCGAGGAGCTTCAAGGGCTCCTTCAGTACCCAACCGGCCGTGGTCATGCGCCACCTCCCAGGAACCTAGCCCCAGGGTGTGCCCCTCCATTGAACTGTCAACAAGAAGGTGTCGTAAGCGTTTGAACGAGAAATTTCCGCGAACCGCAGAAATCCAAACATCTGTCAGCCTCCCGCCATCAATTCATCGGGGTCAGCTCGATGCCCTTGAAGTAGTGCTTCAGGATCGCCTCGTAGCTGGCGCCCTCCAAGGCCATGCCGTAGGCTCCCGTCTGGCACATGCCCACGCCATGGCCCCAGCCGCGGCCCCAGAAGATGAACCTGCGGTTCGGGGCATCCCCCAGCGTGGTGAATGCGAAGACGTTGTCCTTCAGGCCGAGCAGATTCCGGATGCGCATGCCGGTGAAGCGATGGGGGCGGCTACCGCCATCGAGGATCACCAATTCCGTCACCCGGCCGTGCTCGTTCCGGGTGGGGATGATGCCCTTGATGCGCCCGATGCCCGTCCGGCCTTTGAGTTTCTGCAGCAGGTCCGATTCGCTCAGCTCCACCCGCCAATGCGCGGTGGGATTGTAGCGATCCAGGGCCGCGCCATCGGGATCGAGCCGCCGCACCAGCACCTGGGCGCCCTCGCCATCGCCCAGCCACTTGAGACGGTCCCCGACCTGGGCTTCGGTGCGCGCCACGAGGCGCAAGGCCCCGCCCGGGAGTTCCTCCGCCACCACGACCTTGGGCGCGATGGGGAAGGGTTCCGGGCCGCCCTTCTTGCGGCGCACCTGGCCATCCATGAGCAGGGTGCCTTCACCCCATTCCAGGGGTTCCAGTTCCTGCCAGAGCTTGGTCAGCACCGCCAAGGCCTGCTGGCGCGTGGGCTCGCCACCCTGCGCGAGGGCACCGGTGATGCCCCGCCGGACGAGGAATGTGGCGAGGCTCCGGTCGGGCTCCGTGAGGGCTCCCACGCCGAAGTAGATCGCATCCTGGGGCCGTTCCTGGCCCTGCGCGATGGAGGCGAAGCCCAGGGCCCGCGCGAGGCCGAGCAGCAAGGGCCCTTTGAGCGCTTCGCTTTCCCGCATGCCGATGCGCCGCTGCATCGCCTTCAACACCGGCAGCATCTCCAAGGCCGTGGCGGGCTGCCGCAGGCCATCCGCGCAGAGCCAGGAGACGGGAAAGCCCTCCAGGGTGGAGAGCCGCAGCAGTTCAGCCGTGAGCCAGGGCTGATCCGGATCGCCGCACACCGGCTGACCACCCTCCAGGCTCCGGGTGAGGGGCTTCGCGGCGTAGCAGGAAGCGGCCGCCAGGTAGCCCTGATCTCCGCCGAAGACGAAGGTGTTGTCAATGGTATGCCCGCCGCAGTTGGCCATGAACAGGGCCTGAATGGGCCGCCCCTGGAAGGTGGCCACCTGGCCCGCGGTTTCCTGGATCGCGCGATCCGTGAGGCTCTGTTCGCCATCCCGACCGCCGTAGACCTGATCCGAGACCGTATCCAGGAGATCGAAATCGTCCTTGGACCGCTTGCCCAGGTTGGCGAAGGCGTAAGTCCGCGCCGCGATGGCCTGGGCCTTGAGCGCCTCCAGGGCCGGGAACTCCCAGGCCCCCATCTCCTTGGGCACCACGCCCCGCAGGTAGGTTTCCAGATCCAGCTGGCTCACCACCGTGAGGCGCCCCTGCGCATTGGGGAAGATCTCCAGGATGCCCCGGTAGCGCCCCTTGCCTTCCACCTTCGTCAGCTCCCGGGCCGGCACGAAGCGCACCCCTTCGCCGGGCAGGGCGCGGCGCTCGTAGGTCTCCGTCACCGCGTAGAGGGCGCGGCCCTTCTTGGCCTTCACGGGTCTCGTTTCGCTCGCGACCCACAGTTCCTCGAAGCCCACGTCCTCCAGCTTCTTCAGGATCGGATCCGCTTCATCCACCCGCAGGAAGCGGCCCGTGAGCACCCGCCACGTATCCCCGTCGGCGACCCGCACCCGCTCGGGGGCCTCGCCCAGTTCCTTGAGGCGCTTGATCAGGGCCTCCGCCTGCTTGACCACCACGGGCGGCCCCACCTGGATGCGGTACTCCGTGGAGCTCTCCACCTCGCCCTTGGCATCCCACCAGATGCGAATCTTCTCGCCATCCCGCAGCTTCATCAGCGGCTTGCCCTTGCGGCTCAACACCTGGCCGCCGCCCTCCATGGAGACGATCCATTCGGTGGCGGCGACATCGATCCCCACCCGGATCTGCGGGCCCTGCGCCACCAGGGGCGCCTGAACGGCGATGAGGCAGGCGAGGGCGGGAAGGGCGGTGCGGATCATCCCAAAAGGGTATCAGCCAGCCGCGCCAGCAGGCCCCACCTTCGCCCCCGGAGCGCCTCCTCCGAAAGCAGCGTGCCATCGGGCCCGAGCCGGTGGATCAGGAGGGCCACCACGCAGCCATCCGAGGGGCGGACGCAGAGCAGCGGTCCCGTGTAGCCCGTGTGGAACCACCACTCCGTCATCTCGCCGGGAGGGCCCTCGAGGATGGGCGCCGGCGAGGGCGCATCCACCGCCCCTTCGGCCAACAGGTGCAGGCCCCCGAGGCCCTCCGGAATCCGCGTAAGGAGCTCCGCGAACCGACCAGGGCCTCGCTGGGCGTTCTGCAGGCCCAGACCCCAGATCTGACCTTCCATGGTCTTCGCCGTGGGCACCGCCATCCGGCTCGGCCAGCCCGCGCCGATCCAGGTGCGGAGAGCGGGTTCGAATTGCGGCGCGGAAGCCGCGAAGCCCGCGTGGCCGATCATGCCGGCCCGGGCATTGGCATCGTGGGGCTCGCCAGCATGCGCTTCCGGGAATGGAAGGTCCGTGGCGAGCGCCCAAGCCTCCCGATCCCTCCCCGGCGGCAAGTCCACCGGCGTGGGCCGCCAGGGCGAAGGCGACAGCCCCGAAACCGTGGCGCCCAGTTCCCGCCAAGGAAGGCCCAGCTCCGCTTCCAGCAATTCCGCCAGCAGGCGGTAGCCCAGATCCGAGTAGGTCGATCCACCGACGACCGCAGGACGCAACAGCGGATCCGTTGGCACGGGCTTCTTGAGTTGCACCGCCACCGGCTCGCCCGTGAAGGGACGCCACGGCGAAAGGCCGGCGCTGTGGCTGAGCAGCTGGCGCACCGTCAGAGGCTCTGGCCGATCCCGAAATCCCAGCTGCCAGCGACGGTCCGCATCGAGCTCCAGGTAGGCCAGCGCCAGCGGCGCCGTCACCAGCGGCTTGGTGAGCGAGGCGAGGTCGAAAAGCGGGTCAACCACAGAGGTCACAGAGGCCACTGAGAAAAGAAATCAACAGCAGAGGGCACTGACCCCATGCCCCGCCAGGGCACCACGTGGCATGAACGTCCTTGTTGAACCACGAAGGCACCAAGATCACCAAGAAAGCAGGTTCCGATCGGTGGTGCAGATAGGCCATCCGAGCCTACGGCTCCATATCCAGCGAAGCTGGACCTGCCTTCGACGGCGGCACCGGGCGGGCCCTCGATGACCCGACGGTGCCGCCATCGAAGGGGATGGCAGGGGTGGGTCGAGCTACCTTGGTGCCCTTGGTGTCTTGGTGGTTCGCAGATATTCACCGTGTTGAAGGCGACGTCCATGACAGAGAAAAGCCGTTCTCTGTGTCCTCTGTGACCTCTGTGGTTAACCATCAGGTCTCTCGTGCACCGTTCAGAAATTCTGGAGTCCACAGCCGACACCCAACCAGCCTTTCTCTGCATCTCCTGCCTTTAATTCACTTTCCCTTTCAGCATCTCCTCAAGGCTTCGCGCCACCGCCTTTTGCACCTGGTCCGCCACGCGCATGGCTTCGAGCCCCTCTTCCCAGGTGACCGTTTCGCCGCCCTCGGCGAGGCAGGCCCGGTGGAAGGCTTCGATCTCCAGCTTGAGGGGTTCGCCCTCCTCGATATCCGCCTGCTCGTTCTTGATCTCGGGGCCGTTGGGCCCCATGACGAGGCCCAGCAGCTCCAGCTTCTGGGCCGCGAAGTCGAGCTTCGCGTAGGCCTTGTCCGCGAAGGCGCGCAGGGTGCGCTCCTTCTTCTGGGCCACGCGGCTAGCGGTGACGGTGGCGAAGGCGCCGTTGGCGAACTTCAGGCGCGCGTTCACGAGGTCCGCATGGGGCGTCAGCACCGGCACGCCCACGGCTTCCACGTCCACCACGGGCGCGCCGACGAGGGCCCGCAGCAGATCCAGGTCGTGGATCATCACGTCCATCACGACGTCCACTTCCAGGGAGCGCATGGGGAAGGGCGACACCCGCACCGCCTCCAGGAAGCGGGGCTTGAAGCCGCGATCCGAGAGGGCCTTCACCGCGGGGTTGAACCGTTCGAGGTGGCCCACCGCGGCCACCAGCTTGGGCTTGGCCTGCAAGGCCGTCAGCAGCGCCTGCCCTTCCGCCAAGGTCGCCGCCAGGGGCTTCTCCATCAGCACATGCTTGTTCGCCTTGAGGGATTCCAGGCCCAGCGCATGGTGGAGGCCCGTGGGCGCGGCGATCTGCACGGCATCCACCTCGGGCAGGATCTCCGCCAGCGTGGCCACCCAACGGGTACCGAACTTCTCGGCGATCTCCCGCCCCCGGGCTTCGCCCGGGTCCACCACGGCCACCAGCGTCGCGTGGGGGGACTGGGATGCGATCCGGGCGTGATGTTGCCCCAGATGACCCACCCCCACGACCGCGACCCGTAGCTTGGACATGATGGCCTCCCCGGAAAGGCTATCAGGTCTCCTCCGGCGCCTCTGCCGCTCCACCCTCTCAGGGGCCGTAACGAAAAATCCGGAAAGGCTCCGGATTTTCCGCAACGGCCCCTAAACTGGAGCCACCCTCATCCAAGGATCGCCATGCGCCTCAGCCCCCTCGACCTCCTCAAGTGGATCCACTTCATCCTGCTTGCCACGGCCATTGGCGGCGCCGTGGTGTCCCTCCTCCTCTCGGGCTTCGAGCAGGAGCGGGAGGACCTTAAGGGCCTGGCCGCCTCCGTGTGGAAGCAGACCGTGGTGTGGCCCGTGCGAATGGCCATCATCGTGGGCCTGCTGGCCATGGTCCAAAAGCTCCAATGGAAGATGAACCCCTTCAACTTCTACTACTTCCACCTCAAGCTGGTCCTGATCCTTCCCCTGGCCGCATCCGTGGAGATGGGCCCCAAGGCCCTGGCCGTGGGCAAGCGCGGCGCCGCCATGGTGGCCCTGTTCCTGTTCCTGATCATCAGCTTCGTCGTGTACAACCAGCGCCTCTTCGGGGCCCGCGCCCCCAAGGTGCTGGATCAGCCGACCGTGGCGGCCGCTCCCGCCAAGTGATCCACGCTGATTCCGGGCTCCTGGGCCGCCTCCGCACCACGTGGGAGGCGGCCCTTCCCGCGTTGAAGGGCCCGCATCCAGCCGCCTGGGCGCCCGCCCTGCGCCGGCTCAGCGACCGTTTCAACCGCATCGAGGGCGCCCCCGAGGGCGACTACTTCGACGAGGGCAATGTCGAGCCCTACCTGGCCCACCACGGCTGGGCCCAGGCCGAGGCCCTGGCGTGGATCGCCGCGGAGCGCCCGGCCTGCTTCGAGGGCAAGCGCCTGGTGTGGGATCTGGGGGGCGGCCCCGGCGTGCTCACCCTCGCCGCCTCCGTGCTCCTGCCCGGCGCCCGATTCGTGCTCACGGATCTGCGGGCCCCCGCCCTGCAATGGGCGGAAGCTCGCCTGCGCCCGCTGGGCGTGGATCTCACCACCCACGCCCAGCGACTGCCGGAGCTGCCTTCAGGCTCGCCCGACCTCGTGCTCGTGGGGCACGTGCTCAATGAGCTTCCGCCCCGGAACCAGGAGTCGCTGCTCGACGCCCTGAAAGCCCGCCTCGCGCCCGGTGGCACCCTTCTCATCCTCGAGCCCGCCCTGCTCCCCCAGACGCGGCGCCTCATGGAACTGCGCGAGACCTTTCTCGCCGAACCCTGGTCCATCCAGGCCCCCTGCCCCTGCCCGGGCCCCTGCCCCATGCTCGCCCTGGCGAAGCAATGGTGCGTGGCGGAAGTGCCCTGGGAACCGCCGCCCTGGTTCCGCTCCCTCGATGCGGCCGCCGGCCTCGACCGCCGGCAGCTGCGCTTCGCCTACCTCCTCGCGCAGCGGGATGGGCCCGCCTCAGCGCCCCGGGCCCGCATCGTGGGACTGCCGCCCCCCCAGAAGGGCAAGGTGCAGCGCTGGGCCTGCACACCCGCGGGCGGCGAAGTGTGGGAGGCCCTCTCCCGGCATGGGGAGCCCCCCTGGGCCCTGCCGCGCACCGCGGAGATGGAGCTTCCCCCCGGCCTCGGCGCGCCCCGCCCCCAAGGTGGGAACTGGCCCCTGCGGCGGTGGGAGCCTTAGTCCATGACCCGCTTCGATCCCCTTCAGCCCCACGGCGCCACGACGCGACGGATTCCCATCGGACCGATTGCCTCGTGGCGTCGGGGAACCTTGGCGCTGGCCCTCTCCTTTGGGATGGCCAACGCCCAACAGACCGTGCCTGAGGCCTCGGCCTGGTCCAAGACCTCCACCACCTCTGACGTGGTCGCCTTCATGGCAGAGCTATCCAAGGTCCACCCGAAGCTGGTGCCCTATGCACCACCCGGCGCGCCGCTGCGCACTGAATCCGGCAAGCCCCTCCAGGCCTGGCGCCTGCCCGCCACGAAGCCCGGCGCCCTGCGCGTCTACCTCAACGGCAACATCCACGCGGGCGAAGTGGAAGGCAAGGAAGCCATCCTGCTCCTCCTGCGCGAAGTGCTCCAGGGCCAACACTCCGAGCTTCGGGAGCGCATCGAGTTTGTGCTGATGCCCTGCTACAACGCCGAGGGCACCGATGCCCTCGATCCCGCCCACCGCCGCTACCAGCCCAACCCCGCCTCCGGCGTGGGCCGCCGGGAAACGGATCGCGGCCTGGATCTCAACCGCGACGCCATGAAGGCGGAGGCCGCCAACACCCGCTGGTTGCTGGCCATGCTCCGGGATTTCGATCCCCACGCCGTCTTCGACCTCCACACCACCAACGGCAGCACCCACGGCTTCCACCTCACCTGGGCGCCCGCGCTCACGCTCGGTGGCGATCCCGCGCTGCTCGCCTTCAACCGCAGGCTGCTCGTGGAAGTGCGGGATCAGCTCAAGGCCCAGGGCCTGCCCACCTGGGACTACGGCAACTTCGAACCGGATCCCCGCAGCGGGAACCCCATCGAACGGTGGGAGAGCTACGACCCCCTGCCCCGCTACCTCGTGAACTACGCGGGCCTCCAGGGGCGCCTGGGCATCCTCTCCGAGGCCTACGTCTACCGCACCTTCGAGCAGCGGGTGCGCGAGACCCGCGCCTTCGTCCTCCAGTGCCTCGCATGGATGGCAAGCCATCCCCGCGACGTGGAACAAGCGACTGCGGCCCGTCTCCAGCCCCTACGCAGTGGCGACACCCTGCCCCTCGCCGCGAGGCTCGTGGAGACCGAAAAGGCCCCCTTCGAGGTGGTGGAATTGGAGCGCACTGCCGAGGGCCAGCCTCTCGCTGAGAAGGGCCGACACACCCTCACCCTGCCCAGCCTCACCACCTTCCAGGACCTGCCTGAAGGCGCCGTCCAGGTACCCGCTGGTTTCCTCGTAGATGGAACATGGGCCGAACGCATCCGCCCACTCCTCGAAGCTCATGGCGTGAGGGCCCTGCCCGGCACCGCCCGCCCCACCCTGCCTCCGGCCTTCTTCGCGGAGTCCGGCCGCAAGGTGGGCAGCCGCGCTTTCCAGGGCGTTTTCGAATTGGACCTTCAGGGCCGTTGGACACCCGACGCCCCGAAGGGCCATTCACCTTGGACCGCCGCCGATCTGGACCGCGCCCTGTGGATCCCCCTGGATCAACCCCGGGGCCGCGTCGCCTTCTACCTGCTCGACCCCCGCAGCCCCGACTCCCTCGTCCACTGGGGCCTCTTCCACTCGGTGCTGCTGCGCGGCGGCTGGGGCGAAGCGACCCGGTTCCCCATCGTGGCCGTGGGCCTTCCGCCCGAAGCCCGAGTGGCCTCGACGGGCACACCCGCGGCTCGCAAGCCGGAGTGAATCAGTAGAAGCCCCAGTGCTCCACCGACATGCCCACGGTGAAGCGCGTGGGTACCTTGTCCAGATCCGTGAGGGGCACGCCCACCACCAGCGTCTGCCCCGCGCCGAGGCTCTCCATGAACACCTGATCCCAGGTGCGCCCGGCCACGGTCACGCGCAAAGTGAAGCCCTCCACCACCGCCGCATAGACGTTGCCCAAGCGCAGCTTGAGCCGGATGCCGCCGGGCATGGCCTCCACGCCTTCCATGCGCACCATGAAGGCATGGCCATCCGGATCCACCACCGAGACGCCCTTCTGGGAGTGGACCGACAGGTGGGCGGGCCGCCCCGTTGACGGCCCAGAGTTCCCTGGACGCGCCTGCGCGGACAGGGGGGCAGCCAGTGGCAGGGCCGCCATGACGGCGACGAGCATGAGGGTTCTCAAGGGGCCTCCCGGTGGATGTCGATCCCGAAGTCCGGGCCAGGGATGGAGGCTCGGCCTCCAAGGTTCCCACCCGATCATGGGCTCCCGCACCTTCAATGCCCTCACTGTCCTCACCGTCCTCAACGGCGATTCATTGGTTGCCGGTGAGGACGGTGAGTCGATGTCCGGCGCTAGATCACGCCCTTGGTCGACTGCTTCAAGCTCAGTTCCAGCACGAAGGTGGCCACGGTCTCGAAAGTCCCATCGGGCAGCTTCACGTCCGCCCGCAGGTTCACCGGCTCCGTGACGCGATCCTCCGAAGCGAGGGCACGATCCACTTGGTCCCGGATCTTCCCGCCCTCCTCGCACACGAAGTAGACGTCGCTCTCCGGTCGCTTGAGGAACTGGGCCTGGAAGGACTTGAAGACCAGGGAGACCTTCGCCTTCTTGCGGCGGATCTGCTCCACGGCGATGAGGCCGCCCGCGCAGTCGGCGCCGATGGCGAGGGCCCCGAAGTACATGGAGCCCAGGTGATTCCTGTTGGCGCGGGAAAGGGGCAGGCGCACGACACAGCGCTGCTCTCCCAGCTCCAGCACCGTGGGCCAGGCCTTGGCCAGCAGCGGGATCTTGATCCACCCGAACAGGCGGATGCCCCAGGTCTGTTTAAACATGTCGGAAAGGAGGGCCATTACCCATCCTAAGGGTAGGTTGAGGCCTCGTCGCCGCTAACCCCGGGTAGGGTCGAGGGCTACTTCGCAGGCACCAACGCATCCGGTGCGTCCGCCACGGCCCAGACGAGGGTGGTGAGGCGGGCGCTGTTCTCGGCAAGGACCTTGGGATCCACCTTGTCGAGGGTGTCCGCGTGCGTATGGTGAACATCCCAGTAGTGGCTGTGGTCGTGGCCCACGCCGATGCCCGGGACGCCGAGCGCCACGAGGGGACCCACGTCGGCGCCGCTGCCACCGAAGTCCAACTTCATGGGCCCGAAGGCGGCGAGCAGCGGAGCGAAGGACTGGAAGTTGGCGAGGCCCTTCATGGCTCGGGGATCCGTGGGTGCCACCGCGCCAGTGGGCCGGCTGCGCATCTCGCCCCGGAGGTCCAAGGTGAAGCCCTCGATGAGGCCGTTGCCGCTATCCGTTTCGAAGGCGGCGACGTGACGATCCGCTTCTCCCGCGTGCGCTTTCGCGTAGGCCAAGCCGCCCCTGAGGCCATTTTCCTCGTTGGTGTAGAGCACCACCCGCACGGTGCGGCGGGGCTGCACCTTCAGGCGCTTCAGCGTGGCGGCGGCTTCCATGGAGAGCACGCAGCCCACGCCGTCGTCCTGGGCACCCTGGCCCACGTCCCAGCTGTCGAGGTGGCCGCTCACGAGCACGATCTCCTCGGGCTTCTCGCGGCCGGGCAGTTCGGCGATGACGTTGAAGCTGTCGGCGTCCGGCTCGGCGTGGGCCTCCATTTCGAGCTTCACCACCACCTTCTCACCGCGCTCGACCATGCGCCGGATCTGGGTGGCGCTCTCGATGGACACGGCCGCGGCGGGAATCTTGGGCTGCTTCGGATCGTAGTTCATGGCCCCCGTGTGGGGTGTATCGAAGCTGATGGGCCCGACGCTGCGCACCAGGCAGGCCACGGCCCCATGCGCGGCCGCCTTGGAGGCGCCCCCGCCACGATAGGCGACGTTCTTGCCGTAGGATTCGAAGGGCACGTCGAAGAGCACCATCTTGCCCCTGGCCTCCGATCCGCGCCTTTCCAATTCTTCGAAGGAACCCACCACCATCACCTGGGCGGTGATCCCATCCTTGGGGGTGCCCACGCTATTACCCAGACCCAGCATCCCGATGCGGTTGGGAATGGGCGAAACCAACGACGCCGACTCCCGGCCCCGCACCCACTTCGGCACCTTCACGGGCTCCGTCCACACCTTCAGTCCCTCTTTGCGGAGCATCTCCTGGGCCAGCACGATGGCCCGCTCCAGCCCCGGGCTCCCGGCCAATCGATGGCCGGCCTGATCGCAGAGGATCGCGAGCTTGGCGTATGCGGCGCCACTGGTGCGGGATTCCTGGAGGATGCGATCGCGGGTCGCTTCGGCCGGGGCCTGAGCCAGCAGCGGGAAAGCGAAGAGGGAGAACGCGGCGAGATGGGGGCGCATGGGACTCCAGGACGGGATGGGTCAGCATAGACCCGCACGCGCCGCTCCCAGACCGCCCTTGACGGTTCGTCCAATCCGCTTCGCCCCATGTCAGGATGGTTCCCACCTCCCATGGCCTCCGACCTTCCCATCAACCTCCCCGCTGCGGCCCCGGCCCGGGCTGAATCCTCCAACGCTCCGGAGAGTCTCCTTTCCACCCTGCGTGAAAGGATGGTGGCCTTCGCGGCATCCCGATATGCAGGGGCCCAATCCGAGGATCTGGCCCAGGAGGTGCTCGTCGTGATCCACCAGAAGTACGCCCATCTGAGCCGCGTGGAGGACCTGCTCCCCGTCTGCTTCCAGATCCTGCGCTTCAAGCTGGTGGCCCTGCAGCGCAAGCAGGGGCGGCGGGGGGAATACAGTCAGGTGGATCTGGAGGATCTGCCCCTGGCCGGGGATGCCCCGGATCCGGAAACGGCCTACGCCCGCAAGCAGCTCCTCACCCGCCTCGCGGAAAACCTCCGCAAGCTGGGCCCCCGCTGCCAGGAGCTCTTCAAGCACAAGCTGCAGGGCCGCTCCTTCGCCGAGATCCGCGAGCTCATGGGCGCCGAGGCCCTGAACACCGTGTACACCTGGGATCATCGCTGCCGGAAGCAGCTGCTGGAACGCATGGGCGGGAGGTGGGAGGGATGATCCACGACGCCGAGAAGCTCCTCGGGGGCTACGCCACGGGCACGCTTACCGAGGCTGAGCGAAGGGAACTGTTCGCCGCGGCCCTGGAGCATCAAGTCCTCTTTGACGCTTTGGCAGACGAGGAAGCCCTGCGGGAGCTGCTGGCGGACCCCGCTGCGCGGGCCGAACTCCTGGCGGCCCTGGCTGAAGCGCCCGCTCCCAAGGTGCTCCCCTTCTGGCGCCGCCACCCTGGCGCCCTGGGCCTTGCCGCGAGCCTGCTCATCGCCGTGACGGCGGGCCTCGCCTACTTGCGGAGCCCCCAGCTCCCCCCCCAGCCCCGCCCCGCGCCCGCGCCGCCCACGGCCCTGGAAGCCTCCCCCCAGCCCGACCCCTCCGTGCCACGGCGAGACGCCGAAGCCCCCCCGAAGCCGGAACCCCGGCGGCGTCAGGCCCCCTTGGGGTATTCCCTGCCCCCCACCGAGGCCGCGGGGAGGCCCCCCGCAAACCTTCCCGAGGCCCCCGCGGCCGCCGCGAAACCGATGCCCGCCACGCCTCCGCCACCGCCTCCACCGGCCCTGGATAAGGGCAACGCCGACACCTTCGCGGACGCTGCCCGGGCCGAACAGGCCTTCTCCAAGGAAGAGGCCAAGGCCCGCCAACTCGAACGGAAGGCCATCCAGGCCGTCCCTTCGGAAGCCGCCGCCTCGGGTCTGGCCGCCACGACTCCCGCGCTGCAGGAACGGATCGCCGCCGCCCCCGAAGCCCGTGGCGGGGCCCTCGCGCCGAAGGCGGCCGCGGCACCCGCCCCGACGGGGGATGCGGCGCCCACCTGGGCGCTGGAAACCGCCCAGGACGGATCCCTCCAGCTCAGCGTGCGGCACCTGCCGGGCACCCACGCCATCCTCCTCCGCCGCACGCCGGGCGGCGCCGTCCTGGTTTCCTCCCTTCCGGATTCCTCCCGGTTCCAGGGCCGCCGCATCACCACCTTCCCCCTGCCCGCGGACCCCGGCCCCATGGACCTCTACATCCTGGCGGCCCTGCCCCTGGAGCCCCTGAAGCTCCCCGCCGAGGGGCCCATCGGGGGCTTCCGAGCTCGGATCAGAGCCCCGAGGCCCTAGGCACCGCGTTCCAATGGATGGGGTAAAAATTTCCTCTTTTAAGGAAGTAAATGTTTACTTACTTTTGAGACATGCCCGACGCCGCCCCCCCCCTTACCCCGAAACGCCAGGAGATCGCCGACGCCGCCCTGCGTCTCATCGGCCGCAAGGGCATCGCCGCCCTGACCATGGCGGCCCTGGCCGAGGAGCTGGGGGTGACGCCGGGGGCCCCCTTCCGGCACTTCGCCTCCCGCGATGAGATCCTGGAAGCCGTATCCCAGCGGGTCGAGGCGCTCATCGGCGAGACTTTTCCGAGCGAAGAGCTCCCGCCCTTGGCGCGTCTGGAACACCTCTTCCTCGCCCGGGCCTCCACCGTGGGCAAGCATGCCGGCATCGCCCGCCTCGTGTTCTCCGAGCAGTTCTCGCTGGCCTTGCCTCCTTCCGCCTCCGCGCGGTTGCACCGCCTCGTGAAGCGCACGCGGGCGAGCATCCTCGACGCCTTGAAGGAGGCTTCGGAGACGGGTGCCATCCGGCGCGACATTCCCGCCGAGGCCCTGCTCACCGTGGTGGTCGGCGCTCTGCAGCACCTGGTGTTCCTGGGCGCGATGGCCTCGGATCAAGCGCGCCCCGAGGCCGCCCAGGAAGCGTTTCAGGTCCTCATCCAATTGCTGACCCCCACCCAATCCAAGACTTCGGAGCACCCATGACCACCCCCAAGGACGTTCTGCGATGGGTCGCCTCCCGGCGATCCCTCCCTTGGATTCCACCCGCGCTCCTGCTCGGCGGCCTCGCCTTCCGGTTCATCGTGCCCGTGGAAGCCGCGGCCTACCGGGTGGATCGGGGCCCCGTGCTGCGGGAAGTGCGGGGCACCGGAACCCTGGAGAGCGTCCAGGAAGTTCCCCTGGCCTTCAAGATGGGGGGGCGGATCACGGAACTCCAAGTGGATGAGGGCTCTCCCATCCGGCGCGGCCAGGTGCTGGGCCGCCTCGATCCCGCGGACTTCCAGGCCCAGCTCGCCATGGCGAGCTCCGGCCGAGGGCAGGCCGAGGCGGCCCTCGGCCGGACCGGGGCCGAGCTCGAACAGGCGCGGGCCAGCGCCAGCCGGGCCAAGGCCGACCATCAGCGGATCCAGCAGCTCCATCGCGAGGGCATCCTCAGCCGGGCGGAGCTGGATGCCGCGCAGGAGCGGTTGAAGGTCGCCGAGGCCATGGTCAAGGCCGTGGATGCCTCGGGCGCTTCCGCCCGCGAAGGCGCCGCCCTCGCCCGCAGCGCCGAATCCCTCCAGCGGCTCAACCTCTCGGAAGTGCGCCTCCTGAGCCCCGTGGACGGGTTGCTGGTCAAACGCCTGCGGGAACCCGGCAACATCGTGGGCGCCGGCACCCCCGTGCTGTCCGTGGTGAGCACGCGCAAGCTCTGGATCCGGGCCTGGGTGGATGAAGCCGCCCTGGGATCCCTCCGGGTGGGCCAACCCGCGGAAGGCGTGCTCCGTTCCCATCCGGGGCAGGTGTTCCCGGGGCGGATCGACCGCATCGCCCGCCAGGCGGATCGGCAGACCCACGAGCTCCTCGTGGATGTGGAGCTCTTGGGGTGGCCCGAGGGATTCGCCGTCGGCCAGCGGGCCGACGTCCGCATCGCCATCGGGGGAACACCGGATGCGGTCCGCATCCCCGCCACCTTCATCGGCTCGGGGAACACCTGCACCGTGGCCCGGAGCGGGCGGATCCGCCGAGTGCCGGTGCGACCGGGGTTCATCGGAAGTGACTTCGTGGAAATCCGGGAAGGCCTCGAACCCGGCGACCAGGTGCTCCGATCCCCGGAGGATCCGAAGGAACTGCCCTCCCTTCGCCGCGTGCGCGTCCGGGAGGGCCAGTGAACCTCGCCATGAAGGATCTGCGCCGTCAGCGGCTCAGTTTTTCAGCCACGGCCCTGGGGCTCGGCCTCCTCTTCGCCATCGTGCTGGCGATGGGCGGCATCTACCGCGGGCTCGTGGAAGATGCCACCTTGCTGGTGGATCACATGAACGCGGATCTCTGGGTGGTGCAGCGGGATACCCGCGGCCCCTTCGCGGAGCGATCCACCGTGCCGCCGGGCCTGGAGGATCGGCTGCGGGCCCAGGCCGGGGTGGCCTCCGCCCGGAGTTTCAGCACGGCCACCATCCAGCGGGCCGTCGGAGGCCGGAGCCTCCGCATGTCCGTGGTGGGACTCAGCTGGCCCGAAGACAAGGGGCAATCCCTCCCCTTGGTCGCCGGGCGTCCCCTGCGCGATCCCCATCGCGAAGTCCTGGCGGATCGGAGCCTGTGGCTCGCCTTGGGCCAGAACCTCCCCCTCGGGGACGAAACCTTCACGGTGGTGGGGCTCACCAAGGGCATGCTTTCGTCGGGCGGCGATGGTTGCGTCTTCGCCACGGAGCTGGATGCGCGAGGCATCCTCGCCTGGCAGGCGCCCGAGGCCCGTCGGCTGGAGCGGGAAGGCCGCCTGTCCCGCCTCGCCCTCACGGAGCTCGATTCGCTCTCGAACCAGGATCGCCTGAAGGACGAGCGCTTCCTGCCCCCCACGCTGGCCCCCGCCCCCGCGAACGCCGTTCTGGTGTACCTGAGGCCCGGCGCCTCGCTGGATTCCGTCCGGCAGGGACTTGAGACCTGGCCGGACGTCACGGTCTACACCGCGCAGGCCCAGCGAGACCTCCTCCTCAAGGGCGTGGTCGAGAAGTCCAAGAAGCAGATCGGCCTCTTCCGCGCCCTCCTCTCCGTGGTTTCGGGCATCGTCGTCACGCTGATCCTCTACAACATGACCGTGGCGAAGACCCACGACATCGCCCTTCTCAAGCTCCTGGGAGCCCGCAGTTCCGTCGTCGTGAAGCTGGTGCTCCATCAGGGTCTCCTGCTCGGGGCCATGGGCTACGGGTTCGCCCTGGCCATCGCCAAGGTGGTGTTCCCCCTCTTCCCGCGGCGGGTGGTGCTGGGGCCCGGCGAATTCATCGGGGTCGGCCTGCTCGTGTTCGTGCTGGTGACCCTGGCCAGCGCCGCGGGGATCCTCCGGGCGCTGCGCATCCCACCCACCCTCATCCTGGCGGGGTGATCCATGGAAGCCCTAAGAGCTGAAAACCTGTACAAGACCTACGGCCATGGCGATACCGAGGTGAAGGCCCTGCGGGGCGTCTCCATGGTCGCCCACCCGGGAGAGGTGGTCGCCTTGCTCGGCCCCAGCGGATCCGGCAAGTCCACCCTGCTGACGGGCCTCGGCCTGCTCAACCCTCCCGAGCGGGGCGTGATCGAGCTCATGGGCCAACGCGTGCTGGAAGATGGCCGCGCCCAGGGTGACTTGGCGGCCCTGCGGCGCTCCCGCATCGGCTTCGTCTTCCAGAAGTCGAACCTGATCCCCTTCCTGTCCGTCCACGAGAACGTGCGCCTGATCCTGACCCTCAACGACCGGTTCGGGGCCGATACCCACGCGCGGGCCCAGGAGCTGCTCGAGTACCTGGGCGTCGGGCATCGGACGGGCCACTTCCCCGAGGAGCTCTCCGGAGGCGAACAACAACGGGTGGCCATCGCGCGGGCCCTGGCCCCCGCGCCGCCCGTCATCCTCGCCGACGAACCCACGGCCGCCCTGGATAGCCAGCGGGGCCGGGCCGTCATGGAACTCTTCCGCAAGGTGGCCCGGGAACAGGGCACGGCCGTCGTCGTGGTCACCCATGACCATCGGACCCTGGATGTCTTCGACACGATCTACGAAATGGAGGACGGCGTCCTGAGGAAAGTCGAACGGACCGCCTGAATCCTGGTGAAAGGGTCCCCCCCTTGGCGGCATTCCCTCGGTAAGGCGCCCCTCCCCGGCGCCACCCAGGAGGAAGCCATGCGAATGCTCCGGTCCACCGCCGCCCTGCTCGCCTGCTGCGCAGGGTGGTTTTCCACCCCCACCCCGGCCTCGCCCCCGCCGGCGGGGCGCTCCCGCGCGCAGGCGGTTGAGGCGAATCAGGATGCCACCCAATCCCCCTACTTCTTCGTGGCGGGCGGGGATGCCTCCCTGGATGCGCTGCCCCTCAAGTCCACCTCCGCCAAGGTTGCCATCGCGGGCGTCATCGCCGACGTGAAGGTCACCCAGATCTACCGCAATACGGGCACCAAGCCCCTGGAGGCCATCTACGTCTTCCCGGGCTCCACGCGGGCCGCCGTCTACGGCATGAAGATGACCCTCGGCGCGCGGGTGCTGCAGGCCAAGATCCAGACGCGGGATGAGGCTCGCAAGACTTACGATCAGGCCCGCACCGAAGGCCGCAGCGCCTCGCTGCTGGAGCGGCACCGCCCCAACGTCTTCCAGATGAGCGTCGCCAACGTCATGCCCGGCGACGAGATCAAGGTGGAGCTGAGCTACACCGAACTGCTCGTGCCATCCGAGGGCACCTACGCCTTCGTCTACCCCACCGTCGTGGGCCCCCGCTACGCGGGCCGGCCCGGGACGGACTCGCACACGGGCGAGGGCTGGGTGGCCAATCCCTACACCCGGGCAGGCGTGAAGCCCACCACCACCTTCGATCTGGAGGTGAAGCTCGCGGCCGGCATGGCCATCCAGCGCATGGCCTGCGACACGCACAAGACGGCCATCGCTTACGACGGCGCCCAGGACGCCACGCTAAGGCTGGACCCCAGCGAATCCCAGGGTGGCAACCGCGACTTCATCCTCAAGTACCAGCTGGCGGGCGGGCAGGTGCAGTCGGGCCTCTTGCTCACCCAAGGCCAGGACGAGAACTTCTTCCTCCTCATGGTGCAGCCGCCCAAGCGCGTGGCGCCCGCCGCCATGCCGCCCCGGGAGTACGTCTTCATCATGGATGTCTCCGGCAGCCAGATGGGTTTCCCCCTGGAGATCTCCAAACAGCTCATGAAGGAGATGATCCAGGGCCTGCGCCCCCAAGACCTCTTCAACGTCATGGTCTTCGAGGGCAGCTCGGCGATGTGGGCTCCCGCTTCCCAGCCCGCCACCCCCGAGAATCTGCAGCAGGCCCTCGCCTTCGTGCGCAGCCAGAACGGCGGCGGCGGCACCGAGCTGGGCGCGGCCGTACGCCGGGCGCTCAACCTGCCCCGGGTGCCCCGCGTCTCCCGCACCTTCGTCATCTCCACGGACGGCTACATCAGCGCCGATGGCCAGATCTACGACCTCATCCGCAAGAATCTCGGCGACGCCAACATGTTCGCCTTCGGCATCGGCTCCTCCGTGAACCGCCACCTCATCGAGGGCATGGCCCATGCGGGCCAGGGCGAGGCCTTCGTGCTGACCCAACCCCAGCAGGCCGCCGCCGAAGCCGAGCGCTTCCGCGCCTACGTGAGCACGCCCGCCCTGAGCCAGGTGAAGCTCGCCGCCCAGGGCTTCGAGATCCATGACGTGGAACCCCAGTCGTTGCCCGACGTGCTCGCCGAGCGCCCCGTGCTCTGCTGGGGCAAGTGGAAGGGCGACCCCAAGGGCACCCTCACCCTCTCGGGCATGACGGGCCAGGGCCCCTGGCACCAGACCTTCGAGGTCTCCCACGTGAAGCCCTCCCCTGCGAACGGCGCCCTGCGCCAGCTCTGGGCCCGCCAACGCGTGCAGCTGCTCTCCGACTACAACCAGTTCGGCGAAACGGCGGATCGCAAGGCCGAGATCACCAACCTGGGCCTGAAGTACAGCTTGCTCACGGCCCACACCTCCTTCGTGGCCGTGGACACCCAGGTGCGGAACGCCGGTGGCCAGGCGACCTCCGTGACCCAGCCCCTTCCCTTGCCGGAAGGCGTGAGCGATATGGCCGTGGGCCATCAGTCCGCTGCCGGTGGCGCCCTCGCCTACGCCCCCCCGCCGGCCTCACCGGTCTATTCCGCCTATGAAGCCAAGGCCAACTTGGCGGCCAAGGAAGACCTGGGCCGCAGGGAGCGAGCCACCAACACCGATCAAGCCGCGGCCCAGGGCAGCGCCCTTCGCGTGCAATCCCTGCTCGTGCTCACCGGCGGGATCGATGATGCCGGCCTCCTCCGGGCCCTGAACGGCCTGCTGTCCGCTCCGGCCCACCAGGCCGCCCTGGCCCACCTGCCCAGCGGCACGACGTTCACGGTGGAAGTGGATGCCCAGGGCAGGGTCTCTGCCGTGACTTTCGACCGCACCTTCGCCCAGGAAACCCGCGTTCGAACCCTCATCCTCGGATGGGCCTTCAGGGTTGGCCCTTGCCGCTTCACCGCCACGGTGGATCGCCGCTCCTGATCCACGTACTTGTTCCCTCCGCGCCCGGTCCGCCGGGCGCGCTGCGTCCCAGCCGCTATTTCAAGGTCTGCTTGAGGTGCGCCGCGATGCGGTTCTTCACATCGTCCATCAGGGGATTGGGGATGGGCACCGTGAGGTTGTAGTGCCGGATCATCCAGCGCCCCTCCTGGAGGCTCAGCACGCCGGTGCCCCGGCAGGGGCCCATGTTGGGCGTATCCAGATCCTCGTCGAACCAGGCCGTCCTACCATCGGGGCTGAACATCACCGCACGGCGCACGGCATTGAAGGACCAGGCCTTGCCCTTCGCGAAGTAGGGATGGGCGAAGGCGAGGAAGGCCGCCTTGTCCCAGCGCTCCGTGGCATCGGTGCCCATGAAGACGCTGTCGGCGGTCAGGTGGCCGAAGTAGCGGGCTTCGTCGGCTTTGGCAGCGGCGTCATGCCAGTCATCCAGCACCTTATGAACGGCCTTCGCGTCCGGTGCCTGGGCACACAGGGGGGCAGCGAGGATCGCGCAGGAAGCGAGCAACGGGGGAACGCGCATGGAAGCTCCGGGATTTCCCGTCAGCGTACCTTGCCTCGGGTTCGCCCGGTGGGCTTCAGGCGCAGGCGCACCTTCAGGCGGCCCTCCGCATCCTCGGCCACGATGCCCCAGGCCAGGGGGCCATCCTCCCCGGCGTCGATCTCCGCGGGGCCCAGGTTGTAGGCGGCGTCGTCCAGTTCGTAGCGGCCGCAGGGAAAGCGGGGGTGGGCCGGCTCCGGGGTTCCGGGATGGGCATCCAGCACGCGCACCGGTCCCCGCGGATCGCCGTGGCTGAGGCGGCTGGGATCCACCCGCGCCACCACGAGGCCCTCGCGGCCCGGCCCGGTGCGACCCGCCACCGTCCCCGCGTCGAAGCCCCAGGGGCGTCGGACATTGAGTTCCCAGAAGCGCCCCTTGCGGCGCGGATCGGGCACGAGGACCCGCTGGGGGTGCTGCCCCGGAGCCCGCGCCAGGGGATCGATCCAGCCCTGCCAGGATCCGCCCGCCACGCGCACGGCGGGCACCGTGGCCTGGAAGGAACCCCGGTACCAGAGTTGCGCCCGAGTCCAGCCCATGGGCTGGCTCGGGCTGTAGGCCGTGTCATCGACCCAGGGGCCCTCGAGGGGGTGGTGCCGATCCCAGCCCCGATACATGCCCACGTCCATCACGTCCCAGACGCCGGCCGTAAGCGGATCCCCGCAATCGAGGTAGAAGTCATCCACGCGATGCTCGCCCATGGCGTGCATCACCTCGTGAACCACGTTGCCCAGCACCACCTGATCCGGCATCACGAGCAGGGGCCAGCGCACCGTCCTGTCCCAAGGCAACGGCTCCAGCAGGCTGATGGGCTTCAGGTGCTCCGGCTGCGTCGTGATGGACCGCGGCGCACCCGGAAGGATCACCCAGATGTGATCGGGTCGTCCGTCCGGCACCGGGGCCCCCGTGGCGTTGTCCACCCGGTCAAGATCCGCCAGCGGAAGCCCCTTCAATCGGTCCAACACCCACTGGCCGATTTCGTGGGTTTCCTCATCGGGTTCCACGCCCAGTGCCTCGGGAAAGGGGAAGCGGAGCCACCGCCCCTCCTCCAGTTCCAGGGCACCCTTGCTGATTTCGTGGAAGTAGTTCGCGACGCTGGCCACGCCCCACCCGCGGCTGAAGAAGAGGTGCCGCAGCTCGGAATCGGGAACCTCCTCCCTGCCCGGCACCTCCAGCCTCACCACGAGCACTTTCTCGGAGCGATGTTGGGCTGCCTCCCGCAAACGGAATTCCGGGCCCCAGCCCCCCTCGGGCACGATCTCCCGGAACCAGCCCGCCTTTTCAAACACGAGGCGGCGGGGCGCTCCTGCCGCCAGGGGCAATGCGAAGGCTCCCGCGGCGTCCGTCACCACCACCGCGTGGTCGGAGCGCGGGTGGACCTTCCGGGGCCAATCCAAACCGACCCGGACCCCCGCCAGAGGCCTATTCCCATCCGTCACCCGCGCCCGCAGGACCTCGACCCCCTCCTGCGCGGACAGGGGCGGGCGTAGGGCCGCGGCCACCAGGAACAGCAGGGCCGCCCGGATCAATGGACGCTCAGAGGGTGGCCCGCCGGGCCCGGGACAACCTCAGCAGGAGGCCGACGCGGTGCTTCAGATCGGCGGATTGGAAGGGCAGCTCAAGGAAGTCGTCGACCACGGGCGGGTTGGCCTCGATGACGGGCAGATCCCCCGCAGGATGGAGCAGCAGCATGGGGGTGGAGCTGAGCGCGGGATTGGCCTGCATGCGCATGGCGAAGTCCCTCAGCGCCGTGGGCCCCAGGGCCCAATCCAGCGCCACCAACGCGGGTGCTTCCGAAGCGAGGAGGGCCAGCAGACCGTCCAGGCTCTCAAACTCCCGGCCGCCCCCCGTATCCCGCACCTGGGCCACCAGCACGGAGCGCACGTGGGCCACCGGGCTCACCACCCACACCTCGCCCCGAGGGGCCGGGAGGGCGCTCGTCCAGCCGCGCTCGAAGGCGCCGAGCTCCAGGAGGTTCGTCACCCGGCGCTGCAGCAGCAGGCTATTGGCGGGCTTGCGGAGGAAGTCATCCGCGCCCGCCGCGAGGCTGCGGGCCTTGGCATCCCCAGCCAAGGCCGTGAGGATCAAGATGGGAATGCGGGCCGTATCCCCATCCGCGCGCAGGGCCTGGCAAGCCGCGAACCCATCCATTCCGGGCATCACCAGGTCGAGCATGGCCAGGTCGATATCGCCTTTCTTGCAGGCCTCCACGGCCTGGTTGCCATTCAGCACGGGCACCACCTCGATTCCCATGGGCTCGAGTTGCGCCTGCTGGATCCGCCGGTTGATGGCGATGTCCTCGGCCATGAGGACGCGCTGGGTCATGGGGCCTCCCCGGGGAAGATAACCGCCTCATGGGTCGGAACGCAATTGATGCAACCTCGGTCTTTGGTCTTTGGTCCTTAGTCCTTGGCAAAAAGATCGCGCGCCGACCCACCGGCTGGGCCGTACCCAGCGAAGGACCAAGGACTAAGGACCAAGGACATAAGCACCAACGGACAGAGCCCGGGTAAGCGGCTAGAATATAGGGTTCAGAGGCCTTCGTGACCGATCCCCAGCTCATCCGCAATTTCTCCATCGTCGCCCACATCGATCACGGCAAATCCACCCTGGCGGATCGCCTGCTGGAATTGACCAAGACCGTGGCCCACCGCGACATGCAGGCCCAGATCCTGGACGACATGGATCTGGAGCGGGAGCGCGGCATCACCATCAAGGCCCACGCCGTCACCTGCATGTACACGGCGCAGGATGGCAAGACCTACACCCTGAACCTCATCGACACCCCCGGCCACGTGGACTTCACCTACGAGGTGAGCCGCAGCCTCGCCGCCTGCGAGGGCGCCATCCTCGTGGTGGACAGCACCCAGGGCGTGGAAGCGCAAACTCTCGCCAACACCTACCTGGCCCTGGAGAACGGCCTGGAGGTCTTCCCCGTCCTCAACAAGGCGGACCTACCCTCCAGCGATCCCGCCCGGGTGCTGGAGCAGATCGATACGGTGATCGGCCTCGTGGACACCGAGCACCACGTGAACATCAGCGCGAAGACCGGCTTGAACTGCGAACAGGTGCTCGAACACATCGTGAAATACATCCCCGCCCCCGTCGGCGACGCCTCGGCCCCCCTGCAAGCCCTCATCTTCGACAGCTACTACGATCCCTACCGCGGAATCGTGAACCTCATCCGCGTGATGAACGGCACCGTGCGCCAAGGGGATCAGATCCGCTTCATGTCCAACCTCAGCGAGTACCGGGTGGACGAGATCGGCGTCTTCGATCCCAAGATGTCCAAGCGCCCCGAGATGTCCGTGGGCGAGGTGGGCTACCTCGTGGCCTCCATTAAGCAGCTGGCGGACGTGAAGGTGGGCGACACCATCACCCACGCGGTCACCCACAACACGAAGCCCGCCACGGAGATGCTGAAGGGCTTCAAGGAAGTGCAGCCCGTGGTCTTCGCGGGCATCTTCCCCACCTCCAGCGACGACTTCGAGAACCTTCGCAACGCCATGGAGAAGCTGCGCCTCAACGACAGCAGCTTCACCTACGAACCCGAGACCTCCACGGCCCTGGGCTTCGGCTTCCGCTGCGGCTTCCTGGGCCTCCTCCACATGGAGATCGTGCAGGAGCGCCTGGAGCGCGAGTTCGATCTGGACCTCATCACCACCGCCCCCAGCGTGCGCTACCACGTGTTCCTCACGGACGGGGATTCGGTGGAGGTGGACAACCCCTCCAAGCTGCCCAACCTCCAGCGCATCGCCCGCATCGAAGAGCCCATCATCGAGGCCACGATCCTCACCCGCACGGATTTCGTGGGCGGCCTCATCAAGCTCTGCGAGGAGCGCCGCGGCATCCAGCAAAAGCTGGAATACGTCAGCTCCGACCGCGTCATGCTCGTCTATGAGCTGCCCCTCAACGAAGTGGTGATGGACTTCTACGACAAGCTCAAGAGCCTCTCCAAGGGCTACGCCAGCTTCGACTACCACATGAAGCACTACGTGGAATCCGACCTCGTGAAGATGGACATCCTCGTGAACGGCGAGGCCGTGGACGCCCTCAGCATCCTCGTGCACCGCGCCAAGAGCGTGACCCTGGGCCACGCCCTCTGCTCGAAGATGAAGGAAGTGATCCCCCAGCAGATGTTCGACGTGGCCATCCAGGCCGCCATCGGCGCCAAGATCATCGCCCGCACCAACGTGAAGGCCCGCCGCAAGGACGTGACCGCCAAGTGCTACGGCGGTGACATCAGCCGCAAGAAGAAGCTCCTGAACAAGCAGAAGGAAGGCAAGAAGCGGATGAAGGCCATCGGATCCGTGGAGATCCCGCAGGAGGCCTTCCTGGCGATCCTTAAGGTGGATTCGTGAGGCTGGAGACTGGAGGCTGGAGGCTGGAGGCGCAGCCCTCCATTTCCCTGGAGGGGAATCCCTCCCCCGCCCCGAAGAAGCCGATGCTGGCCATCACGAGCCTGCAGAAGGCTGGCGTGCTCACGCTGCTCCTGGGCCTGATCTGGATCCGCATGCTCCGCCGTCGCAAGGCCGCCCACAAGGAATGCCCCCACTGCGGCCACAAGAACGCCCAGCACCTCACCAACTGCACGAAGTGCCAGGCGCCGCTGTTCAGCATCGACACCTGATAGATTCACCACCAAGACACCAAGAACCGCAAAAGAGGATTTTGATCCTTTTGCAGTTCTTAGTGTCTTGGTGTCTTGGTGGTTCGATTTTAGAACTGGATCTCGACGTTCTCTTCCGCGAGATCGTTCTCTTCGCCCAGCACTTCGCAGGCGGCGCCGTACATCTGGATCACGGCGGCTTTGCGGTTGCTCAGGGAGGTCAGGAGGTCACGCACGCGCTGCACTTCGGCGGCGATGGTGTTGTTGATCTGATCCACCTCGGTCCGGCACCGGGTGCGGGTGGTCTCGTAAAAGGCTTTTTGATCCTGGGAAAGTTCCATGGTGGCTCCAGTGGTGGCGTTGGCAAAATAATGGGTGGTCTTGAATTTTATCCCACTCAGGTGCGACCGGCCACCCAGATGAGGGTGATCAGCATCCCAAGCAGGGCGAGGATGACGGGCAGCAGCCACATGGGTTTGACCGCCGGGGGCTCCAGGCGCTCCGGGGGCGGAGGCAGCTCGGCGTAGTTCCCGTTGGTGGGTCCGCTGGAGGTGGGCATGCCCGCCTGGGTCTCCTGCAAGGAGGCATTGCTGCCGGAGGTGAGCTGGGGGGCCAGTTGCAGCGTGGGCTGGGGGAAGCGGGAGTGCATCACGCGTTCCACGTCCTCCTTGGTGCCGGTCAGCAGCGCATGGATGTACTCGGCCACGTCGTGCTCGGTGGGGATATGCCCCTGCTTCATGAGCAGCTCGCGCAGGTCGCGTTCCATGAAGCGGGCGCTGGGGTAGCGGTGGTCCACGTTCTTTTGGAGGCTCTTGGTGACGATGGCCGCCATCTCGCGGCTCACCTGCGGGTTCAGCACCGTGACGTCCAGCACCCGGCCCAGGCGAACCTTCTCCAGCACGCCCAGTTCACTGTCCGCCTGAAAGCAGCGCTCGCCCGTGAGCATCTCGAAGAGCACCAGCCCCAGGGAATAGAGGTCGGAGCGGTTATCCAGAGCCTGGCCCATGGCCTGCTCGGGGCTCATGTAGAGGAGCTTGCCCTTCAGGGCGCCCGCCACGGTGTGGCTGGCCTTGGAGACGGCCTTGGCGATGCCGAAGTCCACCAGCTTGACGGCGCCTTCCTGGCTGATGAGCACGTTCTGGGGGCTGATGTCGCGGTGCACGAGCTTCAGCTCGCGATCGTCGAAGCCCTTCTTGCGGTGGGCGTAGTCCAGCGCGGCCGCCACCTTCATCAACACGAACCCGGCCACGGCCTCGGGGAAGGCCAGGCCGTATTCCCGGGCCTTCCGCAACAACGTGCGCAGGTCCCGGCCGTTCACGTATTCCATGGCGATGTAGTAGCTGTTGCCCGCCTTGCCGAGGTCGAAGATCTGCACGATGTTCGGGTGCGTGAGCTGGGCGGCCAGCTTCGCCTCGTCGATGAACATGGTGACGAAGTCCTCGTTGTCGCTGAGGTGGGGCAGGATGCGCTTGATGGCGACGATCTTCTGGAAGCCCTGCACCCCCCGCTGCTGGGCCTTGAAGAGCTCGGCCATGCCGCCCACGGCGATCTTCTCGAGGAGGTAGTAGTTCCCGTACTCCTCCAGGGCCTGGGAGATGGGCACCTGTCCGGCGGTCTCCGACCTGGCCTGTTGGGGCTGAGGGGATCCGGGAGGCGCCGTGACCGGGCCCTTGGCGGGCACTTCCGCCGAAGGGCTGCTATCGGCCTTGGACCAGTCGAAGGGATCATGCACGCCGGAGATCCCGGTGAGGGTGAAGTCCCCCTTGCCCAGGGGCGTGGCCTCCACCGACGGTTCGGACACGGGCGTGGCTTCGGCCTTGGCGGCCGGAACCCTCGCCACCGTGGGAGCCTTGGCGGCGGGAAGGGCCGCGCCCTTGCCCATGCCCTCGATCTCTTCGAGCACATCCCCGAAGATGTCCTCGGTGGTCATCTGCCGTTTGGGTGGCTCCGTGTTGGGGCGGGGCACGTGGATGGGCTCCACGGGTGCGATGGGGAGGCCCGGCTTGGCCTCCACGCCCGGGGCGCGATCCAGGATCGCGAAGGGATCGGTGCCCGAGGCCGTGCCTTCCTGTTCGATCTCCGCCACCAGGTCTCCGAAGATGTCGTGGCTGGTGAGGGGCACCTGGGCCTCGGCTTTGCTCCCCGCGGGCCAGTAGCGGCGCAGGGCGGCGGTGATCTCACCATGGGGCAGCGTCAGCTCCAGCACCCCTTGGATGCCCTCCTCCGTCGGCGGCGTGGCGCCGGGATGATCCACCATGACGAGCACCGGCAGCCCGGCGATCCGGCTGCGGATCTTCCTCACCCCCGGCGTTCCCTGGGAATGGCCATCCAACAGGAGGAGATCCGGCGTCACGCCCTTGGCCAGGAAGGCGTCCACATCATCGAGCTTGACCCACTGGACCAGCCAGCCATCCCCTTCCATGGCCGAAACCAGCCCCGGAGTCCGGAGGGACTCACCATCCACGATGAGGAGCAGGGGTCGGTTCATTAAGGGTTCCAGCGGGTTGGGGACTTTGTCAGGGTAGCCGTGGCGGCCTCCCACCCTCAACGGAAAACCCCCTGAAGACTATGATTTCCCCTCGTATTGGCCCCCATTCAGGGATAGACTGTTCCTTCGGTCCGAACCTCGGGTGCGGGCGAATCTAAGGTAGAAGGGGGGGAAACCACACATGCCACTCGTCAAGATCAAGGAAGACGAAACCTTCGAAAACGCGCTGCGCCGCTTCAAGCGGAAGTGCGAGAAGTCCGGCATTCTCAGCGAGCTGAAGAAGCGTCAGCACTTTGAGAAACCCTCTGCCAAGCGCAAGCGGAAGATGCTCGCCGCCCGCAAGAAGAGCCTCAAGCGCCTCGCGCAGGAGCGCCGTATCATGGGGGCGTAAAAGCCTTCACTTTGAAAAAGGCCCGCTCACGCGGGCCTTTTTTGGCTCTAGGCTTTGGGCTCTGGGCTCTTGCTTGCGCCGACCCACCTATCCGTATCGCACTGTTGGGTCGAGCCCAGCAAAAGCCTATAGCCGAGAGCCCAGAGCCCCCTCATGAACGAAGAACGCGCCAACCTCGAATTCCCCGACGTCCTCGCCTTGGTGGCCGGCTTCGCCCGCACCCGGGGTGGCCGCGCACGGATCCAGGCCATGGCGCCCGAGGATGGCCGCTCCGGCGTCCGCCGCCTCCATCAGGAGGAGCTGCGGGACGCCCATGCCGCCCGGCCCCAGGCCTTCCCCGTGATGCCCATGGACGAGGCCTTCGGGGAGCTGCTGAGCCCGGCGGGCTGGCTGCTGCCCGAGCATTGGCGCCAGTTGCGCGAAGGCCTCCAGGCCCTCGCCACCCTCATCCGCAGCACCGCCGATCTGGGCTGGCCCAAGGACGAGAAAGGGCAGGAGCGCCCGGCCCCCACCGGCACCCACCTGGGCATCGACCGCCTGCAGGTGACGGCCCTCATCCTCTCGGATCCCGCTCCCATAGCCGAGAAACTGCGCCGCTTCTTCACGGAGGATGGCCAGCTGGATCCCCTCAAGGTGCCCGGCCTCGCCAGCCTCCACCACGCCCGGAGTTCCGCCTACCAATCCATCCAGGCCAAGCTCGCCAAACTCATGCGGCAGGTGCCGGAGGCCTTCGTGGAATCCGGCATCGTGGAGCGCAACGGCCGCTTCTGCCTGCCCGTGCGCAGCGACAAGCGCGGCCTCGTGCCCGGCCTCGTGCTGGATCGCAGCGGCAGCGGCGCCACCGTGTTCCTGGAGCCCCACGAGGCCGTGGGCCTCAACAATGACTTCGTGGAGGCGGACGCCGAGTACCGCGAGGCCGTCATCGCCTTCCTCCGCGATCTGCTGGAGGAACTGCGCGCCCAGCGCCAGGCCTTCGCCGCCTGGGCCGACTTCCAGGTGGAAGTGGATGAGACCCTCGCCCTCCTGGGCTGGGCGGCGCTGATCCAAGGCGGGCTGCCCGCGGAATCCCCCGCGCGGCTCTGCCTCCTCCAGGCCAAGCACCCCCTGCTGCTGCCCCAGGTGCGCGAGCGCATGGGCCTCGAACCCCTGCCCCACGCCGTGGTGCCCCTGAACCTCATCCTGGAGCGGGAGCGCCCCAGCCTCGTCATCTCCGGCTCCAACACCGGCGGCAAAACGGTGGTGCTCAAGGCCGTGGGCCTGTTGTGGTCCCTGGGCGCCTGCGGCTGCCCCATCCCCGCCGAGAGCGGCAGCAGCCTGCCGCCCCTGCCCTCGCTCCACGCCGACATCGGCGACCACCAGACCCTGGTGGGCAGCCTCTCCACCTTCAGCTCCCACGTGGTGCACTTGAAGCAGATCCTCTCGGAAGCCAAGGATGGCGGCCTCGTGCTGCTGGATGAACTCGGCACCGGCACGGATCCCAAGGAGGGCGCGGCCTTGGGCGTGGCCGTGCTGCATGCCCTCTCGCGGCGCGGCTGTTGGATCCTCTGCTCCACGCACCTGGGCGAGATCAGCCAGTGGGCCCTGCGCCACCAGCGCTTCCAGAACGCCAGCGTGCAGTTCGATGAGGAGAAGCTGGCCCCCACCTACCGCCTCATGGTGGGCCTGCCGGGCCAGAGCCGCGCCCTGGCCATCGCCCGCCGCCTGGGGCTGCCCGAACCCGTGCTCGAAAAGGCCGAGAGCGCCCTGGGCCAGCGGGAAAAGGACTGGCGGGACTTCCTCAAGGAATTGGAGGCCGACCGCGTGCGGCTCCTGGAGGAGACGGAGGAAGTCCACCGCCGGGAAGCCGCCGTCCAGAAGGATCTGACACAGCTCCGCCAGCGGGAGGAGAAGCTCCGCCTCGATCAGGAGAAGTTCGCCCGGGAAGCCGCCGAGAAGCTCACGCGCGCCCTGGAGTTCGTGGATCACGAAGGCAAGCGCCTCGTGAAGGAGTTGAAGGCGAAGGCCAAGGCCGCGTCCTCCGCGCCAGAGGCCGACCGCACGGGCACCGAAGCCACCGAGCGCGTGAAGCAGATGAAGCAGATCGCCGAGGCCGAGCTGGCCTCCCTGCTCAAGCGTGGCAAGCCCACCGAGAAGATCGCCGAAGTGAAGGAGGGCGCCTACGCCCGCCATCGGGGCCTCGGCCTCGAGGGCAAGGTCGTCGTCCTCAAGGGTGACCGCGTCACCCTGGAGACCGCCCCCGGCCGCCGCTTCGAATGCCGCCTGGGCGAGCTGGAGCCCATCGGCCGGAAGGAGATGGACGTGAAGCCCAAGGGCCAGGTGCGCGTGCGGGCCGAGGCCGACGACGACCTCGCCCAGCAGCTCACCCTCATCGGCCGCGCCAGCGACGACATCGACGCCGAGGTCTACCGCTTCGTGGAGGCGGGCATCGCCAGCGGGCGGAAGTACCTCCGCATCGTGCACGGGCATGGCACTGGCCGGTTGAAGGCAGCCGTGCGCGAAGCCCTGCGCGGGCATCCGGGCATCACCCGGGTGGAAGATGCGCCGCAAAATCAGGGCGGGGCGGGCGCTACGGTGGTGACGTTGCGCTGAGGTTCCCGGCCTTCCACCCAAAAGCGAAACGCAGAGGCGCAGAGACGCGGAGGCGCAGAGGGTAGTCGACTCCGAGACCGCCCCCTGCTTTCCTCTGCGTCTCCGCGCCTCCGCGCCTCTGCGTTGGGCAGTTCTCCCCGCTCAACCCATTGCGCGACCACCCCAACAGCCGCGTGGAAGATGCGCCTCAGAACCAAGGGGGGCCTGAGGTCACGGTGGTGACGCTTCACTGAAGCAGGACCACTCGGCAGGGTCAGCCCCGTGTCATAGTGTGGCGATCATGCGATGGATGTACGCACTTGCTTGTGTGCTCTCCTTATGGGCCCAACAGCCCGAAGGAGAAATCACCTCCCGGGCCACGGACCGCACGGGACTGGCCCTAACCCTCTACCATCAGGGCCTCGCGGTGGTGCGGGATCGCCGCAGGGTCGACCTGCCGCCGGGCCCCATCCGCCTGGCCTTCGCAGGCCTCAGCCCCAAGATCCGCCCCAAGACCGCATTGTTCGAACCCTTGAAGCCCCTGGACGTCCAGCTCCTCGAACAGAACTTTGAATTCAACCTGCTGAGCCCCTCCAACCTGGCTCACGGCAGCCTGGGTCAATGGGTGCGCTTGCCCTGGCCGGAACGCCTTGACGCCGAAGGAACTCTGGTTTCCCTCCCGGTTCCAGCCGATATCCTCCCTCCGCCACGAACGCGCCTGGAGGCCAAGCTGGATCCCATGCCCGCGGTGTGGCGCGCAGCCCGGATCTATCGGGGACGGTGGGCCAAAGTCCCCCGGGTTCGAAAGGATCCTCAGGTCCTGGTGAAGACCGCGGCCGGCTTTGAATCCGCGAGTCCGGAAACCCTGGCATTCCGCGCCCTGCCTCCGGGCCTTCGGGCCTCCCCGACCCTCGTGGAGTCTTTGGAGGTCAAGAATGGCGGCTCCGGCGAGGTCCAGCTCACCTACCTCACAGACGGGCTCTCCTGGTCCGTCCAGTACACCGGCACCTATCATCCACACCAAGATCGCTTGGACCTGCAAGCATTGGTGACCCTCACCAACGAATCCGTGGAAACATTCCCTGAAGCTCACCTCCAATTGGTGGCTGGCGATCCAAACTTAGTGCCGGATCCAGATCCCGAGCCCAGCGACCCGGACGTGACCCAAGTGGACAAGACCAGCACGACGACTGCTGCTACCGTGGCTCCCTCATTCGACGAGGATAAGCTCGCGGACTATCACCTCTATACCTTGGACCGGCCCACGACCTTGGCCCAAGGCCAGACGAAGCAAGTTCGCCTCTTCCAAGTGGAAGGAATCCCTGTCAATCGTCTCCATCGGGCCGATCTCTTCAACGATGGGTTCCCTGAGGACCTTCCTACCACCGAGGCCCACGCCTTCCTCGCACAGACCCAATCCGCTGAGGCCCTGGCGTGGGAGGCATTGAACGTACAGGCAGGGTTGGCTTGGATCAATGACGAGGCATCCGGATTGGGGCGCCCCCTGCCTGAGGGACAGCTACAGCTAGCGGAAGCCCGACCGGATGGGGCCTTGATTCCCCTGGAGCCGCTGCCCTTTGAATCTCTCAGTCGCGGGGAGCGCATCGAATGCTGGCCGGGCTCCGCCCGTAGTTGGGCCGGGCAACGCCGACTGGCCAATATCAGGAAGTCCCGGAAGGGAGTGGAAATGACCTGGGAGGTGGACCTCCGCCATCTGAGTTCTGATCCCACGCCCCTCGTGCTGCGCCAGTGGATGGAACCTGGCTGGATTCTGGTCAGGTCGAACCTGCCCTCGGAGCGTCCTTCCTCGAACCAAATCCGCTTCACCATTCCCCCTCCTTCGAATGGCACTCAGCAACTCTCATACACCGTGCGCATCCCTTGGCGACCCCGCCGTTGAGCCCCCATCCTTTACGCTCGCACCCGGCAATTGAAAGGATTTCCCCCGCCCCGGCATTCCCCATTGATCACTCCCACCTCATTGGAGCCACCATGACCTCCCGCACCCTCGCCCTCGCCGCCCTGCCCACCCTCCTCCTCGGCCAAACCCCCGGCGAGACCCCCACCACCCAGACCGACCAGAAGGCCCTGGCCGTGACCATCTACAACGACAACCTGGCCCTGGTGAAGGATCAGCGGCTGGTGCGCCTGCCCAAGGGCGAAGTGCGGTTGGCCTTCCAGGAGGTGTCGGCGCAGATCCGGCCGGAGACGGCGCTGCTGCGGAACCTCACGGACCCGAAGGGATTCTTCGTAGTGGAGCAGAACTTCGACTTCGATCTGCTGACGCCTCAGAAGCTGCTGGAGAAGTACGTGGGCGAGAAGGTGGTGGTGGTCTCCCAGAAGCCCAACGCCTCGGGGCCGGGCAGCACGGAGGCGCGGGAGGAGGCCACGGTGCTGGCCACCAACTCGGGCGTGGTGCTGCAGTTCGCCGATCGCATCGAGACCTCCGTGCCCGGGCGCCTCGTCTATCCCAGGGTCCCCGCCAATTTGCGGGCCCGGCCCACGCTGGTGATCACCCTGGCCAGCGGCGCCGAGAAGGCCCAGGCCCTGGAGCTGAGCTACCTCACCTCCGGCCTCGGGTGGAAGGCGGACTACGTGGCCAACCTCAGTGCGGACGAGAAGACCCTGGACCTCAACGGCTGGGTGACCCTCACCAACCAGAGCGGCGCCGCTTATCCGAATGCCACCTTGCAGCTGGTGGCGGGGGATGTGAACCGCGTGCGGGATACGCCGCGCCCGGCCCCCATGATGGCCCTGGCCAGGGGCGTGGATAAGGCGGCGGAGATGAAGGAGGAGAGCCTCTTCGAGTACCACCTCTACACCCTGGACCGACCCACCACCCTGGCGGCGAACCAGACGAAGCAGGTGGCCCTGCTCAGCGCCAGTGGCGTATCCGTACGCAAGGAGTTCCGCCTGGAGGGGCAATCTTGGTGGTACACGAATGCCCAAAACGACCTCGGCGACAAACTGAAAGCGGGCGTGTTCGTGGAGCTGGACAACACCGAGGCCAACCACCTCGGCATGCCGCTGCCCAAGGGCATCCTCCGCATGTACAAACGCGATAGCGAGGGCCGGGCCCAATTCATCGGCGAGGATCGCATCGACCACACGCCGAAGCGCGAGACCGTGCGCCTCAAGCTGGGGGAGGCCTTCGATGTCACCGCCCGCCGCAAGCAGACGGATTACAGGGCCCTGGGCCGCTTCGGGAAATACGGCAGCAGCAGCGAAAGCGCTTACGAGGTGGTGCTGAAGAACGCCAAGAAGGAGGCCGTCACCGTCCTCGTGGTCGAGCCCATCCACGGCGACTGGGAGATCCTGCAGGCCAGCCAGGACTGGAAGAAGACCAGCTCGGGCACCGCCCGCTTCGAGGTGAAAGTGCCCGCCGAAGGGTCGGCCACCCTCACCTACCGGGTGAAGACCCGCTGGTAGGTGGCACCGCGGACTCCGCGTAGGATGGGACGATGCTCCCCATCGCCCTCGTCACGGCCCAGGAAGCCCTCGGGCTTGATCAGGATCTGCAACCGCTCCTCGATGCCCTGCGGGCCGAAGGGGCAGTAGCCGAGGCCCACTGCTGGGATGCCGACGTGGACTGGTCCCGCTTCCAGGCGGCCATCCTACGCTCCACCTGGGACTACGTGCCGCGCCTTCCGGTGTTTCTCGACTGGTGCGCGAACACCGCCAAGGCCACCCGCCTGCTGAATCCACCCGAGGTGGTGCGGTGGAACACGGACAAGCACTACCTGCTGGAGCTCCACCGGGGCGGCGTCCCCGTGGTGCCCACCCGGTTCGTGGAACCCGGCGAGCATCCCATCGGGGCCCTCGAGACCTTTCTCCATCGCGGCGAGTTCAGCGTGGGGCGGCCGATGGCCTTCCGGGAATTCGTGCTGAAACCCGCCATCGGCGCGGGCTCCAAAGATGCTGCCCGCTATGCCGTGGATGACCTGGCGCATGCGCAGGATCACCTGGCACGCCTGCTCAGCCAGGGCCGCAGCGCGATGCTGCAGCCCTACCTCGCCTCCGTGGACACCCGGGGCGAAACCGCGATGCTGGCCTTCGAGGGCCATTTCAGCCACGCCATCCGCAAGGGACCGCTCCTGCGCCGCGGGGCGGGGCTGGTGGAAGGCCTCTTCGCGCCCGAGGAGATCACTCCGCGCGCGCCCACCCCAAAGGAACACCGGACCGCCGAGGCCGCCCTGCGCGCCATGCCCTTCTCCGGCCTGCTCTACGCCCGCATCGACCTCATCGAGGATGAGGCCGGCCTGCCCGTGGTGCTGGAACTGGAACTGACGGAACCCAGCCTCTTCTTCGCCCAGGGGCCGGGTTCAGCCGAGCGTTTCGCCAAAGCCATCCAGCGCCGGGCCGCGCCGGAATGAGCGCCAGAGACTGCAACCCGGAAAAGGAAAGCCGGAGATGAACAGAGATGAACAGAGATGAACAGAGATGAACAGAGATGAAGGGAGATAAAGCCCCGGTTTTCTTTATCACCGTTCATCACTGTTCATCACCACTAGTGTCCGGCTTATATCCCTAGCAATCACGGGAAACCCAGTGGTGGTACACATTCAAGAGACATAGAAGTTGGTGTCGATTTGAACGGCGGCGTCGATTTTCGGAGTAGTTT
>JACPUT010000011.1 GCA_016192145.1 Acidobacteriota bacterium | reverse complement strand
CTGGAAGGATGCCTACGGCTACCCCATGAATTTCTACCAGGACGGCACCACCCTGAGCGGGGATTGGAACTATGGAGGCACCAAGCATCTGGTGACGGGAACGATGAACGGATACTCCCTCACGGGAGCTATGAAGAATCCCACCACGATGGCTTCCGCCTTCACATTCACGAATCTCACCATTAGCCCGGATGCAAAGACCATCACGGGCTACATGAATGGATGGGGGGGGGTAACCTGGACCAAACAGCCGGGGGTCATCATCAAGGTGACTCCCAACGCCCCGGCCATCGCCAAGCCCGGTGACGTGTTGGCCTTCGTCGGCGAGGTGGGCGGCGCGGCGGATAAATCCATCACCTGGAGCGCCACTGCGGGCTCGGTGGTGAACGGCAGCTACACCGTGCCTGCGGGTGTGGACTACACGGCCCAGGTGGTGACCGCCACCTCCAATGCGGATGGAACGAAGAAGGCCACGGCTCAAGTCAGCGTGACGCCGACGGGGATCCTGGATATCTCAGGTCTCTGGAAGGATGCCTACGGCTACCCCATGAATTTCTACCAGGACGGTACCACCCTGAGCGGGGATTGGAACTATGGAGGCACCAAGCATCTGGTGACGGGAACGATGAACGGATACTCCCTAACGGGGGCCATGAAGAATCCCACAACGATGGCTTCCGCCTTCACATTCACGAATCTCACCATCAGCCCGGATGCCAAGACTATCACGGGCTACATGAACGGCTGGGGGGGGGTCACCTGGACGAAGCAACCGGGCGTGATCATCCAGATAACTCCAAACACCCCCACCATCGCGAAGGCGGGGGATGTCTTGGAATACAAGGCCCAAGTAGGAGGAGCTCCCAACAACAAGACCGTGCTTTGGGAGGTCACCGCCGGAACCATTGTGGCCGGCACCTATACGGTTCCTCCGGACCATGTGGATACCGCCCAGACTATTTCTTCCGTGGCGGCCGCGGACCCGAGCAAGCGAGCCATGGCCCAAGTGAGCATCACCCAGAACGGGGTGCTCAACGTGTCCGGAGTGTACAAGGACATCTATAACTACCAGGTGGTCCTCCTTCAAAACGGCACCTCCGTTTCGGGAGAGTGGAACTACGGAGGAAACAAATACAACGTTGAAGCGACCCTCTCGGGGTACGTCCTCTCTGGCCGCCTGGTCTCCCAGACCAATTCCAATAGCGTGTTCACCTTCACGAACCTCACGGCCGCGCCAGACGTGAGGACCATTGCGGGCTACATGAATGGCTGGGGGTCGGTCACCTGGACCAAGCAAGTCGGTTCCGTGGCCGTGAGCATCACCCCCAACGCGGTGACTCTCCGAACGGGGGCTTCCCAGAATTTCACTGGGGGAATCACGGGAGTTACCAACCCGTCCCTGGCGTGGACGGTGTTGGAGGCCAACGGAGGCACCATAACCCAGGCGGGGCTGTACACCGCTCCGGTTACCCCAGGTACCTACACCGTGAAGGTTACCAGCGTTATGGATCCGACCAAGTCGGCTCAATCGGTTGCGACGGTGAAACTTCCCGTGGTGGTGTCTCCCGGTACTGCCACGGTGAATCCCGGGGGATCCTTCGATTTTTCAGCCCAACTCACCGGCTTCACCAACTCGGCTGTGACGTGGTCCGCCACTGGAGGCACAGTCTCGACCACGGGCAAGTACACCGCTCCCGAAGAGGCCGGTACGTACACCATCACGGCCACGAGCGTGGAGAATTCGGCCTATTTGGCTTCCGCTACTGTCACGGTGCCCTTTAGCCTCACCGTCCTGCCGGCCGGTTCCACGGTGCTGGGCACGGGGCGAACCCAAGCCTTCCAAGCGGTGATCGCAGGCTCCGTCAACAAGGCTGTGACCTGGGAGGTTGTGGCACCTGGAATAGGCACCATCGGTCCTGATGGGGTATTCGTGGCACCCCAAGAACTACCGGATCCGGTGGGCGGTGCCAACGTCTATGTGAAGGCAACCAGCGTTGCGCGTCCAACGGAGTCCAAACAGGCCCATATCGCGCTGAAGACTTCGGTACTTGTGACGCCCCAAAAGGTCACCGTAAACCCGGGAACCTCAAAGGACTTCTCAGCCTCTCTCTTTGGTGTGACGGGCAGTGTCACTTGGTCGGCCACAGGCGGCACATTCATGAGTTCTCAATCCAATATTTGCACGTGGAAGGCGCCTGACCAGGCGGGCACTTACACCATCACGGCCACCAGCGATACAGATGGAACGCTCGTGGGATCCACGACTGTCACCGTGCCGATATTGGTGTCCTTGGAGGCTCCATCCACGAACTCCATGCTTGTGCCCTGTGGCCTCCCCTTCAGCGTGAAGGTCAAGGTGGAGGGAAGCACAAATCAAAAGGTGCTATGGAGTGCCGAGGGAATTACGATGGAGGAGATCACTCTCGCCTCCTTCCCCTGGCGGACTTCTTCTATGACAACTGGGGGCCCTGGCAATACTCCCCAGGAATCAAATGTTCAAGTGGTGGGTTATTGGGGACCGCAGGTCGATAATGCCTTCGGGGGTAAGTCACCTTCATCCCCTCGTACTTTTACCTTGGTGGCGAGGGCAGAAGCGGATCCCAATGCTGTTCAGCGGATCACGCTTCAATCCATGGCAGTAGTGGCGATCTGGCCGGGAGAGCTTACGGTTCCGGCGGAGACTTCATACCTATTCAAAGATGTCATGGCCATCGGGATGAGTCGGGGATGGGATGCCCTCACCGGGTTTGTTATTGGAGACAGACTCAGTGATGTGGTCAGCCTTGAAACGACAGGTGGCAGGGCCGAATGGCTGGATGCGGATCGGATCTCCGGTCTGGGCAATGTGCAATACCGAGTTGCGACCCCCCAAGATCCTCCGCCGACCTCCACGGGATCCCTTGGCATGGTGGCCAATTCGATCAATGACTTGAAATACACCGCTCCAGATACGGCGGGTACCTATTTCATTGCCCTCAAGCCCAAGCTAAATCCGGAGACGCCTACGACAGTCAAGGTGCATGTGCCCTTCACCATTCAGATTGAGGGTGTTATCTCCGGTACGCCTATCCGAATGGGAAGCCAACTCTCACTCCGGGCCAAGGTATCGGGGTCTCCCAACAAGGCCGTGGATTGGAAGGTTTCCACGGGCTATTACGGGGCCACGGCGGGCACTATATCTCCCGAGGGGATTTACGACGCTCCCCTCCTTCTCCCTGATAGCTTCAATTCGATCTCTGTAGCCCTGGAGGCCCGTAGTCAAGCGGATCCCTCCAAGTTGGCTTACCGCTACTACACGGTCAACCGCCCTCTGTACCTAACGGCCTACGATCGGATCCTGCGAGCCGGGGCGAGTCGGCAGATCAACGCTACTCTCACTGGGTTAGCCACCAACCAACTTACATGGTCCTGCACCGGCGGTTCCATCTCGCAATCGGGCCTTTATGTAGCTCCGGAACTTGCCGGGGACTACATCATTACCGCCACGAGCGTTGCTGAACCGGGTGTGTCGGCTTCCTATGTCATGACCGTGCCTTTTGAAGTCATCATCTCCCCAGGGTATTGGCAGAGCACCCCTCCCGGAGGGACGATCCAATACCAGGCTCAGGTCTATGGAGACCCGTTGAAGCAGCTCCAGTGGAGCGTGGACAAGGGGACAATTAGTTCCGAAGGGCTCTACCAGGCCCCCATGGAGATCGCGGGTGATTCCACGGCGGCTTGGGCCACAGTGCGCCACACCAACCGTCCGGCCTGGTCCTACTCATTTCCGATTTCCATCGCCAAGCCCGTCAAGCCCCTCTCCCTCTATACGGGGTGGGGGTCGACGGTGGATCCAAAAGTGACAATGCCTGTTTACGCCTACCGACTGGGGACCTACACCACGGCAGTCACGTGGTCCGTTACGGGAGGAACCATTACTTCAAATGGGGTTTGGACTCTTCCGGACCTCGCAGGTACCTACAGCGTGACGGGTACGAGCACCGAGGACCCCACGGCCACGGCAAGCCTCGAAATTCAAGTGCGGACCTTGGTGCGCCTTGTGGAAGGAAGCTCGGTTTTCGTGCGGGCGGGGACTACCTACCCCTTGAAGGCCGAAGCCTTGGGCTTCCAAAACCCCGGATTGGTCTGGACCTTTAACTCCGGTCAGGGCTCGGAGCAAGACGCAACGCTCGATATGGACGGGACATTCCATGCACCCCTCCTCAGTGATGTGGATACCCGATTCCATCTTGTGAAGGTTGCCAGCGTGGAGGACCCGACCAAGCTCACACATATCGGAGTCACCATCCGGAAGCCCCTGCTTCTGAATTACACAACCGCAACCGTTCAACCCAAAGGCACCTTTGGCTTCCAGGTCACCCGCACCGGAGTTAGCGGAAACCTCTATTGGTCGTGTTCGGGTGGCACCATTGATCAGACGGGAGGTTACACCGCGCCCAATCTGGCGGGAACTTACACCGTCACCGTCGCCTCCGTCGATGAACCGGGCGTAATGGCTCAGGCCACCGTCAAGGTGCCCATCTCCGTCAAGGTGACTCCGGCCTCTGCCCTCCTACCTGCGGGTTACACCCAAGGCTTCTTCGCTACCGTGGCGGGCGATCCCCAACACCAAGTCACTTGGAGCGTGGTGGGGCCCAGCCCCATGGCACCAGCCGGGACCATTAACCAGTTCGGTGCTTACACGCCCCCGAGCATTCCCGGCACTTACACGGTGACCGCCACTTCCGTGGTGGATCCCACCAAGTCGAATTTCGCTGCGGTCAAGGTGCCCCAGCTTCTGGTGCTCTCCCCTGAGCGCATCACGATGAAGCCTGGAGAGTCTCGCAAGTTCACCGCCATGGGCACCACGCCAACGGGCACCCCCACGGTCACCTGGAAGGCCACGGGCGGCACTGTGGCCTCTGATGGCACCTACACGGCGCCCGCGGACTTGGGTACCTATTCGGTGACGGCCACCAGCACCGTGGATGCCGCGGTCTCAGCCACGGCCGAGGTGCGGGTCACCACCCAAGGTGCCATTACGATCGACTTGAGTCCCACTTCAGTGCAACTCAAGAAAGGTGGGACCATGGCCTTCAATGCCGTGGTCTCCGGGGCCACCAATTCAGCCATCACCTGGACAACCACGGGAGGGGCGGTAACGGCCGATGGCCAGTACACGGCTCCTGCGCAGTTCGGGACCTTCAAAGTTAACGCCATGAGCGTGGAGGATCCGACCGTCCAAGCAGAGGCGACCATCGTGGTTTCCGCAATGGCTGGCGAGGATCAGGACTTCACCTACGACGAGAACGGCAACCTCCTCAGTGATGGCGAGCGTTCATTCGAGTGGGACGTGGAAAACCGCCTCGTCTCCGTCACCAAGGGCACCCACCGCTCGGAATTTGAATACGACCCCCTGGGGCGGCGCAGCCGCATCACTGAGAAGGATTCGGATGGGCAGGGCGGCTGGACCACGGGCAGCGACAAGCGCTACCTCTGGGAGGGCGCCGAGATCGTCGAAGAGGAAGCCGCCGATGGCAGCACCCTCAAGGCGTTCTACGGTCAGGGCTTCGTGGACACGGACGGCACCGCGCTCTTCTACACCAGGGATCACCTCGGATCGGTGAGAGAGCTCGTCGACGTGAGCGGCGCGGTCAGAGCGCGGTATGACTACGACCCCTATGGGCGCATGACCAAGCTCAGCGGGGACAGGGACAGTCTGTTTCTGTACACGGGGCACCTGTGGCATCAGCAGAGCGGGTTGTTCCTGACGCTGTTCCGGGCGTATGACCCGGCGTTGGGTAGGTGGATTAGTCGAGATCCGATTGGGGAAGCGGCAGGCTCCAATCTGTATGCATACCTTCTCGGGGATCCATTGAACTTCATTGATCCCTTGGGGCTCGATGGCGTCTATTACTGGCCAAAGACTGGACCCAATACCACGCTTGGGCACGTTGCAGTTGAGATTGACGGTGTTTATTACAGTCTCTGGCCATCCGGTGATCGGGCAGCTGCTCCACCGTGGGCCGATGGCGAGTGGCACTCATACGCGTATGATCTGAAGCATGAGCGAATCAAGCCACAATTCTTCCCATTGGATGGCAAGAACTATCCAGATCCTTCAAAGCTGCCAAAGCCGACAGAACCACCGCCCACGTGGAGATACATGGATAACTGTGCCGATCTTGCGTATAGAAAACTAAAGAAGAAGTACAATTTGGGGCCAAACCTTGAACGCATGTTTACCCCTAAGGATTTTTGGGATTGGATCAACGCAAATTGGGGTAAGCCAAACCCTAAATGGCCGGGGCACTGATGAATCCGAATCATTTGATTGACCCTAGATCGGATGCAAACATCCTTTTGATTCAATTCGCATTGTTGTATTTTTGCGAAAAAACAAGTATCTGCATTCGAAACACTTCTGCTGGGTGGTTGACGTCCTTGCTTGTAGGTACAGCGATTGCCTCGTATTTTGTAGGTTGGATGCTGTTAATCTATCTTTTTGCCCTAGTGGGTCTTCTATACTTCATTCGAATTGAATTTTTCAGAAGGAATCAGTTTTTATCGCGGGCGGCTGATTCTTTGGGAATACTTGTTGTTTTATTTTTTGTTCTGTTTTTAATGATTTCACTTGGGTTCAAGGTTGGCTTTCTTTCTATTGACTCACCTCAAATATATGTCTTATATTTAATGTATAAGTGGCATTTTCTATTGATACCCCTATTGGTATTTTGGAGTGGCCTTGATTGGTACTCAGGCCTCCAAAAACAAAGGAAGCGGAATGCTGGTTGAAGGCCCAGTTCTATGGGGAGCTTCCTCTGGCGCTTCCTCATTTTCTCGATGCAGCGACGATCTCGAATGGAAACGGGTGCCGCTGCCGTGGCGCCGACTCACACTCCCAACGCCCCTGTCCTTCGCCTAAACCCCATCCGGGGTCATTCCGAGTTATCTGAAACCCCGGAGCGGGGGCCAAGAAGGCGAGACAGAGGTGTATCTCGAGATCGTTTGCCTTTTGGCACTGCGAGTTGAGTTCGCGGGGTGGGTTGAGGGCCGGGGTCTCAAGTGGCCCAGGCAGGGCTCGGCCCAACCCGCGTGGGGTTCAACGCAGCGTGGTCCCGTGAACTCAAGAGGCGGTCAGGCCACCCGATTCTCGGTTTCGAGCCTGTCTGATGCCGGATTGACGGACCAGCCATAGCGATGATGCAGTCCTCCAATTCGGGGGTATGCAATCACCTTGGCCTCGGGCCCAGCTCGGACTTCCGAGAGCCTTCCAAGGGGGCTCTCCTTGCCGAGCCCTAAGTGGGTACGATCCTGGTGGTAGTAGGCCTGATACTCCTTCAAAAGCCGAAGGAGATGTACCTCGTTGTGGACGATGACATGATCGAGCATGTCCCTGCGGAGGCTTCCGATTAGTCGCTCCATCACGCCGTTCTGCCAGGGGGAGCGATAACTGGTCATTTTGGCTTGGATGCCCAGTGTCGCCACAAATCCCTTCACTGCTCCAAAGATCGTGTCCCGATCGAAGATCAAGTAGCGGGGTACCTCATCAAAGGGGAAGGCTTCCCGGAGTTGCTGCTTCACCCAGTCGGCTGTGGGATGAGCGGTGACGTTTAAATGGAGGATCCTCCGCCGCCCGTGGTGCATGATGACCAATCCGTAGATATTCCGAAAATTCCATGTGGGGACCGCGAAGAAATCCATGGCCGCGATGTGATCCCGATGATTGACGAGGAAGGTCTTCCAGGATTGGCCTGCTTGGGGCGGGGTAGGTCGCCTGGGTAGGTACCGTTGCACGGTGCGCTCCGATACTCGAAACCCCAGCTTGATCAGTTCTCCATGGATTCGGGGCGCCCCCCAATAGGGGTTTTCTGAAGCCATCCGTCGAATGAGGGTGCGGAGCTCAAAATTCACGGGTGGACGCCCAGGTCGAACCCGGGATTTCCACTTCCAAAAGATTTGAAACCCGGCCCGGTGCCAGCTCACGACTGTGGCGGGTTTCACGATCACGCAAACTTCTTTCCATCTCGGCCACAGTCGGGAGAGAAGTATCCAGAAGGCACGATCCCGTGCCCGCAGGCGGGGTTTTGATCCCCGCTTGAGTACGCTCACTTGTTGGCGAAGGGCTAGATTCTCCAGGAGGAGCCCCATGGGATCCCCTTTAAATCTCCACCCGCACAAAACTGAAAAGAACCAACCCAAGATCCAAAACATTTACTAAGGGTGGCATCGAGGAGTGGACCTCCCATAGGTTCATTGTTAATGCTGAGGCCCCTGAAACCAGCGCGAAGGGCCCTCAACCAAATTTGGGAATTCTATAGATGAAGGGATTGGGTATTCCCCCAGCGGTAGGGATTCATGGAATTACAAGGTCTACTCAAGATTTGGCGAACCGAGACGCTCAGGGTGTGACTCCTTATTTTGACGTCTGTACTTAAAATGGGCGCATGAGCCCTTTCCTACGCGCCCTGACTTTGATCCTGTCCTGCCTGTGCGGCCTGACCGCGGGGGAGTGGAAGGGACCCATCTTCGAGCACCTCCTCCCCCTGAAGTCCGAGGAGGGAGTATTCGCCTATTCCCGAATTTCCCCGGATGGGCGCTACCTGTCCTACGCCTCGGAGACACGGGAGAAGGGCCAGTTCTTGCGTACCGTCAACATCGTGGACCTGATGACGAAGCGCATCGTATATTCGGATCCCGGAATGGATGCCTATTGGGCGCCGGACGGGAATCACCTCATCTACCTTCGCCAACATGGGGCGGCCGACCCTGTGGTGTGCATCTGGAGCCCGCGAACGGGGGCCGTCGTCGAGGACGTGGCTCCGGAATCCCTGGGGCACTACTTTTCCTGGGGGCAGCGGGATGGCCAAAACTGGATCCTCACGCAGGAAAACCGGTACTACCTGCTGGACAATCTGCGAGCGGTGAAGCCCTATCGTACCGTTCCAGCCTTCCCGCCCCTTGGGCAGGGGACCCAGCCCATGATTTCAAAGGATGGACGCAGCCTCGCCACTTTCTACAAGAACACGCTCCTCATCCGAAGCCTTGAGGAAGCGGAGCCAGTGCTCGAAACCCGGCTTCCGGGTGGAAAGGCGGACTTCTCCTACGATGGGCGCTACGTGGCTTTTCACGCGACCCAACGGGTGGAGGGGCGCGACACCTACCAAATCCTCGTGGTGGATCTGAAGACGAAGGAATACCTCAAGGTCACGAACCTGCCGGGCTCTTGCTATTACCCCAGTTGGACCCGAGATGGCCGTCTTTCCTTCCGCTACGACTACCAGGACTACCGCGGGTTCATGATTGCCTCCAAGGTGTTGGAGGCCCCCCGCTTTCCCCTGCCAATGGCTTATCCGGATACCTCCACCACGGCGGGTTCTCTGTCGGATCTCGTGAAAGGGCCACGTCAACCGAACCAGAGGGTGGTCATGGTGAATTTCTGGGCGGGCTGGTGCGTCCATTGCCGCGGCGAACTGCCTGTGCTCAACCAGTTGCGCAAGGACCTCATTTCGGGTGGCCATGGTGCCGAGATCATCGGGGCCTGCGATCCCACCTCCTTCAAGACGGACCGGGGAGAGATTTTGCGAAGGTCGAATCTAGACCTTCCCCAAATCGACGTGACTTCCAAGGAGGTGAATGCCTTTGGTATCCAGGTCTACCCCACCACGTTGATCTTCGTGAAGGGGAAACTGATGGAGAAACGACAAGGGGCCCTGAGCCGCAAAGACGCCGTGGCGCTGTTCAAAAAGTACGGGGTCCAGCTTGAACCTTAAGAGGGTATTGAGGGTGGTGCTCGTTATCTGGGCGGGCACCTTCCCACGATTGGAGGCCCAGGTATTGGGGCAAGTAAAGGTAGTCGCCGGAGGCTTCCACACTCTCGCGCTTGGATCAGATGGCCGCCTCTGGGGCTGGGGATTGAACGAGCATGGCCAATTAGGAGATGGCACCACCCAGGATCGCGCTTTGCCATCTCCAATCCCTCAACCTCCGGGGCAGGTCATCCGTTCACTTGCGGCGGGTGAAGGGCATTCCGTTTTGCTCACCAGAGATGGCCGTCTCTTCGCGAGTGGGAGGAACGATCGTGGGCAATTGGGGAACGGAAGCACGACTGCCTCCGTCAATTGGATCGAAGTGAAGGGGATAGACCGGGTAATCCAGGTGGCTTGCGGGCTACACCATACTTATGCCCTTCTGGCCGATGGGAGCGTCTGGGGGTGGGGGGACAATCGCCACTCCCAGGTCTCTGGTGCCGGAGAAACCAGTATCAAATTGCCGAAACAGCTCCCTTTGACAAGAATCCGAACAGTCATTTCCGGGGCCACCCACGGCCTCGCCCTCACCGAGGAGGGGGGAGCCTGGGGTTGGGGGGATGGGAGGGATGGGGTTTTGGGAGCAGGGAGCAAAGGACCAAAGTTCCCACCGGTACCGTTGGCGTTCCTACCGCCCCTCAAGCAGATGGCCGCTGGCGCCGGATTCACGCTTGCCCTCACTCGGAATGGTGAAGTGCTCGCATGGGGACGAAATGACCATGGCCAACTCGGGGATGGGAAGCGAGCCGGCTCATCCACCCCTCGAACGGTGGTGGGGCTCGCGGGGATCACGACCATCGCGGCAGGCCAAGCTCACAGCCTCGCCCAAGGTTCCTCGGGGCGGCTTTGGTCATGGGGGGACAACAACATGGGGCAGCTTGGTCATTCCGCCCCCAGTTATGCCACCCATCCGATGTACGTGGGGCTACCGGCAGGGAGTGGGAATGGCGAGGCTTGGATGTTGGCGGCGGGTGGATTCCATACCGTGATCTACCAATCAGGGGCGTCCATCTACGGGTTTGGCTATAACGAGTTCAATCAGCTTGGGGATTGGTCTTATCAGAATCGACGGAGCCCGGTTCCACCGCGAAAATTGATTCCATGAGGTCCAACAAGGTGAAGATATCTAGGGGAGTGACTTCGGAAATTCCATATGGCCAAGGGGACCGCTGCCCCCGCTACACCTGCGATGGCAGCCTCAAGGCGGATGAGCCGGATCGCGACAACTTCGACGTGGCCCTGCTCATGCAGCCAGACTTCGAACCAGTGGTTCCCAAGGAACACTCCGCCCAAGTCCCCCCTGATGAACGTGGCGACATCGAACGGGAGTTCAAGCGGGGGGACGGGGATATCAACTGCCTTGTGGCAACCCCAACGTTAGAGATGGGCTTGGACATTGGGGCCTTGGACATGGTGCTCATGCGCAACATGCCTCAAGGAACTGGCCAACAGCCTGAAGGGCTGAGCCAACAGCCTCACCAGCACCCACCAGGATCTTATTCTTCCTGGTGGGTGCTATTCACCAAGTTCCTTAAGAAGCAAAACTTCGACTGGGGTAATGGGTGCGGAAGTGAAGAAGAAACAGTAGGTCGTAGGGGAAGTTGGGATATTCCACGAAGACTGGGGCACCCATCGCATCGAGGCTGGGTTCCCGGCTTCGACGGAACGGGTGGCCTGGCCGAGCACCGCCCGCGCTGTGGCCTCCCCGACCTGCATCAGTTCTTCATGGGTGGTCGCCGCGTATACCGCGGCCATTTTGAAGGTTCGGAGGCCAAGGAGGTCTTTGGCGACGATCGGATCGCTGAGGGCCCGGCTCGTCGCACCGAAGAGATGCCTGAGGTCGTGGACATGAAGCTCCGGGAGTTCGGCCGCGGTTCGGACCTTATAAAAGGCCCGCCGAATCGTGCTCCGGGGACCGGAGGTGACAGGTGAGGGGAAGACCCACACTTCATTTCCTTCGCCAGTCGTCGAGAGTAGAGCTTCCACGGTTGGCGTCAGAGGGAAGATCTTCGGACCGCTCTTCGTCCGATCCCAGGTGATCTGCTTACGGACAGCGTCGATCTGGGTGTGCTGGAGCCCGAGAATCTCGCTGGTGCGACATCCCGTCGCCATCAACAGCCGAACGGCCCGCGCCGCATCCGGCGAGATGTCGGCTTCGGCCTCCAGGTCATCAAGGGAACGCAAGAGCCGCAGCCGTTCCTCCCTGGACAGATCCACCTTCCTTGGAACTTCGGGAATCTTCGCGAACTCAAGGGCGGGGTTTTTGTCCGTGTAGGCCTGCCTCAGGGCATAGCTAAAGATCGGACGAAGCAATCCCGGGAGGATGCGGTTCCAATAGGGGCGGCCCTTGAAGGGGCTGAGGACGTCCGCAAGACCGTGGGGTGTGATGTTGCGGATGGCCCGCATGCCGATGTGCGGGTAGATGTCGCGTTCAAGCGAACGGCGGTATTCACGAAGGGTCTTCGGGGCCAGGCTCCTCAGGACCTTCAAGTCGAGGTACTCTTCGGCCACCTGCCGGAAGGTGAGGGGTTGGTGCACCTCTGGGGCGCCGGACCGAAGGGCCCCGAGAAGGGCGTGTGCGTCCAATCGGGCCTGGGCGAGGGGGCATGAGGGCCATTCTCCGAGCCGCTTTTGGCGGCGCCGATGGTGTTCATCCCGGTGGTGAAGGACGAAGATCTTCTTGCCCGAGGGGTAGATGCGAAGCCAAAGCCCCTCCATCTCGCCATCCGGCAGGAACCAGTCTTTCGCCCTCGGCTTCGCCCCGGCCACAAGGGCCTCGGTGAGCGGGGTGGAAGGGCTACGAAGGGGCATGAGAGGGGGTCCCGTCAAGGGGCACCCTCAACTTACAAGTGCAATATTTGTTTATGTTTGTGAATCGAAATCGGGCTGAAAATGAGCGCAGAAGGGCGTCATACGCCTAGCTGGCCAGCGGACTATTGGACCGTACCCATCGCCTCCGGGGGGCCAGACGGGTCTTTTGGGGGTGGGGCGGCATGCCCAAGCATCCAAGCCCCCGCCGCTTCGGCGACCTTGGTGAGATCCCCCAAGGTGGGGTGGGTGTACCGAGCCGTGGTCGTGACCTGACGGTGGGCCAGCAGTTCTTGGGCGTCCTGAAGGTCCCCTTCCGCCCGCGAGCGTGTCCCAAACACGTGCCGCAGGTCGTGCAACCGAAGCTCGGGTAATCCGGCTTCCGCCCTCACCACGCGCCAGGCTTTACGGAGGTAGACCGTCGGCTGTCCGGTTTTGGGATCCGCGAGGACGAAGGGCGACCCCGCCACGGGGGTGATCTGCCCGAGCAGAGCCCGGAGGGTGGGGGTGAGCGGAAACACCTTTTCGCCGGTCTTCGTCAGGGGCCACCGGATGAGGCCCAGGTCGGGATGGACGAAGTCCCACTGCAGTCCGAGCACTTCCGACACCCGGGCGCCGGTGGCAAGGATGAGCTGAATTGCGTAGGCCATGCGCAGGGAAATGCGACCTTCGGCCCGCAGGCGCAAGATCGCCTCGTTGAGCAGTTGCACCTGCACCGCGCGCAGCTGGGGTTTTCGGGGGACTTCTTTTGCCTTGCCGATGAGACCCACCGGATCGGCCTGAAGCAGCCGCTGGGTCGCCGCGAATCGAAAAATCGGCCGCAGCAAGCCCGTGATCAGGCGGTTCCACATGGGCCGGTTCCGATAGGGCGCGAGCACGGCCAGGAGATCGGCGGAAGTGAGCCCGGCGATGCGGCGATCGCCCAGCGCCGGATAGAGGATGGTCTTGAGCTGGCGCTCGTACTCGCGAAGGGTGCGAGGCGCCGCGGAGGGGCGCACGCGGGTGTTCAGGTAGGCCTCCGCCACGGCGCGGAAGGTTCGCGCATCGGGTGCATCCAGGTCGCCATCGAGCAGCCTCCCGATGCGAATCCGGGCTTGGATTCGGGCGTCTTCGAGGGAGAGCTGAGGCCACTCGCCCAGGCATCGCTGGAGGCGCTGGCCGTCCTGGCGGCGGACCCGCACGACGAAGGTTTTTACGGCAGTCGGATGGACGCGGAGGAAGAGGCCCGGGATTTCCAAGTCGGGGACGAGGTAGTCCTGCGTTCCGCGGGGTTCGAGGGCCGTGATGGCGTGGGGCGTGAGGCGGGGGAGGGAAGGGGGCACGCGGGTTCCTCAGGGAGAGGAACCGCTAAGGAGGATCGGGGGAATGCGAAGGCCGGCGTGGTCACGTTGGAGCGCCGTTGCAGGGGAGGATGGTGTGCAATCCCTTGCGCAGTAAGGATTTGCGGGTGGGATCCGACTGACTCTTAATCAGCGGGTCCCCGGTTCGAGTCCGGGAGGGACCACCACAACAAGCCCCGAGTGCCAAACACTCGGGGCTTTCCTTTTCGGGTGAACGACTCAGGCGCGAGCCTCGTTGGCGTCCACGAGCTCCCGGGCCTTTTCACCCAGGCGATTGCCGAAATTCTTGATATCGCCGCGAAGCTCCTTCCCTGTCTTGGGGGTGGTGAGGGCGAGCACCACCGCGCCCACGGCGGCGCCGGCGAGGAAGGTCAGTGCGATGGTTCCCACGGGGACGTGCTGCTGTTCTTGGCTCATACCTTCTCCTGATCAGGTTGCGCCCCTGGGAGCCCCGGGGTGGGTCAGGGACCAGAGCGACTTGAGGATTTGAACGATCCCACCCACCTTCCGCGCGGCGGAAAGGGCCCCCTCCTGGTAGCGATCCCGGAGGAGCTGGACTTCGTTGGTAAGGGTGCGGGTGGTCGCACCCATCTGAATGAGTGGCTCGCAGCTGGCCTCCATCCGGGTGGCCAGGTGATCCCAGGTGCAGCGGGCCTCCCGGGCCTCTTCGGCCATGGTGCCCAAGTGCTGCTCCGTACTGTTGAGCCACTGGATCATGGCCTTGGAACATCGCCGCAATTCCAGCAGGAAGACCGTTCCAAAGGCCGCGAAGAGAACCAGTGCGATGGCGCCGAGGATGATCGATCCATTCATGGGGACTCCGCTCCGGATTCAGGGCCATGGGCCTTCCGCCGCACGATTCCCGCAGCGCAAAGAACCCACTTCCCAGCCGTCGGACGCCGATCAGCTTCCTCGCGACGGACTCGATCCCAACCTAATCTCCAGAGCCCCTCCGGCAAGGAGCGATTCTCAGGGGCGGGAAGAAATGTTGGCGGTCACATGCGCCGGATCTGGGGGTTCCCCGACTCAGTCGCCCGGCCGGCACATGGCTTGGACAGGCCCCCCGGAGGAGCGCAGAATGGGCAACCTTCCCGGAGCCCCCATGGCCTACACCTACCTGGATCTCACCTTCCCCGAGGGCCTGCCCGGCCTTTCCAAGGAATTGCTGGCCGACCATCTCGCCTTGCACCGAGGCTATGTGGATCGCACCAACAAATTGCTGGAGGTGGTGCGCGCCGCGGAAACCGAAGGACGCTTCAGCTTGGAGCTCAAGGAATACCGGCGTCGGCTGGGCTTCGAGTTCAGCGGCATGCGATTGCACGAATCCTATTTCCGCATGCTCTCCGCCACCCCTGGCGCCCCGGATCCCACCCATCCGCTGCAGAAGCGCATCGCGACCCAGTGGGGCAGCTTCGAGGCTTGGTGGAAGGCCTTCGCGGACACCTGCACCATGCCGGGCATCGGCTGGGGCACCCTACTCAAGGACCCCACCAACGGCGAACTGGCCCACGCCTTCCTGGAGGACCATCAGAACGGCGTACCCGTGGGCATGGAGGTGGTGCTGGCCCTGGATGTCTGGGAGCACGCCTACGCCACGGATTTCCGGCCCACGGGTCGGGGCAAGTACGTGGAGGCGGTGAGGCCGTTGATCGACTGGAGGTTCGTGGAAGCGGCTTACGGCCGGTGAGGTCAGAGCAAACAAAAACCGCCGGAGATGAACGGAGATGGATGCAGGCGGATCCCATCTCCGTTCATCTCTGTTCATCTCCGGTTTTCTTTTCGCCATTCAACCTCTGGCCCATGATGGAACCATGAGACCGACGCAGGGGCGCAGGGCCACCACGCATCGCGTGGCCCCGAAGGGGTGCCGCACAGGAGGTGCGGCATGAGGCCGAAGCAGGAGCGCAGGGCCACCACGCATCGCGTGGCCCCGAAGGGGTGCCGCACAGGAGGTGCGGCATGAGGGTGCTCATCATCGGCGGTGGCGCGGCGGGCATGGTGGCGGCTTGGCGGGCGGCGTCAGCCGGTCACCGCGTGATCCTGTTGGAGGCCAACGGCAAGCTGGGTGTGAAGCTCCGCATCAGTGGCGGGGGCAAGTGCAACATCACCCACGATGGCCCGGTGAAGGAGGTCCTCGGCGCCTTCACTAAGGATCAGGCCCGCTTCCTCCGTCCCTCGGTGCATCGTTTCACCAATGCGGACGTCATCGCCCTCCTGCGCCGCGAAGGCGTGGAGACCTATACGCGGGACAACGGCCGCGTGTTCCCGGCGGATCGTCCCGGCAGCGCCGCCGCAGTGGTGGCGGCCTTCCAGTCCCTTGTCGAGCGCGCCGGCGTGGATGTGCGGTTCAGGGCGCGCGTGATCGAGGTGGAGGGCCGGGCCCCCACCCTCAGGGGTGTACACCTGGAGGATGGCGGCCGCCTTGAGGGCGATGCCGTGATCCTCGCTTGTGGGGGTGCCAGCTATCCCGAAACGGGCACCCGGGGCGAGGCCCTGGGTTGGCTGAAGGGCCTGGGGGTCGCGGTTCGGCCCTGGTTCCCGGCCCTGGCGCCCATCCCCCTCAAGCGTCCCCGCCCCGAGTGGGAAGGCGTGGCCTTGCGCGAAGGCCGCCTCTGGTTGCGCGCCGGGGCCGGGGGCAAGCGCCTGGCGGATTTCGCCGGAGATCTCGTCTTCACCCGGGAAGGCATCAGTGGCCCTGCCGCCCTGGAGTTGAGCCAAGCCGCGGAAACGGCCCGCCGATCCGGCGCGGCTTGGCTGGGATATGCCTCCGTGCCCGGCACGCCCGAAGCGGTGGACCTCGCCCTTCAATTCGAGATGAAGGACAACCCCCAACTCAAGGCCGTCACCTGGCTGAAGCGGGTCCTGCCGGAGCGCCTTTGCGAGCCCCTGGTGGTCGGAAGCGGCATGCCCGCGGAGCAGCGGCTGAAGGATCTCCCGAAGGCGGGTCGCCGGGCGATGGTGGCTGCCGTGACGGAGCTGCCGCTGGGAGAGCCCGGTTCCGTGAATCTGGCCCGAGGGGAAGTCGCCGCCGGAGGGTTGAAGCTGGAAGGGGTGGATCCGCAGACCATGCGCGTGAAGGGGTTCGACAACCTCTGGGCCTGCGGGGAGGTGCTGGATCTCGATGGGCCGGTGGGCGGCTACAACCTGCAGGCGGCGTTCAGCACGGGCTACGTGGCCGGTGAGCTCGGGTAGCCGGGAGAAAAGAAAGACAGGCCGGTGATGAACAGTGATGAACGGTGATAACTGACCGCAGATCCATCACCGTTCATCACTGTTCATCACTGGCTTTCTTTGATTTTTCTACCGATCAAACCACTTCACCCCGGCCTCGGTGACCAGCCCATCCACCGGCATGTCCAGCGGCTCCACCGGCACGGCCGCCGTGCGTTGGGCCTCGAAGCCCACGGCCACGGCGAGCACATCCTCGTTCAGGTGCCCGAGCAGCGCGTCGTAGTAGCCACCGCCGTAGCCCAGGCGATATCCGCTGGCGTCGAAGGCGAGGCCCGGCACCAGCACCACCTGCACGGGCGGGGTGAGGTGCTGGGCGAAGGCGGGCTCCATCAAGCCGAAGATCCCCTTTTCCAGCGGCTCGGGGCCCCAGATGAGGCGCGGGGGTTTCGTGCTGGCGAGGCGCGGGAATAGGAAGGTGAGGTCGGGATGCGCGTCGATAAGGGGGCGCAGGTCCACCTCGCTGCGGATGGGCCAGAACACCGCGGCGCTGCGGATGTGGCGCTCCTTGAAGAGCTTCCCAAGGTGCTGGCAGATCCGGCGGGAGGCCTCGGCGCGGGCTTCCGCCCCCAGGCCGTCCCGCAGCGCGCCGTAGCGGATGCGGAGTTCGGCCTTGGACTCGAAGGGTTCCATCAGCTCAGGGCGGCGCCGGTTTCCAGGTCGTAGGTCTGGTAGAGGTTGTCGCGCTCCAGGGCCTCGAAGCCGGCCTCCTGGATGAGGCGCACCAGCTCGGCCTTGGAGAGGGCCTGGGGGCTCGTGGCGCCGGCGTCGTGGGCGATTTCCTCTTCGATGATGGTGCCGTCGAGGTCGTTGGCGCCGTAGTGCAGGCCCACCTGCGCCAGCCCGGCGCCGATCATCACCCAGTAGGCCTTCACGTGCGGGATGTTGTCGAGCATGAGGCGGGCCACGGCGATCTCGCGGAGATCCTGCACGCCCGTGGTCTCGTGGATCACGTGCTTGCGGCTCAGCTCATTGTTCTCGTTCTGGTAGGCCAGGGGGATGTAGGCGAGGAAGCCCGTGAGCCCCTTGGCCTGGCTGCGGTCCTGGAGGTCCCGCAGACGGAGCAGGTGGTCCACCTTGTGCTCGGGCTTCTCAATGTGGCCGTAAAGCATGGTGCAGTTGGTGGGGATGCCCTTCTCGTGGCAGAGCTCGGCGTTGCGGAGCCATACGTTGGCGTCCTTCTTCCCCACGCAGATTTCCTCGCGGATGCCCGCGTCGAAGATCTCGGCGCCGCCGCCGGGGCAGCTCTCCAGGCCCGCGGCCACGCAGCGGTCGATGAACTCGGAGGTCGTGAGTCCCGAGACTTTGGCGTAGTAGTCCATCTCCACCATGGTGAAGACCTTCAGGTGCAGCTGCGGGAAGGCGGCCTTGATGGAGCGGAAGAGGTTTTCGAAGTAGTCGATCTTCAATTTCGGGTAGTGGCCCGCCACCATGTGCAGCTCCTTCACGCCGGCGTTCTCGGGCTTGGAGAGCTCCTTCACGATGTCCTCGGCGCTCAGCACGTAGGCCCGGGGATCGCCGGGCTTGGCCTGGAAGGCGCAGAACTGGCAGTGGGTGTAGCAGATGTTCGTGTAGGAGAGGCGGCGGTTCTGCACGAAGTAGGTCTTCAGGCCGTGCTTCTGCAGGCGAACGTGGTTCGCCAGGGCGCCCAGGCCCGTGAGGTCCTTCGTCGCGTAGAGTGCGAGGCCATCCTCGAAGGTCAGTCGTTCGCCCGCCTGCACCTTGGCCGCGATGGGCTTCAGGGCGAGGTCGCGAACGTACTGGTCAAGGGGACGGGAAGGCGCGGTCATGGATACTCCGACCTTCCAGTCTAACGTTGGGAGCGGGAAGGCCGAAGCCTGCGCCAGGCCATGATGGCGCCCGTCACGCCCAGGGCCAGCCAGAGGGCGCACACGGCGAGCAGGACGCCGCGTTTCAGGCCATCGCCGGTGAACTCGAAGCTGTGGAGCCGGAAGGCCAGATCGTAGAACCGCCAGATGGCCCGCCGGCGGGCCCGGACCTGGCCATCCAGCGCGTCCACATAGAGGTGCACGCCGGCCCTGCCCGGATAGTGGAGGGCGTAGGCCGGCCGAGGCCCGGCGTATTCGGCCGGGGGTTCCAGCTGATCAGGGCCCTCACCGGCTACCCGAATGGCATTCCCGGCCCGCGGCACCAGGTAGATCGCGCAGGGCTCAGCGGCTACCGCCACGTCCCGGGCGGCGATCTCCAGGGCCCAGGTCAGGGGGATCACGGGGCCGAGGGTCCGGTTCGCTTCAATATCCCAAACCTCGGTTTCGGCGCCCCGGTCCACCAAGGCGAGGGCCCGTCCCATCAGCGGAACGACCCGCAAACTGCGGGCTCCCGGTAGCAGATGGGCGGGGGGCTGGTGGTCGGCCCTGAGGCGCACTTCCTGGGGCTTCGAGTGCTTGGCCAGCGTGTTGCCGCGAACGGCCTCGATGGGCCAGAGGGAGAAGATCAGGGCCGTGCCCGTCCACCAGAGGAGGGGGAGGAGCAGGGCCACCCCCATCCAGAGGTGCCAGCGCCAGACCAACCGGATCGTGGCTCCCTTCATGGCTGCAAAGTTCCTGTTTCCAGGGCTTCGCCCATGAGTGGCAGGTCCTGTGAAGGCCAAGGGACCCAGGTGGGGGGAACGGGAACAGAGGGGAGCATGTCACATCTACTCTAATGGAGCCTTGGCCCATCCGGTGCCTCGGCATACTCTGGAACCCGTGAAGGCCCTTCGGTTCATCTTCCTCGCCATGGCCCTGCTCCTGCAGGGAAGCGGGGCCGTGGCGATGGAACCGTTCCAGGAGCCTGCCGGCTGCTGTTGCGAGGATCGGTGCCCCTGCCCGATGCCCCCGCCCAGCGCCCCCAGGGCTCCCGAAGCGCCTTCGGCCTCGCAGACTCCCGTGACCCAGGCCCCTGAGCAGGCCGCGCCCGCCCGGGCTCCCCGGATCGAGCCCCGGGCCTGGTCTGGACTTAGCCTGGATGTCACAAGCTCTGAAGTCGTCCCCACCGCCGCCGTGCGTCCCGAGGCCGATCCTCCGGGTGGGCGTCAATGGCTCTCCAGGATTTCCACCCTTCGAATCTGAGTAAGACCCCCGATCCGGGTCCGTCTTCCTCTTTCGGAGTGTGCATATGCGTCTGCCCCTGTGGTGGGCTGCGTCCGGGCTGGTGGCCCTGGCTCAGACCCCGTCCCCGTCCCCCCATCCCGTCCAATCCCCTGAACTGGACCGCCTGATTCAGGAGGCTCTGGACCGGCATCCGGATCTCGCCCGGAGCCGGGCCCAGGCCCGCATGGCCAGTGCTTTGGAAGACCAGGCCCGCGCGCTGCCCGATCCCGAGGTGAGCCTCGGCGTGGAGCGCACCATGGCCGGCGAGGTCACGGTGCCCGATGCCATGGGCGGGATGCCCATCATGGCCCGCCTGGAACCCATGACGCAGACTTCCCTGATGGTCAGCCAAGGCCTGCCCTGGCCCGGCAAGCGGGCGGCGCGAGGGCAGGAGGCCCGGGCGCTCGCCACGGCGGCCGAGGCCGACTTGGAACGCGTGCGGATGGATCTGATCCAACAAGTTAAAGGCACCTGGCTGGAGGCCCAGGCCCTGCAGGCCCGAGTGGACCTGCTGAGCCGGGAAACCCAGGTGATCGGTGAAGCCGAGGCCCTGGCGCAGAGCCACTATGCCCATGGGCAGGGCAGCCAGGCCGAGGTGCTGCAGGCCGCCCTGGAGCGTAGCCGCCTGGCCCAGCGCAAGGTGGCCTTGGAGGCCGAACTGGAAGCCGTGCGTTGGAACCTGAACCGCCTGGCAGGGCGGGAGCCCGAGGTGGCCCTTCCAGCCCTTCCCAGCCTGGCCGACAGCCCCGTACCGGAGCGCATCTCCGTGAGCGAGACCTTGAGCATCGCCGAAGCCCGCAGCCCGGAGCTGCAGGCGGCGCGCGCCCGCCGATCCGCCGCGAAGGCGGGGATGGAGCTGGCGCGGCTGGACCGGCGGCCTGATGTCCGGGTGGGTGCGGGCTACATGCGCGGCCCCATGGGCGATTCGGGCTGGAAGGCGGAAGTTGGCTTCACGCTGCCCTTCGGCCGCCGATCCTCGGCCATGAGCGTCCAGCGGAATGCCGAAGGGCAGGGCGCGGAGGCCGAGGCCCGGAGCGTTCAGAGCCTGCTGGCCCTGCGCACCCGGGAGCGCGCCGCGCGCCTGGAAGCGGTGCGGAACTCCCTCGATCTCCTGGAGCAGCGCGTGCTGCCCCAGGACGATGCGCTCGTGGAAACGGCCCAGGCCCAGGTGGAATCGGGGCGGGGCGCCCTGGGGCCCCTGCTGGATGCCATCCGGGGACGCCTGCGGGATCGCGGTGAAGCCCTCGACCTTCGGGTGCAGGCCCATCAACTGTCCCTGGCCCAGGAGGCCCTGAGCCTCGCGCCGTCGGCTTCCCTGGGCACCGGGGCTGCTTCCATGACGGCTTTGGGAGCCTCGACCTCCGCCCCCAGCTCCACCCCCACCCGAACATCCCCCGCGGCGGCGAGTCCCGCCGCGGCCCAACCCATGAAGATGTGAGGTACCCATGAAGACGCCTGCGAATTCGACGATGAAGGGTCTCGCCATGGGGCTCGTGGCCGGGCTGGTGGCCGGCGGTGGAGTGGCCTGGGCGCTGCTGCGGAAGCCCACGGTCGCTCCCACGGCGGCAGCTCCCGCCCCAACCAAGAAGATGTACCAGTGCCCCATGCACCCGCAGATCCTCCAGGATCACCCGGGCAGCTGCCCCATCTGCGGCATGGACTTGGTGCTCATGGAAGGCGAAGGCGGCAGCTCCGAGGTGGAGGGGCAGGCCACCGTGACGCTCAGCCCCGAGCGCCAGCAACTCATGGGCCTGCGCTTCGCCGAGGTGGCCGAAGGGCCCATGGGGGGCGGGTGGCGCGCCCCGGGGCGGGTGACCGCCGACGAAACGCGCGTGAGGAAAGTCGCGCTCAAGGTGGAGGGCTACCTCGAACGCCTCCGCGCCGACTTCGTGGGCAAGCCCGTGCGGGCGGGCGAACCGCTCTTCGAGTACTTCAGCCACGATCTGCTGGCGGCCCAGAAGGAGTTCGCCCTGGCCCTGCGCAACCGGGCGGCCCTGGGCGAAGGCATGGTGGAGGCCTCCCGCCAGCGCTTGCGGGTGCTGGATGTGCCTGAAGCGGCGATCGCGGCCCTGGAAGCGGGGGGCGCGCCCCAACGAACCCAGACCTACCTCAGCCCCGTCACGGGCATCGTCACCGCCAAATCCGTGGTGGAGGGCCAGCGCCTTCCGGCCGGTGAGACCGCCATGGAAGTGACGGATCTCGGCGTGGTGTGGGTGGCCGTGGACCTCTTCGAGGCGGATGCGCCCCGGGTGAAGGTGGGGCAGGGTGCCTCCTTCAACGTGCCCGCCCTCGGGCGGAGCTTCCGCGGGCAGGTGGCCTTCCTCGACGCAGGTCTCAACGCGCAGACGCGGACCCTGCGCGCCCGCATCACCCTGGCCAACCCGGGGATGGCCCTGAAGCCGGAGATGCTCGGCGAGGTCAGCTTCGAGGCCCCGGCCCGCAAGGCGCTCACGGTGCCCGTGGATGCGGTGTTGGACAGCGGCAAGCGCAGGCTCGTCTTCGTGGATCTCGGCCAGGGCCGCCTGATGCCCAAGGTGGTGGAGTTGGGCGAGCGTGGGAGCGAATCGGTGGAAGTGAGATCCGGCCTCATGGCCGGCGAGCGCGTGGTGCGCGGGGCGACGTTCCTCGTGGACTCGGAATCGCGGCTGAAGGCCGTGCTGCAGCGGATGACCGATCCCGGTCACGCGGGTCACTAGGAGACTCCGATGCATCAATCCGTCTACGACCCTGAAAACCCGACCTTCCTCCAGAAGATCATCCGCTTCAGCGCCGAGCGGCGCTGGCTGGTGCTGGCCTGCACGATCATCCTGCTGGCCTTCTCCGCCTGGACCATGCGGCGCATGCCGCTGGATGCCCTGCCGGATCTCAGCGATACCCAGGTCATCGTCTTCTCCAAATGGGATCGGAGTCCTGATCTGGTGGAGGACCAGGTCACCACCCCCATCGTCACGAGCCTGCTGGGGGCGCCCAAGGTGAAGGCCGTGCGCGGCCTCTCCGATTTCGGGGCCAGCTATGTCTACGTCATCTTCGAAGATGGCACCGATCTCTACTGGGCCCGCAGCCGGGTGCTGGAATACCTCTCCAAGATCCAAGCGAACCTGCCCGCCGGAGCGAAGACGGAGCTGGGACCCGACGCCACGTCCGTGGGGTGGGTCTATCAGTACGCCCTGGTCGACCGCAGCGGGAAAACCCCCACCGAAGCCCTGCGCCACCATCAGGACTGGTTCCTGCGCTACGCGCTGCAGAGCCTCCCCGGCGTGGCCGAAGTGGCCACCGTCGGTGGGCAGGCCCGGCAGTTCCAGGTGGAGGTGAACCCCAACCGCCTCGCCTCCTACGGCATCTCCATGGAGGCCGTGGTGGCCGCCGTGAAGGGCGCCAATGTCGAAGCGGGCGGTCGCCTGCTGGAACAGGCGGGACGTGAATACATGGTCCGGGGCCGGGGCTACGTCCGCACCCCCGCCGATCTGGAGCAGGCGGTGTTGAAAGCCGCCAATGGGACCCCCGTCCGTCTTTCCGAAGTCGCCAACGTCTCCTATGGCCCGGAGATCCGGCGCGGGGTCACGGATCTGGATGGGCAGGGCGATGCCGTGAGCGGCATCGTGGTCATGAGGCAGGGGGAGAACGCCCTCAACGTCATCAACTCCGTGAAGGAGAAGCTGGCGGAGCTGAAGGCGGGCCTGCCGGAGGGCACGGAGGTGATCGAGGTCTATGACCGCAGCACCCTCATCCAGAATTCCGTGAAGACGGTCACCCACAAGCTCATCGAGGAGATGATCATCGTCTCCCTGGTGATCCTGCTCTTCCTCTGGCATGCGCCTTCGGCGATGGTGCCCATCCTCACCATCCCCATCTCCGTGGCCCTGGCCTTCCTTCCCATGGCCTGGACGGGGCAGACCACCAACCTCATGAGCCTGGCGGGCATCGCCATCAGCATCGGCGTGCTGGTGGATGGCGCCATCGTGGAGGTGGAGAACGCCTACAAGCGCATCCAGGAGTGGGACGCTTCCGGCCGGCCGGGCGACTTCCACCAAGTTCGACTCGGCGCCTTGATGGAGGTGGGTCCCTCCGTCTTCTTCAGCCTGCTCGTGGTGGCGGTGGCCTTCATCCCCGTATTCGCCCTGGTGGATCAGGAGGGGCGCCTCTTCCGACCCCTCGCCTACTCCAAGACCTTCGCCATGGCCATCGCCGCCCTGCTGGCCCTCACGCTGGATCCGGCCCTGCGCATGCTCTTCGCGCGCATGGACCCCTTCCACTTCCACCCCCGGTTCCTGGCGAAGATGGCCACCTCGGCCCTGGTGGGCACCTACCACCCGGAGGAGAAGCACCCCGTCAGCGCCCTCCTGCACCGGCTCTACGAGGGGCCGTGCCGTTTCGTGATCCGCCACGCCAAGGCGACCGTCGTGACGGCGCTCCTGCTGGTGGCCGGGACCATTCCCGTCTACATGTCCCTGGGCAGCGAATTCATGCCGCCCCTGGATGAAGGCACCCTCCTCTACATGCCTTCGACGTTGCCGGGGCTGAGCCAGACCGAAGCGGCGCGCCTGCTCCAAGTGCAGGACCGCCTCATCCGCACCGTGCCCGAGGTATCCCGGGTCTTCGGCAAGGCGGGGCGGGCCGAGACGGCCACGGACCCCGCGCCCTTCTCCATGATGGAGACGGTCATCGAACTCAAGCCACGGGATCAATGGCGGGAGCGGGATCGCTGGTACAGCGGCTGGGCCCCGAATTGGCTGAAGGCGCCCCTGCGGCCGTTCTGGCCGGATCGCATCGGCACCCAGGACGTGATCCGCGATCTGGACCAGGCGGTGCGCCTGCCCGCCTTCCCCAACGCCTGGACCTACCCCATCAAGGCCCGCATCGACATGCTGAGCACGGGCATCCGCACTCCCGTGGGGCTCAAGGTCAACGGCCCCGATCTGGCCGTGATCCAACGGTTGGCGGTCGAAGCGGAAGGTATGCTCCAGCACGTGCCCGGCGTCCGAAGCGCTTTCGCGGAACGCACCGCGGAGGGCTACTTCCTGGACTTCGAGCTCAAGCGGGATCGCCTCGCCCGGTATGGCCTCAGCGTGGAAATGGCCTCCATGGCCGTGATGACCTCCATCGGAGGGGATAACCAGGGCATGGTGCTCGAGGGCCGTGCGCGCATTCCCATCAATGTGCGGCTGCAACGCGACTACCGCGAGGATCTGGGCTCCCTGGCCCGGGTGCCCCTGGCGCTCCCCGGCGGCGGTTTCGTGGCCCTGGGCGAGGTGGCGGAACTCAAGCTCACCACGGGCCCCGCCATGATCCGCAACGAGAACGGCCAGCTCAACGGCTACGTGCTGCTGGATTTCGACGCCACCAAGGTGGATATCGGCGCCTTCGTGGCCAAGGCCAAGGCCGCCGTGAAGGATCTCAAGCGCCCCGAGGGCTACACGCTCACCTGGAGCGGCCAGTATGAAAACATGATCCGCGTGCGGGATCGCATGGCCGTGATCGTGCCGTTCACCCTGCTGCTGATCTTCGGCCTGCTCTACGCCAATACCAAGTCCGCCGCCAAGGCGAGCCTGGTGATGCTGGCCGTGCCCTTCAGCGCCATCGGCGCCTTCTGGCTCCTCTGGTTCCTGGGCTACAACCTCAGCGTCGGCGTGTGGGTGGGCCTCATCGCCCTCCTGGGCCTGGATGCCGAAACCGGCGTGTTCATGATCCTCTTCCTGGATCTCTCCCTGGAGGAGGCCCGCAAGGCCGGCAAGCTGAACACGCGCTCCGACCTCGTGGAAGCCCTCATCCATGGCGCGGTGAAGCGCGTGCGCCCCAAGGCCATGACCGTGCTTGCCGCCTTCATGGGCCTGCTGCCCATCCTCTGGGCCACGGGCACCGGCGCCGACCTCATGAAGCGCATCGCCGCGCCCATGGTGGGCGGTCTGCTGACCAGCTTCGTGCTCGAACTCCTCGTCTATCCGGCCGTGTACTTCCTCTGGAAGCGCCATGAAGTGACCGACGATGCCACCCCTGCCGGAACCCTCCCGGCCTGATGAAAGGAAACGCCATGTTCCCCCTCCTCCTCACCGCCCTCCTCGGCGCGAACCCCGCGCCGGCCACCAACACCGTCTGCCCCGTCATGGGCGGCAAGGTCACCCCCGGCAAGAGCCCCAGCGTCGTCGTCCGGGGCCGCAGCTACCTGCTCTGTTGCAATGGCTGCGACGCCAAGCTCAAGGCCAGCCCGGATACCTACCTGAACAAGGATGGGTCGTTGAAGGCGAAGAAGTAATAGAGCCTTTAACCGCGAATGACGCGAATGGACGCGAATGGGATGCTTTTCATTCGCGCCCATTCGCGTCATTCGCGGTTCATGGGCTTTTAGGCTGCCGCCCGCTTCATGCCCTTCACGGCGATGGTCCAGATGAAGGCGATGAAGAGCAGCAGCTTCGCGGCGTGGATCCAGATGACCTCGAGGCCGACGCCGCGCATGACGATCGCGCGCATGATGCGGATGAAGTGGGTGACGGGGATGAGCTCGCTGATGACTTGGAAGGGCCACGGCATGCCGTGGATGGGGAAGATGTAATCCGAGAGGAAGACCATCGGCAGGAACATCATGAAGCTCATCTGGCTGGCCTGAGCCTGGCTCTGGGCCACGGTGCTGATGCGCACGCCCACGCCGAGCATGGCCACGATGAAGAGGAAGGCCGAGGCGTAGAGCAGGAGGATGCTGCCGGCGATGGGCACGTTGAAGGCCACCCGGGCGAGCACGAGCAGCACGGTCATCTGGGCGTAGGCCATGCCGATGATGGGGATGACCTTGCCCAGGAAGAGCTCCAAGGGGCGCACCGGGGTCACCATCACCTGATCTAGGGTGCCACGCTCCTTCTCCTTCACGATGCTGGCGGCCGCGAACATCACGCAGGTCATGGAGACGATGATCGCCACGAGGCCGGGGATGATGAAGTTGGGGGTTCGGAGGTTGGGGTTGTACCAGGGGCGGATGCGCAGATCGATGGGGGTCTTGGGCTTGGTGGCCTGGCCATAGCCCATGCGGTCGAACATGATCTGGGTGCTGCGCGTCTGGCCCACGCCGAAGGCCACGGACATGGCCGTGCCCGCCACGGTGGCGTTGCTGGCGTCCACGATCACCAGGGCCTGGGCGGTGCCGCCGCCACGGAGTTCGCGCGCGTAGTCCGGGGGGAACCAGATGGCCACCTCCGCCTTGCCCTTGTCGATGAGGTCGCGGATCTGGGCTTCGCTGGAGACTTCGCCCTGCACATCGAAGTATTGGGTGGCGCTCATGGCCTGGACGAAGTCGCGGCTTTCCTGGCTCCGGCTCTCATCGAGGACGATGGTGTGGAGGTGCTTCACGTCGTTGTTGAGGAAGCCGTAGATGGTGATCTGGAAGAGCGGGATGAAGAGGATCATCACCAGGGTCAGCTTGTCGCGGCGGAGCTGGAGGAATTCCTTCCAGACGAGGGCTCGGATGCGATTCCACATCTCAGGCCTCCTTTCGGGAGTCTTGGACGAGCTTGATGAAGAGGTCCTCCAGGCTGGGCAGCTCGGGGGATTTGGGTTCGAAGGCGAGGCCCTGGCCACGGAGGTGGGCCAGCACCGCTTCGGGGTTGGCCTGGGCGGGGAGGCTGAGGCGCACGCCCCGGCCCATGAGTTCCGCGGAGATCACGTCGGGATGAAGCGCGGCTTCCCGCTGGAGCTCACGGAACCGCTCGCTGCGCACTTCCACCACGCGGCGGCCCATGTCCTCCTTGAGGGCACGGGGACGCCCGTAAGCCATGAGCTGGCCCGCCATGATGAAGGCCAGGCGATCACACTGATCCGCCTCCCCCAGGTTGTGGGTGGTGACGAGGATGCTCATGCCATCCAGGACCAGATCATCCATGGCTTCCCAGAAGAGGCGCCGGCGCAAGGGGTCCACGCCGCTGGTGGGCTCATCCAGGAAGAGCATGCGGGGGCGGTGCATGGTGGAGGCGGCCAGTGACACCCGCTGTTTCTCGCCCGTGCTGAGCTTGGCGACGAGGAGCTGCTCCAGCGGCTTGATCTGCAGCTCCCGCTCGCGCTGGGCGATGGCATCCTTCAGCTTTTCGCCTTCCAATCCGTAGAGCTGCCCGAAGTAGGCGAGGTTCTCGCCCACGGTGAGATCGTCCAGGAGGCTGAACTTCTGGCTCATGTAGCCGATCCGCTGGCGCACCTTTTCCGCGTCCGTGAACAGGTCGTGGCCCAGGGCCTGGGCCTTGCCGGAGGTGGGCATGAGCACGCCGCACAGCATCTTGATGGTGGTGCTCTTGCCGGCGCCGTTGGGGCCCAGGAACCCGAAGATTTCCTCGGGTCGCACCTCGAAGCTGAGGTCCTTCACGGCGGTGAAATCGCCGAAACGCTTGGTGAGGTTTTCCACTTCCAGGATGGACTCAGCCATGACGGGGCCCCCCATGCGAGTCCGAAGGAGGCGCAGGAGCAGGCGACTTAACGTCGCCTGAGATCTGGGAGGTGGCCTCCGTCGCGTGGTCCTGTTCCTTGAGGGCGTGGAGGAAGGTGTCCTCCAGGGTGGCCTCGCTGAGTTCCACGTGCTCCACGCCTTCGAGGGCGCGGATGCGATCCAGCAGGGGAGCTGGATCCTGGGGGGTGAAACGGGCTCGGATCTGCTCGCCCTCGCCGAAGAGGTCGAGGGGGTTCAGGGCTTCGATGTTGGCCATCACCTTCCGCCGTTTCCGGGTGAGCACGCGCAGCACCACGCCAGGCATCGCTTCCCGGAAGGATTCGGGCGTGCCGGTGGCGAGGAGGTGGCCGTCGTACATGAAGAGGATCCGGAAGGCGTACTCCGCCTCGTCCATGTAGGGGCTGCTGAAGAGGATGGCCACACCGTCGTCGTGGATCTGGTGGAGCAGGGCCCAGAACTCCCGGCGGCTCACGGGGTCCACGCCAGTGGTGGGTTCGTCCAGGAGGAGGAGACGAGGGCTGGGCAGCAGGGCCACGCAGAGGGCGAGCTTCTGCTTCATGCCGCCGGAGAGGGCTCCGCTCATGCGGTCCTTGAAACGATCCAGATCCACCCGGGACAGCAGCTCGTGGATGCGGGCTTCAGCGCCCTTCATGCCGTAGAGGCCCGCCTGGAGCTTCATGTTCTCCATCACCGTGAGGTCGGGTGCCAGGGCGAAGACCTGGGGCACGTAGGCCACCTGCTCATCGGGCAGGGTGCGTACGATCGTGCCCGACGTGGGCCGCTGCAGTCCCACGAGCATGCGGAAGGTGGTGCTCTTGCCGGCGCCATCGGGGCCGATGAGGCCCACGAGGTCCCCCGCGTTCAGGGTGAGATCCAGGCCCTTCACGGCCTCCTTGGGGCCGAATCGGCACACGAGGCCGCGGGCTTCGAGGAGGGGCGCGCTCATGGCTTGGGAACCGAACCGAGGCGCACGTCGACGGAGACCCCGGGCAGCAGGCCCTTATCCCAGCCCTGGGCGATGTTCACGCGGGCGGGATAGACGAGGTTCACGCGCTCCTCCCGGGTCTCCACCATCTTGGGGGTGTACTCGGGATCGGAGCTGACTTCGTCCAGCGTGGCCTGGACTGCGGGACGCTTGTCGGAGAATTCGATGGACACGGGCATGCCCACCCGGGCCTGGGCCTGGAGGGTCTGGGGCAGGTACACGCGCACCCAAAGGCGATCCTGGCGGGCGAGAGTCACCACGGCTTGGCCGGGGGCGACCACGGCGCCCAGCTCCCGGAGGCGATGCACCACCACGCCATCGAAGGGGGCACGCACTTCCAGGAAGGAGACCGTGGCCCTCGTGGCCTGCAACGTGGCCCTGGCCCGCTGGGATTCCGCGTTGACGCCCATGCGCTGCTCCTTGCGCGCGCCGGCCCTCAATTCGGCCAGGGCCTTCTCTTGGAGGTGGAGGTTGGCTTCGGAGCGATCCCGATCCGCCTGGGCCCGATCGAGGTCGGCCTGGGAGAGCACCTTGTCGGCGTTGAGCCGCTTGGCGCGGGCCAGGGTGTCCTGGGATAGCTTCAGGGAGGCCCGCGCATCCTTCACGCGGGCCTCCCCCATGGCGATGTCCTCCTCGCGGCTGCCATGGGCAAGCTCCAGGCGCTTGGCCTCGGCGGAATCCACGCCGGCCATGTCCCGCAGCAGGGCAGCATCAAGTTCCTCGGCGCTGACGCGAGCCAGGAGGTCCCCCGCCTTCACGCGCTGGCCTTCGACCACCCTCAATTCCACGAGGCGACCACCCACGCGGGGGCCGAGGTCGCTGAGATAGGCTTCCACGCGGCCATTGAGGGAGGGACGGCCATCCCGGTGGCAGGCGGTGAGGAGCAGCAGGGCGGGCAGGGCGGAATGGAGGGCGCGCATCAGAACTCCGAGAGGGGGGGAAGGGCGGGGAGGGGAGTCAGGGGATCCGTGGCGACACCGCGCCAATAGAGTTGGAACCAGCTTTGGATGGCCTTCGGGATGTCGGGTTTGACGGGTTCGTTGAGGAAGACTCCGAGCCGGGGTACCAGATCGAGGGTTTCGATGAAGGTCTTCAACAGGAAGAAGGCCCCAAGGCGGGGCTCCAGTTCCGGCCGGATCGCCCCTTCTTCAATGCCCTGCCGGAGGATGTTCGCGACTTGCTCGGCGTTCCGCACCAGGCGGCCGCCAATCTCCCGCTGCAGGCCCTCGGCCCCCCGCACCAGCTCGCCCTTGATGATGGCGCGCAGCCCCGCGCGGTGGCCCATGTGCCGGTGGTAGAGGCGCAGGGTTTCCCAGAGTCGTTCCACGACCGGGCGTTCCACCTCCGCCGAGAGGCGCGCCAGTTCCTGGTGGAGGGCTGGGAGGAGGCGATCCAGGAGGGCGAGGAACAGCGTCTCTTTGGAATCGAAGTGGTAGTAAATCAGGGAGGCGTCGCAGGCCGCTTCGGCTGCGATGGCCCGCACGCTGGCGGCCTGTAGGCCCCGGGCGGCGAACACCCGTTCGGCGGCATCCAGGATCTGGTCGGGCTCCACGCGATGGGCCTTGGGGCCCCGGGTTCGGGAAGGGGATTTGGGGGAGATCATGATTTCAACACCAGTTGAAATTCTCGGCCGGAACGGCCTCCGGGGCAACTCAGAAATTCAACGCATGATGAAATATCCCGCGCCATGAAAAAAGCCCCCGGAATGGGGGCTTTTCAGGATTTAAGTGGAACTACTCCACGGAAATGGGGGTCTCGGTGGTGTAATCGAGGTTCAGGACCTCGCCCTCTTCCCAGCCGATGCGGTTCTCTTCCACTTCCTGGATGCCGACCTGGGCCCAGAAGGAGGCGAGTTTGGGAGCATCCTGGGCCTGACCCTGGCGGTTCACGGGCACCACGACCTCGACCTTGGGGAAGGCGCCGCGCTGAAGCTGCTCGCAACGCTTGCCGGAAATGACGGCGAAGCGGTACTTGTTCCCGATCTCATCAGGGACGCGAACGATGGTACGGGCCTGGCTCATGGGACCTCCGGAACTTGGAAGAATACCGCAAATCTTGCGAAAACGTAAGGGGATTCCTTGACGGGTCAAGGCTTGTCGTGATTCAGGATAGCCTGACCCCTCTGGAGGATCGCATGGAACGCAGCCATCTCTGGCATTCGGCTTTCAAGACCAACCTGGGCATGCTGGACCGGAACCTGCCTGGGCTCACGGATGACTTGATCCGCCAGCGGCCCGCCGCTGATGTGGCCTGTCCCGGATGGGTCCTGGGGCACTTGGTGCGCTCCCGGAACCTCGTATTCAAGCTGCTGGGCCAACCCCGGCCCGAGGATGACAGCCTGGCTTGTTACGGCCGGGGCAGCACTGGTGGGGAATGCGCCCACGAACTGGGAGACCTCGTGGCGCGCCTCAAGGGCACTTCCGACGACCTCAAGGTGGCCTTCCTGGCGGTGGCGGATTGGGATCGCCCCGTGATGAATCCGGCCCTGCAGCAGGAGCAGGCCCTGGAGCAGGTGGTCGCCTTCCTCTTCATGCACGAGTCCTATCACCTGGGGCAGCTCGGCACCGCGCGGAAGCTCATGGGGCTTCAGGGCGCCATCTGAGACCTCGCGCATGGATCCTGAGGCCCGACTGTGAATCCCTGGAGGCTCCAACTCCCAGAGCGCAGTGAAGGGGAGCATCCTGCGGGGCAGGATGCGATAGTTGGAGCATGAAGCTCCTGCTCGGCATCACCGGTTCCATCGCCGCCTACAAATCCGCGGATCTGGCGCGCCTTCTCACCCGCGAAGGGCACGAGGTGCGTTGCATCCTGACGGAGGCGGGCGGGCGATTCATTCCCGCGCTGACGCTGGCCAGCCTCACGGGCCAGACCGTGCACGGCGCCAATCCCGAGCTGAACGAGTGGCGGCCTTCGCCCGTGGTGGAGCACATCGACCTCGCCCGCTGGGCGGACCTCGTGGCCGTAGTTCCTGCCACCGCCGACATCATGGGGAAGACGGCCCACGGGCTCGCGGATGATCTGCTCAGCACCGTGCTGCTGGCCACCCGCGCCACGATTCTCTGGGCCCCGGCCATGAACACGGGCATGTGGGACAACGCGGCGGTGCAGGCCAACGTCGCCTGCCTGCGGGAGAGGGGCCACCGCTTCGTGGAGCCCGATGAAGGCCTGCTGGCCTGCGGCGAATCTGGGCAGGGGAAGCTTGCGGAGATCGAGGACATCGCGGAGGCCATTCGCGCCCTGGGAAATCCCAAGTTGCCCACCCTGGTGGGAAGGCAGGTGCTCGTGACGGGCGGCCCGACGCGAGAGGATCTGGATCCCGTCCGCACCCTCACGAACCGCAGCACCGGAAGCATGGGCGTGCACCTGGCCCGGGCCCTGCGGGACGCGGGCGCCCATCCCCACCTCGTGCTGGGGGGCGATCTGGCGGCGCCGTGGGGCGTGCCCACGATTCGCGTTCACAGCGCGGAGCACATGCTCACCGCCTGCCGGGAACTCTGGCCCCGCATGGCGGGCTGTTTCGCCGCCGCCGCCGTGGCGGACCAGCGCCCGGAGCACCGGGCCGAGCAGAAGGTGAAGAAGCAGGAAGGGGCGGAGTCCCTCCTCCTCGTTCGTACCCCCGACATCCTCGCTACGCTCTCCAAGGAGAAAAAGCCCGGCCAGTGGCTCGTGGGGTTCGCGGCGGAGAGCGAGCGCCACACGGAACACGCCATGGTCAAGCTGGAGCGGAAGGGGCTTGATGCCGTGCTCGTGAATGACATCACGGGCGGCAAGGGCTTCGGATTCAGGCCCAACACCCTGGTTCCCGTCGTCGCGGAAGGTGCGCAGCCGGAGCTGGGACCCCTTCCCAAGGATGATCTGGCCAGGGCCGTGGTGGCCTGGTGGGCGGGGCGGCTCTAGTCCGATCCTGAAATCGATTTCAGGATCGATCGCCCACGGGCTTGAACTGCCCTGAGGCGGGATCGTAGGCGGCCACGAGGCCATCTTCGATGTGATAGACCCAGGCGTGGAGATGCAGCGTGCCGTTGGCGAGGCGCTCCTGCACGGCGGGATGGGTGCGCAGGTTTTCCAGCTGCACGAGCACGTTCTCCTTCACCGTGGCCATGTGGCGTTCCATGTCGTGGAGGTGGCCGTAGTTGGCGTCGATGAGCTTGCGGGTGGGCTCGGCGTGGGCCAGCCAGGCCTCCAGGGCGGGCAGCCCCTCGGCGGGCTCCAGCAGGGCCTTCATGGCGCCGCAGTGGGAATGGCCGCAGACGATGATGTCGTGGATGGGCAGCTGGGTGACGGCGAACTCGATGGCGGCGGCCTCGGAGGAACCGGCCGCGTAGCGGGGCACGATGTTGCCCACGTTGCGGACGAGGAAGAGCTCGCCCGGATTCGTCTGGGTCACCAGATTGGGGTTGATGCGGGAATCGGCGCAGGTGAAGAAGAGCACCTCGGGCCGCTGGCCATGGGCCAGGGAGCCGAAGAACTCGGAGGCGGGGCGGAAGACTTCGGTTTGGAATTGGTGGATGCCGTCCACCAGGCGCTGAATGGGCATGGCTCCATTGTCTCCGGGTAGGGCGGAACTCGCGTTGAAAAAGTGGTTGTCCGCAGATTTCGCAGATGACGCAGATGGAAATGCGATTCTCTTTAATCTGCGCCATCTGCGAATGACCCTTTTGATTTCAACCGCGGGTCGAAATGAGAAGGGGCCCGGTCTCCCGAGCCCCGTCAGCTGATCGCTTCTGTGGATCCTAGAACCCGCCGGACTCCACCTCAGGCCGGTAGGTGAGGCTGGCCTTCAGATAGTCGCGGTTCAGCATGGCGATGTTGTCGAGGCTGATGCCCTTGGGGCAGGAGGCCTCGCACTCGCCGTGGTTGGTGCAGGTGCCGAAGCCCTCGGCGTCCATCTGGGCGACCATGTCCAGGGCGCGGGAGGTGCGCTCGGGCTGGCCCTGGGGCAGGAGGCCCAGGTGGCTCACCTTGGCGCCCACGAACAGCATGGCGCTGGCGTTGGGGCAGGCGGCCACGCAGGCGCCGCAGCCGATGCAGGCGGCGGCATCCATGGCGCGGTCGGCGTTGTCCTTGGGGATCGGCAGACAGTTGGCGTCCTGCGCGGAGCCCGTGGGGGCGGAGATGAACCCGCCGGCGGCGATGATGCGGTCGAAGGAGCTGCGATCCACCAGCAGGTCCCGGAGCACGGGGAACGCCGAGGCGCGCCAGGGCTCGAGGGTGATGACGTCGCCGTCATTGAAGCTGCGCATGTGCAACTGGCAGGCGGTGGTGCGCTCGCGGAGGCCGTGGGGGCGACCGTTGATCACCATGCCGCAGGCGCCACAGATGCCCTCGCGGCAGTCGTGGTCGAAGGTGATGGGGGCCTCGCCCTTCTTGATGATGCCCTCGTTCACGACGTCGAGCATTTCGAGGAAGGACATCTCGGTGCTGATGCCTTTGGCTTCGTAGTTCTTGAAGCCGCCGGGATCCTGGGCGTTCTTCTGGCGCCATACCTGGAGCGTGAGGTTCAGGTGCTTTTCCATTGTCCGCTCCTACTTGTAGCTGCGGGTCGCGAGGTGGACGTTCTCGAAGGACAGCTGCTCGGTGTGGCGCACCGGCTTCTGACCCTCACCCTTGTATTCCCAGGCCGCCACGTGCGCGAAATTCTCGTCGTCACGCTTGGCTTCGCCGTCCTCCTGCCATTCCTCGCGGAAGTGGCCGCCGCAGCTTTCGCGGCGCTGAAGGGCGTCCATGCACATCAGCTCGCCCAGCTCGATGAAGTCGGCCACGCGGCCGGCCAGCTCGAGGGACTGGTTCAGCTCGTCGCCGCTGCCGCCGACCTTCACGTCCTTCCAGAAGCGCTCCTTGATCTCGGGGATCAGTTCGAGCGCCTTCTCGAGGCCCTTCTCGTTGCGGGCCATGCCGCAGTGTTCCCACATGACCTTGCCCAGCTCGCGGTGGAAATCCGTGGGCGTGGACTTGCCGTTCACGGCGAGGAGCTTGCCGATGCGATCCTGCACGGCAGCGGCGGCGGCCTTGGCTTCCGGCTGATCGGCGTTCATCTTGTCGGGCTTGTGGCCCGCCAGGTAGTTGCCGATGGTGTAGGGGATCACGAAATAGCCATCGGCCAGGCCCTGCATGAGGGCCGAGGCGCCCAGGCGGTTGGCGCCGTGGTCGCTGAAGTTGGCCTCGCCCAGCACGAAGAGGCCGGGGATGGTGCTCATGAGGTTGTAGTCCACCCACAGGCCGCCCATGGTGTAGTGCACGGCGGGGTAGATGCGCATGGGCGTCTTGTACGGATTGTCATCCGTGATGCGCTCGTACATTTCGAACAGGTTGCCGTACTTGGCCGCCACGGTGCTGGCGCCCAGGCGGTTGATGGCGTCCTGGAAGTCGAGGTACACGCCCCGGCCGCCGGGGCCCACGCCCAGGCCGGCGTCGCAGACCTGCTTGGCGGCGCGGCTGGAGATGTCGCGGGGGGCGAGGTTGCCGAAGGAGGGGTACTTCCGCTCGAGGTAGTAGTCGCGGTCCTCTTCCTTGATCTCGCTGGGCTTCTTACCGCAGTCTTCGGCCTTCTTGGGCACCCACACGCGGCCGTCGTTGCGCAAGCTCTCGGACATGAGCGTGAGCTTGGACTGGTGATCCCCCGTGACGGGGATGCAGGTGGGGTGGATCTGCGTGTAGCAGGGGTTGCCGAAGGCGGCGCCCTTCTTGTAGGCGCGCCAGATGGCGGTGCCGTTGCAGCCCTTCGCGTAGGTGGCCAGGTAGAAGGCGTTGCCGTAGCCGCCGGTGCCGAGGCACACGGCATCGGCCATGTGGCTCTCGATCTCGCCCGTCACCATGTCGCGGGTGACGATGCCCCGGGCCTTGCCATCCACCACGATCAGCTCCTGCATCTCGTGGCGGGTGTGCATCTTCACCTTGCCGAGGCCGATCTGGCGCTCCAGGGCCTGGTAGGCGCCGATGAGGAGCTGCTGGCCCGTCTGGCCCTTGGCGTAGAAGGTACGGGAGACCTGGGCGCCGCCGAAGGAGCGGTTGTCCAGGAGGCCGCCGTATTCGCGGGCGAAGGGCACGCCCTGGGCGACACATTGATCGATGATGTTCACGCTCACCTGGGCCAGGCGGTAGACGTTGGCCTCACGGGCGCGGAAGTCGCCGCCCTTGATGGTGTCGTAGAAGAGGCGGCGGATGCTGTCGCCATCGTTGCGGTAGTTCTTGGCGGCGTTGATGCCGCCCTGGGCCGCGATGGAGTGCGCGCGGCGGGGGCTGTCCTGGTAGCAGAAGCACTCCACCTCGTAGCCGAGCTCGGCCATGGAGGCGGCGGCGGCGGCGCCGGCCAGGCCGGAGCCCACGACGATCACCTTGTACTTGCGCTTGTTGGCGGGGTTCACCAGCTTCATGTCGAAGCGGTGCTTGTCCCACTTTTGCTCGAGGGGGCCGTCCGGAATGTTGCTTTTGAGTTCCATGATCGTCTCCCTCAGGACAGCTTCACGTAGCCGAAGAGCACGGCCAGCGGGAAGGAGATGTTGACGAGCACCACCAGGGCGGTGATGGCGGTGGCGAGCTTCAGGCGCAGGTCGTTATAGCGGGGATGATTGAACCCCAGCGTCTGCATGAGGCTCCAGATTCCGTGGCGGAGGTGGGAGGCCAGGCAGAGCATGGCGAGAATGTAGAACCCGCTCACCCAAGGCACTTGGAAGCCGGTCACCACGTTCTGGTAGACCTTTCCTTCCTCGAAGGGCGTGAATTTGCCCACGGTGAAGTGGAGGATGTGGAAGACGACGAAGATGGCTAGGATGGCGCCACTCACCCGCATGGTGCGGGAGGCCAGGGTGGAAGCCTTGTAGACGGGGGCGTGGTAGGCCACGGGCCGGGCATCCCGGTTCATCTTGGTGAGGCGCACGGCGGCCCAGACATGGAGGGCGGTCGCGACGATCAGACCTCCGCGGGCGATCCAGATGCCGCCGCCATGCAGCATGGTGCGCAGGAAGACGGCGTAGTCATCCAGCGGTCGCACGCCATCGTGGGCAGGCAGGTAGATCTGCAGGTTGCCGGCCATGTGACCCACCACGAAGCCCACCAGCATGATGCCGGTGATGGCCATGATGACTTTCATGCCGATGGAGGAATTGAGGAAACTCGCTTCCCTCTTCATCGCGCCTCCGTAAAAAACGGGGTTGGTTGGATGGGCGTCCGGTCATCGGACATCCCAGGTCGAAATTCTGGACGGGACGAAGAAGGGCTCCGGGTGAAGACCGGCCTCGGCCCAAACATCCATCAGTATCCCCGTTGGAGGCCCGAGTCCCAAGCGCAAAAGCTGGAACCAGTCGGGAATGGTGATGTGGATTCCAGCCCGGCCACTCCGCCCCCCTCGCGGAAATCACTTGGAAGCCAAGGGAATGTCCAGGACTCATTACCTTTTGTTGCCGCCCTTCGGGTCCCCCGGTAGAGTTCTGGCAAACCATCTTTTACACGCCTCGTCGATCACCTCGGCCCCTCGGCCCTGGGCCCGAACCCTCTCCGCAAGGAGCCCCACACCCGACTTGGAACCTCCCCCGCGAGGGGATCGTCCACCGGCTCCCGTCGGGCCACCCCGGGCCGGTTGCTCGTGAGCCCGGTCATTTCCCGATCCAGGCAGCATTGCAATCAGCTCCACCATCCCGCTTCCACCCGAACCCCGCTTTCACTTCCACACGAATCCCAATTGGAGGAAACCCATGGTGACGATGAAACGTCTCCTTGAAGCCCTGGCCGATTCACGCCCCTTCAAGGGCGTGATGCTGGCCCTTTTCGCCCTGATGGCGGGCACGCCGGCCTTCGCGGGCGGCGAGGCGGAGATGCACATTCCCTCGCTGAAAGCCCAGACCTTCATGGGGATCTCGGGCCACAACCTGTTGCTCATCGGGCTCGGCATCTGCCTGCTCGGCATCGGTTTCGGCCTCTGGCAGTACTCCAAGGTGCGGGATCTCCCCGTGCACAAGTCCATGCTCGAGATCTCCGAGCTCATCTACGAGACCTGCAAGACCTACCTGATCACGCAGGTGAAGTTCATCGCGATCCTGTGGGCCTTCATCGCCGTGATCATGGTGGCTTACTTCGGCTTCCTCTCCGCCAATCCCATGTCGGCGGCCCAGGTCGGCGTGGTGCTCTTCTTCTCGATCATCGGCATCCTCGGCTCCGTGGCCGTGGCCTGGTTCGGCATCCGCATCAACACCTTCGCCAACTCCCGCACCGCCTTCGCCAGCCTCGGCGGCAAGCCCTATCCCACCATGGCGATTCCCCTCCAGGCGGGCATGTCCATCGGCATGCTGCTGATTTCGGTGGAGCTGTTCCTCATGCTCGCCATCCTGCTCTTCATCCCCGGTGAGCAGGCCGGCCCCTGCTTCATCGGCTTCGCCATCGGCGAGTCCCTCGGCGCCGCGGCCCTCCGCATCGCCGGCGGCATCTTCACCAAGATCGCCGACATCGGCTCCGACCTCATGAAGATCGTCTTCAAGATCAAGGAAGACGATGCCCGCAACCCCGGCGTCATCGCCGATTGCGCCGGCGACAACGCGGGCGATTCCGTGGGCCCCACGGCGGATGGTTTCGAGACCTACGGCGTCACGGGGGTCGCGCTCATCACCTTCATCCTGCTGGCCGTCAACGAGAAGACCGCCGGGACGGGCTTCCAGGCCCTGCAGGTCTCCCTGCTCGTCTGGATTTTCGTCATGCGCGTAGGCATGATCGTGACCTCCGCCGTGTCCTACTGGATCAACAACCTCTGGTCCAAGGCCAAGTTCGGCGACTCCGCCAAGTTCGACTTCGAGACGCCCCTCACCTCCCTGGTGTGGCTGACCTCGATCCTTTCCATCGGGATGACCTACTGGCTCTCCCACGCCCTCATCGGCAACCTGCCCGACGGCCTCTGGTGGAAACTCTCCACCATCATCACCTGCGGAACCCTGGCGGGCGCCCTGATCCCCGAGATGGTGAAGGTCTTCACCTCCACCAACTCCGGCCACGTCCGCGAGGTGGTCACGGCTTCCAAGGAGGGTGGCGCGTCCCTGAACGTGCTCTCCGGGCTCGTGGCGGGCTACTTCTCCGCCTACTGGACGGGCCTCTGCATCGTGGTCCTCATGGGCGGCGCCTACTACGTGTCCACCTTCGGCCTCGGCAGCTACATGGATGCCCCCGCCATCTTCTCCTTCGGCCTCGTGGCCTTCGGCTTCCTGGGCATGGGGCCCGTGATCATCGCCGTGGATTCCTACGGTCCCGTGACCGACAACGCCCAGTCCGTCTATGAGCTCTCCACCATCGAAACCACCTCCGGCATCGAGGCGGAGATCCAGAAGGACTTCGGCTTCAAGCCCGACTTCGAGAACGCCAAGATGTACCTCGAAGAGAACGACGGCGCCGGCAACACCTTCAAGGCCACCGCCAAGCCCGTGCTCATCGGTACCGCGGTGGTGGGCGCCACCACCCTGATCTTCTCGATCATCCAGCTGCTCTCCGCCAAGTACGGCGCGGTGACGCCCCTGATCGCGGGTCAGACGCCCGTGCAGGAAGGGTTGTCCATCATCAATCCGCTCTTCCTGCTCGGCCTCATCACGGGCGGCGCCGTGATCTTCTGGTTCTCCGGCGCGGCCTGCCAGGCAGTGGCCACCGGCGCCTACCGCGCCGTGGAGTTCATCAAGCAGAACATCAAGCTGGAGGGCGCCGAGAAGGCCTCCGTGGAGGATTCCAAGAAGGTCGTGGAAATCTGCACCCAATACGCCCAGAAGGGCATGTTCAACATCTTCCTGGCCGTGTTCTTCTCCACGCTGGCCTTCGCCTTCCTGAACCACTACTTCTTCATCGGCTACCTGATCTCCATCGCCATCTTCGGCCTCTACCAGGCCATCTTCATGGCCAATGCCGGTGGTGCCTGGGATAACGCGAAGAAGCTCGTGGAAACGGAACTGAAGGCCAAGGGCACCCCCCTCCATGACGCCTGCGTCGTGGGCGATACCGTGGGCGACCCCTTCAAGGACACGTCCTCCGTGGCCATGAACCCCGTCATCAAGTTCACAACCCTCTTCGGCCTCCTGGCCGTGGAGCTGGCCATCGGTCTGAACCCGGCCACCGCCCACATCGCGGCCCTGGTCTTCTTCCTGGTCTCCACCGTGTTCGTCTACCGCTCCTTCTACGGCATGCGCATTCCGGTCGTCGACGAGAAGTAGTTGCCCCGCCTTCGGGCGGGCGCTTGAGCCAGAGAGGGGCCCTTCGGGGCCTCTCTTGGCGTCGGGCCGGAGCCGCAAGCGAGGCCAAAAAAGAAGCCGGTGATGAACAGTGATGAACAGTGATGAGGAGTGCATTGCTTTTATCACTGTTCATCACTGTTCATCACCGGTTGCTTTTGCTTTTAAAATTCCCGGCTTCGCTTCAGTTCTGATTTCCCTCCGGCTCACCCTGGAGTTCCGATCGGCTGGCCCCGGCCTCAACCCCGGCTCCGGCCACCCGTAGTAGATTGAGATCCCCTCCTGGAGGCTCCATGTCCGTGCGTTCCCTCAGCCGTCGTGGCTTGATGCTGGTGTTTCCCCTCGCTGCATCCTTCAATGGCCTCATGGCCCAGAAAGCACCCGCCCCCGAGTCCGCTCCCGCCGGCGTGACCCATCCCCCCATGGCACCCATGAAGGACCACCTCTCCACCTGGCATGGGGAGCAGGTCAACGATCCCTTCTTCTGGCTGCGGGAGAAGGGCGATCCCGAAGTGATCAAGCACCTGGAAGCCGAGAACGCCTACACCGAGGCCCAGACCGCGGGCCTCAAGCCCTTCGCCGAGTCCCTGTACAAGGAGATCCTCGGCCGCATCAAGCAGACGGATCTCAGCGTCCCCGTCCGGCGGGGCGCCTTCCACTACTACTCCCGCACGGAAGAGGGGCGGCAATACCCCATCCAGTGCCGCCGGGCCGCCAAGGCCGATGGCAGCTACGATGCGAAGGCCCCCGAGCAGGTCCTGCTGGACCTCAATGAGCTGGCGAAGGGGCACTCCTACCTGGGCCTGGGCTCCTTCGAGGTGAGTGACGATGGCCGGCAGCTCCTCTACAGCACGGATGTCACCGGCTTCAGGCAGTACACCCTTTTCCGCAAGGACCTCGCCACGGGTGCCACCAGCGCCGCCTTGGCCGAGCGGGTCACCAGCGCGCAATGGATGGCGGACGACAGCCACGTGGTCTATACCACGGAGGACGCCACCTCCAAGCGCAGCGACCAGCTCTGGCGCATGAACTTGGAGGGCGGGAAGCCGGAGTTGCTCTTCGAGGAGAAGGATGAGCTCTTCCGCATCGGCGTGGGGCGCACCAAGGACAAGGCCTACCTCTTCTGTCAGAGCTATAGCACGGACACCTGGGAGGCCCGCATGCTTCCCAGCGCCGATGTGAACGGCACCTTCAAGGTCGTCCTCCCCCGGGAAAAGGGGCACAAATACACGGTGGACCATCGGGAGGGCCTCCTCTACTTCCGCACCAACAAGGGAGCCAAAAACTTCAAGCTCATGACGGCCCCCCTCTCCGAGCCCGCCAAGTGGACCGAGCTGGTACCCCACCGCGTGGATACCCTGCTGGAGGGCTTCGATCTCTTCCAGGGTCACCTGGTCCTCCAAGAGCGGCGCGAGGCCCTTGTCCGTTTCCGCATCCACGATTTCAAGGCGAAGGCCTGGAAGGATGTCAGCTTCCCCGAAAAGGTCTACGCCGCCGGCATGATGGGAACTCCCGAGTGGACGGCCCCGGCCTTCAGGCTCAACTACCAGTCCATGGTCACTCCTTCCAGCGTCTACGACTGTGACCTCGCTGGGGGCAAGCTCGACCTGCTCAAGCGCACGGAGGTGCTGGGCGGCTACGACCCCGCCCAATACGTCACCGAGCGCCGCTGGGCGGTGGCCCGGGACGGCGTGAAGGTCCCCATCTCCCTCCTCTACAAAAAGGGGACGAAGCTCGATGGCAGCGCCCCCTGCTTCCTCTACGCCTACGGCTCCTATGGGATCGGCATGCCGGCCAGCTTCTCCATCCCCAGGCTCAGCCTGGCGGACCGGGGCATGGTCTTCGCCTTGGCCCACATCCGCGGCGGCAACGAACTGGGTGAGGGCTGGCACGATGACGGCATGCTGCTGAAGAAGAAGAACACCTTCTTCGATTTCATCGATAGCGCCGAGTGGCTGGTGAACCAGAAGCTCGTGGCCAAAGGGAAGATCGTCATCGAGGGTGGCAGCGCCGGTGGCCTGCTCATGGGCGCCGTCACGAACTACCGCCCCGACCTCTTCAAGGCCGTGCACGCGGCCGTGCCCTTCGTGGATGTGATGAACACCATGTTCGACGACAAGCTCCCCCTCACCGTGGGTGAATACCTGGAATGGGGAAACCCCAACGAGAAGGCCTTTTACACCTACATGAAGTCCTACAGCCCCTACGACAACCTGGAGAAGAAGGCCTACCCGGCCATGCTCGTCACCACCAGCCTGAACGATAGCCAGGTCATGTACTGGGAACCCGCCAAGTACGTGGCCAAATTGCGGCACCTCAAGACCGACTCCCATCCCCTGCTACTCAAGTGCAACATGGGCGCGGGCCATGGCGGCGCCTCCGGCCGCTACGACCGCTTCAAGGAAGTGGCCTTCGAATACGCCTGGCTCATGGGGCAGGTGGGCATCACTAAGTAAATTTTGACCCTTGGGATCGTGCCGCCGGCCTCGATTGGGGCCGGCGTGTTTTGGAAGTACGTTGGCAGGAAAAGCTCAACGCAGAGGCGCGGAGGCCCAGAGGCGCAGAGGTAAAGGAAATGGGACTACCCCAGCTTTTCTCTGCGCCTCTGCGTCTCCGGGCCTCTGCGTTAATCCTTTAGCGCTCTGCCATCGCCTCGGACAAGCGATCATCCAATTCATTCCGCATGAGATTCCAAGGCAAGCAGGCTTCTTGGGATGTGCGTATGCTGGTCCCGAGAACAACTCGACCAGGACAAGATGACTCCCCATGTCAATGAACCCGACGCCCTGCTCTGGGACCTGATCGCCCGCCGGGCCGCACCCGGGGCCGATCAGGCCGCGATCGACGCGGAGATCTGGGCCACCTTCGGCACCGAAACAGCGGTGATGTTCACGGACCTCTCGGGGTTCAGCCGGCGGGTGGCGGAGTTCGGCATCCTGCACTTCCTCCAGGTGATCTACGAGCAGCAGGCCCTGCTCCTGCCCATCGTGGCCGCCCATGGCGGGGTCCACCTCAAGACCGAAGCCGACAGCTTCCTCCTCCGGTTCCATCGACCCGCCGATGCCCTGACCTGTGCCATCGCCATGCAGGCCGCCTGCGATTCGCTCAACGTCGGCCGGGCGCCCGAAGACCAGGTGCTGCTCTGCGTCGGCCTCGGCTGGGGCCGAATTCTCCAGATCGGGGTCACCGATGTCTGGGGCCAGGAAGTCAATGCGGCCTCCAAGCTGGGCGAGGACACGGCCAAGTCGCGGGAGATCCTCGTGACCGATGCGTTCAAACGGGCCGTGGAAGGAGAGGGGAACTGGACCTTCGTCCCCATCGGGTCCGTCACCGGGTCCAACGTGAACTGGCGGGTGGACTACCTCACCTGTTGACCCTGGGGACGCTCGAGAAAGGTGGCACCATGACTGTCTCCGTCTTCGTGGGTGTGAGCGTGGATGGCTTCATGGCCCGCACGAACCACGACCTGGACTGGCTGCCCGAAGGTGGGGGAGAGCCCCATGGGTACGAGGAATTCATGGCGACCATCGATGCTCTGGTGATCGGCCGCAAGACCTTTGAAAAGGTGCTGACCTTCGATCCCTGGCCCTATGGCTCGAAGCGGGTCGTGGTCCTGAGCCGATCTTCCTTGGACTTCTCAGGAGTGAAGGGGGGTGTCCTCGAACAGATGTCTGGATCCCCTGCGGAGATCCTCCACCAGCTCTCCTTGAGCGGCGCCCGCAACATCTACGTCGATGGCGGCATCACGATCCAGGGATTCCTGGATGCGGGGCTGATCCAGCGCCTGATCATCACGCGCGTCCCCGTCCTCATCGGCTCCGGGATTCCGCTGTTCGGCAGGCTTTCCCACGACATCCGCCTGCACCACGTTGCCACGCGGACCTTCCCGAGCGGCCTCGTGCAGACCGAGTACGAGGTCCTCCGCTGACCGAAGGGGCAATCCTCCGACCCCGGAAAAAGCCAGGGCCCGCGAATGCGGGCCCTGGCCTCGTTCAGGACGTCATTACATGTGGGCGATGATGTTGTCGCCGAACTCGCTGCACTTGATTTCGGTGGCGCCTTCCATCTGGCGGGCGAAGTCATACGTGACTCGCTTGCTCGCGATGGCGCCATCCATGCCCTTGATGATGAGGTCGGCGGCTTCCGTCCAGCCCAGGTGGCGGAGGAGCATCTCGCCGCTGAGGACGACGGAGCCGGGGTTCACCTTGTCGAGGTTGGCGTACTTGGGGGCGGTGCCGTGGGTGGCTTCGAAGACGGCGTGGCCGGTCACGTAGTTCACGTTGCCGCCGGGGGCGATGCCGATGCCGCCCACCTGGGCCGCGAGGGCGTCGGAGAGGTAGTCACCGTTGAGGTTCAGGGTGGCGATGACGTCGAACTCCTCGGGGCGGGTGAGGACCTGCTGGAGGGTGATGTCGGCGATGGCGTCCTTGATCACGATGCCGTTGGGCAGCTTGCACCAGGGGCCGCCGTCGATCTCCACGGCGCCGAATTCCTTCTTGGCCAGGTCGTAGCCCCAGCGCATGAAGCCACCTTCGGTGTACTTCATGATGTTGCCCTTGTGCACGAGGGTGACGGACTTCTGCTTGGTGTCGATGGCGAACTGGATGGCCGCGCGCACGAGGCGCTCGGTGCCTTCCTGGGACACGGCCTTGATGCCGAGGCCGCTCGTCTGGGGGAAGCGGATCTTGGCGAATTCCTTGGGGAAGTTTTCCTTGAGGAAGGCCTGGAGCTTCAGGTTGGCCTCGCTTCCCATCTCGAATTCGATGCCGGCGTAGATGTCTTCGCAGTTCTCACGGAAGATGGTCATGTCCACCTTCTCGGGGTGCTTCACGGGGGAGGGCACCCCCTTGAACCAGCGCACGGGGCGCAGGCAGGTGTAGAGGTCCAGCATCTGGCGGAGGGCCACGTTCAGGCTGCGGATGCCGCCGCCGATGGGGGTGGTGAGGGGGCCCTTGATGGAGACGAGGTACTCGCGGCAGGCTTCGACCGTTTCATCGGGGAGCCAAGTGCCGAATAGGTTGTAGGCCTTCTCGCCCGCGTAGACTTCCATCCACTTGATCTGCTTCTTACCGCCGTAGGCCTTGGCCACGGCCGCGTCGAGCACGCGCACGGAGGACTTCCAGATGTCGGGGCCGGTGCCATCGCCTTCGATGAAGGGCACGATCGGATGGTCGGGGACGACCAGCTTCCCATTCTCGATGCGGATCTTGGCGCCGTCGGCGGGGGGCGTCATCTTGACTTCGGCCATGGGATTCCTCCAGGAGTGAAACAAGCCAGATTCCCACGGCGGAGCGGGAGGATCAAGGAACGAGGTCACACGGGTGACCCCAGGGGTGTGATCTGGATGGGCCCTTAGACCCGCCCCTCCAGGAGCTTGACCACCATCCCCGGGAAGCCCCGGATCAGGGATTCCTTCCGTTCAAGGGCCACCACGAGCAGGAAGGCGGAGCCCGCCACGGTGGCGGTGAAGCGATGCGGCCGGTTCCGGAGGTAGGCTTCGGGCTCCAGGAATCCATCCTGCAGGTCCTGGGGTTGGACGATGCGGCTGATTCCATCCTGTTCAAGCAGGATGCTGCCCATGAGCACCTGGATGAGGCCGCTGGGCAGCTCCCCGGTCCGGAAGAGCACTTCCCCCTCGTTGGCCATGTGGCGCTGCGGGGACAGATCGAAGCGTTTCTGGAGGGCCTGCAGGGCGTCATTGCTCTCCTGCAGCCGCCAGGTGAACTGCTTGCAGAGGAGTCGCGTGAGGTCGGGCAGGTCGGCCATGATGAGATCGAGATGCTCGGGCTGCAGACGCAGCGCCTGGCTGGCACCCACGGTGGTGACCGTGGCCGTGCGCATCCGGGCCCCGAAGTAGGCCATCTCACCGACGATTCCGGGGGCATGGGGGGTGCATTCCAGGGTGGCCAACTGCTCTCCACCCCGGGTGATCACGAGGCTGCCGGAGAGGACGAGGAAGAGGCACCGATCCTCTTCTCCCTCGTGGATGAGGGGTTCGCCATCCAGGTAGCGCAGGAAATCGATTTCGGGGCACCGCGCCAGAAGCTGGCCCACCTCCGGCAGGGCGTCGGTGGGCAAGCGACTCGGATCCAGGGCGTCGGGCAAGGGCGGCTCCCAGGGAGGACATCGGCGGATCTTGGAAAAAACTAAGAATCCGGCCCCGGGCCAAGGCTTCGGGGGAGTCTTGTGCCCTCGATCCTTTGTGGGCGGCTGCTTCATCGCTACGATGGAGGGTTCCTTGGAGGCCATTCATGAAGAAGCCCGTTCGCGTCGCAGTCACCGGAGCCGCTGGCCAGATCGGCTACAGCCTGCTCTTCCGCATCGCCGAAGGCTCGATGCTCGGGGCCGACCAGCCCGTCATCCTGCAGCTGCTCGAGATCACCCCCGCCCTGAAGGCGCTCCAAGGGGTCGTGATGGAGCTCCAGGACTGCGCCTTCCCGCTGCTCGCGGGCATCGTGACCTCCGACGATCCGATGGTGGCCTTCAAGGATGCCGACTACGCGCTGCTCGTGGGCGCCATGCCCCGCAAGCAGGGCATGGAGCGCAGTGACCTGCTCTCCGCCAACGGCGGCATCTTCAAGCCCCAGGGCGCCGCCCTGAGCGAAGTGGCCAGCCGCGACGTGAAGGTCCTCGTGGTGGGCAACCCCGCCAACACCAACGCCCTCATCGCCCAGCAGAACGCCCCCAAGCTCAAGCCCGAGCAGTTCCACGCCATGGTCCGCCTCGATCACAACCGCGCCATGAGCCAGCTGGCCGAGCGCACGGGCAAGACCGTGAACGACATCAAGAAGATGACCATCTGGGGCAACCACAGCGTCACCCAGTTCCCCGACCTCTTCCACTGCGAGGTGGCCGGCCAGAACGCCCACGCCGCCGTGAACGACCAGGCCTGGTACGAGGGCACCTTCATCCCCACCGTGGCCAAGCGCGGCGCCGCCATCATCGAGGCCCGCGGCCTCTCCTCCGCGGCCTCCGCGGCCAACGCCGCCATCGACCACATGCGCTCCTGGGCGCTCGGCACCGCCGAGGGCGACTGGACCTCCATGGCCCTGCCCAGCGACGGCAGCTACGGCATCCCCAAAGGCCTGATCTACGGCTTCCCCTGCACCGTGAAGAACGGCGTGGCGACCGTCGTCCAGGGCCTGGAGATCAACGATTTCTGCCGCGCCAAGATGGATGCCACCGCCAAGGAACTCGAAGAGGAACGCCAGGCCGTGAAGGATCTCGGGCTGGTGCAGTAGCCCTCGGAGACTTGCGATCCAAAACGCCGGGGAAACCCGGCGTTTTGATTGGGGCGGGCGTCTAGGCGCTGCGTTCCTCCAGGGAGGCCGCGCTGAGCCTGAAGTAATGGCACGCCTGGAGGCCTTCAATCACCTGCTTGGCGGCCCTTGGGAAGGCCGCTTCCAGGACATCCGTGAAATGGGGATGGGCGTAGATGAGGTGCGCTTCCAATCCGGGATGGGCCAGGAGTTGGAGGCGGATCTGTGCGGCGAGGGCCCGCATGGTCTCGGGGCCGAACGGATTGGCGAGGTAGACGATCCCCCCCGTGAATTCGAGGGGCAACGTGAGCGCGTCTCCCGTCAACACCTGGATGGCGCGGGCCTTTCGCCAAGCGGTGTGGATGCGGGTCGCGTTGCGTCGGGCGAGGGCGGCCACATCCGGGTTGATTTCAACTCCGGTCATGCGCTCGAAGGGGAGCTTGGATAGGTAGGCGAGGGGCCGCCCCACGCCGCAACCGATATCCAGGAAGGTCGTGAGGGGAAGGCGATTCTCCAAGATGAATCGGTGAAGCCCTTCCAGCACGACGTAGGGCACCGGTTGGCAGGGATGGCTGTCGCCCGTCATCGAGGGATGGGCCCGGAATTCCCGCCTCAGGGTGGAAACGCCGATTCGGCGATCCATGGCGAATTCGGAGAAGAACCTCAGGGTCGTCCAGAATCCGCGGACGGGATTTGCGATGACCAGCCTGATGACGTGGACGATGTAGCTCATGCGGCCTCGAGGTGGAGGATCAGCGAGGACTAAGATGCCAGATCAGGACCTTCGGGGAAGGGGGGATCCGGAAGATCCCGTCGGAGCGTGGGGGGCCGGGCGATCGCCTCGTCAGGTGAGGGGCAGTTCCAGGGTGAACCGGGTGCCCTGGCCGAGGACGCTCCAGAGGTGGATCTGTCCGCCGGCTTTGGCCACGAGGGCGCGCACCGAGGCGAGGCCCAGGCCCGTGCCCTTGCCCGGGGCCTTGGTGGTGAAGAAGGCCTCGAAGACCTTGGCCTTCACCTCTGGGCTCATGCCTTGGCCGGTGTCCTCCACTTCGAGGAGGGCCATCCCCACCTCGGAGCGGCGGGCTCGGATGGTGATCCGCCCACCCTCGGGCATGGCGTCCCGGGCGTTGGCCACGAGGTTCACGAGGATCTGATCCACCTGGGCGGGGTGGCCCACCAGGGGAAGGGGTTCATCCTGGATTTCGAATTGGAGGAGGATGTTCCGGGGTAGGAGCACCTTGAGCAGGGGTTCCGATTCCCGGGCCCGGGCGCCCAAGTCGAAGGAGCTGGCAGGACCTCCCTCCCGCCCGAAGGCCAGCAGCTGATGGGTGAGTTCCGCGGCGCGATCCATGGCTTGCTTGGCGCGGGTGAGGTCCTTGGCCTGGGGTGGCTGCCCATCCTCCATGTCCGCCTCCATGAGGTTGAGGTAGTTCCCGGAGGCGCAGAGGAGGTTATTGAGATCGTGGGCGAGGCCCGCCCCCAGGCTGGCCAAGGCGTTCATGCGCTGGGTGCGGATCATGAGGCTTTGGCTCTGCTCCAACGCCTCGGTCCGATCCTGCACCCGCTGCTCCAGGGTGGAGGTGAAGACGCGCAGATCCCGGATCGCGAGGAACTGACGCACCAGGAGGATCAAGACGATGGCGACCCCCACCCAGGGCAGGACGGGGTCCCAGCCATGGGCGCCCCGCATCAGATAGGCAATCCCCAAGGCAAGAGCAGGGAGCACCGGGAGGTAGGGGAGGGTGGTGGCGAACCAGCTGAAATCTTGAGCCTCCGCCCGTTCCGGGCAGTGGCCCACGGGCTCGGGGGAGAGCGGTGCCAGGAGCCGGGCCATGGGAATGCAAAAGGACAGGAAGTCGAACATCGCATTTTCCCGACCGTAATTGCCTTTTAAGGTAAGGACGGCCCATCCCAGGTTGCCCAGGAAGTTCATCAGCAACCCAAGGGCGATCCACCCCAGGGGCCCCTTGAAGGCCCGGGTGGGCTGGCTGGCGCCCAGGTAGATCGCGATGCCGAGGACGAGGATGGAGGAGAGGGGAAAGGCCAGGGTAAATAGTTTCTGGGTCAAGGGTTCCGTGGAGACGGAAAAAATCCCGCCCCACCCCAGGATCCAAAGGATGAAGAACAGGGCGAGGGCGAAGACGAGGGCATCCAGAGCCTTCCGCCATCGCTCCCGCGACCCCCTGGGTGCCAGCGGCCACGTCAGCAATCCCCACCCCTGGAGTAACCCACCCGCCAGCTGGAGCAGCAGGGCCGCGTTCACCAGGAATTCCTTGGGCTGCAGGCCGAGGACCACGGCAAGGCGGATCAGGCCACCCAGGGTGATGAGCGCCAATGAAACGGCAAGGATCCTCCATCCCCGGGCCTCGCTGGGCTCTAGGGTTGCCCGCCGAAGGTAGATTCGAATGGCGGCCAAAAAAAGAAGGCAGGGAACTCCCAAATCAAAGGCATGCCCTCCCACGCTCCCGGCCAGCATGGAGGAGAGGGCCGAGGTTCCAAGGGCTCCGGCAAGGGCCAACCCCATCGCGAGTGGGAAGGCCCTGGGATGTTCGATGCCGGGAACGGGGAGGCGAATGGGATCGATCCGTCGATGGGGCGGCCATGGGCCGAGCGCGGGGAGGAGGTTCGAACACTCGCCTAATATTACGAGGCGAAGGTCGGTTTCATCGGTTTCTGGGGCGGATTCCTGAATCCAGGGGCGAGTTTCAGCCCCATCCGAGGTCTTCCAGACGGTCCTCGCCGAGCCCGAAATGGTGGGCCAACTCATGGAGCACCGTGGTGATCACCTCACGGCGAAGTTCCTCCGGGTCGGGGAAATCCTGCTCAAGGGCCCGGCGGTACAGCAGAATCCGATCTGGATAGGGGCTTGGGTCATGGCCCCGTTCAGGTAGGGGCGTCCCCAAGTAGAGGCCGTACAGATCGCCCTCTCCTTCCTCAATTTGAATGACCACGTTGTCCAAGTAGGGCCGGAATTCGGTCGGCAGGCTTTCCAAGGCCTCGTCCACCAACTTCCGGAACGCTTGTCGCTTGGCGGCCATGCCCGATCCTCCTGCCCCAAGGATGGGCCAATCCGGTTGACGGCGGGTCTGCCCGGAGGGATGGTGAGGGACGTTTCCTCGGAACCCCATGGCCCACCTCGTCTTTACCGGCAATTTGCAGCGCCATGTGCCCTGTCCGCCCGGGGAGTACCCGGGCACCTGCGTGGCCGAGGTGCTGGAGGCGGCCTTCAGGGAACGGCCGATGGCCCGCGGGTACGTCTTGGATGAGCACGGCGCCCTGCGCCATCACATGGTGGTGTTCGTGGATGGCACGGCGGTATCGGATCGGAAGCGGCTCGGTGATCCGGTGGGTCCCGGAGCCGAGGTGTACGTCATGCAGGCCCTTTCGGGAGGTTGAAATGTCGGATCGTGTGCTGGTATCCACCCGCAAGGGACTCTTCACCGTGGATCGGCGGAAACTGGATCAGTGGGAGATCGCCCGGACCTCCTTCCTGGGGGACAACGTCAGCCTGGCCCTGGCGGATCCCCGGGATGGCGCCTGGTACGCGGCCCTGGACCACGGGCATTTCGGCGTGAAGCTGCACCGATCCGAGGATCAGGGCGCCACCTGGACGGAGATCGCCGTGCCCACCTACCCCGAGGCGCCTGAGGGGCACGTGGAGAAGGATTGGATGGGCCGGGAAGTCCCCTGGAAGCTCATCCGGATCTGGGCCCTGGAGGCCGGGCCCGCCTCCCGGCCCGGGGAACTCTGGGCGGGCACCCTGCCCGGGGGGCTCTTCCGCTCGAAGGATCGGGGCGCCACCTGGGAACTCCTGCGCGGGCTCTGGGATCATCCCGATCGGATCCGGTGGAGCGGGGGCGGGGCGGACTATGCGGGGCTCCATTCCATCTGCATCGATCCCAGAAATCCGGATTGGATGGCGGTGGGCGTCTCCACGGGGGGGGTGTGGTTCACCCGGGATGCCGGTGCCACCTGGGAATGCCGGGGCGAGGGCCTGCGGGCGGATTACGTGCCCCCGGGACAGGCCCAAGACCCGGTGCTGCAGGACGTGCACCGCCTCGCGCAGAGCCAGGTGGAACCGACCACCTTTTGGATCCAGCACCACAACGGCATCTTCGTCACCCGCGACGAGGCTCGGCACTGGGAGGAGCTCAAGGAAGCAGGGCCGTCCATCTTCGGCTTCCCGGTGGTGACCCATCCCAAGGAGCCCGCCACGGCCTGGTTCGTGCCCGCCATCAAGGATGAGCGGCGCATCCCCGTGGGCGGTTCCGTGGCCGTCACCCGCACCCGGGATGGGGGTCGCACCTTCGACACGCTGAGGGAGGGCCTTCCGCAGGTCCACGCCTACGACCTGGTGTACCGCCATGCCCTGGCCATCGATGGCTCCGGTGATCGCCTGGCCTTCGGCAGCACCACGGGCAACCTTTGGGTGACGGAGGATGGAGGGGATCGCTGGCACGCGGTGGCGGGGCATCTGCCGCCGATCTATGCGGTGACCTTCGTTCCCTGAGGGGCCCTTTCCGTTTGGAAAGGGCATGCGACCGTTCGGCCAGGGTGGGCCGCGAGCCCGGGACTCGCCTTTCGGGGACTCTACACTGGGAGGTCCGGCCCCAGCCGGCCACCACCCGGAGTCCCCATGATGCGTTTCGACCGCTTGGCTTTGGCCCTCCTCCTGGGAGGCGCGGCCCTCACGGCCCAGATCCCCAACCCCCTGAACCTGCCCGACCCCCTGGGCCTCTCCAAGAAGCCCTCGGCGGCCCCGGCCCCCCGGGAGGCCCGCCGCGCCCCCCGGCGCTCGGAAGGGGAGCGTTCCCACAAGGAGAAGAAGTCCAAGCACCACCGCGGCCACGGCAAACACAAGGGCCACGGCAAATAAACCAGTCGCCGATCCCACCTCGGTCCTGACTCCCCATTGCGGCCTTTCCGGAGGCTTCGATGGGGAGGCGGCGTTCAGGGGACATCCGGCTGAATAAATAGCGGACCGAGCTTTCCTCCGCTCGGAGGCAAGGGCCGGAAATGCGGGCGAGGGTCCCGTTTGGAGCGGATATTGGGTTTGGAGGGCTTATGAACGTCGGAGCCCCCACGCTCGCGTCCTATGCCTACCAACTGGCCGGAGGCGGTAGCCAAGGGGTGCTTGCGGCTTTGGCGGCCTTGAAGACGGCGGGAAGCGATGTGGCGGGCCTGATTCAAAGCGCGGGCCCCGGTACGGGCGTGGAGCCCGCCTTGCAGGCCAGCCAGGATTCAGGCCTGGAAGTGGGTGCCTTCGGACTGCAGGTCGGGGCGGGGCTGGGAGCCCAGGCCCTCCAAGACCTCCTCAATCCGCCCTTGGGTTTCGCCAACCCCCTGCTCAGCACCCAAGGCTTCCTCAGCCTTGAGGCCGCGACGGCCTTCGCGGGCTACCTCTACGCCGAGGCCCAGCGCACGGGACAAACCGGCGCTTTCACCCAATACGCCCTGAACTCGGCCCTCGACGCCCTTCTGGGAACCCCCAATGACCTCCTCGAGCCGGGGCCCGCTTCGGAAGCCCTCCGCCAAGCCACCCTCGACCCCAAGGATGCGAATGAGGATGGCATCGTCACGCCGGCCGAAACCCTGTTCTATGCCCTCAGCCACCCGCAATTCGTCCCCCAGGATGCCAATTTGGATGGCTTCGTCACGCCGGCGGAGGCCCTGGCCTACGAGCTGAGGCACCCAGGGGGCGGGGCGCTGTTTGATGCGTTGGCCTAGGGGATGATGGCCAAACCCAATCGGCGAGGGCCAAATATTGGTTCTTCGCACATTTCCGGGGAATAGCAGGAACGCAGAGGGCCCTTCGGGCCTTCGCAGAGGGTCGCTGCGCGACCACGCAGGAGGCTCCAGCTTTTCGATTCGAAACGCGAAGCGATCCGTCGTGGCCCAACCGTTCCCTTCTCGTTCCAGCGGGACCGGATCCCCGGAAATCCGCGATGAACCGAAAAAGAGAGCGGAGGCTTCCCTCCGCTCTCCCGCTTCAACCCGCACTTTTGCGGGAGGTGTTACTGGGGTGAATCAAAGGCATCCTTGCTCCTAACTGCATCCCGTCGTCGCGCCGCAGGTCTGGCACTTCATGCAGGCGCCGTTGCGCACGAGGGTGAGGTGGCCGCACTCGGGGCAGGGATCCCCGGTGTAGCCCTTCTCGCGGGCGGATTGGGCGGCGGCGTACTTGGTGGCACCGGCGGGAGCGCCGACGGCGGCCATGGCCATCGCGGGAGCGGGCGTGGAAGGGGTGGAGGCGCTCGCATCATCGCCCATGGTGGGGAAGGGCAGGGGCTGGGTGCCGGCCGTGGGAGCGAAGCTCGCCACGGCGCTCTGGGGCTTGGTCTGCTGGTTCTGCATCAGCTGCTCGGCATCCACGTGGGCCAGGTCGTAGCGGCCCAGATAGCTGATGGACAGCTCGCGGAAGATGAAGTCGATGATGGAGGTGGACAGCTTGATGGTGTCGCTGCCCATGACCATGCCGTTGGGCTCGAAGCGGGTGAAGAGGAAGGCCTCGCAGTATTCCTCGAGGGGCACGCCGTGCTGGAGGCCCATGCTCACCGCGATGGCGAAGCAGTTGAGGAGGCTGCGGAAGGCGGCGCCCTCCTTGTGGATGTCGATGAAGATTTCTCCGAGGGCCCCATCCTCGTACTCGCCGGTGCGGAGGTAGAGCTTGGTGCCTCCGATGGTGGCGCTTTGCGTGTAGCCACCGCGGCGGTTGGGCAGGCGACGGCGGTAGGTGCGCACCAACTGCTGAGCCATGGCCTGGGCCACGACGGGGGTCTTCTCGGCGTGGGTGGCGGCTTCATCCGTGAGGGTGTCGATGCCCTCCAGGAGGTCCAGGTTGGTGGCCATGGCCTGGCTCATCTTGGAACCGTCGCGGTAGAGGGCCACGGCCTTGAGCATCAGCTGCCAGGAGGTCTCGTAGATCTTCGCGATGTCCTCGACCGTGCTCTCCACGGGGAGGTTGATGGTCTTGGAGATGGCGCCGGAGAGGAAGGGCTGGGCGGCGCCCATCATGCGCAGGTGGCCCATGGCGGCGATGAAGCGCTGGCCCGTGCGGCCGCACTTGTTGGCGCAGTCGAAGATGGCCAGGTGCTCCTCGCGGAGGTGGGGGGCGCCTTCCACGGTCATGGTGCCCGTGAGGGCGGCCATGAAGGTGTCGATGCGGTCCTGCACGAAGTGCTTCTTCAGGCGCTCCTGATCCACCACGAAGGAGGGGTCGAAGGCCGTGGGGAGCTGGGCGTTGATGGAGGCGATCTCCTCGGCCGTCCAGCCGTTCTCCAGCAGCATGGCGCGGGAGATGCCGGGGGTCTCGTCGGTGATCTCGAGCCAACCCACCACATGGCGCTCGATGTCCTTGATCTGGGTGGGCGTGTAGCCCTGCCGCATCAGGGCCTCGGGGATGGCGGAGTTCACGAGCTTGAAGTAGCCGCCGCCGGCGAGCTTCTTGAACTTCACGAGGGCGAAGTCGGGCTCGACGCCGGTGGTGTCGCAATCCATCAGCAGGCCGATGGTGCCCGTGGGGGCGAGGACGGTGGTCTGGGCGTTGCGATAGCCCCAGGCCTCGCCGTAGGTGAGGGCCGTATCCCAGCTCTCGCGGGCGGCCTCGACGATGCGCTTGGGCACGCCCACGCCGGTGAGGCCCTGGGGCACCACGGAGAGCTGCTCGTACTCGGCGGCCGGCGCGTTGTAGGCGGCGCGGCGGTGGTTGCGGATCACGCGGAGCATGCTGTCCGCGTTCTTCTTGTAGCCGGGGAAGGGGCCCTGCTCGCGGGCCATCTCGGCCGAGGCGGCGTAGGCGTCGCCCGTGAGGATGGCCGTGAGGGTGGCGCACCACTGGGTGCCCTCGAGGCTGTCGTAGGGGATGCCCATTCGCATGAGCATGGCGCCCAGGTTGGCGTAGCCGAGGCCCAGGGTGCGGAACTCGTAGCTCAGCTTGGCGATGGACTCGCTGGGGAACTGGGCCATGAGCACGCTGATCTCGAGGACGATGGTCCAGAGGCGGATGCCGTGCCGGTAGCCCTCGAGATCGAAGCCGCCATCGGCGGTGAGGAAGGTGCACAGGTTCAGGGACGCCAGGTTGCAGGCGGTGTCATCCAGGAACATGTATTCGGAGCAGGGGTTGCTCGCGTTGATGCGGCCATCGGCGGGGCAGGTGTGCCAATCGTTGATGGTGGTGTCGAACTGGAGGCCGGGGTCGGCGCAGGCCCAGGCGGCGTAGTTCACCTTGTGCCAGAGATCCCGGGCGCGGAGCTTCTTGCAGGCCTTGCCATCCACGCGACGGATCAGCTCCCAGTCGCCATCCTTCTCCAGGGCGCGCATGAAGGCGTCGGGCACGCGCACGGAGTTGTTGGAGTTCATGCCGCCGACGGTCATGTAGCCTTCGCCGTCCCAGCTGGTGTCGTAACCGGCGAGGTCGCGGGCGAAGTCGCCCTCGGCGAGGCGGCCCATGCACTGGGCGAGGAAGGCGCTGGGAACGCCCTCGCGCTTGGCCTTGGCCAGGGCCTTCTTCAGGGCCTCGTTGGTCTTGGGGTTCGCATCCTTGGAAGTGGAGCCTTCCACCGCCTTGCAGAGCTCATCCCAGTGCTTCTTGATGATCAGGCTGCCCGCGGCCAGCATGGCCACTTTGCGCTCCTCGAGGACCTTCCAATCCACGAAGGTCTCGATGTCGGGGTGGTCCAGATCCAGGGTGACCATCTTGGCGGCGCGGCGGGTGGTGCCGCCCGACTTGATGGCGCCGGCGGCCTTGTCGCCCACGGCCAGGAAGGACATGAGGCCGGAGCTCTTGCCGCCGCCGGAGAGGGGCTCCTCGGAGCCGCGGATCTTGGAGAAGTTTGAGCCGGTGCCGGAGCCGTACTTGAAGATGCGGGCCTCGCGGGTCCACAGGTCCATGATGCCGCCCTCGTTCACGAGGTCGTCGGCCACGCTCTGGATGAAGCAGGCGTGGGGCTGGGGCCGCTCATAGGCCGAGGTGGACTTGGCCAGCTCGCCGGTGCGGTGGTCCACGTAGGAGTGGCCCTGGGCGGGGCCGGAGATTCCGTAGGCGTAGTGCAGGCCCGTGTTGAACCACTGCGGGCTGTTGGGGGCGCACATCTGCTTCGCGAGCATGTAGGTGAGCTCGTCGTAGAAGGCCTGGGCATCTTCCGCGGAATCGAAGTAGCCGTTGGTCTCACCCCAGTGGCGCCAGCAGCCGGCGAGGCGGTGGAAGACCTGGCGGGAGTCGGTCTCACCGCCGTTCTGGGCGTCGATGCCCTTCCGACGGAAGTACTTCTGGGCCAGGATGTCGACCGCCACCTGGGACCAGGAATCCGGCACCATCACGTCCTTGGCCTCGAAGACCACCTTCCCGTCCAGCTTGGTGATGCGGCTGGTGCGGGGAACGAAGGTGATCCCCTTCAGGGGATCTTGTCCGGCCTGGGTGAAGTGACGGGCGATCTTCATGGCGGGCGCCTCGGGGGAGAGAAGAGGGGTGGCGGGGTGAAAACGGGCAGGCGGGCGCCACAGCCCCTAGCAGGGTCGGCAAGACGACGCCCCAAGAGCTTGGGGGTGTCAGGGCCGGACCTCTAGGGATTGTGTCGGATGAAAAGAATCACCCCAAGATGTAGGGGTGTCAAGGGGCAACCCCTGCCATCTTCGCAATTCTTAACAAATCCAGAAAACGCTGCAGATGCAGATTTCGCAGGGGTTTTGGCTTGGCTTTTTGTCAGGTAAACCGTATTCTGATGGGAAGCCGGGCCCCATGCATCGGGTCGCGACGAACCGGGTCAGGTCGGAAGAAGCAGCCCTAAGTCGAGTCCCCGAGTGCCGTGGCAAGCCCGGCCCTTTTGCGCCTGCGGCGCAAAAGGGCCGGGCGCTTGGGAACCCTTCATTTCCCTGCCCTGCATACCGCATAGAGCGGGCACGGCAGGCAGTGGGGTTTCTGCCTCAGCGCTGGGCAATCCCCCAAAATTCCTAAATGGCTGATGGCGAAATCAAACGTCAGCGGGTCCTCGGGGCACGCCTTCCGCAGCCCCTCCGTGACTTCCCGGGCCATGCGCCCATCGGGGGTGGTGCGATTGCTGAGGCCGATGAACCGCGCCGTCCGCGCCACGTGCGTATCCAGCGGAATGAGCAGGGCCGCGGGTTCCAGCCCCTTCCAGACGCCCAAGTCCGGCCACCCCGGCCGCACCATCCACCGCAGGAACATGCGCCAGCGCTTGCAGGCGCCGCCTTCGGCGGGGTCGGGCAGGGAGAACCGGAATCCGTAGGTGTCGGGCCCTTCCCGGCGGAGGCGTTGCACCAGGCGGGAAAGGGCCTCATCGGGCGACTCTCCGGGCCCCGGCGTGAAGGCGGCTTCCAGCCCTCCGGAGGCGTCCACCCGCTTCCAGGCCAGCAGCCAATGGACTAGATCCTCGGCCGTGTGGAAGCGCCAGACCCACGTTCCCAGGGCCTTCCGCAGCTCCCGGGCGGCCTGGGAGGCGCTGCGCTCCCGCAGCCATCGGGCTGGGGCAGGTCCCAGGGGCAGGAGCGCCGCGTCGATGGCCCTTAGCATCGGCGCCACCTTTCCGTAGGCGAGGGTCGCGGCCACCCAGGCGGCCAACTCCCGGTCGGCGCCATCCTCGAAGCGGAGGGGAATGGCCAGGGGATCCAGGGCCAAAGCCTCGGGCCGGTCGTAGCGGGCCTTGAGGGCCTCGAGGTGGCTTCGGAGCTTCATGGAGGGGGGAGCCGGTGCATCCCTCCATTCAACCCGGGAATGGGCCCGGGGATGGAGGCGGGTGGAATTCCGGGGGGCACTTTCGCAAATCTCCTTGGGATATCTAGCATTCTTGCGCTACGCTCTGGAGTTGGGCGCGTCGCCCATTGGAGCAACCATCAGCATGAGCATGCGCGGTCTGGGAAGCCTGGCGAACCTGGCGAAGATCCTCGAAGCAGCGTCCAACCCTGAGTCTGATCTCCGGGAAGACCGTCAGAAGCCCAAGAAGGTTCTCCATGGCAAGCGCGTGAGCGCGAAGAAGGCCGTGGACCCCAAGCGCAAGGCCTGGCATGAGCGCCGCTTGAAGGAGCTGAACAAGAAGGCTCCCTCGCAGGCTTCGGACTCCGCCAAGCCCTCGACGCCCGCCGTGCCCACCGCGGATCCCAAGGCCGCCAAGGCCGTGGCCGCCGGTCTCTCCGGCAGCCTCATCAGCGCCCTCGCAGCCGCCAAGCCCGGCATCGCGAAGCCTGACTCCCAGAACAAGCGCCAGGAGGCCTGGAAGCGCAAGCCCGGCGATCCCGTCTTCTAAGCGGGTTTGATCCGAACGAAGAGGGCCGCGATCGCGGCCCTCTTCGTTTCAGCAATGAAGCTCAGGCGCCGACGGCGATCTTGTACTTGCGGCCGATCCAGGTGCGGGCGAGGGCCTTCTCGAGCTGGCCCTGGCGCAGCTGGCCCAGGTTGAAGAGGGCGAGGTCCAGCACGGGCGTATCGGGGCCCAAGGTGCCGTCCGCTAGGCGTTCGCCCACCTCGGCCTTGGGCATGGAGCGCAGCTGGCCGCCCACGCGGAAGATCACTTGATCTTCGTCCATGAGCGCGGCGCCCGCTTCCTGCGTGAGGCGGTCCACCTTGCGCAGCATGCCGTCGATGGCGCAGCCGCTGGGGTTGGTGGCCATGTTCGGTTCCACCACCACGAGCAGGCGATCCTCGAAGATCTCCCAGGCGCCCTCGTAAACGTGGCCCTTGTGGCGCCAGTTGCCGAGTACCTCCGTGAGCCCCGCCTCCAGCCGCTGGCGGCCTTCGGCATCTAAGGCCCGATCCAGGGCTCGTACCCAGAGACGGCTTTCATCAGGCAGGGGGAGGAAGGCGTCGCGCATACCTCCATTGTAGGCTTTTGGCCCTGGGCTTTGGGCTATTGCTGGCGCCGACCCAAGCGAACGCCATGGATGGGTCGCAACCGGCTAAAGCCCAGAGCCGAGAGCCTATGCCTGTTCGCCCAGGGCTTCCTCCAGCACGCGGGCCAGGGGCCGCACACGGGCAGGGTCCGCAAGGAAGGCCGCTCGGGAGGCGACGAGGCGGGCGGAGGCGTGACCCAGGGTGGCCACCTCCACCAGATCGTGGGCTTGGAGGGTGGAGCCCGTCTGCACGAGGTCCACGATGGCATCCGCCAGGCCCAACAGGGGGGCCAGCTCCACGCTGCTTTGGAGGGGAACGAGCTCCGCCACGAACCCTTCGCGCTGAAGCCAGGCTTCCGTGGCGCGGGTGTACTTGGTGGCGAGGCGCAGATGGGTCTTCGAAGTGAGGGCTTCCAGCGTGGTGCCCCGGGGCGCGCAGAGCGCGAGGCGGCAGGCACCGAAGGCCAGGTCTGCCAGCTCCAGCAGGTCCACGTCCAGCTCGTCGAGGGTGTCGGAACCCACCACCCCCAGAGCCGCCACGCCGGCGGCCACGTAGCGGGGCAGGTCGGCGCCCTTGAGGAGCAGCGCCTCCACGCCGGGCGTGGCCGTGGGGATGTGCAGGATGCGGGATTTGAGGGCGGCTTCATCCAGGGCCAGGGCGGTGCCCCGCAGGCGCGGGACCAACTCGTCCCCGATGCGGCCCTTGGGCAGGGCGATCAGCAAGGGGCTCATGGTAGCTCCGTGAAGAGGTCGGGGCGCGTGTCGGCGAGGTCCAGCAGCCGCGAGAGGCGCACGCAGAATCCGGCGGCGCGCCAGGGGCGGCCCAGGTCGGGGTAGAGGCGGTCGTAGCGGCCGCCACTGGCCAGTTCCGCTTGGGCGCCTTCGGTCCAGAGGCGCAGGGTGGGGCCCGTGTAGAAGTCGAGACCTTCCACATCCGCCGGATCGATGCGCAGGGTGAGGCCCTCCGGCAGCAGGGGCGTGAGGGCCTTGGCGGCGCGGTGGAGTTCCGCCAATTCCTCCTCCAGCAGGCCCGCATAGGGACTGCGGGTGAGGGGGGCCAGACTGGCGGCGCCATCCAGGTCCGCCAACAGCAGCTCGGCGTGCAAGCTCAAGGCGGCTTCGGCCCGGTGGCCCTTGAGGGCCTCCTTCAATCGGTGCGGCGCGCGGCGGCTCATGGCGGAGACCACCGCCGCCTTGAGGGCGGGCGAGACACCTTCGGCTTCCAGGGGCTTGCGCAGCAGCGCCGCGTGACCCAGCTGCAGGAGGCCGCCCTTCAAGCCGAGGACACCCGGCACCGCCATGAGGAGGCGCGCCAGTTCGAGGTCGGCATCGTCCGCGCGGTCCAGGTGCAGGCGTTCGCACCCCACTTCGAAGCGCTCCACTGCCTCCCAGGGCTGGGTCGGGCGGCGGAACACGGCCCCGGCGTAGCAGATGCGCGGAGGCGGCTCCGTGAAGCGGGAGGCGAGCAGCCGCGCGAGGCTCAGGGTGAAGTCGCTGCGCAGGGCCACCCGCTCGGGCCCATCGAAGAACTGCACGTAGGGCGTGGCGACGCTGCCGTCCTCCAACGGCTCCCGGAGGATGAGGGAGGGGTGCAGCTCCCGATAGCCCTCGGCCCGGAGCAGGTCCATGAGGGCCGTCTCCCAGGCGCGGAGGCGCGTGGCGGGCGTGAAGAGGAGATCGGGGAAGTGGGGCGTGTGGGTGGGCATGGCGGGCTCAGGCGGAGGGCGTGGAGGTGCGTTCCGAGTGGCGGCGGGCCAATACGGCGGTCACGTCGGCGAGGGTGCAGCCACGATCCAGCAGGAGCATCTGCAGGTGGAAGAGCAGGTCGGCGGCTTCTCCCAGGAACTCCTCACGAGCCGCCGCATGTTCAGGCGTGCAGTTCTTGGCGGCGAGCACCACCTCACCCGCCTCTTCCACCACCTTCTTGGCGATGCGGTCGAGGCCCTGGGCGAAGAGCTTCTGGGTGTAGCTGCCGTCCAGCTTCGCCTCCGTGCGGCGAGCGTGGAGGATGCGCTCCAGCTCCCCCAGGAAGGGGATCCCTTCGCTGCGGCCCTCTCCGAAGCAGGTGGCGGTGCCGCGGTGGCAGGTGGGGCCTTCGGGCTCCGCGGTGATGAGCAGCGTGTCGCCATCGCAGTCGGCTTCGATGGACACCACCTTCAGGCGATTGCCACTGGTTTCACCCTTGATCCACAGCGATTGCCGGGACCGGCTCCAGAAGGTGACGTAGCCCGATCGGGTCGTGAGTTGCAGCGATTCACGGTTGAGCCAGCCCAGCATGCGCACCTCGCCGGAGGGCGCCTGTACGATGCCGGGGATGAGGCCCTGGGCATCGAAGAGGAGTTCGTCGGGGTTCAGCATGGGCGCACCTCAAAGCCGGATTCGGCGAGGAAGGTCTTGAGGTCGGGGATGAGGATGGTGCCTTCGTGGAAGAGCGTGGCGGCGAGCACGGCATCGGCGCCGTGGGTGAGGGCGTCGGCGAAGTGCTGGAGGGAGCCGGCGCCGCCGCTGGCGATGACGGGCACGGGCAGGCTGGCCATCTGATCCAGCAGCTCCAGATCGAACCCCGCCAAGGTGCCATCGCGGTCGATGGAGGTGAGGAGGATCTCTCCGGCCCCCAGCTCCGTGGCGGCGCAGGTGAGCCACTCGGCGGCGGAACGGTTGGTGGGCCGCTTGCCGCCATGGCTGAACACGCGCCAGCCAAGGTCGGGATCCCGGGCCACGTCCACGGCCAGCACCACACACTGACGGCCGAAGATCTCGGCGGCCTCCCAGATCAGCTCGGGGCGTTCCAGGGCCGCGCTGTTGATGGCCACCTTGTCAGCACCGGCTCGGAGCAACCGCCGCACATCCTCTACCGATCGCACGCCCCCGCCCACGGTGAAGGGGATGGAGAGGGTGCGGGCCACCTCCCGCACCCAGGCTTCCTGGGTGCCCCGGTATTCCTGGGTGGCGGCGATATCCAGAAACACGAGCTCATCGGCGCCGGCCTCGTCGTAGCGGGCGGCCAGCTCCACGGGGCTGCCGAGGTCGCGCAGCTCCTTGAACTGGACGCCCTTCACCACGCGGCCATCCTTCACATCCAGGCAGGGGATCACGCGCTTGGCGGGCATCAGGCACCTCCCAAGGCGGTGCGCACGGCCGGGTCATCCAATTCCATTCGGCCGTCGAGCAGAGCCTTGCCGCTGATGGCGCCCACCACGTTGGGGATCGCCGCGAGGCCGGGCAGGTCGGACAGATCCCGGAAGCCACCGCTGGCCTGCACCTGGAATCCTTCGCGGGCCACGAAGGCCAAGGCTTCGAGGCCGGGGCCCTCCATCGTGCCGTCGCGCTGGACGTCCGTGACGAGGGCGCGTATGAAGCCGAAGGTGAGCAGGGATTCGAAGACATCCGTGGATTCGCATTCGCTCTCGGCGGTCCAGCCCCGGGTGACCACCTGCCGGCCCTTGAGATCCAGGGCGGCGACGACCCGCGCGGGATCCAGGCCCACCAGCTCCTTGGGGCGCTCGGCGGCGAGGGTGCCCACCACCGCGTCGAAGCCGAGGCCCAGCACTTCCTGGATGAGGGCCCGACTGCGCAGGCCACCGCCCAGCTGGAAGCGCACGGTGGGGAATCGTTGAGGAAAGGAAGCAAAGGCTTGGGCTTGGCGGGATTCGCCGAAGGCCCCATCCAGATCCACGAGGTGGATGCGGGTGGCTCCGGCCTCCACGAGCCGCTCCACCCAGGCCGCGGGCTCGAGGTCGTAGAAGGTCACTTGGTTCCGGTTCCCGTGCCGCAGGCGCACGATGCGGCCGCCGAGCAGGTCCATGGAGGGGATGAGCTGGATCATTGGATCGTTCCGAGGTCGTTCGGGGTGGTCTCGCCCATCCAGGCGAGGGCGGATCTCAGGAGCCGAAGGCCTGCGGGGCCGCTCTTCTCCGGATGGGGCTGGAAACCGAGGACGCGGCCCCGGGCCGTGATGGCGGTGAAGGGGCGGCCATGGGCGGCGATGCCCAGGGTCTCGGGGCCCACGTCCAGCGCGTAGCTGTGGACGAAGTAGAGCCAGGGATCCTTGAGGTCCGGCACGCCGGCGTGGGCATAGGTGGACCGCACCTGGCTCCAGCCCATGTGCGGAACCTTCACGCCCGGTCCGAGGCGGCGCACCAGACCGGGCAGCAGGCCGAGCCCGCTGGCGCGGGGCGCTTCCTCGCTCCCTTCGGCGAGCAGCTGCAAGCCCAGGCAGATGCCCAACAAGGGCCGCCCCTCCGCCACGAAGTGGGGCAGGGTGGACCACCAGCCCCGGGCCCTCAGGGCCTTCTGGGCCGCTTCGAAGTGGCCCACGCCGGGCAGGATGAGCGCGCCCTTGTCTGCGATCTCATCGGGTCGCTCCGCCCGCTGGTGCTGGAATCCCAGGCGGTCGAGGGCGCCTTCCAGGGAAGCGAGGTTGCCGGCGCCGTAGTCGAGGATCGTGATCATGAGGTGGGGTCCGGGTGGGAGGAAAGGAGGATCGCGAATTGCGCGAATTGAGCGAATGACGCGAATAAAAACAATCAGGGATGGTGGGTGGGCTGATGGGCTTTCCATTCGCGCCTATTCGCCCCATTCGCGTCATTCGCGATCCCAGGTGGGGGTGGGTCGGGCTATCAGTTGGTAAGCGTGCCCTTGGTGCTCGGGAGGGCGTCGCCTTCCAGGCGTACGGCGGCCTGGAGGGCGCGGGCGAGGCCTTTGAAGAGGGCTTCGATCTGGTGGTGGGTGTTCTCGCCGTAGAGGATGGAGGCATGGAGGTTCATCTGGGCTCGGGTGGCGAGGGCGATGAAGAATTCGCGCACCATCTCGGTCTGGAAACCATCGCCGAGGACGAGGCTGGGGAGCTTGGCCTGGAAGACGGTGTAGGGGCGGCCGGAGAGGTCCACCACGACGCGGGCCAGGGTTTCGTCCATGGGCACATGGGCCTCGCCCCAGCGGGCGATGCCGCGGCGATCGCCCAGGGCCTCGCGCAGGGCGTCGCCGAGGGTGAGGCCCACGTCCTCGATGAGGTGGTGGCTGTCCACGGGGAGATCGCCTCTGGCTTCAACCTGGAGGCCGAAGCCGCCGTGTTTGGTCAGCTGGTGCAGCATGTGGTCGAAGAAGGCGAGGCCCGTGCGGATGGAGCTGTCGCCGCCCTCCAAACTGAGGCTCAGGCGGATGTCGGTCTCGGCGGTGGCGCGGTGCAGGGTGGCCGTTCTCATGGGAGTTCCTTCAACAGGTCTCGCAGGGTGGAGAACACGAGGTCGCCGGGCTCCGCGAAGCGCTCGCGGTCGGGGCCCAGGGCGGCGAAGGACCAGCGGAGGTCCGGGCGGATCTCCCGGGCGGCGCTGAGGGCCTTGGCATCGTCGCGGGTGTCCCCCACGAAGAGCACCTCCTCGGCCCGGAAGGCCTCGGCCAACTGCAGCAAGCCGGCGGGCTCGGGCTTGCGGAGGTGGGGGGCGGAGTCGCAGACGGCGGTGAGGCGGAAGCCGAGCACTTGCCAGGCGAGATCCAGCTCCTCCGGCGGGCGGCCCGTGAGGATGGCGAGGTCGCGGCCCGTGGCTTCCAACTCCGGGAGGGAGATGAGGGGGCGTTCGAGTTTCACCGTGTCGACGTACTCCGCCTGCACCGCGCGCTGGGCTTCGGGCTCCAGGGCCGCCATGCGCGGTTCCAGTTCCGGGAAGCCCCGGCCTTCGGCGGAGATGAGAAGGGGCAACAGATCGCGGTCGCCATGGACTTCACACAGGGCTAGGGCTCCGGCGGTTAGGCGGAAGTCGTTGTTGAATCCGCCCACGCGCTTGAAGGCGCGGAAGGTCTCATCGGACCAGGGCAGGGCCGGGCGCAGCTTGGCGAGGGACCGGGCCACGGCTTCGGCAAAGCTGCGGTCCGCGTCAATCATCACGCCATCGATGTCGAGGACGAGGAGGCGGCGCGGGGCTCTGGGTGTCGGGAGGGGCAGTGCGCCCCCCAAGACCTGGGCCACGGCTTGCGCCGCGGGCTCGGTGCCCACACCCACCCGGGCGGCGCCCGTGCCCGGGAGCTGGCGCACCTTCAGCTCCGCGGCGGCGAGGGCCGCGCTGGGATTCGGTGAGATGTGGAGGAAGTTGGCTTGGCTGGGCGCGACGTTCCGGCCGGGGAGTTGGGCGGCGAGGCGATCCCGGCGATCGGAAAGGTCGCGGATGCGGCGGTCGAAGGCCGGGGCGAAGTCCAGCGCCACGTCGAGGGCTTCGAGGCTGGGGGCGGGCACGCTGTAGGGCAGCTGCAGGGTGGCGAGGCGGGCCACCAGCGCGGGATCCCCGAGCAGGTAGCCCAGGCGCCAGGCGGCGCTGGCGAGGGCCTTGGAGCAGGTGCGCAGCAGGAGCAGGTTGGGATAGCGGTCCACCAGCAGGCGGTGGGTGCGCGGCGCGAACTCAGCATAGGCCTCATCCAGCACCACGAGGGGTGGCTCCGTTTGGGCAGCAGAGGCGTCCATGAAAGGCAGGAGGTCTTCCGGCGGTAGCCAGGCGCCGGTGGGATTGTTGGGCAGCGTGAGCCAGATCTGGCGGCAGTGGAGGGTGTCGAACCAGGGCGCCATGGGAAAGCCGGTGCCCACGGGCACGCGGTGGACGCGGCCCTGGTGCCGCTTGATGAGGATGGGGTAGAGGCTGAAGCCGGGATCGGGAATGGCGACGGCATCCCCGGCTCGGAGGCTCGCCAGGGCGATGAGATCCAGAAGGCTGCCGCTGCTTGGGCCGAGGAGCACGGAGCCCTCGGGCGCACCCAGGCGGCGGGCCAGGCGATCGGAGAGCTCGGCCTGCCGCTCGGGGTACTGGTTGAAAGGCAGGTCCGCGAGGCGCGCCAGGAGGGCGGCTTTGGCGTCGGCGGGCCAATCCTCGGGTGCCTCGTTGAGGTGCAGGCGAACGCCGCCCTCGGCTTCGGGAGGCCGGGTGTAGGGGGGCAGGCTGGCGAGGTCGGGGCGAAGGAAGCTCATGGGTATCCAGAACAATGGATCGGCGGCTCCTTGGGAAGTCCAAGAAGCGGGTCCGCCGGGGGGTGGGTGGGGTCAGGCGCCGGCGGCGGGGGAATGGGCATGGGCGCGGAGCTGGGCGCTCGCGCCATGGTGATGCAGACCTTCGGCGGTGGCCAGCTCGGCGACCCAGGGGGCGGCGGCGGCGGCATCGACGGCGGAGAGGCGGAGCACGCTCTGGCGCTTCATGCAGGTGGCCACGCCCAGGGGCGAGGCAAACCGCGCGCTGCGGAGGGTGGGCAACACGTGATTGGGGCCGAGGCCGTAGTCGCCGAAGGCTTCCGCGCTGGCGGAACCCAGGAACACGGCCGCGGCGGTGGTCAGTTCCGGCAGCCAGGCCTCGGGATCCGCCACGCAGAGCTGGAGGTGCTCGGGCGCCCAGGCCTGGGCAAAGGCGGTGGCCTGGGCGCGGTCCGCCTGCACGAGGCGACCGAAACGGGAAAGGCTTTGCTCAAGGATGGCCCGGCGTGGGGAGGCCTCGGCGCGCATCCGCAGTTCGAAGGCCACGGCCTGGAGGAGATTCGCGTCGGCGCTCACCAACACGGCGGCGGCGTCGGGATCGTGCTCGGCTTGAGCGAGCAGATCCTCCGCGAGCCAGGCTGGATCGGCGCTGGCGTCGGCGAGGATGAGCAGCTCCGTGGGGCCCGCCACGCTATCGATGCCCACGGTGCCCACCAGCTGGCGCTTGGCTTCGGCCACGAAGCGGTTGCCGGGGCCCGCGATGAGGTCGACCCCTTCGCCAAAGGCCATCCAGGCCACGGCTTGGGCTCCCCCCAGGGTGAGCAGTTCGTCGACTCCCAGCAATGCCGCCGTGGCGAGGACCAGGGGATCCACGCCCTCGGGCCGGGGCGGTGTCAGGGCGACGATGCGGCGCACCCCCGCTTCCTGGGCGGGGATCACCGTCATGGCGAAGGTGGAGGGGTAAAAGGCCCGGCCTCCGGGGACGTAGACCCCCATGGACCGGAGGGGCACCCACCGTTCGCCCACGGTGCCGCCGTGGGTGAGCGGCAGGGTGAGGTCTTGCAGGCTCTGGCGCTGGGCCCTGGCGAAGCGGCGCACTCCGGCAATGAGGTTCTTCAGCGCGGGTACCAGGGCCGGGCGCTCGGATTCCATTCGGGCGAGGGCTTCGGCCATGGCCTGAGTCGGTACCCGCAGGGCGTTCGCATCCAGGGAGAGGCCGTCATAGCGACGGGTCGCTTCCAACACCGCTTCGAGGCCGTGGGCCCGCACATTCGCCAGCACGTCGGCGACCACCCGCTGGGTGTTCACCTCCACGTCCGGATCCCTGGAAAGCCCGGTCAACAGCGCCGATCGTTGGGCGTCGTTATCTAGGGGGCTGGGGGAGATGAAGGAACACCGGAACACCTCGGGGGCGTGAACTCAGGAGATTGGCAGACCGATGGTAGGCACCGCCACCGACCTGTAAATTCTCAGGCGTAGGCGGGCTGCAGGGGCTGGAAGAAGGCCTTGGCGCGGGGCGCCACTTCCTCGGCTTCCACCCAGGCCCAGGCGCGGACGTCGGCGAGCAGGGCCTGGCAGAGGGCGACGTGCAGGGCATGGCCGCCGGCGTGGACTTCCACGAGGCCCATGAGGGGGGCACCCAGAAGGGCCAAGTCGCCCACCAGGTCGAGCATCTTATGGCGTACGGCCTCGTCTTCGTAGCGCAGGCCATCGTTCAGGGGGCCATTGGCGCCGTAGACCACGGCGTTGTCGAGGCTGCCACCGAGGGCGAGGCCCTTGGAGCGCATGTAGTCGATCTCTTGCTCCAGGCAGAAGGTGCGGGCCTGGCCAACCTCCCGACGGTACTTCTCGGGGGTGAGGCTCAGCTCGCGGCTCTGGCGGCCCAGGGCGGGGATGGGGAAGTCGATGGTGTAGCGGATGCGGAAGCCGTCGAAGGGGGATACGCGGATCCACTTCTCGCCCTGGCGCACTTCCACGGGCTTGGTGACCTTGATGAAACGGCGGGTGCCATCGAGGCCCTGCACGCCGGCGCGGAGGATGGCTTCCACCCAGGGGGCGGCGCTGCCATCGAGGATGGGGAGTTCGGTATCCAGGCCCTCGCCGCGGACTTCGATGCGGAGGTGCTCCACTTCCAGGCCCATGAGGGCGGAGAGGAGGTGCTCGATGGTCTGGAGCCGGACGCCATCCTTCACCAGGGTGGTGGCCAGCTGGATATCACCAACGTAGGAGGCCCGCACGGGGATTTCGACGCCGCTCGTCATGTGGACGAAAGTGAGGCCCATGGGGCGATCCACGGGGACCAGGCGGACTTCACAGGGTTGGTTGCCGTGCAGACCGCGGCCAGAGATCACCATCTCTCGGCTCAGGGTCTGGGGTACACGGGAACGGGACACAGCTACCTCTGGGAGAGGTTAAGCTCGTTTCGTGCCAATATTGAAATAGTTGATTTTAAATTTGTTACTTTCGATTTAGAGCTCCGAGATCGTGGGTCGGCTCACCACACCCTGTGGTGTGAGCCGGGCCCAATCCTCGGGGGTGGTGACCTTGAGGTTGCTGGCAGGGCTCTCAACCATGAGGACCCTGAGGCCCAGCCGCTCCAGGAGAGCAACATCATCGGTAGCTTGGAATCCGGAATCCTGGGCTGCCTGGAAGGCTTTCCGCCACGTCCCCAGGAGAGCCACCTGGGGCGTCTGGGCCCGGTAGAGGGTCTCCCGGGGTTCGGTCCCTAGGACTTGGCCTTCGGGGCTGACGCGTTTCAAGGTGTCAGTGGAGGATTCTCCGAGGAGGGCGCCATCCCAATTCTCGAGGGCGTCCATGGCGATCCGGATGGGGGCCGGTGGGGGAAAGGGGCGCACCCCGTCGTGGATGAGCACCACCGCTTCAGGTTGGGAGGGGAGAGCGGCCAGGGCCGCAGCCACACTCTCCTGGCGGGAATCGCCTCCGCATACGACATGGAGGGGGCAGGGGAGGAACCAGGACATGGCTTCCTCCACCCGGTCGGGCGGAACGGCCAACGCCACGCCCGCCAATCGGGGCATCCCGGGCTGGAAGAAAGCCTCGATCGTGGCTAACAAAAGGGGGCGGCCATGCCACTCCCGGAACTGCTTCGGGATGCCACCCCCCATGCGAAGCCCCCGACCACCGGCCGGAATCACCAGGTACGTCAATCGCTCAGGCATGGGACCCAGCTTAGCGCTTCCGGGTAACGAAGGGCTCGACGCCCCGGTCCTTCAACCGACGGGCCAAATCGTTGGCGGCCTTTTCGGCATCCGCACGGGAGGTGTAGGACCCGACCCTGACGCGCTTGATCTCCCGGCCATTCTTCAGGAATGCATCCTGGAGGGTGACCGGCGTGAAGGCGGGCTCCAGCTCACGACGAAGGGCCTCGATGTTTTTGGGATCCGAAAGGGCGGCTACCTGGATGACATAGGGGTTCCCCTTCTCCAGGGCTTCATCGAGGGGCGCGGGATTTCCCAGGCCATCCACCGTCCGGATGCGGATCTGCGTCGTTCCCTGCCCGAGGAATCCGAGTTGTTTGGCGCCGCGGCGGGAGAGATCCAGGATCCTGCCCTTCACGAAGGGACCCCGGTCATTCACCCGAACGAGCACCTTCTTGCCATTGTCGAGGTTCTCGACTTCCAGGATGGTCCCCAGGGGCAGGGTCTTGTGGGCGGCGGTCAGGGCTTCCGGATCGAAAGTCTCCCCATTGGCGGTGGGCTTGCCTTCGAAGCCATCCCCATTCCCGCCATACCAGCTCGCAAGGCCCTCTTCCTCAAACACGAGACCGCTGTTCCGAGAACCGGAGGATTTGCCGGTGGAGGACTTAGAACCACCCGACAGCACCGGTGGCCGGGTGCAGTGAAGGGTGAAACTCAGTGATACCCCAACGGCCAGCAAGGCGGTCACCTTCCGGATGGACCGGAGGAAGCCGCCGGTACCAACTGGGACCGGAGCGGGAACCTCGAAGGCAACCCGGATCTCCTCGATCCAGACCGCGCAGGTCCTGCTCCAGTTCGTAGGGGTAGACAAAGAAATCATGGGGCTCCAAGAAGGGATGCGCACCCATGCCTCGCATCCTTGGTCCCAAGCATATCGCAAATTTTAAGGTTGTCTACTAAAAATACGACAAGTCCTATAGTCCGAGCGTTTATAGGATTATCCGATTGTATGTTTATTGCGTGTTTGCGATTATTGCTTATCCGGGATCTGGTCAAGGCGAAAGGGTCGGGGCCTGTTTCCGGGGGCATGGAAAGCGGCGGGTAGCTTCTTAGCCGCCTTTTCGGCTGCGGCCTCGGAATGGAAATAGCCAAGCATCACCTGATAGCAGCGCTTTCCATTTCGCATGTGCATGGGGAGGATCCAGAGGTCAGGTGAGCCTCCGAGCATTTCCGCAGCATGTTGGACGGTGGCCGGGAGGCAGGCCACCTCCAACCGAAGGGTCCAGGTGCCCGGCTTGAGGGATTTCAGATACAAGGCGCCTTGGTGGGCGGCCTGATCCATGTTGCCGGCCCGAAGGCTGATCAAGCGATCCTTCAAAGCGAATGATTCGATTTTTGGGAGTTGAGTATTTTTGTGTAAATCCTTGTTTTCATTCTTGTTTTGTTGATCTTGGCGAGGCGGCGTATTTGGCTCCGGCTCGACGATCTCGGGGACCTTGATCACCGCGTGTTCCGGCGGTTCCTCCGAGATAGGGGCAGGCGTGGGCTCGGGTTCCGGCACCTTGGCTTGGGTTGGGGAGGGCGCTTGGGCCCGTGTGAGCGGCTTCGGCGCGGCTTTCCACCGCCAGATCACAAACCCCATCAACAGGAGAAGGACGCCCCCGAGCATCCATTTGAGGTTCCCGGAGGAGCCGCTCTCGGTCGGCGAGAGCAGGGAGGGAGGCGGCTCCACGGGCGTGGTGCTCCCCTCGTGGATCTGGAGGTGGGGCTCCTCCAGCTCCTCCGGCAACGGCTCCAGAGGCATGGAGGGGGTTGGGAGGAACTCCGGGATGGACGGTAATTCGTCCAAAGCGTGGGCCAGGTGGTCCAGATTCGTGGTGGGGAGTTGGCTTGCCTCGATGGCGGCGATGAGGGAGGGGGCGGGGGACGGGGCTGCAGGGGGCAGGCTCTCGCTGAGGAGCGCGGGCTCCGGCGTGAGAGCCCGATCCAAGGCGCCTCGATCCAAGGGGGGGAGCTCATGGAGGCGGGCCCAGCCCATCAACCTCAGGTAAAGGCTGAAGGCCCCTAGGCGGAAGGGTTCCACCCCACCTTCGCGGCTCAGTTCGAGCAGGGTGCGACTTCCATCAAGCATTGGAATGATCTTGCTTAAATCCTGAGGAAGCTGAAGTTCATGAAATCGATGGCCTTCCAGGACCACGACCTGGTTGAGGGGCCCCAGCAGGTCCAGCACCGCTTCCCGGCTGCGGAGGTTCAGCAGACCGGCCAGCAGCATGGCGGGAGTGTCCAAAGGGAGCCGCACTACGGTGGGCTCCAACTCCTTGGCTTCAAAGGTGGGGGTGGCCTCCAACGTGGCCATGGCTCCCCAGGCGATGCGCTCCACCTGGGATCGCGCGGTATCCAGGAGGTCCCGCTGGGTGATGAAGCCCATCTCGATGAGGTTCTTGCCGATGGAGAGGCCGGGCTTGAGGTTGGCCATGGCGTAGTCCAGCTGGGCCTGGGTGAGCTTGCCCTTCTCCACCAGGATCGCCGTGAGGCGGTCCTCCGGGGCCGTGCTCTGGGCGAAGACGATATCGCCGGAATCCATGAAGAGGGTGCGGCTGGGGTCGTCTCCGACCTTCCAGATGCCCGACCTTCGCTCCCTATGCCGTAGGAAGATGTCCTGTAGGGCCAGCAGGCTCATGGTTTCACCTTCCACCGCTCCAGCTTCAGCTTGCCCACCTTCACCAGCAGTTCCATGGAGGCCTTGAGGGCGAGGCGGAAGGAAGGGTCGGAGATCTTCTCCCCGTCCAGGCTCACGGCGCCCTGGCTGATGAGTCGTTCGGCTTCCTTTCTGGACGGGGCGAGGCCGCGATCGGTCAGGAGCCGGGTCAAGGGGACCTCCCCCTCCGTGGCGGTCACCTCCACCTCAGGAGCGTCGTCGGTCTTCCGTTCGGAGAAGCGGCGGATCCAGGCCTCCAGGGCCCGGTCGGCGGCTTCCTGACCATGGAAGTCGGCCACGATGCGCTTGGCCAGGCCCTTCTTGGCGTCCATGGGGTGGCCCTGCTTGAGGGCGGCGATCTCGGCGGGGAGCATGTCCGTGAGCAGGAGGTACCAATCCCACATGAGGGCGTCGCTGATGCTCATGGCTTTGCCGAACTGGGCATCCGGCTCCTCCAGGAAACCGATGTAGTTGCCCAGGGACTTGGACATCTTCTCGGTGCCGTCCAGGCCCACGAGCAGGGGCACGGTGAGCACCACCTGGGGTTTCTGGCCCGAGGCCTCCTGTAGGATGCGGCCCTGCATGAGGTTGAAGAGCTGGTCATTGCCGCCCAGTTCCACGTCGGCCTGGAGGGCCACGGAATCGTAGGCCTGCACGATGGGGTAGAGCAGTTCGTGGAGGGCGATGGGCTCGTTGGCGCCCAGGCGCTTTTGAAAATCATTGCGCTCCAGCATCTGGGCCACGGTGAAGCGGGAGGCCAGGCGGATCCACTGCTCGCCCTTGAGATCGCCGAACCACTCGCTGTTGAAGCGGATCTTGGTTTTGGCGGGATCCAGGAGCTTGAAGACCTGGTGCTTGTAGGTCTCCGCGTTGGCCAGCACCTCGTCCCGGGTGAGGGGAGGGCGGGTGGCCTTCTTGCCGGTGGGATCGCCGATGAGGCCCGTGAAGTCGCCGATGAGGAAGGTGACTTCGTGGCCCAGCTTCTGGAACTGGGCCATTTTTCGGATGAGCACGCCGTGGCCCAGGTGGAGGTCGGGCGCCGTGGGATCAAAGCCCGCCTTGATTCGCAGAGGTCGGCCCTCGGCGAGTTTGGCTTTGAGTTGGTCGGCGGAGTGGCAGGTGATCGTGCCTTTGAGCAGGAGCTCAAGGGCCTGATCCGTGGAAGCAGCAGGCGTCATGACTGAATCATGGCGGAAACACGCCCCTTCTGTCAGCTCACCTCTAGATGGAGGAGGCGGCGGGGCTTCGAATCGCCCTTCTTTCGGGCCCGATCCCAGACCAGTTCCACGCGCACGCCCCCCTTCTTATGGAAGACGATCCGCGTTTCCCCTCCGAATTGGTTGTTGAGACTCAGCTCATTCTTCTCCAGGAGGTCGGCGGGGGGCTCGGCCGGCAACTCCGGAAGCTGGTCCCGCCATTCAGCGGCCTCTTTGAGGAACTCATCGAGGGTGCTCCACTGCTTGGCGAGGGCTGGCTGCGCCGAGTAGAGAGCCTTGCAGCCTTCCTCCGTGCGGAGCTGCTCGATCGTGCCGCGGAATTCGTCCCACTCGGGCCGGATGAAATCCATGGCGAAGCCCATGGCCCACCGCTTCACCCCTTCGGGATCCTGCTTGGCCTTGTGGCTGAGGTAGGCCACGCCAGCCACGCACGAGCCGAGCGCGAGAAGCACCGCGACGCCGCAGCCGATCAGGATCTTCCCCCAGAGGGGCATGCCGGTCTTGGGAGAGGGGGAGGAGGGGCTATCCCAGTTGGAGTCTGCCATGGCGGTTCCTAGAGGAGGTTGCTGGCCAGCTCGGCCAGCTTGGAGCGCTCACCCTTGACGAGGGTGATGTGGCCGCTCAGGGCCTGGTTCTTGAAGTTCTCAGCCAAAAAGCTGAGACCATTGGAGCTTGCGTCTACGTAGGGGTTGTCGATCTGGTAGGGGTCCCCCGTGAAGATGACCTTCGTGCCGTCGCCGGCGCGGGTGAGGATGGTCTTCACTTCGTGGGGGGTGAGGTTCTGGGCCTCGTCCACGATGAGGAGCTGGTTGGGGATGCTCCGGCCGCGGATGTAGGTGAGGGGCTCCACGCTGATGTAGCCGGCCTCCTCCAGCTGGCCCACGGTCATGGAGGAGCGGCGCCGGGCCTCGGTGTTGGCGGCGACGATGAAATCCAGGTTGTCGTAAATGGGCTGCATGTAAGGGCGCAGCTTCTCGTCGATGTCGCCGGGGAGGTAGCCCAGGTCGCGCCCCATGGGCATCACGGGGCGGCTCACGAGCAGTTTGTGGTACCGCTCCTCATCCACCACCTGCTGTAGGCCCGCGGCGATGGCGAGCAGGGTCTTGCCGGTACCGGCCTTGCCCACGAGGGTGACCACCTCGATGGTGTCGTCCAGTAGCAGCTCCAGGGCGCACTGCTGTTCCCGGTTGCGGGCTTTGATGCCCCAGGGGTGCTGCTCGATCTTCTTCAGCGGGTGGAGCAGGCCGTCGCTGGCGAAGTACCTTCCAAGGGCCGTGTGGCTGGGGTTCGCCCGGTCCACCAGGGTCACGAACTGGTTGGGGCTCAGCTCCATGTCGGCGGAGGGTTGGAGGCCCCCGTCGAAGAGCATGTCCACCTGATCCCCATCCACGTCCCAGGTGCGGTGGCCCGTGTAGAGCTCCTCCATCTCCACCCGATCCGTGGTGTAGTCCTCGGCCAGGAGCCCGATGGCGTCGGCCTTGATGCGGAGGTTGGTGTCCTTGGTGACGAGGACCACCTTCTCCTTGCGGGCCGTGAGCAGCTGCTTGGCGCAGGCGAGGATCTGATTGTCGGCCTTGTGCTTGTCTTCGCGGAGGATGCCGATGTCCAGGGGGTGGTTGTCCACGTCCACCCGCAGGCTGCCGCCGCCTTCCAGGGTGACGCCCAGGCTCAGGCTGCCCTTGGCCCGGAGGCGATCCAGCTGCCGGGAAACGTTGCGGGCGTTCCGGCCGATCTCCGTCTGGTCCTTCTTGAAGTGATCGATCTCTTCGATGACCACGATCGGGAGTACGACGTCGTGTTCCTGGAAGTGAAAGATGGCCTTGGGGTCGTGGAGGAGGACGTTGGTGTCCAGGACGAAGACTTTTTTGCTGGATGCTGACAAGTGGGGCTCTCCGGGATTGGGGGAAGCCTACCTCCAGCGGGGAGACCTGTCACGCCTTGGTGCTTCCTGATTTCGGCTGGCAGAATCCAATCAGGGGAAATCCCAGGAATTCCGTGCCATTTCCATTTCCCCCACCTGGAACACCCATGAGCCAGATGCCCCTCACCTACCCGACGACCCGCGTTTCCGACGTGGTGGATGATTACTTCGGGATGCGGATTCCCGATCCCTACCGATGGCTGGAGGATGACAACAGCCCGGAAACCCAGGCCTGGGTGGAGGCCCAGAACAAGGTGACCTTCGGCTACCTGGAGGGAATCCCCGAGCGCCAGGCCATCCGCGGGCGGATCACTACCTTGTTCGATTTCGAAAAATTCAGCGCCCCCTTCCGCCGGGGGAAGCGCTATTTCTACTCCCACAACACGGGCCTCCAGAACCAGTTCGTCCTGATGGTCACGGAGGATCCCAGGGCCCCGGGGAGGGTATTGTTGGACCCCAATGCGCTGAGCGGGGACGGAACCATCGCCTTGAACGGCATGGCCATGACCGAGGATGGACGATTCATGGCCTACGCCCTCTCCGTCGCCGGATCCGATTGGCTCACCTGGCACGTGAAGGACGTGGAGACGGGGCTGGATCTCACGGATGAAATCCAGTGGTCCAAGGCCAGCGGCGCCTCCTGGCGCAAGGATGGCAGCGGCTTTTACTACAGCCGCTATGAGGCCCCCATCGAGGGCGACGCCCTCAAAGGCGTGAACAACGACCATCAGCTGTGCTTCCACAAGCTCGGTACGCCCCAATCCGAGGACCTGCTCGTGTATCACCGCCCGGACCAGCCCGAGTGGTACCTGGGCGGCAGCGTCACCGACGATGGGCGCTGGCTGGTCATCACCGGGAGCCAAGGCACCAACCCGGAATCCAGCCTGTTCCTTCAGGACCTCTCCATACCGGATGCCCCGGTGGAACCCTTCCTCGACCGGATGGATGCCGCCTACACGGTGGTGGATTGCGAAGGGGATCTCTTCTTCGTCCTCACCAACCAGGGCGCCCCGCGAAACCGGCTCGTGGCCATCCGCAAGGGGCAGCTGGAGCCCTCGCAGTGGCAGGAACTCATTCCCGAGGGGAAGGGAAGGGATGTGCTGGAGAGCGTTTCCCTGGTGGGCGAGCGCTTCGTGGCCACCTGGATGCGAGATGCCCATTCCGTGGTGACCTTCCATGATTTGACGGGGCAGGTTCTGGGGGAGTTGGACTTGCCGGCGCTGGGCACCGTCACTGGCTTCGCTGGCCGAAGGGATGACTTCGAGACCTTCTACACCTTCGGCAGCTTCGCTTATCCAGGAACCCTATTCCGGCTGGATCTCAAGGCGGGCCGGAGCGAGGCCTTCCGCGAGCCGAAGGTGGATTTCAACCCCGCCGATTTCGAGGTGGAACAGGTCTTCTACGACAGCAAGGATGGCACCCGCGTGCCCATGTTCCTCGTCCACCGCAAGGGGCTGGTGCGGGACGGCCAGAATCCCACGTTGCTCTATGGGTATGGGGGTTTCAACATCTCCCTGACACCGGCTTTCTCGGTTTCCCGGTTGGTTTGGATGGAGTTGGGAGGGGTCATCGCCATGCCCAACCTGCGAGGTGGGGGCGAGTACGGGCTGGCGTGGTACGAGGGCGGGCGCAAGGAGAAGAAGCAGAACGTCTTTGACGATTTCATCGCGGCGGCCCAGTGGCTCATCGATCAGAAAGTCACCAGCACCCCGAAGCTGGCCATCAACGGGGGAAGCAACGGCGGCCTGCTGGTGGGCGCCTGCATGACCCAGCGCCCCGATCTCTTCGGGGCTGCCGTGCCGGAGGTGGGCGTCCTGGACATGCTCCGCTTCCACAAGTTCACCCTGGGCTGGGGCTGGAAGAGTGATTACGGGAGTAGCGAAACCAAGGAGGGCTTCGAGGTTCTCTTGAAATATTCCCCGATCCACACCCTCAAGGCAGGTGGCCACTACCCGCCGACCCTTGTCACCACGGGGGATCACGATGATCGGGTGGTGCCCGCCCATAGCCACAAATTCACCGCCACCCTCCAGGCCATGCAGGGAGGCCCAGCCCCCGTGCTCACCCGGATCGAAGTGAGCGGCGGCCACGGCGCCGGCAAGCCCACCGCCAAGGTCATCGAGGAACGGGCCGACGTCCTGGCCTTCCTGGTCAGGAACCTCGGTGTGAAGGTACCGGCCGAATTCGCCAAGTGACCCCTGGGCTCGAGGACGGATCCTTGAAATCCAGCCCTGGCCCAGGCACACTGGTGAATCCAGCGCCAACTTAGCTCAGCTGGTAGAGCAGCTGATTCGTAATCAGCAGGTCGCAGGTTCGAATCCTGTAGTTGGCTCCAAAGAGGCCCCCGAAAGGGGGCCATTTCCGTGGTCAACCCGGACTCGGACCCGCGAGAAGCAGGGGCGGCAGGGCGAGGGCCCTTCCTGGGCCCTCGCCCTGCGGGCCGTCGGCTGCGCCGCCGGTCTCCTTCGCCGATCCTGGCGAATGGTGGGCCCCAATCTCTTGGTCCAGTGGACCGAGTGGTTGGATCAGACCCCGCGGCCAGCCACGCGCGGTTCGAGCCCGGCCGTGTCCCGTATCGGGCCATTCCGGAAGCGTTCGCCAGCGAGTTCAGCGGGTTGCCTATGAGATTGAGAGTCGACATCTCATGAATACGAAATGCTAAAGTCAGTTTGACGGGACGCCGAAAAGCTACGCGTCCCCAGCCACCCCGGCGGGGATCGTTCGGTTCAGAGGTTCCTTTGAATTCCAGCCCCGAGGCCGCGCTCCAGGAATTGGAACTGAAGATCAACATCTCGCTCAGGCTCCTGGCCCGATTCGCGAGCCTGAACCGTCGCTGGCCGGCCAACCCCATCTACCTCGACCTGATTCGGGGAATCGAGGCGCACCTGGAGCACTGGGAAGTGAAGCGCAAGGCCCTCAAGCAGCCCCAGGAATCGACCCCGGTCGGCAGCTGAGTCAGTCCCAGTCGCCTCCGCGGCCCCGCTTCTTGTCTCCGGTATGTTTCTTGGCATCGACCCGCCGCCGCTGGCTCGCGCGGGTGGGCCGTGTGGCGGTGCGCACCTTCGGGGGCACGAGGATCTCCTGGATGATGACCACGGCCCGGCCAAGCGCCTCCTCGAGGTTCCGGGATTGATCCCGGGTGGCGTCGCAGCTGATGAGCCAGCGGCCATCGGCATCCAAGCGGGTCCGGATGCGGGCAAGGAGTCGCTCCAGGGCAGCCGGATGCAGCCCCTCGATGGCCTGGGGTGTGATCCGCAGCTGCACCTTGCTGGCGACCTTGTTCACGTTCTGGCCGCCCGGGCCTCCGGCGCGCACGGCTTCCCAACTCCAGGCCCAAGCGGGAATCCGGACGGCATCGGTGACGGGGACGGTGTGGGCCATGCGCTATCTTCGAACGGGGATCGATCCATGACCAGCTTCTCTGAACTCCTCGCCCAAGCTGCTGGAAGTTTCGCCAGCTGGAAGACCTCCAGCCGGCACGCCCGGCGATCCCTCCTGCAGGCCTGGATCCGCCACTACCAGGGCGGCGCCGAGCCGTTGGCCCGCCTCATCACGGAGGAAACGGGCAAGCCCATCACCCTCGCCCGGGGCGAAGTGGGGCGCGGCATCGCCACGCTGGAGGCCACGGTGGAAGCGCTGGGGACCTTTGGCGAGGAAGCGCTGGCCTATGATCTGATGGCCGGCGCGGATGGGTGCCGCGCCAGGATCCGCCAGTTCCCGCGGGGACCCGTGCTCGCCATCACCCCCTTCAACTTTCCCGTGAACCTGGCCTTGCACAAGCTGGCTCCCGCATTGGGTGCTGGATGCAGCGTGATCTGGAAGCCCTGCCCCCAAGCTCCGCGAACGTCGAGGCGCCTTTGGGAATCCTTCGAGGCCGCGCGGCGGGAATTGGGCGCGCCGGAGCACTTGGTGCAGCTCGCCGACGTTTCCCCCGAACAGGCCGAGGCCCTGGCCCTGGATCCGGGGGTCGCCGTGGTGAGCTTCACGGGCTCCGAGCGGGTGGGGCACCACCTCCGAGCCCTGCTTCCCCAAAAGCCCGTGCTCCTGGAGCTGGGTGGAAACGCAGCCGTGGTGCTGGATGCAGGCATCGATGCCGAGGCGGTCGCCCGCCAGCTGGCGCCGGCCGCGGTGGCTGGCGCGGGTCAGAGCTGCTCGAAGGCCCAGCGCATTTACGTGCACGAGGCGCTCTGGGAGGCCTTCGCACCGGCCTTCGTGGCCGCCGTGGAGTCGCTGCCCGTGGGCGATCCCATGGATCCCGCGACGATGGTGGGGCCCATGATCGATGTGCGGAGCGCGGAGCGGGTGGAGGGTTGGGTCCAATCGGCCCGTCAGCGCGGGGCCGTGTCCCTCCTGGAAGGAAAGCGGGAAGGGGCCCTGCTGCCGCCCGCCATCCTCACCGGGGTTCCGGAGGAAGAGTTCCTGGCCTGCGAGGAGGCCTTCGGGCCCGTCACGGTGCTGGAAAGAGTGGCGGATTTCGACACGGGACTCCGACGCGCGGCGGCCACCCGCTTCGGTCTGCGGGCCAGCGCCTACTCCCGCGACCAGCGCCACCTCCGTCGGGCCGAGGAGATCCTGCGGGCCGGTGGCGTGCTCTTGAACCTGCCACCCACCTTCCGGCTGGATGCCGCGCCTTTCGGAGGCGTCGCTGCTTCGGGCCAGGGATTCGAAGGGCCGCGCTACGCCCTGGAAGCCTTTTCGGAAGCGAGACTCATCGTTGAAGGGCCAGCCTTGTAGAATGGGCGGATGCCGCTCACCCGTGCTTGGAAACGAAGGATCCTGCTGGTCCTGTGGCCCCTGGGCCTGCTGACCGTGGCGAACCTCGCCCTGCGATTCGGGCCGGGCCTTCCCGAGGCGTGGAACTCCGCCAAGGACTCCTTGGGGCTGAAGGCGGCGCCTCCCAAGCCGCCGCCGGCCCTCTATCCCTGGCACGCGGGCCTGTTGATCAAAGCCGAGCTGGGCTTTCCCCGCCGGTTGGAGGGCTACCTGCCCGCTCCGGAGCCGGGTTCCGTGGCGCACATGCAGCTCATGGGCATGGGGCTTTGGAGTGGCAACGGATGGACGGGGAAGGCGCTGGGGCTGGGAGAAGCCGAGGGCCGGGGGCTCCGGCCACGCATGGGCCAGCTTCTGGTCGCCCGCGTGGGCGAGGCCAGCCCCAGCCGCGATTACAACGGGTTCGAGCTCTGCCAGGTGGACTACTGGGTGACCTGGAAGGTGGACGACGAAGTCCGGGAACTCATCCGGGTGGGCCCGATGGTGGGGCTCCGCGGGCCCGAGGGGCTCTCGGTGGAGCGGCCCGATGGCGAAGCCGATCAGCAGCTCACCCTCGAGCGATCCGGCCTGGGGTGGCGCGTGTGGAAGCTCGAATCCCTTCAGAGCGCCATTCCAGGCCGGCCTTCCCGCGGGCGGACCTGGCTGGCCTTCTTCCTCTAGTCCCGAATCCGGAGCCCCCATGCCAATCACCATCCCCTTCCAGCGCGGCCAGTTGGTGGTGGCTGTCCTCCACTCGCCCAGGGAGCGCCTCTGGGGGCGTCTTCTGGGGCTGGAAGATAGCGGTCTCGCCTTGCGGGGCCTCGAGCTCACGCCCTGGGAAGAGGTGCTGAACATGGTGCGCACGGGGGATGCGGAGCATGTCTCCCTGGGCACGCGGTTCGTGCCGCTCCACCGGCTGGAGACCTTGTACCTGGATGAGCCCAGCAGTGGCGCTCGCAGCCTGGCGCAGGAGTTCCAGGATCGCACCGGCCTAGATCCCCAGGCCTTCTTGGCGGATCCCCTACCCGCCAAACGGGGCAAGCGGTGAAGGCCATCGAGGCCTGGATGGAGCGCCTGCGCTGGCAGGCCGCGGCCCATCCTTGCCACTTGGTCCTGGCGGAAGGTCTCGAGGATCGGATGCTCGAGGGCGCGCTCCTGCTTCAGCGCCAGGGGATGGCGAAGCTCACCTTGCTGGGGCCGCTCCCGGAGTTGGAAATCCGGGCCTCGGCCCATGGCCTGAAGGGTGTGACCTTGAGGGATCCCGCCAGCGATGAGGATCGATTCGAACTCGCCGGTGCCTACTTTGAGAAGCGAAGCAATCGGGGCATCACCCCCGAGCGCGCCCAGGAGGCCCTGGGGCATCCCCTCTGGTTCGGCGCGCTGATGGTGGAACAGGGCATGGCCGACGGTCTGCTGTCCGGGCTCACCCATCCCTTGGCCGAGTCGCTTCGCGCCGGTGGCCAGGCTCTGGGGTTGGCCCCGCAGGCCCGGGCCATGGTGGCCGTCAGCCTGGTGATCCATCCCGACCCGAGCTTGGGGCAGGAAGGGGCCATGCTCCTGGCCGATACCGGCGCGATCGTGGATCCCGATCCATTCCAGCTTGTGGACATCGCGCTGGAGGCAGCCCGCGCCTGCCGGAAGTTGCTGCAGGCGGAGCCCCGGGTGGCGCTGGTGAGCGCATCCCACCGCGGGAGCCTCGATCATCCAGGCGCCGACAAGGTCCGCCAGGCCTTGGCGATGTTGAAGGCGCGGGCACCGGAGCTGAAAGCCGATGGGGAGCTGCATCTGGATGCCGCCCTGCGGCGCCATGCGGGGGATGGATCCACGGCCTGGGCTCCGTCCGCCGCCGGCGCCAACGTCCTCCTATTCGCGGGGCTCGATGCGGCGGATGTGGCCTGTCGCGCCGCCGTGGCCTTCGGAGGCGCGGTGGCCTTCGGTCCCCTCCTCGCCGGCCTGGCTCGCCCCTTCCTGCACCTGCCCGAGGGCTGCACCGCCCAACACCTCGCCGATCACGTCGCCCTCGCCGCATTGATGGGAGCACCATGAAAGCCCTCGCACTCTTCATCTCCGGTACCGGCGGCAATGCGGTGAACCTGGTCCAGGCCTGCAGGGATGGGCGCGTTCCGGCCCGCCCGACCTTGGCCGTGGCGAGCACGCCCAAGGCGGGTGGCATCGCCCGGTTGGAGGCGCTCGGCATCCCGGTGGTGGTGATCGTGCGCTCCCGCTTCGAATCCGACGAGGCCTTTTCCACCGCCTGCTACGACGCTTGCGAACAGGCAGGCGTGGAGGTCATCTGCCTGGCCGGGTGGTTGAAGAAGCTGGTCGTCCCTCGGAAGTGGGAAGGCCGCATCCTCAACATCCACCCGGGGTTGCTGCCCCGGTTCGGTGGGGCGGGCATGTATGGCATGAACGTGCACCGCGCCGTGATCGAAGCAGGAGTGGCCGAGAGCGGCTGCACCATCCACCTCGTGGACAACGACTACGACCATGGCACCACTTTGGCGGTAGGAAAGGTTCCTGTTCGCCCCGGAGATCTCCCGGAAGACATCCAGAAACGGGTGTATTCGGAAGAAATGCGTCTCTATCCAGAGGCTCTCGCCACCTACCTCACCTCCGGGGCTCCGAACGCCGATCCACCTACGTGACCCATTTTCCCGGAGGGGCTGTTTGGGGATTCGCACCGGCTTGATCGCCCTGGGAGCCCTGGCTTCCCTGATGGGCTCAGGCTCGGAGGACCTCCGACGGGACGCGGTGCTGCGGGCGGGGCGCCCCAGTTTCCAGGTGTACACCGACCGGGATGGCCTTCCCCAGAACAGCATCGAGTCGGTGGCCTTCGATGCGAAGGGCTACCTGTGGATCGCCACCCAGGATGGGGCGGCCCGGTTCGATGGGCGCAACTGGACCCCCTTGGATATGCCCGACTCACGCCGGAGCAACTGGCTCCTGGACATGCATCCAAGCGCCGATGGCTCCGTGTGGTTCGCCCGGGAGGGCGCGGGCGTTTCCCGCTGGAAGGATGGCTGGACCAGTTGGGACACCCAGGATGGGCTCCCGAGCCACCGGGTATTCCACATCTCGGAACAAGCCGGGGCCATCTGGGTGGGCACCTCCAACGGGCCCGCCCGATTGCAGGGGAATCGCTGGGTCCCCCTGCAGGAGCCGGGGGGGTGGGCTCACGGCCCCGTGAGGTCCCTCGTCGTCTCGGGTTCCCCGAGTGATCCGGATGTCTGGGCCGCTGCCGAAGGCGGATTGGGACATTACACCCAGGGGCGTTGGCAGTGGCTCGGTACCCGGGAGGGACTGCCGAGCCCGAAAATCTACGCCCTTCAGCACGAGGTCCTGGACGGCGGCGGCGCGCGCCTCTGGGCGGGCACCCAGGAAGGATTGGCCTGCTTGGAGGGCGGGCGTTGGAAGACCTACCGGAGCTTCGCCGATCTGCCCAACCCCTGCGTGTACCGGCTCAACCTCACCCGAACTACGGAAGGGCGGGCGGTGCTCTGGATCGGCACGGAAGGAGGCCTGGCCCGCTGGGAGGGCCCCACCCGGCGATTCTGGACCCGCAACAACGGCCTGCCCACCGCCATGATCCGGAGCCTGCTCGTACAAGAGGGGCCGGGGGGGCAGGAAACCCTGTGGATCGGCACCTTCGGCGGCCTCACCCGAATCTCGCCAGGCACCTGGACCAGCTTCGACCGCCAAATGGGACTGCCGGACAACCTCGTGTGGAGCCTGGCGGAAACCCCCGCCACCAAGACCTGGTGGTTCGGCACCTGGAATGGCCTGGGCTGCTTCCGGGATGGGCGCTGGCGTTCCTTCTCCCGCGGGGAAGGTCTGCCCGAAACGCCGATCTTCGCCGTCGTTCCCGATCCGGGCAAATCCCAGGACGATCTGTGGATCGGCACCCGGGGATTCGGGCTCTACCGGTACACGGGGGGCCGCTTCCAGGCCGTGCCGGGCCTTCCCGATTCATGGGTCTATTCGATTTTGTTGACGAAGGGCCCCGGCGGGGCCACCACGGTCTGGGCGGGGCATCGCCTCGGGGTTTCACGATGGCAGGAGGGCCGCTGGACCCACTACACCCATGACCATGGCTACAAGGGCGGGGTCGTGCTCTCCCTCGCCGAACACCGCCGCCCGGATGGCCGGCAGGAGGTCTGGGTCGCCACCCGGGGAGAAGGTCTGGGAATCCTCGACGTGGCCTCGGGCCAGTTCGGCTGGATGGGGATGAACGAAGGGTTGTCCGATTTGAGGCTCATGCACCTGGAGCCATCGCGCCGGTCAGGGTCGCCGAGTTTCTGGGTGGCCACCATGGGCGGGGGCATCCTCCGGGTGGATTGCGGTTCGCGCCGGGTGGTGGAACGCCTGGACATGGAACACTGCGCGGCACTGCCCAGCGATCTCATCTACACCATCCGCGAAGACGTCAAGGGCGGGCTCTATGCCTTCACCCACCGGGGCGTGGCCTATCTCACCCCCTTGGGCGATCGCTACCAGGGGCGGCTCTTCACCACCGGCGACGGCCTCCCCAGCAATGGCTGCGTGCAGGGCGCCTCGCGCATCGATTCCCTGGGCCGGATCTGGGTGGGCACCGTCGCGGGCGCCGCCGTGCTGGATCCCATGGACCTGAAGCTGGATGAGCAGGTGAAGCCCCTATACGTGGATCAGGCCTGGAACGGGGAGCGCCTGCTGGCTTTGGGAACTCCGATTTCCCTGGGCTGGCGGAACACGCACCTCCGCCTGCACTACAGCCTTCTGAACTACCACCGGGGGACGGATACCCTTTTCCGCACCCAATTGATGGGCCTCGAGAACGCGCCCACCCCCTGGATGATCGGTACCGAACGGGAATTCCCGACCCTTCCCCCGGGCCGTTACGTCTTCCGGGTCTGGGGCCGGGATTACCAGGGCAACATCAGCGGCCCCTTCGACCTCCCGATCCGAGTGGAGGCCCCGCCCTGGCTCCGCTGGTGGGCGATGCTGGGCTATGGGCTCCTGGTCGCGGGCGGACTCGCCCTGGGGATCCGGTGGCGGCTCTCGCGTCTGCGCGCCATGAATGTCGAACTGGAAGCCAAGGTCCAGGAACGCACGGCCGCCCTGGCGCAGGCCGTGGCCGAACTGGCCGAGGCCCGGGACGAGGCCATGCAGGCCACGCAAGCCAAGAGCGCCTTCCTGGCCACCATGAGCCATGAGATCCGCACGCCCATGAACGGGGTACTGGGCATGGCGAGCCTTCTCCTCGGCACGGGGTTGAGCCAGCTTCAGCGGGAGTACGCCCAAGTCATCCAGGGCGCGGCCGATCGGCTCCTCGGGGTGATCAACGAGGTGCTCGACTACTCGAAGGCCGAAGCCCACCGGATGGTGCTGGAGGAAGTCCCCTTCAGCCCCCTGGAGGAAATCGAGGAGGTGCTCGGCATGCTGGCGGAACAGAGCCAGCGGAAAGGGCTGGAACTGGCGGGCTTGGTGGATCCCCGGATCCCCGAGCTCCTCGTGGGGGATCCCACCCGCCTCCGCCAAGTGCTTACCAACCTCGTGGGGAACGCGGTCAAATTCACGAGCCAGGGCCATGTTTCCCTCAGGGCGAAGCTCGTGGCTTCGGACCGCCACCATGTCACCCTCCGTTTTGAGGTGCGGGACTCGGGGATCGGGATCTCCCCGGAAGCCCGGGCCCAGCTCTTCAAGCCCTACAGCCAGGCGACCGCCAGCACCACGAGGCAATATGGGGGCACGGGCCTGGGCCTCGCCATCGTCCGCCAACTGACGGAACTCATGGGAGGGGTGATCCAGGTGGAGAGCACGCCAGGGGAGGGGAGCTGCTTCAGCTTCCAGATCACCCTGCGCCGTCCCGCCCACGAGAAACCCTCCACCATTCCCAGCCTTCCCGCGGGGTTCCTGGTGCTGGCCTTGGAGGATCACCCGCTCTCAGCCGAGGCTCTCGGACTCCACCTGGATGCCCTGGGCGCCGAGTTGGTCCTGGCCGGGGATGAAAGCCAGATGATGGCGTTGCTGCAATCGCCCCAGCGCCCCTTCGGCGCCCTGCTCATCGATATCCATTCGCGTCCCGAGGCCACCTTCCGATTGATGGAACGGGTCCGCGCGTGCGCGGCCTCCCAGCACCTGCCTATCCTCCTGGTGGCCCAGCTGGATCAACTCCCCATCGCGGAGTCGGCGAGAACCCAGGGCCTCGCCCAATACCTCACCACACCCCTGCGGCGGGAGCGACTGCGAGCCGCCCTCCAGGGCGTCGCCAACGATGAGCGGCCCAAAGAAAACACGCCGCTGGAAGCGCCCCGCGCCCGGGTGCTGGTGGTGGATGACGACCCCATGAACCGGCAGGTGGCGGTGGGCATGCTCCAGCAGCTGGGCTGCGCCGTGGCGGCCGTGGACAGCGGCCCCCAATGCCTGGATCTGGTGCGGACGGAATCTTTCGACTGGGTCCTGATGGATTGCGACATGCCCGAGATGGATGGGTTCGAGACCACGCGCCGGTTGAAGCAGGAGGCCCCGGGCCGCGTGAAGGGCATCATCGCCCTCACCGCCCACTACGGGGCGGATGTGAAGGAGAAGTGCCGTGAGGCCGGCATGGATGGCTACCTCTCGAAGCCACTCCGCCTTGAGCCGCTCCTCGCGCAGCTGGAACGCGGCGTGATCGTGATGGCGGAATCCGAGGAGCCCGCGAATTTGAAGGGGGGCCTGGATCGGCTTGCCCAGCGCGTTGGGGACGATCTCGTCGATGAGCTGGTGCAGGCCTTCGTGGAGGAGGCTCCGATGCAGCTGGCGCAGCTCGAAAAGGCCGCGTCGATTCGAGCCATGGAGCAGGCCATCCGCCTGGCCCACAACCTCAAATCCAACGCGGCGGCCCTGGGGCTGAGGGAGCTTTCCCACTGCGCCGCGGCCGTGGAAGCGGCCCTGGAATCCGGAAGCCCGGAAGGGGTGGAGCTCACGCTCGTGAAATTCGGCGCCACGATGCCGCAGGCGCTCCGGGCCCTGGCGGAGTGCCGTCGCTGAGGCGGGTCAGGCGGATGGGGCGGGGCGCGCCAGCCTCTCCAAGGTCCGCCGGAGATCCTCGAGCAGGGCGGGGTCTGAGACGGCCATGAAGATCGTGTCATCCCCCGCCACGGTGCCCGCGAGGCCTTCGAGCTGGCGTTGATCCAGCGTATAGGCCAGGGCTTGGGCGAAGCCGGGCAGGGTTCGCAGCACGAGGAGGTTGGGCGGCGCGGCCACCACCTGGAAGGATGGCATCCCCGTGGGGCCGGCCTCGACCCGCTGATAGCGGCCATCCCGCTTCTGTACCGAGAGCTTCTTGAGGTGGCGGCTCAGGGTGGGCTGGGTCAGTTCGTGGCCATCCCGTTGGAGGAGTTCCAGGAGGTGGGCCTGATCCACCACTTCGTACTGGGCGAGCAGGCGGAGGATATCGGCGTCCAAGGTCATGGGCTCAGCATGCATTCTCGTGAATATGCATGCAAGTGCATGAGGATCAGAGTTGGCTTTCCTTGAAAAAATCAAATTCATGGTTGCATAATATGCTAATTAATGCAGAAATGTACGAACGGCATGCACGGACATGCAAGGAACCCCATGAGCCTTCCCGCCCTCCAGCCCACCTACGCGCCCTTCGCCTTCGAGATGGCCTCCGCCTCGGGCGATGCCATCCACGACACGGAGGGCAACGCCTGGCTCGACTTCTACGGCGGACACTGCGTGGCCTCCACGGGGCATTGCCACCCGGAAGTGGTGGCGGCCATCCAGGCGCAGGCGGGCAGGCTGCTCTTCTACTCCACCGCCGGCAAGCTCGGCATCCGGGAGCAGGCCGCCAAGGCGCTCGTGGCCTTCGCGGCGGGCATGGCCTCCGTCTTTTTCTGCAATACCGGGGCGGAGGCCAACGAAAGCGCCCTGAAGCTGGCCCTGCAACTCACCGGGCGGAAGCGATTGGCGGCGGTGCGGGGGGGGTGGCATGGCCGGAGCCTCCTGGCCCTTTCGATGACCGATGACGCCCCGTTGCACCAGGGCCTGGAGTCGGTGCTCCACCACGCCCGGATGCTGCCCTTCGGCGATCAGGCCGCCCTGGAGAACGTGGATTTCTCCGAGTTGGCCGCGGTGATCCTGGAGCCCGTGCAAAGCATGGCGGGCTGCCGGGTGCATCCCCTGGGCTGGCTGCGAAAGCTCAAGACCCTATGCGACCAGCACGGCACCCTGCTCATCTTCGACGAGGTGCAAACGGGCTTCGGGCGCTTGGGCCACGCCTTCGCATTCCATGCCTTCGAAGTGAAGCCCGACCTCGTCACCTGCGCCAAGGGCATCGCCAGCGGCGTGCCGATGGGGGCTGTGCTGATGTCCGAGGCCGTAGCCACCCGGGTGCGACCCGGCATGTTGGGCAGCACCTTTGGCGGCGGGCCCCTGGCCTGCGCCGCGATGCTCGCCACGCTGAAGGTCATCGAGGGGGAGCAGCTCTGCCTTCGCGCCGGGGCCTTGGAAGTGAAGCTCCGCACCGGCCTGCAGGGCAGCGCCGTGCAAGTGGTCAACGGACGGGGTCTCCTGCTGGGCCTGCACGTGGGCTCCGCCGCCAAGGCCCTCAAGGAGCACCTCTTCGCGCGGCGAATCCTGGTGGGGGGTTCCCACGATCCCGCCGTGCTGCGCCTGATGCCGCCCCTCACCTTGAGCGACGCCTCGGTGGAAACCTTCCTCGAAGCCGTCCACGCCTTCTCTCCCCTCGCCGTCGGAGTTTGACCATGCAGCACTTCACCTCCATCCAGGACCTCGGCCCCGAAGGCGTCGCCCGGATCCTCAACCTGGCCGAGGCCTGGAAGCGCTCCAGCCCCGGTAAGCACCTCGCGGACAAGCTCCTGGGCATGGTCTTCTTCAACCCCTCCCTGCGGACCCGGGCCAGCTTCGAGGCCGTCATGGCCCGGGGCGGCGGCAGCGCCGTGGTGCTCGAGGTGGGCAACGGCGTGTGGAAGCTGGAGGACCGGGACGGCGTCGTCATGGATGGCGATCGGGCCGAGCACGTGAAGGAAGCCGTGCCCGTGCTCAGCCGCTACGTGGATGCACTGGCCGTGCGGACCTTCGCCGAGGGCAAGGATGATGCGGCCGACCACCTGGATCCCGTCATGAGCGCCTTCCGCACCTACGCCACGGTGCCCGTCATCTCCATGGAGAGCGCCCGGGAGCACCCCTGTCAGGGCCTCGCGGACCTGCTCACGGTGCAGGAGACCTTCCAGAAGACGAAGGGCCTGCCCGTCACGCTCACCTGGGCGCCCCACGTGAAGCCCCTCCCCAAGGCCGTGCCCAACTCCTTCCTCCTCACCGCCGCCGCCGCCGGCTGCCACGTGCGGGTTGCCCACCCCAAGGGCTTCGAGCTGCGGCCCGAGGTGCGGGCGGAGGCGGAAGCCTTCGCCGCGGCCACCGGCGGCAGTGTGGAGTACACGAACGATCAGAACGCCGCGCTGGAGGGCTCCGCCGTCCTCTACGCCAAGGCCTGGGGGCCCGCCACGGACGGTCCCGGCGGCGAAGTGAGGCAGGAGAGCTGGATGCCCGGCGCGGCCCAGATGGACCTCCTCGACAAGGACGGCATCTTCCTCCACTGCCTGCCCACGCGCCGGAACCTCGAAGTGGCCGACGCCATCCTCGACGGCCCCCGCAGCCGCGTGGTGGATGAGGCCGAGAACCGCTTCCACGTGCAGCGGGCTTTGCTGCATCAGCTCATCGGAACCAAGGGCTGAACGCGGAGTTCGCGGAGGGGCGCGGAGAACGCGGAGAAAAGCTGAAAGGGCCGCACCGCTCCCCCTCTTTGCAACCTCTTCCTTTTCCTCGTCTTTTCCTCCGCGTCCCTCCGCGAATCTCCGCGCCCTCCGCGTTCTTCCTTTTCACCCTGGAGTACCCAATGAACGCCCTCATGTCCCTTCGCGCCGCCGCCCCCTACCTCCGCCAGTTCCGCGACCAGACCTTCGTCGTGAAGGTGGGTGGCGAAGTGCTGGAGGATGCCACCGCCTGCGCATCGGTGTGCGAGCAAGTGGCCCTGTTGTGGAACCTCGGCATCCGGCTCGTGCTCGTGCATGGGGGCGGCGCGGGGCTGGACCGGCTCAGCGTCCAGCTGGGCCTGCCCGTGACGAAGGTTGCCGGGCGGCGGGTGACGGATGCCGCGACGCTGCGGGCCGCCATCATGGCCTTCGCCGGCGAAGCCCACACCACCTTCCTGGCGGCGCTCGGCAAAGCCGGGCTTTCCCCCGTGGGCCTCAGCGGCGTGGACGCGGGCCTGCTCAAGGCCCACAAGCGGGCGCCCCAGACTATCGAAGGCGAGGCCGTGGACTTCGGCTTCGTGGGCGATCTGGAGGCCGTGGATCCCAAGGTGATCCAGCACCTGCTGGAGGGCGGCTTCCTGCCCGTGGTGGCGCCCCTCAGCGCCGACGACGCGGGGCAGATCTACAACACCAACGCCGATACCGTGGCCGCCGCCCTGGCGGGCGCCCTCGGCGCCGAGAAGTTGGTCTTCCTCCTCGGCGTCCCCGGCCTCCTGCGGAAGGTGGATCAGCCCACGTCCATCGTGCCCTTCGCCACGCCCCAGGAACTCACGGAGCTGGAACAGGAGGGCGCCATCGGCGGCGGCATGAAGCCCAAGCTGGCCGCCGTGAAGGCCGCCCTCGCCGCGGGCGTGCACAGCGTACACCTCGTATCGGGGTTTACCCCGGAAGCGCTGCTCGTGGAGGTCTTCACCAACGAAGGCAGCGGCACCATGATCCAGGCGGCGCCCGCCGCCGCGGCGGGGGTGGCGCCATGACGCCCGCGGAACTCCTCCACGAACTCGTGGCCCTGCCCAGCGTCTCCGGCCACGAGGCGGCCATCGCCAATACCGTGCAGGCCCTCCTGGAATCCTGGGGCGCCCCCGTTCGGCGGCAGGGCCACAACCTCTGGGCCGAAGTGGGGCAGGGGGCGCCGCGCCTCCTGTTGAATTCCCACCTCGATACGGTGCCACCCTGCGCCGGGTGGTCCAGCGATCCCCAGGTCCCCGTGTGGCAGGGCGAGCGCCTCGTGGGCCTCGGCGCCAACGATGCCAAGGGCTGCGTCACGGCCATGCTGCTGGCTTTCCGGCAGCTGCTGCAGACGCCTCCCGCCGAAGGCACTGTCGTCCTCGCCCTCACGGCCGAAGAGGAGACGGGCGGGCAGGGCCTCGCCACCATCCTTGATCAGCTGGGCCCCCTGGATGCCGCCATCGTGGGCGAGCCCACGGGCCTGCAGGTCTGCGCCGCCCAGCGGGGCATGCTGCTGCTGAGGGTGATCGCCCATGGGGAGGGAGCTCACGTGGCCCACGCCCACCTGGGCGACAACGCCATCCACAAGGCCGCCAAGGACATCACGAAGCTCGCGCAACTCCGCTTCGAGCCCCACCCGCTGCTCGGCGAGACCCGGGCCCAGGTGACGCAGGTGGAGGGGGGGCTGGCCCGCAACCAGGTGCCCGACGCCTGCACCCTCTTCGTGGACCTGCGCACCACGCCCAACCTCGATCACGCCGAGCTGGCCCAGTCCTTCGCCGCGGAGCTGGAGGGGGAAGTGAAGGTGCACAGCGCCCGGTATCACCCCAAGGCCACGGATCCCACGCATCCCATCGTGAAGGCGGCGCTGAAGGCTGCGGGCAAGGCCTCCCCCGTGGGCAGCGCCACCACCAGCGATTGGGCCTTCCTCGGCGACATTCCCGCCGTGAAGGTGGGACCTGGCGACACCCATCGGAGCCACCGGCCCGACGAGTGGATTTCCAAGGCGGAGCTGGAGGCCGGTGTGGCCTTCTACCAGGCCGTGATCCCCACCTATTTGGCCTTGGCCGCCCGGGAGGTGGTCCATGGCTAAGCCGCAACTGTGGGCGAAGGACCTTCCCCTGGACCAGGTCGTCCACGCCTTCACCGTGGGCCGCGATCCGGAGCTGGACCTTCAGCTCCTGCCCTTCGACGCCTGGGGCAGCGCGGCCCATGCGCGAACCCTGCACCGCGCCGGATTGCTGGAATTGGAAGATGCCCGGGCCCTCGTGGCCGAATTGAAGCAGCTCCAGGCCCAGGCCCGAGCCGGGGGCCTCGTGATCCAGCTCGAACAGGAGGACGGTCACACGCTCTTGGAAGCGGAACTCACGACACGGCTCGGAGCGCCCGGTCAGCGGATCCACGCGGGCCGGTCCCGCAACGATCAGGTGGCCACGGCCCTGCGCCTGTGGATGCGGGAGCAGCTGCTCGCCGTGGAGGCGGAAAGCCTGGCCCTGGCGAACGCCCTGTTCGCGTTCGCCGAGGCCCACCCCGGGGCGCTTCCCGGCTACACCCACCTGCGACGGGCCATGCCCAGCTCCTGGGCCCAGTGGGCCTCCGCCCACGCCGAGGCGTTGCTGGAGGAAGTGGAGGCCGTGGAATCCCTGTGGCATCGGCTGGACCGGTGCCCCCTCGGCAGTGGCGCGGGCTATGGCGTGCCCCTCCCGTTGGACCGGGAGTTCACCGCCCGGTTGCTCGGGTTCACGCGGCTCCACCGCAATGCCGCGGAGGTCCAGCTGAGCCGGGGCCGCACGGAGGCCGCGTTCCTTCACGCGCTGGGCAGCCTGGGCCTCGCTTTGGAGCGTTTCTGCCAAGACGCGCTGCTCTTCAGCACCGAGGAGTTCGGCTTCCTCCGGCTGCCCGTCGGCTTCACCACCGGCAGCAGTCTCATGCCCCAAAAGCGGAATCCCGACGTGCTGGAGCTGGCGCGGGCCAAGGCCCGGGAACTCCGGGGCCAGGCGGCCCGGTTGGACGCCCTCGCCTCGGGCCTCAGCGGCGGGTACCACCGGGATTTCCAGCTCCTCAAGGCCCCGCTCATGGAGGGCTGTGCCGGCGCGCTGGAGCTGCTGCGGGTGCTCACGCACGTCGTCCCCGGCCTGGAGCCGCTCTCCCTGGCGGAGGCGGTGAGCGCCGTGCCTGAACTCCACGCGACCCAATCGGCCTGCGACCGGGCCCTGGCGGGACAACCCTTCCGGGAGGCCTATGGGGCCGTGGCGAAGGAGATCGCGGAGGGCACCTTCGCCAAGCCCCTCGCCGGCCCCGCGGCCCAGTCCCCCGGGTCTCCCGGCGCCTTGGACCTGGAGGGCCTTCGCCGGGACCTCCAGGCTCGCGCGGTGTGGATCCGGTCCCGCCGCATCCATCTGGAATCCGCCGAACTCGAAACCTGGAATCTCGACACGATGGGAGACGCCCATGACTAAGTTGTTGCTGGCCTTCAGTGGCGGGCTCGACACCTCCTTTTGCGCCCTCTGGCTGCGGGAGCAGGGCTACGAAGTGCACACCGCCACCATCGACACCGGCGGCTTCAGCACCGCCGAGCTCGCCCGCATCGAGGCCCAGGCCGCGAAGCTGGGCGTGGCCTCCCACCGCACGGTGGATGGCCGGCAGCGGCTGTGGGACCGCTACCTGCGCTTCCTCGTCTACGGCAACGTGCTCCGGGGCCAGGCCTATCCGCTCTCCGTGAGCGCGGAGCGGGTCTGCCAGGCGGAGCTCGCCGTGCAGGTGGCCACGGAGCTGGGCGCCACGGCCCTGGCCCACGGCAGCACGGGCGCCGGCAACGACCAAGTTCGCTTCGACGTGGCCTTCGCCGCCCTCGCGCCGCAGCTGACCGTGCGAACGCCCATCCGGGAGCTGGCCCTGAGCCGGGCCCAGGAGATCGACTGGCTGGAGGAAAAGGGCTTCACCTTCCCCGCGAAGACCGCCGTCTATTCCGTCAATGAAGGCATGTGGGGCACCAGCATCGGCGGCCGGGAGACCCTGAACCCCTGGGACGCCCTGCCGGAAGGCGCCTGGCCTGGCGGCCCCGTGGACGCCGCGCTGCCCGTGAAGGAGCTCGTCGTCTCCTTCACCGAAGGCGTGCCCTCGGCCTTGGATGGTGAAGGGCTGGATCCCGTGCCGCTCATCGCTCGGCTGAACGAGCTCGGGCACGCCTACGGGATCGGTCGGGCCTACCACCTGGGCGACACGATCCTCGGCATCAAGGGCCGCATCGCCTTCGAAGCCCCCGCGGCCCTGCTGCTCATCCAGGCCCACCGGGAACTGGAGAAGCTGGTGCTCAGCGGCAAGCAGCTCTTCTGGAAGGAGAGCCTCGGCAACCTCTACGGCGGCCTCCTTCACGAGGGCCACTTCTTCGATCCCCTGGCGAGGGATCTGGAGGCCTTCCTGGAGCGCAGCCAGACCGTGGTCACCGGCGACGTTCGCCTCGTGCTGCGCCCCCACGCCTTCCACACCGTGGGCGCCCGCTCCCCCTTCGCCCTCATGAGCGACCTCGCCGCCTATGGCGAAGGCACCAAGCTCTGGACCGGCGAAGAAGCCGCGGGCTTCGCCAAGGTCTTCGGCGTGGCCCAGCGGATCAGTTCCCTGACTCAGGCAAATGCTTTTTGAACCGCGAATGACGCGAATGGGCGCGAATTAGAAACGCCCACTCATTCCGCTTGTTTTCATTCGCGAACATTCGCGTCATTCGCGGTTAACCCCTTCCTTCCGGATCCCCCATGCGAATCACCGTCGACAAGATCGCCTCCGTCACCCGGCGGCTCCAGCTTTCCAAGACCCTCACGCTCACGGCGGACATCGAGGTGCGCCCGGGCACCGTGCTGGCCGCCCGGGTGCTCAATGACAAGAACCGCTACAACACCCTGGAGGACGTGCATGGCCGCATGTCCGTGGTGCACGCCGGGGACATCGTGGTGGGCGCGCTGGGGCACCGGAACGCGCTCCACGGGTACGAGGGCGTCATGCCCGAGCGGGTGCAGCTGGGGGATCGGATCAACATCCTGAACCTGGGTGGCGTCCTGGGACGCTGCGTCTCCCACAACCCCGACGTGGGCGCCCCCTTCGAAGTGGAAGTGCTGGGGCAGGTGCTCGTCTATCCCGAATTTCAGAGCCGACAGGGCCAGCGGGCCCACATCGGCATGAGGGCGCTGCAAACCCGGGAATCCGCGCCCAAGGTGCCCGTGGTCTACGTGGCGGGCACCTGCATGAACGCGGGCAAGACCGCCGCCGCCTGCGCCGTCATCCGGGCGCTGGCCCAGGCGGGCCTCAAGGTCGCCGGCGCCAAGCTCACGGGCGTGAGCCTGCAGAAGGACATCCTGGGCATGAAGGACTATGGGGCCGAATGGGCCCTGGACTTCACGGACACCGGCGTCACCACCTCTTCCCCGGAAACGGCCCAGGCCTCGGCCCGGACGATCTTCGCAGAGCTGGCGGCCACGGGCGCGGATGTCATCGTGGCCGAGACGGGCGACGGCATCATGGGGGACTACGGCGTGCAGGCCATCCTGGGCGACGCGGAGCTCATGGGCCAGGCGGCGGCCTTCCTCTTCTGCGCCAACGACCCCGTGGGCGCCGCCGGCGGTGTGCAGGCCCTCCTGGAGGTCTATGGCCTCACCGTGGACGTGCTCACGGGCCCCGCCACGGACAACGCCGTGGGCGTGCGCTTTGTGGAAGCCAACCTCGGCCTGCCTGCCGTGAATGCGCGGACGAACGGTCCGGCGCTGGGGGAGCGGGTGTTGGGGCTGGTCCGAGCCGCCGGTGTTTTGGCGTCGTAAGGCCAAAGACAAAAGCCAGAGACAAAAGACAAAAGACAAAGACAACCAGTGATGAACAGTGATGAAGAAGGGATGAACGGTGATGAAAAACTACGCCCATCCGAATCCGCATCTCCGCATTCGGGCTTTTATCACCGTTCATCACTGTTCATCACTGGTTGTCTTTTGATCTTTCAATCCTGTATCTCGGAGTTCGCGTGTCCATTCGAGCCTTGATCCTAGGCGCCTCCGGCTATGGGGGCGGCGAGCTGCTGCGGCTCCTGGCGGGCCACCCCGAGGTTTCGAGCCTGCGGGGCGTCTCCCGCAACCACGCGAGCAAGCCCTTCCATTTGGTCCATCCCAACCTGCGGGGTCTGCTGGAGGGCACTTTCGACGCCACGCCCGATTGGGCCTGGCTGGCTCAGTCGGAGCATCCCGTCTGCTTCGCCGCCATGCCCCACGGCGAGTTGGCCAAGCAGCTGCCCACCTTGGAATCGGCTTGGGCCGAGGCGGGCCTCACGGATCGCCTCACGCTCATCGACCTCAGCGGCGATTTCCGGTTGGCCGACGCCGAAGCCTTCGCCAAGCACTACGGCCAGAGCCACCCGAATCCCGCGGGTCTGGGCACCTTCACCTATGGCCTCGCAGATGCCTTCCCCGAGGCCGTGCAGGGGCAGCGACGCATCGCCAACCCCGGCTGCTTCGCCACGGCCCTGCAGCTGGGACTGCGGCCCCTGGCGGGCCTCGCCATCCCCCATGTCTCCGCCTTCGCCATCACGGGTTCCTCGGGCTCGGGCATGGCCCCCAGCGAAACCACCCACCACCCCACCCGGGCCACGGACTTCCGGGCCTACAAGGCCCTGGTCCACCAGCACCAGGGCGAGGTGGAGCAACTCTGCAGCCAGCTGGGGATGGACACCACCGTCGCCTTCATCCCCCATAGCGCTCCGATTGTGCGGGGGATCTTCGCCACCCTGCAATTCCAGCTGCCCGAGGGTGTCGATGGCGTGGGGCTCCAACAGCGCATCCAGGAAGCCTACGCCGGCCGTCCCTTCGTGCGCCTCGTGGAGGGCTCCCCCAAGGTGGCCGCCGCCACCGGCTCCAACTTCGTGGACATCGGCTTCGCCGTCGAAGGCCGGGAGGCCGCCATCTTCGTGGCCTTGGACAACCTGCTCAAGGGTATGGCCGGGCAAGCCGTGCAGAACATGAACTTGGCCCTGGGCCTCAGCGAGAAGGCCGGGTTGTGGTTCGCGGGGGGATACCCCGGATAAGCCGCAAATTGGTATTAACCGCGAATGACGCGAATGCACGCGAATGAAAGGCATGCCAATTCCAGCTTGGGTCTTTATTCGCGTTCATTCGCGCCATTCGCGGTTCAAACCAGGCTTTACCTCCCGATGACCCGAGGCCACGGGAGCCCGATAGGCTGAACTCACATTTGGGAGGCGGGATCCATGCTGGACCTTCACTCTGTTTCAATCGATGACCTGTCGGGCCTCGCCCGGGGCGTGGTGGGGAGCGAGATCCTCAAGATCGCCGGCGAGGTGCGGGCGCTGAAGGCCCGGGGCGCCGAGGTGTGCAACCTCACGGTGGGCGACTTCGATCCCGCCTACTTCCCCATCCCGGCGGAGCTGCTGGAGGGTACCCGCAAGGCGCTCGCCGAGGGCCACACCAACTACCCGCCCTCGGACGGGGTGCTGCCCCTGCGGGAGGCCGTGGCGGCCTTCTATGAACGGGAGCTGGGGCTCAGTTATCCCGTGGAGTCGGTGCTCGTGACGGGGGGCGCGCGGCCGTTGCTCTACGGCGCCTACCGCACCCTCGTGGATCCTGGGGAGACGGTGGTCTACCCCGTGCCCAGCTGGAACAACAACCACTATGCCTACCTCAGCGGTGCGAAGGCGGTGGAGCTACCCGTCAGCGCGGAGTCCAACTTCTTCCCGACCCTGGCGCAGATCCAGCCCCACCTGGGCACGGCCCGGATGCTGGTGCTGAACAGCCCCCTGAACCCCACGGGCACGGCCATCAGCCGCGAATCCCTGAAGGCCATCACCGAAGCCGTGGTGGCGGAGAACGTGAAACGCCGCGCCGAGGGCCGCCGCCTCCTCTTCTTCGTCTACGACCAGGTGTACTGGACCCTCACATTCGGCGGCACGGAGCACGTGACTCCCGTGCAGCTGGTGCCCGAGAGCGCGCCCTACGTGATCTTCATCGACGCCCTCTCCAAGGCCTTCTGCGCCACGGGCATGCGCGTGGGCTGGGGCGTGATGCCCCCGGCCGTTCGCAACCGCATGAGCGACATCCTGGGTCACGTGGGCGCCTGGGCCCCCAAGGCCGAGCAGATGGCCACGGCGGCGCTGCTGCGGGATCCCGACACGATCCAGCGCTATCAGGGCCACCTCAAGGTGGAGCTGCAGAAGCGGCTGGACGCCCTGCACGCGGGCTTGGTGAAGCTCGCCGCTGAAGGCCTGCCCGTGGAGGCCGTGGCGCCGCAGGGGGCCATCTACCTCAGCGTGCGCTTCAACCTCTTCGGCCGCACGATCAAGGGCCGCACCTTCGCCCGCAACGAGGACATCCGCCAGTTGCTGCTTCAGGAGGCAGGCCTCGCCATCGTGCCCTTCCAGGCTTTCGGGCTGAAGGAGGAGAGCGGCTGGTTCCGCATTTCCGTAGGCGCCGCCTCCATGGCCGATATCGAGGGGATGTTCCCCAGGTTGAGGGCCCTGCTGGGCTGATGGACGGTCCCGGCTGCCTTAGTTTAAAAGCGCTACGGTAGCTGGCGATTACCAGGTTTACGGGAACTCCGGACCAGCGAGGGCAAACGGGATTATCCTGGCGCCCCATTCCAAGGAGGCACCATGCGATCCCTGATCCTCGCCGCCCTCATCGCCGCCCCCCTGTCGGCGGGCCCTGGTCTCAAGGCCAAGGCCGATGCGGTCAACACCGCCTTCGCCGCGGCCATGATGAAGGGCGATGCCGTGGCCGTGGCCGGCCACTACACCGAGGACGCCCGGCTACTCTTCTTCAAGGGCCAGACGGTGAAGGGCCGGGCGGCCATCCGGGAACTGATGGTTGGAATGTTCAAGGGCATGAAGGTGACGGACATGAAGATCGTCTCCGAGGAGTGCCATCCCCTGGGTGGCGCCATCCTGGACATGGGCCACTACGAAATGACCACGGAGGCCGAGGGCAAGGTGACCACCGAGAAGGCCCGTTATGTCCAGGTGCTGAAGAAGGGCAAAGACGGGCAGTGGCGGCTCTTCATGGATTGCCCGCTGATGGATTGAGGTCCCGGGATTTCCAGTCGGGCACCTGGGCCAGCTAGACTCTCTTCGATGATTCCCCTTCTCACCGCCGATGAAATGCGGGCGCTGGAGCGCCGGGCCATCGATGGGGGTGTATCCAGCCTCGACCTGCAGGAGGCCGCCGCCGCCGGCGCGTTGGAGCTGATCCCCCAAGGGACTCCGCTCCACGTTTTGGCCGGGCCCGGAAACAACGGTGGCGACGCCTTGGCGCTGGCGCGCCTGGCCAGGGCCGAGGGGCGCAGCGTCGAGGTTTGGGCGCTGGCTTCCGAACCCACCTGGAAGGGGGACGCAGCCCTCCAGGCGAAGCGCTGGGAGGAAGGCGGGGGGACCTACCGGTTCACGGAGGATCCCGAGAGTGCCCAGCTCGAATTCGGTGGATGGGTGGTGGATGGGCTCTTCGGGTTGGGCTCGCGCCTGCCCCTTCCGGAAGCGGCGCAGGCCTGGACCGCGGCCCTGGCCCATCGGGAGGGGCGCTTTCGGGTGTTGGCCCTGGATCTGCCCACGGGGCTGGATCCCAGCCGGGCCGAAGTCGGGGATCCCCTCCCGGCGGACCTCACGGCCTGTTTCGGGTTCCGCAAGATCTGCCACGGCCTGCGCCCAGCCCGGGATTTCTGCGGCGATCTCTGGATGATCGAGCTGCCCTTGCCGGAGCCCGCACCCACCCTATGGCTCAATCAGGCCCCGGGCTTCTGGTGGCAGGGTGAGTGGGCCAGCCACAAGCGCCAGCACGGCCACGTGGTGATCCGGGCGGGAACCCTGGGGATGAGCGGGGCTGCGGTGTTGTCGGCCCTGGGCGCCCTGCGGATGGGAGCGGGATTGGTCACGGTGCTCGCGGATGCCGAAGTTCGCGCGGAGATCGCGGCCCAGGTGCCCGAAGCCATGGTGAAGACCTGGGAAGGAACCTTGCCCGAGGATACCGACGTGCTGCTGGTGGGGCCCGGAGGCGCTTCCGAGATCCCGGCCTGGGGTGGCCTGCTCGTGCTGGATGCCTCGGCGCTTCGCGCTGGCGAAGGCCATCGTTGGATGGCCCGACCGCGTACCGTCATCACGCCCCATGCCGGAGAATTCGCGCGGCTCTTCGAGCTGCCCAAACCCGAGCCGGAAGATACGGACGCACGGCTCGCCCAGGTGCGCGCGGTGGCCACGGGCCCTGGCGTGCTCCTGCTGAAGGGGCATCCCTCCTTCATCGCCGGGGGGGACGAGCCCGATGTAATCGTCAATCCTTCCGGGCACAGCGGCCTCAGCACGGGTGGCACGGGCGATCTGCTGGCCGGGATGGTGGCGGGGTGGCTGGGGCGCTTCAAGGACTGGTCGAACCACGATGCGGGTTTCGTGCGCCACCAGGTTGCCGGCGCCACCTGGTTCCACGGCGCCGCCGCGGACCGGATGGGCCCGGGGCCCATCCTCGTGCGGGAGCTGGGCGCCGCCGTGGCCGATGAACTGCGGGATCACTTCAAGGAATGGGATGGGGACTGGCGACCGCTTTCTGGACGATGACCTGGCCACGGAGGCCCTGGGTGCGGAACTGGCGAAGGTGACTCCGCCCGGGGGCACTTGGCTGTTGCGGGGGGACCTGGGCGCGGGCAAGACCACCTGGGCCCGGGGCTTCGTGCAAGGGCTGGGTGGCGATCCCGAGCAGGTGGCTTCGCCCACCTACGCGGTATTGCATCGATATGAAAGCCCCGCGGGCCGGATCTTCCATTTGGATCTCTACCGCCTGGGGGAGGCGGGAGCATGGAGCTTGGGCCTGGAGGAACAGCTGGGCCCCGAGGACCGCATGGTGGTGGAATGGGCGGGCTCCGAGGGCCCCTGGCCCACGCCATGGGTGGGGCGCCTGACGCTTACTCCCGAAGGAGAGGGCCGACGGGCGGAATGGACATTCCCTGTCGCCTGATTGACCGCACACTAGTCCCATGACGTTCGAAACGATCTTGCTCATCCTCGTGGGGCTCCTGGCCTTGGTGGCGGCCTTGGGCGCCTGGCGCAAGGCGCCGCTGCCGTTGGACGACTTCCGCCGCCTGTTGGAGGAACAGCAGCAGCGGGCCCGCAGCGACCAGAGCACGGCCCTGCAGCCCCTGCAGGCCGAACTCTCCCGCATGAACCGCGACCTGGCCGCTCAGAAATCCGAGCAGGAGGCGGCGCTGCTGCGTCAGTTCCAGGACGTGCTCAAGCAGCTGGGCGAAGGCCTGCAGGGCGGACGCAAGGAGCAGGGGGATCGCCTCGAGGAGCTGAGGAAGGCCATGGAAGCCGCGCTGGCCCAATCCCGGCGCGAGCTGGGCGAACGGCTGGAGGGCATGCAGGTGCAGGTTCAGGAACGCCTCGTCCAGATTCAGAAATCCAACGAGGAGCGGCTGGAGCAGATGCGCCAGACTGTGGATGAGAAGTTGCAGTCCACGCTGGATAAGCGCCTTGGGGAGAGTTTCTCGCTGGTCGCGGAACGCCTCGAAGCGGTGCAGAAGGGCCTCGGCGAGATGCAGAACCTCGCCAACGACGTGGGCGGCCTGAAGCGCGCCCTGACCAATGTGAAGTCCCGGGGGGTCATGGGCGAGGCCCAGCTGGCCATGATCCTGGAGCAGTTCCTCGATTCCCGTCAGTACCAGGCCAACGTGAAGATCCGGCCCCGCAGTTCCGAGGTGGTGGAGTTCGCCGTGAAGCTGCCCGGTGCCGAGGAGGGGCAGACGGTGTGGCTGCCCATCGACGCCAAGTTCCCCATCGAGGACTACCAGCGCCTGCTGGATGCCTATGAGTTGGTGGACGTGGAGGGCATCGCCACCCACGGCAAGGCCCTGGAGGACCGCCTCTGGAGCCAGGCCCGGGACATCCGCGACAAGTACATCGCCGTACCCCATTCCACGGACTTCGCCCTGCTCTTCCTGCCCTTCGAGGGGCTCTATGCGGAGGCCCTGCGCCGTCCGGGGCTTTTCGAAAAACTGCAGCGGGAGTGCAAGGTCACCCTCGTGGGCCCCACCACGCTCACGGCCTTCCTCAACAGCCTGCAGGTCGGCTTCAAGACCTTGGCCATCAGCAAGCAGAGCTCCGAGGTCTGGAAGGTGCTCGGAAACGTGAAATACGAGTTCGGCAAGTTCGGAACCGTGTTGGAGTCCGTCCAGAAGCAGCTGGAGGCCGCCAGCAACAAGCTGTCGGACGTGGCCAAGCGGAAAGAGCTCATGGAGAAGGCCCTGGGCAAGGTGGAGGCCGCGCACGAGGCGGTCGATGGGGCGATCCTGCCTAGCCTTGAGGTCTCCGAAGATTGAGGCGGTGCTGTTTTTCCCTTTTCAATTCTTGGAAGTGCACTAGGATTCGGGCAACTCGAGAGGGTTGCCCATGCATAGGGGACGGGATCGAAACGGGCCCGGCGAGGTGATCGCCGTGGACCGGAACTATGTCCCGATGCAGGAGATGAGTCGCCGGAAAGCCATCCGTGCCGTCGCCGCGGGCCGGGCCGAAATCCTGAACCCCTCCGACTTCGCCCGCCACCGCACCCTGGTGGGCCGCATCCAGTTGGTGATTTTTCCCCATTCCGCGGCCTGCCCCGACGCCAAGCTCCTCCTGGGCCGCCTTGAGCGGCGCGTCATGAAGCGGGATCACTTCCACTGCCAGTACGAGGGGTGCACCCACAAGGCCACCACCGTGGACCATGTCATCCCCGTTTGCCAGGGCGGCCCCAACACCTGGCAGAACCTCGTGGCCTGCTGCCTCGCCTGCAATCAGAACAAGGGTGGCCGCACCCCGGAGCAAGCGGGCATGCGCCTGAAGGCCCAGCCCAAGGGGCCGCGGGCCCACCTCTTCGAGCGCTTCGAGGCGCTGCTGAAGGAAGCCTCAGCCGCCTAGGGGTTTAGTGCGTCCCACGGGTGAAGGCGTAGCTCCGGGTGGAGACCCGGCCATCCTTCGCCTTGGAGAGGCTGGCGTGGATGCGATCCGGTGCCTCCAATCGGTAGATGAGCGTCGTCCCGGTTTCCGGTCCCAACCCTTCACATTTGAAGTGGGTCGAGTCGGCCTCCGTGAGCTTGAGACGGAGGGGGGCATCCTTGCCCTTCAGGGCCGAATCGAGGGCGGGCCCGAACATCCGGATGCGCAGGACGAAGTCGGCGCCCTCGCGTTCGAGGATGAACAGCTCGATGAACGAGGTGGTGTCACCCACGAGCGTGCGGGCACTCCCCATCAGGGACTGGCCCTGCAAGGACCAGTGCTCCTCGAATCGCTCCGGACCCTCGGCACCGGTCCAGCGCCCCTGAAGCCAGGCGAGGGACTTCAATTCCGGAGCCGGAGCCTGGGCGACCAGGGCCGATGCCACGACACACACCTGGACTGTTCGCATGGAAGCCTCAGGAAGGAAGGATCTGTCGCAGGGCCTTGGTCTTCAAGTGGAGTTCGTCCCACTCCCGGCCGGGATCGCTCCGGCGCGTGATGCCCCCCCCGGCCCAGTAGGTGATGCGGCCTGCCTGGAGCTGAGCGGTCCGGATGGGCATGGCGAGGTCGAGGTCCCCCTCGGGGTGGATCCACCCCAGGGCGCCGCAGTAGAAGCCCCGCGGCCCGGCTTCGGTGCGTGCGAGCCAGGCGCAGACGGCGTGCTTGGGAGCGCCCGTGACGCTGCCTCCGGGGAGCAGGGCGCGCAGCAGCTCCGGCAGGCGGAGCCCAGGCCGGGCGACACTCTCCACCCGGGAGACGAGGTGCCGGACGGTGGGGAACTCCTCCTCCGCCATGAGCTGGGTCACGGCCACCGTTCCAGCCTTCGACACCCTGCCCAGGTCGTTCCGCTGGAGATCCACGATCATCGTGTGTTCGGCCCGCTCCTTGGGGTCAGCGGCGAGGCTGCCCGGTGGAGCCTCGAGGCCGATGCTGCCTTTGATGGGTTCGGTCCACAGCCGGGCGCCCCGTCGCGCCAGCAGGCGTTCCATGGAAAGGCAAAGCAGCGAGGGCTTCCCCCAGGGCAGGAAGGCACCGAAGGGAGGTCGGGCCCGCCTGAGCCCGGCCAGGGCGAGCGTGACTTCATCGCCGGAGAAGGACCCCTCGAAGGGGACGCAGAGGTTGGCCACGTAGAAGCCGCCTTCGTGGATGAGGTGCTGGGCTTCCGATACGGCGCGGCCGTGGCGGTGCTGATCCCAGCGGGGATCCAGCCCGAAGCGGGGGGGGGCCAGGGTGCAAGCGGTTCGGAACGGTGCCACCAGGGCCTCCACGTCCGGATCCGGCTCCCAGGACCAGAGCTCCGCCTGGCTCCCCTGGATGCGGATCGCATTCCGGACGCCTTGCCAGCGTTGGCCGAGGCTCCCCGCCTCGGGGGGCTGGAAGGCATGGCCGGCTTCGGAACAGGCCAGCTCATAGGTAGCGGCGCCGATGAGCGGAAGGCCCTGCTGGGAGGCCCACTGGAGACTATCCCAGGGGGAGAGGGCCAGGGGAGACCCCTGCCAGGTCGAGATCCAGCCTTGCCCATCCCACTTTGTCTCCAAGATTTCCGGCGCCGGGAAAGCCAGAAGGTCGCCTCCCTGGTCCCCGCCCCGGTCCAGGCCGGTGTGCAGCCAGCTGGCGCCGCTCCGGAGCCAGGCCTGGGCTGCGGCCGGCCAGGGCTGCGGGAGGGCGAGGGGCCTCCGGAAGGGCGGATTCCAGTCCATGGGTCATGATGCCATCGCCCATGGGCCTGGGAGCGCGTGCAAGTACCCCCTGGGTTGCTTGGACAAGCCCCTAGCGGTTCTTTGAAGAAAATCAATGCTACACGTTGAAAAAATAAAAATCGATAAGATCAAAAAAAAAGCATTTGCCTTTTTACGTATGCTGACTAGCCTCGAAAATGCAGGAGGAATCCATGTTGAACGTGGAAATCAGCAGTCAGACCGGGAAGGATTTTGAAGGCGATGTGCTCATCGTCCCCGTATTCAGCGGGCGGGAGCGGCATCGGCTTCCTTTGGCGATCAGCAAAGTTGCCCGGCAAGTCATGGATGAAAATGATTTCAAGGCGGATTACGGCGAAATGGTCCCGCTTCATCACCCCAACGGGGTGAAGGGCACGCGCTGGATGCTGCTCGTGGGCCTCGGCGAGGAGGAAACGGTCAGCTTGAACCGCATCCGCAAAGGGCTGGGCTCGGCCGCCCGCTACGCGCTCAAGCGGAACTGGAAGAGCGTGGGGGTCGTGAGCCCCAGCACCTCCACCCTGGACCATGACGCTGTTCAGAGCGCGGTGATCGAAGGTGCGCTTCTCGCGAACTACGACATGGTTTCTTTCAAATCCAAAGGAGAAGGAAAGCAGTTCTCCAAGGTCGAGATCTTCAGCAATGGGGATGACACCCGCAAATCGCGCCGGCGCCTCCCCCTCATCCAGGCGGGGGTCGCGGCCTGCCACAAGGTGCGGGATCTGGCGGCCACACCCGCCATGGACCTCTATCCGGAATCGTTCGCTGAACAGGCGCAGAAGCTCGCCAAGCAGCACAAGGTGGGCTGCGAGGTCATGGACGTGGAGGCCCTGAAGAAAGGTAACTTCAACTGCGTGCTGGCCGTGGGCCAGGGCAGCACCCGCCCCCCGCGGGTGGTGAAGCTGGAGTACAAGCCCAAGGAGAAGGCCAAGCGCCATGTCGTGCTCGTGGGCAAGGGCGTCACCTTCGACAGTGGCGGTCTCAGCCTCAAAGACGCCGCCAGCATGGAGACCATGAAGGACGACATGACGGGTGCTGCGATCGTGCTGGCCACCGTCATGGCGGCCGCCCAACTGGAACTGCCCGTGCACATCACGGGGCTCTGCGGCCTGGTGGAGAACATGAACGACGGCGGGGCCTACAAACCCGGCGACGTGCTCCGTTCGCGATCCGGCAAGACCATCGAGGTCCTGAACACCGACGCCGAAGGGCGCCTGGTGCTGGCCGATCTCCTGCACTATGCCTCCGAGATGGGCGCGGACCACATCGTGGATTTGGCCACGCTCACGGGCGCGGCCCTCATCGCCGTCGGCGACGGCGTGAACGTCATCATGGGCACCGACCAGAAGCTGGTGGAGAGCCTTCGGGATGCCGGCGGCGCCTCGGGGGAGCACCTCTGGCAGCTGCCCATCGTCGAGGAGTACCGGGAGCTGCTGAAGAGCCCCCTGGCCGACCTGAAGAACATCACGGGCATCCGCTGGGGTGGCACCATCACCGCCGGCATGTTCCTCCAGGAGTTCGTGGGCTCGGGCCAGAGCTGGGCCCATGTGGACCTCGCGGGTGCCTGGAGCGGCAAGGAACGGGACTACCGCCCCTTCGGTCCCAGCGGCGAAGGCCCGCGCTTCCTTCTGGAGTGGTTGGCCGACTGACCCGATTCGGGAAGAATCCGTGAATGGTTGCGGAGGGCTTCGGCCCTCCGCAATTTTTGATACAAGGCCCCTTGACCCGCTCCAGGGGAAGTGGATGATGGGAGGTCACCCCCCAACCGATTCCCCCGGAGCGCCCATGACCGCGATGGAGACCCTCACCAAGGCCGATCTCGCCCAGCACCTCATGGATCGACTCCAGCTGGGGAAGAAGGATGCGGATCTCCTGGTGAACACCTTCCTGGAGTCCGTGGTCCAGAGCCTCCGCGTGGGCGAGGGCGTGGAGCTGCGCGGATTCGGGAGCTTCCGTCTCCGGGATCGAAAGGCTCGGCAGGGGCGCAACCCCCGGAGCGGGGAGAACATCCAGGTGCCCCCCAAGCGGGTGGTCTACTTCAAACTTGGAAAAGAGCTTCGCAGCAAGCTCATTGAAGAGTAGATTTTCCTAACGGGATCCCTATCCCACCTACGGAGCCTCCATGCGACTGCGGAAGATCCTATCCACCTGTGCGGCCCTGATGCTGTTGGTTGCGCCCGCCTTCGCCCAGAAGAAGATGACCAAGGAGGAGAAGCTGAAGCTCCCCCGTATGGCCATCCTCGAGTTCAAGGCCGCCCCCGATGCCTGGCATGGCTGGCGCCACGGCGGCTGGGGCAACCAGATGGGCACCATCTCCAACCAGCTCCGGGATCTCTTCACCACCGAGATCATGGAGAAGGGGAGGGGGAAGATCCGGCTCGTCGAGCGGGAGCGCCTCGAGGAGATCCGCGGCGAACTCAATTTCCAGCAGAGCGGTGAGGTCGACACCAACACCGTTCAGAAGATCGGCAAGCTCCTGGGGGTGAAGTACGTCATGACCGGCAAGGTCACCCGCTTCGCCTACAAGGAATCGGGCTTCGGCACGGGCTGGGGCGTGGGCGCCCTCGTGGGAAGGGTCACGGGCGATGGCATGGCTGGCGCGGTGGCCGGCAGCGTCAACGTGAAGAAGGCCTCCTTCACGGGCCGCCTGGACATCCGCCTCATCGAAGTCGAAACGGGCGAGATCCTGGGCGCTTGGAAGGAAGAGGACAAGACCTCGGATACCTCCGTGAAGGTGGCCGGAACCGGGGCCGAGATCTCCTATGACGAAGAACTGGTGAACAAGGTCTTCGAGCCCATCGTGCAACGCATCACGCCCAAGCTGCTTCGGGCCACGGGACAGGCCGCAGCGGAATCTGAAGAGTAGCGGGGGCCCATCCCCGATTCTCAGGGGGCCTTCGGGTCCCCTGATTTTTTTGGGCCGGCGTCCGTGAACTCCCGGATGGCCTGGGCATAGCCGGGTCCCAGGACCTGGGAGCAGTTGAGGTGCCAGGTGGGAACTTCCACGACGCGCTTCGTCTGGAAGGAACCCAGCAATAGGCGTTGGCCCGAGGTCGGGGCCAGCCGATCCTGGGTGGCCAGGAAGCAGAGGGTCGGGGTGGTCAGCTGGAGGTTCCGGAGCGCATGCCTCGGATCGGTCTCCTCGATCCGGTAGCCCCCGCGTGAGGCAGCCCAACGTGCGGCCAGGGCGCCGATGGGGGGGGCGAGTAGGTGCCAGGCCCGGTCCTCCGGCCCCCGGATCAATTGTTCGGCGAAGTCCCTGGAACCGAGGGGAGCTCCTTCCCAGATGAACCCGGCCAAGGGGCCCCGGCCTTCGGCTTCGAGCTTGGCCAGCGCCAGCAGTCCCACGGAGGCTCCAAGGCTGCGGCCCATCAGGTGGATTCGGTTTCGAGGCCAGCCCTGGGCTTCGAGCGCATGCACCGCCCGCACCACCTCCTGGGATTCAAGGGCCCCGAAGGTGATGAAGGGCTTCCGTCCCCCTTGGCGCAGGGCGTCGTCCCGCCGCAGGTAGGTGAAGATCGCCGCATCCAGGCGGGGGAACCACTTCAGGGCTGGGCTGGTGCCCCAGCGATCATCTCCGAAGCCGTGGAGCATCAGGACGATCCCGGGGGATCGGGTCGGCCGGGTAAGGGTCCAAAGGCGGAGACCCTCGACGTCCCGGACCGCCCAGGTTCCGCCTGGATCGCCGTCGGCGCCCTTGGCCAGATCCGCGTAGGTGGCTTCCACCCGGGGCAGGGGCTGGGGCTGGTAGAAGGGCGGATCCGTCAGCTCATGGGCTACGGCTCGGGCCTTCCAGATGGAAAAGGCGCCGAGGCCGAGCGCCGGAACCAGAATTAGGACCCAAGCGCGGGGCTTCACCAGTAGCCCGTGGTGATGGAGGCGCTGGCCTGTCGATCCAGGAGCCGGGTCTGGCAAGCCAGCCGCACACCGGGCGCGGCACCATTGCGGATCAGCACCTCCCCCTCGTGGAGATCCATCCCTGAAAGGTGATCCGCGCCCTCGAGGATGGAGACGAGGCATCGGCCGCAGGCCCCCCTCCCGGAGCAGCTGGAAGCCACGGGCAGGCCCGCGGCCAGAGCTTGCGCCATGAGGGTGCCTGCCCCGGATAGTTCGATATCGCCAGCGCGCGTGCGGGCCCGGAGCCCCATGGATCTACTTCTTCTGGAGGCTGGCCTTGACGCCAGGAATTCCTTCGGCGGCCGGCGTCTCCGGGGGCTTGCCGTAGAGGACCGCGTTGAATTTCTGGGCGAACACGATGTCGTAGAACCCGCCATCGTCGGGAAGGAGGATGTCGGACTGATCGGGGCTGAAGGCATCCCGGGGGCTGGAGATGAAGATCTTGTGCTTACCGGCTTGCAGGCCCTCGATGCGAAGCACGCTCCCTCCTTTGGATGTCTGCGCGACGGGCACTCGCGTGCCATCGATGGAGAGATCCAGGGGGCCGGCGACGGACTTGCTGAAGCGGAGCATCACCATCCCGGGAGGCAGGGGCTTGGCGGGCTTGAGCGGGATTCCCTTGCAGGCGGTGAAGGAAAACAGGGCCAGGGCGAGCAGGGCGGAACGACGGAACATGGAGCCTCCACCCACAAGTGTACCTCGCCTGAATTGCCTGGATCTCGGTGAAGGCAGGCGAGGTCCACTTCCATCGGGGCATGGCCCCTCTGGCGCGAAGTCAAGCTGCGCTTGATTTCGCTGTAACCCCATTGGGGGCACTGGCATGCCCCCAAACCCCCGCCACGTGTTGCCCACGAGCACCTTGGAGGATCCAAGGGGTTCGCGCAGGCAACACGAGGCTACCCCAAGGTCTGGATAGGTTCCGAGGCATCAGCGTTTGGGCCAGCTCTGGAGGGTGAACCAGAGCTCGCCATCCCAGGCGTCCTGGCGACCGAGGCCATCGACGATCCCGGAGAGCGGGCCGGTGAGCCGGAGGCGGACGGTTCCCCCGATCCGGCCATCCAGCGCGAGGACCTTGACCTGCGTCTTGAGGGTGGCGGCCCAGCGCTCCACCTCCTGGTCCCCCGTTTTCCGGAACAGGTTCATCCGATAGACCTTCCCCCCTTCGGTGAATTGCAATTCCAGTTCGAGCAGTTCGCCCTTGGCCCCCCGGAGGGTGCCCTTTAAACGCAGCACATTTTGATGCACGCCCCCCTGGGGTGGGCCGGCCACGCCCTCCGAGGGGCTGAACTCGAGGAGCCGCCCGGCCACCCTCAAGCCGCCGCCGCCCTTGATTTGCGGGGTTGCCTGCTGGGACCGCAGGGGTATGCCCAGGAGGATGGGGAGGCATAAGGGGAGGAAATGTTGGGTGACGATTCGCATGCAACTTCGTATTCTGATGGGCCTGCAAGGAGATGTCATGACCCGAGTGCGTTTGGTGACCGATAAGGGCGATATCAACCTGGAGCTGTTCCCCAAGGAAGCGCCGAAGACGGTCGCGAATTTCGTCAAGCTGATCTCTGAAGGCTTCTATGACGGCCTGGCCTTCCATCGCGTGATCCCCGATTTCGTGATTCAAGGCGGCTGCCCCAACACCCGCGAGGGCGCCAAGGGCATCCCCGGAACCGGCGGCCCCGGCTGGAAGATCGAGTGCGAAACGGCCGGCAACCCCCACCAGCACAAGCTGGGCGCCATGAGCATGGCCCACGCCGGCAAGAACACGGGCGGCAGCCAGTTCTTCGTGGTGAACGGCGACCGCCGCAACGTGCAGCACCTGGATGGCGTCCACACGGTCTTCGGCCAGTGCGTGTCCGATGAGGACATCAAGGTGGTGCAGTCCATCCGCGCCAACGACCAGATCCGCAAGGCCGAGATCGTCGAAGCCTGAGCAGGCCGCAGGCTGGAGACCGGAGGCTGGAGGGGAACTTCCGGCCTCCTTCCTTTTCTGGAGGACCCATGGATCGGCCCCGCTGTGGGTGGTGCACTCAGGATCCGCTCTACCAGGCCTACCACGACGCCGAGTGGGGCGTACCCGTGCACGATGACCGCACGCACTTCGAGTTCCTCATGCTGGAGGGGGCCCAGGCGGGCCTCAGCTGGATCACCATCCTGCGGAAGCGGGAGGCGTACCGCCGGGCCTTCGCGGGCTTCGATCCCGTCGCCGTCGCGGCCTTCACCGATGAGGACCTGGCCCGGCTCCTCCAGGATGAGGGCATCGTCCGGAATCGCCTGAAGGTCGCGTCCGCCCGGGACAACGCCCGAGCCTTCTTGAGGGTGCAGGCGGAATTCGGAAGTTTCGATGCCTACCTGTGGCCCTTCATCGGAGGGGCGCCGAGGGTCAACCGTCCCACATCCATGGCCGAAGTGCCCGCCGTGACCCCGGAAGCCGAAGCTCTGAGCCGGGACCTGAAGAAGCGGGGCTTCCGTTTCGTGGGGCCCACCATCATGTACGCCTACATGCAGGCCACGGGCATGGTCGATGACCACGTGGCGACCTGCTGGAAGCGGCAGAAGGCCTGATTCCGGGCCGCTCCGACTGATAGACTGGAAGGTCGGAGTTCAGTGTGTCCAAGCCCTTCTACCTCACCACCCCCATCTATTACGTCAACGATCGGCCCCACATCGGGCACACCTACACCACGGTTCTGGCGGATGCCGTCGCCCGCTTCCGCCGGCAGATGGGGGAGCAGGTGCGCTTCCTCACGGGCACCGATGAACATGGGCAGAAGGTGGAGAAGGCCGCCGCCGCCAAGGGCATCGCCCCCAAGGCCCTGGCCGATGAGGTCGTGGCCAACTACACGGACCTCTTCGCCCGCATGGGCATGACCCACGACCGCTTCATCCGCACCACGGACGCGGACCATCGGGAGACGGTGCAGGCCCGCTTCAAGCAGTTGCTGGAGACCGGCGATATCTACAAATCCGAGTACGAGGGGCTCTACAGCGTCAGCGACGAGGCCTTCGTCACCGAGACCCAGGCCAAGGAGTTGCAGGCCCAGGGGCTCGCCCATCAGCTCGTCACCCTGAAGGAGGAGACCTACTTCTTCCGGCTCAGCAAGTACGAGAAACCGCTGCTGGAGTACTACGCCGCCCACCCCGACTTCGTGCAGCCGGATTTCCGCTTCAACGAGGTGAAGCGCTTCGTGGAGGGAGGCCTCACGGACCTCTCCATCAGCCGCACCACCATCAACTGGGGCATCCCCGTGCCCGGCGATGAGAAGCATGTGGTGTACGTGTGGTTCGACGCCCTGCTGAACTACCTCACCGGCGCCGAGGGCGCCTGGCCCGCGGATCTGCAGATCGTGGGCAAGGACATCCTCCGCTTCCACACCATCTACTGGCCCGCCTTCCTCATGGCCATGGGGCTGCCCCTGCCCAAGACGGTGCTCGCCCACGGCTGGTGGCTCAGCGGCAACGACAAGATGAGCAAGAGCAAGGGCAACGTGGTGCGCCCCGACACCCTGCTCAAGTTCGGCAACGACGCCATCCGCTTCTTCTTCCTGCGGGACATGCAGGTGGGCTACGACCGCGACTTCTCCTTCGAGGGCTTCATGGACCGACTCAACGCCGACCTGGCCAACGGCCTCGGCAACCTGGCCTCCCGCAGCATCAGCATGATCCAGCGCTACCGGAACGGCGCCGTGCCCACCGCGACCACGTTGGATGCCTCCGATGCCGCCGTGGACCAGGCCGGCCGCGCCGTCGTCGCCGACTTCATCGCCAAAGCCCAGGGCCATGATTTCCACGCCGCCCTGGATGGACTCTGGATCTACCTCCGCAGCCTCGACGCCTACATCGTGCAGGCCGAGCCCTGGAAGCTGGCCAAGGATCCCGCCAACGACCCCAAGCTGGATGCCGTGCTCTGCAACCTCTACCGCGCCCTGCGCGCCACAGCCCCCTGTCTGGCTTCCGTGATGCCCGAACTGGCTCAGCTCCTCTGGGAGAACTTGGGCCTCGCGGGCAAGGCCGCCGACCAGCGCCTGGGCGAGCTCGCCTGGGACGCCCCCGCCGCCAGTCCCGTGGCCGCCGAACCGAAACCACTCTTCGCCCGCATCGACAAGGACAAGGAAATGACCGAACTGGAATCCGCCGCCACCCCCGCCCCCGAGGCCGCTCCCTCCCTCGACGTGCCTGCCATCCGCGAGGTGGTCGATGCCGACACCTTCTTCAAGGTGGACCTCCGCGTGGGCAAGATCCTCGAAGCCGAGCGCGTGCCCAAGAGCGACAAGCTCATCAAGATGAAGGTCGATATCGGTCTGGAGCAGCGCACCATCGTGGGCGGCATCGGCAAGGCCTACGAGCCTGCGGATCTGCTGCAGAAGCTCGTGGTCGTCGTGGCCAACCTCGCTCCCCGCAAGCTCATGGGGATCGAGAGCCACGGCATGCTGCTGGCGGCCAGTGACAACGCCTCCAAGCCCTACCTGGTGGCGCCGCCGGCCGACGCCCAGCCGGGCTTCCTGGTGAAGTAAAAAATACAAGCCAGTGATGAACAGTGATGAACAGTGATAAAAGCTCGAATCGCCATCACTGTTCATCACTGTTCATCACCGGTTTTCTTTTTTATTGAAGGTCCATGGCCACTCCCGTCTTCAGCTTCAATTCGGAAATCCTGACCGATGCGCCTCTGGACGTCGTGCTGGCCCGCTTGGCGGACCCCACCACCATGGCCTGTCTGCAGCCCTTCGGCCCCTGGTCCACCTCCGGGCAGGGCGGAGGGCTTCAGCTGGCCTGGCAGCGGCGACGCCTTGGCTCGGAGGAATCCGGCGTGATCTCGATTTCGCCCCATGAGCGTGGTGCCCACCTCCTCCTGGAAGCCCGTCATCGCGGCTGGGCCTCCTTCGCCTCCTTCGGCATCCTGAGGTGGAAGGCTGATCAGCTGCTGGAACGGCTTGTGGAGGAATTGTGAAGCGGCTGGCGCTGCTGCTCGGCCTGGTTGCAACCGCCTGGGGCGGAGAACCATGGCGGGAGGGGGACCTCCTCTTCCAGACATCCAGGTCTTCCCAAAGCGCGGCCGTGCAGGCGGCGACACACTCGAAGTGGTCCCACATGGGCGTGCTCTTTCGCATTCGCGGCCGCTGGATGGTGCTGGAGGCGGTGCAGCCCGTGAAATACACCCCGCTCGAGCCCTGGATCCGGCGGGGGGAAGGGGGGCACGTGGAGGCGAAGCGGGTGAAGGCTGGCGTCCGCCGTCTCAGCGCGGGTGACCTGGCAAAAGTACGCCATGAGGGGGAGCGCTTCCTGGGGCGCCCCTATGACCTCACCTTCGAGTGGGACGACCGCCGCATCTACTGTTCCGAACTGGTCTGGAAAACCTACGAGCGGGCCCTGGGGCTGAAACTGGGGCGGCTCCAGACCCTCGGCGACTTCGACCTCTCGGCGAACTCCGTCAAGCGTAAGATGGCCGAACGCTATCCCAAGGGTCTGCCCACCGGCATGCCCGTCATCAGCCCTCAGGCCATGTTCGATGCTCCCGAGCTCGAAGCGGCTTGGTCCCGTTGAGGTACCCATGAAGGCCACACTCTGGATGAAATCCTCCTGCACCACCTGTCGCAACGCCAAGGCCGCCTTGGCGGACCTGGCGATCGAAGTGGAAGTGCGCGATTACTTCAAGAAACCCCTCGAAGCGTCCGAATTGGAGCGGCTGCTGCCGTCCGATCCCGCCCCCATGCTCGGTACCAAGAGCCCCAAGTACAAGGAACTGGGCCTGAAGGACCGCCAGCTCACCAAGGCCGAGGCCATCGCCCTGATGGTCGAGGACAACAACCTGCTCAAACGCCCCATCCTCGTGCACGCCAAGGGCACCGTGATCGGGTTCGATGCCGCGGCTTACGCCGCCCTCGCCGGAAAGGCCTGAGATGAAGTTCATCAGCTGGAACGTCAATGGCTTTCGCGCCGTGCTCAAGAAGGGGTTCATGGAGTGGTTGGAGACCGCCGATCCGGACGTGCTCAACCTTCAGGAGATCCGCTGCGAGTGGGAGGAGGTGGATCTCGCCGTTCGCAAGCAGCTGGAGAGCGCCTATGACATCTGCTGGTTCCCCGCGAAGAGCAAGAAGGGCTACGCGGGCGCGGCCACGCTCACCAAGAAGGACCTCGGTTGGAAACACACCCCCGGGATCGGCCTGCCCGAGGTGGACGCCGAAGGCCGCATCATCGTCTCCACCAAGGGAAAACTAACCTTCATCGCGGGGTACTTCCCCAACGCCTCGGCGGGCCTCGTCCGCCTGTCCTTCAAGCGGCAGTTCGCCAGGGACCTTGCGAAGATCGTCTCGGACCGCCACAGGGCCGGGGAGCAGGTGATCCTCGTGGGGGACATGAACGTGGCGCCCGAGGAGATCGATCTGGCACGCCCCAAGGACAATACGAAGAACCCTGGGTTCACGCCCGAGGAGCGGGAGGACTTCAAGCTCTACCTCGGGGCTGGGCTCCACGACATCCTGCGGGAGCGGAATCCCGGCAAGCCCGGCCTCTACACATGGTGGACCGCCCGGGGGGGCGCCCGTGAGAAGAACGTGGGGTGGAGGATCGACCTCTTCCTCATCAGCGAGGGGCTCCAGGCCCAAGTGAAGGACACCGCCATCCACGCCGACGTGCTGGGGTCCGACCACTGCCCCATCAGCCTCACGCTGGCATGAAGGTCGTCCTCCAGCGGGTATCCGAGGCCCGGGTCACGGCCGGGAAACGCGCCTCGGCCATCGGCCGGGGCTTCCTCTTGTTGGTGGGGTTGGAGCTGGGCGATACCGAGCAGGCCTGCGCCTGGATGGCCGCGAAGATCGCGGGGCTGCGGGTCTTCGAGGATGGGGATGGCAAGCTGAATCTGGGGCTGGCTGAAATCGGCGGCGAGATCCTGGCCGTGTCCCAGTTCACCCTGGCGGGTTCCGTGGAACGGGGCCGGCGCCCCAGCTTCGACCAGGCCATGCCTCCCGAACCCGCCCGGGCCCTGTTCCAGCGCTTCGTGGCGCTGCTGGAAGGGCAGGGGGCCACCGTCCGCACGGGCTTCTTCCAGGAGCACATGGCCGTGAGCCTGGTGAACGAGGGACCGGTGACCCTGGTGCTCGAACGGAGGGGCTGAACGCGAAAGGGCCCCGTTCGGGGCCCTTTCGCCGACCTCAGAGCTCCTTATTTGGGGATGCCCTTGAGGATCTCCTTCACCTCACCCGCTTTCTTTCCGTTGGGGGCAAGCTCCAGGTACTTCAGGAGGGCCGTGCGGGCGGAGGCCATGTGGCCGTCTCCCAAGTCGAGCAACGCAAGTAGATAGTGGGCTTCCGCATGCTTCGGGTTGATGCGAAGGGTCGCATCGACCTGATTGCGCGCCTCCTTGTTCTTCCCCCCATTGAAGGCTTCGACGGCGCGATTGTAGGTGATATCGGGGTTGGGCCCAGTCAGCTTTTCCAGCATCGCCCGGTATTTGGCCTCGTTGGCGGCGTCCTTGCGCGCGGCGTAGATCTCAACAAGGCCGATGATCACGTTCTGGTCATCCGCCTTGCGCTCAATGGCCTTCAGGAGGAGGGGCTCGGCTTCATCCTTCTTTCCGACCTGGTAGTAAGTGAGGCCGAGGATGCGCTCGACGAGTTCCACCTTGGGCTTCAAGTCGGCCTTGGCCATTTCATCGGTGGTCTTTTCGAGGGAGTTCTTCAGGGAGGTGTAGGCGGCCTCGAAGGGGCCCATCGCTTCGGCAAAGCGTCCCTGCTGATAGAGCTCCAAGTTTTCGTTGAAGAGGTTCAGCCCCTCGTTTTCGAGCTTCGCCCCTTCGTCCACGGGCTGGGCCACCTGTCCTGCGGCGTTCTTGAATTCGCCGGGGCGGGTCATCTCGATGTTCAGGGTAAGGGTATCCGCGAGGGGCACCTTGGGCTTCTCGAGGTGGTTCACATAGCCCTCAGCGACGCAGGTCATGTCGTATTCCTTGGGGGCCAGGCCGGCATAGAAGTAGTTCCCCTTGGAATCCGTTTCAAAGGTCTTGGTCCAGTTGATATCCAGGCGTTTCAGGGTGATTTTGGCGCCGACGATGGGCTGGCCCGCTTTGTTCGTGACCTTGCCCGCGATTCGGCCGGTGCTTTCGGCATTCAGGGGAAGGAATGTGCTCAGCACCAGGGCTGGCACGAGAAGGGTGATGGTCCGGGTCATGGTGCGGAACCTCCGATTCCCTAATGGTCCACACCTAAGGTGATGTCGGCAAGCTGCCGTAGGTCACAACAAAGACCGGGGATGTGTTAGCCTTGCCTGAAACTTCCACGTCAGCCCTATGGGGAGTGCATGAATCCAGCCCCTCCTGAGCCTTCCCTCACTTCCCTCACGCACCTATTGGCGGAGCAAGCCCTGCTGGCTCTGGGAGTTCCCCATCCCATGCTGAAGGAAGTCCCACCTGCCAATCCCGGCGTGGCCCGCTTCTACATCGACCTGCTCGCCGTGCTCAAGGAAAAGACGGAAGGCCGGCGGACGGAAGGCGAGACCCGGGCTCTGGAAGACATCCTGCACCAGCTCCGGATGCGCATCCTGGATCTTGAACCTGCACCCGGGAACTTGAAGGTGAATCCGTGAGGAAGCCGTTTCGCGCGCTTCTCCCCGGGGTGCTGGCCATCGCGCTGAGCGCCCTGCTCCAAGCTCAAGCGCCAGTTCCGACTCCGACTTCCCAGCCCATCGCCACTGAAACGCCCCTGAGCCCGGCCGTGGCCCTGAGCCACCGGGCCGAAGGTCTCAAGACCGCCCTCCGATCGGGGAACCCCGATGCCATCGAGGCGGCCGTGCAGGAAATCGAGGCTGTCCGCCTGAAATACTCCGTGCTGGATGTCCTGCCCCTCGTGGAAGGCATGGCCCTCTGGGCCCGCCAGCAGGGCTTGGCCGGGCGGCCCGACATCGGGATCAAGACCGTGGAGGCCATCGAGCGGTGGGCACCTGGACATTCCACCCTCCTGGGGACTCGGGTGGTGCTGACTCGTCAGGAAGGGGCGAAGGGGTGGTTTCTCTCCCTTCCGGACCTCCTTCGCCTCACCAAACTCCGGATGGAACACGATTCGCAGCGGTGGCTCTGGCTTCTGCAGCACCTGGGCGCCCTGCGCCTGGCGGCCACTCTGCTCCTATGGGGCTGGGCGATCGCCTTGGCCCTCCGGTATCGGAACGTCCTCCGTTACCTGTGGGAAGAACCCCTGCGGGAAAAGGGACTCCGGCCGATCGCCGCGGCGATCATCGGTGCCCTGATCCTCAGCTTCCCGGTGCTGCTGGGGCTGGACCCGGGCTTCGCGGCGCTCCTCTGGCTCTGGTTGCTCGCGCCGTTCTTGACGGCGCCCGAGGTCCGGGCGACGGCCCTCATCATCGTGATGCAACTCGTGCACCCCGCATTGGAACTCATGGAGCCTTTGGCCAAGGTCCCCGCTTCCCCAAGTGTGCTCACGACCCAGGTGCAGCCACAGGCCGAGCTGATTTCCCCCAGTGCCTTTTCCGCCCTTCCTGCGGAGGACCAAACCTTCCTGAGGGGGTGGGCCGAGCTGCAGCAAGGCAAATGGGACGCGGCCGAGGCCACCTTCAACGGGATCCTGGCGACCCACCCGGAAAAGGGCAGGGTGCTGAACAACATCGGGGTGGCTCGCTTCCACAAGGGGGATCTGACCCAGGCCCAGCAGGATTTCGACGCCGCAAGCCTGATCGACGGGAAACGCCCGGAGATCCTCCTGAACCAGAGTGTGCTCGCCTATATCAAGCTCGATACGGAACTGGGAGCCCAGAAGCAGAATGATGCCCGGGAGGCCGATCCGGATCTGTACAAGAAGCTCATCACGGTTGCCGGTGAGCAGAAGGAATCCCGTACCTACCCCATTCCCCTGCCGGACACCCCCGATCGCATTTCCGCCCTGGGGGGAGGGATTGAAGCCGAAAAGGGCATGCGTTCCGTCCTGCGTGAGCCCGGATTCCTGCTCAGCCTCATCATCCCGCCGCTGATGCTGGCCCTGTTCGTGCTCAGGGTAAGGGCCTCCATGCGGCAGGCCCATGCCACCCAGTGCGTCCGGTGCGGCGAACCCTTCCGCACCACGGACAGCAACAACCCGGAAGTATGTTCCAAGTGCCACCACCTCTTCGTGCTGAAGGATGGCCTGCACCAGGAGAGCCGGAAACGGAAGATCGACGAGGTCGGCGAGCATCAGGCCGCCACCCGCAGGGTCCACAAAGGCCTGATCGCGCTCTTTCCCGGGCTGGATCTGGTGTTCGTAGGCGATGCCCGGGAAGGGTTCATGGAATGGGTGCTCATCTGCTTGGCAGCGGGCATGGTGATGGCCACGGGGCGCAGTGTGCGGTATCCCGGAGAAGTACTCGCCGATCCGCTTTCAACCTGGCTTCCCATTGGGGTGATCTTCCTGCTCCTGCTCTACCTGCGGTCCTGGTTGAAGCTCACCCCGAGGAGGGGCCATGGCGCTTGAAGGCTCCCTGAGGGATTTCGATCTCTTCTCCCTCTTCAACATGATCAAGATCCAGGGAAAGAACGGCACGCTGGTGCTGAGCCAGGGCCAGGAGTTCGTGAAGGTCTTCTTCGAGAATGGCGAGATCGTGGGCTGCGACAGCAACCAGATCCGGATGGAGGATCGCGTCGGCACCATGCTGGTGCGGTTGGGGCGCCTCACGGGCGAAGAGCTGCTGGAGATGATCCAGATGCAGCGGCAGACCCTCAAGCGCATGGGGACGCTGCTCCTCGAGAGCGGAAAGGTCAGTCCCCAGGACCTCCAGGATGCGCTGTTCCAGCAGGCCACCGCGATCCTCCACAGGTCCTTCCGCTGGGTGGCGGGCGACTACCGCTTCGACTCCATGCTGCCCCCCGATCTGGATCGCGATCATTTCCAGCCGATCCCCGTCGACACCATCCTCATGGAGGCCGCCCGCATCCAGGATGAGTGGCCCGAAGTCGAGAAACGCCTTCCGGGCATGACGGTCGCGCTTGGGCACACTTCCTCGGCAGCCGCGCTCCATCTGGATATCCACCGGGACCTCAGCCATGTCCTGGATGGACACGAGGCTGCGACCGGATCCTCCGGTCTCACCCATGAACAGGAAGTGGTGCTCAGCTATTTCGAACAGCCTCAGAGCATCCAGGAAGCGATCCAGATCAGCCGCTACGAAGAGCTTGACACCTGCAAATCCATCGCGGAACTCATCGAGCGGGGACTCTTGCAGGCCATGGGGATCGATGCCCCGAAGGTCATCAGGCCCTGGGTGGGTGATACCCCCATGCAGGATCTGCTACCCGAATGGGAAGGGCCCAGCAATCTTCTGATGCCGTTGACCCTCCTCCTGCTCGTCGTTCCGCTGCTCACCTATGTCCCGCGGGCCCGCGGCTCCATCAACGCGGGGCTCGCCAGCCTTCAGCCCGTGGATATGTGGGTGGTTTCGGATGGCACCACGCGCACCCGGCAGAACTGGGCATTCCGGATGGCTTCCCCCGTGGACGGGGGGGAGGCCCTGGCGAAGGCGCTCGGCCGCCCCCTTGGCCAGGCCAACCCCGTCAAGGACTTCACGCAGCTCCCGGATCCGATGAAGGTTTCCACTGAACCCCCAGCTCCTGTGCCCACCCCGGTCAAGGCGCCCAAGAAGAAATAGAGAATCATGATGGTGGTTGAACGCCAGCGCCCAGGCACCCTGGAGGTGATTTGTGGGCCGATGTTCAGTGGCAAATCCGAGGAATTGATCCGGCGCCTCCGGCGCGCCAGGATCGCCCGCCAACGGATCCAGGCATTCAAGCCTGCCCTGGATGATCGCTATGACGCGGTGGCCATCGCGAGCCATGCGGAATCCCGTTTTGAAGCCCTGCCCGTGGCCGACAGCCTGGAGCTGGCCCGGTTGCTGGAGCCGGACGTGGAAGTCGTGGCCATCGATGAAGTGCAGTTTTTCGACGAAGGGTTGTTGTCCCTGGTCGAGACCATGGCCGATAGGGGTATCCGCGTGATCCTCGCGGGACTGGATCTGGACAGCGAGGGACGGCCCTTCGGAATCATGCCCCAGGTGCTCGCCCGGGCGGAGCACGTCCTCAAGTTGCAGGCCATCTGCACCGAGTGCGGAGCAGGCGCCAGCCGCACCTACCGGAAGGTCCGCACCGGGGGCCAGGTGCTGGTGGGTGCCGCGGATCTCTATGAAGCGCGTTGCCGGCACTGCCACCGCGAGGTCGATGCATCCCAGGTGACCTTGGATGGCGCCACGGGAGGGCATGAATAGCCTGTCCTGCCGATGAATCGTCGGTGCAATCCGTGATCTGGGCCCTAGGTATTCGGTAGGTGCGGACCTAAACTGAGCGGCACGGATGCGCTGCTGCAGTAACCGTATGTCCCAACCTCCCGCCCGCGGCTGCAGGGCAAAACCAGGAGATCCACATGGCCGGTGCCTACGCCACCTTCAACCACATCACCGACTACATGGGCTTTGAAGGCCTGTTGTCGGATGAAGAGAAAATGGTCCGCGAAGCGGCCCGGGACTTCGTGAACAAGGAAGTCCTTCCCATCATCGAAAAGCACGCCCAGGACCAGACCTTCCCCGCCCACCTCATCAAGAAGATGGGTGAGCTGAGCTTCTACGGCCCCAGCCTCCCCGAGGAATACGGCTGCGCGGGCCTCTCAAACGTCGCCTACGGCCTGCTCATGTACGAGCTGGAGCGCGGTGACTCGGGCCTCCGGTCCTTCTGCAGCGTGCAGGGCTCCCTGGTCATGTGGCCCATCTACGCCTACGGAAGTGAAGAGCAGAAGCGCTACTGGCTGCCCAAGCTCGCGGCAGGCGAGGTCGTCGGTTGCTTCGGCCTCACGGAGCCCGATTTCGGATCCAACCCCGGCGGCATGCTCACCAAGGCGGTGAAGGAGCCCGGCGGCAAGTGGCGCATCAACGGCACCAAGATGTGGATCACCAACGGCACCGTCGCGGATGTCGCCATCGTGTGGGCCCAGACCGAGGACGGCATCCGCGGCTTCCTCGTGGAGAAGGGCACTCCTGGCTTCTCCGCCCCCGAGACCCACGGCAAGTGGAGCCTGCGCGCCTCCGTCACCTCCGAGCTCGTGCTTGAGGATGTGATCGTGGACGAGGCCAAGAGCCTGTTGCCCAACGTCAAGGGACTCAAGGGCCCCCTCGGCTGCCTCACCCAGGCCCGCTACGGCATCGCCTGGGGTGCCCTCGGTGCCGCCGATGCCTCCTACCAGTGCGCCCTGGATTACGCCCTGAACCGCATCCAGTTCGACAAGCCCATCGCCGCCTACCAGCTTCAGCAGGAGAAGCTGGCCTGGATGGTCACGGAGCTCACCAAGGGCCAGCTCCTGGTGCTCCAGCTGGGTCGCCTCAAAGATGCCAAGAAGTTCACCCCCGCGCAGGTCTCCATGGCCAAGATGAACAACGTGAATGTGGCCCTGGAAATCTGCCGGAAGGCCCGTACAATCCTGGGCGCCAACGGCATCCTGGACGAGTACCCGGTCATGCGGCACATGGCCAACCTCGAGAGCGTGTACACGTATGAGGGGACGCACGACATGCATACCCTGATTATCGGTCAGGAAGTCACGGGGTTGCCGGCTTACCGGTAGGCTCTGGGCTTTCGGCTCTGGGCTCTGGCCGACCTCGACCCATTCGGTTGTTCGGATGGGTCGAGGTCAGCCAGAGCCCAAAGTCCATAGCCAATAGCCCCAGTGATGGCCCCACCCGGATTCGAACCGCCGTACCGCCGCGCCCCATTTGGGCACGGGCTTCCGGCTGCGCCGGACCGGCGTGGAACGCTTCGCGTCCCCCGCCTATCCCTACCTGCCCGATGGGGCAGAATCCTGGGTTCGAATCCCAGTGGTGGCCCCACTGGGATTCGAACCCAGGACCAAGCGGTTATGAGCCGCCAGCTCTGACCGCTGAGCTATAGGGCCACGGCCATTGTAGCAAAATCATGGAGGGACTTGGGTTTGACAACGATCACCCGAATCGCCCCTTGCCGGTGCCGGAGGAGACGCGCAAGCTTGGGGCACCTTAGACAGAAAGGGGTGCCCCGTGAATGGCAAGTCCCTGTCCCAACCCCGCGTCGCGGCTCTCGTAGGCCCTTCGTTGAGTGGCAAGACCTCCCTGTTGGAGGCGCTGCTCCTGGCCGTCGGCGCGCTCCCGAAGAAGGGCGCGGTGAAAGACCACGCCACGGTCGGTGACTCATCCCTGGAGGCCAAGGCCCGGGGCATGTCCACCGAGACCACCGTGGCCACGGCCCAGGTGGAAGGCGAATCCTGGACCTTCCTCGATTGCCCCGGTTCCGTGGAATTCCAGCAGGAGGCCTTGCAGGCGCTCCTGGTGGCGGACGTGGCCGTGGTGGTGGTGGATGCGGATCCCGCGCGCGCCATGGCGGCCGGGCCCGTCCTCCAGTTTCTGGACGCGCGGAAGATCCCGCATGTCATCTTCATCAACAAGGTGGATCTTCCGGGTTCCGCCAGCCGCCTGCGGGATTGCCTCACGGCCCTTCAGGCGCAGAGCGCCCGGCCTCTGGTGATGCGGGAAATCCCCTTGAAGGAAGGGGAGAACATCGTCGGCTTCGTGGACCTCGTGAGCGAACACGCCTATGGTTACAAAGGCCACGAGGATGCCGAGCTTTCGCAGCTCCCGGATTCCGCGTTGCCCGAGGAATCGGAAGCCCGCCGTGAACTGCTCGAGCGCTTGGCCGATCTGGACGACCACCTCCTGGAGGAACTCCTGGAGGAGATCCAGCCCACCACGGAGGAGATCCAGGAGAACCTCCGGAAGGATCTGAAGGACGACCTCCTCGTGGAGGTGTTCTTCGGAAGCGGGGAACAGGATCACGGGATCAAGCGGCTGTTGAACGCCCTTGCCCAGGAGGCTCCGGAGGTCCACGAGACCGCCGAACGCCTGGGGCTCCCGACGGAAGGCGCCTTCCTGGCCCAGGCCTTCAAGACCCTCCACGCACCCCATGTGGGCAAGCTGAGCTTCGCCCGCATCTGGCGAGGCGAGGTGGCGGATGGAGCTCCCCTGGATGGACAGCGAGTCTCGGGCGTGTATCGCCTTTTCGGAAATCAGCAGCAGAAGCAGCCCAGGGCGGGCGTCGGCGAGATCGTGGCCCTCGGCCATCTAGACTCGCTGAAGACGGGGCAGGGCATCACGGGTACCGCCGTCATCGATCTCCCCTGGGTGGAGGGCCTCCAGCCCTTGGCCGCCATCAGCCTCCACACGACGAAGAGCGGCGACGAGGTGAAGCTCGGCGCCGCCCTGGGCAAGCTGAATGAAGAGGATCCAAGCCTCCAGTTGGAACAGAATCCCGAGACGCACGAGCAGATCCTCTGGGGGCAGGGTGACATCCACCTCCGCAACGCATTGGATCGCCTCAAGAGCCGGTTCGGACTCGAGGTGAAGACGGACGCCCCCACCGTGCCCTACCGCGAGACCATCCGGAAGAGCGTCCAGCAACACGGCCGGTTCAAGCACCAATCCGGCGGGCACGGCGCCTTCGGCGACGTGCACCTGGAGGTCAGCCCGCGGCCCCGCGGGGAAGGCATCCTCTTCGAGGAGCGCATCGTCGGCGGCGTGATCCCACGCCAGTTCTTCAGCTCGGTGGAGAAGGGCATCCGGGAATGGGCCAAGCAGGGCCCGCTGGGTTTCCCCGTGGTGGACTTCCATGCGGCGCTCTTCCACGGCAGCTACCACTCCGTGGACAGCTCCGACGCCGCCTTCCAGCAGGCGGCCCGCATCGCCATGGCCGAGGGGATGCCCAAGTGCAGCCCGGTCCTCCTGGAGCCCATCCTGGCGCTCCACCTCCATGCGCCTTCCGAGTTCACGGCGAAGGTCCAGCGCATGGTCACGGGCCGTCGGAACGGGCAGATCCTGGGCTTTGACCAGCGGGAGGGTTGGCTCGGATGGGATACCGTTTCCGCCAAACTACCGCAGTCCGAGCTCAAGGACCTCATCACCGAGCTCCGGAGCCTCACCCAGGGCATCGGAACCTTCGACTGGAGCTTCAGCCACCTCCAGGAAGTGGAAGGCCGCGAGGCCGACCGCGTGGTGGAGACCCGGAAACGGAGCCTCGCGGAGGCCCGCGGGTAGCAACTCTCCAACCACCCATAAGCGAGCGGGATCCCAGGATCCCGCTCGCTTATGGGTTGTCAGCGCCGTGCTAGGCTCAGGTGGTCATTCCGGAGTTTCACGATGCTGAGGGATTTGAGGGTGGTGGGCCTGCTGCCCCTCCTGATCGGGGCACTTCCAGTTGCGGCCCAGATTCCCAAAGGCTGGAAGCCGGCGCTGGTGGCAGGGGAGGAAATGGGCACCGGCACGTTCCGGGATGGCGTGAAGGTGTTCGGGGAATCCCTCCGCCCCCACCCGATGGGCATGCTCTCGAAGTTCGTCTGGCTCCGGTTGCAGGGCACGGATTGGGAGGCTCGGGATCTGCGATTCCGCTGCTCCGGTAAGTTGGAAGGCATCTCATGCACGACTTCGAAAGGGCACGGCAGGGTTGATCTGGGCAAGGCACTGAGGGAGGGCTGCGATCTGGCTTTCATCGCCTGGGCCCGCATGGGCGTTGACGGTTGGAGCCAGGAGAGTGGCGAGGGCTCGGCTCGCCTGCGGCTTGAAGAGGGATTCCGGACCTTTCTGGGCCGACGGATGCCTCCGGGTGAGGCCCCTCCGAAGCTGGGCCTGGATTGGGTTGGCGAGGGCGCACTGCTGCAAGGGTCCGTGTCCGAGATCCTGGAGTGGATGCTGGAACCGGCCCAGGAGGGCCTGGCCCAGCAGGCGCGCAGGTATTTCGGCAACCTGATCCAGGACCCCATCGGCGACTGGTGGTTCGCCACGGGGCCTTCCGCTGCGCCTGGTGAGGCGGGCACCTGGGTCTTCGGCAGCAACGGCGCGGTTTACGTGGTGTTGCACCTCCCGAAGCCCACTCCCAAACCCGAGGCCCTGGCCCGCTTCAAGACCCTGCTTTCTTTGAAGTAGCTGGGGTGCCCTGGAAGACCCCAGCTGGGCCCGGCGGTGGCTCGCGGTAGACTGAAGGGTTGAGGCATTCATGACCCTGCAAGCAGAAATCCAGCGGCGCCGCACCTTCGCCATCATCAGCCACCCCGACGCGGGCAAGACGACCCTGACGGAGAAGCTCCTCCTGTACGGAGGCGCCATCGATCGGGCCGGATCCGTGAAGGGCCGGGAAGGGGCGGGCCATGCCCAGAGCGACTGGATGAGCATCGAGCAGGAACGCGGCATCAGCGTCACCAGCGCCGCCATGCAGTTCGACTTCAAAGGCTTCGCCATCAACTTGCTGGACACCCCGGGCCACCAGGACTTCAGCGAGGACACCTACCGCGCCCTCACGGCGGCTGACTCCGTGGTGATGCTCCTGGACTGCGCCAAGGGCGTGGAAGAACAGACCAAGAAGCTGTTCCGCGTGGCCTCGGAGCGCAAGCTTCCCATCTTCACCTTCGTGAACAAGCTGGATCGCCCGGGCCGCGAGCCCATCGACCTCATCGACGAGGTGGAGGAGCTCTTCGGCCTCCACGCGGTGCCCATGACTTGGCCCATCGGATCCGGCCCCGATTTCAAGGGCGTGTATGTGCGTGCCACGGGGCAGATCGCGCTGTTCGAGCGCGCTAAGAAGGGGCAGAAGGCCCAGTTGGTGGGCAAGGGGACCCTGGAGGATCCCGAGGTGGCCGAGCTCCTCACCGCCAGGGAACTGAAGCAGCTCAGGGATGACATCGACCTCATGGATACGGTGCTGCCCGCCTTCGATAAGGAGGCCTTCCTCCGGGGCGAGCAGAGCCCCCTGTTCTTCGGTTCCGCCGTGAACAACTTCGGCGTGGGTGACTTCCTGGACGTGTTCGTGGACATGGCCCCGGCCCCGGGCCCCCGTCCCACCCTGGATGGTGGCGCCATCCAGCCGGACCAGAAGGGCTTCACGGCTTTCGTGTTCAAGGTGCAGGCCAACATGAACAAGGCCCACCGCGATCGCGTGGCCTTTGCGCGCATCGTCAGCGGCAAGTTCGAGCGCGGGATGGATGCCCTCCATGTGCGCGAAAAGAAGAGCCTCAAACTGAACTACCCCCACATGTTCTTCGGCCGCGAGCGGACCATCGTCGATGAGGCCTGGCCCGGCGATATCCTGGGCCTCATCAACCCCGGCCAGTTCCGGATCGGCGACGTGCTCAGCAGCGCAGGCCCCGTCACCTTCCACGCGGTGCCCCGCTTCAGCCCTGAGCAGTTCGTCTCCGTGCGCCTGGCGGATCCCGGGGCCCGCAAGGGCTTCCTGAAGGGCCTCCAGCAGATCGCCGAGGAGGGCGTGGTCCAGGTGTTCTGGCCCAAGGGCGGCGCCCCGCTGCCCATTCTGGGCGCCGTGGGCCGCCTCCAGTTCGAGGTGCTCCAGCATCGCCTCAAGGACGAATATGCCTGCCAGGTGGTCCTGGAACCCCGCAGCTTCCAGATGGCCCGCTGGCTGGAGGGAGGCTGGCCCGAGCCCAACAAGTTCTGGGGCGAGCTTGTAGAGGACGCTGATGGGAACCCGGCCATCCTGTTCGAAAACGACTGGCAGCGCCGTACCACGGCCGAAAAGAACCCGGAGCTCCATTTCCTGGTCCATCCGGCCCGGTGACAAGGTCAGCCCATCGGGCTTGATGCGCCCCTTAGGGACGCGGCAACAAGGTGCGTGAACTCTCCTCCAGGAGGGAGCGCGCGGCCTTTTGAATGTCTGCTGAAGGCAGGGATTCCAAGGCGGGCATTCCCTTGGTTGCCCGCTGGAGTTGGAAAGTTAAATCGCGAATGACCCGATGATTGGCGCGGGCATGGGGTGAGGTCGAGTCGGCGTTGGCCTGACTCGAGAATGCCCGGAGTAGGTTCACAAGGGTCGTGTCGGCCAGACAGAGCTCAACGAGCTTGGCGCGGTATTCCAGCTCTGTTTGATCCATGCTCGGAGAGCGCCGGAGATCGAGGTGGTGTTGGCCTTCATGGGCCAGAAGGCTGATTCGAAATGGCTCAGCATTCAATTCGTAAGCGTCCGACATGCAGAAGATCTTGTCGGGGGTCGTCCACCCGCTGGAGAAATAATGCCCGCAGGTTGCATAGGCTTGCCAACCCCGGAGGACGAAGTCGGATAGGAAGATCACCTCAACCGATTCAACACCTGAGGGAAGAGGGATTTCAAAGGTCTCTTTGCGTTCAGACCTCCAGAGCATGAACTCGTATAGGGGGGTGGTAACGCCCGTGAGGGCGTGGAATCCCTCCGCCCTAAGCAGGTCTGGAAGGGCGTTGGTAAGCGCGGCTAAGTTCCCGTAGCGCTTGTCCTCAATGCCTCGACGATGGAGCACCGAGCGGAGCTCGGTTTCCAGTCGGCCAGAGGCCAAATCGCGCTGATCTGGGTGGAGCAAGGCGCTGGTCCAATAGGTCAGAAAGGCATCCATGGCTTCCCGGGCAAGCCCTGGTGGGAGTTCCGGGCGAGGGGGATGGGGGGTGCGAAACCGTTGGATGAGGCAGTCCCGCCTAGAGCGATCCTCTTCCTCAAGCCTGTCGCCATCAATTCGGTCAAGGAACGAAAAACCGGATCGAAGATCGCCTTCCAAGGCCTTCGCGTAGAAGGCCTCCAAGTTCTGCCGCGCGGGCTTGGGTGAGGGTCGCCGGCAAGCTAGGCCCAACCCAAGCAAGAGAAAGAAGAGGGATAAATGGCGTAAGTGGAGCAAATGATTCCTGTCGATTGGGGTACCCCCATCGTGCTCAATCCCTTGGTGGGAATCAAGAGGAGTGGCATGGTTTAGGCTTTCCAGGATTTGTCCGATAGATTTCCGACCGAGGCCCTTAATGAGCAATCCCCAGGACATCCGCCCCGAGGACCTGATCGTCACTGAGCAGGATGGGACCCGCCGCATCAATCACGATGTGCTGGAGGCTTACGGCCTCTTCAACCTGCCCAAGAGCCTCATGCGTTCCGCCCTGATGGTCTATTACGACAACGCCACCCGGCAGGGGCGCCAGGCGGCGCAGACCGTGCGCACCTTCATCACCCTCGCCAGCAACATCACCAAGTTCCCCCGCGGAGTGGCCATCAACTTCACCCGTGGGCAGGCCTATCGCAAGAACATGCGGATGTTGAGGCGCTACAGTCGCTGATCCATTCAAGTGACGGGCGTACCGCAAGATCCCTTCAGGGACGGGAACCGTGCCCACTGAATCGGCCCCGCGTTCAGCGGGGCCGATGTCCAACCGGGTGATGTTGTGCGAATTCCTGAATTCAGAACATTGAGTGCAACAACTTGTAGAACCCCGCTGCGAGCAATCCGCTCACGGGGATGGTAAGGACCCAGGCGACGATGATGTTGCCCGTCAGCCCCCACCGGACGGCGCGGACATTCATGCTCGTGCCTACGCCCATGATGGCGCCCGTGATGCTGTGGGTGGTGCTCACGGGAATCCCGAGATGCGCGGTCGTGAACAGGACGATGGCCGCCGCCGTTTCCGCCGCGAAGCCATGGATGGGGCGGAGCTTGACGATCTTGGAGCCCATGGTGCGGATGATCTTCCACCCGCCGCTCATGGTGCCCAGGCCCATGAAGGCGGCGCTGCCGATCTTGACCCACAAGGGGACATCCACCTTGTCGCCATGCCCATGGAGTTTCCCGTAGGTGATCAGAGCGAGACAGATGATGCCCATGGCCTTCTGGGCGTCGTTCGAGCCATGGGTGAAGGACATCGCTGCGGCCGAAACCAGCTGGAGTTTCCGGAACACCCAATTCACCTTGTGGCTTGAGTACCTTCTCACGAGCCACAGGACGATCAGGATGAGGACGGCGCCCACCAGGAAACCGAACAGAGGCGAAAGAACGATGAAGGCGCCGATCTGGCGAAGCTTGGCCCATTTGAGCGCATGCCACCCGGCGTGGGCGACGACGGCTCCCGCCAAGCCACCCATCAAGGTGTGGCTCGTGGAGGAGGGAATCCCGAACCACCAGGTCAGCAGGTCCCAAGTGATGGCGGCCAGCAGGGCCGCGGCGATGACGGCAGGGACGATGTTGGAGCTATCCGCGATCCCCTTGGCGATGGCCGTGGCGACCTGGGTTCCCGCCAAAGCGCCCGCGAAATTGAGGACCGCGGACATGCCGATGGCGTACTTGGCGGGAAGGACGCCCGTGCTCACGACCGTGGCGATGGAATTCGCCGTATCGTGGAACCCGTTGATGTAGTCGATGGCCCAGGCGAGTAGGACCAGCATTACCAGGGGCCAGATGATCCCTTCGATCATGAGGGCTCCCTAGGCGTTGCGCATCACGGTGGAGCCCACGACCTGGGCCACGAACTCGATCTGGTCGGTGGCCTCCTCGATCTGGGCGAGGAGTTCCTTCCACTTGATGAGTTCGATGGGATCGGTGGGGTTCTCGAAGATCTGGGCCAGGGCCGTGTGGTAAATGCTGTCGGCCTGGTTTTCCAGGGTATGGCAGTGCTTGATGCGGGCGCGGATGTCCTTCACGTCGCTCATGGTTCGCAGGTGGCGGATGAGGACCGTGAGTTCCTTCGAGCCCTCCACGATGATGGAGCTGAGCTCCGTCACAGCCGGCATCACCTTCCCGATACGGTAAAGCACGAGGCGTTCCGTGGTGGCATCCAGCAGATCCGCCACGTCGTCGATGGCATGGGTGAGGGCGAGGATGTCCTCCCGCTCGATGGGCGTGACGAAAGTCAGGTTGAGGCGGTCGATGAGGTCGTGGGTGATGCGGTCGCCCTTGTGCTCCAAGGCCTTCATCTCCCGACGGTATTCCGCCCAACGGGAAGGGTCGTTGGTCCGCACCGCGGTATCGAACAGCACCGCCGAATCATGGGCGTTGTCCGCCGCGGCTTCCAGCAATTCGAAGAACACGGTTTCGCGAGGCTTCAGCCAGCGCATCAGGGCGTTCAAGGACATGGGCATCTCCGAGGTTCAAACCTCTCCATTGTGCCCGGTGGAACGGATGCCGCGAAGCACTGATTCCCCGGGAAGGGAGCGGCCGGTGCCCCGAATCCGGATTCACCCCTCCACGGACCCCATGCGGTAGCCCACGCCGACGATGGTCTCGATGAGGTTGGCCGCTTCTCCAAGCTTGGCCCGGACGCGCCGGACATGGGCATCGATGGTGCGGCTCTCCCCCAGGTATTCGAGCCCCCAGACCTGCTGGAGGATCTTCTCCCGACCCAGCACCCGGCGCGGGTTCTTGATGAAGTAAGCCAGCAGTTCGAACTCCCGGCGAGTGAGCTCGATGGGTTTGCCATCGACCCGGGCCACGTGCATATCCAGGTCCACCGTGATCGGCCCGAAACCCAGGGCCTGCCCTTCGGGCTGGGTGTCCAGGAAGGTTGCCCGGCGCAGGACGGCCCGGATCCGCGCGATCAACTCACGGGTGCTGAAGGGCTTGGGGACGTAGTCATCCGCTCCGAGTTCGAGCCCCAGGATCCGATCGATCTCATCGACGCGAGCCGTCACGAGCAGCACCGGCAGCATTTTCAGCTTCGGAGCGGAGCGGATGGCCCGGAGGACATCCAGCCCATCCATGTCCGGGAGGCTGAGATCGAGCAAGGCGCCATCGATGCGAGTGCCCGATTCCAGGATGCGCAAGGCATCCCGGCCCGCGCCGACGGCGAGGGGGGTGAACCCTTCCCGGCGGAGATGCTGCTCCAGGGCCTGCCGGATGTCGGCATCGTCCTCGAGGATCAGCAGATTGGCCATGGTCAGTTCCGTTCCTGGAGGTAAGTGTGCTTGGCGCTGCGGCCCTCCAGGATGAACAGCACCTCTTCGGCGATGTTCGTGGCCTGGTCGGCAATGCGTTCCCAGTTTTTGATCACGAGGATGAGGTGCGAGGCCCGCTCGATGCAGAGGGGATCGGAGAGCATGAGCTTGAGCAGCTCCCGGTAGATGGCCTGGTAGAGGTTGTCCACCTTGTCGTCATCGCTGATGACGGCCCGGGCGAGGCTGGCATCGCTGGTCACGAAGGCGTCCACGGCCCGTCGCACCATGCCCTGGGTCTCCGAGGCGAGGCGCTCCAGATAATCCCCGTTCAGGATGGGCGGCTGATCGTTGAGCATCTTCGCGCGGCGGCAGATGTTCCCGCAGTGGTCGCCGATGCGCTCCACCTCGGGGATGATCTTGATGGCCGATGCGATGAGGCGCAGATCCGCGGCGATGGGCGCCCGAAGGGCGAGCAGATCGATGCAGAGCTGATCCAGGCGCAGCTCCATCTCGTCCAGTTTCTCGTCGAGGACGTTCACCTCGTCCACCAGGGCGGAATTCCGCTCCAGCAGGGCGCGGCGCGTGAGGTCGATCATGCGCTCCGCCATCCCCGCCATGGAGAGGAGGCCATCCTTGAGTCCCTTGAGCTCGGAATCGAAATGTCGGGCCATCAGCCGAACCTCCCCGTGATGTAGTCTTCGGTCATGCGGTTGGTGGGATTGGTGAAGATCTTCTCGGTGAGATCCGTCTCCACCACCTTGCCGAGCCAGAAGAAGGCCGTGAAATCACTCACCCGCGCCGCCTGCTGCATGGAGTGGGTGACGATGACGATGGTGAATTCCTTCTTCAGCTCGAAGATCAGCTCCTCGACACGGGCGGTGGCGATGGGATCCAGGGCCGAGCAGGGCTCGTCCATGAGGAGCACCTCGGGACGCACCGCCAGGGCCCGGGCGATGCAGAGCCGCTGCTGCTGGCCACCAGAGAGGCCCAGGGCGGATTCCTTGAGGCGATCCTTGACCTCCTCCCAGAGGCCGGCGCCCTTGAGGCTCGTCTCCACAGCCTCCTCGAGGGTGAGGCGGTCCTTCTCCCCCTGGACCCGGAGCCCGTAGGCCACGTTTTCGAAGATGGACTTGGGGAAGGGGTTGGATTTCTGGAACACCATGCCCATCCGCTTGCGGAGTTCGATGACGTCCACCCCGGGGGCGTAGAGATCCTCGGAGCCCAGGCGCACGGACCCCTCGATGCGGACGCTGTCCACGAGGTCGTTCATGCGGTTGAGGGAGCGGAGGAGGGTGCTCTTGCCGCAGCCGGAGGGGCCGATGAGGCTCATGACGGTGTTCTTGCGGACTTGGAGGTCGATGTCGAAGAGGGCCTGCTTGGCGCCGTACCAGAGGTTGAGCCGCTCGACCTCCAGGGCGGGCGGTGCGACGAGGGCCGCGGTATCCGTGAGGGGAAGGCTCGCCGGCTTTCCCTCCAGGGGTTGGACGGCCGGCAGGGCCTCATCTCGCCCCCCGCCGAGGACGACGGGTTCCGGTAGGGGTAGGTGGGTTTCGGGGTCCATGTTGAAGGGCTCCAGTAATCCAGTGTGAGGCATCAGAAGGTGCTCCCACCCATGCGGGCGCGCAATTTCCGGCGGAGCCTCAGGGCGAATATGTTCAGGGCCACCACGATACCCAGGAGGAGGAGGGTGGTCATGAAGACCATGGGTTTGGCGGCTTCGCTGTTGGGGCTCTGGAAGCCCACGTCATAGATGTGGAATCCCAGGTGCATGAACTTCCGATCCAGGTGGAGGAAGGGCGCCTGGGCGTCCAAGGGCAGGCTCGGGGCCAGCTTGACGACGCCGGTGAGCATGAGCGGCGCCACTTCCCCCGCCCCGCGGGCCATGGCCAGGATCAGCCCCGTGAGGATGCCGGGCATGGCGCCGGGCAACACGACCTGCCGGATGGTCTGCCATTTGGTGGCCCCCAGGGCCAAGCTGGCCTCCCGCAGGCTGCGGGGCACGGAGGCGATGGCCTCCTCCGTCGCCACGATCACCACGGGTACCGTGAGCAGGGCCAGGGTGAGGCTGGCCCACAGGATGCCGCCGGTGCCGAAGGTGGGGGTGGGGAGCTTCTCGGGGAAGAAGAGCGCATCGATGGAGCCGCCCAGCGTGTATACGAAGAATCCCAGCCCGAAAACGCCGAACACGATGGAGGGCACGCCTGCCAGGTTGTTCACGGCCACCCGCACGAGTCGCACGGCGAGGCCGTCCTTGGCGTATTCCCGCAGGTAGAGGGCCGCCATCACCCCCAGGGGGACGACCATGATGGACATGAGCATCACCATCATCACGGTGCCGAAGATCGCGGGAAACACGCCCCCCTCGGTGTTGGATTCCCGGGGATCATCCCAGACAAACTCCCAGAGCCGGGCCAGGTAGACGCTGACTTTCCGGGGGAGCCCGATGGTGTTCACGGGGATGATGCGGATCACGCCGGCGAGGCTCAGTTCCTTTTCCTGGCCATCGACGGTGCGAAGGGTCACCTGGAGGCCGTTGGATTGGGCCCGGAAGGCCTCCAACTCCTCTTGGAGATGTTGGAAGCGATTGTGCAGATCGGCTTCCGCGGCCTCGGCCTGGGCGGTCGGTTCTCCCTTGGCCTCCAGCTTGCGACGGCGAAGGCGGAGATCTTCAAGCTTCTGGTTGAGGCTGCCCACCTCGTCCTTCTCCATGGATTGGATCCGGCGCTGCAGCGCCTTGGCCTCCGCGAGCCGGCGGCGGGCTTCCTCGGGAGCGCCGGGCCCTTCCGCCAGCACTTTGCCATCCTGCGTGATTCGCCATAGGGAACCGAAGAATGTGCCATTTTCCAGACGTTCGATGACCAGGGCCTCGGGGGGCGTGGTCCGGGCCTGGATCTCAGAGACGGGCACCCAGCGGAAGTCCTGGCCCAGGATGTCGCGGTTCGCGGTGCGGATCTGGATTCGTTCGGGGTCCTCGGCGGTGGCGGCCTCGTGCCCGGTGACTTCACCGAGCACCGGACCGGTGGTGGTCGTGAGTTCGACCAAGGGCTTGGGCCAGTAGAAGCCGAGGCCCTTGATGGCGATATAGCCCACGAGCGTGGTGATCATGAGCAGGGCGAAGGCGAGCAGGCCTCCACTCACCCAGACGAAGGGACTGCCGCGACGGAGCCAGGCGGTGGCTTTCATCAGTAGCTCTCGTACTTCTTGCGGAGGTGCTGGCGCACGAGCTCCGCGATGGTGTTGAGGGAGAAGGTCAAGATGAAGAGCAGCAGGGCAGCCAGGAAGAGGATGCGGTAGAGGGTCCCGTGATGGGGCGCTTCGGGGATCTCCACGGCGATGTTGGCGCTGAGGGTGCGCATGCCGTTGAAGGGGCCCCAATCAAGGATGGGTGTGTTGCCCGTGGCCATGAGCACGATCATGGTCTCGCCGATGGCGCGGCCCACGCCCACCATCACGGCGCTGAAGATCCCCGGGGACCCGGTGGGAAGCACCACGCGCCAGGCGGTCTGCCAGGGGCTTGCGCCACAGGCCAGGCTCGCGGAGGTGAGGGACCTCGGCACGCTGGAGAGGGCGTCCTCGCTAATGGTGAAGATGATGGGGATCACGGCGAACCCCATGGCGAAACCCACCACGAGGCTATTGCGCTGGTCATATCGCACACCCCAGGCCTCCTGCAGCCAGGTGCGGTAGTTCCCTCCCATGAAGGCCTTCTCGATCGAAGGCGCGAGGAGGTAGGTCAGGGCCAGCGCGCCCAGCAGCAGCGGGATCATCCATAGCGCCTCGCGGCCTTCGCCCCAGATGCGACGCCAGGAGGCCGGGAACTTGCTCCAGATGGGAAGGATGGCCAAACCCAGCAACACGGCCGCGAGGGGAAACACGAGCACATGGACCGCGGCCTGTTCGAAGAGCGGTGCCATCACGAGGCCCGCCAGGAATCCCAGCACCACGGAGGGCAGGGCGGCCATGATCTCGATGGTGGGCTTGATGCGGGATTTGAGGCCCGGCGTGGCGAACTGGCTGGTGTAGAGGGCGCCGAGGATCGCGATGGGAACCGCGAAGAGCAGGGCGTAGAAAGTGCCTTTCAGGGTGCCGAAGAGCAGCGGGAGGAGGCTGAGCTTGGGTTCGAAATCGTCCCCGCCACCCGTGGACTGCCAGGTGTGATCAGCTTCCTTGTAGCCTTCGTAGTGGACGCGCCCCCAGAGGGTCTTCCAGCTGATTTCGGGATGGGGGGCATCCAGGATGAAGGGGCGGACGCGATTGCCGTCCTGGAGGAGGATGTGGTCGCCGCGGGCGGATAGGGCGGCGCCCTCGATCCGATCTCCGGTGATGCGCATCAACTGGCGTTCGGAGGTGAGGTGCAGGATGCCGGCCCCCGTGGGGCCCCAGGCCAGAAAGCGCTTGTCCCGGAGGCCGTGCTGGAACCCCCGCACGGGGCCATCCAGGGATAGGAACCGATGGAAGGGCTGGAGGGCCTTGGTGTCCTGCTCGTCGCGAACCTGCTGGTAGGCCCAGATGGACCCCTTCTCGCCGCCCACGAGCAAGGACGAACCCCCCAGGGCGAACCCGAGGGCCGTCACGGGCTCGGTGAAGGTCTGTTCGGTGGAGAGCGAGGCCTCCCCGGCGAGGGCCCAGTCCTGCACGCGGGCATCCCGGGTGCCGATGTAGGCGTGCTGACCATCCGGGCTGAGCAGGGCGAGTGCGTCCGCAGGCGCGGGCAGGGCCTTCCATTGGAGGGGCTCGGTGCCTTCGGCGGGGGCCTCGCCCCAGATCAGGCCCGTGGGATTGCGGGCCAGGACCCGGAGCACCTTCCCGCCCATGAGACCGCCGGCTTCCAAGCTGCGGACGTCCAGCAGTTCCGAGGGGGCCACGGGCAGGGATACCCCGGATGTCCACTCGACTTCCGGGGTCCACTGGCTGGGATCCTGGGCCCCGGGCGGCTTGGCCCATTTCAACTCGCCTGCGTGGAGACGGCCATCCGCACCCACAACCGCCAGGTGGCCCCGGGAGTCGGGGGACGTGCTGAGCTTCCAGGGCAGGGTGGGGCCCGAGGTCAGGGTGTCCAGGAGACGGCCGTCCTGCGCGAGATGCACCCGAACGCCCTTGGCTGGATCCGGGATCATGACCGTCTTGGCGGAGTCATCGGCCCAAAGCCCTTTTCCGGGCTCCAAGTTGACGATGGCTAGGGTCTGGGTGCGCGCCGGGAAGAAGAGGGGCAGGGCTTCCTTGGCGATGAAGAAGAGGATGCCCAGCACGGCGAGGATGATCAGAAGGCCGCCCCCGGTGATGAGGGCGGCCATGAAGCGATCCACGCGCTTGGCCAGGTTTCTGGTCGCGGTGCTGGACATCGGACTCCTGAGTGCTTGACCTATCGATTCGGGTTTTCCCGGAGCCTAGTTGAGCTTCTTCAGCTCGGTCTGGGCGTTGGCGGAACCGCTGCCCGCGGTCAAGGGGAAGTAGCCGTCCTTGATGACGATTTCCTGGCCTTCCTTGGAGAGGACGAACTTGATGAACTCCAGGGTCAGCGGATCCAGGCCCTTCTTGGGGTGCTTGTTCACATAGACGTAAAGGAAGCGCGCCATGGGGTACTTGCCGTTGAGGGCGTTCTCATAGGTGGGAGCGAAGGCCTGGTCGTTGTATCGGCCCTTCATGGACAGGGGCACGGCGCGCACGCCGCTGGTGATGTAGCCGATCCCGGAGTAGCCGATGGCGAAGCGGTCGTTGGTGATGCCCTGCACCACGGCGGAGGAGCCGGGCTGTTCCTTCACGGTGTTCCGGAAGTCCCCCTTGTTCAGGGCGTGCTCCTTGAAGTAGCCGTAAGTGCCGCTGGCACTGTTGCGACCGTAGAGGCTGAAGGGCTTCGCGGCCCACTCGCCCTTGAGGCCGACCTGGCCCCAGGTGGAGGCATCCTTACCACCCCACTTCCGAGTGGAGGAGAAGATGCCATCCACCTCCTCCATGCTCATTTCCTTGATGGGGTTGTTCTTGTTCACGTAAACGGCGAGGCAATCAATGGCCACGGCCACCTTGGTGGGCTTGTAGCCGTACTTCTTCTCGAATTTATCCATCTCCTCGCCCTTCATCTCCCGGCTCATGGGGCCGAGCTGGGCGGTGCCTTCGATGAGGGCCGGAGGCGCGGTGGCGGAACCCTTGCCTTCCACTTGGATCTTCACGTTCGGATATTGCTTGTTGAAGGATTCCACCCAGAAGGCCATGAGGTTGTTCAGGGTGTCGGAGCCGATGCTGTTCAGGTTGCCGTTGATTCCGGCCACCTTCTTATAGGGGGCGAGCTTGGGGTCCACCTTGATGGCCTGGGCGAAGCCGGTGGTGGCGAGGGCGAAGGTAAGGGCGAGGGTGGCGTGGGTCCGCATGGGAGCCTCCTTTAATGGGATACCTAAGCGTCCGGGGGCAACGAAACAAGGATGCACTCAGGCTGTGACATCGGTGTTAATTCCACTTGCGGTCGCTGAAATAAAATTTGATATTTAATTATCTAAATGTAGATAATATGGAAGATGATGCGTGGAAATTCCATGTAAGACTTGCGCGAAGCCCCGAAGGCTGGAAAACTGCACGAAGACCCGCCGTTCACCTGGGATTCCCTGCGTGACCCGGGCCCTTCCAAAGACCTGACCATCTCCCGGTCGCCCGCCAACCTAAGGTTCCGCGGCGCAGGCCACCTTCCCCAGCATCCATTCCATCGCTACGGCCGAGCCTCGAGGGGCAGGTCTCAGCCCAAGGAGCAACCTTGAGCAGCAAGAAAGTCATGATGATCAACGCCACCGACCCGGAGGAAATCCGGATCGCCACGCTGATCGACGGAACCCTCTTTGATTACGACGTGGAGTTCGTCCACAACGAGAAGATCAAGGGCAATATCTACAAGGCCAAGGTGATCCGCGTGGATCAGAGCCTCCAGGCTGCTTTCATCCACTACGGGGGCCAGAAGAACGGCTTCCTGCCCCTGGGCGAACTGCCCCGGGACATGGTCAGCGGCGATGGCCGCCGAGGCCGCATCCAGGATCTGCTCCACCGCGATCAGGAGATCATGGTCCAGGCCGTTCGCGAGGAACTGGGCTCCAAGGGCGCCATGATGACGGCCCAGATCAGCCTGGCCGGCCGCTACCTGGTGGTCACCCCCGGCAATCCCGTGAACGGCATCAGCCGCAAGATCGAGGGCACCGAGGAGCGCCGCCACTTCAAGCAGCTCATCGACTCCCTGGAGATCCCCGACAACATCGGGGTGATCGTCCGCACCGCCTCCCTGGGCGTCACCAAGGAGGATTTCCAGCGCGACCTCGAGTACCTCCTGGACAGCTACAAGGAGGTCCAGCACCGGTACAAGCACCGGATGGGCGCCGGCCTCGTTTGGCAGGAGGACGACGTGGTCGTCCGCACCCTCCGCGACGCTTTCACCCCCGACGTGGAGGAAGTGAGCATCGACGACCTCGACACCTTCCACACGGCCCAGAGCTTCGTGAAACGCACGATGCCCCAGTACCTGCCCGTGCTGAAGCACTACATCGGCAAGAAGCCCATCTTCTCCCGCCATCAGACGGAAGAGCAGATCGACCGGGTCTACGCCCGCAAGGTGAACCTGCCCTCCGGCGGCGCCCTGGTGCTGGACCAGACCGAGGCCCTCGTGGCCATCGACGTGAACAGTGGGAAAACCTCCGGTGACAACCAGGAGGACACCGCTTACAAGACGAACCTGGAGGCCGCGGAGGAAGTGGCCCGCCAGCTCCGCCTGCGCGATCTCGCCGGCCTCGTGGCCATCGACTTCATCGACATGCGCAAGGAGAGCCACATCAAGGCGGTTCAAGATCGCCTCGTGGAGCACCTCAAGCAGGACAAGGCCCGCATGGAAGTGGGGAAGATCAACCGCTTCGGCGTGCTGGTGATGACGCGCCAGCGCATCCGGCCCAGCCTGCAGCACGTGAACCACGAGGGCTGCCCCACCTGCCAGGGCACGGGAAAGGTGAAGACCATCGAGGCCCTCGTCCTCTCCGTCCTCCGGCGCATCAAGGGCATCGCCGCCCGGGGTGACGTGAAGGAGCTGCGCATCAAGCTGCACCCCGACATCGCCAGCTCCGTGCTGAACGGCAAGCGCCGCGACATCGCCGAGCTCGAAGAGCGCAACGACATCCACGTGCTCGTCATCGCCGACTGGTCCACGCCCTACGGCGAAATGGCCGCGGAGATCGAACGCCACGAGGAGGACCGGGAGAAGCCCGCCGACAAGCCCGCCAAGCCCGCGCCCCGCGAGCGGCACAAGGATGAGGAAACCGTCGTCCTGGGTGGCGACAGCCCCATCTCCTTCGACAAGGCGCTGAACGAGGATCGCCCGGCGGAAAAGCCCAAGGACTTCAAGTACGACCGCCGGGATGCCCAGAAGGCCGCCCTCGACGAACGCGAGCGCCTCCGCGCCCTCTTCGAGAGCGCCAAGCCCGAGGACGATGAGTCGGAAGAGGAAGGCGACGAAGGCGCCGAGGGCTCCGAAGAGGAGACCAAGGGCGATGGCACTAAGCGCAAGCGCCGGCGCCGCCGTCGTCGGGGTGGTGAGCGGGATCGAGGTGAAGGCACCGAAGGCGCGGCCACGGAACACGCCGCCGCACCTGCTGAACCCCAGATCGCCGCTGCGAAGCCCGCGCCTCGGCCCAAGGCCGAGCCCACGCCCGCCCCCGAGCCCCCCAAGCTCACGGGCGATGTGCTGGCCAGCCTCCTGACTCCCGCCGCCCGCCCCAAGAAGCTGGGCGCGGCCAAGCCTGTCGAAGTGGCAGAGCCCGCCCCCAAGCCGGCTCCGAAGACCAAGAAGGCCGCGAAGGCCGAGCCGGTTGAGGCCGTCGCCAAACCCAAGAAGGCGGTGAAGGCGGAGTCCGTCGAAGCACCCGCAGCCAAGGCTAAGAAGGCTCCCGCCAAGGCCAAGGCCGCTGAGGCCGCTACCGCCCCCAAGGCCAAGAAGCCCGCCGCCAAGGCCAAGGTGAAGGCCTAACCCCCCGTGGCGCTGTCCCTCGCTTGGCTCGCCCCCGCCGCCTCCCTCGCCACGTTGGTGGGGGGGTTGGCGGTGGTGCGCCTCCTCCAGGGCAAAGCCTCGGTCATGCGGCTCATCTCCGGCCTCGCGGCCGGATACCTGCTCTCCTTCACCCTCGTCCGAATGATCCCCGAGGCCATGGAACAGAAGGGCGGGGAGATGAACGCCTGGTGGGTGCTGGGAGGCTACCTCCTGGTCCACGTGCTGGAGCACGGCATCACGTTGCACTTCCACTACGGCGAGGAAACCCACACCGATGGCGGCCCCCTGGGCGGCATCCTGGCCCTCGTCGGCCTGAGCCTGCACAGCCTCATGGATGGCATGGCGCTCGCAGCCGCCATGAGCACCCACAGCGGCCTCGGCACCTTGATGTTCCTGGGCATCCTGCTGCATCGGGTGCCCGAGGGCGCTACCATCGCCTCCATCTTCCTCGCACGGGGGTTCAGTGCCCGGGCCGCCATCGGGGCAGCGGGGGTGCTGGCGATGGCCTCGCTCATCGGGGCTTCCGGCCTGGGGCTCTTCCATGCCCCCATCGGACCGGTGCTTGGCCTGAGCGCGGGCCTCGCCCTCTACGTGGCCAGTTCGGACCTGCTGCCCGAAGTCCAGAAGGAAACCGGAATGCGCAGCACCCTGGCCCTGCTCTCGGGGCTGGCCCTCTTCCTGGTGAGCGCCCGCCTAGCGCCCCACCAGCACTGAGGGACTGTTCATGAACGTCCGGCCTCAGGCCGCCTGGATCCTCGCGGGCCTGCCGGCACTCGCGCAGGGGCTGCCGGCCATCCCGGCTCCCATCCCGTTGGAAGCACCGGACCCGGCGATGCTCCTGCCGCTGCGCCCCTGGGATCTGGATGAAGGCCCGGAGTCGCTGGTGCCCTTCGCCTACCGGGCGGAGAACTCCACCGCCGTGGGCGATATCCTGACCATGGAAAAGGGGAAGATCGAATCATCAGGGTTGATGCTCCTGGCGGACAAGATCACCTACGACCGCGCCCGGAAGGTGATCCGGGCCGAAGGTCACATCCGGCTGGAGGCCCCGGACCTGCGCCTCCATTGCGCTTTCCTCGAGATGGATTGGCGGAACCGCGATGGCGAGGCTCGAGGCCTGCGCATGGAGCTCCCCCCGAGTTGGACCCTCCGGGCCGACCGGGTCACCTTCAAGGGCCTGCGCACCTGGGCCTTCGACGCGGTGGAGCTATCCCCGTGCTCTGAGGAAAGGCCTGGCTGGACGGCCCTGCTATCGAAGATGGACGTGGACCTTGATCACTTCGCCACGTTCCGGAACCTGCGCGTCCTCGTCCACGGCGTGCCCACCCACATCTACCTGCCCTGGGGCTTCTACCCCGCCAAGGCCGAACGGAGCTCCGGCCTGCTCCCACCCGATCTCCGCTTCGGTGGCGCCCTCGGTCCCGGGCTGGGATTGAACTGGTTCCAGACCCTCGGCGACAAAGCCGATGCCACCCTCGCCCCCATCTGGTTCAGCAGGGAGGGCCTCCTCAGCGGCGGCGAGGTGAGGTGGCGCCCCGATACCACCCACTCCGGCAGCATTTCCGGGCAAAGCCTCCACCAGCGCAGCCTGGACGAGCGGCGCTATCGATACCAACTCAAGGAGGTCTGGCAGCGGGAAGACGGCTGGTGGCTCACGGCCGATGTGAATCAGTCCTCCGACAACCTCGTGGATGTGGATTTCGGCCGCGGCGTGGGAGGCCTGGGCGTGCCCATCTACGATTCCTCCGTGTACCTGGGCCGCGCCTTCACGTGGGGCAGCCTCTCGTTGAATCTCGGCGAGAACCGGAGCTTCTTCCTCAGCAAGGATCAGGGGGACCCTTTCTACAGCCCGGATTTCCCGGCCTCCTTGCGGCGCCAATCCCTGCCGACCGCCCAGCTGCGCCTCTACCCCATCGCCATCGGCGGGTTCTACCTCGATGGCGGGCTCAGCACGGGACGCTTCGTCTACAAGATCGAGGGCACCGACACGGTGCCCGGGGTGACCTACCCCTGGACGCGCAGCGACGCCCACCTCCGCTTCTATGGCCGGTTGGGCCAGGTCGGCCCCTTCCGCGTGGATACCGAAGTGCTGGGCCGCGGCACCCAGTACGGCGCCACCCTGGAGAGCGCCGTGTTCTCCCCCGTCTCGGGCGGCGCCTTGGATCCCAACGCCAGCACGGCCTTCGACCCCTTCCGGGTGAAGGGGGATGGCACCCGGCGCCTCCTGGCCAGCGGTCACATCCGGTTCTCCGGACCCCAGTTGGGGCGCGTCTTCGAGAACTTCAGCCTCTTCGGGTACAAGGGGGAGTTGAAGCACATCGTGGAGCCCTTCTTCGGATACACCACCACGGGGCCCTTCAGCGATGCCGCGCGCGTGCCCCGCTTCGATGCCCTGGATGCCCGGCCCGGCGTGAACGACAGCGCCAGCGGCGAGCAGAGTGTCGAAGTGGGTTTCAAGCAGCATTTCTTCGGGCGGTCCAAGCGGCTCGATGCCTTCGCGGACCTCATGCGGTGGAAGATCAGCACCCGGTACTACGTGAAGCCCGTCCTCCTGGCCGATGGCCGGGTCAAGCAGGGGTGGGCCAGCCTCGACAGCGACGTGGACGCGGAACCCAATGACAAGCTGCGCCTCTCCTTCCACCGGTCCTCGGATCTCACGGAGGGCGGAACCGACCAGAGCCTCAGCGCCGACGTGGCCACGGGCCGGGACAGCCGGTTGAGCTTGAGCCTGTTCGCCACGAGCCTGAATCGCTTCCTCGTCCGGCAGCGGGGCATCCAGATCGGTGGCCTCCAGCGGTTCTGGGACGACCGTGTCCGACTGGAGTTCGCCGTCAGCTATGACTGGCGCAACAAATACGTGACGTCCTCCCAGGTGGGCCTCGCCTACGTGGAGCCTTGCGTGGCCTATACACTGCGTTACACCCACATCCAACTGCCCGGCGTGCCCTTGGCGGGCCGCCGCCAGGATCGCCTTGAACTGGTGATCAGCCTCAAGACCCTGGGCGAGCTGGTCAAGTTCTAATCACCTGGTACGCCCTCCGCCGTCACCCGGCGAGGGCCACCTGATTCCGGCCGGACTGCTTGGCCCGGTAGAGGGCGCTATCGACGCGATCCACCAACTCACGGGCTGACTCGGCCCCGGGATAACCCGCGCCCAGGCTGATGGAGGAGATGACCGTGCGTCCATCCAACAAGGTGAGCGGCTCCTCATCCACTCGCCGGCGGAGCTTCTCGGCCACTTCCGAGCCCGCGGCGATGGAGGTTTCCGGCAGGATCACGGCGAACTCCTCGCCGCCGATGCGGAAGGCGAGATCGGATCGGCGCAGGCCGCTGCGCACGCGGGCGGCGATGCCCTTGAGCACCTCGTCGCCCACGGAGTGGCCGAAACGGTCATTCACGAGCTTGAAGTGGTCCACATCTCCCAGCACCAGCACGAAGGGGCGTTTATGCCGGGCCCACTGGTTCAGGTGGTGTTCAAGGTTCTGGTCGAAGGCCCGGCGGTTGAGGAGACCCGTGAGGGGATCCGTGAGGACCTCCGTGCGCAATGCCTCGGCTTCGATCTCCAGCATCGTGCGTTGTTCCCGGAGCCCCTGCATGAGCCCTTCATATTCCGACCTGAGCCTGCGGGCCCGGGACCACTCCAGCGCCCGGCGGCACGCGTGCAGCAACCGGGGACCGGTGATGGGCAACCCCAACCAGTCATGGATCCCCGAAAGGAGGAGCCGCCGCTGGTGGGCCTCGTCCGGCACCCGGCCGAGCACCAACACCGGCGGCAGGGGGCCGTAGCCCTTGAGCGCCTCCATGAGGTGGATGGGCTTCTCCCCGGTCGCATCGGTGCCCAGAAGGAGCAGGGAGGGCTTCAGCGCGCCCAGCTTCCGACCCGCCTCTTCGGCCGTCGCGAGCTGGAGGCTCAGGTGAAAGTGCCCCAGCAGGGCCGCCAGCTTGCGGCCCATGGCGGGGCTCAGCCCCACCCCGAGCACGCCGACGTCATGGCCGGATTCGCCCTCGAGGGAGGAATCCATGACCGGCCCCAGCGTCTCCAGCAACTCCTGGATCGGCGCTTCGGGGCGGAGCCAGCCATCCGCGCCGCAGGATCGGATGGCGGCGGGATTCGGCTCGAGCTCCGCGAGGAGGAGGATGGGGAGGTTGCGGAAGAGATCCCGTACCTCGCCGCGCAGCAATCGGCAGAAGCGGTAGCCGTCGAGGGGATCCCCCACGGCATCCACGAGGATCAGCTGGGCCTGGTTCCAGGCTTCGTCCGCCAGGGCGTGCAGGGTGTCGGGCACGTGGATGACCCGATGCCCCTGGCCTTCGAAAGCCATGCGCAGGCGTTCCACGAGGTCGGCGTGCTGCGTGGCGACGAGGAGGTTCATGGCACCTGGGTGGGAAAGGCCCAGGGTATCAGAGGTTCGATGTGAAAAACGCCGCTTCTAGCTGAGGTATCGACGGGAGATGCGGCGGTGGAGCCCACAGGTGAGCTCATAGGGAATGGTGCCGAGCGCCAAGGCGAGGCGCTCGATGGAGTGGGGGGCCTCCGCCTCGGGGCTGAACAAAACCATGGGATCCCCGGGATCGACCTCCACCTCCCGGGGCAGGGCCACGGTGAGGTAATCCATCGAAACCCGCCCCACGACGGGGAAGGTGCGCCCCCGATGGCCCACCACGGCCCGGTTGCCCAGATCGCGCCGGTACCCATCGGCGTACCCGCAGGCCAGGGTGGCGATCCGCAGGGGATGCGGCGCCACGAAGGTCCGCCCATATCCCACGGTGGTGCCGGCGGGGACATCCTTCACGCGAACCACCTCGGCCACGAGGCTCAGCGCGGGCTCCAGCCCCAGGGCGCGACCCTCCGGAACGCAGGTGAGGCCATAGAGGGCGAGCCCTGGGCGGACGTGGGTGTCCCCCGCCAGAAGCCCCCGCAGAAGCGCGTCGCTGTTCCCGTGGTGACGCTCCGTGACTTGGATGCCGGCATCCGTGAGGACTTGCAGCGAACCTTCAAAGGTGGCCCGCTGGCGGTCGGCGAAGCCGCGATCCGGATCATCGGCGGTGGCGAAGTGGGCCATGGCGCCTCCGATCCAGGGGGCGAGCCGTCGGAGTGTGGGAAGGCATTCCGAGAGTTCGGAGGGAAGCAGGCCGAAGCGCCCCATGCCCGTGTCCACCTTGAGCTGGAGCTTCACCGGGTGATCCGGGAGGATCCGGCCATAGGCATCCAAGCTCTCGGGGCCAACGATCGCCACCGTGAGGCCCAGGACCGAGGCCCGGGGCAGGGCTTCGGCCCGAAGCCCCCCCAGCACGAGGATCTCCGCGGTGATGCCCCCATCCCGCAGCTCCATGGCTTCTTCGAGACTCGAGATGGCGAACCCATGAACCAGCCCCGTCAGGGCCCGGGCCACGGGCAGGGAGCCGTGGCCGTAGGCGTTGGCCTTCAGCACGGCCCAGAGGCCCTTGCCACCGGAGGCCCTCTTCAGCCGATCCGCGTTCCGTTGAATGCGGCCCAGATCCACCTCGGCCCGGAGGGCACGGCCCTCAGGCTGGGGCACGAGGGGCGTTAGAACCTGATCTGAAACCATGAGCTATTAAACAGGATGGACGGGATGAACAGGATGGAAAACCCCATCCATCCTGTTCATCCGATCCATCCGGTTGGAATTCACTCAGCCAGGCCCTTGCTGGCCAGCCAACGCTCGGCGTCGATGGCCGCCATGCAGCCGCTGCCCGCGGCGGTGATGGCCTGGCGGTAGACGTGATCCTGCACGTCGCCCGCGGCGAACACACCCTCCACGGGGGTCTGGGTGGAACCCTTCTCCACCACGAGGTAGCCGTTGTCGTCGGTGGGAAGCTGGCCGGCGAAGAGGCCCGTGTTGGGCTGGTGGCCGATGGCCACGAAGAGGCCCTGCACGGGCATCTCGGAACCGGCCCCGTCCACGGTGCTCTTGAGCTTGAGGCCGTGGATCTTCTCCACCTTCTCGCCCATGGGGGTCTCGGTCACCGTGGTGAGGATGTCCTCCACCACCAGGTTGTAGTGGATCTGGATCTTCTCGTTCTTCATGGCGCGTTCCTGCATCGGCTTGGAGGCGCGGAACTGATCCCGGCGGTGGATGAGGTTCACCTTGGAGGCGAACTTGGTGAGGTAGGTGGCTTCCTCGAGCGCCGTATCGCCGCCGCCCACCACGGCGATCTCCTTGCCGCGGAAGAAGAAACCGTCGCAGGTGGCGCAGGCGCTGACGCCGCCGCCCGTGCGGGAGAGGGCCTCGTCCTTTTGAATGCCCATCCACTTGGCGGAGGCGCCCGTGGCAATGATGATGGCGTCGGCCGTGTACTCGCCCTTGTCCGTGGTGATTTGGAAGGGGCGCACCTGCAGGTCCGCCTTCAGCACCGTTTCGCTCTTGATGATCGCTCCGAACTTGAGGACCTGCTCCCGCATCTCCTCCATGAGCTGGGGGCCCTGGACGCCGTGCCGGAAGCCGGGGAAGTTCTCCACCTCCGTGGTGATGGTCAGCTGGCCGCCGGGTTGGGCGCCTTCGAAGACCAGGGGGGCCAGGTTCGCGCGGCTCGTGTAGAGGGCGGCGGTGTAGCCGGCGGGGCCGGTGCCAATAATGATCACTTTATGGTGGGAGATGCTCATCGAAGCCTCAATGTCTGCGGGAATGAGAAAGAACCGGGTTTGATGTCTCGCGTATCCCGCGTCAGCGGGATACCGAGAAGATGATCACTTTGTGGTGGGACACGGGGACTCCAGTCAGGGGATCAAAGACCTTAAACCTCTGATGGTATCAAGCCCAGCCGCGTGACCGAAGCAGCGCTTCCGCGGCTTCCACATCCGAAGGAACGTCCACGCCCAGGCTCAAGTGGGGGGTCCTCGCCACGCCGATGGGGATACCCGCCGCCAGGGCTCGGAGCTGTTCCAGCATCTCGGTTAATTCCAGCGGGTGGGGAGGAAGGGCGGTGAAGGCCCGCAGGGTGGCCGGACGGTAGGCATAAAGGCCCAGGTGCCGTTGGAAGAGGGCCAGTTGCTCGGGGGCTATCCAGGGGCGGAAATCGGGTTCGAAGATCTTGCCATTGCGGATGTAGGGGATGGGGCTGCGGCTGAAGTAGAGGGCCCGGAGGCGATCATCCACCACCACCTTCACGGCGTTGGGGTTGAAGAGCTCATCGGCGTTGGCGAAGGGGCAGGCGGCGGTGCCCATGGGCAGGTCGGGGTTGTCCCGCATGAGGGCCACGACGCTGGCCACGGTCTCGGGGTGCATGGCGGGTTCATCGCCCTGGATGTTGAGCACGCACTCGAAGTGATCCCCTTGAGCTTCCAGGGCCGCCAGGGCCGCGGCGGTGCGGTCCGTGCCGGAGGGCAGGGCGCTGTCCGTCATGACGGCCTCGCCGCCGAATCCCTGGACCTCGGCCGCGATGCGGTCGTCATCGGTGGCCACCACCACGCGATCCACCCCTTCCGCTTTGCGGGCGGCCTCATAGACCCACCGGATCATGGGTTTGCCGGCGATCAGGGCCAGGGGCTTGCCGGGGAACCGGGTGGCGGAGAAGCGGGAGGGTAGGACGGCCAGAGTTCGCATCCCATTACTATCGCATCGCTCCTTGGGACCGGGCCATGCACAGGATTTGGCCCCGGGGACGATCTGCCGATGGGATCCGGACGGAGCGCGCTTGACCGATCAAAATCTCGACGAGATCTGGGCTGAATGGGAGGACCTGTTCTCCCAGGCCCGCGTGCAGATCGAGGCATTGAAGACGAGCAAGGCCCCCCACCAGGTCCAGCAGGCCATCGCCTCCCTTTTCCGGGCCACCCACACCCTCAAGGGGATGGCCGGCATGATGGGGTACTCGGCCTTCGCCCGGGGCGCCCACCGGATGGAGGACCTCTTCGACCTCATCCGGAAGGGCAAGCTCCGCTCCACGGACAGTCTCGTGGAAACACTCGAGGCGGGGCTCCTGGCCTTGGAAGCCGGATTCCGGGACCTGCGGAAGGGCCGTCCGGAGCCCGACGACTACCTGTTCAAGGTCCGGAAGCAACTGGGCGAGCTGGAAGCCCTGGGCCGCCTGGGCAGCGAGGGGCGCGTGGACTTGAGCCACATGCTCGATCTGCCCGAGCCCCAACGGAAGGCCTTGGCCGAGGAGGAGCGAGCCCGGGTGACCGTGGCCCTCCAGGACGAGATCCCCATCCACGGTCTGGAATTGGGCCTGGCCTTCGATCTCTTCGACGAGCACCTCCGGCGGGTGACTTCGGCCATGAACGTGCAGGGGGAGATCATCTCCACCCTTCCCGTGGACCTGCCGGATGCCCCGGAGTTGCTGGGCTTCCTGATCCTCGTGGCGGCCAAGAGCCTGGATCTGGCGGCGCTGGATCTGCCCGGGGGCACGCTCCGTTCCCTCAAGCTGGTCGGCGATCCCACCCGCGTTCCCCGGGCCCTCCAGGCCAGCGCCCCGGCCCCCCAGGCGGAATCCATCGCTCCGGCCGCGGCGGAGGAGGCCCCCGGCCCCGTAGGCGCGGAAGTGGAAATCCTCAGGCTGCCGGCGGCGACGGTGGTGGGCCTGGAGGCCGAACTGGAAGAGGTCATCCAGCTCCGGGACGAACTCGCGAACTGGGCCCGGCGCCGGGAGGCCGAGGAGGCCGTCCCCCTGCTGGCCGCCATGGAGGCCCGCCTGCTGGGCCTGCAGCAGACCCTCCTCCAGATGCGGATGGCGAAGGTGGAGACCTTTTTCCAGCGGCTTGAACCCATGATCAAGGCCCTCTCGCGGGAACTGGCCAAGCCCGTGAAGCTCACTTTCACGGGAGGGGACCTGGAGTTGGAGCGGGCCCTCGTGGGCAAGTTGGTGGAACCCTTCATCCACCTCATCCGCAACGCCTTCGACCATGGCCTGGAGTCCCCGGAGGAACGCCGCGGCCAGGGGAAGTCCGAACAGGGCATGCTGCGCATCTCGGCCACCCAGAAGGGGCGGGTGCTGCGCTTCGATATCCGGGACGACGGCCGGGGCTTCGACTTGGCCCGCATCGAGGAGAAGGGCCGCGCCCTCGGCCTGATCCGGGACGAGGAATCGCCCACTCCGGAGCGCCTCCACCGGATGGTGTTCGAGGCTGGCTTCACCACCCGGGACGAGGCCGGCGCCATCAGCGGCCGCGGCGTGGGCATGGACGCCGTCCGCGAGGAAATCGAAGGGCTGGGCGGGGAAGTCCACCTGAGCAGCGAATGGAAGCGGGGCAGCCTCATCCGCCTGAGCTTCCCCATGGCCAAGGCCATCCTCGCCTGCTTGAAGGTCCGGGCAGGGGGCGTGCTCTACGGCATCCCCCTCACCAGCGTGGTCCGCGTCCAGACCCAGCCCAAGGCCCTCCGGGGCGGCGAGCGGGTCACGGTCCTGGGCCGGGAGCTGACCTTCGAATCCCTGCAGGCCTGCATGGGCCGTCCGGATCCACCCAACGGCCAGCGCACCCTGGTGGTGGTGGCCGTGCAGGCGGCCTCCGCCGCCTCGGGGGTGGAACTGGCCCTGGGCGTGGATTCCATCCTGGAACGCGGGGAGGTCCTCCTTCGCGGATTGCCGGAACATGCGCAACCCGCGGGTGTCCTCGGGGTGAACTTCACGGAAGGCGGAGTGCTCTGGGGCCTGGATCCCGATGCCCTCGTGGGCCTGGGCATGGAAAGCCTCGTGAAGCGGGTGACCCATGGCTGAGTCCAAGCTCCTGCTCCGGGCCTCGGTGGGTGACCGGGAACTTTGGATCCATGCGGGGGATGTGGGGGAAGTCGTCCCCCTGGAATACCTGATGCCCTTTCCCTCGGAGCTGCCTGGCCTGGCGGGCATCATGGCGCACCACGGGGAGCCCCTTCCGATCCTGGACTGGACGCCCTACGGGGCTGGCGAGGCGGAGTGCCCCTTCGTGGCCGTGCTCAAGCGCCGGCTGGGGATTCCCCTGACCCGGATCTTGGAAGTACGGGAAGTGGAAGGCGCTGCGGAGGTGGGGCTCAAGCGGGGAGATCCCTGGAATCCCATGCTGGGGCATAGGCGACGCTTATCCGGCCATAGCCATGGCGTCCTCGATGTGGAAAAGCTGCTGGCCCTCCTGCACAATCGAAGTTTGCGTCGCTGAGGCGGCGGAAGCTTCAATTGGAGGTCGATTTGACCCGTCGTCTGGCCATTCCCGTCGGTATCACTGCCACCGGGCAGCACTACCCCGAGCGCGTCGTGACCAACGACGACCTCTCCAAGACCATGGAAACGAATGACGAGTGGATCCGCACCCGCACGGGCATTTCCGAGCGCCGGTGGGTCGATCCGGGCACCGGCGCCTCCGAACTGGCGATTCCCGCCCTGAAGATGGCTCTGGGGCGGCGGGGCATCGGACCGGATGATCTGGACGCGATCCTCGTCGCCACCGTGACCCCCGATCACGTCTTCCCGGCCACCGCCTGCCTCGTGCAGCACGGCATCGGGGCCACCAATGCCTACGGCTTTGATGTCAGCGCCGCCTGTTCCGGCTTCCTCTACGCCCTCACCACCGGGGCCTCCCTCGTGGCCAGCGGCACCCACCAGCGGGTGGCCGTCGTCGGCGTGGACGTGATGAGCTCCATCCTGAACATGGAGGACCGCACCACCTCCGTACTCTTCGGGGATGGGGCCGGAGCCGTGATCCTGGAGCGCGTGGAAGAGGGCCTCGGCATCATCGACTTCGAACACCGGGTGGATGGCGGCGGCGGCTGCTTCCTTTACATGCCCGCGGGCGGCTCCAAGCGCCCCCCCACCGCGGAGACCATCGCCCACAAGGAACACTACGTCGTGCAGCACGGCAAGGACGTGTTCAAGAACGCCGTTCCCCGCATGGCCGAATACGCCCGCCTCATGCTGGATCGCAACGGCGTGGCCCCCGAGGATCTCAAGCTCTTCGTGCCCCACCAGGCCAACAACCGGATCATGGAGGCCGCGGCAAAGCGCTTGGAACTCCCCGATGACCGGATGATGGTGAATATCGACCGGTACGCCAACACCACGGCCGCGACGATTCCCACCGCCCTCCACCAGGCCTTCGAGCAGGGGCGCATGGCCAAGGGCGACAACGTGATCCTGGCGGCCTTCGGGGCCGGCTTCACCTGGGGTGGGGCCCTGCTGCGGTGGGCGTACTGATGGGCACGCCGGGACATCCCGGCCGGTGAGCATTAATAGCTGAAACAAAAGGGCTTCATGAGAATCATCGCGGGCTCGATCAAAGGGCGGAAGCTCCTGGCTCCTCCCGGAGACGACCTGAGGGTCCGTCCCACCTCGGATCGGGCCCGGGAAGCCCTGTTCAGCATCCTCCAGCGCTGGCCCCAAGGGCCCTTCCTGGATCTCTGCGCGGGCACGGGTGCCGTGGGCCTGGAGGCCTGGTCCCGGGGCTACGCCCCCGTCACGTGCGTGGAATCCGGTGAGCCCGGCTGGAGCGCCCTGCAATCCAACCTCAGGGGCACGGGGGTGGTTGCCCTCCGGAAGGACATCACGCACCTGGAAAGCGGGGATTTCGCCCCCCAGGCGATCGTTTTCCTGGATCCCCCCTATGCCCAGGCCCAGACCCTGTGGAGCCGCGTCGCCCCCCGTCTGAAGGGCTGGGTGCGGCCCGACGGGCTCGCAGTGGTGGAAACCGACCGGGCCACGGCTCTGGAATTACAGCCGGGGCTCGAACTCGTCGAAACGCGTCCATATGGCGCAGCCTGCTTCCACCTCCTCTCTCCCCGTTGAGGCATTGACGGCCGTGACCGCCCCGATGGGCGCGCGGCTCCTCGCAGGCGTGACCGCGGTATGGGTCATCCTCGGTTCCGTGGCCCTGCTGCTCTTCTACCTGGCCGCGTTGCCGGGCATCGGCAACTCGCCATGGGTCTTCGGCGGGTTCGCCCTCGGGACCACCGCGCTCGTGGTGGTTGGCCGGGCCCATGTGGCGAAGCTGATGAAAATGCTCCAGACCCGGGGAGAACTGGGGCCGGAGCTCTATTCCTCCCTCACCCGCTTCCCCCAGACCAGTTCACTCATGTCGGCCTTCGCGGGCGTGAGCCTCTCCGTGCTCTCGTACCTAGGGCTGAGGCTCGGGTTGGGGCAGGGCGCCTGGAACAGCCTCATCGTGTTCCTGCTCTTCATGACCCTCGTGGGGATGGGGGCCATCACCCAGTACTTCCTCACCAAATTGAACATGGTGCCGCTCTTCGCCTGGCTGGCGGCCCTTCCCGGATTCCGGGAGCACCAGGGCCGCCTGCGGGTGAGCCTCCGCACCAAGGTGGGAATCGGCGTGCTGGCCAACATGGCGGGCACTCTGATCATCACCGGCCTGTTTTCCGGCCTCACCCTCCAGGCCAGCCTTCGCCGCAGCGTGGAGGGCTACGTCCGCAATGAAGCCCGCAACTTCGTGGAGGCGACCACCCTGGTGCGGGACATGCACGTGCCGGTGGATGACCAGGAGGCGTTTCTCAGGACCCTCCGGCCCGCCGCGGGCGGCTCCGTCTACCTGATCCTGCCCATAGGCGAAGGCCAGAAGGTGCTCGGTTCGGTGCCGCCCAGCGGAGGGCCCGGCGACATCATCGTGCGGAGCACCTTGCCCGATGGCGCCGAGCTCGTGGCCCAGGTCCCCGAATCGGCCTACGCAGGGGCCATCTGGCGTTCCCTCAGCCCCAACCTGCTCATCCTCGCCCTCGGGATCGCCTTCTTCATCTGGCTGATGGCCGTGATCCTCAAGGACATCCAGAATCCCCTGCAGCTCCTCACGCACAACACCGACCGGGTGGGCGAGGGGCGCATCGACCGCATCCGGCCCATCTACTGCGACGACGAGGTGGAGAACCTCTCCGCCGGCTTCGACCGCATGGTGCAGAGCCTCCAGAGCATGGTGGTCTCCATCCGCGGGGCCAGCCGGGACCTGGGCCACGCCGCCAGCGCCATCCAAGGCTCCGCGCTCGGGGTGCGCAGGGCCACCCAGGGCCAGCGGGAGCTCATCGAGGGGTTCAACGCCGGGGTGCACGAGCTGAGCGAGACTTCCGTGAGCATCAGCGCCTCCTCCATGGAACTGAGCCTCAGCGCGGAGAGCACCAACGCCACCATCATCGAGATGGCCGCCAGCATCCAGCAGATCAACAAGAGCATGGACAGCCTCATGCTCGTGGTGGACGGCATCACCAGCGCCATCCGGGACTTCGACACGGCCATCAAGAGCGTCAGCAAGAACACGGATCAGCTTGTGGCGCAGGCCGAGCACACCCGGGAGTTCGCCGAGAGCCTGGAGCAGAGCACATCCGCCATCGATGACAGCGTGAAGATCGCCCGCCGCTACGCCAAGAAGGTGCTGGAGAACGCGGCGCGAGGCATGGAGCTGGCCGGCCGGAACCAGGAGAAGATGCGCATCATCGAGGGGGTCGTGCAGGACTTCCAGGGCACCACCCGGAACCTGCTCCTCATGGGCTCCGAGATGGCCAAGATCGTGGACACCATCGAGGGCCTCACGCAGCAGACCAACATGCTCGCCCTGAACGCCGCCATCGTGGCCTCCCAGGGGGACGAAGGCCAGAACAAGGGCTTCTCCGTGGTGGCCGACGAGATCAAGGGGCTCTCCGAGCGCACCTCTGGCAGCACCCGCGAGGTGCAGCGCATCATCGAGAACCTCCAAAGCACCATCCGGGCGGCCTACGAGCAGGTGGAGCGGGGCCTGGACGCCGTCCAGCAGGGGGCGGATTCAGTGGCCCAGAGCGAGGGAACCCTTCAGGCGATCCTCGAGAGCGTCAGCGAGAACGACAGCGTGGTGGAGCTCATCCTCACGGAGACCCGCCAGCAGGCGGGCCACGCCAGCCTCATCCACGAGGCCAACCGGAACATCCACGGCCAGGCCGAGACCATCCGGACGGTCATGGAGGAGCAGCAGGCCACGAGCAACTACATCCTTTCCCTGGCCATGAACGTGCGCGAGGCCACCAGCGTGGTCCGGGACTCCACCCAGGAGCAGAGCATCGGGAGCGACGAGATCGCCCGCGCCATGGAGCGCGTGCGCGCCCTGGCCGCCAGCCTCCACCAGATCCTGGCCCACCACGAGGACCACATCCTCAGCCTGCGGGGCACCATGGATCGCATCCTGAGCATGGCCCAGCAGGGGGATGAAGCCGTGGCGGCCAGCGCCGAGTTCGTGGACCGGCTGAACGTCCAAGTGAACCTGCTGAACCGGGAAGTGAACAGGTTCAAGCTGTGACCCCGTCCCGGACAGGGTGCCCGAGAGAGTCCGACCCACGACCCCGCGCCTCTAGCTAGACTGTCCAGATGTTCCGGGCCTCCATCAAAACCAAGCTGACTCTGGTGATCAGCCTGCTTGTGCTCGGATTCATCCTCTTCAACGTGGTGATCTACCCCACCTGGACCCGCGAGCTGGTGCTGGACCAGGCCAAGCTGAGCGCGCGCCAAGTGGCCGAAACGGCCAGCTATGCCCTCGGCCCGAACCTCACCCACGGCCGCACCCGCGAAGTGGCCAAGATCCTCCAAGGGGTCCAGCAGAAGGTGCCTGCCTTCCAATTCAGCGCCGTCTACGATGCTGCCGGGAAGACCCTCGACAGCACACCCAACGTTCCCGGCTGGCTCGCCCAGGAACGGCCCCAGGTCCCGCTGACGGTGGCCCGGGTGATGACTCGGGGGGAGCTGCTGGTCGTGACCGCGCCGATCTTCTACGAGGATCCCCAGACTTCCATGGTGGGGGTGCTCACCATGGGCTTTTCCACCGAGGATACGGAGGCCGCCATCTCCCGGAACATTCGCGCGAGCCTTCTCGTCGGCGGCGTGATCCTCGTCCTGGGAGTCTTCGTCGCCGCTTTCCTATCCAACCGGTATTTGCGCCCCGTCCTGCAACTCACCCAGGCCGCTCAGGCCGTGGCCAGCGGCAACCTCGAGAGCCCCCCGGTGGAAGTCCGCACCCGGGACGAACTGGAGGATCTCTCCAAGGCGTTCCAGCTGATGACCGATCGGCTCAAGGTGAGCCGCGACGAGATCGAGCGGCAGAACCGGCTCCTCGAGTACCGCGTGCAGGAACGCACCCGGCAGCTCATGGAAACCATCTGGGAGCTGGAGGAGATCCGGGCCAACCTCGAGCAGCTGGTGCAGGAGCGCACCCGCGGCCTCGAGCAGAGCCGAGGTGAGCTCAAGGCCTGGGCTGAGACCCTGGAAGAAAAGGTGGAGGAGAAGACCCAGGAACTCCAGACCCTCAACCAGAACCTCCTCACCAGCTATCAGAAGCTCCAAGAGGTGGATCGCCTCAAGGATGAGTTCCGCGCCAACATGAGCCACGAGCTTCGGACCCCGCTGAACTCCATCATCGGTTTCTCAGGCATGCTGCTGCAGGACGGGCAGTTGGGCCAGGAGTTGCGGGATGACATCCAGATCATCTACCAGAACGGCCGCACCCTCCTGGGCCTGATCGATCAGATCCTCGACCTCTCCAAGATCGAGGCCGGAAAGATGGAGATGGAGTTGGTGGAGATGGACCCCATCCAGATCCTCGACGAGGTGCGTGGCATGGCCCAGGGCCTCGTGAAGGAGCGCCCCATCAAGCTCGCCTATCAGCGGCCCGATGGCCCCTATCGCGTGCTGGGCGATCCCGAGCGGATGCGGCAGGTGTTCAATAACCTGGTGGGGAATGCCGTCAAGTTCACGGAGGCGGGAGAGGTGCGGATCCAGGCGGAAACCGAAGGCCATACGTTCCGTGTCCACATCCAGGACACGGGCATCGGCATGACGCAGGACGAGATGGCCCGGTTGTTCAGGCCATTCCAGCAGGTGGATGGCAGCATCACCCGCCGCTTCGGCGGCACGGGCCTGGGCCTCGCGATCTCCCAGCGGATCATGGGCTACATGCACGGACATATCTCCGTGCGAAGTGAGAAGGGGCGTGGAAGCACCTTCACCGTGGAGATGCCCCTCCTCAACGAGGTGGGATCATGAGTGCGGGCGGGGGCTCCCTGGGCCGGATCCTCTGCATCGAGGACAACCCCATGAACTGGCGCCTCGTCCAGCGGCTGCTGGGCCAAGCCGGGTTCGACATGCACTGGGCCGAAGAGGGCATGCGCGGCTTCGAGATGGCCATGGACATCAAGCCCGACCTCGTGCTGCTCGACATCAACCTGCCTGGGCTCTCCGGCTTCGAAGTGGCCACCAAGCTCCGGCAGCAGCGAGATCTGGACACCACCCTCATCGTGGCCCTGACGGCCAAGACCATGCGCAGCGATCGGGAAACCGCCCTCGTCACCGGCTGCGACGGGTTCATTTCCAAACCCATCGATCCCTTCCACTTCGTCGAGCAGGTGAAGGGCTACCTCGCCGGACGGCGGGATCGCATCGAACAGGGCAGGGAAGGTGCCGCCCTCCGCCAATTCACCCAACAGGTCGTGGAACACCTGGAAGCCCAACTCAAGGAGGCCCAGGAGAGCAACCGCCGCCTCACCGAAGCCCAGCGGGAGTTGGAGGCCCGGAACCGGAACCTCAGCAGCCTCTTCAACCTCAGCCAGGCCATGGTGGGCGAGCATGAACCCGAGCGGATCTTCGAGCGGGTGCTGGATCAGGCCCAGCAGGAACTCGGCCTGCAGCGCATCTCCGCCTACCGCGTCCACGATAGCGGGGGCTACATGGAGGGGAGGGCCTGGGACAGCGAGGGAACCCGCGTCCTTCCCGTGTTGGGAGTGGACCATCCGATCGTGGGGCGCCTCCAAAGCCTGGCTTGGGATCAGGCCTTCGGCGACGAAGAGCTGAATCACAGCCCCCTTTGGGACCTCGGCCTAGAGCTGGGGTGGTGGACCCACCGTTCCCATGGGCTCGTACTGCCCCTGGCCAGCCGCACGGGCGTTCCCGGGCTGTGGGGCCTCCTCGCCGCGGCGCGGGACTCGGGCGCCTTCCAAGCCCACGAGCGGGAGCTGATGGGCCTCTACGGTGGCATCCTCCAGGTGAGCGCCTCCAACGCCAGCCTCATCTCCACCCTCAACCAGGCCCACCAGGCCCTGGCCGAGAGCTATGAACGCGTGGAAACCTCCCTCGGAGAACTTCAGAAAGCCCAGCATGCGGCGGGCCAGCGGAGCCGCAATGTCGCGGTGGGCGACCTTCTCAATGCCCTGGCCCCCAAGATGCTCACGGATCTGGAGGCCCTCGCGACCGGCGGGAATCCCGAAGCCGGCACTCGGGTGGTCAGCCTGATCAAGGCCGTCCTGCGCCGGGGGGGCCAGGTAGGTTCCGCCATGCCGGAGCACCTCGACCTCCATGCCCTCCTCCCCCAGGAGCTCGAAATCCTCAGGGTGCTCGGATCGGTGCCCGTGGGTTTGGAGGTGACCTTCAATCTCAAGGCCGCTTCCGCCCGGCTGTTCGGAGTGCCCTCCGATTTCACCGAAGTCATCGGTTACCTGATCCAGAACGCCATGGAGGGGATGCCGCCCCCGCGCCGCCTCGTGATCGGAACCGAAGGGGATGGCAAGCACCTCACCCTCACCTTTGAGGATGACGGCGTCGCCATCACGCCGGAACTGCAGGCGGTGGCCTTTGAACCTTTCTCGGGTCTCTCCGAATCAGCGCCCATGGAAGGGCGCCTGCCGGCACCGGGCCTCGCCGCTTGCGCCCAGCTCATGGGCGCCTACGAGGGCGTCATGAGCCTCGAAAGCATGCCCGGGCGGACGAAGGTGCGGCTGGACCTGCCCCTCGAAGGCTGATCACCCCTTGCGGGTGACGACCTTCTCGATGCGCTTCTCCAACGAAGGGGCCAGGATGAGGCGCTGCACATAGACGCCGGGAGTGTGGACCTGGTCCGGGTCGAGCTCGCCCACTTCCACGATCTCCTCCACCTCGGCGATGCAGACCTTTCCGCAGGTCGCCGCCATGGGGTTGAAGTTCCGGGCGGTCTTCCGGTAGATCAGATTGCCCAGCCGATCGGCTTTCCAGGCCTTCACCAGCGAGAAATCGGCATGGATGCCCGCCTCGAGGATGCATTCCTTCCCATCGAAGGTGCGAATGTCCTTGCCTTCGGCCACCAGCGTGCCCGCCCCGGTGGGGGTGTAGAAGGCCGGGATCCCCGCTCCGCCAGCGCGCATGCGCTCGGCCAAGGTGCCCTGGGGAACGAGTTCGACTTCCAGCTCTCCGCTCAGATACTGGCGCTCGAACTCTGCGTTCTCGCCCACGTAGGAGCTGACCATCTTCTTGACCTGGCGGTTCTGGAGCAGGAGTCCCAGCCCGAAATCATCCACGCCGGCATTGTTGGAATAGCAGGTCAGGCCCTTCACGCCCCGTTTCACCAGGGCCGCGATGAGGTTTTCCGGGATGCCGCAGAGGCCGAAGCCCCCGACGGCCAGGTGCGCTCCGTCGAACACGTCCTTCAAGGCTTCCTCGGCGCTGCCCACCCGCTTGTCGATCATGACGTTCCCCGTTCAATCCCCACAGTCTGCCACGCCGCCCCATCCCGACCAACTTCGCAAGCCGCGCCAAGGCCCCCGAACTCTGGGATAGTTGGGGCATGAACCCAGCTGCCCGAAACCTCCTGGCCTCCTATTTCCTGGTCGCGGGATTGCTTTCGACGCCCCTCGTCGCCCAGCTGCGGCCTGAGCCCTCCAGCCCGGCCTCGAATCCGCTGCTGGATCCGAAGGAAACCCACCTCCGGAATCCCCGGCAGCTCACCCAGGTGGGCTCCAACGCCGAGGCCTACTGGAGTCCCGATGGGAAGATGATCGTCTTCCAGAGCACCCGGGATGGCCACCCCTGCGATCAGCTCTACACCATGAACCCCGATGGCAGCGACCAGAAGCGCGTCTCCACCGGGAAGGGCCGGGTCACCTGCGGCTGGTTCATGAAGGGGGGGAACATCATCTTCGCCTCGACTCACGGGGATGCCCCCGGCTGCCCCGAAGCGCCACCCTTCACCCCCGGCACCTACCGCTGGCCGGTCTTCCCCGGATACGACCTATACACCGGCAAGGCCGATGGCTCCGGAATGAAACCCTTCGCCGCCTCCCCGGGGTACGACGCGGAAGCGACGGGCAGCCCCGATGGGGCCTGGATCGTGTTCACCTCCGAACGCGGCGGGGACATCGACATCTGGAAGGTTCGCTCCAACGGAAAGAGCCTCCAGCGGCTGACGGATGGGGTGGGCTACGACGGTGGAGCCGTCTACAGTCCCGATGGCAAGAGGATCGCCTGGCGGACCAACTATCCCGTGGGGGAGGCGGCCACCGCGAAATACAGGGACCTCTTGAAGCAGCACCTGGTGGAACCCATGCAGATGGACATCTGGGTGATGGACGCGGATGGCGGGAACAAGCAGCAGCTCACCAAACTGCCTGGCGCGGCCTTCGCGCCCATCTTCACCCCCGATGGCAAGGGCGTGGTCTTCGCCAGCAACCACCATGACCGCAATGGGCTGGGGCGCACCTTCGACCTCTTCCGCGTGAACCTGGACGGCACGGGCCTGGAGCAGATCACCCACACCGGCACCTTCAACTCCTTCCCCTGCTTCAGCCCCGACGGCAAGCAGCTCCTGTGGGTGAGCGGCAGGGTGATGAACGGCCCCCGCCAGTTCAACGTGTTCGTGGCGGAGTGGGTGCCTTGATCCTACGTCCGGCCGTATTCCTGGATCGCGATGGCACCCTCAACGAGGAGGTGGACTACCTCCACAAGCCGGAGGACTTGGTGCTCATCCCCGGCGCCGCCAAAGCCGTGGCACGGCTCAACGCCGCGGGGATTCCCGTCGTGGTGGTCACCAATCAGAGCGGCATCGGGCGGGGTTACTACGGATGGCAGGATTTCAGCGCCGTCATGAGCCGCATGGGCACGTTATTGGCGATGGAGGACGCCCACATCGACGCGGTCTACGTCTCCCCCCATCACGAGAAGGGGCAGGGGCACTACGCGGTTGCCGATCACGCCGACCGCAAGCCGAACCCCGGCATGTTGCGGCGCGCCGCGGAGGAGCATGGGCTCGACCTCGCCGGATCCTGGATGGTCGGCGACAAGGACATCGACGTGCAGGCGGGGCACCGGGCCGGCTGCCGGGCCTGCATGGTGCGCACGGGTTACGGTGCCACCCATGACCCCGGCGAGGCCGAGCACGTAGCGGATTCCCTCACCCATGCCGTGGACCACATCCTCGCGGGTTGGCCATGGCCCAGCCGCTGATCACCCGGTCCAATCTCGTCGAAGGACGGATCCTCCAGCGTTACAAGCGGTTCCTGGCCGACGTGACCTTGCCCGATGGGTCCGTCGTCACCGCCCACACCACCAACACCGGCTCCATGAAGACCTGCTGGGAACCAGGCGATCGCGTGCTCCTGGAGCCCGCGGCCAACCCCGATCGCAAGCTCAAGTGGACATGGCTGGCCTGTGAGCGCTCCGGCGCCTGGGTCGGCGTGGAGACGGGCATACCCAACCGCGTGGTGGCCGAAGCCGCTCGCCAGGGCCGGATCCCTGGGCTGCCAGGCCTTCGGGATGTGAAGACCGAAGTGAAATACGGGGCGGAGCGAAGCCGCATCGATGTGTTCGCGCGGGACGCGCAGGGCCGCGAGGTCTACATCGAGGTGAAGAACACCACTTTGAAGGAGGGGCCCTGGGCGACCTTCCCCGATGCCGTCACGGAACGGGGCGCGAAGCACCTGCGGGAATTGCAGGCGATGGTGGCGCGAGGGCAGGTGGCCGCCATCGCGTTCTTCGTCCATCGGACCGACGTGGATCGATTCGACGCCGCCCGGGACATCGATCCCGCCTACGCCACCGAGCTGGACCGGGCCGCGGAGGCTGGAGTCCACACCCTCCCCCTCCAGGTCCGGCTGGACGCCCAGCGGAATCCCGAAGGCACGTGGACCCTGAGCTGGGATCTGGGTGGCCTCCTGCCCTGGATTCGCCGGTGATGGCGTTCACAGCCCCTTGGTGGGCCCTTCCAGGGCAAGACGGGAGCCGCCTTCCAAGCTAGACTGGGGGTTCTACCCGGAGTCGACATGTCCGCCACGGCCGAGCTCAAGAAGACGCCCCTCAACGCCGCCCACCGCGGCTTGAACGCCAAGATGGTGGATTTCGGGGGATGGGACATGCCCGTGCAGTACCCCGCGGGCATCCTCGCCGAGCACGAAGCGGTGCGCACCAAGGCCGGCCTCTTCGACGTCAGCCACATGGGCGAGTTCCGCGTGAAGGGCCCCGATACCCTCCGCTTCCTCGACTGGCTCACCCCCAACGCCGTGATGAGCCTCGTGGACGGGCAGATCCATTACACGGGCTTCCTCACGGAGCAGGGCACCTTCGTGGATGACCTCCTCATCTACCGCGAATCCGACACCGAATGCCTGCTGGTGGTGAACGCCGGCAACATCGACAAGGACTTCGCCTGGGTCACCGCCAAGGCCAAGGGCTTCAACGTCACCGTCACCAACGAGAGCGACGCCACGGGCCAGATCGCCCTCCAGGGACCCCTGGCGGAAGGCATCCTGCAGCCCCTCACCGCCACGGATCTCAAGGCCATCAAATACTACTATTTCACCCACGGCGAAGTCTCCGGGATCAAGTGCCTCATCAGCCGCACCGGCTACACCGGCGAGGATGGCTTCGAGCTCTACTGCGCCGCCGGCGACACCGAGAAGCTCTGGAACCTCGTGATGGCCGCGGGGCAGGGCAAGGGGCTCAGCCCCGCGGGCCTGGGCTGCCGCAACACCCTCCGCATGGAGTGCAAGATGGCCCTCTACGGCCATGAGATCACCGACGAGATCCACGCCCTGGAAGCGGGTCTTGGCTGGATCGTGAAGCTCGCCAAGGGCGACTTCCTCGGGAAGGCGGCCCTGGAGAGCGCCAAGGCCGCGGGCCTCACCCGCAAGCTCGTGGGCTTCAAGACCTTCGAGAAGCGCGACATCGCCCGGGATGGCATGGCCGTGCTGAAGGATGGGGCGATTGTGGGCTTCGTCACGTCCGCCGCCCCCAGCCCCACGGTGGGTGCCAACATCGGCCTGGCCTACGTCCCCACCGCCTTGTCAAACGTGGGCAACCGCATCCAGATCGACATCCGCGGCCGGGCCGCCGAGGCTGAGATCATCCCCACGCCCTTCTACAAGCGCTCGTAGCCCATTAAACTGAATTCCCATCCCAGCTGGAGGCTTCATGTACCCCGCCGATCTCAAGTACACCAAGGACCACGAGTGGCTGAAGGTCGCCGCCGACGGCACGGCCGTGGTCGGCATCACCCACTACGCGCAGGATGCCCTGGGTGACGTGGTGTTCGTGGACATGCCCGAAATCGGCGAGACCTACAACCACGGCGACGAGTTCGGCACCGTGGAATCCGTGAAGACGGTCAGCGAGCTCTACATGCCCACCGGCTGCGAAGTGCTCGAGACCAATGGGGATCTCGAAGCGCACCCCGAGTTCGTGAACGAGGATCCCTATGGCAAGGGTTGGATGATCAAGATCAAGCTGGTGGGCGATCTGGCTGGCGACCTCATGGACGCCGCGGCCTACCAGAAACTGGTGAGTGCCGAGGCCCACTAGGCCTCGGCCCCTCGACATGCGGTTACCCCTCGTCGCCGCCCTGCTCTGCGGCGGGATGGTCCTGTCCTCCCGACAGGCCCCTCCCGCCGCCGTCCTTTTTTCGCCTACCCACGCTGGCGCCCCCCAGGATGCCCGGCTCGCCAGACTTCGGGAGCTCGTCGCCGCGGCTGAGAGCGCCTTCGAATCCGGCGACGAAGATGCCGCCGCCGCCCAGGTGGATGAAGCGGAAGCCTTCACCGCCGATTGGCCTGATGGATTGCTGAAGGGCCTCGAGACCCAGAATCTCCTCGGGCGGCTCAAGACGGTCTCGGATCAACTCGGCGAGGAAGTACCCGACATGGGCATGAAAGCGGAGGAGGAAGTGGTCTCCCTCAGCGGCGCCGAACTCGCCTCCGAACTTGCTCGCGTCAAGGAAGGGGAAGAGGGGGTCACCTACGATTTCCCCATCGATCTCAACGACAAGGTCGCCACCTGGGTGAACCTGTTCACGACCACCAAGAAGGGGTTCATGGAAGGATCCCTTTCCCGCGCCAGCCGGTACCTCCCCATGGTGCGCCAGGTCTTCAGCGAGGAAGGCGTGCCCGAGGATCTTGCCTACCTCGCGGTCATCGAGAGTGGTTACAAGAACGACGCCCGAAGCTACGCCAAGGCCGTGGGCATGTGGCAGTTCATGCGCAGCACCGGCCGCATCTTCGGCCTCAAGGGCAGCGCCTGGGTGGAGGAGCGCCGCGATCCGGTGAAGGCCACTCGCGCCGCCGCCCGATACCTGCGCCGCCTCCATGAGATCAGCGGGGATTGGTACCTCGCCCTCATTGGCTACAACGCCGGTCCGCTCACCACGGAACGCGCCATCTTGAACGTGGGAAGCCGCAACTTCTGGGATCTCTATCGCAGCCGCTGGCTGCGGAACCAGACCAAGAACTACATCCCCGAGATGTGCGCGGCCGTCCTCGTGGGGCGCAACCCCGAGAAATACGGACTCGTCGTGCCCCAGCTTCCGCCCTATGTCTACGAGAACGTGCAGGTGGAAAAGGCCACCAGCCTCACGGTCATCGCGCGCCTCTCCGGCACCGACGTCTCCACCTTGAAGGACCTGAACCCCGAGCTGCTGCGAGGTTCGACGCCTCCGGGGAGCTATGCCCTGCGGGTGCCGCCTGGCAAGGCCATGCAGGTCAACCGGGCGCTCTCGGGCCTCAAGGGCAGCCAGCGGCTCGACTTCAAGACCTATGTCATCCGGAAGGGCGACACCCCCGCCAAGGTCGCCAAGCGGTTCAAAGTGGGGGCGCAGGACCTGCTCGAGGCCAACGACCTCACGGCCAAGCAGTTCAAGCCCGGTAGGCGGATCCAGGTACCTCCGCCACCCATGCAGCGGCTCGATGAGAAGGACCTCCAGAGCCGGCCGGCCATGGAGGATCGTCCCCTTCCCAATTTGCCGGCCATCCCCTCCGACGAAGCCACCACCAGGCCCGCGCCGAGCGCCCCCGCCGCCGCTCCCCCGGAAGCGCCCGAACGTCCGGCCTACCATTCCGTATCCCGAGGGGAGACCCTCTTCTCCATCGCGCGGCAATATGGCGTAACCGTGGATGAACTCCGTCGGTGGAACAGGTTAAAGGGGAGCAAGGTCCAGCTGGGAGCGAGGCTGCGGCTGCATCCCCGATGAAATTAGGGCTTGCATGAACGGGGAAGGGATGGCATTCTAACTACTCCCCCGGGGCTTTAGCTCAGCTGGGAGAGCGCTTGCATGGCATGCAAGAGGTCACCGGTTCGATCCCGGTAAGCTCCACCAAAAAAAGGGCCGCCGCAAGGCGGCCCTTTTCCATTTCGCGGTTGCTCCTTCGGTAGGCTTGAACGATGCTCGCTTCCCTCAACCATGTGTCCCTCCGCTTCGGTCCCCACGAGGTCCTGAAGGACGTCACCTGGGCCCTGGAGGAAGGCGAGGTCTGGGGCGTCATCGGCCGCAATGGCGCAGGCAAGAGCACCGTGTTCAAGCTGCTCCTCGGCCAGCTGGAGCCGGACAGCGGCACCGTGGTGAAGCCTTCCCGCGAGCGGGGCGTGCGCTACGGCCACTACGCCCAGGATCTCGTGCCGGAGACGGGCGGCACCGTGCTGGAGGAGACCCTCGCGGCCTTCGGCGACGTGGAGAAGCTGCAGCACGAAATGCGTGAGCTGGAACACCGCATGGCGGAGCCAGGCGTGGAGCTGGACGCCGTGATGGAGCGGTACCAGAAGGTTACCGAGGCCTTCGAGCGCCTCGATGGCTTCAGCATTCGGGCCCGGGCGGAGAGCATCCTCCAGTCGCTTGGATTCAGCCAGGCCCAGTTCGAGCTGGAAGTGGCGAGCCTCAGCGGCGGCCAGAAAAGCCGCGTGATGCTCGCCAAGGCCATCCTCCAAGGTGAAGACCTGCTCCTGCTGGACGAGCCCACCAACCACCTCGACCTGCCCTCGCTCAGGTGGTTGGAGGAGTTCCTTCAAGACACGAACGCCACCGTCGTCGTCATCAGCCATGACCGCTATTTCCTCGACCGGATCGCCGAATCCATCCTGGAGATCGAGCTGGGCAAGAGCCGGATCTACGAAGGCAACTACAGTGAGTTCGTGGAGAAGAAGGAGCAGGAGCTCGAGCTGCAGGAGCGCCACTTCGAGCGCCAGCAGGACTACATCAAGAAGCAGGAAGAGTACATCCGCCGCAACATCGCGGGCCAGAACACGAAGCAGGCCCGGGGCCGCCGCACCCACCTCTCCAAGCTCCAGCGCATCCAGAAGCCCCTGTCAGACCGCCGGAAGGTGAAGTTCTCCTTCCCGGAAACCCTGCGCAGCGGCGACGTGGCCCTCGTCCTCGAGGAGGTCGCCGTGGGCTGGGATGGGAAGGCACTCTGGGGACCGATCGACCAACTGCAGCTGAAGCGCGGCCAAAAGATGGGCGTGGTGGGTCTCAACGGCACCGGCAAATCCACGCTGCTCAAGGCGATCATGGGCGAGATCCCCTTCGTCGCCGGGCGCGCGCGGCTGGGATCCCAGGTGAAGGTGGGCTACTTCGATCAGCACCACCGCAACTTGGACAAGCGCAACAACGTCTTCCAGCAGATCCACGGGGTGAATCCCCAGGCCGTGAAGCAGGACGTGCTGGGGTTCCTCGCCAAGTTCCAGTTCCGGGGCGACGACATCGACAAGGCCGTCACCACCCTGAGCGGAGGCGAGCGGGCCCGCCTCAGCCTGGCCACCCTCATCCGAGAGGGCGTGAACCTGCTGCTGCTGGACGAGCCGACGAACCACATGGACATCCCCAGCATGGAAGCCGTGGAGGACGCGATCCTCGCCTTCCCCGGCGCCGTGATGCTCGTGACCCACGACCGCTACCTCCTGGGCCGCGTGGCGGATCACTTGCTCCGCATCCACGAGGGCAAGGCCGAGACCCGCGAAGGCGGCTACGAAGATCATCGGGCCTGGGTGGACCTCGACCTCGGCAGCGAGGATGAGGCCGGCGACGGCGTGAAGGAACCCAAGAAGCCTGCGAAGGCGGAGAAGGCCCCGGAGAAGAAGCCCGAACTCCTCGCCGAGATCGCCAAGCCCAAGGCCGTGGACAAGGAAAGGCAGAAGCAGGTCAAGCGCCTGGAGCGCCACGTTTCCGAAGCCGAGGCCAAGGTCGCTGAACTGGAAGCCCGCATGGACGCCGTGCAGAAGGAATTGGCTGAGATGGATCCCTCCGACTGGCAGCCCTTCACCGAAAAGCTGAACGTTCAGAAATCCATCGAGGAGGAACTGGCCTACGCCATGACCGCCTGGGAAGAAGCCCAAGGGGCGCTCGAAGCGGCCCAGAGCTGACGCTTCGTCAGATCCGATCCGACCGGCCGCATCTCAGGGCATGCTTCCCTGAGGAGTTGCCATGCGCCTGCCCATCCATCAGATCGATGCCTTCGCGGATCGCCCCTTCACCGGCAATCCCGCCGCGGTGATGCCCCTGAAAGCCTGGCTTCCGGACTCGACCCTGCAGGCCATCGCCGCGGAGAACAACCTCGCCGAAACGGCCTTCCTGGTGAGGGAACCCGCGGGATGGCGCATCCGCTGGTTCACCCCCGAGGAGGAGGTGGACCTCTGCGGCCACGCCACCCTGGCCAGCGCCTTCCTGCTGCTCACGGAGCTGGAGCCCGGCGATCACGTGGATTTCCAGAGCCGCAGCGGCCCCCTGGCCGTGGATCGGGAGGGAGACCTGCTGGTGCTGGACTTCCCCAGCCGGCCTGGAACCCCCGCGCCGGAACTCCGCGACCGGATCGCCGCGGTGCTGGGCGCCCGGCCCCTGGAAGTGCGCAAAGCCCGGGATTGGATGGCGGTGTACGAGGATGAAGGCACCATCCGCGCCCTCCGTCCCGACTTCGGGGGATTGAAGGCTCTGGAGGCTTTCGGGGTGCTGGCCACGGCCCCCGGCCTCGCCACGGATTTCGTCTCCCGGTGTTTCTTCCCCGGGGCTGGGGTACCCGAGGACCCCGTCACCGGCAGCGCCCACTGCACGCTCATCCCCTACTGGGCCGAGCGGTTGGGACGCACGGAGCTCACGGCGTTCCAGGCCTCGGCGCGCGGCGGGCAACTGGCCTGCAGGTTGATCGGTGACCGGGTCCGCATCGGCGGCCGCGCCGTGAAGGTGCTGGAGGGCCACTTCCTGCTCGATGGAGGTCAGGGCTTCCAACTCAAGTCGTAGTGATGGAGCCAGGGCTCGCCTGGAGGGACCGGAGGGTGATGCCGAACCTGAACTTCCTTTCCTCCCGCCCGTTCCAGGGCCCGGCGGAGCCACATGGGCAGCACTTCGGTGTACCAGTCGGGATAGGGGTAGCGGGCCAGGACATGGACCACCGCCTTCCCCTCGGTCACATCGGAGAGGGAGATCCGCCCTCCTTGGTGGACCTCCGAATAGAACCAGGGCAGGCGGGCGACCACCTCCCGCGGTCCGGCCCCCTGCAACGCGGGAACCCCCTCTAGCAGGACATCGGCCTGCATCTGGGCCCGGCTGCGAGCGGTGCGCACCTGTGAGAGGGCCTGGGCCTCGGCCAGGAACCGGGCCAGGAGGGACGTGGGAACCCAGCCTTCGGCCTCCGGCGCCTGGGCCATGAAGCTCCTTGCCTCAGGTGGAAGGGCCTCCCGCAGCTTCATTTTCTGGGCGTCCGTCAGCGTGGCCAGCACGCTGGCCCGGATCAGTGCCGCCACGCGACCCCTGAGATGGGTGACATCAAAGTCTCCGCCGGAACTCTGCATGGGGGCTTCTTCGGCACGCACCCCGGGTCCGTTGAATGGGGCAGGGGTGCGTAGACACCGTCCCAGCGGTAGGTGAAGCTGGAAGGCTGGAGGCGCAATGAGCCTGCTCTTGGCCGTGGACGTCGGCAACACGAACATCGTCCTGGGGATCTTCGACCTGTCCAAGGGGCCGAAGGCACCCCTCCTCTGTTCCTGGCGCCTCGCCACGAGCCGGGAGCGCACCGTGGACGAGTACGGCCTCTCCACGCTGGCCCTGCTGCGCCACAAGAACATCGAAGCCCATGAGATCGCCCGCCTCGTCATCTCCTCCGTGGTGCCCCCCCTCCATCCCGTGCTGGAAGGCTGGGCCAAGGCCTACTTCAACGTGAGCCCCTTCTGGATCGAGCCCGGCATCAAGACCGGCCTCAAGATCGCCATCGACAACCCCGCCGAACTGGGCGCCGACCGCCTCGTGAACGCGGTGGCGGGCCTCGAATCCTATGGGGCGCCCCTGATCGCCGTGGACTTCGGCACGGCCACCACCTTTGATGTGGTGAACGAGAAGCGGGAGTACCTGGGCGGCCTCATCACCCCCGGCCTCAAGATCAGCGCCGAGGCGCTCTTCCAGCGCGCCTCCCGGCTGCCCCGCATCGAGATCACCGAACCCGAGCGGCTCGTGGGCCGCAACACCGTGCAGGCCATGCAGTCGGGCCTGTTCTACGGCTACGTGGGCCAGGTGGATGGCATCCTCGCGCGGCTCCGGGAGGAGTACCCCAGCGCGGCCGTGGTGGCCACGGGTGGCCTGGCCCGGGTCATCGCCCAGCACAGCAAGTACATCCAGCACATCGCCCCGGATCTGACCCTGGAGGGCCTCCGGATCCTCTGGCTCAAGAACCAGGGCTAAGGGCCTGTTCATGAATAAACTTGCCATTTGTTGCCCCCTATTCGCGCCATCCAGCAAGGAGAGGCGCGCAGCGCGATGTGGTGACATCGTGCAAGCGGCACGACGCGGCTGGGGGCGCGAAGAGGGGGCAACCCTTCGGGCGAGGGTCGGCGGCTGTCGTAATCCAGCGTTGGCTCCATCGAACGCGGCGCTGCGCGCCGCTCCTGGTTGCCTTCGGCTCCCAGAGATGGAGCCTCCCCTCCCTGTATTCCCGATACACCCTCGGTCGGCCGCCGGCTTACTCCGCCGACGACCCCCGCAAATGGCAAATTTATTCATGAACAGGCCCTAATGGTGGGCCCCATCCCCCTCATCCGGCTGGCCCGGGTGGATTCCACCCAGACCTTCCTGCGCCGCCACCCGGAATTGCACCCCTGCGCTGTCATGGCCGATGCCCAGACCGAGGGAAGGGGACGGCAGGGGCACCGGTGGGAGAGCGGAGAGGGGCAGGGACTCTGGCTCTCGGTGAGCCTCGCACCCCCCGACCTCCCCCCCGGGATCCTCCTCCAGCGGGCCATGGATGGGGTGATCGCGGCCCTCGCGCCCACGGGGGTCGAGCTTGGCCTCAAGTGGCCCAATGATCTCGTGGCCCGGAAAGATGGCCGCCTGGTGAAGCTGGGGGGCATCATCGGCGAGCGGGTGGGGAGCCGCCTGATCCTGGGATTGGGGGTAAACCTTGCGGCGGCCCCGGAGCTCCCGGGTCGGGCCTTCCCGGCGGCCTGTCTGGCCGATCTGGGGGTCCAGGCCCTGGACCGCACCCAACTCGCCTTGGCGATCCTCGACCGGTGGCAGCGCTTGGAGCCCATCTCGCCACCAGCCTTCCGCTGGCCCGCCGAAGGCCACCCCTTTCGCTGGGAGGGCGGGCAGGGCGTCTGCCTGGGCTGGGAAGATGATGGGCGCCTGAAGGCCACCACGGCCGAAGGCATCCAGCGCATCAGCGCCGGGGATATCCGCGGGTTGTCCAACTGAGGTACGCCTCAGCCTTCCCAGCTTTCCTTCAACCTTTGCCACCCCTGCTTGCTGATGGGGAGCCGGGTCCCGTCCCGCAGCAGGGCATCGCGGCTGTCCTTGCCATCGGGCTCGATCTTGGACAACCGTTCGAGGTTCAGGATGTAACTGCGGTGGATGCGGATGAAACGGTCTCCCGGCAACTGGGACTCCAGGGTAGAGAGGGTTTGCTGCTTGAGGATGCTCCGCCCTTCAAATCGCAGGAGGACGTAGTCATCCTGCGCCTGCACATAATCCAACTTATCGAGGGGCACCACCGTGACCTTGGCGCCATCCTTCACGACGATGCGCTCCAGCCGGGGGTGGGCGGAGGCGCTGAGGGCAGGGGCCTGGGCGGTGGGGCTCTTGCGGCCCGTATGCTGGGCCCGGGCCTTCTCCACCGCCGCATCGAAGCGCTCCTTGGAGAAGGGCTTCAGGAGGTAATCGACGGCGTGGGCATCGAAGGCCTTGAGGGCGTGCTGGTCGAAGGCCGTGACGAAGACCACGGCGGGATCCCCCTCCAGGAGTTCCAGCACCTCGAATCCATCCAACTTGGGCATTTGGATATCCAGGAACAGCAGGTCGGGCTTCAGCTCGCCGGCCAGCTTGAGGGCCTCGAATCCGTTGGAGGCCTCCCCGACCACCTCGATATCCGGATGGGCGCCGAGGTGCTCCCGCACCACGGCCCGACCGAGGTCTTCGTCGTCTACGATCAGGGCGCGCAAGGGGCCTCCTTGGATTCATGCAGGGGGATGTTGAGGCGGACGCGATGGAAGGTCGGGCCGGATTCCAGCTCCAGGCGGGCCCGCTCGCCGAAGCGGCCCTTCAGGCGTTCCCGGACGGCCCGCAGGCCGAGCCCGAGGCCCGGCGGCACGGGCTCATCGGGATCCCGGGGATTCTCCACCTGGATGAGCGCGCGGCCATCCTCGGCCCAGGCCCGGATGTCCAGCACGCCGCCCTCCGCTACCTGGGCGATGCCATGCTTGATGGCGTTCTCCACCAGGGGCTGGAGCAGGAGGGGCGGCAGGTGGATGGCGGCGACCGCCTCCTGGATATCCCAGGCCACCTCCAGACGCCTGCCGAAACGGACCTTTTCAATTTCCAGGTAGGTCCGCAGGAGGGCCAGTTCCTCCGTGAGGCTCACCGAGGCGCGTTCCCCCAGCCCCAGCGTGATCCGCAGGAAATCGGAGAGCAGCACGCACATGGTTCGGGCCTTGGCCGGGTCCAGGCTCGTGAGGGCGCTGATGCTGTTGAGGCTGTTGAACAGGAAGTGGGGATTGATCTGGGCCCGCAGGGCCTTCAGCTCCGCCTCCTGGGCGAGGGCCTTGAGGGCCTGGCCGGCCTTCTCCGCATCCCGGCTCCGCTCCAAGGCAAGCAGGAGGTAGTGGAGCGCGATGCCCGCCGCCTGGAAGAGCGCCCCGAGGGCCCAGAGCACGGGGAAGGCCTTCGCGACCTTGGAGGGCAGGTCCAGGAAATCCGGAATCAGCGCCAGGGCCCGGGCCTCCAGCGTGGCCAACCCGGCCCAGGCGAGCCCCACGAGCAGCGCGTCCACGGACCAGGCGACCCAGCGCGCCGAGGATTGGACCCGCTCCAGGGGCAGGGCCCGGCACAGGTACCAGGCGGAGAGCACGAGGAAGGCCGCTGAGAGGGTCTGGGCCACGGCCAGCGTCAGGGCCTCCGTCCAGGTCCAGCCCTGGCTCCGCCCCAGCACGGCCATGAGTCCCCCGAAGGGGACCCAGGCGAGCAGGTAGGCAGCGAGCGTGGTGCGTCGCGCCAGGATGGGATGCCTCACGCGGGCTTGATCTCCAAACCACCAAAGAGCACGAGGCCGGTGATCACGAGGCGGGGCCGGGGTTCCTGGCCTTCCACGGCGGCGGGGCCGTGATGGGTCTTATCTTCGATTCCGCCCAAAGCCGCCGTGGCCCGAACACTTACATCCCAACCTTCGGGAACCCTTAGCTCAGCGCCTCCGAAGAGGACGAAGACGTCGATGCGGGCGCTGCCCTTCATCTGCGCCCGGCTGAGGTCCGCTTCGAACCCGCCGAACATGGAGGTCAGCTCGCCGCCCTGGAAGTCCTGGGTGGCCAGGCGCCGCTCCACGCCGCCGAAGATGGCCGAACCGCTGAGGAAATCCTCGGAGGCCTGGAGGTGCTGGGGCACGTCCCGCTGGCGGCGGAGCGCGTGGTTCACGAGGAGGATGCCCACCGCGACGACGATGATGGGCCCGATGAGATCCTCGATGCGGCCCAGGTCGAAGTTGTGGAGCAGGAGGATGACGCCGAGGCCGCAGAGGATGAATCCGCCCACGACCGAGCGCCCCTCCGGCCGGTTGATCAGGCGGGCGGCGCCCAGGGCCACCAGGACGAGGGGCCAGAGCTTCATGACGATGTGATGGCCCACGAAGCCGAGATTGGAGAGGAACAGCAGGCATCCCAGGATCACGATGCCGGCGCCCAGGATGAGCTGGGGACTGGTGGAGGCGTGTTTGGTTTCACTCATGAGAGTCGGGCTCCACGGAAGCGGGCGCTTCTCCCTGGGGACCCTTGGGCCCGGAGGGAACTGGGGATGGCTTGGAAGGGCGGAGCAGGGCACGGAGCATGACGAGGAAGCCCCACCATACCAACAGCAAGGGCCACCATGTCCAGACGAGATCGCCATGCTCCAACATCTCGAACTGGAGGAGGACGCCCAGGCCCAGGAGGAAATGCCCCTTGCCGTGGAGCAGCCCATGGCCGGCGATCTTGGAAAGGCCCAGCACGATCAGGATCACGGGCCAGAGCCGCCAGGGCTCATCCACCGGGATGAGTTCATAGGGGAAATGCTGCGGGAGGAGGTGCAGCCGGTAGGCCATGAAGAGCAGGCCGAAGCAGATCAGGCCGATCCCGAACACCAATCGACCGCGCGATTGGCTCTGGAGGTGGGTTTCGTCGGAGGAGGTCATCATCGGACTCCGGAGCTGCGACCCGCTCCCGCGTGGCCCCCGAAGATCGGGTAAAGGCCGGGAAGGGTGAGGAGGGTCAGCAGGAAGAGGAAGGGCACGCTCATGGAGGTGGTTGGGGGGGACTCCATGTCCCGGTATCCAACCTACGGGGCATCCAGACCCAGGGATGTCGGGGATCGGTGAACGGCGCTCAGGGGTCGGCGAAGGTCCCCTCCCAGGTCACCGCGCCCCCCCGGCTGCGCTCCCGCCAGAGGTGCTCCAGGCGGGGGCCCTCCTCGGGAACCAGGGCGAACCGCAGGGTGGCGCTCCCTGAATGGAAGGTCTGCTCGAGGACCTTCGCGCCCGGGAAGGCGCCCAGGAGCTGGAAGGGCAGGTGGGCCTGCTCCGGGGCGCAGCTGATGACGCCGTGGAGCAGGGGGATCACCTCGATCAGGGAGCCCTCCGCCTCGGCCACGGCCAGGGCGCCCTGCACACCTTCCGTGTAGGCCTTCACGAGCCCCCCGGTGCCCAGTTTCGTCCCGCCGTACCAGCGGATGCACACGGCGAGGAGGTCGGAGACCTCGGCCCCCTCCAACACCCGGAGCATGGGCGGCCCGGCCGTCCCTCCGGGCTCCCCGTCATCGTCGGACCCCGCGGCCCGTAGGGGGACGCCCTCCCGCCAGGCGCTGCAGTGGTGGGTGGCATCGAAGTCCCGCTTGCGCAACGCGGCGAGGATCCCATCCCGCTCCATCCCATTCCGGGCCGGATGCAATTCGGTGAGGAAGACCGAGGCCTTCTCCCGGAGCCGATGGATGGCTGGAGCCACGAGACGTCGCATGAGTCATCGTAGACCGGAGGCTGGAGACTGGAGACCGGAGGTGGACTTCGACCCGGCCAGGCCGTAGGGAACTTGTGGGTCGGCTGCCCCCTCCAGCCTCCAGCCTCCGGTCTCCAGCCTCAGTGGATCTCGCCGTGCAGACCCCGGTCCGAAAGGGCGAAGTCCAGCAGCTGGTTCAATCGCTCGCCCAGCTGGGGCAGGGTGCCGCTCTCCAGCAGGAACTGTTTTTCCACCGGCTCGAACTCGAGGGCGAGGCTGAGGGTGAAGAGCTGGGCTTCGAGGCTCAAGGGCAGATCCAGGAGCTCCTTCAGCTGCCCTTCGATCCCGTACCGCGCCGCGTAGGAATGCAGCGCGGCGAAGAGACGCTGCTGGTCTCCGGCCCGGAAGGGGACCTCCGTCTTGAAGGGCAGGGCCTCCGTCCTCGCCTGCCGATAGGGCTTGCCTGGAACTTCTTCGAGGATGCGATGGCTTCCCATGCCTTCCACCAGAATGTTCCAGCGGCCGTCCTCCAACGGCTCCGCGCGCACGATCCGGGCGAGGCTGCCCACCTCGAAGACCGCCGGATGGTCGTTTGGATCGGTGGTCACGGGATCCCGGGCCAAGGCCAGGATGAAGTGCTGGTGGGACGTCAGGATCTCCGTCACCAGCTGGCGGTACCGCGGCTCGAAAATGTGCAGCGGCAGGAAGGTGTGCGGGAAAAGCAGCACCTGGGGCAAGGGGAAGAGGGGGAGGATGGCTGGTAGCATGGCCCTGAAGCTCATCCATCGGAGCAATGCCCGTGTCCCATGAAAATGCAGCCGACGCGCTCGGCTCCCTCGATGCCGCCCAGCTGAAGGAGGCTGGCGACGGTGTGCTCCAGGCCACCCAGGAGGCCCTCACGCAACTCTCGAGTTCCTGGAACCCGGAACTGGTGAGGGATTGGTGCGCCACCGTGCTTTCGCGGCCCGGGCGCGTGGTGATGACCGGGATGGGGAAATCCGGCCTCATCGCCCAGAAGATCGCCGCGACCCTCGCGAGCACGGGATGTCCCTCCTTCTTCATGCACCCGGCCGAAGCCCTGCATGGGGACCTGGGCATGGTCACGGAACAGGACTCCGTGGTCGCCCTGAGCAACAGCGGTGAGAGCGAAGAAATCGTCCGCCTCCTGCCCAGCCTGCTGCGGCTGAACATTCCCCTCGCCGCGCTGACCAGCCGTCGCGAGAGCAGCCTCGGGAGGGCCGCCCGTTGGTGCTTTGATTACCAGCTCCCCCAAGGCGAGGGCTGCCCCCTGGACCTGGCGCCCATGGCCAGCACCACGCTGCAGCTGGTGTGGGGAGATCTGCTCGCGGCCTCCCTCATGAAGGCTCGGGGGTTCACTCGGGAAGGCTTCGCCCTCAATCATCCAGCTGGAAGTCTTGGCGCCAAGCTGTTGAAAGTAGATGACCTGATGCACGTCAAATGGCCTCAGGTCGCTGCCTCAACCCCCTTGGTGGACGTTCTCCAGGCCATGACGGAGGGGCGCCTTGGCATGTGCACCGTCACCCGGGATGGAACGGGGCTCGGAGGGGTCATCACGGACGGCGATATCCGGCGCGGCCTCGCCAAAGCCCAAGCCGTCCAGAAGAACCCCCTGGAACTGAGGGCCGCGGATCTGATGAGCCCGAATCCCGCCAAAGTGCCCGCCGGGACCTTGGCCCTGGAGGCGGCCAACCTCATCGAAGCCCGGAAGATCACCTTCCTGATCGTCGAGGGAGTGGGGGGGGTTCCCGCGGGAATCATCCATATCCATGACCTTTTGGCCGCCAAGGTGCTTTGAGGTCGTCCAGCCGGTAGGTTACATAATATACATTATCGAAAGTCACCTTGAACCTCAGACCCAGCCTATTCACCCGGTATCTCCTCCGCCGTTGGAGCCTCCCCCTGCTTGGGGCGCTGCTGTTTTATGGCTGCCTGCTGCTGGCCCAGGAAATGGTGTTCACCTCCAAGGAGATCTTCCGCCAGGGGGCGCCCCTCCGCTGGTTGTTCCCGCTGCTGCTATCGGCGCTGCCCGAGATCCTGGGCATGGTGCTGCCCATGGCCGCGGTGCTCGGCGGGCTGCTGGGCACCCAGAACCTGATGGAGGGGTCCGAGCTGGTGGCGGCTCAGGGATTGGGCGTCACCCGGTACGGCTGGATCCGGCCCTACGCGCTCCTGGCCAGCCTGATGATCGCGCTCGCGACCCTCAATGCCCACTGGGCCGTGCCCGCTTCGAGCCGACTCCAGATCCACCTGCGGGAACGGATGATCCAGGAAGCCAAGGCCCGCTTCCTGAAGCCCGGGGGCGCCCCCTGGCACCCGCTCCAAAGCCCCCAGACGGGGCTATGGGCGGACTCCCAGGGGCAGCTCCACGTCATGGAGACCACCGATGGCGGGATCAAGCACATCGTTTCAAAAAAGTTCACTTACTCGCTGAAAAACAACACAGATAACTCTTGGGATCTGCGCGTGGCGATGGCTGACTTGAGCGGGGTCGTCTACCGTCCCGAGGCTTCGTCCGTTCTGCACCTTCACCAAGACCAGCAGTCCCTGGACTACCACATTCCCGCTCCCGCTCGGATCCTGAAGGTCACCCACTTCCGGCACTGGGAAACCCGGGACCTCTGGAAGGACGGCAGCCGTGAAGCGCTCATCGAACTGAGCCGCAGGTTTACCCTGCCGGTCACCTCGGCCGCCCTCCTGATCCTCGGGATCGCCCTCAGCTTCGGCCACCCCCGGTTCCATAAGGGCGGCGCGATCGTGAAGAGCCTGGGAGTTATCGCGGTTTACTACTTAATCCTCAAGACCGTTGAAAATAAATTCTTAGCCGAAAAAATTAAATCACCGGCAACCCTTTACTACCAACCCCTGGTCTTCCTGGCCTGGGGTTGGTGGTTGCTCCGGAAGCGTCTGCGACCCCATCACTCCAACCGATGGGCCAATCGCTGGAAGCGGTGGCTGCGGCCCTTCCGGAATTTGATCGAACCCTTCTCCAGAGTCGTGGGAAGCGGGATCGAGCACCTGGAAGACCGGATCCACGGACAGGGGGTGGAGCGCAACGTGCTGGACCGCTGGGCCGCCTCCGCCTGGCTGCGCCAGTGGGGCGCCGCCATCGGCAGCCTCCTGCTGCTGAACCTGCTCATCGAGTACTCGAATCTCGCCGGCGACCTTTCCGAGCATCGCGTCGGATTCCACGTATTCCTCACCTATTGGCTTTGGAGCCTCCCCACCCTGCTCCCCACGCTGGGCCCCATTTCCTTCCTCTTGGGATGGGTCCTCACCCTGTCGGAATCCGCCACCTCCCAGGAGTGGGTGGCCCTTCGGGCCGGGGGCGTGAGCCTGGTGCAGTTCCTCCGGAGCAGTCGCTGGGCTTGGGGTTCCGTCCTGGCCGCGACCTTCATCTTGAACGTGGCCATCGGCCCCGTGGCCGTCCGGCACTCCCGGGAGCTCTACCAGCGCATCCTCGATCGCCCCCCCACGTCCGGCCGGATCAAGCCCTGGCTCTACCTCGGCAGCACCGGCGTCCTTTGGCGCCTGGAGGGCTCCGAGCGGTGGGGCTTCCCCCTCAAACAGCCCGGAGAGGCACCCATCCTCCTGCATTGGAAGCTCGGCTCCGCCCATAGCGAGGCCCTCGCCTGGGGCGGAGCCCGGATGGTGCAGGGACCTCCCGCCGAGAAGCTCTTCCCGGCCCTGAGCTTGCGCAGCGTGGCCTCCCCCGAGGAGGCACCCACCTCGGAGCTGGCCCAGTGGCAGAAATGGGCCCCGGCCCCGGAGCAGGCTTACCTGCTTTGGGACCGGCTCCTGGGGTGGCTGGCGGGCCCCTGCCTCGTCCTGGCGAGCCTGTCCTTCGCCTTCCCGGGCCCCCGGGATGGGCGTGGCCAGGCCCTGGGAATCGCCCTCGTGATGGGCCTGCTCTTCCTGGGGCTTCAGGCCCTCTTCGGGGGCGCGGCGAAGGCCGGGGAAATTCCAGCCGCCTGGGGGGCCCTGGCCCCCAGCCTCCTGCTCATCAGCACCTGGCTGCTCCGGATGCGGCGACTCCGGACGTAGTCCGCAGCCCCTCCGGCCGATAGACTGAAAGGTCATGGCCGCGCCCGCTCCCGCCTATCACCTGCCCCGCCGCATCACGCAGCTCGCCACCCTCGCCCTGGGGATGGCCCAGCCGTGGCTGGATTGGGTGCGCATCGACATCGGCGATCAGACCGTAACCTACTTCGGCACCACCTATCCTCTGCAGATGCCTCACGCCCTGGGGCTGATCATCCCCTTCGTCATCCTCGTCTGGGGCATCGCGGGGCTCACCTACGTGAAGGGCCGGGTCTTCTGCGGCTGGGCCTGCCCCTATGGCACGGCCGTGGAGCTGTTCGATGGTCTCCGCACGGCCCTCTGGAAGGGCACCCACCGGAGGGTGGCCAGCTGGATGCGCCGGTCCCCCGCGCATCGGATCGCGCTCCGGCTCCTCGCGGTGCTCACCATCCTCGTGGTGCCCGCGGCTTTGGCGCTCAGCATGGCGGCCTACCTCTGGAGCCCCGCCAAGATCCTCGCCACGCTGCGGATGGCCTGGGGCGAGGGCGGCACCGTGCAGACGGCCCTCTGGGCCTGGCTGGCCCTGAACTGGGCCGTGGCGCTCTTGGGCGGTTTCTTCGTGCGGTTCCACTTCTGCCGCTATGTGTGCATCTACGGCATGGGACAGGCCATGGTGGTCTCCACGGCCGAGGCGAAGACGATCCTCCGCCCCCGGTTCCTGCCCGCCTCCACCGAGGCCTGCGGGGGGTGCCAGGCCTGCCTCAAGGCCTGCTTCGTGGATCTCGATCCCCGGGAGAAGCACCTGCAGCTGGGGTTCGGCAGCGGCTGCTTCAACTGCGGCGAGTGCGTGGATATCTGCGCCACCGTGCAGTCCCACAAAGAGCGGGATCCCCTCCTGAGCTTCCGATCCGGGAAGGCGCGATGAGCTCCATCCTCGAGCGGGCCCTGGAGCCCCTGCGTGCCCATCCCACCCTGAAAGCCGGGGATCGGGTGGTGGCGGCCATGAGCGGCGGCGTCGATTCCTCGGTGATGGCTGCCCTGCTCCACCGGGCGGGCTACGAAGTCATCGGCATCTCCATGCAGCTCTTCGACAAGACGGGGCTCGGCTCCGGGGCCGAGGGGCGCTGCTGCACCCTGGATGACTTCCAGGATGCCCGCCGGGTGGCCTTCGAGCAGGGGTTCCCCCATTACGTGCTCGATTTCGAGCAGCGCTTCCAGGATTTCGTGATCGAGGGCTTCATCCAGGGGTACGAAGCCGGTGAGACGCCAAGTCCCTGCATCCGCTGCAATCAGCACCTGAAGTTCGATGCGTTGATGGATCGCGCGAATGCCCTGGATGCCCCCTTCGTGGCCACGGGCCACTACGCCTCCATCCATCGCTCCGCCGATCGCTGGCATCTGCGGAAGGCCGCCGACCTGAACAAGGACCAGAGCTACTACCTCTTCCACCACACCCAAGCGACGCTGGCCCGCACACTCTTCCCCTTGAGCCACCTGAGCAAGCCCGAAGTGCGGGAACTCGGGCGCGCCCTCGGGCTCCACCTCGCCGAAAAGGCCGAGAGCCAGGAGATCTGCTTCGTCGGAGACCAGCGCTACGACGGCTTCCTCGAAGATCAAGGGCGCGCACCGGAGGCGGGGCCCGGACCGATCCGGCTCCTGGATGGGCGGGAGATCGGACGCCATGAAGGCTATTGGCGGTACACGGTCGGGCAGCGCAAGGGGCTCGGCGTGGCCCACTCTGAGCCGCTCTATGTGGTTCGCGTGGATCGGGATTCCAATACGGTCTGGGCGGGAGTCGAGTCGGAGCTTTGGACGGAGCACGTCGAAGCCCGGGAGATGTCCTGGGTGGCCTCCAATCTCGAAGGCCCACTGGCTTGCGAAGCCCGCATCCGAAGCCGTGGCCTCGAGGCCGAAGCCCTCGTGATCCCGCTTGGCGATGGCCGGGCCAAGGTCTGCTTCGCCCTGCCGCAGCGGGCACCGGCCCCAGGCCAGGCCGTGGTGTTCTACCGGGATTGCGAAGTCCTCGGGGGGGGATGGATCGACCGTACCGGGCTCATGGCCTGATCGCATCCCCCTGCCCCCCAGCCGCGTTCCAACCTTCGCGATCCCCTCAGCGGGGGGCTCACGGAGTGGAGGTGCCGGTTGGAGTTGAACCAACGACGCCCGATCTGCGGTCGGGGACCTTCCACTTGGCTACGGCACCAAGTCAAGACAGAGGGTAGATTTTAAACAATCCATGGTCAACAAATTTAAGCATCTCCCGGGATGACGATTCGACCCATCAGGTCCTTGTCATTGATAAGTATCGTCATTTGAGGAAATAAAAAAGCCCCCTTGAGGGGGCTTGCTTGGAGGCGCCGATCGGATTCGAACCGATGGATACGGGATTTGCAGTCCCGGGCCTTACCACTTGGCGACGGCGCCTTGAGTGAAAGAACAGCTTAAACGAGTCGGGCCGCTTGCGCGGCCCGATCGGTGGAGCGGGTGAAGGGATTTGAACCCTCGACTTCAACCTTGGCAAGGTTGCACTCTACCACTGAGTTACACCCGCGTTGTTCCTAAATGCTACCACGACAGGGATCCGCGTCAACGCTCTTTTTCCGCACAGATGGGGCAGAGCCCGAAGAGCATGAGCTTGTGCCGGGTGATCTTGAACCCGCTCTGCCGCTCCATGGATTCCAACCCACTGCCAAGGGCGCAGCCATCCACTTCCACGACCTTTCCGCACCGTTCGCACTGGATGTGATGGTGGTGGTGGCGACTGTGACAGCGCACGAAACGCATCACCTGATCCTCGCCCAGTACGCTTTCCACCCAGCCCTCGGCAATGAACCGCTCCAGGTTGCGATAAATGGTGGGAATGCCCGAGCGCCCCTTCGGCATGCGCTCCCAGATTTCCTCCACCGTGAAGGGATGATCCCCTTGCTGGAGCACTTCAAGGATGTGCTGCCGTTGGGGGGTGTGCCTCATCCCCGCGGCGCGGAGGGAAGGCAGGGGGGGGGGATCGGAAGGTCTCATCCCCTAACTCTGCCATCCTTTCGCCATGCTCCAACGCACCCTCGCCCGGATGTCGCCCTCGGCCTCGGCACCGCCATTCCTGCCCCTGGCCTTCCGCATGGCGGCCACCCTCGGCCTGATGCTGCTGCACGTCTGGCTGCCCCGGGAGGCCACCCCCGCCCAGGGTGAATGGCTCTATTTTTCGCTGCTCGTCTTCTTCTTCCTGGAATCCGTGATCGAACTGGAGTTCCATCGCCAGGCCCACGGCCGCCTCTTCGCCACCCCGGGCATCACCGCCGTCCGCTGGAATCTGCTGCTGGACGTGGCCCTGGTGACCCTCGTGGTCGCCTACCACGGTGCCGATCAGGAGCGCCTCGTGGCCTTCTACCTGTTCCCGGTGCTGGCCTCGGCCTTCTACGTCGGGACCCAGGACATCCTCGGAGTCGGCCTGTTTTCCGCTTCGCTCCACGCCGGCCTGGTGGTGGGGTTTTCCAACGGCTGGCTGCCTCCCTTCGGCGCCTCGGGATTGGGTCTGGAAGGGGCCCATCGCATCCAGGTGGTGGCCATGGCCTCCCTGCAGATCTTCACGGCCACCCTGGTGATGATGTTCCTGCGTCGGAACTTGGAATCGCTCCGGCAGAACCTCAACCAGCGCGAAGCCGAGGCGGACGAGCTGGCCGAGCTCCACCTGCGGGTGGTGGAGAGCATGTCCTCCGGGCTCGTGACCCTGGATGCCCAATCCCGCATCACGTCCGCCAATCCCGCCGCCGAGTCGATCCTCCTGCGACGCCTGGAACCGGGTACCCCGATCACCCGGTACCTGCCCCTCTCCCCCGACGCCCTCCAATCTCCCAACGGCGAACCGAGGTTCGAGCTCGTCATCCAGGAGACGGGTGGCAACCGCATCATGGGCGGCCACCTTGCGCCCTTGCGGGGCCCCGAGGGGAGGCAAGGGGGCTCGATCCTCATCTTCCAGGACCTCACGGAGTGGAAGACCCTGGAGGAGCGCACGCACACCGCGGAGCGCCTGGCCGCAGTGGGTCAGCTCAGCGCAGGTCTGGCCCACGAGTTGAGGAATCCCCTGGCTTCCATCATGGGCTGCGTGCAGCTGCTGGGATCCGGGAAGGATGGGCCCAGCCAGGAGCGGATCCTCGGCATCCTGGCCCGGGAATCCGAGCGGGTGAACGAGATCGTGGGCCACTTCCTCGACTTCGCCAGCCCCCGCGACCCCCAGATGCAGGCGATCCCCCTGCCGGCCTTCATCGATGACGTGGCCGCCAGCTGGGAGATGGATCCGCGCGCGCAGGGGCTGCATCTCCTCATCCCTGGCCAAGCCCCGGCCCTCTCCTTTTCGGGCGATCCCACCGCCGCCCATCGGATCCTCACCAACCTCCTCTCCAATGCCCGGAAGGCCGTAGCCGCGGTTTCGGAGCCGAAGGTCTCCCTGGGGTGGGCCCAATCGGGCGACCGCCTCACCCTCTGGGTCGAGGACAACGGCTGCGGCATGGACGAGGATCGCAAGCGGCGCCTCTTCCTCCCTTTCCAGAGCGGCTTCGAGGAAGGGGCGGGACTTGGGATGAGCCTGGTCTTCCAGATGGCCCAGCGCATGGGCTGGTCCATGCGCGTGGACAGCACCCCTGGGCAGGGGTCCCGGATCTCCCTCGATATCCCCTGCACCGACCTCGCTTGAGCATTGAGCATCCCTCTCCGCGGTGGCATCCTGGGGAACCCAACCCGCCTTTGATCCGACCCAAGCTCCAGTCCCGGGTACCGGGTGCCGAAGAACCTTGAAAGCCCCATTCCGCCGGACCAGGTCCTCACAGGATCCGCCATGAATCGCAAGCTCATCCGTCCCAACTTCAGCGAGATCAAGGAGCGCATGGGCCACGGCCCGCGCCCGGGCGGAGGCACCGAGGTGATCACCCCCACGCCCTCCCCCGTGACCGCCGGCGGCGCGCCCAACCCGGTGACGGATCTCAGCGCCGCCACGGCGCCCCAGGGTCTCGGCAGCCCCCGTCGCAAGATCGCTCCGCCCGAGCAGACCAACGCCGAGAGCTTCTACTACCTCAAGCAGATGCAGACGAAGACGCCCATGGTGATCGTGCTGCACAACGACGAGAAGCTGCGCGGCGTCATCGAGTGGTATGACAAGCACTGCCTCAAGATCAACCGCATCAAGGAGCCCAACCTCCTGGTGCCCAAGCACAACATCAAATACATCTACAAGCAGGACGAAGAACCCCGCATCCGGCGCGGGCGGCCCACCAAGAAGGACGAGCCCAGCGTCCCCGATCTGGATCTGCAGCCCTTCGAATAGCCATGACAGGAAACGCGTCCCCCCGCCGCCCCAGGATCGCCATCTCGCTCGGCGATCCCTGCGGGGTGGGGCCCGAGATCCTGTTGGGCGTCCTGCACGCCCTGCACGTCTGGGCCGATGTGGTCGTGGTGGGTGCCAAGGCTGGCGCGGACCTCCTGGATGGCACCTCCGACCAGCGGGTCCACTGGCGCTGGGGCCATCCCCAGGGGCCCGCCCCGGAGGGCTTCCGGGGCGAAGCCCATGGCCTGTGGACGAGCACCTCCCGGGATTTCCACGAACCCCGCATGGCGGGCCAGGCCCTGTGGCTGGATCCGACTCCGGATATCACCCAGGATCTCCTCACCCTGGGCCAGGGAAGCGCCGCTTCGGGCCGGGCGGCCGTGGAGGCCGTGAAGACGGCGACCCGGCTCGTCATGAGCGGGGAGGCCGATGCCCTGGTCACGCTCCCCCTCGCGAAATCCGCGGCCCACCTGGCGGGCTATGACATCCCGGGGCACACGGAGCTGCTTCAGCAATTATCGGGCTCGCCCATCACGCGCATGGCCTTCGTCAGCCCCCGGCTCTCGGTGGTGCTGCACACCGTGCACCAGAGCCTGCGCTCCGTGGTGGAAAACCTGGATGCGGATTCGGTGGCGGAAACCCTCAGTTTCGCGGCGGACCGCTTCATCCAGTTCACCGGCAAGAAGGATCTCCGCGTCGCCCTCTGTGCCCTCAATCCCCACGCGGGCGAGAACGGTGCCTTCGGGAGCGAGGAGCTGCTCCTCCAGGACGCCCTGGTCCAGGCTGAAGCCTCCTTCCTCAATTTCGATGGCGACTCGTCCGGCCCCTACGCCCAGGTGGCCTCCCCCTTCCAGACGGGGCCCATCCCGCCCGGATGGCAGATCTTCCCCTCCTCCACGGCGAGCTTCGGTGGCGTCCGGGACATCGAGATCGTCTCCGGCGGCCACGAGGACCTGCACGCGATCTCCAAACCCGCGCCTCGCTTCTTCGGGCCCCTGTCCGCCGATAGCCTCTTCCATCGCGCGGCCCGAGGAGAGTTCGACCTCGTGGTCGCCCTCTATCACGACCAGGGGCTGATCCCCATGAAGGTGCTGGAGCCGGCCCGGGCCGTGAACCTCACGCTGGGCCTTCCCTTCATCCGCACGAGCCCCGACCACGGCACGGCCTTCGACAAGGCCGGGAAGTGGGTGGCCGACCCCACCAATTTCCTGGAGGCGACGGCCCTCGCCGTGCGGTTGGCGGGCCGGGCCAAGGGCGCCGGGTGGCGGGCCGAGGTCCTCCCTGGTCTCTGATCCCCTGCCCTTCGGCCCCGGTCCGGCCATCGCCCCACCGGGGGAGCCCCGGCCCCGGACCGCAGCCCGCCTCGTGGGCGGTCAGCTCACCCATGCCGAAGCCCATCTCGCCCGCCTCGCCACAGGCGGCAGCGGCGCCCCTTGGATGGAGCCAGCGTTCCGGGCGATGCAGGCGCATTTCCGACTCGCCCCCGATGGCATGGTGCGCATCCGTTCCGACGTGCCGGGCGGCCGCCTGTGGGCAACTTGGGAATCGCTGCCGGCGACCCCTTCCCCCTACCTCCTCCTCCCCATGTCCCACCCGTTGCCACCCGCCCAGGAGCCCCGGGTCAAGGGGGCCGACGGCGCCTGGCATGAAGGTGTGCTTGCCGCCGCGCGCGAAGCCGGGGCCCAGGATGCCCTGCTCCTCTGGCCCGATGGCAGCGTGGCGGAGTCAGCCATCGCGGCCGTGGTCCTGGAGCGGGAGGGGGGGCTGTGGATCCCGCCGGCGGGTGGGCGCGTGGCCAGCCTGGCCGAGGCCCTGGACCTTCCCGACTGGATCCGGGACCGCCGGCTCTCGGTGGAAGTCCGCCCCTTCGACCTGGCCGCCGTGCGGGAAGGCACCCTCTGGTGCCTCAACGCCGTCCGGGGAATGTGGCAGGCCGAAAGCATCGCCCCCTTCCCGCCGATGGATCGGATGAGATGACCCCCTCCAGCCTCCTGCTCGCCCTCCTCCTCCCCCTTCCGCCCTGGATGGGGTTCTGGATCTTCCGCCGCAAGGGGCGGGTGGGCCTGAGCTATGGCTACTTCCTGGGCGGCATCCTCTCGCTGCTCACGCTGCCCTGGCCCTACCTCGTCAAAATACCGTTCCCCTCGGCCCACATGGGGGGCGCCCTCTTCGGCTTCACCCTCTTTCTGCAGGCCCACCGAGAGGGCGGACAGGGGCTGCGCAGGCTGGGCGTGGGCGTGGGCGGGGCCTCGATCTTCAGCCTGCTCCTCATGACCCAGCTGGCCATCCCCCTCCAGAGTCTGTGGGCCTTCTGGATCACCGCGATCGCCGAGGCCTTCCTCTGGCTCATTCTTTCCGACCTGTTCTACGCGCTGACCCGTGGTCGGTGGCTGCAGGCCCGCATGCCCCTGGTGGGCGGGCTCACCCTGACTTTGGGTTCGCTCATGCTCCGACCCTGGCCGGACGAGCTGCCCCGCCTTCCCTGGCCGGCCGCCGCGCTGGCGGGTTGCCTGCTCGGCCTGGTCGCGTTGCAGCAGTTGCTGTGGCTCCGGGCCAATGGCACTTGGGTGGAGGGGCGGGGCGAGGCCCTGCGTACGGCCCTCTCCCTGCTGGAGGGGGGCGAGAAGCCCGAGGGCCCCGCCCTCGCCTACACCTTGGAAGCGCGCCAGGGCATGCTCCTCGTGAACGAAAAAGGGCTGTTGCTCGAGGCCAACGGCCCCGTGGCCCGCAGTGTGGGCCTGCCCCGCCACCAGCTGCGCGGCTACCGCCTGAACCAGCTCGTCCAGGGAGAGGGCCAGCCCGTCTGGGAGGACCTCCAGACCCAGCTGCTCCAGCACGGCTGCGGCAAGGCCGGAGGCACCCTGGCGGATGCCGAGGGGGGCTGGTCCCCCGTCACCCTCGAAGCCGTCGCGTTCGATCGCAACCTCGCGCTCGTGTGGATCTCCTCGCCGGAACCCGCCTCCCTGGCCCTCCGGGGCTCCAGGGGCGGCGCCGTCCTGATGGAGTCCCAGGGCGCCGCCAGCCGCATGGCCAACACCCTCGGCGCCATCCTGCCCGCGGCGGAGCAGATCCTCGCCCATACCCTGGAGCCCGGCACGCGCGCCGCCGCGGAACGGATCCTCGTGGCCGCCCAGAAAGTGCGCCCCCAGCAGGTGGATTCCGAGGTGGAGCTGCCCGCCCTCGACGCCATGGACGCCCTGATCCCCTGGCTCCAGCGCATGCTCCCGCCCCACTTCAAAGTGGGCCACCAGGGCCCGGATGTCCTGCTGCGCACCAGCCCCGAGGCCCTCAAGAAGATCGCCACCCACCTGCTGCTCCACGCGCGCCAGGCCATCACCAAGGGCACCCTCACGCTCACCCTCGCGCCCCGTACCCTCGGAGGCCGCACCTGGGCCGTGCTCGGGGTCGAGGTGGACGGCCCGCCCGGCCGCACGCCAACGGAGCTCCTGGGTAGCGCCTGGCTGCAGGAAGCCGTGCGCACGGGCCGCGGCATGCTGGAGCTCGACCAGGACCCCCAAGGGGGGCTCTGGCCCATGGTGTACCTGCCGGTGGTGGATGGTCCCGTGCTGGTCCAGGTGGATCCCCTCGTGGGGCGCCGCGCCTGGATCGTGGATCAGGATCCCGGCGTGCGGGATGCGCTGGTGGCCCTCGTGGTCAGCCAGGGGGGCGAAGCGGTGGCCTTCGCCGAACTGAAGGACATGCTCAAGGCCAGCCGCAACCTGCCCATCCCCGATCTCCTCGTCCTCGAACGCAGCACCCAACTCATGCGATTCCACCGCTCCCTCCGCAGCTTCCAGCGGGATCCGCTGCCCACCCTCGTGCTGGGCAACGGGGAGGCCCTGCCCGTGAACCCCGGCTCCCTCGGGCTCCGCCGCCTGGGCTTCCTGGATAAGCCCTTCCCGAGCCAGGAATTCGTCCAGAGCCTGTTGGCACTCCTCGCCCCAACCAGCTGAGGGATTGTGCGAAACTAGGAGGAATACGAGAAGTCACGGGGGAAGCATGTCCACAGTCGCGGTGGTCCTGGCAGCAGGACTGGGAACCCGGATGAAGTCGGCCCTGCCCAAGGTGCTGCACCCGATCCTCGGCGATCCCTCCCTCCTCTGGGTGCTCCGCTCCCTGCCCTCGGACCTGCGCGCCGCCGTGGTGGTCGTCCACCACGGGCAGGAGCAGGTCATGGCGGCCCTGGAGACCTGGGCCGCGGCGGGCCTCCTGCCCTGCCCCGTGGAGGCCGTGCCCCAGGGTGAGCCCCTCGGCACCGGCCATGCCGTGAAGGCCTGCACCGCCGCCCTGGATCGCCTCCAGGCCGAGCGGGTGCTCATCCTCAGCGGCGACGTGCCGCTGCTGCCCGCCAGCGCCGTCACCGAACTGGCATCTTCCGAGGGCCTCATCCTCGCCATGGAGCCGGAGCGCCCCACGGGCTACGGGCGCATCCTCACGGATGGCCGCGGCCGCCTCACGGGCCTCGTGGAGGAGAAGGACGCCAGCCCCGAACAGCGGGAGATCCGGATCGTGAACGGAGGCGCCTATTCGCTTCCCTGGAAGCCGCTGCGCGCGGCCCTGCAGGAGCTCCGCAACCACAACGCGCAAAAGGAGTATTACCTCACCGACGCCGTGGTGGCCGTGGCCGCCAGCAGCCCCGTCGCCATCGCGGTGCGCCCCGAGGCCGAGCTGATCGGGATGAACTCCCGCATGGATCAGGCCCGGCTGCAGGCCCTGGCGGCCGAGACCATCCGCGAGTTTTGGATGCGCGAGGGTGTCACCTTCCTCGATCCCCACAGCGCCCTCGTGGGCCCCCGGGTGGAGCTGGCCCGGGACGTGGTAGTGGAACCCGGCGTCCGAATTGAAGGCGACACCACGGTGGGCGAAGGGGCCCGGCTCGGACAGGGCAGCGTGATTCTGGAGAGCCAAATCGGAAACCACACCGAGATCCGACCCTATTCCATCCTCGAAAGGGCCAGCGTGGGCGCCAACGCGCATGTCGGCCCCTTCGCCCGGCTCCGGGAGGGCACGGACCTCGCCGACCACGTGCACATCGGGAACTTCGTGGAGACCAAGAAGGCGCGCTTCCACCCGGGGGCCAAGGCCAACCACCTCTCCTACATCGGCGATGCGGAAGTGGGCGAAGGCACCAACATCGGCGCCGGCGTCATCACCTGCAACTACGACGGGGTGAACAAGCACAAGACGACCATCGGCAAGCGCGTCTTCGTGGGGTCCGACACCCAGCTCGTGGCCCCGGTGACCCTGGGTGATGACGCCCTCATCGCCGCGGGCACCACCGTCACCAAGGACGTACCCGCAGGTGCGTTGGCCCTCTCGCGAGTGCCCCAGGACAACAAGGATGGCGCCGCTGTCAGGCTCCGGGCCCGGCAGAAGAAGGCTTGAGAGCTCCAGAATCGCAGTCGGCAAGGTAGACTGTGGGGATGCTCCAGACCTTCCTTGATCCCCTGGGCTCCCGCATCCTGGGCGCCCTGGACCAGGCCGGGGACTTCGCCGTCCTCTCCGGCCGGACCTTTCGTGCCGTCTTCCGTCGCCCCTTCGATGGGGAGAACCTCATGCGCCAGTTCCTGGCCGTGGGCGTGAACTCCGTGCCCGTGGTGGTGCTCACCTCCCTGGCGGTGAGCGCCGTGTTCGCCGTGCAGCTGGCCTTCGGGTTCAAGCAGTTCCAGGCGGAGGGCCTCGCCTCCCAAGTGGAGGGCCTGGCCGTGGTCCGTGAACTGGCGCCCGTGATCACGGGGCTCATGCTGGCGGGTCGCGTGGGCTCGGCCATGGCCGCCGAGCTGGGCACCATGCAGGTGACCGAGCAGATCGACGCGCTGGAGTGCCTGGCCACGGATCCCATCCACTACCTGTTCGTGCCCCGTCTCCTCGCGGCGGCCCTGATGGTGCCGCTGCTCACGGGGCTGTCCATCTACGTGGGCTATTGGGGTGGCTACCTCCTGCTCGTGGGCGCCGAAGGCCAGAGCGCCGTGGTCTACCAGAGCGAGTTCTACAAGCTGCTCGCGTTCAAGGATGTGCGCATCGCCCTCACCAAGGCCCTCGTGTTCGGGCTGATCATCGCCCTGGTGGGCTGCTGGCGGGGCTACCGCACCCGGGGCGGCGCGGAGGGCGTGGGCAACGCGCCCACCAGCAGCGTGGTGACGTCCAGCCTCTGGATCCTCATCGCCGACTTCTTCCTCACCAAACTGCTGCTGGTGTGACCGTGCCGCTCATCGACGTCGTCAACGTATCCAAGGCCTTCGGCCCCAAGGTCGTCCTCAGCGATGTGAACCTCAGCGTGGAGGAAGGCGAGAGCCTCGTCGTGCTGGGCGGGTCCGGCACGGGCAAGACGGTGCTGCTGCGCACGATCATGGGCCTCCTCACGCCCGATCAGGGCCACATCTCCGTGGAGGGCAAGATCATCCACCAGCTCAGTTGGCAGGAGCTCTTCGAGGTCCGCAAGCACATCGGCATGTGCTTCCAGATGGCCGCCCTCTTCGATTCCATGACCGTCTTCGAAAACGTGGCCTTCTCCCTTCGCCGCCACACCACCATGACCTCCGCGGAGATCCAGTTCCGGGTGGAGGAATGCCTGGGCCTCGTGGGGATGAAGGGCACCGACCAGCTCAAGCCCGCGGAGCTCTCCGGCGGCATGAAGCGCCGCGTGGGCTTCGCCCGGGCCATCGCCCTCAAGCCCAAGATCCTCCTCTTCGACGAGCCCACCACGGGCCTCGATCCCGTGATGACCGACGTCATCGGCCGCGTGATCCTGGATCTCAAGCACGAGCTCGGCGTCACCACCATCACCATCACCCACGACCTCAAGAGCGCCTTCGAGATCGCCGATCGCATCGCCCTGCTCTTCCGCGGCGAGGTCATCGCTTGCGAGAAGCCCGAGGCCTTCAAGGTGAATCCCAACGCCGTCGTGCAGCAGTTCCTCAGGGGGGATGCCGATGGCCCCTTCCTGCTGGATCCCCCGCCTCCCAAGCGGTCCCAATCCACCGTCAGCCACAGCCCTTTGAATGTTTAGGCAGGACTCATGAAGCTAGAAACCAAAGTAGGGGCCTTCTTCGCCGGATCCATCGCCGTCATCGGAATCCTCATCTTCAGCGTTGAGAAGATCCAGCTGGGCGGCAACGGCGGACAGCCCGAATTCGAAACGTTCTTCAGCCAGGTGGCGGGACTCAACCCCCAGAGCCAAGTGCGCATCGCCGGCGTGAAGGTGGGCACCGTCCGCAAGATCACCCTCGACCACGGCAAGGCCAAGGTGTTGCTGGCCATCCGTCCTGACTTGCCCGTGTACAAGGACGCCACCGCCTCCCTCGTCTCCATCGGCATCCTCGGTGAGAAGTACATCGAGCTGGACCAGGGCCACGAATCCGCGGGTCTCATGGATCCCGGCGCCGCCATCGCCTCCAAGACGGGCATCGGCCTCGACAACCTCATGGAGACCCTGGGCGAGATCGGCAAGGACGTGAAGGGCGTCACCTACGCCCTGAACCAGAGCATCGGCGGCGAAAACGGCCGCCAGAAGCTCGATGAGATCGTCGACAACGTCCGCCAGCTCACGGGCGAGCTCCGCGCCATGGCCGCGGAAAACCGCCCCGCCATCGCCGCCACCACCGCCAACGTGGAAGCCATCACCGGCGACCTCAAGGACCGCCTGCCCAAGCTCACGGCCCAGTTCGAGCAGGTGGGCAAGCAGCTGAACGAACTCCTCGCCGAGAACCGCCCCGAGCTGAAGGGCCTCATCGCCGATACCCACAAACTGGCCCAGAGCTTCAACGGCACCGCCGAGAACCTCAAGACCCTCACCGACAAGATCAATCGCGGCGAAGGCACCGTCGGCAAGCTGCTCAACGACGACACCACCATCAAGAAGATCAACGAGGCCGTGGATAGCGTGAACAGCATGCTGGGCGGCTTCAAGGCCATGGACCTGCGCCTGGACATGGGCGGTTCCCAGTGGGTGGACCGGAAAGACAGCCGCATCGGCCTCGGCATCGAGCTGGCCCCCCGTCCCGACTACTGGTACGCCATCGAGCTGGCCTCCACCCCCGATGGCAAGATCTCCGAGGGCACGCGCACGGTCACCAAACTGGATCCCGTCACGGGACTTCCCGTCACCGTGCTGGAGAGCAACCGCACCGTGACGGTGGATAAGTCCTTCACCTTCTCCGCCCAGTTCGCCAAGCGCTACGGCCCGGCCGTGTTCAGCGCCGGCATCGTGGAGAACAAGGGCGGCGCGGGCTTGGAGTTCCGCACCTTCGAGGATCGCTTCCGCTTCGGGGTGCTGGCCTATGACTTCACCAAGCGCGACGACAAGCCGAACCCCCGCGTGCGTTTCAGCACCACCTACCAGTTCTGGAAGGGCATGTACGTCCAGGCCGGTTTGCAGGATCTGGCCAACAAGGACCTGCGCACCTTCACGTTCGGCGGCGGCATCCGCTGGAAGGACGACGACCTCAAGAAACTGATCGGACTGGCGGCGGGCGGCAAGTAAATCAACAGGATGAACAAGATATAAGGCCGATGAACAAGATGCGGCTTGCCGATCCATCCTGCTCTTATCCTGTTTATCAGCCTTTCAACCTGTAGATCCTGTCAACACACCCCCCATGACCCCCACCCTCCCCCCCGAGCGCTACGCCCTGTTCCTCTGGGTCCGGCGGGGCCTGCCCCTCGTGGCGGCGATCCTCGCCTTCGCCCTGGCCCTGCTGGATCACGCCCATCGCGGCTGGTGGGTGCTGGCCGGGGTCATCGGGCTCACCCTCGTCTGGACCACCTTCCAGCGGGGGGAAGCCTACCTCCGCGCGCGCCCCAGCTTCATCCGCTGGGATGCCCGCTGGGTGAAGGCATTCCGGCCCCTGGCCCGGCGATTGGGGATGGAAGACGCCTGGATCCTCGCCTTCTGCGGCTTTCACAACGCCCGCGTGCGGGAGGCCATGATGCACCGCAAGGCCCGCAAGGCCCTGATCCTCCTGCCCCACTGCATCCAACTGGCCCGCTGCAAGGCCCCGATCTTCGATGATCTCTCCGCCTGCTACGAGTGCGGCCTCTGCCCCGTGGAGGACTTCCTGCACGCCACGCTGGAGCACCGCTGGGAGAGCCGCATCACCAACCGCAGCCACAAGGCCTACCGCGAGGCCCGCGCCTACCGCCCCGATCTGATCGTGGCCGTGAGCTGCACGGACCGCCTGCTCAAGGGGATGGTGAAGGTGGCCGACGTGCCCGCCTACGTGATGCCCCTCTCCCTTCCCCATGGCATGTGCGTGGATACCCAGTTCAGCGTGCCCCTGCTCACGGCCGCCATGGAGGCGCTGGTGGAGCCCAAGCCCAGGCTTGAACCCGTGAGCCGCGAGGCTTCGGCCTAGGAGCGTTCCCATGAAGGCCTTGACGTTCAGTCGCTTCGGCGCCCCCGAAGTGCTCGAATTCCGTGAGGTGCCCGATCCCATCCCCGGGGCTGGCGAGGTGCGCATCCGCACCCGCGCCATCGGGATGAACTTCGCCGATTGCTACCGCCGCCAGGGCCGCTACCACCTGGAGGGGACTGCCCCCTGGATCGCAGGATATGAAGCCGCCGGCGAGATCGAATCCCTGGGTGAGGGCGTCACCGGATTCCAGATCGGCGATCGCGTCGCCTTCGCCGATTGCCCCCACGCCCACGCCGAGCTGGTGGTGGTGCCCGAGGGCAAGCTCATCCCCCTGCCCGAGGAGGTCTCCTTCGAGACCGCCGCCGCGTTGCTGCTCCAGGGCCTCACGGCCCAGTACCTGGTGCGGGACAGCCACCCGGTCGAGCAGGACGAGAGCGTCCTCGTGCATGCAGCCGCGGGCGGGGTGGGCCTGCTGCTGGTGCAGATGGCCACGCTGCTGGGCGCGCAGGTGCTCGGCATCGTCTCCAGGGAATCCAAGGCCCAGGCCGTGCTCGATGCAGGCGCCAAGGAAGTCGTCCTCTTCGGGGAAGAATGGTCCCAGGCGGCGCGCGACTTCTGCTGCGACGTGGACGACGCCGGCATGATCCTCAGTGAAGGGGTGGACGTGGTCTACGACAGCGTCGGCTCCACCCTCCAGCGGAGCCTGGAGGCCGCGCGCACCGGTGGGCACGTGGTCTTCTTCGGCATGGCCGGAGGCGATCCCGTGCCCGTGGATCCACGCTACCTCATGGACACCAGCAAGAGCCTCACCGGGGGCGACCTGTGGAATGTCCTCCGTACCCCCGAAGATCGGCGGCAGCGCGCCGGGGAACTCTTCGACTGGGTCGGCCGGGGCCTGCTCAAGGTGAGCATCGCCGCGCGCGTGCCCCTCGCCGAGGGCGCCGAAGCCCACCGCCTCCTGGAATCCCGTACCACCACCGGAAAGGTCCTCCTGATCCCATGAGCCGCTTCGCCCTGCGCAACGTCTTCCAACGGATCCTCGGCCCCACGGCCATGGCCTACCTGCTGCACCTGCGGCCGCTGGAATGGCCCATCATGACCGCCCACATGCTGCTCGGCACCCTGCTGGCCATGGGCTGGCCCCTGCCCGGCAACACCTTCGCCGCCTGGGCCATCTTCGTGGTGCTCCTGAACGGCGGCACCCTGGCCCTGAACAGCGCCTTCGACCAGGACGAGGGGGACATTGGCTACCTGCGCAACCCGCCCAAGCCGCCCAAGCGCCTGGCCCTCTTCGGCTACGCGCTGCTCTTCGCCAGCCTCGCCGGGAGCGCCCTGTTCCTGAAGCTGAAGCCCGGCGGCAAGTACTTCTTCGAGATCGTGATGACCTGCGTCCTCATGAGCATCGTCTACTCCGTGCCCCCCATCCGCCTCAAGGCCCGGGCTGGCTGGGACCTCCTCATCAACTGCCTGGGCTTCGGCTTCTTCACGCCCATGGCCGGCTGGGTGGCCACGGGCCGGGGCCTCACGCCCGTGCTGATCGACCTTTGCGTGGGCTTCGCGCTCCTCTTCGCCGCCCTCTACCCCCTCACGCAGATCTACCAGGTGGAGGAGGACACCCGCCGCGGCGATCAGACCCTCGTGATCCGCATGGGCGTGGGCCGCAGCCTCACCTACGCCATCCTCGCCACCCTCGCCGCCCACCTCTGGTTCGCCCAGGCCTGCCTCAAGGCCCACGTGGGCCCGCTGCCCCTGCTCCTGAGCCTCGGCGCCTGGCTGGGCCTCCTGATCCCCTGGCGCATGACCTGGAAGACCTGGAACCCGGAAAAGGCCGAGGCGGGCATGTACCGTGGCCTCGCCGCCTGGGCGGTGACGGATGTCAGCGCCCTCATCCTCCTCTGGCCCAAGCACTGAGATGCTCATTCCCCAGGTGACCCCCTCCGTGCCGCTCGAATGGGGCTTCTCCACCCGCTTCGACTCCCCCGAGGCCCTGCCCCCCGTGCGCCTCTCCCAGGTGCACGGCTGCGGCGTGGTGGAGGCCACCGAGGCCGTGGTGGAAGGCGATGGCATCTGGACCACGACGCCCGGTGTCGCCATCGGCGTGCGGGTGGCCGACTGCACCCCCATCCTCCTGGCGGGCCCCCTGCCCGGCGGGAAGGCCTTCGTGGCGGCCCTGCATGCAGGCTGGAAGGGCGCCGTGGCCCGCATCCTCGAAGTGGGGGTCATGCGGTACCGCGCCCTGGGTGGTGATCCCGCCGACCTCACCTGGGCCCTGGGCCCATGCATCCAGCCCTGCCACTTCGAGGTGGGCCCGGAGGTCGTGGCCGCCTTCCAGGCCGATCCCGCCTGGCACGAGGGCCTCGTGCGCACCGGCCCCGTCGGGAAGCCCCATCTCGATCTCCCCGGCCTGATCCGCTCCCAAGCCCGGCAACTGGGCCTGGACCCCCTCAAGGACGGCAGCGTGAACCTCTGCACCGTCTGCCAACCGGACCTGCTCTGGTCCTACCGCCGGGGCGATGTGAAGGCCCGGCAGTGGGGCTGGATCCGGTTGGCCGATGAAAGAAGGCCAGTAATGAACGGTGATGAACAGTGATGGCCCACGGCATTCATGCCTTTATCACTGTTCATCACCGGCTTCTTTTGTTTTACCCGCTGAGTTTGCAGCCGCCGGAATCCTGCTCGGCGGCGCTTCCTCCCGGCTCCGGTAGAATGGACGGATGTTGAACATCACCGACGTCCAGATCAAGAAGGTGGAGCACGATGAGAAGCTGCGGGCCTTCGCCAGCATCGTGCTCGACGGCTGCTTCCTCGTGGGGGATATCCGCGTGGTGGAGGGCGAGGACGGCTACTTCGTCTCAATGCCCAGCCGCCGCAAGCGGGATGGCCGATTCGTGGACATCTGCTTCCCCCTGGACACGCCCACCCGGGAGTTCATCGAGGAGAAGGTGCTGCTGGCCTACGAGGCCGCCACCGGCGCCAAGGCCATCAGCCGCCCCGAAAAGGGCGAGGTGGGACAGGTTCGTCCGGACCTCCTCAACGTCGAGGAGTTCGGCTTCACGCCCAAGACGAATCCCTAGCGATTCGCGGGCGGGTTTGCAGCGGGCCGCCCTCCTCCGAGCGGGGCTCCCGATGGCAGGAGCCGGGGTTCAGGACTTCGGGGATTTTGAGGCTTCGGGGCGCACCACAATCCAGTTCGTGACCAGATCTCCCCCGAGTTGGCTCTTGAAACGGGTGACGTCGTTCAAGGCCGCGTCGGTCAGGTCGACCCCCTTGTATCCCAACTTCGATAGAACCTGGAATGACTTCCAACGCAGGTAAGGCGTGCTGCCAAGGGAAAGGCGTTCGGCATCGGCCGCGGCACCCACGACATGGCAAACAGGGTTTGGCCCCAACAGCACCAGTTGTGAGGCGATCGCCTCCCCATCCGCCGAACGGGCATGGAAGAGTTGTCCGAGGTTCTTCTCCCGCAACGACCGATAGAATCGCTCAAAGGCTTCCCGGGGGAGATAGAGGGGCGCGCCCTTCCGCTTGTGGGTATCCAGATGCAACCGATAGAAGCTGTCGAAATCATCATCCTGGGTCATCACGATGCCGTTGGATTCGGCCCTATCGATCAGACGTCGAAGGTTCTGTTCAATTTTCCCCCACGCCGTCGGGAGATCCTCAATCGGTACGATGTAGCTGAAGTGGGGCCGGACGGTCCATCCGGCCTTGAGAAACGGCCGAACGTCCGAGATCGGATGCCGGATATGCAACCGCAGTTGGATCAGCGGCAGCCCTTCGAGAAACGTCAAGAGACTCTGAACGATCGCCAACTGGCGCGATGTCCGCTCCGACGGGTAGTGCGTGGTGTAATCCCGGATCACGGGACTGTGGTAGTAGAGCAGCAATCGATGCGACGCCACTGTCCCCGCGGGCGATTCGACTTCATACAGCGGCATGCCGCCGAGCAATTCCATTCCTTTGAACACGCCGATGATCCTGAACCCGGCGTCGGTCGCCTGGCAAAGTGCGGACAAATAATCAGGCCTGGCATATACGCTCCCGCTCGGAGCCAAAGCAACCAAGCGGAGCCAAGCCTCGAAATCGGCTTCAGCCAAGGGACGGACAGTCAGCTCTGAGCTCATGGGGCTTTCATAGGTCCTGGTTGTAGGGTGCCGGATCCGCCGGGCGGATGATGGACGCCAGGGTATCCGAGCCCGAACCGCTTCGAATGATCCGCCTTCACTCCGGGCCCCGCGATTGCGCCCCACGTGGACACTATCTTTAGCAATACGAACGATTCATGGATTTGCCCTATGATCAACCCGCGGGTGGCAGCACCGAAGGATCCACCCGTGACGCCCGATAGATGCTCCCAATGAATGCAGGAGGAACCATGGTGACCGTGACGGGCGGCGATCTGATTCACCAGGCGTTGCGCGCGCTCGATGTCACCCATGTGTTCGGCATTCCCAGCGCGCACAACATCCCCATTTACGACGCGATCCTGCGCCGGGGAGGCATCCAGCCCATCTACCTCCGGCACGAGCAGGGCGCGGTGCATGCCGCCGATGGCTATGCCCGGATGACCGGCAAGCTCGGCGTGGCGATCACCTCCACTGGCCCCGGTGCCGCCAATGCGGTGCCAGGCTTGTACGAGGCCGGATTCGCGTCCTCGCGCGTGCTCATGCTGACCGGGCAAATCAATTCACAATTCTACGGCAAGGGCAAAGGGGAGATGCATGAGGCCGAAAAGCAGCTCGAGATGCTGCGGTCCGTGTGCCGCCGGGTGGAAAGTCCGCGTCGAGTCGACGAAATCACCTCCGCGGTGATCAACGCCGGGCGGGATGCGATGACGGGCCGCCCCCAGCCCGCGGCGGTGGAGATCCCGATTGATCTTCAGTATGGGATCAGCGAGGAACCGGCCGTCGCCTTTGCCCCGCTGCCCGTGCCGGTGGCGGATGGCGCCTCGCTCGATCACGCGGCCCGGATCATCGCGGAGGGCGGCAAGCGGGTGGTTTGGGCAGGCGGTGGTGTGCTCACGGCTGGCGCCTCCCTGGAACTTCAGCAGCTTGCCGAAGCGTTGAACGCGCCGGTGTTCACCAGCCTCAACGGCCGCGGGGCCATTCCAGAAGATCATCCACTCGCGATGGGCCCCCTGATGGGCTTCCAGGCCCTGAAAACCGCCCTGGGAGAAGCCGATGTCCTCATCGCCGTCGGAACGCGCTTCCAGGCTTCCATGACCCGGAATTGGTCGATGGAGCTGCCAGGGAAATTGGTGCATATCGATGTGGATCCAGGGGTGATCGGGCTGAACTACCCTGCGGAGGTCGCCGTCCGGGCTGATGCGCGCGCCAGCTTGCGTGGCCTCCTTGAACGGCTGAAGGGTCCCGTCGGCGATGGGGCCTACCTGAAGCGCTGCCAAGTGGCCCGGGAGGAAGTGCGATCCCAGATCCGAGAACAGATCGGTCCTGACTACGCGGCCATCATGGACAACCTTCGGGCCCAGTTGCCAAGGGATGGCAACTTCGTGTCCGATGCCACCGTGTCCGCCTATCTGTGGGGCAATAGGCTGCTGCCGATCCTGCGACCGAACACCTTTATCGGAACGACTTCGATGGCCATCGGGCCGGGCCTTCCCCTCGCCATGGGTGCTGCCGTGGGCACTGGACGGAAAACCGTCGTCATCCAGGGCGATGGGGGATTCATGTTGTCCATCGGCGAATTGGCGTCCGCGGCCCAGTACAAGCTCCCGGTGATCGTGTGCCTTTTCAACGACCGCGGCTATGGTGTGCTACGCGGTATCCAAAGCGCGCATTTCGAAGGGCGCACCACCGGCGTCGACCTGATGACCCCTGACTTCGCCAAGGTCGCTGAAGGCATGGGTGTATTAGGCCTGAAAGCCGCGAGCTCCCTCGAATTCACGGCCTCCTTTTCCCGTGCCTTGGCCCATGACGGCCCCGCACTGATCGATATCGACATGACGGCCCTTGTTCCCATGCTGAGGACCCTTGACGCTCGACGTTGAGATCCTGCAGAGGGGAGCGCCCGTCACCTAACCCAAGGCCCGACGATGGGTCGGGCCTCTGGACTGGTTGGGGAGGAAGGATTCGAACCCTCGATACGCAGGATCAAAACCTGCTGCCTTACCACTTGGCTACTCCCCAGGGGAATCTTGATTCTAGCGGGGGATGGGGCCGTTTTCCAGGGGCGGTTCAGGCCCCGAGCACCCGCCGATACAAAGCCTCGTACTGATCCACGATGGGCCCCTCGGCGAAGGTGGTGAGGGCCCGGGTGCGGGCGCTCTCGCCGAAGGCGGCGCGGAGGACGGGATCCTTCAGGAGCTTGAGACTGGCCTGGGTCATGGCTTCCACGTCGCCCAAGGGGCAGAGGAAGCCATCCACGCCATCCCGGAAGACCTCGGGCAGGCCGCCCACCCGGGTGGCCACCACGGGCACCCGGTGGGCCATGGCCTCCAGGGCGGCTAGGCCGAAGCTCTCCGTGGCGCTGGGCAGGAGGAAGACGTCGGAACAGTCCAGCACCGAGGAGATGTCCAGCTGCTTGCCCGTGAAGCGCACCTCGTCGGCGAAGCCATGCGCCCGGGCGTAGTTCTCCGCCTCCACGCGATCGGGGCCGTCCCCCACCATCACGAGCCGGGCGGGGATCTGCTGGCGGACCCGCTCGAACACCCGCATCACGTCCATCACGTTTTTCACGGGGCGGAAGTTGGAGATGTGCGTGAGCACCGCCGCGCCCTCCGGCGCCAGCCACTGGCGGCATTCCGGCCGTTCGGTGGTGGGGGGTTCCACGAAGTTGGGGATCACCTCGATGGGCCGCTGCACCTGGAAAGTGCGGTAGGTCTCCTCGCGGAGGTACTCGCTGACGGCGGTGACGCCATCCGAGGCCCGGATGGCGAGCTTCACCATGGGCAGGTAGCTGGGGTCCGCGCCCACCACGGTGATATCCGTCCCGTGAAGGGTCGTGACCACCTTGAGCTGGTCGCCCACGGCCATGCGGGCCAGCAGGGCGGCGCTGGCGTGGGGGATGGCGTAGTGGGCGTGCATGATCTCGAGGTTGTGGTGCTGGGCCACGTCGGCCATTTTCGAGGCCAGGGCGATGCTGAAGGGGGCCGCCTCGAAGAGGGGATAGGGCGAGGCCGTCACCTCATGGAAGAAGATCCGGTCCTCGAAGCCCAACAGCCGCGGAGGGACGGTGGGGCTCAGGAGGTGGACCTCGTGCCCCCGGGCTGCCAGGGCCTTGCCCACCTCCGTGGCCACCACGCCCGACCCGCCGAAGGTGGAATAGCAGCTGATCCCGATGCGCATGACGGCTCCTTAGGACAGGGATAACCGCAGTCCAGCGGATGTTCCAGTAGGCACTGATGGGTAAGTGGCCGGGAGAGCTATGATAGGGGCGGAGCGCTCATGCCCTACATCTTCCTGCTTGCCTATTACGCCCTCAGCCTCGCCCAGGTCGCCATCTTCGCGTGGGCCATCATGAGCTGGTTCCACCCCGACCCCCGAAACCCCTTCGTGAAGCTCATCCACGCCATCGTGGACCCCTTCATGCGCCCCATCGAGGCGTTGGTGCCTTCCATTGGCGGGATCAGCTTCGCCGGGATGATCGCCTTCCTCCTCCTGTCATTCATCAAGGGCTTTTTCGGCCGCGCGGCCGGGATTGGACCGCTGTGAAGTACACCCCCCTCGATATCCAACGGCGCGAATTCGAAAAGAAGTCCTTCGGTGGGCTGGACGAAGGTGAAGTGCGGGCCTTCCTCCATGAGCTGGCCGCCGAGTGGGAGGAGATCCAGGCGGAGAACAACAAGCTCAAGGAGGAGGTGCTCGACAACCGGGAGCGCCTCCGCCAGTACCAGGATCAGGACCGCATATTCCGGGAGACCCTGCTCCAGGCCCAGCGCACCAAGGAGGACCTGCTGGAGTCCGCCACCCGGGAGAAGGACCTCCTCCTCCGCGAGGCCCAGTTCAAGGCCGAGGAGATCATGCGCGACGCCCAGCAACAGGTGGTGGAGTTGGAAGTGCAGCTCCGCAACCTCCGCATGGATCGCCTCCGGCTCCTCCAGGACGTGGACGCCCTGCTCGATCGCTTCCGCCGCCACATCCAGAGCGAGGCGCCTGAGCTCTACACCCAGCCCGCGCCCACGCTGAACCTCGAGGCGCTGGACCTGAGCAGCCTCGACGAACTTCCGAAATCGAAAAAGCGATAACCACCAAGACACCAAGACACCAAGAAAAGGAACAATGGAAACCAGGTCATTGCCTTTCCTTGGTGTCTTGGTGGTGATTCCCTCTAGAATGGGGCCCCCATGTCCGAACACGCCGTCATCGTAAAGTGCCTCCGCAGCCCCATCGGGAAGTTCCAGGGGGGGCTCGCCTCCCTGGCCGCGCCGGATCTGGCCGCCCAGGTGATCCGGCAGCTGCTGGCCGCCGTTCCCGGCGCCGCTCCCACGGAAGCGATCATCGGCAACGTGCTCCCCGCGGGAGTGGGCCAGGCCCCGGCCCGGCAGGCGGCCCTGCGCGGCGGGCTGCCCTCAAGCACTTCGGCCCTCACCATCAACAAGGTCTGCGGTTCCGGCCTCAAGGCCATCCAGCTGGCCGCCCAGGGCGTGCTGCTCGGCGACCACGACGTGATCCTGGCGGGCGGCATGGAGAGCATGTCCAACGCCCCCTACCTCATGCCCAAGCTCCGGGCGGGCGCCCGCATGGGCCATGCCCAGGCCATCGACTCGATGATGTTCGACGGCCTCCACTGCGCCATGACGGATCAGGCCATGGGCACCACCGGCGAGCTCGTCGCCGAGAAGTACGGCGTCACCCGGGAGATGCAGGACGCCTGGAGCCTCGCCTCCCACCAGAAGGCCCTGAAGGCCATCGCGGAAGGCGCCTTCAAGGCCGAGATCGCCCCCATCACCGTGAGCGGCAGGAAGGGCGACGTGGTGGTGGACACCGACGAGGGGCCCCGCGCCGAGACCAGCCTGGAGGCGCTGGCCAAGCTCAAGCCCGCCTTCAAGAAGGACGGCACCGTCACCGCCGGCAACGCCCCCAGCGTCAACGACGGCGCCGCCGCCGCCCTCGTCACCACGGAGAGCTACGCCAGGGCCCACAACCTGCCCATCCAGGCGCGCATCCTCGGCTCCGTCACGGCGGGCCTGGATCCCGAGTGGGTGACCATGGCCCCCGTTCCCGCCACCCAGAAGCTGCTCGCCAAGGTGGGCTGGAGCGTCAACGACGTGGACCTCTGGGAGATCAACGAGGCCTTCGCCGTGCAGCTGGTGGCCACCATCAATGAATTGAAGCTCCCCGCGGACCGCGTCAACGTCCACGGCGGCGCCGTGGCCCTGGGCCACCCCATCGGCGCCAGCGGCGCCCGCGTCATGGCCACGCTGCTCCACGCCCTGGAGCGGCACGGCAAGAAGCGCGGCATCGCGGCACTGTGCCTGGGCGGCGGCAACGCCATCGCCATGGCGGTGGAGCGGGTCTGAGCCAGAGATCTGGATCTCAAGGACTGCAAATAAGTAAACCAGTGATGAACAGTGATGAACAGTGATGGTGCCTCGACACACCATCACTGTTCATCACTGTTCATCACCACTAGTGTCCGGTTAAATCTCAAGCATTGTCAGTTGTTTAGGGATGTTGGCCTCCAGGACCCCCTCGCTGACCGATGCAAAGGCGCTTCCCAGCTCGGTTTTCTCGAAAATGGAAACCGAT
>JACPUT010000003.1 GCA_016192145.1 Acidobacteriota bacterium | reverse complement strand
AGGGACGTAAGGACCCCATCCCCCCAGTTGACGGATAAACTGTTCCCAAGACACCGGTAGCCTCCCCTTTCGTTCTCAGCAAACAAAAGGATCTCAGGCCTTACCGGTGTCCCCTATTTCCACGCCAATTCACGAAGAACCAAATTGGCTGAGGAGCAGGGGACTCACGCTTCTTGGAACGCCAGGGCTACCCCTCAGTGCGCCTCGGTCTCGCCCTTATGCGTCTCATACAACGTCTCGATCAACCCGCCATACATCTCGTTCACGACGCGGCGTTTGATCTTGAGGCTGGGGGTGAGCTCGCCGGTTTCGACGGTCATTTCGTGGTGGATGATGGCGATCTTCTTGATGCGTTCGTAGCCGGAGAGGGTGGCGTTCACTTTTTCGATGCGGCTCATGAGCTTGGCCATGACGAGGGGCAGCTGGGTGAGCTCGCGGTGGTGGGCGTAGTGAAGTTTCTTGTGGGCGGCCCAGCGTTCGAGGCTGTCGAAGTTGGGGACGATGAGGGCGGTGATGAAGTTGCGCTGATCGCCGATGAGGACGGCCTGGCTGATGTACTTGTCCGTCTTGAGGGCGTTCTCGATGGGTTGGGGGGCGATCTTCTTGCCGCCGCTGGTGACGATGAGTTCCTTCTTGCGGTCGGTGATGCGCAGGCGGCCGCGCTCATCCAGGGAGCCGATGTCGCCCGTGTGGAAGTAACCGTCGGCGTCGATGGCTTCCCGGGTGGCCTGCTCGTTGCGCCAGTAGCCCATCATGATGTTGGGGCCCTGGCAGAGCACTTCGCCATCCTCGGCGATCTTCATGAAGGGGCGGCCCTCCCACTGGTCGTAGAGGGGATGGCCCACGGTGCCAGGGCCCACGGCGCCGGGCATGTTCACGCAGATGACGGGGCTCGTTTCCGTGAGGCCGTAACCTTCGAGGATGGGCAGGCCCAGGATCCAGAAGAACTCCATGAGTTTGGCGCTGAGGGGGGCGCCGCCGCTGCAGGCGAAGCGGATTCGGCCGCCGGTGCGGGCGAGGATCTTGCTGAAGACGAGTTTCTGGGCGAGGCCGTACTTGAAGGCGAGCCAGCCGGTGATGGGCTTGTCGTCGTAGAAGCTGGGCACGGCTTCCTTGCCCACCTCCATGGCCCACTTGAAGATGAGGCGCTTCAGGAGGCCGCTGCCGGCGATGGAATCCTGGATGCGGGCGTAGATCTTCTCGTAGATGCGGGGCACGGAGCAGAGCACGGTGGGCTGCACCAGGATCATGTCGGCGGCGACGGTGTTCACGCTCTCGGCGTAGTAGATGGAGCTGCCGATGTGCCACATGCAGTAATGGCCAGCCATGCGCTCGAAGATGTGGGTGAGGGGGAGGAAGCTGAGGCAGCGGTCCCCTTCCCGCAGGGGCAGGGCCTTGAGGGCGGCATGGACGTTGGACACCACGTTGCCGTGGCTGAGCATGGCGCCTTTGGGATCGGCGGTGGTGCCGCTGGTGTAGATGAGGGTGAGCAGCTCCTGGGGGGTGCGCGCCTTGGCCCACTCGCGCACTTCGGGGCGGCGGGCCTCCTGGGCCTCGCCTTCGGCCATGAGCTGGGCCCACGTGAAGACCGCGCGGCCCGTGGCGGTGGCGGGGATCTCCCCCTTCAGGAGGACGGCGGCGCGGAGCTCGGGCAGGGTGGGCCAGTTCTCCAGCACCTTGTCGAGCTGGGCAGGAGTGGAGCAGATCACCACTGCGCTGGCGCTATCCCGCAGGATGAAGCCCGCTTGGGGGGCGTTGAGGGTGGCGTAGATGGTGGTGAGGGGCAGCCCCAGGATGGCGCAGGCGTAATCGACGTAGGCCCACTCGGGACCATTTTCGGCGAGGATCGCCACGTGGGTGCCCGTGGAATAGCCTCGACCCTGCAGGGCCAGCGCCAGGCGCTCCACCTTGGCCTGGATCTCGGCATGGGAGATGGGGACGTAACGATCGCCCTGCTTGGTGGCCATGGCATCGGGGAGCTGCCGCTCAAGCCCACGGTAAAAAAGTTCCGCGATGGTGCTGACTTCTTGAGACAACCTGTACTCCGTGGGATGGATATAGGCATGGTATCAGAGGGCACCGCCGAACTTCTGGGATCCGAACCCAGGGAATTCCTGCTGGAGCAGCGGGCCCGGGGCCTTTCTGCCCACACGCTGCGCGCGCAGGAAGGGGATCTGGTCAAACTGGCGGATCACGCCAGCCGCATGCGCTGGGGCGGATGGGCCGTGAGCGCGCGCACCCTGCGGGGATTCGCGCTGGAGCTGGGTCAGCGAGGCCTGGATCCCGCCTCGCAGGCCCGCATCCTCAGCACCGTGCGGGCCTTCTATGCCTGGTGCTTCGAGACGGGCCGGGTGAAGGAGAACCCGGCCTCGGGCCTGCGCAATCCCAAACAAGCCAAGAAGCTGCCTGCCTTTCTCACCGAGGGTGAAAGCGAGGCGCTGCTGCAGTTGCCCGAGGCGGTGGACTTCACCTCCGCGCGGCTGCGGGCGCTGCTGGAGCTGCTTTACGCGTCGGGGCTGCGCGTATCCGAGCTGGTGGGGCTGGACCTGCAGGATGTGCTGTTCGGAGAACGAACGCTGCGCGTGCTGGGCAAGGGGAACAAGGAACGTATCGTGCCTTTCCATTCGGCGGCGGAGGCGGCGCTGAAAACCTACCTGGGGTATAGGTCGGCACTGGTGGCGGAGAAGGGCACGGCGGGCGGCGCGGCCATCTTCCTCAATCAGCGGGGCGGCAGGCTCACGCCCACGAGCGTGCGCACTTTCCTGGACAAGGCCCTGGACGAGGCGGCGGTGCGATCGAAGGTGAGCCCGCATGCCCTGCGGCACAGCTTCGCCACGCACCTGCTGAACGCGGGGATGGATCTCCGGGCGATCCAGGAATTGCTGGGGCACGCGAGCCTGAGCACCACGCAGCGGTACACACACCTGAGCCTGGAGGAGCTGGCGAAGACCTATGCGGACGCGCATCCGCGATCGGGGAAGTGAACCATTAGAGTGATGGCATGGATCACCACCAAGACACCAAGAAAAGAAAAATGGTTCTTCGCACATTTCCGGGGAGAAGCAGGAACGAAGAAGACCCTTCGGGCCTTCGCCGAGGGTCGCTGCGCGACCCCGCAGGAGGCTCCGGCTCGGGGAGCCAAAGGCGACCAGGAGCGGCGCAGAGCGCCGCGATAGCTGGAGACGCGGAGGCGGCGCGACCCAGCTAAGGTACACGCCCAATGGATCCATTCAGGCCATGGGCACGGCGGGCGGCTGGCCCTGGCGCGACGCGCCCAAGGGCCGCCTGAAGCGGCCCTTGCTTCAGATCGGGGTCATGGCGGCCCTTTGGGGGGCCGCCCGGACCCCGACCTGAAGAGGGTCCAGTCGCTGAATGGGTCGGCGGGCCTCTGCGCCTTCTGTGTTCCATCTTTTCGATTTGAAACGCGAAGCGATCCGTCGTGGCCCAACCGCTCACTTCTCGTTCTAGCGGGACAGGATCCCTGGAAGTCCGCAATGACCCAGAAAAATGCAGGCGAACCCAGGTTCAATGCTTTTCTTGGTGTCTTGGTGGTTCAAACCCCGTTGAATGGGGCGGAGCGCTCGATCCAGTTCCGTATCGCTAGCCCTGGGTCTTCTTGAACTGGGCGATGATGTCGTCCACCGAATCCTTGCCTTGATCGGCTTCCATGGTGGTTTTGAAGATGTTGTCCTGGGTGGCTACCTTGCGGTGGCCGAAGATGGCGTCATCGCCCCCGGCGGCGGCTTCGATGTTGAAGATCACGAGGAGGCGCTGCAGGCCGCTCTGGAAGTTCTTGAGGAGCATCACCACCTTTTCGATCTTCTGGCGGGTGATGTCCTGGAACTGGAGGATGTTGAGGATTTCGAAGGCCTCGTCGTTGATGGATTGCATCTGGCCGATGGTGGCTTCCAGCTCGAGGGGGGGAGCCTGCTCCATCTGGAGGGCGAAGAGGTATTCCAGGATCTCGCCGGCCAACGCGGTGCTGTCTTCCCCGGCGGCCGCGCGATCGAGGAAGGTGGCCACGGCCTTGGCTATGTCGGCGCGCTGCTCCTCGTGGCGGCGGAAGGCGGGGGCGAGCTTGCGCAGGCCGTCGGAGGCATCCTCCGTGTGGGCCATGAGGCCATCCAGGCGGTTCATCACATCCTGGGTGGCCCGCTCGGTATCCGAGGTGATGGCATCCAGCTGGGCGGCCAGCTCGGGCACCTGATGGCTCTGGGCCTTCACGGAGGCATCGAGCTGCTGGAGGTTGAGGAGGGTCTGGTTGAGGCTGGAGACGAGGGCGCCGATCTCGCCCTTCGCCTCCAGATCGATCTTCTGGTAGACCTGCCCAGCGGCCATGTCCTTGGCCACCTGGGCCAGCTTGCCGAGGCTCAGCTTCGAGTTGCCCTGCAGCTCGGTGCGCAGGTCCTCGATCATGCTCTTGAGGTTGTCCAGCCGCAGATCCAGGGATTTGCTCTGGACCTCGAACTCCTTCACCAGATCCTGGGAGGAGTCGTCGCTCGGGGAAGGGTTCAGGCCATCCATGGTGGTTCCTGTGGCTAAGTTACGGTGCGGGGCGGACTTTTACAGGGAATCCTTCGGCCAGCTCCCAGGCCTCCATGAATTCCCTGGGAATGGCCACGACGCGTTCGGGCAGGTCGGGTACGAATTTGACGGGTTCGATGGCGGGGCCCTTGGGCCAGATCACCCGGAGGTTGCTGATCCCCAAGGCATGGGGCCCCATGCCCATCCACTTGGCTTCCAGGGACTTGGCCAACTCGATGTGATCGCCTTTCTTGAAGAAACCGGTCTTCAGGGGCGTCACGGTGACCTGGACATCGGGCTCGATCACTTCGAGCCGTCCGGCTTCCTTGAGGATGGCCGCGGCCTGGAGCACGCCCACATCATGCTGCCCGGAGGCATCCATGATCTCCCGGAAGTCGCGATAACCATCGAAGAAGGGGATGATGCGACGCTCCTCCTCGAAGATCTTGAGGCCGGTGGTGAGCTGATCCTGGGGCACGGTGGGCCAGGGCACGGCCTCCATGTGGGGGAAGAAGGTATGGAGTCGCCGGCGGCTGTCACCGATGCGCGCGGCTTCCATGAGGAGGTCGGTGAGGCTGCGGCGGATGCTGTGGGGGCACTGGAGGCTGCCCGCGTGGAAATCGAAGGTGCCCGTGTTGAGGTCGAGAATCTCGAAAGCGGCGCTCTCGCCCTTGAATTGTCCGCATTCGGCGTGGATCACGTCGCCGTTCATGAAGTAGAGGATGCCGGAGCTCTTGCCGCTCTGAATGTGCAGCTGGCCCGTTTTCCGGTTCACGTGGAGCAGTTGCGCCACGTCCATCAGCGAAATGCTCTCGAGGTTGCCCTTGAGGTTGGACATCAGGCTTCGTCCTCCCCCAGAAGCTGCTGCACGATGAGCCGGATCCGCTCGATTCCGAAGGGCTTCACGGCGTAGAGGTCGGCGCCGCTGCGCAGGCCCTCCCGCCAGTGCTGCTCGTCATCGAGGCCCGTGAGGATCACCACCTTGATGTGCTTGCAATCGGGATCCTCCTTGAGGCGGGCGCAGAGCTCGGGGCCGCTCTCGCCGGGCATGGCCACGTCGAGGAAGGCTAGATCCACTTTGTTGTGGGCGAGCAGGCTGCGGGCGACGAGGGCATCCTCGGCTTCCAGCACGTGGTGGCCTTCGAACTCCAGGAAATCCCGGAGGGTTTCCCGGATCATGGCCTCGTCATCCACCACCAGGATCGTGCTCATGGACGGGCCTCGCGAAGGATGGCCTGCATTTCCCGGATCGCGGGTTCGAGGCCCACGAGCACCGCGCGGCCGATGATGCTGTGGCCGATGTTCAGTTCCTCGACCTCGGGGATGGCCGCCACGGGGCCCACGTTGCGGAGGTTCAATCCGTGCCCGGCGAGCACCTGGAGGCCGAGGCGGCTGGCGAGGCGAGAGGCCGTGCGGAGGCGCGTCAATTCGTCGGTGGGGTCGGTTCCGGGGGGAAGATCCGCATAGACCCCCGTGTTCAGCTCCACCGCATCGGCCTCGAGCTTGGCGGCCATCTTCACCTGCTCCTCGGAGGGATCCAGGAAGAGGCTCACGCGGATGCTGCTCTGGTGCAGCTCCCGGATCACGCCCCGGAGCATGGACTGGAGGAAGACGGCATCGAGCCCCCCCGAGGTGGTGAGTTCCTCGCGGGTCTCGGGCACCAGGGTGACGGTGGCCGGGCGCACGGGCACCACGGCCTCCAGGGCCTCGCTGGTGGCGGCGCATTCCACGTTGAGGGGGATGGCGAGGACCTCCTTCAGCAGGCGGAGGTCCCGATCCTGCACGTGGCGGCGATCGGCCCGGAGGTGCACGGTGATGCCGTGGGCGCCGGCACTCTGGGCGATCAGTCCGGCGGCCACGGGTTCAGGCTCATGCCCTCCCCGCGCCTGCCTCAGGGTGGCCACATGATCGATATTCACGCCGAGGCGGGGACTCACGCAGGGGACTCCTAAGGTTGCTCAAGGCTATCACTTGGTCGGCCGATTGGGCCCCGAACTATAGGACTGGAAAGGTTTGGGCCTCGCCGCCCCGCCTCGTCTCCGGGTCAGAGGCCCAGGTCGGTTCGGGCGGCGGCCTCGAGTTCGGCCAAGGCCTGATCCACCCAGGCCTGCTCCCGCGCTTCCACCATGAGACGGAGCTTCGGTTCCGTGCCGGACCAGCGGATCACCTGCCGGATGCCGGTGCCCCAGCGGGCTTCCACGTCACCCATGGCGCCCTTGAGGCGGGGGCAGGCCTCCACCGGCTTGCGCTCGGCGGCCTTCACGTTCACCAGGCGCTGGGGCCAGGGCTTGAAGGTCCATCCGAAGCGGGTCTCCCTGGGGCGGTGGAGGAGGGCGGTGAGCAGGCTCAGGGCCGTGGCGAGGCCATCGCCACTGGGGCCGATGCGCTTCTGGATGAGGTGGCCGCTGGCTTCCGAAGCGAGATCCCAGCCCCGGGCCTTCATCTCGCGGAGGAGGTACTTGTCGCCCACGGGGGTGCGGGTGAATGGGAGCCCGGCCTCGGCGAGGGCCTGCTCCAGGCCGCCGTTGCTCATGACGGTGCCGACGACCCCGGGGGGCGGATCGCCCGCGGCCATGCGGTCCTGGGCCAGAAGCCAGAGCATCTGGTCGCCATCGAGGATCTGGCCGGCCGAATCCACCATGAGGCAGCGATCGCCATCTCCATCGAAGGCGATGCCCAGCTCCGCGCCATGCTCGGCGACGGCCGCCTGGAGGGACTCGAGGTGGGTGCTCCCAACGCCCACGTTGATCTTGCGGCCGTCGGGGGTCTCGCCGATCCAGCGGATTTGGCCGCCCCGGATCAGGCGCTTGGCGGCCGGGCCGGTGGCCCCGTGGGCGCAGTCCACGACGACCTTGAAGTCCGCGGGAAGGTCGATGCCGCCAAGGTGCTTGAGCCAGGGCTCGAGGGTCGCCTTGGCGGGGTTGCCCAGGATGGTCGTGGGCTCCTCGATGTGCCGGTAGGCCTCCTCGATGGCGGCCTCCTGGGCTTCCTCGAGTTTCTCGCCGTCGCCGTTGAAACCCTTCAGGCCGTTGTCCTCGGGCGGGTTGTGGCTGGCGCTGATCATCAGCCCCCAGCTGGGGCGCCCGGCCTGGGTGGCCTGCTGCACCGTCCAGGCCACGGCTGGCGTAGGCACCATGCCGAGCAGGGTCACCTTGAGCCCCATGCCACAGCCGTGCACGAAGGCGTTGCGCATGGGTTCGGAGCTGAGGCGGGGGTCCCACCCGATGAAGAGCTCCTCCACGCGGGCGAGCCGCCCCACCTGGGACCAGGCCGCGCCCCAGCGGGCGCAATCCTCCAGAGAGAGGGGCGCCTGCAGGGCGGTGCCACGGATGCCGTCGGTGCCGAAATATTGAAGGGACATCCCAACAGTTTAGCGGGTTTGCTCTGGTTCTTTGTTATCCGAGTCCGAATTCGAACCAGCCACCGGAAGGTCTTGGGAGCGGTTGAACATCGTTCGGAGTTGGCGGAAGAGGGGATTCTCACGGGTATCCAAGGGAATCGGCGCTCCCAGTTCCACGCCCGCCTCGGTGGCCTCCCCGCGGGTCAGGAAGGGGCCGATCCAGACCGGCGCCCCCCCCGGGCCGAGGGTGGGCAGCTCCAGGAACCAGCCATCCTCCGCGTTGAGTTCGAGGATGTCGGGCACGGAAGCGAAGACGGTGTCCGGATCGAGGTCATCCCCGGGCAGACAGAACCGGTTCCACCGCGTTTCCACGATCCAGAACGTGCCGTGGCGAATCTGGAAGGCCATGCCTCAAGTTGTGATGCTTTCGGTAATCGGTCAACTACTTTGATGAGTCCTGAATATCTTGAAACCTGCATCACAGGCCTGGCGGTGCAGGGCCGCGCTGGCGGGATCCCGCAGGGCGGGAGGGAGGCTGGGGTTCCCCGCCTGCCAGGCCACGAAGCGCTTGCGGCTGATGCCCAGGCAGAACCGATCGTGCGGCCAGTCCAGGCGGGTTCCGAGCTCCGGGAGGGCGTTCCACAGCGCGAGGTCCTCGGTGAAGGTGGTGCCGAAGCCGAACCCGGGATCCAGGAGGATGCGCTGGGGAGCGATGCCGGCGTCCAGGAGCCGGTCGCGGACCTCGGCCAGCTCCGCGATGGCCCGATCGACGGTGGTTTCGCCTGCGCCCTCGTAGGTCGGCATCTCGAAACCCTCCCCCCGGATGCGGCTGCGCATGGCGATGAGCCCGCAGCCGGAACCCTTGGCCAGCTGCAGAAGGTCGGGATCCCGGAAGCCGGTGACATCGTTGAGCACGGCGATGCCTTCGGCCAGCCCTCGGGCGGCCGTAGCGACATGACGCGTATCGAGGCTCAGGGGGAGGCGGGGAAGGGCGGCCCTCATCGTGCGGAGCGGTGCCTCCAGCCGCTGCCACTCGGATTCGGGTGAAACAGGGGCGGCCCCGGGCCGGGTGCTTTCCGCCCCGAGATCCACCATGCCGCAGCCACCAACCACAAGTTGCCGGGCCTGGGTCAGCGCGGCATCGGGCGCGGAGTAACGGCCCCCGTCCGAAAAGGAATCCGGCGTGAGGTTCAGGATCCCAATGAAAAGGGGGCCGCCCGTGGTGAGCGGCCCCCAATCGAAGGTATCCATCAGATGGGGCTGGGGACGGGGTTCAAGCCGGGGTCTTCGCCCTTCTCCCCGGTAATGGCGGGAGCGGAGCCGCCGGTGACATCGGGGCGGGGGGGCAGGGTGCCGCCCTTCATCAGAACCTCCACATCGTGGCCATCCAGCGTTTCACGGAGCAGCAGGGCCTCGGCGATGGCGATAAGCTGGCTGCGCTTGTCGAGGATGAGGTCCTTCGCGATCTTGTAGTTCCGCATGACGATGTCGTGGACTTCGGCATCGATGGTGCGCGCCGTCTCCTCGCTGAAGTTGCGCTGCTGGCTGAAATCGCGGCCCAGGAAGATCTCGTGGTTCGCGCCGGCCCCGAAGTTGAGGGGGCCCAGCTTTTCGCTCATGCCGTATTCGGTGACCATGGCGCGGGCCATGTCCGTGGCCTGCTGGATATCGTTGCTGGCGCCCGTGGAGAACTGGTTGAAGAAGATCTCCTCCGCGATGCGCCCGCCCATGCAGATGGCGATGCGCCCCTCCATGAACTCCTTGGTGGTGTTGTAGCGATCCCGCTCGGGCAGTTGCCAGGTGACGCCCAAGGCACGGCCCCGGGGGATGATGGTGACCTTGTGCAGGGGGTCGGCGCCCTTGATGGCGGCGGCGAGCACCGTGTGGCCGGCCTCGTGGTAGGCCGTGATCTTCTTGTCCTCTTCCGTCATCACCATGGAGCGGCGCTCGGCGCCCATGTAGACCTTGTCCTTGGCGTTCTCGAAGTCGGTCATCTCGACCCACTTCTTGTTGGTGCGGGCGGCGTAGAGGGCGGCCTCGTTGCAGAGGTTGGCCAGATCGGCGCCGGCGAACCCCGGCGTGCCGCGGGCGATGACCTCCAGATCCACGTCGGGGGCGAGGGGGATCTTATTCGTGGTATGCACCTTCAGGATCTCGAAGCGGCCCTTCACGTCGGGGCGATCCACCACCACGCGGCGGTCGAAGCGGCCGGGGCGGAGCAGGGCGGGATCCAGGACGTCGGGGCGGTTGGTGGCGGCGATGAGGATCACGCCCTCGTTGCCCTCGAAGCCGTCCATCTCCACGAGGAGCTGGTTGAGGGTCTGTTCGCGCTCGTCGTGGCCGCCGCCCAGGCCGGCGCCGCGGTGGCGGCCGACGGCGTCGATCTCATCGATGAACACGATGCAGGGGGCGCTCTTCTTGGCCTGCTCGAAGAGGTCGCGCACGCGGCTGGCGCCGACGCCCACGAACATCTCCACGAAGTCGGAGCCGGAGATGGAGAAGAACTGAACCTTGGCTTCGCCGGCGATGGCGCGGGCCAGCAGGGTCTTGCCGGTGCCCGGAGGGCCCATGAGCAGGAGGCCCTTGGGGATCTTGCCGCCCAGCTTCACGAACTTGGCGGGGTCCTTCAGGAATTCCACCACTTCCTTGAGTTCCTCCTTGGCCTCTTCGCAGCCGGCCACGTCCGCGAAGGTGATGCGCTTGGCGGAGGCCGAGAGGCCCTTGGCCCGGGCCTTGCCGAAGCTCATGGCCTTGTTGCCGCCCGCCTGGGCCTGGCGCATGAAGGCGAACCAGAGGAAGACGAACACGATGATGGGCCCGAAGAAGATCAGGTAGGTCATCCACATGCCGTCGCTGGGCTTGGTCGCCTCGAACTTGTCGAGCTTGCCCTCCTGCTTCCAGCTCATGATCTGCTGCCCGAGGTTCTGCATCGGGGGGGCGACGGTCTTGTAGCGGTCGATGCTTTCGCCGCCTTCCTTCAGGGGCTGCCTGTACTCGCCCTCGAGATCGGAACCGGTGAGGGTGACGGATTTGTACTTACCCTCCGGCCCCTCGGTCATGAACGTGGAGAAGGGGATGGATTTGACGTGCGTGGTGGCGGGCATGAAGCGGAACGCCATGGCCAGCAGGACCACGATGCCCATCCATACCAAGATGCTCTTCATAAACGAATTCAAGGCGTCTCCTCGGGCCATCGGCCCCAAGCCAGTCTACTACCCTTCGGCACCCTATCTCGGTGGGCTGAGCAACCAGCCCGCCCCCATTGGATGCAGCTGCCACCCCCCTCTGTTCCCACCGGAGCCGGAAAGGGCCTGGACGATCCACTGGGCGAGATCCCGGACGGCGTCGGAGCCGAGTTCAGGCCAGGCTTGGGCGACCAGCCAGCCCAACTCCGCGGCATCCCACCCTCGTTGGACAAGGCTGAGCCCGGAGGGGCCGAGGGACCAGCATTCCCCGAGGCCTTGGCGGAGCCACCGATCCCCCAGGATCTCCATTTCGGCGATCTGGCGGTGAGATTCCATGAGGTGTGGGTCGAGATGGGGCATCTCCGCGCGTAGGCCCTCCAGGAGGGGGCGAATGCGGTTACGGGGCGTGAAGGGCTCCGAGTTAGTGGGATCCTCCCGCCAGGGGATGGAGTGGCCCCGAAGGTAATCCCTGAGCTGGGCCCGGCGCAGGCCCACCAGGGGGCTCCAGCGCAGGCCCTGTCGGGGTGGAAGGGGGGTGAGGCAGCGCAGGCCCGAGCCCCGTTGAAGCCGCAGGAACACCGTTTCCGTGTGGTCATCCAGGGTGTGGCCCGTGGCCACCACTGCGGCCCCGCAGCTCTCGGCCTCGGCCCGTAGGAAGGCCCACCGCAGCTCCCGGGCGGCCATCTCCAGGCCCATGCCCCGGCCTTCGGCATGGGCCTTCACGCCGAGGGTGGTCTCCACCAGGTCCAGATCCCAGGCCCGGCAGAGGGCCCGCACGAACTCCGCGTCCTCGCCGCCGCCTTCGCGCAACCCGTGATCCGCGTGGGCCACCACCAGATCCAGCTCGAGGCTCCTGCGAAGCGCGCCCAGCAGAGCCAGCAGGGCCGTGCTATCGCCGCCGCCACTGCAGGCGACGAGCACCCGTTCCCCGGAAACGCCATCGCCGCGGCGCCGCAGCTCCGCCAGGAGATCCGATTCGAAGCGGTTCATGGGGCGATCCGGACGGGATTCAACGCAGTTTCACCAGGAGGTCCATGAGCACGGGGGAGATGGGCTTGTCGCACCAGAGGGCCTCGCCATGGGCGCATCCCAGAAGGGAGCCCCAGTGCATGGATCGCCCCTCGATCCCGCGACGGAAGGCGGGGGAGGAAATGCGCGTCTGGGGCTGGCCTTCCACCACGCGGAATTGGCTGCCGAAGGCGTCGAAGGCCTGCATGCGACGCTCCCAGACCGCGCTCACATCCACCACCAGATCCGGGGTGCCGGGGTTCTCCCCGCCCACCCAGGCCATGGCCTCGGGGCGGAAGGGGAGGCCCTCGCAGGGATAGTTCTTGAGGCCCGCGTAGAAGGCGGCCTCCCGGGCGAAGCGGTGGGCGCGTTCATGATCCGGATGGCGATCGGTGGGGGAGGGGATGATGAGCACCCGAGGGCGCAATCGGCGCAACTCATGGATGAGGCGGATGCGGTAGGGCTCGTCCTCGGTGAAACGGCCGTCGGGGAAGTCGAGGATGGCGCGGGGAACGCCCAGGCATTCCGCGGCGGCTCTGGCCTCCGCCCGGCGGGTTTCGGGCGTGCCCCGGGTGCCCAGATCCCCTTCCGTGAGATCCAGGATCCCGGCCTTGAACCCCTTGGAAACCGCCAGGGCCAGGATTCCGCCCACATGCACTTCCACGTCATCGGGGTGGGCGCCGATGGCCAGGATGTCCAATCCGTCGCTCACGATTCCTCCACCAGGACAAGTTCGGCCCCGGAGCCCAGGGCCTCGAACATGCGATCCAGAAGGGCCTCGTCCCGCAGCCAGAACCAGCCCGGGAGCACCCGTTCCTGATCCTTGCCGAAGGGGAAAAGGGCCTGGCGCAGCTTCTCCGGATCCAGGCCCCAGGCGCGCTTCACCTGATCCCGCTGGAAACGGGCATCCAGGCGGCGCACCCGTTGCTGGAACCGGGCGTACTCATCCATCACGCGCTTGCCCAGGGCCTCGCTCCAGAGGGGCGACGTGCGGGGCATCTGCAGTCCCAGGCTGGGCAGGGCCGCGCTCTGCACGAAGGCGCCCCAGTTCCCCGCGCGAAGGTCCGGGAGCCGCTCCTTGGGAAGGTCGAAGCCCTTGGGCACCACGAAGGCGCGGGTGCGGGGCACGATCTCGGGGGCCTGCAGACCCACGCGCTCCCACAGGGGCTCGCAGAGGCGCCAGTAGGCGCGTTCTCCAGGGCCCAGCACCGCATGGGTGACGGGCAGGAGCAGGGACTGCATCAGGGGCCGCACGGCGGCGCCGGGACTCAGCCAGGTGCCTGCGGGCGGGACCTCGCCCGGCTCGAGCCGGGCGCGCCGCCCCGTGGCCGGATCCAGGGAGAACCACGCCGCCTGGGTGCGCGGATCCAGGACCATCTTCACCCCCTCGGCCTCCAGGCGCTCGGCCTGCCGGATGAGGTCGGCTTCCAGATTCAGGGCGCGCCAGCGCTCCAGTTCATCCTGGATGGCGTCGCGACGGTGGGCCTCCGTGGGCGAGAAGGGCCTCAGGCCCCGGCGCCAGAGGGGTTCCCCCAGAGCCAGCACATGATCCTTTAGGGTGGACCTCGAAGGCTTGGGGAGGGGCCCCCACAGGGATTCCGCCTCGGCCTGGTGCGCCTCCGTCCAGGGCAACCAGCCCGTGGCGATGCCCGCGGGCGACCCGAAGCGGAAGCGATGGTGCCGGAGGCGGTTGCCATCTTGGCCCACCACCGAGGCGACTTCCAGGTGGTCATGGTCCTCGTCGGCCATCCAGTAGATGGCTTCGCCGCCCAGGCGTTTGGCCAGGGCGAGCGCGGCGAGCGCCTTCACCACCGACAGGGCGGGGCTCCAACCGGCCCCGATCTGCTGGCCAGTGACGATGAGGGGACACCCGGAATCCATCCAGGCAGCGTAACGCAGGCGCGCATCTGGACTCCACGTACCTGTTGGTGCGCGCCCTTGAGGCACACTGGAGGAATGACGAATTGGACCATTGAACCCTGGTTGCCCCCCACGGACCCCGATCTCGCCCGCCTGGCCATGGAGGTGGCGGACCGCCTGGATGTGGCGGAGTTGCGGGGCTGGCCCGAGCATCGCAAGGGCGGCATCGGCTTCTGGGTGCTGCCGCCTTTCCTGAGTTGGCACGGGGAGCGGGATGGGGAGCACCACCTCGTGCTGCTGCAGCCCCGCGAAGTGGGCGCCCTGGTGCCCGGGGCCCGCATGGAACCGTTGCCCAATCGGTGGATCGTGACTCTGGATTTCGAAAGCCTGGCCCGGCCCTTGGCCCACCACCCGGCCTGGGGCGGCGCCGTGGCTTCCATCCACGCGGTCTCCCTGAAACCCCAAGGGGAGGGTGAAGGGGTGGAGGTGCTGGTGCGGACGCTGGGCACCGACGCACCCGACCTGATCCGGGCCGTGCTGGATCAGGTGAGTGGCGTAAAGCTCTGGAGCTTCGCGGACTGATCCATCCTGTTAACAGATCGGTTCGAACGTCGAACCCCTCAGCCTTTGGCGAGGCGCTCCAGATCCTTCTTGGCCTGGGGGAATTGGGGCCTGAGCTTGAGCGCCTCTGCCAGCTCGCGCTGGGCGTCGGCCTTTCGGCCCAGCTTCTCGTAGAGCTGCCCCAGGCGCCAATGGGCGGCGGCCCAATCGGGGCTCGTGCCTTCGGGTTCCTGGCCCAAATAGGTCTTGAGGTAGCCCTCGGCGCGATCAAGGTGCTTGTTTTCGGCGATGAGGTTGCGGCCGGCGCTGTAGTAGGGAAGCCAGTTGTTGGGCGCCGCTTGGCGGGCCTGGGCCAAGGTCGCATCCAGTTCCGCCCACTTGCCCTGTTCCGCCAGGATGGCGGCCAATTGGGAATAGGGCAGCACCTCCTTGGGCTTCAACGCCTGGGCCTGGCGATAACAGGCCATGGCCGCGTCGAGGGCTTGGGGCTTTAGACGCAGGTGGTAGTTCGCCATGGACAGCTGTGCGTCGAAGGACTTGGGATCCTTCGCCAGGGCTTCGAGAATTTTGGCTTTGGCGCCTTCGGGATTCTTGGCTTTGAAGGCGATGGTGGCTTGGATCAGGAGGCCTCGGACGGGGTTGATGGCCAGTACGCGATTGGCCAGCTCCTGGGCCTTGCCTTCGCCGCCTCCCGCGATGGCAGGGGCCTGGAGGTAGAACTGCAGCAGGTACTGGGTGCCCAACTCGTTATCGAGCTTGGTGGCCAAGGATGCCTCCAGGGCCTTCTTCATCTCCCGGGCCAGGGAGATCTGTTTCATCATTCCCTCGGTACTTCCCGCCGTCTGGCCGGCCGCCATGCCCAGCTGGGCCTGGAAGTCGGGATCCTCGGGCCTCAGGGCCGCGGCCTTGCGGGCCAAGTCCAGGCCGGTCTCCAGATCGTTGAAGGCCATCTTCACGCGGGACATCCACAGCAGGGCGTAGGGGTCGTTGGGCTTGGCCCGGTACCAGCCGTCGATGCGGGCGCGCACTTGTTTCCATTGACCCGCTTCCCGCAGGGCCTCCAGGGAGGGCTCCTGGGCCATCAGGGTGGGAACGGTGATCAAGAAACACACAAGGGGACGCAGCATGGCCGGTTCTCCGAAGGGGGGACTGCTTCGTCTACGGGGCTTCAGGAATTTGGTTTGCCCCGAAGTTGGTGGAGTGTGAGCACCAGATCCTCCAGCCGCGCGGCGTAGCCCGTTTCATTGTCATGCCAGCCGAAGACCTTCACGAAACGTTCCCCCAGCATGCGGGTGAGATCCAGATCCATGAGCACGCTCTCGCTGCGGTCCGTGAAATCACTGCTGACGGCATGATCGTGGGCGATGCCGAGGATCCCCGTGAACCGCTCCTCGGCGGCCTCTCGGAATGAGGCGTTCAGGGAATCCACGGTGGCGGGGCGCCTCAGGGTGGCGGTGACGTCCACGAGGTTGACGCTGAGGGTGGGCACCCGGATGGCGAACCCCGCGAAGCCCTCCGGCAACCAGGGCTGGGCCTGGCGCAGGGCCCCGAAGGCGGAGGAGGTGGTGGGGATGATGCTCTGGAAGGCGGCCCGGGCCCGGCGGAGGTCCTTGTGGGGGAGATCCAGCAGACGCTGATCGTTGGTGACCACATGGACGGTGCTCATGCCCCCCGCCTCCACCCCGAAGGCCTGATTCAGCACCTCCAGCATGGGGGCCGTGGCGTGGGCGGTGCAGCTGCCGTTGCTGAGGACGTGATGCCGGGTCAGATCGAGTTCGGCTCCATTCACGGGGGCGATGACGGTGAGATCGGGGTCGGGGCTGGGGGCGCTGATGATGACGTGGCTGACGTCTCCCCGCAGGTGCCGGGCGGCCTCCTCCCGTCGGGTGAAGCGGCCGCTGGCTTCCACGGCGATGTTGACCCCCGCCCAGGGGATCGATCCGGGATCCGTGGCGTGGTGCAGGGGCAGATCCACTGCGCCGATGCGGAGCCAATCCTGGCCACCCACGCGGCGGCCCGCGACGGAAACGGGACTCGGGCCATGGACGGAATCGAAGCGAAGCAGATGGACGAGGGTGTCCAAGGGGGCTGGGTCATTCAAGGCCACCAGCGCATGGGGCGTCGACCCCGCCAGGCGGCGGAGCAGCAGGCGGCCGATGCGGCCGAGGCCGTTGATCCCGATCATCCTTCGAGCTTAGGGCAAGTGGATCGTGACTCAGGCCAGCTTTGACAGGACGTGAAGGGTGAGGTCCTTCAACCGGGCGCTATAGCCGAACTCGTTGTCGTACCAGCCGAACACCTTGACCATGCGGGGGCCGAGCATTCGGGTGAGGTAGGGATCATAGCTGCAGGAGGCGGCAGTTCCCACGATATCGGAGCTCACGAGCTCCGCTTCCAGGTAATTCAGATAGGGGGCCAGGGGGCCTTCTTGATGGGCCCTGCGGAAGGCGGCGTGGACTTCTTCCAGCGTGGCGTCCCGTTTCAGGGTGGCCGTCAGATCCGTGAGGCTGCCGTCGGGGGTGGGCACGCGCACGGCCACGCCATCCAGTCGCCCTTCCAGGTGGGGCAGGACGAGGGAGATCGCCTTGGCGGCGCCGGTGCTGGTGGGGATCATGCTCAGGGCGGCGGCCCGGGCGCGGCGCAGATCCTGGTGGGGCAGGTCGAGGATGCGCTGGTCGTTGGTGTAGCTGTGGATGGTGGTCATGAAGCCGTAGTCGAGGCCGAAGGCCTGATCCAGGACCTGCACCATGGGGGCCAGGCAGTTGGTGGTGCAGCTGGCGTTGGAGAGCACGGTCTGGGTGGCGGGGTCCACGGCGCTCTCGTTGACGCCCATGACCACGGTGAGGTCGGCCCCATCGGCGGGGGCGCTGATGATGACCTGCTTCACGGAGCCCTGCAGGTGCACGCAGGCCCTGGCTTTGCGGGTGTAGTAGCCGGTGCATTCCAGAACCACCTCCGCGCCCACGGCGCCAAAGGGGATGAGCTGGGCGTCCTTCTCCTTGTAAACGCGGATGCGGCGCCCCCCGAGAACGAGGTAGTTCCCGTCGGCCGCCACGGGGAAGGGCGCGCGGCCATGGATGCTGTCGTACTGCATCAGGTGGGCGAGGGTGGGGGCATCCGTGAGGTCATTCACCGCCACCACCTGCACGTGCGGCACCTCCATCAGGTGCCGCAGCACCAGGCGCCCGATCCGTCCCAGTCCGTTGATGGCCACCTTGCGCATGGAGACTCCCTGCTTCCTTTGTAACGAGTCCGAGGCGCCAAGTCCTGAGTCTTGACCGAATTTCCCGGGTTTGAGCCCAAAATGAAAAGGCGCCCGGGGGCGCCTTGACCTGGGCTCAGGGGGGGCTCAGGAGGCCAGGGTCGCCTGCCGGCGCTGGGGCACGGGTTCCTCCAGCTTGCGGCTGAGGGTGTTGCGATGGATGCCCAGCTCCCGGGCGGCGGCGCTCTGATTGCCATCGAAGGAGGCCAGGACCTCCTCCAGGTAGACGCGCTCGAACTCCCGCTTGGCCATGTCGAGGGGGATTCCGCAACGCACCATTTCGGCCACGAGGTTTCGCAGCTTCTCACGCATGAGGTGACTCCAACGAACGGGGGAACCGAGAATGTAACACCCGCATCAACCTTCGCAAAGGCCCAAAAAATATGGGATTGCGCCGGACTCTGTGGAAAACTCTGTGGATAACCCTGTGCATCGCGAAGGGGCAATCATGCGCAAGACGAAGCTCGTAATGACCTTGGGTCCCGCCCTCTTGGATGGCGACAAACTTCGGGAGGCGCTCAAGGAAGCCGACTCGGTGCGTCTCAACGCGAGCCATGGAGATCTGGAGGGCCGGGCCGAAGGCCTGCGCCAGGTTCGAGCCCTCAGCGAGGAACTGGGTCGGGTGATTCCCGTCTTCCTCGACCTCCAGGGCCCCAAGTGGCGGGTGGGCAAGCTGGAGATGCCCTTGGAACTCTCGGAGGGCAGCGAGGGGGTTTTCTTCCCGGAAGGGACGACGCCGCCCACCTCGGGCATGGCCTGGCTCGCGCCGCTTCCCCATCCGGAGCTCTTCGAGGCGGCCGAGATGGGCCAGCGCTGGCTCCTGGATGACGGGGCCCTGGAGGTGGAGATCATCGCCAAGGCCCCGGAGAAGGTGCGGGTGAAGGTGACCCGCGGCGGCCTGCTCAAGGCCCGCAAGGGCATCCATCCCATCGGCATCAACCTGCGCATGGATCCCCTCACGGAGAAGGACCACGTGGACATCCGCTGGGGCGTGGAGCACGGCGTCGACCTCTTCGCCCAGAGCTTCGTGCGCAAGGCCAGCGACGTGCAGCAGCTCCAGGCCATCATCCAGCATCTGGGGGGCAGCCAGCCCGTCATCGCCAAAATCGAGCATCCTTCGGCCTTGGCCCACCTGGAGGAAATCCTGGACGTGAGCTGGGGCGTCATGGTGGCCCGCGGCGATCTGGGCGTGGAACTGGGCGTGGAGCGCGTTCCCGGGCTCCAGAAGCAGATCATCAAGGCGGCCCGCCGGTCCCTGAAGCCCGTCATCACCGCCACCCAGATGTTGGAGAGCATGATCGACCACCCCCAACCCACCCGGGCCGAGGCCAGCGACGTGGCCAACGCCATCTGGGATGGCACCGATGCCGTGATGCTCAGCGCCGAGAGCGCCTCGGGCTCCTACCCCGTGGAGGCGGTGCAGTGGCTGGCCCGCATCGCCGCCGAGGCCGACGCCAACCACAAGCAGCGCGTGCGCCCCCTCATGGAGGATCTGCCGGAGTCGGTGCTGGGCCGCACGGACATCTCCGTGGCCTTCGCCGCCTGCCGCACCGCCGAGGAGATCAACGCCCGCTGGCTCGTGGCCTTCACCGAAGGGGGTGGAACGGCCCGGATGGTGAGCCGCCTGGCGGGTCGAACGCCGGTGCTGGGCGCCACCACCGATCCCATCACCGCCCGCCGCATGGGCCTGCTGCGGGGGGTGACGCCCATGCTCATTCCCCGGGTGCAGAGCACGGATGAGATGGTGGAGGTGGTGCGCGAACTGCTGCTCGCCAAACATGAGCTCATGGCCATGGATCGCGTGGTGATGACCATGGGCCTGCCCCTCTGGAAGACGGGCACCACGAACACCATGAAGGTCATGACCTTCTGAAGTCCTTGGTCCTTGGTCCTTGGTCCTTGGCAGCCCACGACCCACCCTTGCTTCCATGTCCCGCTGGATCGTCGTCAGCCAAGGACTAAGGACTAAGGACTAAGGACAAAAGCACCTAAGGACCCAACCCCATCCCCTGTTTCGGAGCCCCCATGGCCATTCCACGCCCCACCGCCTTCGACTACGCCCCCTTCTACGCGCCCTACGTGAACGCGGTGCCGGAGGGCGTGGATGTGCGATTCATGCTGGAGGCCCAGTTGGACGAGGTACGGGGGATCTTCGGCCCGCTGAGCGAGGCCCAGGGGCTCCACCGCTACGCGGAAGGCAAATGGAGCCTCAAGGAGCTCCTGGGTCACCTCGCCGACGCGGAACGGGTGTTCGGCTATCGGGCCATGTGCGTGGGCCGGGGCGAGCAGAAGCCGCTGCCGGGCTTCGATGAGGATGCCTACGTGGCCGCCGCCCGCTTCGACGCGCGGCCCCTGAAGGACCTGCTGGCCGACTTCATCCATGCCCGGCAGGCCAATCTGAGCCTCTTCGAGGGCATGACGGAAGAAGCGTGGACCCGCATCGGCAACGCCAATTCCGTCCAGATCAAGGCCTGCGGCTTCCCCTACTTCTGCGCGGGTCACGCGGCCCATCACCTCGCCGTGATCCGCGAACGCTACCTGACTTCATTGATGTGATCGGACCAGGCCTCCAAGGAGGCCTTCAACCGGTTCAATTGCTGGAGATCCGTGGTGCGAAAGCGGCTCACGAGCTTCCACCCCTGGGCCACCTTCTGGTAGCGGTGCAGCCAGAGGAAGGGCCCCTCCCAGGGGCCTTCGGGATCCTTGCGGCTGCGCACGAGGAAGGCCACCGTGGTCCACGGGCCCTCGGAGAGGGTGCGGCGACCGAGTTCCTCCAGGAATTCGTCGTCTTCCGAGGTCAGCTGCAGATCGTCAAGGTCGTGGATCATGGCACCAGCGTGCCAGCTTATCCTGGGGCATGCGCATCGAATGCATCGCCGTAGGTACGGAGCTCCTCGCCACGGAGCGGGTGGACACGAACTCCGTGTGGTTGGCCCAGCGCCTGGCCCGCCTGGGGCTGGCCTTCCACCGGAAGACCTGCGTGGGGGACGACCGCCAGGACTTGGCCGACCTGTTCCGCGAAGCGCTGGATCGCTCGGATCTCGTGCTCACCACGGGGGGCCTGGGGCCGACCTTCGACGACTTCACCAAGGAGGTGCTGGCTGAGATCGCGAGCGCGCCCCTCCATGAAGACGCCGCGTGCAAGGCCGATCTCATGGCCTTCTACGCGTCGCGGAACCGGGTGCCCAGTGCGAACAACCTCAAGCAGATCCTCATTCCCGAAGGGGCCGAGGCCGTGCGCAATCCCCTGGGCACGGCGCCGGGCATCTGGTGGGAGGCGCCCGCGGGCAAGGGGCGCTGCACCGTGGTGATGATGCCGGGCGTGCCCCGCGAGATGAAACGCATGTGGCTGGATCAGGTGGAGCCCCGCCTGGCGGCCCGGGCCGGAGCCACCCTGCACACGCTGCGGGTGGTGGTGGGGGGCGTACCCGAAAGCACCTTGGATGAGCGCACCAGGGACCTTCGGGAGCGCCACGCGCACCTGGATTGGACGATCCTCGCCGGCATCGTGCAGGTGGAGTTGCAGGCGCGCCACCCGGATCCCGCGGCCCTGGCCTCCGCGGAGGCGGAGCTTCGGGACCTGCTGGGACCGGACCTCGTCTGCGTGGGCGATTCAAACCTGGAGGACGAGGTGCTGCGCCTCCTGCAGGCCCGCGACGAGACCCTGGCCCTGGCCGAGAGCATGCCCGGCGGGCTGCTCAGCGCGAAGCTCACCTCGGTGCCGGGGGCATCCCGCGTCTTCCGCGGCGGGGCGGTGGCCTACACGGCGGCTGCGAAGGAGGCCTTGGCGGGAGTGGACGCGGGTCTCATCGCCGCCCACGGCACCGTGAGCGAGCCCGTGACGGAGGCCATGGCCGAGGGGATCCGGCAGAAGCTGGCCACCACCTGGGGGCTGGCCGTGACCGGCAACGCCGGGCCGGATCTGGATCCCCAGGGCGCCACCTCCGTGGGGGACTGCATCATCGCCCTCTCGGGGCCGGACACCACAGAGCTCCGGCGCTTCAGCATCCCCGGCGAGCGGGCGGATATCCAGCTGCGGGGGGCCGCCTGGGCCCTGGATCTGCTCCGTCGCTCGCTGCTCTGACGCCCTTTTCCCATGCATGTCCATATCTCAAAAGGCCGCTGGAAGCGGCCTTTTGAGAAGGGCCCCCACTGCTAAACTGGGACCATGTCCACTCCTGATCCGCTGCTCCTCACCCTCGGGTGCCTGGGTGCCTTCCTGTGCGGAAGCATCCCCTTCGGCCTCCTGCTGGTCCGGTTGGCCGGGAAGGGGGATGTGCGGGAGCACGGCAGCGGCAACATCGGCGCCACCAACGTGAGCCGCGTGGGCGGCAAGGCCCTGGGCATCGTCACGCTGCTCCTGGATATCGCCAAGGGCTTCCTGCCCGTCTACCTGGCCAAGTCCCAGGGCTGGGATCCCGCCAGCACCGCCGGCGTGGCCCTGGCCGCCACGGCCGGTCACGTCTTCACCCCCTGGCTGAAGTTCCAGGGCGGCAAGGGCGTGGCCACGGCCCTCGGCGCGGCGCTGGCCTTCCACTGGCTCATGGTGATGCCGAGCATGGTGCTGTTCCTCGTGCTCGTGGCCCTCACCCGCTACGTCTCCCTGGGGAGCATCCTGGGCTCCGCCCTCATGCCCGTGATGCTGGCCCTCCTGCCGGAGCCCCAGCGCACCCTGGAGGTGAGCAGCGGCTCCTTCGCCCTGAAGCTGGGCTTCGGATCGCTCCTCACCTGGCCCACCCACGAAGCCTCCGTCATCGTTCTCTGGTCCCTCCTGGCGGGCCTCGTGGTGATCAAGCACCACGAGAACATCCGCCGCCTCCTGGCCGGCACCGAGAGCCCGCTCTGGGGCGCCAGGAAGGGAGAGGCCTCCCATGGCTGAGTTCGAGATCGGCATCTTCGGGGCGGGCGTCTGGGGCACGGCCCTCGCCTGCGCCTGGGCCCGGGCGGGCAACCGGGTGGCGCTCTGGGGCCATACCCCCGAGAAGATGCGCGAGATGGCGGCCACCCGGCTGCATCCCCGCCTGAACGGCGTGCCGCTCACGGGGGGCGTCCACCCGGTGGAGGATCCGATGCAGGCGCTGGGCGCTCCCGTGTGGATCTCCTGCCTGCCCGTCCAGGCCAGCGCCGGGGCCTGGCGGGATCTCATCGCCCAAGCCGAGACACGTCCGGCCCTGCTGCTGCACAGCTCCAAGGGGCTCGTCACCCACACTCACCAGACCGTCAGCCAGGCCCTGGGCCCCCTGCTGGAGATGCCCGTGGGCACCCTCTCCGGCCCCACCTTCGCGGATGAGGTGGCCAAGGGGCTGCCCGCGGCGCTGGTGCTGGCGGTGCCCGACGCCATCACGGATTTCCAGGCCATGGAAGTCCAGCGTCGCCTGGCCACCGAGCGCCTGCGCCTCTACCTCAGCCGGGATGTGGTGGGCGCCGAACTCTGCGGGGCCTTGAAGAACGTGCTCGCCATCGCCGCGGGTCTCGTGGAGCAGCTGGGCCTCGGGCACAACGCCCGCGCCGCCCTCATCACCCGGGGTCTCGCCGAGATGGCCCGCCTCGTGGAAGCCCGCGGCGGACGCTCCGAGACGGTGATGGGCCTCGCCGGCATGGGCGATCTTCTGCTCACCGCCACGGGCCCCCAGAGCCGCAACCGCCGCCTGGGCGCCGCCTTGGCCCAGGGCATGACCCTGGATGAAGCCATCGCCACGCTGGGTGGCCAAGTGGCCGAAGGCGTCCCCACCACCCGGGCCGCCCTGGATCTGGGCAAGGAAGCCGGGGTGGACCTTCCCATCACGGAGGCCGTGGCCCGGCTGTTGGACGGCGACTCCCCGGCCTCGGCCGTGGAGCGGCTCATGAACCGGTCACTCAAGTCGGAGTAGGGCTTTGGTCGGACCCTTCCTGGAACAGGATGGACAGGATCAAAGCGGATATAAGCGGGACACAGAGGTCACAGAGAAAAGCCGGGAGGACACAGAGGGCCGCCGACCCAACCGCGTGATCAAGTTCCAATCCCAGGCCGGGCCTGGGCGGACCCATGAAGGCCCGCCATGGCCCAGCCCGGGATCAAGGGCCGCAAGCGGCCCTTGGGCGCAACGCGCCTGGACCTGATCACGATGCCGTGCTCATGGGGCGGGCGTGGCCGAGGATGGTCGGAGCGCAGGGGTGGGTCGGCGGCCCTCCGTGCCCTCCCCGAGGCGCGCAGCGCCCTCTGTGTCCTCCGTGTCCCAGCTTTTCAACCAAGCCTGCACACGGGAATGTCGCCTTGGGATCCATTTGCAGGGCCCTCTTCCTGATCCTCCTTAATCGTCCTTCCTCCTGTCCATCCTGTTAACACCCAGCCTGATCTCGGCACTTCGGCGAGAATGGGGGCCATGTCCTCCTATCGCTTCCGCATCCTCGAGCACGGCCCTGCAGGGTCTCCTGTAAAGGAATCCTTCGATCCCGGAGAGCCCGGGCCAGGGTGGGTGCGGCTGGCCGTGAAGGCCATGGCCCTCAACCATCTGGACCTGTGGACCACCTACGGCATCGAGGGGGTGAAGCTACCGCTGCCACTCACGCCGGGCTGCGATGGCGCGGGCGTCCTCGAGGCGGTGGGCGAGGGCACCCAGCTGCCCACGGGGCTCACGGTGGGTGGCTCGGCCTTCATCGCGCCGGGGCTCAGCTGCGGCGTCTGCGCCAGCTGTCTGCGCGGCGACGACATGCGCTGCGCCCAGTACAAGGTCATGGGCCACGCCTGCGATGGCACGGCGGCCACCCACGTGATGGTGCCCGCGGCCAACCTGCTGCCCATCCCCGGCAACTGGAGCTTTGAGCAGGCGGCGGCCTTCCCCCTGGTGTTCCTCACGGCCTGGGAGATGCTCGTGCAGAAGGCCCGCCTGCAGCCCGGTGAGACGGTGCTCGTGTGGGGGGGCGGCAGCGGCGTGGGCAGCGCGGCCCTGCAGCTCGTTCGCTTCCTGGGCGGCCAGGCCATCGCCGTGGTGGGCGATCCCATGAAGGCCATGAAGTGCTGGGAGCTGGGCGCGCAGCACGTGATCGACCGCAATCGCGAGGATGTGGCCGCGAAGGTCAAGCAGATCACCGGCAAGCGGGGGGTGGACGTCGTCTTCGAGCACACGGGCGCCGCCACCTGGCCCACCTCCATGGCTTGCGCGGCGCGGGCGGGCCGCATCGTCAGCTGTGGCAGCACCGTGGGCCGGGAGACACCCCTGGATCTCCGCGTGCTTTTCGCCAAGCAGCTGCAGATCCTCGGTTCCTACATGGGGCGGCGGGAACACCTGTGGACTTTGCTGGGCCACGTGGCCCGCAATCCCACCAATCCGCCCTTCTTCCCCGTCCTCGACAAGGTGTTCGACCTCGAGGCGTACCCGGAGGCCCAGCGGCACCTGGCGGCGGGTAAGGGCTTCGGCAAGGTCGTCTGCCGGGCCTGAGGGGGCAGTTCCTCAGCCTCCCGGGGGGCGCTCTGGAGTTCCTGCTCCTGGCCTGCCCCATCTGGCGTCGGACCCGGGCATCCTAGGGGCATGCATCAGACGCTTCCGCTGCCCGCCGGAACCCCCTTCACCTGGGTGGACATCCTGGACCCCCGGGAGGAGGAGGCCCGCACCCTCAGCGGCGAGTACGGGCTCCCGGCCGAAGTGGTGCGGGACTTCCTGAAACAGCCCCACCTGCCCAAGGTGGAGCGCTTCGAGGAGGGCCTCCTCCTCATCGTGCGGGCGTGGGATGAGAAGGCCAGCGGGGGCGAGACCTTCCAGGCCCTCACCCGCCGCCTCGTGATGTTCCGCACCCCGGATCACCTCTTCACCGTGAGGCGGCGCGACCAGCCTTTCGCCCAGCTCGTGATCCAAAAGGCGAACGGCCCGGGGGCTCCGGTTCCCAAACCGGAACATCTGGTGCGCTGGCTCATCGGCGGGGCCGTGCACAGCTACGAGGGCCCGCTGAGGGCCGCTGAAGAGGCCCTGGATCGATTGGAGGCCGCGCTGCTGGCCCAGGCGGTGGTCTCCGACCGCCTCCGCCAGATCTACCAGGTCAAGCGCCGGTGCTCCGTGATCAAGCGGGTGCTGGGACGGACGCTGGCAATCCTCGGGGAGCTGCGGGCGGATTTCCATGACGAGGGCGGGTTCCTGGCCGACCTCCACGAGGAGACGGACCGCCTGCAGGCCTGGGCCGACGAACTCCAGGAAGGGGCGACCCACCTCCTGAACCTGCACCTGAGCCTCCAAGGGCACCGCACCAACGAGGTGATGCGGGTGCTCACCGTGTTCTCCGCCTTCTTCCTGCCCCTGACTTTCATCGCGGGCGTCTACGGCATGAACTTCAAGCACATGCCCGAACTGGACACGCACTACGGGTACTACGCCACCTGGGGGGGCATGGCGCTCTTGACCCTCGGGATTTTTATGTGGTTCAGAAACAAGGGTTGGATGAAGTAAACTGGTTCGTTTGATTTAGGAGATCCCATGAAGGTCCTGATCCTCGGCGTCAATGGCTTCATCGGCTCCCACCTCGTGGGTCGCATCCTGCGCGACACGAACTGGGAGGTCTATGGCATGGACCTTGGCTCCCACAAGATCACAGAGCACATGGGCCACGAGCGCTTCCACTTCGTGGAGGGGGACATCACGATTTCCAAGGAGTGGATCGAGTACCACGTGAAGAAGTGCGACGTGGTGCTGCCCCTCGTCGCCATCGCCACGCCCAAGATGTACGTGCAGAACCCCCTGCGCGTCTTCGAACTGGACTTCGAGGAGAACCTCCGCGTCGTCCGCCAGTGCGTGAAGTACAAGAAGCGCATCGTCTTCCCATCCACCTCCGAGGTCTACGGCATGTGCCCCGACGCGGAGTTCGACGAGCACGAATCCCCCCTCGTCACGGGCCCCGTGCCCATGGACCGCTGGATCTACAGCACCTCCAAGCAGCTGCTGGACCGCGTGATCTGGGCCTATGGCTGGCAACAGGGCCTCAAGTTCACCCTATTCCGCCCCTTCAACTTCATGGGCCCCAAGCTGGATAGCCTCAACACGGCGAAGGAGGGCTCCAGCCGCCTCGTCACCCAGTTCGTGTGGAACCTCATCCAGGGCGAGCCCCTCAAGCTCGTGGACGGCGGCGCCCAGCGCCGCTGCTTCATCGACGTGGAGGACGCCATGGACGGCCTCATGTCCATCCTGGAGAACAAGGATGGCAAGGCCGACGGCGGGATCTTCAACCTGGGCAATCCGAAGAACAACCACAGCGTTCGGGAAGTGGCCGAGATGCTGCGCGAGCTCTGGGACGCGCACCCCAAGCGCAAGGAGCTGGGCGTGGCCCTCAGCCCCATCGTGGAGACGAGCAGCGGCGACTTCTACGGCAAGGGCTATCAGGACGTGCTCGCGCGCACCCCCAGCATCAAGCGGATGCGCGAGACTTTCGGCTTCGATCCCAAGATGGGCATGAAAGAGAGCCTCTCGAAGAGCCTCGACTTCTTCCTGAAGGAGTACGAGGCCATGGAGCAGCAGGCGGACGAAGCCTGATCCGCCCGAGCCTCCGATGTCCGTGACTCCCCGCCGCGAACGCTGGACCCTGATCGGCCTCTGGGTGGCCTTCGGGCTGCTGCCCCTCTTCCTGCGCCCCCTGTGGGAACCCGACGAGGCGCGCTATGCGGAGATCCCCCGGGAGATGATCGCGGCCGGGGATTGGCTCACGCCCAAGCTCAACGGGGTCCTCTACTTCGAGAAACCGCCGCTCCAGTACTGGCTTTCCGGCACCTTCCTCAAGGGCTTCGGAATGCACGCCTGGGCGGCCCGGTTGCCCCTCGCCATCGCGGCGGCCCTCGTCATGTGGGCCGCCTGGCGACTGGCGACGCGGCTCGGCGCCCGCAAGCCCCTCTGGGCCTGTGTCATGGCCCTCAGCTGCCTGCTGGGCTTCGTGGTGGGCCAGATCCTGACCCTGGATGCGCTCTTCAGCGCCTTCATCGTGGCGGCCCTGGCGGCGGCCATGGAGGCCGTGTGCGCCCGGGTGGAGGGGTCACCCGCACTGCAGTGGACGCTGCTCGGTCATGCCTTCCTGGCCGCGGCCTTCCTCACCAAGGGCCCCGCCGCGGTGGTTCTGGCGGGGGGCATCCTCGTGTTCAGCCTCGCCTTCGCCCGGAATGGGGAGATCCGCAAGGCCGTGCTGATGACCCTGTTCCATCCGCTGGGGCTCCTGCTGCTCCTCGGGCTCACGGCCCCCTGGTTCATCGCCGTGAACCGGGCGAATCCGGGCGGCCAGGGCCTCCAGGGCCATGCCGAGTTCTTCTTCATCCACGAGCACTGGACCCGGTTCACCACCCATGAGCATGCCCGCCAGGGCTCCGACAACTGGCTGCTGGATAAGCTCTACTTCCTGCCCATCCTCGCGGCGGGGCTTCTGCCCTGGCTCAGCCATACCGTGGTGGGCGTGAAGCGGGGCGCCGCGTTGCTGGTGAGCCGGGCTCCCCAGGGGCCCAGCGCGGCCCTGCATCGCTGGGTGGTGGGCCTCTGCCTCCTCGGCGCCGCCTGGCCCGTCGTCTTCTTCAGCCTGAGCGGCTCCAAGCTGCCACCCTACATCCTTCCCTCCATCGTGCCGCTGGCGGCTCTGGCCACCACCTTCGAGCGTGAGGGAGAAAGCCCCCAAGCGCTGCGCCGCATCGGATGGGAGTTGCTGGGGCTGGCGCTACTGTTCCTCGGGGCGCAATTCCTCGTGAAGGATGTGAACCCGGGCCCCTGGTTCCTCGCCATCGCCCTGGCCTTCGGGCTTTTCGGGGCCTGGTGCGTGCGGCCCCGGGGCCTGTCCCTGGATTCCCGGCCACGCCTGGGTGGGCTGGGGGATGGCGGCCGGTTCATGTTGGCCTTGTCGGGCTGCATGCTGCTGCTTCCCATCGCCGCGCAGCAGGTGGTGGGGCCGAGCAAGGCGGTGGATCGGCTCGTCTCAATGGCGCCCAAGGGCGCGCAGTGGATCAGCTTCGGCCAGTACTACCAGGGCATCACCTGGCAGACGGGCGAGCGCTGCGTGGTGGTGGCGGGAACGGGAGAGCTGGCCTACGGCCGCAGCCACTTGAGCGCGGAGGAGAAGCGTCGTTGGATGCCCGAGGGCCGGGAGAACCTGCTGCCCACCGCCCAGGCCATGGCGCTGGCCAACCCCTCGCGCCCCGTGTGGGTGCTGGCGGATCAACGGGATTTCGGCCTGCTCCCGGAAGCCCAGCGGGGAGCCTTCGAGGCGCATGGGAACCTGGGAAACCAAGTGGTGCTCAGCCTCCGCTGAGGCGGGTCTTCAATCCGGAACTCGGGGCGTGTTTGGGTCGGGTGGTCCTGTCCGGTGAACAGGACCCGCGGATCCGAACGGGACCTGGGCGATGATGGAAGCACCATGCGACTCCAGCTGCCCCACCTCCCGGCCCGGGATCAAGCCCTATCCCGTTTCAAGTGGTACGAGCTTCTCGTCCACGTTTACGTCGTGGTGCTGCTCGTCAGCAACCTCGTGGGGCAGAAACCCACCGCCATCGGCCCCTTCATCTTCAGTGGCGCCCAGCTGCTCTTTCCCATCACCTACATCTTCAGCGACATCTTCACCGAGGTGTACGGGTATGGCGGCAGCCGCCGGGCCATCTGGTTGGGTTTCTTCGCCAGCCTGCTCATGGGGGCCTTCGGCCTGTTCATGGTGTGGATCCCGCCCGCGCCGGGTTGGCCCGGGGAGTACCAGCGGGCTTTCGAGATCGTGTTCGGCACGGCGGCCCGGGGCATCCTGGCGAGCCTCGCGGCCTTCTGGGTGGGCGAGTTCATCAACAGCTACGTGATGGCGAAGATGAAGGTGTGGACGGGCGGTCGCTGGCTGTGGACCCGCACCATCGGCTCCACCGTGGCCGGACAGGCGGCGGATAGCCTCATCGTCACCTTCGGCCTCTTCGCGGGGACCCTGCCCGTGAAGACGATCCTGATCATGGCGGGCTCGGGTTACCTGGCGAAGGTGATCTATGAGGCGGCCATGACACCGCTCACTTACCTGGTGGTGAACGGCCTGAAAAAGACGGAAGGGGTCGATGTGTATGACGAGGGGACGGACTTCAATCCCTTCGTAAAGGACTGAACCATCAAGACACCAAGAAAAGCCGATGAAAGGATGCGTTCCAACTCAGCTTTTCTTGGTGTCTTGGTGTCTTGGTGTCTTGGTGGTGATTCCTTCGATTTGGATTTATGAATCCACTTCGCCGAGCCGCAGATCGAAGGCGATGCCGGCCCGCTTGCAGGCCTGCACGAAGCTCTCCTTGTCGGGGCACTTGAGGTAACCCTCCATGGGCTCCACCTGTTTGGCCTTGATGAGGTCGACGAGGGCATCGTTCATGAGCCGCTGGCCGTACTGGCGGCCCGTCTGCATGGCCGAGGGGATCTGGAAGTTCTTGCCTTCGCGGATGAGGTTGGCGATGGCGGGGCTGATGAACAAGGTCTCCAGGGCGGCCACCCGGCCGCCGCCGATGCGCTTCAGGAGGGTCTGGCTGACCACGCATTTGAGGGCGTCGGCGAGCATCACCCGGATCTGCTGCTGGCGATCGGCCGGGAACTGATCCACCACGCGGTCGATGGTGCTGATGGCGTTGTTGGTGTGGAGGGTGCCGAAGACGAGGTGGCCCGTGATGGCCGTCTCCAGGGCCAGGCTGATGGTTTCCAGATCCCGCATCTCGCCCACGAGGATGATGTCGGGATCCTCGCGCAGGGCCGCCCGGAGGCCGGATTTGAAGGAATCCGTGTGGGTGTGGACCTCCCGCTGGTTGATGAGGCACTTCTTGCGGGGATGCACGAACTCGATGGGGTCTTCCAGGGTCAGGATGTGGTCGTGGCGCTGGCGGTTGGCGAGGTCGATGATGGCGGCCAGGGTGGTGCTCTTGCCGCTGCCCGTGGGGCCCGTCACGAGCACCAGCCCCTTCTGGAGCCCGGCCAAGCGCCGGACGGGGTCGGGCAGGCCGAGCTTGTCCGGATCCGGGATCTCGTTGGGGATCACGCGGCAGACGAAGCCGGGGCCCACCCGATCCAGGAAGTAGTTCATTCGAAGGCGGCATCCGCCCTCCTCAAAGGCGTAAGCGAAGTCCGCGTCGTTGGTTTCGCAGAACTGGCGCCAGCCCTCCTCGGTGGCCACCCCTTCCATCAGCTCCAGAAGCTGCTGGTCGCTGAGGATCCCGAAGTCCTCCAGGTCCTTCATGTCCCCGGAGACCCGGACGATGGGGCACTCGAAGCTGGAGCAGTGGAGGTCGGAGCCCTTGGCTTCCAGGAGGGCCTGGAAGAGCTTGGTGGCCAGGGGGTGGTGACCCTGTTTGGGGGTGGGTCGCCGGGAGGGCCGGACCCCAGAAGGGGAGGGGGCCTGGGCGGAGGCGGCCGCCCCGGGCTTGGCAGGGGCCTGGGGGCTCCCTTTAGGTAGGTCCAGTTCGATGCGAGGGGCCGGGGCCGAGATCGAGGCGGGCTCGAGCCGGCGGGGCGGAGGGGGGGTCAGCTTGCCCTGGGAGGCGGCCGGCTCGGCCACGATCTTGACCGTCCCCCCGTCCTTCATGCACTGGATCCGAAAACCCTGGTCCCCCAGGCGGTACTCGAAGGTCACCCCCGAGCCCATCTGCCAGGAGCTCTTCTGGTGGGCCGGGATGATGTCGGAGGCCAGGACATCCACCATGACGGCCGGGAGGGCGTTGGGCAGCAGGGGGGTCATGTCCCCGGAGGCCAGCTCCAGGATGGGCTGTTTGTCAGGCTCCAGGACGAGCCTGCGCCCGCCCCGGGGGATCACGTGCTGGAGGAGCTTGTCGAGCTGGGCCATGGGGGTCCTATCGTCCTGTGGGTCGAAACCTTGGGAACGGACATCACGCCTTCTTCCCGTTAGACTTGAAATTCGGTCTTTCGGAGGGATGCATGAACATCCATGAATACCAGGCCAAGGAACTGCTGCGGCAGTACAAGGTCGCCACCCCCAATGGGAGGGTCGCCCAGGATGCTGAGGAGGCTCGACAGATCACCAAGGAATACGGTGGTCAGTCCGTCGTCAAGGCCCAGATCCACGCCGGTGGGCGCGGAAAGGGCGGCGGGGTGAAGTTCGCCACGGATCCCGACAAGGCCGCCGAGCTCTTCAAGGCCATGATGGGCATGCAACTCGTCACCAAGCAGACCGGGCCCGAGGGCCGAAAGGTCCGCACGGTGTTCATCAGTGATCCCGTGGACATCGCCCGGGAGCTGTACCTGGCCTTCCTCGTGGATCGCGCCACCAGCCGCGTGACGGTGATGGCCTCCACCGAGGGCGGCGTCGAGATCGAGGAGGTCGCCGAGAAGACCCCCGAGAAGATCGTCAAGGTCGTCGTGGATCCCGCCCTGGGCCTCTCCGGCTTCCAGGCCCGCCAGATCGCCTTCGGCCTCGGCTTCAGCGGGGATGGCTTCAAGAAGTGCGTGGTCTTCCTCCAGAACCTCTACCGCCTCTTCGTGGAGAAGGATTGCTCCATGGTCGAGGTGAACCCCCTGGTGGAGACCAAGACGGGCGACGTGATCGCCCTCGACGCCAAGATCGGCTTCGACGACAACGGCCTCTTCCGCCATCCCGACGTCCTCGCCTACCGCGACCTCAATGAAGAGGCCGAGGAGGAGATCGAGGCCAGCAAGTTCAACCTGAACTTCATCAAGCTCGATGGCAACATCGGCTGCATGGTGAACGGCGCCGGCCTGGCCATGGGCACCATGGACATCATCAAGTACCACGGCGGTTCGCCCGCCAACTTCCTGGATGTCGGCGGCGGAGCCACCGAGGATGCCGTGAAGAACGCCTTCCGGATCATCCTCCAGGACACCTCGGTGAAGGCGGTGCTCGTCAACATCTTCGGCGGCATCATGCGCTGCGACGTGGTGGCCAAAGGCATCGTGAACGCGGCCAAGGAGATCGGGATCTCCGTGCCCGTGGTGGTGCGCCTCGAGGGCACCAACGTCGAGGAGGGCAAGAAGATCCTCGCCGAGAGCGGCTACAACCTGATCGTCGGCGAGAACATCAAGGACGCCGCCGAGAAGGTGGTCGCCTCCATCAAGTAGGACGGATCGTGGACATCGAGCAGCTCAAATCCGAATACGAGGCACTCTACGCCGAGTACCAGGACCACATGCACAAGCGGGCCTGGAGCATCGCCTGGGGCTTCTTCTTCGTGCTGGTGGGGCTGCTGCCCATGATGTACGCCTTCGTGTGGATGGTGGGCCCGGGCAACTGGGAGAACACCTTCCTCCACGTGCCGAGGCTCATGTTCGTAGGCGCGGGGGTCAACTTCGCCTTCGTCGTGCTGATGATCTTCCGCCTCTACCGCAAGAACCTGGAACTGGACGCCCAGAAGCGCGACTACCTGCGCCGCCTCAAGGCCCTGCGCGCCCAGCTCCCCCCCGAACCTGATTCGAAGCCCCGGCCGACCAACAGTCGCTGGGACGATTCCCAAGATGAATTCCAAAACTAGCGAGGTTAGATATGGCCGTTCTGGTCGGTAATCACACCAAGCTTCTCGTGCAGGGCATCACCGGCCGAGAGGGGCTCTTCCACGCGAAGGGCTGCAAGGACTACGGCACCAACGTCGTCGGCGGCGTCACGCCCGGCAAGGGCGGCACCGAGATCGAGGGTTACAAGGTGTGGAACACCGTGGCCGACTGCGTCAAGGATTCCGGCGCCAACGCCAGCATGATCTTCGTGCCCCCCGTGGGCGCGGCCGACGCCATCCTGGAGTCCCTGGACGCCGGCATCGAGCTCATCGTCTGCATCACCGAGGGCATCCCCGTCCTCGACATGGTGAAGGTCAAGCGCGTGCTCGCCGAGTACCCCAAGAGCCGCCTCATCGGCCCCAACTGCCCCGGCGTCATCACGCCCGGCCAGGCCAAGATCGGCATCATGCCCGGCCGCATCCACAAGGCCGGCCACGTGGGTGTCGTCTCCCGCTCCGGTACCCTCACCTATGAGGCCGTGGGCCAGCTCACCGCCCTGGGCATCGGCCAGAGCACCTGCATCGGCATCGGCGGCGACCCCGTCAATGGCACCAGCCACATCGACGCCCTGCGCCTGTTCCAGGATGATCCGGACACCCACTCCATCATCATGATCGGCGAGATCGGCGGCACCGCCGAGGAAGAGGCCGCGGAGTTCGTGAAGAGCTACGTCACCAAGCCCGTCGTCAGCTTCATCGCCGGCCAGACGGCCCCTCCGGGCCGCCGCATGGGCCACGCGGGCGCCATCATCTCCGGGGGCAAGGGCACCGCCACCGAGAAGATGAAGGCCCTCGAGGCCGCCGGCATCACCGTGGTGAAGTCCCCCGCGGACATGGGCATCGCCATGGCCGAGCGCATGGGCGTCAAGGTCTAAAAGACCAGAGACTGCAGACCGGAGGCCGGAGGACGCGTTCCTCCGGCCTCCGGTCCGTTAGAATCGATCTCCCGGAGGCTCCGTGCTCATCTCCCGTGAAATGGTGCTCGACCAAGACATCGGCCTGAACGCCACCCTGTTCGGCGGCGACATGATGGCGCGCATGGACAAGGTGGCCGGCATCACGGCCTCCCTCATGAGCCACAACCGCCGCTTCGTCACGCTCAAGGTGTCGGAGCTGGAGTTCCACAGCCCTGTGCGGGCCGGGGACATCATCGAGTTCTACGCCGACATCGCCCGCCAGGGCACCACCAGCCTCTGCATCCAGCTGGAGGTGAAGGTCTACGCCCCCGTCAGCAACGCCCGGCGGGACGTGACTTCCGGTTCCTTCACCATGGTGGCGGTGGATGACAACCTCCGTCCGGAGCCCATCCTGTGGAAGCAGGACATGCTCAGGACGGCCGCTTTGGAGCTGGAGCATCGGGTGGCTTCGGGCGCCTCCAAGCCCCGGAGGAAGAAGGCGGAATGAGGGATCTCGTGAAGGCCCACCTGGACCACCGGCGCATCTGGCAGGATTTCGACTACTGCTACCCGGTGATCTCCCGGCGCTCCAAAGGCGTGTCCCTCGGGGTGAACCTCAATCCGGACAAGGTGTGCAACTTCGATTGCGTCTACTGCGAGGTGGATCGCAAGACCCCCGCCAAGCGCCGCGACATCGATCTGGATCAGATGGCCCGCGAGATGGACGCCCTCCTCCAGCTCACCCAGGATGGCACCCTCTTCCGCGTGAGCCCCTTCGACAGCGCCCGCCCCGACCAGCGTCGCCTCAACGACATCGCCTTCTCCGGGGATGGCGAACCGACGACCGCCCGGGAGTTCCCGGAGGCCATCGCCCGCATGGCGGGCCTGCTGGAGGCCCGGGGCCTAAGAGATGTGAAGCTCGTGCTCATCACGGACAGCAGCCGCTTGCAGGCGCCCGAGATCCTGCTGGGCCTGGAGCGCATGATGGCGTGGAACGGCGAGATCTGGGCCAAGCTCGATGCCGGCACGGAGGCCCACTACAAGGCCGTGGATCGCAGCGCCATCCCGTTCCAGCGCATTCTTGACAACCTGCTCGCCACCTCGCGCCGCTGGCCGCTCACCATCCAGACGCTCTTTCTGGAGTGGGAAGGGAAGGGGCCCTCCGAGGCGGAAGTGGATGCCTATGCGGGGCGATTGCGAGAGCTCCAGGTGCAGGGCGGCGCCCTGAAGGAGATCCAGCTCTATACCGTGGCCCGGCCCACGCCCGAGGCCGCGGCGCGTCCGCTCAAGGCCGACTTGCTGGAGGCAGCGGCTTGCCGCATCCGCGGCTCCCTGCCGGGGGTGCCCCTGGAGGTCTTCCATGGGCCCCAAGATTGGCCCGAAGTGAATGCCCATGAAGCCTGAGGAGGCTCCGGCCAATCCGGGACCGGTCTCCGGGCGCAGGTCCTGGCTGCTGATCCTCGGGTTGGGGTTGGGCCTGTTCCTGCCCCGCGGACTGCCCCGCCCCGAGCCACCTCCGCCGCCCCCGCCTCCGCCCTCCCGTGCGTTCACCCTGGCGGCCGTGGGCGACATCATGATGCACCAGGATGTGAAACGCGCTGCGGAGACCCTCGGCTTCGACGGCCTGTGGTCCGACGTGGCGCCGCTGCTCAAGGGGGCGGACCTCGCCTTCGGCAACTTGGAGACGCCCGTGGCCCCCACCAGCGGGCGCCCCGGCGTCCCCTTCGTCTTCAATGCGCCCGAGGGGCTTCCCGCAGCCCTCCGGACCGCGGGCTGGAACGTGGTGAGCACCGCGAACAACCACGCCTTCGATCAGGGGTCCAAGGGCGTGCGCGAGACCCTCCAACGGCTGGAAGGGGCTGGAATGCTCCAGGTGGGCAGCGGCCCCACCCAGGCAGACGCGGAACGCCCCCTCTGGCTGGAGCGGAACGGATTGAAGATCGCCCTGCTGGCCTGCACCGACATCTTCAATGTGGATCTGAACGGCGACGCCGGGGCCCCTTGGGTGCACCCCCTGGACCTCGAGCGGGTGCTTCCCGCCATCCGAGCGGCCCGGGCCGAGGCCGACGTCGTGATCGTGAGCGTCCACTGGGGGAATGAATATCAGCACCAGCCCAGCCCCCGGCAGCTGGCGGCGGCGCGGGCCCTCGTGGGCGCCGGAGTGGACCTCATCATCGGCCACCATCCCCATGTCTTGCAGCCCCTCGCCTGGGTGGAGGCGGAAGGCCGGAAGGGGCTCGTGGCCTACTCGCTCGGCAACTTCATCAGCAATCAGGACCGCACCTGGAGGCCTGGCCAGCCTGTGCCCGAAGGGGACAATCGGGATGGGGCGATGCTGCAGGTCCGCTTCCTGAAGCCCCAGGGCGCGCCGCTCTCGATCGAAGGCGGCGTGGAGCCGCTGTGGACGGAAAACAGCTGGGGCAGACCGGGCCCCCGGGTGATCCGGGTGCGGCGGGTGCGGCCTCCCTTGGACGCGGAGCCGGAGGTCAGGGCCGCGATGGAAGTCCGCTATCCCCGCATCCGGAGCATCGTCGGCCCGCTTTGGCTACCGGAGGAGCCTTCCGCAGGCTTGGTCCGCTGAGGCTTCTCAGGGCTTGATCCGGGCCACCACGATATTGCCCCGGCCCTGGTAGCTGAGCTCGGAGAAGCAGAGGTGCCGCGCCATGGCGATGCCGCGCCCATGGGAGTGGAAGGCCCGCTCCGGATCCAGATCCAGGTATCGATCCCAGGCGAAGCCGGAGCCCTCGTCCTCGATGGTGTAGAGGTGGCCCTCGGCATCCCGTTGGTAGGTGACCTTCACCCAGCGGTCCCGGTAGGGGGCCTCGGCGAGCCGAGCTTCGATCGCCTGATTGAGCTGGCGCTCCTTCAGGAGGCGCCCCTTGTCCTCGTAAGTGAATCCCAGGTTCCCGTGCTCCACCGCGTTCAGGAAAAGCTCCCAGAGGCCCAGCACGGCATCGTAGGGCTCTGGGCAGGCCTGGCTCAACAACGAGGCCAGGGCTCGCCCTTCCTCGGTGCGCTGGAAGCGGAATTCAGCATGGTGAAGCAGGGTGGCCGCTCGGGCGGCCGAGTCGATCCGCTGCTGCACCTCCTCAACATCCAGCCGTTCCTTCACGGCGGCTTCGACGATGGTGAGGAAGAGATCGCGCTGGAAGGGCTTGGTGAGGTGGTAGAAGGCCCCGGCCCGGATGCTCTCGGCCACGAGACCGGGGTTGCCATCGGCCGTCTGGAGGATGACGGGGATGCGGCGGAGGCGGTGATCCTGCTGGAGGCGGGCCAAAAGGCCCATGCCGTCCAGGCGCGGCATCATGCGATCCAGGAGGATGGCCTGGATGGGCGGTGTGGCGGGATCGGTGAGGATGCTCCAGGCCTCCTCGCCATCCCCGGCGACCAGGACGTCGTACGAGGCTGACTGGAGGGTTCGGCCCAGCACGTCCTGGTTCAGCTCTTCATCATCGACCAGGAGGATGTGGGGATGGCTGCTGAGCACGATCGCCTCGTGAGGTTGCGGTTGATGGTGTTAGGGAACGGCGAGGCTGTCGAGTCCCTGGTAACCCATCGGAGGCCCGTGCCCGGAAGGTGAAAGGGGTCAACCCAGGCCGAGCAGGCTCCGCGCTTCCCGCTCCAGGGCGTCCAGCACCTCGGGGGTGGTACGGCTCTGGAGGTAGACCTTCAGTTTCGGCTCGGTGCCGCTGGGCCTGAAGGCGGCGAAGGCACCGCTTTCCAGGCGGAATTTGAGGACGTTGGACCGCTCGATGGGGCGGGCCTTGGCGCGTTCCTCGGGCCGGTCGAGGATGGGCTCCACCTGGCCTGCGGGGCCATGCCACTCGCAGGATTCGAAGTCCTCCCAGGCCACGACCTTCTCCCCGCCGAGGGAAACCAATCCCGCGGCGCGGATCCTGGCCATGGCTTCGGCGAATCGCTGGGCGCCCCCCGGCCGGGGATCCTCCAGGTTTACAAGGCGGTTGTGGAAGGTGCCGACCTTCTCCTGCAGGGCCTCCACCGCCTCGAAGGCGCCCATGCCCCGGGCCTTGAAATGCCCGAGCATCTCGCCCACGAGGAGCGCGGCGGTGACGCCGTCCTTATCGCGGAGGGTCGGGGACAGGAGCATGCCGTAGCTCTCTTCGGCACTGAAGGCATAGGGTTCGCCGAGTTCCTCCAGACGATCCATGCAGGCGGCGATGTTTTTGAATCCGGTCAGCGTCCACATCACGGGGAGCTTGTGGAAGCGGGCGACCTCGGCCAGGAGGTCGGAAGTCACGACGGTGGTGACCATGACGCCGTTCAGCCCCTTCTGGGTGCAGAGGTAATCCAGGGTGAGGGCCGCGAGGTCGTTGCCGCTCATGAGCTCCCAGGCGCCGCCCCGCTTCGCCACCACGCCGATGCGATCCGCATCGGGATCATTGGCGAGGATGGCATCCATTCCGAGTTCTTCGGCTTCCTTGAGGGGGGCTTTGTAGGCGGCCAGCTCCTCGGGATTGGGCCGGGGCGCCGTGGGGAAGTTGCCATCCTGCACGGACTGCGAACCGCTGAGGGTGAGGGGCAGCTTCGCGAGGTGGAAGAGGCCGGGCACGAAGGCGCCGCCCGTGCCGTGGAAGGGCGTGTAGAGGAGCTTCGCCGGCTCGAAAGGCTTGGGATCCTGCAACAGTTCGAGGCCCATCTGGAGGTAGGCGTTCTCCACTTCCACGGGGATGGGCCGGATGGCATCAGGGTCGGCCTTGGGGGGCTCGGGCACGAGGGGCAGCCGCCCCATCTCCGCCTCGACCTCGGCATCCCAGGGGGCCACCAGCTGGCCGCCCCGCTCGTTATAGGCCTTGTAGCCGTTGTACTCCTTGGGATTGTGGGAGGCCGTGAGGATCACCCCGCACCCGGAGCCCAGCACCCGCATGGCGTAGCAGAGGAAGGGCGTGGGCAGGGGGCGGGCCCCGATGTACACGGTGTACCCGGCCGCGGCCAGCACCCGGGCCGCTTCGAGGGCGAAGACATCCGAGTTGATGCGGGTGTCGAAGCCGACCACCGCGATCATCTGACTGGGCGCCCGTTTGGACGCTACGGCCGCGAGGGCCATGGTGGCCCGGCGGACATTGGGGGCGTTCATCCGCTTGAGGCCTGCCGCCATGACGCCGCGCAGGCCGCCGGTGCCGAAGGCGAGGGGCTCGCTGAAGCGGTCCTGCAACTCCTCGGCGGCGAGGGCATCGCCTCCTTCCGACTTGGCCATCAGGGCCTGCAGATCCGCACGGAGCTCGGGCTCGAGGTGGGGGAAGGCCAGGTAGGGGCGAGCGGCATCGACGGACATGGAGACCTCAGATCTCCATGGTACCGGGGCAGGGCCGGCTGGGCTTCCAGTAGGATCAGATCGATTGCTTCCCAGGCTGCCCCACGGATGGTTCAGTGCGGAACGGCCTTGTGGAGATTCGAGTTCCGTGGCGCTGGGAGGGGGCAATCCATGGGGGCCTGTGGATAACCCTAGGCTCCCCCCAGGGCGATCTCCTCCAGCAGGATGCTGAGGCCCACGCTGGAACCGTACCAGCGCGTGTCGTTGCCCAGGGCGGCGATGCGGGTGAGGAAGTCCCGCAGGTTGCCGGCGAAGGTGAGCTTGTCCACGGGCTCGGCCAGCACGCCGTCCCGGATGCGGATGCCACTGGCGCCCACGCTGAGGTCGCCGCTGGTGGGGTCCACGGTGTGGAGGCCCATGATCTCCGTGATGAGCACGCCGTTGCCCGCCTTGCGGTAGAGGGCCTCGGCGCTGTCCGTGCCCGGGGTGGGAACGAGATTGAAGGTCGTCACGCCGGGATTGGAGCCGAGGCCGCGGCCAGCGTTGGCCGTCGGGGCGACGCCCATTTCAGCCGCGGTCTTCAGGGTGTGGAGGTAAGTCTTCAGGACCCCGTTTTCCAGGAGCACGTTGCGGCGGGTGGGCAGGCCCTCGGCATCCCAGGGCTCGCTCCCGAGGGCGGGCTGATTGCCGTGCAGCACGAGACGGCCATCGTCCACCAGGGTCAGGAGCGGCGAGGCGATGAGCTCACCGACTTTGCCCGCGAAGAGGCTGCGCTGCTTCAGCACGCTCTCGGCGCTGAGCATGCCCGCCACGATGCCCAGCAAGTCCACGGCCACCTCGGGGTGGAGGACGACGGGGTAGCGGCCCGCGGGCAGGGGCTTGGGGTTCAGCTTGCGCTCGCCCTTGAGCGCGGCTTCCCGCCCCACGGCGGCCAGGTCGAAGCCTCCGGGATGGCGGGCCATGTCCCAATGCCAGGAGGCCTGGCGATCCTCGCCTTCGGCCACGGCCAGCTCGATGCTGGCGGAGCAGGAGGTGCCCAGGTCCGCGGCGCGCACGCCCTTCTGGGTCAGGAGGAGGCTGGCGCCGAGGCCATCGGCCCAGCTGGATTCACGCACGGCAGACACCTTGGGAGAGGCCTCCCGGGCGGACTGCTCAAGGGCGAAGGCCCGGGCGATGCGGTCGTCCGTGGTGAGGGCCTCGGTGCGGGGGTCGAAGCGGGAGGGCAGATCGTCCGTGCCCGAGGGTTCGGCCTGGCGCAGCCAGGGATCCTCGTCGCCCAGGGCGCTGAGTTCCCAGGCCGTCCCAAATAGGGCGCGGAAGTCGCCCGAGGCGAGATCGGTGCTCGTGGCGATGCCCGTCTTCCCGCCGCGGATCACGCGCACGCCGAGGCCGCCGCGCTTGGAGGCGGTGAGGTCCTCCAGCTGGCCGTTGCGCACCTTGGCCTTGCGGCTCCGGGAGACGGAGACGAAGGCCTCCGCGCCATCGGCACCCAGGGCGAGGGCGTGGGCGATGCCGGCCTGGAGCTGAGATTCCAGGGACTCGGTGATGAGGGAACGGAAGGCGTCGGTCATGTCAGGAATTCCCATCGAGGGCATCTTGGAGTGGGTGGATCGCGGCCGGGTCATACGCGACGAGGAGGATGGAGCCGGGTCGGGCATGGGATTCCTGCCAGTCCCTGCACTCGCGCACGGCGATGCGGGCGGCGCGATCGGAGGGGAAGCCGAAGATCCCGGTGCTGATGGCGGGGATGGCGATGGAATCGCACTGATTCTGGTCCGCCAGGGCGAGGCTGGCCCGGTAGCAGGAGGCCAGGAGCTCGTCCTCCCCGTGGGCGCCGCCTTGCCACACGGGGCCAACGGTGTGGATGACGTGGAGGGCCTGGAGCCGGTGGGCCCCGGTGATGACGGCCTGGCCGGTGTGGCAGCCGCCCTGCGCATTCCGGATCTTCTGGCAGTCCTTCAGCAGATCCGGGCCCGCCGCGCGGTGGATGGCGCCGTCCACGCCGCCACCCCCCAGCAGGCTCGAGTTCGCCGCGTTGACGATGGCGTCCACGGCCAGGGTGGTGATGTCGGCTTGGATGACGGAGAGGGAGGCCATGGGGCTGCTCAGGCTTTAGAAGGAAGAAAAAAGAAAACCAGTGATGAACGGTGATGAACAGTGATGGGAATGCCAGCTTTTATCACCGTTCATCACTGTTCATCACCGGTTGGTTTTTGGCTTTTTTTTGGTTCTTGTTTGGTCTGTTCCAGGCTTACAGCACGCTCGGCATGGGCTCCGCCGTCCCACCCACCACCAGCGCCGGGCAGAGGATCGTGGGCAGCGCGTCGCTCACCGGCACGCCCTGGCCATCCTTGCCACAGGTTCCGATATCGAAGTGGGCGAGGTCGTTGCCGATCCGGGTGATCTGCTTCAGCACCTCCGGCCCGCAGCCGCTGAGGGTGGCGTTCTTCACGGGGTACTTGGCGACGCCCTTCTCCACCCAATAGCCCTCCGTCACTTGGAAGACGAAGTTGCCGGTGACGGTGTCCACCTGTCCGCCGCCCATGTGCTTGACGAGGAGCCCACGGTCGAGGTCCGCGAGGATGGTTTCCGGTGCCTCGGTGCCCGCGGCGAGGAAGGTGTTGCGCATGCGGGGGATGGGGATGTGGCGGTAGTTCTCGCGGCGGCCATTGCCGGTGGCTTCCACGCCCATGGTGCGGGCGGTCTTGCGGGACTGCAGGTAGGCCTTGAGGATGCCGTTCTCGATGAGCACCACGCGGCTGGAGGCCTTGCCTTCGTCGTCGATGGCCTGGCTGCCGCGCTTGTGGGGCAGGGTGCCGTCATCGACGATGGTGACGCCCTCGCCCGCCACCCGTTCGCCGAGCTTGCCCGCGAAGGCGCTCATGCCCGCCAGCGCGAGATCGGCCTCGAGCCCATGGCCGCAGGCTTCGTGGATCATGGTGCCGCCGGCGCTGCTGGAGAGCACCACGGGGAAGGTTCCGGCCGGGGCGGGTTGGGCCTCCAGGGCCTGCAGCGCCAGGCGGGTGGCTTCCTTCACCGTCTTGGCCACGGCCTCGGGCGTGAACAGCTCGAAGCCGCGAGTCTCGCCCAGGGCCTGGTAACCGGTCTGGAGCTGTTCACCGTCCCCGGCGGTGACGCTGACGCGCAGCACGCCCTGTACCCGGTGGTCCCTCGCCAGGGTGCCTGCCACGGCGGAACCGGAAACCTCGGCGCTGGCGATCCACACGGACTGCGTGTTGTCGCCGTAGCCCACGGCCACCTGCTTCACGGCGCCGGCCTTGAGGGATTCCCCGTGCTTGCGGGCGAGGGTCTCCGCGGATTTCACGAGGGCCACCTTCACGGGCAGCGCCACGGTGGAGGGATCCTGGGACACGGGGCTGGGAGTGGGCACCGCCACTTCCCGGAGCGCGGGTACCACCAGGGCCGAGCCCTTGCCAGGGGCCGCCAGCAGGCCCGCGGCTTCCAGCAACTCGGCCACGGAGGGTGCGATGAGGTCGGCGAAGCGGGTGGTCTCGCCTTCCACCAGTCGCAGCGACACACCGAAGGTGTCGGAGGCCAGCACATCCTCGATGCGGCCATCATCCATGCCGAGGGCGCAGGCCTTGCGCTGCTCGACGAAGACCTCGGCGAAGTCGCCGCCCTTGGCCAGGAGGGCCTCCAGGATGGCGCGCAGGTGATCGGGGCTGAAGGGTGCGTTCATGTCGAGGATCCATTTCCGCCGGCGGCAGGTCTGCCAGTTTGACAGAAGGGCGGACTCCGCTTCGTCCAGCAATGGATCCAAGTCGCGACCATCATTTTGAATGACCCAATCGCCGTGCAGAACCCGCTCCTGCCCGGTGATCTGGGCGGCCATGCGCGCCCGGGTCTGGGTTTCATCCCAGGTTTCCCTCGCCATGATCCGTTGGAGGCGGAGGGATTCAGGGGCATCCACCACCCAGAAGGCATCGAAGTGGTGGGCCCGGCTGCGTTCCACCCAAAGGGCGGCGTCCAGCACCACCCCCTTGGTGCCGGGGGGCAGGGAGGCCAGCCTCTCGGCGCGAAGGGCTTCGATGCGGGGGTGGAGGATGCCTTCCAGGCGGCGGCGGGCCGGGTCATTTCCAAAGATGGCCCGGGCCAAGGCCGGGCGATCCAGAGAACCTTTCGCGGTGAGCATTCCCGTGCCGAACGCCGCGAGGACATGCGCCAGTCCCTCCGATCCCGGCGCCACGACCTCCCGCGCCAGGGCATCGGCATCGATCACCGCCCAACCTCTGGCTGCCATCTGGCTGGCGACGAAGCTCTTTCCTGCACCAATGCCGCCGCTGAGGCCGAGGATGGGGAAGGGGGGGAGGGGATTGGATTCCACGTCTTAGTCTCACCGATAGAAGCACTTCCAGGTGGAGATCATGATCAGGCCCACCTGGAGACGTCCGAAGCATTGCCGTGAATCGGATACCTCGTCAGAATTGTGTCATCCATTTCCCAATAAAGGCACCCATGAAGCTGCGCTCGCTCCAGGCTTGTCCCATCGTTTTGATGAGTTTTCTCAACGTGTTTGCAAGTGATTTCGAGCCCATCCCACCCGCGGTCTGGGCGATCAAGGAAGGCCCGAAAGGTGCCGTGGTGCTCGAAGAGCGGATGCGGTTCATGTCGGGATTCATCGAGTACCTCTATCGGGCGAGGATCTTCGCGGAAGGGGGACGCGATGCCGCCGCCTTCAATGACCTGCCGCCCACGGCAATTGACATCAAAGGCCGGACGGTCTACCCCGACGGGAGGGTGGTGCTCTTCAACAGCCGCAAGGATTTCGCGGAAAAGGTCGTGGATGGCTGGGGCGGGAAAGCCCGGGCGACTCACCTGGTCGCGCCTGGCGTGACGGCTGATTGCGTAGTGGAATTGAGCTGGGCTGAGCCCGCCAACGGGCCCGTCGAAGGGTTGCCCCGGCGGATGAACAACGGCTGGTACGGCGCATGGACGCTGGCCAATGCCTATCCCACCCAAGCCTTCACCGTGGAAATCGGGAAATATTTCCCCCTCGATTATTCCGTCATCCCTGGCAGCGGTGCGGCGCCTGTGGTCACCGAGGGAAAAGGCATGAAACAGTTCGCCTTCAAGAACGTCCAGGCCTTGGAAGTCCCCCCTTATGGACTGCGAGCCAGCCTTCGAGCTCCCAAACTCATCATGTACTGGCAGCCCAAGAACCTATCCATCTCCACGAGGAGCGGCGCCGAGTCCTATTGGCAGGACGCCGCGAAAAATTTGTTCCGGAATGACTATGTCGGCGCGCAGATCGACCGGGGAAAAGCGTTCAAGGCCTTGGCGAAGGAACTTACCACCGGTCTGCCGGCCATCCCCACCCAGGCCGCGGCGGAACTGCTCAGCCGGTTGGATGCCCGCATCGTCAACCTGGGCCACGCGACCAACGCGGAGCGCGCCGCCCTTCCCAAAGACTTTTGGGAGACCTTCAACGTAGTCAATCTGAGCAGGGCGGCAGAACAGGGCTGTACCAACGCGATCGGGATGCGCCTCCTTTTCTATTGCCTGCTCGAGGAAATGGGGATCAAGCCCCTGGTGGCCAAGGTGGTGGACCGGGAGCAGGCCCTTTTCGAGTGGGGGCAGTTGAACCCTTGGCAATTCGGAAACGACCTCATCGGGGTGCGCAACCCGGATGGCGCGACGGTCTGGTTCGAGCCCACGCGCCGTTTCGTTACACCCGGCGTGGTGCACCCGGACTATACCGGCGTACCGGCGCTCATCCTCGACTCCGCCAGCTGGAAGGCCACGCGCGGCGTGGTGGGCGTTCTGGATGCCCGGTTCAATCGACGGAAATACACCTATGCCATGGAACTGGACGAATCCTCCGACACCTATGATCTCTCGGCCGAGTTCACGGGGTTCCCGGAGAACGTGGAGCGATCCAGGTACCTCGCACTCGACCCCAAGGAACAGTCGAAGACCCTGAAGGAGCACTACGAGCGCTCCATGAAGAATCTTCAGGTTGCCTCCGCCGAGGTATTCAACAGCGCCAGTGCCCAGATGGGACTCTCTTGGACCCTCAAAGGCGCTTTGGAGCGGGAAGGCGGGCGAAGCCGCGTGGTAGAGCCGTTCCCGGGTATGCCCTGGCCCCTCTGGATTCCCGATCGACTGGAGGAAACCCGGGCGCTGCCCATCGTCCTTCCCTACCCCATGGTCCAGGAGGCGGTCAGCACCTTCAAAATTCCGGCGGGCTACCGGATCCCGACGCTTCAGGGAGTGAGCCATGAGAATGGCTTCGGCCGGGTGACCTGGACACCCACGGTTGACGCCGCCAATCGGACGGTGAAGGTGGTCTTCCAGACCGAGGTGGGCGCCTATTCAGCCCCACCGCCCGAGTGGCAGGCCTTCCGGACTTTCCTGGGCTGGGTCGAATCGGCGTGCCGCATGCAGATCCTCCTCTCGCGCGGGGAGTGACCTCCTCCACCGCGATGGGACCGGATGGGGGCCCGACCGCCCGATTAGGGACCTCCATCCCGCTTGCAACCTTCAAATTTGTGCCGCCTACTACCGATCAAGGAGCCATATGTTCCGGCATTTGTTGTTCGTCTTTACCTTTGTCCTGACGGGCGGTCTCGCCTTTGCAGGGGATGATTTCGCACCCATTCCACCCGCAGTGTGGGCCATGAAGGAGGGAAGTACCGGGGCGGTGATTTTGGAGTCCCGGATGAAGTTCAACGTGTACTCCATTGAGTACCTTTACCGGGTAAGGATCTACGCTGAGGCGGGCAAGGCCGCGGCCGAGGTGGAAGACCTTCCCACCGCCGTCTATGGTCTCAAAGGACGGACGGTCTACCCGGATGGGCGCCAGGTCCAGTTCAATGATCAGAAGGACTTCGGAGAGCGGTTCATCAAGGTCGGTCGTGGAAAGGAGAGGCAAAGGCATCTCGTGGCTCCCGGCATCACCTCCGATTGCGTGATGGAGCTCCGATGGAGCGAGAAGGCCAATGGGCTGTTCTCCGGCCTGCCCAACCGATATGAGCGCGGGCTCTACCACCAGTGGGTGCTCTCGAAACCTTACCCCATCCAAAGCCTGGTCGTGGAAGTGCCGAAGTCCTTTCCCTTGGCGTTCTCCCTTCGGCCAGGCCTGGGCATCGCGCCCGTGGTTACCGAGGCTTCAACCTACAAGCGATTCACCCTCAGCAACATTCCGGAGCTGGAACTGCCGCCCTATGCCATCCAGCCCACTTTCAATCCACCGGCGTTGGTGATTTTCTACCAACCGGAGGATCTGGCCGGGGTGTCCAGGAAAGGCCCGGAGGCCTATTGGGAAGCGGCGAGCCAAACCGTCTACAAGGATGCCTTTGAAGAAGGCCTCGATAAAAGCGCAGCCTTCAAATCCCTGGCGATGGAGCTGACCACCGGCCTCGAAGGGGTTCCTTCGAAGAAGGCCGCGGAATTGATGGCCCGATTGGACAAGCGCATCAAGAACCTGACGTTGGCCACTCATGCGGAGATGGTGAGCCTCTCAAAGGGGTTCCTGGAAAACCTGAACTCGAAGGATCTCGACAAGGCAACCAAAACTGGCCGGACCGATGGCGAAGGGATGCGGTTGCTATTTTTCCACCTGCTGAAATCCGCGGGCATCATCCCCAAGGTGGGCATGGTGGTGGATCGAGAATTCAACTTTTTCGACTGGAACAGCCTCAATCCATGGCAATTCAACCATCGGCTGATCGGCGTGGACGATCCCCAAGGGGGGACGGCTTGGTTCGACCCCACCTGCCGCTACGCCACCCCGGGGGTGGTTCATCCCGACTATACGGGAGTGCCGGCGCTTGTGATCGATTCCGCCACCTGGAAGCCCGTCAGAGGAACGGTGGCCACCCTGGGCGCTGGGTTGAATTCCCGGCGGTTCACCTACGCCCTCACTCTGCAGGATGAGCAGGATGAATTCACGCTCAAAACCGAATTCGGAGGATTCCCGGAATTCTTAGAACGGCTTCGATTCATGAAACTGGAGCCCTCTGAACAATCCAAGGAGCTCAAGGATTCCCTTACAAGGTCCATGAAGAACGTCACCATCGATTCAGCCGAGATACAGAACGCCACCGACTCGACCAAGGGCGTTCTGTGGGAGGTCAAGGGACGGATCGAGCGTGAATCCCAGCGAAAGCGTACGGTGGATCCATTCCCTTCCATGCCTTGGCCCCTTGAGGTGCCCACCAAGCTAGAAGCGAAGCGCACCGGTCCCATCATCCTCCCGTTTCTCATGACCCATATCGCGATCTCGACCTTCAAGGTGCCCAGTGGCTGGACCATGGGCGAGCAGCAGACTCTGAAGATGCAGAATGGATTTGGGAGGGTGGTCTGGCTACCCAGCTATGACCCGGCTACCCGGGAAGGAAAGGTCGTCCTCCGGGTGGATGTGTCGGCCATGTCTGCGGGTGCGATCGAGTGGGGAGCCTTCAAGGCATACCTTGGCTGGATCGAGGATGCATGCCGACGGAGTGTTGAGCTCTCGAAGGAATAACCTGGGCAAGCAATTCTCGTCCGAATTGTGTCATCCGATTCCCGAAAATATAGGTGGGGTAATGCGAACTCAAATACTGGCCCTCCTGGTGGCCGCACAGGCTTTTCTTGCGGCCCAGAATGTATCCAAGCTTCCGGATTGGGCCGCCCAGGCGGCGGTGCTGCCCGCCGATGCGATGGCGCCCGCGGACGCCGATGCATGGGTGCTTCTGGATCGAACCGAGATCGCCTACACGGGCAGTGGGGAGATCCGCCAGCGGCGCTTCCGCCTGGTGAAGGTGCTCACGGAGCGCGGGACGGGCCAGGGTGTGTTCGTGCTGCATGGCTTGGGAGGCAAGGCCAGCAAGGTGAAGAAGGTGAAGGGCTGGAACCTCCGGCCGGACAACGAACTGGTGAAGCTGGATTCCGACAACGTGGTGACGATGAACGACGTGTCCGACGCGGAGTTCAGCACGGCCACCCTCACCGGGGCCGTGCTCGAGCGGGTGGTCAAGGGGAGCTACGTCGCCTTCGAATCCCTTGAATCCGTGCAGAGCCCGCTGGGGCCCATCGCCGATGTCTCGCCCATGGAATCGGTGCCGGTGAGGCGGTGGGAGCTTGAGGTCGCCAAGAAGGAGGGCTGGTTCACCAATCTCCAGTCCGTGGACGTGAAGCTCGATCGCCGGCACTTCGAGCCCTGGATCACTAAGACCGAAGCACTCGGGGCCTTCGGCTTCCGGGTAACCGACGTGCCAGCCCTGCCCAGGGACGAGGGGGGCCACCCCCACCTCTTCAATGTGCTCCCGGTCGTCATGGTCCGGTTCCTGGATCCGGCCCTTCCGATCGGACGCATGTGGGGGTCCTGGGATGAGATGGCGCGTTGGAACCTGGATCACTTCGTACCCGCGATGACGCCACCGGGGATGGCGGACCTGCAGGGGAGGAAGGGCCTCGAGGGGTTGAAGGCGCTTTGGGCCTGGATGGGCCGCTCCCTCACCTACAAGCAGGTCTACCTGACCCCGGAACGGGGATGGGTGCCCGAACAGCCGTTGGAAGTGGGGCGCAAGCGCTACGGAGACTGCAAAGATCTCTCGGCCTTCTTCATGGCCGAAGCCAAGGGACTGGGGTATTCCTCCGTGCCCGCCTTGGCCCGCATCGTCGCGGGTGAGATCGAGCCCCAGCAGGAGCCCTTTCCCGTCTTCAACCATGTGATTTCCGCCGTCCGTCTGGAATCCAGCCTGGGCCTGGCGGCGGAAGTGGAGACGCCCAAAGGCCGCTTCCTGCTCGTGGATCCCACGGATCCGCTCACCCCCCTGGGCCATTTGGGCTCCGGCCACCGTGGCCGCAAGCTGATGATCTGCCTCCCGGAAGGTGCGGTTTGGGTGACCGTGCCCGACAAGGCCATCCTCATGGATCGTCTGCAGGTGCGGCTCGAGGGCGAAGTGCAGGGAAGCCAGCTGAAGGCCACCCTCAAGTTGCAGGAAACGGGCAGCTACTGGGGGCTCCGGGCCATCGCCCAGCAGGGCGGAACCAAGGGCGTGAGGGATTCGATCATGGCCCGGAGGCTGGATCTCCCGGCCACGGCCCAGGTCGAGGTCGCACGGCTGGGGGATCCGCTGGATCTGACCAAGGCCTTCGAAGTGGATCTCAAGGTGACCCATCCGGAGGGATTCCGCCGGAATGGGGGCGAGTTCGAGCTGGCCTCCTGGTGCATCCCCGGTCCCTTCTCCCTCATCCAGAAGGCCGGTGTGGCGCGGCGCTACCCGGTTTCCATGGATGGGTTCGGCGAGCTGAGCTACCACGCGGTGCTGAAGGTGCCCTCCAAGGTCTCGCCCCTGCTGCCCGAGCGCTCGGCGGAATCGCCCTTCCGGGCCTTCACTTGGAAGGCCGTATCCAGGCCGGGTGAGGCGGGGACCATCCTGGAGCTGGATTTGGACCACCGATTCAAATCGGCGCGCTTCGACTTCGACCAGCGCGACAAGGGGCTCCAGGAGTGGAAGAAGGATCGGACCCTCGTCAAGTCACTCCTGGAGGATGGGCTCGCCTTCAAGCCCGCGCCCTGAAAGGGTTCAGCGGGTTCGCGTGACCTCCACTTCGAAGGGATCCCCCAGCATGTTCACGTCGGTGGTATCGACGATGAAATAGATGGTGCGGGATTCCTTCGAGGGGTTGATGTATGTGGCCAAGGGGTCGCCGGTAGGGATCTTGTTCTGCAGCAGCCCTTTCTCCATCCGGCCCCAGGCGTTGACGCCCAGCACCCTGAACCAGGCCTTCCGGCCCGCCACGACCTGGACCTTGACCTTTTCCCCGGGCGGCACCTCGATGGCGTAGGCCCGCCACCCGCTGATGTCGGGAACCTTGTCCTTCACCCGGACGGATCCGGCGGGGAGTTGGAGGGCTGGGATGGAGGGCCCCCGGCGCGCCGCCTGACGGGAGACGCCCAGAGCGCCCCGATCGGCTCCAAGGTCTGGGCCTGGAGGCGGCATGGGGCCGCGGGCGGCGGCCGGCAGGTCCTTGGCCTCCAGGATCGGAAGGGGAGCCTGGGCTTCAGGGGCTTGCACGACGAGGGCAGGGAGGAAAAGCAGAGCAATCATGAAGGCCTCCTCGGGGGGGATGCACCCCAGGCTGGGCCGGATTCCGGGCTGGGGCAAGTCCCCCGGCCCCAGTCGGCTACACTGGGGGCTGACCACAAGTAGGACCGCATGAGCGACCAGCCTCTCGATCTCGCCCAATTGGAAAAACCGATCCTGGAACTGGAAGCCCAGATCCGGTCCATGGAGATGGATCCCTCCCAGACCAAGGAGCGGGAAAAGCTTGAAAAGAAGCTGGAGAAGCTCCGCACGGAGTTCAGCCAAAACCTGACGGACTGGCAGCGCGTGTTGCTCGCGCGCCACCCCAAGCGTCCCTACACCCTCGATTACATCGAGCGAATCTGCGATCGCTTCGAGGAGATCCACGGCGATCGTCGCTTCGGAGATGACGCCGCCATCGTGGCCGGCCTGGGCTGGATCGACGGCAACCCGGTGATGATCATCGGCCAGCAGAAGGGCCGGGACACCAAGCAGAAGATCCTCCGGAACTTCGGTTGCCCCAAGCCCGAGGGCTACCGCAAGGCCCTGCGACTCATGAAGCTGGCCGAGAAGTTCCAGCGCCCCATCCTCTGTCTCATCGATACCCAAGGTGCCTACCCTGGCGTGGACGCCGAGGAACGCGGCCAGGCCGAAGCCATCGCCCGCAACCTCCTGGAGATGGCCAAGCTCGAGGTGCCCGTGGTGGCCGTCGTCATCGGCGAGGGCGGCTCCGGCGGCGCCTTGGCGTTGGGCGTGGCCGACCGCGTGATGATGATGGAGAACGCGAACTACAGCGTGATCAGTCCCGAGGGCTGCGCCTCGATCCTCTGGAAGGATTCCTCCCAAGCTCCGAAGGCAGCGGAAGCCCTCAAGCTCACGGCCCCGCGCCTGCTGGATCTCGGCGTCATCGATTCCATCGTGAAAGAGCCGCTCGGAGGCGCCCACACGGACCACGACCGGGCCGCCGCCCTCCTCAAGGAAGCCGTCGTCGAAGCCTTCGGCGAATTGGCCGAACTCAGCGCCGAGGCCCTCGTGGAGGAGCGCTATCAGAAGTTCGCCAAGATGGGTTCGGTTGGGTGAGTGTTCCCCCCGCCTGGCGCCTGCGCCGTGAGGCTCCGGCGGGCCTGAGGCCCTGGCTCAAGCTGGGGCAGGCCTGGGCTTTGGACGAAGGGGCCGCCCGGCTCGCCTGGATGCGGGGCGTGGACGAGCCCGAGGAGCTGGCCTGGCGCCTCGACGCCACCTGGGCCCGCAGCACCGATCCCCACCTGCTGCCTGGCGTGGATGCCGCCGTGGCCCGCATCCGCAGGGCCATCGAAGGCGGCGAGCGCATCACCATCTACGGCGATTACGATGTGGATGGCGTCACGGCCACGGCCCTGCTCATGCGGGTGCTGGAGAAGCTGGGCGCGAAGGTGGACTTCTTCATCCCCAACCGCTTCAACGATGGCTATGGCCTGCACCTGGAGTGCATCCGCGAGCTGAAGGAGACCCGGAATCCGGGGCTCCTCATCTCCGTGGACTGCGGGGTGCGCAGCGTGGAGGAAGTGAAGGCCAGCGCGGAGCTGGGGTTGGAGTGGGTGATCACGGATCACCATGCGCTGGGCGTGGGGCTGCCGCCCGCCTGCGCCGTGGTCCACCCGCTGTTGGAAGGCTATGCCAACCCCTGGCTCTCGGGCGTGGGCGTCGCCTTCAAGCTGGCCCAAGCGCTGCTGGGCGCCGTGCCCGTGCCCACGGGGGCCGACGCGGCCTTCCTGGACGGTTTGTTGAAGCTCGTGGCCATCGGCACCGTGGCGGACATGGTGCCCCTCAAGGGCGAGAACGCCCTGCTGGTGCGGCGGGGATTGGAGGCGTTGGCCGGCGCCAACGGACCCGGGCTCGCGGCGCTGTTGAAAACCGCGCGCCTCGAGAGCCGCCCCACGGGACAGGATCTGGCCTTCGGGGTGGGACCCCGCCTCAACGCCGTGGGCCGCATGGGCGGCGCCGAAGACGCGGTGCGCCTGCTGCTCTGCCGGGATGCGAAGGAAGCCGAAACCCTGATGAGCCGGGTGGAGGCCTTGAACCAGGAGCGGCGGCGAACCCAGAGGGAGCTGGCCCAGCGCCTGCCCCCGCCAGGCACGGAAGCCTTCGATCTGGTGCTGGAGGCGGACGCGCACAAAGGCGTCATCGGCATCGTGGCGGGATCGCGCATGCGGGATTCCGGCAAGCCGACAGCCGTCTGCACCGTGCTGGATGGCCTGGCCCACTGCTCTCTGCGGGCTCCGGATGGCTTCGACCTCACCCTGATGCTGGAGCAGGCGAAGCCTTTCCTCTCCGGCGGCGGGGGCCATCGCCTCGCGGCCGGCATGACCTTCCCGGCCTCCCATCTGGCCTTCGTCCGGCAGTGTTTCGAAAAGGGGGCTGCGGAGCAGGCCCTTCGGGCTCCTTCGGTGGAACGGGTGGTCGATGGCTGGGGCACGGGGGGCTTTCCGGGCGCCACGGCCCTGGCGGCGCTCGAACCTTGGGGGCAGGGCTTCCCCGTGCCCCTGGCGGGCCTGGAAGGGGTGCTGGAGGGCCCCGTGAAGGTCTTCGGCGAAGGGCATTGGAAGCTCAGGCTCCAGGGCGTGGCGGAGCCGGTGACATGGTTCTTCGGGGCGGAGCGGAGTGGCCCCCTGGCGCCCGGGCAGCCGCTGCGCCTGATCGCCACCCCCCAGGACCAGCTGCGCTGGGGGCGAAGCTGGCTGGTGGAAGGAAGGCTGCCGTGAGCGCCGGATTCCTGCCTCCGCCCCGAGATCCGGCCTGGCGCTGGATCGGCTGGGGCGTGCTGGGGCTGACCCTGGGCGTCACCGGCGTCCAGCTGACCCTGGGCCCCCGGAGTCTGGCCTCGGAGACGGGTCTGCTCGGCCCGTTCACCGAGGGCATGCGGGGGGCCGTGGGCACGCTCACGGAACTCCAAGGCGATAACCGGCTCACCCTGCGTTACCAGACCATCCAAGGGGAAGAACAGAATCTGCGGCTGGGGGGCGTGGATGGGGATCTCGAGGAGGCGCGGGGCCGGTGGAAGTTCAGATCGCCGGAGGCCACCCGCAGCCAGGGCGCCTGGCTCCTCCACGCCCCGCTCGCGCTGGAGAGCCTGGATGCCACGGGCGCCAGTGGCGGGAAGGGTCTCATGGAAGGGCGGGGCGGGGCCTTGCGCTGGAGCGCCGGACGCTGGGAAGCGCTGGCCCCCCTCACCTGGCACGGGATGCAGGGCGCGGGGCCGGGTGTTTGGCACCTGCCCGCCGGCTGGACTCGGGAAGCCGATGGCCTCATCCGGGTGGAACGTGGCCCCGTCATCTGGGAGGCGGAAGGGCAGCCCACCCTGCGGCATTTGGAGGCAGATCATCTGGAAGCCGAGGCCAATCTCCAGAGCGGCCACCTGACCCGGGTGAGGGCCCAGCTGGTGGATGGGGAAGTCGAGGCCCAGAAGGCCGAGCTGCTGCCTGGATCCGTCATCTGGCCCGAGACGCTCCGCTTCAAACGGCTGGATGGCTGGAATGGCGAGGCCGAGGCCGGCCGCGCGGATCGGCCCTCGGCCGGAAAGCCCGTGCAGCACGTGGAGCTGCGAGGCTTCAAGGCCCGCAGGCTGGCCCCGGAGGGAGAGGAATTGCTGCAGTCCCTGGGCGTACGCTGGACCCCCGCCGGGCTTCGGCTGGAAGGCAGCGTGAGCTGGGAGCAGACGCTGGATGGGCAACGCCTTCGGCTGCAGGCGCCCCGCGTGCTCCTGCGTGAGGGCGCGGGCTCGGAACTGCCCCCGGAACTAGGCCTGGGCTGGGCCCGGGCCGAAGGCCTGCCGCTGCTCACGTGGGGCCGCCGCTCCCTGGGCGCCTCCCGCATGGACCTTGACCGCCGGAGCCGCAGGTGGCGCATGCCGGGGCCCGTGGTGGGCCGGGCCGAGGAAGGCACCTTCAGCGCCGGCGCCGGCCAGGGCAGCCCCCGGGCCTGGACCTTCGAGGGCCCCGTCCTCGTGAACTTCAACAATGGTGGCGCCCTGCGGGGAAGCACCTTGGTGTGGGAAGAGGCCCAATGGACGCTGACGGGTCGCCCCGCGACCTGGTCCCGCCTCCGGGAGCGCCTCTCGGGCAACCGCATCCTGCGCAAAGGGGACCGGCTGGATTTCCCGGAGGGGCTGAGCGGGGCCCTGTCCGCCACGGATGGGGAGCTCACCCTGCGTGCGGCCCAGGGTGAAAGCGATGCCTCCGAGATCCGCCTGACGGGGGGCGTGGAAGTCCAGGGGCAGGGCTGGCGCCTCCTGGCGGCGCGGGTGGTGCTCCGGCTGGGGGCGGGCCGTTCGGTCCAGCTGGTGAAGGCGGACGGTGCCGTGAGCCTCCGGGGGCGCCTGGGCGAGGGGCAGGGGGATGCGCTGGAATTGGAGCCTGTGGCCCGGGCCGTCCGCTGGCATGGCCGGGTGCGGGGACTTGGATCCTCGACCTCGGGCCCCGGCACGGACTCGTGATAGGAGTTAGGGATGGAAACTGCCCCCCGGCTTGAGGCGACCGACCTCAAGAAACAGTACGGCGAGCGCCTCGTGGTGCGCGGGGTGAGCTTGTACGTCTGCCCCGGTGAGGTGGTGGGATTGCTGGGGCCCAACGGCGCGGGCAAGACGACGACCTTCTACATGGTGGTGGGCGTGGAAGCCCCGGATTCGGGCCGCATCACCTGGATGGGCGAGGACCTCACCACTTCCCCCATGCACCGCCGGGCCCGCCTCGGGATCGGCTACCTCACCCAGGAGAGCAGCGTGTTCCGCGGCCTCACCGTGTGGGAGAACCTCATGGCCCTGGCGGAACTCCAGCCCATCTCCCGGGAGGAGCAGGTCGCCCGCTGCGAGAAGCTGCTGGAGGAGTTCCACCTGCAGAAAGTGAGGCACACCCATGGCCGCAGCCTGTCCGGGGGCGAGCGGCGGCGCTGCGAGCTGGCCCGGGCCCTCGTCACCGAGCCCAAGATCATGCTGCTGGATGAGCCCTTCGCCGGCGTGGATCCCAAGAGCGTCTCGGAGATCCAGGGCCTCATCGCCGATCTCAAGGCCCGGGGAATCGGGGTCCTTATCACGGATCACAACGTGCGGGAAACCTTGCAGATCGCTGATCGCGCCTATATCTTGGCCGATGGAATGATCCTCAAACACGGACTGCCCAACGAGATCGCGGAAGACCCGGACATTCGCCGGGTTTATCTGGGCGACCGGTTCAAATTGGACTTAGGCTAGGCTCCTAACATGGCTCAGGGTCCCTTCCTTTCGCAGCGTCTGGCCCAGAGCCAGACCCTGGCGTTGACGCCGGCCATGCAGCTGAAGCTGAAGCTGTGGCAGATGAACCTGCTGGAGCTGGGGCAGACCATCGAGAAGGAGCTGGAGGAGAACCCCCTCCTGGAGCTGGCCGACGATGGCGACGAGGTGCCGAGCCTGCAGGCCATCGAGGAAGGCCACGATTGCCAGGTTTCCGAGCCCAACCCAGATCAGCTTTCCGAAGGCGTGGAACTGCCCGACAACGTCGCCACCGTGGATCTGGATGCCCTCGCCATGGCCTCCGAGGGCCAGGAGATCAACGCGGATCAGCTCGAGAAGTTCACGGAGGAGGGCGTCTCCCAGGTCCAGGAAATCGAAATGGGCGCCGAGAACAGCTGGGATGGCGACCTGCCCCGCACCTCCAACCTGCCCGACGACGAGAAGATGAGCTGGGAGGAGCGCATCAGCTCCACGGAGACGCTGCAGGAGCACCTGCTGGGCCAGCTCTACCAGACCCTGGATCCGGACGATCCGAGGGCCCTGCTGGTGGAACGCCTCATCGACCGCCTGGATGCCAAGGGGTTCCTGCGCATGGATCCCGACAGCGGCGCCGAGACGGATCTGGAGGCCCTGGCCCTGGATCTGCAGGTGGAGCCCGAGGCCCTGCGCTGGGCCGTGGAGGTGCTCCAGGAGTTCGATCCCAGCGGCGTGGGCTGCTTCACCCTCCAGGAGAGCCTGCTGCTCCAGCTCCGGCATGCCGGAGCCGAGCCCGATGATCTGGCCGTGCGCATCATCAAGATCCACGGCGACCTGCTCATGCAGCGGGACAGCGTGAAGCTGCGAAAGGCCCTCGGTTGCCAGGAGGAGGAACTCACCCATGCCATGGAGATGCTGCGCCACCTCCACCCCGCGCCGGGCCGCGCCTACGGCGGCGAGGCGGAGCGCGTGGTCAAGCCCGACGTGGTGGTGCTCAAGGGTGAAGATGGCAACTGGAAGGTGTACCTGAACGACGAGGGCCTGCCCCGGCTCAAGGTGAGCGGTGAGTACCGCAGCTTCCTGAATGCTTCCGATGCCAAGGCCGACAAGGATTTCATCCGGGATCGCTTCCGCAGTGCCCGGGATTTCATCCGCGGGGTGGAGGATCGCAATCGGACCGTCCTCCGCGTCTCCGCCCAGATCGTGGATCTCCAGAAGGACTTCATGGAGCGGGGGATCGAGGGGCTCCGGCCGATGGTGCTGCGCGACGTGGCCGAGGCTACCGGCTTCCACGAGAGCACCATCTCCCGCGTGGTGAAGAGCAAGACCATCCACACCCCCCAGGGCCTTTTTGATCTCAATTACTTCTTTTCAGCCAGTTTGGGCTCAGATTCAGGGACGGATGTATCCGCCACCGTGGTCAAGCACAAGATCAAGGCCCTCATCCAGGCCGAGGACCCGGCCAAGCCCCTTTCCGACGAGGCGATCAGTGCCCTGCTGGGACGGGATGGGATCACCGTAGCTCGCCGTACTGTCAATAAATACCGTGAGGAACTGAAGATTGCTCCAGCTTCCAAGCGCCGTCGCCGATAAGGGCGCCATGATCAATCGCGTTTCCTGGCCTGGTACCCCCAAGGGGGTGTCGGTCCTATGCTCCAACCCGGGTCGTTCGGCCCTTTCCAGGAGTGTGAAATGAAGGTCCATTTCACCGGTCACCACGTAGATCTCAGCGATGCACTCAAGGAGCATGCCCAGTCCCGACTGGACAAGTTCGCCTCCTTCCTTGACGACGTCATCGACGTCCACGTGATCCTCAAGGTCGAGAAGCAGCACCGCCACATCGCCGAGATCACCATGAAGACCCGGAGCGCCAGTCTCGTGGCCTCCGCGGAGACCCAGGACATGTACGGAAGCCTCAACCAGGCCATCGACAAGCTCGAGGCCCAGGCCCACAAGACCCTCGATAAGAAGGCCGCCCGAACGCAGAACGGCGACAAGGCCGCGGCGCTGGTCGGCGAAGCCGAAGAGGAGTAGATTTTTCCATTTCCCGCGGAAAAGGGGCCTTTCTGGCCCCTTTTCCGCGGGCGGGGCACGCTATCCTAAGGATCTTCGGAGCATTCCATGCCGGATCCCACCCATCTCTACGCCCCCAAGGACACCACCGAGCCGACCCAGGTCTGTGAGAAGTGCCGGAGCAAGTACGTGCTCTCCCACTTCAACCACGGCATCGAAGGGCAGGAGTGCGTCTGCCGCCGCTGCCTCAAGATCATGGGCTACGAAGTCTAGACCATATGCGTGATCAGTCCGCCCGCGCCCTCCTGGCGCGGGCGGACTTTGAGGGGGGCCCCATGAGCCTGGTGATGGAAGGAACCCGTACCGCGGAGATCGTGGACAAGGTGGTGGCGGGAGGTCGTGTGGACGCCGCCGAGGCGCTGCACCTGCTGGAACACGCTAGCCTGGCCGAGCTTTCTTTGGCCGCCACGGCCGTGAAGCATCGCCATAACGACCCCGCCAGGGTCAGCTTCATCATCGACCGCAACGTCAACTACACCGATCTCTGCAACGTCTACTGCACCTTCTGCGCTTTCTACCACAAGCCCGGCGACAAGCGCGGCTACACGCTCACCAAGGAACAGCTGAAGCAGAAGGCCGAGGAGACCAAGGCCCTGGGCGGCACGGGATTCCTGCTGCAGGGCGGCGTCAATCCGGATCTGCCTTGGGAGTACTACCTGGACCTAGTGCATTACCTCCAGCACGACCTCGGCGTCTGGGTGCACGGGTTCTCTCCCGTGGAGATCCAGATGATGGCCAAGCTCAGCGGCCAGACCCTCCGCAAGACCATCGCGGACCTGAGGGAGGCGGGCCTGGGCTCCATCCCCGGCGGCGGTGCCGAAGTGCTCGTGGACCGCGTGCGCAGGAAGATCGCGCCGCTCAAGGGCGGCCCCGAGAAATGGTTGGAGGTGATGGAGGCCGCCCATGAAGAGGGCCTCAAGACCACTGCGACGATGATGTATGGCATCACCGAGACCATGGCCGAGCGCGTCGAACACTTCATGGCCATCCGCGACCAGCAGGACCGGAGCCTCGCCCGGATCGCCACCACTGGGAAGGGCGGCCAGTACTCCGCGTTCGCCGCCTGGCCCTTCCAGAGCGGCCACACCGTGTGGGAAGGCAAGCTCCCCAAGCCCACGGACACCGAGTACCTCCGCACCATCGCCGTGGCCCGCATCACCATGGACAACGTGTCCCACGTGCAGAGCTCCTGGGTCACCATGGGCAAGAAGACGGGCCAGATGGCCCTGGCTTACGGCTGCGACGACATGGGCTCCCTGATGCTCGAAGAGAACGTCGTGAGCGCCGCGGGCACCTGCTACAACGTCAACAAGGGCGAGATGATCCGCCTCATCCGGGATGCCGGGTTCGAGCCCTGGCAGCGGGACAACATCTACGGCGTGGTGGACGCGGCCCCGGTGGCGTAAGCGTTTCCTGCGAGTCGGTTCTTTAAATCTGCGTAATCTGTGAAATCTGTGGATAGGTTGCTGTTTTTACAGATTGCGCCGATTGGATCTTGGGGTTCCTCAGGGGTGCCCGTGGCCATCCAGATGTTCAAGGGCCGCCTGGGCTTTCTGGGCGTGGGGGGTTCCCGCGAAGTCCTTGATGATGCGTTCCCACACCTTCCGGGCGCGGTCCGGTTGCTTGAGGTCGTCCGCATAGACGACGCCCAGGTTGTGCAGGCTCTGGGCGTGCCTGGGGTTCAGCTTGTTGGCCTTCTCGAAGTTGTCGATGGCCTTGTTGAACTGCTTCAGCTCGCGATACATGACGCCCTGATCCGTGAGCACGTCGGGGTTCTTGGGATCCAGGGCCAGGGCCTTGCCGTAGGCGTCCACGGACTTCTGGAACTGGCGGGTGTCGAAGTAGTCATTGCCCAGGGTGATCCAGGCCTGCACGTTCTTGGGTTCGGCGGCCACCATGGCCTCGGCCACGCGGATGCGCTGCTGCATCTGGGCCATGTCGGGGCCGGGAGCGCCCATGCCGGGGGGGATCGCCCCAGGCATGCCTTCCTGCGGAGGCATCTGGGGGAATTGGGGGGCCGGGGCCTGGGCCGCCGGGGGCGGAGCCATGCGGGAGGCGTCGGGCGTGCGGTTCGAGCCTACGGCCGCGCCTGCGATGAAACCCACGAGAAGGCCAGCACCCGTTCCGATCAGCACCTTGCGGTCCATGGTCACGCTCCCTGAATGGTTGGAAAATATCGCATCCCATGGGAAAATTAGCACCATCTTTGTGTGAGGCGAGTCATGGCTGTCGTCACCCCCCAGCAGTACCTCAAGATGCTCCAGCGCGCGAAGGAGGGGAAGTTCGCCTATCCCGCTTTCAACGTCACCTCCACGGAGACGGTGAACGCCGTGCTCCTGGGCCTCAAGGAGGCCAACGCCGACGGCATCATCCAGGTGAGCACGGGCGGCGCCGAGTTCTTCAGCGGCCAGGGTGTGAAGTCCATGGCCAAGGGCGCCATCGCCATGGCCGAGTACGTGCACCTCATGGCCGCCGAGTACGACGTGAACGTGGCCCTGCACACGGACCACTGCCATCCCAAGTACCTGGACACCTTCGTGCTGCCCCTCATCGAGGCCACCGAGAAGCGCCGGGCCGCGGGCAAGGGCAACCTCTTCAACGCCCACATGTTCGACGGCTCCGAGCTGCCGCTCGCCGAGAACATCGCGAAGAGCGTGGAACTGCTCAAGCGCTGCGCCGCCTCCGAAATCATCCTCGAAGTGGAGACGGGCATCGTCGGCGGGGAGGAGGATGGCCACGACACGAGCGGTGTCGCCAAGGACAAGCTCTACTCCTCCCCGGAGGACATGGTGGCCGTGCACAAGGCCCTGGATCCCCTGGGCCCCTACATGCTGGCCGCTACCTTCGGCAACGTGCACGGCGTCTACAAGCCCGGCAACGTGAAGCTCACGCCCAAGATCCTGCGGGACGGCCAGGCCGCCATCGCCAAGGCCTTCGCGGGCGCGTCCAGCCTGCTCGTGTTCCACGGCGGCTCCGGTTCCAGCCTCGCCGAGATCCAAGAGACGCTGGACTACGGCGTCATCAAGATGAACATCGACACGGACACCCAGTACGCCTTCACCCGCGCCATCGCCGACCACATGTTCAAGAACTACGATGGCGTGCTGAAGGTGGATGGTGAGGTGGGCAACAAGAAGGCCTACGATCCCCGGCCCTACCTCAAGAAGGCCGAGAGCAGCATGGCCGCCCGCGTGAAGCAGGCCTGCGAGGATCTCCGTTGCGCCGGGAAGAGCGCGGGGCGAGATCTTTAAGAACTGATAAACCACCAAGACACCAAGACACCAAGAAAAGCAAATGAGGTGCTGTTCCCCTCGTCCGTTTTTTTTGGTGTCTTGGTGTCTTAGTGGTTCCCCTTGTTGCTAGCCTTTGCCGTGCAGCAAATCGAGCACGGCCTGGTTCAGGTGCTTCCGAGCTTCATGGCTTTCATAGGCGCGGGTGATGTAGCGGACGCGCACCTCGATGCCACCCAGCACGGGAACGACCTGGAGGCCAGGCACCGTGGAGAAGGCTTGCACCTTGTACTTCTTGGCGACGCTCTGCCACTCGGCTTCGGCCTGCTGGGCGTTGCGCTGGGTCTGGCCCTCCACGAGCTTCTGGATGCCCTCGATGACGGGGTAGGGATCCTGGCTGGCGGGGATCACGGCCTTCAGCTCGTCCCACATCCACTGGCCCGAGGTGGTGAAGTTGAAGAAGTGGCCCTCGATGGCGAAGCTGTTCACGAAGGCTACGCGGCGGCCCGTGGGGTGGGCGGCATCGCTGAGGCTGCCCGTCTCCAGGAGGATGGTGCGCAGCATGCCCACCTCGATCACCTCGCCGCCCACGCCTTTGATTTCCACCCAGTCTCCCACGCGGATGCCGTTCTTCCCCATGAGCACGAACCAGCCGAAAAACGCCACGATGAAGTCCTTCATGGCCACGGTGAGGCCGGCACCGGCCAGGCCGAACACCGTGGAGGCCTGGGCCGGAACGCCCAGGATCAGGAAGAGGATCGGGATGAAGGCGGCGGCCTGCAGGGAGAAGATCAGGAGGGTGCGGAGGGCACCACTGGACTTGGCCGCCTTCCGCCCGTTCCAGCCCCGCACCAGGCGGGTGCCCAGGTGGGCGCCGAGGAGGATGGCCAGGATCCAGAGGAGGCTCCCCAGGACCGCGCGCAAGGCCGATCGGCGGTGGTTCCACGCGAGGTTGCCCCACTCCGAGTAGACCTCCACCAGCTCCTGTTCATCTTGCAAACGCGAGGCGTAATCGGCGAGGCGGCGCTGATCGCTCATGTGCCGCTTGAGGGCCGAGAGGGTGGCCTGGGCGGCTTCCCGGGAGGTGGCTGAAGGGTCTTTCGTCCCCTGGAAGGCGAACCCCCAGGCCTGCATCTTGGCGATCTCCCGATCCTCCTTTCCCTCCTGGACGCGCTTGGCGAACTCCGCCTTCCGTTTCGCCAGGCGGTCCACCTTCTCCTGAGCCTCTTGACGGGCCCCATCCAGGCGGGCCTGTTTTCGGTGGAGGAGCAGCCAGATCCGGGATCGCTCGAGGAGGCTGCCGGTGGGCTGTTTCCAAGGCGCCACGCCCACCGGGGCCAGGGAGGGGGTCTCCTTGTCCGCGGCCTCGTGGGCGGCCTTGAGGCGCCGGATCTTCGCCTGAGGATCCCCTCCGGCGGCCTCCAAATCTTCGTTGGCCTCCTCCAGTTCATCCTGGTTGAGCACCAGTTGGGCCCGGGCCACCTCCAACTGATCTTCCAGGGCCTCCTTCTGGGCCTCCGGCGCCTTGGCCAGCTGCAGGGTGAGCTTCTTGAGGATGATTTGGTCGGCCTCCACCTCGTCTTCCGCCTGCTTTTGGATCTTGCGGAGTTCCTTGGCCTCGGGGCTCAGCTCCGGCGGATTCTCCAGGGCCGTGCGGATGGCGTCGCTGAAGGCCAGGTTCACGGCATGCCTGCCGAGGCGCTCCGCCCGCCGCTGGAGGGTCTGCTCTTCGGGCGTGGTGGCCAGGGGGGCCAGGGCCCGGGCGGTCTTCAGGGGGCGCTCATCGATGGTGCGGCCCCGCGCCTGGGGGCTGCCCTTGCGCCGGGTCGTGCTGGGGGTGCTGGAGGGATCTGCGGTGGCCGCGGGGTCGCGGGTGAGGAACATCCCCAAGATGGCGCCGCCCGCGAGCAGGGCCAGCAGGATCGTCGGGATCCAGGCCTTTCCTTTCATCACACCCCTCGTTTGATGACCAGTTCGCCGAAGTGGGACACCCGGTACTTGCCGACCTCGCGCTCGCGGATCAGGTCGTTCTTCAGCAGGTAATCCAGGTCCGCATCCGTGATGCCCTTGATCGTGAGGAGCTTCTCCCGGCTCACGTCCGGGTGCTTGGCCACGAGCTGGAGAAGGCTCAAGCGGACGGCTGAGATGGTTTCGACCATGAAGGGCTCCGGGTTCAATGTCTTCAATCTAGGAGCGTATCCAAGTAATCGGTGGGAGCCCCGCCGATTACTTGGATACGCTCCTAGGCCGAGCCGCCGGATCCCGGGCCCGCCTTGGCCCGCTGGTTCTTCAGGAGGGCCTGGATCACCTTGTCCAAGGTGCCCAGGAAGGAGGAGCGGTCCCGGGGGCTGAAGGGGGCCGGGCCTCCCCCGATCTCTCCCATATCCCGCAGGAAGGCGCTGAACTCCCGGGAGGCCAAGGCGTCGCCGATGGAATCCGGCGTGAATTCCCGGCCCCGGGAATCGATCACCCGGGCGCCCTTTTCCAGGCAGCGGGCCGCCAAGGGGATATCCGAGGTGATGGCGAGGTCCTCTCCGGTGATGTTCTCCACGATCCAATCGTCCGCGGCATCGAAGCGGCCCGTGACCACCTTCAGTTCGATCCGGGGATTGCGCGGCACGTTCAGGCGCGTGTTCGCCACCACGAACACGGGAAGGGCGTAGCGGTCCGCCACCCGGTAGGTCTCGTCCTTTACGGGGCAGGCATCGGCGTCGACGAAGAGGCGGATCATGGCGTGGCCTCCGTCGCCGCGAGCGCGGCGCGGGTGATTTCATCCGCCACGCGCTGGTTGTTCATGATGAACGTGTGCAGGGCGGGAAGGCGGACCACGGAATGCGTGTCGCTGAATCGCGTTTCGCCCACCGAGACGACGCCATCATTGGGCTCCTGGTGGAACGGGGAGAAGCGACCCTGGTATCCGCGGTCGCCCGCGAACACGGTGGTGGGCACCGCAGGGATGGGCAGCGCGTCCATGAAGGCCCGGTCGGCCAGCAACTGGCCCATCTCCCCCGTCAAGGCCCGGTAGATGGGGTTGGAGGCCAGGCGCCGGGCCAGGCGCGGGGAGCGGTTGGGCGGGGCGAGGAAGAAGCAGGCCGCGGGCGGGCGCTCTTGCAGCCGGGGCAGGATGGAACGGATGAGCACCGCGCCCAGGGAGTGGCCCACCAGGAAGTACGGACCGTGGCCGATCACGTCCCCCTTGATCCGGTTCTCGAGGCGATCCAGGCAGGCTCCGTGCGCTTCCAACGCCGCCGAATAGCCGAAGGTAGTCACGGTGAGACCGGCCCTATTGAGTCGAAAAGCCAGGAAGGCCATGGAGAGGGGAGTGCGTCCCATGCCGTGGACCAGCAGCACGCTTGCGGGGATGGTCATGCGGTTGGCCTCGCGGATGGAAGGGAAACGGCCTGAAGCAGCAGGTTCAAGCTGACCTCGATGGCCATGGCCGTTTCCGGATCGGTGATTCGCCCCGCGGAATCCAGCTTCGTGCGGATCAGGGGCAGCACGAGGGCCGCCGCTTCCACGTACCGGGTCCCCAGGGCCGTGAGCACCCAGACGAGCCCTTGGTGGGCCCGGGAGCCGCCCACGCCGAAGGGGCCGTCGCCCATGGGGGAGGCGGCCCATGCGGCGGCGGGCTTGCCCTCCAGGACCCCCATGGACACGGTCCAGTCCAGGGCGTTCTTCAACACGCCGGGCATGCCGAAGGCGTATTCGGGAGTGCAGATGAGCAGGGCATCGGCGGCGGCGATGCGGTCCCGGAGGTCCACCACCGGGGCCGGGGCCCGGTAGTCGGCGGGATCAAGGTCCAGGCCCGGATCGAAGGGAGGCAGGGCGCCCAATCCCTCGTAGAAATCGAAGGTCACACCCTGGGGGGCCATCGCCGCCGCGACCCGGAGCAGGGCGCTGTTGGAGGAGGCGGAGCGGAGGCTGCCGGAAAGGGCGAGGATGCGAACGGGCATGGCTTCAGGGTGGGGCCTGGGAGCGGGTGCAAGCAACCCAGTGCCCCGGATGTGGGAAACTGGCCCATCCCTGCTGGGATCGCCAAGGAAGGAATGCGGGTGGCCCACCCCTCTCATGCCGGACGCCCGAAGCCCGCCCGCAAGCCCGCGCCTGCCAAGGGAGGGCCCAAGCCGCCGTCCCCGCCGCCCAAGCTGGAACTCCACCCCCGCAACCGGCACCGGGAACGCTACGACTTCGCGGCGCTGATCGCGGCGTGCCCGGAGCTGGGCCGCTACGTCATCGCCAGCCCCCGGGGGGACCGCACCATCGACTTCGCCGACCCGGCTGCGGTGAAGGCGCTGAACCGGGCGCTGCTGAAGGTGGTCTACCGCGTGGAAGGCTGGGACGTGCCCGAGGGGTACCTCTGCCCGCCGATCCCCGGCCGGGCCGACTACCTGCACTACCTCGCGGATCTGCTGGCTTCCGATCGGGAGGGGAAACTGAAGAAGGGCCCCAAGGTGCGGGTGCTGGACATCGGCACGGGCGCCAACCTCGTCTATCCGCTCATCGGGTACCGCGAATACGGGTGGTCCTTCGTGGGGTCCGACATCGACGCGCGGGCCCTTTCATCCGCTCAACGCATCCTGGCCTCCAACGCGGATCTGCCCCCCGTCATCGAGCTGAGGAGGCAGGCGGATTCCACTCGGATCTTCGAGGGTCTCGTGAAGCCCGGCGAACGTTTCCACCTCTGCATGTGCAATCCGCCCTTCCACGCCTCCGCCGCCGAGGCCCGCGAAGGCAGCGAGCGCAAGTGGCGGAACCTAGGTAGGGAAGACGGCGATCGGGCCCCGGTGCTGAACTTCGGCGGCCAGGGCTCCGAACTCTGGTGCCCCGGCGGTGAAGCGGCCTTCGTGCGCCGCATGGTGGAGGAAAGCGCCCGAATGCCCGAGGCCTGCCGCTGGTTCACGGCGCTCATCTCCCAGGCCGCGCACCTGTCGATGGTGACCAAGGCCCTCCACGTCGCCAAGGTCCGGGAAACCCGGATCATCGACATGGCCCAAGGGCAGAAGCGGAGCCGGATCGTGGCGTGGACCTACCGAGGCGAGTGAATCAGAGCGCTTCGTCCGGCACCAGCGCCTTGGTCATCTGCACCAGATGGCAGGGCAGGATGAGCTTGGAGGGCAGGGGGAAGGAGATCACTCCCGTGGGGGCGAAACCCAGTTTGCGGTAGAAGGGGAAGAGCTCCTTGCGCAGGTTCACCACGGTGAGGTCGAGGAAGCGAACGCAGGCTTCCCGGCAGCGGGCTTCCACGGCGTCCACGAGGATCCGGGAGAGCCCGGAGCCTTGCAGATCGGGATCCACGGCAAGGGTGCCGAGGTAGCCTCGGTCGGGGCTGAGGGAGAGGTAAACGAGGCCGAGGATCCGGCTCGGGTTCCGCCGGTCTTCCACGACGAGGAAGGTGCCGGTCGGCATGCGATCCGCGACGTCGCCTTGATCGGTCCGCGGGCCCTTGATGCAGAAGGCCTCCACGGCGTAGGCGAGGTTGGTCACCCGGACGATCTCCGGGATGTCGGAGGGGAGCCCTTCGCGGGTGGCGTAGGTCGGTTCGGAGGAGATGGACATGGAACCCAGTCTACGGGCCATAGGGGGAGGGATGGGTTCGTGGGAGGTCCCACCCGATCAGGGATTCGAATGGAGGGCCGTGGTGATCGCGCTCCTCAGGGCCTCCAGGCCGAATGGCTTGGCCAGGACCGCGCGCGCGCCCAGCAGATGGGCCGTGGGCAGGTAGGGAGCTTCGTGTTGGGCACTCATGGCCAGGATGGGAACACCTTGGAACCGCTCCCCGAATTCCACCATCACTTCGATGCCATCCATCTCCGGCATGAGGAGGTCCGTGAGCACGACGTCCGGCCGGAGATGGCTGGCTTCCGCCAGCGCTTCCAGGCCGTTCGCGGCCTGGGTGACCTGATGGCCGAGGAATTCCAACATGTCCCGGACGGTTTCACTGGTATCCGGGTCGTCTTCCACCAGCAGGACGTGGGCCATGGGGTTCCTCAGAGAATGGCGATCACCCGAAGCATCTGCCTCAGGCTGGGGCGCAGGGGAAGGACGGCGACGGGGCGGAGGTCCGAGGCACTCAGGATCCCCCGCGTGGGGTCTTCGCCGAGGGCCACCCAGCTCAGGGCCGATTCAGATCCATGGAGGGACTGGTATTCCCGGAGGATGGAAGGGGCTAGGTCCGCGTGGATGAACACGGAGCCCAGCTCGTGGATACCTTCAAGGGATCGGAGGGGGTCCAAGGGGCGGACCTCCCGGCCCAACCGGTGCACGAGCTCGATCAACGCTTCCCGGTCGGGACCTTCGGGCATGAGAACGCCCAAAGGGCGGGGTGCGGCGGGCGGCGCGTCCTCCTCCATCGCGGCCAGGGTGGGGAGGAAGGGCAGGAAGATCCGGAAGCAGGCCCCCCGCCCGGGTTCCGTGTCCAGTTCGAGGATCCCGTGATGGCGCTGGACCACGCCATGAACCACGGCGAGGCCCAGTCCCGTGCCCTTGCCGGTGGCCTTGGTGGTGAAGAAGGGTTCGAAGATGCGCGACTGGACCTCGGCCGACATGCCCGGGCCATCGTCCGCGACCTCGATGAAAATGAAATCACCGCCGGGCCGATTCCCCAGCCGCTCGGGGGAAACCAACCGCTCCCGCCCGGTCCTCACCGTGATCCGCCCCTCCACCCCGAGGGCGTCGCGGGCGTTGAGGATGAGGTTCAGGAGGGCTTGGTGGACCTGGCCGGGGTCCAGGTAGGTGAGGGGGAGGTCCTCGCGGAGGTCCGTGAGGAGGCGGATGGAATCCGGGAGGGCATGTCCCGCCATGGTGGCGACTTCGTGGACCACATGGTTCAGATCGGACAGGGCCCAATCCTGGGTGGATTTGCGGCCGAAGGTGCTCAGTTTGGAAACGAGCTGGCGGCCCCGATCCGCGGCCCGGTGGGCCAGCTGGATCCGTCGCCGCTGGGCCTGGGTCAGGGCCGGGTCCTCACCGAGGATCTCGGTGGTGCCGAGGATGGTGGCCAGCAGGTTGTTGAAGTCGTGGGCGATGCCGCTGGCCAGCGTGCCGAGGGAGTCCAGCTTCTGGGCTTGGCGAAACCTCGCTTCCAGTTCCTGCTGTTCGGTCACATCCTGGATGACCCCGCGCAGCTCCCCGCCCTCCTGCAGGATGGTCCACCTCGTCCATAGGGTCGTCCCCTCCGGCCCCTCCATGCGGGCCTGGAAGGTGGCCGGGGAGCCTGGGGCCACGAGGGCCAGGGCGTTCTTGAGGCGGGTGCGCCCTTCAAGGTCCAGGAGGACGTCCAGATCCCCGGGTTTCTGGTATTGGGTGGGGTCCACTCCGAGCACTGCCAAGGCCGCCTCGCCCAGGATGAGGGTGCCCTGGTCGGCGTCGCTGCGGAAGGGGACGAGCCGGCCCACGCTCACGGCTTCCAGAAGCCCCTCCAGCTCCCGGAGGGTGCGCAGGAGCTCGGCTTCCGCCCGCTTCCGATCCGAGATATCGAAGCGAACCGCCAGGAAGTGGTGGGGAACACCGAAGGGGTTGAGGAAGGGGACGATGCTCATTTGGACCCAGTACAGGTGCCCATCCTTGGCCCGGTTGCAGACTTCGCCCTTCCAGACCTGGCCGGCCTTGATCGTATCCCAGAGGTCGGTGAAGAATTCCGGGGGATGATGGCCGCTCTTCAAGAGGCGGTGGTTTTGGCCCAGCAGCTCTTCCAGTGAATAGCCCGAAGCCCGGGCGAAGGATTCATTGCAGTAGGTGATGTCGCCATCCGCGTCCGTGATGGTGATCATGGCCCCCTGCTCGAGGGCATATCGGAAGTCCCGGGCCTCGGAGAGGTGCCGCTCCCGCTCCTGATCGACCGTGAACAGGTCCGTGAAATCGTGGAAGACCGAGATGCGGCCCCTCCGGCCCTGCAGCTCCAGATCATGGCTGAGGACCATCCCGGTACGGAGCTGCCCGTCTTTGCATTTGATGGGCCAGGGGCCCGAGGCGCCCACTCGGAACCGATCCGTTTCGAGGGCCTCCTCGGAAGCGATCCTCAGTTCCGGCGGAATGAGGTCGGTCAGCTGGAAGGCCAGGAACTCCGCTTCCGACCAGCCGAAGGCGGATTCCACCATCTCGTTGCAGGCGACGAAGCACTTCCGATCGCGGTCCACCATCCAGGCGGGAATGGGGAGGGACTTGAACAGGGCGAGGTAGCGTTCCGTTTCCCGGGCCAAGTCCAATTCCAGGGCCTTGCGTTCGGAGAGATCCATGAGGGTGCCCGCCATTCGCAGCGGCCGACCCGACGCATCCCGCTCATAGATCCGGCCGCGGCAGAGCATCCACTTCCAGGCGCCCGTGAGGCCGTGAAGGATCCTCGCCTCGCAGGCGAAGGAAGGGCTGGCGCCCGCGATGTGCGCCTCCATCGCCACCTGGCGGGCGGGCTGGTCCTCCGGGTGGATCAGGGCCGTCCACGAATCCAGGTTCGGCAGCGGCACCTCGGGAGGGATTCCCAACAGCTCCTTGCAGCGGGGGCTGGTGGTCACGGCCCCCGATGGGAAGTGGAGATCCCAGTAGCCCTGGTCGCTGCCATCGAGGACGTGCTGAAGGAGGGCCCGGTGCTCCGCGATGGCCTCCTGGGCGGCCCGGCGTTCGGTGATATCGAGCACCATGGCCGTCTGCATCTTGAGGATTCCATCGGGATCGCGGATGGGACTGACGCTCACTTCCGCCCAGAACGCGCTTCCATCCTTGCGCCGGTACTGCTTCTCCCGGCGGAAGGGAAGACCGCCTGGGGCTTGCATGGCTTGGAGCCACCGCAGGTCCGTTTCCCGTTCCTCGGGGTGGTCGAGTTCGAGCACCGTCATCGACAGGAGCTCCTCTCGGGAATAGCCCACCATGGCGCAAAAGGCGTCATTGACCTCGAGCAGCCTGAGATTGAAGGGTTCACCATGGAGGATGCCCACGTTGGCGGCCTCGAAGTATGACCGGTGCCAGGCCTTATGCTCCTCTTCGGCAAGGCGGTACCGGCGGTGGAGGTCGGTCAGGAGCCAGATCCCTCCCAGGATGAAGCTGGCCCCGAGGATCAAGGTGGCCTCCACGGCCAGCGCGGCCTGGGAGGCAAGGGTGGTGAGGGCCGCGGAGAGCCCATCGAGTTCCCCCGACTTCTCTTTGAGGGAGGTCCGGAATTCCCCTTCAAGCTCATGAATCGAGGCGGGTCCCAAGGCCTCTGGCGTGCCAACGCCAAGGCCTTTGCTGGCGGTGCTCGAAAGAAGCAGGTGGAGGGTGGGCTCCATCCTGGCGAGGGCCGCCAAGGACCTGGGGCCCGCATGGGCGCGCAGGGCGAGGAGGGACGACTCGATGGACTTCCGGCTCCGGTGGGCCAGTTGGTCGAAGAGGGGGTCCGCCCCTTGGCGCCGCGTCTGCATCCACTCCTCGAGATCCCCCACGGCCTCCTGGAGCCTCTCCAAGGCGGCGACCTGCCCCTGGACCGTCCGGTGCCTGGCGATGGTGGTGTCGAGGCGGTTCCGCAGGACCAGGGCCACCAGGGCGCACAGGGCGCAGAGGATACCCAGGGCCGACAGGCCGAGGTACTTGGGATGGAATAGGGAGACCCGCACCCCGGACGTATCGGCAGGTGGGACCCGGTTCGCTGAATGTCGGGTAAAGGGAACCTTGTACCTTACAGAAGGGACGCGGACTTCTTCCTGGGGTGGCCGCGACGGGCTTGCGTACGGACGGGGGCCGCAGTCTCATGGTGGGAATCCTCCGGAGCCCACCCGATGGCCACTGCGCGCGTGAACGAGATCCTCTCCTGGTACGCCTCGGAGAACCCGGGCGTGAAGGCGAACCTGGCCCGGATGATGAACCATGGTCGGCTGGCGGGCACGGGAAAGTTCGTGATCCTGCCCGTGGACCAGGGCTTCGAACACGGGCCCGCGCGCAGCTTCGCGCCCAACCCCGCGGGCTACGATCCGCGCTACCACATCGAGCTGGCCATCGAATCCGGCTGCAACGCCTACGCTGCGCCGCTGGGGTTCATCGAGCATGTGGCCTCGGATTACGCGGGGGAGATCCCCCTCATCCTCAAGCTCAACAACTCGGATGTGCTGAGCAAGGGGCACGAGCCCTGTTCAGCCATCACCGGCAGCGTGGAGGATGCGCTGCGCCTGGGCTGCACGGCCATCGGCTACACCATCTATCCGGGCTCCGGCGACCGCAACATCCAGTACGAGAACCTTCGGGAGCTCATTCTGGAAGCCAAGGCCGTGGGGCTTCCCACGGTGGTGTGGAGCTATCCACGCGGCTCCGGGCTCAGCAAGGAAGGGGAGACGGCGGTGGACGTGGCCGGTTACGCGGCTCAGATCGCGGCCCAGCTGGGCGCCCACGTCATCAAGGTGAAGCCCCCGAAAAAGCACCTGGAGGTGAAGGAGGCCGCTACAGCCTTCGAGAAGGCGGAGATCCCCATCGGCACCCTGGCGGATCGGGCCCGGGAGGTGGTGCGCTCCGCTTTCAATGGGCGGCGCATCGTGATCTTTAGCGGCGGCGAGGCGAAGGAGGCCAGCGCCGTGCTGGAGGAGGTAGGCGAACTGGCCCGGGGTGGCGCCTTCGGCAGCATCATGGGCCGCAACGCTTTCCAGCGACCGAAGCACGAGGCCATCGCGCTGCTGCATCAGGTGATGGAGATCTACGCGGCGGTGTAGGGGGTGGGGCGAACGGGATTCGGGAACGGTACTCCGGTGCCAGAATCATGGACTGTGAGCTTCCCCGGGTCTAAGGAATGGAATCGCGCTTTGCTCCTGCTCGCGCTGGGGGCGCGCGCCTGGGCCCAAACCCCACAGCCCCTCGTGCTGGGCCTCTACCGCGGCGAGAACCCCGTGACCCTTGCGGGGAAAACCGTCGGCCAACAGATCATTCATCCCGCCGTGATGCACGATGGGGCGCGCTGGCGGGGCCGGCTTGGACTCCGCCCGCGATGAGGCTCCGGGTGGTGCCCACGAAAGGGCCCTCAACGGACGTCGTGGAAAGCTCCCTGCCTGAATTGGTATCGGCGCACCATCCGGAACGGCGCGATCGGCCCCTCGTCCCACTCGGCCTTCTCCGCCAGGTTCCAGGTTCGGGATTTGGTTCCTGCGGTGAGGACCTCCAATTCGGGCGACCCGCCCCCAGGGCCGGCGCGGAGGGTGAACGTGGAATCGAAGCTCCAGCAGTCCGGCCTTCGGTTGGCGAAGGCAAGTTCGTCGGAGCGCTCCTTCGGGTTCTTTTCGCGCCTCGCGGCGCGCAGGGCCTCCGTCCGTTCGGCGCGGGAGGAGTAGCAGGTGACGTCCGATGCGGCCGCCGAGGGCATGACGGTGAGCACGGGCGTGAAGGATCCTCCTTGTTCGGCCAGCAGGATCGCGTGTTCGTGGCTCACGCCTTGGTGGTCGTCGGACACGCGGAAGAGGAGGCCCAGGCGCCCCGACTCCAGGAAAAGCAGCCGAGCCTGGGGCACCCACCCGCTGTGCCCGAGGGATGTGATGAAGGGGATGGCCCGGGTCAGCCCCCAACTCCCCTCATTCAGGGTGAAGATGGCGGCGCCTAGGCCTGGCACGCAGGAATGGCATCCGTTCGCCGGCTCGTTGACCTGGGTGAGGACGAGGGCTTGGCGTTGGCCCATTCGATCGAAGGGAAGGATCTGGAGTATATGGGCCTTCACGGGGCCATGCCCGTCTCCCAGGGCGGGGTGGCGCCAGGCCCGCAGGCCCGTTTCATCGGAAGGGCCGTAGAGCGCCTTCAGGGCCACCTCCTCCTCGATGGCCGGATCCTCCCACTCCAGGAGGACGGTGAAATCCACCTCCACCACCCTGCGTTCGCGGGTGCCCTCGGTTCGAACGGCATGCAGGGTAAGCCTACCCTGGCCCATGCGATCTCGATGTCGCTCGGGATGGGTCCAAGCGTCGGAGAGGCCTGACGGATCCTCCCGTCGGACCGAGGCGGCCTCACGGGCTCCCGCCGCCGACAACCAGAAGGCGAAGGAGCTTGTAGTGCCCGCCGTCGGGGTTAGGCTCTGGGATCTTCCCTGGGCCATGAGACAAGCCACGGCCCCGAATCCGATCACGGCGATTCGCCCAAACGCGCGCATAGCACCTCTTCAAGGGATGGCGAAAGTGTAGGGCAGGTGGATGGGTTCCCGGCGAAGCCCCGTGAAGCCGGCGTGAAGCGGGGCTTCCCGTGGGCCATCAGCCCCTTCCCACCGCCAGGAGGCTCGCGGCCCAATCGACCCATTTCTCCGCCGCCGGGCCCTGGGTGTGCATCTCCGCCAGCTCTTCCTTCGTGGGTTCGGGAAGGGAGAGCACGGCGATGCCGGGCACGCCATAGGCGGCGGTGCACATGAGGTGCCGGGCCACCTCGCCCAACGCGATGATCTTGAGGCGGCCGCGGGAACGCTCGTGGCAGGCGAGGGCGAGGGTTTGAAGCCGCTGCTGGTTCCAGGGGTGCAGCACGCGGTCCACGTCCGCCAGCTCGTGGCGGCGCCGGTAGCCGGCGTAGGTCATGGCCAGATCCTGGGTGCGGGGCGGGCGGTCGTCCCAGAAGCCGCCCAGGCCCATGGCGAAGTCCCGATCATCGGTGTGGATGAACCCGGAGCGATAGAGGGACTGCCACACCAGGCTGGCGCCGCCTTGGTCATCCTCCCAGTAGGGCACGGGGCGGCGCAGGGCCGAGTCGTCGGCGAAACCACCCACCAGCAGCAGGTGGATGGGGCCGGACTCCGGGAAGCGGGTGGGCAGATCGATGGGGCGGAAGGTCCGCCGCTCGGAGCCGGGAGGTTCCATCGCGGAGGCCCGGCGCTCCTCCTCGGGGGTGGCGGAGTGCACCGTGGCGAGGCGGGATCCATGCTCGGTGGCTTGCACGATGAGGCGGCCCAGTTCAAGCCGCTCGAGGATCTCCTCATAGGTGAATTCGGCGGTATCGAGGGAATTGGGTTCCCTGGGGCGTCGGGGTTCCATTCCCTCAGCTCCGGCCGACGGCGAAGACGTCCGCCGCCCATTCCACCCAATACTCCTCACTGGTCTGATGGCCCCCCTTCACCTTGCTGAGGTGGTCCCGGCTGGGCTCCGGGAGGCTGAGGATGGGGATCCCATCCATGCCGTACATGATGGCGCTCATCATGAAACGCGCGGCTTCTCCCAGGGTGACGACCTTGAGGCGGCCCATGCTGCGGGCCGTGGCCTCCTGCACGAGGGTCTGCAGGCGGTTCTGATTCCAGGCCTTGATCATGACGTCGAAATCCACGACGTCGCCCCGCCGGGAAAAGCCCGCGTAAGTCATGGCCACACCCTGGGTGCGGGGGGGATCCAGCTCCCAGAAGCCGCCCTGGCCCAAGGCGAAGGCCGCGGCATCCTTGCGGTGGATGAGCCCGGCCTTGGCGAGGGCCACCCAGATGAGGGCGCCGCCGTTGTCGTCATGCCAGAAGGGCACGGGGGCCCGGAGGGTCACTTCATCCGCGAGGCCGCCGATGACCAGCAGCAGGATGGGCCCCTGCTCGGGGAAGAGGGTGGGGATGGCCACGGGATTGAAGCGGCGGCGATCGCCCGCTTCCGGCGCGGTGCCACCTTCGTGCCGGCGATCCTGCGTGGGCGCCGCCACATGGGTGATTTGGAGGCGGCTGCCCTCTTCAGTCGCCATCACCTGGAGGCGGCCCATCTCAAGCCGGCTCTGGATCTCCTCCAGGGTGAATTCGGCGGTATCCCGGGCGGAGGGCTCGACCTTGCCGCGCAGCGGGGCCTCCAGGCTGGGCCTGGCCATCCGGGGCTGGGTCTTCGAGGGATCTCCCGAAGGGTGGTCCATGGCACCTCCGCCGACCCGAGCTTATCGGATGCTGCGGGAAAGAGTTGAACCCGTCGCCTCAAGGTGGTTGGAAAACGGCAATGGCAGGATCCTTCAACCGAACGAATGAAACTGCCGATTGACCGCTGGTAAGCGTTGCGAAGGGTGATGCACCCTTTCCACACTGCTAGAAACCCCGAGGTTGCCCCATGTCTCTCACCGTCGACGCCATCTTTGACCGCATGAACGGACTCTTCCTGGCTGATCGGGCCGCGGGGGTGAAGGCCTCGGTGGCCTACAAGGTCACGGGAGAGGGGGGAGGTAACTTCACCTGCCTGGTCGAAAACGGAACCTTCACCCTCGTGAAGGGCGAGGCGAAGACGGATGCCCAGGCCACGGTGACCATCTCCGCCGAGGATTGGATCGCTCTGAACGAAGGCCGCCTGGATCCCATGGCCGCTTACATGGGTGGCAAGCTCAAGGCCACGGGGGATCAGAACCTGCTGATGAAATTCCCCAAGCTGTTCAAGCGCCCCGCCAATACGGCCGGATCCGGCATTCCCCTCGCGGAGCTCGTACCCCACCAGCTCGCCAAGCTCTCCCAGGCCTTCAAGGTGGTCGTGGGTGAACAGGCCTGGGGCGCGGGCCCGGAGTTGAAGGGGGATGAGGCCGCCGTGCGGGGCCTCGTGGAGGGGCGCGTGGAGCCCGGCCCGGCGCTGCTTGGCGGGCAGCTGGCCTTCGCGGGGGACATGGCCCTGCTGCGCGGCGCCTGGTCCACCTGGAGCGCGGACCCCGTGAAGCCCCGCAAGCCCAAGCGGCCCGGGATGCTTGAGCTCGCCGGCATGTGGGTCAAGGGGAAGCTGGGGCTTTCCTGAGCTGGGACTCGCTCCTCGATCAGCTGCACCGGAACCGGAACGAAAGCCGGCTTCCGGATGCATTGAATTCCAAGTCCTGCGTGAGGGCTTGGATGAGGCTCAGGCCCCGGCCGCTGGGGCGATTCCCCGCGCTATGCCCTTCAAGCCAAGCCCGCCAGGGGAAGCCCTCGCCGCTATCTTCGACGGCGACCTTCACCTCCTGGATCCGGCGGGTCAGCGGGGTGTGCCACATCTGGAGTTCGATCCGGATTCGCCCTTCCTTCAGGGCGGCCATGCGGATCCGCTTTTCGGCTTCGTAGGCTTCGAACCCGCTGTCCTTCAATTTGGAATCCAATCCGAGGACCCCGTGATCCAGGGCGTTGGTGAGGGCCTCCGTGATCAGGAGGGCCAGGGTGGCCGTGTCTCCGGAGCCCAGGTGGTTGTGGGCCACGAAGGTCATCAGGTCGGGAATGAGGTCGCCCAAACTGTGGAGGACCGGGTGGATTTCGGTGCTGAGCACGAGCCCGGTATCCAGGTCCTGGGCTGCTTCGGTTGATGGATCCGAGGACGTGGGCAGGGAGAGGCTGGGCTCGGGGACCTCCCAGAGGCACCAAGTGACATCATCCAGCTGCTCGGCCGCGTCACCTACCTTTTGAAGGATGGCCGCGCGGATGAAATCCCGGTGGGCCTCCACGGTGAGATCGGCGCCTGCCCGCAGAAGGCGCTGGATCTCCTCTTCGGAATCCCACAATTCCAGGAGGCCGTCGCTGTAAAAGAAGACCCGATCACCGACCTGGACTTCGACTTCTTCCACCGGCACGGGACCCGCGCTCACCATCACTCCGGCCGGCAGGCTCCGCGACGTGAATTCCCGGATGCTCCCATCCTTGCGGCGCCAGAGGTAGGTATCGGGCATGCCCGCGTTCAGGATGGAGAGCTGGCCATTGACCGTATCCAATCGGACGAGGCCCAGGCACACGAAGCGACCCGTAGGGAGCATCCGGCGCAGTTTCTGGTTCGTCTCGCGGTAGATGCTCTCCAGGGGGATGTTCCGGCCGGCCATGGTGAGGAAGGCCTCCACCACGGGGATCGTGCTGATGCCGGCCGTGAGGCCGTGGCCCGTGGCGTCGCAGATGAGCCCGTAGTGAACGTCGGGCAGCCCCTGCTTCCAGGTGCAGGCATCCCCGTTGATGCGGCGCGTGGGCAACGTCTCCATGCAGAACGAGGGCGGCATGCCCTTGATCCCGGGCTCCAACAAGCGCCCCAGCACGTGTTTGGCGATGCTCAGCTCCTCGTCGTCCCGGGCCTTCGCCTCCGCCAACCCCCGGTGCAGCGAAACGAGGTCGGCGATGGCATTGACCCGGCAGCGCAGCTCGTCGGGCTCGAAGGGCTTGGTGATGAACTCGATGGCCCCGGCTTCCAGGCTCTCCTGGAGCAATCCGGCTTTCCCCCCCCCCGTGAACATCACGAGGGGAACGTAGGTATGAAGGCCCTTCGCCCGGATGGCCCGGATCAGTTCCAGGCCGTTCATGACGGGCATGTCGTAATCCGTGAGGACCAGATCCGGGCGCTCCTGGTTGAAGAGGGCCAGGGCCTGGCCTCCGTCCATGGCCTGGATGACTTCGAAACCCTCTTGCTGGAGGACTGCGGAGGCCAGGGCCTGCAGGAGGAAATCGTCCTCCGCGAGGAGGACCTTCAAGGCAGGCATGGGCTGAACCTGGCGACTAGTGGCGGATTTCGAAGAGGCGGTCGAACTGCACCACCTTCAGGATCGTCTGCACGCTGGGGCTGGGGCGGCGCAGGGCCACCTTGATGCTCTTGGCCTCGGCCCGTTCGCGGAGGAGCAGGAGCATGCCCAGGGAGCTGCTGTCCATGTAAGTGACGCCACCCAGATCGATCACCACCTGCTTGACCCCTTCCTCCTCGAGGAAGGGGTACACGGTGTTTTTGAAGGTCTGGTGATGCTCGAACGTGAGGCGCCCCTCCATCCGGACCGTGACGGTATCGCCTTCCTTGGAGGTTTGGAAGTTCATGGAATTCTCCTTCTGCACCCCATCGGCCCGGATCGGGGAAGGCTTTTGGATGGGCACGCGGCCAGCTTCGGCCTTTCCGGCCCTCGGGGAACGGGTCGGCTTCCCCTATTCCTCGGACTTGCCGAACTTTTCGTCCGTCTCAGCCAGCTTCCAACTGCGGCCATCCTTCGTGAAGCGGGCATGACGCTGCCGGGTGGCCCCCACCTTGGCGTCGGGGTAACGGAGCTGGAAGGCGGGGAAGAGGGCCGTGGGAGCTTCCAGGCGGATCTGATAGGTGACCCGGGTCTCGGCCTCGCGGGCATCGTTCCGCTGGGCCCGGTCGAAGGCCGCCTTGGCCACGGGCACCCGGAAGGCCTGGGGCAGGGCCTGGATGGTGGCAGGGGCGCCGGGCTTGAGCTTGGCGGTGAAGGTGACCCGGCCCTTCAGGTCTGGGGCCGAGGCCTCGAACCAACCGCTGGCGCTGAGGGCGTCGGCGAGGCCCTTGAGGCGAAGGCCTTCGGCGCTGCCCGTGGCGGCACCGGCCTGTTCAGGCACCCTGAGCATCACGGTGACCGGGTAGAGCTTGCGCAGTTGGGCTTCGGCTTCGGCCTTCTCGAGCTTCGGGCTCCCGCAGGCCAGGGAGAGGGCCAGAAGCGAGGGGGCGGCTAGGTTCTTCATGGTTGGGCGCATGGCGGAAGGATGCCACAATCGAGGCTCCGACTCCCGGAGCGAAGCGAGGGGGAGCATTCTCCGGGGGAGAATGCGATAGTTGGAGGATGGTCGAGATCCTGGATCTGGAATCCCGCCTTCTGAAGGCCGTGCGAAACGCCGTGGGCGGGGCGCACGCCTACGTCTGTTTTTCCGGAGGCATCGACAGCACCCTGGTGCTGGCGGCCAGCCTGAAGGCGGGCTTGCCCACCACCGCCGTGCTGGCCGTGGGGCCCAGCCTCGCCCGCAGCGAGCAGGCCGAGGCCCACGCCCTGGCGGGGCACCTGGGCGTGGAGGTCATCGAACTGGAGGCCGGCGAGGCCGAGGTGGCCGGCTACCGCGCCAACCAGGGCGACCGCTGCTACTTCTGCAAGTCCAGCCTCTATGGGGTGACCGAAGCCCTGGCGGCCAAGCACGGCCTGGCGGGTGTCCTGTTGAATGGCACGCAGGTGGAAGACCTCGGGGACCACCGCCCCGGTCTCAAGGCCGCCCAGGAACACGCCGTGAAGAGCCCCCTGGTGGAGGCCGCCTTCCGCAAGGCCGACATCCGCGCCCTGGCTCGGGCCTGGGGCCTCCCGAACGCCGAGAAGGAAGCATCGCCCTGCCTGGCCAGCCGCTTCCCCGTGGGCACGGAGGTCACGCCCGAACGGCTCAAGCAGGTGGAGGCCATGGAGGAGTTCATGCGCGCCAAGGGCCTCTGGCCCGCCCGGGCCCGCTGGCACGAGTCCGTCGTACGCCTGGAGCTGGAGCCCGAGTCCATGGCCCTGGCCCTGCAGGAGCCCCTGCGCTCCGAGCTTGAGCGGGCCGCCTGGCGGGCCGGCTTCCGCTTCGCCGCCGTGGATCTGGGCGGCATCCAGAGTGGTTCGCTCTCCAAGGCCCTGAACGAGGTGATCGCTTGAGCGCGGAAGTGCGTTGGGACCATTCCCGTGAAGGGCGTACCGGCATCCCCGAGGTCATCTTCTCGGTATCGGCTTCGCCGATACGCGAGACAGCAGGTGAGAATCATGGTTGAAGTGCGTTGGGACCATTCCCGTGAAGGTCGTACCGGCATCCCCGAGGTCATCTTTGGTCCCGGCAAATCCGTGGCCCAGGTGGTCACCCTCTTCCAGGAGGCCGAGGGCTTCCGCTTCGCCACCCGCCTGAGCGAAGACCAGATGGCCGCCCTGGAAGGCCTGGCCGCGGTGGATCCCATCTCCCGCACCGCCGTGAAGGAGCCCCGGCCCCTGCGCCGACAGGCCCCCGTGGCCGTGGTCACCGCGGGCACCGGCGATATCCCCTGGGCCGCCGAGGCCAAGGCCGTGCTCGAAGCCATGGGCCATCCCGTGAAGGCCTTCTTCGACGTGGGCGTGGCGGGCCTGCACCGCCTTCAGTCCATCCTTCCCGAGCTCCATGAGTGCCCCGTGCTCATCGTCTGCGCCGGGATGGAAGGCGCGCTGCCCTCCGTGCTCGCCGGCCTCGTGGATTCCCCCCTCATCGCCGTCCCCACCCCCATCGGCGCGGGCATCAGCGAGGGCGGCACCGTCGCCCTCCATGGCATGCTCGCCTCCTGCAGCCCCGGCATCGCCGTCGTCAACATCGGTAACGGCTTCGGAGCCGCGTGCATGGCGATCAAAATGATGAACCGGATGCAGAAATCGGAACGCGAAGAGCGCTAAGAAAAGCGCAAAGAGCGCGAAGAAGAACTTCCAATTTCCTTGGCGCCCTTCGCGCTTTTCTTCGCGCTCTTCGCGTTCCCAACTAGAACAAGAACAGGTCGGCGCTATCCGGGTTCTTGCCAAAGTAGGTGACGTCGTCGATGGGGCCCACGTGGGGACCGCGGAGGAGGGACCAGAGGAGGCGCTCGATGCCGATGCCGCCGCCGAAGGTATCCGGGAAGGTGGGCTGGCCATCGGCATTCCGGCGACACGCGACCTGGAGGAAGGGCCCGTATCCGCCGAGGGCGGCGAGGTTGGTGATCTCGCCGTCTTCATCGAGGCGAGGGGCTTCGGGGATCACGCCATTGTCCAGAAGGCGGGCGGTGATGGCCTCGGGCAACCACTCGCGGAGGGCGCCGCTCAGCACTTCGATCGCGGGGAGTTCGGTGCCATCGGAGCGGCGGCCCTTCACCACGAGGTCGTAGTTGAAGATCTGCCGGCTGGTGAAGTCCTGGATGGAACGGCGGGTGCCGTCGGGGCGCAGGTAGGGGTAGATGAGGTCGTAGTTCTCGCGCATGAGCCCCACCACGAAGAAGGCCTGGGCCTCGGTCCGCTCCCCGAACCAGCCCTCGGCCTGGGCCTTGGGCACGGGGGCTTCGTCCAGGTGGAAAACGGGGAAGGGCCCCCGGGGCAGGTCGATCCGCACGCCCAAGGCCTCCAGGCTCTGCCAGGCCCGGTCCTGGACGCGAGCGAGCCCCGCGCGTGTCATGCCCTCGAAGAAGGCGAGGGCCCGGCGCAGGTCCTCCTGGAGGATTGCCTCCACTTCATGGGGACGGTGGAGGTAGGCGTCCAGGTCCACGCGGCGCTCCCGCTTCACTTCCACGTCGAGCTGGCTGAAATCGAGGAGGTAACGGCCCCGCTGGGCATCCGAGGGCAGTTCCAGGCGCAAGTTGGGACTGTCCACGAAGATCCCCTTGAGCGGGGCATGGCAGGCCAGGAACTTCGCGTAGATCATGCTGTGCGTCGCCACGTAGGGCGCGCCGCGGTAGGGAATCCCCGGCAGGTGCTCCACGTCGTGGGCCAGGGGATCCGTCACGAGGCTCATCTGGACGCGCTCGAGGTTCAGCAGTCCCTGCTCGATGAGGTAGTCCGTCATGCCGGAGACGAGGGCGGTGCGCACCTTCAGCACGTGAACGAGCGCCTCGCCCTCCCACTTGGCGAGGTAGCGGGATTCCACCTCCTCCCGCAGGGAGGAGCCCCGGTCGCGGAGGGCCTCCTGGTGGCGGCCGAGCCGCGAACCCACGGCGGCATAGGGGGTGGCGAAGGGCAGGGTGGCGGGGGCGTTGAGGTTGGACATGATGTCCTCCGTATAAATGGGGATAAAGAAAAACCCCCGAGCCTTTCGGATCGGGGGTGGGAGAAAGCGGAAGGGGTTCTGTCTAGACCAGAGCCTCGCCGCCCCACGCACGATCCGTGCTGGGGTTGGCGTTATTGCGGTTGTTCTGCCGCGTCAGGGAGGTCTTGAGCATCGTGGATACGAGATTGTGATTGGGGACAAGAGTTGTCAAGGAAAAGGGGAAGGGGAACGCGAATGGCGCGAACAGGGAGCGAATAGCGCAAATAAATTCAAAGCTCCCATTTGCGCCATTTGCTCTTCATTCGCGCCATTCGCGTTCCCTCTCTACACTAAACCTTTGATTCGAGGTTCCCGTGCACGCCGCCTTCAACGACCACCTTCTCAAGCAGCTCGGCCAGCTGGAGGCCGAGGGCCTCTTCAAGCGGGAACGGGTGATGACGAGCCCCCAGGGGGCCTGGGTGGAGGCGAACGGCAAGCGCGTGATCAACATGTGCGCGAATAACTACCTGGGCCTGTCGGGCCGCGAGGACCTGATCAAGGCCGCCCAGGAGGCCCTGCCCAAGCACGGCTTCGGGCTCTCCTCCGTGCGCTTCATCTGCGGCACCCAGGACATCCACAAGGAACTGGAGGCCAAGCTCTCGAAGTTCCTCGGCTTCGAGGACACCATCCTTTTCGGCTCCTGCTTCGACGCCAACGGCGGCGTCTTCGAGGCGCTGCTGGGTGAGGAGGACGCCATCATCAGCGATGCCTTGAACCACGCCTCCATCATCGATGGCATCCGTCTCTGCAAGGCCAAGCGCTTCCGCTACGCCAATTCCGACATGGCGGACCTTGAGGCCAAGCTGCAGGAGGCCGACGCCGCCGGGGCCCGCTTCAAGCTGGTGGTCACGGACGGCGTGTTCTCCATGGACGGCTACATCGCCAACCTGCCCGCCGTGTGCGATCTGGCCGAGAAGTACCACGCCATGGTCATGGTGGACGACAGCCACGCCGTGGGCTTCATCGGCGAGCAGGGCCGCGGCACCCACGAGCACCACCACGTCATGGGCCGTGTGGACCTTATGACGGGCACCCTCGGCAAGGCCCTGGGCGGCGCCTCCGGTGGCTACGTGAGCGGCTCCAAGGCCATGGTGGACATGCTCCGCCAGAAGGCCCGCCCCTACCTCTTTTCCAACACCCTCGCCCCCGTCATCACCGCGGTGAGCCTCAAGGTGCTGGACATGCTCGACCAGGGCGACGCCCTCCGCCAGCAGCTCCGCGCCAACGCCCTCCACTTCCGCACCGAGATGACGAAGCTCGGCTTCAAACTCCTGCCCGGCGAGCACCCCATCATCCCCGTGATGCTCTACGAAGCCCCCCTGGCCCAGGAGTTCGCCAAGCGCCTGCTGGACGAGGGCGTCTACGTCATCGGCTTCTTCTTCCCCGTCGTCCCCAAGGGCCAGGCCCGCATCCGCACCCAGATGAGCGCCGCCCACACCATCGCCGACATCGACACCGCCGTGGCCGCCTTCGCCAAGGTGGGGCGGGAATTGGGCGTGATCCAGTAGGGGCTCAGAGGCGAGCATCGCCAAGGCTTCAACCCGGATCGTGCGATTGGCTCTGGGCTTCCGGCTCTAGGCTCTAGCTGGGCACGGCAATTCCGGTCGATTCACCATTGGTCGGACCAATGCAAGGCCGGAATCGGCAAGAGCCTAGAGCCGATAGCCCAAAGCCCGCTCCATGCAAACCCAATTGCACGATCCGGCTTCAAGCAGGTTTCCCCTCACTCCTTGGGGGGTACACCCTCCCGCTTCACCCACACCACCACCTTGGCGGGCCGATCGGTGCTGATGGGCACTTGGCGGGGTAGCCCCTGGAAGCCCGGATGGTTCACTTCCAGGGTGTAGGTCTCCGGCGGCAGCAGCTGCATCCTGAAGTAGCCCAGGGCGTCGGTGATGGCCGTGCGTTCCACGCCGAGGCGCGGCTGGTGGATCCGCACCAAGGCGCCGGGTACGGGTTCGCCGCTGGCCAACTGCACCACGCGGCCCTGGATGGAGCCCGTGGCCGCCTGTCCCGCCAGGGGCAGGGCGATCCCCGGGATCGCGGGGAGGAGAAGGAAGGGGGAGCGCATGGGAGCCTCGGGTGGATTTCCTCCCTCCAAGGTGCGGTGTCCATGGGCCGCCCATTGTAAAAGCTCCGTCACAAGGGGGTGGGAGGGCTGGCGGGCGCTGCGCGGTCTGCCATCCTGGGGCTTCAACTCCCACGGCTACCCATGTCCAAGCAGCGAATCCTGGTCATCGAGGACGATTCCGCCATCCGGCGCGGCATCCTGCACAGCCTGCGCTTCCATGGGTTCGAGGTGATCGAGGCCGAGGACGCCGTTTCGGGCCAGGTGAAGGCCGAGGCCGACGACTTCGACCTGCTGCTCCTGGATTTGAATCTCCCGGGCGGGGATGGCTTGGATATCCTTCGCGCCGTGCGGGGTCGCCGCTCCGCGCTGCCGGTCATCATCCTCACCGCCCGGGGGGATGAGGAGGATCGCGTCAGGGGCTTGAAGCTCGGCGCGGACGACTACATGGTGAAGCCCTTTGGAGCCCTGGAGCTGGCAGCCCGGGTAGAGGCGGTGCTGCGTCGATCCCCGGCCCGGCCAGAGGCGCCCCGGGAGGTGCCCGTACCGGGTGGAGTTCTGGATCTTGGGCACCGGGAGCTCCGCTTCGCCGATGGCACCTCCACGCCGCTCTCCGAGCGGGAGGCGGAGTTGCTGCTCTTCCTGGTGAGCCATGCGGGGCGCGTCGTGGGGCGGGATGACATCCTCGCCCAGGTCTGGCGGCTCAATCCGGATGCGGTGGAGACGCGCACGGTGGATATGCACATCGCCCGGCTCCGGGAGAAGCTGCGGGACGACGCTGCCGCACCGCGCATCATCCTCACCCTGAGGGGGCGGGGATATCAGTTCGTGGGAGCGCAGCCGTGAGGCTGCGGCGGCCGGTCGCTCTGGGCTTTGGCCTGGGCCTGATCCTGGGCCTCGGTGCCATGGCCTGGGTGACCCTGGAGGCCCTCCGCTCGGATCGGGGCGAGCAGGCCGCCCAGGCCAGGGTGGCTTCAGAATCCAAGGTGCGGCAAGCCCTGGCGCGCATGGACGCCACCATGGGGCTCTTCCTGGCCCCGGAGAGTGCCCGCCCCTGGTCCCACTACGCACCCTTCAGTCCCCTGGGGCAGGCCCATACGGATCAACCGGTGCCCCAAGCCGGCCCTTGGGTCCCGTCGCCATTGCTCCTGGGGGATGACCCCTTGGTGAAGGTTCGCTTCCAGGTGGATGCGCTGGGCCGTTTCACCTCTCCGCAGGTGCCGGAAGGGGCGGATCGGGCGCGGGCTCGCGGCCTGGCCCTCGATCCTCAACGCCTCCAGGTGGCCTCCTCCGGGCTGGCGGCGCTGGCCGGCCGATTCACGCTTGGCTCCCTGAAAGCGGCCATGGCCCGGCAGGGTGCGGTGCTGATCAGCCGGGAGCAGGTGGTGGAGTACGAGCAGCGGCGTGGCAACGGCACGCCCCGGCAGGGGTTCCTGCATCAGGGGGGGTGGGTGCCGTTCTGGGAGGGAGGGGATCTCTTCCTCGCCCGGCAGATCTGGGTGGGAGAGGCCGAGCGGATCCAGGGATCCTGGATGGATGCCGAGGGGATGCGGGAAGTGTTGCTGAGCACGATCCGGGGGGAGCTTCCGAAGGCGGAGCTCCGACCGGCCCACGGTGGCCTCAGCTCCGATCGCCCCCGCCTGGGAACCCTCCCCTATGAGCTGGTGCCCGGGGAAGGGCCCGCGGGTTCCTGGCGGGCGCGCAGGGCCACGCGGCTCGGCCTGGCTTTCGGCTGGGCTTGCGTGCTGACGGGGACCGCGGCCGGCGCCTTCGCCCTCTACCGGGCGGTGATCCAAGGGGAGCGGCGTGGGGCCCTGGCGGCCTCCGTCACCCATGAGCTGCGCACACCGCTGACCACGTTTCGCCTTTACACCGAACTCCTAGCGAAGGACATGGTGCCCGATCCCGAAGCCCGGCAGGAGCTCGTGCAGAGCCTCGCCGTGGAGGCGGACCGGTTGGATCACCTCGTGAAAAACATGCTGGCCTACGCCCGGCTGGAGGCGCGCCGCGAGGGGAACCTGGTGGCGTTGCCCCTGGATGGACTGCTCGATCAGGTGCTGCCCCGGCTCCGCGCCCGGGCGGATCAAGCCGGGATGCCCCTGCACCTGAGCGTGGACTCCGCGCTGGTGGAAGCCGTGGTGCGGGTGGATGCCCTGGTGGTGGAGCAGATCCTGTACAACCTCGTGGACAACGCGTGCAAGTACGGGGCCGGGGATCTGGAACTCGACGCGTTGCCCGGCCGACGCGGTGTGGTATTGCAGCTGCGGGATCACGGCCCGGGCATCCCCCCTGGGGAGCAGCGCGACCTCTTCGATCCCTTCCACAAGAGCCGCCATGCTTCGGCGCGCACCGCCCCGGGCGTGGGCTTGGGCCTGGCCCTCTGCCGCCGCCTGGCGCGGAGCCTGGGCGGGGATCTGGAGCTGGACCGGAGCGTGAAGGACGGCGCGGGCTTCCGGCTGCTTTTGCCGGCGGCACGGCGCTAAGTTGGCCTTCCGGCGGCTTGGTGTTGAAATGGGAGGCTGGAGTTGCGTATGAAAGCCCTCATCAAGTCCAAGTCCGAGGAAGGCATCTGGATCACCCAGGACGCCCCCAAGCCCGAGATGGGCGTACGTGACGTCATGATCCGCATCCACAAGACGGCCATCTGCGGCACCGACGTGCACATCTACAACTGGGACGAGTGGAGCCAGAAGACCATCCCCGTGCCCATGGTCGTAGGTCACGAGTATTTCGGCATCGTGGAGAAGGTGGGCTCCGAGGTGGAGGCCTTCAAGCCCGGCGATCGCGTGAGCGGGGAAGGGCACCTCACCTGCCACTTCTGCCGCAATTGCCGCGCCGGCAAGCGCCACCTCTGCCGGAACACCGTGGGCGTGGGCGTGAACCGCCCCGGTTCCTTCGCGGAGTACCTGGTGATCCCCGCCGAGAACGTCTACGCCATTCCGGACAACATCCCCGATGACCTCGCCGCCATCTTCGATCCCTATGGCAACGCCGCCCACACGGCCCTGAGCTTCGACCTCGTGGGCGAGGACGTGCTCATCACCGGCGCCGGCCCCATCGGCATCATGGCCGCCGCCATCGCCAAACACGTGGGCGCGCGCCACGTCGTGATCACCGACGTGAACGACTACCGCCTGGACCTGGCCAAGAAGATGGGCGCCACGGCCGCCGTGAACGTGGCCAAGGACGACCTCAAGCAGGTGATGCAGAACCTGGGCATGACCGAGGGCTTCGACGTGGGCCTGGAGATGAGCGGCAATGCCCGCGCCTTCCGCCAGATGCTCGACACCATGAACCACGGTGGCAAGATCGCCATGCTGGGCATCATGCCCGGCGAGCAGGCCATCGATTGGAGCCAGGTGATCTTCAAGGGGCTCATCATCAAGGGCATCTACGGCCGCGAGATGTTCGAGACCTGGTACAAGATGGTCGCCATGCTCCAGAGCGGCCTGGACCTCAGCCCCATCATCACCCACCGCTACGGCATCGACGACTTCCAGAAGGGCTTCGACGCCATGCGCAGTGGGCAGAGCGGGAAGGTCGTGCTGGATTGGGGCGTGAAGGGCTGATCCCTGCCAATTCCGAATGAGAAGCGGGCCATGACGGCCCGCTTCTCATTTGGAATCCGAGGGCCTTTCCAATGCGTCCGAGGCAAGAAGTTGCTTGGGTGCCGCCTGATAGTTGGCTCCCCTCACGAGCCGAAACGGCACGGAGATCCTCAGCATCACCGGTCCTCCGGTGGGAAGGATCGGCTTGAAGGTGAAGGTCTTCGCGTAGTCCACCGCCGTGGGGACCAGGAGCGGCGGACCCCAGATCGCCTTGGCCGCGATGGGCTTGCCCTGGGCATCCAGGATGAGATCCATCACCACATCCCCGTGGATGCCCAGGTTGCGGGCTCCGGCGGGATAGGTTGGGGCGGACGGTTGGTCCAGGCGCGTGGCATTCGGAATCACGCGGCGTGGGAGGGGGCCTTCGCATCCGAGGTGCTTTAACAGGGCCGGTCTCTGGAGGAGTTCGAAGGCCAGGTCTGGGTGGAAGTCACTCAGGCGGCGGGCATCTTCCACTGCCAGTTCGAAGGTGCCCTGGTGGATGTGGCACAGCCCGGAAACCCACCATGCAAGGGGGCTGGCGGCTTTCGAGGCAAGGATGGGAGTCAGCCGCGACAGCGCGGTCTCGGGGCTCCCCAGGCCAAGCTCCGCGTACGCCATGAGGACTTCCGCGACTGGGTCAGCGGGGGTCGAGGAGATCCGCTCTGCGCAGAGGGATTTCAATTCGGCCCAACGTGCGGCGCGGGCCAGGTCCAGGCCCTCCACCTGGAAATCCCGGAGCACCGGAGCTGGGGCGGATTGGCAAGGTACGAGCAGGACAGCGAACATCTGGTATCCGTGGCATTTGGGGATCTACCGGACCGGCTGCGGCTGCGGGATCACGGGGAGCCAGGCTTCCTTGATGGTGTCACCGGTGTTGATGAGGGTGTCCTGGGCGAGGCCTTCACCGCCGGGGGTCATGTCCTTGCCGAGGCAGGTCAGGTAGTAGGCGTCGAACTTGGTGTTGAAGACCTGCCGCACGGGGCCGCGCTTGACCTGGACATCCTGGATGGGCCTGGAGACGAAAGGCCGATAGAGGTAGGGATGGCCCCAAGGGGTCTCGGGTACGCGATCCAGGTATTCGGGTACGAGGTCGGAGAGGTTGGCGGGATACTCGCCCTTCTTGGACCGGTGGCGGCCCAGGGCATCGTTGAGGCGGCGGAGGTCGCCCCGCACCCGCTGGAGCTGCTGATCCTGCTCCCGCTTGATCAGGGTGTCGATGATCATCAGATCGCCCTTGGCCTGTTGGGCGGCGGGGCTGTCCGGGTAGGCGGAGATGAGGTTCTTCATCATCACCCGGGCCTCGAGTCCCTTCCCCTGGAGGTTGGCGACGCGGGCCTCCTCGTAGAGCTGGGCGGGTAGCTTGGGATCCTCGGAATCACAGCCGATTCCCAAGGCCAGGAGCGCGAGGGCGGGCAAAAGGAGGGGGCGCATGGGGGAACGTTATCACGGACCCCATTGGGCAAGGAAACCCGCGTCTTGAATGCCCGGAATCGGTTCAAAACGGGTTTGCCGCTTTCAAATACCCATCCCCTCCATCCCCCTTATCCAGGCTTTTAAAATTTGTTCTCGCCTGGATAAAGGGGATGGAGGGGATGGGTGCTCGCTGGAGGCCCTGCCACCCAAGATTTCCAGGGCAGATTGAATGACAAGTGCGCGGATGGGCGCCAGGGGGCAGGGCACAATGGTCCAGGAGGTCGGTGTGTCGGACAAGCCATGGCTGGTGGGAATCGTCGGGGGATCGGGCAGTGGAAAGACCTCCGTGGCGCGGGAGCTCATCCGCCGCCTGAAGCGCCGGAAGGTGGAGGCCACCCTCCTGGATATGGACGCCTACTACGCTCCGAAGGAGATCAACAAGGCCCGCTTCGCGCCCAACCCCATCAACTATGACCACCCCAAGGCCTGGGACGTGGAGCTCATGGCCGGGCACCTGGAGGCCCTCAAGCGGGGCGAGGAGATCTGCAAGCCCATCTACGATTTCACGGTGTCGGATCGCACGGGCTGGGAAGCATCCATGGCCCCGGGTCCCGTGGTGATCCTGGAAGGCCTCGTGCTCTTCGCCCTCCCGGAAATCCGTGAGCAGCTGGATGTGAAGGTCTTCGTGGATACCGATGCCGACATCCGCATCCTCCGCCGCATCGAGCGCGACATGTCCGAGCGCGGGCGCAGCCTCGAGAGCGTGGTGAAGCAGTACCTGGGCACGGTGCGGCCCATGCACATGGAGTTCGTGGAGCCGAGCAAGCGCTGGGCGGACATCATCGTGCCCACCGGCGTCGAGAATAAGACCGCCCTGGACATGCTGCTGCACCACATCCTCGGCAAACTGGAGCGTGGCGAGGCGCACTGAAATCTGGATCGCGAATGACGCGAATGAAGGCGCGAATGACGCGAATAACTGATTTATTTATTCGCCCCATTCGCGTCATTCGCGATCCGCTTTCCGACGCATACCCCATAATTGAGCCATGCGCCTGCTCCGATCCCACTCCGAGGGCTTCGATCCCGCCCAGCCCTGGATCCAAGAGAGTGAGGACATCCGGCAGGACAGCCGCCTGTTCAAGCAGATCGTGGCCCGACGGCGGAGCCCGCATACGGAACACCGGCACTCCTTCTACCGCCTGCAGGGCCCGGATTGGGTGAACGTGGTGGCCTTCACTCCGGAGGGGGAGCTGCTCGTGGTGGAGCAATTCCGGCACGGCATCGACGAGGCCACGCTGGAGGTTCCCGGCGGTTCCTGCGACGAAGGGGAATCCCCCATGGCGAGCGCCGCCCGGGAGTTGCGGGAGGAGACGGGCCATGAAGCGGGAACCCTGATCGCACTGGGCTCCTGCACGCCCAATCCCGCCACCCTCACCAACCGGTGCCATACCTTCCTGGCCCTGGATTGCCGTCCCGTGGGCGAACTGGAGCTGGACGCGGCGGAGGAGCTGCGGGTGTGGGCCTGCGCCTGGCCGGAGTGGGAAAGGATGATGCGGGAGGGCCGCATCCACCACGCCCTCGTGCTCACGGCGATCCTGAAACTTCTGCAATGGGAGGGCTGGCCCGCGTTCCGCTCCAGGCTGGGGTTCTGATGGACCGCCGCCTGATCCTGGAAGCCCGGGCGAGGATCGAAGGGCACCTCCGTCTCACGCCGGTGGTGGAAGTGGAGCTGCCGACGCCCCTGGGGCCGCGCACGGTGACCCTCAAACTGGAATCCCTGCAGATCACGGGGTCCTTCAAGCCCCGCGGGGCCGTGAACAGCCTCCTGCAATTGGACGAGGCGGACATCCTCGCCTGCAGCGGGGGGAACCATGGGCTCGCTGTGGCCTGGGCGGCGGCGCGGCTGGGCAAGCGGGCCCACATCTACGTGCCGACCACGGCGGCCCAAGCGAAGATCGCTGCGATGAGAGCCCTGGGGGTGGATCTCCACCTGGTCGGCACCGTGCCCGGGGATGCCTTCGCGGCGGCCGAATCACGGGCCGCCGCCACGGGCTGGCCCCTCGTCCATCCCTACGACCAGGAACCCACGGTGGCCGGGCAAGGGACCCTGGGGCTCGAATTGCTGGAGCAGGCGCCCCAGGTGACCCGCTGGCTCCTGGCCGTGGGCGGCGGCGGTTTTCCAGCGGGCGTGGCTCTGGCCCTGGGCGATCAGGCCCGGGTGATCCCCGTGGAGCCCGAAGGCTGTCCAGGCCTGTTCGAAGCCCAACGGGCGGGGCATCCCGTGCCGGTGAAGGCCGAGGGGGCCGCCCGCACGAGCCTGGGGGCGCCCAGCGTGGGGCAGCTGGCCTGGTCGATCCTCCGGGAGGGGGCGGAACCCACGCTCCTCGTGGATGAGGTGGCCATCGCCGAGGCCCAGGCTTGGCTGTGGCGTGAGCTGCGCCTCGGTGCGGAGCCCGGCGGCGCCGTGGCGGTGGCGGCGCTCATGCGGGGTGCCTGCCCGGGTGGCGGGCCCATCGGCGCCGTGGTGTGCGGGGGCAACCTCGACGCGCTGCCGGTGTGAGAAACTGAGCCTTCCCCTCCGGATGACCATGCGACCGATTGCAGCCCTGTTCTGTCTTGCCGCGCCCTTGTTGGGCCAGGCCCTGGATCCCGAAGCCGGGGTGCCGCAGCCGCCTTCCATCTGGGCAGGCGCACGCCCCAATCCCCGGTACGGGGAGGAGCTCCTGGCCCGCATCCAGGCCCTCGGCCCCGAGCATGTCCAGCCCTTCTTCCGGCGCCTGCGGGAGCAGCAGCGCAGCCTGAAACGCCAGGTCGACGCGGCGGAGCGGGATCTCATCGATGCCCGGGCCCTGCTCAAGGGACTCAGCCAGGAGCGCAGCCCCATCGCCAGGGACATGGAAGCGGTGACGGACGCCCAGATCCGCATCCTGGATGGCCTGCGCAGCCTGGACCGCATCATCGCCCGCCTCCGCGCCAAGCATGATCCGCAGCGGGTGGATGCCGACGAGCTGAAGGTGGATCTCTACGGCGGCTTCCAGTTCAGCAGCCTCTTCCGGGAGCAGGGCACCAACGGCGGCTTCTTCAGCAAGAGCCGGCCCTACGTGGCCCTGGACATCCGCCAGACCTTCCGGAAACAGGAGTCCGATGAGTGGGTGGAGACCTTCGGCACGCTGAGCTTCCAGAGCAGCAGCCTCGAGCAGAGCGAGGCCGTGAACATCATCACCACCACGGGGCAGGTGCGGGCCGAGATCGGCGGCTGGTGGATGAAGTCCCTGAACGATCGCGTGAGCTGGGGCCTCGTGGGGGCCGTGGGCATGGTGGGCTACAGCGCCCCGGCGGTGGGGCCCGATGGCTCGACCCAGGAGCAGGACTCCTTCAAGAGCCGCTGGCGCGCCGGCGCCACCGTCCGCCAGGAGGTGGGGGCCCTCCGGGGTTCCTTCGCCGAGGTGGCCTACGTGCGGGATCCCCTCTTCCTGGCCAAGGATCGCCTCTTCATCCGGGGCCGGGTGGTGCTCACCCAATTCGGGAGCGAAGGGGCCAGCGGGGATTTCTACACCGAGGGGTATGTCTCCAAGGGGCGCAGCGGCCGGGATGAGGCCGTGCTCATCGTCGGCATCCGCCTCAGCACCGTGGCTTTCTTCCGTAGCCTGGGCTCGGGCAAGGGCGGGGAGTAGGGGGGCTTCGGGCTTCAGACGGGATAGGCAATGAAGCGGATTGGCCATCCATTCCTCTGCGCCTCCGCGTCTCCGCGCCTCTGCGCCTCTGCGTCATGCTTTTCCACTTGATCCGTTCTTAGCCTCAGCTTGGGCGAGAGAAGGAAGAAAGGCGTAACGCAGAGGCGCGGAGGGTGGTGCTCCAAACCCGAAATGGGGCCTCATCTGGAATGGCCCCGTCGACCGCCCACGGCCTTTGAGGGGGTCCCGCTTGGGGATCCCTCCCCGTGGGGAGCAGCCCGCACCCCTGCGCCCAGCTTCCAACTCCGGTACATTAAGAGGGTTGGAGGCGAGCCGATGGCCAGCGAATACAGCTTTGACGTGGTGTCCAAGGTCGACATGTCCGAGGTCCGCAACGCGGTGGACCAGGCCATGAAGGAGATCGGGCAGCGCTACGACTTCAAGGGCTCCATCTCCAAGATCGAGATCAAGGAGGCCTCGGCCCTCATCCTCACGAGCGATGACGAGATCAAGCTCAAGGCCGTGATCGACGTGCTCCAGAGCAAGCTCCACAAGCGCGGCGTGAGCATCCTCGCCATGGAGTTCGGCAAGATCGAAGCCGGTTCCAAGGGCAGCGCCCGCCAGGAGGTGAAGATCAACCAGGGCATCCCCGGCGACAAGGCCAAGTCCCTCATCGCCTCCATCAAGAACGCCAAGCTCAAGGTGCAGGGCGCCATCCAGGGCGATCAACTCCGCATCACCGGCAAGAGCAAGGATGACCTCCAGGAGGCCATGGCGGTCTTCAAGAAGGAGCAAGAGAAGCTCGCCATCGATCTGCAGTTCACGAACTACCGCGGCTAGAAAATCCACCACCAAGGCACCAAGGAAAAGCAAGGAATTGACCTTCCTAGTAGGTCGGTCCTTCAAATCGGTTCTTGGTGTCTTGGTGTCTTGGTGGTGAGAATTTAACTTCCTATGTCACGCCTCGACCTCCTCCGCTACTTCCTCCCCATCCAGGGCAAGCTCTCGGATGTGGAGGATGAGCTGCAGCGCATCCTGCGGTCGGAAGTGCCCGTGGTGGACAAGCTCGCCACCCATGTGCGGGGCGGGCAGGGCAAGCGGCTCAGGCCGGCCCTCGTGCTGCTCGGCGCCAAGTTCGCGGGCCACCAGGGCAAGGAGGACGTGCGCTTCGGCGCGGTGTTCGAGCTGATCCACACGGCCACGCTGGTGCACGACGACGTCATCGACCACGCCCAGCTGCGCCGCGGCAAGCCCACTCTCAACCGCCTCTGGGGCAACACCCTCACGGTGCTCTTCGGCGATCTGCTCTACCTCGTGGCCATGGACGAGGCCATCCAGGGCCGCAGCTGGCGGATGATGGAGATCCTCGCGGAGGTGACCCGCCGCATGACCGAGGGCGAGCTCATCCAGAACGATGTGCTCTTCAAGCTGGATACCAGCCGCAAGGACTACTTCGATATCCAGGAACGGAAGACGGCTCTGCTCTTCGGCGGCTGCACCGAGACCGGCGCCGTGCTCACGGGCCGCAGCCCCGAGGATTGCGCCGCCATGCGCGCCTACGGGCTCGAGATCGGCCGCGCCTTCCAGCTGGTGGATGACCTGCTGGACTACACCGCCACCAGCGAGCAGCTGGGCAAACCCGCCTTCAGCGACCTCCGCGAAGGCAAGCTCACCCTGCCCATGCTGACCCTGCTCGAGAAGGCCCACGACGAAGTGAATCCCTTCATCCGCCGCATCTGGGATCGCGGAGAGGAAGTGCCCATCCCCGCCGACGAGGAGAAGGCCCTCCGCGCCCTCATCGATCGCCACGACGCCCTGAAGGAAACCCGCGACCTCGCCCAAGGCGCCTCGGATCGCGCCATGGCCGCGCTCAGCAAGGTGGAGGGGGATGCCTCCACCAAGAAGCTGCTCATGGGGATTCCGACGATCTTGTTGGATCGGACGAAGTAGGGACCTTAGCTTCCGGAATCTCCGGCGTTGCAGCGTAGCGGTAGCGTCTGGTGCATTGATTAGTTAGGGTTTCTGGGACGGAAGCCCCTGGGTTTTCAACGCTCTTTCCGTCTCATCCTCTTGGCAAATCTCCCGAAATGTATGGATGTAATCTGCCATAGGAAGAAGGCCCATTGCCTTTCGCCTTGCATCAACATTCGCTGGATCTTCAATTGGACGGGGTATCCACTTCCCTTTTCCAATGCAGAATCCCTGGGTTCCGAATCGTTGGAAGCGACCTTCGTTCACGGACACACGATCAAACAACAATGCATAGTGTGAACGGTCGGTCTCCCCAGAGGTAACTAGCGGCTCCAGCAAGGCCAGAATCTTTTTTTGAAATGGGAGGTCGTGATCAGAGTGTTGTACTAGGTGCCAAGCATAATTATCTGACTCGGAGCCCCATTCCGATTTTGTGAACCATCCCCATCGCGAAATGAGGGATTGAAGAAGTATTTTATTCTCCTCATCCAGTCGATTCGCCTTTTGAACAAGAGTCTCCTTGAACTCATTCGCTGCTTTTGTACCTCCATACCCGTGATCGAAGGGGAGGTTTCGGCATTTTCGGACCCATTGATCGAGGTCGTAGAGGTACTTCAGAAGCAACTTCACATCAGCTTTCAAACCTTCCGAAAGCCGCTTCGATGAAATTTCTGATTGCAGGCTCACAATCCCTGAATCAACCAAGGCCATATCTCGTTCGCATTGGGCTTTCTGGGTGGCTTGCAATTGACTCAATGATGCCCCTTGCATTCCAGACCGGCAAATAGATGGAACAGATAGAACTCCAACAATCAGGCTAAGTCTGATGGCATTTCCGTTCTTCATTGAGAAGCCCTAACTTTGTAATTACCGTATCCCAGAAACCTGCGCCAAACTCGGCTTCCGTTCCTTCCGCAGTCGCTCCGACACCTTCTCTGCCGCCGCGAAGGTGCGGATCATGTTCCCGCCCGCGAGCTTGGTGAGGTCCTCGTCAGTCCATCCGCGGCGCATCAGTTCGGCGAAGAGGTTGGGGTAGGTGCTGGCGTCTTCAAGGCCGACGGGGCCTTGCATGCCGGCGAAGTCGCAGGCGATGCCGACGTGGTCCTTGCCGGCGACCTTGGCCACGTGGTCGATGTGGTCGGCCACGTCCTGGGTGGTGGCGCGGGGTTGGGGGTGGGCGTCGCGGTAGGCGGCTTCGGCCTGCTTCGCAGTGTCGTCCTTCAGGCCCTTGGTGGCGGCTTCGAGGCCGTCGTACCAGGCCTTGGAGGCGCGATTCACGAAGGGGGGGATGAAGGTGACCATGACGACGCCGCCGTTTCGGGCCATGCGGGCGAGGATGGCGTCGGGCACGTTGCGGGGGTGGTCCACCAGGGCCCGGGCGCAGCTGTGGCTGAAGATCACGGGGGCTTCGCTGGTGTCCAGCACGTCGCGCATCACCTCAGGGCTCACGTGGCTGATGTCCACCATCATCCCGAGGCGGTTCATCTCGCGGACCACCTCCTTGCCGAAGGGGGTGAGGCCACCGTGCTTGCGCTCGCCCAGGGCGGCATCGGCCCAATCCAGGGTGACGTTGTGGGTGAGGGTCATGTAGCGGGCGCCGAGGTCGTAGTACATGCGCAGGGCGCCGAGCGAATTCTCGATGACGTGGCCGCCCTCCATGCCGATGAAACTGGCCACCTTGCCCGCCTTCCGCGCTTTGGCGATGTCGCTGCTGCGGGTGGCGAACAGGAGGGCCTCGGGGTACCGGGCGATCATGCGGCGGGCGATGTCCAGCTGCTCCAGCTGCACCTTGGCGAAGCCCGAGCCCAGCTCGCCGGGCACGTAGACGCTCCAGAACTGGGCGCTCACCCTTCCGGCTTTCAGGCGGGCGAGATCCGTCTCGTCCGGCGTGGGCTTGCGAAGGTCGTAGGCCTCCACATCCATGGGCGCGGTCTTGGACTCGCGGATCTCCCAGGGCAGGTCGTTGTGACCGTCCACGAGGGGCACCTTGGTGAGCAGCGCCTTGGCGCGGGTCAGGGCCGCATCCGGCGGTTGCCCATAGGTCCCTGGAGGCGTCTGCGCCGGAAGGGGCCCTTGGAGGAGGAAGGGCAGCAGCAGGCAGGGCAGGGCGCGCATGGGTGCTCCGGGGCTGGGATCCCGAAGTCTACTCCGGGTTGAGCCCCCAAGGCCTCTGCCGATCGCCCTGGTGGAGTGGCCCAGCCCCGTCTGCGTCTCTGCGCCTCCGCGCCTCTGCGCCTCCGCGCCTCCGCGTTAGTCCTTTGCCTTTGTGGGGGCTTGATCCATGAGATTCGTTGACCTCGGTGCGAATGGAAAAGCATGACGCAGAGGCGCAGAGGCGCGGAGGCGCAGAGAAAAGCAATGGGGGGTGGCCCAACACTTAGTCTTTGAAGGCCTTTTTGATTCCCTTGCCGGCCTCTTTGGCGCCCTCGGCGATGCCCTTGCCGGCGGTCTTGGCGCCTTGACCCACGGCTTTGCCGCCGGTCTTGGCCCCCTTGCCGACGGCTTTGCCGCCCTGTTTGGCGGTCTTGCCCACAGCTTGGCCGCCCTTCTTGAATCCCTGGCCGATCTGCTTGCCGGCGGCCTTCATGTCCTGTTTAAAATCGCCCCCGGCCGCCAGGGAGGCGGAAACCAGGAGGATGGTGAGGGCGAGGCGCATGGAAGCTCCAGGTTCCATTTTAGGCCTTCCCGGCCGTCGGAACAGGGAGAAGCGAGGCGCCCGGGATGCGATAGTTAAGGGATGTCCGAAGATCTTCAGCCTTCTCCTGGGGGATCCGCCCCGCTTCCCGGTGAACGGGCCGGTGCCTGGGTCCGCGAGCACGCGGCCCTGGTGCTTTTCGCGGCGCTGCTCCTGATCGTGCTTCCGATGCGGGATATTTGGGCTCCGGATGAACCGGACTTCGCCCAGTGCGTGAAGGAAATGCAGCTCCGCGGCACCTGGTTGATGCCCTGGCTGAACGGCGTGCCCTACGACGAGAAGCCGATCCTCTACTACTGGGTGATGAAGGCCTCCAACGGCGCCATGAACTTCCTCACGGGCGGGCTCGGGTTCTCCCACGGCGTCGCGGCCTGGGCCCTCCGCCTGCCCTCCGTCTTGGCCAGCCTGGCCTTCCTCCACGCCTACCAGAAGTGGGCCAAGCGCTTCCTCCAGGCGGGCGTGGCCCGGCTGGCGCTGATGATCCTGGCCACGAGCCCCCTGTGGTTCTGGCAGAGCCAGTTCATCCAGATCGATCTGCTGTTCAGCGTGCTGCTCTCCTGGGCCTGGTTCTGCTGGCTGGGCGGGTATCTGCTAGAGCGGGGCCTGCAGGCCGAACTCCATGCGGGTGAGGCGGGGCGGTGGTTCCACAAGAGCTATTTCTGGCTCGCCCTGGCCTTCCTCGCGAAGGGGCCCCTGGCGGGCGTCCTGAGCTTCCTCGTGCTCGCGGCCTTCCTGGCCTGGCAGCGGGACCTCCGGATCCTCCTGCGGATGAAGCTGGGGACGGGGGCGCTGCTCTTCCTCGCGGTGGTGCTGCCCTGGTATGTGGCGGCCGGGATCCAGGGGGGCGGCCACTACGTCTATCAGCTGGTGATCCATCAGAATTTCGAACGGGCCACCAAGGCCTGGGATCACATCCAGCCCTGGTGGCGCTACCTGGAATACCTCCTGGGGGATTTCTTCCCCTGGGTGCTGCTGCTTCCCGCCCTGGGGTTCTTCCTGCGGGGGAGCGGGGCCACGCGCAATGTCACCGCGCGCTTCCTCATGGTGGCCTTCGTCGTGCCCTTCCTCTTCCTCTCCTGGGTGCAGAGCAAGCAGGGCAAGTACCTGCTGCCTTCCTATCCCTTCCTCGCCCTGCTGCTCGCCAGCATGCTCCAGCCCCTCAGCGTCGAAGGCGTGAGCGAGGCGCGGATCCGCCGGTTGGGCGGGTTGCTGGCCCTGGGGCTGGGCCTGCTGGGCCTCGCGCTGCTGGCGGTGACCTTCGGGGCCGGTGGCGCCCCCCTGCAGGAGCAGGTGGCGCCATTCCGTGGGTTGGCCGGCACCCTCGGCGCCATCGCGACCCTGGGTGCCCTCTCCCTCACCGGGCGGGCGCTCTCGGGCGGAGGCCAGCATCTGGTGAGCGAAACGGCCCTCACCCTGGGGCTCGTGTACCTGGTGGGAGGCACTTGGGGCTTCCGGAAGCTGGATCCGCAGAAGAACTTCTTCGAGTGGTCCAGGCTGGTGCAACCCCACCTCCAGGGCCGCAAGGTCGTCTACTGGCAGACGATCCGGAGCGGGGCCATGGTCTATACGGATTCCCTGATGCCGGAAGTGCGCGTGGCCGCGGAATTGGAGAAGCTGGGCCCGGAGGATCGCCTCGTCTCCATGCGCCGCGAATGGGATCAGGACATGGGGGGCATGACCCCCACGATCCGGGATTCCTTCGAAGTGCTCCTGAGTCAGCCCACGGGCGGGGGGGAACTGCTCCTGCTCAAGCGGAAGGCCCGATGATTCCCCAGGGAGCGCATTGGGTCCGTGTGCCCCGCTTCTTCGGCGACGCCATGATGATCCACGCCGCCCTGGCGCCCCTGCGGGCGACGGGGGCGCCCATCGTGGTTTGGGGGCCCGACTGGGTGGTGGACCTGTTCGAAGGCGCGGAGGGCTACGCGGCCGTGGTGCCGGAGACGGCGCGCAAGTACGGCACCCGCGAGGCGGCGGCCCTGCTGCGCGCCCACCGCCCGGCCTCGCTGATCGCCTTCCCCCGGAGCGCTCGTCCCCTGATCGCCGCCTTCCTGGCGCGGGTGCCCCTGCGCCTCGGGTGCGGGGATCTGGGCGTGCGCCTCATGGCCACCCATGCGATGCCCTTCGAGGGGCAGCCCGGCAGTTTCACGGAGCGCTATTCGAAGGTGTTCCGGATGGCCTTCCCTTCGCTGCCGGAGGCCCCCTTCAAACCCTTCCGCCCCCGCGCCGCCGCGCTGGAGGCCGTGGCCGCGGCGCGGGCGGAACATCGGCTGGGCGATTATGTCGCGCTCATCGCCGGGGGCAATCACCACCTGAAGCGGATCCCCCCCAGTGTGCTCATCGGGCTCGCCGAATGGGCCCGGGAACGGAACCTCGGGGTGGTCCTGTTGGGCGGGGGAATCCACGATCAGGCCGCTGCCGGGAAGATCCGGGAGAGGGTGCCCGAGGCCCTGGATCTGACCTCGCCCCGCCCCCTCGCGGAGTCCGCCGCCTGGGCCATCGGCGCCAAGCTCGCCTTCGGGCCGGATAGCGGCCTCAGCTTCCTGGCCGCCGCCGGGGCCGTGCCGACCCTCGTCGCCTTCGGGCCGACGCGCCCGGAGCTGAGCACGCCGCCCGGCCCCCGCGTGCAGGTCATCCGCCACGAATCCCTTCCGTGCCTAGGCTGCTTCCTGGACGCCTGCCCCTTTGCCCCCCGGGTTCCCTGTATGGAGGAACTGTCCGTGCCCATCCTCATCCATTCGCTCGAAGCCATGCTCGCGGAGTACCCATGACCCCCCAGCTCAAGGCCATCCCCCTCATCATCGCCGGCGTGCTGCTCAACGCCTTCGCCCAGATCTGCCTGAAGAAGGGCCTGGTGCATGGCATGAGCTGGGATCCCATGGCCCTCCTCCGCCTGGTGTTCACGCCCTGGATCCTCGCGGGCCTCGCCTGCTACGCGGTGAGCGTGCTCGTGTGGATGAAGGCCTTGTCGCTGGTGGACGCCAGCTACGCCTACCCCTTCCTCGCCCTCGGCTTCCTCGTGAACGCGCTGCTCGCCAAGGCCATCCTGGGCGAAGCGATTCCGCCGCTGCGTTGGGCGGCCCTCGCCATCATCGTGTGTGGTGTGGCGCTTCAGGCCTGGGCGAAGTAGGGGTGATCCTGCCCGAGATGGGCAACACGATGCGGGCCTGGCCGGGGCTCGACGTGAGCAGGATGATCCGACCCTCGAAGGCGCCCGCCGGGGCGCCCGGCCGAGCCCGGAGTTTCACCTCCACGCCGTTGGAGTAGTTCACCTGGAGCACCCCGTTCTGCAGGAGGAAGGGGCTGGCCTGGAGGGGCACCCGGGTCGTCAGGGTGGCGCTGAAGAGGTCGGGCTCGCAGACCACGGAGTGGAGCCCCACCGAGGGGCTGCGCAGGCTCACGAGGATGGGCTGGACCACGGCCTCGCCGGCCTGGAAGTCACCCAGGTCCAGGCGGCCGGGGTAGACGGAGACATCTTCAAGTACGCGGACTTGAACCGGGATCTGGAAGGTGGGCAGGAGGGGATCCTCCACTTTGAACAGGGCGCGGCCCGAGATCAGGCCGGGCTCCGCGCCGCCCTCGTATCGGAGGGTGTAGGCCCGCTCGGAGGAAGTGGGGCCGGGCAGGGACAAGAGCCGGAAGCCCGGCAGGCCCTCCAGCGTGGCCTCTCGGATCGGGATGGGGCGCCCATCCTTGCGCGTCACTCGAATCGGAAGCTCGATGACTGCATGCCGACCCATGGATTGCACGCGGATCGCCTTCGGGGAAAGGAGGTAGGGGTGCTCCACCTCGGCGCGAAGCGTGAGCGGCAGCGTGGGGTGGGAGGGATCGTCGCTGTGGACGAAAACGAGCTTTTCCAGGGGCCCTTCGAAATCCGTCGAATCCATCTGGGTGTCGACTTCGGCGGTCTGGCCGGGGAGAAGGATTTGCCGGGAGAGCTGCGCCGTGGTGCAAGAGCAACTCGGCTGCACGGAGGAGATGGTCAGCGGCGCGGTGCCGGCGTTTTCCAGGATGAAGGTATGGCTAGCCCGCGTGCCCTTTGGAATGGTGCCGAAGGTCCATACGGCCGCTTCGCATCGGAGCGATGGCACCGGTGCCGGCTGGGCGGAGGCGCTGAACCAGAGGAGGAAACACAGGGGCCAGGTACGGAGCATGATTCGGGATCCGGGGCGGGCAGGTGGAAAGGATGGGGGCGGATCCGCGGCAGGCGCCGCGGCGCCGCCCCCATCAAGGCTCCAGGGATTACTGGTACTCGGCGAAGTACTCGTGGTTGTCCGCGTTCATGACGGCCTTGGAGGGATTGCTGATCGCCAGTGATTTGGCACCGGAAGTGCCATAGACGTAATCCTGGGTTCCGCCATTCACGGTGAAGTGGCTGGACTCATGCACCAGGGTGCCGGCCTTGGAATCCGTGCCGGTGGAGGGTGCTCTCCAGAAGGCGCCGCAGAGGTAGATCTTGTAGGGGGACGAGGGATACACGTAGGCGTAGGTTCCGCTGTCGGTGCAGTTGCAATCGAAGTTGACGGTCTTCGTGTTGAATTCGTCGAGGATCTTCGTGTAGTGGGATTTCACGGTGCTGAAGCGCGAGCTGTTGTAGGCGCCGAACCAGGTGAGGTAGAGGCCGCCGCCGGACGTGTGCCCGTTGAGCCAGGTCAGGGCCTTGGAGGTCATGGTCTTGGCGTTGGCGTGGGCGGTGGAGAGCTGGCTCTTCTGGGTGGTGGTGCAACCGCTGTAGCTGCCCACCAGGGACTGATCGGGGGCCTGCTCCTTGCGGGCGAGCTCGGCGGGGACGCCGGGGAAGAAGAACTGGGCCGACACCGCTTCGCGCACTTCCGCCACGTGGGTGGGCAGGACGGAAGGCAGCTTGCCTTCGCCATCCGGAGCAATCATCGAGGGAGTGGCCGCTGCGAGGGCGGTGCGCACCGGGAGCTGGGGCTGGCGGAACTGGATGCGGTAATCACCCGCTGAATCCAAATCGTAATCCGCGGAGAGATCCACCACCACGCTGTAGGAATCGTGGGCCTTGATCTCGACGTAATCGATGGCGCGTGGTTCCACGCGCTTGGTGAGGCGGCCCTCATAGGTGACCTCGACGCCATTCCGGTGCATCTGGAAAAGGTCGCGCTCGGCTCGCTCCGTCGTGGGAAGCTCCCAGCGCAGCACCCATACCGAGTGGGAATTGGGGTTCGAGATCGTGAACCGCACGCTGGGGGCATCGCCCTCGGCGTACCAGGCGGGCGCGTCGAGCCGCACTTCGAGGGGTTGGGCGGTGACCCGCTGGTTTCGGCGTTCGATCTCCGTGTCGCGGATGAAGCGGCGATCCTCCGGGGCCCCCTGGGGTGGGGCGGCGAGGGCTGGGAGGGGCACGAGGGCCAGACCCAGGGCGAGCATTGCGGGAATGCGCATGGACGTCTCCTTCAGGAGATGGGCGATATCCACGACCGGAGGCGCCAGTTGCGCCATCGGTAGCGAAGACCGCAGGTTGGGGGAAGAGCGTGTTCCCACTCTCCGCATGCCCACGCATACCGGCGGTTAATTCTTGTGAAGTGTTGCGAATTCCGGCGAAGACCGGGCCCCGCCGGGCCCCGATCCCTCAGCCCGCTTGGACCAGCGCGTCGATGAGGTGCCGGATCTTGTTCCGCAGGGTGCTCGTCTTCTGCTGGGCGGCCAGCTCGAGGGCGTGATTGAGGGCGTCGATGGCGGCCTCCTTGCGCTCACCCTGGCTCTGGATTTCACCCACGAAGATGTGGACCGTCGGGTGCTCGTAGCCTTCAGCCGCCCTTAAGAGGGTCTGGCAGACCTCCATGGAGGAACCCTTGGCGGCCAGGGCTTCGGCGATGGGGCGATAGAGGTTGAGAGCGGTGGGTAGGTGCCGTTCCTGGATGAGGGGGCGCAGCGCCCGCTCGCACAAAGGGAGGATCCGGCTGTGGATCTGGCGGAGCTGCCCCAGCACCTCCAGGCACTGACGCGCATGCCCCGCTTCCATTTGGGCGCCCGCGAGGGCTTCCTGGAGGATTGGATTGAGGGGGAAGGCCTTGAGGGCCTCCTTCAGGATGTGCACGGATTTGGGCTGCTGGCCCATGTGGTGGAAGAGCTTGGCCTGGAGCAGGTAGAGTTTGGCGCTCTTGACGAGGTCCGTGGCGATCTGGAGGGCATCCTGGGCCTCCTCCTGCCGGCCGGCGGTCATGAGCTCCTCGGCGGCCTCGGCGTAGAGGCCGGCGGCGCGTTCCTTCTGGCCGGTGGCCACGTAGGCCTGAGCGAGCCGGAAGCGGAGGTTCGCATCGAAGGGATCGGCGTTGGCCGCCCGGATGAGGGCGGCCAGCGCATCCTCCGCGCGGCCCAGCTTTTCAAAGGTGTGGGCGAGATCGATCTGGAGCTTGGCGGCTTCCTTGGTCAGGCCGGAAGCCATGAGCAGTTCGCTCAGTTGGCCGACGGCTTCCGGGTCCTCCGGGGCGAGGCGCAGGGCCTTGCGCAGCAGGGCGATGGCCTTCTTGTCATATCCATCGCGCTGGAGGTTGAGGGCCAACACCTTGAAGATGGCGAGGGCTTCCTTGGTGGCGCCGGCTTGCACCAGCAGGTCCCCGAGCCGGTTCATGATGCCCTGATCCTCGGGGAAGGCCCGCCGGAGCTTCTGATACTCCACCAACGCCTGCGGAAGCTGGCCTGTGGCTACCAGCTGATCCGCAAGTTGTTGAACCTTCAATCGATCCATGGATCCATCATAACGAGAGGGCCGCTGTGGCTCGCGGGCGATTCCACTTCTCCCCTTCGGTCATCCCAGAAGCGTAGCCAAGTTTCCGGCCTGGAGTTGCTGACAGGTTAGTACCGCCCGATCCAGGACGAGGCTGGTGACGTAGGCCACGGGCGTCACATCGAAGGAGGGGTTCCACACCGGCACTTCGGGAGCCCAGGGGCGGCCCTGGGCCCCGCGCACTTCTTCCGGAGCGCGCTCCTCGATGGGGATGGCCGCGCCATCGGGACAGGCGAGATCCACCGTGCTGAAGGGCGCCACGGGATGGAAGGCCGCGCCATGATGCCGGGCCTGCACCGCCAGGCCATAGGTACCCACCTTGTTGGCGAAGTCGCCGTTGGCCGCCACGCGATCCGAGCCCACGAGGGCCCGCTGGGCCCTGCCATCCCGGAGGATGAGGGCGGCCATGCTGTCGGTGATGAGGGTGCAGGGGATCCCCAGGCGCTGCAGCTCCCAGGTGGTGAGGCGCCCGCCCTGCAGGAGAGGGCGGGTTTCATCGACGTAGACGTGGATCCGCTTGCCCTGTTCGTGGGCCCGCCGGATCACCCCCAGGGCCGTGCCGATGCCCACGGTGGCGAGCCCCCCCGTATTGCAGTGGGTGATGAGGCCTTCGCCATCCTGGACGAGGGCTGCGCCGTGCTCGGCCATGCCTTCGCAAAGCCGCACATCCTCGTCGAGGATGGACTGGGCTTCGGCGATGAGGGCCTCCGGCCGCGGTAGGAGTGGCCTCAGCCGGTCCATGGCCCACATGAGATTCACCGCGGTGGGGCGGGCGGCGCGCAGGGCCGACCAGGCGGCCGCGAGCTCCGCCTGGCCCGATCCGGCCATCGCGTGGCAGGCCAGGCTGCAAGCCGCGGCCACGCCGATGAGGGGCGCGCCGCGCACGGAGAGGCGCTGGATGTGGCCCACCATGGCCGCGGGATCGTTGCCCTCCAGCCAGTCTTCGCGAAAGGGCAGGGCGGTCTGATCCAGCACGAGCAGGCGTCGGCCGTCGTACCGCAGGGCGAGGGATTCGAAGATGCGCATGAAGGTTCCAGTTCCATGAGGGCGCGTAGCGCCTGAATGGGACAGCGCTCCCGGGGAGCGCTGGATAGCTGGAACCAGGCTAGCGTCACGGCTACTTTGGTGGGATGAAGAGCGTCACCCATGAAGAAGCCCAGGTCTCCCACATCCGGGGTCCGGGCATGCCGTTGTTGCGCGCCACGATGCTCGCCACCCTCTCCGAGGCGAAGCAGGCGGAGCTGCGGGCGCGGCTTTCCCCGGAGGCCCTGGCCTTCATGGCAGCCCCCGTGGCCGAATCCGAATGGGTGCCCCTGCCCGTGGTCTTCGAAGTGGAAGCGGCCTTTCTCGCCCTCGCCGAGATCGACCCCTTTCCCTCCCACGGCATCCTCATGGCGCAGCGGATGCTGGATGGCCGCCTGGAGGGCCTGCTGCTCAGCTGGATGGGCCACCGGGCCTTCCTGCGGATCCTGCCCCGGGTCTGGAGCCGATTCAATCAGGGGGGGGTGCTGCACCTGGATCACCTGGGCGAGACGGAGGCCACCCTCACCCTGTGGGCCGACTATCCCTCCTCCATCTTCGTGGCGAAGGTGGTTCCGGCCTACGCCCGTGAGATGCTGCGCCGCCTGGGCGCGGAGGATCCCACCGTCGCCTATGAGCCTCCGGGCTCCGGCGAGCCCTCCTGGATGCACCGCTACCGCGTGGACTGGAAGGCTTGAACGGGATCAGATGATCCTGGGGCCGAGTTGCGCGCGCAGGGCGCGGATCTGAGCCAGATCCGCAGGTTCCATGGGCTTGGCGCCGCCCAGCTGTTCCGCCGCCAGGAGGATCTTCGCCACCTGCTCCAGGCGTTCCAGGCCGCCGAGCGCCTCGCCAAGGCTCTCCCCCCAGCACAGGCCGCCGTGGCGGGCGAGGATCATCACGCGGTGCGCGGGGAGGAAGGGGTGGAGGTTCGTGCCCATGGCCTCCGTGCCCGGGATGGCCATGGGCACGATGGGAATTCGACCGGTGGCCAGGATCACCTCCGGCAGCGAATCGCCAGGAAGCTCCTGCCATTCAGGGCGCGCGAGGCTCCAGGCGATGGCGGTGACCGGATGGGCGTGGACCACGGCCCGGGCCTCGGGCACCCGGCGGTACACCTCCAGGTGCATGGCCCGCTCGCTGCTCGGATCGCCACGCAAGATGCGGCCATCGAGATCCAGGAAGGCGAAGTCCTGGAGGGCGAGCTCCGCCTTGGGCACGCCCCGGGGCGTGATGGCGATGCGGCCGTCGGGCAGGCGCGCGGACACGTTGCCATCCGCCGCCGCCAGGAGGCCCTGGGCGTGCAGGCGGCGGCAGCCGTCGAGGATCTGCTGGAGGATGGCCTGGGTGCCCATGGGGCCATTATCCCCGGCGGGGGGGCACGGTGGCCGATAGCTTCTTCGGCGCCACGGCCCGGAAGCTCTCGTCCAGCCAGTCCAGCATCATGGGCAGTGGAACGGGTTCCCCGGTCTTGAAGGCACAGGTGACCCAACCGCTCTTGCCGAGGCCATAGGCCGTGGGCTTCGCGAAGGGCAGGAGCAAGGCGAAGTCCCGAGAGGCCGGGAGCTTGAACGTGATGCGGAGCTCGTCCTCATCCCTGCCTAGGAAAAGGAAGACCTTCTCCTTCACCTTGAAGGCGCACTCGCCCCAGGGGTGATCCTCCCGGGTCTCGGGGTAGGCGAGGGCGGCCTTGCGAAGGGCGGTGATGGTGCGCGTCAAGGTCATGGATGCAGGGTAGCCCTTCGGTCAAGATTCAGCATGGCTGAGCACTGGCGGCGCATTTACGGGGAGGCTCCGGAGGTCTTCGAGGCCTTCGCACGGGCGGAGGATCCCGAAGGTCGGGTGATGGCGGCCTTGGCGAGGCACGGCGCATTCGAAGGCCAGCGGGTGCTGGAAATCGGTGCGGGAACCGGGCAGCTGGCCGCTCGCCTGGGACCGCGCTGTTCCGAGTGGGTCGCCCTGGAGCCGGAGGCAGCGCTGCTGGCTCGGATAGCCCCGGGGCCCCTGCGGTTGCAGGCCTTGGGTCAGCGCCTTCCCTTGAAGCCACGCTCGGTGCATCGTGCGATTGCCGCCTGGGTGCTTGGGTACCTGGGCCGGAAGGTGGTGGCGGGGATCCTCGCCGAAGTCGATCGCGTCTTGGACCCCGCTCCCGGCGGGGGCATCTGGGCCGTCGAGAACGCGGGCCGTGGCGATTTCCAGACGCTGCGGGGCTTCGAGGGCCTGGAGCCCGGCGCTCGCCGTTTGGTGGATGAATTCGGGTTCCGCCAAGTCGAGGAGGTGCCCATCCGACTGGCCTTCGAATCCCCGGGGGAGGCCAAGCGGATCCTGGGTGCCCTGTGCGGCGAGGAGGTTCGCCGGGCCCTGGCCGGGCGACCGAGCGCGGAGCTGACGCACGGAGCGGTGTTGCTCTTCAGGCCGTCCTGATCAATCCGCCATCGGCCCAGAAATAGGCCACCGTGCTGGAGCGCAGCATGTCGCTCCGGCGGTAGATGGTGAAGCCCCGATTCTGGGCGCGTACGCCGTCCACGGCGGCCCGGTAGGCCTGGGTGGAGGTGAGCAACTCGGCGCTGTGGTCCCGGCCTTGACGGCCGGTGGGCAGGAAACGGTAGAGGTGCCAGGCGTGCAGGTTGGCACCGGCGGCCTTGAGATCCTGAAGGTGGTCCGCGAGGGCGGGCAGTTCGGTCAGGTTCTCCCGGGTGACGACGGTGGAGAGGGTGATGGAACAGCCCGCGTCGGCGAGCCGCGCCAGCTGTTCCAGCACCTGGGCGTGGTGCCCTTTCGAGTGGCGGCGCAGGCGGTCGTGGCGTTCCGGGGTGGCCGACTCCAGGGGGAGGATGAAGCGATCGATGGAGGGCTCGTCCTCGATGCCGATGGGCATGAGGGTGCCGTTGGTGCAGACCTGGACGAGGAAGCCCATGGCCTTCGCCTTGCGGCAGAGCGCCACGAGGTCATGGGGCCACAAGAAGGGCTCGCCACCCCCGAGCACCACCTGGGTGAACCCCAGGGCCCTGAGGTGGGCCAGCAGTTCGAAGGCCTGTTCGAACGAGATGGCTGAAAAATCCAGCTCGCTGCCGCAGAAGCGGCAGCTCATGTTGCAGTGCGGCAGCAGGTAGATCGAGGCGATCACCTTGCCGGGGGGGATGTCGAGCTTGGAAAGGTCCATGGGGCCTCGTGCCTAGCTCCAGTGTCGGCATGGCCACCTGGAAACTCGATGATGGGGGCCACAAACCTGAGAATGGCGGCCAAAGAAAAATACCAACCGGTGATGAACAGTGATGAACAGTGATGGAAGCGCGGTCTTTATCACCGTTCATCACTGTTCATCAACGGCTTTCAGTTTTTCGTTTTAAAAATAGGGGGCGGCCTGAGGGCCGCCCCCGCACATGAATGGCCCGGCTCAGGACTTATTCATGCCCTTCATGAGGTCCTGACGGATGCGCTCGGCCTCGGGATCCCGGGGCGCGATGGGGGCGACGCCGGCGAGGTTGCCCACCTTCTCGCTGAGCATGAGGGTGAGCAGGCTCTCGATGAAGTTGCCCTTGCCCTCCTGGGAGCCCATCTGGATCTTGGGCACCAGGTCCACCTTGGAGGTTTCGACGGCCTCGGCGAAGCGGGCCATGACCTGCTGCACGAGCTGGAACTGAGGGCCGCCGTAGGCACGGACCTGTTCCTCCACGGCGAGGGCCTGGGCCACGCCCACGCGGGCGGCACGTTCGGCGTCGGCTTCGGCGATGGCCTTGATCTTCTTGGCTTCGCCTTCGGCGGTGATGCGGTTACGCTCGGCTTCCGCCGTGGCGAGGGTCTGGATGCGGTTGGCCTCCTGCTGGGCGCGGGCGAAGTCCGCCTTACCCTGGTTGCTCTGCACGGTGATGGCGATCTCGGATTCCGTCAGCATGGTCTGCTGCTTGGCCCGGGCCTCGGCTTCGCGCAGCTCCCGCTCCTGCACGGCGGCCTTCTCCTGGCGGGTGTAGGTTTCCACCTGCTCTTCAGCGATCTGGCGGCTGCGGAGCTGGGTGAGGATCTGCTCGATCTGACCGCCGGCCACGCCGCTGGTGGGCGTGCCGATGAGCACTTCCTGGAGGTCCAGGTTGTAACCCGCGAACTTCTCCTTCATCTGGCCGCTGGATTGATCCTGGATGGCGGAGCGGTCCTGGATGAGCTGGATGAGGGTGCGGGTCTGGCCGATGTTCTTGAAGTAGGCGCTGACCATGGGGTCGAGGGTCTGCTCCACGAGGCGCTTGATATCGCCGAAGCGCTGGATGACGAGGGGGGCCTTGCGGTAGTCGATGTGGACGACGACGGAGAGGGGCAGGCTGGGCTCGAAGGCATCCTTGGTGATGAGGCTCACCTCGGAGAGGTTCTCATCCAGCTTGTGGCTGCCCACCTCGGCCTTGCTCCACTTCAGGATGAAGTTGGTGGTGGGCACCATCACCATCTTCCCGGCGTAGGTATTGAAGGCGTACTTGCCAGGCAGCATGGGCTCGGCCCAGACACCCCGCTCGCCGGTGGCCACGAGCTCGCCGTGGCGGTAGTCGCTGCCGCTGATGTCCTTGCCCAGCTCGCCGGTGTAGCTCACGACGACGCCCACGGTGCCCACTTCCACCACCGTCTTGGGCACGGCTTCGGCCGTGGCGAAGAGGCGGTTGATGTAGTAGGTGCCTTCGACCAGCACCTGCAGCTGGCGGCCGCGGCGGCCGTTGGCGCGGAGGAACTTGTCCGCGTCCTGGAAGTTGTTGTGGTAGGTCGGGACGTCCGCAGGATCGTTACCCACCGCGGGAGCGATGATCTCGCCCGCCTGGAGGCTGGGGCCGTCGTGGACGGTGATGATGCCGATGACGTCGTCCGTGCCCTTGATGATCACGGGGCGGTAGCCGCCACGCTCGGCGATGATGGCGCTCATCTTGGTGAAGGTCTCCAGCTCGCTGCGATCCAGGGGCAGGTAGTACTGCTGGTCTTCCGTGAGCACGATGAACTCGGCGAGGTTGATGGCGTAGGTGCCTTCCCGGAGGATCTGCCGCTGGGGGCCCTTCTGGCCACCGGCCTGGAGGAAGCCCACCACATCCTGGAAGTCCTTGGCCTTCTCGTTGGAGGCGAGGGCCTGGGTGGCGGGTAGGTCGCGGCCGTCACGGGCGAACACATAGCCGATCTTGCCCTGGGGGATGGTGACGAGGGGGGCCTTGTGGATGCGGTAGATGAAGGGCATGAGCACATGCCAGCCGCCGCGGAGGACGTGGGGCTGGAAGCCGGCTTCGCCGTTGAGGGCGATGAGGCCGCTCTTCACGGAGCCGGCGCCGCTCCAGAGCTTTTCCAGGATGCCGACCCGGTTGTTCGGGATGTAGCGGAGGGTCTTGGCGAGGGTGAACAGTACGAGGGCGCCGAGGATGATGAGCATCGGGTTTGAGGCGGCCCATTCGAGAAGGGACATGAAGTCTCCAGAAGGTGGTGGGAAGGGAAACGGTACCAGGGAGCGCCAGGTCAGGGCGGCCCTCGCACGGTGATGGAGGGGCCGTTCGGGCTGCAGGGGGTTGCCTCTTGGAAGCTCCGCCAGGTGCGGTTGAGATCACGTGGGAGCGACTTTTTGAGGGAACCAAAGAACATCGAACGGACGGATCATAGGAACAGCCCCCGGGAAGTCAATCGAAGGGGTGCTTATCCGTGATGATGGTCATCACAGCCGGAGGTGATTTCATGGCGGTTTCCGCGAGCTATCGGGCCTGGGTTCTGGAACAACTTGGGCAGATCCAACCAGTTCAAGGGAAATCCATGTTTGGTGGGTTGGGCATCTACGCCGATGGCCTCTTCTTCGCCTTGGCCGACGATGATCGGCTTTACTTCAAGGTGGATGACGCCTCCCGGCCGGGCTTCGTGGAGGCGGGCATGGGTGCCTTCGATCCCTTCAAGGACGGCCGCACCATGGAGGCCTATTACGAAGTGCCCGGCGAGGTGTTGGAGGATGAGTTCGTGCTGTCGGTGTGGATGGATCGCGCCCTCGCCGTGGCGGCCCGGGCCAAGAAGCCGAAGAAGGCCAAGGCGGTGAAGCGGTGATCCGCATCCTCGTGAGCGCCTGCCTGCTGGGCGACCCTGTCCGCTTTGATGGTCGTGCGAAGACGCTGAGCGACCCCCGATGGGGTCGCTGGGCGGCGGAAGGTCGCCTGGTGCCCCTCTGCCCCGAGGTGGCAGGCGGACTGCCCGTGCCCCGGCCGCCCGCGGAGCGGCAGCCCGATGGGCGGGTGGTGGATGACCAGGGCATGGACCGAACGGCGGCGTTCCAGCTGGGCGCGCAGCGGGCCGTGGACGCGGCGCAAGCCCACGGCTGCGCCCTGGCCATCCTCAAGGAGGGGAGCCCCTCTTGCGGCGTGGCGAGGATCTATGACGGGACCTTCACGAAGCAGCCCCTGGCGGGCCAGGGGCTGACGACGGAGCGGCTGAAGGCGGAAGGCATCGCGGTGTTCAGCGAAGGGGAGCTGGGCGATGCGGCCCGCTTGGTGGAGGTGCTGGAGCGGATGGCGGCCGAAGCCTAGTCGTGCTTCCGGATGTCGAACCAGGCCCGCTCGAGGCCTTCGCGATCATCCGGATGGGCGATGGAGATGAGCGCCTTGGCCCGCTCGCCCAGGGTCTTGCCGAAAAGGTAGGCGGTGCCGAATTCCGTGACGATGTAGTGGACGTGGAAGCGGGTGGTCACCACGCCGGCGCCGGCTTTGAGCGTCGAGACGATGCGGCTTTCGCCCTTCTTGGTGCGGCTGGGCAGGGCGATGATGGGCTTGCCGCCCTCGCTAATGGCCGCGGCGCGGATGAAGTCCATCTGGCCGCCGACGCCGCTGATGATGCGGCTGCCCACGCTGTCGCTGCAGACCTGGCCGGTGATGTCCACCTCCACGGCGGAGTTGATGGCGGTGACCTTGGGGTTGCGGGCGATGACGCTGGGGTTGTTCACGTAGGCGATGTCGAGGAGCACGCAAGAGGGGTTGTCGTTGAGCATGTCGAAGCTCTTGCGGGTGCCCACCACGAAGCCGCTCACGGTCTTGCCCGGGTGGATCTTCTTGAGGCTGTTGTCCACCACGCCGGTCTCGAGCAGCGGCACGAGGCCATCCGTCCACATCTCCGTGTGGATGCCCAGGTGTCGGTGGTGGCGCAGGGCTTCCAGCGCGGCGTCGGGAATGGCGCCGATGCCCATTTGCAGGGTGGCGCCGTCCTCCACGAGGCCCGCGATGTGGGCGCCGATGGCGCGCTCGGCCTGGGAGAGGGCGGGGATGGGGGAGAGATCCAGTTCCTCATCCACCTCCACCCAGTGGTGGACCTGGGAGATGTGCACGAAGCCATCGCCGTGGACGCGGGGCACCTTGGGATTCACCTGGGCGATGATGATCTTGGCGCTATCGAGGGCGGCCTTGGCGATATCCACGGAGGTGCCCAGGGTGCAGAAACCGTGGGCATCCGGCGGGCTCAGGTGGAGGAAGGCCACGTCGGGCTGGCGGTGGCCGGCCCGGAACACTTTGGGGATCTCGTGGAGGAAGCAGGGGATGAAGTCCACGCGGTCGGAGCCGATGCGGTCGCGGAGGTTGTGGCCCACGAAGAAGTTGGCCACGCGGAAGTGGTCGATGAACTCGCGATCCGCGTAGGGGGCCGTGCCGCCGGTGTGGATGTGCATGAGCTCCACATCCCGCAGCTCCGGAGCCCGCAGCATCAGGGCCTCGATGAGGCGGTGGGGCGTCATCGCGCCTCCGTGGACGAAGATCCGCTGGCCGCTGTGGATACAGGCGACAGCTTCAAGGGCGGTGGCGTGGCGCATGGTGGCCTCCAACGGACAGCCTAGTCCGAGATGGCTTGACGTAGATCACGGGCCGGGGCGGTCGAAATCACATCCCGGTCGCCAAGGGCCAGGGGCGCTGAATTCAGAAGGGGCCCCGACCGCCCGTCCGTCAGAATGGATGGATGAACTTGCTGATCCTCGAAGCCGGCGATCTGATCGCCCCGGATCGCGCCCGGGTCACGGGCCGGCGCCTCGTGCATGCCCGCGAGATCTTGAAAGCCCAAGGGGGCTCGACGCTCCGGGCCGGGCTCTTGGACGGGGCCATGGGCAAGGCCCGTGTGCTGACGCTCGGCGAAGATGCCCTGGAACTGGAACTCACCTTCGATGAAGCGCCCCCCGCCAAGCTCCCCCTCACGCTCCTGCTCGCGTTGCCGCGTCCCAAGGCGCTCAACCGGGTGCTCGCCTCCGCTTCGAACATGGGTGTGGCGCGCATCATCCTCCTCAACGCCTGGAAGGTGGAGAAGGCCTACTGGAAGAGCCCGCGGATGGAGCCCGGCAATCTGCGGGAGCAGTTGATCCTCGGCTTGGAGCAGGCGCGGGATACGGTGCTGCCGGACCTGCAAGTGGAACGCCTGTTCAAGCCCTTCGTGGAGGACCGCTTGCCGGCCCTGCTGCACGGGGCCGAAGGGCTGGTGGCTGATCCTTCCGGGGTGGAAGCCTGCCCCCGGAAGCTCTCCGGCCCTACGGTGCTGGCGGTGGGCCCTGAAGGGGGATGGATTCCGGCGGAGCTGGTGTCCCTCCGCCTGGCCGGGCTGCGGAGCGTCCACCTGGGGCCCCGGATCCTCCGGACGGAAACCGCGCTGGCGGCCCTCATCGGGAGGCTGGGGTGAATCCGGTGCTACCCCAGGCGCTTGAACCCTACCAGGGCGCCATTCTCCCAGACGAACTCGACGGCATGGCCCTCCGGGTCCCTCCAACTCACATTCAGCCGGTCCATGAAGGGGTTCCTGACCCGCTTCAGGGCCAGACCCTCGGAGGCTTCCAGGGCTTGCATTGGTAATTGCCTGAGCACCGGGCGGGCCCGGGCCGCCTCGTGCTCGAAGGCCTCCAGGGTGGGAAAGGCCTGGTGGAGCGCCCCCTCCGCATGCCAGAGCTGGCGGGCCCCGGTGGGGCTAGCCAGTTGATCGGCGACTCGGCGGACCTTCTGCCAATGGGCACCAAACCGCCGTCCCCTGCGAGCGATGCGGACCTCCCGGAGCGCCTCCCAATCGGAGGCGAAGTGGACCATGGTGAACCCCTCCCCCTCGGGGCTCTCGAAGGGGCCGGGCCGTTGCAGCTGGAATTGCATCCAACCTCCTTGAGCACCCTGGGCCACGGCCCAGATGTGCCAAGGGCTCGTGGATCTGAACCAGGCGGATCGGGGCTGCGAGGGGGGTTCGCTTGAGGGCAGTTCGCCGATGCGGGTTCGCCAAACGCGCACCTCGCTCAGGAAGGCCTCGGCGTCCTCTGCGTAGTCGCCATGGATGCCAGGATTGCTGATCCAGAAATCCCGGGCGCCTTCGTCCGTGGCCAGCCGATGGAGCGTGGCTTGCATGAGCGGCCAGGCTTTCCGGGCCGTGGCCTGCTGTTGGAGGAGCATGGCCACCACGAGGCTGGCACCGACGACCAGGGCTCCCAGGAGGGCATGGGCCCAGCCTGGCCAGGGTCGGGTGGAGGATCCTGAGGCGCGCATCGTAGGAGGGGTACGAGGCGGGGCTGAGGTAGGTTAGCGTCCGCGGGGAGGGCTGGAACCCATTCCGGGACCCGGTCTGGGGCAGAATGGAGTCATCCGGCTGGGCTTCTTTCCCCACCCTTCGGACCGCAACACCGGGGAGGAGGATCGGCCAGGGTGGGAAGTTCCAAGAAGGCATCAGGCAAGCAGGGCCCAAGGGGGTTCCTCCGCCGCATGGGAGGTTGGGTGGTGAGGGCAGCGCTGGGATTCACCGTCCTCACGCTCCTCCTGGTCCTGCTCTTCCGCTTCGTCCCCGTGCCCGTATCGGCCCTGATGGTGGAACGCCGCATCGGGTCCTGGTTCTCCAAGGAACCCTATGCGAGCCGGCACGCTTGGGTTCCGTTGGAGGAAATCAGCCCCGCCATGGGCGTGGCGGTGATCGCCTCGGAAGATCAGCTGTTCGTGGAGCACTTCGGCTTCGACTGGAACGCCATCGAGAAGGCGGTGAATCACAACGAGCGCAGCCGACGGAAGCGGGGGGCATCGACCCTCACGCAGCAGACGGCCAAGAACCTCTTCCTATGGTCATCGCGCTCCTGGGCGCGGAAGGGCTTCGAGGCATGGTTCACCTTGGCCTTGGAGGCGGGCTGGTCCAAGCGGCGGATCCTGGAGGTGTACCTGAACATCGTGGAGTTCGGGGATGGCCTCTATGGCGTGGAAGCCGCCAGCCAGGCCTACTTCCACAAGCCCGCGAAACGGCTCACGAATGCCGAGGCTGCCCTGCTGGCGGCGGTGCTGCCCAATCCCCACCGGTTCAGGGTGGATGCCCCCAGCGACTACATCCGGGGGCGGCAGGGCTGGATCCTGAGGCAGATGGAGCAGCTGGGCGGAACCCAGGTGGTGAAGGGGCTCGGTAAGTAGCCCGTTCAGGCTTCGGGTTGCGAGGACTCCCGGACCTCCTGGGCCAGCTGCCGGTACTCCGCGCGAACGCGCGTGGTGCCGTGCACCCCCCCTGGATCGAAGGGGCAGTGGCGGCAACCGCAGCCGCAGCAGTGGCCCCGCCGCAGGTGGCAGGCGGGGGTCGAAACCCGGAAGCCCCGCTCCAGGTAGTAGTCGGGTTCGTGGCTGCCCCCCATGAACAGGCCCTCAGCCCCGGATGGGGAGGGCGAGGCCCGAGGCCGCGCGCAGCTGGCCCTTGGCCACGGTGAGATCCATGCGGCCGAGGTTCACCCCGGCGAAGCCCACCTGGTTGATGTGCGTCTCACCCCCCTCGCGGGTGATCTTCACGGGGGCTTCCAGGAAGGTGTGGCTGTGGCCTCCGATGATGACGTCGATGCCAGGCACGGCCTTGGCCAGCTGGACGTCGTCCCATGCATGGCCCTGGGCGTCGAAGCCCAGGTGGCTCAGCACCACGACGACATCGCACCGCTCCTGGACGCGGAGCCGGTCCACGATGGGCCTGAGGGCCTGATCGGGCTCGAGCCAGCGCAGGCCCTTGTGGTTGGAAGGTGCAACCAGCCCCTGGAAGGCCACCCCTACGCCCGTCAATCCCACGCGGATCCCGGGGAATTCCCTGACGAGGAAGGGACTCAGGTATTTGCCAAGTTCGGGCGCGCCCTGGCAGTCGAAGTTGCAATTCACGAACTCGAAGGGGGCGTTCCGGTGGGCCATGCCGCGCATGCCTTCGATGGCCTCCACCAGGGGAGCCACGCCGTTATCGAAGTCATGGTTGCCCAGGGTGCCGATGTCATAGCCCACCATGCGCATGAGCTGGTAATCCAGCCGTCCTCGCCAGAGGTTGAAGTAGGGGGTTCCCTGGAAGGTGTCGCCGGCATCCAGGAGCAGCACGGGGCCCAGCTCGGCCCGGAGGCGCTTCACCAGCGTGGCGCGACGGGCCATGCCGCCCAGGCCCGAGAGGTTGCCATTGCCGGGCCCGAAGGGCTCCACCCGGCTGTGGGTGTCGTTGGTGTGCAGGAGGGTGATCCGGCCGGCGGCGGGGGCTTCGGCCTTGGCGGTGCCGAGGGCGCCCGCGGCGGCGAGGGAGGCCAGGAAGGTGCGGCGTTCCATTTACAGACCCTCGGAAATCCGAAGCGGCTGGCGCTTGGCGATGGCGTCTTGGATGGGCGCCGAGAAGACATATCGGCCGCCCGGGGGAGGAAGGAGAGGCTGTTGACGTTCTTTCAGCCCCTTGCAAGCATCCAGGAGCACCTGCCGGATGGTGAGTCCGGTCGTGAAGGGATTCCGGCCCTTCCGGAGGGTGGGCATGGAATCCCCGCTGCCGTAGAGGTAGTCGCTGGTGGCCACGCGGACGGTGGCTTTCGGATCGATGGGTCGGCCATCGGCCCAGGTCACGCTCAGGATCCCCTGGTCCGGTGTCCCCGCCACGGTGACCTTCACGCCCGAGATGGGTTCGCCGCCGCGGGACTGGAGCCCCTCCCGCAGGACCTGGATCAGCTCGGCGCCCGTGAGGTCCACGAGGATGACCTCATTCTCGAAGGGCATCACTTCGAAGATGTCGCCGACCTTCAGCATCCCGGGCTTGAGGTTCGCCCGGATGCCGCCGCGGTTCGCGATGGCGAAAGCGACGTCGGTGCCGGCGAGAAGCGCCGCGCGGGTCCGCACCGCATCACAAATCCAATAGCCGAGGAGGTGCTCTTCGCCACTTCTCCCCCGGAAGAGGCCCTGGGGTGCCTCCACGAGCGGCAGCTCGGCCAGGGCCCTGACTTCCGCGGTCCGGGGCGCGATGAAGGCCTTGAGCTCCGGATCCTCCTCGATGGCTGGAGCGACCTGGATGGATCCCGGAGCATCCAGGCGGGGGGGGGTAGGCTGGGTGGCTTGGACCGCCTTCGGCGCCGGGGCGGGGGCCGTGGCGGGAGGTCGGCAGGCGCCGAGGAGGGCGAGGAGGAATACGAAGCTACGCTTCAAGGGCCATGCCCTCCTTGGCAGTGGCCTCGAGGGCCGCGCGCTCCCGGCGGATGTGGGCATCGTGCGCGGTGAACCGGGCAGCCACCCGCATCACGAGCCCCAGCGTCCACGCGCCGATGAGGGTGGCGAGCGCCTGCAGAAGCACGAGCAGCCACACCCGGCCCAGGGCCGCGCCCCCCATCCGCCAGCCGAGGGCGAGGGCGCCGCCATGGAGCACCACGCGCAGCGCGACCCCGCCGAGGATCAGCCCACCCCACTGGATGGGATGAAGCCAAAGGCGGAGGAAGCTGTCCCGAAGGTGCCGGAGCCAGCCACCGCGGTCTTGATCGAGCCGCCCCACCCGCAACAGGGACCACTGGAGGAAACAGGCGCCGCTCCAGGCGAGCCAGAAGAGGGGCTTGAAGATGAACAACAGCCAGGCGAAGGAATCGATCCCGCGCTCGCCAAAGGCCTTGAGCAGGAACACCCCCAGGAAGAGGGGCAGGTAGAGGGGCAGCGGGCCGAGGAGGATGGCCTCGAGGCCTCCCAGGAACCAGGGGGCGAAGGTGGCCTCGCGGCCCAGCTGCTCCGCTTGCATCTTCCAACCGCTCCAGAGGGAGATGCCGAGGCCCAGGAGGAGGAAGACGAGGGCCCAGGCGGGCATCGGCTGATGCTGCCAGTTCCCGTTCCACCAGAGCTCCAGCAACTCCCGGACATTGAGGCGCTCGCCCCAGTGGGCGGCCATGGCGCTGTGGCCCATGAGGCCCACGAGGTGCCGGGCCAGTAAAAAGGCGGGGGGCAGGCCCGCGAGCAGCCAGCCGATGAGCAGGCCCAGTCCCGAGCCGCTGAATCCGCCCGGCAACGAGGCCCGCAGGAAGGACCAGGGCCCTTTCGGGGTCAGCGTCTCGTCGGTGTCGAGAGGGGAGGGCGGGGGGGCGAGTTCCATGCGGTGTCCGGTGAGAGGCTCCATGCTAACCCGCCCCTTCGATCCAGCGATGCGTGGATCCTGGATGAATCCCATTGACAGGAGCGACCACCTCTGGGTTCACTTTTCAGATCATGCGTACCTCCCCGGCCATGTGCCATTCCATGAACTGCACCTGCTGGTGCATGTTTTGGCATGCCGGCTCGGAGGCTTCCGCGGACACCTAGACCTTAGATCCAAGGTCCCCGCTTCCTCCGAGCCCGATCCCACGATCGGGCTTTTTGCTGTTCAGGAATCCCATGCACCTCCTCCGACACACGCTTCCAGCCGACCTGCTGACGCCCCTGGCCGCCTACCTGGCGCTGCGTCCGGCCGGGGCGAGCCTGCTCCTGGAGAGCGCGGATCAGGGCGAACGGGTGGGCCGTTACAGCTTCGTGCTGCTGGAAGGTGGCGCCTCCGTGAGCCTGGAGGCACCGGCCCGGGGTTGGGTGGAATCCCTCCGGGCCCTGGCCCCCACCGTGGAGGGTGCCGGAACCCACGACCCGGCGGGGCTTCCCACGGGCCGGGATCCGCTGCCCGTGGGCGTGGGCCTCGCGGGGTACGTGGGCTTCGAGGCCCTGGCGGGGCTGGAAGCCACGCTGCCGCTGCCGAAGCGGAACAGCCTGGGGCTCCCCGCGGTCTGGGCCCAGGTGTACGACTCCGCCCTCGTCTTCGACCACCTGCACCAGGTGGCGGAGCTTCAGGTGCTGGACCGGGATGAAGCCACCGCCTCGAAGCGGCTCTCGGCCCTCCTCGCGCAGCTCCGGAGGGTGGTGCTGCCGGTCGAGGCACCAAACCCCGCGCCCCGCTTGCGATCCTTGCAGACCCAGGAATCCTTTGAAGCGACGGTGCGCCGGGTGCAGGCCTACATCCACGATGGCGACGTCTACCAGCTGGTGCCCAGCCAACGCATGGAAGTGCTCGACCCGCCGACGCCCCTGGAGACCTACCGCCGCCTCCGCCGCCTGAACCCCAGTCCCTATGGTTTCCTCCTGGAGCAGCCCGGCTTCGCCCTGGCGGGCGCGAGCCCCGAGATGCTCGTGCGCGTGGCCGACGGTGAGGCGGAAACGCTGCCCATCGCGGGCACCGTGGTGCGGGGTTCCAGCGAGGAGGAGGACGCGATCCGCTTCGAGGCCCTGAAGGCGGACCCCAAGGAGCGCGCCGAGCACCAGATGCTCGTGGACCTCGCCCGCAACGATCTGGGCCGCGTGGCCATCCCCGGGGGCGTGCGGGTAGAGCGGCCCCTGGCCCTCCAGCGCACGAGCCATGTGCTCCACCTCACCACCACCGTGAAGGCCACGCTGAAGCCCGGCCTGGATGCCTTGGATGTCCTTGCCAGCGCCTTCCCCGCGGGCACCGTGAGCGGCGCCCCCAAACTGCGGGCCGCCCAGCGCATCGCGGAGCTGGAGGGCGAGGCCCGCGGTCCTTACGGCGGCGCGTTGATCCGCCTGGGCGCCGACGGCGTACTCGACTCCGCCCTCATCTTGCGCACCGTCACTTTCGTCGGTGATCGCGCCTATCTCCAGGCTGGGGCGGGCGTCGTGAAGGCCTCGGATCCCACGCGGGAATACCTGGAAACGCTGCACAAGATGGGCGCCCCCGCCCAGGCCCTGGGTGTCGCCCTGCCCACGCCCGAAGTGCTCGAGGTGATCCGATGATCCTGCTGATTGACGCTCTGGACTCCTTTACCTACAACCTCGTGCAGGCCTTCGAGACCCTGGGAGCCGATGTCGTCGTGCGCCGTTTCGACGAGATCGATCTTGCGGGGGCGAAGGCCCTGAACCCCTCGGCGATCGTGCTCTCCCCAGGTCCCGGCCACCCCACCGAATGCGCTGCCCACATGGCCATCGCGGGTTCCGAGTGGGCAGTGCCCATGCTCGGCGTCTGCCTGGGGCATCAGGCCCTGGTGGCGGCCTCGGGCGGCACCGTGGGCCACGCGCCGGAGCCCCTGCACGGCGAAGCCAGTGAGCTGACCCATGAGGGCGCGGAGCTCTTCGAGGGGCTGCCCCAGGGGCTATCGGTAGGTCGCTATCACAGCCTTGCGGCGGATCCCCAGAGCCTCCCCGCCTGTTGGCGGATCACGGGCCGCAGCGGCGACGGGGTCATCCAGGCCATCGCCCATCGAACCCTCCCCCGCTGGGGCGTGCAGTTCCATCCCGAAAGCATCCTCACGCCCCAGGGCCCCCATCTCCTCGCCAACTTCCTCCGCATCGCCGGTCTGATACCCCGAGTCCTCCCATGACCCTCCTCCGCACCCACAACCCCATTCAACCGCTCCCCATCGAAGTCGCTCGGGAGCTGATGGAGCGCTTCATCGACCAGGACACGGATCCACTGCTGGTGGGCGCCTGCCTGGCGCTGCTGGCCCAACGAACCCCCACTTCCGAGGAGCTCACGGCCTTCGCTGGTGCGCTTTCGTCGGTAGCTCGCAGGTTTCCCGCTGCCGGTGAAGACGCCCTCGACACCTGCGGCACGGGCGGTGATGGCGCCTCCACGGCGAACCTCAGCACCCTGGCCGCCCTCTTCCTGGCCAGCCGGGGCATCGCAGTCGTCAAACACGGCAACCGCGCGGCCACTTCCACCTGCGGCAGCGCCGACCTGCTGGAGTCCCTGGGCCACCCACTGGAACGCACCGAAGCGGACTTGCTCACGGACCTTCGGGAGCGCCGCTTCGCCTTCCTTTTCGCGCCCGCCTTCCACCCGTTGTTGGGCCGGGTGAAGGAGATCCGCAAGCGGCTGGGCATCCCCACGATCTTCAACCTGCTGGGACCCCTGCTGAATCCCGCCCGCCCCGCCTTCCAGGTGCTGGGCGTGGCCCGGGAGGAGTTACTGGCACCCATGGCCGGCGCCCTCGCCGCCCGGGGTGTGAAGCGGGCCTTCGTGCTGCATGGCCGCGATGCGGAAGGCCGGGGGCTCGACGAGGCCAGCCTCGAGGGGCCCACGAAGGTGGTGCCCGTGAAAGAGGGGCGCGTGTTGCCCCAAGCGGTGCTCGTCCCCCGGGAGCTGGGAATTCCCATGCCCGGGCGCGATGCCCTGGTGGTACGGGATCGCGCGGAAGCCGTGGCCGTGGCCAAGGGCCTCATGGCAGGTGAGGGGGACTCCGCCTTCCGCCCCGCCGTGGCCGATGCCGTGGCCCTGCAGGCGGCCCTTGGCCTATTGCTGGTGGAGGGCAGGGAGCTTCACGCCATGGCTTCCACTTATCGGATCCTCCGAACAGAACTCGCCGCCGGATTCCAGGCGCCCCTCGTCCCCTCCCTTGAAGCGGTGCGCTCATGATCCTGCTCCCGGATCCAATCCAACTCGTCAAGGACGCGGAGCTGCCGGTCGGCAGCCACTTACAGCGGGTGGTGGCCTCGGAGCTGGTGCGGGCGCTTCAACTCCAGGTGATGCCACTGGCGGATCGACGCCCTCGCTCCGCCGCGGAGGCGGGCCCCTTCGAAGCCGCCCTGCGCACCAGCCTTCGCCAGCGCGGCGCGGCCGTCATCGCCGAGTACAAGCAGGGCTCGCCCTCCCTGGGGCCCTTCGCCTTGGGCACGCCCCTGCAGCGGCAATTGCGCTTCTACAAGGACGGCGGGGCCGCCTGCTTCTCCATCCTCACGGAACCCGCCTGGTTCTACGGCGAGACGGCCCACCTGGAGGATGCGTCCAGCCTGGGCGTCCCCCGCCTCTACAAGGGGTTTGTGGTTTCCGAAGTCCAGCTGCGGGAGGCCGCGGCCACGGGGGCGGAGGCGGTGCTGCTCATCGCCCGCGTGCTCAAGGGCCATACGGCGGCCTTCGCCGAAGCGGCCCGGGCCTACGGCCTGGAGCCGCTGGTTGAGCTGCATGACCTCACCGAGATCCCCCTGGCCCAAGCGGCACAGGCCCGCTTGGTGGGCATCAATGCCCGGGACTTGGCCACGTTCACGTTGGGCGCGCCAAGCGCGGCGCCCCTGCGCGCGGCCTTCCCCGAAGCGGTGCTCATCCGCGAGAGCGGCCTCGCCACGCCCGAGGACGCCCGGCGGGCGCTGGAAGCGGGCTTCGATGCCGTGCTTATCGGAGAGGCGCTGATGCGCAGCCTCAACCCCCGCAACTTCCTGGATCGCCTCTTCAGTTCCATCGAGCGGGAGGCGGTATGAGCCTGCTGGCCAAGGTCTGTGGCCTCACCTGCGAGGAAGACGCCGCGATGGCCCTGGAGGCCGGGGCGGACCTCCTGGGTTTCGTGGTGCACGCCGATAGCCCCCGTCACTGCCCCGATGTTCGCGCCGCGGCAGCCCTCGCGCCGGAGCGCGGCGTGCTCGTCATGGTGTCCCTGTCGGCGGAACCGATCCTGCGGGCCGCAGCCGCTTCGGGGCTGCGGCGGGTGCAACCCCACGTGCCGGCGGCGCGCCGGGCCGACGTACTCGGGCGCCTCGGTGCCGAAGGCTTGGAGCTGGTGATCCCCTGGGCCGATGAATCCGGCCAACGGGATCCCGAGATGGGCCTGCTGCTCTGGGAGCCGAGCCCCCGCCACACGGGCGTGGCCGGGGGGTCTGGCCTCACCCACGCCATGCTGCACCCTCCCCCGCGCCCCTTCCTGCTCGCGGGCGGCCTCGATGGGGACAACCTCGGCGAGCGCCTGGCCGCCATCCCCGCCGCCATCCTGCACCGGCTCCGCGGCGTCGACGCCGCTAGCCGCCTGGAGCGCACTCCCGGGCGAAAGGATCCCGCCAAAGTACGGCGCTTCCTGCAGGTCCTCCGTTCCTTCGAGGCGGCCCAAGCGGCCTCAGTCTGAGACTCCGATGAATTCCACCTTTGAATTGCCGACTCGCTTCGGCACCCAGGGCCTCGGCGGGTGTTATGCGCCCGAGACCCTCATGCAGCCCCTCCTGGATCTGGAAGCGGCCTTCTGCGCGGCCCAGGCCGATCCCGCCTTCCAGGCGGAACTGCAGGCTCAGCTCCGCGACTTCGTGGGCCGGCCTACGGCCCTCACCCCCTGTCCACGCCTGGCGTCGCACCTGGGGCTGGAGGCCCTCTTCCTCAAGCGGGAGGATCTCACCCATACCGGCGCCCACAAGATCAACAACGCCATCGGGCAGGCCCTGCTGGCGCGGCGCATGGGCAAGCGCGAGGTGATCGCGGAGACCGGGGCTGGGCAGCACGGCGTGGCCACGGCCACCGCCTGTGCGCGCCTGGGCCTCGCCTGCACCGTCTACATGGGCGTCACCGACATGGCCCGGCAGGCCCCCAACGTGGCCCGCATGCGGCTCTTCGGCGCCGAGGTGGTGGGTGTGGCGGCGGGGCAGGGCACCCTCAAGGAGGCGGTGAACGAAGCCCTGCGTGCCTGGGCCGGCCGCTGCGACAGGGCCCACTACATCCTCGGTTCCGCGCTGGGGCCACACCCCTTCCCCACGATCGTGCGGAGCTTCCACCAGGTCATCGGCGAGGAAGCAAGGGCCCAGGTGACGGAGCTGGGCGTGCCCCTGCCGGATGCGGTGATCGCCTGCGCGGGCGGCGGCTCCAACGCCTCGGGGCTGTTGATCCCCTTCCTGGATCAGCCCACCCGCCGCGTCGCGGTGGAGGCCGGCGGCCACGGGAAGGCCCTGGGCGAGCACGCGGCCCGATTGGAGGGCGGGCGCCTGGGCGTGCTCCACGGGTGCAAGACGCTGGTGCTCCAGGATGCTCACGGACACACGGCCGAGACCGCCTCGGTGAGCGCGGGCCTCGACTATCCGGCCCTGGGGCCGGAATTGGCCGCCCTGGCGCTGGAGGGCCGCATCGAGGTGTGGCGTGCCTCCGACGAAGAAGCGCTCGCGGCGGCCCGGCTGCTCTGTGAGTTGGAGGGCATCCTCCCGGCCCTGGAGAGCAGCCACGCGCTCGCGGCCCTCCCCCGGCTGGCGGCGGAAGGCGCCCGCTCCGTCCTGCTGGGCCTCAGCGGCCGGGGGGACAAGGATCTCGGGACCTTTGCCGAGCGGGGCTTGAGCCCATAGTCCTTGGGTCCTTAGTCCTTGGCGGGCGCCGACCCAGCTCGTCTTCTGTTCCTGATTGTCTGAAACCCCCTTGCACTTCGGATCGCCCATGACCTTCCCTTCCCTCCGAACGCAGTCAAAGGACCAAGGACCAGGGACCAAGGGCCCAGCGTCCAGTACCCAGGACCTCGTCCCTCCCTCCCTGCTCCCCTTCCTGATGGCGGGCGACCCTTCGCTCGAGGTGCTCCCTAAGCTGCTTTCCGAGGCCAGGGCCCTGGGAATCGAGGCCCTGGAGCTGGGTCTGCCGCACTCGGATCCCATCGCCGATGGCCCCGTGCTCCAGGCGGCCGCGCAGCGCGCCATCGGCCAGGGCGCGACGCCGGTCCGGGTGCTTGAATCGCTTCAGGGCCTCCAGGACAGCCCCGACCTCGTGCTGTTCACCTATCTGAACCCGCTCCTCCAGATCGGGGCGGAGCGGCTCATCGCACTGCTGGCCCCCACCCCAGTCCGCAGCCTGCTCGTGGTGGATCTGCCCTTCGGGGAGGAGCCGGAGTTCGAGGCGGCCCTGCGCGCCGCAGGCTATCCCATCATCCCCTTGCTCGCACCCACCACGGGGCCGTCTCGCGCCGGGCAACTGCTCCGGGAGCGTCCAGATCCCGGTCCCGCCGCCCCCTTCGCGCAGCGCTTCGCCTACGTGGTGGCCCGACTTGGCGTCACGGGCGGGGCATCCTCCTCGGATCTGGGGGCGGTGGAGGTCCGCCTGACGGATCTGCGTGCCCTCACCGCCCGCCCCTTGGCGGTGGGCTTCGGGCTATCGGATGGGCGGAGCCTCCAGGCCATCCGGGATCGGGGCGCCACCCCCGTGGTCGGCAGCGCGCTCGTGGCAGAGCTCGCCGAAGGCGGGAGCCTGCGACGCGCATTGGAAATGCGCCTGCCTCAGACCTTGGGCAGCTCCACGTAGAAACTGGCGCCGCCTTCCGGTTCATTGCGGAAGCCGATGGAGCCGCCCATGCCTTCGATGAGGGCCCGGCTGATGGAGAGGCCCAGCCCCGTGCCCGGGATCTTCCGGATCTCGGAGCTGTCGGCCTGGGTGAACTTCTCGAAGAGGAGCTCCCCGAATCCCTCGGGGACGCCCGGGCCCCGATCCCGGACTTCGATCCGCCAGGTGGAGGGTCCCGAGTGCAGGGAGAGGGAGACGGTGGCTCCCTGGGGGCTGTGCTTCACGCCGTTGGAGATGAGGTTGTTGAGCACCTGGACGAGGCGCCCTCCATCGGCCATGGCCTGGGCTTCCGGCACGGGCTGGCCCTGGTGCTCGAGGATGATGCCGAGCCTGGAGGAGAAACCCTGGCTCAACTCCACGGCCTTGTCGATGAGCGGGTCCAGCGGGTGCAGCTTGAGGTCGAACCTCAATTTGCCCTGTTCCAGCTTTTCCAGATCGAGGATGTCGTCCACCAGCGTGCCTAGGTGGCGGGCGTTCTGATGGGCGATGCGGACGAGGTCGCGGGCCTTCTCCGGGAGCTCCCCGCCCACGCCGCCCTCCAGCAGACCCAGGGTGCCGCGGATGGACGTGAGCGGCGTGCGCAGTTCATGGCTCACCACGGCGATGAGCTCGTTCTTGATCTTCTCCAGCTTCCGCCGATCCCGCAGATCCCGGAGGAAGGCGGTGAAGAGGACGCCGGTATCGACTTCCACGGCATTGAGCCCGATCTCCAGCGGGATGGGATCGCCGCTCCGGGGGAAGGCCAAGGCCTCGCGGATGGATCCCGGCCCCCCCGTGGCCCGCAGGTGGGACATGAGACTCGGCACCAGCTCGGAAATGGGCCGACCCCGCAAGGCTTCCAGATCCCAGCCCAACAGCCTCTGCGCGGCCCCGTTGGCGCCTTCGATCTGTCCGGAGGGCCTGAGCGTGAGGATGGGTTCCACGGCGTGATCGAGGATGACCCGCGCCCGGGCTTCCACCGAGGCGAGGGCGCGACCGCGATCTTCGGCGAGGCCCTTGGCTTCGGCGATCTGACCGCTGATGCTCAGCAGGAGGGCTCCGAGCATCCCCGTGAAGGCAAGGCCCCCGGCCAGGACGAGGAACACCTGCCATCCCTGGCGGGTCATGAGGAAGGCGGGCGTGGGCCGGGCCTGCACGGCCAGGGTGGAACCGTAGATCGCCAGCGAGGCCTCCTCGACCCATCCCTCCTTGGTCGCTTCCACTGGGGTGCGCGCGGCCGCGATCCGTTTTCCGTCCGAGCGGTCGCCCATGAGCGTGAGGTTCACATCCCAGGTGCGGCTGCGATAGGCGGCGTCCGACAAGAGGGGGTCCGCGTGGAAGAGCACGGAGACGAAACCCAGGAGGGCCTCGGGCCGGGCCTCCGGGGGGGGAAGGCGGTCCCCGTCGTAGACGGGCAGGGTGAGCACAAGGGCGGGGCGGGGGAAGGGATCCTGGGCCAATCGCTCCAGCATCACCAGCTGAGGAACGCCCTCGTTCCGGGAACGGACCATGAGCGGCCCCTGGAAAGGCCGCTCCTTGAGGTCCAGCCCCAGGGCGGCCCGGTTGGGCGCGAGGGGGTGCTTGTAGGCCACGGGCCAGTATTCGTTCCGGACACCTGCGCGACCCGGCCTTTGATCCGAATCCAGATCCCGGACCTCGTAGGGTTCGCCGAGGGCCTTCGTCATCCGGGCCTCGAAGGCCTTCCGTTCGGGGCCGGGGATCCGGGGCACCCAATCCACCGAGTGGATATCCGGATAGCGGCGAAGGTAGGGCTCGGTGAAGGCCTTGAAGGCCTCGGGCTGGATCGAGGGGAAGGCCTTGAACAGGCCACTCATGGCCTGGAGGAGCTCCTGCCGCGCTTCGAGGGTGGCGGCGAGCTCGCCGCGGGCCCGCTCGGCCCGGAGGTGGAGGTTCCGACGAAGGGCATCTTCCTCGCTTCGGCTCACCCTCACGAAGATGAGCACCACCGCCAGTAGGCTGAGCCCGAGCGGAAGCCCCACCGTCACGCGCCGCCCTCGCCACAGGGGATCAGGGGAGGTCGCCATCTGCAGCACGGGGAGGAACAGCACCACACCGATGGCGTCGCCCACCCACCAGGTCCACCAGGCGTAGGGCACGGCCTGGAGTGGCAGCGTGCCCAAGCCCCAGAGGAGGGTCGTGGCCAGCGTGGCCGCGAACAGGCAGCCCACGAGCCCGCCCATGCCGAGCACGGCCAGGAGATCCCGGGGGGTATCCATCCGGAGGGGATCCGGAGAGATGCGAAGGACGAGCCGCGAACTCAGGAGCGCCTGCAGGGTGGAAGCCACGGCCACGGCTCCCGCGATCAGGTGGATTTTCCAGCCGTGCCCCAACGGGCCGTTCCAGGCGTTGGATAGGTTCAGGAGGTAGGAGCCGACCAGGATCCCGGGCGTGGCCCGGATCCCTTGATGGAGCACCTGATGCAGGGCCAACCCTGCGGGAGGGAAGATCGCCGTGGCATAGCCCGGTGGGATCGCCAGGAGCAACCCCAACCTTCCCAGGGCGACATAGGCCAAGGCGATCCAGCACGTCTGCAAGAGCAGACCTTGGGCGGAAGCGGCTTCGCGCTGGGGTTCTGGCATGCCTGGCCTTTCGGCCCTTCCCGGGGATCGCCTGAATCCAAGGGCCCTCCCTGCGCCCCGAACAAGGATGAGCCCAGATCGCCTCGTGGACCTTCAAATGCGCGATCGGGCCTTAGATGGAGCGCCGGGCCTCCTTGGCCAGGTTGGGGTTCAGGGTGCGCGCCTCCAGCAAGGCCGCCTCCGCCGCGGGGGACTTCCCCAGGCCTCCCAGCAGGCGTCCCTGCCACAGCGCCAGTTGGGAGTTCCAAGGGCTGGATCGCCGGGCTTTCCCGACGGCGGCCTGAAGCTGGGGGAGGCCCTTTTTCCGGAGCAGGGCGAGCCGGATGCGCAAGATGAGGGCCTCATTGGAATCCTGGATGCCCCGGAGCGCCCGGTCAGCCTCACCCCAGTTGGATTGCAGGATGGCGAGCAGGGCATGGTGGCTCTGCGCTTCCCGGCTCCGGGGGTTGAGGCTCAGGGCCTTTTCCACATGGTGCCGGGCTTGATTCAGATCCTGGATCCGGCCCGAGGGCGCCCACTCGCCCCTGAGCAGCAGCGCCTCGGCCAGCCACTGGTGGGTGAGGAAGGAGTTGGGATTCATGGCCAGGGCCTCGCCATAGGCGGCGATGGAGCGATCGAGGTAGGGCTTGGGATCGCCCCCCATCCAACGCTCGTAGACCGCCGCGACGATCAGGCTGCCTCCTTCGCTGGCGGGATGCCCCACCCAGGGGCGCAGGGCCATGGCCTCCTTGAAGCAGCGGGTGGCCTCCTCCACGATGGGGCGTGGATCCCCGCCGTGGTGGAGCACCCACTCCGCCTGGGAGGTGAGGCAGTTTCCGAGGTTGTTGAGGAGGAAATCCTTGATCTGGGGTCGGACGAGGGCGCTTCGGAGCCCTTCGATGGCCCGGGTGAGGGTCGGGCTGGGATCCTGGCCCCGCTCGGCCTCCCAGTTGGCGCGCGTGCGGAGCAGGGTGCCGAGGTTGTTCCAGAGATCGTTGTCCTCCGGTTGGAGCTTCAGCCCGACCTCGGCCGCCTCGGCGGCGGCTTCCAACGGGGCGCTGGGATCCGCGCCCTGGCGGAGCAGGTGGATTCCCCAGAGGCGGAAGAGGGCCGAGCGGGAACTCCAGGCCCGCGGGCTTCGGGAATCCACGGCGATGGCGCGATCGGAGGCTTCGACGGCCGAGTCGAAGGCGGGCTTGGCCTCCCGGGCGAGGTCGATGGTGATGGCCAGCTGCAGGTGGCGGGTCTGAGCCTGGGACAACAGCACCCTGGGATTGCTCCGTTGCAGGTTCCCGGCGCGGGCGAGGGCTTCCATGGCCCGGTTGGCGGCGGTCTCCGCCTCCTCATACCGGCCCTTGGCCATGGCGGCGCCGGCCTCGGAACGGTCCAGCTCGGCCTGGAGCAGCCACCCTTCCGGGTTCCACGCCTGCTGCGCCTGGAGGATCCGTAGGAAATCCCGGGCCGCGTCGGCGTGGCCCGCCACGGAGGCCAGCAGGGCCTTGATCTGGGGGCTGTCGGGATCGGAGGCCTGCCGGAGGAAATTCAGCGCGGGCAGGCGCAGTTCCTTCTCGAGTTCCTTCTGGCGATCCTCCCGGGCCTTGCCTCTCAGTCCCTCGAGGGATTGCTGGTAGAGGTGCGCGAGGGTGGTGCCCAGCACGGCCGCCGTCTCGGGATCCCGCTGCCGGCCTTCCTGCCACGCCTCCAGTAATTCCACCCGGGCCTCCTCCCAGAGCCCCAGGGCCGCGTAACCCCGGCCCAGGGCCACCCGGGCTGGGCCCTGCACCCAGGCCGAACGGCCCTCCAGTTTGCCCCGAAGGGCCCCGAGATCCCGGCGCACCCGATCCAGGGCGGGCCTCACGTCGTGAACCGGCAGGGCCAGCTCCCGGTTGATCTCCAGCTCCAAGCGGTCCACGGCCTGGGTGGTGGATTGGGCGAGGCTGCCCTGGAGGCGGGTCTGACGCCAGTTCCATAGCGCCGTGGCCAGAAGCAGGAGGGCGAGGGAGGCGCCGAGGAGGAGGAGCGCCCGGGGCCCCTGCTTCCGCGCGCGTTTCGCCAGGCGGTATCCCCAGCTGGCGGGATGCGCGTGGATGGGATCCCCTTCGAGGAAGCGCCGGAGATCCTCGCCGAAGGCGCGGATGGTGGGGTAGCGCCGCGCGGGATCCTTCTCCATGGCCTTGAGGATCACGACTTCGAGATCGGGCGGGATGTCGGCCCGCAGCGATCGGGGCGGAGGCGGATCCTCCTCCTGCACCCGGCGCAGCAGGATCCAGGTGCTGGAGGCCTCGAAGGGCAGTTGCCCCGTGAGGGCCGTATACAGCGTCGCTCCCAGGCCATACACGTCGCCCCGGGGATCCGCCTCGTCGCCCCGGAGCACCTCGGGGGCGGAAAAGGCCGGAGTGCCGATGAGGATGCCGGGCAGGGTGGCCTCGGTCGATTCCATGTTCCGGGCCAGGCCGAAGTCCACCAGGTAGGGGTGCCAGGGGCCGTCCCCTTTCCGCTCCAGCAGGATGTTGCCGGGCTTGAGATCCCGGTGGAGGATGCCGGTTCGGTGGCAGGCTTCGAGGGCCTCGGCCACCTGCACCACCAGGAGCACGGTTTCCCGCAGGCTGAGCTGCTCCCGGGCCTGGGCCAGGGTGGGGCCATCGATGTACTGGAGCACCAGGTGGGGACGCTCCTCATCCTGGACCACCTCGAAGACGCGGCCGACGTGCGGGTGATTCAGCTGGGCCTGGGAGCGGGCTTCCCGGAGGAACCGATTCCAGGTCTCGGGCTCCAGGTGCTTGAGGAACTTCAACGCCACGGTGCGTTCCAGCCGGCGGTCGTAGGCCTTGAAGACGATGCCCATGCCGCCTTCGCCGAGCTTGGAGATGGGCTCGAAGCGGTCTTTCAGGCGCTCGGGGAAAGTGGCCAGGTCATCGGGGGCGGAGGTGGGCGTGTGGTCGAGGTAGAATTCCCTCAGAAGCTCCCCCAGGTAGCCCTCCGCGAAGAGCCCCTGGGCCCTCAGCACCTCGAATCGCATGAGCCAATCGGCTTCCGAGAGCGTGGGCGCATCCTGGGGGCGGGGCCCGAAGATGGTGTCGAAATTGAGCAGGCCCCGGTCCATGGCCGCCCGGAGGAACCTCAGACGTTGAAGGGAAGGCGTGGACTGGGGCACGGTGCCTTTAGCCTAATGCTTCGTCCTGGGCCTGGGCACCCAAGTACTGAAAAATTACGGTTCATCGCGGAATTCCGGGGAATGCCCACAAAGGTAGGGCCATCTCAGGCTCTCCTCCAGTTCACAGGAAAGAGGCTGGACACAGAGGACATGGAGCGAGCACAGAGGACACAGAGGGCCGCCGACCCAGCACGTGCTCACGGCTTGTGTCACCACCCGCGCCATCGGCTCGGCACCACGGTCAGACCCCGGCGCGTAGCGCTTTCTGTGTCCTCTGTGTCCCGCTTTTCCTCGTAGGATCCACCTCGAGCCCCCTGGGACGGAGGGCTCCTAGACTCCACCTCGCAAATCCGCGAAGAACCCAAATCACAGGGGCAGGGGCAACCGGCCCTCCTTGAGCAGGGACCGGAAGGCCCTGAAGTCCAGCTCCACCTGGATCGCATAGCTCCGGGCGAAATCCGCGAGGGCCCCATCGAGGTTGTCGGAGTGGCCGGCATACCCCGCCAGGGCGGCGGCATCGCCGGCGCGGGCCTGGGCTTTGGCCAGCACCCGCCCGCAGAGGGAGGCGTAGCCCACCAGGATGTCGCGGAGGTCCTCTAGCTCCAGGCTGGCCTTGTGATCGGACCACTGGCGCACGAGCACGGGCTTGCCATCCACCTCGGACCACCCGAGGAAGGGATCGCTCCAGGTCTGCAGCACCTGGGCGGCCTGGGCCACCACCTGGCCCCGATGGCCCGGCGTGGGCCGCCAGCAGGATCCGCCCTGGGCCTTCAGCTCCAGGAAGAGGGCGTCCTGGGGATCGCGCCCCACGAGGAGCACCACCCAGTCGAACACCCCGAAGGAACCGCATCCCGAGGCCCGGCGGGCCACGTCCAGGGGGCGGTAGGCCGAGAGGAGATGGCGCCAGGGCGCGGGCAGGCTGGAGGCGTACGCGGCGAGCGCCCCTAAGGCGGGTGCGGCTTCCGCTTCGCCGAGCGGGCGCAGGTTCGGCGGGGCATCGAGGAAGCGGGGCCATCCATCGGGCCCCGGCCGGGTGGCCTTGCCCAGCAAACGCGCGGGCGTATCCCGGGCGGCCTTTTCGAAGATCGAAGCCAGGGGCGCATGGCCATCCTCGGGGCGCACCTCCACCCGGGCCAGTTCGCCGAAGGCGAGCTCCGAGAACTCGTGGAGGGCCTCGCGCCAGGTGCGAACGAGGGCCCGCACGGCCTCCAGGCACTCCGCCTCAGTGCAGCCGGCGACTTGGCCACCCACCATGAAGCTGGCGGCGAGGCGCTTCAGATCCCACTCGAAGGGCCCCGTGCAGGCCTCATCGAAATCATTGAGATCGAAGAGCAATCGGCGATCGGGATCCGCGTAGGCGCCGAGGTTCAGCAGGTGGGCGTCCCCGCAGAGGGTGAGGAACAGGCCCGCCGTGGGCAGCCCCTGGAGATCCTCCGCCATGAGGGCGGCGGTGCCCCGGTAGAACCCGAAGGGGGATTCCGCCATGCGGGCCCAGCGGTAGGGCAGGAGGGCCTCGTCCCGGTCCTTCACGGCAGCCTGCAGCTGGGTCAGGAGATCCGGGCGGGGAAGGGCGGTGAAGATCGCCTGCTCCGGGCGCGGCAGCCGCTCCCGGAGCGCCTTGCCGGCGGCGCGGCGATTCTCAGGCGTGGCGGGGGGCTGGAACGGCATGCCCAAGCCTATCGGAGTTGTCGGGCAGGGCCCTGATTTCCCAGGATCCTGAGTGGGATCAGGCCACGGGGCTCGCGCTGGCCATGCGGAGCTCCCGGAGCTTGTCCGCCAGGAGCAGGTCGCAGAGGGGCTCGAAATCGATCTCCGATACCCCGGCCCTCAGCCGCAGGTAGAGGGTGAAATCCTGGCGGTAGGGCTCGGCCGAGAGCGGGTCCCGGTACTCCAGTTCCACGCCGAGGTAGTGGAGGCCGGGCATGCCGAACCAGGGATTCTTCGGGGAGTGGAGGTGGACGGGTTCCCCCTCCGGGACCGGATGGGCGAGGACCCCCGTCGTCTCCCGGATCAGGTCCGGCTCATGGCTGGGGCTGATCAGGAAATACTTGAGCCGGTACCGGAGCGACAGCGCGGGGTGGGGCCGGGCATTGCGGACGATGACGCTGATGCCCTGCTCGGCGTCCGAGGTCTCCTCCCAGTATGAGAACCGATAGACCCGGTCCAGGACGAACAGGGGGCGGTTGAGCTGGATCGCCCGCTGCTGCTGTTCGGCCGCTTCGCTGCGGGCCAGCTGCTGGGTGGCGCGGGCCTCCCGGATCACCCGGAAGGCGGTGTAGGCGAGCACCAGGTTCGCCAGGGCCGCGAGGCCCTGGAGGATGAGGTTCCAATTCCAGGTGAGGAGGTTCGACAGAGCCATGGCGGCACCTCGGGTGGAAGTCGTGGCGCCAGTGTGGGCGCTCCCACCCGCGCTGCCCATGGGAGATCGGTCAGTGGCCCATCTCCCTGGGTGAGGCACCCGAATCCCCGTCCAAGGGGGAGGGAGGATCCGGAGTCCACTGCGGGTGCTCGCCGCAATGGGCGGGGCTCGAAATGGGGTGAAGGGCGATTTGGCGGGGCATGCACACCTCAGGATGTCGGTGGCCCCCATCGGGCCATGGGTCCAACCGCCCTGCGGGTTCGATACCGCGAGCCTCGATGGGCTTGAAAAGAACAAGAAAAACCGGTGATGAACCACTAGTGTCCGGCTTATATCCCTAGCAATCACGGGAAACCCAGTGGTGGTACACATTCAAGAGACATAGAAGTTGGTGTCGATTTGAACGGCGGCGTCGATTTTCGGAGTAGTTTTCGGGGAATCCCTCCCTGGAGACTCCATGAACCTGGGCAAAACGCTCTTCGCGCAAGTGATGGCCTGCGTTCCATGGACGAGTTTCGGCCGGATCGTCGATCGATACAGTGGCAACTCCGGCGTGCGCACCTTTCCTTGTACTGAACAATTCAGGGCCATGGCCTTCGCCCAGCTGACTTGGCGCGACAGTTTGCGGGATGTCGAAGCATGCCTCGCGGCGCATCCATCCCGCCTTTACGGCATGGGGTTTCGCCAGCCGGTCAGGCGGTCCACCCTCGCGGATGCCAACGAACGCAGGGATTGGCGCATATGGGCTGAGCTCGCGGAAGTGCTCATTCGCCGAGCCCGCGTGCTCTACGGCGGAGAGGATCTGGGCCTCGACCTCCGCAATGCGGTCTACGCCCTCGATTCCACCACCATTGACCTTTGCCTATCCCTGTTCGAATGGGCGCCCTACAAAAGCACCAAGGCGGCCATCAAGGTTCACACCCTGCTGGATCTCAGGGGGTCCATCCCCAGCTTCATCCACATCACCAATGGAAAGACGGGCGATGTCGAAGTACTTGACCTGCTGCCGATCGAGGCCGGAGCTTTCTATGTGATGGACCGTGGGTACATCGATTTCGGGCGCCTCTATGCGCTTGGGCAGCGGGGCGGGTTCTTTGTCACCCGGGCTAAATCCACGATGGATTCGAGGCGGGTTCGCTCGATGCCATGCGACCGGGCCCTTGGCATCCGCTGTGATCAGCGCGTGGCTCTCAATGGGTACTACATCTCCCGGAAATACCCGGAGCACCTACGCCGCATTCGCTACGTGGATCCTGAGACGGGGAAGAATTTGGTGTTCCTCACTAACCACATGACCCTACCGGCCCTGACAATCTGCGCCCTCTACAAGCAGCGCTGGCGCGTCGAATTATTCTTCAAATGGATCAAACACCACCTCAGGATCAAGCGGTTCATGGGCACCAGCGAGAACGCGGTCAAGACCCAGATCTGGTGCGCGATCGCCACCTACGTCCTGATCGCCATCGTGAAGAAGGAGTTCCGGTTGGAAGCATCACTACACACATTGCTACAGGTGCTATCGGTTTCCATTTTCGAGAAAACCGAGCTGGGAAGCGCCTTTGCATCGGTCAGCGAGGGGGTCCTGGAGGCCAACATCCCTAAACAACTGACAATGCTTGAGATTTAACCGGACACTAGTGGT
>JACPUT010000007.1 GCA_016192145.1 Acidobacteriota bacterium | reverse complement strand
TGCTATCGGTTTCCATTTTCGAGAAAACCGAGCTGGGAAGCGCCTTTGCATCGGTCAGCGAGGGGGTCCTGGAGGCCAACATCCCTAAACAACTGACAATGCTTGAGATTTAACCGGACACTAGTGGTGATGAACGGTGATGGCCGTGCCCAGGTCCCATCTCCGTCCATCTCTGTTCATCTCCGGCTTCTTTTGGCCTTTTGACCCGAAGTCTTCCCCCGGCTCATCTCCGGTTGCCAGCGCCCCTCCGCGCCGTTCGGCGCGCCCGGCCCCAGGCCTTCTTGATCTGCATCAGCTCCGCCGCCCGGGCATCGCCTTCCGCCATGTAGGTGTGGTCCTTTCCCGTCTTGGGATCGTAAAACCCCACGTAGCCGCCAGGGTTCACCCCGAAGCTGTGCAGCTTCATCCGGCCGTGGCGCAGGCCCAGGAAATCATTCCGGCCGCGCCGCTCGTCCCCGCTGGTGAAGTAGAGGGGCAAGACGAAGTTGCTCACCACCACGCCATCGATTTCATAGAACTCGTCCTGCACCGCATCACACATCTCGTACCAGTAGAAGACGAACCGCCCCTTCCGTTTCGGGTGGGGATGAGGCCCGCGTACCAGCAGGTTGCCCTCGGGATCCGCCAGCAGTTCCAGGGCCTCGTGGCTGAGCGTGTGGCTCCAGGGCCGACCCGTTTCCGCCACCGTGGTGGTGAACACGATGCCGAAGGGCAGGCCCTGGCCATTCTTGTCATGAAAGCCCAGCACACCGGCGGGCGCGGGATCATCCCAGAGGTAGATCACCGCGTCGCCCCGCATCTCCCCCGGATTGTTGGGCGTGGGCTTCATGCCCCGCCCTTCCAGGCGCAGTTCCGCCCCCATGCTCCAGGCGGGTTCGAAATCCTCGGCGATCTGGCGGTTGAGGGCGCGGATCACCCGCTGCACTTCGCCATCGGGGATCGCGGTGTGGTTCACCACGGAAATTCGCATGGCTTCTCCTGGGAATCCCCCAGAGGGTAAACCGCCATGGCACACTGGGCCATCCCTCCCGATGGACCTGACATGACCGCCAAAGCCTCGCTGCGCCAAGCGCTGACCCTCACCGTCCTCGTGGCGGCGCTGGGGTACTTCGTGGACATCTTCGACCTCCTCCTCTTCGGGATCCTCCGCCAGAAAAGCCTTCTGGCCCTGGGCATCCCCCTGGAGCAGACGCTCACGAAGGGCATCCTGCTGCACAACCTCCAGGTGTGGGGCCTCGTGATCGGTGGCGTCGTGTGGGGCGTGCTGGGCGATAAACGCGGCCGTCTCTCGGTGCTCTTCGGCAGCATCGCGCTGTATTCCGTGGCCAACATCGCCAACGCCTTCATCGCCCACCTCCCCGGCCTCACGCCCTTCCAGTGGTACGCGGTGTGGCGGTTCATCGCGGGCTTCGGCCTCGCGGGCGAGCTGGGCGCGGCTATCACCCTCGTGGGCGAGACGCTGCCCAAGGAGGCCCGCGGCTATGGCACGGGCATCGTGGCGGGGGTGGGGGTGAGCGGCGCCGTGGTGGCCAACCTCGTGGGCAAGCACCTGGCCTGGAACCACGCCTACCTCGTGGGCGGGCTCCTGGGCCTCGCCCTGCTGGCCCTCCGCATCGGCGTGGCCGAGAGCGGGATGTTCCACCAGGCGCAGGAGCAGGCCGTGACCCGGGGGGACTTCTTCAGCCTCTTCACCTCCCGGGACCGCTTCCTCCGTGCGCTGCGGTGCACCCTCATCGCCGTTCCCCTCTGGTTCTCCGTGGGCATCCTCATGTTCTACGCCCCGGAATTCGCCCGGGCTCTGGGCTACACGGGCCCCATCACGGCCGGCGATGCCATCGCCTGGTGCTACGCAGGCCTGGTGTTCGGAGACGTGGGCAGCGGCTTCATCAGCCAGTGGATGGCCAGCCGGAAGAAGGTGCTCCTCGTCTGCCTCCTGGGCACCTTGGCGGGCATCCTCGCCATGTTGAACCTCGAGGGCCTGAGCCCGAGCGCGTTTTACGCATTCTGCTTCACCTTCGGCATCCCCTTGGGCTACTGGGCCGTGTTCGTCACCGTCACCAGCGAGCAGTTCGGCACCAACCTCCGAGCCACCGTCACCACCTCCGTACCCAACTTCGTGCGGTGGTCCGTAAGCCCCATGAGCATCGCCTTCCTCTGGCTCGCGCGCCCGGAGGGCCGCGACCTCGGCGTGCTGAACGCCGCCCTCATCGTCGGTCTCACCGTGATGGCGCTCGCCTTCTGGGCCCTCGCCGGACTCCACGAAACCCATGGCCGCGACTTGGATTTCATGGAGCAGGTGGACTGAGGGTTCGGCCGGGGTTGGAATTCGCCCCTCCTGGCAGGGCCAAATGGCATTACAGCAAGGTAAACTCCATCTCGCATTCACATACCTTCGGAGCGATCCATGATGGCACTCCCCTCGGTGCGCCTCGCATCCATCCTGGCCTTGGCGTTCCTGTTGCCATCCGGCGGTAGGCTCCGCGCCCAGTCCCGTCCCTCCCTGCTCGAGCAGGTGGATACCTATTCCGCGCGGCCGGCCCTCGGCACCGGGGTGGCCATCCAGAACTGGCGACTGCCCATCGGGAACCTCACACTCACCCTCGAAAGGGGTACCTGCGCCCCGCTCGTCGCGGGGGGCAAGGCGCTCGGATTCCACTTCGCGGGGAAAGGATCCTTTACCTACCGCTCCCAGGATCCCCTGGAGCGCGCATCCTTCACTTCCAACTTCAAGCACATTCTGGGCTCCCCCCTGGTGAAGGCCACCTTCGGTGAGGACAAAGGGAACCTACTCCTCACAGAGTCCATCAGCCGCCTCACGGTCTGGTTCGCTGGGAGCGGCCCCGACCTTCCCCAAGGGCCCGCCGAGAACCTCCCCATCCAACCGTTCCAGGAGGATTGGGCCTTCTTCAACAGGGAAGGGCTCGGTGACCGGGGCCAGGCCTTTGCAACCCACCTCAGCAACACCCCCGCCCAGGCTCTGATCCAGGTGGAACTCCAGGGCGAAGACAGCCCCTTCATTTACACGTTCGATGAAGGGGCCTCCCGCCGAGAGTACCTGTACTGCGTCGCGAATCCTGCCCCCCAGGACACAGCCCATCGCCCCCGCACGGTACTCCTCTCCGAACAACCCCTCGGGTGGAACTGGAAATTCCCACTACCGCCACCCTTGAGCCTCATCGCCGTGGACATCGATCTCAAAGCGGGTAAATCCGAGGCCGCGCTGACCGTGAAGGAAACCCTGGTGGCCAACCAGGAGGGCACCCAGATCGTGGCACTCAACCTCTACAACCAGATGGACCGGGCGAGCCGATCGGGAACTTACCAGGTCGCCCGTGTGCTGGATGGCGAGGGAACGCCCCTCCCATTCCATCATCGGAGCAACACCATCCTCATCCAACTGCCCAAGGCGGCCCCCACGGGGCAACCCTTCTCGCTCACCTTCGAGTACGGTGGTCCCATCCTCGTTCATCCCAGGGGGGACAACTACTGGGAACTCGGTGTGGAGCCCTGGTTCCCCCAACCGGAACTGAATGGCCAGGCCTATACCGTGCATGCCCTATTCCAAACCCATCCGGACGATATTCCCGTATCGGGGGGGAAGACGATCCGGCGGGAAAAGACCGGTCAGGGAAACCTGCTCGAAGTGCGCATCGATCATCCCACTCAATTCTTCACGGTGATGGCTGGAGCCTACACGCTAATGGAGGAAACCAGGGACGGGCAGACGATCCGCGTGGCCACGTACGCCGACAATGGCGGACGGATGGAGCAGCGCCTGCAGAACATCGCCCGCCAGACTATCTCTTACTACGAACAGCTCTTTGAGAAGTTTCCATTCGAGGAGTTCAACGTCATCCAAGTGAACGCCGTTGGATTCGGACAGGCGCCCCCGGGGATGTTGAAAATCACGAACGAAGCCTTCAATGCAAAATCCGACATCCTCAGCAGCTTTTTCATCAAGGGAATCAATCAGCGCTTCGCGCATGAGATCGCCCACCAATACTGGGGCCACCTCGTCAAGATGCCTTCCCATGAGGAGCAGTGGATCACCGAATCCTTCGCCAACTATACCTCGGCCCTGGCCCTTCGCAGCATGAAGGGGCAAGGGCCCACCGCCTTCGAAGGCCTGCTCAGCAGTTGGCGGAATCAGGCCTCCGCCTATGCCGACGCTGGCACCATCCCCCTGGCCAATCGGCTTCGCTGGCTCGACAATCCGAGGGGCTCGTTCCTGGCCCGGACCACCTTGCTCTACGAGAAAGGCGCCCTGCTCCTGGCGGCCCTCCATAAGGACATGGGCGACAACGCCTTTGCCCTCTTCATGAAATCCGTGATCGCCAATTTCCGCTGGAAGACCGCCACGACCGCTTCCATCGAGCAGCTCGCCACCATGGCCGGGCGTAAGGACTATGGCCCCCTCTTTCGGGACTGCTACTGGGGCACTCAGATGCCGCGGTAATGGAAATATATTCAAGCCCTCGGCTTGGGCCTTTCTGATTCCCTACCCGGCACTCATGAGCTGGGAATTGACCGCGGGTCAACGATGACTATGCTCGGTTTGTTCTACCTACCCGAAGCCATCGTCCTCCCTCGGCACCTCACCGCTGCGAAGGGCGATCCCAACCCGGGGCCGCCGCCCCACGCACGGAGGAACCTTATGAAGCTCGTCTCCGCCACCCACCTCTCCCTGGCCCTCCTCGCCTGCGGGGCCCTCCAGGCCCAAGGCACCTCCCAATACCACAGGGCGGACCCCCAGGGCGACAACAAACCCTTTGTGTTCAACGGCCACTCCTGGGCGAGCAAGGCCGACTTCATCGCCCATGGCCGGTGCAAGACCCGGGTGCTCACCCCGGAAGAGGCCGAGGACGAGGAACTCGCCTTCGACATGGCCTTCCGCCGCGAGCACGGGAAGGCCTTCGATGGTTCCCTCAACTCCCTGGCGGCGGTCGCAGCCGTGACGGGCGGAACCATCAACGTTTACTTCCACGTCATCAACAACGGAACCGGCACCTCCAACGGGAACATCCCCGACTCGATGATCACCGCCCAGATGAACGTGCTCAACGCGGCCTACGCGAGCGCCGGGTGGGCCTTCAACCTGATCCAGGTGGACCGCACCACCAACAGCAGCTGGTACACCGCCGGGCCCGGCTCCACCGCGGAAAAGCAGATGAAGACGGCCCTCCGCGTGGGCAGCGCGGATGACCTGAACATCTACTCCAACAACATGGGGGGCGGTCTCCTGGGCTGGGCCACCTTCCCTTCGAGTTACGCCGGCAACCCCAAGGATGACGGCGTGGTGATCCTCTTTTCCTCCCTGCCCGGCGGCACCGCCGCACCCTACAACCTGGGCGACACTGCCACCCACGAGGTAGGCCACTGGATGGGCCTGTACCACACCTTCCAGGGTGGCTGTAACACGCGAAAGGGCGATTACGTCAGCGACACGGCCGCGGAAAAGAGCGCCGCCTTCGGCTGCCCCATCGGCCGGGACACCTGCCCCCGCCTGCCGGGGGAAGATCCCATCACCAACTTCATGGACTACACCGACGACGCCTGCATGGACGAGTTCAGCGCCGGCCAGGATGCCCGCATGGATGCGCAGTTCTCCACCTATCGATTCGGGAAGTAGCCCGGGCGGAAGTCCAAGAAGGGGGGCCGAATGGGCTCCCCTTCTTTCAACTGGCGACTCGGATCTGGCGGGGTGGAAACCCAACGGAGTCGCGGCCCCGTTATCAGTACACGGCCTCCGCGCCGCCATCGACGGGGATCACGGCGCCTGTCGTCCAACCCGCCTCGTCGCTGAGCAGGTGCAGGGCGAGGGCGGCCACCTCAGCCTCCGTCCCCAGGCGTTTCAAGGGATTCACGGCGCCCAGGCGCGCGAGGTCGCCTTCGGGATCGCCTCCCGACCGCAGCCGGGCCTCCACCATGGCGGTGTGCACGGGACCCGGGGCGATGGCGTTGCAGCGGATGCGGCGGGGCGCCCACTCGAGGGCGAGCACCTTGGCGAGCATGTGGACCCCGGCCTTGGCCACGCTGTAAGCGGCGCTCTCGGGGATGGCCCTCAGGCCGATGTTGGAACCCGTGAGCACCACGCTGGCGCCATCCCTGAGGCGGTCGCCGAGGTAGTGGGCCATCAGCCAAGGCCCCCGGAGGTTCAGCGCCATCACTTCGTCAAAGGCTTCCACGGAGGTGCCCTGCACGCTGCCGGGGATCAGGTGGCCCGCGTTGAGGAACATCCCGTCGAGCTCCGGGCAGAGGTTGGAGAAGCCCGCCACGGCCCGTTCATCCGCATGATCCAGGGCCACGTGCCGGGCCTCGGGGAGCGTATCCTTGAGGTAGTCGAGGCGCCGCCCGACGAGGACGAGCTCGGCCCCCTCCGCCGCCAGCCGCCGCGCGGCCTCGCGCCCGATGCCGCTGCCGGCGCCGGTGATGAGGATGCGTTTGCCGGCGAAGCGGGTCATGGGGAATCCGGCATGCGGAACGAGCCCGTGTGGGTGCGGGCCGGAGCCACCACGCCTCCGCTCACGGCCCAGGTGAGGGCCTGATCGGGCGTGAGGTCCACCGGGCGGATCCGCTTCTCGTCCACCATGATCACGTAGCCGCTGGTCGGGTTGGGCGCGGTGGGCACGTAGACGGCCACCATGTTCTCTCCGCCGGCGATGGCCCAGGAACAGTCCCGGCGCGCGACGAAGCCCAACGTGAAGGCGCCATCATGCGGCCATTCCACCAGCACCACCTCCTTGAAGGAACCGCCCTGCCCGCTCTGGATGGCGCCCATGAGCTGCTTGGTGGCGCCGTAGACCCCCTTCACGAGGGGCACGTGCACCATGAGCTCATCCAGCCACACGAGGAGCTGACGTCCCACGAAGTTGCCCACCAGCACGCCCACCAGCATGAGGAGGAGCAGGAGCGCCAGGAGGGAAGCCAAGGCGAGCACCCAATAGGGCGCCTCCGCCAGGCCCAGGTGCCGGAACCCCCAGGTCATGGGCTGCTGGAAGACGCCCACGAGCGCCGAGAAGATGGCCTTCAGCACCCAGACCGTCACGACCAGCGGGAGGAGTGTAAAGATGCCGGTGATTAGCGTTCGGCGGATCATCCAGGGTCCTTCTCGTTGAGCCGCCCCTCGCCTGCCAGGATCCTCGGCCCCACGGCCCGCCAGAAATCCCGGAAGTAACCGATGGCGCTCCAGATGGCCAGGATGGTGGCGACCCACAGGAGCAGCACCCCCATGCCGACGAAGAAGCTGAAGGGACGATTGAGCTGGATGAAGAAGCGGAAGATCTCGCGCTTGGTCCACATGTAAAGCCAGGCGTCGAGCTTCGTGCCCAGGATGAGGCAGCTGATGGCCGCGACCTGAGCGCCCAGCTTCCACTTGCCGAGCTGCCCCGCGGCGATGGTGATCCCCTCCTCGGAAGCGATGCCCCGCAGGCCGGTGATGGCGAATTCGCGGCCCAGGATGATGAAGGTCATCCAGGCGGGCGCGAGGTCCAATTCCACGAGGCTGATGAGCGCCCCCGCGACGAGCAGCTTGTCCGCCAGGGGATCCAGGAGCTTGCCGAGCACCGTGACCTGCTTCCACCGCCGCGCGAGGTAGCCATCCAGCCAATCCGTGAGCGAGGCCACCCAGAAGACGGTCACGCCGATGATTTCGTGGTTCTGCACCCGGGTCATGAGCACCACCACGAGGATGGGAACCATGAGGATGCGGGCGATGGTGATGTAGGTCGGGATGTTCATCGGCGGGTCTGGGAGGTTCCTGGTAGCGCGGTGCGTGGTCTATAGCCTAACGCCCAAGCGGCTGGAGCGCGGGCTCAAAGGACCGTCAGCTCCCCACGCCCCATGGCCTCCTGCCAGACTTCATCCTTCATCAGCGGGAAGGGAACCCCGCCACCGTGCCACGCCGCGGAGGCTTCCGAGACGAACACGGCCATGCCGTCCTCGCGCAGGGCTTCGATGGCTTCCAGGGCCATGGGGTCCTCCATGAGCTCCAGCGCCTCGTGGGCGAGGCAGATCCAGGTGACACCCCGATCCAGGTTGCGGATCACGCCCAGCAGGAGCTGGCGGCCCAGGGCCCGGTCGCCCGGCGTGAAGGCGGCCCGGGTGAGGAGCACGGGCGGCCGACGCACGAGGCTGCCCCGCGTGGAGGTGAGCGATTCCACCGCCAGGATCCAGGTGCGCCCCTGGGTGGAGGGTTCGTAGCGGCGCCCCTGCTTATCCAGGAAGCGCATCACGTTGCCCCGCACGAGCTCGTCCTGGCCCATCACCCGGAAACCCTGAAGAGGGTTCGCCTGCAGGTGCTCGCGCAGGGCGAGCAGGGCCTGGTAGGCCGTGACATCGAGGAGCTCAAGCGTGAGGATATCCATGGGGAGTTGCCGCAAGTGGACCATCCTGGGGCGGATGAATTCAAGGACTGGCTGAGGGCCCGGGCCCTGGAGCTGGGCATGGCCCGGGTGGGCTTCGCGTCCCTGGAGCCCTTCACCTCCCAAGAATCCCGGCTCCGGGCCTGGTTCCAGTCGGGGCGGGGAGAGCTTCTGCCCTACCTGGATCCCGAGGCGCTGATGGATCCCCACACCCCCTTCCCCGAGGGCCGCGCGGCCCTGGTGGGATTCTTCCCCTACGCCCGGCCCGACGCGGTCCCCGGCCGCGTGCCCGACAGCTTGAAGTTGAGCCGCTACGTGTGGGGTGAGGACTACCACCTCATCCTCAAGCACCGCCTCGCGGCGCTGCTGGAAGAGGCCCAGGGGCGCTGGCCCGGGCTGGAGGGCCGCGTCTGCGTGGATACCGCCCCCATCCTCGAACGCCAGCTGGCAACGCGTGCGGGCCTGGGCTGGCAGGGCAAGCACACCCTCCTCATCATGGGCAAGGAGGGCTCCTGGGGCTTCCTGGCGGTCCTGCTGCTCAGCGTGGAGCTGCAACCGGACCGCCCCTTCGAGGCCGAGCACTGCGGCACCTGCACCGCCTGCCTCGAGGCCTGCCCCAGCGGCGCCCTAGAGCCCTTCCGCCTGGATCCCGCCCTCTGCCTCACCACCTACACCATCGAAACCGAGGCGGAGCCCCCGCCCCGCGTGCTGGCGGCCCTGAAGGAGAGCCGCTGGGCGGCGGGTTGCGACGCCTGCCAGGAGGCCTGCCCTTGGAACCAGGCCCCGGTTTGGGGGGATCCCGCCCTCTGGGGCGCCCCGGATGAACTGCATGAAGTGCCGGGCGAGGCCCTCCGTCTGGGAGCGAACCAGTGGCGGCGGCGCACCAAGCGGCGGGCCCTGCGGCGGGTGCGGCAGCAGCACTGGCTCAAGACGGTGGCGCGGATTCTGGGACCGGGGCCCGGGCATGGGTAGGCCTCAGGAATTTCCCTTGGTACAGAAGCTTTTTTCCATTTAAATCAATCTTCCGGCCATTAACGGCCGGGGAGATTGAGGAGGCCCTATCGATGCCCATGAAGCACTGGACCGTCCAGGACGCGGCGACGCTTTATGGCATCAAGGAATGGGGCAATGGTTACTTCAGCATCAACGGCAAGGGCCACCTGGAAGTGACCCCCACCCGGGATGAGAACCTCTGCGCCGACGTGTACGAGATCGTGCAGGCCCTGCGCAAGAAGGGCATCCGCACACCGCTGACGCTGCGTTTCCCCCAGATCATCGCGGACCGCGTCACCGAGGTGAACGAGGCCTTCCGCAAGGCGATCTTCGAGTTCGGCTACGAGGGCCATTACCAGGGCGTGTACCCGGTGAAGACCAACCAGACCAAGGAAGTGGTGGAGGAGATCACCCGCGCCGGATCCAAGTACCACTACGGCCTGGAGGCCGGCTCCAAGCCCGAGCTCATCATCGCCCTCTCCATGGACCTCCACCCCGAGGCCATGATCCTGTGCAACGGCTACAAGGACGAGGCCTTCATCCGCATGGCCCTGCTGGCTCGCAAGGCCGGCCGCAAGTGCCTCATCACCGTGGAGAAGATGACGGAGCTGCCGCTCATCCTCAAGGTGGCCAAGGAGCTCAAGGTGGAGCCCCTCATCGGCCTGCGCGCCAAGCTCAACGCGCAGGGGTCGGGCAAGTGGGAGACCTCGGCGGGCGATCACGCCAAGTTCGGCCTCACCACCCGCGAGATCCTCGACGCGGTGGAGGTGCTCGGGAAGAAGGATCTGCTCGGCTCCATCCAGGAGCTGCACTTCCACATCGGCAGCCAGATCACCGACATCCGCCGCGTGAAGGCCGCCATGAAGGAGGCCACCCGCATCTACGCCAAGCTGCAGAAGATGGGCGTGCCCATCAAGTACCTCAACGTGGGCGGCGGCCTGGGCGTGGACTACGACGGAAGCAAGACCACCTTCAGCTCCTCCATGAACTACACCGTGGATCAGTACGCCGCGGACGTGGTGTACACCTGCAAGGAGATCTGCGGGCAGGAGCAGGTGCCCATGCCGGATCTGCTCAGCGAGAGCGGCCGCGCCATCGTGGCCTACCACCAGATGGTGGTGGTGGACATCATCGGCCTCATCGACACCACCCACACCAAGTACAAGGTGGAGCTCACGGGCAAGGAGCCCCAGATCCTCAAGGAACTGGCCTACACCCGTGACAACATGTCCGTGAAGAACTTCTCGGAGATGTTCAACGACGCCATCACCCAGAAGGACGAGATGCTCACGCTCTTCAACCTGGGCTACCTCAGCCTTGAAGACCGTTCCAAGGGCGAGACTCTGTTCTGGGAAGTGTGCCGCAAGCTCAACAAGCTGCTGGGCTCCAAGAGCCTGAAGTACATCCCCGAGGAATTCCGCGACCTCAACAAGAGCCTCGCCGACAAACTCATCGCCAACTTCAGCATCTTCCAGTCCATGCCCGATCACTGGGCCATCGAGCAGCTCTTCCCCGTGATGCCCATCCACCGCCTCAAGGAGCAGCCCACGCTCTCCACGACGCTCTGCGACATCACCTGCGACAGCGACGGCAAGATGGAGAAGTTCATCGACCTGAAAGATGTGCGGGACGAGATCCCCCTCCACGAGCCCAAGGCCAACGAGCCCTACTACGTGGCCTTCTTCCTCACGGGCGCCTACCAGGACATCCTCGGCATGCGGCACAACCTCTTCGGCGCGCCCAACGAGGCCCACGTCGTCGTCAACGAGGACGACGAGTTCAAGATCCAGCACATCGTCGCCGCCGACACCGTGGAGGACATGCTCCGCACCGTCCACTACGATGCGGAGACCCTCGTGGGCGCGCCCCCCAAGGGCCGCAAGGTGGTCAAGAACGCCGACGCCGCCGCCGCCCTCAAGGCCGTCATGCAGGAACAGCTCAAGCTGCACACGTACCTCGAGACCTAGGCTGGAGACTGCAGGCTGGAGGCCGGAAATCGAAGGGGGCGCCTGGCGCCCCCCAACTTTTTCAGGTGCGGGTGCGCAGCACCCGCCTCAGTTCGAGCTTGCGGTCACCGGTTTCCGGCCTGCGGCCTCCTGATACAGCTTCAGGTCGGCCTCGTATTGCTTCACGCGGGCTTCGGGGGCCTTTCCGCGAGCGGCGGCGAGGAGCTTCTCCTGGGCGGCCACGGCCTCGGTTGGACGGCTGGCCTTGGCCAAGGCCCGCGCGAGGTGGAGGTTCCGGATGGGGCTGGCCATGGGGTCCTTGAGGTCCTCCACGAGGATCGCGATGGCGCGCTCGTACCAGGCCTTCGAGAGCCCTTCCTCGCCGGCGATGACGTAAGCGGGGGTGATGAGGTCGGGCTCGAACTTGTCCTTCTCGGCGTCCAGCAGTGCCTTCGCCTTGGCTTCGTCCACGTGGAGCAGGGCCAGGAAACGGGGGCGGAAGAGGTCCTCCTCGTGGCCCGGGAACTTGGCCAGGGCCTGCTCCGTCAGGGCCAGCATTTGCTTGTGGTCCTTGGCCTTCTCGGCGGCCTCCAAATCTTTGCCGAAGGCCTTCTGGAGCTGGGTGCCCTCGGCCATGAAGGCCGCTTCCTTTTCGAGCTGGGCCTTGGCGGCGGCGAGGTCGTGCTTGCCCGCCACGATGTTCTGGAGGGTCTTCTCCAAACCGTTGAGGGGGTGGCCAATCCAGGCCACGCGGCCTTCGGCGTCCACCACGATGGCGGCGGGAATGCCATTCTGGCCCGCGGCCTTCATCCACGCGTTGGCCATGTGGAAGTCCGCGGTATCACGGGCCACGGCGTAGCCCATGCGGTCGCCCATGGTCTTCACGAAGGCATCGACGCCGGCCTCGAGCTTCTCCGGGGTCTCGCCGCGCTCCCACACGTTCATGCCGATGAAGTTGACCTTGCCCTCGAAGGCTTTGGCCATCTTGGTCATGTGGGGGATGGTCATGCGGCAGGGGCCGCACCAGGTGGCCCAGAACTCCACCACGTGGACCTTCCCTTTCTCGAGGGAGGCCACGGGGGTGCCCTTCACCCAGCGGGCGGCCTTGAAGGCTGGCGCGGGGCTCCCCACCGTCAGGGGCGCGGGCTTGACCTCGTCCGCGGCCATCAGGAGCACGGGGGCGGCAAGCAGGGCCAGGGACACCGGAAGAAGAGGGCGCATGGGAACTCCGCATGGATCGGGCGGCGTCTGGCCGCGCGATCCAGCGATGGTATCAACCCTTCCCCGGTTCCCGCTTACTGGTAGGGGCCAACCAACGTCAAATCCTGGCGGCTGACCAGCTTCCCCCCCTCCCGGAATTCGAGGGTGGCGGTGGCCTTGCCGAAGTCCAGCCGATCCTTGGGGAAAGCGATGAAGAGGTCAGCATGGGCCACCTGCCCCCGGGGCAGCGGCACGGGGTTGGTGGCCGAGATCACTTCGAATCCCTGGGTGGCGCAGGCGATGGTCACCTCCTGGTCCCGGTGGGCCAGGTTGGTGAGGTCGAAGCGCAGGTGATTGATGACCCGGGGACCCCGGATTGGATCCGTCACCTGCTGGTAGGTGGCGCCCTTGGCCCGGAGCTGCACGATGTCCACATCGGCGCGGGTGAGGAGGAGGAGGCCCAGCGCCCCCCAAAGGAGCACCGTGAGGCCCAGGTAAATGAAGGGGCGCGGCCGCGCCGTGCGGTGGGGCTCGCCGGCGAGACCCGCCTCGGTGTCGTAGCGGATGAGCCCCAAGGGCTTCTTGATGCGGGCCATGACATCATCGCAGGCATCCGCGCAGGCGGTGCAGGCGATGCACTCCATCTGGACGCCGTTGCGGATGTCGATGTTGGTGGGGCAGACCTGCACGCAGCGATCGCAGGCGACGCAATCACCCGTGGCGTGGGCGACGGAGCCTCGCCGCGGCTCCCCCCGCACGGGATCGTAGACCACGGCCAGAGAGTGGCGGTCCATGAGCACGGTCTGGAAGCGGCCGTAGGGGCAGAGGGTGAAGCAGAGGCGCTCCCGAACCCAGCCGAAATCCACCAGGATGAATCCGGCGATGAAGGCCATCACGAGGAAGAGGGTCCAGTTGGCCGTGGGAGGATGCGTCATGGCCTGGCGGAGGCGATCGGTGCCCACGAAGTAGGCGAGGAAGCTGTGGGAGATGAGCACGGATACCAGCGTGAAGGCGCTCCACTTGAGGGCCTTCTTCACGACCCACATGGGCTGATCTGCCCCCTCCTCATCGAGGCGCTTGCGTTGCAGATGGGTGCCTTCGATCCAGCGCTCGACGCGCCGGAAGATGGAAGTGATGAACACCGTCTGGGGGCAGGCGTAGCCGCACCATATCCGTCCCCAGTAGGCGGTGATGAAGCAGAGGGCGAAGGCCGCGCCCCCCATGATCAGGAACAGCAGGGGCGCCTCGTGGGCCCAGAGGTTGAGCCCGAAGATGTGGAAACGCCGCCGGGCCACGTCCAGCAGCAGGGCCTGCTCGCCATGGATGCGGAACCAGGGCAGGAGCAGGTAGACCAGGATCAGGCCCGCGAAGGCCCAGGAGCGAATTCGGTCGAAGCGGCCCTTCACTTCCGCGGGGTACACGTAACTGAATTTCCCCCGCACGCTGGCCGCGGGCGGGGGGTTCGGGGTGGCGGTGCTCATGGGAACCTCGCTTCAGCCGGCCGGATCAGGGCGTATCGGCGATGGGCGTGCCTTCGGGGGCCTTCGGATTGGCAGGTGTCGTGCCCTTGAAGGCGCGCACCTGGACCGCCAGGGCCAGGATCTCCTCGGCCTTGAACTTGTCCTCCCACGCGGGCATGCCCTTGTCGGCCACGCCTTCCTGGATGGTCTTCACGAGGAAGGGCGTGGTGCCGTCCCCGTTGATCCAGAAAGCGTCGGTGAGGTTGGGGCCCACCTGGCCGCCGCCATCCGCCATGTGGCAGGAGGCGCATTTCGAATTGAAGAGGGACTTGCCCGTGGCGAGCACCGCGGGGCTCTTCTCCGCGTCGGCCACCTCCTTGGGAGTCCACACCCGGGGCGGGTTGGCGCGCTTCACCAGCGCGAGGTGCTCCTTGCGATCCGCTTCGAACTCCTGGGTGAGGTTGGGCCCGCCCCACGCGTGGTAGAAGAGCGCGTAGGCGATGCCGAAGACGATGGAGCCGTAGAAGATGGCGTTGAACCAGCCCGGGATGGGATAGTCCATCTCCTGGATGCCGTCGTACTCATGATCGAGAATCTGGTCGGGACGCTTGATGGCCATGGCCTCAGTCCTCCAAGGGCATGCGGGAGAGTTCTTCGAAGTGTTGCTTCTGGCCCCGGCGGTAGGTCCAGGCGCACCACCCGAGGAAGGTGGCCATGAAGATCAACATGGCGACCACGGTGAGATCGAGGTGGGGGAATTGGGCGAGCAGGGCGGCTTTCAAGGTAGACCTCCCTGGGGCGCTGCAGGAACAGCCGCGGCGGCAGGAGCCGTAGGGGCGGCGGCAGGAACAGCGGGCGCAGGTGCCGCCACCGGCGCGGCCTTACCGAGCTTCTGCAGGTAGGCGATCATCGCCACGATTTCCCGATCCTCCATGTTGCGGGGGCCGCCCTGGGCCACGAGGCCGTCGGCGATCTTCTTGGCCTGGGCCCTCGCATCCTGCTCGGCGTTCTGGATCTGATCGGCGGTGTAGGGCACGCCCGCGGTCTTGAGCACCGCGAGCTTCTTGCGCAAGGGCATGAACTCGGTCTTGTCGCGCAGCATCCAGGTATAGGCCGGCATGATGGAACCCGGCGTCATGACTCGGGGATCGTCCATGTGCCTGAAGTGCCACATGTCGGGATACTTCCCGCCCAGGCGGGCGAGATCCGGGCCCGTGCGCTTGGAGCCCCACTGGAAGGGATGGTCGTAGATGAACTCATCGCCCTGGGAGGGCTTGCCGTAGCGCAGGCTCTCGGGGACGGTGGGGCGGATCATCTGCGAGTGGCAGTTGTAGCAGCCCTCGCGGAGGTAGATATCCCGGCCGGCGACCTCGAGGGCCGTGTAGGGCACGGGCTTGTTCGTCACCGTCACGTACTCATGCATGGTGATGGTGGGGAGGATCTCGATGATGGTGCCCACGAGGATGGCGCCCACGGCCAGCACCGTCATGACGACCGGCAGACCCTCCAGCTTGCGATGGCGGTTCTGCTTGATGCCGTCGTCGAAGTGCTCCACATGCTTTAGGATGGGGCGCTCCTCCACGACCTCCTTGGGAGCGAGTTTCACCGTCATCCACATGTTGTAGAGCATGAGGACGAAGCTCAGCAGGAAGAGGGTTCCGCCCACGGCGCGCACCCAGTAGAGGGGCACGATGCGGATCACGGTGGCCACGAAATCCGGGTACATCAGGCGCCCGGAGCCGTCGATGGCCTGGAGCATGAGGCCCTGGGTGACGCCCGCGGTCCACATGGAGAGGATGTAGATCATGATCCCGAGGAAGCCCAGCCAGAACTGGTAGTCGGCCAGCTTCTTGGAGTAGAGCTCCGTCTTCCAGAGCTTGGGCACGAGGTAGAAGAGCATGCCGAAGGTGAGGAAGGCGTTCCAGCCCAGGGTGCCGCCGTGGACGTGGGCCACGATCCAATCGGTGTAGTGCGCCAGGAGGTTCACGGATTTGATGGACAGCAGGGGCCCCTCGAAGGTGCTCATGCCGTAGAAGGTCACGCCCGCCGCCAGGAACTTCAGCACGGGTTCCGTGCGCACCTTGTCCCAGGAACCCCGCATGGTGAGCAGGCCGTTCACGGTGCCGCCCCAGCTGGGAGCCCACAGCATCAGGGAGAAGACCATGCCCAGGGTCTGGGCCCAATCCGGCAGCGCGGTGTAGAGCAGGTGGTGGGGGCCGGCCCAGATGTAGATGAAGACGAGGGCCCAGAAGTGGACGATGGAGAGGCGGTAGCTGTAGATGGGGCGGCCCACGGCCTTGGGCACGAAGTAGTACATGAGGCCCAGGAAGGGCGTGGTGAGGAAGAAGGCCACGGCATTGTGCCCGTACCACCACTGCACGAGGGCATCCTGCACGCCCGCGTAGGCGGGGTAGCTCTTGAGGAAGCTGACGGGCAGTTCCACGGAGTTCACGATGTGCAGCACGGCCACGGTGACGATGGTGGCGATGTAGAACCACAGGGCCACGTAGAGGTGCTTCTCCCGGCGCCGCCAGAGGGTGCCGAAGAAGTTCACGGCGAAGATCACCCAGACCACGGCGATGAGGATGTCCACGGGCCATTCCAGCTCGGCGTATTCCTTGCCCGTGGTGATGCCGAACAGCAGTGTCACCGCCGCCAGCACGATGATCAGCTGCCAGCCCCAGAAGTGGATCTTGCTGAGGCCATCGTTGAACATGCGGGTCTTGCACAGGCGCTGGGTGGAGTAGTAGACGGCGGCGAACACGGCGTTGCCCGCGAAGGCGAAAATGGCCGCGTTGGTGTGCAGGGGCCGAAGGCGGCCGAAGCTGATCCAGGGCAGCCCGAAGTTCAGCTTCCAGCTCGCCAGCTGGAACGCGATGATGACGCCGAGCAGCAAGCCGACGAAGCCCCATACGAGGGTGGCGACGACGAACTGTTTGACGACCTTGTCGTCGTACGGCGCGATTTCGTTGGCGTGGGGGTCCATGAGGCCTCCTGGAGTTGGGTGTTTATTCAGGTTTCGAATCGTCGATGAGCATGCGGATGGCGGGGGTATCGCCCTCTTCGTACTGGTCCTTCTTCACGGACCACACGAAACCCAGGACGAAGCCCAGGGCCAGCAACAGCGCCAGGGGGAGCAGGATGAGCACGACGCTCATGCGGCCTCCTTGAAGCGGCGTCGCACTTCCCGGGTGCTCAGCGTGCTGGAGAGGAGCACGGTGATGGAACTCAGGGGCATAATCACGGCGGCGGCGAGGGGGTTGATCCAACCGCCCAGGGCCGCGATGCCCCCCACGAGGTTGTAGGCGATGGACAATCCGAAGTTCCGCCAGAGCACCTTGCGGGTCTCCCTCCCCAGCACCAGCAGGTCCACCAGGGCCCCCAGGTCGGGATGGGAGAGGTAGACGTCGGCCACCTTGAGGCTCAGATCCATGCCCCCGTGCATGGCCACGCCCACGTGGGCCTTGCGCAGGGCCAGGGCGTCGTTGGCGCCGTCCCCCACCATGAGGGAGAAGGGCGCCGCCTCCACCCGGGCGTGCTTGGCCTCCGGCGAAAGCGCCGCGAGGGCCTGGGATTCCGGCAGCCCCACTTCGCGCGCCAGGGCCGCCACGACGGGGCGCGCATCCCCGGAGAGGATCGCCACCTCGCAGCCCGCCTCCCGCAGGGCCTGCACGACCGAGGGCGCCTCGCTCCGTAGACGATCGCGCAGCACCACCCTGGTGAGCAGGAGGCCATCCTCCAGCAACCCCACGCAGGTGTGGACGGAAGCTGGGTCGGGAACGGCCTTCACTTCCAGCATCCGTCCCTCCACGCGACCGCGAAGGCCCACGCCCACCTGCTCCTCCAGGCCTTCCACGGGCAGGGTGGATTCCCCTTCCAGGTGATGGCGGATGGCCCGGGCGATGGGATGGAGGGAGGATTGCTCGAGGGTGAGCAGCAGGCGGCGGTTGCGCAACGGATCGCCCGCCACGTGCGTCAGGCCCTCCACCACCAGCTCGCCGTGCGTGAGGGTGCCCGTCTTGTCGAAGAAGACGCTGCGCACCTGCGACAGCCGCTCCAGCGCCTCGCCGCTCTTCACCACGTACCCCTTGCGGTAGGCCCGCGCCAGGGCATAGCTGAAGGTGAGGGGCGTCGCCAGGGCCAGGGCGCAGGGACAGGTGACGATGAGCAAGCTCAGGGCGCGGTTCAGACCCTCGGCTGGATGGGTGGCGGCGAAGGCCAGGAAGATCCCCACGGCCATCACGAGCACCACGGTGAGGAAGTGCCGGGACACCCGATCCGTCATGCCGATGATCGGCGAGCGGGCCTCCCGCTCCAGCTGGGCGAGGATCTGGCCCAGGCGGCTCTCCCCGAGCAGCTTGCCCACCTCCAGCACGAAGGCCGGGCCCTCGTTCACGGTGCCCGCGTGCACCGCATCCCCCGCCTTCACGGCCACGGGGAGGTGTTCCCCCGTGAGCCAGGCGGCATTGAGCTGCGAGGCACCCTCGCGCACGACGCCATCCGCGGGAAGGCGTTCGCCGTTGTCGACCCGCACGAGATCCCCGACCTTCAATAGTTCCGGCGGGACGTCGTAGGCAGTCCCATCCGCCAGGCGGTGGGCGATGGGGGCGAAGAAGCTCTGCAGGAGCTGGGAGCTGCGGGCCGAGCGCAGCTGCACCTGGCGCAGGTAGTAGCGGCTGGCCAGCAGCAGGAAGACCAGGGCCGCCAGCGAATCGAAGTAAATGTGCGGGGAGCCGGTGAAGAGGTTGAAGGTGCTCACCAGGGAGCCCACGACGATGGCCAGGGCGATGGGCACGTCGATGTTCATCTGCCGGCTGCGCAGCGCGCCCAGGGCCGTGCGGTAGAAGGGCACCGCGCCCCAGAAGGCCACGGGCAGGTAGATGACCAGGCTCAGCCACCGGAACAGCTGCCCGAAGGCACCCGTGGCCCCTCCGTACAGCGGCACCGCCATGAGCATGATGTTGCCCGTGCAGGCCGCGGCGAGGCCCAGGCGGAGGAGGGCCCGCTTCTGCTCACGCTTTTGAAGTTCTTCCGCATCCTGATCCGCGGGCAGGGCGTGGGGGCGATACCCCAGCCCCTGGATGAAGGCCGCGATGGGTGCCAAGGCGGCACCGGCTTCCAGCGTCAGCGTCAGCAGGGACTGGGAGACATCCAGGCGGCAGCTCCGGATGCCCGGCACCAGGCGTGGCAGCCGCTCCAGCAGCCAGAGGCAGGCCACGCAGTGGATGCCCTCCACGAAGAACCGGGCTTCGCCCTGCGGTGTGACATAGACGGCCCGCACCTCCGGGCTGTCCAGGTGCCCGAAGGCCTCGCCCTTCCAGCTCACCGGCTGCGGGGGCTGGAAGCAGTAGGCCCCTTCCCTGATGTCGTAGTACTCGCCCAGGCCGCTGGCGTTCAGCAGCGTGAAGACGTTCTCGCAGCCCCGGCAGCAGAAGTCCCCCGAACCGATGAACGCGAGGCCACAATGCCGGCACGCCAAGCCGCCCGACTGGGGGGTCGGCAGGGCGAGGGTCGCTGGGACGGGCGGCGGGGTCATGGGTTTCCGGCAAGCGCCCACCGGGACCGGCGGGCGGTACATAGCCATATTGGAGAATATTCGGAGTCTCCGCTCCAAAACCTACCTGCTCACCCCCCGGAAAGCTGTGCCCTTGGTCAAAAGACCATCCGGCTCCCGCCTCGCCCCAGCCTGGACTGGCGCGCCCTGGGAACGCCCGGACCCGTCACACGAACATTCGGCCTCCGGACCGCCCAGGCCCATGGAAGCCCCCGAGGGTGGAACCGGGGCCGCTGATCCGCAGAACCTCCGATCGGAAGCCGGCAACGAAGAAGCCCCCGGGATCAACCGGGGGCTTCAGGGGTGGTGGTTCCGATACGATTCGAACGTACGACCCTCAGATTCGTAGTCTGATGCTCTATCCAGCTGAGCTACGGAACCAACTGCGAAGGTTCATTCTACCTGACCCCCACCTATTGTCCATCCCATTTCTGGAGGGGGAGGGTGCGGCTTTCGGGGCATTCCCTCCCCGTGAGCTTGGCGGCGAGCCGATCCATGAGGGCCCGGGCGGTGGTGAGTTTGCCGCCCAGCACCATGGTCGCGTTGGCGAACTTCGGGTGGGTCTCCAGCAGGGCCTCGCGACTCATGTGGGAGGTGCCCATGCGGTCCTGGGTGGGGCGCACGAGGGGGCGCACGCCGGTTTCCTCGGCGAGCACCGGCAGCTTGCGCCAGGGGATGCCGGGCAGCTTGGCTTCCAGCGCGCCATAGATCTCCTCCCGCTCGCTGGGGAGGATGCCCACGGCCCCGCCCTCTTCGCTATGCACTTCCCGCTCCGTGGTACCCACTTGCAGGCGGCCATCCCGGGGGATGACGAAGAGGATGCGGCCCTGGGGGCGGCGGATGGCCCAGGGCCGCTCGCAGCCCGCCTGGGCCGGGAACCAGAGGTGGATGCCCGAGGAGAGGCGCAGCCATTTGTAGGTGTCTTGGAACCACTCCTTCATGGCCTTGTCGTGCCAGGGGCCCAAGGCGAAGACGACGCGGCGGAAGGTCACGCGGCGGGCGGCGCCATCCCGCCGGTCCCGCAGGCGAGCGGCCCGCAGCTCGCCTCCTTCAGATTCGAAGGATTCGATGTCATGGCCCTCCAGCTTCACGGCGGTGCTGCTGGCGGCCAGATCGCGCACGAGCTCTCGATCCCAGGTCATGAGATCCGCGTAGGCGGTGGCACCGCCATAGGGGCCGCCCTTGCTGCGGGGGTCCGCCTCGAACACCTCCCGGGGAACGGCGCCCAACCGGAGATGCGCGGGCCAGTCGGGTCGATCCGAGCCCCAGTGATCGTAGAGGCCGATGCCGAAGCGGTGGGTGAGCCCCTCGATCCAGCCGCCGTGGGGCATCCAGAAGGCCTCCCACTTCACCCGCGAGGGGGCGATGCGCGCCCAGGTGGCGCGCTCCCGCAGCCCCTCGCGCATCTGGGTGATGTCCCCCGTGAGCATGTAGCGGATGCCGCCGTGGAGCAGCTGGCTGGACCACTGGCTCGTGCCGCCGCCGATGGCGCCCTTGTCGATGAGGGCGCAGCTCACCCCCCGCAGCCCCAGCTCCCGCGCGAGGGCCGAGCCGTGAATGCCGGCGCCGATGATGGCCACCTCCACGTCCAGCTCCGAACCCAATCCGGGAGAGGGTGCCGGGAGCTCCGGCCAGGGGTTTTTCACATCGTCGGCCACAGTGGCGCCTCGGGAAGATGGGGGATAGTGTGACTGATTCGAGGAGGTTACGTGCGAAACCTGCGTCCTGCCCTGGTGGCCCTTGCGGGAGTGGGGTTTGGGCTGGCCCAGAGCCCCCTGGCGACGGCCTATCGGTTGAAGGAGGCCCCCCGGATGGGGCCCCTCCTCTCCGAGGTGCTCCGCTTCCCCACCGTGGCCGGCAATGAGAAGGCTCGTCTGGATCAGCAGGCCTGGGTGCTGAAGGTGGGCAAGGAACTGGGCTTCACGGTGCGCGAAGCCGGCAAGGTCACCGAAGTGGAGCTACCCGGCCCCGCGGGCGCTCCCGTCATCGGCCTCGTGGTGCACGGCGACGTGCAGCCCGTGGACGACCACTGGACCATTCCCCCCTTCGCAGGCGAGATCCGCAACGGCATCGTCCTCGGCCGCGGCGCCGCCGATGACAAGGGCCCCCTCGTGCAGGCCCTGCTCGCCCTGAAGGTGCTCCAGGATTCGGGCAAGGCCCGCACTCACACCCTCCGCCTGCTGGTGGGCAGCGATGAGGAGAGCAGCAACCTCGACTTCGCCGAGTACCTCAAGGACCACAAGGCGCCGGACTTCAGCCTCGTGTTGGACTCCGAGTTCCCCGTGGTGGTGGGGGAGAAGGCGTGGAATGCCCTGACGGTGGAGACGGAGATGGGTGAACGGGAAAATCGGGTTCTTTCCGCGACCCGGATGGAATCGGGCCTTACCGCGAGCATCGTTCCCGACCAAGCCACCATTGTCCTCTCTGAGAACCCTCGGCTCGGTGCAGTCGGGCTTCCCCCGGCGGAGTTCAAGGGAGCGATTCACCGAAAGTCAGTTCCGCCAGGGGTGCGCTTCGAGACCCAAGATCAACGGGCTGGGGTTCAAATCACGACCCATGGCAAAGCCGCCCACGCGGGTGTCAACGCCCCGGGCGGCCGCAACGCCCTCGTGGCCTTGGCCCATTTGCTCGTGGACGAACTGCCCGCTGGCGGCGCCAAAGACCTCCTCGCCTTCGCGAAGCTCGCGGGCCAGGATCTCAAGGGCACGGGGCTTGGAATCGCCACCGCGGATCCCGTCTTCGGGTTTCCCACCGTGGTACCGAGCTTGTTGAAGGCCCAGGAAAACGGCAAGGTGCGCCTCACGATCAACATCCGCAGCACGCCAACGCTCAGCGGGGAGGCGCTGAAGGCGCACCTCTTCAAGCAGGTGGCCGACTTCAACGCCCGCACCGGCGCGCACCTGGAGCCCGGCGGCTTCTTCGGCGATACGCCCCTGGCCTTCGATCCCAAGGGCAAGCTCGTGAAGCGGCTGCTAGCCAGCTACGCCAAGGCCACGGGCAAGGCGGCGCATCCGGCCATCAGCGGCGGCGGCACCTACGCCAAGCGCATCCCCAACGCCATCGCCTTCGGCATGTGGTTCCCGGGGAAGCCCTACCCCGGCCACGACGTGGACGAGCAGGTTCCGATGGAGGATCTGCACAAGGGGGTGGAAGTGCTGCTGGAAACCCTCTCGGATTTGGCCTGCGGGGCCCCCTTGGCAGAGCCACTGAAGCCCTGAACACCGCCAAGGAGCAGGCCTGTGACACCCCCGGATCAAAGCCGGGGGTAACTGAGTTGCGCAACGACTCCGGAATCTTCCACTTCCCGACTCCAGGTCAGATTCCCGTGAGACTTCGGGATACCCCGGGTCGGGCCTCGTCTGCTGACTCCAAGTAGCCGAAATCACAGGATTTCTGACCCAACGTCAAGTTGTCACAGGAATCTCACGATCCCACACTGGGGACCATCCTCCGGAGATCCGACATGAGCACTGCTGTGGAAGAGAAGAAGCTGGCGAACGCCAACGGCGCCGCCCCCGATGGCCAAGCCCCCAAGAAACTCACGGAAGAGGAGAGCCGCCAGGTCGCTGAAGATGCGCGCCAGGACAAGTGGGAGGCCCCCAGCTTCCTGAAGGAGCTCTTCGCGGGCAACTTCAACCTCAACATCCTCACCACCGTGCCTCCGGCCCATGCGGAGAGCGCCGACTTCACGGCCTTCTACACCCGCATGAAGACCTTCCTCGAGACGAAGGTGGACAGCGACAAGATCGACCGGGACGGCAAGTATCCCCCCGAGGTGATCAAGGAACTGGCCGAGATGGGCGCCTTCGGCATGAAGATCCCCAAGGAGTACGGCGGCCTCGGGTTCCACCAGGTCGAATACGGCAAGATCATGGAGCTCATCGGCACCCAGGATGCGAACGTGCTGGCCCTGCTCAGCGCCCACCAGAGCATCGGCGTGCCCAACCCGCTCATCACCTTCGGAACGAAGGAACAGAAGCAGAAATACCTGCCCATGATCGCCAAGGGCGCCATCAGCGCCTTCGCCCTCACGGAAGACGAGGTGGGCTCCGATCCCGCGAACCTCGCCACCACGCTCACCCGCACGCCTGAGGGCGACTACATCCTCACGGGCGACAAACTGTGGTGCACCAACGGCACCATCGCCGACCTCTTCGTCGTCATGGCCCGCCACGATGACACCAAGAAGATCAGCGCCGTCATCGTCGAGAAGAACTGGCCCGGCGTCGAAGTCGTCACCCGCTGCCACTTCATGGGCCTGCGCGCCCTGGAGAACGGCATCATCCGCTTCACCAACGTGAAGGTGCCCAAGGAGAACATGCTGCTGGCCGAGGGCAAGGGCTTGAAGCTGGCGCTCGTCACCCTCAACACGGGCCGCCTCTCCATTCCCTCCGGCGTGCGCGGATGCAGCCGCCGCCTGGTGCAGACCATCCGCGCCTGGGGCTCCAAGCGCTACCAGTGGGGCGCCGTCGTGGGCAAGCACGAGGCCCTGGCCCACAAGATCGCCGATATCACCGCCACGAGCTTCGCCATCGAGGCCATGAGCACCCTCTGCGACCGCATGGCGGACGACGGCCACCGCGACATCCGCCTCGAGGCGGCCATGGCCAAGATGTGGAGCACCGAGGAAGGCTGGAGGATGATCGACGACACGCTGCAGATCCGCGGCGGCCGTGGCTACGAGACCGCCGACAGCCTCAAGGCCCGCGGCGATATCGGCATCCCCATCGAGCGCATCATGCGCGACTTCCGCATCAACCTGATCTTCGAGGGATCCTCCGAGATCATGCGGCTCTTCATCGCCCGCGAGGCCCTGGATCTCCACCTGGGCACCGCCTGGGACCTTGTTAACCCCAAGGGCACGATGGGGCAGAAGCTGGGGGCCCTGCCCAAGGTGCTGGGCTTCTACGCCTGGTGGTACCCCTCCCGCTGGAACGGCCTCTTCACTGCCTTCAAACACGGCGAGTACGGCAGCAACGGCAAGCACCTCCGCACCGCCGAGCGCCTCACCCGCAAGCTGAGCCGCGCCCTGTTCCACCAGATGATGAAGTTCCAGGCCCGACTGGAGAAGAAGCAGATCACCGTGTTCCGCGGCGTGGAGATCGGCGCCGACCTCTTCGCCATGGTGGCCGCCGTGCTCCACGCCGAAGCCATGAGGAAGGCCGGCCATCCCAACGCCAAGGAAGCCATGGAGCTGGCCGACCTGTTCTGCCGCAACACGGAGCGCCGCATCCGCCTGAAGTTCGCCGGGTTCTCCTCCAATGACGACGATCTCAAGGTGAGGATCAGCCGGGGCGTCCTCGAGGGCCGGCAGAAATGGTTCGAGAGCGGCATGACCCACCTCGCCGAGGCGGACAAGCTGGAGAAGATGGCCGGCCACTGAACCCGGCCAGCCCTGAAGGAACGGGCCCGGGCGACCGGGCCCGTTCCCGTTCCGGGAGCCCGATTTGGCCGCCCGCTTGTTCTCATGCCGCACGGGCTGGGGGACGATCCAGCTATATCTGTCCCCCGTGGAGTCCGACATGCCTTTCCCCTGGTGCGGGCCTGTGATCGTGGTGGCCCTCCTCGGGCACCAGGAATCGCTCCAGCCCTGGCAGCCCAAGGGCGCCCCGGAGTTGGAGACGGTCTTCCGCGTGACTTACCAGGAGAAGGGACATCCCTACGTGGATGAGACCTATCGGGTGGACATGGCGGGGCTGCGCAGGCTCTGGTCCCAATCCCAGGGGAAGGCCTCCCCCCTGGAGCTGCTCCGATCCGGGCAGGTGGGCAGCGCCGTGCGGATGCGCTTCCTCGTCGATATCGGGGGGCCCAAGCGGCGCTCCCTGGTGGAGCGGAACCTGCGGGCGGCCTGGCCCACGCCCGGCGCTCCGGAAGATTCACCCGAGCTCCAGCCCTACCTCGACTGGCAGGGGCGCGAGCTCAACTTCGGCGACCGGGTGGAATACTGCTTCATCCAGGGCAAGGCCCTCCACATCCGATTCAACGAGGGGCCGAGCAAACGGTTCACGTCGCCTCCGCTCATGCAGGCCCTGCGTACCATCGAATTCACGGACGACCCGGAGGATCCAGGGGCGATGGCCGGCCTGGAGGCCGCCCTGCTTCGACTCCTCCGCTGAATGCGTGACACCTCCCGAGGCCCCCAGGGATAGGCTGGAGGGATGGAGCTGACGCCGCCTTCCCTACCCTGCCGTTCCCCCTGGTGGGCGGCGGCGGGGCACCTCCAGACCTTCCTCGCCAACTACCTGCCAGAGCCACCTCTGGGTGAGCCCTGGGAGCCCCTGGAAGTGACCCTGGCCGATGGCGATCGGCTGGCGGGCCGGATCTTCAAGGGCACGAGCCCGGATCGCCTCTGCGTCTTCCACGGCCTCGGCGGCGACGACGATCGCCCCTACGTGCGCCGGGCCGTGCGCCTGGGGCTGGAGCGCGGGATGGAAGTCTGGACGGTGAACCACCGCGGCTGCGGCCGGGGCAAGGGCCTGGCCCGGGGCACCTACCACAGCGGAGTCGCGGGGGATCTCGGCGCCGTGTTCGCGGAAGCGCGGCGGCGGGGGCCGGGCCGGGTCTTCGCCATCGGCTTCTCCCTCTCGGGCAACGCCCTGTTGCTCAACCTGGGCGAGGGCCACGATGGCCCGCACCCCAAGCCCGATGCCGCCATCGCGGTGAACCCACCCGTCAACCTCGCACGCTGCTCCGACCTCATCTCCTCCCTGCCCAACCGGGGCTACGACCTCTACTTCGTGCGCCGGGTGGTGCGCTCCGTGCGGGAGCGGGAGTCGGCGGGCCTCATCCCCTCGGGGAAGTACCGCCTGAGCAACGGGATGACCCTGCAGGCCTTCGACGACGCCTACACGGCCCCCGCCGGCGGCTTTACCGACCGGGATGACTACTACGCCCGCTGCAGCGCGGCGCCCCACCTGGCCAAGATCACCACGCCCACGGTGGTCCTCCATTCGGAAGACGATCCCTTCGTGGCCGCCGTGGACCTCCGGCAGGCCACCCTCGGCCCAGGCGTGCACCTCCACATGGAGTCCTCCGGCGGCCACATGGGCTACCTCAGCCGGGATCTTCCGGATCGCCGCTGGCTCAGCTACGCCCTCGGCCATTACCTGGATTCGCTGATCCGCCTCTAATCTTCGCGGCGGGTTGGTCCGAAGGAGTGGGCAGAGGTCGATTCCGTGCCCCTTCCCGCCCATAGCAGCCAGCCCTTTGGGGCCCTCCCATGGATGCTCTTCATGGGTTGTGCCGTGCTGGTGCCGCTGAGCGTGGAACCCGCGCGACCGGTGCGCCGGGTCCCCGAGGACACGCTGCCGGGGATCGCCGGGTGGCCGGTGGATGAGCAGGGCGAGAGCGTGGCGCTGTTCGTCTGAGGCCGGTGAGGGGCGCAGGCCTTCGGCCCGATGCCGGGGTTGAAAGACAAGGCCGGAGATGAACAGAGATGAACGGGGATGGCTGTTCGATGTGCCCATCACCGTTCATCACTGTTCATCACCACTAGTGTCCGGTTAAATCTCAAGCATTGTCAGTTGTTTAGGGATGTTGGCCTCCAGGACCCCCTCGCTGACCGATGCAAAGGCGCTTCCCAGCTCGGTTTTCTCGAAAATGGAAACCGAT
>JACPUT010000006.1 GCA_016192145.1 Acidobacteriota bacterium | reverse complement strand
TCCGGGACGATCTCAAGCGGCTGTGGAGCTACACCCGGGAGGGATGGGCCCGGCGGGCCTGGAACGATTGGCTGGCGAGGGCCCAGGAGAGCGGCATCCCCGCCCTCAAGACCTTCGCCCGAAACCTGGCCAAGCGCATCGACGGCGTCCTCGCCCATTGCCGCTGGGACCTGAATACCTCGGTCCTAGAAGGCATGAACAACAAGATCAAGGTGATCAAGCGCATGGCCTACGGCTACCGAGACGACGCCTACTTCTTCCTCAAAATCCGGGCGGCCTTCCCCGGAGTTTCACGATGAACCAAAAAATCGATTAGGCCTGACTGTTCACCAAAAATGCCGCTGGTTTGTCCTGCTTGGCTCAAGTCCTGACATGGGAACCCGGCAGCAACCAGGTCGACCTTTGGAAGTTGTTTGAGCTTGGTGATGTCTGAATGAAGGCCCACACCTGGGAAACGAGCCTCAAGCACTTCTTGGGCACAGGGATCCAACTCGCATAGGAAGCGCGTAGAAACTCCGGCAGATTCGAGCCCTCGCTCCAAGCCACCGATCCCAGCGAATAGACCTGCGGAACTTAGGCCTGTCCCCCTCGCCAAGACCAAATTTCATCTCTCCAAATTTATTGTAACCTCTTGAATAGCAATTCTTGAAATAATCTTGGAGCCAATTCTATTAGGAACCAAAGCAATGCTCCGTAGAAATGTCTATCTCTCGAAAACTAGCCCAGCAATTGGATGATTTCCACCTCCAGACACCGTGAAATTCGATTCGAACCCAACTTTCGATAACGGCGCATGTGTAACGTCCTACTTCTGACGCTTCCGCCCCTGACTCAGAACCTGGTCCAGCTTGGCCTCGGCGTTATCGGTGTTGACATGGATCCAGAGGGGCAGATGGTCCGAGAGCTCGTAGGTCAGCCCCTTCGAGCTCGTGCCCTTGATGCCCTTAAATAGGTCCTTCAAACCCTCCACGCCGCCATCTCCCGCGAAATCCAGCACACCACCCTGCCCCGTGAACGCCTTGTCGAAGACCGGAGAGGGCAGGTGCAGCAACTGGTCATAGCGCTTGTTCTTGGCGAGATTGCTGCCCGTGATGCCCCGAAGGGCTTTTGGGATCTGGAGCCCAGTGGAGGTAATTGCCTTAAAAGCGGGGCCTGCTGTCGTGGGAATGTTGAAGTCTCCGAGAATCACCAAATCCTTGTCCGTGACGCTCTTCTCCTTGGCCTTGGCTGCCACCCAGTTGGCTAGCTTCGTGAGTTCCCGGGCCCGGTCCGACTCCCCGACGGCTCCGTCACCACCCCACCGGATGTGGGCCACCACGAGGATGAAATCGAAGGAGCCAGCCTGGAATCCGGCCATGTAGGGTGGGCGCCACCAGGCGATGTCAGAGATGTAGTCCGACTTGGCGTCTTTCTTACGGTCTGACGGAACGACATGGCTCGCGAGCCCCGTGAACGTCACGGCACGCGTGTCATGGATGAACGCCAAGCGTTCATGGTTGCCACCCGCATCACTCGAGTAGTCGGAATAGATCACATCCCAGTAAGGCCCCAGGATGTCCAGCACCTTCCGAAGCTGGCGGACATCGTCCCGTAGCTCTACCACGGACACCACGTCGAACTGACCGATGATCTCTGCCACATAGTGAAGGGAGGCCTCTGTTCGTGGACCAGCCCCGAATTCCCGTATGTTCCAAGTAGCTAGGTTGATCGTCTCGTCCAACTTGGAGGATGGGATTTTGGCCTGGGCGATTCGGCTTCGAAGGAGCTTTAGGCCGGCCGCGATCTCGGGAGAGATGGTTCCATGGTGCACAATGACCTCCTGATCATGAGCCAGTTGAATTCATCGGGGGAGAGTTTCAGGATGATAGCCTCCCATATCCGAGTATGTGGACGAGTTCCCGAAGTGAATTCGCGACTCGGCCGGCTAGCCTCTCGGCCTTCCATAGATGTAGCGGCGACGCCATAAATCCACTTCGTTGCGCAAGTGCGCTTCGGCGGTCTCTGAGGCCTGGTAGCCATAGGTCGGTTTCGGCACCGGGGGGTGACGGCGCTGGCTGAGGACCGTTTGCACGGCACCTTGCTCCAGCTTCTGAGCCAATCCCTCAGCCCAGGCCAGCCATTCCGCGAGGTCAATTCCTGGCTCGAGTGGAACCTCCCGGGCTTCGGCGTCGAATCGAACTTTGCGAGCAAAGGCTCGAATGGCCTCCGCCTGCTGTACGTCCATCAGGCGACTTTCCAGGTCATACATCCGCTCTGCCAACTCGGCACGGATGGCCTCCGCCTTAAGCCGAGCTTGCTCCCTTTCCATCTCGGCCCGCTTTTGTTCCTGTCGCTCCTGTTCGCGCTCATACGCGAGTTCTGCGATGGCCAAGAGGCCCTTAAAGAACCCCTCGAGTTGGGCCTCGACCTTCTTGGTGCCGTCCTTCCAACGCTTCCGTAGGCCGTAGCTGTCGGGATCAGGAATTTCCAAAGTAAGCAGTCCGGTCCCCTCCGTTCGCCAAGTTGACCTCGGTGGGAAGTCTGGCAAAGAAGGCCTTCGTCCTTTGGATGGCGGGGGAGGAGGAGGCGGCGGGATCTCGATGGACCGCGTTTCTTCGCGAAGTTCAAACGAGACAAAAGCGCCTTTGATACGCACGCCCGTGCGCCCGGGAGCGTCATAGGCATAGCCATAGGAATTGGTAGCCCGTTGGGGTGGCAAGATTTCGGGGGTAAAACCCCTGGCTTCCAGCGTTTCGAAGATGGTCTGGAAGATTGCCATCCCTCGTTCTAAGGCGGGTTTTGAGACTGCCAGGGCTAAACAAGGTTTCTCTTTGACCAAAGTTCGGACGCCCCATTCCTTTTCGGCAACCAGAGATGCGTATTTCGCAATCAGCGGATGCGGTCCCTTGGTGTTCGAGTTAGTCGCGGCCGTTGGGGCTGCAATCCCCTCCTCGGCGAGTGACTTTAGCGCCTCACGAGTCCAGCCAGCCACCCCGGCCTGGCTAATGGAGGACACGCTGGTTTGGCCTTCGGCAAGGGGAGGAAGGGGCTTTTTCAGGACCTTGCGAAGGGTGGGCGACTTGGCCCAATAGCCCCGGCTTGGGCGAGGAACGTTCAGCTTCTTGCAGATCTTGGCCAAGCCCACGTCAGAAATGCCCAGGGCCTGAGCCACCTTCTGGACGGCTTCAGGCCAGATGGCCTCATAGAGGTCCTCTCGTGTGAATCGATCGGGGTCCAGCATCCTTCACCCCCTTGCCCGCTTACCCTTCCATTCCATGGCGACTCATCAGGATCTCCGTCAACGCCGTGTTGATGTAGTAACTGCCGCGCCCCTTCTTTTCCTTCTTCAGGAATCCATCTTCGGCGAGCTCATCCAGGTAGCGCGCCGCCGTGACCCGGGAAACGCCCAAGTCGTCTTCAACGAATTCGATGCGCGTGTAGGGGTGGTTGAAGAGATTGTTGATGAGGTCCTGGCTATAGAACTTGTGCCGAGCACGAATGCGGTGCTTGTAGTCCAAGAGGGCATCTTTGATGGCATTGGTGGTCTGGATGGTCTTAAGGGCGGTCTGCTCCACCGTCTCTAGCATGTAGAGCACCCACTCCTCCCATGCGTCCTCGTCTCGCACCGCTTGGAGGAGACGGTAATACTCCGCCTTGGTGCGGACGATGCGGCTGCTCAGGTAGAGCACCGGAATATCCAGCAGGTGCTCCTTTACGAGGTAGAGGACGTTCAGGATTCGCCCAGTGCGCCCGTTCCCATCGTAGAAAGGATGGATGCTCTCGAACTGATGGTGGATCAGGCACATCTTGATGAGCGGGTCCGCATCAAAGGGTACGTCGCCATTCATGAAGCGCTCCAACTCGCCCATGAGCCGAAGAACCTCCTGCTGATCTTGGGGCGGGGTGTAGACCACCTCACCTGCATTGTTCTTCAACGAAGTGCCCGGCAGCTTCCGGAACCCAGCGCGGTTCTGCTCCAGGACCTCCTGGATCATCAGAATCTGGTTCAGCGTGAGCAGCCCGGTGTCCTGAACCAGGATGAACCCACGACGAAGGGCTTGCCGGTAGCGGAACACCTCCTTCGTGGCGGCGTTCAGCGCCTCGTGGGTGGAGTCATCTCCTTTGAAGAGTTCATCATGCGTCGTGACGATGTTCTCGATGGCGGAGCTGTCCTTGGCTTCCTGCAAGCCCAGGGTATTGATCAGGATCGACTCGTTTGGAATCGACGCCACCACGCCCTTGAGTTCAGCAAGCCGACGGCTGGCGCTCGCCAATTTCTTGAGAATCTTGGGCGTCTCGAACCGGGCAGGGTCCAGATGGTCCAAGGGAAGGAGGGTGGTCATGTCAGGTTCTCAGCCGTGAAACGTGTATAGAAAACTCCCGTTCTCTGTACATGTCCAGCGAACGTGTAAAGTTTTTCGCGATTTCTATACATGTCGATCCCAACGTGTACAGAAACCACCCTTTCTGAACACATCGGACAAGCCTGCTCACTCCGGCTCACCATCCCCCTCCAGGGAGTGCTGCCCGACCTTGGGGATCTTCCCGGGATGGGTCTCCGTGTGGACTGCCTTAAACCGGGCGATGCTGCCCCTCGTGTAGAGCTGTGTGCTCTTGAGTTCACTGTGCCCAAGGGCCTCCTGGATGGCTCGGATGGGGGAGATCCGGAGGGTGGTCGCTTGTAGCCCACCTCGTATGGCCCATCCTGATCACCCGAATTAGCCATTCCACCTCCCCACCCATTCGTCGCTCCAATGGGCCAGAATTGGAAGTCCAGTTCGGCCGAAGGGAATGAATTCCCGAGACCAGGACGACCTCCTCCGGGCGAGGCGGAACTGCCAGCCGACGCCCCCTTCCCTGTTTGGGGTAATCGGATTCCGTGAAAGGACGCTTAGGGAATTCAGCCCCCTCCGGCCCGGGATCCCATATCCGACCTGCGTCCGTGAGGAGGCGCGGAGGCCAATGGAGGGCCGAAAACGGTGCATTCCCTGAAAACATCCCTGATCGCAGGGTCGCGCCGTAGTAGGGCGGTCAGTCCAGAGAATTGGCCACACAACCAAATCAAGCAGTGGAAGGCCCGGAAGATCAACACTTCCGGGTCTTTTGCTAGGTACTCCGCCGGACACCGATTGGACCTGAATTGACCAGTGCGGACACCGAAATACCCCCGTTTACACCCCCGAGGTGGCACAAAGGTGGCACAAATGGGGATGTGTCGATCCCTAGATGCCGCGTGGGTTTCGGGAGAATCGAGGGGCTGTTCCGGAGTCAGCAGCATCGAGCCTTGCGCAATAGAGCTGCTTCCCCCTTTCGAACCCCTCCGAGTGCCTAGGCAGCACCCTCAATGAGCTCCTGAAACCGCTGGTAGAGGAGTTGCCGCGGGCTCTGGATGGACCGCTCCAGCTTCATGCCTGCCTGCTCGGGGGTTCGACCACCTTTACGTTGATTGCAGTCCAAACAGGCGGCCACCAGGTTGGACCACGCACTGCTGCCGCCCTGGCACCGCGGAATCACGTGGTCCACAGTCGAAGCCCGGCCAGCGCAGTATCCGCATCGATGACCATCGCGCCGCAAGATTCCTGCGGTACCTCGGCCCAAGCCAAGCCGATGCTCGGACACGGCACGGGCGTGCGGGTACACGATGGCCCGGAGGGCCCCCAGTTCGGGGATCAGGTGAAGCGAAACCCGAGCCCAGGTCTTCAGGTCGAGGACCAAGGCTCGGCCAGAAGCCAGAGCCTTGAGGGCATCCCGCCGATTCATCTCATTCATGGGCAAGAAGCTGCCGTCCAGGGCGATCACCGTGGCTTTGCGTCTCTCCTTTTGTCTCGTGCGCGTGTGCATGGTGCACCTGTGTTGGGTGGTGGAATTGGTGCGGGTGGGAGGATTCGAACCTCCAAGAGAGCTGGGTTTGGGCCAGCCGCGTCTTCCGGTTGCGCCACACCCGCGAGTGGAGCTCCAGGCCGGGCTCGAACCGGCCACTTCCGCATTACGAGTGCGGCGATCCTCCATGCGGATCTTCTGGAGCGGGAGAATCACACAATGAATAAATGGCAAATGGAGCCCCTGACCCGGATCGAACGGGTCACCTCTCCCTTAGGGGCCGTTGCGGAAGGACCTCGGCGACGAGGATCCTTCCGTTACGGCCCCTTATGCCGCGATTCGAATCGCGGCGTACCGAGGGAGTGCTCGACCAAGTGAGCTTCAGGGGCGTAGGTGTTGGACGGCCTGGTCGGAATTGAACCGACGTCTCGCGATTTGCAGTCGCGCGCATGGAGCCAACTCTGCGACAGGCCGTGAGGGAAGGAATGGAGCGGCGGACCGGATTCGAACCGGCATCATCAGGTTGGAAGGCTGAGGCCCTGGCCATTGGACGACGGCCGCATAAATGGTCGGTGCGAGAGGATTCGAACTGGGCTCGGCTATGCCGATCCCCGGTCTCGCTCTCGGCCCTCCACAGGAGGGCCTCCGCGATCCCACTCGCAAGTTCAACTCTCGCAGAGAGGCACCACGGAACCATTGGTCGGTGCGGCGAGAGTTGAACTCGCGACCTTCTGCTCCCGAAGCAGACGCGCTTCCAGGCTGCGCTACGCACCGATGATGGTCGCTGAGGGAGGAGTCGAACCTCCTGCCCGAGGCTTATGAGACCTCTGCTCTGGCCGCTGAGCTACCCAGCGAAGGGATTGGCGGGGGCTGAGTGAATCGAACACCCGCTGCTGGATTTGGAGTCCAACGTCCTGCCACTAAACGAAACCCCCAAATGGTGCCTCGAGTCGGATTCGAACCGACTGCCCCCTGATTAAGAATCAGGTGCTCCACCAATCGAGCTGCCGAGGCGTGTGGTGGTCCCACGGGGAGTTGAACCCCGCTCTGCGCCTTGAAAGGGCGCCGTCCTATCCGATAGACGATGAGACCGTTGGTGCTCCGGGCAGGGATTGAACCTGCCACCTCCGCCATGTCGGGGCGGCGCTCTTCCACTGAGCTACCGGAGCCAAAGATTGGCCAGAATGGCCCCTGGGACAGGCTCCTAGCCCTCCCTCGCAGAATCGAGGGAGGGTTCGATCCAACGCAAAGGGCATCAGCCCTTCACGCACAGCACCTGCTTCAGTTCGAAGCGAACCTCGACGAGGTCGGCCTGATAGCGAAGGACCTGCTCGATGTCCTTGTAGCAACCGGGGATCTCATCCAGCACGCCCTCATCCTTTCGGCACTCAACGCCAGCGGTCTGGGCAGCGAGGTCCTTCACGGAGAAGTGGCGGCGGGCGGCGTTACGGCTCATCTTCCGGCCTGCGCCGTGGGACGCGGACTCGAAGGACTCGGGGTTGCCCTTGCCCTGCACGATGAAGCTGCGCGCCCCCATGGACCCCGGGATGATGCCCCATTCACCGCGCCCGGCGCGGATGGCACCTTTGCGGGTCACGAGGACCTCCTCCCCAAAGTGCACTTCCTCCGACACGTAGTTGTGGTGGCAGAGAATGGGCGCTTCGAAGGCGACGTCGGGAAAGTGCTCCGCCATCACCTCCCCCATCCGCTCCAACATCGCTTCGCGATTAAGGAAGGCGTAGCGCTGAGCCCAGAAGAGGTCCCGGCGATAGGCCGTCATCTCCTTCGTCCCCTTGAGGAACACGGCGAGGTCGCGATCAGGCAGACCCTGGTTGTGGGCCAGCTTGCGGGCGACTTCGATATGGATCTTGGCCAGTTCGTTGCCGATGTTCCGGCTTCCGGAGTGGAGCATGATCCACACGCCCTGATCCTGATCGAGGCACACTTCGATGAAGTGGTTGCCACCGCCGAGGGTTCCGGCCTGGCGGGCCGCTTTCCCAGCGAGGTTCTGAACACGGGCATCCAGGCCTTCGAACTCGGCCCAGAGGGGGCTGTTCTCCACGAAGCCCAGCGGATCACGATGCTGGTTGAACCCCACAGGGATGGCCTGCTCGATGCTGAGTCGCAGGGCCCGAAGGCTTTCAGGGAGATCCGAAGCCGTGAGGTTCGTCTTTATCGCGGCCATGCCGCAGCCGATGTCCACACCCACGGCGGCCGGGGACACGGCATCCTTCATGGCGATGACGGAGCCCACCGTGGCGCCCTTGCCGAAGTGGACGTCGGGCATGACGGCCACGTGCTTGAACACCCAGGGCAGTGCGGCGATGTTCTTGAGCTGGGCGAGGGCCTGGTCTTCGACTTCGTGGACGGGGGTCCACAACTTGATGGGGGCGACAGCCCCCTGGAGGGTTGCGAGGGACATGGTCGCCTCCTTTCATAACAGGGTTGGAGATGGGAGCCTGAAGGCTCGTGAGGGGAATTTGGTCGCCGGGGTGGGATTCGAACCCACAGAATCTTGCTTCTGAGACAAGCACGTATGCCTAGTTCCGTCACCCGGCGAAGGTGGTGCCCGCGGCTGGATTTGAACCAGCGGCCTCCTGTGTGTGGGACAGGCGATCTTCCCCTGATCTACACGGGCGATTGGTCCGAGCAGCGGGACTTGAACCCGCGACCTCTGGTCCCCCAGACCAGCGCGCTCCCAGGCTGCGCCATGCTCGGATGAAGGGGGGGGCGGGTGGACCCGCCCCCAGGGGTGGGCCAGGCTGTCCCGAAACCCCCGCGTGCCGCGACGTCGTCAGGCGGGACGCTCCGCAAGGACGTGCCCGCAGGGCGATGTGGTTCATCGTTCAAGGGCACGGACGCCGCGAAGCGCCCGCCTGGCGACGTCCCTTCGGGCTGGGGCGGCGGGCGGCACCCCGCTTCGTCAGGCTCGAATCGCGTAGAACCACTAGGCTCATCTCGCCTTCCTTGCGAGGCACCGCCCGGCGCTCCCAGCGCGGCACACGGGGGTTTCGGGACAGCCTGGCTACAGCGTGATGGCGTCGATCGCGTGGATCAGCGCCTGGGGATCCTGCTCCAGGTTCTTCATGGTGCCGAGGACGGCATCGGAGAACCCGGCCAGGGCGTAGACCTTCGCTTCAGGGAACTGGAGGGTTCCGTGGCCGTTCAGGTCAAAGCTGTAGACACGGGGCATGCAGCCGAACCGACGCTTGTAGGCGGTGAATTCGGCGGCCGGGGTGTGTCCACCCACCCAGGCCTGCATGTCGGACAGGATCACGATGCGATCGTAGGCCTGCCGCGCGGTGCTGAAGATCAGCCGGAAGTCCGTGCCTCCGCCCATGGCGGCCGTCTGGATCGACTCCGTGAGGGTCGTCAGCGAGTCGCTGGGGTGCAGGCGCACGTACTTCGCGCTGGTGTCGAACAGCATCACGTCCGCGTCCTTCTGGGACTTGAACAGGACGGCGGCGAAGAGAGCCGCGATCTGGAGCGGACGGCCCCGCATGGAACCGGAGACGTCCACGGCGAGGAGGGTCTTCCCGTCGAACGTGGGCACGTTCTTCAGGGAGAGCTCCATCGCCTTGTCCAGGGCCCGGCGCACACCGTTCGTGTCCGCCTTCGTGCCCTTGAGGGCCGCGGCGGCGGTCATGAACTGGAAGGGCAGGACCATGGACTTCTCCACCGCCTTGGGATCCGTGAGGAAGGCCTCGGCGAGGGGGAGGGAATCCGGCGCCTGCTCAGCGATGTTGCGGAGGTTGCGCAGGCAGGCCGTATAGCCCAGCTTGCGCTCCCGCAGCAGCTCGCCCCAGGCCTGACCCTTCAGAGCCTCCTTCTCCATTTCGGAGAGGTGGTCCTGGGCGGCCTTCTGCCCGGCCTGCGTCAGCTTGGTCTCCCAAGTATCCGCAGGCTTCAGCGTGCCCGTCATCAGGGCCGCGAGAGCCGGCGTGGACTTGGGGTGCAGCAGGTTGACGGCGTCGATCAAATTGGGATCGCGATCGGACCGCAGGTACTTGGCCAGCTGGTAGGCATCGAAGCCGCTGAGAGCCTCACCAAAACCGCGTTTCATAGCGTTGGAGAGCTTTCGCAGGTCCGGGTTGGAACCCTTCAGGTAAGCCAGGGTCTCGGTGATGTCATCGGGACGCTGGACGACCGTACGGTAAAACTTCCGGAGCCAGGGCTGGCCCTTGACGTCCTGGCGCTGGGCCAGTTCACCGGCCACGATGTGAGAGACGGACCGGAGGCCGTTCAGCTTGCGGGTGTACACGGCAGCCTTGGCCGCGAAGAGGGGGTCTTCGAGCGTCCGGACGAGCTCTGCGACGCGAGTGACCTGATCCCCCGCGGACTTGTAGAAGGTGTCCGTGGTGAAGGTGGTCAGAAGGGCGGTGGCGAATTCGAGCTTGGGGCCCATGGTGTGGGCCTGGCCACCGGCGAGGTTGACGGAATCGGGTTCGGAAGCCTTGCGCTTCCAGAAGGCAAAACGGGCCATGGAGGGCCTCCTTTCAAGTGCTGCCCTGCTGCGCGAGGGAGTTGCGGACCTCTGTCGAGCTGACGTCGAGGTCGGGTGAAGGGGTCTTGTCGAGGAAATCGGCGAGGGTATGAAACGTGCTCTACCACTGAGCTACCTCCCGATCGATGGACGGAGGACTGGAATCGAACCAGCGACCACGCGCTTATCAGGCGAAGGAACCCTTGCCTTGCTGCGACAAGAAATGGAACCGCGGAGGGAATTGGCCAGGGAGTGCCCCTTGCGGGGCCGTGGGATTCGAACCCACACCGGGCTTGCACCCGCTTGTCTTGCGACAAGGTCCTATACCGTTTGGCGATGAAACCCTGGGCCTTACTGCCGCGGGAAGCGGATCACGGAGGGAGTTGGCGTGCGGAATTCCCTTGCGGGAGCGGCTGGGGTCGAACCAGCGACCATCAGGCTATTCGCCTGAGGCTCTATCCACTGAGCTACGAAGTACCGCAATGCCTTGCTGCCGTGAATGGTGTCCCGGGCCGGGCTCGAACCGACATCCTCACCCTTCGGAGGGGTGTGCTCATCCCATTGAGCTACGAGGACAGATGAATCCGCAGAGAGAGTCCGTCAGGGGGTTGGGTATGCGCATAGCGGGATTCGAACCCGCCGCCGTAGGTTTGCACGCACGGCCACCTGGTCCCATTGGTTGCGAGCGATGAACCCCTGTTCGTTACTGCTGCGGAATGGTGGGACAGGTCGGACTCGAACCGACATCCTCCGGTGTTTCAAACCGGCGCTGCATCCATGTTTCAGCTTCTGTCCCGGGTGGTGTGACATAGGGGAATCGAACCCTCTGTGGTCGCGTTCACAGCGCGATGCTCTGCCACTGAGCTAATGTCACCGTCTGGGGGATCCGGATGGATCCCGAGTGGCGCCGCAGTAGGGAGTCGAACCCTATGGAGTGCTTTCGCATCGTCCGCTTAACAGGCGGATGCCTCGGCCGTGGGGCTCCTGCGACGGAGTGGTGCTGCCAGGAGGACTCCAACCTCCAATCTCCTCGTTCGTAGCGAGGTGCCTTATGCCGTTTGGCCATGGCAGCGAAATGTCCCCCCGGAGCGAGTCGAACGCTCAAGGGCTGGCTTAGAAGGCCGGCGTCCCTCCATGGGCGGGGGTGATGGTGGATCTACAGGGAATCGAACCCTGATCCCTGCCATGCCATGGCAGTGCTCTCCCGTTGAGCTATAGACCCGTGTGGTCGCCCCAGGAGGGAGGCTCCATCTCCCGGAGCGGAAGCGACGGGGAGCGGGCCTGCGGGGCAGGGCCGCGATCGATGGAGGGAACCTCCGTCCCGCGGTTATCGGCCGCGTGCTTTCCCATTGAGCTATGGGGCGATTGGCGGAAGAGACAGGATTCGAACCTGCACACCGGGGGTGCACCCGGTGAACTCGCTTTCCAAGCGAGCGCGATGCCATTCCGCTCACTCTTCCGTGGATGGTGGACCGTGGCGGAATCGAACCGCCATCCCCTGCTTGCAAGGCAGGTGTTCTTCCCTTGAACTAACAGCCCGGGAATTGGTGGCAGGCCCATGGAGCGCCTCAAAGCAATCGGCGGGAGCCGCGTTGAGTCAAAAGGGCCCGCATCCAAGGAAGGGCGCGAAGGGGGATGCGGGTTCATCCTCCGAGCGGCGTGACGCGGGATGAGGGCCCTTTTGGCTCAACCCTTTAGGGCTGGGACGGCGGCCGTCGCCCGGCTGTGTTGGCCTCCCTCAACGGTGGACCCGCACCGCCTCGGTCGGCCGCCTTGTCGGGCTCGGCCGCCATCCCAGCGCGGCCCCACCGATTGCTTTGATACGCTCCACGAGTTGAACTGGGCAACCTGGGCTTATGAGGCCCTGGTGAGCATCCGGCTCGCCTGCAACGGTGTGGTGCGTCTCCTGGGATTCGAACCCAGTACCCCCTGCTTAAAAGGCAGGTGCTATTCCAAAGCAGCTTGAGACGCGAGTGGAGCGGCCAACGGGGATTGAACCCGTGCTTGCAGGCTGGCGACCTGCTGTCCTCCCGCTAGACCATGGCCGCAGGGATTGGTCGGAGTCGTAGGATTCGAACCTACCTGGCCCTGTTCCCAAAACAGGTGGCCAGCCACTGGCCCAGACTCCGGATTGGTGGGCCCAGGAACAGGGACGACCTCGCTCGATCGCGTCACGGCCACCGCTGCCGCTACCCTGCCCTTGGCTGTGGGGCCCTAATGGTGCCGGGAGAAGGAGTCGAACCTTCTGTGAGCTCATGGCTCTGCAGGTTTACAGGCTGCTGTCCCACCGTGGGAGCATTCCCGGCAATTGGTGCGAACGGAGAGATTCGAACTCTCATGACCCAGCTCCTCGGGCTGGTGCGTATGCCGCTTCCGCCACGCTCGCGTTGGCAGTCCCACCGGGGCTTGAACCCGGAATCTCCACCCGGGGCTTAGCCGATTTGCCCATGGGACCGTGATTGGCGGTGCATAGGGGATTTGAACCCCTGCTCTCCGACTTGACAGGCCGGCGGGGAATCCAGACTCCCCCAATGCACCTTAGATGACGGGGCGCGTTCCTCGCATGACCGGTGCCCTGATGGGCTGCCGGGGTTGAAGATGGCGCGCTCTCGTCGAACGACCTCACGAGAGGTCTATTTCTACTCACGCATGCTCTTAAACATGCGTATTTGCCATTTATCCATTATGCAATTTTCAATGATCGACAAAGCTTTGGCGGAAGCGACAGGGCTCGAACCTGTACGCCCTTTAATGGGGCCCCTGATTAGCAATCAGGCCCGTTTACCGTTCCGGCACGCTTCCTTGGGTGTGGCTAGGGGGGAGGGACTCGAACCCTCACAGGCGGCTTCAAAGGCCGCGAGCCTACCAATTGGCCAACCCCCCACCTGATGGTGGCTCCCGCTCGAGGAATCGAACCTCGGTCTCCGCGTTCAGAGCGCGGCGGCCTCCCATTGACCGAAACGGGAAAGGGGACGGGTGAACCGTCGTGACCGTGGATCCCATGCTTCCAGTTGGTCCAGGAGCTCAAAGCTCTGGCCCGCGCCCAATGCACCTTGGGCTGCCGGTTCAAGGGAAGGCGCTGGTCCCTTTCGGGCCCGCTCCCCTTGTCTGCCGGGGAAACGCCTTACACGGTTGGAATCAAGCTCGGAAAGCTATGATTCCTGCGGCGATCTTGGGGTTCCGTTGTAGGCCTGGAACCTCGTAGCCATCCGCACCGGGAGCCAATACCCAGCACGGAGACCATCGCCTCCAGCGCAGCTGCGCTGAGGGGGGTCGTCTGTTGGGTCTTGGGATACACGATGAACTCCTTGGGATGGCCCGGGTCAAATCCAGGTCGATGAGTGATCCTGCAATCTCACTGAAAAGATGTCAAGCGGTTAGTCTCACTTTTTTTGAGGTTGTCCCAAATACTCCTCCAACCAAGCCTCCCCCCTCGGGCCTGGAATTCAGCATCGGAAGGCGAGATTAAGGAAATCTTCGTTGCCCCTCTAGAGCCAACCCGCCCCCACGGCGTGGGCCAATCGGTATGCGACAGTCCGAAGCTGACCATCACGCAGCAGGGTTCGGTTGTGGAGCAGGTCCGAGAGCCGCACCCAGTTAAGACCCTTGGCAGCACCCCCTTGCCCTTTCACCTCCACCACGATCGGATGGACGGATTCAGGCGTAAGACCCGGTGTCGGATGGAAGGGGCCGCCCACGATCCGATTGAAGGTTCCAGGTATTTCGCGCGGGCAACACAAGGACTAGAGGGTCCAAACAGGATTGGAACCATCCCCGAAGATCGCGAATCTCTACGAAAGGCCTCCCCGCCAAGACCAGATTCCGCGCGGTTCTCGAGATGAATTTGGACGAGATATGGGCGTTGGGTCAGGGGTCCGAGAGGTCTCGCCCGAACTCTCTACGGGGATCCGGTTCACTTGGGTTTCCCACCCCAAGGAACGGCCTGTGGAGCTGAAGGGCCGCCCCGGCCCGAACCCGAAAGGCCCTGGCGAGTTGGCTCCGGGCTGGTTCCGGCGGTTCCAATCCCTCCCTACTCGGGCTTGGTCAGCACGGCGCAGAGGCTCGCGCTCGATCGGCCCGGAGGGGTGGGGCGGATCCACTCCCGCAGCGACTGGAATCGGCGGACGGCGGATCGCTGGAACTTTCGAAGGGGATACAAGCGGGGGCGGCGCGCCCGTTCCGCCCGGAGAAGGGCTTCGGGGGCAAGGGGGCGGTTCTGCTCGTCCAGCTTGGCGCCCTGGGTCGGGAGCCCCGGCATGTGGATGCGGGCCAGGGGTTGGGCCCCATGGTCGCGGTTGAAGGGGGTGAAGTCGACGAACGCGATCCCCAATCCCAGTTCCCGGGCGAACACCTTCATGGAGGCTTCCGAAAACCACCAGAGGTGGACGGGCGGCGGATCCGATTCCCAGAGCATCCACTTGGGGTAATGGGATTTGTTCGGAGTGGTCACGACCAGGCGCCCTCCGGGACGGAGCAGCTTGGCGGCCATCCTCAAGAACGCGAGCGGGTCGGGAATGTGCTCAATGAGTTCCGCCATGAGCACCATGTCAAACTCGCCCGCCTTCTGGACGCTCCACTCCGCGAGGTCCGCCTCCTGGTAATGCGGGCCGTAGCGGGCCTTGGCGTTTTCCACGGCCACCTTGGAGATGTCCATTCCGGTCACGTTGTAACCGGCCTTGAGCAGGGCGTAGGTCATGTAGCCCAGCCCGGAGCCCACTTCGAGGATCCGAGCCCCCGGCTCCAGCTGTTCGACGCAGGCGCGGATGGACCAGTAGACATCCTCCGAATCGGCGAGCAGGGCCAGTGGATCCGCGACTTCCAAGACCGACCTCGCGTACTTCGCGTAGCGGTCGTACCCGGAGATCTCGTCGGGATGCGCGTAGATGGCGTCGTAGATCGCGGAATCAACCTCCATGGGATGGGCGAAGGAGGTGTCGCAGGCCGCGCAATGATGGATCTCGAAAGTGGAGCCCAGGCGGTACCCAGGCTGCGCGGGATGGTGTTGCTGGACGTCAGACCCGCACAACAGGCAGCGGGTGGTTGTTCCTTGGGGCATCGTCATGGGCGCTCGCATTTCTCATGCATGATATCGGCCCAGGGCGGAAGTTCCACCTTCAGGAGCGGCCGGCAGCCCGCCTCTGGCGTGGGAATCCGGGGAGCGAAGGCAGGGGCCCCAGAGGTTGCCTGGACTCGCGCTTAGGGTTTCGGCGCTGTTTGTTTGAGCAACTCGAGGAGGTATCCCTCCCACAGCGCCGCCACCGTGTGGCTGCCATGTCCCCGCGTCTGGGGGCTCAGGGGCAGGACGACGGCCCGCCCCTTGGGAACGCGTTGGATCTCGCGCTCCAGGATGCCCAATTCGGGTGGATTGATGAGGTCATCGGCGGTGTTCACGGCCAGGAGGGGCGCCTGGATGCGGGCCAGACCAGGCCCGGGATCGTAGTCCCGGGAGGCTTCCAAGGCGTAGAGCACGTCATTGGCGTCGCCCGTCTTCTCGTAGCTGTCCGCATAGGCGTCCAAGCGCGTATCCACTTGTGCGAGGGTGGGGGCCTCCCCTTGGCGGAGTACGGGATTGCTGCCCATGAAGTAGAGCATTTGGGCGGCCAGGCGGAGGGACTGGGGCTGGGTCTTGTAGTCGCCGCCCTTCCACTGGGGATCCTTCCGGATGGCATCGATGACCATGCGGCGCCACACCCGGTTCCGCCCCGCGATCTGGGTGGGCAGGCTGGCCATGGGCATCAGGGCGTCCATCATCTCGGGATGCAGCTGGCCCCACAACCAGGTGTGCATGCCGCCCATGGAGGTGCCCATGACGAGGCGGAGGTGGGTCACGCCCAACGCTTCCGTGAGCAGGCGCCGCTGCGCCTCCACCATGTCGAGGTAGCCATAGCGGGGAAACCGCGCGTGCAGGCCGTCGCTGGGCTTGCTCGACTTCCCGTGGCCGATGCCATCGGGGAGCACGATGTAGTAGTTCGCGGCATCCAGCGGCTGGCCGGGGCCGAAGAGGCGGCCCGCGAACTCCGGCCGCACGAACTGGCCGCCGCTGCCCGTGGTGCCGTGGGTGATGAGCACGGCGTTGCGGACCACGCCCGCGGCATCTTTCCGGGGGGTGCCATAGGTGCGGTAATGGATGCGGAGCTCGGCCAGTTCCTCCCCCGAGCGGAACCGGAAGTTCCGGAGGATGGCATCGCCCTCGGCGGGGGCCTGGGCCGCCAGCAGGCTGGCGCAGAGCAACGCCGGAAGGAGGAAGGGGAATCGCAGCGTCTTCATGGTTCACCCCGCGTGGATCGATTTCAGAGCTTGGCAGCAGAAGGGATGCTCGAGGAGTTTGAAGCCGCCTCCGGCCCCGGAAGATCGGGCCGGACCCCCTTCAAGCCCCCTTTCCAGAGCCGTCTTTTCTCACCATGACTGCCATCACAGGCTGGAATATTTCCAAGCCTTTTCCTGGCGTGACGGAAATTTCGGGCGCAGGATCAGATGTTGGGTGGTTTGAAGGATCCATCCGGATCCAAGCATTCAAATCAGGTCGCTTCCAGCCTGGGTGAAGCCCAGGGGGGGGGTCAGATGACGGGGCGCGGGGAGCGGGTTGGCAGTCAGGGCCATCGGGCCGGTGTCACCTTGGCGGCGCGCCCTCCAGCAACCGTGGGGTCCCGGCCATGAGCCACCCACCCTCGCCCCGCCGGATCGCCTTCCTGGGGAACTACACGCCCCGGCAGTGCGGGATCGCCACCTTCACCCGGGACCTCTGCGAGGCCGTGGCCACGGCGGAACCCCAAGGGGAGTGCCTGGCCGTGGCCATGGACGACCGGCCCGAGGGTTACGCCTACCCGCCCCGGGTGCGGTTCGAAGTGCCCGAGAAGGATCTCGACGCCTACCGCCGCGCGGCGGACTTCCTCAACTTCAACGACGTGGATGTGTTGTGCGTGCAGCACGAATTCGGCATCTTCGGCGGGCCCGCGGGCAGCCACCTCCTGACGCTGCTCAAGGAGGTGCGGATGCCCGTGGTGACCACCCTCCACTCGGTGCTCCGGGAACCGGATCCGGATCAGCGCGCCGTGATGGCCGGGCTGATTCGGCACAGCGCCCGGCTCGTGGTCATGGCCCGCAAAGGCGTGGACATCCTATGGGAGACCTATGGGGTACCCGAGACGAAGGTGGACCTCATCCCCCATGGCATCCCGGATCTGCCCTTCCGCGACTCCAGCGCATGCAAATCCCAGTTCGGCGTGGAGGGGCGGCCCGTGCTCCTCACCTTCGGCCTCCTGAGCCCCGGCAAGGGCATCGAGTACGCCATCCAGGCCCTGCCCCACATCCTCCGGGTGCACCCGGATGCGGTTTACCTCGTGCTGGGCGCCACCCATCCCCACCTGTTGGCCCAGGAGGGCGAGCGGTACCGCCTCGGCCTGGAGCGGCTGGCCGAGGAGCTTGGGGTGCGGGACCAGGTGATCTTCTACAACCGCTTCGTATCCCCGGAGGATCTGGCGGAGTTCATCGGGGCCGCGGACATCTATCTCACGCCCTACCTCAACCCTGAACAGATCACCTCGGGCACCCTCGCTTACGTGTTCGGCGCGGGCAAGGCCATCGTGTCGACCCCTTATTGCCACGCCCAGGAACTGCTGGCGGATGGACGCGGCATCCTGGTGCCCTTCCGGGATCCGGGGGCCATCGCCGCTGGCGTCTGCGAGTTCCTGGGCTCCGCCAAGCGATTGGCCCATACCCGGGAGGAGGCCTATCGCCTTGGCCGGGCGATGATCTGGCCCTCCACGGCCACCCGGTACTTGGAATCCTTCCAGCAGGCACGGACGGATCGCCGTGCCCGACCCCGCGCCGCCTTCGCCGGGTGGACCCTGGCCAACCGACCCTACGAGCTGCCGCCGCTGCGAATGGATCACCTGGTGCGGATGACCGATGACACGGGCCTCTTTCAGCACGCCATCTTCGACGTGCCCAGCCTTCAGGAGGGCTACTGCACGGATGACAACGCCCGGGCCTTCGTCCTGTGCTGCCTGCTCGAGGAACTGGGCGGCCACCCCCTGCCCGATCAGCTGGATCGGCTCGCCACCCGCTACCTGGCCTTCCTGGCCGCCGCCCTGGATGCCAAGACCGGGCGCTTCCGCAACTTCATGAGCTACGGCCGCCAGTGGCTGGAGCTGGCCGGCAGCGAGGAGAGCCAAGGCCGCGCCCTCTGGGCCCTCGGCACGGGCATGGCGAGATCCCACGACGCGGGGCGCCAGCGGCTCTGCGTCCGCCTCTTCGACCAGAGCCTCACCCAGGTGGAGGCGTTTTCCTCTCCGCGCGCCTGGGCCTTCACCCTGCTGGGCATCCAGGAGTGCCTCCAGGTCGCGCCGGACCACGCCCGTGCCAAGGACGTCCGCCATTGGCTCACGGCCCACCTCGTCCGGATCTGGCACCAGAGCGCCACCGAGGCCTGGCCCTGGTTCGAGCCCAGCACCACCTATGAGAACGCGCGGCTCTGCCAGGCCTTGCTCGTCAGCGCCGAGGCCAAGGGGGATGAGGACGCGTTGGCCATCGCCTTGAAATCCCTCCGCTGGCTCAGCTCCGTGCAGAAGACCCCCGCCGGCCATTTCCGCCCCATCGGCAGCAACGGCTTCTACTCACGGGATGGGGCCCGGGCCGATTTCGACCAGCAGCCGGTGGAGGCGCAGGCCATGGTCAGCGCGGCCCTCGAGGCCTTCCGCATCACGGGGGATCCCGCCTGGCGCGTGGAGGCCCAGCGCGCCTTCGAGTGGTTCCTGGGGCGCAATGACCTGACCCTTCCCCTCTACGACGCTCGGACGGGCGGCTGCTGCGACGGCCTGCACTCCGATCGCGTGAACGAGAACCAGGGGGCCGAATCCACCCTGGCCTACCACCTCGCCCGCGCCGCCATCACCCAAGCCGAGCAGCGCCTCAGCCATCCGCTCGCCTTCCAGCCCCTGGCCCTCCAGACATGATCCCCCTCCGCCGCCACGACCTGTTGCTCCTGCCCGAGAGCGGGCGGGTGATCATCCGCCCCTTCATCCCCTCCCCCCCCACGCGCATCGCGACCATCATCGGCCGGGCCCTGGCCCTCACGGAAGGGGAGGTCCAATCGGAACTGGATGCGCTCCGGCAGGGCTTCGGCGGCCGCCATCGGGATCTCGAGGGCTGCCTCATGGCCCAGTTCGACCAGGTGCAACCCCACGTATTCACCCACCGCCCCCTCACCTCCGCCCGGAAGCTCCTCATCGGCGGGCTCTTCTCCGGGGAATACGCCGTGGAGGCGGCGGCCCTCTTCAATCCCTCCATCGTGCCCCACCCCGATCAGAGCGCCGCGCCCGAGGGGGGCCTTCGCTTCATCCTCAGCCTGCGGGCCACGGGAGAGGGCCACATCTCCTCCATCGAGTTCCGGGTGGGCACCCTGCAGGCCGATGGGGGCATCACCTTGGACCCCGTTTCCCGCTTCCTCACGGCCCCGGAAGTGGTGCCCAATCCCCGGTACCGCAAGAAGCGCTTCATGGTCACCCTCCACGACCTGGGCTTCGAAAACGAATGCATGGCCACCGTCATGGCCACCCTCGCCGACGAGTTCACCCGGGAGGATCTGGAAGCCACCGTGGCCCGGGTGCGGAACGAGACCCTGCCCCTCACCCAGGACTACCGCCGGACCTTGGACAGCATCCAATGGCTGGCTGATTCCAACTACGAGCTGCGCTTCCCTCCGGGCCAGCCGCTCAGCGAGGGCATCCTCTTCCCCGTCTCCCCCAACGAGAGCAACGGCATCGAGGACGCCCGCTTCGTGCGGTTCGTGGATACGGATCGCTCCGTCATGTACTACGCCACCTACACGGCCTACAACGGGCGGACCATCCTGCCCCAGCTCATCGAGACCCAGGACTTCCGACACTTCCGCATGCTCACCCTGGATGGGAGGGCGGTGCTCAACAAGGGCATGGCCCTCTTCCCCCGCCGCATCAACGGCCGCTACGCCATGCTCTCCCGCCAGGACGACGAGAACCTCTTCATCATGTTCTCGGAGCGGCCCCACTACTGGAACGAGACCCACCTCCTCCTCCGGCCCGCGGAGGCCTGGGAATCCGTGAAGGTGGGCAATTGCGGCTCCCCGCTGGAGACCGAGGCCGGCTGGCTCGTCCTCACCCACGGGGTGGGCCCCATGCGCAGGTACTGCATCGGCGCCGTGCTCCTGGACCTCCACGACCCCACCCAAGTCATCGGCCGCCTCCCCGAGCCCCTCCTCGCCCCCCTGGACCAGGAACGGGAGGGCTACGTCCCCAACGTCGTCTACAGCTGCGGCTCCCTGATCCACCACCGCCGGCTCTACCTCCCCTACGCCATGAGCGATAAGGCCACGGCCTTCGCCAGCGTGGAATTGGACGCCCTGCTGGCGGCGTTGAAGGGCTGAGAAGGCCCACCGAAAGAAAGATCGGATTCCCACCGAACCATTCCAGCGCCCCTGCGTTCATCCTCATAGGGCACCCCTGCCCCACCTTGCCAAGGCTGAATGCCCACCTCCCTCCAGGATCCCCTGCGGAACGGCGACCCCCTCGCCTGGGAGGCCTTCGTCCGCGCCTACCAGGGAAGGGTCTATGGCCTGGCCTACCACTACACCACCCAAGCCGAGGATGCCCGGGACCTCACGCAGGACGTGTTCGTCCGCATCTACCAAAACCTCGCGATGCTCCCCGGGGAGGAGGGTCGCCTGCCCTGGATCCTGCGCATCACCCGCAACGCCTGCATCGACCACCTCCGCCGCCGCAAGGCCCGGCCCCCCCTCTGGGATGGGCCCGCGGAAGAGCTGTTCCACCTCCGTTCTCCCGAACTGAACCCCGAGGAGGCCCACCTGGAGCAGGTGCGGGCCGCCAGGGTGCACCAGGCCCTGCAGGAACTCACCTACCTCAACCGCGAGATCCTCCTGCTCAAGGAGATCCAAGGGCTTAAGGTGGAGGCCATCGCCGAGATCCTGGAGGTGCCCGTGGGCACCGTGAAATCCCGATCCAACCGCGCCCGCCTGGAATTGGCGCAGAAGCTCACCGCCATCGGCATGGGGGCCTGAGATGCACGACGCCCCGCTGAACCCCTACCTCCCCGATCCCCCGGTGGCGCTGGACCTCACCCGGGCCATCCTGGCCCGCACCTCCGGCTCGCCCTGCCTGCGGGTTCAGGATCTGGCCTGCCACTTCGTGGATGGGGAACTCGAGGCCACCCAGGAGCGCCTCGTGCGCGGCCACCTGGACCATTGCGAGGACTGCGCCCACCTGATGAAGGCGCTCGCCCTCGCCACGACCCTGCTCCCCCGCATGGCGGAAGCCGATCCAGGGCCCTGGTTCACGGCCCGGGTGATGCGGGCCACCGTGCATGCGACCCGCCGAAGCCACGAATGGCGGGCCACCTGGATGCAGCTGCTGCACCGCCCCCGCATCGCCCTGGAAGCCGCCTACCTCGGCACGGCCGTGAGCCTCCTGGGCCTCTCCCTTCCCATGCCCGAGTCGCTCCCCGCGCCCCGCGCCCTCGTGCGAACCCTCTCCCCCGAGCCCCTCCTCGTGCCCCTCAAGGCCCCGGCCCAACGGATGCTGGGTCAGCTGGTGGCCGCGGAAAAGCGCACGGTGGCCAGCGTCCAGCGGGGGCTCAAGCTCGACGGCGCGGCCGCGGAGGGAGCCACCTCCGCGGGATGGTGGCAGCGCGGCTCCGTGCGGGTGCGCGGCTGGCTGCGTGGCCTCAAAGGGATGTCGGAAGAAAAGGCGCCAACCCCGGCGAACCCTTGAGGCACGCCCTGCGTCCTTCTCCCTAGGTACCGATCCAACCCCATCCCCACTTGGAGCCCCCCATGCCCCCCCTCCCCGAACACGATCCCCACGCCGCGCCGCAGCCGATTCCCTTCGCGCCACCCACGGGCCGGCCCGATTACTACCGCGATCCCCGCCTCAAGTCCCCCATCACCGCCACGGTGCTCTCCCTCATGCCGGGCCTCGGGCAGGTCTATCTGGGCTACACGCAGGTGGGCTTCATCCACGCGGGGGCCATGGCCACCTTCATCGCCCTCATGTCCACCAATCAATTGGGGCGGTTGGAGCCCTTCGTGGGCGTCAGCATGAGTTTCTTCTTCCTCTACAACCTCGTGGACGCCCACCGCCGGGCGGTCCTGATCAATGAATCCATCAGCCGGATGGAGACGGCCCCCCTTCCCGATGGGTTCGGGTCCGTGTCCTTCGGCGGGCGCCTCGCCTTGGGCGTCGGCCTCATCCTCGTGGGCATCCTCTCGCTCCTGAACCTCCGCTTCGGCTTCTCCCTGGCCTGGCTGGCGGATTGGTGGCCCTTGGGCCTCGTGTTCCTCGGTCTCTACCTGGTGAGCCGCGCCATGAAGGATCGTGCCGCCCAGAAGGAAGCCCAATCAAGCTGACACCCTTCCCCTCCCGGGAGGGAGGGATGATGTCCATCACAAGCTGGAACGCCTCCGGCAAAGTCGCTGGGAACGCCTCGCCCAGCCTGTCCCAAGGCCTAGGATGAGCTGCGAGGTCCGACGTGATCGACCTTCGGATGGATGTTCGCCAGCTGGTGCTTCTGATCGGCCACACCCTGGATCTCGTGGGGGTGGACGACTTCTACCATGGGCGGCGGGTCGGCATGCTCGCGGTAAAACTGGCCCGGTACCTCGGATGGGGGCCCGCAATCCAGGGCCTGATGTACGAGGCGGGGGTACTGCATGACTGCGGCGTATCCACGACGCGGGAGCACCAGCGGGTGCTGGGGGAGATCAACTGGGCGGGGGCCCAGGCCCATTGCCTCCTGGGCTCGGCCCGGCTGGGGGGCTTCGCGCCCCTCGCCCACTTGGCCCCCCTCGTCCGCTGGCACCACACGGCCTGGCCGGAGCTTCCCGCCGCCGGGTGCCCCGAGGATGTCGCGCGGAAGGCCAACCTCATCTTCCTGTGCGATCGCATCGACGTGCTCGCCCTTCGGCACGAGGCCATCCCCGCCAGGCCGGATCGCGTCGAAGGGGTGCGGAACCTCCTTCACGGCCACCGGGACTCCACCTTCCATGCCGATTTCATCGATGCCTTCCTCGACTTGTCCACGGATCCCGCCTTTTGGGCCGACCTCCGGTCCCCCGAAGTCATCCAGGCCTTCCCAACCGGAGTGGCCGCGGAATCCGATGGCCCGCCCATCGATTGGCCCCGCTTCCGCCAGGCCGCACGACTCCTGCAGGAGATCGTGGATGCGAAATCCCCCTTCACCCATGAACACTCCCTGGGCGTCGCCCGCCTGGCCCGGACCCTCGCCCAGCAGGTGGGTTGCGACGCCGATCGCTGCGAAATGATCGAAACGGCGGGCCTGCTGCACGACATCGGCAAGATGCAGGTTCCCGACGAGATCCTGGAGGCACCTCGGAGCCTCACCCGGGCGGAATTCGATACGATGCGGGCGCACAGTTTCGCCACCTTCGACCTGCTGCGGAGCGTGGAAGGCCTCGAGGAGATCACCCGATGGGCCTCCAGCCACCATGAAAAGCTGGATGGCAGCGGCTATCCCTTCGGGCTCACGGCCCAGGAGCTTCCCCAGGAGGCCCGCATCATCGCCGTGGCGGACATCTACCAGGCCCTGGCCCAGAACCGCCCCTACCGCGGCCCCCTGGGGCACGCCGTGATCCTCGCCAAACTCCGCCAGATGGCCGAGGCCGGCGCCATCGACGGAAACCTGGTGGAGGTGGTGGCCTCGGCCCCCGAGCTCTACCACCAGGCCGCCACCCTCGATTCATCCCCCCTTCCGATTCCGTCCTGATCCGATCCGCGCCGGCGTGACCAGCGTTAGGCTGATCCGGAGCGGTGGATGTCCCTTGCTCCCGGAGCCCCGCGATCCCCCATGCCGAACCGCTATCATCCCGGACAACGTTGGATCAGCGATGGAGAGCCCGAGCTGGGCATCGGCGAGGTGAGGGCGGTGGGCCCCCGCACGGTGACCGTGGTCTTCGCCACCGCGGACGAGACCCGGGACTATTCCCTGGAGGGGACCCCCTTGCGCCGGGTGACCTTCCGCGTGGGCGATACCCTCCAGGACCCGCAGGAGGGCAGCTGGACCGTGGACGCCGTCACGGAGCGGAAGGGCCTCTTCCACTTCCAATGCGGCGACCGCGTTTTTTGCGAAACGGAATTGAGCCTGGCCCTCTCCCTCAGCGGCCCCCGGGAGCGCCTCTTCCGTGGCCGCTTCGATGCCAAGGCCCCCTTCGAGCTGCGCTTCGCGGCCCTGAAGCACCAGTACCGCCGCCGGAAATCCGAGGTGCGCGGCTTCCTCGGCGGGCGCATCGATCTGCTTCCCCACCAGCTGAGCCTCGCCTCGGAAGTGACGGGGCGTCTGGCCCCCCGGGTGCTCCTGGCCGACGAAGTGGGCCTGGGCAAGACCATCGAGGCGGGCCTCATCCTGCACCGGCTGCTGCTCACGGGCCGGGCCCGGCGGGTGCTCATCCTCGTGCCGGAATCCCTGGTGCACCAGTGGTTCGTGGAGCTGTTGCGGCGCTTCAACCTGTGGTTCGCCATCTTCGATGAAGGCCGATGCAAGGCGCTTGAGGAGAGCGTGCCCGGCGCCAACCCCTTCCTGGATGACCAGCTGGTGCTCTGCGAGCTGGGGCTCTTCACCCGCGCTCCCGAGCGGCTCCGCCAGGCCGAAGCGGCGGGCTGGGATCTGCTCGTGGTGGATGAGGCCCACCACCTCGGCTGGTCTCCGGAAGCCGCCAGCCCCGAATACGCCGCGGTGGAATCCCTCGGCCGGTCCACGCCCGGCCTGCTGCTGCTCACGGCCACGCCCGAACAGCTGGGCCTGGCCGGACACTTCGCGCGGTTGCGCTTGCTGGATCCCGATCGCTATGGGGATCTCGACACCTTCCTTCGGGAATCCGAGGGCTACCAGGCCGTGGCCCGCCTGGCGGAGAAGCTGCAGGATGCGACCGAGCTCGGCGAAGCCGAAATCAAGCGCCTCGCCGCGGTGCTGCAAGACGACGAATCCAAGGTGCGCGCGGCCCTCGCGTCCGAGGACCGCGGGGCCTTGATCGAGGCCCTCCTGGATCAGCACGGCACGGGCCGCGTGATGTTCCGCAACACGCGCGCCACGGTGGCGGGCTTCCCCAGGCGCGTGGCCCACCTCCACTCCTTGGCAGCGGACGCCAAGGACAGCGACTGTCTCAAGGCCCTCGCCCGGGAGTGGGCCGCCGATGCGGGCGTTGAGGGGGGCGGACGTTTCCTGCCGGTCTTCGATCAGGACCCCCGCGTGGCCTGGCTGGCGGAGCTCCTGCGAAGCCAGGCGCCCGCCAAGGTGCTCCTCATCTGCCATACGCAGCGGAAGGCCGAGGCCATCGAAGCGGCCCTGCGGCCCCACCTCAAGGTGAAGCTGGCCCTCTTCCACGAGGGCCTCACCCTCGTGCAGCGGGACCGGGCCGCGGCCTGGTTCGCGGATCCCCACGGGGCCCGACTGCTCATCTGCTCCGAGATCGGCAGCGAGGGTCGCAATTTCCAGTTCGCCCACCACCTCGTGCTCTTCGACCTCCCCCTGGATCCGGGCCTCCTGGAGCAGCGCATCGGCCGCCTGGATCGCATCGGCCAGACCGCCGGAATCCAGATCCACGTCCCCTTCGTGGAAGGCAGCCCCCAGGCGATGCTGGCGCGCTGGTACCACGAGGGGCTCGGCGCCTTCGAGGCCATCCAGCCCGGAGGCCGGGAGCTGATGGATCGCTTCGGCCCGGAGCTGCGCCGGGTCACGCAGGCCCTGGATGCCATGGGACTGGACCCCCTGATCGGAGCCACGCGCCGGGAGCGGGCCGAGGTGGCCGCGCGCCTGGAAGCGGGCCGCGACCGCCTGTTGGAGTTGAACTCCTGCAAACCCGCCGTCGCCGCGAAGCTCATCGCGGAGATCCGCCACCAGGATGAGGGCCGGGCCCTGGATGACTTCCTGCTCGCGGTGCTGGATCAGCACTTCATCGAGGTGGAGGATCTCGCGCCCCGCACCTTCCAGCTGGGCTCCGCCGGGGTGCTGGTGGAATCCTTCCCCGGCCTCACCGCCGATGGCCTCACGGTGACCTTCGACCGGGCCCGGGCCCTCGCCCGGGAGGACGTGCAGTTCCTCACCTGGGATCATCCCCTCATCACCGGCGCCCTGGATCTGGTGCTGGGCGCCGAGACGGGCACCTGCGCCTTCGCCACCTGGCCCGACCCCACGGGCCATGGCCTGCTGCTGGAAGCCATCTACCTGTTGGAGTGCATCGCGCCGCCCCAGCTCCACCTCGACCGCTTCCTGCCCCCCACGCCGCTCCGGATCCTCGTGGATCACCGGGGCGCCGACCTCGGCGAGCGGCTGCCCCACCGGGGCCTCAGCCGCCTGCTGCAGGATGGCGAGGGGCACCCCCTCCTCGAACAGGGGGAGATCCGGGGAACCCTGCTGCCCCGCATGCTGGAGCACACTCAAGCCCTCGCCGAAGCCAGGGCCCCGGGCCTCGTCGCCAAGGCCCGCAAGGCCATGGCGGACCAGCTGGGGCATGAGGTGGCCCGGCTCAGGGATCTCCAGCGGGTGAACCCCGGCGTCCGCCCCGAGGAGGTCGAAGCCATGGCCCGCCTCCAGCGGGAGCTGGATCACCACCTCCGCGGCGCGCGGCTGCGACTGGAGGCCCTGCGGCTGATCCACCGGGGGCAGATCAGGGCCTGAACGCGCCCGGGTCCACAGGTCGTGACAGGCTTTCGGGGAGCCCGTGAGAAACTGGGCCCATGCTGCACCTCCGCGCCTCCGACACCCGCGTCATGCCCTGGAAGGATGGCGGTGGTAGCACCACGGAGCTGGCCATCGAGCCCGCGGGCGCCACGGCCGCGGATCCCTTCCTATGGCGCATCAGCTCCGCCCGGGTGGAGGCCTCCGGCCCCTTCTCGCGCTTCCCGGGCCACACGCGCATCCTCGCCCTGCTGGAAGGCGCGGGCTTCATCCTCGATCTGGAGGGCGCGGGCCGTCTGCGTTTGAAGCAGGTGAAGCAGACCCTGACGTTCTCCGGCGATCCCGCCGCCCACGCCACCCTGATCCAAGGCCCCTGCCTGGACTTCGGCCTCATCTACGACGCCACCCGCGTGAAGGGCACCGTGGACGTGCTCACCCTGGGGCCCGACGCCACGTCCCTCACGCTTGGCGAGACCACCCTGATCTACGCCCCCAAGACGACGGTGGGCGTGGATCCCCTCGGCGTGGAACTCGCCGCTGGCGAGGTGCTCCGCTTCGATGGGGAGGCGGGCACCAAGCTGGGCCTGCGCACCCCTGCGGGCGATGCCATGGCGGTGGTCGTCCACCTCACACGCATCTAGCCATGACCACCCTGGGCACCGCCAACACCCTGAAGGTCCTGCGGGTCACCCGCGAGGGCGCCGTGTTGGACGGCGGGCCCGAGGGCGAGCTGCTGCTGCCCCTGGCCGAGACCCCCCGGGCCTGCGAGGCGGGCCAAGCGCTGACCGTCTTCGTGTACAAGGATGGCCAGGGATTCAAGGTGGTGAGCGCGCGCATGCCGCTGGCCCAGCGCGGCGAAGTGGCCCATCTGAAGGTGGTGGCCACGACCAAGGCAGGTGCCTTCCTGGCCTGGGGCCTGCCTCAGGATCTCTTCCTCCCCTGGCAGGAGGTGAAGTCCGCCCAGCGCCGCCTCATCAAGGAGGGGCAGAAGGCCACGGTCTTCGTGTTCACGGATGAGGAGGGCCGCATCGCCGCCTCCGCGCGCCTGGAGGACTTCCTCAGCGACGAGGCCGAGGGCTTCCGCGAAGGCGACAAGGTGACCCTGCTTGTCGGGGACCGCACGGACCTCGGCATGCGCGTCATCGTCAACCACCGGTACTGGGGCATGGTTCACATGAGCGACATCTACGGCACCCTCAGCCGGGGCGAAACCCGCGAGGGCTGGATCAAGGGCCTGCGGGAGGATCACAAGCTCAACGTGGCCCTCCACGCGCCGGGCTACGCCAAGGTGGATGCCATCGCCCAGGGGGTGCTGGATGACCTCGCCAAGCGGGGCGGATACCTGGCGGTGACGGACAAGACGAAGCCCGAGGAGATCTACGCCCTCTTCGGCATCAGCAAGAAGGCCTTCAAGCTCAGCCTCGGCGCCCTCTACAAGCAGCGGCGCATCCTCATCGAAGCGGAGGGCATCCGGCTGGTGGAACCCGCGTGAGCGAGCTTCCGCCCCTGATCTACCTCGCGGGCTACGGCCCCACCGTGGAAGCCCAAGTGCGCAACCTCATCGCCCAGGGGCGACTGGGCGAATACCTGGCGAACCGCTATGCGGAGCGCCACGAGGCGCGCACGGACAAGGCGCTCACCGAGGCGGCCCAGGAGCTCAAGAACCGCTTCCTCCGCAGCTCGCCGCCCCTGCACAAGGTGAAGTACGATCCGCGCCTCCAGGTGATGCGCGATGCCCTGGGCATGCACACGCGGACGTCCCGCGTGCACGGGAGCCAGCTCAAGGCGAGCCGAGAGATCCACGTGGATACGGTGTTCAAGGAGGCCCCCGCCGCCTTCCTCCGGATGATCCTCGTGCATGAGCTGGCGCACCTGAAGGAGGGCGAGCACTCCAAGGCCTTCTACCAGCTCTGCACCCACATGGCGCCGGACTACTTCCAGCTGGAGTTCGATCTGCGGTTGTACCTCACGCACCGGTCCATAGATCCCAGTCCGCGTCTGCGCGGACAGGGGGACCTGGAAAAAGCGCCGTCCACGCCCCCGTCCTGAGGGCCTGGCGCCGTATTTCCAAGACATCCCCGAATATGCGCCTATGCTGAGCCTAGAGGCTGCGGGGATGTTCCTCCCCAGGCCATCGAGAGGACGTCATGTCCAACGACAAGAAGCCCAAAAAGGCCAAGCCGGCCATTGTCCACGGCGCCACCGCCGCTTCGCGCTCCGGCGAAGCCGGGAGTTCCCTGCTCACCCCCAGCAAGAACACCGGGCTGAACCCGGCCAAGAAAAAGAAGTAACGTCACGGGCTCCGCCACCTGTGCCCTAGGGCACGATCCTGCGTCCACCGCTCAATGAGGTGGACGCGTGGCGTTCAGGGGTGCATAACCAACCCAGGGAGTTCTCCATGTCCGTGAAGCCCGCGCCACCCAAACCCGCCGACCACGGCTCCAGCAACAGCGGGAAAGGGATCGACGCGCTGGACCGCTTCATCATCCAGAGCTGGGGCCCCCGGGGCCGCTTCGGGTTGTGGACCGAACACACCGGCCTTCTGTCGGCGCCCAAAGCCTCCGCGGAAGCCTTCCTGAACGCCCATCTGGAAGACCTCTGGAACCGGGACGAGTCGAGCGCCGTGATCACGCTGGAGCCGCCCTACGATCCCTTCGTGACCCTGCGCCTCGTCAACGACCACAGGCACCTGGGCCCCGAATCCAAGTACAAGCCCAGCCATTGGGCCTGGAAGGTCGTGCCTCCCGCGGAGGTGGTGCAGGTCCTCGAAGCCGCCCTGGCGACCGCGCTGCCGGATGAAGCGCGCGCCTACCTCCAGGGCCTGAAGGCGGCCACCCTTAAGGAAGCCTGGTCGACGCTGGGCTGAAACCGGCGATCCGGGCCGATCCTGGCGGGTGGATGGATCGGCGTCGATCCCGTTCCCCGCGTTGACCGGACCCGCTTCAGAACGCATATTGGGCCTGCCTGAATGCCTCCTGTTCCCAAGGAGCGCGTCGGGAGTGTTGGGAATAGATTCAGGCGTCCCTTCCGGGCCTGTTCGATGCGGCAGCTCTTCCCCTTGGGTGGTGGAGGACGTCATGAAGATTCCCTATGAAGTGCAAATCCATACTTCCGACCTGCATGGCGCGGGGACGGATTCCGGGGTGTTCATCACCCTCTTGGGCACCCAGGGCGTATCGCCGGAAGTCCGGCTGGAGAGCCTCCGTCGCGATTTCGAGCAGGGGGCCGTGGATATCTTCCGCCTCTACGGGATCCCGGATCTGGGCGAGCTCCATGGAATCCGCCTGCGCCATGACAACGGGGGCACCTCCCCGGGGTGGCATGTGGAATACGCGCTGGCGCGCCGGATCCACGATGGCGAGGCCTTCCTCGCCTCCTTCGACCGCTGGCTGGCCGTGGACGAGGGTGATCAGGCCATCGACGTCACCCGGCCAACCCAGCGGATGGCGACCGGCGGCGATGAGCTCGAGCATGCCTTTGATTCCCGGTTCACCTTCCACTTCACCAACAGCTTCGATCAGCCCTTCGAGTTCCGCGGCCAGGATTGGGGCTATTGCGGCGGCATGGGCGCCGCCAGCCTCCGGCGCTTCCAGGAGGGCGTCCCGGCACCCTCGGACCCCCTCCCCCCCAAACCGGGATCGGAGCTCTACGATGAGATCCGGGTGCGGCAGCAGCTCTCGCTCACGGGCCATCCCGAAGTCCTCGCCAAGGCGCTGGCCTTCCTCAGCGCACCGGATGCCACCGGCCCCCTCCAGGTCATCCCCTCCATCGGCGCGCGATCCCGGGTCGAGTGGCGGGATGCCTTGAAGCCCCACCTCCTCGCCAAGCCCACCCTCGCCGTCCTCATCCTCCCCGGCAAGCTGGACTGGCCTTCCCGCGTGCATCAGGTGGTGGTGACGGGCTACCGGTACTACGAGGAGACCGGGGACCTCCTGCTCACGGTGATCGATCCCAACCGCAGGCCCGCGCGCACGCACCTGGCCTTCTGCCTGGGGAAGAATGATCTCCACGGGCGCTACCTCGCCGATGGCCGCCCCATCCGCGGCTTCTTCTGGAACGAGGCCACCGAGGAGGCGGTTCGGGCCCTGCCCATCGCCCCCAGCTCCCTGGTGGGGGCCACCGGCCCTTGAAGAGGAGCCATCCCTCCAGGCCCAGCTCGAATCAACGCCAAGCGGCGGAGCGTGCCGTGGCTCAGGCCGTCGCATCGAGGCGGCTCCCCATTTCGCTGGGCACCAAACGCCTTCCTTGGCGCGGCGCGGCCAGGCCCAGAGGCGGCGGGAGGGAGGCAAGTTCCTGATCAAATGGCCCTTCCGCCAACCCAACCGGCTCGGGCGATTCGACTGGCGGTTTCACCCTTCGCGAAGGCCCCGTTCGGAGAAACGGGAAAGGCCGCTTTTCCCTGGCTTCTTGACGCGAGGATGGTAAAAAGGCTGCAGAACACCTGGAGCTTCCCCTTGCCTGAAACGCCTTCCCCAAGGCCTGACCTCCGCCAATTCATGCGGGAGATCCAGCGCCTCGATATGGCCGGGCGATTGCGACTGGCCGAGGCCCGCGTCGCGGAATTGGAAGCGAAGCTATCCGAGGCCACCCAGCTGGATGGGCTCACGGGATTGCCCAATCAGCACCGCTTCACGGATCGGCTGCATCAGGCCCTCATCCAGGCCCAGCGCCAGGGGTGCGCCGTGGGCGTGTTCGTGCTGGATCTCGATCGCTTCAAACGCGTGAACGAGTTGCTGGGTCACAGCGGGGGCGACGACGTGCTCTGCCAGGTGGCCCGGAGGCTGGAAAGCACCCTGCGCCAAGGCGATACCCTCGCTTGCATGGGTGGAGACCGCTTCCTGATCCTCCTGCCCGAGCTGAAGGATTCCTACAGCGCCACCAAGGTGGGGCAGAAGCTGCTGGAGGCCTTCCGCTCCCCCTTCCGCGCCGGTGGCCGCGGGCTCCAGGTGAGCGCCAGCCTCGGCATCTGCGTGCACCCCGACGATGGCATGGATGCCTCCACGCTGCAGGCCCACGCCGAGAGCGCCATGTACCGCGCGAAGGAGCGGGGCGGCAACCGCATGGAGTGCTTCACCAGCACCCTCAACGCCGTTTCCCTGGAGCGCCAGGAGCTGGAGCAGTGCCTCCGCGACGCCCTCGCCAACGGCGAGCTGCAGATGTACTACCAGCCCCAGTTCCACATGGATGGGCGCCTGGCCGGCGCCGAGGCCCTCATCCGCTGGAACCACCCCCTGCTGGGCGCCGTGCCCCCCGTGAAGTTCATCCCCTTGGCCGAAGAAAACCGCCTCATCCTGCCCATCGGCGAATGGGCATTGCGGGAATCCTGCAAGCAGATGGCCAAGTGGCAGGCGCTCGCCCCTTCGCCACTGCTGCTGGCCGTCAACGTCTCCGCCCTGCAGTTCGCCAATGGCGATTGGGATGCCTGCGTGGTGCGCGCGCTCGTCGAATCCGGCCTCAAACCCGAAAGCCTGGAGCTGGAACTCACGGAGAGCCTCGTCATGCGGCAGGGCCGGGAGGACATCCTTCCCCTGCATCGCCTGCGCGAGATCGGCACCCGCATCGCCATCGACGACTTCGGCACGGGCTACAGCTCCCTGGGCTACCTCCAGCGCCTGCCCATCACCACGCTGAAGATCGATCAGTCCTTCACCGCCGCGCTGCTCGCCGAGAAGCCCGACATCTCCAGCGAGCACATCGTGCGCGCCGTGATCCAGCTCGCCCACAACCTCAACCTGCAGGTGGTCGCCGAGGGCGTGGAGACGGAAGGGCAGCGCGACATGCTGGAGCTGCTGGGCTGCGACGTGCTCCAGGGCTTCCTGCTGGGCCGGCCCCTGCCCGCCGACGCCTTCGAGTCGCTGCTGGAATCCATGGCCGCCAAGGCCTTCCTCGAAGGCGACCGCCCCTTGGGCGACGAGGTGACGGCCCCCCTGCCGGTGCGCCGGGGAGTCGATCGGAAATCGAAGACGAGGACGGCCTGAGGCCCAGCCTGAGACCCATAAAAAGGGTTCTTCACGGGAGGCCGGGGAAGGCCGGGCGCAGGGCCCTTCCAGATTCTCCCGCAGTTCGCTGGAAAGAGGCTGGACACAGAGGACACGGAGCGAGCACAGAGGACACAGAGGGCCGCCGCCCCATCCTCACGGGCAGGCCCCATCCAGGTGCGGGCCCGGGCGGCCCACCTAAGGGCCGCCTTGGCCCGCTCCTGGATCCTGGGCCGCATGCGTCCCAGGGGCGCTTCGCGCCGGGACCTGACCGTGGTGCCGAGCCGATGACGCCGGAGAATCCTCAGGCGGTGGGCACGCACTGGGTCGGCGGCCCTCCGTGTCCTCCGTGTAAGCGCGTAGCGCCCTCTGTGTCCTCTGTGTCCTGCTTTTACGACGGCTCGGGTCCCGTGGTTCCAAGTGGGGGATCCCTGGATTGCGTTAAGTCTGAACGCCACCCTGGAATTCCGCGATGAACCAGAAAATCTCACCACCAAAGGCGCTCACGCCCTCGGGGGTGAGATTTTCATCGGGTATTTGGAAGCGCCCTGCTAATTCCCCACCGCCAGCTTACCCACGGCCACCTGCACGTCGTCGATGCGGTAGTCGTAAGCCCAGGTCGCGCGATTCGCGTTGGGATCCTTGGGGGTTGTCGCCGATGTAGTCGGGGATGCTCCGGGCCCTGAGGAAGGTCAGGGGGATCTCCGTACCGGCGGCAAGGCCCGCGGCCTGGGTGGCGTCGAGATCGATGGCGATCTGGAAGAGGGCCCGATCCAGGGCCTGGGAGGGCCAGCGGCGGTCCTTCTGGAAGGCCCCCACGCTGAGGACGCGGCCCCCTTCCTTCAGTCCGCCGACGAGCGCGGTGACATCCTTGGTGGCGAGTTCCCCGTAGATGTTCATGGCGCCGTTCTTGTTGGTGAGCTTGAAGACGCCCAGGTCGTTGATGTAACCGCCGCCGGGGAACTTCGCGAAACTTGATGCACCTCCATGTCCACCCACTGGGCCAGGGCCAGCGTGAGTCCCTCCCGCTCCAGGAAGGCCACCATGAGCCCCTCCAGGTAGCCCTGGAGTTCCTGGTGCTGTTGGAAATCCAGCTGGGGCCATTCCAGATCGGGAACGGCGTGCTCGAGGCGGGCGCGGTCCCTCATCTGGCCCAGCAGCCATTCGGTCTTGGGGACGTATCGGTGCAGGGGCGAAGGCGCCAGGCGGCCCACCCGGTAGGAATCCCCGGGGGGCAGCTCCGATTCCGCCTGGGCCACGGCCTGGGCCCGGGTGGGCCAGGAGCCCGCGGCCCCGGGGTTGGAGAGCGACTCCCAGCACCATCGGGTTCGGGCGTGGAAGGTCCCGCACCCGATGCGCCGCTGGTGGGCTTCCAGGGCCCGAAACGTCTCGCTCGCCAAGCGGAGGAGCTCCGTCTCGAATCCGAGCCAGTCCTTCCGGGTGCGGGCCTCGCCGGCCCGGTCGAGGCTCCGGGCCATGAGATCCAGGGCCTCGGTAGGAGCCACTTCGGCCTCATCCGAGGGGACCGCCATGGATTCCCTGCGGGCCTGCATGCGGCCCAGGTGGAGGAAAACCCTGAAACTCTGGTCATGGGTTCGATGCATGGTGGATCCAAAGGCAAGGCCCGCCTCCCGAGGTGGGAAGCGGGACCTCACTCCGAAGGGCCTAGCGGGGCAGCCAGGCGTTGTGGAAAGCCTCGGTGAAGAAGGCGAAATCCCAATCGTCACCCATGCCAGCCGTGCGCGCCGCCTGCTGGGGCGCGTTGGGGCAGCCCCACACCATGGCGGTCATGCCCAGGTCGAGGGCATCCTGCTCCGAATCCATGTCCCCATCCAGGTTCGCCAGGAGCATGTTGGCCTTGGCGTATTGCGTGGGGTCCGCGTGGGAGCGGGCCACCATGGGCAGGAGATCCATGTAGAAGGTGAAGTTGGGGGTGGTCCAGGTGCCGTCGGTGCCGATCGTGCCGGCCTGGCTTCCGAACCGGGGATCATCGAAGGAGAGCATGACCCCGGTATCCGTCGTGTGTTCCACGGTGGTCTGGAGGCGCACGGTGGTGGCGATGGGCAGGATCTGGGTGCGCCCGAGGATGCCCTCGGGCACGGCCCGATCCCCGATGAAGGAACCCAAGGGGTGGGTCTCGGGGAAGCGGATCCGCACCCGCTGGGCCTGCCCCGGGGCTTCGCCCACGTTCACGGCCGCCCAGGCCCGCCTGACCGCGTCCGCCTCGGATTGCGTGTAGAGATCCAGGGCCGCCGTGATGGAGGCCTCCCGCGCCGCCAGGAAATCCGCATCGGAAGCCAGGTACTCGGTGAGGGCCTTGTACCAGATGCGGGCCGCCTTCTCATTGCCGAGGCCGGTCATGCCCCCGGGGAGGTAGACGCTGTGGCTCTCGCTGGCGGTGTTGGCGGAGGCGCCCATGGCGAGGAAGTAGTAGAAGCGGTTCACGGGCCCGCTGCTGTAGTGCACATCCAGGCCATCGATGCCGTCGTACCACTCGTTGGCGCTGATGCCATCGACGCTGGGCTTGTACATGGCGCGCAGGGGATGGCCCACCACCGCGTTGTGGCCCACCTCCCAGGCCGCCAGATCGCCCGGGGTGAAGTCGGGGATGGCCGTGCCGGTGGCGCCGCCATCGGCGTAGGCCTGCACCATCTTGCCGAGGATGTCGGAGGTGGCCTCGTTGAGACCGCCGGACTGCCCCTCGTAGATCAGGCCCGCCGTCTCCTGGGTGACGCCATGGGTGAGCTCATGGCCCGTGATATCGAGTTCCGTCGTGGCCGTGAAGACCCCGTTGTCACCGAAGGCCGGGGATCCGCCCTCGCCGAACACCATCCCGAAGTACCAGGGGGCCCAGTAGGCGTTGTCGATCATGGGCACGATGCCGTACCACCAGCTCAATTCGATGGGATGCACGATGGCGAAGGTGGAGGTGCCTTGGCCATCGATGCCATCGCGGCCGAAGACGTTCGTGTAGAAATCCCAGGTGGTGGAGAGCCCGTAGTGGGCATCCACGGCGTTGGTTTCGCCGGTCGGGGTCAATGCGCCCCTGAGCCAGCCGAGGCTGCCATCCCCGTTCAAATCGAGGAGGGCACCCACGGAGGAATCGAAGGCCAATGGAAGGAGCGTGCCATCGCCCCAGGTGTTCGTGGCATGGCCGATGTAGGGTTCGAAGCCCAGGGCCCCGACGTTGAAGTCCACGGTTCCGTAGCAGGTGGTGAGGCCCATCTGCGTGAAGCCCTGGGACTCGAAGTAGGGCTGGGGCAGCGTGCCGCGATCCTTGGCCACCAGGGAGAAGGTTCCATCCCCGGCCTGGGCGGTGGAGAGGGGCACGGTGCCGCGGAAGTAGCTCTGGCCCGTGCCCTGGGCCGGGGTGTCATCCAGTGCCTCGAGGGGCTGGATGGCGTTCCACTTGCGCAGGATGGCGCCGGTGTCGCCATCGACGATGTAGGTGATCTCCTGATGCCCATCCTGCCGGTTGGCCAGGAGGGTGCGCACCTCGTAGGCCCACACGTAGGGCGCCGTGGGGGCCTTGGCCCACACGCTCATGGCGGGGTCGACCACGGTGACGCCCCGCTTGGCGTCGCGCTTCGTGGCGAGCCCGCCCGTGAAGCGGGTGGGGAAGACGACTTGCTCCACCTTCACCTGGGCGGCCGCGAGGCCGGCCTTGGGGGCGAGGTTGCGTAGGGCCAGGGCCTTGGCTTCCTCGGCGCCCAGGCGGGGCGCGGCGCCTTCCAGGTTGATCCCCGCCTTCACGCCCTGGGGCAGGATGCGGGAGGTGCCTTCGGCCTCGGTGTGGACCACGGCGCTGGCACCCCATACCCGCTGACCCGCGAAGGTCTGCTTGAAGCGGGTGACGGTGCGGCCCTGCTCATTGGTGAAGGGATGGAGCGGAACGAAATCGGAGCGGTCGTCGAGCCCGAGTTGGGCCCGCTGCGCCAGGAGCCGTTGCTGGGCCTGGGCCACGCGGGCGGGCTGCTGGGCCTTGAGGGCCTTGAGCTGGGTGGGGGGAAGCTGGGGGTTGCCGGCGCTGAGGGAGCCGGCGCCCAGGACGAGGGCAAGGGCCAGGGCCGACAGCGGGCCATGGGTGCGGCGCGAGTGCATGCGGGACATGGAAGCTCCTGAGGTCAGCGGGCGGTAACGGTGCCGACGGCGACGGAGATATCCGTCATCCGCAGCTTCCGGTCGAGGGTGAAGGGCTCATCGGTGGGGGAGCCGATGTCCTCGGGGATGATCCTGGCTTTGATCACGGAGAGCGTGAAGGTGGTGCCGGCCAGGGGGCGGTGGGCGGAATCCAGCGCCAGGGCGATGCGGCAGAGGGCCGCGCCACTGTCCTTGGCGCCCTGATCGCGCCCCTTCTGGTAGATGCCCGCGGAGAGCAGGTTGCCGGTCTTCACGCCGCCCACGAGGGCCACGGGCTCATTGGGATCCAGGGCGTTGCTGAGGAGCTGGTAGACCCCGGCATCCTGGATGAGCATTCCGCCGGGGAAGGCGTCGAACTTGAGGCCTTCCGGAGCCTTCAAGTTGAAGCCCACGCCGCGGGTGAGGGTGCCCGCGGGGCCGACGAGGTTCAACACCAGGCGGGTGGGGGTGGAGGAGGCGTCCTTCAGCAGCCGCCAGCTGGAGCCGGCGGGATCGGTGTAGCTCAGGCTCGCGGCCGGAGCCGCCGCCTGGGGGGCGGGCGCGGAGGAGCCGCCGCCGCAGGCGAGGCCGAAGGAGAGGAGGAGGCCCGCGAGGGCGAGGGTGGGGGTGCGGTTCATCATGGGGATCCTCACTTGGGCAGCCAGGAGTTCTTCACGGCGTCGACGAAGGCGCCCACGTCGCCGTCATCCACCCATGGGGCGTTGAAGACGGAGTGGGCGAGGCTCAGGCCGTTGCTGAGGTACCAGGAGAAAGCGAGGGTACCCATGTCCACGGCGTCCTGTTCCAGATCCTGATCGGCATCGAGGTTGATGGTGAAGGCGCGGCCCTCGGCGAACTGCGTGGCGTCGGCCTGGCTGGTGGCCGTGATGGCCCACCATCCCTTCTCCATCGGGGTGGTCCAGCTGCCATCGGCGTTGATGCGACCGCCCTTGCCGACCATGCTCTCGGCCCCGTTGTACATGGAGGGCCCGCCAATGGTCCAGGCGACCTGGGTGTTGGCGGTGTTTTCCACCTTCACCCGGGGACGCACCGTCTCACCCTGGGGGAAGAACTCCTTGTTGGACCAGCCGCTGAAGTGGCTGATCTCCACGTAGTCGCCTTCGCGCCAATCCTTGAAGGCCACCTGGGCGCGGGGAGCCTGGCCATTGGCGAGGCCCACGTTGATGGCGGAGAAGGCCTTCTCCACGGCGAGCACGTTGGCGTGGCCGGCCCCGTAGAGATCCGTGGCGGCCAGGAGGGCGGCTTCCCGGGCCGTCTCGAAGGTGAGGCTGCCCGTGCCGTCGCTGACGATGTTCTCGGTGACGGCTTTGAACCAGATGCGGCTCGCGGCATCGAGGCCGATGCCCGTGAATCCGGCCGGATAGTAGGGGCTGTGGTTCGTGGCCCCTTGGGTGGCGGAGGCGCCTTCGGACAGCAGGTAGAACATGCGGTTGAGGGGGCCGCAGGAGAAGTGGCCATCCAGGTAGCGGAGGCCGTCGTACCAGGCGTCCGCGCTGCGGCCATCCCGGCTGGGTTTGTCCATCCACCGGATGGGCGTGCCATGGCCCGCGTTCTCGCCGATCTTCCAATCGGCCCCCGTGGCGGGAATGGCATTCCCGGGATCGCCGGCCCCGCGCGTGGCATAGGCCCGGACGCCCTGCGCGAGGATGTCGGAGGTGCCCTCGGCCATGCCCGCCTCTTCCAGTCCGGCGGCATTGACGAACCTCGCCGTGGCGTCGGTCACGCCATGGGCCATCTCGTGGGCGATGATGTCCAGATCCGTCAGCTCCAGGAGCCCCTTGGGATTGCCGGGGTAGCTGCCCTGGCCGAGGGACATGCCCTGGGCCCAGGAGGACCAGGAGGCGTTGTCCGTGTACCACTCCATGTAGCCGCCGTTCATGTGCACCTGCGCGAACACGGCGGTGTCATTGCCATCCATGCCGTTGCGGCCGAAGACGTTGGCGTAGAAATCCCAGGTCGTGGTCATGGCCGCGAGGGCGTCCACGGCGGCCGTCTGCCCGTTGGCGCTGTTCTCCGTGCCGGGCACGCGGTTCCACACCTGGCCATCGCCCCACGAGTTCGCGGCGTTGCCCTGGAAGAGCCACATGTTCCAATCCATCTGGCCGGAGGCGTCGTGGCTGGCGTACCAGACCTGCAGGCCCGTGGGAGCCCAACCGGAGCCATCGTCCCCGAAGCCGGAGAGCTGGGGATTGCCCACGGTGCCCCGGGTGTTATCCCAGAGGGAGAAGGTGCCGTCGTTCATTTCCGTGGTGGCGAGGGTGACGGCGCCCCGGTAGAAGCCGAGGCCATTGCCGGTGGCGGGGGCCGCGAAGGGCGCCTTGGCCTGGGCCGGGGCGCTGGCCCGGGCCGTGTGGAGGGCGTTGTCGACGCGCAGGATCTCGCCGCTGCGGCCATCGATGAGGTAGGTGAGCTCGGAGGGGGCATCCACCCGGTTGTGCACGCGGGTGCGCACCTCGTAGGCCCACACGAAGGGCTGCTCGGGCTGGATGTGCACGAGGCGCTTGCGATCCAGCACCTGCTTGCCCGTCACGGGATCCTGGGTGAAGGCGAGGCCGCCCGCGAACTTGGCGGGGAAGACCACACGCTCCACCTTGGGGGCGTCGGTCATGGGTCCCTGGGGGGCCAGGTGGCGCAGGGCGATGGCGACGGCGCCCTGCTTGCTGAGCCGGGGCTCGCCTTCCACCTTCACGCCGGGCTGCACGCCCTGGGTGAGTGTGCGCAGGGTGCCATCGGGAAGCACGTGGATCAGGGCCTGGCCGCCGAAGACGCGGAAGCCCTGGTGGGTCTGATCCAGGCGGACGATGGCCTGGCCCTGGGTGTTGGTGAAGGACAGGCGCGTCACGAACGCATCGGGTTCACCGAGGCCGAATTGGGATCGGAGCACCATGGCGTGATCCTTCGCCAGGGCCACGCGATGGGGTTCCAAGGCACGGGCGGAAGCCTGGAGGGGGTTTGCGGCCTTGGCGGCCTGGGCCACCAGAGGGGCCGCGGCGGAGCCGCCGGCCAGGAGGAAGGTGAGCAGGGCGGCCTGGGCCGCGCGGGAACGGCGCATGGAGGCTCCGGAACGGAAGGGGATCGGGGGCTCAGTTCGCACGGAGCACCCCCAGGGCGATGGTCATGTCCACGAGGTGGGCCTTCTCCGCCATGGCCACGGTGGGAGAGACGCTGAAGGGGCCGATGTCCTCGGCCTGGTGCCGGGCCTTGAGCACCGTGAGGGGCAAGATGTCGCCGGCCCGGAGACCCGCCGCGGCGTCGAACTCCAGGGCGATGCGGGCGAGGGCCACGCCGGAATCCTTGGCGGTGGCCCGGCGATCCTTCTGGAAGATGCCCACGGTGAGGATGTGGCCGGCCTTCACGCCGCCCGCCAGGAGCGTGGGCTCCAGGGGGTGGGTGGGGATGGGATCGCCCGTCCAGGGATCCCGGGGATCCGTGTTGAGCAGCTGGTAGACGCCGGTGTCCGCGATGGGGAAATCGGTGGAATGGGTGGTGCCGGGGATATCCACATGGAAGGTGCCGTACTTCACCGAGGCGGGGGCCAGCAGGTTGAAGCCCGCGCCGCGGGTCATCAGGCCGGTGGGCCCCACGAGGTTCAACACCACGCGCGTGGGGGTGGAGCTGGCATCCTTCACCAGGCGCCAGCCCGTGCCGGAGGGATCGGTGTAGGCCAGGCCCGTGGCGGCGGGGGCCGCCTGGGTCTTGGCGGGGTTGGAGCCGCCGCCGCAGGCCAGGGCGAGGCTGAGCATCAGCCCCGAGATGAGACATCCGAGCGTTCGCATGGGGTTCCTCGTGGAGGGTCCCGGGAGGAAATCCCCGGGGTAGGTTGGCAATGGAATCGGCCTTCCCTGTTGCCGGAGAACGGCTCAGGAAAGGCTCAAGGGAGGTGTGGAAAGACCGGGCACGGGGGCGGGCTACCGTCATTCGAAACCCGCGGGAACGCCCTCGGTCTGGAAAATAATTTATTCAGTGCAATTGTTAAGAATTTTGAAAAATTTAATGAAATTTACACACCTTGCATCAAAATGCGAATTCATAGTTGATCAATTTTAAACCTAATCATCCACCCATGCCTTTGAGTCCGCAGGCGTTTCGTCCGCGTGTTCAGGAGTGTCCTCCCCAGGGCCGATACCGGGGGTGCGCCCCGCCTGGAGTTCCATGAACCACCTTCCCGACAATAAGACCCTCATCCCCGGCATCGTGGAGGCCATCCGGGATCAGGTCCTCCGGGGCAACCTGAGGGAGGGCGAAGTCCTCCATCAGACGGAGCTCGCCCAGACCCTGGGCGTGAGCCCCGTTCCCCTGCGGGAAGCCCTGCGCCGCCTGGAAGCCGAGGGGCTCGTCACCTTCCTTCCCTACCGGGGCACCATCGTGACCCCGGTGACCGCCGCGGAGGTGCACCAGATCCACGTGGCCTCCGTGGCCCTGGAGGTGGCCCTCCTGCCCTTCGCCCTGCCCCGCCTCACCGAGCGGGATTTCCAGCGCCTCTACGAGCTCTGCGACGAACTCACGGGGGAAAACACCACCCCCGAGATGGTGGCCCAGTGGTATCGCACCCTCCTCAAGCCCGCGGGCATGCCCCTCATCCTCCAGTCCATCGAGGGCCTCGTCTGGCGCTCCGTGCGCTTCTTCCCCCAGATCCAGCGGGCCCGCCAGAGCCTGCGCGCCATCAGCCCCACGCGAAGGGAGGTCGTGGCCGCCTGCGAATCCGGGGATGTGGCCCTGGCCCAGAAGGCCCTGACGGACTTCCTCGTGCTCCACACCGAAGCCCTGCTGAGTGTGATGACCGAAGCGGAGCGGACCTCCAGCAGCGGGTCCAAGTAACCCATGTCCCGAACTCCCGACCAGAGCACGCTCATCCCTGGCATCGCCGCGGCGGTGCGGGAGCAGATCGTCCAGGGCAAGCTGGCCCCGGGGGCCGTCATCCATCAAACCGAGCTGGCCCGAACCCTCGGGGTGAGTCCCGTGCCCCTTCGCGAGGCCCTGCGTCGGCTGGAGGCCGAAGGCCTCGTCACCTTCCTCCCCTACCGGGGCACCATCGTGACGCCCGTGACCATCAAGGAGGTTAGCGAATGCTACGCGGGCCTGTTCGCCCTGTTCGAAGTGATGCTGCCGATCTCCCTGCCCCACCTCAAATCCGAGGACTTCGACTACCTGCGGGAACTGGCCTATAAGCTCGACATCGGGCAAGTCACCCTTGAAGAGTCGTTGGCCTTCTACCTGATCCTCATCCGCCCGGCGGAAATGCCCGTGCTGATGGAGATGGTCCGCACCTTGATCCAGCGGGGCACGCGCCTCTTCAGCATCATCCATGCGAACCGCCTGGCCCTCCAGGATGTACGTCCCACGCGCCTGGAACTGGTCGACGCCATGGCCTCCGGCGATATCCAACGGGGCATGGAAGTCTTCCGCGCCTACCACTTCATCCGGCGGGACGGCCTCCTGAAGGCCATGGCGGACCAATCATGAGCAGCCTCCTGGATACGCAGACCCTCATCCCCGGGATCATGGAGGCCATCCGCTCCCAGATCCTGAAGGGCACGCTGCCGGCGGGCAGCCGCCTGCGCCAGGCCGATATCGCCACGGCCCTGCGCGTGAGCCCCGTCCCCCTGCGGGAGGCGCTGCGCGGTCTGGAGGCCGAAGGGCTCGTGACCTTCCTCCCCTTCAAAGGCGCCATCGTCACCCCGGTCACGGTGGAAGAGATCGAGGAGATCCAGGACCTCAGCATGGCCCTGGAGCTGGCCCTGGCCCCCATGGCCTTTCCCCGCCTCACGCCCGATGACTTCAAGCTGCTCTACGCCCTCTGCGATGAACTGGATCAGGGCAACCGCTCCCCCGAGACGGTCATCGAGTTCTATCGCATCCTTTTCCAGCCCGCCTGCCGCCCCCAGATGCTCCGCATCATCGAGAACATGGTGTGGCGCACGGTGCGTTTCTTCCCCCTCATGCAGGGCGTCCGCAGCGGACTGCGCAACGTCGAGCCCACCCGCCAGCGCCTGATCCAGGCCATTGAGGCCGGGGATATCGACGTCTCGAAGCAGGTGCTGCTGGAGTACCACCAGGTGCGCGTGAACGCCCTGGTGGCCTCGCTTCGCGAGCAGGGTGCGACCTCGGAAGATGCGCAGTAGGTAGTCAGGCCCTAAGCAGCAGGTGATGGGAAGCGTGGGCTGGGGGCCACCGGCGGTGCGCGCCATGCCCACGCTTCCGGGCCCCGAAGGTCCAAGGCCTTGGGGCTCCTTCGGTGTCTTGGGGGCCCGAACAAAGGGTGATTTAAAATCAATCAATACTTTTTTTACAAAACGTAGTCCGCCGTGGTCCCAAGAAGTGTTCAAAAAGGAGGCAACCTACCGCGGCCCCCCACCCACCCGTGGAGGCTCCAATCCCACCCACTCGGAGGGTTGGATCACCCGCTGGGACATTCCCCTTCATGGCTTCCGCTGGCCGCCCGAAGAAGCCTTCAGCGCGGAGATGGCGCATTCTGACGGGAGGCAACGTGATCCGATGGGGCCTCAAGTTCGCCTTCCTGGGCGCCTGCATGACGCTGAGCCTGCTCTGGCTGAGCCGCCCTGCCCCGCAGCCCTGGTGCTCGACGGAGGGATCGGCGTTCAGCGCCCTCGTGGCCGCCCACGCCGCACGCTGAGGGCCCCTCGGGCCGCGTTCCGCACCTGGGAGTACCTCCGCCCGTCCCCGCGAGCGGGCGTTCCGCCCCAGGTCCAGGCCGCGATGCTGGCTGTGGACCGGGTCCGGTCCTACCCTGGGATCCCTCCCGGATGGCCCGATGCTCCTTTCGCTTCGAATCGTGAATGCCTGTGTACCCGCCCTGGTGCTGGCGGGCACGGGAGCCGGGCTGCATGGGCAGGCTGTGAGGGATGCGGCCGATCTGCAGAAGGCCCTCGACAAGCTGCAGGTGATGGGAAGCGTCCTCTACGTGGCCGCCCACCCCGACGACGAGAACACGGCGATGCTCGCCACCCTCTCCAAGGGCCGCAACCTCCACACCGCCTACCTGGCCATGACCCGGGGCGGGGGCGGCCAGAACCTCATCGGCGCCGAGCTGGGCGATGGCCTCGCCGCCCTCCGCACCCAGGAGCTGCGCGCCGCCCGGCGCATCGATGGGGCCGAGCAGTTCTTCACGTCGGCGGTGGATTTCGGATACTCCAAGTCCGCAGAGGATTCCCTTCGCCTCTGGAACCATGAGCAGGTGCTGGGGGACGTGGTGCGCACCCTCCGGGCCTTCCGGCCCGACGTCATCATCACGCGGTTCCCGCCCACCAAGGACGCGGGTCACGGCCACCACACGGCTTCCGCCATGTTGGCCATCGAGGCCTTCAAGGCCGCCGCGGACCCCGCCCGTTTCCCCGAGCAGATCAGGGCCGGCCTGCGCCCCTGGCAGGCCACCCGCCTGCTCTGGAACAAATTCCTCTTCACCAGCGAGGCGCCCAAGCCCGCCCCGGGCGGCCTCACCTTGGATGTGGGGACCTACGACCCCGCTCTGGGCAAGTCCTTCGGCGAGCTCGCGGGCGAAAGCCGCAGCCAGCACCGCAGCCAGGGCTTTGGCGTGCTGGCACAGCGGGGTCAACGGGAAGAAACCTTCGAGCTCCTAGCCGGCAGCCCCGCCAAGGCCGACCTCTTCGAGGGCATCGACCTCACCTGGGCCCGCATCCCCGGCGGCCGCAACGTGGCGTCCATCCTGCGCGAGGCCCGCCTGGGCTTCCGTGCGGATCGGCCCGCGGCCATCCTGCCCCTCCTCCACCGGGCCCTCCTGGCCCTGCGCGCCCTGCCTGCGGATGCCCAGGCGGACCCGCTGGTGCAGACCAAGGAGGCGGAGCTGGAAGAGACCCTGCGCGCCGCCGCCGGCCTCTGGGTGGAAGCCATCGCCGACCGGCAGCGCGTGGCCCTTGGGGATCAGCTCACGGTGAACGCCGCCGTGCTGGCGCGGGGCGCGGACCTCAAGCTGGAGTCCCTCACCCTTGAGGCCGTGACCCCCGAGGGCATCCGTACCTTGGAAACCCGCGCCGCAGGCCAGGCTCTGCCCGGCAATGCGCCGCGGAAAGAGGCCTTCACGTTTGCAGTGCCCGCGAATACGCCCCTGGCCCAGCCCCACTGGCTCGGCGGCCCCGGCGCTTCCGCCTGGGCGGGCCTGCCCGAGTCCCCGGCGGCGTTCCGACTTCGCGCCAAGGTTTCCCGATTGGAAGGGGCCTTCGAAGTGACGGTGCCCGTCCAGTTCCGCTTTCGGGATCCCGTGCTCGGCGAACGCTACCAGCCCCTGGCGGTGGTGCCGCCCGTGCTGGTGAACTTCGTCGAGAGCGTGCAGGTGTTCGATGGCCCCGGAGCCAAGGACGTCCGCATCAACCTGATGGCAGGTGCGGCCAATCCCTCCGGACGCATCCGCCTGCAGGCCCCGGGTGGCTGGAAGGTGGAACCCGCGGAAGCCCCCTTCGCCCTGTCCCAAACCGCCACCGGGCAGGAGTTCACCTTCCGCGTGACCCCGCCCGCCACCAGCGCCTCGGGCGAACTGCGGGCGGAGATCGATGGCGGCGGCGGTTTCCTGCCCGCCCACGGCCTCACCAAGATCGACCATCCCCACATCCCTCTGCAGACCCTCCTGCCCGAGGCGAAGGTTCGCCTGGAGCGCTTCGAGCTGAAGCACGATGGCCGCCGCATCGGCTACGTGATGGGGGCCGGCGACGACATCCCCCAGGCCCTGCGCCGCATCGGCTACGAGGTGGAGCTGCTCTCGGACGAAGCCCTGGCCCGGGAGGACCTCGCCCGCTTCGACGCCATCGTGCTGGGCATCCGCGCCTTCAACACCCGCGCCGCCCTGCGGGCCCTCAAATCGCGGCTTCACAGCTATGTGGAACGAGGCGGCACCGAGATCGTCCTCTACACCGTGAACACGGGATTCCCAGGCATCAATGCCGCCATGGTGACGGATGCCATCGGCCCCTATCCCTTCAAGGTGGGCCGCGCCCGCGTGACGGACGAGACGGTCCCCGTGAGATTCCTCCAGCCCGGCCACCCCGTCTTCCATTGGCCCAACGAGCTCGGCGCCAAGGATTTCGAAGGCTGGGTGCAGGAGCGCAGCCTCTACCACGCCGAAGGCTGGGATGCCCGCTACACCCCCCTGCTCGGCATGGCCGATCCGGGTGAGAAGGAAGATGGCGGCGCCCTCATCGTGGCGGACCACGGCAAGGGCCACTACGTATACACCGGCATCTCCTTCTTCCGGCAATTGCCCGATGGCGTTCCCGGGGCGACGCGGCTCTTCGCCAACCTATTGGCATTGGGGAGTCACAAATGAATCTGATTCACCACCAAGACACCAAGACACCAAGACACCAAGAAAAGCAAAAGACCCTGTCGTTCCCCTTCTCATCTTTTCTTGGTGTCTTGGTGTCTTGGTGGTGATCCTTTCTTTCCCCGTGACCCCATGATCGAACCCCACCACGAGCCCCCCCCGCCCCTCATGGGCACCTGGCCCAAGCTCTACGCGGCCGTGCTGGGAGCGCTCCTGCTCTGCATCATCCTCCTGCGCCTCTTCAGCCGGATGTTCTCGTGAGCCGCCTCGACTGGATCGTTCTCGGGGCCTCGCTGCTCTTCGTGGTGCTCTGGGGCCTCCACAAGGGGCGCGGCGCGAAGACGGGCGAAAGCTACATCGGCGGGGGCCGCGATCACCAGTGGTGGCTCGTCGGCCTCTCCATCATCGCCACGCAGACGAGCGCCATCACCTTCCTCTCCACGCCGGGCCAGGCCTACGTGGATGGCATGCGCTTCGTGCAGTTCTACTTCGGCTTGCCCCTGGCCGCCGTGGTGCTCTCCATCACCGCCATTCCCCTCTTCCACCGCCTGAAGGCGAGCACGGCCTACGAGATCCTCGAGCAGCGCTTCGACCTCAAGACGCGCCTCCTGGCGGCCATCCTCTTCCTGATCCAGCGCGGACTGGCCGTGGGCCTGACGATCTACGCGCCCGCCCTCGTGCTCTCCGTGCTCCTGGGCTGGAACCTCCACGCCAACATCCTGCTCGTGGGCATCCTGGTGATGATCTACACGGTCACGGGCGGCACCAAGGCCGTGGCCTGGGCCCACAGCTCCCAGATGGTGATCGTCTCCCTGGGCATGATCCTGGCGGGCGTGATGACGGCGCACCGCCTGCCCGACCACGTGAGCCTGGGCGACGCCCTCCATGTGGCCGGGGGCCTCGGCCGCCTGAACGCCATCGACACGAGCTTCGATCCCAACAACCGCTACAACCTGTGGTCGGGGCTCATCGGCGGCTTCTTCCTGATGCTCTCCTATTTCGGCACCGATCAATCCCAGGTGCAGCGCTACCTGGCGGGCAGCTCCGTCACCCAGAGCCGCCTGGGGCTGCTGCTGAACGGCCTGATCAAGGTGCCCATGCAGTTCCTGATCCTGCTGCTCGGCGCACTCGTCTTCGTGTTCTACCAGTTCCACACGCCGCCCGTCTTCTTCAACCCAGGCCCCGTGAAGCAGGTGATGGCGGGCCCGGACGCGGCGGCCTACCGAAACCTCGAGGCCGAGTTCGCCCAGGCCCGGGAGCAGCAGTCCGCCAAGGCCGAGGCCTACGTCCTCACCCGCCACGGCACCGACGCGACTGCGATCGCAGCCGCCAAGGCCGACCTCCAGCAGGCCCATGCGCAAAGCGAGGCCCTGCGGGGGCAGGCGGTGAAGCTCATCCAAAAGGCGAACCCCGGCACCAACCCCAGCGACACGAACTACATCTTCCTCACCTACGTGCTCAGCAGCCTGCCCGCGGGGCTCATCGGCCTCGTCCTCGCGGCCGTGTTCTCGGGCTCCATGTCCTCCATGTCGGGGGAGATCAGCGCCCTGGGCGCCACCACGGTGGTGGACCTCTGGCGGCGCTTGCGGGGCGGCGACCCGCATCGGGAGGTATGGGTGAACCGCCTCGCCACCTTCGCCTGGGGCTGCTTCGCCATGGCCTTCGCGGAATACGCCGCGCGATTGGGCTCCCTCATCGAGGCCGTGAACATCCTCGGCAGCCTCTTCTACGGCACCATCCTGGGCATCTTCCTCGTGGCCTTCTACGTGAAGCGCGTGAGGGGCGGCAATGCCTTCTGGGCCGCCCTCGTCGCCGAGGTGGTGGTGCTCCTCTGCTTCGCGTTCACGCCCATCTCGTTCCTCTGGTACAACGCCATCGGCTGCATCCTCGTCGTGCTCTTCGCCCTGCTCTTTCAAGCCCTCGCTCCGGCTTTACCGGATGCCGAGGTCCCCGTTCCCACGACCTGACTCCAAGGAGCTATCCATGAAGCCCGCCGCCCTTCTCCTCGCCGCCGCCACGCTCGCCCTGCGAGGGCAGGCTCCCGCCGCGAAGCCCACTCCCACCCCCACCTTCGCCATGAGCTTCAACCGCAACCTCTCCACCGTGGAGAGCGAAGCGGTCTCCGCCGTGGAGGCCATGCCCGAGGCCGCCTTCCATTTCGCCCCCAGCCAGGGCGAGTTCAAGGGCGTGAAGACCTTCGCCCAGCAGGCCAAGCACATCGCCTCCGTCAACATCGCGCTGGCCGCCGCCATCCTGGAGGAGAAGCCCGCCCTGGATCCCGGTGGAGAGAACGGCCCCGAGGCCCTGAAGACCAAGGGCGAGGTGGTGAAATACCTGAAGGACTCCTTCGCCTACCTCCACAAGGCCATGGACACCCTGAACGAAGGCAACATCCTGGGCCTCGTGAAGAGCCCCTGGGGCGAAGGCAAGGGCACCCGCCTCGGCTTCGCCACCATCGGCGTGAGCCATGGCTTCGACCACTACGGCCAGATCGCCGTCTACCTCCGCATGAACGGCATCATCCCGCCCGCCAGTCGCCAGTAGGAATTAGGACCATTTCGTCCGAGCCCGCGAGTTGCCTCCCGGGTGTAAGCTGACGCCCCACTACAAGGAGAATGACGATGAAATCGGCTGCCCTGATCCTTTCTTTCGGACTCTCCCTCGCCGCCCCCCTGCAGGCCCAGGCCCCGGCCGACAAGCCTGCCGCGCCCGCCGCGGAGCCCACCGTCGGCGCCGCCATGGACGCCACCTTCATGTTCGTGTCGGGCCAGTTCATCCCCGCCGCGGATGCCATGCCCGAGGCCAAGTTCGATTTCGCCCCCACCCAGGGAGAGTTCAAGGGCGTGAAAACCTTCGCTCAGCAGGTGAAGCACATCTCCGCCGTGAATTTCTTCATCGGCGCTCAGATCCTGGGGGAGAAGGTCCCCGTGGAAGTCGGCAATCCCGAGATGGGGCCTGACAACCTGAAGACGAAAGCCGAGATCATGAAGTACTTGAAGGACTCCTTCGACTACGCCCACAAGGCCGTCAATAGCATCACGGCCCAGAATGGCAGCCGGGCCATGAAGTTCCCCTTCGGCGAAGGGACCACCACGCCCATCGGGCTCGCCACGCTCCTGGCCTTCCACGGCATGGATCACTACGGGCAGATGGTGGAGTACCTCCGCATGAACGGCATCATCCCCCCCGCCAGCCGGAAGAAGTAAGGGACCATGGAAAGCCACCTCCCCTCGATGACGTTGCTGTTCACGCAGCTGGGCCTGCCCTCCGAGCCCGCGGCGATCCAGCGCTTCATCGAGACCCACCGGCCCCTGGAGGCCCGCCTGGCGCTCCATGAGGCCCCCTTCTGGACCGCCTCCCAGGCCGAGTTCCTCAAGGAGCAGCTCGACCAGGACGCGGACTGGGCGATCCTCATCGACAAGCTGGACAGCGGGCTGCGCCGGGTCTCTTCCTGAGGCGCGGCCCGCTTCCAGGGGGCTTACAACGTCTTCATATCCAACACGAAGCGGTACCGCACGTCGGATTTGAGCATCCGCTCGTAGGCCTCGTTGACCTGCTGTACGGGGATGAGCTCGATGTCGGAGACGATGCCGTGCTCGGCGCAGAAATCGAGCATCTCCTGGGTCTCCCGGATCCCGCCGATGAGGGAGCCCGTGAGCACCTTGCGGCCGCCGATGAGGCTGAGGGCGCCGACCTTCGCGGGCTCCGGAGGGACGCCCAGGAGCACCATGGCGCCGTCGAGGCGGAGCAGGCCCAGGTAGGCGTTGAGGTCATGGGGCGCGCTGATCGTATCGATGAGGACGTCGAAATGGCCCGCGAGGCGCTTGAACGTCTCCTTATCAGAAGTGAGGCCGAAGCCCGTGGCGCCCAGGCGGCGGGCGTCGGCCTCCTTGGCGGCGGAGGTGCTGAGCATGGTCACCTCGGCGCCCATGGCGGCGGCGAGCTTCACGGCCATGTGCCCCAGGCCGCCCAGGCCGACGACGCCCACCTTCGTCCCCTGGCCCACCTTCCAGTGGCGCAGGGGCGAATAGGTGGTGATGCCGGCGCAAAGGAGGGGCGCGGCCGCGGCCAGATCGAGCTTCGGGCTCACCTTCAGGGTGAAGGCCTCGTCCACCACGATGCGGGAGGAATAGCCGCCATAGGTGGGCGTCGCCTTGTCCATCTCCGTGCTGTTGTAGGACCAGGCGCAGCCGGCCACGCAGAACTGCTCCAGGTGCCGCGCGCAGCTGGGGCAGGTGCGGCAGCTGTCCACCAGGCAGCCCACGCCGGCGAGGTCGCCCACCTTGAAGCCCTTCACCTCGGGGCCCACCTCGATGACCCGGCCCACGATCTCGTGGCCGGGCACCATGGGGTAGACGGAGCGGCCCCACTCGTCGCGCACCTGGTGGATATCCGAATGGCAGACCCCGCAGTAGTGGATGTCGATGACCACGTCCTTGGGGCCCGTTTCCCGCCGGGGGATCTCGTGGGCGACGAGGGGGGTGGTGCGGGAGAGGGCGGCGAAGGCCTTGGCGGTGGGCATGGAGGGCTCCAGACCTGAATGGTACCGGCCGCCCGGCCCACTCCCGCCGTTCACCGCGTGGACGGGCGCCAGGTCAAGTCCTGCCCAACCTTCCGCTTTGCCACGCAGGCAATTCCCCATTTCTTTGGGTGCCTTAGATCACATTCAAGACCCGCTACTCCTATTGCTGCGCCATCTTGGATACATGGAACGTTGGGCCCAAGCTCCGCTCTTCCGTGGCATCACGGGCGCCTCTTTCGAGAGGCTCGCTGCCATGAAGGAGCCCCTTACCTTGAAACGGAAAGAAATCCTCTACCACCGCGGGGAGGCCTGCAAGGGCTTCTACGTGCTGGTGAAGGGCCGCATCCGCCTCAGCTATCCCGCCTCGGAGACCTCCAAGGCCGCCACGCTCCGCCTCGTCTCCCCCGTGCAGACCTTCGGCGAGACGGCCCTCTTCAGCGGCGAGACCTACTACGCCACCGCCGAGGCCCTCGAGGATTCCAAGCTCTTCTTTTGGCCCATTCAGCCCTTCCTCGTGGCCCTGGCCCAGGATATGGAGCTGAATCTGGGGCTGCATCACGCGCAGGCCCTCTACATCCGCAACCTCGCCCAGAAGCTGCACCGCGTGGAGGCCGAGGACGCCCAGACCCGCCTCGTGGAATGGCTGCAGGAACACACCCGCCCCGGCCTCGCCTTCCGGCTGGACATCCCCAAGGGCCTGCTCGCGGAAGAACTCGGCATGGCCCGGGAAACCCTGAGCCGCCAGCTGCGGAAGCTCCAGGATCAGGGCGTCCTCCGCATGGAGGGCACCCGCCTCACCCTCCTCCAGCCCGGATTCGCCGCTGGCCGCGGCTCGGCGTGAGCACCCGGCGACCCGCTGCCCCGAATCCCATAGAGAGCCTCTGATGGATCCCCGCGCCGTATTCCTGGGCCCCCAGGGCCAGAACGCCGATGCCCAGGAGCGGATGTTCCTGGATGCCATCCGCGATCACGTGCATTGGCGCCGGAGCTTCCACCCCGGGGATCCCGACGCGGTGGATCCCATCGTCCAGCTGGATCGCGACTTCCTCATGACCCAGGCCCGCACGGAGGCCGCCCTGCGGCGCCTGCTGGCGCGGCTCAAGGGCAGCGCCCCCGTGCACAGCCCCCGCTACCTGGGCCACATGGTGGGCGACACCCTCCTGCCCGCGCAGGTGGGCTACCTGGCGGCCATGCTCTACAACCCCAATAACGTGGCCCAGGAGGCCAGCCCCGTCACCAGCGAGCTGGAAGTGGAGGTGGGGCGGGACCTCTGCGAGCTGCTGGGCTTCGATCCGGAGGCGGGCTTCGCCCACCTCTGCAGCGGCGGCACCGTGGCCAACCTGGAAGCCCTCTGGGCCTACCGGAACCTGGCCCGCCGCGGCGGGGCCGCCTTCGGCCGGCTCACCATGGATGACCTGCTGGCCGGTACGCCCGGCGAGGGGCCGGAGCCCGAATGGGCCGTACTCGTGCCCAGCACCGCCCACTACTCCTGGGCCAAGAGCATCGACCTTCTCGGCATGCCGCCCAAGGCCCTCGTGAAGGTGGCCGTGGATGCCTCCCTGCGCATGGATCCCACCGATCTCGCGGCCAAGCTCGAAGCCCTTGCCATCGCGGGCCGCCCCGTGCTGGCCTGCGTCGCCGTGGTGGGCACCACCGAGGGCGGCGGCCTGGATCCCTTGCCGGAGATCCTCGCCGTGCGCGAGGCCTTCCGGGCGAAGCACGGCGCCACCTTCTTCCTCCACGCCGACGCGGCCTACGGCGGCTACGCCCGGGCCCTGGTGCGGAACCCCAAGGGAGGATTGCTGGACCTCGAGGGCCTGCGCGCGCTCGTGCCCGACGCCACCGCCGCCCAGTTGGGCGCCCTCGCCGCGCTTTCGGAAGTGGATGGGGCCACCGTGGATCCCCACAAGCTGGGCTACATCCCCTACCCCGCCGGCGCCATCGCCTTCAAGGACAAGCGGGTGCGCACCGCCGTGGCCAGCCCCGCCGCCTACATCAACCAGGGGAACCCCGACCACCCCGGCACCTACGCCCTGGAGGGCAGCCGCCCCGGCGCCGCCGTGGCCGCCTGCTGGATGGCCCACCGGGCCGTGAGCCTGGACGCCGCGGGCTATGGACGCATCCTGGGGGAAAGCCTGCGCACCTCCCGCGGCATGGCCGAGCTGCTGGATGGCAAGGCCTTCGGCCGCGCCACCGCGCACCTGCTCACGCCGCCGGACCTCGACGTGATCCTCTTCGCCTTCACCGAGGGCGGCCCCTGCACGCTGGAGGAACTCAACGCCCTCAGCGCCAAGGTGCTCGCGGCCTTCAACCCCGGCGGCCAGGGGCCCTTCGCCTTCACGAGCACCCTGCTGCGCGCGGGCACCCACGGCGCGGGCGTGAAGCCCTTCCTCGCCCGCCTCGGCGCGGATCCGGCCACATGGGAAGGGGATGCCCAGCTGCTGGTGCTACGCTCCACGATGATGACGCCCTTCGTCTCCGATCCGGAGTTGAAGGCCTTCTACCGGGCGGAACTCCGCGCCGCCCTCACCAAGGTGTTGGCATGAACCCCTTGCCCCGTCCCCTGCAATTCCGGGCCCTGCTTCCGGCGGAGCATGGCACGTGGGCGTTGCTATTGCTGCCCGTGGGCGTGGGTCTCGCCCTGCGTCCCGGCCTGGGTTCCGGCGCGATCGCGCTGCTCGGCCTCTCCGGGTTACTGCTCCGGGAACCCCTCGCGCGGTTCCGGGCGGGCGCCCGGGTGCCTTCCGCCACCGCCGTCCCCGCCTTGGGTGCGGCACTGGCCCTGGGCCTGCTCGGCGCCCGCGGTACCTGGATCGCCCTGCCCTGGCTGGGCACGGCGGGCCTCCTCGCCGCCCTCGCCCTGGCCCGCCCGCGCAAGGATCAGCGCAGCTGGCTTCCGGAAGCCCTGGGCGCCCTGGCCTTCAGCCTGCTGCTGCCCACCATGCTCCAGGCCCAAGGCGCATCCCTGGCCGAGGCCCTCCGGGCCTGGGCGCCCCTGGCGCCGACCCTGCTGGCCAGCCTCGCCTTCGTGCGCCTGCGCCTGAAGGGCCCCCTGGACCGGTCCGATATGATCCGCGCGCTGGCCTGGCAGGGCCTGGCTTTCAGCGCCGCCTTCCTCCTGCCGCATCCCGTTTCGAAGCTGTGGGCCGCCTGGTGCGTCCTCGGCTTGGTTCGTCCCTTCATCCACCGCCGCCTCGTGGCGCGGGAACCCGGCCCCCGCACCGCCGGCGTGGAAGAACTGCTGCACCTGACCCTGAGCGGAGTCTTGCTCAGCTTGATCCGATAGGGGTTCCCATGCCTGCCAACGTCTTTCCCGGCACGTCCAAGCTCGCGCTCATCCAGGGCTGGTTTCCCGAAGGCGGTGACGGACTCGCCGGGGCCTTCGCCTCCTCGGGGGGCGCGGGTGTCCTGCGCCTGCCCGCCTTCCCGGATCCCGAGGAGCTGCGCGCGCGGATCCGCGCCCTGAAGCTCTCGCCCGGCGCGCTCTTGGGCATCGATGTGCGCGGCCTCCGCGGACAGATTCGCGCGGCCCTCGAGACGGCGAGGGAGGAGGGCGCCACCTTCCTCGTCCATGGTCCCTCCGTGCCCGAATCCCTTCGCAAGGCCTGGGAGGGGCTCGATCTGCGCCGCTTCGCGCTGGCTTCCGGCGAAGTGGAAGCCCGCCAGGCCATCGACGCCCAGCCGGATGCCCTCGTGCTCGAAGGCCTCGGCGCCTGGTTCGATTCCCTGCGCGCCAGCTGCCGCTTGCCCATGCTGGGCAGCTTGGATGCCGCGCTGGAGGATGGCCGCGAGTGGATGAAACGGGGCCTCGACGGATTCAGCTTCCGTTCCCCCAAGGCCCTGCGCGATGCCGGCGACCTCTTCTCCGAGCTGCGCCAGAAGCTGGAGGCCCGCTTCCCCCGCGCCCTGGCCCCGGAAGCCGAGCCCCTGCCCCGCATGCGCATCGGAAAGTTGGATCTCCCCTATCCCATCATCCAGGGCGGCATGGGCGTGGGCGTGTCCTGGTCCCACCTCGCGGGCGCCGTGGCCGAGACGGGCTGCGTGGGCATCGTGAGCGCCATCGGCACCGCCTACGGTCACCCGGAGGGCGTGACCTTCGCGCAGGGCCGCCCCGTGGGCCCCGGCAACCTGAACCACGGCCCCGCCCTGGCCCGCCTCATCCGTGATGCCCGGGACCTCTCCAAGGGTTACGGTGCCGTCGGCATCAACGCCCTGTGCGCCATCGAGGATTACGATCGCGTGGTGCGCGAGGGAGTGGAAGCCGGCGCCCAGCTCGTCATCAGCGGGGCGGGCCTGCCCCTGAAGCTCCCGGAGTTGGCGGGCGACGCTGCCATCGTGCCCATCGTTTCCTCGGCCCGGGCCTTGAAACTGCTCTGCAAGACCTGGGCGCGCAAGTACCACCGCCTGCCCGATGCCGTCGTCCTGGAAGGCCCGCTCTCCGGCGGTCACCAGGGCTATTCCGTGGAGCAGTGCGGCGATCCCGCCTTCGCGCTGGAAGCCATCCTTCCCGAAGTCATCGCCGAGCGGGATCTCTGGGGCACCTTCCCCGTGATCGTGGCCGGCGGCATCTGGGATGGCGCCGACATCCGCCGCTTCCTCGCCCTCGGCGCCGGCGGCGTGCAGATGGGCACCCGCTTCATCGGCACCCACGAGTGCGACGCGGCGGACCACTTCAAGGACGTCATCCTCCAGGCCCGCCCCGAGGACATCAGCCTCATCAAGAGCCCTGTGGGCATGCCCGCCCGGGCCGTCCACACCCCCCTGCTGGATCACGTGGCGGATGGTTCCGCCCCGGCCATCAAGTGCATCAGCAACTGCCTCCTGCCCTGCAGCCGGGGCGAAGGGGCCCGGGGCGCCGGCTACTGCATCGCCGACCGCCTGGCCGACGCCCACCTGGGCGATGTGGAAAATGGCCTTTACTTCACGGGTTCCAATGGTTGGCGTCTCAAGAACCTGGTGAGCGTCCGGGAACTGGTCGAGGAACTGACCGGGGACTATGGGCTCACCGCCAGGGGTTAAACCCCCTTCTACGGATCAGGGACTCCGCTACCCTGGTCCCTATGATCTTCTCCTCCGCCTCCGCCTATGCCCTACGTGCCCTGGCAGCCCTGCCGGAGGATGGGACCTTCGTGATGGCCAAGGACCTGGCGGAACAGCTGGGCCTCCCCGGCCCCTACCTGGCCAAGGTGCTCCAGGGCCTCGTTCAGGGCGGCATGCTGGAGAGCGTGCGCGGTCCCAAGGGCGGCTTCCGTTTGGCCATGCCCACCCAGAAGATCACGGTGGAGGAGGTGGTGCACCTCCTGGATGGGGAGGACACCTTCAAGGCCTGCGTCATGGGCTTCCCCGAGTGCTCCAGCGATCAGCCCTGCCCCATGCACGATGCCTGGACGGCCGTGAAGGAGCAGATGGCCACTTCCATGACCAATGCCACCATCGCGGATCTGAAGCGGGTCACCCTGGCCCGGGGTTTCGCCGTGAACCCTGGCGTCGCGGGCCTCAAGGGCCCCCATAAGGCGTGATTCCCACGAGGCGGGGAACGTCAATAAAGATTGTTGCCTCTTGAATTAAAGGGAGGATCCTGTGACCCAGGATCCTCGATGAAACCACCCGTGCCCCTGCACCGCCTTGATCTGCAGGCTCGCCCCCTGATCCGGGCGTCCCTGACCCTGATGGGGGTGGTCGCATCCGTGGTGGTGGGAAGCCGGGGCGGCCGATGGCTGGATCCCGCCCTCCTGGGCTACCTGCTCTCCGCCCTCTTCGCCATCTTCGGCATCGCGTACCGCTACTGGTCCTGGGTGGAGCGACCCGCCACGGCCATGTACTTCCACCACAGCGTGGCCCGGCTCCTCACGCCCAGGGGGTTGCTGGAGTTACCGAGGCTCGCGCTCTTGGCGTTGGATCAGCTCTTCCTCCAGCGCTTCATCGAGCGGCGCTCCATCAAGCGGTGGGGCGCCCACGCCCTCATCGCCTGGGGGTGCCTGCTGGCCTTCGCAGTCACCTTCCCGCTCGTGTTCGGGTGGGTGCGTTTCACCTCCCACGGTCTCGACGTCTCCCGATACCAAGCCTGGGTCTTCGGGTTCCCCGCCGGGGACTTCCCCTTGGATTCCCCCGTGGCCTGGCTCACCTTCCACGTCCTGGACGTGGCCGCCGTCATGGTGATCGCGGGGTGCGTGCTGGCCTTCGTCCGCCGCCGCCAGGACGAGGGCGACATGGCCACCCAGCGCTTCGATCTGGACATCGCCCCCCTGCTGTTGCTGTTGGCCGTGAGCATCACGGGGCTCATGCTCACGGCCTCGGAGAAATTCCTCCACGGCCGCAACTTCGGCACCCTCGCCTACCTGCACGAATTGACGGTGATCCTGCTGCTCCTGAGCCTGCCCTTCGGCAAACTCTTCCACATCGTGCAGCGCCCGGCCCAGCTGGGCGTGAGCTTCTACAAGGCCGATGGCGAAGCGGACGGCCGCCTGCCCTGCAAGGCCTGCGGGGATCCCTTCATCCGCGCCAACCAGCGCCGGGATCTCGGCGAGCTCTTCAGCCGCCTGGAGCTAGACGCAGCCCGGCATTCGAAGGACGTGCACCACCTGGACCTCTGCCCCAAATGCAAGCGGCGCCTCCTCGCCAAGGCCCAGAGCGTGCGCCTCGGCGGCGGCTTCGATCCCTTCCACGACCTACCCGAACCCGTCGTGCCCATCGACGATCCCACCACGATGAGGCCTTCCTCATGAGCCCCCGAATGGTTGGCCCAGGCAGGTCACCCCTCGAATCCAGGGCGGAATTTCCGGCCGGGGCCGCTACCAAAGACCTAACGCAGAGGCGCAGAGACGCGGAGACGCAGAGGCCCCTTGTGGCCTCGTCCCGAGTTCCAAAACCAAACCTCTTCCTCTGCGCCTCTGCGCCTCTGCGCCTCTGCGTTCCGCTTTTGGTCCCGAACTCAACCAAGCCCCCCCAGGATTGAAATGGCGCGCACCCCCCTCACGCTTGACGCCCTGCGAACCACCTACGGCCCGCACCTCAACCTGGCCCCTCCCGGCGGCTGGGATGCGGATCCGGAGCCCGATCGCCTCGTGAAGACGCACTGCTGCTTCTGCGGCCAACAGTGCGGCATCCAGCTGAAGGTGAAGGGTAACGACGTCATCGGCTTCGAGCCTTGGGAGGACTTCCCCTTCAACGAGGGCAAGCTCTGTCCCAAGGGCGTGAAGCGCTACCTCCAGGGCAACCACCCCGACCGCCTCACCAAGGCCCTCGTCCGCACGGAGCAGGGCTTCCAGGAAAGCGAATGGGCGCCCGCCATGGATCGCGTCATCCAGGGCATCCAGGACGTTCAAAACAAGTACGGCAAGGATGCCTTCGCCGTGCTCTCGGGCGTGTCCATGTCCAACGAGAAGAGCTACCTCACGGGCAAGTTCGCCCGCCTGGGCCTGGGCACCAGGAACCTCGACTACAACGGCCGCCTCTGCATGGTGAGCGCCGGTGTCGCCAACAAGAAGACCTTCGGCATCGACCGCGCCGGCAACAGCTGGGCGGACATCGAAGGCGCGGAAGTGATCTGGGTGCAGGGCTCCAACATCGCCGAGTGCAGCCCCATCACCACCGACTACATCTGGCGGGCCCGGGATCGCGGCGCCAAGCTCATCATGGTCGATCCCCGCATCACGCCCCTGGGCCGCACGGCGGATCTCATGCTGCCCCTCAAGCCCGGCTCCGACCTCGCCCTCACCAACGCCGTGCTCCATCTCCTGAACAAGTGGGGCATGGTGGACCACGCCTTCCTCGCCGCCCACACCACGGGCTTCGAGGCGGCCCTGGAGGCCGTGAAGGACTGCACGCCCGAGTGGGCCAGCGAGCTCACAGGCCTGCCCGTGGCCGCCCTCGAGAAGGCCGCCCGCATGTGGGGCGAGGCCAAGACGAGCTTCCTCCTCCACGCCCGGGGCATCGAGCACCAGAGCAAGGGCGTGGAGAATTGCCTCTCGGCCCAGAACATCGTGCTGGCCACGGGCCGCATCGGGAAACCGTATTGCGGCTACGCCACCATCACGGGCCAGGGCAACGGCCAGGGCGGGCGGGAGCAGGGTCACAAGTGCGATCAGCTGCCCGGCAACCGCGATATCGAGAACCCCGAGCACCGCGCGCACGTCTGCAAAGTGTGGGGCTGCAAGGACGAGGAGCTGCCCCGCAAGGGCCTCAGCGCCCAGGAGATCATGAACGCCATCCACGCCGGCGAGATCAAGGGCCTGCTGCTGCTCTGCTTCAATCCCCTCGTGAGCCTGCCGGATACGGAGTTCACCCGCGCGGCGCTCTCCAAGTTGGAGTTCTTCGTCTGCCTGGATTTCTTCCTCAGCGAAAGCGCCCAGCACGCGGACGTGGTGCTGCCCTCCGCCCTGCACGAGGAGGACGAGGGCACCTCCACCTCCGCCGAAGGCCGCGTCATCAAGCTCAACAAGGCCGTGGAGCCCCCGGGCGACGCGCGCCCCGACTGGGCCATCCAGCTGGAAATCGCCCAGCGGATGGGCCAGGGCAAGTTCTTCGATCACCTCAAGGGGCCCGAGGACATCTTCAACGAGCTGCGCAGGGCCAGCAGCGGCGGCACCGCCGATTACACCGGCATCACCTGGAAGCGGGTGGAAGATGAGATGGGCGTCTTCTGGCCCTGCCCCACCGAAGGCCATCCCGGCACGCCCCGGCTCTTCGAGGGCGGCCGCTTCTACCATGCCGATGGCAAGGCCCACCTCCAGCCCACGCCCTGGCGTCCCGCCATGGAGGTGGTGGACGCCGACTTCCCTGTGTGGCTCACCACGGGCCGCACGGTCTTCCACTTCCTCAGCGGCACCCAGACCCGCCGCATCGGCTTCCTCGTGGAGCAGTGCCCCCACCCCTACCTGGAGATCCACCCCAAGCTCGCCGAGCGCTTCGGCATCGCCGATGGGGACCCCGTGGAGATCACCAGCCGGCGCGGCGCCATGGTCCTGCCCGCCAAGGTCGTGAAGACCATCCGGCCCGATACCGTCTTCGTCCCCTACCACTGGCCCGGCGACCTCTCCGTCAATCGCCTCACGGCCCGCCACCTGGACCCCCAGAGCAAGATCCCCGAGTTCAAGGTGAGCGCCTGCCGGATCAAGAAGACGACGGCCGACCAGCTGAGCCCGGAATTGGCGGAGCTGCAGCGCATGGCCTATGAGGCGCGCACCAACCAAGCCGTCCTGCCGGAAAGGGTCTTCTGATGGTCTCTGACGAGTACGGCTTCTTCATCGACCCCCAGCGCTGCATCGGCTGCAAGTCCTGCGTGGGCGCCTGCGCCGAGTGCGGCACGCACAAGGGCCGCCCCATGATCCACCTCGATGAGATGGACCGGCTCAACTCCACCCAAACGGCTCCCACGGTGTGCATGCACTGCGAAGATCCCATCTGCGCCCAGGTCTGCCCCGCGGACGCCATCAAGCGCAGCGAGGACGGCGTCGTCCACAGCTCGCAAAAGCCCCGCTGCATCGGCTGCCAGAACTGCGAGCTGAGCTGCCCCTTCGGCGTGCCCATCGTCTTCTCGGGCCTCGAGCAGATGCTCAAGTGCGACCTCTGCTACGACCGCACCAGCGAGGGCCACAAGCCCATGTGCGCCACCGTGTGCCCCAGCCAGGCCCTGCTCTACGTGCCCAAGCATGAGATCAGCGCCATGCGCCAGAACAAGCCCGTGCGGGAGTTCACCGTGGGAGCCCTCAAGGTGAAGACCCGCAACGCGCTCATGGTGCCCGATCCCGATAAACCGCTGCACCTGGACGCGGCCCTGCTGCTCGCCGAAGGGGGGTGGTGAATGGCCCAGGAGCCTGTCTCGAAACCATTCTGGCGCCGCGCCTTCCCCCTGGATCTCCACGAGGAGAGCCGCTACTCCCGCCGAGAGTTCGCCCGCTTCCTCGCCGTGGTGAGCGCCGGCTTCACCGTCGGCATCGGGTACCTCTGGGGCCGCAAGCGCCCCCTCGAGGGCGCCCCGGGCGAAGGGGCCCGCCACGAGCCCGTGCCCCTGGAAGGGGCCGCCGAGCTGAAGGCGGGCGAGAGCAAACTCTTCACCTTCCGGGACGCGGACGATCGCTGCATCCTCCTGCGCACCCATGAGGGAAAGTTGCGCGCCTACCGCCAGACCTGCACCCATCTGGGATGCGCCGTTCGCTTCGATGGCAAGCGCCTTGAGTGCCCCTGCCACATGGGCTTCTTCGAGCCGGATCGCGGCTTTCCCGTGCAGGGCCCACCCACGCGCCCCCTGGCTGGCATCGCCTTGGAAGTGGGCCCCGATGGCAGCGTGCGAGCCGTGGGGGATCTCGCCAAACCCACGGAAGGGGGGGATGCCTGATGCGCAAACTACCCCGCAAGGCCCACCTGAGCGACGCGGCCCTGGCCGTCGCCCTCCTCATCCTCGCCATCCAGCTCTACCTCTTCGAGACGGTGCTGGGGGCGGTGCTGGATGGCTACCGGGCCATCCTGCCTGGCAGTTTCTTCGTCTCCCTCGCCCTCACGGCCGTGGCCCTGGCCCTCGCCTTCAAGGCGCCGGATCTGGAAGAATAGGGCGCCCTGGGGCTCAGTGTTCCAAAGCCCCCTCCCCGAGGACCCGAGGGTAGACGAGGTGCAGTAGGGCACCCGTGAGCAGGGCCCCGCCCACGAGGTTGCCCAAGATCACCGGCAGCTGGTTCCAGAAGAGCCACTCGCCAATCGTGATGTCCGCGCCCAATAGCATCGCAGTGGGGATTACGAAGAGATTCACCACGGAGTGTTCCAGGGCCAGGGCGAAGAAAGTGGTGATGGGTAGCCAGATGGCTGCGATTTTGCCCCAGGTGGAGCTGGAGCTGAGGCCGAGCACCGTGCCCATGGCCACCATCCAATTGCAGAGGAGACCTTTGGTGAAGGCCGTGATCCAGCCCCGCGCCCCCCCGTGGGCGTAGGCATGGGTCTTGGCCTGGGCCACGGCCACGAGCTTGACGCCCAAGGGGCCCGCCGGCTGAAGGAACATCTCCGTGAGGGCCACACCCAGGAGCAGCCCCACGAAGAGACTCCCAAGGAGGTTGCCCAGGAGCACCCAGCCCCAGCTGCGCAGTACCCCCCTGATCGGGATGCTGCCACGGAGGCAGGCGATGGGAAGCACGGCGAAGTTGCCGGTCGCCAGCTCCATGCCCAGGAGCACGATCATGGCGAATCCAACGGGGAAGACCACCCCGGCCACGAGGGCTGAAGCTCCCGGCGCGAAACCGTCCGACACTTTGAAGGCCAGGGCCGTGGCGTAAGCCAGGAGCACGCCCGAGAGGAAGCCCTTTAGCACCATCGCCCGGGCTCCGAGGGCCGCCTTCTTGCGCCCTACGGCTTCCAGCTCGTCCATGAGGCGCGCAGGTGTCACGTAATCCATCGTGTGTACTCCCTTGTTCCGCTCAGTCCTTGCCGGACTCGGTGGCTTCCATGACGTCGTGAAGGTAGCGGAGGTTGCCCAAGATCCAGAGGGCCACTCCGAAGAGCATCAGGCCCGAAGCGGTCCAGCCGAGGACGCCCGTGCGGGTGAGGGCATCCAGGGCGCCGGCCTCGGTGTCCAGGCCGAAGAGGGCACGGCAGTAGCAGGCCACGCCGGCCATGGTCGCCACCCAGCCCCAAAGGATCTGCTGGCGGCCGCGGTCCCCCCGCTGGCGGGCGGCCTGGACCTCCCGGGTGAAGGCGGGGTTGGGAAGGGGGAGGGAGGGTGCGTGGGAGTGCGACATAAATCCTCCAGAAAGGGATCAGAACGGTCGGCGAAGGGCGCCGAGCAGGGGAATTCGTTCGGTGGCGGGCAGGCCGAGGACCCGGAACAGCGTTCGGGCGATGGAGAGCAGGAGCCCCAAGAAGGTGAGCAGCCAGGCGGTGAGCGCCGCTGCGATGGTGAGCCGGGGGATCCCGGCGAGCCAGGGCAGGTTCAGGGCTTCCGAAAGGCGGTAGGTGCAGCTCGTGTACATGGCCAGCGGGAACACGGCACCCCAATAGAGGGGGTCGTAAGTGAGCGGCACCTTGCGGGCCACGTAACGCCACAGGCCCAGGATCAGCAACATGGGAATCCACCAGGTGGCGGTGGCCCAGTAGAGCAGCGTGAAACCCTTGAGGAAGGGCAGAAGGGAGGTCAGCAGGGGCGAGCTCCCAGCGGCCTTGATGAGCATCGTGCCGGCGAGGGTGGAGATGGCCATGGCGCCCATGTTGATCCAATAAGGCGGCATGAGGTCCGAGGGGAGGAAGCGCAGGAAGGTATACCGATAGAAGATCAGCGAGATCATCCAGATGTAGAGCATCCCCCCGCAGAGCCAGAGGGAGGTCATGAGGAAGAGGGCACCATCCAAGGGCAGGCCCAGCTCTGGCGCCACCAGGCAGCCCAGGACGCAGAGGGATTGGGTGGCCACGACCGCGGTGAGCCAGCCGCCGTTAATGCCGTCCTCCAGAGGAGGCTTTTCCTCCTTCACGGTGAGGGCCGCGAAGATGGCATACATGCAGACGAGCCAAAGGGCCAAGGCTCCCCACCAGAGCCCCCGGGCCAGGGTGAATTCCTGCCGGAGCACCACCAGCTGGATACCCACCACGCAGGTGGCGGCCACGGTGGTGAAAAAGCCGGGCCCCCGCTGGTGGTTGCTCCAATCCGCGAGGAAGAGGCGCGGAAAGCGCGCCATGCGTAGGATCGTCAACATCCATAGCGCGAGGTAGGCCGCGAGGTTGGTCCAGAGGAGCATTTCCGCCAGAAGCTTGATGCCGAGCAGGCGGCAGGCGACGTCGAGCACGCCCGTGGCCATCACCATGGCGAAGTAGGCGGGGTGAAGTTCCGCGACAACCTGCAGGAAAGCTTCGCGGAGCGGGCCCCTGGGTCCTCCCGGAACTGCCTTCCACTTCCCCCCGCCCATGCCGCCTCCGCTCCGGATTTCCGGTGCCTTCAAGGTGCTTCCCAGCGGCGATGCGCGAAAGCGGGATTATTCGGACTCATTGCTCCTTTTATTTGGAAGGGTCCGGTCGGCGTTTGTCCTACGGGGTTATTCGACGAGGCCCTGGCGGATGGCGTATTGCATCAGCTCCGCGTTGGAGCCCATCTGCATCTTCTCCAGGATCCGGGTGCGGTAGGTGCTCACGGTCTTCACGGATAGGCCCAGCTCCTCCCCGATCTCGGTCATGCCTTTGGCGGAGGCGATGAGCCGGAACACCTCGAACTCGCGCCCCGATAGCAGCTCATGGGGCGGCCCTTCCCGATCCAGGGCCACGTGGGCAGCCAGGGCCTCCCCCAGCGAGGCGCCGATGTAGCGCCTGCCCGAGAGCACCGTGCGGATGGCCTGGATCAGCTCTTCCGGCGCATGTTCCTTGGTGAGGTAGGCCGAGGCTCCCGCCCGCAAAGCTCGAATGGCGAACTGCTGCTCTCCGTACATGCTGAGCACCAGGATCGGGAGGTGGGATTGGAGGGCCTTGAAGTCGGGGATGGCTTCCAGTCCGCCACGGCCTGGCATCGAGATATCGAGCACCAGCAGGTCCCATCCCCCTTCCTTCACTTTGGCGAGGGCCTCGTCCACGCTGCCGGCTTCGCCCACCTGGACGCCCTGGAAGGCATCCTCCAGGATCCGGCGCAGCCCCGTGCGCAGGATGGCGTGATCGTCGGTAAGAAGGATGTGCCACATGGATTGATCCTATGCCTTTGGGGAAATCCGTGGGACCCGGGCCAGGATGGACGTTCCCTCTCCCGGCCGTGAAATCACGTCCACGCAGCCGCCCAGGAGCCGGGCCCGCTCGCCCATGCCCAGCAGGCCAAGGGAAGCGCCTGCCTCCCCGGAGTGAAATCCCCGCCCATCGTCTCGGATGCAGAGGAAAAGCTGGCCCCCTTCCTCGCGGATATCCACCTCCGCCTTGCGGGCCTCCGCGTGTCGGAGGATGTTCGTAAGGGCTTCCTGGGTGATGCGGAAGAGCGCCGTGGCCACTTGAGGCTCCAGCTCCCGCAGATCCCCTTCGGCGGTGAAGTCGCAGGGCAGCCCACTCCGACGCTCGAACTCCCGGATGAGCCACTCAAGGGCCGGCGCTAGACCCAAACGGTCCAGGACGCTGGGGTGCAACTCCGAGGAGATTTTTCGGATGGAATCCACGCAGGCGTCGATTTGCGCCCCCATCTGCTCAAGCCCGAGGTCCAGCTCGGCGGTTCCGGAGGAACCAACCAGGCGAAGCCGCCTCATGCGACCCAGCTCGAGCTTCAGGGCCGTGAGTTCCTGCCCCAGCTGGTCGTGCAGCTCGCGCGCGATGCGGGCCCCCTCCTCCTCCCGGGCGGCCTGGAGCCTGTGCGAGAGGGCGCGTAGCTGGTCGTGGGCCAGGGTGGCCTCCCGGTGCCGCGCCTCCAGTGCCTCGGCCATGCCATTGAAGGCTGTCGCCAGATCACGGATTTCTCCGGTGGCCGGCGGCACGGGGGCCCGCGCCGCCAAATCCCCGCCGCCGAAGGCGCGGGTGGCCCTCGCGAGCAAGCGGAGATCCCTGAGCACGGACAGGTCCGCCGCCGCGATGGAGGAGGCCACGGTAAGCAAGGTGAGCACCGCCAAGGCCAACACCGCGCGCAGAAAGGCCCGGTTGGCTAGACCCGTGACCCGCTCCTCGGGCAGGCTCACCGCGGCGTACAGATCGGGCACGCCGGCCATGGGTACCACTGAGTACAGGCGCGGAATCCCATCCACCCCCCGGCCCCGGCTCTGGTAACGGGAGGAATCCCGCAGCTCCCGGAACTCCGGGAGGAGCCCCCCTTCTTCGGCCATGCCCCGCCCCGTTCCTTCGGAACGCGCCAGCACTCGCCCATCCCGGTCCACGATGAGCAGGGCATAACCGGGCGGCATGCCGGGCTGGTTTGCCAATTGCTTGAGCCAGGCAAGGTCCAGCGCCGCGAAGAGCACGCCCAGTAAGTGCTCCTGCCGGTCCCGCACGGCCTGGGCCAGGATCAGCACGGGGCGCCCGACGATCTGCCCCACTTGGTAGCGGCCCAGAGCCACGCCCGGAGCTTGGAGGGCCCCTTCAAAGGCCAGGTTGCCCTTCATATCCACTGCATGGTCTGGAGGCACCACGCTGAAGACCAATCGCCCTTCCCCATCGAGGATGCCGAGATTGGCACATTGGGGAAATCCCCTGAGCACTGAAGGAAGAAGCGACTGAAGGGGTTCCAGCCGGGGCTGTCCGGAGGCAGCCCCCATTTCCGCGAGGCGGCCCAGCAGCCGTTCGGCGCCGATGACCTGATGGGCATGCTCCCGGGAAGCCAGGCTTGCCACATAGCGGGCCTCGCTTTCCGCCCGGCCCAAAGCGACTTGCCGTTCCTGGCTGGCGGCGTAGAGCACGAAAAGGAAGGCCGGTAGGGTGGCCAAGCAGGCCAGAAGGGTGAGCCGGCCCCGCAGCGATTGAAAGACACCAGAGGTCCAGCCCATTCCTACCCTTCTCCTCAGGCAGGATCGCATCGATTTAGTCCTGGGCGGAGCCGTCACCATGGCCCTTCCACGCCCAGAGCGAACCATGTAGGACAAACACTTACGTGATCTTTATCATGAATCCCCGCCCCACCCTTGTCTTGGGTCAAACATCAGGCATCCTTATTTTCGGATTCATTGATCCGCTTTTCTATCGGCCGCAGGCTTCGAAAGGGTGCCCATGTCCTTCCTCGCCACCTTCAAGGAGTTCCGCAAGTCGGGCCACATGCCGACGCTGCTGACCTCCTTCCTCTACTTCGACTTCTGTTTCGCCATCTGGGTGCTGAACGGGGCCATGGCCCTCTTCATCGCCGAGCAGTTCGGCCTCTCGGCCGCGGAAAAGGGCTTCATGGTGGCCGTTCCCGTGTGGGCGGGCGCCCTGATGCGCTTCCCCTTGGGCATCCTCTCCCAGTACATCGGGCGAAAGAACGCGGCCCTGCTGGAGATGGGCATCATCCTTTGCTGCCTCTTCTTCGGCTGGCAGTTCGTCTCCAGCTACAACCATGTGCTGGGCATGGGCGTGGCCCTGGGCGTGGCCGGTGCCTCCTTCGGCGTGGCCCTCTCCCTGGGCTCCGGCTCCTTCCCCCCGAAGTTCAAGGGACTGGCCATGGGCATCGCCGGCGCCGGCAACAGCGGCACCGTTCTGGCCCTCCTCATGGCCCCCCCCATGGCCAAGGTCTATGGATGGAAGATGGTCTACGGCTTCGCCATGATTCCCATGGGCCTGGCCTTCCTCCTGCTCCTGATCTTCGCCAAGGAGCCCTCGGATCGCGAAGCCAAGAAGCCCCTCATGGACTACGTGAAGATCCTCTGGAACCGCGATGCCTGGATCTTCAACCTCATCTACGCCGTCACCTTCGGCGGCTTCATCGGCCTCTCCAGCTTCCTGCCCGTGTTCTTCGGCGACCAGTACGGCATCCCCAAGGCCTCCGTCGGCAAGTACAGCGCCGCCATCGTCATCGTGGCCTCCGTGCTGCGCGTGGCCGGCGGCTGGCTCTCGGATCACCTGGGCGGCATCCGCCTCCTCTATTGGCTCTGCGGCGCCATCCTCGTCACCGTGGGCCTCGCGGCGACCCTGCCCCCCAACCCCCTCGTGACGGTGGCGATCCTCGTGGTCACCTTCGCCGCCATGGGCGCGGGCAACGGCGCCGTGTTCCAGCTGGTTCCCTTGCGCTTCCGCGGCGATACCGCCGTGGCCTCCAGCCTCATCGGGGAGATCGGCGCCCTGGCGGGCGGCTTCCTCCCCTATTTCATGGGGCTGGGCAAGCAGCACACCTTCTCAATCATGGGTTCGACCTTCGGCCATTCCTTCGCCCCCGGGTTCCTTTCGGGCGTGGCCCTCACCGGCTTGGCCCTCCTGGCCCTCGCCCTGGTGGACCGCCGCTGGACGACGACTTGGGTGGGCGCCCACGGCAAGGCCCTGGAAACCTTCGGCGAGGAACGTCGTCACGCTGTAGCCACCGACATCGATTGACCGGAGACCCCATGACCAAGCTCAGCGAATGGAAGCCCGAAGACACCGCGTTCTGGAAGGGTGGTGGATCCAAGACCGCCTGGCGGAACCTCACCTTTTCCGTGCCCAGCCTCCTCTGCGCCTTCAGCGTGTGGATGTTCTGGAGCATCCTCACCGCGAAGATGAAGGGCGTCTTCCCCTTCGACGACACTCAGCTCTTCACCCTCGTGAGCATCGCGGGCCTCGCCGGCGCCACGCTCCGCATCCCCAGCTCCTTCCTCGTGGCCCTTGCCGGCGGCCGCAACGTGGTGGGCATCACCACCGCCCTGCTCATCGCCCCGGCTCTGGGCGCGGGCATCGCCCTTCAGGACAAGAGCACCCCGTTCGCCACTTTCGCGGCCCTGGCCGTTCTCTCGGGCGTGGGCGGCGGCAACTTCTCCTCCTCCATGTCCAACATCAATGGATTTTTCCCCAAGCGCCTTTCCGGCTTGGCCCTGGGGCTGAACGCTGGCATCGGGAACCTGGGGGTGTCCGTGATGCAGTTCCTCATCCCCGTAGTGATGACCGGCGCCCTCTTCGGCAGCCTGGCCGGAGCGCCCCACGTCACCGCCGCGGGCCAGGCCCTCTACATCCAAAATGGGGCTCTGGTTTGGGTGCCCATGCTCGTGCTCTTCACCCTCGGCTCCTGGTTCGGGATGAACAACCTGCCCGGCCAAGACAGCGAGCCCACCTCTGCGGCCGTGATGCGCATCCTAAGCCTTCAGGCCGTGGCCATGGCCGTGAGTGCCGTAGGCGCCTGGATCCTCGTGAAGAACCCCAAGCTCCCCCTCAGCCTCCAGCTGGGCCTGGTGATCCTCGTGGTGGTGCTCTGCCTAGGGGCCATGAAGCTTTTCCCCGGAAAAGTGAAGGAGAGCCTAGGCAAGCAGTTCCGCATCTTCGGCATGAAGCACAACTGGATCATGACCCTCCTCTACATCATGACCTTCGGCAGTTTCATCGGATACAGCGCTTCCTTCCCCCTGCTCATCAAGATCGTGTTCAAAAAGGACCCTTCCGCTTTCGCCTTTCTAGGCCCTCTGTTGGGCAGCCTCATCCGCCCAATCGGCGGTTGGCTCTCCGATAAGCTCCGCGGCAGCGTCGTCACCCAGTGGTCCACGGTCATCCAGATCGTCGGCGCCCTCCTGGTGGCCCACTACGTCAAGGCCGCCGTGGCGGCACCGGATCCCACGCCCTTCTTCGGCGCCTTCATGTTCAGCTTCATGCTGCTCTTCCTTGGCAGCGGCATCGGCAACGGCAGCACCTTCCAGATGGTGCCCTTCATCTTCGAGCCCCAGTTCGCCGGCCCCGTGCTGGGCTGGACGGGCGCTGCCGCGGCCTATGGCAGCTTCATCATTCCCACCGTCTTCAAAAGCCAAATCAAGCCAGGCGCCGTCACCGTCGAAAACGCCCTCTATGGATTCGCTGCCTTCTACGTGCTCTGTCTGGTCCTCAACTGGTGGTATTACGCCCGTACGAACGCTGAAGTGAAGTGTTAGTTCCAACCTGAGGGAGCCTGGACGGCCCCTCCGTTCAAGGCGCCCATGCCCTGGAGAAACCATGCCCAAATTCACCTCCACCTTGGCGATCCTCATCGTGGGCACCGCCATGCAGGCCCAGGAGGCCACGCCCCTCGATGCCCTGGCCAAGGGCAAGGCCAGCCTGGAGATCCGCACCCGCTACGAGCACGTGGACGACGATGTGAGCTTGAAGACCGCCGATGCCCCCACCAACCGGCTCGTGCTCACCTACAAGACCGCCCAGTGGGAAGGCCTCTCCCTCACGGCCCAGTTCGAGAACGTGGCTGTCCTTGGTTCCACCCGCTATTTCGTACCCCAGACGGGGTACGGAAGGGCCACCCATGCCACCGTCGTCGATCAGCCCCTCTCCGGCTTGAACCAGCTCTTCGTGGAGTGGAAGGGCCTCAAGGCGGGCCGCCAGGTGATCAACCTCGATAACCAGCGCTTCGTCGGCAGCGTGGGTTGGCGCCAGAACGACCAGGTCTTCACGGGCCTCACCTACGCCCTGGACACGCAGTACGTCGCCCTCAACCTCGGCCATCTCACCCAGGCCCACCTCATCACCGGCTTCACCAAGCCCATCAACGGCGAGCTCATCAACGTGGATGTGAAGGTCATCCCCAAGGGGCACATCCGCGCCTTCTACTACGCCTTCGATGAGCAGGTCAGGGTGGGATCCGCCCTCGCCGCCTCCACCGGCACCTCCACGGCCAATTCCTTCAAACACACCGGGGCCCGGGTCGATGGTGATGTCTGGAAGCTCTTCTACGACGTCTCCATGGCCAAGCAGGACCGCACCAAGGACGCCACCCTCACGGGCACCCTCGAGGCCGACTACCGCTACCTGGGCCTCGGCTTCCGCTTCACCAAGGACCACAGCCTCCAGTTGACCCAGGAGACCCTGGAGCCCGGCTTCAAGACGCCCTACGCCACGCTGCACGCTTGGAACGGCTGGGTGGACCGCTTCCTCGCCACGCCCACCAAGGGCCTGGAGGATACCTTCCCCACCTACAAGGGCAAGGTGGGCGCCTGGACCTTCGAGGCCAGCCACCACACCTACAAGGCCGAGACCGACGGCACCGCCTACGGCAAGGAGTGGAACGCCCTCGTGGGCTTCCAGGTCACTAAGGGGTGGAGCCTCATGGCCAAGGCGGGCAGCTACGCCGGCGACGCCGCCTCCGCCCCCGGCGCCCTGAGCAAGGACACCAAGAAGTTCTGGCTGCAGAGCCTCCTGAAGTTCTGACCTCCCCAAGAAGCGAGAAGGCCCGGCATTCGCCGGGCCTTCTCGCTTCTTGGGGAAAGTTACTTCTTGGCCTTGTAATCCTTCAGCCAGGCCACGTCCACTTCAGCGGCCTTGCGCTTGGCCTTCTCGGCCATCAGGAACTTGCCCATGTCGTTGAATTCCATCTTGTCGCCCTTCTTCGGCATGGCGGCTTCATGGCAGGACTTGCAGTTCTTCACTTCGGTGAAGCCGGCGGCCTGGGCCTTCTTCACGAAGGGCATGGTGGCGGAGAGGGGCGCGACGATCCCGAGGACCGCCAGCATGAGGAGTGACTTTCGGGCCATGGGGCCTCCTGGGAAAGGGTTACTGGAGAAGGATGGGCTTGTGGCGCCCATTCTGCCGTGATCCGGATCACCTGGTAGGTATTTTCGGAAGCGTTTCTAACAACTCCCAAATGGGAACTTAACCCTAAAGTTCCCGGCCGGATTCGCCGAAGCGCAATGGCCCGGATGCTGAGCCATCGGGGTTTCGCTATTCTGGATTCCGGATCCCGAAACTAATCCGGACCCATGTGACCCTAATCAATGCCATGGTCCTTCCATGAGCGCAGCCTAATGGGGTACCAGTCACTGCCCCCCGGAGGCCCGCAATGAGTGCGCCGCGCAGCTCCAATCCGATCCCCGCCACCGATCCCAAGTTCTGGGAGACCTGTGCGGAGCTTCGCCAGATCCTGCACCAGCTGGGTTCCACCCTCGGCCCTTCCGCCAAGTCCGCGCTCGCCCGCATCGCCGATCTCCACCAGCACGTGGAGCAGGACGCGGCGCGGCGAAGCTCGAAGTAGCCGCTGATCCTTCTCGCGAATCGGGCCCCTCACGGGGCCCGATTCGCATGGGACCCAAGGCCCCTTCCAGTCCGAGCTACTTGTCGTGGAGCCAGGTCCAGGCGGCCACGGTGGCGGGCAGGCCCAGGGTGCCTGCGGCGAGGGAAACCACCTGCTCGATCTCCTCATCGGGAATGCCCATGGCCCGGGCCTTGCGGACGCTGCTGTGCACCGCGCCGGAGCGCTGGGCCCCCACGGCGATGGCCAGCTTCACGAGGCGGATGGTGCGCTCATCCAGGGGGCCCTGGGCCCCGGCCTCATGGATGGCCTCCCAGGCTTCGCCCAGCTTGGGGAAGCGGGCGACGAAGGCGGTGTACTGGCTGGGCGGTTCGGGCATTTTGGTCATGGGTCGTCCCTCTGAATCCATTCTCTCCAACTCTCGCGGAAGGGGGGATCCGAAGGATCCCCCCTTCCGCGAGCTGGCTCAAGGCGAGGAGCGTGTCCAAGGAACCCAAGGGGCTCCCATGGGTTCCTTGGACACGCTCCTAGACGGGATCCGTCAAGCTCTTCGCGGCCTTCTTGAATTCCCCGATGCCTTCGCCCAGGCTGCGGCCCAGCTGGGGCAAGCGGGAAGGGCCGAAGAAGAGGAGCAGAACGGCGCCGATGAGTAGCAGTTCGGTGATGCCCAGATTGCCCATGGCGTTCTCCAAATGGAGGTGGATCAGTGGGGATGGCCGCTGGTCCGCAGGTGATCCAGGAGGGCCTGCTCTTCCTGGGTGTCGAAGTGGAGGCGGAACTCGCCCAGCGCGTTCAACAGGTCCTCATGGCTGTTCGGACCATAGTCGCCGCGGCCGATCAGGCGCTCCAGGCTCAGGAGGTACTCCCGATGGGCGCGTTGGTGTTCCTTGGCCAGCGGTTCGCCGATATTGGCCATGGTGGCCTCCTCGGTCTCGATGTGCTCCTTCAGCCCCGCGGTGAAGGCCTTGAACGCGGCGGCGATCTCGCGTTCCTTGCCGGGCCGGAAGCCCTCGATGAGGTCGAAGAGGCCGGTCACCTGGTCGTGCAGGGCCTTGTGCTGATCGTCGATGAGCGAAGCACCGGTGGCGAAGCGATCATCCCACGTCGTGGGGCGGCTGCGGGTGAGGCGGGACCACACGGCCAGGTGGCCGCAGCCCAGGGTCAGCAGGATGCCGCCCACTTCGGCCAGGCCGAAGCTCGGCGCCGCCGCCTTGGTGAGGGCGGGGAAGACCATGAGGTAGATGTCCAGCCAATGGCCTGCGAGCAGGATCACCGCGGCCCAGATGAGCACCGTCTCGTCCTGTTTGGCCTTCTTCTGGATCAACAGGAAGAAGGGCGCCACGAAGTTCAACACCACGTTCAGGTAGAACAGCGGCGCCCAAGGCCCGAACACCAGGGCCTTCATGGGCCCGATCTCCTCCGGGATGTTCGAGTACCAGATCAGCATGAACTGGCTGAGCCAGATGTAGGCCCAGAAGCAGCTGAAGGCGAACAGGAGCTTGCCCAGATCGTGGTTGCGGGCGTGGGCCACACCCCGAACCAGCCCGAAATTCCGGAGGGCGATGGCGCTGAGGGTGAGGAGGGCGATGCCCTGCACGAACATGCCCGCGAAGCCGTAGATCCCGAAGATCGTGCTGTACCAGAGGGGCTCGACGCTCATGATCCAGTCGAAGCTGGCCAGCGCGAAGGTGGCGGCGAAGACGGCGATGAAGGGCGCCGCCAGCTTATGGCGCTTCAGCAGGGCTTGGCCGATGCCGATCCAGAGCCCGAAGAAGAGGGCCACGCGCAGGAAGAAGAAGGGCGCGTTGAGCCAGGCGTGGCGGCCGTGGATGTGGTGGTTGTTAGCGTATTCGGGCATGGCCCAGGGATAGACCTGAGTGGCCCCGAACCAGAGGCTCAGCATCACGATGGCCGCGAAGGGGAGCACGCGCGGCATCGCATGGAGGGGAGCCAGGATCGGGTCGCTCCAGCGGGCGGAGGTGAGCACCTGGACCGCCAGGAAGAAGAGCGCGCCAAGTCCCACACCCGTGAGGTTGAAGCCGGCAATGAGGACGTTGCCCCAGATGTGCTTCCCCGAGGCCCCGAGGAACAGGCAGAGCAGGCCGAGCGCCACCAAGCCGAGCGCGGATTTCTGGAGCTTGCGGCCGAGTTTACGGAGCCCGGGAATGGGGCTCAGATCGGGCATCACTTCATGGGCTTCGCTTGAGTGGCTCATGGCTTGGCTCCGGCGGCAGGGGCCGTGGGGGCGGCGGATTTAGTGGCTTCCGCGGCGAGCTTGGCGGCCTTGGCGGCTTCGGCCGCGGCTTTGGCGGCCTCGGCCTCCCGCTGCAGGCTCCGCAGATGCATCACGGCGCGCCAGCGGTCCTCGCGGCTCATCTGATCCGCGAAGCCCTTCATGATCTTCTCGGGCCCGCCGAAGGTGGCCACGTGGAAGAGCTGGCCATCGCCGTAGGCCTGGTACTTGGGGATGAGGAGGTTCGGCGGATTGGGGATCTTGCCCGCGCCGATGACGGCGCCATCCCCCTTGGCCTGGAAGCCGTGGCAGGTGGCGCAGACGCGGTCCCACACGACCTTGCCCCGGGCCGCATGGGCGGGAGTCGCCTCCAGGGGGTTCTTCAGTTCGGCACCGGCCCGGGCCGCTTCCTCCTTGCCCGCCTCGTACCCCAGGGGGGTGAGGCCGCGGGGCATGGTGCCTTCGGGCGCCGCCTGCAGCACCTGGCCCTTGGCCAGGACGGGGCTCTCATCGAAGGCCTGGGCGGCCGTGGTGTACATCATGCCCGCGTCGAATTGGGCCACCCGCTTGGTGAGATCCCGATTGAAGGAGAGCCCCGCTCCGAGCATCACCACGGGCGGCAGGAAGGCGGCCACCAGCACGGCCAGAGAACCCACCGGCCGATCCAGGAACTTCGGGTTGGGCAGGTCATGGAAGTGCCGTTCCAGCACCACGGGATGGAAGGGAACGAGCCCCTTCTGCACCTGATCGATGGTGCCCTCGCGGCCGAACTCGCCCACGAGCCAGAACTTGTCGTCGTTGACGCCCGGCAGCAGGTCCTTGGGGTAGATCCGGGGACGCAGCCCGCTGATGGCCAGGAACGTGAACACCGTTCCCAGGGCCGCGAACAGCACGGTCAACTCGAAGGTGACGGGGACGAAGGCCGGAAGGGAGGCGAGCGGCTTGCCGCCGACCACCAGGGGATAATCCACGACGCTGGTCCAGAGCTGCAGGGCGAGGGCGGTCAGGAAGCCCAGGATGGCGAAGCCGCCGCAGACCCAAGTGAGGCGGCTCGGCTTGAGGCCGAGGGCGTCATCCATGCCGTGCACGGGGAAGGGCGTGAAGGTGTCGAGGACATTGAGCCCCATCTTCATGCGGAGGTGCTTCACGGCGCCCAGGAGCTGATCCGGGTCGGCGAAGGCGGCCTTGAAAAGGGAACGGTCAGTGGTCGCCATTTTTCAGCACTCCCTTCACTTCGCTCGCGGCGATCATGGGCAGCACCCGGCAGAACAGCAGGAACAGGGTGAGGAAGAGCCCAAAGGTTCCGATGAAGGTGGCCGCCTCGTTGAACGTGGGCGTGTAGTTGGTCCAGCTGGAGGGCAGGTAGTCGCGGTGGAGGCTCGTCACGATGATCACGAAGCGCTCGAACCACATGCCGATGTTCACGAAGATGCTCAGGATGAACAGGATCCAGGGGGTGGTGCGGACCTTCTTGGACCAGAGGAAGTGCGGCGTCACCACGTTGCAGGTGAACATGGCCCAGAAGGCCCATTTGAAGGGACCCGTGGCCCGGTTCAGGAACACGTAGCGCTCGTAGGGGTTACCGCTGTACCAGGCGATGAAGAACTCCGTGGCGTAGGCGAAGCTCACGATCATGCCCGTGAGGAGCAGCACCTTGGCCATGGCCTCCAGGTGCGCCTTGGTGATGTACTCCTCGAAGTCCATGACCTTGCGGGCAACGATCATGAGGCTGAGCACCATGGCGAAGCCGCTGAACACGGCCCCGGCCACGAAGTAGGGCGGAAATAGGGTGGCGTGCCAACCGGGGATCACCGAGGTGGCGAAGTCCCAGGACACGATGGTGTGCACGGAGACCACCAGGGGCGTGGCGAGGCCGGCCAGCAGCCCGTACACCGTCTCGTAGCGGGTCCAGCGCCGGTTGGAGCCGTTCCATCCCAGGCTGAGGATGGAGAGGATGCGCTTCTTGGTGCTGCCCTCGGGGGCGCGGTCCCGCTGGGTGGCGAGGTCGGGCACGAGGCCGATGTACCAGAACACGGCCGACACGATGAAGTAGGTGCTGATGGCGAACACGTCCCACAGCAGGGGGCTGCGGAAGTTCACCCACAGGGGGCCGCGGGTGTTGGGCAGCGGTAGGGCCCAGTGGCCCACCCAGGGGCGGCCCATGTGGATGATGGGGAAGAGGCCCGCGCACATGACCGCGAAGATGGTCATGGCCTCGGCGGCCCGGTTGATGCTCGTGCGCCAGTGCTGGCGGAAGAGGAAGAGGATGGCGCTGATGAGCGTGCCGGCGTGGCCGATGCCCACCCAGAACACGAAGTTCGTGATATCGAAGGCCCAGCCCACGGTCTTGTTCAGGCCCCAGGTGCCGATGCCCTTGGTGAGCGTGTTGAAGATGGCCCACCCACCCAGGGAGAGCATGGACAGAGTGATGGCGATGGCGATGAACCAGGCCCGCGGGGGCTTGGATTCCGTGGGCCGGAAGACCTCGTCGGTCACCTGCCTGTAGGTCTTGTTCCCCTCGATCAGCGGGGAAGCAGGATGGGCCTCATGCATGGTGGCCTCCGGAGGCAGGGGCGGCAGACTCGACGTTGCGGATCTTGGATAGGTAGTTCACCGCCGGAGCGACACCCAGCTCACCGAGCACCTGGTAGCGCTTGGGATCGGATAGGGCCTTCGCCACGTCGCTGTTCGGATCGAGGAGGTCGCCGAACACGATGGCCATGCCGGGGCAGCTCTGCTGGCAGGCCGTCTTCAGCTCGCCATCCTTCAGTTCGCGGCCCTCGTTCTTGGCGGTGGCCTTGGACAATTGGATGCGCTGGATGCAGAAGCTGCACTTCTCCATGACGCCGCGGGAGCGGACGGTCACGTCGGGGTTCAGCACCAGGCGCTCCACCACGTCCTCGTGGTCGTAGTTGAACCAGTTGAAGCGGCGGGTCTTGTAGGGGCAGTTGTTGGCGCAGTAGCGGGTGCCCACGCAGCGGTTGTAGACCTGCTGGTTGAGGCCCTCCTCACTGTGGACGGTGGCCACCACGGGGCAGACGTTCTCGCAGGGGGCGTTGTCGCACTGCTGGCACATGAGGGGCTGGTGCACCACCTGGGGATCCTGCTCGTTGCCCGTGTAGTAGCGGTCGATGCGCATCCAGTGCATCTCGCGCTTGCGGCGCACCTCGTCCTTGCCCACGACGGGGATGTTGTTCTCCGCCTGGCAGGCGATGACGCAGGAGGAGCACCCCGAGCACTTGGAAAGGTCGATGACCATGGCCCAGTGGTGGGGCCCCTTGGGGTGGGGCGTGTACATGCTGGGCTGCACGGGGCTGCCCACGCCGCCGTCGATGGGGCGGGCGGAGGCGGGATCCTTGAGGTAGCCCGCCAGGGCGAACTCGCGGACGAGCTCCCGGCCCTCCATGTTGTGGTGATCCTGCGTGCAGGCCAACTCCACCTTCTGGGGCGTGGGGCTCACCTCAAGGGCATGGCGATCGGCGCCCAGCCAGGGATAGGCGTCGCCGCCCACGCCCGTGCCATGCTTGCCCGCGTGGGTGCGGCCGTAGCCGAGGGCCACGCCCACGGCCTTGTCGTGGAGGCCCGGTTGGATGACCACGGGGAGCACGAGGTCCGCGAGGCCCTTGGCCTTGAGGCGGACGACGTCGCCCTGCGCCAGTTTCATCCGCTCGGCGGTGGCCGGGCTCAGCTGGGCGTAGTTGTCCCAGGTGATCTTCGTGATGGGGTCCGGCAGCTCCTGGAGCCAGGGGTTGAAGGCATCGCGGCCCTCCTGGATCCCGCCCTTGGCGTAGAGGCGCAGCTCGTACTCTGCAGACTCCGCCTTGAGGGCGGCCCATTCGGATTGTGTGCGGCTTCGATCTTCCTTGTAGATCGGTGCGGAGGCCGGCAGATCCAAGTCGACGCCGCCCTTTTGGAGCAGTTCGTCCCAGCTGGCAAAACCTACGGTTTTGCCAGAGGTGAAAAGCGCAAAGGTGGACTTGACCCACGCTTGAGCCGTGGTGGGGGCGCCGGCCCAGAGGAGGAGGCTCTCGGAAGCGTCGCGGGTCCCGAAGAGGGGATTCAGCAGGGGCTGGCTCACGCGGTAGCGGCCCTTCACGGGTTCCGCGTCGCGCCAGGCCTCGAGGCCGTGGTGGTCCGGGGCCACGTGGGTGGACGCGAAGGCGGTCTCATCGGGCATGGTGGACAGGGCCACCCGCAGCTTGACCTTGGCGTAAGCCTCCTTGAACCCGAAGGCGGAGAGCTCGTAGGCGGGGTTGGCCCCCAGCACCACGAGGGCATCCACCTGCCCCGCCGCCATCTCGGCGATGAGGGCGCGCACGGCGGCGTCATCTCCCTGCTTCTGCAGGGAGGGGCGGGCCAGCTCCACGGTGTTGCCCTCGTTCCCGAGGGCCTTGTTCAGGCGGGCCGTGAAGATCTGGGCGTGGACATCATTCATTCCGCAGAGCACGAGGCATCGGCCCTGATGCTCCTTCAGCGCCTCGGCGATCTCATGAGCTTTCTTCTTCCCATTCGCGTCCAAGACGCGAATGGGCGTGCCGCCCTCGATGGCGGAACACAGGTGTTCAAGGAAGGCGGCGGCCTCCGAGGGCGCCACGCGGATGCGCTCGTCGGCGTTGGAGCCGGCCAGCGTCATCACGCTCTCCACCTGGATGTGGCGGCTCATGTGGGCGTCGGCGTTCCGGCGTGAGGCATACTCGCGGCCGAAGCCGGCGGGGTTCAACCAGCTGCCGAGGAAGTCCGCTTCCACGGCCACGATGAGGTCGGCCTTGGCGAGCTGGTAGGCGGGCACGAGGCGCTGCCCGTGGGTGCGCTCGTAGGCCTCCGCGAGGGCGGACTGGCTGAGGGCGTCGTAGGTGACGTGCTTGCCATCCTTGAAGCCGCCCAGGAAGGCCTGCACGGCCCGGCGCTGGCTGGGGCCGAGGCTGCCGCTGAGGACGCGGACATTGCCGCCCTTGGTATCGGCGAAACGGCTCACCAGATCCCGATCCAGGTCGGCCCAGTGGGCCTCGTGGTCGGCCATGATGGGCGTGCGCAGGCGGCCGCCATCGTAGAGACTGCGGACCTGCGCTTGGCCCACGGGGCAGAGTCCGCCATGGCTGAGGGAATCCTCGGGATTGCCCTCCAGCTTGATCGGGCGGCCATCCCGCACCTTGGCCACGGCGCCGCAGCCCGCGCTGCAACCGGGGCAGGTGGTGGAGTACCAGAGATCCGTGCCCGGAACCTGGCCCTCCTGGCCCTGGAGGAGGGCCAGGGCCTTCTCGGATTTCTTGGTGTCGCAACCGGTGGCGAGGCTCACGGCGAAACCGAGACCGGACCAGCGGAAGAAATCCCGGCGGCTCAGGTGGCGCACGGCCTCACCGACCTTGGGTTCCCCCACGGGCAGTTCTTCCGGGAACTCGTCCTGGCGCTGGTTGGGCGTCTTCTTGGAGTGGATGCTCTTCCAAAATCGCATGGGCAATCCCCTCAGTAGTGACAGGCGGAGCAGTCGGTCGGTGCCGCCGGGCGCTTGCCCGAGGCGATGGCCTTCTGGTTCTGCTCGCGGTGGCAGGCGAGGCATTCGCCCATGGTGTGGGCCTTCGCCTGCTCCACGGTGTCCATGGCCTGGACTTCCCCGTGGCAGCTCTGGCAGGCCACACCGGAGTTCACATGCCGGCTGTGGTTGAAGAACACGAAGCTGGGTAGCCGGTGGATGCGCACCCACTCCACGGGTTTGCCATCCTTGACGGCCCGGTGGAGCTTCGCGATCTCGGCGCTGGGTTCCTTCGTGTTGGGCTTGTTCTTGATCTGCTCATGGCACTTGAGGCAGGTGGACACGGGCGGGATCGCCGCGTGCCGGCCCTTCTCGGCGCCGAGGTGGCAGAACTGGCAATCCATCTTGTTGTCCCCCGCGTGAACGCGGTGGGAGTAGTCGATGGGCTGGACGGGCTTGTAGCCGCTGTTGTCCCCCAGGAGCCGGCCGTTCACGGTGACGACCAGCACCAGGAGCGACAACGCCGCGCTCACGAAGCCCGTCAGGAGGACGGTTCGCATTTGCATCGGAGGCTCCTAGCGCCCGGATTGGGAATTGAAGCGCTTCTCGGGCCTGCGGTTCCAGATCACCAATTGAGGCGTTCGCCACAGGTAGTGGAGGGGCACCACCAGGAAGTGGACCAGGCGGGTGAAGGGGATGAGGCCGATGATCGTGAAGGCGGACAGCATGTGGATCTTCGGGCCGAGGGGCAGCGAGGCCACGTACTGGGGCTTGGGATTGAAGAAGAAGAGGCTCTGCAGGTAGGGCGCGGCGTTGGTGGCGAACCAGGAGCTGCCCCAGCGATATCGAAGGGCGGTATCCAAGCCGGAGACCACCTGGACGAGGAGCAGAACGAGGATGATCACGTCCATGGTGGAGGTGACGACCTTGATGCGGGAGTGGGTGAGGCGCCGCACCAGCAGGCTCACGAGGCCCAACAGGGCCAGCATGCCCATGGTCACGCCGGTGGCCTCAAGCAGGAAAAGCCGTACGGGGTTTGCGTTCCAGGAGAGGATCGCACCCGGCATCAGGAAGGCCGTCAGGTGGCCCAGGAGGACGATGACGATGCCCCAGTGCCAGAAGTTGCTGCCCCAGTAGAGCTGGTCGTTCTCCAGGAACTGGCTGGAGAGGCTGCTGAAGCTGAAGGGCGTGTACCGGTACCGGATGATGCTCACGAGGATCGCGAGCACGATCATCAGGTAGGGATACCCCACGAAGAGGAAGGTGTTAGTGAGCATGGGGGGCCTCCTTCCCGTTGGTTTCGGAGTGGGAGCAGCTGCAGCTGTGGCCCGAAGCGGAGGCTTCAGTGGATCCACAGCCCGTGGTGATGGCAGCACCCTCGCCGGGGGCGAGGTCCTTCAAGAGCAGTTGCAGGGATTCCAGCAGATTCGAGTAGGGACCCGCACCCTCACCCACCGCCCCGCGCAGCTTTTCCAGGGCGGGCAGGATGCAATCCCGCACGAGATCCTGGGCGTCGTCGTGGCGGAGCTTCGGCAGGAGCCTCAGCAGGGTCGGAAGGTAATCCGGGAGGGAGCTGCCCTCCGCCACCTCATGGGTGCGGAGTGATTCCCGCACGTTGGCCATGAAGGAGCCCCGCTTGTAGGACTCGCCGAAGAGGTGCCAGCCGATTTCCATGGTGCAGCTGGGATTCAGATCGAAGGTGCGGGTGTACATCTCCTCCACCTCACCCCTGGGGATGAGCTGGACGTCGAGGGCGAAGGCCTCCAGGAGATCGAGCCAGATGGTGGGCTGCCACTTCAGCTCATCGGCCACGGAGGCGGCCAAGGCGGGAAGCGACTCGGAGGGGTATTCCAGCAGCTCCGCGTAGCGGGGAAGGATCTTGAAAGTGGGCACCATCAGAGACCCCGCTCGGGAGCTTCCCGGAAGCCGATGCCCGCCAGGCCCTTGTTCTCCAGGGGGTTCTTCAGGGCCTCGATGGCCATCTCACGATGGCTGGCGGGGATGACGAAGCGCTGGTCGAAGGTGGGCAGGCTGGTGAGGGCGTAGATCTCCTCGGCCTGTTCGGGGGTGCAGCCGGCGGCCGCCAGGGCGGCCTTGGCGACCTCGATATCGATATCGCCCACGGTGAGGGCGCGGCGCCAGGAGCGCACAGCCATCTGCTTCTTGAGGGCGTAGCGCACGGGACCCTCCTGCCCGGCGCCGAAAAGGGCGGCCAGGTATTCGATGGGCATGCGGGCCTTCTCAAGGGGCGCGAAGAGCTCATCCACGTTGTTCGCCAGGGTGCCGTCCTCCTGGGTGGAGGTGACGGGGGCCAGGGCGGGCACGTAGAACAGCATCGGGAAGGTGCGGTATTCCACGTGGGGCGCCAGGGCGAGACCCCAGTTCTTCACGAACTTGTAGACGGGGCTCTTCTGCGCGGACTTGATGACGTCGTCGCCGATGCCGTTGGCCTTGGCCGAGGCGATCACTTCGGGGTTGAAGGGATCGGCGATGATCTCGCGATGGGCATCCACCAGCTCGGAATCCGGGCGGAGGCCGGCCTCCTTGATCTTGTCGGCGTCGTAGAGGAGCACGCCCATGTAGCGGATGCGGCCCACGCAGGAGTGGAAGCAGGCGGGCGCCTGACCCGTCTCCACGCGGGGGTAGCAGAGGATGCACTTCTCGCTCTTGCCGGTGTTCCAGTTGTAGAACACCTTCTTGTAGGGGCAGGCGGAGACGCAGAAGCGCCAGCCGCGGCAGACTTCCTGGTTCACCAGCACGATGCCATCCTCGCCGCGCTTGTACAGGGCGCCGCTGGGGCAGCTGGCCACGCAGGCGGGGTTGAGGCAGTGGTTGCAGATGCGGGGCAGGTAGAACATCACCAGCTGCTCGATGGAGAGGAGCTGCAGTTCCTGCTCGGGCGTCAGGGCCTTCAGATTTGGATCATTGCGGGCGTAGAGGGGGCTACCGCTGAGGTCGTCGTCCCAGTTGGGGCCGCCCTTGATATCGATGTACTCTCCCGTGATCTTGCTGACGGGGCGGGCCGTGGGCTGGTCATCGCCCTCGGGGGCGCTGAACAGGTTGTCGTAGTCGTAGGTCCAGGGCTCGTAGTACTCGTCGAGCGTGGGCAGGTTGGGCTGGTAGAAGATGCGCTGCAGGTAGTTCTTCTTCCCGCTGCTCTTCAGCTGCAGGTTGCCATCCACCACTTCCCAGCCGCCCTTGTAGTGGTCCTGGTCTTCCCACTTGGTGGGATAGCCGGTGCCGGGCTTGGTTTCGACGTTGTTCCACCACATGTATTCGGCGCCCTTGCGGTCCGTCCACACGTTCTTGCAGGCGATGGAACAGGTGTGGCACCCGATGCATTTGTCCAGGTGGAACACCATCGCTACTTGAGATCGGATGTCCATCAGAACCCCCCTACCAAAAAGCGGGTAACCGCGAATGACGCGCATGAACGCGAATGGAAAAGCACTGCCGCGGTCTCATTCGCGAACATTCGCGTGCATTCGCGGTTAAAGGATTTTGCTTCGTACATGGCCGACCCCTACCAGACCAGCCGGTCGAGCTTGCGGACATACACCGTGGTCTCGCGGTTCACGCCCGTGGGGCCCCAGTAGTTGAAGTGGTATGAGAACTGGCCGTAGCCACCCACCATGAGGTTGGGCTTCAGGCGGGTGCGCGTGAGGCTGTTGTTCATGCCCGCGCGACGGTAGCCGCGGGTCTCGGACTTGGGCACGGAGTAGGTGCGCTCCGTGGCGTGGTAGATGATGCAGGCGCCCTTGGGGATGCGGGCGCTGACGTTGGCGCGGGTGACCACGGCGCCGTTGTCGTTGTGCACTTCCACCCAGTCGTTGTCGGCGATGCCGATGGAGGCGGCATCCTCCTCACTGAGCCAGACGGGCTCGGCGCCGCGGGAGAGCGTGAGCATGCGCTCGGTATCTCCGTAGGTGGAGTGGATGTGCCACTTCCCGTGGGGGGTCAGGTAGTTCAGGCGCAGCGTGGGGCCCTGCTCCTGGCTGATCTTGAGATCACCCAGCACCATGGAGGGCGGCGTGGGCTTGTAGGTGGGCAGGTGCTCGCCGAAGGCCAGGTAGCCATCGTGATCCAGGTAGAGGTGCTGGCGGCCCGTGAGCGTGCGCCAGGGCACCATGTGCTCCACGTTGTAAGTGAAGGGGCTGTAGGGCCGCTTCTCGTCCACGATGCCGGACCAGATGGGGCTGTTGATGACGCGCCGGGGCTGGGTCTGCAGGGTCTTGTAGGTCTGCAGGGTGCCGCGATTCTTCTCGGCCAGCTGGGTGAGCTTCACCCCCGTGCGCCCTTCCATGTACTCGTAAGCGCGGTAGGCGAGCTCGCCGTTGGCTTCGGGGGCGAAGTGCAGCAGCACGTCGGCGGCCTCTTCGGCCTCCTCCAGGCTGGGGCAGCGGACGCCATCCACCATCTTGGAGCTGTGCTCCTGGGCGTACTTGTCGTAGACGTCGGCCACTTCGTACTTCACGCCGTGGGCGCCGAGGCCCTTGCGGGCATCTGGGCCGAAGGCGCAGTAGCGCTCATGGATCTTGGTGTAGTCGCGGGTGACCACCTTGAAGCCCGGCATGGTCTTGCCCGGAATGGCCTCGCACTCCCCGGCCCGCCAATCCCGGATGTGGCGCTGGCTGATTTCACCGGGGCTGTCATGGGAGATGGGACTGGAGACCAGATCCTCGATGGGGTTGGGCAGGTGGGTCTTGGAGAGCTCGGAGACCTTCAGGGCCACGGCCTTGAAGATGTCCCAGTCGCTCTTGGATTCCCACACGGGCGGAATGGCGGCGGACAGCGGATTGATGAAGCCGTGCATGTCCGTGGTGTTGAGATCGCACTTCTCGTACCAGGAGGCGGTGGGGAGCACCACGTCGCTGTAGAGGGCGGAGGTATCCATGCGGAAGTTGAGGTCCACCACGAGGTCGTACTTGCCCTCGACGGCAGGACGCCACACCACGTCCTTCAGCGTGCCCTCGGCCACTTCCTCGGCGATGGCGTTGGTGTGCGTGCCCAGGTAGTGCTTGAGGAAGAACTCATGCCCCTTGGCGCTGGTGCCAATGGCATTGCCGCGCCAGATGAACCAGATGCGAGGCCAGTTCACCTCGGCGTCGGGATCATCCACGGAGAAATTGAGGGTGCGGTCCTTGAGGGACTTCACGGTGAAATCCACCACGCCCTGCTCATCCTTGGCGCCCTTGCGCTTGGCCTCCTTCACGAACTCCACGGGGTTCGTGTCGAACTGGGGGTAGAAGGGAAGCCAGCCATTGCGGACAGCGAGGGTCTGCATGTTCATGGTATGGCCCTGGGTGAGGGGGCTTCCATCCGGGGTCGGGTGGTACTGGCTGAATTCCTTCTCGTAGCGCCACTGGTCGCTGTGGACGTAGTGGAAGCTGGGGCCGTTCATGAGGCGCTGGGCGGGCATCCAGTCCTTGGCGAGCGCGATGGCGCTCCAGGAACCGACCATGGCCAGTTTTTCCTGGCCCACGTAGTGAGCCAAGCCGCCGCCGTTCTTGCCGACGCAGCCCGTGAAGACGAGGGCCTGCTGGGCGGCGCGGTAGATCAGGTTGTTGTGGTACCAGTGGTTGATGCCTGCGCCGATGATCACCATGCACTTGCCTTCGGTGAGCTCGGCGGTGCGGGCCCACTCGCGGGCGAAGCGGATGCAATCCTTGCGGCTGAGGCCGGTCTTCTTCTCCTGCCAGGCGGGCGTGTAGGGGGCGTTCTCCACGTCGTAGGAGGCGGGGTACGCGCCTTCCAGGCCGCGATTCACGCCAAACTGGGCCATGAGCAGGTCGTAGGCGGTGGTGACGATCGTCTCCGTGCCGTCGGACAGCTTCAGCTTCTTCACGGGCACGCCGCGCATGAGCGTCGCGTCTTCCGCGAAGTCGTCGAACTGCACCTGCACGGCACCGTCCCCCAGGAAGGTGAGCTTGGGCGCGATGGCGGAGCCGTCCTTGTCCTCCAGGAGGAGGTTCCAGACGCCCTGCTCCTTGCCCCAGCGGTGGCCCATGCTGCCCTTGGGCATCTTGGGGGTCTGGGTGGTCTCGTCCCACATGAGGAACTTCCACTCGCCGTGCTCTTCATCCTTGTAGCGGTCGATCGTTCCCGCGCGGAGGAGCTGGCCGGGGCGGTAGCCGCCCTCGATGGGCGTGAGCTCCACGAGGAAGGGGGCGTCGGTGTACTTCTTCATGTAGTCCATGAAGTAGGGCACCTGCTTCTGGTGGTGGGCCTCGGTGAGGATCACGTGGTTCACGGCCATCCAGAAGGCGCCGTCCTGGCCCTGGTGCAGGGCCATCCACTCATCCGCGTACTTGGCGACCTGGTTGAAGTCGGGGCTGAACACCACCATCTTCGTGCCGTTGTGGCGCGCTTCTGCCGCGAAGTGGCAATCGGGCGTGCGGGTCATGTTGAGGTTGGCGCCCATGACGGCCAGGTACTTGGCGTTGTACCAGTCGGCGCTCTCGTTCACGTCCGTCTGCTCGCCCCACATCTCGGGGCTGGAGGGCGGCAGATCGCAGTACCAGTCGTAGAAGCTGAGGTTCACGCCGCCCAGGAGCTGCAGGTAACGGCTGCCCGCCGCGTAGCTGAGCATGGACATGGCGGGGATGGGGCTGAAGCCGATGATGCGGTCGGGGCCGTGGGCCTTCACCGTGTGGATGTTGGAAGCGGCCACCAGCTCCAGGGCCTTGTCCCAGCTGGTGCGGCGGAAGCCGCCCTTGCCGCGGGCGCGCTGGTAGCGGGCCCGGCGCTCGGGATCGGCCTGCAGCCAGCCCCAGGCTTCCACGGGATCCGTGGACTTGGACTTGGCCTCTTCCCAGAGGTCGAGCAGGGCGCCGCGCACCATGGGGTACTTCACGCGGATGGGGCTGTAGAGGTACCAGCTGAAGGAGATGCCGCGCTGGCAGCCGCGGGGCTCGTAGGGCGGGATGCCCGCTTCCAGCTCGGGGTAATCGACGGCCTGGAACTCCCAGGTGACGATGCCTTCCTTGACGTAGATGTTCCAGCTGCAACTGCCGGTGCAGTTCACGCCGTGGGTGCTGCGGACGACTTTGTCGTGCTGCCAGCGGTTCCGGTAGAAGTCCTCCCAGGAACGTTTTTCGGGATCGATGACGTCGGTGATCCAGTGGCTCGTCTTCGTGCTCATCGTCGACTCCTTACGCCTTCGGCTTCAGTTGGGAACGCACGCCCTTGAAGCGGCGGCGGGCCACGATGCGGCTGATCTGCAGGCCGCCCACGAGGCCGATGAGGCCGACGATGGGCAGCATGATGTCCTTCTTCGCCGGAGGTTCCTTGCTCACGCTGCCGAGGAAGGCCGCCACCTGGAAGGCCTCCTCCGCCGTCAAGGGAGCCTTGGCGAAGACGTTCTGCATGGTGGGGAAGGCGGGCGTCTCGATGGCGCTGGCGAGGCCCTTGCCCATCTTGCCGCTCACGGCCGTGAGATCGGGGCCGAGGCTGCCGCCGCCCGCGAAGCCCGCGCTGGAGGCGCTGTGGCAAGAGAGGCAGGCGGGGGCGCCCTTGGCGAAGTGCTTCCGGCCTTCGAAGAGCAGGCGGCCGTTCGCGATATCGGCGGGGGTGACGGGGCGGGCGATGCCCGCGCTGCCGATGACCTTGCCGGCCTTCGTCGCATCGTCGACCAGCTTCCAAATGGCCTCGGCCTCACCGGCGGTGATCCCGAGATCGGGCATCTTCACGCCGTTGGCCGCCTTCAGGAGTTCCGTGGCCGTGGCATCACCGCGGTCCAGGTAGCTGCCGGGCGCCATCATGAAGCCCGTAGCCCAATCCTTGGTGCGGCGCTCGGCCAGGCCCTTGAGATCGGGGCCCACCTTCGCCCCGGCACCCACGGTGTGGCAGCTCATGCACTGCTTCTTGAACTGGGCCTCCGCGTCCTGGGCCACGAGACCCACCGACACGAGGGCCAGGCTGAGCAATGTCCGCCCCCTGCCCTTCCCGTTGAACATCGGATCCCCCTAAAAGGATGAATTGATCCGGAATCGAGCCGCAAATAGGACCGCCCCATGCGGTCCAGGCTCTGCCAGACGATCCCCCAGGTGGGGAATGGGCCGGCTTCCTCAAAATTGCTTCCCATTTATCGGGTCAGCGCCCCGTGATTCGGATCACTTTGTCTTTTGGTGCGATCACACCCGGAGCAAGAAATCATGCGGGTTCCCTTAGATTTCAAGGTTGCTCTTGGATCAAACCGCGCTGAAGAAACCGTGCGAGGGCCTCGGGTTCGTCCACATCGATCCAGGGGTCTCCCCCGGTGGGGACCACCCGGCCCGGGAGGGCCCCCCACAGGTCCACGAGCCGCGGCGTCTGAACGTGGAAAAGGGCCGGGACCAGGGCCGCGGGCAGGAACCCGCCCAGGGGCTGCATTCGGCCATCCACCTCGGCCACCACCCAGGCCTCCGCCCCCGGGTCGGCGGCGCGGGCCTGGGCCCACCAGGCCCGAAGTTCCCCTTCCGACCAGCGGGGAAGATCGCAAGCCACCACCCACCAACGCAGGGCCCCCGCCCCCCGGCCCAGGGACGCCCAAGCCCTCAACGCCACGGCAGGCCCCTCGCGGGGATCCTCCACCTGGGGCAACTCCGGGCGGTCGGGCAAGGGCGCTCCCAGGATCTCCACGGGGCCGCCCGAGAAGACGGATTCGAAGACCCGGACGAGGTGCCCGCCCCAGGTGCCGCCCAAGGGATGCTCCCGATCGTGCTTCGGCCCTCCCAGGCGCTGGCCCCGGCCTCCCGTGAGCAGGAGGAGCCCCACTTCCGGTTGGGTGGTCAAGGTTCCCTCATCACGCCGGGCATCTGGGCATGGATGTGATGCCGCCCCGGCATCTCCCCGGCGATGAGGGCCAGCACCCGCACCACCTTGTCCATGAAGTCCGGGGTGCTCTCGACGGTGTAGCGGCGGGGGTGCCCATCCCAGGCCGCATGGATCGCCCGGTCGATGGTCGCCGCCTCCTCGGCGCTCTCCCGCCGCTGGGGATTGCTGTGGTCGTACCCGCCTCCGTCGCCCGGGGTGTGGAGATGGATCACCGCGTGGTACCGGGCCAGCTCGGCCTCCCGATCCGTACCCATGTCCTTCCAGAAGGCCTCGGAATCCCCGGGCCAGTAGGCGAGGCCATCCACGGTGCCCCGGTCGCAAAGCGCCACCAAGTGGGGCCCATCCTCCAGCGCCAGCCGCTCCAGCTGGCGCTGCACGTGGAAAATGGCCCGCTGGGCGCAGCGGCGCTCACTGGGGAGGTGGCCCCTGGGGAACCCGCCCTTGAAGAGGATGCTGGCGGATTCGGGCAGCACGGAGACCTGTCCGCCGAAGTTCCGGCGCAGCACCTCCAGCACCGCGGTCTTGCCCGCGCCGGGACCTCCGGTGAGCACGATGAGGCGGCAGGGATGGCGGGGAGCGTCGCTCATGCACCCATGATGGCCCCGGGAACCTGCAACGGAAGTCCCAACTGGAAGCCACCCGCCCGTGACCCGCGAACCGGCCTTGCCGTGCCATTCTCAGGGAGGAGTTGAGCTGAACGTGGAACGCGTTGACATCCTCATCATCGGCGGCGGCATCGCCGGGCTTTCCACCGCGGCGGCCCTCAGTGGCAGCGGCCGCACCGTGCGCCTGGTGGAGCGGGAACTCCATCCCGGCTTCCACAGCAGCGGGCGCAACGCCGCCATCGGCCGGCAGCTCACGGGCCGCCCCGAGCACACCGCCCTGGCCATCGAAGGCCGCGATGCCCTGGCCGCGGCGGACCTGCTCGACACCCGGGGCGGCCTGCTGCTGGCGGCGGAAGCGGCAGCCCTGGATCCGCTGTCCGCCGAAGCCGCGGCCTTCGGATTGGAGGCGCATCAGGCGCAAGGCGCGGGGCTGCCGGGCCTGGTGGCGGAAGCCCACCTCGCCATTCCCTCCGATGGCGTCATCGACACCCACGGATTGATGGGCCACTGCGCCTCCCGCGCCCGGGAAGCGGGGGCGCTGCTTTCCTTCGGGCGGGGGCTGGTGGCCGTGGAACCCCACGCGGAAGGCCTTCTCGCCACGCTGGAGGATGGCTCGCGGTGCCTCGCGACCACCCTCGTCAACGCGGCCGGAGCCTGGGCCGGCGAGCTGGGTCGCATGGCCGGCGGCGTGGACCCCGGCTTCCGCCCCCTGCGCCGCCACCTCGTGTGGAGCGACCACGCGTGGCACTCCGAAGCGCCCTGGGCCTGGTGGGTGGATCGCCCCCTCTACCTGCGCCCCGAAAGCGGCGGCCTCCTCCTCTGCCCTTGCGAAGAAGTGGAAGTCGCGCCACCCGCGCCAGGCCAGCAGCCGGACACGGACCCCTCCGTGCTACCCGGCCTCGGCCGCAGCCTCGCGGACCTCGCGCCGGAACTCATCGATGCCCCCGTCACCCGCGCCTGGTCGGGCCTGCGCACCTTCGCGAAGGATCGCAAGTTCGTCATCGGATGGGACCCCGTGAACCCGCGCCTGTTCTGGGTGGCGGGGCTCGGGGGGCATGGCATGACGACGGGCCTCGCCGTGGGCCAGCTCGCCGCCCGCCTGCTCCTGAAGGGCGGATCCGGCCCCGTGGATCCCGCCCGCTTCGCCTCGAACTGAAAAGGCCCCGGTCATCCCGGGGCCTTCGGTGCGACCGAGCGCAGGAGTCAGAGCCGCCCGGCCTTCAGTTCCTGGGCGAGGTGCGGAGCTTCGAACACCTTCGTCAGCGCCTCCAGGATGGCCCGCGTATCCACGGCCACGGCGCGCATGGTACGCACGTCGTAGACGTAGCGGTTTCCCAGCTTCTCCTGGTTTCCGTCGAAGTTGAGGCCCACCACCTCGCCCTTGGCGTTCACCACGGGGGAACCGGAATTGCCCCCGATGGTGTCGGCGCTGTAGGCGAAGTTGTAGGGGGTCGTGAGGTCCAGTTTCTTCCAGGCGTCCACCCATCGGGGGGAGAGCTTCCAAGCCCCATTCTCGGCGTCGGGCCCCATGCCCCAGGCGCGATCGTAGAGGCCCGCGAAGGTGGTGAAGGGCGCCTGCAGGGTGCCGTTGGCGGGAAAGCCATCCACCTTGCCGTAGGAGAGGCGGAGGGTGAAGGTGGCATCGGGATAGGCCTCGTGGCCGAAGATCTCGAAGCGGGCCTGGGCCAGGCGGCCGCCCTGCTCCTTGGTGATGCTCTCCACCTCATCCTCGTACTGCTTCCGCTGCGCGCGGAGGATGGGATCGATGGCCCGGGCCAGGTTCAGCATCTCGTCCGTGGCCTCGCTCACGCCGCGCTCCCACAGGCGCTTGCGTTCGGCGACATCGAGCACCTTCGTGTTGCCGAAGGCCGCGGCCACCACCTGCTCCGGGGTGCGACCCTTGAGCACCGCCTTGGTGAAGGGGTGGTTGGGCAGGATCTCCAGCGCCTCCTGGAGCGCGTTCAGCATGAGGGCCTTGTCCACGCCCACCTCGATGGGCTTGGGGTTCAGGATGCGGGTCTCCGTGCTCTTGAGGCGCGCTTCGGAGAACTCGGGGAGGCGCTGGTCGGCAGGCTTGGCGCGCTCCGCCTGGGCCTGCACGAGGGTGAGCGCGTAGGAGAGGGTCTGGCTGCCGAGGGTGCCCACCAGGGCCCGGGCCTTCATCATCCCCTTTTCGCGATCCACGGCCTGGGCGATGGACTCCCAGGCGGCTGCGGCGGTCCGTCCGCCGTGCTTGGCGACCGCGGCCTTCAACTCTTTCTCCTGCTTCTCGAGACGATCCCAGTTGTCCCTGTCCCGCAGCGTGCGGAGGAAGCCTTCCCAGCGCTTGAGGTTGTTCTCCAACCCGTAGACCTGATCCTGGGTGGTGCGCCGGGCCTCCGGGGAGGTGGCTCCGTAGCGGAGCAGCGCCTCATGGCGGCGCTTCCAGCTCTTCAGGTTGAAGGGGATCGCGTGGTCCCGCGCGAAGGCCATCTGGGCCAGGGTCTCCTGCCGGGCCGTGGCGCCGGGATGGCCGCTGATGAAGACAGGTTCGCCCACCTTCGCCCCACCCGCGTTGAAGGGGAGGAAGGCGGCGGGCTTGTAGGGCTGGTCGTTCTCGTAGACGCGGAACAGGGAGAAGTCCAGGTCGTGCCGGGGATAGACGAAGTTGTCGGGGTCCCCGCCGAAGGCCGCCATCTGGGCCTCGGGGGCGGCGACGAGGCGCACGTCCGTGTGCCGCTTGTAGCCATAGAGCCAGGTCTCGCCGCCGTTGTAGAGGCTCACGGATTCCACCTGGAGGCCCGTGGCCTTCTGCTCCGCCTGCTGGAGGGCCAGCAGGGCGGCCTCGCGCGCCTTGCGGGCCACGGCGGGGGCCATGCCGGGCTTCACGGCGGCCCCGACCTCCTTCGTGACGTCCCGCATCTTCTCGAGGGTGATGAGCACGAGGCCTGCGACCTTCTTCTCCTCCTTGCGGCTGGAGGCGGTGAATCCATCGCGGATGTAGTCATGCTCCGCGTCGCTCACCTGCTGGATGGCGCCCCGGCCCACATGGTGGTTCGTGAGCACGAGCCCTTCCGCGCTGACGAAGCTGCCCGTGGCGCCGGGAAAGCGCACGGTGGCCAGGCGCAGGCGATCCAGGAAGGCCTGATCCACATCCACGCCGTAGGCGGCCTTGATGCGCTTCGTGGGCACGTTATCGAAGGTCCACATGCCCTCGTCGGCGCGCAGGGCGGTCATGAAAACCGCGGAAACCAGGAGGGCGGTGCGTGAAGTGATCATCGGGGGCTCCGATCCAGGGAAGGAAGACATTGAACCGCGAATGACGCGAATGAGCGCGAAGGTGATTCGCGTCCATTCGCGTCATTCGCGGTTTCAAAGAGGCTTTAGTTGCCGCGGAGTTCGTCGGCCAGGTGCTTGGCGTCGAAGACCTTGTCGAGCACTTCGAGGATGGCGCGGGCATCCAGGGAGACGCCCCGGTTCACCTTGCCGTCGTAGTAGTAGTTGCCGGGCAGGCTCTCGATGTTGCCGTCGTAGATGAGACCGACGAGCTCGCCGTTGCGATCCACCACGGAGGAGCCGGAGTTGCCACCGATGATGTCCACGGCGTGGGCGAAGCCCAGGGGGGTGCTCATGGTCAGGCCGGGCTGCTTGTCCATCCAGCGCTTGGGCAGGGCGTACCAGCCGTTTTCGGCCTCGGGGCCCCAGCCCCAGGCGCGATCGTAAAGGCCGGCGATGGTGGTGAAGGGCTGGGCCATGGTGCCGTTGGCGGGATAGGTGGACACGGGGCCGTAGGTGAGGCGCAGGGTGAAGGTGGCGTCGGGGTAGGAGTCCTTGCCATAGGCGGCGAAGCGGGCCCGGGCGATGCGGTTCTGGTGCTCGTTCACCACGGCGGTGACCTGCTTGTCCTGCAGCTCGCGGAAATTCCGGCCCAAGGGATCCAGGACGCGGGCCAGCTTCACCATCGGGTCGGTGCTCTCGGCCACGGCCTTGGCGCCGCCTTCAAGCAGGGCCTTGCGCTCGGCGGGATCGGAGAGCTTGCTCCCCTCCACCAGGGCCTTGGCGGCCTCCTCGGGGGATTTGCCGGCCAGGGCGGCCTTCACGAAGGGGTGGGCGGCGCCCAGGTGATCCTTGGCCTCCTTGAGGCCGAAGGCCAGGGTGAGGGTTTCCAATTCCTTGTCGAAGGGAACGGGGGAGGCGGCAACGAGGCGCTTCTTGAGGCCCTCCACCTGCACGGGGGACTGGAATTCAGGCAGGCGCTTGCCGGCGGGCTTGGGCAGCTCCGCGGAGAGGCGCACGAGGGTGAGGGCGTTGCCCAGCAACTGGCTGCCCCGGGTGTTGAGGTAGAGCTGCTCGTTCACGTGGGCCTTGGCCACCTTCATGGCGCCCTCGATCTTGGCCCAGGACTGGCCGGCTTCCTTGGCGAGCTTGGGGTCCTTGGCCACGGCGGCCTTCAGGGCATCTTCCTTGCCCTTCACGATGGCCATCTGCTCCTTGTCCCGCAGGCCCTTCAGGTGGCCCTTGATGGCCTTCAGGGTGTTCTCGATGCCGAAGACCTGGGTGTTCACCTTCAGCATGTTGGCTTCGCTCTTCGCGCCGTAGGCCTTCAGCACGGCCACCTGCTCCTCGAGGCCCTTGATGCGCACCGGCAGCACGCTCTCGGCCATGAAGTTCATCTGGGCCTGCGTGAAGAGGCGGGAGGTGTTGCCGGGGTGGCCGCTCACGAAGGTGAGGTCGCCGTTCTTGAGGCCCGTCTTCGTCCACTGGAGGTGGTGGGGTGCCACGTAGGGCTTGCCATTCTCGTAGACGCGGAAGAGGGAGAAGTCCACGTCGTGGCGGGGGTAGGTAAAGTTGTCGTGATCGCCGCCGAAGAAGGCCACCTGCTGCTCGGGGGCCATGACGAGGCGCACGTCCGTGTGCTTCTTGTAGCCGTAAATCCAGTACTCGCCGCCCTGGTAGAGGGTCACGGGCTGGCAATCCAGGCCGCTCTTCTTGCCGGCCTCATCCACCAGCGTGGTGAGGGCCTTTTGACGGGCGTCCAGGGCCTCCTTGTCGGAGGCGCCCTGCTTCACGGCGCCGTTCACCTTCGCGGTGACGTTCTCCATGGTCATCAGCGTGTACAGCTCGAGGCCAGGCACCTTGAGTTCGCCTTCGTGGTTGGCGGCCACGAAGCCGTTCACCAGGTAGTTCTTCTCGCCGGGGCCGGACACGCGCTGGATCCAGCCGCGGCCCACGTGATGGTTGGTGAGGACGAGGCCATCCTTGCTCACGAAGGAGCCCGTGCCGCCAGGGAAGCGCACCACGGAGAGGCGGAGGTGGTCCAGCCACGCCTGGCTGGGCTCGAAGCCGTACTTCTCCTTCATCTTCTTGGTCGGAAGGTTGTCGTAGGTCCACATCCCCTCGTCCACGCGGGCGAAGGCGGAGGTGGCCAGGAGAAGGGCAAGGGCGGGCAGGCGAAGGCGCATCTATGGCTCCGGAAGGGACTTGAGAGGGATCAAGTTTATCCTTCCCCACCTCCCCATCCGATGCCATTGGGGTGAATCCAGGGGCGGCCCGACCCCTCATCCGGGCGGATGTGATGGGAGTCGCGGAATTTAAATGAGACTCATTCCTATCATTGAATCTTTTCCGGAGCCCCCGTGCGCTTGAACCCCCTGCTGCCCGCCCTGCTCGCCCTCCTGCCCCTCGCCGCCCAGGAGAAACCCCAGGAGCCCGGAGGAATCTCCGACAACAGCTTCCTCATCGAGGAGGCCTACAACCAGGAGCGGGGCATCGTTCAGCACATCTTCACCTGGCAGCGCTTCAAGGCCGAGGGCGCCTGGTTGGGCACCTTCACCCAGGAATGGCCCATGGGCAGCCAGACCCACCAATTCAGTTTCACCGCACCCTACCTCCACATCCCCGGCACCCCCAACGGGGTGGGGGACGTGGCCCTGAACTACCGCTGGCAGGCCCTCGGCGGCGACCCCAAGGATCTGAGCTTCTCCCCCCGCCTCAGCCTGCTCCTGCCCACCGGGGATGAGAAGAAGGGCCGGGGCGCCGGGTCCCTGGGTCTCCAGTTGAACCTGCCGCTCAGCGTGCCCCTGTCCGAGCGAGTGGTCACCCATTGGAACGCGGGTGTCACCCACATCCCCAAGGCCAAGAACGAGTTGGGGGAACAAGCGGATCTGGCCGGCTTCAACGCCGGCGCCAGCGCCATTTGGAATCTGCACCCCGAGTTCAACCTCATGCTCGAGTGGGTGCACACCGCCCAGGACGTGGTGGCGGGTCCCGGCCTGAAGACCCGGGTGACGGGCACCTACCTCAACCCCGGCATCCGCTGGGCCCACAACTTCGAGAGCGGGCTCCAGATCGTCCCGGGCATCGCCTACACCCATGGAGTCGGCGCCAGCCGGGGTGACAACGCCGTGTTCCTCTACATCAGTTTTGAGCATCCCTTCGGCAGGCGTTAGTTCCTCCTCATCAAAAAGCAGGAGCCGGGAGGCACGCCTCCCGGCTCCTGCTTTTTGGTGAGGGGTTAAAAGCCGAACTTGATGCGGACAGCAAGGGTGCGGGGCGGGATCACGTGGGTTCCGCCGAACACGCTCATGAAGTTGTAGAGACCCTTCTCGTCGGTGGCGTTGAGGAGATCCAGGCCCCCTTCCAGGCTGCGGCGCCCCGAGAGCTTCCAGCGCCGGCCGAGGCCGAGGTTCCAGATGGTGCGGGGCTGGATGCGCCAGTTGCCCTCGCCATCCTTCCGAACGTACCGGGAGCCAAATTCCAGATCGGGATCGCCCGCGGCGTCGGCCGGGTCCCCGGACACGAGGCCGGAGTCGTAGCGGCCCATCAGTTGGGCGTAGAACCCCTCGTCTTCGTATCGCAGGCCCCACTGGGCCGCGACCTTCTGATCGTGGTCGATGAGGAAGCGCTCTCCCGGCCCCGCGTCGGGAGCCTCCAACTGCAGCCCGCCCACGAGGGGCGCTTCGAAGAGGGCGCGCGTCTTCCCGAAGGAGACGTAGGTGCTGACCGCCTTGTTGAAGGCGAAATCGAGGCGGAGGTTCATGCCCCGGAAAAGCCCCCGGGCCGCCGCCACGGGAAAGAGCACGCCCGAGTTCAGGAACTGCTCGTTGTCGGCGGCGTTGCGGCTCTTCTTCTCCCAGTACTCCACGGAGATCCGGCCGCGCTTGCCGAGGGCCTGCTCAAGCCCATAGCTGAAGGAATCCTGCAGCTCCGACTCGAGCGGGGGCGCCGGAGTGCCCGCGTTGGGGCCCAGATCCCAGGCCTGCTGGCTGGTCGACAGGGCGAGGTTCTCGTTCTCGGGCGTGATCATCAGCCGGTCGTAGCTGGCCCGCACCACGGGCCCGAAGGAGGTGCGGTAGCTGATCCCCAGGCGGGGCTGGAGCTGCGACTGTCGGAAGGCGCGCACCGAGTAGCGGTCCCCCCGCAGGCCGAGGCCCAGGAAGAGGGGGCCGCGGTGCAGGTCGTACTGCACGAAGGCGCTGGCCAGGGAGGAGCGGATGGATTCCTCGTAGGTGAACAGGGCCCCGCCTCCGGCTGGGCTGTAGGGGTAGAAGGGACTGGCGGGGCTGTTCAGCTCGGGATCGGCCGGATCCGTGATGGTGAACCGGAAGGCCTCCCGGATGGGGAAGCTCACGAACTGCAGGCCCGCCTTCACGGAATCCTCGGCCCCGAAGCGCTGGCTGTAGGTGGCCTGGATCCCCCGGTTGCCCAGGCTCCGCTCCTGCGACGCCCAGATGGGGAAGTCCCGGCTGCCCACGCCCGCCACCTGATCGCTGGGATCCAGGCGGGATCGGGAATGGCGCACGTAGGCGGAAACATCCAGGCTCCTCGAGGACGTGAACAGGTGGGTCCAGGCGAGGCTGAGGTTCGCGTCGGTGCCCTGGGAGCGCTGGTCCTGCCCCCGCTGATCCTGCGACATGAGGTTGGGGATGTCCCGGCCCGTGCTCCCGCCGCCGATGGAAAGCCGGAGGGTGTCGCTGTCCCCCATCACCCAATCGAAGCGGGTGAACAGGCGCCCGGTTCGCCCCGAGTTGTGGAGGTTCTCGAAGTTCACGGGATCGGAGAACCGATCGCTGCGGCTGGCGGCGCCCGTGACGAACCAGCCGAAGTGGTCGCCGCCGCCCCGGACGCTCACCCCGGCCTCGGCCGTCGCGAAGCGGGAGAAGCCCACGCTCACTTCACCCTCGAAGCCCTCCGGCGTCCCCAAGCCCGATTTGGAGGTCACCGCGATCACCGCCGCGGGTTTGCCGCCGTGCTCCGCGCTGATCCCCCCGGTGGTCACTTCCATGCTCTCCACCTGGCTCGGATCCAGGCTGTTGGAGAAGGTGAGCTGCATCTGATCGGTGATGGGAATGCCATCCACCACGTACATCACCTGGCCGTGGCTGCCCTTCACGTGGAAGCGGCCGTTCTCATCCTGGATGAAGCCCGGGGTGGCGATGAGGATGCTCTCCATGGCCCGGCTCCGCACCGGGGCGGGGCTGATCCGGATGGCGCTCTTGTCGATGTCCAGGTGGACGGAGGGATGGTCCTCCACCAGGCTCAGGTGCTCCTCGATCACCACCTCCAGGGAGGCCTCCTGGAGCCTCACGTTCAGGTCCACGGGAAGGGCCGAGCGCAGCTCCACTTCCTGATGCAGATCCCGGAAACCGGGGGCCTGGACCTCCAGGTGATAGTCGTTGGAGGGGATGTTGTGGAGGATGTAGCGCCCCTGGGCATCCCCCCGGACGGCCTGTTTGTAGCCGCTGATCCGCTGGGACAAGGTGATGATGGCGCCCGCCACCGGCTTGCCCATGGCATCGAGCACCTGGCCCCGAAGCGTGCCGCTGGCCAGCGAGGCCGCTGCCAGACTGGGGACCGCGCATAGCAGGCACAGGGTTCGGGGGAAGATCGGTAGGTGGCTCACAAATGAAAGTGTTTTCTATTTACGGCCTCCCGTCAACCCCCCTAAACCTCCGCCCCTCCCGCCCGAACCCTCTATGCACCCTCCACGGGAGACCTTTGCCATGACCAAGAAGAAGAAGCTCCTCGCGATCGGTGGCGGCATCGCCCTCCTCCTCGTCGTGGGCCTGGCCGCCAGCAGCGGCGATAAGGGGCTGGGCGTCCAGCTGGCCTCCGTGGAGCGGGAGGCCCTTCAGGCGAAGGTCAGCGCCAATGGCAAGGTACAGGCCGTCACCAAGGTGGATATCAGCGCCAACATGATGGGCAAGGTCACCCGCCTGGCCGTCCGCGAAGGGGATGAGGTCAAGAAGGGCCAGTTCCTCATGGAGATCGATCCCTCCCGCTCGCGAGCCACCACGGCGGGCGCCGAGGCCTCCATGCAGGCCCTCACCCAGGATCTGGAGAGCGCGAAGGCCCGCTTCGCCCAATCCAAGGCCGATTTCAGCCGCGCGGAGCGCAACCGCAAGGAAGGCATCATCAGCCAGGCGGATTTCGAGCTCCAGCGCACCAACCTGGTGACCGCCGAGAACAGCGCCCTCTCCGCCCAGCGGCGCCTCGACCAGGCCCGCGCCGGCGTGGCCGAGGCCCGCGTGAGCCTCAACTACGCCACCATCACCGCGCCCATGGATGGCGTCGTCACCGCCCGCCGCATCGAGCAGGGCGAGACCGCCGTCATCGGCGTCCAGAACCAGCCCGGCACCGTGCTGCTCACCATCAGCGACATGAGCAAGATCGAGGCGGAGATGGAAGTGGACGAAGCCTCCATCCCCTCCGTGAAATTGGGCCAGGAAGCCCAGGTGCGCATCGACGCCTATCCCAACCAGATCTTCCAGGGCGAGGTCACGGAAGTGGGCGGCAGCCCCATCGTGAAGGCGGGCGTCAACGAGGCCATCAAGTTCAAGGTGAAGGTCCGCATCAAGAACCCGCCCCTCACCATCAAGCCCGGCCTCAGCGCCCAGGCCGACATCTTCACCGGCAGCCGCCCCAGCGCCCTCGCCATCCCCTACCAATCCCTCGTGAGCCGCGAGATCAAGCTCAAGGCCGGGGAGAGCTTCAAGCCCGGCCAGCCCCGCGAGGAGGAAGGCGTGTGGCTGTTCAAGGAGGGCAAGGCCGAGTTCCGGCACGTGAAGACGGGCCTCCTGGGCGATATGAAGGTGGAGGTCACCGAAGGGCTCCAGGGCGGTGAAAAGGTCGTCACCGGCCCCCAGCGCGTCCTGCGCGATCTGAAGGGCAGCGAGAAGCTCCGCGAGGAGAAGAAGCCCGCCCGCGACGACGCCAAGAAGAGCTAGGGAGGTTCCATGAACCTCCAGGAACTCTTCGGCATCGCCCTCCGGGCGATCCGGGCCCACAAGATGCGCAGCTTCCTCACCCTGCTGGGCATCATCATCGGCGTGTCCACCATCGTGGGCGTGGTGGGCGTCATCAGCGGCCTCAACCGCTACGTGGCCGAAAAGGTCATCGTGATGGGGCCCGACGTCTACATCCTCACGAAGTTCGGGATCATCCGGGGCCGCGAGGAGTTCCTGCAGGCCGTGAAACGCCCGCCCATCCGATTCCAAGAGTACGAGCGCCTCGTGGCCGCGGAATTGCCCACCGTGGCCCAGGTCGGCAGCGGCACCGGCACGACCCTCGCGATCCGCAATGGCGACAGGCGCCTCCCCGATGTCCAGGTGGTGGGCTCCACCGCCAACTTCGCGGACCTCTTCAGCCTCGAGTTCGAGGGCGGCCGCTTCTTCTCGGAATCCGAGGTCAGCGCCGCCTCCAACGTGGCCGTCATCGGCGCCAACACCCGGGAGGAGCTGTTCCCCTACCAGGATCCCCTGGGCCACACCATCCTCGTGGGGGGCCTGCCCTTCCGCGTGATCGGCGTGATGCCCAAGCAGGGTCGGAGCATCGGCTTCAACCAGGACGGCCGCATCTACATCCCCATCCAGGTCTACCGGAAGAACTTCATGCCCCCCAACCAGAGCCTCGAGATCTACGTGAAGGCCCGGGGCGGCGTGGAGGGGCTGCCGGCCAGCCAGGATGAGGTGCGCGCCTTCTTCCGCTCCCTCCGCCACACCTCCTGGTCCGCCCCCGATCCCTTCGGCATCCTCAACCAGGAGGCCCTCCAGGAGCTCTGGAAGGCCATCAGCGGCGCCGCCTTCATCCTGCTCGTGCTGATCTCCTCCGTCTCCCTCGGCGTGGGCGGCATCGTGATCATGAACATCATGCTGGTCAGCGTCGCCGAGCGGACTCCGGAAATCGGCATCCGCATGGCCCTGGGCGCCCGCAAGAAGGACATCCGCCGACAGTTCCTGCTGGAAGCGGCCCTGCTCAGCCTCTTCGGCGGCATCCTCGGCGTGCTGCTCGGCACCCTGGGCGTCATGGGCGTCCACGCCATCACGGGCTTCCCCGCCCAGGTGACGCTGCCCATCATCGCCACCAGCGTGATCCTCAGCACCCTCGTGGGCCTCGCCGCGGGCTTCCTCCCCGCCTTGCGGGCCTCCCGTCTCATCGTCATCGACGCCATCCGAGCCGAGTGAGGACATGATGCATCGCCCTGCCCTCCTCCGCGCCATCGGCACCGAGAACATCGCCTTCGCCTTCCGCGCCATGAAGGCGCAGAAGCTGCGCAGCTTCCTCACCCTGCTCGGCATCGTGGCAGGGGTCGCCACCGTCATCGCCATGGTGAGCTTCGTCGCGGGCTTCAACGCGGCCGTCACGGACAGCTTTTCCAGCTTCGGCACCACCCTCGTCCAGTACCAGAAATACGAGCCCCGCTTCGGCGGCGGCGGGCGCCTGCCCGAGGATCAGCTGCGCCGGAAGGACCTCACGGTGGAGGACGCCAAGGCACTGAAAGAACTGAACACCCTGGCCTCCTCCGTGAGCCAGGAACGCTACCTCTTCGGTCCCGCCGGCGCCTCCGTGGTCGTGAAGAACGAGAAGGGCAAGGAAGCCAACGCCCCCACCATCTGCGGCACCAACCCCGACTACGCGCCCTCCAACAACTCCGCGGTGTCCGACGGCCGCTTCCTCGTGGATGCGGACGTCACCCACGCCACCCGCGTCTGCGTGGTGGGCGATGACGTGGTCCAGATCCTGTTCGATCGGAAGGATCCCCTGGGGCGGCAGGTCTACGTGAACGGCGTCCCCTTCACCATCATCGGGGTGCTGGAGAAGAAGGGCGGCCTCTTCGGCGGCAGCGCCGACAACATCCTCCTGATGCCCATCTCCACATTCGACGAGATGTGGCCCCAGGTGAAGAACGGCGGCGGCGACACCATCCACATCGCCACCGTGCCCAAGGATCCGGCCCGCATGTACGAGATGATGGACCAGGGCACGGCCATCCTCCGCGCCCGCCGGGGATTGAAGGCCAGCGAGCCCAACGACTTCGCCATCTTCACCAGCGAGGGCAACCTCAAGACCTTCCAGCAGGTCACCAGCGGCATCGCCGGGGCCATGATCCTCATCGCCTCCATCGCCCTCCTCGTGGGCGGCGTGGGCGTCATGAACATCATGCTGGTCACCGTCACCGAGCGCACCCGGGAGATCGGCGTGCGGAAGGCCCTGGGCGCCAAGCGCGCCGACATCGCGGCCCAGTTCCTCGTGGAGGCCGTCGCCCTCACCAGCGTGGGCGGGGCCGTGGGCATCGCCATCGGCCTGGGGATCCCCCAGTTGGTGAAGGCCCTGCTCGAATTCCCCGCCGCGGCCCCCCTCTGGAGCGTGTTCCTCGGTTTCGGGGTGAGCACCGCCGTGGGCATCGGGTTCGGGCTGTGGCCGGCGGTGAAGGCCGCCAAGCAGGACCCCATCGAGGCGCTGCGGTACGAATGACGGCGTGATCCCGGCTGGGGCTGGGGTCAGAATCTCACCACGTTGCCGACCACGATCTGATGGGATTCCATGCCCGGTTCCCGGCGGAGCGGATAGGCGAGGGTGACGAGGAAGATGCGCCCGATGGAGCTCTTCAGATCCCCGAAGCGGAGCCCGCCGCCCACGTCCACGTAGGTGCGGCTCCACTTCCCCGTGTCGATGCGGCGGATGGCGCCCGCATCGGCGTAGACCACGAACCCCACCCGGAAGATGCCCAGCCAGTTGAGGTTGGTGATGGGCCGTTCCTCGAGGGAGAGCACCCACCGGCGGTCGCCCAGGAGCAGGTGGTTGGCATACCCCCGGAGGCCCTCCATCCCCCCGAGGTAGAGCAGGTTCTCGGGGTCGGGCCGCCGGGCCAGGTCCACTTGCAGGTTCGCGGCCTGGGTCAGGTAGGGCATCCCGTGGTGATAGGCCGTGAAGGCACTCGAGACCAGGGCATCCCGCCACCCCCCGGTTTCGCGCCGGCCCCCGGCCTTGCCCTCCATCAGCAGCAGCACCTCGGGGCCGGCCCTCCAACCCTTGCGGAGGCTGGCGCCGAAGAAGGGGCCCTGCGCCTGGCTGCCCAGGAGCTTGGTGTAGAGGCCCATGCGCAAGGTGCCCTCCCACCCCAGGTTGTAGTCCTCGGTGTGGCTCATTCCCGCGAGATCCCGGAAGGTCTGGAAGGCATCCTCGTAGACGCCGAGGGTCAGGTGGAAGCCCTGGCGGCGCTTCGATTCCACGGTGGGATCCGGCAGGGGACCCTCCGCCATGGCCAGGCCATCCACGACGCGGAAGGGTTCCCTCACGATCCGCAACAGGTCCAGCCCACCGCCCACCCGCACCACGCGGTTTCCCCTCGGAGCACGGGCCCAGGTCCCTTCCATGCGAACCCAGTCGATCTTCGAGGGATATTCGAAGGCCGTCCGCCGCAGGTTGTAGATGGAGGCGAGGGAATCCGTGGATCCCAGATTGAAGGACGCGGACCAGGGCGTGTCCAGGCTGCGATAGGGCCTGCCGATCTCCAGGGCGCGGGTCCTCCCGTCCGAGAGCGTCTGGTACTGGGCACCCAGGGTCCAGGAGCTTCCGAAGAACTGGCGGTCCTGATAGAGCAGGGTGTCCGTGGATCGCTCCGTGATCCGCTCATGGCTCACGGTCAGGTCCTTCCCCAGGCCCAGGAGGTTCGCCTCCTTGATCGAGTACCCGAAGCTCCGCTGCCCCCCCACCTGGGAAGCGCCTCCGCTCACCTTCAGCGTCCAGGCATCCTCGGTCCGCACCACGGCGCGGACCCGCCCATCCGCCTCCACCACCGGCTCGATGGAGGCCTCCTTGAGGAAGCGGAAGCTCCGGAGGTATCGCGCCGCCTCCCGCACCTCCCGGGCCACGACGCGGTCCCCCGCCTTGAAGGGGATCTCCCGGGCCACCACCTGTTCGCGCGTCTCCAGGTGCAGGGCGTTGGCGGTGCGCCCGATCCAGTGATCCTCATGGGGGCGGGCGGGATCGAAGACCGGGCCGATGCGGATCTCCACGGCCGAATAGCGCGCGCCGAGGGCCTCGAGCCGCTCCCACGCGTCCGGAGGGACCTCCGGCGATTGGGCCCACAGCCCCATCCCGCCCAGCAAGGGCAAGGTCAGGCGGTGGAGCCTCTGGAGCATCGGACCTCCCGGTGCGATTTCCAAGTCTGCCCTCGAAGGGACGCCTCGGGGGCTTGAGCCCGATCTCACCCCCCCCGGCCCCGGACCCGAAGAAGGGTTCAGTTCCAGGAGGCCCCATGCGCAAAACGACTTTCCCTGCCCTCATCCTGCTCCTCGCATCGCCCCTCTGCGGTCAGGAACACGGTGCGCCCAAGGCCGAACCCAAAGGGAAAGCCACTTCCTCCGCTGCCCCCTCGGATAACCCCGATAGCCCCAGCGCCGCCCTGGCGGAGCTCCAGTCCGGCAATTCCCGCTTCGTCAACTCCAAGCGCAGCCGGACCTTGGAAACGGCGAAGGATGCGGGGCGGCGCGGCGAATTGGCCAAGGGTCAGTCCCCCTTCGCCGTGATCGTCACCTGCTCCGATAGCCGGGTGCCCGACAACCTCGTCTTCGATCAGGAGATGGGCCGCCTCTTCACCATCCGCGTGGCGGGCGAGCTCCTGGAGCCCGGTGGCATCGCCTCCGTGGACTATGCCGTGGAGCACCTGGGATCCAAGGTGGTCATCGTGCTGGGCCACGCCTCCTGTGGCGCCGTGAAAGCCGTGCGGGACGCCAAGGGCAAGCCCCTGCCCGGCAACCTCTGGGCCTTCCAGGCGGGCATGGCGGGCCTGCTGGAGACCAACCCCGCCGACCCCAACGAGGACGGCGCCGCCTACCTAGCCCGCCTCGTGGAGCAGAACGCCAAGCGCCAGGCCCAGATCCTCGTGGATCGCAGCGCGGAGGTGCGCCACCTCGTCGGCAGCGACAAGGTGTGGGTGGTGCCCGCCGTCTATGACCTCGCCAGCGGCAAAGTGAGCTTCTTCAAGCCCCTCTCCGTGGCCGAGGCCTCCCACCACTAGCTTCCTTTCAAGCCCCGCCCGCGCGGGATAGGCTGGAATTCCTACCGGAGTTTCCATGCCCCTGCGCGACCGAGTGAAGGCCGCCGTCCAGAAGACCAAGGCGCTACCCGCCAAGGCCAGAGCCCTACCTGCGAAAGCCAAGGCCCTTCCGGCCAAGGCCCGGGCCGCGGTGGCCGCCCATAAACAACGCCACGCCCCCTCGGGGTTCGAATTCGCCTTCGCCGACCGTGTGGGACAGCTGCGCCCGGACCATTGGGATGCCCTCGTGGCGGGCCACGGCGTCTGCTTTTCACGCCCCTACCTCGAAGCCTTGGAAACGGCCGGGCCCGAGGGCATGAAGGGCCACTTCGCCCTCATCTACCGCGGAGCCCAACCCGTGGCGGCCGTGGCCTGCCAGAGCCTCTTCATCGACGGCGCCGCCCTGCCCGCCCGCACCGAGCCGACCCGGGCCAAGGCGGTGCGCGACAAGGGCCTCGCCAAGCTCCGCCAGCGCATCCTCATCTGCGGCAACCTGCTGGGCTGGGGGCCCCAGGGCGTGGCCTTCGCGGCCGGCGAGGACCCCAGGGCCCTCTGGCCCGGGGTGGCCGAAGCCCTCTATCGCATCCGCCGCGCCGACAAGCTCTTCGGCGAGACGGACCTCGTGATGATCAAGGATCTCTCGCTCCGCGAAGCGGAAGCGGATGAAGCCCTTCATCCCTTCAGCTTCCGGCCCTTCGAAACGGAACCCAACATGGTGCTGGAGCTGCGGCCCGAATGGGACAGCTTCGACGCCTACCTGGCCGCCCTGAAGAGCGATTATCGCTCCGGCATCAAGAAGCAGATCAAGGATGTGGAGGCCGCCGGAATCACCGCGGAGCGCCTCGATGCCGCCGGTCTCCGTCACCACGCCCCGGCCATCGATGCGCTCTACCACGAGGTGCACGACCGTCAGAAGATGCGGCTCATGACCATCCACCCCCAGTGGATCCCCACCTTGGCCGAGCGCTTCGGCAGCGACTTCCGCACCACCATCCTCCGCGCGCCGGAGCAGGGCAAGGTGCTGGGCTTCATCACCGCCCTGAAGGATGGCGAGGGCGCCATCGGCTACTACGTGGGCTTCGACAAGGAGGCCGCCGCCACGGGCCTGCCCCTCTACCTGCGCCTCCTCTACGCGCTGGTGGAGGACGCCATCGACCTCAAGGCCGCCTGGGTCTCCCTGGGGCGCACGGCCCTGGAACCCAAGGCCAAGCTGGGCGCCAAACCTCAGCCCCTGCGCTGCCTCCTGCGCCACCGCATCCCCGCCCTCAACCAGGTGGTGAAGGCCCTGCTCCAGGTGCTGCCGGAGCCCGCGCAGGCTCCGAAGCGGACGCCATTCAAGCCGACCAAACCCTGAACCTTCACTTCAAGGCTGCCCCAACCATGCTGTCGCGACGCCTCCCCTTCATCCTGCTCCCCATCCTCCTGATCGGCTGCACCCCGCCCCTGATCGCCCTGAAATCCTCGGGTGCGGTGACCGTGGAAGTCTCCATCCGGGGCTATCACCCCAACGACCCGGAAGCCAAAAGCAATTTCGAGAATGGCGTCCGCGCCGCACTGGCCCAAGAATTGGTTAGGGGGTCCTCACCACCGCGACGGATACCGCCTGATGCATGCCCGTGGCGCTGCGGGAAACGACCTTCAAATGCAGGGTCCCCTGGGGGGGCAGGTTGAACCCCACCTCCGTCGCATCGAGCAGGGGGCTGATCTGTTCGTAGTCCTCCTCGGCCCCCGTGAATGAACGCCAGACGCTGTAGCCCCGGGCGTTGGAGACGGCGGCCCAGGTGAGGCGCCCCCCCGCGATGGCCAGGCCCGTGGGGGCATCGGGTCGGGCTTCGCCGGGAATCCAGACATCCAGGGCGCCCTTGGGCTCCGAGATGTTGCCGACCTTGTCCACGGCCCGGATCGTGTAGCGCTGGTACCCACCGGGCGCATCCTGGTCGAGGTAGGCATCCGCCCCCAGCACGGGATCACTCTGGATCGGCTTCGGGGTGAGTCGCTTGGCCTCCCCCGCAGGGGCCCCCGGTTTTGCCTCACCGTCCACCACCGTGAAGGCCAGGGACTGACGATCCACCACGCAGCCCGCGGAATCCCGCGCCGCAAGGTGGGACCAGGAGAGCGCCACGTTGAAGTTGTCAGCGCTGCCCTGCTGCAGATCCAGGGCGCTCGTCTCCGGCGCGGGTGGCGCCACCACGTCGGGCAGCTGCACCTCGATGGCCTCGCTCAGGGGGCCCTCCACCCACCGACCGAACTCCAGGGTGCGGGCCTGGATCCGGTAATAGAAGGAGGTGCCCCCGTACTGGGCCACGTCGGCGGCGAAGGTGATGGCGTAGCGCTCGGTCGTGACCTGGCCATCATTCACCTTGGTGAACTCGCCGGGGCCCACGCTGGAGACGAGCGAGGCGCGGTGGTCCTTCCGGGCGGGGGCGACCCTGAGGCCGGAGCCGGAGGTGGCCACCCGGCGCTGGCTGGCGAGGGCGTGGAGCTCCGGGGTGCTGATCACGGTGATGCCCTTGGCCGACGGGAGGGTCGCTGCCGCGGCGATGGCGCCGGGCTTCAGGGTGATCCCACCCGCAGGCGAAGGCGCCAGGGCGGCCAGGGCGCCGGGTGCCAAGGCCAGGCCGGAGGTCGGAACCCCCTTGGTGGAGAAGGCCTTGGAGATGCCCATGGCCGGCCGGGGGACGCTCTTCCACTCGGTCTTCTGGGGGGCCTGGTAAACGACGTACTCGGTGGGATTGCCCTGCGTGGGGCGGGCCCACTCCAGCTGCACCTGGATCTCCTTGGGGTGCGCGGGTTCCACGAGCATGAGGTTGGGGATGGGTGCCCGCAGACGGGCCGAGGCCTTCAGGTTGGGCACGGCCTTCAGCGCCGTGGCATCCACCTTTCCAGCCACCAGGGCGCTGCCCTTGGGGGCCGGGGCCATGCCAAGGCCCAATCCCTTGGGGCTATTGGCCACGGGGGCCTTCGCCGACTTGGGCACCTTGAAGGCCGCCACCGGCCCGGTGGCGATTCCGGAGGCGAGCTTCACGGGGGCCGCGGTGGCCTTCAACAGCTTCAGATCCCCGTGCTTCATCACCCAGCCGGCGGGCCTCATCAGCTTTCGCCCGGGCGCCGAGGCGAGCACCGCGGTGGTGGATTTGCCGACGACTCCGGACACGGCGAGCTTGGCCTTCAGGAGGCCGTCGCACACCTCGATCACCCCCTCGCCGGAATGCTCGGATTCGTTGCCCCGCTGATCCACGGCCGTGATGGCGTACCGGTAGGACTGGCCGACCTCCAGGCCCGTGTCCGTCCAGCCGGGCGTCGGGGTGGAGGCCACCTTCAGGAGCGGGCCCTTGCCGCTGGCCCGGTAGACCTCGTAGGACTTGAGATCCGGATCCGGGGAGGCCTCCCACACCAGCTGCGCGGGCGGGATGGAACCGTCCGCCCCGGAGGTCAGCTGCGAGGCCTTGGCGACGGCGGCCATCTCCTGGGTGGGGAAGGTGGCGAGCAGGCGGGAGGCGCGCAGCTGCTTGACCTGCCCGAGGCTCGTGGTGGCCAGGTAGGCGGGGGCGGCCGGAGCGGCCGGCGTGGCCGCGGGGATGGGTTGCCCCGAGGCCTTCAGGAGGGGCGAAAGGTCCCGGGGGGCCATGGGCTGCTTGGCCGCGAGGGCGAGGTTCAGATCCTTGATCACCGGATCCTGCAGGCGGGCGGACTGCACGCCCCGCAACTTGCCGAGGGCGTCGGACTCCGCCTTCAGCATCGGCTTCCCGGGCACGCGGGGGGCATCAAGGTCCTTGGGCGTGCCGGAGATCAGGGGCGCGGCGTCGGGGGAGGTCTCGAAGCCCGCGATGTCCACGGTGGTGACCCGATACACGTAGGGGTGATCGTTTAGCAGATCCCCATTGCCGGCGGCGCGGCGGTCGTCGGAGTAGATCGAGAGCGCCGACACGGGGCCCGCGCCGGGGATGCGGCCGGATTTCACCCCGTCGCGGATCTGCGTGCTGAGGGCCGGGCTCAGGGCGGGCAGGGCCCCGGGCATGGCCGCGGCTTCGCGCGCGGCCAGCTGGATCTCGCGCACCTTCGACTCCGTCATGGGGGCGCCGACGTTGCGCTTCATCTCCTTCTCCACGGCCCCGCCCCGGGCCAGGGCCTTCTGCATGGAGAGCTCGGGATCCTCGGCCTCCACTTTCACCACCTTCACGGGGGAGGTGGTGAGCTTCTTCCAGGGGCCCGCCACCGTCTCGGCCCGGTAGACGTGATAGCCCGTGATGATGTCCGAGGGGGGCGCGTCCCAGTTCAAGAGCACCTTCCCATTGCCGCTCTGGGCCGAGAGGTTCGTCACCGTGGGGACGGGGGTGGGCGTGCTGACGTCGAAGGTCTTGGCGCAGGCAGCCTCGACGCTGCCGCCTTCGGGCAGCTTCACGACGATCTTGTAGCGCCACTGGCCCTTGCCCGGCGTATCCGTGTAGGCGAGGCCCAGCACCTCGGCGGCCTCCGCGTCGGAGTCGGCCCGGGCGTGGAGGGCCAGCATGTCCGACTTCGCGAGCCGGCCGGAGCTGCGCAGCTTCACGAACTGGTCGGCCACCTTTTCCGGGGTGAGGTCGTTGAGCTTGACCTTCGCGTCGGCGGCGGGCTGCCGCGCCATCCGCAGCTTGGTCGCGGGATCGTACTGCAGATCGCTGTGGAAGAGCGACATGAGCCGGTTGCGGCTCTCGGGGCGCATGGCCTTGATGCGATCCTTCGCCTTGTCGCCCCGGAAGAATTGCACGGGCTTCTTGTTCACGAGCTTCCACTCGGGGCTGCGTTCGTTCAGCCTCATGCGGTACAGCGTGACGCCCTCGGTGGGCATTTCGCCGTGGGTATTGGCCCAGCGGAGCACGATGCTCTTGCCATCCGGGCGCACGAGGCCGTTCAGGTGGAAGGAGCCCTGGGTCTTGCCCGGAGGCAGCAGCAGGGCCTTCACTTGCGCCGTCGGCGACACCACGCGGGCGGTGGCCGTGGGCGAAACACGGGTGATCACGGGCGCCTGGGGATCGGCCGGAGGCAGGGCCAGGATCAGCGCGAGGGGGGTGAGGCGGAGGGAGGTCAACATGGCGATCACCAGATCAGAAGTCGAGGTGGGCCGAGGCATCGCCCTCGAAGAGGCCGCCCAGCACGCTGTAGTGGAGGATCACGACGCCGGAGAACTTGGGATCGCCCGGCACCTGGAAGGCGAGGTGGGTGCGCAGCTCGCCGCTGAAGAGGGTGATCTCGTAGTCATCCCAGAAGGTCGAGAACTCCATGCCGAACTCGGCGCCGCCGGAGGCGTCGATGGTGCCCCGGAACCGGGGGCCGCCGCCGGCCGGGATCTCGACGACGAGGTCGCCGTTGGCCTTCATCCAGGCCCGGCCGTAGAGGGGGCCCCAGCTGCGGCGGCCCGTATCGAGGCTGATGCCGATGCCCGCCGCGAAGGTGGTGTTCTTGCCGTTGAAGTCGGCCGTGAAGTAGCCGCTGCCTTCGGCGATGCCGGCCATGATGGCCTTGATCGGGGCTTCCTTGGTGCCGATGTGCAGGAACTTCTTATCTGGGGACAGGTGCAGCTGCACGAGCCCGATGTAGCGCATGGCGCCACCGCCCTGCTTGATGTCCGCCCCGAAGGTGGCATCCAGCACGTTGGGTTTGCGGGTGAAGTTGATATCCGCCCACACATGGCTGTCGTCGGGCTTCTGATCCCGGTCGGTGAAGAGCCAGCCGTCGCCATGGAGCTTGGTGGTGAGGTTCTGCGCGATGTAGAGGTCCAGGGCGCCGTGGAAGGTGTACTTGTCCGTGGTGCCCGCATCCACGCCCGCGAGGAGCGCGAAACCCAGATCCGGATCCGCCACGCCCTTGATGTCCTTGGTCTCCCGGATGTTGTCGGGCTTGAAGTTCTGGGCCAGGCCGCCCAGGAACCCGTACAGCTCGAAGTCGGGTGCCACGGGCACGGCGAGGTTGTCGGAGGAGAGGTGCCCCAGGGCGTAGAAGTAGGGGAAGCTGGTGCCGCCCTTGAACCCCCGGCCGAAGCGGAGGCCGGCCTCCAGCTTGTAGGGGGCCTCCCCGGTGTTGAGCAGGAGCTGACCTTCACCCAGGAAGTAGGCGTTGGACACCTCCTCCTGCGTGGTCTCCACCTGGAAGCCCATGCTGGCCTTCAGCTGACCCATGCCGGCCAGATCCTGATCCAGCACGTAGGGCCTTTCCAGTTCGAGGGTGCCCTTCGTGTCGCTCCCCTTTTCGGTGGTGAACAGCACCCGGTTGTAGAGGCCCGGCAGGAGGGGATTCACCGCCACCTCGCCCCCGAAGCCCACGAAGAAGCGGCCGTCCTCCAGCGTGCCGAATCCGTGCTCCGCGAGCCCGTAGCCAAAGCCCCAGAGGTCCACGTTGGGATGGTCCTCCAGGGTGGTCCAGCGGGCTCCGGCCATCCCCAGCTTGAGGGGGCCGTCGTCGCCGTCGATGCCGCCGCCCACGGCCTCCAGGATCATGTGCTCGAAGGGGAAGGAAGGCAGGTTGGCCCCGGCGGCGTGGAAATCGAAGCGGCCCGAGAAGTCCCAGCTGGTGGGATTCAGCACCGCGCTATCCAGCGCGATGTCCACTCCGATGAGGTCGGTCTTCAGCACCCGGTTGGGCATCACCTGGATCTGCTCGAGCCCGTTCTGGGTGAGCTTGAAGCTGAGATCCCCCTCGAAGTCCTGGAGGATCGGGGGAGCATCCACGTCCACCTTCCCCGTGACCGTGGGCCCCTTCAGGAGCACGCCATCGGCGAAGGTCAGCTCGAAGGGGTTGAGGGTCACGGGGGCGATGTGGAGCATCAGCTTGGCCGCGGGATCGAAGGCCACGGCGATCGCCCCGGAGAACAGCCCGTTGCCTTCGAACCAGCCCTTCTCCGCGGACACGGCCACGGCGGGCTTGTCCTTGCCGCCCTGGAGGTACAGTTCCCCGGGCAGGACGAAGAGGTACTGGGTGAGGTAGATGCCCTTCCAACCCGCCTCCACGCCCTCGGGCGATTGGGAGGTGGAGAAGTCGCAGGTGGCGATGGACCAGGGGGCCTGGATCTTGTAGTCGCCCAGGGCCACCGGCGCCGGCAGCTTCGCGGTGGTCAGGTAGAGGCCGTCCTCGAAGGAGACGGGGGCCTCGAAGAAGGTGGCCTCGTCCTTGTAGCCGGAGCCGAAGGTGAACTGGCCCGTGATGCGGCTCTTGGCGGGATCGAAGGCGCCCTTCGCCACCTGGGCCTGCCCGCTCTCCACCTTGAGGCGGTAGGCCGTGAGGCCCGAGGGGATCAGGCTTTCCGCGGGCAGGGGGAAGGCGCCGGAGAAGCCCTCGAAGCCCTTCAACAGATCCTTGACCCGCAGCGCGGCCTCCGCGCCGGGTCGCCCGGGGCCCTCGCCCGGCGCAGGCGCGGAGGGCCGGCTGGCGGCGATGATCACGGGGGAGGAACCCGTCACATAGGGCTGGCCGGTGGCGCCCACCTTGGCGAAGACGTTCAGGGGGAACTGCAGCCGCGCGGGGCTGCCCAGGCGGGGATTCCCCCGCTCGAAGGCGAAGGCCACCTTGTCCAGGCGCCAGGTCAGCCCCTTGTGGCGCACGGGCAGATCCGTGGCCAGTCCCTCCGCCGCCACGCCCGTGCCTTCCTTCATGAGCAGGCGGCTGTCGATGGCCACGGCGGGCGCTTCCATGCGCACCGCCTCGCCGCTCAGGGCGTGGCGCAGGGCCCCTTCCAATTCCACCCGGAGCGCGCCCTTCAGCAGGGGCGGCTGGGCTCCGAACACCACCTCGGAGTTCCGGAGGGTGGCCGTGAAGGCCCCTTCGGCCAGGGGCAGATCACCCCCGGTCACGGTGCCCTGGAGGCCCGTGGGCACCAGCGATAGCCCGGCCACATCGAGACGGATGCCCGCGAGGCTGGCGGTGCCCTCCAGGTGCGCGGCCTTGTCCGAGACCACCGCCTTCTTCAGCTGATAGGTCCAGCCCTGGTGCTCGCGCGAATGGGCGGCGGGGAACGGCGCCTCCACGGTGCCCTCGGCGGCGCTGCCCTTCAGCACCAGGTTCTTGAACGTGACCTTCAGGCGCATGCCCGGCGCCGGAAGCTCGATCACGCCCTCGCCCTCGAACTTCTCCGGCGTGGCGTCCCCGGTGGGATCCACCTCCTTCACCGTGAACCCGCCGAGGGTGAAGTGATCCACTTGCATCTTCGGTTTCAGGACCGCGTCGAGCACCTTCCCCGCGAGGGGCTTCAGCACCTGGGCGGCCGGCGGGAGCGGCACTTGCGCGGCCAGCGGAAGCGCCACCCCCAGGAAGACGAGGCGAAGCGCGCGAATGCGGGGCATGGAGGCCATGGGACCCTCGGAAGGAAATGGAGCGGGATTCTGCAGCCAAGTCTTCCACAAGAGGTCGGAATATCACAAGGCCTCTCAAGGCCTCGCATGGTGATATGACCAATAGCTTTCAAACTCACCCCGTCTTGTATCCAACGCCTTCCCCCGATGCCTTTAGGCTGGAAGCTTGGAGACCCCATGGACGCCCAGGAATTCCGCCGCTACGGCTACCAGCTCATCGATTGGGTCGCGGATTACCGCGAGGGATTGGAGCGCCTGCCCGTGATGAGCCAGGCCCAGCCCGGGGAGGTCCGGGCCGCCCTGCCCGACCACCCGCCCCAGCACGGCGGCCGCATGGATCAGGCCCTGGCGGCCCTGGACCGGGACGTCATGCCCGGCATCACCCACTGGAACCACCCCAGCTTCTTCGCCTATTTCCCCAGCAACACGAGCTACGCCTCCATCCTCGCGGACATCGTGGCCTCGGGCCTCGGCGTGCAGGGCATGAGTTGGCAGACGAGCCCCGCTGCCACGGAGGTGGAAGAGGTCGTGATGGATTGGCTGCGCCAGATGGTGGGCCTGCCCGCAACCTTCACCGGCGTCATCCACGACACGGCCAGCACCGCCACCTTCACGGCCCTCCTCTGCGCCCGGGAGCAGGCCTCGGCCTTCAGCCAGAACGGCGGCGGGCTCCAGGGGTTGGAAGCCCCCCTCATGGTCTACGCCTCCGACCAGGGCCACAGCAGCATCGAAAAGGCGGCGCTCCTCGCGGGTTTCGGCAAGGCCAACCTGCGCCTCATCCCCACGGACAACGCCCACGCCCTGCGCCTGGACCTCCTGGAGGCCGCGATCGCCGAGGATCTCGCCGCCGGTCGCAAACCCTGCGCCCTCGTCGCCTGCATCGGCACCACGGGCACCACGGCCGTGGATCCCCTCGCGAAGATGGCCGAGCTGGCTTCGAAGCACGGCTTGTGGCTCCACGTGGATGCCGCCATGGCCGGCACCGCCATGGTGCTGCCCGAGTGCCGCCCCCACTGGGCGGGCGTGGAGCGGGCCGACTCCCTCGTCTTCAATCCCCACAAGTGGATGGGCGTGGGCTTCGACTTCAGCGCCTACTATGTGCGCGATCCCCAGCACCTCATCCGCGTCATGAGCACCAACCCCAGCTACCTGCAGACGAAGCAGGATGGCGAGGTGAAGAATTTCCGCGACTGGCACATCCAGCTGGGCCGCCGCTTCCGCTCCCTCAAGCTCTGGTTCTACCTCATGGACGTGGGCGTGGAGGGCCTCCAGGCCCGCCTGCGCCGCGACCTCGCCAACGCCCAGTGGCTGAAGGCCCAGGTGGAGGCGAGCCCCGAGTGGGAGCTCATGGCCCCCGTGGACTTCCAGACCGTCTGCCTCCGCCACGTGCCGCCCGCGCTCCAAGGCGACGAGGCCGCCCTGAAGGCCCACAACCTGGAGATCGCCCGGAAGATCAATGAGGGCGGCGAAGCCTACCTCACGCCCTCCCTTCTCAAGGGCCGGCAGATCCTGCGCGTGAGCATCGGGGCCGAGACGACGGGGCGCGCCCAAGTGGAGGCCCTCTGGGCGCTGCTGAACCAAGCCGCAAAGGCCCGGTGAGGGGCGCCCCATGGTTACGAGCAAGGCCGCCAGCGTCGAGGCCTACCTGCAGGAACTGGATCCCGCCCACCGGGCCCTCGTGGCTCCGGTGGTGGCGCTCATCCGGGCCAACCTCCCCGAAGGGTTCGCCGAGGCCATGACCTGGGGCATGCCCACCTGGGAGGTGCCCCTGCAGCGTTATCCCAAGACCTACAACGGCAAGCCCCTGGCCTACGTGGCGCTCGCGGCCCAGAAGCAGTACGCCGCCATCTACCTGAACATGGCCTATTCCGATTCGGCCGTGGAGGCGGAGCTCAGGGGGGCCTACGCGACGGCCGGCTTGAAGCTGGACATGGGGAAGTGCTGCCTCCGCTTCCGCAAGGCCGGGGACCTGCTTCCCGAGGCCATCGCCCGGGCCGTGGCCAGCACGTCCGTCGAGGCCTTCATCGCCGCCTACGAGGCCAGCCGCCGCAAACCGTGAGGTTGGCTTCCTCAGCGGAGCTGGACCTCGGCCTCGATCTCCACGGCGATATCGAAGGGCAGCTCCGCCATGCCCACGGCGCTGCGGGCGTGGGCGCCGCGCTCGGGGCCGTAGAGTTCGAGAATGAGGTCCGAGCAGCCGTTGATGACCTTGGGCTGCAACGTGAAGCCCGGGGCGGAGTTCACCATGCCCAGGATGCGACACCAGTGCGCCACGCGATCCAGGTCGCCCAGGGCCCGCTTCAGGCTGCCGAGCATGGCCAGCGTCGTGAGGCGCGCCGCCGCGTAGCCTTCCTCAATGGTGAGATCCCGGCCCACCTTGCCGAAGGGTGCCGCGAGGGTGCCATCCGGATTCTGGGGCGCGTGGCCGGAGATGAAGGCGCGGTTCCCGACGATCCGCACGAACTCGAAGGGCAGCCGCACAGAGGCATCCACGTGGGGGGTGGCGGGCAGCTCGAGGCCGAGGGTCTTCAAACGGGATTCGATATCAGACATGGGGCCTCACGGGATTCGAAGGGTGTCTTAACAGGATGGACAGGATGGACAGGATGAAAAACGGGACCTTCATGGCTTTATATCCTGTTCATCCTGTCCATCCTGTCCCAACTCGCCCCTGAGTTAGTCTGAATCCATGGATGCCCCCCTCTCCGTCAAGCGCTTCCTGGAAGGCCTGAAGGCCCGGCTGGAGCCGGCCTTCGCGTCGGTGGTGCTGGTGGGGGAGGTGAGCAACGCGCGCACGTCAGGGCGCCACTGGTACTTCACGCTGAAGGAGGAGGGTGCCGCCCTCCAGTGCGCCGTGTGGGCCAGCGCCCAGGGGCGCCTCAAGCACCAGCCCAAGGATGGCGACCGCGTCGTCGTGAAGGGCAGCCTCAACCTCTACGTGCCCGGCGGCAGCCTCACCTTCGCCGTCACCCACTGCGAGCGGGCGGGGGTGGGCGACCTCCAGCAGCGGCTGCGGGAACTGGAGGCGCAGCTGCGCGCCGAGGGGGTCTTCGATCGGCCCAAGCGCGAGCTGCCCGCCTTCCCCCGGCGCATCGGCATCGTGGCGGCCCTGGGCGGGGCGGCCCTGCGGGACGTGCTGCAGGTGACGGAGCGCCGCGCGCCCGGCATCGACCTCCTCATCCACCCCGCCACGGCCCAGGGCTCCGCAAGCGTCTTCGAGAACCTCATGGCCCTCCAGGAAATCTCGGATCCCCACTGGGGCTGCGACGTGATCCTCCTCGTGCGCGGCGGCGGAAGCCTCGAGGACCTCTGGGGCTTCAACGATCCCGAGCTGGTGCGCGCCGTGGCCGCCTGCCCCCTGCCCGTCATCACGGGCGTGGGTCACGAGATCGACACCACCCTCGTGGATCTCGCTGCGGACCGCCGCGCCGCCACCCCCAGCCAGGCCGCCGAGCTCGCCACGCCGGATCTGGCGCGCCTCCACGCGGAACTCCGCCGCCGGCAGGAGGCCCTCCTGCGCGCCGCCGATTGGCGCATGCGCGGGCTCGAATCGCAGCTGTTCATGCTGGCCGACAGCACCGGCATGCGGTCGGTCCCCGAGCGGCTGGCCCGGGCCAAGGGCAGGCTGGAAACCCTCCAGGCCCGCTTGGAGGGCGCCCACCCCCGCCGCCGCCTGGCCTTGGCCTCCCAGCATTTCGCGGCCCTCACCCACCGCCTCCAGCGCGCCGCCGACCTCATCGGCGAGGCCGACCGCCCCCGCCTCGTCCTCGCCCATCGCCACTTGCTGCCCGCGGCGGAGACCACGGTCCGCCGTCGGGCCCACGCCTTCGAGCTGCTGCAGGAGCGGTTGAAGGCGCTGGATCCCAAGGGCCCCCTGCAGCGCGGCTTCGTACTGGCCTTGGATGGGGTGGGCCGGCCCATCACCACGGCCTCCCAGGCGGCGCCCGGCACCGCCCTCAGTCTGCATTGGGCCGATGGGGCCCGCACCGCGCGCATCGAAGGTGGCGAATCGCACTGACCCCGCTCTCCGGCCCTGCTAGCGTGGGTGCTGCCCCATGTCCAACCCTTCCCGGCCCCAACCCTTCGATAGTGGCTCCGGCTTCCGCCTGCAGCCGGGCATGCGCCTGCTCGAGCGCTTCGAGGTGCTGGCCCTGGCCGGGCGCGGGGGCATGGGCGAGGTGGCCAAGGCCTGGGACGCGGTGCTGGAGCGCGAAGTGGCCCTCAAGGCCGTGCACCCGGAGCAGGTGCGGGATGAGGAGACCCGGGCCCGCTTCAAGCGAGAGGCCCTGGCCCTCGCCCAGCTCAACCATCCCAACGTCTGCCAGGTGTTCGATTGGGTCGAAGTGGGCGACCAGCCCCTGCTCGCCTTGGAGTGGATCGATGGGCGCCGCCTGGACGAAGCCGCCGTCGGCCTCAACCTCAAGGTGAAACTGGGCCTCCTGCGGGGCGTGGCCCGGGGGCTGGAGGCGGCCCACGCCAAGGGCCTCGTGCACCGGGATCTGAAACCCTCCAACGTGATCGTCACGGCCCAGGGCGAGGCCAAGGTGCTGGATTTCGGCCTGGCCCGCCTCAGCTCCGAGGGGTCCGTGGATACCCCCAGTACCGTGCCCGGCCTTCCCCTCCTCACCGAGCGGGGGGAAACCCAGTCCGCAAGCCCATCCCGGGAATCCGGCTCCCAACGGGCCCTGCGTTCCGGCCCCAACGTGTGGGAGGGGATGACCCAGGCGGGACTCTTCATGGGCAGCCCCGCCTACGCCAGCCCGGAACAGGTTTCGGGGAAGAAGGTGGGCCCTCCCAGCGACCTCTTCACCCTCGGCGTGGTGGCCTGGGAAATGCTCTTCGGCGGCAACCCCTTTCCCGGCGAGGGGCGCGAGCGCCTGCAGAACGTGGTCAAGGGGAACCGCGTTCCCCAGCCCCGCCGCCTGCCCCGCCGCGTTCGGGAATTGCTGGAGGCCCTGCTCGCCCGGGAACCCCTCCTGCGGCCCACGGCGGCCCAGGTGGTGGCCATCCTGGATCGCGAACTCGCCCCCCCCTCCGCCATGCGGTGGGCCGTCGGCGCGGGGGCCGCCGCCCTCCTCCTGGGCGGTGGTCTCGCCTGGCTCCAGGGCCGGGGTGCCATCGCGGATCTCGTGGCCCGGCATCCCGCGCGGGTCGCCATCCTCCCCCTGCAGGAGGGGAACCTCGATGCCAAGCGGGCCCTGGAGCTGGGCGGCGCCCTCCCGGAACTCATCGGCAGCCTGCTCGCGGAGAGCCCCCGCCTGAGCGTGCTGCCCCCCGAGGAGGTGGCCGCCCTGCTCAAGCGGGGGGGAACGGACCCCTCCGCCCAGTTCCGCCAATCCGGCGTGGAGCTGCTCCTTCAGGGCGCGGCCCGGCAGGAGGGCGATCGCCTCATCGTGGCGCTGGAACTGAAGGATCTCCAGGGCCGCACCCGGGCCCGCAGCACCGTGGGCCTGCCCGCCGCCCAGCCCGGTGCCGTGCAGACCCTGGCCCGGAATGCCGCCGACGACCTGCTCAAGGCCGTGGCGCCCCTGGGCCGCGTGCGGCTGCCGGAATACCAGGTGCCCCCCGAGGCGCTCACCGCTTTCGCCGAGGGCACCCGCTTGCTGGAACAGGGCCAGTCCAAGGAGTCCCTCGCTGCCTTCCGGCGCGCCACGGCCCTGGCACCGGATTTCGCCTTGGCCGTGTTGCGTCAGGGCATCCTCGAGGCCCAGGGGGGCGAAGCTTCCAGCCGGGCCACCCTCCAGTGGTCGCGCTTCGCCGCCCGGGCCCAGGGATTGCGCCGCACGGAACTCCGAGCCCTCCTCAACCTCGTGCTCGATGGCAGTGAGAAGGGCACCTTCGATCAGGCCCTGCGCGATGCCGACCTCGCCTTGGATCTCGCGCGCCGCCTGGGGGATCGGGATGACGAAGCGGCCCTCCTCAACAACCAGGGCCTCATCCACATGTGGCGCCGGGATGCGCCCAGGGCCCAGGCCAGCCTGAAGCAGGCGCTCGCCGCCCAGGAACAACTCGGACAGTTACGCGACGTCGCCCACATCCGGAACAACCTCGCCATCCTCGCCAAGGATGCGGGCCGCCTGGATGAGGCCCAGGCCCTCTACGAGGCCAACCTCGCCTGGGCCAAGGGCGAGAAGGAACCCATCACCCAGGCCTTCGCCCTCGTGAACCTCGGCGACGTGGCCATCGGCCGCCTGCGGTTCCAAGAAGCGGAAGGCCTGCTCAAGGAGGGCATGGCCCTCCGGGAAGCCACGGGCAATCGTCCCGGTCTCATCGTGCCTCTGCTCAACCTCGGCATCCTCGCCCGCCTCCAGGGCCGGCCCGCCGAAGCCCGGGAGATCCTGCGCCGCGCCCTGGACCTGGCGGTGGAGCTCCAGCGCAAACCCCTGGAAGGGCTCGCCCACCTGGAGCTCGCCAAGCTCGCCCGCCTGGAAGGCCGGCCCGGCGAATCCATGGCCCAGGATCACGCCGCCCAGGCCATCGGCGCCGCCACCGCCGACCCCGAGATGGAGGCCCGCGCCCTCGCCGGCCTCGCCCAGGCCCAGCTCCCCGCCCGCCCCGCAACCGCCGGACCCCTCGTGGAAAAGGCCCTCGCCCTCCGAAACGAAGATCCCTTCGTCTTCGCCGCGCTCGGTGATCTCAGGGCCGCCCAAGGGAAACCCAAGGAGGCCCGCGACGCCTGGGTGCGGGCCGTGTCGATCGCAAAGCGCGTGTGTCCGGAAGAGGCGCCGGGGTTGGAAAAGCGGGTGCGGTAGGGCGCCCTGTCAGCCAGCCACCGGTGGTAAGAATTCACGCAATTAGTCAGAGCAAGGAATAGTAAGAATTGACCAGTCATTCCTCAGTTACGCACATTCCAAAGTTAGGCGTCTCAATCATGCGTAGACCGAATCGATGGCATACCAGTTTCCTTCTTTCAATTTGTGCTGCCGCATCTGTTTACACGGGATGTGGTAGACCATCCTCCTTGATGGTTCACAAGACGCAGGGCTCAATCTCCGATATTGGAATTCGCAGGTGCTACCTATTTGTAGAGGCACTGAATTCAAAAGACTATGAATTGCTCCGATTGATCTGCACCAGTGATTTTATGGAGTGTGCAGGTGATATTGCATGGAGGCTAGATCAGTACATCTCGCATCGGCGCCAATTCAATAATGGTGGTCATCACGAGAGTTTCACAATCTTAGGTCACCGAGTAGTCGGAGATGTAGTTTCAATCCAGCTAGTCCACTCATCGGACCTGGGGCCTCCAGTTCGCGACAGCTACGAGTTCAAACTTAGCGGCCAACTCATCAGTTCTCTTTACGTCCCAGGCTATTACTAGCGCCATTAATTTTCGAACACGTTGGTAGTCCTAAAATGAGGAGTTAGGCTTCATCACCTCCATAGAGGAGCAACTATCATGACCGCTCGAAGAACTTCCTTTCGGCTGCAGGTCATATCTCCATCGGAAGCGGAGAGGGCCTCTGTTCTCACCGCTGGAGATGGTTTTAAAGGCCCGTTCCTGAAGGGTACAGGCTCTATTGATTTGCTGTGCGGCAAGTGTTTTCATGCCCTGGCTGAAGGTATGGTTTCTGGGAGTATCAGTAACATCGTTCTTCAATGCCCGCTTTGCGAGTCGCACAATGCGATCATCTCTATCCCAGCGTTAGAGGCTTTGGTCGGACAAATCAATGCTCTTCCGGCCTCAGAAGAGATGTTGGCGAGATTGAAGGAGACCTTCGTCGAGGCGCGAGAGAAGCGCCACTCCCAGACAAAGGTCATTGAGCAAGTAGAGGAACTAGCGCCTCAGCTCACAGCGTTTCGGACTCTCCTCGTTCCGCAAAACTCCGGAGAGTTCTATGGGCTATTGGCTTGCGTGATTGCGTTCCTCACTTGGTTGCAGTCACGAAAACAAGGGAAGCAACACCCCTCTGTGGTCATCAACAACTACTTCGCTTCGCAAGATCCATTCATGGGGATCAGAGTTAACGATCCGTGCCCTTGTGGAAGCGGGAAGAAATATAAGAAATGCCATGGCAAATGACGCCAAACCTCTCAATGCACCAAACACTGCCGCTACACCGTCGGGCTGTTGATTTCGAAAGTCAAATTCCTACCCCATCAATCACGGGGCCCATCGCACAAAATCAGGAACTCGGCTCGATCCACTGCCTCGTGGATTCACGGTAAAGGCCCAACCCGCCTCAGCCCCGCAACACCATCAGCGTCAGATCATCCGCCAAGGGCCCATCCCCCGTGAACGCGGCCACGTCCGCCAGCAGCGCCGGCACCGGATCCGCTGCGCCCGCCAGCACGGCGAGGATGCGGTCGTCGCCGTAGAGGGCGTCCTCGGGGCTGTGGGCTTCGCTGAGGCCGTCGGTGAAGAGCAGCAGGGTCTCGCCGGGTGCCAGGCGGCCTTCGCAGAGGTCCAGCCGCTCGCGGAAGCCCTTGGCGGTGAGGCCGATGCCGAGGCCCCGGGGCTGCAGCCGCTCCACCGTCCCATCCAGGCGTCGCAGGAAGCCGGGGGTGTGGCCCGCGCGGACGAAGGCGAAGGCGCCGGTGGCGGGGTGGAAGGTGCCAAAGGCGAGGGTGATGAAGGTGCGCTTGTCGTGGGTTCCGCACCAGATGGCGTTGAGGCGGTCCGCCGCCTCCACGGGATCCCCGAGGGCAGGGCCGAGGGCGGCCACCATCCCCTTCAGCTCGGCGGCGTAAAAGGCCGCGCTGGTGCCCTTGCCGCTCACGTCCGCCACGAGGAAGGCGAGGCGGCCATCGGGCAAGCGATGCAGATCGTAGAAGTCGCCGGCCACTTCCCGGGCGGGCAGCAGGGTGGCCTGGACCTGGGCGCCGAGGCCGAAGGTGGCGACGTCGGGCAGCAGGCGCGTCTGCACCTCCCGGGCCACGCGCAGTTCTTCCTCAAGCTGCATGCGGACCTCCCGCTCATGCAGGGAAGACTGCAGCTGGGCCGCCATGGCATTGAAGGACTCGGCGAGGTGGCCGATCTGATCCTTCGTGCGGGGGCGGATGCGGGCGCCGAAATCCCCCGCGGCCAGGCGCTGCACGCCCTTGTGCAGGTCATCCACGGAGCCGCCCAGGGACCAGGCCATGCGCAGGCCGAGGATCGTCGCCACGAGCTGGCCCAGGGCGATGAAGAACAGGAGGCCTATCACGGCCGCGATGGCGATGGCGGTGCCTTCGGAGAAGGGCTGCCGCTCCCGGGTGGCATAGCCGCGGAATAGGGCCCCCAGGCTCGTCTCCGGCCGCACGTTCATAAGGAGGGGCCGCCCCGTGGCCCACTCCAGCATGGGGAGGTCCTGCGGAGGCAGGTTGAAGGGGGCCAGCAGGCCCCGGCCCGTGGGGCGCTCGCCCTGGATCCAGGTGGCCAGCACTTCCTCCACGACCCGGGTGGCCACGTGGTTCTTGCCATCCTCCTTCCTCCCGGCCTCGCGGCCCTCCTTCGTGGGCTGGATCCGGTAGGTGATGGCGCCGCCCATGAGGGCCTGGCTCTGGATACCCAGGCGGCTCAGCTCGAGCCTCAGCAGGCGGAAGCCCCCCGGCTCGCGGTGGACCCCGAGCAGGAAGGAATCTTCATTTCCACCATGGAGCCCCTCGCCATCGCCCTTGGGCGTGCGGTCCCACACGAGGCCCACGAAGTTCCCTTTGACGCCTTTGGGCAACGCCTTCACGTGGGTCACCCAGGCCTGGCCGTGGGTGCGCAGCGCGAGGATCGCATCCCGATCCGAGGCCTGGGAGTTGGCGAGGCGCACGGCCTGTTCCCAGGCCTCCAGGTTCTGCTGGGTGGCGCGGCTCACCTGCGCGCCGAGCGCGAGCCAGCTCACGGAGATCAGCAGCACCGCCAGGCCCAGCACGGGCAGCACCGAGAGGAACCCCAGGATGGCCCACAGCCGCCGGGAGACCCGGAAGAGCATCTTTCGCCAGAGCCACCCGAGCCCCCGGAAGGTGAGCACCACGCCGCCCCACCAGAGGAGCATCTGCGTGAAGCAACCGCCCTCGGTGCCGATCCACAGCCCCAGGCCCAGGATCAGCGCGATCCAGGGCCCGTGCCTGCGGAAGGAGAAGGCCCGCCAGGCCTCCCGCACACGCTCGCGGAGGGACTTGGATTCAGGGACCGGGGAATGCATCGAAGTCAGGGTGCCATAAAGAGACGGCCAGCCGCTTCACCGAGCGGAATAAACCCTCAGGGCATCAACATGCCGCCGTTGACGCTGACGATCTGTCCGGTGACGTAGGCCGCCTCGTCGGAGGCGAGGAAGCACACGGCGGCCGCGATGTCCTCGGGCTTGCCCATGCGTCCCAGGGGGATGCTCTTCGTGAACTCGGCCTTCACCTCCCCGGGCAGGCCCGCCGTCATGTCCGTCTCGATGTAGCCGGGGGTCACGGCGTTGGCGGTGACGTTGCGGCTGGCCAGCTCCCGGGCCACGGACTTGGTGAGGCCGATGAGCCCGGCCTTGGCGGCCACGTAGTTGGCCTGCCCGGCGTTGCCCATCTGGCCCACCACGGAGGCGATGTTGATGATGCGGCCCGTGCGCTGCTTCATCATGGCCTTCGTCGCGGCCTGGATGGCGGTGTAGGCGCCCTTGAGGTTCGTGTTGATCACGGCGTCCCAGTCGTCCTCCTTCATCTGGATGAGGAGCTTGTCGCGGGTGATGCCGGCGTTGTTCACGAGGATGTGCAGGGCGCCATGGCGCTCCAGGGTGGTGGCCACGGCGGCCTTCACGCTCTCGGTGCTCCCCAGGTCCATGACCACCACGTCGGCCTTGCCGCCCGCCGCGCGGATGGCCTCCGCCACGGCGTTCAGCTTCGCCTCGGTGCGGGCGGCGCAGACCACGAGGGCCCCCTGCTGGGCGAGGGACTTGGCGATGGCCTCGCCGATGCCCTGGCTGGCGCCGGTGACGAGCGCGATCTTGCCATCGAGACGGAACATGGGGCCTCCAGTTGGGAAGCTCCAGTGTACAGGCCCGGATGAGGCCCGAGGCCCCTCCGCGGGATCGCGCCTCCCACCTCGAAAGGGGAGTAGGCTGGGCGCTTCCCGGAGTTCGCCATGCCCGCCGCTCCTCTGGGCCACTTCTGCTGGCCCGAACTCTTCACCTCCGATCTCATCGCCGCCAGGGCGTTCTACACGGGCCTCCTCGGGTGGGCCTGGTGCGAGGTGCCGTCGGCGGGCGGCCGATACGCGCTGGCCATGCTCGAGGAGGATCCCGTGGCCGGGGCCTTCCAGGCCCCGACCCCTTTGGGTCTGCCCCGTTGGAACAGCTACGTGCGGGTTGCACAGGCCGATGAAGCGGCCGGGCGTGCGAAGGCCCTGGGGGGCCGGGTGATGGCGGGCCCCTACGACGTGCCGGAGGTGGGGCGGATGGCCTGGATCGCCGATCCTGAAACCGGATTCACCGGGCCAGGGGGCGCGGCCGATAATAGGCGGACGTGATAGTCCGCCAAGGATTTCCCATGCCGACCCGCGCCCTGCTCCGCACCGGCAGCCTCCTGATCCTCTCCGGGTTCGCCTTGGCTCAAGATCCGGCCTCGGCCTTCACCCTGCGGGGTTTCGGCACCCTGGGCGTGGTCCGCAGCAGCACGGACCAGTCGGAGTTCATCCGCGACGTCTCCCAGCCCAAGGGGGCCAAGCGCGGCCTTGAGGCGGGCGTCGATTCCCGGGTGGGGCTCCAGGCCAACTACCTTTTCAGCGAATCCTGGGAGGCCGTGGCCCAGGCCGTGGCCAGCCGCCGCTTCGATGACACGTTCACTCCCGAGGTGACCTGGGCCTTCCTCCAATGGCGAGCTTCGGACCAGGTGGACATCCGGGCCGGGCGTCTGGGCTTCGACGTCTACCAGCTCGCCGATACCCGGAACGTGGGGTACTCCTACCTGTGGGTCCGGCCTCCGGTGGAGTTTTACGGGGGCATCCCCATCACCGATTTCGACGGGGGGGACCTCGTCTTCCACGGCCCCTTGGGCGGGGGGTTCGCCCGCTGGAAGCTGTTCGCGGGCAAGGCAAATGGCCGGATCCCCTCTTCGGAGCGCTCCACCTTCGACCTCAGAGGCTCTCCGCTCATGGGCACCAACTTCGATTGCCGCAAGGGGGGGTGGTGGCTCCGGGTCGCCTTGGCCCGGCTCCAGTTCAAATCCGAGTTCAATCCCGAGATCGAAGGCCTGCTGGCGGGCCTGAGGGATCCCGTGGTGGCGGGCGTGAGCCCCACGGCGGCCGCCCTGGCCGATGAACTGGCCATCACCGGCAAATGGGCGCGCTACCTCTCCCTGGGCCTCGAATTCGAGCAGGGGGCCTTCCGATCCCAATTGAACCTCAGCCGAACGACCTCCCCGACGCCCGCGCTCCCCACCAGCCACGCCGGCTACCTCACCCTGAGCTTGCGCCATGGAGCCTGGACGCCCTACGTGAATCTCTCCGCGGTGAAGACAGCCTTTCCGAAGCGAGCCACGGGGCTGCCGGACGCCCCACCCTTCCAACCCCTCAACGCGGGCGTGGAGCAATACCTCGCCACCAACCGCAATGACCAGCGCGCCCTATCCCTGGGCCTGCGGTGGGACCTGCATCGAAACCTCTGCCTGAAGGCCCAGGTGGATGCCATCCACGCAGGTTCCCACACCCGCCAGCTGTGGTGGCGTTCGGACCCCGCCTGGAACGGCCGCGCCCGTGTGGCCAGCCTCGCCTTGGATTTCGTGTTCTAGCCATGCGCCCCCTCCCCTTCCTCCGGTGTTTCCTCCTCGCGGGTGGAGTGTGGAGCTTCGCCGGGGACCTCGTGGTGGTGGTGAACGCGAGCAGCGGGGTGGAGCGGCTGACCCGCGAAGAGGTGATCAACCTCTTCATGGGCCGCACCCGGAAGCTCGCCGTCGGCCTTACGGCCCTGCCCATCGACCAGGGCGGCACGGCACCGGATCGAACGCGCTTCTACCGGTCCCTCCTGGGCAAGGAGCTGCCGGAGATCAACGCCTATTGGGCCCGGCTCCTCTTCTCGGGCCAGGCCTCGCCCCCCCGCCAAGCCGAAACCGAAGCGGAGGTTCTGGAGATCCTCCACAACACCAAGGGCGCCATCGCCTACCTGGATCGCAAACTCGTGGATCGCCGCCTGAGGATCGTGTTCGAGGTGGGCCCATGAGGTCCCCCTTCCGGACCCAAATCGCCTTCCGCACCACGGCCCTGATCCTCCTGGTGACGATCCTCGTGGGGATCCCCTTGCTCTTCCTCCTGGCCGCGCGGGTCAGGAGGCAGGAATCCAGCCGACAGCAGGCGACCCTCGCGCAGCTGGTGGACACCGTGGAGCGCACCGCCCAGATCGCCTGCTTCCTCGGCGACGCCCGCCTTTCGGAGGAATTGGGGGCCGGCCTGTTGAAGAATGAAATCGTGGGCCAGGTGGTGATCCAAGCCGGGGATCGCGTGCTCATCTCCCGATCGCGGGAGGGTTGGGTCGAGGGCGCCGCCGCCCGGGTGTCCCGGGAGCTCCATTCCCCCTTCGACCCCAGCCTCGTGGTGGGGCGCCTCAGCCTCGCCCCGGACGAAGCGGAGATCGAGCGCCAGACGGCCCGGCAGGGCCGCTCCATCATGCTGCTCCTCGCCTTCCAGGCCCTCGTCCTGGCAGGAGTCACCGTGGGGGTGGTGCTGCTCCTCGTCACCCGCCCCATCAGCCGCCTCTCCCATCGTCTCCATCGCCTTCAGGCGGAAACGGGCGAGAATCTGCCCTTCATCCGAGGGCACGAGGGCGACGAGATCGGGCGCCTCGTGGAGGATGTGAACGCCCTCATCGGTCGACTGGTGACCTTCATCCACGCGGAGCGGTTCCTGCGCGACGAAGTGGAACATGAACGCGCCGAACTGCAATCGGCCAAAGAGGAGCTGGAGCAGAGCCTCGCGGAGGTCAAGACCCTGCAAGGCCTCCTCCCCATCTGCGCCTGGTGCAAGAAGATCCGGGATGATGAAGGCCTCTGGACCCAGATCGAGCATTACGTCTCATCCAACACCGATGCCCGCTTCACCCATGGCCTGTGCCCGGAATGCGCCAAGGCCCAGATCGAGGAGTTCCGGAAGAAATGGCAGGAGCCATCCTCCTGAGCCTGGGCCTCACCGGGTCTTCGAAGACCCGCCGCCCCTCCCGATCCAGCCTCCAACTGAAGAATGACGCCCTCCGCGCCCCCCGGCTTGGGGAGTTGGACGAGCACCTCGGAGCTGACGTCATCACCCTGGAGCTTGAGCCGCAGAACCCCGAGCGCGATCTCGCGCGTGTGCCGCACCCGCGCGGCGTGGAAGGAGTGTGCGGGAGGCCCTGGAGGTTCCGGACTACCTCAGCGCCTTCAGCCACGCGGCGAGGGGCGCGAGATCGGCCATGGGGGTGTCGTCGCCGTAGGTCTCGGCGGCCTTGGGGCCATCGAGGGCGGCGAGGTCGCGGGTCTCGCGCTTGAGCAGGTGATTCGCACCGGGGATCGTGATCGTTTCGCCGCGGAAGCCCGCGGGCGGCTCCGCCGGCTTCGGGCACTGCACATCGGCCTCGGCCCACAGGGCCGCCAGCCTGCCCGTGCAACGGGACGCGATGAGCCAGGGATCCAGATCGAGCGTGGCCTTCACGAAGGGCCGGTTCACGCCGAACATGAGCCCCTTGCCAAGGGCCACCACGCCGGGCGCGACGCCGCTGCCCGCCACGGGCTCCCCCTCGCCCCGCCGGATGGCTTCGAAGACGCGCTCGAGGTGCCCGAGGTTCGCCTGGGTCGCCTCCGCATCAGCTCCCGCACCGGCCAGTTGCCGCCGCACCTGCGCCAGGATGGTCCGACCCATGGACGCCTGGGGTGGCGCCGCCAGCAGCAGGGCCTCCGCATCCGTCGCCGCCACGAGCGAGACCAGGCATCCTTCGCTATGCCCGAGCAGCAGGATCCGCTTGCCCCGCGCCTCGGGCAGCTTCCGGGCGAAGTCGACGGCGGCCTTCACGTCCCCCGCCTGCGCCTCCAGGGAGATGTCCATCTTGGGATCCCAGGCGCCGATGAAGCGCTTATCGAAGCGCAGGCTGCCAAGCCCCTCCTTCTGGAACCACCGCGCGAGGTCCCGGCCGCCGTGGCTCGGCTTCGGCAGCAGCTTCGTTGACCAGTCCCGATCCGTGGGGCCGCTCCCCGCCACCATCACCACGAAGTAGGGGTGCGCCCCCCCCTTCAGCACGGAGCCCTTGAGCATGGCGCCGTTGAAGCCGGGGAAGGTGAGCTCACGCTCGGGCAGCGGCGCGGGAGCCTGGGGTGCCGCGGCCAGGAGCGCGGGGAGCAAGCAGGGCAGAAGCAATCGCATGGTCAGCTCAGGAGAGGCGGCTGCGCAGCCGGTAGGCGTGGACGATGGGCGGGAGGATGGCCCCGATCAGGACGGTGAGCCCCACCCACTGGCCGATGGCCTCCGGCAGGAAACCCGCGAGGATCATGACGAGGCCCGCCCCCATGAAGAAGGGCGCCGCGAAGCGGTGGGTGGCCTTCCATACGCGGCGGTCCTCCAGGGTGGGCGGGATGCGGATGCCCGCCCACTGGTTGGGTTCCAGCCGCGGGAACTGGTTCCCCAGGGCGAGCATGAAGGCCCCGACGACCACCCAGATGAATGCGGGAGAAGCCTCGGGAGTTCCCCCGAGGAGGTGGAGCAGCATCATCCCGTGCAGGCCCACGAAGAGAAGGCTCGTAAGGCCGAGGATGGTCCGCCGCACGCGCGGATCCATCCCCTTGGCGCTCTTGAAATCCAGGGCGGGTCGGGAAACGAGGATCACCAGGGCCACGAGGCCCGTGAGCACGCCGGGGAGGGTGAACACCATCGCGGATTTGGGCCCCCAGGCATCCGGTTTCCCCGAGATTCCCCAGTGCGTGGGCACCCGGTCTGGCAGCTGGGGCCAGGCCCATAGGCTCACGGCCCACAGCGCCGCCACGGCCAGGAGGGCCGGCGCGATCTCCGCGAGGAAGCTCAGCGGCTCCTGCGGCGCTTCGGGGCCTTGCCGTTCAGGTCCATCAGCCATGAGAGCACCTCCTGGAGCACGGTGGTATGAAGCGTATAGATGCGGAAGGCCCCTTCCCGGCGCACGCGCACCAGCCCGGCCTGTAGCAGCAGGGACAGGTGGTGGCTCAGGCTGGCGCCCGTGAGCTCGAAGCCCTCGGCCAGCTCGCCCGCGCTGAGATCTCCGCCCTTCAGGCGTTCGAGGATCGCGCGCCGGGTGGGATCCGCCAAAGCCTTGAAGGCCGATGCGTGGGGGGAAGGTTCCATGTCGCCCCCAGTTTCGGCCTCATTTAGATATTTGTCAAAATACCTAAATCACGACCTTCCGCCGGGGCCAATGGGCGATGGCCACGCCCCCCAAGCAGAGGATGAGAAGCACGCTGTACTCCATGCCATTGCGGCCCCCGCCCACCACGAACCACCCCTCGGGCCCGTGCACCATCTTGATGCCCATGCCGAGGATCCCGATGAGCACGGCGCAGGCGGGCACCACGAGACGCCTGGAGAGGAGCGCCAACCCGCTCAGCAGCTCCAGGCCCGTCACGGTGTAGGCCACCGCCGTGCCCATGGCGATGCCCTGGGTTCCCAGCCACGCCCCGAACTGGGGCACCGTGTGGTGCACCAGCCGGAATATCGGATGCACGAGCAGGATCGCGGCCAAACCGAACCGGATGAGCAGGAGACCTTGCTCCGTGCGGGTGGGACGGGATTCGACGAGCGAATTCAGCATGGTGCCTCCTGGGAGCGGGTCCAAGCCCCCACGCTGGGGCCACGTGCCCGGGACGACCATCACCGTGGGGCCAGCGGGCCCTTTCCGGGGCCACCCGCGAAGAACCTCAGGCGAACGCCGCCTCCAGCTCGCACCTCAGCAACGCGAGGGTCTCCAGCCGCAGCAGCTCATGGCCGTCCTCCAGCACGTGCAGCACCGCGTGGGGATTGCGCGCCACGTAGTCCTCGCTGACGGCCAGCGGCACCAGCTCGTCGGCGCGGCCGTGCAGGATCACGGTGGGAACCGGGATGCGCCAGGCGTCGTCGTCCATCCATGCCGGCAGATCCTCCCGCAGGGAGGGGCCAAGGCGGCGCTGGGCATTCGTGCCGTAGTGGAACACCTCCAGCTCGCCGTGGGCCCAGTAGGGCGCCCACGTGGGGCTCGCCAATCGGCGCTGGGCGAAGTGGACGGCCGGCGCGAGCAGGATCAGGGATTTCAGCGGGGCCCCGCGATGGGCCACCGCGGTGGCCACGAAGCCGCCCAGGGAGCTGCCCACGAGCACCGGCGGATCGGGGAGGCCGCGCAGCAGGGCCTCCACGGCCTCCACCTGGGCGGTGACCGTGAGCGTTTCGAAGGTCGGCAGGTTCAGATCCGGCGCATGGAACGGGATGCCCCGGTTCTCCGCCCATTTGCGCGTGAAGGTGCCCTTGTTGCCGCCGGGGGCGGAGGAGAAACCGTGGAGGTAGACGAGGGCGGTCATGGTTCCCTCCGCATCCGCAGGATCGGCGGGGCTTGGCAGAAGAAGGCGAAGGGCAGCCCCGAGGCGGGATTGCGGCCTTCCAGGCGCAACGAATGCAGACGATAGCCCAGGTCCCCCGGAAGGGCCAGACCCGCTCCCGCCAGCCCGCCGCCGCTGGCATAGAGGGGATCCCCCACCAGGGGATGCCCGGCGGCCGCCATGTGGATGCGGATCTGGTGCGGGCGCCCCGTGAGGATGGTGACCTCCACGAGGCTGGTGCCATCGGGGCGCCGCTCCAGCACCACGGCATCGCTGCGGGAGGCCCGGCCTTCGGGGCAGGCGCCGTGCACGGTGCCGAGCAGCGGATGGGGGATGGGGCCGATGGGCGCGTCCACCGTGAAGGCATCCGCGCAGGGGTGGCCCGTCACCCAGGCGCGGTAGACCTTCCTGAGATCGTGATCCCGCCAGGCCCGGGAGAGCTCGCGGCGGGCTTCCTCCGTGCGGGCGAAGAGCACGAGCCCGGACGTTCCCCGACCCAGGCGATGCAGCGGGTCCGCCTCGGGGTAGCGCTTCCGCACGAGGTGGAGCAGGGTGTGTTCGAGGAAGTCCGCGCCGGGCAGGGTGGGTAGGCCGGAGGGTTTCGCCACGGCCAGGAGGTGCGCCTCCTCATGCACCACCGCGAAACCCAGCGGCGCCTCGGGCTCCTCCCAGGGGGGGCGGGCCCAGGCGAGGGTCTGCCCCGCGTGGAGGATTTCCTCCGCCTGGGCCGCCCGGCCATCCAGCGTCACCAGCCCCCCGGCGATGCGCTCCCGCCATTGCAACTCGGTGGAGTGGGTGAACGCGCAGAGCCGCGCCAGCACCGTGAGGCCCGCATGCCGGCGGTCCAGGGTCTCCCCGTAGGTGAATCCCCGGTTGGGCATCAGGGGTGGATGCTCACGGCGACACCCAAGGGGCAGCGTTCCCAGAGTTCGCGCATGACGTCCACGTCCACGGCGATGCAGCCCTCGGTCCAGTCGCCTTCGGGCATCGGCTGGCCCGTGGGCGCCGCGTGAATGCCCACCTGCCCGCCCAGGGCCGTATCCCAAGGGGGACGCACGCCCCGCGCGTGGGCTTCGCCGATGGCGGCGGCTTCGGGCACCGTGAGCAGCCCCTGGGCGAGGCCCCGCGCCGCATCTCCCGGCGTGGGGTAGCTCAGCCCCATGAACAGGTGGAAGCGGCTCTCGGCGTTGCGGGTGCAGATGGTGAAGCGGCCTTCGGGCGTGCGGCCGTCCCCCTCCAGATCCTTCAGCCCCTCGGGGCTTCGCCCCAGGCGGCAGGGCCAGGCGCCCAGGCAGGCGCCGCCTTCCCAGAGCTCCAGGCGGCGGGCGGATTTGTAGATGCGGATCTTGGGCATCAGCCCAATTGGGCGAGATCGTCGGGACCGGCGAAGCTCATCGCGGACACTTCGAGGCCGCGTTCCTTGGCCTGGCGCTTCACGAGGCCCGCGAGCACCTTGCCGGGGCCCAGTTCCAGAAAAGTGGTGACCCCTTGTTCGAAGAGCTGATCCAGGATCGCTTCCCAGCGCACGGCGCCGGGGATCTGGCGCACGAGGCCATCGCGGATCTGCTCGGGATCGCTGACCACCGCCGCGTCCACGTTGTTCACGAGGGGGGCGAAGGGGGCCTTGAAGGTCAGCTCCCTGAGTAGGGGCTCCATGTGTGTCTTGGCGGCTTCCATCAGGGGACTGTGGAAGGGGGCGCTCACGGGCAGCAGCATGGCCTTGCGCCCGCCCCGGGTCTTGGCGGCCTCGATGGCGGCCTGCACGGCCTCCAGGTGGCCGGCGATGACGATCTGGCCAGGGCCGTTGAAGTTGGCGGGAACGACGATCTTGTCCGTGAAGGCCGAACCCTCGGCGCAGGCGGCTTCCACATCCTCCTTGCTCATGCCCAGCAGGGCCGCCATGGCGCCCACGCCCACGGGCACGGCCACTTGCATGGCCCGGCCGCGCTCGCGCACGGTGCGCACGGCATCGGAGAAGGAGAGGGCCCCCGCCGCGACGAGGGCGCTGTACTCACCCAGGGAGTGGCCCGCCACGAAATCGGCCTTGGGCAGCTTGTGGGCGTAGGCCCGCACCACCATGGTGCTGTGCGTGAGGATGGCGGGCTGGGTGTGCTCCGTGAGCTTCAGCTGATCCTCGGGCCCCTCGGCCATGAGCTTGGAGAGGGGAAAGCCCAGGGCCATGTCCGCATCCTGCAGCACCGCGCTGGCGGCGGGCTCCGCGGCGGCGAGGGCCATGCCCATGCCCACCGCCTGCGAACCCTGACCGGGGAAGAGCCACGCGACTTTGCTCATGGGGTCACCTCGAAATGAAGATGAACCACCAAGGCACCAAGACCATCAAGAAAAGCCATCTCTTTCAGTTCTTGGTGTCCTTGGTGCCTTGGGGGTGATCTTTAATCTGTTTTGGCGGGCGCCATGCGCGCCGCGATCTTGGCCACCAGCTGATGGTCGATGGCCTTCAAGGCCGCGCCGATGCCGTTCATGACGGCCCGCGAATCGCTGGAGCCATGGCCGATGATGGAAACGCCCTTGATCCCCAGGAGCGGAAGACCACCGTATTCGCGGTAATCCAGCTGGGCGAACCAGGCCTTGAGGGAGGACTTCACCAGCAACCCCCCGAGCATGGATTGCAGGGACCCCTTGATGGCACCACTGATGCCGTGCTTGAGCATGCGGCCCAGGCCCTCGGCGCTCTTGAGCACGACGTTGCCCAGGAAGCCATCGCAGGCGATGACGTCGAAGCGGCCGTTCCAGAGGTCCCGGCCCTCGGCGTTGCCCTGGAAATTCAGGTCCATTTCGCGAAGGAGGGCGCAGGCGGCAAGGGTGGTCTCCGTGCCCTTGGTGTCCTCTTCGCCGACGCTCATCACGCCGACGCGGGGGCGGGAGATGCCGTACACCTGCTCGGCATAGATGCTCGCCATCAGGGCGAAGCCCGCGATGTGCTCGGCCCGGGAATCGATGTTGGCGCCCACGTCCGTGAGGATCGTGAACTTGCCGGGCCCGTTGGGCATGAGCCCCGCCAGGGCAGGCCGCTCCACGCCGTCGAGCTTGCCGATGACGAGGGTGGAGGCCATCATGGCCGCCCCCGTGTGGCCCATGCTCACCATGCCATCGGCCCTGCCCTCGCGTACGAGCTGGGCGCAGACCCGGATGGAGGATTCCTTCTTCTCCTTCAGGATCACCTTGGGCTCATCGTGGAAGTCCACCACCGTGGGGGCGTGGATCACGTCGAACCGGGACGCCAAGGGCCCCTCCAGGCCGTGGTGGGCGAGGAGGGGCTTGATCTTGGCTTCATCCCCCACCAGCAAGAGCCGGATCGAGGGGAATCGGTGAAGGGCGTCCTTGGCGCCAGCCAGCGTGGCCTGGGGGGCATGATCGCCCCCCATGACATCCAGCGCGATGCGCGCGCCAGTCACATCGGCCTCGGCCAAGCGTTCCTCAAGCAGCGGTTAGCTGTTGGAGGCGACGCGGACGGCCTGCTTACCGCGGTAGTGGCCGCAGGAGGGGCACACGCGGTGGGGCAGCTTGGGGGCGCCACAGTTGGCGCAACCGCTCTGGCTCATCACTTCCAGGGCGTCGTGGGTGCGGCGGCGGTCGCGGCGGGCCCGGGAATGGCGGCGCTTGGGATTCGGCATGACATACTCCTGAGCCCGATAGTTTACTTCGGATCTGCGGGGAATTCCAGCTTTAAGCCTGCGAGGGCCTGGGCCAGGGCGCTGGGGGGTTTGGCGAGGTCGGGATTGCAGGTGCAGGGGCCCTTGTTCCAGTTCTTCCCGCAGGTGGGGCAGAGCCCCTTGCAGTCGGCCTTGCAGAGGGGCCGCATGGGCGAGGCCAGCTCGAACTGCTCGCGCACGAGGTCGGCCTCATCCAGGGCATCCTCCGGGAGGAAGACCACGTCCAAATCCTGGCTGCCCAGGGCATGGCTGCCACGGGCCACCAGCTCCGAATCCTTGGAACCCAGGAACTGGGCTTCCACGGCCAGGGGGCGGTCGATGGCCTCGTTGCAGGAGGCGCAGTTGCCCTCCCAGGTGCCCTTGCCCTTCACCTCCACGAAGAGGTCGCTGTTGGAGGGCAGGAGGAAGAGCTTCCAGTCCATCTCACGGAGGGCGGAACCGCCCTCGAGCTTGAGGCGGTCCAGCTTGCCCTCCAGGCGGAGGCCTTCGGCGGGAATCGCGTGGAGATCGATCACTTGGGGGCTCCGGGCTCGGGGGCCTTGGCCTTGTCCACTCCAGTGGCGGCGGGGGTGTTTTCATTCCACTGACCCGGCACCTTCACGAAGGGACCGTAGGATTCCTGGTCTTCAGGGACGCCCTGGCACTTGATCTCGTAGCCGCCCCGGTTGGATTTCGCCTCGTAGGGCTGGCCAAAGGGATCCATGGGGGACATGTTGGTCTTGATCATGTCCTCCTTCACCAGCGGAGAATTGGGATCCACCATGGCTTCCCAGCTGCCGAAGTCGGGGTACCGGCCATGCTTCATGTGGTACTGATCCAGGCCTTCGGACACGATCTTCACTTCGTCCTTGGCCTTGATGTAACGAGCCTGGGAGCTGCGCTTGCGAACCTGATTGAACCCCAGCGTGCCCAGCACGGCGATGATCATCATCGCCACCAGCAGTTCCAGCAGCGAGAAGCCCTTTTCGTTCCGGCGATCCATAAGTACCTCGATTCCAGTCTAGCGCATGCCCCCTTCATGCCTCGGCAGGGGCTTCGGGTTCCTCGGGGGCGGGAAAGTCTTCGGGGCGGGGACAGTGGGTGGGCAAGGTCTCCACGCCTCCCAGCTCCGCCAGCCAGTAGCGGTAGGCGCGGAAATTCATGCCGAGGCGCTTTCCGGCCCGGGTCTTCACGCCACTCACTTCGTCGAGGGCGCGGCGGAGGAAGAAGCCCCGGAGCGCCTTGAGGTAGGCCTCCACGTCGAAGCCCTCCGCGGGGATGGCCAATTCCACGGCGCGGCCCCGGCCATCGGGCTGCAGGAGGTCATCCGGCAGGAGATCCCGGGTGATGGGGCCGCCCGGATTGAGGGCCACGCAGCGCTCCATGAGGTTCTCCAGCTCGCGCACGTTGCCGGGCCAGCGGTGCTGGCGCAGGAATTCCAACGTCTCCGGGTGGAGGGTCATGGGCGGCTTGCCGAGCTTCGCGCAGAAGCGGCGGATGAAGTGCTCGGCCAGAAGGGGCAGATCCTCGGGCCGCTCCCGCAGGGGGGGCAGCTCGATGTGGAGGATGTTGAGGCGGTAGTAGAGGTCCTCGCGGAAGGCGCCCTTCTCGGCCCGCTCCCGGAGGTTGCGGTTGGTGGCGGCGATGATGCGCACGTCCACGGGGCGCTCGGTGGCGCTGCCCAGCCGGCGCACCATGCGCTCCTGGATGACGCGGAGCAGCTTCACCTGGAGGGGCAGCGGCATCTCGCCGATCTCGTCCAGGAAGAGGATGCCGCCCGAGGCCTCCTCGAAGAGGCCCCGCTTCAGGGCGTTGGCGCCCGTGAAGGCTCCCTTCTCGAAGCCGAAGAGTTCGCTCTCCAGCAGGTTCTCGGGCAGGGCCCCGCAGTTCACGGCGATGAAGGGCCCCCGAGAGCGCTCGCTGTACCGGTGGATGAGGCGGGCCACCACCTCCTTGCCCGTGCCGCTCTCGCCCGTGAGGAGGACGCCCGTATCCGCGCGAGCCACCTTGCCCACGAGGGCCTGCACGCGGCGGAGGGTCTCCCCCACGCCGATGAGTTCCCCGGTGGCGGGCAGCTCCACGGGCCCATCCGGATGGGCCTGGGCCAGGAGGCCCTGGAGGGTGCCGATGAGGTCCTCGTTGCGGAAGGGCTTGGTGATGAAGTCCACGGCGCCCAGGTTCAAGGCCTGCACGGTGGTCTCCGTGGTGGCGAAGGCCGTCATGATCACCACGGGCGCGCCAAGGGATTCCGCCTTCATCCACTCCAACAGTTGGATGCCCGTGCCATCCCGCAGCTTCAGATCCGAGAGCACGGCATCCACGCCATCCCGGGCCAGCACCCCCTTGGCTTCGGCCACCGAGGCCGCCGTGATCACCCGGAAGCCAGCGCCATCCAGGGTCAGGGCGAGCACCTCCCGGAGGCCGGCTTCATCCTCGACGAGGAGCACGCGATGGGGGGCGGAGGTGAGGGTCATGGGTGACGTAATGGGGCAGGTTCCTTTCACTATGGCACCGCCCCATCGGGTCAGGGGGGCACTTTCGGAGCAGTCCCCATGGAACAATGCGGAATGCGATTCCTGATTTCGAGAACCGATGCCCTGGGCGACGTGATGGTGAGTCTGCCCGTGGTGAACCGGATCCTCTCCCGGTATCCCTCCGCCGAGGTGCACCTGCTCGTGGCCCCCGCCACGGCGCCCGCGCTGCGCGGACTGCCCGGCCTGGCCGAAGTGCACCTGCGGGAGCCCGAGATCAGCCCCCGGGCCCTCTTCGAGCGGCTGAGGCCCGATGCCGTGCTGAACCTGGGGCACCGGGACCGGGCCGTGACCGTGGCGGCCCGGGAGGCCGAGGTGCCCATCCGGGTGGCCCGGGCCCGGGGCCTGGACCAGATCCTCGCCGCCACCCACCTGCTCTGGGCCGGCCGCACGGGCACGGGCCGCCACGAGGCCCAGAACCTGCTGGAATTCCTCCATCCCTGGGGCTGGCAGGGCGGCTGGCCCGAACCCGCGCGCATCCGCCTCCCGATCCCGGAACTCAACGAGGCCCTGGAGGAGATGGAGGCCCTGCCCCGCCCCCGCCTGGGCGTGGTGCTCCGGGGCAGCGGCTCCGGCGCCTTCCCCACCCAGGCCTGGTGGGATCGCGCCCTGCCCGTGGTCGCGAGCGCCGGGTGGACCCCCGTGGTGCTGGCCCCGGCCGGAGCCGGGGACCTGCCCGCCACGGACCTGCGCGGCCTCATGAGCCGCATCGCGGCCTGCGACGCCCTCCTCACCCCCTCCACCGGCCCCGCCCACCTGGCCGCCGCCCTGGGCATCCCCACCCTCTGCCTCATGGGCAAGCGGACGCATCACGGCCCCGACCGCTGGGCGCCCCTGGGCTCCCGCGTGCAGGTGGTGCAGTACCCCGGCCCCGAGGCAGATCTGAACGGCGGCATGGATCGGCTCGACCCCGAAGCCCTCCTGCCCCACCTGGAGCGCCTGCGTTGACCGGCCCCGCCATTCCCACCGGCGCCACCTGGGTCCGCTTCCCCCGCTACATCGGCGACGCCGTCATGCAGATGGCCCTGCTGCGCCTGCTGCGGCAGGCGGGCATCGGACCCCTCGTGGTGTGGGGCCCCAAGCTCACCGTGAACCTCGTCGCCGGCACCGACCTCGCGGATGCCACCGTGCCCGACGTCGGCAAGCCCAGCCCCTGGGCCATGGCCCGGCTCCTGCGCAACCACCGGGCAGCGCGCAGCATCCACTTCCCCAAGAGCCTCCGGCCCGCCCTGGCGGCCTTCCTGGCCCGGGTACCCGAGCGCATGGGCGTGAACGAAAGCCTGGCGGGCGTCTTCAACACGCACACGGGGCCCTTCTGGTCCGGCCCCACCGGGCACTGCCTGGAGCGCTACCGGCGCGTGCTCCTGAAGCGCTGGCCCGACCTGCCCGAGGTACCCTTCCTCGACTACCGCCCCCCGGTGCAGGCGGACCTGCCGGATCGGCCCTACGTCTGCCTCATGCCCGGGGCTTCCGTGCCCTCCAAGGCCTGGCCCGTGGCCCACTACCGGGCCCTGGCGGACCTCCTGCACGCCCGGGGCCTCCTCCCGGTGGTCCTGGGCGGCCCGGCGGAGATGGAGCTGGGAGAGGCGGTGGCCGGAGCCCATGGGCTCAACCGCTGCGGGGATCCCCTGACCTTGGCCGCCGCCTGGATGCGCGGATCCTTGGCCGCCGTGGGCAACGATAGCGGGCTCAGCCACCTGGCCGCCGCCTGCGGCACCCCCACGCTCGCCCTCTACGGCCCCATGGACCCCGGGATGTTCACCCCCCATGGGCCCCAGGTGGCCGTGCTGCAGCGCCGGGATCTGCCCTGCCTGCCCTGCGGCAAGGACCACTGCCCCCTCGAGGGCCACCCCTGCCTTCAAGGCATCACGCCCGAGCAGGTGATGGCCCGGATCGAGGGTTGGCTGAGCTAGCGAGGCTTTAGGCTCTGGGCTCTGGGCTCTGGCTGGGCACGACCCAACAAAATCCCCGGTGGGTTGCAGTCAGCCAGAGCCTAAAGCCCAGAGCCCAGAGCCCAGAGCCCAAAGCCTCAGTAGGCCCGGTAGGACTTCTCTTCCACGAGGCGGGAGCCCAGCCGGTCATTGATCTGGCGCTTGAAGGCGGCCCGCTCGTCGTTGCGGTGGTAGACGGCCCGGGCCAGCTCGATGAAGGTGGGGCCGAAGTCCTTGGCCCGCTCGCAATCCCGGATGTCGTCCTCGATCACCCACAGGGTTTCATTGACCGCCTTCAGCTCAGCCTCAAGTGATGAGATATCCGCGATGTCGTAGGCCTTCTGCCGGGCCGGGGCCAGCGCCGCCATTTCCGTCCGCACATTTTGGAGCTTGGCGGCATCATTCAGACGTTCGGACTTGATGGCCAGGATGGTGTACTTATCAATCAGTTCACCCCAGGACACTTCGGTCATGACCGACATTCTTCACCTCATTCATTCAGAATAGCCCAACCCTTTGACCCTTTCCCTTCCCGAGGCTTCCATGTTCCGCCCCGTCCTCCTGATCACCCCCGCGCTCGTCGCCCTTGCCCTCCAGGCCCCCCTCGCGGCGCAGGCTCCCGAGATCGCCTTCGAGCGCACCCACCACGATTTCGGCAAGATCAACAGCGATCGCAAGGTGAGCACGCGCTTCAAGGTCACCAACAAAGGCAACGCCAACCTGCAGATCACGGCCGTGAACCCCAGCTGCGGCTGCACCAGTACGGTGCTGGGCAATTGGAACCTCAAGCCCGGCGAAAGTTCCGAGGTGGAAGCCGTGTTCGACCCCCACGGCCAGCGGGGCCTGGTGCGCAAGAGCATGACGGTGGTGAGCAACGACGCCAAGAATCCCAACGCCCTCCTCACCTTCGAGGCCGAGGTCGTGCAGGACGTGATGCCCTCCATGGCCGCCGTCTATTTCAACCAGGTCTCCCGCTCCGGCCATCAGGTGACGAACGTGCGCTACGCGAGCGGCACCGGCATGGAAGTGCGCATCCTCGAGGCCAAGGCCCCGGGCGCCCCCTGGCTGCGCCTCACGCCCAAGGGCGAGGGCAAGGACGCCATCCTGGAGATCGTGTTCGACGGCTCCAAGCTGCCCGTGAAACCCCGCTTCGGGCGTGAGACGGTCACCCTCACCACCAACGTGCCCTCCGCCCAGACCTTCACCCTGCCCGTGAACTGGGAGCTGAAGCCCAGCATCGTGGCCCCCGACCGCGTGAGCATGGATGTCCTCAAGGCGGGCACGGAAGGGCGGGCGAAGCTCCAGCTCCGCCAGGCCGAGGGCAAGGCCTTCCGCATCACCGGCAGCCATTCCACCCGCGCCGAGCTGCGCATCGAGGGCCTCTCCGGCGCCAAGGCCATGGCCCAGCACGACCTCACGCTGGTGCTCTCCAAGGATGCCAAGGCCGGTCGCTACGCCGAGAAGGTCACGATCACCACGGACGATCCCGAGCAGCCCGAACTGATCGTGCGCGTGACGGCGGTGGTGGAGTAGGGACAGGCTGGAGACTGGAGCCTGGAGGACAAGCATTCACCAACCCAGCGAGGCGGTGTGGCCTGGGTGGGTCGACCACTGCTTTCCTCCGGTCTCCAGCCTCCAGCCTCTAGACTGAAACCATGTCTGAACGCCGTCTCCACATCCTCGCCGTGGCCGCCATGGCCTTGGCCGCCATCATCTGGGGCTCGGCCTTTCCCGCGACGAAATACCTGCAGGAGGCCGGGCTGGGCGTGAACGCCCTCCTGGCGCTCCGCTTCTCCATCGCCGCCATCGTGCTCCTGGGGCTCACCCTGGCCCGGGGGTCCCGCTGGAAGGCCTCCGACATCCGGGACGGCCTCGTGGCGGGCGTGGTGCTGGCCTCGCTCTTCTGGCTGCAGACCGCGGGTCTCGAAACGACGAGCACCACCAAGAACGCCTTCATCACCGGCCTCTACGTGATTTTCACGCCCATGGTGGCCTTCGGCTTCGGCGAACGCCCCAAGCTGGCCCACGCCCTGGCGGTGCTCGTGGCCTGCCTGGGTCTCGTGGGCCTCGTCTTCAAGCCCGGGGAATCCTTCGGGGGCTGGAGCCATGGGGACACGCTCACCCTGGCCAACGCCGTGCTCATCGGCTTCCACATCGTCCTCATCGGCCGCTACAGCCGACGCTGCGACACCTGGGTGCTCACCTTCACGCAAATCGCCGTGGTGGCCGTGGCCTGCACGATCTTGGCGGTCATCCTCCCCAAGGGGGGCTTCCAGGCCAGCCATGGCCTCAGCCTCCGGGGCACCTGGATCGGCCTGATCTGGCTGGGCCTCGCAGGCACGGCCCTCACCATGTACCTGCAGGCCCGCTTCCAGCCCTGGCTCACGGCCACGGAGGCCGGGATCATCTTCAGCCTGGAGCCCGTGGTGGCCACCCTGCTCGCCGTGAGTGGGTGGATCCCCGGGGTGAAGGATTACCTGGTGCCCCGCCAGTGGCTGGGCGGCGCCCTCATCGTGGCGGCGGCGCTGGTGGCGGAGCTGGGGCCGCGGATGTGGGGACGGAAGGGCGAAGCGTAGACTTTAAAAAAGAACGCGAAGGGCGCTGCGCGCCACGCGAATGCTCCTTCCCAGGAAGTCCTCCGGCCTTTGGCCCTCGCCGCGAGCGGCGAGCTTCCCGGAGTGTTCCCAGGGCGGCCCTCTATGGCCGCACTGGGAACACTCCGGGAAGGGAGGACGGGCACGTGCGATTCGACAGGCCCCTTCGGCACGCCAGGCTGCCCGGCCCATGGATCCATCCCGGTTCAAGATGCCCGCGAAGGCTATGTTCGAGCCGCAACACCCGACCTTCAATTCGCGCTCTTCGCGCCCCGCAGGGGCCTTCGCGCTCTTCGCGTTCCAAGGCCGTTCGGCTCTGCCTAGGAGAACCGGTCGAACACCACGAGCGTGACGTCGTCGTGGAAGGGTACCGGGGCGTTCAGCTCCCGGGCGCGGCCCACGAGGAAGTCGGCGGCTTCGTCGGCGGTCTCGGGTAGCTCGGCGCAGAGCTTCAGCAGGCCTTCGTCCCCGAGCATGGAGCGATCCTCCCGCTCCACTTCCACCAGGCCGTCGGTGTAGAGCACGAGGCGATCCCCGGGCAGCACCTGGCCCTCGTGGAGGCTGAAGGGCAGGCTCTCATCGAGGCCCAGCATGAAGCCCTTGCCCTGGAGCAGCTCCGGCTGATGGAGGCCGCCCCGGGAGCCCTGCCGCACCCGGATCGGCGGGGGATGGCCCGCGACGACGTGGGTGAGCACGTGGGTGGTGGGGTTGAGGCAGCCCAGCCAGGCCGTCGCGAACTGATCGTCCAGGGTGCTGCGGCAGAGATCCCGGTTCATCCCCAGGGCCCAGGCCAGGGGATCCCTGGAGAGGCGGATGTGGTTCTCGAAGCTCGTTTTCACCATGGCGCTGATGAGGGCGGCGCTCACGCCATGACCGCTCACGTCGGCGATCATCAGGCCGATGAGGCCATCCTCCAGCGGGGCGATGGTGTAGATGTCGCCGCCGATGCCTTCGGCGGGCAGGTAGCGATGGGTGTACTTGGCGCCGCGGATCTCGCCAGGCAGCGAAGGCAGGAGGCCCATCTGCAGGCGGGCGGCCAGGGCCAGCTCGGCCTCCACGCGACCCTGGAAGGCGGAGAGCTCGCGGTTCTGCCGCTTGATCTCCTTTTGCATGCCGATGAGGCGGAAGGCGCTGTCCACCTTCGCCAGCACTTCCTGGGCGTGGAAGGGCTTGCTGATCATGTCGTCGGCGCCGATGGAGAGGCCGCCGATGCGGGAGGCGGTGCCATCCAGGGCCGACACGATGATGAAGTAGGTGTCCTGCGTCTCAGGGGCGCCCTTGACGCGTTTGCAGAGCTCATCGCCGGCCATCTCCGGCATGCGGAGATCGCTGATGATGAGGTCCGGCTGCAGACGCGACATCTCGTCCAGCGCCTGCACCCCGTTGCCCGCCATCAGTACTTGGTAGCCCGCCCGCTTGAGGTAGAAGCCGAGGATGTCCCGGATCGGGGCCTCGTCGTCCACCACCAAAACAACACCTTTCCCCATCCGTCCTCCGGTGGAATCTCAAGAAAATTTCCGCCGCGAGCGGCGGAAATTTTCTTGAGAGGAGGATTTCTCAGGCCCCGCGGAGCGCATCCTGCTCTGTGGCGAAGATGGAGAAGTAGTTGGTGAGGTTGGTCTGGTCGAAGGTCTTCTTCACCGGCGCGGGCAGGGTGCACAGGTGCAGCTTGCCGCCGCTCTTGTCCACGCTGTTGCGCGCGGCCACCAGGAGGCCGAGGCCCGAGGAGTCGATGAAGCTGACGCCCTCCAGATTGATGACCAGCAGCTTGGGCTGGTGGGTGGTCACCGTATCCCGGATGACATCCCGGAGCTGGGCGGTCACTTCAAAGTTGACCTTCCCCTGGATGGAGACCACCGAGGCGCTGCCCTCTTGCCGCGTCTGGATGTTCAGCATGCGTCCTCCCTAAAGAAGTCCCTGGAGCACCCGGCGTCGGGCCGCATCCCGTTGCCGTTGTTTGTATTCGGCGTGGGAGGCGGGACCGGACTGGGCATTCTCAAAGCCTGATCGTTCCATGACTTGTACTTCATGTGCGAAGAAAAACGTAAACTCTTCCTGCTTTTGGATCAACTCCGTGATGTGCATCTGATCGGCAAGGGCCGAAATACCTGAAATTTCCATCCTCCTGAGGACGGCTTCCAAGGCCAGGGTGGCCGGGCTCGGCAACCGGATCAGGGTTCGGGCCGTGAACTGGATGGCCGAATAGTCCTTGGCGGAAAAGGGATTGGCCTCCGTGCCGGCGCCTTTCAGGGACAGGGACTGGCTGAGTTTGTGCCGCTCCTCGGCACTCAATTCCCCGATCTGGAAGGGCTCCGGCAGGCTGAGCATCCAAGTGTCGAGGGCCTTGAGGTCGATGAGCAGGTTCCGGGAGCGGCTGGGCTTGATGTGGGTGCTCATGAGCACGTGGTGGTCCAGCAGGAAGCGGATCACCAGGAGCACGCCCAGCTGATCCTCCGCCACGAGGCGGATGCCGATCTGGTCGTAGATGGTCTCTGCCACGTTCTCCGGTTTGTGGAGGAGCTTCAGGAGCATGGAGTTGCGATCCTTGTTCTCCTTGCGCTCCACGGCCGCCAGGGGCACCTCGTAGCCCCCCCGGAGCAGCCACTGGCCGTTCTCCTGCACCAGGTAACGGTCGTAGCGCTCGAAGACCTGTTTCTGGATCTCCGGCAGGAAGCGCAGGTTCACGTTGTGGTCGATGTGGAAGAGGGTGTGCATCACCCGGAGCACGGCGCAGCTCCAGATGGCCCGCGGAGGCCGGGCGCCGCCTTCGCCGCGCTCCGAGGCCCAGACGAGGAGGTCCAGGGGATCCTCCAGCTCCGTCAGGAAACCGGGCATGGTGAGGTCCGTGCCCTCCAGGATCACGCCCTGGAGGAAGGTCAGGGCATCCTCGAAGACCCGCACCACATGGTGCCGCTGGGCCGGGATCCGCATGTCGTAGCCGTAGTTGAAGGCGAAGTCCCAAGCCTCATCGTGGCTGTTGCATTGGAGCCCTTCGAGATCGATGCTCGAGCCCCCTCCCAGGATCACCTTGGTGACCTCGGCAGGCAGGGGAAAGGGGGGGTGGTGACGCATCGCTGTCAGGGTCATCGGCACTTCTGAAAGAACGGTAAAAAACGGGCACCGCTGAGGTAGGAAGGATCGCACACTCGGGCACAAAAAAACGGGGCGCCCGAGGGCGCCCCGTCCGGCCGATCTTCCTCTTACTTGACGATGAAGGCGAGGGCGAAGGTGAAGAGCACCAGGGCCTCGATGAAGGCCAGACCCAGCACCAGGGAGCCGGAGATCTTGTCGGCGGCCTGGGGGTTGCGGGCCATCGCCTCGTAGGCGGAGGAGAGGACCTTGGCCTGGGCGGTACCGCAAGCGGCCGCGGCGCCGGCGACGGCGATGTAGACCAGGCGGGTGGTGTCGAACAGGCTGTTGAAGGAGCCGGTGGAAGCGGCGGGGGCGCCCTGGGCGAAGGCGGCCACGGCCACGGTGAAGAGAACGGCGAAGGTGAAGAACTTGCGCATGTGCGCCTCCAGAGTTGGGACCGCGGGGTTCGGAATCCCGTCGGCCAAGGGTGAACTGGTTGAGTCCTTAGTCCCTGGTCTTTTGTCCTTGGCCAGAATGCCAAGGGGTTCGAGATGACAAGGCCTTAGGAAGGTGGTGCAGAAAAAGTTGTGGGTCGGGCTCAGCTAAGGACCAAGGACCAAAGTCGAAGGACTCAGTGCGCGTGGGCCGACTTGCCGTGACCATGGTCGTGATCATGGCCATGGTCGTCGTGGTGCATGTCCTGCACCGCGCCACCGATGTAGACGGCGGTCAGGGTGATGAACACGAGGGCCTGCACGGCCACCGTGATGAAGCCCAGGAACATGAGCACCGTGGGCACGGCCAGGGCCACCACGCCGAAGATGGCGGCGGCGATGGTGTGCTCCAGGGCCATGTTGAGGAAGAGACGCATCGAGTGGCTGAAGATGCGGATGAACAGGCCCAGGAACTCCAGCGGGAAGATCAGGACGATGCCCAAAAGCACCAGGAAGGGGTTGCTGCAGGGGCCGGCCAGGTGCTTCCAGTAGCTCAGGCCGTTCACGCGGGTGCCCTCGAAGTTGTACACGAGGAACACGAGGATCGCGCAGCCCAGGGTGACGTTCCAGTTGCTGTTGCCCGTTCCGAAGAAGGGGATCATGCCCAGGAAGTTGTTCACGAAGATGAGCAGGCCCAGCGTGCCGATGAAGGGGATGTACTTCTCGGAGTGGCGGGGGATGGAGGAACCGGCCAGGTTGCGGATGAAGCCGAAGTAGGCCTCCATCACCTGCTGCAGGCCGCCGGGGATGAGGCTGAGCTTGGCGCGGGTGGCCGAGGTGAGACCGAGGACGAACAGGGCCGCGAGCACCGTGTTCAGGAGGTGGTCATAGCGCTCCAGCACGCTCATGGGGTGCGACCCGAAGCCGGGCCACACCTGCTGGTGCAGGTGCAGGAGGCTGGTCAGCCACTGGGCGAAGAATGAAGCGTGATGTTCCATGGGGTGCCTCGGGATGGGGCCAAAAAGCCTCAGGAGGGGTTCCGTTTCTGCTTCCACCAGACCCGGATGGCCGCCCAGAAGAGCGCCGGAACGTGCAGAAGCATGCCCGAGAGGAGAGGAAAGTTCTCCTCGGGAAAACGTTCCATGATCGCATGGGCCAGGAAGCCCAACAAGGCGAGATTCCCGAGGCCCACCAAGGCGGAAGCCGCCTTGGGGCCACGTTTGACCCGCCAGACCGTGAAGGCCACGGAGCCCACAGCCACGAGGCCTTGGGCCAGGAAGATCAGGGCCGCCGTCCAACTCCGGCCCAGACCCCACGCCAGGAATCCTGCCAGCAAGAGCAGGGCCAAGGCATCCCGGAGTTCGGGGGCCGGATCAACCCTGGGGTCCACGGCCACCCCGGATCTGCTTTTGCACCTTGAAGGCCTCGTAGAAGGCCAGCACCAGGCCCACGAAGAACCCCCAGATGAGGCCTCCCTCCGAGTGCCCGTACTTGCCGCCGATCCAACGACCGCCGATCATGCACACCACGATGGCCATGGGCATGAAGTAGGCCAGGTGCGTGGCGCTCGCCAGCTGCGGTCCCCCGCCCTGCCCCTTCGGTCGCTCCGGCATGTCCACCCCCAAAGGCAGCGCGGGGCCGCTGGCCCCGCGCTGCGTCAGTGTATCGCTTCAGGCTTTAGGCTCTAGGCTCTGGCTGGCGCCGACCCACCGGAGGTGTGTGGATGGGTCGGGGCCAACCAGAGCCTAGAGCCTAAAGCCCAAGGTCTACCTTAGGGCGACCTGTGATGCCTTCTTCTCGGAGCCGATGCCGCCGGCCCACTCGAGGAGGGGCTTGGCGAAACCGGTACCGAGCAGGACGAGGACGCAGGCCACGGTCACGATCACGGTGGTGGCCATGCCCGTGGCTTCGGGCTCGGCGCCTTCGGCCAAGGCGGGGGCGTCCTTGAAGTACATTTGGTTGACCACGCCCAGGTAGTAGAAGGCGCTCACCACCGACGTCAGGAAGGCGATGGTCACCAGGGTGATGTGCCCTTGGGTGACGGCCATCTGGAAGAGGTAGAACTTACCGAAGAAGCCCACCAGGGGCGGAATGCCCGCCAGGCTCAGGAGGAACACCATCATGGCGAAGGCCAGGAAGGGGTGCCGATCCTTGAGGCCGCGGAAGTCCTCGATGCGCTCGCCCTCGCCCGTGCCCTGGAGGTGGATGACGATGGCGAAGGCGCCGAAGTTCATCACCAGGTAGGTGGCCATGTAGAGCCAGGTGGCCTGCGCGCCCTCGGGGCCGCACATCACGCCCAGGAGCATGTAGCCCACGTGCGCGATGGAGCTGTAGGCCAGGAGGCGCTTCATGCTCTGCTGCTTGATGGCGGCGACGTTGCCCAGGATCATGCTGGCCGCGGCCACGTAGCCCAGGGGCAGCATCCACTGATCGGCGACGCCGGGCAAGGCCGTCTGGAAGACGCGGATGAAGGCCGCGAGGCTGGCGGCCTTGGGGGCCGTCGCCATGAAGGCGGTGATGGGCGTGGGGGCGCCCTCGTAGGCATCGGGGCTCCACATGTGGAAGGGCACCGCCGCCACCTTGAAGCCCAGGCCCACCAGCACCATCAGCACGCCCGCGCCCACGAGGAGGGTGTTGGACTGGCTGACGACGGGCAGGAGCTGGCCCATCTCGGCGAAGTTGGTGGTCTTCCCGCCCGTGGCGGCGAAGAGGAGGCTGATGCCGTAGAGTAGGAGGCCGCTGCTGAAGGCCCCCAGGAGGAAGTACTTCAGGCCGGCTTCCACGCCCCGCTCCTGCTTCCGCAGGTAGGCCACGAGGATGTAGATGCAGATGGCCATCAGCTCGAGGCTGAAGTAGAAGCTGACGAAATCCACCGCGCCGCAGAGGAAGAGCATGCCGCTGAGGCTGAAGAGGATCAGGGCGTAGTACTCGACCGTCTGCTCCTTCAGCGCGTTCAGGAGGCGCTGGGAGAGGGCCACGGCACCCAGGGCGCCGAGGATGCTGAGGATCTGGAAGCCCTTGGTGAGCCCATCTACCCTGTACATGCCGGAGAAGCCGGTGCCCTCAGGGGTGCGGAAGACCAACGCAAGGACCACGATCAGGATCGCGCCCGTGACGGGGGCCCACTTGTGCTTCTCGCCCTTGTGGAAGAGGAGATCCCCCGGCCAGAGCATGAGGGTGCCCAGGCCCGCCAGGAAGAGTTGGGGGAGGATGAAGGCGCTGTCCCGGAGGAGCGCCTCCATCAGCCCGGAGGCGAAGCCGTTCATCAGTGACCTCCGCCGTGGCCGGTGCCGTGCTCGGGGGCCGGGGCTTCATGGGCGGGAGCGCCGTGTTCAGTGGGCGCAGCTTCGTGGTGAGCGGGGGCCGCATTGCCCTTCATGCCCAGCTTGGCGGCGGCGGCCTGCTTTTCAGCGAGGGCCTCGGCCTTGAAGAATCCAGGCTGCACCTGTTCCACGAGCTTCGCCACGGGGGCATCCATGATCTTCATCAGGGGGCTGGGGTAGATGCCGATCCAGAAGGCGGCGACGACGAGGGGGGCGAAGGTGAGCACCTCGCGGGTGGTCATGTCGCTCATCTCCTCGTTGACCTTGGAGATGGGTCCGAACATCACGCGCTGGAACATCCAGAGCATGTAAGCGGCGCCGAGGATGATGCCGGTGGTGGCCACGACGGCGGCCCAGGGGTAGGCCTGGAAGGTGCCCATGAGGATGACGCCCTCACCGATGAAGCCGTTGAGGAGGGGCAGGCCGATGGAGCTCATGGTCATGATCATGAAGATCGTGGCGTAGACGGGCATGGACTTCGACAGGCCGCCGAAGTCCGCGATCATGCGGGTGTGGCGGCGGTCGTAGACCACGGCCACCGCGAGGAACAAGCCCGGCGTCGAGATGCCGTGGTTGATCATCTGGAAGAGCGAGCCCTTCAGGCCCCAGGGGTTCAGGGCGAACATGCCCAGCATGCAGAGGCCCAGGTGGCTCACGGAGGAGTAGGCCACGAGCTTCTTCATGTCCTTCTGGATCATGGCGACGAGGGCGCCGTAGATGATGCCGATGAGGGCCAGGGCGATGAACCAGGGCATCAGCTGCTTGGTGGCGTCCGGCAGGATGGGCAGCAGGAAGCGCAGGAAGCCGTAGGTGCCCATCTTCAGCAGGATGCCGGCCAGGATCACGGAGCCGGCCGTGGGGGCCTGCACGTGCGCGTCGGGCAGCCAGGTGTGGAAGGGGAACATGGGCACCTTGATGGCGAAGCCCACGAAGAAGGCGAGCGCCACGAGGATCTGCCAGTTCTTCGCCTGCTGGGCGATCACGGGGGCCATGGCCTGGAAGGAGGCGATGGAGAAGTCGTAGCCGCCCGTCACCTTCTTTTGGAGGAAGTAGATGGCGAGGATGCCCACCAGCATCAACACGGAGCCGGCCAAGGTGTAGAGGAAGAGCTTGATGGCGGCGTAGAGCTTCTGGGGGCCGCCCCAGATGCCGATGAGGAAGTACATCGGGACGAGCATGACCTCCCAGAAGAGGTAGAAGAGGAACATGTCCTGGGTGATGAAGACGCCGAGCATGGCCGTCTGCAGCACCAGCATCCAGATGTAGTACTCCTTACGGCGCTCCTGGATGGCCTCCCAGCTGCAGAGGATGCCAATGGGACCGATGAAGGTGGTCAGCAGCCAGAGCAGGAGGCTGATGCCGTCCATGCCCACGCTGAACTTCACGCCCAGGGCGGAGATCCAGGGCGCGGCATAGGCCCACTGCACCGCGGCGCTGCCGCGATCGTAGGCGAAGAAGAAGGGCACGCTGATGGCGAAGCTCACGAGCATGGCCAGGAGGCTGCCCCACTCGAAGACCTTGCGGTTCTCCTTGGGGACGAAGAGGAGCAGGAGGGCGGCGGCGACCGGCAGGAAGGTCGCGGCCAGCATCCAGAAAGTCATTGAGGTCATATAGGCTCCCGACTCAGATCAAGCCATCAGCTTCCAGACCGCGAGGGCCAGGAAACCAAGGAACATCACGAAGGCATAGTTTTGGACGCGGCCGCTCTGCAGGGTCTTGAACCCGTTGGAGCCCTGCTGGGTGAGCCAGGCGACGAGGTTGACGCTGCCATCCACGATCTTGGCGTCGAACCAGAAGCTGGCCTCCGCCCAGATGAGGGAGAAGCGGGCGGCGCCGTTGATGATGCCGTCCAGCACCCAGGTATCGAAGCTCCAGAACTGGGCGCTGAGGCGCTTGATGGGCTCGATGACGAGGGCGTCGTAGAACTCGTCCACGTAGTACTTGGCGTTCACCCACTCGAAGACCTGGGGGAAGCGCTTCACGAAGGCCTTGGCCTTGGACCAGCTGGGATCCATGCCGTACATCCAGATGGCCAGCAGCATGGCGCCGGGGGCCCACACGAGGGTGGCGAAGAACATCAGGCCGTACTCGATGGCGGGGGCGGCGTGGTGGCCGCCGTGGGGCGCCTGCACCTGGTAGAGGATGGGCTCCAGCCACTGGCTGAAGTGGTCGTTGCCGAACACCTTGCCCAGGGTCTCCAGGCTGTGGGGCAGGTTCAGGAACCCGAGCACCACGGCGAAGCAGGCGAAGATGAAGACGGGCACCCACATGTTCCAGGGCACCTCATGGGGCACGTGGCCGGGCACGAGGTCGTGATCCTCGGGATCGTCCCCCGTGTGGTCGTGGGACTTGTCCAGCTCGTGGGCGTGATCCTCGTGGGCGTGGCCATGGGCGTGGGCGGCATCGCCGTGCCCATGGTCGCCATGGCCGTGGTCGTCGTGCCCATGGTGGGCCTCGGATTGCACCGTGAGGCCATGGGGATCATCCCCCGCCCCGCGGTAGTTCCCGTAGAAGGTCATGATCATGAGGCGGGTCATGTAGAACGCCGTGCAGAAGGCGCCGAGCAGGCCCATGATCCAGCAGATCAGGTAGAGCACCGGGCCATCGAAGTGGCCGTGGTTGTACCACTGCTCGAACACCTTCCAGAGGATCTCGTCCTTCGAAAAGAAGCCGCTGAAGGGGAAGATGCCGTTGATGGCGAGCGTGGCGAGGCCCATGCTCAGGAAGGTCCAGGGCATGTACTTCCGCAGGCCGCCCATGTTCCGCATGTCCTGCTCGTGGTGGCAGGCCGCGATGACGGCGCCGGAACCGAGGAAGAGGCAGGCCTTGAAGGCGGCGTGGGTGAAGACGTGGAACATACCGGCCGTGAACGCCCCGGCGCCGAGGCCCATGAACATGAAGCCCAGCTGGGAGACGGTGGAGTAGGCCAGCACCTTCTTGATGTCGTACTGGGCGAGGCCCATGGTCGCCGCGAAGAGGGCCGTGAGGCTGCCTACGACGAGGACGAGGCCCAGCGCGATCGGGGCCTGGACATAGACGAAGTTCAGGCGGGTGATCATGTAGAGGCCCGACGTCACCATGGTCGCCGCGTGGATCAGGGCGGATACCGGCGTGGGGCCGGCCATGGCGTCCGGGAGCCAGACGTAGAGGGGGATCTGGGCCGACTTGCCAGCGGCGCCTACGAAGAGGCAGCAGCCGATGATGTTGAACCAGAAGGAGGGGGCCGCCGTGTGGCCGAAGAGGGTGATCGCCTTGAGGTTCGAGATCTCCCGGGCGGAGCCCATGAGCGTGTCGTAGTCCAGACTGCCGAAGACCATGAACAGCAAGAAGAAGCCGATCATGAAGCCGAAGTCGCCCACGCGGTTGGTGACGAAGGCCTTCTTGGCCGCGTCGCCCGCGTATTCCTTATCGAAGTAAAAGCCGATGAGGAGGTAGGAGCAGAGGCCCACGCCCTCCCAGCCCAGGAACATCATCATGATGTTCGCGCCCAGGACCAGATTCAGCATGCTGAACACGAAGAGGTTCAGGTAGGCCATGAAGCGGTAGTAGCGGAAATCCTTCTGCTCGTCGGCCATGTAGCCGGTGCTGAACAGGTGGATGAGGAAGCCCGCGCCCGTCACCAGCAGGGTCATGGCGCCACTGAGCACGTCGAATTTGTAGGCCCAGTTGATGGTGGCCGTGGTGAGGCCGCCGTTCACCCGGGCGCCGCCCAGATCGAACCAGGTCCAGAGGAGCTGGTGGAGGCTGCGGCCAGCTTCGGGCATGCCCAGGAGCTGAATGAAGTGGTAGACGGCCAGCAGGAAGCTGGTGCCCACGGTACCCAGGGCGATGGCGTTCACCACCTTGTGGTTGCGCAGGCGGCGCCCCGTGAGGCCGTTCACCAGGAACCCGAAGAGGGGCAGGAAGGGGATCAGCCAGAGGAGGCTGGAGTGCGTCGAAGCTGCGGTCATCGCGTGTTCCATGTCTGCCTCAGCCCTTCAGCAGGTTGATGTCGTCCACCTGCACCGTGGCCTTGCGCCGGTACAGGGCCACGACGATGGCCAGGCCCACCGCCACTTCCGCGGCGGCGAAGCCCATCACCATGAGGGCGAAGGCCTGACCACCCACGGAGCCCGAATGCCGGGCGAAGGCGATGAAGTTGAGGTTCGCGGCGTTGAGCATGAGCTCCGCGCACATGAGGATCACCAGGGCGTTGCGGCGGATGAGGATCCCGGCCACGCCCGTGGAAAAGAGCAGGAAGCTGATGATGAGGACGGCGTTGGGGCTCGGCATCACACACGCTCCGTTTTCTCGGTATCCGCGAAGCGGATACGCGAGACATCAAATCGCTGGTTCTCAGCCATCGGGATCATTCCGAAGATGCAGGCGAAACGGCTCATACACGCTCCGTCTTAGCCAATACCACCGCGCCCACGAGGGCGACGAGCAGGATGATGCTGAGGATCTCGAAGGGCAGCAGGAAGTCTGCGAAGAGCCCGCGGCTAACGGCCTGGGCGTTGCCCAGCACGGCCCCGTTGGTGATCTCGGGGCGGAGGGTGAGGGCCTCCTTGGCGGCGGGGCCGAAGAGGGCGTTGCGCAGGGCGCCACCCACCACGAGGAGGCCCCCGGCCACGGCCAGGAGGGCCACCTTCGTCTGTTTCTGGAAGATGTCCTTCTCCTTGTACTTGGTGAGCTCCACGAGCATCACCACGAAGAGGAAGAGCACCACGATGCCGCCGGCGTAGACGAGCAGCTGGGCGATGCCCAGGAACTCGGCTTCCAACGTCAGGAAGCAGCCCGCCACGCAGAGCATGGCGAAGAGGAACCCGAGGACGCTGTGCACCGCCTGGCGGGAGGCCACCATGAGGGCGGCGCCGCCCACGGCCAGGAGGCCGAAGATGGGGAACAGGTTCTGGGCGAGGGAGATGAGCAGGTTTTCCATGTTCCTCACTCCGCCACGGAGAACTTGCCGACGGCGGAGTTCTCGAACATGTTTTCCGAGCCCTCCATGCCGAGACTGAAGTCCTCCCGGTTGTAGGTGGCCAGCTCGAACTGGTGGTTCAGGATGATGGAGTCGAAACCGCAGCTCTCCACGCAGAACTCGCAGAAGATGCAGCGTTCCATCTCGAAGTCGTAGCGCGTGGGGAAGGGCATCTTGCGCCCCTCCTTCTTGCCCTTGATGATCGTGATGACCTGCGTGGGGCAGATCTTCTCGCAGGCGAGGCAGCAGACGCACTTGATCTCGCCCTGCTCGTCCTTGATCATCGTCAGCCGACCGCGGTACCGGGGGGCCAGCTTGACCTTCACTTCCGGGTATTCCGCCACGAAGTGCATGGGCACCTTGCGGCGATTGGCGGTGAAGAGCACCTGCCTGAACCGCTTGCCGGTGAGCTTCATGCCCCCGGCGATGTCAGATGGGTTGAATGCCTTGAGCCAGTTCATCGCGACCTCACATCCACACGAACTTGATCGCGGCCGCGATGAACAGGTTCACCAGGGTCACGGGGATCAGGAACTTCCAGCCCACGTGCATGAGCTGGTCGTACCGGTAGCGGGGAAGCGTGGCGCGGATCCACAGGAACACGAAGAGCAGGAAACCCACCTTGCCGACGAAGAAGAGGATGCTCGGCTGGTTGAGGGCGTGGCCCGCCCCCAGGGCGTGGATCAGCTGGCTCTGGAGGCCGAAGGGCAGGAGGTAGTGCCCGCCCAGGAAGAACGCGGCGGCGATGGCGCTAACCACGATCATGTTGGCGTACTCGGCCAGGAAGAAGAATCCCATCTTCATGCCCGTGTACTCGGTGTGGAAGCCGCTCACCAACTCGGTTTCCGCTTCCGCCAGGTCGAAGGGCACGCGGTTGGTCTCCGCGAAGCCGCAGGTGAGGTAGAAGAAGAAACCCAGGAAGAGGGGCACGGCGGCCACCAGGGGCATCTCGGTGGCCAGCTTCACGCTGAGCTCCCGGAAGGAGAGGCTGCCCACGAGGAGCACGGGCACCAGGAGGCTCATGCTGAGGGGCACTTCGTAGCTCACGATCTGGGCCGCGCTGCGGAGGCCGCCCAGGAGGGGGTACTTGGAGTTGGAAGCCCACCCACCCAACACGATCCCGTACACACCCACGGAGGCCACGCCGAGGATGTAGAGCAGGCCCACGTTGATGTCCGTGAGGAAGCCCATGAACTTCAGGCCACCCACGATGGGGAAGGACGCGGGGAAGGTGAAGAGGCCTTCAGCGCCGGGGAAGAAGGTGATGGCGGCGAACACCGCGAAGGCGGGCACCATGCAGATGGCGGGCGCCAGGATGAAGACGAGCTTGTCGGCCTTCTCCGGGATCACGTCCTCCTTGGTCAGCAGCTTCAGGCCGTCGGCCATGAAGATGGGAAGGCCGCGGAGGATGGAGAACACGGGCACCCTGCCCAGGGCCCACATGGCCCGGTTGATGGGGCCCGTGATGCCCACATGGCCGCCGGCGATGCGGGTGGCACCCAGGCGCACCTGGACATAGCCGATCACCTTGCGCTCGGCGAAGGTGATGATGGGCACGACGGCCATGATCACGGCCAGGAGGACCACGATCTGGATCAGGGCCATTACGACGGTTTGGGTCAGGGTCATTGGCATGTTCGATCCTTAGCGATCAACTTCGCCGAGTACGACATCGAGCGTGCCGATGGCGGCGATCACGTCCGCGAGGAGCTTGCCCTCGGTCATCTTGGGCAGGGCCTGCAGGTTCACGAACGACGGTGCCCGGACGTGGAAGCGGTACGGATTGCCCGAGCCCTTCTCCCCCACGAGGTAGTAGCCCAACTCGCCCTTGGGGGCCTCGATGGCGTGGTAGACCTCGCCCACCTCGGACTTCAGGACCTTGGGAAGCTTGGCCATCACGGGGCCTTCGGGGAGCTTGTCGATGCACTGCTGCACGATGCGGTGGCTCTGGCGCATCTCCTCCACGCGCACCTGGTACCGGGCGTAGGTGTCGGCCGCGGTGGCGGTGGGCACGTCGAATTCCATCTCGTCGTAGGCCGCGTAGGGGAAGGCCTTGCGGATGTCGAAGGCCACGCCGGCGGCGCGGAGCACGGGGCCCGTCACGCCGTAGGCGATGCAATCCTCGGCGGAGATGGGGGCCACGCCGACGGTGCGCTTTTTCCAGATGCGGTTCTCCGTGAGGAGCGTCTCGTACTCGTCCACGCAGGCCAGGAAACGATCCTGGAAGGCCTGGGCCTGCTTGAGGAAGCCGGGAGGCAGATCCTCGCGCAGGCCGCCGATGCGGAAGGCGGTGGTGGTGAGGCGGGCGCCGCAGAAGGCCTCGAAGAGATCGAGGATCTGTTCACGTTCGCGGAAGGCGTAGAGGAAGACCGTCATGGCGCCGATGTCCAGCGCGTGGGTGCCCAGCCACAGGAGGTGGCTGCTGATGCGGTTCAGCTCCGTGAGCATGGTGCGGATGTAGCGGGCGCGGCGGGGCACCTCGATGCCGAAGAGCTTCTCGATGCTCTCGGCCCAGCCCAGGTTGTTGCTGATGGCCGCCACGTAATCCATGCGGTCGGTCCACACCTGGCCCTGGAAGAAGGTCTTGTCTTCGCAGATCTTCTCCACGCCCCGGTGCAGGTACCCGATGATGGGCTCGCAGTGGGTGACCGTCTCGCCATCGAGCCTGAGCTTCACGCGGAGCACGCCGTGGGTGGACGGATGCTGCGGCCCCAGGTTGATTTCCATTTCCTCGTTTTTAAACACCGGGGACTCCGCAGGGTCTGTATGGAAATGAATCTGACAATTGTTGGCGGCTATCCGCGCACCCCAGCAAGGAAGGCGCCGTAGGGCGCAGTGGTTCTACGTACAAGGCGGCTGACACAGCTGGGGGCGCGGAGAGCCACCAACCCGAAGGGCGAGGGGTGGCGGCTGTCGCCATGCGTCGTCGCCCTCCCTCCGCGTGCAACCAGCACGCCGCCGGTCGGCCTCCTAGCCTGGCTTGGCCGGCACCCCTCGCAATTGTCAGATTCATTTCCATACAGACCCTCAGTCAGCCTTGGGGATGGAAAGGTTGATCCCGAGGTTGCCGGCCTTCTCCATGGCGATGCGGTTCAGCATGCCGGAGCGGTCCTCGCGGAAGTCGATGTCGCGCTGGCCCCAGCCGAGGGTGGGGTACTCCTTGCGCAAGGGGTAGCCCTCCCAGCCCTCAGGGCAGAGGATGCGCGTGAGGCCGGGGTGGTCCTGGAAACGGATCCCGAGCATGTCGAAGATCTCGCGCTCCATCCAGTTGGCCGAGGGGTAGAGGGCGCAGGCGCTCTCGGGCTCGAAGCCCTCGGGGATCAGGATGCGGATGCGCAGGCGCTTGCGGCGGCTGAGGCTCGTCAGGTGGTAGACCACGCTGAACTGGAAGTCCTTGCCCACGGGGTAGTGGGTGGCCGTCTCGTCCGTGAGCATCTCGTACTTGAGGTGCGGATCGTCCTGGCAGAGGCGCAGGACCTCGATCACCGCTTCCTTCTTCACCTGGCAGACGAGCTCGCCGGCCTGCTCGAACACTTCCTCCACCTTGTCGCCCAGGCGCTCGGCGAGGAGGAGCAGATCCGCATCCTTCGCCTCCTGGGGGAAGGGCGTCTTCATATCGTTCTCGTCCTTCTTGGGCGCGGGGCGGACGGGGGGCTTGGGGGCATCCTTGCCCTCGGCCGCGGCCTTCTGCTTCGCGACTTCGTAGTCGGCCTGGGTCTTCTGCCACTTGGCCTCGTCCGCCTTGAACTGTTCGGCGACTTCGAGCTGGTAGGTCTTGAAGCTGGGCACGGGGGCCGTCTTGGGAGCCGTCACCTGCCGGTTGGGGGCGGTGCGGATATCCCAGGAGGTGGGGCCGGCGGGCACTTCCGCGGCGGGCGCCGGGGCGGCGGACACGGCGGCGGCGGTGCCGTCGTACTTGATGACGTTCACGGGGCAGCCCGCGGCGGCAGCCACGATCTTGCTGAACTGCTCCAGGCCCAGATCGCCCTTCAGCAGGGCCTTGGCGGCGCGGTTCTCGTCCTCCTTGCCATCCACGCGGGAATCCGCCTTGATGTGGCAGCTATCCGCGGTGACGTGGAAGATATCGGGGCACTCGGCCTCACAGGCGTTGCAGACGATGCAGCCGTCCTCGATCCACACCTTGGTGATGCGGGGGGCGTCCACGGCCACGGCCTTGGGAGCCTCGGCCTTGGGCGCTTCCACGACGGGAGCGGCGACCACGGGCTCGGGGGCCTTGGGAGCTTCTGCCACGGGGGCGGGAGCAGCAGGCGCGGCTTCGGCGGCGTTGGCCACCTGCTCGTAGACGATGACGCTCACGGGGCAGCCGGCGGCGGCAGCCACGATGGCGTCCTCCAGCTTGCGCTGCAGCTCGTCCTTGAGGGGGGACTTGCCCTTGTTCTCGTTCTCCACGCCATCGACGCGGGCCTCACCCCTGATGTGGCAGCTGTCCTCGGTGACGTGGAAGACGTCCGGGCACTCGGCCTCGCAGGCGTTGCAGACGATGCAACCTTCTTCGATCCAGACCTTGGTGATCGCCATGGTTAGCCCACCGCCTCAAAGATCTCCCCGTACTTGTCCGCCATGGAGCTGGTCATGATCTTGTCCTGCAGCTTGAGGAAGCCGTAGATCAGCGACTCGGGCCGGGGCGGGCAGCCGGGGATGTAGACATCGACGGGGACGACTTTGTCCACGCCCTGGATGGTGTGATAGCTGTCGAAGGGGCCGCCGGCGGTGGCGCAGCTGCCCATGGCGATGACCCACTTGGGCTCGGGCATCTGGTCGTAGAGCTTCTTGATCACGGGCGCCATCTTGTAGGTGACGGTGCCGGCCACGATCATCAGATCGCTCTGGCGGGGCGTGGCGCGGAAGATGCCAGCGCCGAAGCGGTCGAAGTCGAACTTGGAGGCGCCGGCGGCCATCATCTCGATGGCGCAGCAGGCCAGGCCGAAGGTCATGGGCCACACCGACGAGGCGCGGGCCCAGTTCACGACCTTCTCCACCTTGGTGGTGATGAGGATGTGCTCCAGGGCGTTGGGTTGGTTCATGACGCTCATCGCACTACTCCCAGGTGAGGGCGCCCTTGGACCAGATGTAGCCGTATCCGAAGAGCAGAAGGAAAAGGAAGATACCCATCTCGACCAGGCCGAAGAGCGCCAGCTCCTTGAACTGCACCGCCCAGGGGTAGAGGAAGACGGTTTCCACGTCGAAGACGAGGAACATCACGGCGATGAGGTAGTAGCGGACGGAAAACTTCTCGCGGGCATCGGTGGTGGGGGTGATGCCGCACTCGTAGACCATGTACTTGTTGGCGTTCGGCACGTTGGGGCGAACCAGGCGCGAAAGCGTCCACACGATCACCGGCATGGCGATGGCCACGAGAACCAGAAGCAGAATCGGGGCATACCCTTGCATGGGTCCTCCGGGAACGACCTTTCATTCTGCGACCCCGGTCACAGCGCGGTCAACGCCTGATCCCGGCCTTGGCCCGCGGGATTCGGCCTGTCCAATTCCGACCAACCTTCCCCTCACCTGCCCTCCAATCGATTAGGATCAAGCCATGTCCCCCGAGATACCCGCCCCCGGCGAGTCCACCCTCATCACTCCCCCACGGGAGCTGTACCCTGCCCTGGATCTCACCCGGGAGGCCGTTGACTTCGCTCTTTTCCAAGCGATCCCCTTGGATCTCATGTTGCGGCTCCACTTCGTCCCCGTGCGCGAGGAGGATGGAAAACTCCTTTTGGCCATGGCGGACCCCCTGGACGTGCCCGCCCAGGATCTCCTTCGCCTCCAGCTCAAGCGCCCCCTGCGCTTCTGCGCCGCCCCCGCGGCCCAGATCCAAGAAGTGCTCAAGAAATCCGAATCGGGCCAGAAGGTGCTGGATGAAGCTGGCGAGGCCCTCAAGGTGCAGGTGCTCCGGGAGGAGGATCTGGACGACGAGGTGCTGGATCTGGAGCGCCTCACGGACAAGGACGAGGCGCCCATCATCCGCCTCGTGGACACGACCCTCTTCAACGCCCTCCAGCGCCGCGCTTCCGACATCCACCTGGAGAGCACATCCGGCGGCTTCCAGATCAAGTACCGCATCGACGGCAGCCTCTACCCCGCCGCCGAGCCCATCGACCGCCGCTTCGCCTCGCCCATCATCAGCCGCATCAAGGTCATGAGCGAGCTGGACATCTCCGAGAAGCGCAAGCCGCAGGACGGCCGCTTCAAGCTGAAGGTGCGGGGCCGGGCTATCGACTTCCGCGTAAGCATCATGCCCACCATCCACGGCGAGGACGCGGTCATCCGCATCCTGGACAAGGAGAACCTCGCCGAAGAGTTCAAGAGCCTCAGCTTGGAGATCCTCGGCTTCAGCCAGCACGAGCTCACCCGCCTGCGCCGCTTCGCCAAGGAACCCTACGGCATGTTCCTCGTCACGGGCCCCACGGGCTCCGGCAAGACGACGACCCTCTACGCCATCCTCAGCGAGATCCGGAACCCCGAGGACAAGATCATCACCATCGAGGACCCCGTCGAGTACCAGCTCGAAGGCGTCACCCAGATCCCCGTAAACGAGAAGAAGGGCCTCACCTTCGCCCTGGGCCTCCGCTCCATCCTGCGCCACGATCCCGACAAGATCCTCGTCGGTGAGATCCGCGATCCCGAGACGGCGGCCATCGCCATCCAGTCCGCCCTCACGGGCCACCTGGTGTTCACCACCGTCCACGCCAACAACGTCTTCGACGTGCTGGGCCGCTTCGAGCACATGGGCGTGCCCGTGCACAACTTCGTCTCCGCCCTGAACTGCGTGCTGGCTCAGCGCCTCGTGAAGGTGCTCTGCACCAAGTGCAAGAAGCCCCACACGCCCACGGCGCAGGAGCTCAAGGACAACGGCATGGACGCCGCCTGGGCCGACAAGGGCACCTTCTTCGAGAAGGGCGGCTGCGTGGATTGCCACGGCACGGGCTTCCGGGGCCGCCAGGCCATCATCGAGTTCCTCGGCATGAACGACGAGGTGCGCGAGCTCATGACGGCGCAGGCCGGCCTGCGCGAGATCAAGGCCGCCGCCCGCCGCTCGGGCATGCAGAGCCTGCGCGAGAGCGCCCTGGAGAAGGTGCGCCTGGGCCTCACCACCTTCGCCGAGATCAACAAGGTGACCTTCCGGGAAGGCAGCTGAGGGGCAGATCAGGCCCGGGCGCTTCCCAGCTCGCGCTCCAAGCTCTGCAGCCGCTTGAGCCTGGCGAAGGTGCCGGTTTGCATCGCCAGTTCCGAAGGCGCGCCCATCTGAATGGGCCGCCCCTCCTCCAGGACGAGCACGCGATCGCACAGTTCCGCCACGAAGACGCGGTGAGTGGCCAGCACCAGGGTGGTGCGCCCCAGAAATCCCCTCAGGTTTTCCAGGATCCGGCTCTCCGTCTCGGCGTCCACCGCGGAGAGGGCATCGTCCATTAGCAACAAACGCGGCTTCCGCAGCAGGGCGCGCGCCAACGCGGTGCGCTGGCGTTCCCCGCCGGAGAGGATCACCCCCCGCTCGCCCACCACGGTATCCAAGCCTTCGGGCAGGCGCCGGATGAGGTCGTCCAGGCAGGCCACCCGGGCCACTTCCCAGAGTTCCCCATCCGTGGCCCCCGGCCTTCCGAAGGCCAGGTTGCCGCGGAGCGTTTCGCTGAAGAGGAAGGCCTCCTGCGGCACCCACCCGAGGCCCGCCCAGTGCATGCGGAGCCTTTCGGGGCCCAGGGCCTCGCCGTCCAGGAGCAGACGGCCTTCCTGCACCTCCCGCAGCCCCGCGAGCATCTGCAGCAATACGCTCTTGCCGCTCCCGATCCCGCCGAGCACCCCCAGGCTCTCGCCGGGGGCCAGGCGCAGCTCCAGCGGACCGAGCCCCCGCTTGGAATCAAAGCGGTGCACGCCCCCTTCCAACGCGATCGCGGCGGGGGTGGGGGGAAGTTGCACAGGCTCCGCAGCCGGGAGATCCGCCTCCCCCGCGTTCATCACCTCGTCGATGCGCTTCTGACCGGCAAGGCCGCGCTGGAAGAGGTTCACGGACCACCCGAGGCTCATCACGGGCCAGGCCAGCGCCACGAGGAAGCCGCTGAAGGCGATGAGATCCCCCAGGGAAAGCGCCCCCCGGTTCACCAGCGTGCCGCCGTAGGCGATGAGGATGAGCGTCGCGAGGCCGGTGATGAACATGGCCATGGGCCCATAGGCGCTGAACAGCACCGTCTGGCGCATGGAGAGGCGGGCGTGGCGGCGGCTCAATTGGGCGAAGGCCTCGATGCGGGCCTCCTCCAAACCGAAGGCCTGCACGACCTTTTCGCCCTGGATCGTTTCGTGGCTGAAGGTGGAGAGCGCGCTGAAGGCCAGCTGCAGTTTCTGCTGCACGCGATGGGAGGCCCGCCCGATGGCGTAGAAGCCCAGGCCCAGGAACGCGAAGGGGATCATCACCGCCACGGTGAGGGGCGGAGAGGTGTGGATCATGAGCGCGAGCGTCACGGGCAGGATGCTCGCCGTTTGGAGCACGCTCATGAGGCCGGGGCCCGTCGCCATGCGCACGGTGCTGACGTCGTCGCCCACGCGGGCCATGAGGTCGCCCACCCGTTGGCGATCGTAGAAGGCGTGGGGCTTGGCGAGCAGCAGCGCGTAGAGGGATTCCCGCTGTTCCCGCTCGATCTCCCGGGAGAGGCCGATGAGCGTGTTGCGCATCAGGTAGCGGCCCACACCCGCCACCGCCGTGGCCACCAACATCCAGGCCAGCATCGTGCGGGAGGCGTGCCACTGGCTCAGCTCCAGGGCGTGCACGGCCCGACCCGAGAAATAGGGCACGAAGGAAGCTGCCGTGGAGCACACCACCGTGGCGAGGAAGCCCAAGGCGAGCGTCTTCCGGTGGGGGTTGAAGAGCTGCCACCACCACGGACCACGAACGGTTTCAACGGACTGGGACACGAGGCCTCCACCCTCAGCCTACGGGCCCCCCGCCCTCAGGAGAAGGGGGCGCCATCTCGACCCACCCCTCCGCTGGCCCATTCCTCCCGTACACTGGGGCCCTTTCCCCCTTGGAGGCCCCATGTCCCTGATCGGTTCCCCCCTGCCCGCCTTCTCCCTGCCCGACGACCAGGGCACCCCCGTGACGAACCAGGATCTGCTGGGGAAGTGGACCGTCATCTACGCCTACCCCAAGGACAGCACACCCGGCTGCACCACCGAGGCCTGCGACTTCCGCGACAACTTCGCCCGCCTGAAGCAGGCCGGCGCCCAGATCTACGGCATCTCCCGCGACAACCTCAAGAGTCACCAGAATTTCATCGCCAAGCAGGAACTCCCCTTCCGCCTCCTCAGCGATCCCGAGAAGGAACTCCTCACCCCCCTGGGCGCCTTCGGGAAGAAGATCATGTACGGCAAGGAAGTGGAGGGCATCATCCGCTCCACCTTCCTCATCGATCCCAAGGGCATCATCCGGGCCGTGTGGCCCAAGGTGAGCGTGAAGGGGCATGTGGTGGAAGTACTGACGACGCTCGCCAAACTTGCCCAATGAACCGGACCCCTCCAAGGCCGCCAAGTCCAACCCGTATCAGAAGAGCAGAGTCGTGAGGCTGTTTCGCTCATCAGTCCAAGGGGACAGCCCATGGGTGAAGGTGTTCCCAGCTTCAATCAGATGATTGACTTCGGCTGAATACGAGCTGCCAGTGTTTGGCGGCACCACGAGGGCTAGGCTACCGCCCAGGAGGGCGGAAGTGAGCAGTTGCTCGCCCTTGCGTGCCACAACCCACGTCTGGGTGTTGAATTCGACGAAGAGCTGCCTTCCATCCTTGCTTTGACCCAGCACGGAATCCGAAACGAGAAGTGACCCGAAGAGCCCCGAGGCACGAATATTCGCCCCGGCCTGCTGTGGCAAGGGGAGGTGATGACTGACGTGAAGCAGCAAATAGCCATCGGCCTTCAAGGGCCGCAAATATCCTCCAATCGCTTCAACGGTCAGCAGGTGGGCTGGAATATGACCTCCTGCGAAGGCATCGATCAAGATCAGGTCAAAGGGTTCCCCTCGATACTCATTCAAGGTGATCCTTCCGTCCCCCTGAATCACCTCAACCTTTGCCGGAGTGGATCTGAGGATGGTGAAAGCGGACCCCTTCGGTCCCGAGAGGTCCACGATCTTGGGACTGATCTCAAAGAACACGAAGGCGTCGCCAGGCCTCCCATAGGCGGCGATGTTCCCCACCCCCAGCCCGACCACTCCGACCCTGATCGCGGGCCGATCCTTCTGGAGAAACCGCAACACCCGACCAGTTGCTGAGCCCTCGCCGTAATAGGCCGCCGGCCGGAGCGGCGTCTTCACGAATTGCAATCCATGGGTCGTGCGACCATGCACCATGCTCAGGATCGCGGGATGGGGCTGCCGCAACTCGACACTTCCGAAGAAATCCCGAGCGAAAAAGTCCGGCCGGTCCAAGGCCATCGTGCTCAGGCGGACGATGACCAAACCCGCCCCGAGGGCTGCCATTGCAAGGCTCGCGGTCCTTCGTGGGTGGCCTGCCCTCTGGCGGAATGAAGTGGCCAGGACCAAGAATGCGGCAAGGGTCACCAGGGGAAGCTCGTAGTTTTGTCTGAATAGGAGTGGTGCCCCGATGCTGACGGCCGCCCCTCCGAGGCATCCACCCAAGGAGAGGAAGAAATAAAAACTCGTCAGTCTCCGAGGTTCTGGCCGCAGTTGGGCCAATCGACCGTGAGCCAGGATCCCGCCCGCGAAGAGGGTCAAGAGCAGCAGGGCCGTCTTCAGGATCGGACGCGGTTCCATCGCGCTGTGCAGGTGCGCCATCCCCTGCGGGGCTCCGGGGAAGATGGGTTTGAGCAGCGCCCCCACACTGGGAAGCACCGTCCCGGTGCTCATGAGCACCGCGAAGACGAGGAGCACACCCCCCATCGAGAGTTGCCAGGCGCGCCCCGTGACGGGCCACCGGCCTTCGAACGCCAAGATGAAGGTTGCCAGATAGATCCCGAGGGGCAGCACCCACATCAGGGGCACCGATGCGACATCGGTGGACACCTGGTTCGAGACGGCCATGAGCCAGATCGTCCCGAGGGCAGAGAGGCCCATCCACTTGTACCAACGCCCTTCTGAAAGGGCCTCCACTGATTCAGGTGGCTCCACCTCTTGGCGGGGAGCGTCACCCGATCTCCCCTCCAGGAATAGGTAAAGCATCAAGGCCGCATGCCCAACGAACACCAGCGCCAAAAGGTAGGCTTGACGGGACAACCCGATGAAAGGCTCCAGGAGGAAGGGGTAGGCGAGCAGCCCCATGAGGGACCCCCAGTTCGAGTCCGCATACAGCCGGTACGGCTCTGCATCGGTGGTCCTGGCGTAGAGGGACTGGACCAGGGGGGACGTCGCCGAGAGGGCCAAGAGGGGAAAGCCCGCCAGCATGGCCAATAACAGCACGATGGCCAGGGGAGGGAACAGATTCCCGGCGCCACTACTGAGGGGTGACGGTAGCCAAGGCGCCCGCCCCTGGACGAGGGGAATCGCCAGTGCGAGCAGAGCCAAAGCGACGAGGACGGCGTGGATCTTCACGCCTTGGGAGGGTGTCTTGTTGGCCATCAAACCATGGGCGTAGCCGTAGCCTGCCAGCAGGGTCAATTGGAAGAAGAGCATGCAGGCCAGCCAGACCCCGGCCCCTCCCCCGAAGAGGGGGAGGATGGCCCGGCCGATGAGGGGTTGCAACGCAAACAGCAGGAAGGCGCCTAGGAAGATCGCCACTCGGTATCGCATCAGGGCCCCTCATTGGTTTGGTACCCGACCCCAGCAATACCCATGCTGAACGCCTTAGACGGCCATGATGTTGTAGCCGCCATCCACATAGATCGTCTGCCCGGTGACGCCGCGGCCCATGGGGCAGAGCAGGAAGAGGGCGCCATCGGCCACCTCCTCCAGTTCCACCAGCTTGCGCAAGGGGGCCTTGGCGCGGTGGTGGTCCAGGATGGTGGAGAAGCCGCCGATGCCGGAGCTGGCGAGGGTCTTGATGGGGCCGGCGCTGAGGGCATTCACGCGGATGCCGAACTGGCCCAGGTCGGAGGCCAGGTAGCGCACGCTGCTCTCCAGGGCGGCCTTGGCCACGCCCATGACGTTGTAGTTGGGCATCACGCGCTCGGCGCCCAGGTAGGAGAGGGTCACGATGCTGCCGCCCTCCTTCATGAGGGGCTTGGCGGCGTGGGCCAGCACGGGGAGGCTGTAGGCGGAGACGTCCAGGGCCACGCGGAAGTCCTCGCGGGTGGTGCTGACGAAGTCGCCCTCCAGGGCCTGGCGGGGGGCATAGGCCACGGCGTGGACCACGAAGTCCAGCTGGCCGAACTCCTTCTCCAGATACTCGAAGCCCGCCTTCACCTGCCCATCGTCGGTGACGTCCATCTGGAAATTGACGGCGCCGGGCAGCTCGGCGGTGAGTTCCTTCACGTTCTCGCCCAGGCGTTCGTTCTGGTAGCTGAAGGCCAGCCGGGCTCCGTTCTCCTGACAGGCCTGGGCGATGGCCCAGGCGATGGATCGCTTGTTGGCGACGCCGACGATGAGTCCCTTTTTGCCGGAGAGCAGCATGAATGCCTCGTAAGTGAATCCGACTCAGGGTAGCAGCACTACTCTAGGTGATATGAACCCCCTGCCTGTCCTACTCCTCGCCCTGCCCGCCCTGGCTCAGGGATTCACCCCCCGTGCCGACTTGGAGGCCGGTTTCTTCCTCAAGGTGCTAGCGGATTCCGACGTTCGAATCAAAGCCCAACCAGGGGACGCCCTAGCCTGGGCGGCCCGTTCTCAGGCCCTGGCGGCTCTCTTGCGCTGGCCAGAGTCCCTAGCCTCCGCCGAACGATCCGTTGCCCTCCAACCCCGCCTTGCCGATGCCCTCCTGGCCCGCGGGATCGCCCGGGCAGGCTTCGCTGTGGCCCAGCGGAACTTTGGGAGCCTCAAGGCCATGGGTCAGGCCATGGATGACCTCCGAGCCGCAACGGCAGCCGATCCCACGCTCACCCGGGCCTGGATGAGCCTAGGGCTGGCCTATCAGCAATTGCCCGGCTTCTTCGGAGGGTCCACCCGCAAGGCACTGCAATGCGCTGAGAGCCTACGCCGGATATCGCCCCCGAAGGGGGACCTCCTCGAAGCAATCATCCGCAGCATGGACGGAGACTGGGGCCACGCCGAGGCCCTCTTCCAGAAAGCCCTCCTTGCCGCCCCGTGGGATCCGGAGGTCGTCACCGCATGGCTGGAACAATTGGATGAGAAGGCGGCCCTCAAAGCCATGGGCCGTGAGGGAAAGGACGCCCGGCTCCGAACCGAGGCCAGCCGCCTCCTCCCTATGGTTCAGAGCCGAGCCAAGGGCGTGGAAGCCGTCTCCGAGGCCTACCTGAACGCCGGAAATCCCGAGGAGGCCTGGAAGGTGGCCAAGGCGGGGCTCGCCGAAGTGGAGGCCCCCAGCATCCTGCGACTCCAGTTGGCGAAAGTGGCCGCCCGCTCGGGTCTGCATCTGGACGAGGGCCTTTCCTACGCCGACCGGGCACTCCGGGAACCCTTGGAAGGAGGCAGTGGCGGTCTGCCGGCCTTGCACTGGCGACGGGGGCAGATTCTCAAGGCCCTGGGCCGCACCGCCGAAGCCCGGGCTGCCGCGCAGGCCGCCCTGGCCATGGATCCGAACCACCGGGGTGCCCAGCGGCTCCTGGCCCCTTAGGGACATGGAGGAAGTGCTCCCGCCTGGAAGGCCCCCAGCATGTGCCCATGGACCCGTTGTATGCCCTCGAACAGGCTCATGGGCCTGTAGGGGCCAAGATCCTTCCAGACTTCCGTTCTGAAATGCAGGCTGAGGGGCTGAAGGGCCGTGGTGGGACTGGATGTGCAGATCATGCGGGTCCGTGTCCGAGACAACCTGGAAAAAATTCCAATCAGCCTTGCGATGGTGGTGGCTTGGCCGGAATGGAAGATTTTGAGTGCGTCCTCTCGCCCGTCCCTGCCCAGGCGCTGCATCCCAGCCAGGAGCATCTGCGCGCAATCCTCCGCATGGAGGTAGTCCCGCAAGGTGTCGAGTGGCACGAAGATTCGGATCGGCACCCGATGGTAGATGCTTCGGGAGATGTGGGTGATGAGCCCCTGCGGCTTATCCAGCCGCTGGCCAGGACCGTAAAGGTTGGAGATCCGGGCCACGAGGCTGGAAACTTCCGGCGTCTCCTTCGCCCAGGCCTGGATCAGAGCCTCCTGCGTCAACTTGGTCCGGCCATACTCTGAGACGGGGCGGCAAGGGGAGTGCTCCGTGAGCGGTTGGCCGGAACCAACACCATAGACTCCGCCCGCGGAGCTTGCCAGCAGGATGCGGCCTGGCAACGGAGGCAGGTCCCGGCCAAGGGACTCCAGCACGCAACGCAGGTAAGCGGTCTCCCGCGAAAGGGCCTCGCTCCCGGTACCCACAATCCCCGATCCCGCGCACCAGAGCACCATCCACTCGCACCTTCGCGTGCGCACCTCCGCGAGAAAGGCCGTCGCATACTCGGCAAGGGCCGCGCCAGCCATGGCGGGATCCTCCCACGGAACGCCGGAGGGCCCGCGCCGCCAGGGAGTTGGCCCAGATGGATCCCGGTCCATGGCCTCCAGGACATGCCGTCCCAGCAGACCACCCGCACCCAGGACCCAGGCTAGGGGCCGGCTCACGGGCGCTTGTCCGGAGGTGGGGACACCATGAGGTAGAGGGGTTTGCCCATGGCCATGGTCAAAGTCATGGCGAGGTACTCCGCGATCACGCCCAGGGAGAAGAGGATCAGTCCCGAGAAAAGGGAAATAGCGATGATCAAGGAAGTCCACCCTTGGATGGGAACCTGGTGGGCGAACTTGGCGTAGATCACGTAAGCCGTGATGCCGAGGGAGACCAGTATGGAGAGGCAGCCCAGAAGTGCGATGATCCGAAGGGGCCGGGTGCCAACCGTGAGGATCATTCGCCAGAAGTGGGCCAGCAATCGGCTGAAGGAGTAGCCGGAAGGGCGGCCACGCTCCTCTCGCAAGGGCACCTTACAGTAGCTGGTGTGGCCCACCACCCAGGTGAGAGCGATGTCCAGGTAAACCCCGGGACCGCAATAGGCCGCGAGACTACGGGCGATTTCGCCCTTGATGAGTCGAAAGCTGGAGAAATCGCGGAAAGTACTGCTGCCCATGAGAAGCCCGCCGAGGGCATGGGCCGCCTGGCTGGCGAGGTTCCGCCAGAAAGCGTGGGGCGCGGGGTTGGCGCCATTGGCATAAACCAGCTGGGCGCCCTCCGCAAATGCCTTGTCTAGAAGCGCGCCCATGTGGCCAGGATCGTGCTGACCGTCCTCATCCATGGTCACAATCCAGCCGCCCGTGGAGCTGGCCATCCCCGCCAAGGTGGCGGGGTGCTGGCCGTAGTTGCGGGACAGCCAGATCGGGCGCACGAATGAGTACTTCATGGCTAGCGCTTGCATGACCTCCGTGGAACCGTCGATGGCGCCGTCATTGACGAGGAGCACCTCAACGACCTGGAAAGGCGTTCCGCCGGGTGTATGGGCACCCGCCGCCAGAACCGCCAACTCTTCCAGAAGCCCCGCGAGGATTCGCTCACCCTGGTAGACGGGCACGACCACGGACACTCCCAGGATGGAGGGAGGGGTGCCGGAAGAATCGTGGGGTTCATTCATCTTGGGAGCCTGCGAAAGAGGTACCGGGAACACTTGGGGCGGAGGAAGTGCCTCGTCAGACAGGTGGCGGGATGTACCTGGCGGGCAGCCTCCCTTCCCAGACATTGGCGAGGTTCCGGAGCTGAAGGAGGAACCTGAGCATCCGGCTAATCTCCGGGGGGGGGAACGCATCAATCATGCCCTGGCGGTCCGTGAACAATAGGGTCCCGGTGGCCGGCTCCTGGGCAAAGAGCCAGCGGTGGATGAGGTCGTTGTTGCGGATGAATATGTCCACGCTGCCGAAGGGGACCTCGATGTATCCCGCCTTGGCGATCCGGGAGAACTCCGAACACGTCCTTAAGGGATCCTCCAGGTGTTCGAGCACATGGCTGCAAATGAGGTAGTCGAAGTACCCATCTTCGAAAGGATAGGGGAATACGTTCAGATCCAGGTCGTGGAAGGTGCGCCCTTGGTCCCCTCGGTCCACGCGAAACCCTCCCCGCTGTATATCCTCGGTGTCCAGGGAATCCACCAGGACACTGGCGTAGCGGTTGGGAAAGTGCCCGCAGCCGAAGTCCGCGACCTTCCGGGCGCCCGGAGGAAGGTGGCGCCGGATGATCCGGTTCCTCTTGAACGTGAGGACCATCTGCATGATTCGCAGGAGTGTCCGTTCGATCCAGACCATCAGCTGACCACCCATCTCAGGCTTCCTTCCTCAGTTCATAGACAGTGGTGGAGTGCGGCATGAGGAAGGCGAGCACGAAAGCCAAGGGCATGAGGAGCATGAAGAGAGCCTGGTGGTGACGGCCCAGGGCCGCCGCCACCAGACTCGCGCCCCAGGTGTTTGGGAATACGCCCGTGCCCCTTCGGATCACCTTGAATCCAGATTTCGCTGCGAGCCACTCAAGGCTCCTGCCCGCAGGGAAACTGACATGCCGGGGCGCATCCAGGCCGTGCCAACGCCTGCCGAAGAGTCGAGCCTCGAAGCAATCTATGTTGGGAACCGCCAGGTGCAGGCTCCCCCGGGGTCTAAGGATCCGGTGCCAGTAGGCGAAGGTGCCCCACAGGTCCGTGAGATGCTCAAGAACGAAGTGAGAGGTCACGATATCCACGGACCCATCAGGGACCGTGGTGGAGTCCGCGAGATCGCTCGCCACGGGAATGCCGAGCCTGGCGGACACCGCATTGGCCTGGCAGGCCGAAGGCTCGAATCCCAATCGGCGTGCCACCTTTCCCTCCACCCTCTCGAGGAAGGATCCATCGCCACATCCGAAATCCAGCAGGGTCTTCCCTGCGTCCCCGCTGCCTGGCGCGAAGTAGACGCGCCGAATCAGGAGATTCCTCGCCAAGGAGAAAATCCTCCGCTTTGGGACGTGCATCGGGTAGTCGAGATAGAAGCCCTCCGTAGACCGCGGTATCGGCACTTGTTGCGTGAGGCCGCAGGTGCCGCATCGGGCATAGTCCACGACGACCGGGAGCCCGAGGTAGAAATCCCGGCATCGGTCCAGGACCAGCGCGAGATCCCGGCCACCACAGATGAGACAGGCGAAGGAAACCACTGAAACTTGACCTCAGGTGCCCGAGTTGCGGTCCGGGCGGAATACGAAGGCGCCATTAAGGAGGAACGAGATAGGAATGGTAACGAGAGCCGCCGCTCCTCCGGCGAGGTATCCATTCACCCATTGTCGGGAGAGGGATTGGATGCCCACTGAAAGCCCATACATGGCCAGGAAGATGGCCAGGAACCGGAGGAATCTCCCGTTTCCCGAGTTGCGGAAGACGAATGCCCCGTGAAGTTTGAAGCCCATCAGCATGCTCATGAGGCTGCCGATCAGGGTCGCGGCGGCGTAATGGACCCCCGCCCGGATGAGGAGGGCGAACGTGAGGTAGGCCGCAGCCGAGTTCAGGCCGCCCACGAATCCGAACCGTATCAGCCTGTTTAGACGCGGATATCCGGGGATCGGCTCGACCATCACCACCCCTTTAGATAAACCGATAAAGAAGGAAACGGAGGAGCCCCTGGACGTGGCCCATCGCCCGGCCAAGGGCCCGGGCCAGCGGCTGCCCACGCAAAGGGCCCTCCGCAAGGCGGTCCATGAAGGCGGCGAACTCCGCCCCCTGGCCCATCCCGATCCGGGCGCTCCACTGGCGCCTCGACACCCGGAACGAGGCCAGGGCTCGATCGTCGTACCAAGCCGGCCCATGGGCCATGAGTCGGAGCCAGTAATCCAAATCCACCAGATAGGGAATGCTGGCGTCGAAGCCTCCTGTTACCCGCACCACTGTGTTCCTCATGAGGAGGGCACTGGGCTCTCCAAGAAGGTTGCTTCCGCGCAGGGCGCAGGCGCGGGCAGCTTCAGGTGCGACGACGGGCCCATCCGGCCAGGGCGCCCCGCGATTGAACAATTTCCGACCATCGGGCCGGATGATTTCTCGCCGGCAAAAAGCCAACACCACCTCGGGATGCTCCTCCAGGGTGGCCACCTGCCGTTCGAGGCAGTCCGGGGCCAGCAAATCGTCCTGATGGAAGAGCTTCACGTACTTCCCCCGCGCCGCGCCGATGGCCTGGTTCCAGTTCCCTTGGGGCCCCAGGTTCCGGGTATTCCTCCGGCAGATGAGCCGAGGGTCTCGGATTCCCTGGAGGATCCCCCAACTCCCATCGGTGGAGCCGTCATCAAATACGAGCACTTCCAGATCGGGGAAGGATTGGGCGAGGACGGAGCGTACCGCCTCCTCCAGGCACGAAGCCCCGTTGTAGACGGGTATGCAAACCGAGACGAGAGGTCTTGAGGAGGGTGCGTTCATGATTAATACCAGTTCACGAACACATACTGGTGGTCACCCGGGCCTATGGTGGGAAGGCCTCCCAAGCGCGGCCCGACCCAGACCACCAAGGGGGCGACACTTGCGGAGACCTTAAGCTCTATGGGCCCCACAGGCAATTGGATTGGCCCACCAGGGAGCTGTCTCCCGCCAATGCTGCCTTCGCGAAGCGGAGTCAACCTGCCCTGCTGCATCCCAAGCACCACGTAGCGGCCAGGATGTTTCACGTCAAAGGATCCACCTCCTTCCGGAAGGCGCCCCCCCAGTACCCAGAAGTCATCTGCGATGGGGAGGTAGCGTTCCGCCAGGAAGCGCTGCTCCGATTCCGGCAGCCAATCGGTGCGGTAGTTGGGAATAATTACGGCCGCGGGCCGCTCGGTGAGCATCCGGGATACCGTGGGGATCCGCCCCTGCCCGAAAGCCACCATGTTGAGACTGTGCAAGTACCAGTGGTAGCCAATGGAGGCCCTTGTAGGCACCAGCCCCGCTGCATCGTAGACACGATCCGCAACGGGATCGGTCATGGCCTCTGCCCATCCCATAAGCGCCTTCTGGCGTTGGTTGCTCCATTCATGATGGCGAAAGGTGGCCATCAGAAAGGGTACGACATGGCTGAAGGCCAGGGTGCCCAGGAGCAGCGCCCTGGGCGCGCCCGCTTCCCAGGCACGCACCCCCCATGGTACGGCGTATCTGAACCCCAAAAGGAAGGCGAAAGGCACCAGGTTCACGAGGTTGTACGGGAAAGGGGTTGGGTTCACCCATAGGACGATGAGAGCACCCAAGCACAGTAGGGCCTCGGGGGCGTTGCCCTCCCAGGAAAAGGCCTTTCGGCGATCCACCCAAAGGAGCCACAGGAATTCTCCCAGGGCGGCCATGGCCACGCCCAAGACCAGGGGGACTTGGAGGGGGAGTCGGCCCAACGAGAAGGTGAAGCTGAACCGGGCTCCCCCCCCGCTGGTGGCCGCTCCCCCCTGGATTCCAGCCCAAAAGGTCGGCCAGAGCCCCGTTAGGGAATAGGCGGCCCCAACCAGGCACCCGCCCGCCAGCGCGCCCCCCAGCCAGGCCCCCACCAAAGGACCCCGGCTCCTCTCATGGCAGGGTGGTGGCGCCACAAGGAAGGACAGGACCATCGGTGCCACATAGGCGAAGGATTTGAAGGCCACGAAGAGCAACCCTACCGCCAGGGCCCCCATGGCCGCGTAGGCCCGGGCCCCCCACCCGCTGCTCCGGCCCAACCACCAAAGCGTTAGGAGGCCTGTGAGGATCAAGTTGTCGTGACGGATCTCGAACCCGTAGTCCCAAAGAGGAGCCAGCGTTGCCGCACCAACCAGGGCCACCAACCCCAAAGGGGATCGAAACCTCACTCCTGTATTCAGGGCAATGAGGGCGCAATTCGTCAGAAACACGGTCAGGAAGACCCAACGCCCTCCTTCGAAGAGACTCACGGCCCCCGCGGAGTGGCGCGCGATCCAGGCCAGGGGCCCCATCATCCAAATCAAGGCGTTGGTGAAGAACTGACCCTCCAGGTGAAAGGCTCCGATCCTCGCCATGGTCAGGTTTTGGGCCTCATCCACCTGGTAGATCCGAGTCTGGGAAAGGTAGGCCGCCCAGGCTGCCAAGGCCAGGAGGGTTCCCATGAGGCTCCATTTCCATGCTTTCCTTGCATCCATGTGGCCCTCGTTCCCTATGATGTCCCCGGACCCCCATTCGACTCGAAGATCGCAGCCGTGAGGATCCAAGCAAAACTGACGGAATGCGTCAGTATGCCGTCCAAATGGGGCAGTTCCAATCCTCAAGACCGCCCTTGACGAACCGATGACAATCCCCGAGTCTTTGATTTCCTCACCCTTTCCCAACCTGGGCCCCTTGGCACAGGACTTGATAACACCCAGGTGGCTACACGGCCCCAAAGGAGACGCAATGAAGAATCAAAAGGGCTTCACCCTCATCGAGTTGCTGTTGGTGCTCGCCATCATCGGCATCATCAGCGCCATCGCCATCCCCGCCCTGCTCGGCCAGCGCGAGAAGGCCAAGGCCAAGGCCACCCAGGACAATGGGGCCTCCATCGCCGGTGAACTCGCCCGCGTGGCCGACGACATCCGTGAGCAGACCGGGGCCCAGCCCACGGCCACCTCCGTCGTTACCAAGACTCTCCTCCTCTCCAATTTCAAGAACGCCAAGAACCCCTATGCCCCCGCAGGCCTGGGCTACACGGCAGGCGCCGCCGGGTCCACCCTTGGTGTCGTGTACCTCACCGCAAACCCCTCTTACACCGACCCTGCAACGGGACGCACCTACCCCGCTGTCATCATCACCCCCATCTTCAAGAGCACCGTCACGAACACCACGGTTACGGCCGCGAGCAACGCCTACATCAAGGCCGTCGCCATCGACTAGTGTCGTCCCCAAATTGATTCAGGGTCCCCCTTTTCGGAGGGGGACTTTTTTTGGGGATTCCCATGACCCAGTGGAAACGGACCCTGTGGCTTCTCGGCGTGAGCTCCATATGGGCCGGGCTTTGGCTCCTCCTCGCCATCCGCGCCTATCTGATGCTCGGGGCCAACCCGCACCCCTTCCTCCCGGATCTGAAGATCACGGGCATCATGCTGAGGGCCGTCGTAGAGTGGGGTCTCGGCGCGTTGGTGGCCTACATCTTCCTCGGAGTGGTGTTCGCGCTCGTGGGCTTCCTCGGATCAAAGCTGGGCCATGCGCCTGAAGCCCCTGGCGCCCCCCAAGGCTTGGGGTATCGATCGGGGCTGTGGATGGGCCTCGGAACCGCCTTCTGGGTTCACGGCTGCCTCTTCGCGATGGTCCCCGGGGCCCTGACCACCCTGCACGGCTTCCGGCGTCTCCCCATTGGCCTGGTGTTGGTGCTATTCCTGGTCACCGGATTCATGGCCATCCTCCGGAGCATCTCGGCCACGGGAGCCACCCGGATCTGGTTACGCGGGGCCGCCAGCGCCGCCGCCATGGCCCTCCTTCTCCTGCTTCCCCATGATCTTTTCAGGAAGCGCATGCCCGCCCCGCCCCCGCTGCCCGCTTCCGAACGGCGCTTGGTCCTGCTTGGCATCGATGGGCTGCGACAGGACGTGGCGGAAGCCGCCATTCCTGAATGGAGGGCCCCCGGGGGGTCAACCCCCATCGTCGCCGTCCCCGCGACCCGGCTTGCCTGGAACATGCTGCTGGGGGGAGACCCCGAGATGTTGACCCAGAGCTTCGTCATTCCCTACCGGCGGGAGTGGAAGCAGGATCATTCGCTCACCCTGCTGGATGCGGCCAAGCAGCGGAATATTAGTACAACTTTCCTGATCGACGACTGCACGACCCTCAGCTTCGGACTCAGTTCGGCCCATTTCTCAGAAGTCCGGGAGCCCTACGGCGGCTGGCGCCACTTCTTCACTTCCGGGGCTGGCTTCACGTGGCCTGCTTACTCCTGGATCGAAAACTACATCTCGCCCGTTGAAACCACGAATCCCTGGTCTGAACCCCGCTATTTCCTCCGCGACATCGAACGGGCCATGGAGGGGTCCCATTGGGTGTCTTCCCACACCTGCCAGCTGCATGCGCCCTTCTTCATGAGGGCCCGGGAACTCCAGGCCCATGACCCCTGGAAGTGGCTCGCTCGGCCTTCCCGGACCTATGAGGCTTATCAGACGACGGAACAGGCTCTGACCGATCGTTTCTCCCGAAACGGAACCCTGGCGGATCCAGCCCTCCAATATGCCGTCCGGGCCAGCCAACTCCTGAACGAGACCCGTCCCTTCCTGGACCGCTGGAGCCAGCGGTATCCGAACCTCTCGGGAGTGCTGACCGCCGACCACGGGGAACAACACACGGCCCTGAAGACGCATGAGGGGGGCCTCCTCGCCCACCTCACGGGAACCCATGGATTCAGCCTTGAGCCCGACACGGTGAAGGTGCCCCTGCATCCCTTCGGGAAGACGGAGGCCGCCCTCTCCCTCGGGGAGGTATTCTCCTGGTTCCACCTGCGGGATCAGATCTCCGAGTGGATCCAAGGCTCCAATCCCTTACTGTTGCGAACCCATGGCGAACCCGGGTGGGTGATCCGATGGCCCTACATCCGCCCCGACCACATTCTCGGCCCCGCTCCTGAAGGTGCGGCCACCTCAACCATGAGCCCGACGGCTCTGGCGAACGTCACTTACCTCATGAAGGATGGGACCTGGTATCTCAAGGATCCGGAGAAGCCCCTCACTCCCAGGCTTTGCTACGCGCTGGTCCGAGGCGATGGCATGGTCACCTTTACCCCCACCTCTCCCGATCGATGGACCCGGGCCCGCTGGGTGGGCTACGCCTTGGCGGAGGCCCGCGAGGTGGGCCGGCCCGACCTGGAAGGGGAATTGACGGGGTTCAAAGGTGGAAGACCATCTCGCGTTGGAGCGAAGCTAGCTGTTAGATAAATCCCTCCCATCCTTAGAACTCATACGGGGGACGGAGGCAGACCTTAGTTTGGCCTGACCCTGCACCCAAATCGTAGCTTTGGCCAGCTGACCAAGCTCAAATATGGCAAGGACAACTTCCCCAGGCCAAATCCACCCCCCACCAGGCGCGCCGGCCGTGGGGAGGGCCCAATGAAGTGTTGGCCTCACGAGATCCTTTCAAAAAAAAGAACTGCTCGCACCGGGAAAGCGCGAGCAGCAAATTGAGGTTATTCAATATCAAGGGTAAAGCTTGGCTCCGGTCTGGTCAGTCTGGAAAACCTTGGAGCCTCCCTTTTCGGAAACCGTAAGTACATAGGTCAGCCCATTGTCTTTGACCTCAAGGGAATAATCCATCTGAGAGCTACCCTTCACCGCGAATGCCGGGATGATATTGGAGCTGGGAAGGCCTCCACTGGCCGTCCAGGAGTAAGTCGCCACGGGACCATAGGTGGCGGATTCAGCCTTTCGAGTTTCGAGCATCATGGCCATGATCCGGGCGTTGGCCTCGGCGTCTCCGATCCTCCGCGCCTTCTGCCGCTGCCCCATATACATCGGAATGGCAATGGCGGACACGATCCCGATGATGGTCAGGACCAGCAATAGCTCAATCAGCGAAAATCCGCCCTCGCGGTTCGAGGTGCATTGTTTCATCATGACGTCCCTCCTCAACCGTTATCGAATGCATCAGCCAGGCCAAAGATAGGCATGTACATGGCCACGACAATAAAACCGATGATGCCGCCCAGGATGGCGATCATGACGGGTTCCAGGAGGCTGGTGAGGGTCGCCACGGCGTTATCCACCTCGTCCTCATAGAAGTCAGCAACTTTGCCCAACATGGCGTCCAAGGCACCCGTGGCCTCGCCCACGCCCACCATCTGGACCACCATGGGTGGGAAAATCTTGGTTTCCATGAGGGGGGCGCTGATGTTGCGGCCCTGTTCCACCGCATCCTTGGCTTTGAGGATGGCGTTCTGGAGCACCTGGTTCCCGGCGGTCCGGGCGGTGATATCCATCCCCTCCAGAATGGGAACGCCGGAGCTCGTCAGGGTACCCAGGGTGCGGCAGAAGCGGGCCACGCCGACCTTGAGGAGCAGGTCCCCGATGATGGGGATCTTCAGCATCAGGGCATCGATCTGAAGATGCCCCGTGGGGGTCTTGTAGTACTGCTTCAACCCGAAGAAGATCCCGACCAGGAGGACGACCACGGCCCATCCGTAATGGATGAGGACATTGGAGAGGGCGATGCAGATCTGCGTGGGTACAGGCAGCTTGGATCCAAGCCCCTCGTACATGGCGCTGAAAACGGGGATCACCTTGAGCATGATCACCGTCACTACCAGCACGGCGATGGTGATCACGGCCACCGGGTACATCATCGCGCTCTTCACCTTGGCGTTGAGCTTCACCGCCTTTTCGATGTACTGGGAGAGGCGTTGGAGGATGGTGTCGAGGATACCGCCCGCCTCGCCGGCCCCAACCATGTTCACGTACAGATCGTTGAAGGCCTTGGGATGCTTGGAGAGGGATGCCTGAAGGGTCGAGCCCTTTTCCACGTCTAGGCGGACCGCCTCGATCACCTTTTGGAATCCCTTATCCGCTTGCTGACTGCCCAGGATTTCAAGGCATTGCACCAGCGGGAGGCCCGCATCGATCATCACGCTGAACTGACGGGTGAAGATCGCAAGGTCCTTTGGCTTCACCTTCCCGAGAATCTTCCCGCTCTTTCCCTCCTGAGCCTTGACCGTCATAACCTCGATGCCGTTGCGCTTCAGGGTCAGGACGGCGGCATCCTTCGATTCGGACACCAGGACCCCTTCCTGGATCTCACCAAGCCGGTTCTTGCCTTTCCAAGCGTATGCGGGCATCTGGACCTCTCAGGACTGGGTGATGGGGTCAAGCATAGGGCGACCGCCGTAGTAAAAAAAGGGGGTGATTGGCTAAGGCGCCTACTACGTGTACTTGATATTGGGGTTGCGGCCTCCCAGCATGCCACTTCCCGCCCCGGGTTTGGCGGCGGCCTGGGCGGCCGCGGCGCCATGAGTGGATCCCACGGTGCCCCCGCCCCGGTTGATGAGCTCCCGGAGCTCATCGTGGTTGGAGCTGTAGGACATGGCCATCTCGGTGGTGATGTCCCCCTTGGCCACCAGATCCGCGAGGCTCTGGTTGAAGGTCTGCATGCCGAATTTGACCTGGCCGGTCTGCATCATGCCGTAGACCTGGTGGATCTTGTCCTCCCGGATGAGGTTCCGGATGGCGGGGTTGGGGATCATGACCTCGAGGGCCAGGGCCCGGCCCTTGCCGCTGGCCTTGGGGATGAGGCTCTGGCAGACGACGCCTTCCAGCACGAGGGAGAGCTGGGCCCGGATCTGGGCCTGCTGGTGGCTGGGGAACACGTCGATGATGCGGTTGATGGTCTGCACCGTGGAGTTGGTGTGCAGGGTGCCGAAGGTGAGGTGGCCCGTCTCGGCGATGGTGAGGGCCGATTCGATGGTCTCCAGGTCGCGCAACTCGCCCACGAGCACCACGTCCGGATCCTGGCGCAGGGCGGAACGCAGGGCCTTCTTGAAGCTGTGGGTGTCGGCGTGGATCTCCCGCTGGTTCACAAGGCAGCGCTTGTGCTTGTGCACGTATTCCACGGGATCCTCGATGGTGAGGATGTGGAGAGGTTCCTCCGCGTTGATCTTGTCCACCATGGCCGCGAGGGTGGTGGATTTGCCGGAGCCGGTGACGCCCGTGACGAGAACGAGGCCGCGGGGCTTGTCGCAGAGGCCCTGGATCACGGGGGGGAGCCCCAGCTGCTCGAAGCTGCGGATGTTCTCGGGAATGGTGCGGAACACGGCCGCCGTGGCGCCGCGCTGGCTGAAGACGTTGGCGCGGAAGCGGGCCACGCCCTGCAGGCCGAAGCTGAAGTCCACCTCGAGATCCTCTTCGAGCCGGTGCTTCTGCTGGTCCGTCATCACGCTGTAGCAGAGGAAGCGGGTCTGGGCCGCGTCCAGGGGGGGCAGCTTCAGGGGCACCATGCGGCCGTCGATGCGGATCTGCGGGCTGGTCTCGGTGGTGATGTGGAGGTCGGTGCCGCCGTACTCCACCATGGTGCGGAGCAGCTGCTGGAGGGGAACGGGGTAGGAGACCTGGTCACTCATGTGGGGATCCTCAGAGCACGGTTTCGCGGCAGATTTCTTCGATGGTGCTGACCCCGTCGATCACCTTCCGGCAGCCGGAGCGGCGGAGGGTGATCATGCCCTCCTTGACGGCCTGTTCGCGGAGCTCGATGGCCGAGGCGCCGGTGAGGATCATGTCCTTCAGGCCCTCGCTCATCTCCAGGATCTCGTAGAGGCCCACGCGCCCCTTGTACCCGCGCTTGTTGCAGGCTTCGCAGCCCACGGGCTTGTAGAGCTGGAAGCCCCGCTTGATCTCCGCTTCCGTGAAACCCACTTTCAAGAGGGCCTCGGCGGGCATGGCGTGCTCCTCGGGCTGCTTGCAGGCGTTGCAGAGGCGGCGGGTGAGGCGCTGGGCGCAGATGATGTTCACGGAGGTGGCCACGAGGAACGGTTCCACGCCCATGTTCATGAGGCGGTTGATGGTGCTGGGGGCGTCGTTCGTGTGCAGGGTGCTGAGCACCAGATGGCCCGTGAGGGAGGCCTTGATGGCGATCTCCGCCGTCTCGAAGTCGCGGATCTCGCCCACGAGGATGATGTTGGGATCCTGGCGCAGGAAGGAGCGCAGGGCCGCCGCGAAGTTGAGGCCGATCTGCTCCTTCACCTGCACCTGGTTGATGCCGGGGAAGTTGAACTCGACGGGATCCTCCGCCGTCATGATGTTCACGTCGGGCGTGTTCAGCTTGGCGATGGAGCTGTAGAGGGTGTTGGTCTTGCCGGACCCCGTGGGGCCCGTCACGAGCACCATGCCGTAGGGCTTGCAGATCTGCCGATCCCAGCGCTCCAGGCTCTCGGGCTCGAAGCCCAGCTTGGTGAGGTCGAGCATCAGCTTGTCGCTGTCCAGCAGCCGGAGCACGATCTTCTCGCCGAAGAGGCAGGGCAGGATCGACACGCGGTAGTCGATGACCTTCTGCTTGCCCCCCATGTTCACGCGGAGCTTGATGCGACCGTCCTGGGGCAGGCGCCGCTCGGCGATGTTCAGCTTGGCCAGGATCTTGATGCGGCTCGTCAGGGGGTCCTTGAGGGAGAGCTTGGGCCGCATGACCTCCTGGAGGATGCCGTCGATGCGGAAGCGGATCCGGTAGGTCTTCTCGTAGGGCTCCACATGGATGTCGCTGGCGCCCCGTTTGATGGCGTCGATGAGCACCATGTTCACCAGCTTCACGACGGGCGCATCCTCGCCCATCTTCTTCATGGTGATGGCGTCGCCCTGCTCCTCCTCGTCGGACTCGTACTCGGCGTCGGCATCCAGCTCCTGCTGGAGGCTCTCGAGATCGAGCATGCCTTCCTCTTCCTGGAAGGCGCCCGCCGCGGCCTGGGTTTCCCCGCCTCCGCTCATGGTGGCGGTTCCGGCCTGGCCGCTTCGGCCTCCCTGATCCGTCCGGAGGGTCACACCCGAGGAGCCGCCGTAGTAGCGCTCCACGGCGCGCATGAGCCCCATCTCCGAGGAGACGACGGGATCCACGTTGTAGCCCGTGTGGAAACGGACGTCGTCCATGGCGAAGATGTCCGTGGGATCGGACATGGCCAGGGTGAGCACGTTGCCCGTCCGCTGCAGGGGCAGCACCTTGTGGCGCTGCGCCAGCTCCGCCGGGATCAGGGCGATGACGCCGTTCTCGATGGAGGGCCACTGATCCAGATCCGCCGCGGGCACGCCGTACTGCATGCCCAGGAAGCTCACGATGTCCTGATCGGAACAGAATCCATGTCGCACCACGATGCTGCCGAGCTTGCCGCCCTCGCGCCGCTGGATTTTGATCGCCTCATCAAGCTGACCTTCGCTGATGAGGCCAGCTTTGACGAGCATCTCGCCGAGCTTGCTAACCAATGGGACCTCCGGAGGGGTGCTGCATGGTATCACCTCGGCTCCCGGGAGATTCAACACAAGTCGCGTGCTGTTAGGAGATTCCCGCTATCATCCCCCCATGTCTTCCCAGGATGCTCCGCGGCTTCTACTGGCCCGCCAGCTGGTGCGGGAGAAGGGGCTATCCCGGAAGGACCTGAAGCTCCTGCGCGAAATCATGGCCGAAGGCGCCGAGGACCTGGTGCCCGTGGGTGAGTCGCTACCCGCCCCCGACGAGCTTCGGGATGAGCTCGCCTCCCTGCGCCGGGAGCTGGGGATCTTCCTCGCCTTCCTCCAGAACTTCAGCCCCCGCAGGTTGGGAGAGGCCCGCGAGGCGATGGGGCTCGTCCTCCAGCACGCCCTGGCCCGCCTGCGCGCCGAAGCCCGGAGTGCCCACCTCCGGCTCCTGCAGGTCCACGAGGAACCCGCCTGGGTGGTGAAACTCCTGGACCTCGTCGCCTCCTTCCGGGCCATGGCCCTGGCCCTCAACAGCGATTCCCAGGGCCCCCTCCAGGAGCATTGGCAGGGCTTCCTCATGGAGTACCAGGGGCCCATCCGGGAGATCCTCGCGGCACTCCAGACCCAGCCCAACGGCGCCATTCTCGTGGCCCGCCTCAGCGACCGGATGAAGACCCTCAACCGGACCATCCAGACCGGCCAGGGGCGCCTGCCCGATGCGATCCGGCGCTTCATCGAGGCGCTGGAGGAAGCCATCCCCAAGGACACCCAGGAACGGGTGGCCCCCCTGCTCCTGCTGGAACACGTGGTGGAGAACCTCCGCCTGTCCCTCGTCCGCCCCTTGGATCGGGGCATCCACTGGCCCGCCGTCGAACAGATCCGGGGCAGCCTCCACTGGTTGTGGAACCACCTGGGCTGGCGATTGCCCCGCATCGAGGAGGAGGTCCTGGGGAAGGCCCTCAGCGCTGAAGCGCGCAAGGCCCTCTCCGCCCTGCGCAAGGAATCCCCCGGTGCCTTCCGTGTGGTGGCCCGGGCCTTGGCCAGCCACCTGGCGGTGCTCGATCTCGTGGACCGCACCGAGGGCCTCCTCGGCGCCCCGCTGGAAGTCCGCTATGCCGCCGTGCCCACCTTCCTCGTCGTGGAGGCCGAGCTGGGCCGTCTCGCCGAGGGGCCCTACCACCCCGACGCCACGGACCTCCTCGACGATCGCTCCCCGGATGTCGGCCGGCTCAGGGCCTTCCTCCGTCAAGCCGTGCTCAGCCTCCGGCAGGATCAATCCACCGTCCGCAGCCTCCTCCAGCAGGCCCTCGCCTCCACGGATGGGGATGCCCTTCCCCAGGCCCTGGAAAACCTCCGTTCCCTCCTCATCAGCCACCAGCGGCAGGTCATGGGAGATCTTGCGGGCCTGTTCTCCTCCGACCTCCGCGAGAAGCTCTTCCCGGGAAGCCCCAGCGCCGTGGAGGAAGGCGATCGCCTCCGCCAGCGCCTCCAGCGCTTGTGGGAGGCCCTCCAGCCCGCCCAGGAGCAGGTGCAGGTGCACCTGGAGCTCCATGATTGGGCCCGCCTCGCCCTCTCCTTGGGCCAGGCCCTCCAACAGCTCCAGGGTTTCCGGCGCGGCCCGGAATTCGCCCTCCTCCGAAGCCATGACCGCGAGGAGGCCGATCGGCTCATCACCCAATGCGGACGCCTGCTGGAGAACCCGCCGGACGTGCCCCGGGCCCTGCGGGAGGCCCTGGAACTCCTCACGGAGTTCATGCGCTTCCTGGAGCTGTTCCTCCTCAGGATCAATGCCCGCGGCCCCCTCATCCGGCACGACCTCGAGACGGCCCGGGATGCCCTGCGCCTCGTGCTCCAGCTCAAGCAGGAAGCCACGGGCCCCGAGCACACCCGGCTCGCGCATAAACTCATCCAAACCGCCAAGCGGCTGGGGGTGCGGGATCCCCAAGCCGTCACCCTCCTCAAGCGATGGGTGCGTGCCGAGCGCAGCACCAAGGATGTGGCTCAACCGCTCGAGCAGATGGATCGGCACCTGGAGCGCCTGGCCGCCCGCCTCGAAGCCGCCCTGGTTTAGCGGGTCCACCCCGATACCGAAGAGGAGTTCATGAGGCAGATTCACTGGGTGCAGGCCGGGCCAGGCGGGGAGGACCTCAAGGAGGCCCTCCTGGCCCAGGGCTACCTGCTCTCGGAGGGGCCTTTCACCGGAACGACCGTGATCGTGGCCCGCAAGCCCGATCCCTCGCTGCTCCCCCCGGATGCCAGTGAAGTGCTCTGGTGGGTCCAGGAAGCCACGCCCGAGGAGACCAGCCGGGTGCTCGCCCTCCGCCCGGGCTGGGTGGTGCGCCAGTCCCAGCGCTTCGAGCTGGCCATCGAGGCCCTGGATGCCCTGCGCCGGCGGGAGCTCGGCAGCGAAGGCTGGCTGCGCCAGATGCTCCACCTGGCCACCCTCCCGGAGCTGCTTCGCCTGGTCATCACCCGAGCCGTGAAATCCACTCGCGCCACCGCCGGGGCCGTCTGGATCCGCCACGACGACACCTATTACCAGCGACAGGGAGATGGCTGGCCCGAAGCCCCCCTCACCCGCGACCAGGCCCGGGCCATGCTGCACTCCGGGGAAGCCCTGGAGCTCTGCCCCATGGAGGCCGTGGGCATCCTCGCCCTGAGGGACCCCAAGAATGAACCCGAACCGCTGCTGGGCTGGCTGAAGGATGTGGAGCCGCTCCTCACGAGCGCCTGGCACCTGGAGGAGAGCCGCGCCCTCAGTTTCCGGGACGATCTCACCGTGGCCCAGAACCGGCGTTGCCTGGAAGAAGAGCTTCCCCGCCTCGTGCGGGAGAGCGCCGCCAAACGGGAGGCGCTCTCCCTCCTATTCCTCGACGTGGACAACCTCAAGCAGGTGAACACCCGGCACGGGCATCCGGCTGGCAGCAAGGTCCTCCAGGCCGTGGCCGAGGGCGCCCAGGGCGTGATCCGCGCCCACGATCGCATCTATCGATATGGCGGCGACGAGTTCTGCATCCTCATGCCGGGCACCGCCGCCCAAGGCGCCGCCAAGCTGGGGGAGCGGCTGCTCCGGATCCTCGGCGAGAGGCCCGTCCCCACCGAGGCGGGCCCCCTTCCCGTCTCCCTCAGCATCGGCATCGCCGCCTACCCCGAACATGCCCAAGGGGCCGAACAGCTCCTGGCCCGGGCGGACCAGGGGCTGCTGGAGGCCAAGCGCGCTGGCAAAGGGCGCGTGGTGGTGGTCCCCTGATACGCTCCTAGGCTCCAATGGCCAGCGCCGCAAGGCTTCGAAGCTCGGCCTTGAGCACTTCCAGATCCGCCGCCAGGGGACGGACCTCCAACGGCCGCCTGGCCACCTCCTCCAGACGGGGTGGCCGGTTGATCGCCCGCCCCAGCACCGGTTCCAGGGACTCCTGGAATTTCGCAGGGTGGGCCGTTGCCAGGAAGACGGCGGGCACCTCCCTGCCCCCGAATCGCCGCAGCACCGCGCTGGCTACCGCCGAATGGGGATCCGCCGCGTAGCCCCCTCCCCAGAGGCGGCCAAGCTCCGTCGCCGTTTCCGACTCCGAGGCCCAACCCGCTTGCAGGGGAGGGTCACCCGGCCCCAACAGGGCCTGCGCTCGGGGCCAGTTGCTGGGATCCCCCACGTCCATGGCGCTGCTCAAGGTGGGCAGGCTGGGGCGCGCTTCGTAGCGCCCCGAGGACAGGAAGTCGGGCACGGTGCGGTTCGCGTTCGTGGCGGCCACGAACCCCGCCACGGGCAGGCCCCAGCGCCGGGCCAGAAGGCCCGCCGCAAGGTTGCCGAAGTTGCCGCTGGGCACGGCGATCAGTGGCGGTCGGGCCTCGCCCGCCCGGAGCAGCCGATGCACCAGCTCGAAGAAGTAGAGGCTCTGGGGCAGCCAGCGGGCGGGATTGATGGAGTTGGCGCTCACGAGCCCCAATTCCGAGGACAGCTCCCCATCCCTGAAGCAGGCTTTCACCAGCGATTGGCAGGCATCGAAATCACCCGCGACCGCATAGGCGCGGACATTGCCCCCGAGGGCCAGCTGCCGGGCCTGCAGCGGACTCACCCGCCCCTCCGGGTAGAGCACCGCCACCTGCAACCCGGGACGCCCATGGCAGGCGGCCGCCACCGCGGCCCCCGTATCCCCGCTGGTGGCCGTGAGCACCATCCGGGGCCCCTCCGCGTAGGACTCGAGACAGGCCGCCAGGAAGCGAGCCCCCACATCCTTGAACGCGAAGGTCGGCCCGTGCCACAGCTCGAAGGCCCAGCGACCCTTTTCCACCGCGGCCAGGGGCAGGTAGAGATCCAGGGCCCGGGCCCACTCCCGGGGCAGATCCTCCCCCAGCAGGCGGCCGAGGATGACCTGGTTCCGGGCCCGCCACGGAAGCGCCAGCAGCGCCTTCACATCGGGCCAGGGCGCCACCTCCGCGGGCATCCAGAGGTTGCCATCCGGCGCGAAGTTGCTGAGCACCGCTTCCCGGAAAGGGGCCCGAAGGGATGGATCGCGAAGGCTCATCCACATGCTCATGCCGCCACCTCCTGTGGCGGCCCCTTGCGGCGGAACCTTCGATTCCGTGGCCCTCCGCTCCTGCTCCGGCCTCATGCCGCCACCCGCGCACCCTGGGGGTCCAACTCGCAGACGCGGACGACGCACTTCACCCCTTCTTCCGCCCAGGCGCGGGCCATGGCCGCTCCCACGGCCCGGGCCTCGCCGGGTTCGGTCAGCGCGAAGCAGGCCGGTCCCGCGCCACTGAGGCTGCAACCGATGGCGCCCGCTTCCAGCGCGGCGGACTGCACCGCCCGGAACCCCGGCACGAGGGCGGCGCGGTGCGGCTCCGCGAGGAGGTCCCGCATGAGCCCGCGCACGTCCCGCTTGCGGTGGAGCCGATCGATCAGGGCCGCGAGGTTGCGTGCGTGTTCCACGGCCAGGCCCAGGGCCATGGTCTGGGGCAGCGCGGCCCGGGCGTCCCGGGTGCTGAGGCTCAGGTCGGGGCTCGCCATCACGAAGCGCCACTGCCCGGGGAAGGGCAGGCGCCGCGCACGGCCCTCGGGATCCACGAGGCGCAGGCCCCCGAAGAGGGCGGGAGCCACATTGTCCAAGTGGGGCGCACCGCTGGCCTGGGCCTCCGCTTCCCCCGCCGCCCGAAGCATCTGGGACATGGACAGGGGACGGCCCAGAAGGCCGTTCAAGGCCACCAGGGTGGCGGCCACCGAAGCCGCGCTTCCCCCCAGGCCGCTGCCCACGGGCAGTCCCTTCCAAAGGCGGAACCTCACCTGCGGAAGCTCCCGCCCCCAGGCCCGGGCGAAGGCCCGCGCGGCGTGGAGCACGAGGTTGTCCTCCAGCTCACCGGTGAGCTGATGCGCCCCGGGGCCTTCCAGCCGCAGCCGGAGCCCCGCGCCTTCGGAGACCTCCACGAGATCCCCCAGGGGCGGACCCTCCAGGGGTCTCAAGGAGGCGCCGAGCACGTCGAAGCCTGCGATGACGTTGCCGACACTGGCGGGGGCGAAGGCCCGGACGATGGGCCCCCGGGCAGGCGGCACGAGCCCGCGCACCGGGCGCAGGTCCGTGGGGCGGGGCTCGGGGCCGAGGTAGGCGGGATGGGTGTGACAGGCCATGGTGACTCCAAAACGAAAAAGGCCCCGCGGGTGCGGGGCCGTGGGCGTTGAAAGTGCGTGCGCCTAGAGCGACCCCATCCGGTGGGCACCGGTAATGGTGGTCGTCGTAGTCGTGTTCAGCGCGGGCATGGCGGGGCTCCCCGGGATCACCCGGGCCCCGATGCGGAGGCGCGCCTGAATCGACATGGCTGGAAGCCTACCGGCTTTCGCGGGGGAGAATCAAGGGATCCTCCGCAGGACCAGGCCTGGAAGGGCTACCGGCGCTTCTTCTTGCCGGTCTTGGCGCCATTGCCGAACACCTTGGAGAGGAAGCCCTCCTCGGGACCCGTGGCCGCCGTATCCGCGCCATCCATGCTCTCAAGCAGCCGCTGGATGAGCTCCCGCTGCTCGGCGCTGGGCTTCTTGGGCACCTCGGCCCGCAGGTGCAGGTAGAGATCGCCGCGGCCCCCCTGCTGGAGGCGGGGCACGCCGGCGTTCACCAACTTCACCACATGATCCGCGGGGGTGCCTGGCGCCAGCTTCACGTCGTCGGGGCCGTAGAGGGTCTCCAGCTTGAGGGTGCCGCCCAGCACGAGCAGAGGCCAGGCCACGTCCAGGCGCCGGTGCAGATCGAAACCATCGCGCTCGTAGAGGGGATCCGTCTCCACGTCGAAGACGATGTAGAGGTCGCCGCCCCTGCCCCCGTATCGCCCGGCCTCCCCCTGGCCCTGGAGCCGCACGCGCACACCCCGATCCACACCCGCGGGGATGCGGAAGGAGACCTTGGCCTTGCGCTCGATGCGGCCTTCGCCGCGGCAGGCCTTGCAGGGGTTCGGGATGATGCGGCCCTTGCCCTCGCAGCGGGGGCAGGGCACGGCCATCTGGAAGGGACCCTGGCGCATGTAGGCCTGGCCGGCGCCCCGGCAATCCGGGCATGTCTGGGGGCTGTGGCCCTTCTCGCAGCCACTGCCCTGGCAGGCCTCGCATCCCTCCAACCGGGGCAGGGTGAGCTCGAAGGCTTCCTTCCCGAACACGGCGTCCTTGAAGGAGAGGCGCAGGTTGTACTGAAGGTCGGAGCCACGCTCCTCCCAGGTGTTCCGGCGGCGGCCTCCGCCGCCCCCCCCGAAGAAGGAGCCGAAGATCCCGCCCAGCAGATCCTCGAAATCCGCGAACTGGCCGGGATCGAACTGGAAACCCTGCCCCCCGCCCTGCCCGCCCAGGCCCGCGTGCCCGAACTGATCGTAGGTGCGGCGCTTGTCGGCATCGGAAAGCACGGAGTAGGCTTCCGCCGCCTCCTTGAAGGTCTCTTCCGCGGCCTTGTCCCCGGGGTTCTGGTCCGGGTGGTACTGCATGGCCAGCTTGCGGTAGGCCTTCTTGATCTCATCGATCGCCGCCGTCTTCGAGACGCCGAGGACTTCGTAGTAATCACGCTTCATGGGAATCCAGGGCCGAGGGCCAAAGCTTCATTGTCTCAAAAAACGTGAAAACCGCGAATGACGCGAATTCGCGCGAATAAGGCCCGGCGGTTCAGGCTTTATTCGCGCGAATTCGGGCCATCCGCGGTTAAAAACCTCAGTTGGCGTTCTCGTCGTCCTTGCCTTCCAGGCTGGCCATCATGGCTTCGCTGGCGGCGAGCACGGCGTCCGTGAGGAGGTTCTGGGCTTCCAGGAGCTGGCCCTCGATGCCCCGCACCACCTCACTGTCCTGGGCGGCCACGGCCTGGCGGGCCCGGCCGAGGACGTCGCGGACGAAGGTCTGCTGCTCCTCCGTGAGGTACTTGCCGCATTCGGTGAAGCTCTTGTCGCAGGAGTAGATGAGCCCCTCGGCGCTGGCGAGGTACTTGAGGGAGTCGCGCTTCGACTTGTCCTGGTCCGCGTTGGCCAAGGCCTCGCGGATCATGCGCTGGATCTCCAGCTCGGAGAGGCCGGAGGTCGGGCGGATCTGCATGCCCTGCTCCTGGCCCGTCATGAGGTCCTTGGCGGACACGCGCACGATGCCGTTGGAGTCGATCTCGAAGGCGACTTCGATCTGGGGCACGCCCTTGGGCAGGGGCGGCAGGTTCACGAGGTCGAAGCGGCCCAGGCTCTTGTTGAACTCCGCCAGCTCGCGCTCGCCCTGGAGGACGTGGATCTCCACCCGGGCCTGGTTGTCCGTGACCGTGGTGAAGGTGCGGCTGTCCCGGCAGGGGATGGTGGCGTTTCGAGGGATGATCTTCACGAAGCCGCCACCCTGGGTCTCGATGCCGATGGAGAGGGGCGTGACGTCGAGGAGCACGAGGTCCTTGATATCGCCCTTCAGCACGGCGCCCTGGATGGAGGCGCCCGTGGCCACCACCTCGTCGGGATTGATGGAGCGGTTGGGTTCCTTGCCGAAGAAGTCCTTCACCCGCTGCTGCACGAGGGGCATGCGGGTCTGGCCGCCCACGAGGATGATCTCGTCGATGTCGCTGGGCTTCTTGCCCGCGTGCTCCAGGGAATCCCGGATGGGGCCGAGGGTGCGCTCCACGAGGCCGCGCACCATCTCCTCGAGCTCCCCTCGGGTGAGGGTGGCTTCGAGATGGAGGGGGCCGCTGGGGCCCTGGGCGAGGAAGGGGAGGCGGATGTCCACCTTGTCCAGGGTGGAGAGCTCGCACTTGGCCTTTTCGCTGGCCTCCTTCAAGCGCTGGAGGGCCATGCGATCCCCGCTGGGATCCACGCCGACCTTCTCCTTGAAGTGCTTCACCAGGTAGTCCTGGATGGTGAGGTCGAAATCCTCGCCGCCCAGGAAGGTGTCACCGCTGGTGGCGAGCACTTCGAACACGCCGTCGTTCATTTCCATGAGCGTGAAGTCGAAGGTGCCGCCGCCGAAGTCGTAGATGCCCAGCAGCTGGCGCATCCCGCCCTTGTTGAAGCCGTAGGCGAGGGCCGCCGCCGTGGGCTCGTTGATGATGCGCTGGATGTTGAGGCCCGCGATCTTGCCGGCATCCTTGGTGGCCTGGCGCTGGGCGTCATCGAAGTAGGCGGGCACCGTGATCACGGCGTCGGTGACTTCCTCGTGCAGGAAGGCCTCGGCCGCCTGCTTGAGGGTGCGCAGCACGATGGCGCTCACTTCGGGAGGCGCGTAGTCGCGCTCGCCGACCCGCAGCCAGGCGTCGCCGTTGGGGGCGCTCACCACGGGGAAGGGCAGCCGGTTCAGGGCTTCCTGCACGCGGGGCGCGGCGAAGCGCTGGCCGATGAGGCGCTTCACGGCGAAGAGGGTGCGGGTAGGGTTGGTCACCGCCTGGCGCTTGGCGATGTGGCCCACGAGCACGTCGCCCTTGTCCGTGAAGGCGACGACGGAGGGGGTGGTGCGGCTGCCTTCCCGGTTGGGAATGATCCGGGCATCCCCACCTTCCATCACGCATACGCAGGAATTGGTGGTCCCTAGATCGATCCCGATGAGCTTGCCTGCCATGCCTTGTCTCCGGAGGTTCATCCCATGCTAGCGGAGGGGCCAGCCGGGCGGAAAGGCCCCTGTCACCTTGCCCGAAGGGGCAGGCACTCAGGGGCGGAATGGGAAGGGGACGTCACGGTTCACTCCGAGGGGATCCGATTCACCACGACCCGGGCCGGGCGGAGCAACACGTCACGCAGCTTGAAGCCCTTTTCGTACACGGCGGCCACCGAGCCATCCGGCAGGGCGGGGTTCGTCATGGTGGTGAGGGCCTCGCTGGTGAGGGCATCGAAGGGATCGCCCAGGTTGAGCTGGACCTGCTCCACGCCGTTCCGGCGGAGGGCGTCGTGGAACTGCTTCCGGATGAGCTCCACGCCATTGCGGAAGGTATCCAGATCGGGGTAGGAGGCCTCCAGGGCCCGCTCGAAACTGTCCAGCACCGGCAGGATCTCGTTGAGGAGCTTCCGCTCGGCCTGCTCCACCGAGAGCTGGATATCCCGCTGGGATCGGTTCCGGAAGTTGTTGAAGTCCGCGGCCAACCGCTTGTGCTGGTCCATGAGCGAGACTTCCCGCTGGATCAGCTCCTCCAGCTGTTTTTCCGTCTGGCCCAGCACGTCCCGGAAATCCGCTTGGGGATCCGACTGCCGGGCCTGGGTCGGGGGTTCCTCGTCCGCCTCGAGGGAAATGGATACATCCGCCGCCCCCGTGAGGCTGCTCACATCACCATCCTCCAGGAGATCCGCCATGTCACCGAGGCCCCCCTCCAGGGAGGATGCGTCCAGGTTCACGGTGGGCCCGGGGGCGGGCAGGCGCGGTTCGTCAGGGACCAAGTCGGGCATGTGGTTTGGATCCGGAAGCATGGCATTCACTGTAAGCCAATTACGGCGAACCGGGGTGGATCCTTGAGGGCGAGTCCGGTTCCGATCACCCCTGGCGGCGGGTGACTTCGTCCCCCCACCACCGCAGTCCCCCCAGGACCCGTCCGTAATCGGCCCTGAGGGGACCCACCCAGGCGAAGGTCACGAAGCCCGCGTGCCCCAGGTTCACGGTGCGCACGGCCGTGCTGAGCCCCAGGTCCGGAACGATCGGATTCTCGCTGCCCAGGAGCAGCCGCACATCCTGGGCCCCCTGCTCCGCGAACGCGTTCAGCAGCCGCGCCAGGCGCCCGTGTTCCTCGAAGGCCGCGATGAGGGCCCTGAACCGGGTTCCATCCTCGAACTCGGGAAAGGCCCCCAGCCGATTGAGCCCCGCCACCACGATCTGGGGCTCGGCCGCCTCGCCCGCCTCCATGCGGTGGGCCAGCGTCGCGAGCCGGGCCCGCAGCTGTTCCCCGGCATCGGTTCCGCTTCGCAGGGCCGAGAGAAGCTGGGCCTGGAGCTCCGGAAGGGTGAGCCCCGTATAGTGCTCGGTGGCGAAATTCCCCAGTTCCATGAGATCGGCTTCCCCAAAGCCCCAGAGGTTATCCAGCACCCGGTGCTCCACCTCCCCCAACGAGCCCACCCAGATGGCCACGACGCGCCGGGGCGGCAGGGGGATGAATTCCAGCCGCACCATGCGGCTCCGGCTCAACCGGGCGGGGAGGGCCAGCAGGACCCCCTCCATCACCTCGGAGAGCGTGCGGGTGGCATGACGGATCCAGGCCTCCGGATCCAGATCCACCCCCTCCAGGGCGGGGCTCAGCAGCTGGGCCAGCTCCGGCGTGGGGACGGAGCCCTGGACCCAGCGCTCCACGTAATAGCGCCAGGCCCGCTCGGTGGGAATCCGGCCGGCGCTCGTATGGGGTTGGCTCACCAGCTGTTCGTCTTCCAAATCGGAGAGGACGTTCCGAATGGTGGCGCTGGAGAGGGCCTCGGGATGGCGCTTGGCCAGGAGCCTCGAGCCAATAGGTTCCCCTTCCTGCAGGTAGGCCTCGATCAGGGCCTTGAGGACCGTGGCACCGCGGGGGCTGAGGGGGGGAAGGCTCACGGCGGGAACAAGACCTCCGGTGTTGCCTTACTATACGTCACGGCCACCACCCATCCGGAGTCATCCCATGTTCAAGACCACCCCCCTCTTCCTCTCCGCCGCCCTCCTGGCGACGGGTCTCTCCCTCGGCTGCGAGCGCAAGAGCGAAGCCCAGATCCAGGCCGAAGCCGCCGCCAAGGCCGCCGACGACAAGGTGGCCGCCCTCGAGCGCCAGCTCGCCGAAGCCAAGGGCCTCAAAGCCGGCGACGCGGACGACAAGGAAACCCACGAGCACCTCACCAAGGGCCAGGTGAAGGCCCTGGAGCGGCAGCTCTCCGATGCCAAGCGCCGCGCCGACAACCAGAAGAAGGCCGCCGTGGAGCTCGCAAAGACCCCCGCCGCCCCCAAGGCCACGGTGGTGGACGTGCCCGCGGGCACTTCCCTCACCGTGAAGCTCGCTGGCGACCTGGCCACGGACAAGGTGCAGGCCGGTGACGGCTTCGACGCCACCCTGGCCGCCCCCGTGGTCGTGGCCGGCAAGACCGTCTGGCCCGCCGGTGCCCTCGTGCGCGGCGTCATCACCCAGAGCGTGCCCGCGGGCCGCCTGGCCAGCGGCAAGGGCGTCCTCGCCGTGAAGCTCACGGAAGTGGCGGGTGAAGGCATCGAGACGGAGACCTTCGCCGTGCAAGGCGCCCCCACCGGCGAGCGCAACGCCAAGTTCATCGGCGGCGGCGCCGCCCTGGGCGCCCTCGCGGGCCTCCTCTCCGATAAGAAACACCAGGGCGATCACGCCCTGGGGGGTGCCGCCCTCGGCGCCGCCGCCGGCACCGCCCTCGCGGCCGGCACGGCCAACACCGTGATCAAGATCGAAGCCGCCAACCCCGTGGCCTTCAAGCTGGCCGCGCCCGAAAAGATCAGCGTGAAGAATTAGGCTGGAGACCGGAGACTGCAGGCTGCAGGTACAAGCAAACGGCGCCCCACGGGGCGCCGTCCTTTTTCAGCCTCCAGCCTCCGGTCTCCAGTCTCCGGTCAGCCTTCCAATTCCTTCAACCGCTCCGCCTCGAAGGCGCTGCGCAGGGGATCCAGCACGGGCTCGATCTGCCCCTGCATGAAGCTGTCCAGCTGGTGGATGGTGAGGCCGATGCGGTGGTCCGTGATGCGGCTCTGGGGGAAGTTGTAGGTGCGGATCTTCTCGCTGCGGTCGCCGCTGCCCACCTGGGATTTGCGCAGGGCGGCGTTGGTGGCGTCGGCCTCATCCTGGGCCTTCTGGAGGATGCGGCTGCGCAACACGGTCATGGCCTTGGCCATGTTCTTGATCTGGCTGCGCTCGTCCTGACAGCTCACCACGGTGCCCGTGGGCAGGTGGGTGAGGCGGACCGCCGAATAGGTGGTGTTCACGCTCTGCCCGCCCTTGCCACCGGAGCAGAAGGTGTCGATGCGGAGGTCCTTCTGGTGGATCTCCACGTCCACCTCCTCGGCCTCGGGCATCACGGCCACGGTGGCGGCGGAGGTGTGGATGCGCCCTTGCGTTTCCGTCTTGGGCACGCGCTGCACGCGGTGCACGCCGCTCTCGAAGCGGAAGAGGCTATAGGCACCCTCCCCCGCGATCTCGGCGGTGGCCTCCTTCAACCCGCCCGCGTCGGCCTCGCTCTCGTCCAGCACGGAGACCTTGAATCCCCGGCGCTCGGCGAAGCGGAGGTACATGCGGAAGAGCTCCCCCGCGAAGAGCGCCGCTTCCTCGCCCCCGGTGCCGGCGCGCACTTCCAGGATCACGTTCTTGGCGTCCTTCGGATCCTTGGGGATCAGCAGGTGGCGCAGCTCGGCCTCGCCCGCGGCGATGGCGGCCTTCAGATCGGGGATCTCCATCTCGGCCAACTCGCGCATGTCGGCGTCCATGGTCTTGTCGGCCAGCACTTCCTCGGCCTCGGCGAGCTGCCGAAGGCGGGTGCGCTGGGCCTGGTAGGCGAGGACGACGGGCTCCAGCTCCGAGCGCAGCTTCGTGAGTTCCCGCAGCTTCTTGGAATCGGTGACCACCGCGGGATCCTGGAGCTGCGCCTCCACTTCCTGGAAGCGGGCTTCGACGGCTTCGAGTTGATCCAGCATGGGAGTCCTCCGGAGTCTTTGGTCTTTAGGTCTTTGGTCCTTGGTCCTTAGTCCTTAGCTCACCGCGACCCACCCGGACCGTACGGCCCAAGGCATTCCTGCCAAGGACTAAGGACTAAGCACCCTACGGCCAAATAGCAAAAGGACGGGCCGGCAAGCCGGCCCGTCCTTCGGAACGATTGATCTAGGCTTCGGTGCTCTCGGTGGCGGGAGCTTCGACAGCGGCGGCCTCGGCGGCAGGAGCGGCCTTGGCGGCATCCATCTCGGCCTTCTTGGCGAACTTGCGCTGGAACTTCTCCACGCGGCCGGCGGTATCCATGAGCTTCTGCTTGCCAGTCCAGTAAGGGTGGCAGTTGGAGCATATTTCAACGCGCAGCTCGGTCTTGATGCTGCGGGTCATGAACTCGTTGCCGCACTGGCAGTGGACGAGCACTTCGTTGAGGTGGGGGTGCATATCGGGCTTCATGGCCTCTCCTTTTGTGACCGACCGGAGACCCATAGGGGAAAGTGCGGGCCCGCGGCTTGTCCATGCAAGAGGGAAAGCTTAACCCGAATCCCCATATGGCTCAAGGTTCCTTTTCGCCCAGGACCCACTGGTCCCGCATGCGCCGCCGCACCGCCATGGCCCCCGCGGCCCCCGCCTGGAGGAAGGCATGGAAGACGACAAGGCCCAGCAAATCCGAGAGGGATTGATGCTGGCCCGGAGAGAGGGCCCACCCCCAGATCGCCATCAGCAAGGTGAAGATCAGGTTGTCCTGCACCCAGCCCCACCAGGGCAAGCCGCCCTCCACCCGCTCGGTGAGCCAGCCCAAAAAGGCGCCATAGGGCACCATCTCCCAGTGGGCCCGTCGTCCGAAGAGCATCGCCCAGGGCAAGGACGCCATCGTGCCCACCGCCATGGCCATGAGGTGGCGGGACACGGCCTTCCAGCCCTGCCAGTGGCTTCGGAACCAAAGCAGGGGGAGCCCTACCCCGCCTCCCTGCGCCAGGCCGAAGATGAGCGCCACCCTCCAGGAGGTGATGCCCTTCAGAAAGAAGTAGAGCCCGGCTCCGACGCTCATCACCAAGGCCCCCCCCAGCGAAGATTCGAGCAGGGCCCGGAACGTGGCCGCGTGGGAACGGGCCAGGGCGCGCCCCAGCAGCTTGGGGTCCTCCCGCTGAGCCAGCCGCTGAGCCAGCACCGAGGACTGGCCGCCGCAGGTCTCCAGCTCATCCAGTAACTGGGCCTCCAGCTCGCGCATCACCTGGATGCGGCGGGGAGGCTCCAAGTGGGAAAGCTCCCGCTCCACTTGGCGGAGGTAATTCATCACGGCTTCGTCCATTCCCATCCCGATTCGGCCGGATCGCGCGCGGACTCAATAAAAGAGGGGCCCCGCGGGGCCCCTCTCCATCCTCGTGATCCAAGGCGGCTCAACGTCCGCCGACGATACCTTCGACCATGTCGACGAAGCGGTTCCAATCGGATTTCTTCCGATCCAGCAGTTCCATGCCTGCGGGCAAGATCTCGTAAACCCGCTTCTCACGGCCGCCATCCACGGCGATCCAGGAGGAACGCACGTATTCGGCCGCCTCGAGCTTGTGGAGGGCGGGGTACAGGGCCCCTTCCTTGAGCGTGTAGGTGCCGCCGGTAGCCTCGCGCACCTTCTCGATCATCTGGAACCCGTACATCGGGCGCTCCGTCAGCATCGAGAGCACGAGAATGGGGGTGCTTCCCTTCAACAGTTCACGATCCATGGCGTCCTCCGGCGTTCGCTTGCCGAACAAATGTATATCGCCATACGTGGGTGTCTTTTGTCAGGTTTGGTAAATTTAACAAAGATTCACATGTTGTGACGACCGTTATTCCCTGACAAAGCAGGCCATACCCTCCATTTTACGAGTTATTCCAGCATTTACCCTCGCCAACCGTGGGTCTGGAATGGTCCCCGAATCCCCCTCACCCACCCTTCATGGCCTCCGTCAGGGGAATGCGGCTGGCCCGCCAAGCCGGCAAAAAACCGCCCAGCAAGCCCATGACGAGGCTGAAGGCCACGCCTTGGGCCATGAGCCCGGGCGTGATGGTGAAGGCGAAGCCCACGTCGGAAAAGGTGTCGAAGCTCGTCGTGCCCGTCTGGATCCCGTTGGCGAAGGTGGCGAGGCCAGCCCCCACGAGCCCCCCCGCGCCGCAGAGGAGGATCGCCTCCCACTGGAAACTGGCGAGGATGTCGCGCTGGCGGAAGCCCAGGGCCCGGAGCATGCCGATCTCCTTCGTCCGGTTGGCCACGGCGGCGAACATGGTGTTCATGGCGCTGAAGATGGCCCCGCCCGTGAGGATCACCGTGATGAGGTTTCCCAGCACGGCGATGGGGTCGCCGGCCTTGGTGAGTTCCTTGAAGTAGGCCCGCTCCGTCACCACCTCCAGCTTGAGGCGCTTGTCCTCGTCCACCGAGCGGGTGAACTCGCCGATGCGGTTCGCGTCCTGGAGCCGGGCGAGGAGGGTGGAGTAGCTGTCTCGCTTGTAGGCTTGCATGAGATCCGCCACATCCGTCCAGATCTCGCTCTCGGCGCTGGAGCCGCCCGCCTCGAAGGCGCCCACGATATCCCACTGCCGGCCGCCCATCTTCACGATGCCGCCCACTTCCATGCCCGGGAAGCGACCCTGCATCTTGCGGGGCACCACCACCTCGGAAACGCCCGGGCGGAACCAGCGTCCCTCCACGATCCGCGCCTGCGGGCGCAACCGGAGGCCCATGGGCTCCATGCCCCGGATGGTCACGTTGGTGTCGTCCCCATTGGACTTCTGGAACAGCTTCACGGCCACCACTTCCGCGGAACAGAGGGGCTGCTCCCCCTCCCTGGCCAGCAGGGGGTGCACCTTCAGGATCCGCATGCGCTCCCGCTCGATGCTCGAATTAAGTTCGAAGCGCGCATTGGGCCGCAGCACGAGGGCCTGATCATCCCGCCCGCTCGTGACGAAGGCGACGGAGAGGCCCTGGGCGAGGCTGAGGACGACGACGAAGATCCCCACCACGAGGGCGATGGCCCCGGCGGTGCTGAAGGTGCTCACCTTTCGTTGCCAGAGGGAGCGCAGGTTGTAGCTGAGGGGCACGGGCAGGAAGAAGGCCGCCCAGAGGAGCCAGCCCAGGTAGGCCGCGAAGGGGAGGAGGACCAGGAGCCCGATCATAGGGTCTTCAGCCCTTCGGTGATGGGCTTGCGCGTGGCGGCGTAAGCGGGAATGAAGGTGGAGATCAAGCCGATGGCGAGGCCCGTCCCCATGCAGAGGAGCATGGTCCGGGGTGCGATGGCGAAGTCCGCGAAGAAGGGCATCACCGTTCCCATGACGCCGCGCACCGCCCCCGCCACGAGGACCGCGAGCAGGGTGCCGATGAGCCCGCCCAGCGTCACCAGGAGGGCTCCTTCCGCCAACTGCAGGGAAAGCACTTGCCCCGTGCGGAAGCCCATGGCGCGGAACACGGCGATCTCCGTCGTGCGCTCGCGGATCACCATGGCCATGGTCCCCGCCGTGACGATGAGGACGGCCACGAGCACGGCCACGCTGATGCCCTGGATGATCCCGTTGATGTTGCCCAGCATCTTCACGAAGCTGAGGTTGAACGCGTTCTCCGTCTCCGACAGCGTCTCGTTGGCGCTGTTGGCGAAGTGGCGATCGATGCGCTCGATGAGCCGGGGGATGTCCTCGGGCCGCTTCAGGCGCAGCCAGAAGGTGCCCACCCGCCCCTTGAATCGGGGCACCCCCTCCTCCAGCACCTTGTAGTGGAAGTGCAGGACGTTCTCGTCGCTGGGCTTCCGCGCCTTGAAGATGAGGCGGATGGTGAGGCGGGGGCTGATGGGGAAGATGGTGCCCGTGAGGGGGACCACGTCGCCCACCTTCCACCCGTTCTTCTGGGCGAGGCTCTCACCCACGATGCAGCCCGTGCCGTCGCGCAGGTATTCCTTGAGCTGGGATTCCGTGATCCCCGCCGCGCCGAACTCCTCCCGGAACACGTCGAAGAGGGTGGCCTCGTCGCTGGCGAAATTCGCGAAGAAGTTGGCGGGGTCCTTGTAGTAGCCGCCGAACCACTGGAGCCCGCAGATGGTCTCCACCTCCGGTTGCTGCCGCAGGTAGTTCTCGTAGCTGCGGGGCAGCACCTGGGTGAGGCCGCTCTTGTGGCGCACCACGAGGCGGTTGCTCGAATTGGGATTGTTGCTCATGGAGTCCAGCGTCGTCAGCAGGCTCTGGAGCACCGTGATGAGGAAGACGGACACCGCCACCGTGCCCAGCACGAGGAGGGTGCGGACCCAGCTGCGGGTCATGCTCTTCCAGATGAGGCCGAAGAATCTCACTGGTTTACTTCCACCATGCGGTCCAGCACGCCCTTCTCCAGATGGATCTGGTGCCGGGCGTGGTGCGCCGCCTTGGGATCGTGGGTCACCATCACGATGGTCTTGCCCAGTTCGCGGTTGAGGCGCTCCATGAGCTGCAACACCTCTTCCGCGTTCTTGTGGTCCAGGGCCCCCGTGGGTTCATCCGCCACGAGGAGATCCGGATCCGTCACGATGGCCCGAGCGATGGCCACGCGCTGCTCCTGCCCGCCGCTCAATTGCCGGGGGTAATTCCACATGCGATCCTCGAGGTTGACGAGGCTGAGCGCTTCGAGCACCCGCCGGCGCCGCTCGCTCCGCGACAGGGGCTGCAGCAGGAGGGGCAGTTCCACGTTCTCGTAGGCGTTGAGCACGGGCACCAAGTTGTAGTTCTGGAAGATGAAGCCCACGTGGGCGTTCCGCCAGGCGGCCAGTTCGTCGTCATCGAGGTCGTTGAGGGCATAGCCGCAAACCTCCAGGCCGCCGCCGGAGGGGCGGTCGATGCCCGCGATGAGGTTCAGAAGCGTCGTCTTGCCGGAGCCCGAGGGGCCCATGAGGGCCACGTAGCCGCCCTTGGGGATGTCGAGGTCGATCCCCTTGAGCACGGGGATCTCGAGCGCCTCCCGCCAATAGCTCTTGGCGATGTCCTGGAGGCGGATGATGGCCTCGCCGCCCCCCAGATCTTCCGTCGTGGTCGCCGGCATCTCAGGCCTTCGGCTTCAGCTTGGCGCCGGCCTTCAGGTTCTCCGGCGGGGCCACGATGAGTTTCGCGTCCTTGGCGATGCCCGTCACCTCGAGGCCCACGGGGTTTTCGTGGAGGATGACGACCTCCTTCTTGACTGCAAGATCACCCTCGGAAACCCAGGCGAAGCTTCGCCCCGTGAGGGGATCCTTCTTCACCTGCTCCCGGCCCAGGACGATCGCATCCTCCTTGAACGGATCGCCGAGGAAGGTCACCTTGGCGCCCATGTCGGGCACGAGGAGCTTGTCCTTCTGCACGAAGGCCACCCGCACGATGACGACGGCCTTCTGGCGGTTGGAGCTGGGGTAGATCTCCCGCAGCTTCCCAGGCAGGACCGCGCGCCCGCCCAGGCCTTCCAGCGCGTCGACCCGGACCTCGCAGGGCATGCCCTTCGCAAGCTTGGCGATGGAACCCTCGTTCACCTCCACCTCGACCTCGAGGGTGTCGAAGTCGGCCATGACGAGGATGGCGTTGATGGCGTTGGCGCCGCCGGCGCTTCCAGGAGCCACGGTCTCGCCCACCTCCGACAATTTCTGCGTGACGATGCCGCTGAAGGGAGCCCTCAGCACCATGCTCTCCAGGAGCGCATCCTGGTAGGCGAGCTGGGCCTCCTGGGTTCGCTTCTGGCTGCGCAGGCGATCGACGTTGGCGCGGTTCTCGATGCCCGCGGCCAACAGCTTCTCCGAGCGCTCGAGGTCGAGCCCCGTCTGTTCCAGCTGGGCCTTCACCTGATCCCGGGCGGCCGAGAGATCCGGGGATTCGAGGCGGGCGAGGATCTCGCCCTTCCGCACGCGGGACCCCTCCTGGATGCCCAGCCACGTCACCCGTCCGAGCACTTTCGAGCTCAGCGTCGCCCGGGTGCGGGCCACGATGTAGCCACTCGCCGTGACGACGGGATTGCGGTCCCCCGCCTTGAAGACCGTGGGTGCCGAGAGGCTCACGGCGATGGGGGCGTTCTTGGAGGCCATCATCCCCAGGATCACGACCAGCGCCACGATGGAGAGGATCACCCAACCCCACGGGAAGCGCTTTTTGATCACAGAAGGCTTGCGGGACGGGGTCTCGCTCATGGGCTCTCCAAACATCTGGGCGGAGTCCAGGCTAGCCAAGGCAGGCCGAGCCATCAATGGCGAACCGCGAAGGGAACGCGGATATGACCGTCGAGGTAGATGGTCCGATTCATTCGGGGAGCCCCGGGAAGAGGCCATGCCTCTGCCGCCGGAAAGGAAAACAAAGAAAGCCGGTGATGAACAGTGATGAACAGTGAAGGCACTTATCACTGTTCATCACTGTTCATCACCGGTTCTTCCCTTTTCAACCCCGGCCTGGACTCGCGTCAGAGCCCGGGTGCATTGCTTCGAACGGCCTAGCCCCGCTCGGCCGCCATCTGCTTGGGAAAGGTCCGGATCCCCCGCACCACCCCCACCCAGGAGAGCGCCTTCAGCGTGTAGAAGGTGACGTCCACCTCCCACCACTTCAGGCCCTGCCGGCAGCTGCCCTGGTAGTGGTGGTGGTTGTTGTGCCAGCCCTCGCCCAGGGTGAGCAGGGCCAGCAGCAGGTTGTTGCGGCTGCGGTCCGGCGTGTCGAAGCGGCGGGTGCCCCAGAGGTGGGCCAGGCTGTTGATGCAGAAAGTCGCGTGCCAGAGCGCAACCGTGCTGAGCACGAAGCCCCAGGTGAGGGTGGCGAAGCCGCCCCAACCCAACCAACGCCCGACGAAAAAGGTCAGCGTTCCCAACGCCCAGGGGCAGATCCAGTGGTTCCGATCCAGCCACACGAGCTCCGGGTACTTGGCGAAGTCCGCGATGCCCTTGGGGTCATAGTCGTCATTGGCGCTATCCAGCACCCAGCCCACGTGGCTCGTCCAGAGGCCGTGGGCGATGGGGCTGTGCACGTCTTCGGGGCGGTCCGAGGTGCGGTGGTGCTCCCGGTGCCGGGCTCCCCACCAAAGCACGCCCTTCTGCCCGCTGGACTGGGCGAGGAAGGCCAGCAGGAACTGGCTCACGCGGCCCAGTTGGAAGGTGCGATGGCTGAAGTAGCGGTGGTAGCCCGCGGTCACGGCGAACATGCGGAGCACGTAGAGGAAGGCCGCGGCCCCCACCAGCTTCCAGGCGAAGGGCAGGAAGAAGACCCCCAGGGCCCACACGTGCAGCACGTAGAAGAAAACCGTGCTCACCGAGACTTTCATGCGCCCCATGGCACCTCCGGACAGAAGATCCAGTGTCCCCCGCCGGGGTGCCCATGCCCCCATTCATTCTTTTGATCCAGGAACCCGGGGGTTCCTCAGGCGACGCCCTTCGTGTGGGCGAGCCACTTCTCCAGGAAGGTCTCCCAGGGTAGGTCCACTCGCGAGTCCTGCTGATCCTTGAGGGCGTGCACCAAATGGCCCAGTAGCTCCGGTTTGAGCACGCCCTTGGGGGCGATGACGTGGAGGTGGGCCGTCACGAGGCGGACGCCTACGAGGCCATTCTCCTCGAAGCGCTGGCTGGGGTTCTGGATGAAGAAATTGAGCAGGGCCTCACCGGTGTTGCCCGCCAGGGAGATGGAGCCCACCGAATCCGAGCGGCTCAGGTGCACGAGTTTCGGCGCCGTACGCGTGAGCCCCATGCTCACGGCGAGGTTGAGGGCCACCCCCAGGGCCTGCTCCAGATTCGCGATCGTGTCCCCCTGCACGAGGAGGAGCGTGTCCTGCTCATGGGTCCAGGCGGCGAAGCCGCCGTCGATAGATTGGCAGTAGCGGAATCCGATATCGATGTTCATGGCGCCTCCGGAGGGCCTGCAAACCAAGCCTAGGGCTGGTTGCGGAGGCGCAAGGAAAAAGGTGTGTGATCGGAGACAAGAATCGGGGTGGGTCGGGTTTGCCTTTCATGGTCCAAATCGCTGATTCGACCGCAGGCATGGCCTCGACCTACTGGTTCAAGACTCCGACCCAGCCTCCCGACAGGAGTCGAACTGGCCCGGCTGCGCCGTGCCCGGTCCCCTCCACCGATCGGACGCGATGCGTCCTCCCGCGCGCCTGCGGCTTGCGGCGGCGGAGCCTCCCCGGCAGCCCCCCGGCCTGTCTCCGCGGTCCCACTCGCTGGTTCGACTCCCGATGCGGCGGTGAGAACGTCCCAACGGTTGGTTGCGGACGTTCTCATCAGACTGGTGCACCCGACTGGAGTCGAACCAGCGACCTTTGGCTTCGGAGGCCAACGCTCTATCCAGCTGAGCTACGGGTACGCGTGCCCCTAGATGATGGCCCGAATGGGGGGATCTGGCAAGGCCGACCGGGGATTCGCACCACGCAAAACCAGGCTCTGCAGTGGTTTCAACGCGCGCTCTCGGCCCTGCGCTTGACGCTGCCCTGGGTGCCGGCGAGGTAGCTGCGCACCCCCTTGGCGATGGCCTGGGCTACCTGGTCGACGAAGGCCGCGTCCTTGAGCTTCAGCTCCTCCTTGGGGTTGGAGATGAAGGCGGTTTCCACGAGGACGGCGGGCATGGCCGCGCTTCGGAGGACCACGAAGGGAGCCTGCTTCACGCCCCGTTCCTTGATGCCGGCGAGGCGGTTGAGCTGCCGCTGCACCTCCACGGCGAGGCGTTCGCTGTCTTCCAGGAAGGCCTTTTGCGAGAGGTCGTCCAGGATGCTGTCGATGACGCTGCCAGGGCCCGCGGGCGAAGCTTCCTGGGCGCCATTCTCCGTGCGGGCCAGGGCTTCCGACTCCTCATCTCCTTCGGAGAGGCTGAGGAAGTAGACCTCGCTGCCCCGGGCGGCCTTGGCCTTGGCCGCGTTGAGGTGGAGGCTCACGAAGAGGTCGGCCCCCTGCTCGTTGGCGAGCTTGGCCCGCTCCCACAGGGGGACGAAGGTGTCATCGGACCGGGTGAGGGACACCTGCAGACCCGCCTCCTCCAGCCGATTCGCCAGGGCCTTGGCCAGGGTGAGGACGGCGTCCTTCTCCTTGAGGCCCTTGGGCCCGTGGGCCCCCGTATCCTGGCCCCCATGCCCGGCGTCCAGAACCACTTTGAGTTTCGTGGCCGTGACGGGGGAAGCCCCCTGAGCCTGTAGACTCAGAGCGCTAAGGAGTAGTGCGATGGCGCAGTCCGTGAAAGGCATGCGGGATCTCTTCGGGCCGGTGATGGGGGACTTCCAGCACATCGAGGATACCGCGCGGCGCGTCTTTGCTCAGCATGGTTACGGCGAGATCCGCACCCCCATCCTGGAGTACACGGAAGTCTTCAAGCGCTCCGTGGGCGACAGCTCCGACATCGTGAACAAGGAGATGTACGAGTTCAAGGACCGGGGCGACCGCAGCGTGGTGATGCGGCCCGAGAACACCGCCGCCGTGGTGCGGGCCATGATCGAGCACAAGCTCCTACAGACCAGCGATCCCCAGCTCCTCTACTACATCGGCCCCATGTTCCGATACGAGCGCATGCAGGCGGGCCGCTACCGGCAGTTCTGGCAGATCGGCGCCGAGGTCTTCGGGTCCGCCACGCCCGAGTGCGAGGCCGAGAACCTCGTCATGCTCTTCGACTTCCTCCAGGGCCTGGGCCTGAAGCAACTCAAGCTCACCCTCAACTCCGTGGGCACGCCCGAAAGCCGTCCCGCCTTCTACGCCGCCTTCCGGGCCTTCTTCGACGCCCGGGAAGCGCAGTTCTGCGGCGACTGCCACCGCCGGGTGGCCGAGAATCCCATGCGGGTACTGGACTGCAAGAACGAGGGCTGCCAGACCGCCCTTCAGGGCCACCCCCTCATCACGGACTTCCTGGACGACGCCTCCCGCGCCCACCACGAACGCCTCAAGGTGCTGCTCACGAACCTCGGCCTTCCCTTCGAGGAGAATCCCCGCCTCGTGCGCGGCCTGGACTACTACACCCGCACGGCCTTCGAAGTGCTCTCCAGCGATCTCGGCGCCCAGAGCGCCCTGCTGGGCGGCGGCCGCTACGACGGCCTCGTGAAGCACCTGGGCGGCCCCGATACCCCCGCCTTCGGCTGGGCCATCGGCCTGGACCGCCTCGCCATGATCCTCGCCGCCGTGCGGGGCGAGCAGTCGGTGCCCCGCCCCGCCCTGCTCATCCCCATGGGAGAGAAGGCCGCCGCCGAAGCCCTGCGCCTCGCCCGGGGCTGGTGGGCCCAAGGCGCCGCCGTGCAGGTGGAGACCCGGGGCGCCAACCTCAAGAAGGCCCTCCAAACCGCCAACCGCCAGGGCTTCACCCGCGCGCTGATCCTCGGCGACGGAGAATTGGAACAGGGCGTGGTGGCCGCCAAGGATCTCGCGGCGGGTACCCAGGAAAGCTGGGCCTTCGCCGAGGTTCCGGCGCGCCTGAAGGACTGATCTCTGAATCGGCAATTGGGCATTGGGCTCCGGGCTCTAGCTGACTCCGGTTTTACATCGACCCGTTACGGGTCGGGCGACCGGGATTCCCTCCCCAGCTAGAGCCCGGAGCCTAAAGCCCAGAGCCAAAGGCCGTCCGATGGATCCCGGCCGACTCAACCCGTTCGCCATACGAACCACTTTCAGCCCTGGCGCGGCTCCGCGTCGGTGGCACCATGGCGGGATGACCTCCCTCCGAGCCGCCTTCCTCGCCCTCTCCCTGCCCCTGGTCCTCTGCGGGCAGGATGCCCCGACCGCCCGCGCCCTCCTCAAGGAAATGGTGGACGCCGACACCACCGGCGAGCATGGCGACACCACGCCCCTGGTGGAATCCCTGGCGAGGCGCTTTCGCGAAGCCGGCGTCCCCGCGGGTGACATCGCGATCGTGGGCCCCGAGGCCCGGCACCGGAACCTGATCGTGCGCCTGCGGGGCCGCTCGAAGGCGAAGCCCATCCTCGTGCTCGCCCACCTCGACGTGGTGGAGGCCAAGCGCGAGGATTGGACCCGCGACCCCTTCAAGCTCACCGAGGATGGGGGGTACTACTACGGCCGCGGCACCCAGGATGTGAAGGGCGAGGCCTCCGTTCAGGCCGCCGCCTTCCTGCGCATGGTCCGCGAGGGCTTCAAGCCCTCCCGGGATCTCATCCTCGCCCTCACGGCCGGGGAGGAGGGCGGCACCTTCTACAACGGCGTGGAGTGGCTGCTGGCGAACCGCCGGGAGCTCATCGACGCCGAGTACTGCCTCAACGGCGATGGGGGCGGCGTCATCGCCCGCAAGGGCGTGCCCCGCTACCGCACCCTTCAGACCGCGGAAAAGGGCTTCTACATGCTGGAACTGGAGGTCACGGACCCCGGGGGCCACAGCTCCATGCCCAGGCCCGGCAACCCCATCCACGTGCTGGGCGCCGCCCTGGGCCGCCTCGAAGGCTTCGACCTGCCCCTGCGCGTGGACGAATCCCACCGCACCTTCTGGGCCCGCATGGGCGAACTCGAAGGCGGGGAGCTCGGCGCGGCCATGAAGGCCCTGGCCGCGAACCCAGGGGATGCGGCCGCCGCGGCGAAGGTGGCCCAGGATCCCGTCGCCAACGCCAACCTCCGCACCACCGTGAAGGCCACGCTGGTGAAGGGCGGGCACGCCGAGAACGCCCTGCCCCAGAGCGCGAAGGCCTCCCTCAACATCCGCCTGCTGCCCGGCGATGACGTGCAGGAGATCATCGAGCTCGTGCGCCGGCGCCTGGCCGATTCCCGCATCAAGCTCACCCTCACGAGCCCTCCCCGCCCCAACCCCGCCAGCCCCCTGCGGCCCGACCTCGTGGCCGCCCTGGAGCGCGCCACCTCCCAGCAGTGGCCGGGCCTCCCCGTGATCCCCTGCATGGATACCGGCGGCAGCGATGGCGCCTTCCTCCGCCAGGCCGGCATCCCCACCTACGGCATCAGCGGCATCCCCCAGGATGAAGATGACGTCCGCGCCCACGGCCGCGACGAACGCATCCGGATCACCGACTTCGACAAGGGCGTGGAGGCCTTCGACCGATTGATCCGGGAAGTGGGGAACTAATCCCGGCCAAGCCGCCTACCATGTCCTTCGAAATCCCGTCGGGGGCGGGTCCGGTCGGTGAGCTGCCCCATCGGAGGTCAATCCCCGCACGCCCCTCACCTGAAGCTGGGGTCCCCAGGGCCTGTCCGACCCCGCAGTCCCAGGTCGCGAGAGCCATTGCGCCGCCAGTTCGATCCAGCGATCCTCCGCCAGTCGCTCCACGGTCTCCTCGTAGTTCCGTTCCCGGAGGATCCTCCCGGACCATCGGATTCCAGGCTCTGGTTGAATCATGGGGCACCTGCCGGCCTGAGCCTGCGCGCCATCCGGCCAATCCCCTAGGGAATTCCCCTGGAAATCGCGAGGGCGTGTCGGGCTCCGAGGGCATCCCCAACCGCCCCAGGAGTTGGCTTGGGAATAGGGAAATCTGGCGAAAGCGTGTAGACTCAAGGAAGCGGAGCGGGCGCCGGTCAGCCGCCCGCTCATTTTTTGCACGCCCCGACCGGGCCCCACAACCCTGTGGGGAGGCCCACACCGGGAGCAACCCATGTCCTTTGATACCCTCGGCCTGCGGGCCGAGCTCCTGCGCGCCGTGTCCGAAGAAGGCTACACGACGCCCACCCCCATCCAGGCCCAGGCCATTCCTGTGGTCCTCGCAGGCCGCGACCTTCGCGCCGCAGCCCAGACGGGCACCGGCAAGACGGCCGCCTTCACCCTGCCCCTCCTCCAGAAGCTCGAAGGCCCCAAGGGCAAGGCGCCCCGCGTCCTCGTGCTCACCCCCACCCGCGAGCTCGCGCTCCAGGTGGAGGAGAGCGTGCGCACCTACGGCAAGCACATGCCCGTGCGCAGCATCTGCATCTTCGGCGGCGTGGGCGAACGCCCCCAGCAGGATGGCCTCCGCCGCGGGGTGGACATCCTCGTGGCCACCCCCGGCCGCCTCATCGACCTGCACGGCCAGGGCTACGTGGACTTCAACGCCATCGAAGTGCTCGTGCTGGACGAGGCCGATCGCATGCTCGACATGGGCTTCATCCACGACATCAAGCGCATCCTCAAGCTCCTGCCCGTCAAGCGACAGAATCTGCTGTTCAGCGCCACCTACAGCGATGACATCCGCGGCCTCGCGGAAGGCATGCTCAAGGATCCCGCCATCGTGGAAGTGGCCGCGCGGAACACCACCGCCGATCGCGTGAAGCAGACCGTGCACCTCGTGGATCAGCCCCGCAAGCGCCACTTGCTGGCCCACCTCATCCACTCCAAGGGCCTGGAGCAGGTGCTCATCTTCACCCGCACCAAGCATGGCGCCAACCGCCTGGCCGAACAGCTCTCCAACGCCGACATCCCCTCCATGGCGATCCACGGCAACAAGAGCCAGAGCGCCCGCGTGAAGGCCCTGACGGACTTCAAGGGCGGCCGCATCCGCGCCCTCGTGGCCACCGATATCGCCGCCCGCGGCCTGGACATCGACATGCTCCCCGCCGTCGTGAACTTCGAGCTCCCCCAGGTGCCCGAAGACTACGTCCACCGCATCGGCCGTACGGCCCGCGCCGGCGCCGAAGGCGAAGCCTGGAGCCTCGTGGACCGCGCCGAACAGGGCATGCTCCGCGACATCGAGAAGCTCCTCAAGCGCAGCCTCGAGAAGGAAGTCGTCGAAGGCTTCGAGCAGGATCCCAACTACGTGCCCGAGCCCATCGAGAACGGCCGTGGCCGCGGCCCCCGCGGTCCCCGCCCCGGTGGCGGTGGTCGCTCCGCCGGCGGCTCCCGCCCCTCCGGTAGCCGTCCCTCCGGCAATCGCCCTTCCGGCGAGCGCAGCGGATCCGGCCGATCCGACGCCGCCCGTCCCGCGGGCCGCGGTGGGTCGCGGCACCACTAGGAACTGAGGATCGCGAATAGCGCGAATAAAAGAGCGAATGGCCGCGAATGGATTTATTTCATTCGCGGCCATTCGCCCTATTCGCGATCCGCCTTTACCCCAGCGCCGTCTTGACCGCCTGAAGTTCGGGACTGCCCACGATCTTCTCGATGCGGAAGGCATCCCGGGCCAGCCAGTCGCTGGTGAGGGCGCGGTATTCCTCCAGGTCGCGGAAGGCCAGGCGCACGAGGTAGTCGAAGGGGCCGCTCACGAGCCAGCAGTCGAGCACTTCGGGGCGCTTCCTCACCTCGGCTTCGAAGGCCTGCTGGGCCGAGCGGCCGCTCTGGCTGGCCAGGGCGATCTGGGCGTGGACGATGACGGCGCGGGGAGTGGCGGAGGCGTCGATGCGCGCCGTGTAGCCTTTGATGATCCCCGCCGCCTCCAGCTTGCGCACCCGCTCCTGGCAGGGCCTGGGGGTGAGGTGCACCTTGCCGCTGAGGGCCTGGTAGGTGATGCGGCCGTCCTTGCGCAGGATCTCCAGGATCTTGAGGTCGATGGCATCCAGTCCGGGGTGGCTCATGGGTCCTCCGCAGCGGAATCCGCTGTATTAGGCTCCCAGCCTAGCGGATTTCGGGGGATGCACCGCGCAATTCGACGGCCCCGGGGGCCCCCTTCTCTCCAGAATGGTCGATTCCCCTGGAGGCACCGTGCAGACCACGTCCCACGTGCTGATGGTCCGACCCACCCGCTTCGAAGCCAACCCCCAGACCATGGACACCAACGCCTTCCAGCGCGGTGCCGCACCCGGACTGGATCCGCAAGCCAGGGCCTTGGCGGAGTTCGACGGCTACGTGGCCGCCCTGGAGGCCGCCGGCGTCGCCGTGCTCGTGGTGCAGGACACGCCCGCGCCCCACACGCCCGATTCCATCTTTCCCAACAACTGGGTGAGCTTCCACGCCGATGGCACCGTGATCCTCTATCCCATGGAGGCCCCGAATCGGCGGTTGGAGCGCCACCTCAACATCCTGGACGCCGTGGCCGAGCGCTTCCACGTGAGGCGCACGGTGGATCTGAGCCCCATGGAAGCCGCTGGCCGCTTCCTGGAGGGCACCGGCTCCATGGTGCTGGATCGCGAGCACCGCTTGGCCTACCTCTGCCGCTCCTCCCGCACCCACCCCGAGGCCGTGCGTGCCTTCTGCGATCTCATGGGCTTCACCGCCGTCTGGTTCGACGCCACGGACGACGGCGGCACGCCCATCTACCACACCAACGTGATGATGGCCCTGGGCCGCACCCTCGCCGTGATCTGCCTTGAGGCCATCGCCGATCCCCGGCAGCGGGCCACCGTCCTCGAGCATTTCCAGGACACGGGCAAGACCGTGCTGGCCATCTCGCGGGCGCAGATGAACGCCTTCGCCGGCAATATGATCGAACTGCAGGGCTGCAACGAGCCTGTCTTCGCCATGAGCCGCCGGGCCTGGCGCTCCCTCACCCAACCCCAACGGGATCTGATCCGCGCCCACGCCCAGCCCGTGGTGGCCACCATCGACACCATCGAGCACTGCGGCGGCGGCGGAACCCGCTGCATGGTGGCGGAGATCCACCTTCCGCCCAAGGCGCGGTATGGGTCCCTGCGCGCGGGCTGAGGCTCAGCTTCCCTTCACGCACAGACAGCTGGTTTCCGGCCGCACCTCCGCCCGGGCCTGGGCGCGTTTGAGCGCACGGGCGGCCTTCGCCGCATCGGCCTTCCGCCCCTGGGCGGATAGCGCCTGCCGCAGGCCCACCAGCGACCAGTAGTTGCCGGGATAGGCCTTGAGGTCGGCGCGGTAGACGGCCTCCGCCTCCTTCGCGCGTTTGGCCGAGAGCAGCACCGCCCCCAGGGCGTGGCGAGCGGGGATGACGCAGGCCGGGGGTTCGTCGTACTTGAGGGCGTCCTCCTGCTTCGCGGCCTCCCCGAGGTGGGCCACCGCCGCCTCCACATTCCCCTGGCGGAAGGCGATCTCGCCCGCGAGGTAGGCCTTGGCCACCTGCAGCACGGGCCCCGCGGCATTGGAACCCCAGGAGGAGCCCTCCGGTACCTTGGCCCGGGCCTCCTCGAAGGCGGCCTGTTCCCGGAGCGCCTCCTCCACCTTCCCCGTGGCCGCGAAGGCCGTGCCCCGCAGGGCGTGCCAGTAGGCCGTGGACACGGGGAGGCGCGCATCCGGCGCGGCCTGCGCCAGCAGCTCCTCCCACATCCCGAAGCGCTTGAGCCCCTCCCAGTACCGAGTCTGGAAGGAATCCGCGAAGGGTGCGTTTTCCACCACCCAGGCCAAGGGGAAGGCCGCGACGACAGCCTGCGTCTGGGTGAGGGCCACGTCCTTGCGCCCTTCCATCAGCGCCGTGTAGGCGAGGAAATCGGCGTCATGCACCATGTACAACCCGTAGAAGCCGATCTCCGGCGTGCGGGCCTTGTAGCGGCCATCCGCTTCCATGGCCCGCACGTTCGCCTCCGCCGCGCCCTTCCAATCACCGATGCGGGCGTAGGTGTGGCCGGGCATGTGCAGGAGGTGGCCCGCATCGGGCACGAGGCGGCGGAGGCGATCCGCGGCGGCCTTGCCCCGCTCCGGATGGGGCGAGCCTTCGGTGGCGTGGATCGTGAGGTGCAAGGCGAGCGGGTGATCGGGCGCGAGCTTCAGGCTCCGCTGGAGGGCCGCGAGGATCTCCCGGGTGCCCGGTTGGGGCTCCCCGGAACGCGTCCACTGATCCCAGGGCCGCACGTCCATGAGGGCCTCGGCGGTGAGGGCGGCCACATCCGCATCCTTGGGGTGCTTCGCGGCCAATCCTTCCATGGCCTTCGCGTAGGCCTCATCCAGCGCCTTGCGATCGCCGGGGTTCGGCATGGCATAGCGCTGAGCCAGGGCGTTGATGAGCCCCCGCTCCACCGGGCTTGCGGCGCCCATCCGGCGCTGCGCCTCCGCCAGGGCCTCCCAGGCCGCCTTCGCATGGGCATCATCCAGGGCCGGATTGTTGATGTGGGGACCATTCACGAGGGCGATGCCCCACCAGGCCATGGCGAGGCCGGGGTCCAGTCGCGCCGCTTCCTGGAAGGCCCGCACGGCCTCGTCATGATTGAAGGCGAAGGCCCAGATGAGTCCCTGGTCGAAGGCCCGCTGGGCGCCGGGAACCCGGGTGGATACCTTCCGATGGTGAGGCCCCAGGTTGAAGGGCTTCCAGTGCGAAGGCGCGGGGGCGGGAGACTCGAGCCCCCGCGCCGGAAGCACGAGGGCCGACAACAGCAGCAGCCGGTAGAGCACTCGCATGGGGCCACCTCATCGGGAATGTGGCCCCCAACCTACGCCGGATTCACCGGAAGTGCCTGACCTTTTTCAGTCGGATCAGGCCACTCGGGCGCGGAGCTGGCGATCAGCCAAGCGCCAGATCGCCACGAAGAGCAGCACATCCAGGCCCAGGGCCAACACGGAGGCCTCGGGGCCCGTGGGGCCGCCCGTGAGCCACGTGGGGCCTGAGACATGCGATTGGAAGAGCCCGGAGATGGCCTGACCGCTATTCGCCAGACCGAAGACCCCGTTCATCGTGAAGTTCCAGGAGAAGTGGAGGCCCCACACCGTGAAGAAGCTGCCCGTGCGATCGAAGGCGTAGTACATCAGCACTCCGCCCGTGAAGATCTCCAGCAATCCCAGGAAACTCTCGTTCGGGTTGCCCATGTGGGCGAGGCTGAAGAGCACGGGCGCGATGAGCAGCGCCATGCGCCGTCCCAGGCCCTCCTTGATCAGGCGGAAGAGGATGAGGCAGAAGAGGAAATCCTCCGAGAAACTCTGGGGCAGGTACATCGCGAAGGCCTTCACCCCGGCCAGGGGGCCGTTCACGCCATCGAGGTGATAGCTCCCCGCCATGGCGAGGATGGCCACGATCACCACCATGGCACCGCCTCCCAGGAGGAAGCCGATGCCGATGTGCCGGGGCGTGTCGCCATCCACCCGCAGCTCCGGGAGGTCGGTCCGGCGCTCCACCTTCCGCGCGAAGACCCGGTAGATCCAAAGGGAGGCCAGGATGAACAGCAGCCCCGTCGCCGCGCTGACGGCCACCAGGGAACCCCCCGCCACATGGGGCCTCACCGCCCTGGCCAGGGCCCCCACACCGATGAGGATCGGAGCGTAGCAGAGGGTCAGGGCGAGCATCCGCCAGCCGGCACGGAGGATGCCCGTGGATTCATTGAAAAGGATCTTTTTCAGGGTCATGGGGGCTCGCGGATGGGGTGCGCCGAAACGAGGTGGGGAACTCCGGCTACGCCGCGCCGGGGCCCGGGGTTAGCGCTCTAGGAGCGTGTCCATGTAACCCATGGGGCCCCCCATGGGTTACTTGGACACGCTCCTACCCACCCCCGTTCGGAGCCGCGGGTCGGTTCGGGATACCGCAAGGTGCCTATGGCCCTTCCCCCCCTGGGGAGCCTAGGATGGCCTCTCATTCCCCGGAGAGCCCATGCGCGCAACGGCACCCCTCCTCGGCCTGCTCCTCGCCACGGCCCCCCTCGCCGCCCACGTGAAGCACGCCAGGAACAGCCAGGCCGATCAGAAGATCCACAGGGTCGAGAAGCTGGCGGACAACGTCTACTGCATCTTCGGCAACGGCGGAAACATCGGCCTCGTGGTTACCGACCAGCACGCGGTGCTCATCGATGATCAGTTCGACAAGCTCCTCCCGGGCCTGCGCGAAGCCGTGAAATCGGTGACGGACAAACCCATCAAGTACCTCATCAACACGCACCACCACGGCGATCACACGGGCGGCAACCGGGGCCTCGAGGGCCAGGTCGTCGCCATCCTCGCCCACCGCAACGTGCGCAAGCACCTCCTCGAAGCTCAGAAGGGCAAGCCCGCCGACCAGCAGGGCGGCCTGCCCGAACTCACCGTGGGCGAGGAGGATCCCCGGGTGAAGGCCCGCATGGACATCCACTTGGGTGGCGTGGAGATGCACCTCCTGCACTACCAGGCCGGCCATACAGACGGCGACATCATGGTGGGCATCCCCGGCGCCTCCGTGCCCGTCATCCACATGGGGGACCTCTTCTTCAACGGGACGATCCCCTACATCGATCTCAAGGGTGGCGGCAACCTCACGGGCATGCTGGAGAACGTGGAGCACGTGCTCGGCTTCGTGCCCGACACCGCCAAGATCATTCCGGGCCATGGCCCCGTGGCCACCAAGAAGGACCTCACCCGCTTCCGGGACTTCCTGAAGGCCGTGCAGGCCCACGTGAAGGCCCACCCCAAGATGAGCGGCCAGGAACTGGACGCCGCCTTCGATCACACGGCTTGGGCCGATGTGAAGGCCATTGGGGATTTCCTCAGCTACGCCAACTTCTTCGAGATCGCCGCCGGCCGCGTTCCCGCCCGCAGATAAAAGCCCACACGCTCCGAAATTCCCCCTGGCATCCCGAAGGAACCAGGGGGATTCTCATGGGATGAACCTGAAGGGCCTTCGCAGCCTGCGCCCCCGCTCCATGGCGAGCCGGGTCGCTCTCTCCTACGCGGGACTGGCCGCCCTCTGGATCCTCTTCTCGGATCGGGCCCTGAATTGGGCCGTGACCGATCCCCTGTGGCACCTGCGCCTGAGCGTGGCCAAGGGGTGGTTCTTCGTGGGGGTGACGGCCCTGATGCTCTTCGCCTACCTGAGCGTCCAGGCCGACCGACGGCTCGCCCTCCTGGAAGCCACCCGGCGGGCGCGGGTGGTGCCCTGGCGCTGGGATGCCCCAACGAGGCGGTGGACCTTCGAACGCTCCGTGGAAATGGTGCTGGGGCTGGACCCCGTGGAACTCTCGGCCCCGGGAGGGGTGGAGCGGGCCTTCCACCCGGAGGATCTGCATCGCCTTGCCGGGGCACGCCATCGGGCCACCCGGGGGGGCCTGGAATCCTTCGATGCCCGGATGCTCGCCGGCACGGGCCGGGAGCTGTGGACCCAATGGACGATGAAGGCCACGCCCGGGGGACTCCAGGGCGTGCTGCAGGATGTGACCGAGCTCCACGAGGTGCGCGCGGAACTCATCCAGCATCAGCGCCGGGAGCTGGCCCAGCAGCTCGCCGGGGGCGTCAACCACGACCTCAAGAATCTCCTCCAGGCCATCCTCGGCTCCGCCGAACTTCTCGCCCTCCACCCGCGCACGGACTCGGAATCCCGCAACGTCCACACGATCATCCGAGCCTCCGAACGGGCCCACGATCTCCTCCGGCAAATGCTCGGGCTCGTGCGCCCCCAGCCGGAACGGCCCGGCGAACCCGGGGAGCTGGGAGCCCTCGTCCAGGAATGCGTCGATCTGCTGCGGCACGCCCTTCCCATGGGCGTGGAGCTGCACTTCGATCCCCCCGCGGAGGGCCTGCGGGGCCGTTTCGATTCAGGGCAGATCCTCCAACTCCTCATGAACCTCGGCCTCAACGCCCGGGATGCGGTGGGAACCAAGGGTTGGATCCGCATCCAGGTGAGCCACGAGGGGGAAGCGCCGCCCGAAGGCGCCTTGGTGGTGGAGGTCACCGATAGCGGCCCCGGCGTGCCCGAGACCCTTCGGGAGCGCCTTTTCGAGCCCTTTTTCACCACCAAGCCCGAAGGGGCGGGCACCGGCCTGGGACTCGCCATGGCCAAGGCCATCGCCGAAGCCCATGGGGGCAGTCTGAAGTGCCTCTCCGGTCCCGGAGAAGGGGCGCGATTCCGCCTGACGCTGCCCTCTTTTACCGAAACCCTCGCCCTGGATGAATCGGGATCTTAGGAAACCGGGGCTCGCCGCCGGCTCAGGAGCTGCATCGGATTCCACAGCACGGCCATCCGTTGGATGAACCCGTCTTCGGTGAAGCGAAGCACCCACCAGCCTTCGGTGGACGCCCCCGTGAACGAGATGCCCATGCTCACTTTGAAGGCCACTTCGGGCATGCGGCCCAGCACCCGGCCGGCCAGCACCCGATCCAGCCCCGTGGCGTATCGCACCCCCCGGAAGACCCCCCGGGCCGCGGCCCGCCCTCGGATCTCCACCTTGCCGAGGGTGCCCCGGTAGCGGCCGTCCGTGCTGAGCAGGGCCACGAGCTTGTCCTCGTCCCCCTCGTTGAACGCCTTCAGGGCCGCCTCCAGGGGGCCCCGCACGGACTCCGGCAGGGCCGAAGGGAGGGTGGGCGTGCTGGCATGCCCGGGCAGCAGGGTGGCGGGATCCCAGAGAACGGCCAGGCGGTCGATCCGCCCCGCTGGATCCAGCTGGAAGACCCAGAGGCCCTCGGTGGTGCGGCCATCCCCAAGGGTCATCCGGGCCGTGATGCCCAACTCCACCTCGTCCCCATGGGTTTCCACGGGCACCACCCGGAGCCCCGGAAGCGCCTCCAACGCGGCCCGGACGGCCCATTGGATGTATTCCAATCCTTGGATTTCCGTACTGATCCAAGTGCCGTAGAACCGGGCCTGGGGCGTGAAGCAGGCCTGGAGGCCAGCTGTATCGGCCTGATCAATGGCGGCCAGGCAAGCCTGGACCTGGGGGGGGAGGGGTGCGAGCATGGCGCAAAATGTAAGTTTTGGGCCATCTGTGCGCAACCCCCATGTTGTATTTCCCGCGCCCCCACCCCTGCCCCGGTCGGTACCCCGCGGGCCCTCCGGGTGGAGCGGGCCGCCCCTTCCCCGTATCCTGAAAGGTTCAGGAGTCCCCCATGCAGCTCGATCAACTCGGCACCTTCTCGCGCACCCACCGGAACGGGGACCTGCGCCTGGATCATGCCGGTGAGACCGTGCGCCTGCTGGGCTGGGCCCGCAAGGTGCGCGACATGGGCAGCCTCATCTTCCTGGACCTCCGGGATCGCTGGGGCATCGTGCAGCTGCGCCTGGACACCTCCGACGCCGACCCCGCCCTGGTGGAGAAGGCCCGGGCCGTCCGCAGCGAGTTCGTGCTGGGCGCCGAAGGCGTCGTCATCGAACGCGAGAGCAAGAACCCCAACCTGCCCACGGGCGCCATCGAAGTGAAGCTCTCGAAGCTCCTGATCCTCAACACGGCCGCCACCCCGCCCATCCCCGTGGAGGATCACGAGGGCCAGGGCGCCAACGAGGATCTGCGCCTCAAGTACCGCTTCCTGGATCTGCGCCGCGCCAGCCTGCAGCGCAACCTCATCCTCCGCAGCCAGATCGCCAACGTCACCCGCAACCACTTCCTCGAACACGAATTCATCGAGTTCGAAACGCCCATCCTCACCAAGAGCACGCCGGAGGGCGCCCGCGACTACCTCGTGCCCAGCCGCGTGCACCCCCATGAGTTCTTCGCCCTGCCCCAGAGCCCCCAGCTCTTCAAGCAGCTGCTGCAGGTCTCCGGCTTCGAGCGCTACATCCAGATCTGCCGCTGCTTCCGCGATGAGGATCTGCGCGCCGATCGCCAGCCCGAGTTCACCCAGATCGATATCGAGATGAGCTTCGTCCGCCAGGAGGATGTGCAGGGCGTCATCGAGCCCCTCATGGAGAAAGTGTCCAAGCTCGTGGGCCGCGAAGTGAAGGGCCCCTTCCCCCGCCTGCCCTACGCGCACGCCATGGAGTGGTACGGCTCCGACAAACCCGACGTCCGCTACGACCTGAAGCTGCAGGACGTCACGGCCACCTTCGCCACCAGCACCTTCAACCTCTTCCGCGCCGCCGCCGATTCCAAGGGCCAGCGCCGCGTGCGCGCCATCTGGGTGCCCGGCGAAGCCGCCGGCGTTTACAGCCGCAAGCAGCTCGATGAACTGCAGGAAGTGGCCAAGCAGCTGGGTGGCGGCGGCCTGCCCTACGCCAAGTGGGGCAAGGATGGCCTCTCCAGCTCCTTCAAGAAGTTCCTGGAAGGCGACGCCGAAGCCCAGCTCAAGGCGGCCCTGGGCGCCACCGGCGAGGGCCTCGCCGTGTTCGCCGTGGGCACCGACCCGCAGACCTCCAAGATCCTCGGCGAACTGCGCCAGCGCCTGGCCCGCACCTTCGGCCTCGTGGACGAATCCAAGTTCGCCTTCCTCTGGGTGGTGGACTTCCCCCTGCTGGAGTGGAGCGAGGAGGCGGAGCGCTTCGTGGCCTGCCACCACCCCTTCACCTCGCCCCACCCCGAGGACATGGACCTGCTGGAGACGGATCCCGGTAAGTGCCGCGCCGTGGCCTACGACCTCGTGCTCAACGGCTACGAAGTGGGCGGCGGCTCCATCCGCATCCACGACGCGCAAACGCAGGGCCGCATGTTCCGCGCCCTCGGCATCGGCGAAGAGGAAGCCCGCGCCAAGTTCGGCTTCCTCCTGGATGCCCTCGCCTTCGGCGCGCCCCCCATGGGCGGCCTCGCCCTGGGCCTCGATCGCCTCGCCATGCTCATGGCCGGCGCCGACAACATCCGCGAAGTCATCGCCTTCCCCAAGACGGCCCAGGCCCGCTGCCTCATGACCGACGCCCCCAGCGAAGTCGATGCCCGCCAGCTCAAGGAACTGCACCTGCTCCAGGAGAAGCCCCAGACCTACAAGGTGGGCGCCGTCTTCTTCGAAAGCGCCGAAGGCCACAACCCCGAGTTGCGCGGCCAGGCCTTCCAGCAGTTGGGCCTCACCCAGCGGCAGACGCAAGGCCTCGTCACCCTCGACAACCAGGGCACCATCCTGGACGCCCAGACCCTCAGCGGGCCCACCTTCGAGTTCTAGGCCGCCACAGGGCCCACCCCGGGGCAAACCGCGTTGATCAGGCCCCGAATGGCCTGGCAGGCTTCAGCCACACCCCAGGAAGCAGCATGCGCACCCCGGCCTCGATCCTCTGCCTCTGCTTGGCCGCCATCCCCTCGGCGGCCCATACCCGGCCTGCGCAGCCCCCGGCGAAAACCCACCGGATGGAGCGGGTGGCGGAGAACGTCTATTGCATCTCGGGCGAGGGGGGCAACGTCGGGTTGGTGGTGACGGACAAGTTCGCCGTCCTCATCGATGCTCAGTTCGACCACACCCTTCCCGGCCTGCGCGACGCCATCCGCTCCGTCACCTCCAAGCCCATCAAGTACCTCATCAACACGCACCTGCACGGCGACCACACGGGGGGAAACCGGGGGATGGAGGGCCAGGGGGTGGCCATCGTGGCCCATGCCAACGTCCGCAAGCGCCTGGCGGAGGAGCAGCGCGGCAACCCCACCGAACCCCAGGGCGGCCTGCCGGCGCTGACCTTCGGCGAAACCGATCCCCAGGTGAAGGCCCAGCTGAACCTCTTCCTGGGCGGTACCGAACTCCAACTCCTCCACTACCGCGCCGGACACTCGGATGGGGACCTCCTGGTGAGCCTTCCCTCCGCCCACGTCCTGCACATGGGAGACCTCTTCCTCAACGGCCTCCTGCCCTTCATCGACCTTCCCACCGGGGGCAGCTTGGCGGGCCTCCTCGAAAACACGGAGTGGGTGCTCAGCTGGCTTCCTGCGGAGGCCAAGGTCATCCCCGGCCACGGCCCCGTGGCCTCCAAAGCCGACCTCCTCCGGTACCGGGACTTCCTCAAAGCCGCCCAGGCCCACGTCCAGACCCACCCCGGAATGACCGGCGCGGAGCTCAGCGCCCGTTTCGATCGGAAGGCCTGGCCTCAGTTCCAGGAACTCGGGAAATACCTCACTTGGGAGGGGTTCTTCACCATGGCCACGGGCCGGATGCCCGTGTGGGATTGAGGGATCTCCCCTGCGGAACGTGGCGTATCGCGCCTCCGGCGCAAGGGGCGCACCCATGACGCCCATCACCTCACCGGGCGCTGCGACTCACTCGCCTTTCGCCCACTTCCGATAAGCCGCCGGGCTCAACCCCGTCACCTGTTTGAAGTGCCGGCTGAGGGCCGCCTGATCGCAAAACCCCACGTCATCGGCGATGGCGGCGATGGGCTGATCCGAAGCGGAGAGGGCCTCCGACGCGGCCTGGATGCGCACCTTCATGACGTACTGGCCGGGGCTGAGGTGGAAGACCTTCTTCATGCGCCGCTCGAACTGGCTCGGGGTGACGCCCGCGAGGGCGGAGAGCTGCTCCATGCGTAGCCCTTCGGCGTAGTGCTCATGGATGTGATCCACGGCGGCGGCGAAGGGGGCGTCGATGAGGCCCGCGCGGCTGGGCTCGGGCAGGTCCGTGCTGAGGCAGGCGAGGGCCACCATGCGCCCGGCGCGATCCCGCAGCGGAACCTTTTGAGTGAGGCACCAGCCGGGCCGGCGATCCGGATAGAGGGTGAGGTCCAGGGCATCCACGATGGGCCTGCCCGTGCGGAAGAGCTTGGCGTCCTGCTCCGCGTAGCGCTTCGCCATCTCCGGGGGCCAGAGGTCGAAGGCGGTCTTGCCCAGCGCTGCCTCCTTGGAACGGAGCCCGCAACGTTCGACGCCGCTCTGGCTCATGGCCAGGTAGCGGCCTTTGGGATCCTTCACCGTGAACACGGCCTCGTGCACGCGGTCGAAGAGCTCCTCCACGAAGGCGAGGCTGCCGAGCTGGCTGAGGAGGGCATCAAGGCCCAGTGCGCGACGGGGGGGCATGGGAACAGGATCGCCAGGATGAAATCCGATGAACAAGGTGAAAAGGTGGATTGGAGATCAGAAGGGATTCCGGATGGACCGCTCAAGCCTCAGAGGGGTTGAAACAGGATTCACAGGATGAAAAGCGGATGAACAGGATGAAAGGAAGGGTCACCGGTGGAGGCGGTGGTATTCGAGTTTGGGATTGCCGAAATTGAGGAGGAGGCCGAGATCTGTACCTGTCGCCTTGAGGTAATTGATGGTTTGGGCTTTGTGTTCGGAGGTGAGGCGACTGACGGCTTTCAGTTCAACGATGACCTTGCCTTCCACCCAAAGATCAGCCACGAAATGGCCCACCACGACATCGCGGAATCGCACCTTCATGGCGACTTGCCGCTCGACGGAAATGCCCTTCTGGTTCAAGGCAACGACCAGCGCACCCTCGTAGACGCTTTCCAGGAACCCGGCCCCCAGCTCATTCAACACGTCAAAGGCAACACCCAGGATCGCTCCGGTGAGCTCCTCGCATTGGGCGGTTCCGTCCAGTTCGGTCCGGCCTTGAATCCTGTCCATCCTGTTCATCCTGTTATTAAACAGGCCCCATTCTGACGAACTCTCCCCACCCGTTCGAAACAAACCCCGTCAAATCGTCCCCCCAAAGAAACCGTTCCAATTCAGCCCCTTGTTTCGTTCCCCATGCCCACCGCAAGGAATCAACCAAGACCCACCCCCATCCAAACCCCGATCCTGGATGACTCCCCCAGGAGGCCCCGTGGCCACCGCACCCCGCATCCGAGTCATCGACAGCCACACGGGCGGTGAGCCCACGCGCGTGGTGATCGAGGGCGCACCGGATCTAGGGCTCGGCCCCTTGAGCGTTCGCCGGGAACGCCTGCTGGCGGAGCACGATGCCTGGCGCCGGGCCGTGGCCTGCGAGCCCCGGGCTTCGGAGGTGCTGGTGGGGGCCCTGCTGGTGGAGCCCTTTGAACCGGGCTGCGACCTGGGCGTCATCTTCTTCAACAACGTGGGCGCCCTGGGCATGTGCGGCCACGGCACCCTGGGCCTGGTGGAGACGCTGCGGCACCTCGGCCGCCTCCAGCCCGGCACCCTGCGCATCGACACCCCCGTGGGCGTGGTGGAGGCGGAGCTGCGGGAGGACGGTGACGCCGTCGTCACCAACGTGCCTTCGCGCCGCATCCTCCGCCACGTACCGCTGGACGTGCCCGGCCTGGGCCGCGTGCATGGCGACGTGGCCTGGGGCGGCAATGGGTTCTTCCTCGTGGAGGATCACGGGCTGGAGTTGCGCCCCTCGAACCTGCCCGCCCTGCTCACCGCCGCTGTCGCCATCCGCGAGGCCCTGAACCGGGACGGTCTCAGCGCGACGGCCGGCATCGCCATCGATCACGTGGAACTCACGGGCCCCCCCATGGATCCCGCCAACGACGGCCGCAACTTCGTCCTCTGCCCCGGGCTGGAGTGGGATCGCAGCCCCTGCGGCACGGGCACCTCCGCCAAACTCGCCTGCCTCCTGGACGAGGGCAAGCTGGCGGAAGGCCAGGTGTGGCGCCAGGAGAGCCTCGTGGGCTCCGTCTTCCAGGGGTGGATGGCGCGCCGCGATGGCATCCTCCTGCCCCACATCCAGGGCCGGGCGCACATCACCGCCGAGGCCACGCTGATTTTGGATCCGACGGATCCTTTCCGCTTTGGGATTCCACGATGAACCAGGGATGGGCTTCGGAGGAAAAAAGCATGACGCAGAGGCGCGGAGGCGCAGAGGCGCAGAGAAAAGCGGGGGAGAGTTTGGGTTCTTCTCTGCGCCTCTGCGCCTCCGCGCCTCTGCGTTTCTCTTTTCCTGGCCCGAGGGTGCCCCGGTGATCCCGGACGTCCTCATCATCGGCGGCGGCGTCGTCGGCGCGGCCTGCGCCCTCGACTTGGCCGAGGCGGGCTGCCGCGTGCACTTGCTGGAGGCCGAAGGACTGGGCGGTGGCGCCACGGCGGCGGCCATGGGGCACCTCGTGGCCCTGGATGGTTCTCCCGCGGAGCTGGATCTCTGCCGCCTGGGCGTCGAACGGTGGAAGGCCCTGGCCCCCCGACTCGGCACCGCCCTGGAATTCGATCCCTGCGGCACCCTGTGGGTGGCGCGGGACGACGAGGAGCTGGCCCTGGTGCGCCCCCGCTGCGAGGCCTACCAGGTCGCGGGTATCTCCGCGGAGATGATCGATGCCCGCCATCTGCACGAGGTGGAATCCTGCCTCGCTCCCCACCTCGCCGGCGGCATGCGCGTGCCGGGCGACGCCGTGATCTATCCGCCAGCGGGAGCCCGGCTTCTCTCGGAAGCCGCCCACCGCGCGGGGGCCCGGATCGAAACCGGCACCCCGGTGGCCACCCTGGAACCTGGCGGCGTGAGGCTCATGGATGGCACCCGGATCGCCGCCGGGGCCGTGGTGCTCGCCGCGGGCAGCGCCTCCCGCGAGTTCCTGCGCCACCTTCCCCTCGTGAAGCGCAAGGGCCACCTCGCCATCACGGATCGCCACCCCGGCTTCCTCCGCCATCAGCTGGTGGAGCTGGGCTACCTCAAATCCGCCCATGGCTCCGATGCCGATAGCGTGGCCTTCAACCTCCAACCGCGCCCCAACGGCCAGCTGCTGCTGGGCTCCAGCCGCCAGTTCGGGGACGACTCCCCGGAGCTGCGCCCGGCCCTGCTGCGCCGCATGATCCATCGGGCCCTCGACTACGTGCCCGGCCTCGCGGAACTGAACGTGATCCGCTGCTGGACGGGCTTCCGGCCCACCACGCCCGATCACCGCCCCCTCATCGGCCCCATGCCCGGCCGCCCGGGCCTCTTCCTCGCTTGCGGCCACGAGGGCCTCGGCATCACCACCGCGCCCGCCACGGCGGCCCTGCTCACGGCGCAGATCCTGGGGCGGAGCCTGCCCTTGGATCCCGCGCCCTTCCTGCCCTCCCGCTTCTCGGAGCTGGCCCATGCCTAGGGTGTTCGTGGATGGGCTCACCGTGGACGTGCCCGAAGGCGCGCGCCTCAGCGCGGCCCTGGGCCTGCCCCCCGTGGCCTGCCGCGACCTCTCCGGCGCGCCCCGCGGCCCCCTCTGCGGCATGGGCCAGTGCTTCGAGTGCCGCGTCACCGTGGGTGGCCGAGAGGTGCTCGCCTGCCTCACCCCCGCCACCGAGGGCCTGGAGGTGCGCCGTGGCTGAGGGCCTACTGGTGATCGGCGCGGGACCCGCGGGCCTCGCCGCCGCCCTGGCCGCCTCCGACGCGGGGATGGCCGTGACGCTGGTGGATGCCCAGCCCGAACCCGGGGGTCAGATCTGGCGGGGCCAGTGGTCCGGCGAAGCCCGAGGCGCCGCGCGCGCCATCTTCGCAGATCTGCGCCGGAGCGCCGTTACCCTCCGACTGGAGCGGCGCGTGATCGCCGCTCCGAAGCCAGGGTGCATCAGCGTCTGTGGCCCTTCCGGGCCCGAGCAGCTGCCCTACGATCGCCTCGTGCTCGCCACCGGCGCCCGGGAGCGCTTCCTGCCCTTTCCGGGCTGGACGCTGCCCGGCGTCCTCGGCGCCGGGGGGCTCCAGGCCCTGGTGAAGGACGGGCTGGACGTGCGCGGAAGGCGCGTCGTCGTGGGCGGCAGCGGGCCCCTGCTCCTTGCCGTGGCCGCCCACCTGCGGGCGAAGGGCGCCCACGTGCTCGCCGTGGCGGAGCAGGCGCCCCGCCACGCCCTGTGGGGACTCGCACCGGAGCTGCTCCGCCGCCCCCGCTTGCTGACTCAGGGCCTTGGCTTCCTCGGCCTTCCCCTGCGGCACGACGCCTGGGTCACCCGCGCCGAAGGGGATGCCCAGCTGCGCCGCATCCACTTCCGTACGCCTTCGGGCACCCAGGTGGTGGAAGCCGACCTCCTCGCCGTGGGCTTCGGCCTCATCTCCAATTTGGAACTCCCCATGCTCCTGGGCTGCGCCTGCGAGGGGGGTCGCGTCACCATCGACGCCGCCCAGCGCACGAGCCTGCCCCACGTTTTCGCGGCGGGGGAACCCACGGGCGTGGGCGGCGTGGAGAAGGCCCTGGCCGAAGGCCGCGTGGCGGGCCTGATGGCGGCGGGCCGCGAAGCCGAAGCCGCGCGTTTTGCGCCTGAGGCGGAGCGCGGCCGCGCCTGGGCCCGCGCCCTCGAGACTGCCTTCGCCCAGCGCCCCGAGCTGCGCGAACTTCCCGAACCGTCCACCATCCTCTGCCGCTGCGAGGACGTGCCGGTGGGCGAGGTCCAGTCCCTTGAGCGCGGCCGTGACGCCCGCCTCCACGCCCGCTGCGGCATGGGGCGCTGCCAGGGCCGCACCTGCGGGCCCGCGGCGGAATTCCTCTTCGGCTGGGCCCCCGGCGGCCCCCGCCTTCCCCTCGTCCCCACGACCTTCGCCGACCTCGTCGGCGGCCTTTCCGACCCGGAGCAGCCATGACCATCTTCCAAGGCGTCATCCCCGCCATCACCACCCCCTTCCGGCCCGATGGCTCCGTGGATCACGCCGCGCTCGAGGCCCACGCCCGCTGGATGCTCGAGGCCGGTTGCACGGGGCTCGTGCCCTGCGGTTCGCTCGGCGAGGGCGCCACGCTCAGCTTCGACGAGAAGGTGGCCGTGATCCGCACCTGCGTGAAGGCGGCGGAAGGCAAGCCCGTGATTCCCGGCATCGCCGCCCTGTCCACCCTGGAAGCCGTGCGACTCGCCCAGGCCGCGCAGTCGGCCGGGGCCCAGGGCCTCATGGTGCTGCCGCCCTACGTGTATGTGGGCGACTGGGCCGAGATGCGCGCGCACCTGGGCGCCGTGATCTCCGCGACACCTCTGCCCTGCCTCCTGTACAACAACCCCGTGGCTTACAAGGTGGACTTCGTGCCGGAGCAGGTGGCGGAGCTGGCGGGCCTGCACGCGAACTTGCTCGGCGTGAAGGAGAGCAGCACGGACGCCCGCCGCATCGCCGGCATCCGCGCCCTCATCGGCGATCGCCTGGCGCTGGGCGTGGGGGTGGACGACTGCCTCATGGAAGGCGTGGCCATGGGCGCCTCCTTTTGGATCGCGGGCCTCGTGAACGCCTTCCCGAAGGAGAGCGTGGACCTCTTCAACCTCAGCCGGGCCGGGAAGATGGAGGAGGCCTTCCGCCTCTACGCCTGGTTCCTGCCGCTGCTGCGCATGGACACGGTGCCGAAGTTCGTGCAGCTGATCAAACTCGTGCAGCAGGAGCGGGGCTGGGGGAACGAATCCATGCGCGCGCCGCGGGCCGTGCTCGCGGGGGCGGAGCGGGAGGCGGCGTTGGCCGTGCTCCACGACGCACTGGCGCACTTGGTCCGAAACTGAACGGGACTTCAAGCCAAAAGCCAAAAGCAAAAGAAAGCCGGTGATGAACAGTGATGAACGGTGATAAAGCCAAAGCGGGATTCCGCGAGTTCCCATCACTGTTCATCCCCTTTCCATCACTGTTCATCACTGGTTTTCCTTTTTTTCAACTCTCCGGCGGTGATCACCATGTTCCAAGGCCCCTCCCTCTTTGGCCCCATCACCAGCAATCCCGGGCCGGGTGACTGAGCGGCCCTGACGCAAAGCTCAACCCAAAATCCAAAAGCAAAAGAAGGCCGGAGATGAACAGAGATGAACAGAGATAAAAACTCGGCCTTCGCCGGATCCATCTCCGTTCATCTCGGTTCATCTCCGGCTTATCTTTTCCTTCCTCCTCGGCGGTGATCTCCATGCTCCAAGGCCTCTCCCTCCTCGGCCCCGTCCTCGGCGACCCCGGCGACCATGCCTTCCAGGCCCTGAACCCCGCCACGGGCGAGGCCCTGCGGCCCGTCTTCCACAGCGCCACGGATGCGGAGGTGGATCGCGCCGTGGCCTTGGCGCGGGAAGCGGCTTCCGCGTTGGAGGCCCTGGGCGGCCCCGGCCGCGCGGAGCTGCTGCGGGAGATCGCGAAGGGACTGGAAGGCGCCGCCGATGAACTCGTCCTCCGCGTGATGGCGGAGACGGCCCTGCCCGAGGCCCGCGTGCGCGGCGAACTGGGCCGCACCTGCTTCCAGCTGCGCCTCTTCGCGGACGTGGCCCAGGAGGGCTCCTGGGTGGAGGCCCGCCTCGATGCGGGCGATCCCGCGCGCACGCCGCTGCCCAAACCCGAGCTGCGCTCCATGCTGCACGCCTTGGGGCCCGTGGCCGTCTTCGGCGCCTCCAACTTCCCCCTGGCCTTCGGCGCCCTCGGGGGCGACACCGCCTCGGCCCTCGCCGCGGGCTGCCCCGTGGTGGCCAAGGCCCACCCCCTGAACCCCGGCACCAGCGAGCTCGTGGCCCGCGTCGTCCAGGGTGCCCTGGCGCGGCGCGACCTGCCCTTCGGCTGCTTCAGCCTGCTCTTCGACGCCGGGCACGCCGTGGCGCGCCGCCTCGTGCAGCACGGCGATATCCGCGCGGTCGGCTTCACCGGTTCCTTCCAGGGTGGCAAGGCCCTGCTGGAGCTTGTCGCGGCGCGCCCGGAGCCCATCCCCGTCTACGCCGAGATGGGCAGCGTGAATCCCGTGGTGGTGCTGCCCTGTGCGCTGGCCGCGCGCGGCGAAGCCTTGGGCCGCACGCTGGCCGCTTCCGTCCTCAATGGCGGGGGTCAGTTCTGCACCTGCCCCGGGCTCATCGTCGCCGTGAAGGGCGAGGGCTTCAACGCCTTCCGCACCGGGCTCCTGCAGGCCCTCCAGGCGGGCACGCCCGCCCCCATGCTGGGCGAAGGCCTCGCCCAGGCCTACCGCGCGGGCCTCGCCCATCACATGGGTCTGGGCGCGGTAGGGGCCCTTCCCGCCGTGGAGGCGGCACCGGGATGCGGGGTTCCCCACCTGTTGGAGGTCTCCGGCGCAGGGTTCCTCGCCCAGCCCGCCCTGGGCGAAGAGGTCTTCGGCCCCACCACGATGCTCGTCGCCTGTGAATCAGAGGCGGAGCGCAGCGCCGTGCTCGCGGCCCTGCCCGGCCAGCTCACCGCCACCCTGTGGATGGAGCCCGCGGACGAGGCCCTGGCCGCCACGCTGCTCCCGCGCCTCCGCCGCCTCGCGGGCCGCGTGCTCTTCAACGGCGTGCCCACGGGCGTCGAGGTGGGCTACGCCATGGTGCACGGCGGCCCCTGGCCCGCCACCAGCGCACCGGGAACCACCTCCGTGGGGGCGGCGGCCATCGCACGCTGGGCCCGGCCCGTCTGTTATCAGGATGCACCCGAATCCCTGCTCCCCCGAGAGCTCCGCGCGGACAACTCCCTCCAGCTCGGCCGCATGCGGGATGGACGGTGGGGTCGGCACTGAAGGCGGATCGGGCGATGGGCTCTAGGCTTTCGGCTCTAGGCTCTAGCTGGGCACGGCAATTCTGGTCGATTCACGATTGGACGGACCCGTGCAAGGCCGGAATCGGCAAGAGCCTAGAGCCGATAGCCCAAAGCCCACTCCATGCAAACCCAACTGCGCGATCCGGGCTAAATCAGACCGCGCCCGCGGGCTAAGCTGAACCTTCACGACCCTCGGAAAGCCCCGCATGCTCCTGCTCGCTCCGCCCGCCCTCACCGCTCCCGCCCCCCTGCCCCTCAAGGCCTCCCCCGTTCCCGGCGGCGTCGCCGTGGTGGCCCTGCCTCCCTCGGAGCAGGCGCCCCAGGTCACCTTCAAGGGGGAGCGCGTGCTGGTGCGCCGCAAAGGGAAGGCGTGGGTCGCCATCGTGGGACTCAAGCTCTCCACCCCGCCCGGCGCCGAATCCCTGGTGGTGGATGGCCATCCGATGGGCTTCACCGTGAGGCCCAAGCGCTACCCCGAGCAGCGCGTCACGGTGGAGAATCCCCGTCTGGTGAATCCCAACCCCGAGGATGAGGCCCGCATCGCCCAGGAGGATGCCCTCAGCAAGCCCGCCTGGAAGGTGTGGCCCGAAGGGCGTGTCCCCTCCTTGAAATTCCATCCGCCCACGGCGGGGCGCCTCACGGCTTCCTTCGGCCTGCGCCGCATCTTCAACGGCGAGCCCCGGTCCCCCCACCCCGGCCTCGATATCGCCGCCCCCCAGGGGCAGAAGGTCGTGGCGCCCGCCGAGGGCGTGGTGGTGCTCACGGGCGACTTCTTCTTCGCCGGCAAATTCGTGATGATCGCCCACGGCGAAGGCGTCGTGAGCCTGCTGGGCCACCTCTCCCGCATCGACGTGAAGGAGGGCGACGCGCTCAAGGCCGGGGCCCCCATCGGTCGCGTGGGAATGACGGGCCGCGCCACGGGTCCGCACCTCCACTGGAGCCTGAGCCTCAACAACGCGCGGGTGGATCCGGGCTTGTTCTTGCGCTGAGCCGACCCGGGGGCCCGCTCAGCCCATCAGTTCCTTCGGATCCCATTCCGCCTTCACCTTCCGCAACAGGCCGTCCTCGGCCAGGTCGAGGAAGGTGCTTCCCTCGATGGTGACGGGGCCCTCCGCGCCCGGCCGAGTGAGGTCCCAATCGAGCCTGACCTGTCGGCCGACCACCTCCACTCCGCGGAACTGCACGAACCCATCCAGGAAGAGGCGCCGGACGCTGTGGCGGAAGTGGGATTCGATGAGGGCGCGTCCCTGGAGCACGCCCCCCGAATAGGCGCCCTCGAAGGCCCCATCCTCCGTGAAGAGCTCCCCGAAGCCCACCTCCCGCCGATCCAGGAAATGGTTCATGTAGGCTTCCACCGTGCGGCGGGAGGAGGCGTCCAAAGCATGGAGGGAGGGGTACATGGGGGTCCGATATCCAGCGTGTGACCAAGTCACATCTGACATCATACCCAACGGTCAACTTTCACGATCCTGGAGTGGCCCACACCCTCCCCCCGCCTCACCCCTTGGCAGCCTCAGCGGTCCAGGCGGGGGTCGAGGCTGATCGCCTTGGCCCGGTCGCGCTTCGCGCCTTCCAGATCCCCCTTCCGCTTCTTGCACACGGAGCGGTTGAAGTAGGCCTCGGCGTATTCCGGCCGCAGCTCGATGGCGCGGCTGAAGTCGGCGATGGCGGCGTCATCCTCCCTCCGGTCGGCGCGCACCACCCCCCGGTTGCTGTAGGTGTAGGAATCCAGGGGATCCAGGGCCAGGGCCGCCGAATAGTCGGCCAGGGCGCCATCGAGGTCGCCCTTGTCCCGCAGCGCCACGCCCCGGTTGCCGTAGGCCGCCGCGTTCTTCGGGTTGATCTGGATGGAGCGGGAGTGATCCTTCAAGGCCCCTTCCAGGTCCCCCTTGTCCCTCCGGACCACCCCCCGGCTGGTGTAGGCCTTCCAATAGTCGGGATTGAGCTCGATGGCCTTCGTGAAATCCGCCAGGGCCCCGTCGAGGTCCCCTTGCCGGTACCTGCGGGTGGCGCTGTTGAAGAAGGAGATGGCCGTGCCCTGCGCCGCGACCGGAACCGTGGAGACGAGGCAGGTCGCCGTGAGGAGCAGGGAGAGGCGGGAGCACCCGGTGGCCATGGTCATCTCCTATTTCGGGGCGGAACCTTCCCAGTCTGGCAGGGGGCAGGCCCAATGCGCACCGAAGGCCCGTAAATCCGGGTTCGCCCGTGGCCCCCTTTGGCCCCAAAATCGGAAGCGTGCCCCCCACCCTCCGCCACAAAGCCGCGCTCATCCTCCGCCAGGCGGGGTGGGACCTTCCGCCCTTGCCCCTCGTGTGGTCGCCGCGCATGACGCGCTGCGCGGGGCTCTTCGTGATCGAGAAGGATGCGCGCGGCGTGTGGCGTCCCGAGATCCGCATGAGCATCCCGCTGCTGCGCCGCCTCGACTGGCCCTGGCCCCAGGTGGTGTGCGGCGTGAGGTGCCACACGCCGGAGGAGATCCAGGCGCGGATCCTGGAGCATGAGTTGCTCCACTACAAGCTGTGGCTGGACAAGGTGGACTGGGGGCACACGGATCAGTTCCGGCGGCTGGCGTGGGAGGCGTTTGGGCACCAGAGCGTCACGCATGGAATAGGTCAGGAAGCCGCATGACGCTGCAGCTTCACGCGGGGCCCTACGGCGCTTCGGTATCGCACCACGGTGCCGAGCTCCAGTCCTTCACATGGGAAGGCCACGAGCTGCTCTGGAACGGCGATCCCGCCTGGTGGGGTCGCCGGGCACCGCTGCTCTTTCCCGTGGTGGGCAGCGTGGCGGGGGGGCACCTTCGCGTGGGCGAGGCGCGCTTCCCCATGCCCAAGCACGGCTTCGCCCGGGATCGCGCATGGGAGGTGGTGGACGCCACGGCCTCGCAGGCGCTGCTCCGACTCGAGGACGATGAAGGCACGCGAGCCCACTATCCCTTCGCCTTCGAATTGACGCTGCGTTTCACCCTGAAGCCCTCGGGCCTGCGCATGGAAGCCGTGCTGCGCAACCCCGGCGCCGAACCGCTGCCCGCGCAGTTCGGCTTCCATCCCGCCTTCCGGTGGCCCCTGCTCGCGGGGCAGGCCCGGGAGGCCCACGCCCTCGTCTTCGATGAAGGGGAACCCGATGCCTTGCGCCAGCTCGCGGGCGACTTCATCGCGCACGGACGACGCCCTTCGCCCGTGGTGGCGCGCACCCTGGCCTTGAAGGATGACCTCTTCACGGCGGACGCCCTCATCTGGGATACCGTGCGAAGCCGCGGCGCGCGCTACGGCGTGCCCGGGGAGCCGCGGCTGCGCGTCCGGTGGGAGGCCCCCTCCTTCGCCTGCTGGACGAAGCCCGGCGCGCCCTTCCTCTGCCTGGAACCCTGGCAGGGGCTCGCGGATGAAGTGGGCTTCACGGGGGACTTCACAGATCGGCCCGGCGTCTTGAGCCTCGCGCCGGGCGCCTCCGCGGCCTGGTCCATGGCCCTGGGCATGGAAGCTACCGGAGGCTGAGCCCCGGCGCAGTCTCGGACAGGGCGCTTAGTCACTGACCCTGTTAGACTCCCTCCAAAAACCACGAGGGGCTTCATGGCCGAAACGAGTCGGAAAAGTGGGTTCGGCGTGGCGGCAGCCGCGCTGGTGGCGGTGGGCCTGGTCCTGCACGGCCACGCGGCGATCACCGCGGGGGAGAAGCCCTCGCTGGTCATCAGCAACATCGTGATGGCCACGGCCATGCTCCTCCACGCCGGGCACCTCCTGGGCTGGCGCCGGGCCTGGATGTTCTTCGGCATCTGCGTGGGCCTCTCCTACGGCGCGGAGACCCTGAGCATCGCCACGGGACTCGCCACGCCCTACTACTACACGGAAGTGCTCGGCCCCCGCCTGGGCCCCGTGCCCTACGTGATCCCCCTGGGCTGGTTCACCACCATGTACGCGAGCCACCTCGTGGTGAACCTCATCACCGAGGGCCGGATGGTGAGCACCCAGGGCAAGGGGGCCTGGATCCTGGGCCTCGCCTTCCTCACCGCCCTCGTGATGACGGCCTGGGATCTCACCGTGGATCCCTACATGGTGCTCAAGGTGAAGGCCTGGGTGTGGGAACAGCCCGGCCCCTACTTCGGCATCCCCTTCGCCAACTACCTGAGCTGGGTGGAGACCTGCTTCATCATCAACATCACCCTGCGGCTCACGGAGCGCAGCGAGGCCCCGCCGCCCGTGGCCGCCCACTCCAAGTGGTTCTACGCCCTGCCCCTCATCACCTTCGGCCTCCTGGGCCTGCCCGACGTCTTCATCGGCTACCCCGAGGCCACCCGCCTCATCTCCCCCTTCTCCATGGGCGCGCCCCTCCTGGTGGCCGCCGTGCGTCTCAAGCGGATGGAGGTGTCCCGATGAAAACGTACCTCGAACAAAAGGTCGAAGCCCACCGGGGGCTCGAGATCCTCCTCATGACGGGAATGGCCTTCGCCTTCCTCGCCCACCTCTGCATCCAGATCTACCACGTCACCCATCAGGTGGCGCCCGTGGAGCGGGTGGCCTTCCCCATCACCACGATCATCTTCACGGTGCTCGTGTTCATCCACGCCCTGTACACGCTGGGCTGGCGGCAGGCGCTCGCCTTCTTCGCGCTGACCTACGTGATCTCCTTCGCCTTCGAGTTCGTGGGCGCCCGCACGGGCCTCATTTTCGGGCCCTACCAGTACACGGATCTGCTCGGCCCCAAGTGGTTCGGCACGGTGCCCATCATCATCCCCTGCGCCTACTTCATGGTGCTCTACCCCTGCCACCTCATGGCCGACCTCCTGCTGGGCGACGGGCCCCTCTCGCTGCCCGCGGGCTTCGGCTGGGCCCTCACGGCCTCGCTGTTCTCGGGCCTGATCATGACCGCCTGGGACCTCACCATGGATCCCCTCATGGCAGGTGAAGTGAAGGCCTGGATCTGGACGGACGGGGGCCAGTATTTCAACATCCCCTTCCAGAACTTCATCGGGTGGGTGATCACCTGCGCCACCTGCGCCCTGGCCTTCCGCGGCGCGGCCGCGCGCATCCCGCTCAAGCCCCTGGGCCGCCCCAACCGATGGATCCTCATGCTGCCGCTCCTGGGTTACGGGGTGCTCTGCTTCGGCGATCTCTTCGTGGGCTGGCCCCTCGCCACCCGCGTGATCTCCCCCTTCGTCATGGGCGTGCCGCTCCTGGCGGCCACCTTGCGCGTGTTCGCCCCCGTGGAGCCCTGAGGTCCCGATGGAGGAGCCCGGCCGGGAACTGGAGGCGTTCGAGGGCACCCGCACCCTCAGCCTCGGCCGCCGTCTGGGCGCGGGCTCCTTCGGCACCGTTTACCAGGCCTTCGATCTGGCCCGCCAGACGAAGGTGGCCCTGAAGCTCCTCCACCACACCACGCCCGAGGCCCTCTACCTCTTCAAGCGGGAGTTCCGCGCCCTCGCGGATCTCGTGCATCCCAACCTGGTGATGCTCTATGAGCTCACCTCCGTGGGCAACCGCTGGTTCTTCACCATGGAGCTCGTGGAGGGGCAATCCTTCCTCGAGTACGTGCGCACGCCCCCGGGGGCCGGCCCCTGGCACTCGGAATCCCACTCCCCCGTCTCCGATGAGGAGACCTGGGCGGCCACGCCCCTCTCCGAGGCGCCCACCCGGGTCTCGGATCCCCTGGCCTCGTCGGGTGCCTCGCGGGAGGCCCCCCCGGGTTCCACCCTGCCCCCCGCCTCGGAGGAGCCCCCCTCCGCCCCGCAGGAGGCCGATGGCCTCGCCCCGGATCTGCCCCGGCTGCGCTCCGCCCTCCGCCAGCTGGCGGAGGGGCTGAGCGCCCTGCATCAGGCGGGCAAGCTCCACCGGGATCTGAAGCCCGGCAACATCATGGTGGATGCCGACGGCCGCGTGGTGATCCTGGACTTCGGCCTCGTGACGGACCTGGGACCCGACCACTCCGGGGCCCATCCCACGCGCGTGTTCGGCACCCCCTCCTACATGTCGCCCGAGCAGGGCGCGGGCGACGTCATCTCCGAGGCGAGCGACTGGTTCAGCGTCGGGGTGGTGCTCTACGAAGCCCTCACGGGGCAGCGGCCCTTCCGCGGCACCTCCCTGGACATGATCCAGCGCAGGCAGATGGAGCCGCTGATCGCGCCCGATCAGCTCGTGCCGGATCTCCCCCGCGATCTCGTCCGCCTCTGCATGGATCTGCTCGAGCGGCGCCCGGCCTACCGCCCCAGCGGCGCGGAGGTGCTCCAGCGCCTGGGCACGGCCCCCGTCCCCGCCCCCTTCGAGCCCCAGCCCGCCCTGCAGCGGGGCCGGGAGTGGGAGCTCGCCGAACTCCTCCAGGCCTTCAAGGGCCTGCAGGACGGAAGGCCCCGCACCCTCGCCCTGCACGGCAGCTCCGGCATGGGGAAGAGCCACCTCCTGCGCCGCTTCCTGCGGGAGGTGCACCGCCGGGATCGCGGGGCCGTGATGCTCACGGGCCGCTGCTACGAGCAGGAGTCGGTGCCCTTCAAGGCCCTCGACAGCCTCGTGGACGCCCTGAGCAACCACCTCTTCCACCTCCCCGAGGCCGAGGTCAAGGCGCTGCTGCCGCGCAACCCCCAGGCCCTCACCCGCCTCTTCCCCGTGCTCCGCCAGGTGCCCGCCTTCGAGGTGGAGGAGCGCGGCGACCTGCCCGATCTGCTGGAGCTCCGGCGCCGTGCCTTCGCCGCCCTGCGCGAGCTGCTGGCCCGCATGGGGGATCAGCACCCGCTCATCCTCGTCATCGACGATCTGCAGTGGGGGGATCTCGATAGCGCCCTGCTGCTGGAGGAGCTGCTCCGTCCCCCCGACGCGCCCACGCTCCTGCTCATCTTCGCCTTCCGCAGCGAGGAGATGGACACCTCCCCTGTGCTGCTCGAGATGCTGCCCAAGCTCGCGGCCGTCACCATCGAGCTCGGCCCCCTGCCCCCGGACGAGGCGCGCGACCTTGCGCTCGCCTGCATGGGCACCCAAGATCGGGCCGCCCGCGAGCAGGCGATGCAGATCGTGCAGGAGGCCCAGGGCAATCCCTTCTTCATCAGCCAGCTCGCCCGCTACACCCAGCGCCGGGAGCTCTCCGCCGTGGGGGGCGTGGAGCAGGTCGTGCGCGCGGGCGTGGAGGCCCTCCCCCCCGAGGCCCGCAACCTGCTCGAGGTGATCTCCGTGGCGGGCCAGCCCCTGGAGCTGCCCGTCATCCGCAAGGCCGCGGGGCTGCACGGGGATGGCCCCCTCGTGATGCTGCGCGCCGGGCACATGGTCCGCATGCTGGGCAGCGCCGCCGCCCGCATGCTGGAGCCCTACCACGATCGCATCCGGGAAGCCGTGCTGGGCACCCTGGCCCCCGCGGCCCTGAGCGCCCATCACCGGGCCCTGGCCCTGGCCTTCGAAGCCACGGGGCGCCTCGATCCCGAGGCCCTCGTGCGCCACTTCGAGGGGGCGGGTGAACCGGGAAGGGCCGCGGTCTATGCCGCCCAGGCCGGCGATCGCGCCTCCGGCGCCCTCGCCTTCGAGCGGGCCGCCCGCTTCTACCAGAAGGCCCTGGAACTGGGGGCGCCCCAACCCCAGGCCCTCCGCGTCAAACGGGGCGAAGCCCTGGCCCACGCGGGCTTCGGCCAGCGCGCCGGGCGCGCCTACCTGGAGGCCGTGGAAGGGGCCACCCCCGAGGACGCCATGCACCTGAAGCGCCTGGCGGCGGATCGGTTCATCCGCAGCGGCCACTTCGACGAGGGCATTCCCATCCTCAAGGAACTGGTGAAGGCCGTGGGCCTGCGCTGGCCCACCACGCGCCTGCAGGCCATCGGCAGCCTCCTCCTCCACCGGATCCAACTCCAGCTCCGGGGCCTGCGCTTCGAGGCCCGGGAGCCCCATCAGATCCCAGCACAGGAACTCCTGCGCATGGAGGTCTGCCGCGTCGCCGCCGCGGGCCTCAGCACCGTCGACCCCCTGCGGGGCATCGACTTCCAGACCCGGCACCTGCTGATGGCCCTCGAGAGCGGCGAGCCCCTGAACCTCGCCCGCTCCCTGGCCCTGGAGACCGCCCTCCGCAGCGCGAAGGGCCTCGCCGGCGCCGAGGTCACCGCCCGCTTCCAGCGGACCACCCTCGCCCACGCCGAACGCATGGGGCATCCCGAGGCCTTGGCCCGGGCCTACGTCGCCGCTGGGATCGTCGCCAGCTCCGAGGGGCGCTGGAACGAGGTGAGCCCTTGGATGGAGAAGGCCCAGGCCATCGCCGACCAGCACCCCCAGGCCCTCGTCTACGACATCCACTTCGCCCACTTCTACGGCCTCGGCGCGCGGCTCACCATGGGCCACTTCGACGAGGCCCGGCGGCGCCTGCCCGCCCTGCTGCAGGCCGCCCGGGAACGGGGCGATGACTTCGCCCGGCTCCACTTCGCCGCCGCCATCGCCGCCAAGCTCCACCTCGCCGACGACGCCCCGCAGCTCTGCCGCTCCGAATTGGCGGAAGCGGAGGAAGGGTGGTCCCGGGCCCTGGGCGGCTTCACGATGCCGGACTTCTACGTGCTCATGACGAGCATCGACGCCGACACCTACGAGGGCCGCCCCGGGGAGGCCCTGGCCCGGCTGGCCCGCGTGGCGGGCCCCCTCAAGGCCTCCGGCCTCCTGCGCGTGGCCGGCTTGAACCTCACCTGGCACTATCTCTGGGCCCTGGCCGCCCTGAGCGCGGGCCCCGCCCACCTGCCCACGGCCCGCAAGGCCATCGCCGCCCTGGAGCGCGAGAAGCTCGCCTACGGGTGGCCCCTGGCGGAACAGCTCCGCGCCAGCGCCGCCCTCCTCCAGGGCCGCGAAGCCGCCGCCCTTGGCCACCTCCGCGCCGCCATCCCCGCCCTCGAGCGCAGCTTCCTCATGCCCCAAGCCCACTCCGCCCGCTGGGCCCTCGGCCACCGCATCGGCGGCAAAGAAGGCAAGGCCCTCCTCGACCAAGTGGCCGCCTGGACCCAAGCCCAAGGCATCAAGCGCCCCGACCGCTACTTCCGGACGTGCATGCCGGGGATTGGGGATGCGGAAGGGAAGGGGTGAGGTGGGGTCACCCGCATCCAATCCGCCAGTGGATTGGATGCCAAACTAAGGTGATTCCTCGTACTCCATTTCCAAAATTAGGCCGCTCTTCATTAAACCTTTCCGACCTGGTGCTCCATGGAAAACTCATACTCAACGCCCACTTCAGATGTCTCCAATTCCAAGGGGAAACCCTGGGGCAAGTGGATTGGCTTCGGCTGTTTGGGTGCTGTGGCTCTCATGCTTCTCATGGGAATGAGCTGCTATTTCATGGTTTCTGGCGCAATGAAAGTCGGAGAAAAGGAATTCGGGCCAGTCTGCTCTCAATACCTTGCCAAGTTGGAATCCAAAGATTTTGCTGGCGCCTACTCACTAATGGGCCAAGGAGGTAGGAATGCCTTCCCCGAGGAAAAGCACAACAAACTAATGAAGGGCATTACTGAAAAGCTCGGCCCCATTGAATCTAAAACCGTCCAATTTGTTCAGACTGGTGTCGATCAAACCGGTCGTTGGGGTCGCATCACCTATGCGACAAAATTCCGCAACGGTTCGGGCACTATTCGTTTTGAGTTGAGGAAGACGACGGATGAGTACCAAGTTGTGGGTGTGTTTTTTCAATCGCCGTTATTAACGGACTACGTGAATGAAACATTATCCAAGGAACCTTGATCGGGCTAACTACTCAATGCCCCAGACGCTGGCGCTACACGTCACCGCTGGTGATTTCGAAAGTTAGGTGACTCTGGAATGGCCCTCTCGAAAATCAGATTCCTAATTTTCATGACGCTGCTATCAACGCGTGGTTTCGCTGGTGATGGTCCTCTGATCGGAGTGCTTGAGGCACCTCAGTGCAACGAGAAGGCAGGTAAGGGAATTCGGGCGTTGTTCGTAAAGGAGGGTAGGAAATGGACATCCTTAGGCCACGAAGATGCAGGGCGTAGATTCATTGCCCCAAGAATGAAGTGGGAATTCAGTCATGAGGGTAAGCGTTTGGGATCCATTGAATCGACGGACCCTGGGTTCTCAACCGAATACGCCTGGACGTACCCACGAGATCGAATCCTGCAGGTGGCAGGCAGCGGATCACTCCCAAGTATCAAAAACTCAAATCAGCGTTTCCATGGTTGGTGCTCTACCCCAGACGATCGCCCGATCATTGCCATCTCGAACGGGGGGATCACCGATTCAAGCAAATGGATCCCGTGCTGGATTTCCATTGCCGAGAAACGTCGGCTATTCGGTCCTTTCAAAAGGGAAGCAGGTCGGGCCTTTCTCTGCCCCCAAGGGGATGAGTCGCCAACCCCGTTCACCTATTCCCTTGATCACATCCAAGTTGTTGAGTGCTTCCGGGATAAGCAAGGGCGAAAACTCGTCACCCTGCGCCTGAATGCCCCCGTCGGCTTTTCGTGTTGCGATGGCCCAAGTGATTCAGCCTGGGAGCAACACACATTCCTTCTCGCCAAGAGCCCTTTGTTTCTAGGATCTGGCCTTGATTTCGTTGGAGCGGTATCTCCTGGGAGCGGCGGGCAGTCCGATTTGTTGTTCTGGCACAGCGGGTACAACGAAGATGGGTACGTACTCTTCTCTGGGGATCTGAACCAAAGGGTCGAATATGTTTGGGGATACCACTAAATGAAGGTTCGCCCTTGCCAGCTAATGCATCGACCTTCCATCGGCTATCGTCACCTAGCCAATCAATGCACCAGACACCGGCGCTGCGAGGCATTCCCAACGGTTTAGAGAGCTGGACCTCAGACCCCCATTGGTGATTCGATGAATGAATCAAACTCCCCACTCGACCTTATTCAAATCGCGTCCCCTTGCCCGGCCCCCTGGGATTCCATGGAGGGAGATGAGCGAGTTCGCTTTTGCGATTTGTGCAAACTGAATGTGTTTGATGTCTCGAAGATGTCCAGGGATGAAGCCCTTCGATTGATCCGTTCATCTGAGGGACGCCTCTGCGCCCGCCTTTGGCGGCGCCCGGATGGTCGGATCCTGACTTCGGATTGTGGGATCACCACCCGTCACCTGATGACCCGCCGGAAGCTCAATCTCTCCTTGGCTACGGCTTCCCTGCTCTCCATGGGGCTCGCCGGATTGGGCTGTACTCCACCCAAGGTAGAGGCCCATCAGCACACCCAAGCCTGTGACCCGAAAAATACGAAAGCGCCCAAGCCCCACCCGGGTGATCCGAAAACACAAATCACCGTGGAAGTTGGCAATATCGCGACAACCAGATCCATCGAGTTCGGCACCTTCGTCTATTCTTCCGAATTCATCGAAAAGTTGCCCCTTTGATGGCGCGGTGATCCCGGCCCAACCACTCGATTCGCCGGGTACCACCGCTTCAAGTCGGTGCCCGCGCTTCCACAAGCCGCCCCAGGAGCCACCATGTCCTCCGTCATCTCCCCCAAGACCATCGCCAACGGCCTCACGGAGCTGTGGTCGCCGCGCGTGATCGCGGAGGTCGATGACGCCTACATCAAGGTGGCGAAGATCCAGGGTTCGCTGGCCTGGCACAGCCATGAGGAGGAGGATGAGCTCTTCCTCATCCTCAAGGGGCATCTGAGGATCGAGCTGGAGGATCGCAGCGTCGAGCTGGCCGAAGGGGAGCTGTTCGTCGTGCCCAAGGGGGTCCGCCACAACCCCGTGGCCGAGGAGGAGTGCCAGGTGCTGCTCATCGAGCGCAAGTCCACGCTGCACACGGGCACCACGGTCACGGAGCGCACCCGCTCCATCGCCGATCAGCTCCGGCCCCTCTGACGGCATGGATCGCGCCTCCCGCAACCGGCTCACGGAGCACCTGCTCCCCCAATTCCCGGGGGACACCCTCTTCGATGCCATCGGCCGGGCCGTCTGCCGGGCCGGGTGCCTGCCCCGGAAGGAGCTCTACGAGGCGTGGGAAGTGGCGCGCCGGGTGCGGCGCCGCTTCCGGGGCCGGCGGGTCGTGGATCTGGCCTGCGGGCACGGCCTGCTGGCGCACATCCTCCTCCTGCTCGACGACAGCTCCCCCGAGGCCCTGGCCGTGGATCTGCGCCTTCCGAAAAGCGCCTCACGGCTGGAGACCGCCCTATGCGAAGCCTGGCCGCGCCTGCGGGGCCGGGTGGATTTCCTCGAGGCCGATCTGGGGGCCGTGCCCCTGCACCGCGACGATCTGGTGGTCTCGGCCCATGCCTGCGGGGGGCTTACTGACCTGATCCTCGAAAGGGCCGTGGAAGCCGGAGCCTGCGTCGCCGTGCTGCCCTGCTGCCATGACCTCAAGGGGGGCGACCTCGGGGGCCTGGAGGGATGGCTGGACGGCCCCATGGCCATGGATGCCACCCGCGTGGCCCGACTGCGCCAGCAGGGCTACCGGGTGTCCACGCAGCTGATCCCCGGGGATATCACCCCCAAGAACCGGCTCCTGCTGGCGGAGCCGGGTTGAATCCGGAGGGGGTCCTTGGCTTTGGGCTTTGGGCTCTTGGCTCTTGGCTCTTGCCGGGTACGGAATCCGGATCTGCTCGACCCGGAACAGATCGATGCAACACCGGAATCAGCAACAGCCTAGAGCCCAGAGCCCAGAGCCCAGAGCCCAAAGCCCTGTACTCGTGAGTCGAACCGCTTGATCCTGCCTAAAACGTCAGCCGCGCCCCGAACTGGAACTGCCGCTTGGGCCCGTAGGCGATGGGCGAGCCGTAGGCGGGGGTGGTGGAGGCGAGGTCGTTCTGCTGGAGCAGCACGTTCGTCGTGTTGAAGCAGTTGAAGACTTCGGCGCGCAGCTCCAGACGCGTGGCGCCCAGGGGGAAGCTGCGGGCGACGCGCAGATCCAGGTTGCGGGTGCTGGGGCCCGTCTCGGAGTTGCGGCCCAGGCCCACGGGGCGGTCGGAGGTGGCGTCGCCGTTCAGGTTCTGGTCGTAGCCCAGGAGCTTCGTGTAGGGCCGCCCCGAGGCGTAGCGGCCGATGAAGGCGAGCGTCCAGTCCCGGGCCCAGAGGCTGCCCTGGGAGGAGCTCATCCAGACGCCGCTCACGACCACACGGTGGGTCTGATCCTGGTAGCTGGGCCCCCACTCGCTGTCCACGTCGAAGGTGTCCTGGGCTTTGAAATCGGTGGTGTAGTCGATGAAGTTGTCCTCGGTCTTGCTGTGGGTGTAGCTGGCCTGGAGGCTGAAGGCCTCCCGCGGCTTCCAGGTGGCGGAAAGGCTCTGCGCGAGGTAGCGGCTCTCGCCCGACCCCTCGGCGAGGATGATGCTGGAGAAGCGCAGATCGGGGCGGCGGAGCACGGGCGTGCCGGCGTTGTCGTAGACCACGAAGGCGTTCACGTCCCGCGCGTTGTTGAAGCCGGAGCCCTTGGACTTCACGAGGTCCAGGGTCACGCGCAGATCGGGCCGGGGCGTCCACTCCAGGCCGAGGTGGAGCTGGCGCGTGGTGGGCAGGCCCTGTTCACCCGGCAGCGTGATCACCTGGGGGCCTGGGGGCACGGCGGAATAGCGGTGGCCCGGCTGGGCCCAGGCGGCGAGGGAACTCTGGGCCGGCGGATCCTGGATGGTCTGGATCAGCGTCTGGATGGAGGTGCCGTTGAAGAGCAGGGTGCCGTAGAGGGGGCCCAGCAGCACGCTGCCGGCGAAGTCGCCGGCGCCGCCATAGACCTTCCACTGGGCGTCGGGGTGCCAGCTGAAGGCGAGGCGGGGCGAGAGGCGGGAGTCGCTCCAGTCGTGCCGGGCATGCATCAGTTGGGAGTAGGGATGGGGGCCATCGGGCAGCCGCGTGGGGCCATAGGTGGGATCCACCGTGGCGGGCGGATTGTCCAGGGCCTGGTAGGCGGTCGCGTTCGGGAAGGTGGGCAGGCGCTGGCGATCGTAGCGGAGGCCCGCCTTCAGCAGCAGCTGGGGCGTGGCCTGCCACTCCTCCTGGAGGAAGGCGCTGTCGTAGGCGGCGGAGAATTTGAGGTGGGGATCGCCGAAGCTCTGGACGAAGGCCACGGGCACGCCGAACTGGAAGGCCATCAGGGCCGTGGGGATGCCCAGGGTGGGCAGGGCGGCGAAGACGTGAAGTCCCGCGAAGTTCTGGGGCACGGTGGCCTCGTTCACGGAGGAGAGCAGATCCACCCCCGCCTTGAGCGTGTGGTCGCCAGCCAGCAGCGTCACCGTGTCCACGAGGTGGCGGTAGCGCACGTGGACATCCTGGGGGGCGAGGCGGTTGGTGCCCACGGTCGCCGTGCCGAGGATCTGCAGGCCCACGCCGCCCGTGGCATCCAGGGATTCGAAGGTGTTGCTGCGCACCCCGTAGAGGAGGCGGAAGTCATTCAGCAACGTGGCGCCGGGCGTCCACTGGTGGGCCAGGGCGTAGCCGCGATCCGTGGTCCGGCGGGAGCCGCCCGCGCTGCGGGCCGTGATGCCGCCCCAGGGCAGCTGGTTTTCATCCACGGCGCTGCCCAGGTTGAAGCGCAGGCTCCAGCGGCTGGTGGGGCTCTGATCGAAATCCAGGCGCGCGAAGGCGGAGCTGTCCCGCTGGCCGAAGCCCTGGGCCCCGCCCGCCGTGGGGAAGCCCCCGGCACTCAGGGCCGCGAGCACCGTGGGATCCAGGGTCACCTGGTTCTCGTCCCGGGCCTCCATGCGCTCCACGGCGACGAAGTAGTAGAGGCGGTCCTTCACGATGGGCCCGCTCGCGGAGGCCCCGTACTGGTGCTGGCGGTACTCCCGGGTGCCGTTGCCCTGGGGGGCGCGCGCATCCAGGCTGCCCGGGCGCTCGAAGAAGAAGGTGGAGCCGCTGAAGGTGTTGCCGCCGGACTTGGTGACGATGTTCAGCACGCCGCCGGCGGCGCGGCCGTACTCGGCGGAAAAGCCATCCGTCACCACCTGGAATTCCTGGATGGCCTCCTGGCTGAAGGACTGGCGCACGGCGCCGCCGCCGAGGTCGTTGTTGTCCAGGCCATCCACGAGGAAGTTGTTCTGGCGGGAGGTAACCCCCGCGAAGACGAGGTTGGAGCTGCCCGAGCCGGGGCTAGCCACGGCGGGATTGCCCGTGGTGACCTGGGGCGTGGTGAGGCTGAAGTCCTCGTAGGTGCGGCGGTTGATGGGCAGGTTCTGGATGGCCCGCTGATCCACGAGGGCGGAGACCTGCGTGTTGGAGGGATCCAGCATCGGGTGCGGCGCTTCCACGGCGACGGCCGCCTCCGCCATGGGCACGAGGGCCACGTCCACGCCCCGGGTGGCGCCGACGTTCAAGGCCAGGCCTGAAATCCGCCGGGGGGCGAAGCCCGCCGCGGCGACCTCGAGATCGTAGAGGCCCACGGGCAGGAGGCGCAGGTGGAAGGCCCCGCCGCCATCCGCGACCTGGGTGAAGGTCTCCCCCGTGCTCCGGCGGGTGGCACGCACTTCCGCCCTCGGCAGCGGCTTGCGCGAGGCCGCATCCTGGGCCCTTCCCTGCAGATCCGCCGTGGTCATGCCCGTGCTCTGGGCCAATAGGGGGAGATTCGCGGCGAGAAGGGCCAGCATGCGTGGGCGCACGGTTACCTCGTGGTGATAGGTCACTCCCATGATACGCAGGCGATTCATGGATGGGGACGGGCTCCCCTCATCCTCCGCCATGGGGAACCCGATATCTTGGGAACCATGAAGACCGTCGCCCCTTCGCTGCTCGCCATCCCCCGCTCCTGGGATCAGGGGGCTCCGGATCGCCTGCCGCCCTCCCACAAGGTCTTCGCCCTGCGGGATCTCCCCCTGGGAGAAGTGCGGGCCGTGGGCTTCGATATGGACTACACCCTGGCCCGGTACCGCAGCCCGGAGATCGATGCGCTGGCCTTCACCAAGTCCCTGCGCTTCCTCGTGCGCGAGAAGGACTATCCCGTCTGGCTGCTGGAGGCCCACTTCGATCCCGCCTTCGCCGTGCGCGGCCTCATCCTCGATGGCGACCACGGCAACCTGCTGAAGCTGGCGGCGGATCGCCAGGTGGTGCGCGCCGCCCACGGGCGGCGCATGCTCAGCACGGCCGAGGTGGAGGCCCTCTACGGGCGGAAGCGCCTCGCCGTGAGCACGCCCGGGTTCCGGAGCATCGACACCCTCTTCGAGATCTCCGAGTGCGGCCTCTATGCCCAACTGGTGGAGGCCCTCGACGCGGGCAAGCTCCCCGGCAAGGACTACCCCGCCCTCTTCCACGACGTGCGCTGGGCCATCGACACCGCCCATCGCCAGGGCGACATGAAGGCGGAGATCCTCACCCACCGGGACTTCTTCATCCCCAAGGATCCCCAGCTCGGCCCCGCGCTGGAGCGCCTGCGCCGGGGCGGCAAGAAGGTGTTCCTCCTCACGAACAGCGAGTGGACCTTCACCCACGGCGTCATGAGCCACATGCTCGACGGCCAGAGCGACACCTGCCCCGCATGGACGGACTACTTCGACCTCATCGTGGTGCAGTCCCGGAAGCCGGGCTTCTATACGGAGGGCACGGAGCCCGTGCCCGTCCCGGGACATCCCCACGCCTACGTGGGCGGCAACTCCGCCTGGCTGGAGGAGCGCCTGGGGGCCAGCGGCGAGGACATCCTCTACGTGGGCGATCACATCTACGGCGACGTGCTCCGCAGCAAGAAGACGGCCTCCTGGCGCACCATGCTGCTCGTGCCGGAGCTGGAGCGCGAGCTGGAGCTGCTGGAGCAGAAATCCGGCGAGCTGCGGGAGGTGATCCGCCTGGAGAGCATGCGCCGCCGCGCCCTGCGCAAGGCCTCGGCCCTCCGCGATCAGGCCGCCGGCCAGAAGGCGCGGCGCCACGTCCTCGCCCCCAAGGCGAGCCCCGAGGCCCTGGCCGCCCTGGATCACGAGATCGCCGGCCTCCTGCGGGAAGCCGACGAGCAGACCCGCCGCGCCGAGGACCACGCGCGGGAGGTGGCCCTGCTGAACCACACCGTGGAGGCGGCCTTCAGCCCCCTCTGGGGCCCCATGTTCCGGGATGGCTACGAGCAGACCCGCTTCGCCGACCAGATCCAGCAATACGCCTGCGCCTACAGCGGCCGCATCAGCAACTTCTACTTCGTGGATCCCAACGCCACGCTCTACGCGCCGTTGCCCACGCTGCCGCATGAACGGGTGTAACTCACTTCAGGGACTTGAACGTATAGCTGAGCCCCAGCGAGATCACCTTCGCATCGGTGATGTCCATCTTCAGCACTTCGCCTTCGAGGCGGAGGTTCCAGCTGCCCTTGAGGTTCCACTCGGCGCCGGCGCCCCAGAAGAAGCTGTTGCCGCTCTTGTCGAGCGTCCGGACCTGGGAGCCACCTGAGCTGAGCCGGAAGGTGGTGTCGTAGGAGAGCTTCCAGAACTGCATCCCTCCCCGGGCGAAGAAAAAGAACCGGTTCCACTGCTGTGCCATCTGGAGCGAGAGCGTCGTGTTCGACACGGCCACCTTCGTCACGCCGGTGCCCGTCTCCGAGGGCGGCAGGGCGTAGCTGAAGGACGCATCCACGTTGCCCAGCGAGGCGAAGCCGAACTCGAACCCGAAGTGGGGCGTGATCCAGTAGCCGCCATACCCCTTGATGCCCGCCTCGTCGGCGGAGGCGTTCACATCCGTGAACTGGATACCCTCCATCTCCATGCTGCGGCCCGGGATCCGGAGGTTCACACGGCCCAACTCCGCGCCGAGGTACCACCCCTCGGGGCCGGGCGCGCCCTGGCCCTGGAGCGCCAGGGGCAGGGAAGCCAGGAGCAGGGCCGATCGAAGCGACTTCATGACGCCCTCCCGTTCAAGTTCTCCACCCCGGCTCAGCCCTGGTGGGGTGCCTTCACCACCAGCACATCGCCCAGCGCGCCCCGGACCACCCGCTCGGCCGTGCTGCCGAACAGGGCATCCAGGGCGCCGTGCCCCACATGCCCCACCACGACGAGGGTGCGCGCATCGGCCTCCGCGATGATTTCCTTCGCCGCGTTGCCATGGCGGATCCACCCCTTCGCGAACGAGTAAGGCGCGATCCATTCATCAAGCAGCTCCTGCGCCTTCGGTTCGAATTCGTGGAACCAGGCGGGGTCGCCCATGGGCGCGTAGAGGCGGAATAGCTCCTTCTCCGGATGTTCCACCACGTGGAGCACGATCAGAGGAAGGTGGAGCCGCTCGGCCCAGGCGGCGGCCCGGGCCAGGGCCGCCCGGCTGGCCTTGGAAAAATCGATACCAACGAGGACCCGGTTCACCATTTGGAACCTCCCGACGGCTGGCGCAAACATGGGCCCCGCCCCCTATGTCTTTCATCACAAGGTCGGGGCGAAGGCGAGATTGCTTCGCCTTCGCCCGCCCGGGGGATTCCTCAGGGTCCGGTGGCGGGCTCCAAGGATCGCAGGGCCTGCTCCACCTCGCCGAAGGCCTGCTCCAGGTCCAGCAACACGGAGCCCGCCTCCTGGAAGTTGGCCAGCGCGGCGGATTCCTCCAATTCCCCGCAGAGCTGGCTCAACCGGGTGGCGTAGAGGTAGGCGCAGGAGCCCTTGAGGGCGTGGGCGGAGGCGCGCAGGGCGTCGGCGTCGCGCGCCTCCAGGGCCGGGCGCAGCTGCCGGAGGCGGGGCGGCGCGTGGCGCCGGAAGAGGTCGATGAGTTCCTGGAGGGAGGCCGGGTCGGCGTTGGCTTGGAGCAGTTTCGCCCGGTCAATGGGCTCGTCCCCTCCCCCCGATGCCCGCGGACTTGGGGGGGAAGGAAAATCACCGAAGGTGATCAGGGAAATCTCTTCAACTCCTTGCTGGGCGAGCTTTTCGCCCAGCAAGGGCCGCAGGATGATCGAGAGGTCCTCCCGCTCGAAGGGCTTGGCGAGGAAGCCATCCATGCCCGCGGCGAGGAAGCGCTCCCGATCCCCCTCCAGGGCGTGGGCGGTCATGGCCACGATGGGCACGCGGGCGGTGCCCGCCTGGAGTTCCAGGCGGCGGATGGCCTGGGCCGCCTGCACGCCATCCATGCCCGGCATCTGGCCATCCATGAGGATCACGTCGTAGCGGCGCTGCCGGGCGAAGTCCACGGCCACCCGACCGTTCTCGGCGAGGGTGACCTCGGCGCCCAGGGCCTCCAGGTTGTGGCGGGCCACCTTCTGGTTCAGGGGGTTGTCCTCCACCAGGAGCGCGGAGAAGCGGACGTTTTGGGGCACCTCCAGCCGGTGCACCGCCGTGATGTCCTCCTCCTCGCCCGACAGCCACACGGGCGCGTGGCCCTCCATGACCAGCAGACCGCCATCCAGGGCATCCTGCAGGGCGAAGGCATAGACGGGCTTGTGCAGCACGCCGCGGAAGCCGTGGGTGCGCAGGGCCTGCGTATCCACGGGCTGGTGGACGGGCAGGATGGGCAGCACGGCCTCGGGGCCCTCACCGCTGGAGAGCACCGCCGCCTGATCGAGGCTCGCGTCGGCCAGGACGAGGTGGTAGGGCCGCTTGGCCCGGCGCTGGGCCGCCATGAGATCCCAGGCCTCGGCGGGCGTGGCGCAGGCGGCGTGCTCCACGCGCCAGCCGCTGAGCAGTTCCGTGATGAGGTCCCGGCTGGCGGGCAGCGGATCCACCAGCAGCACCCGCAGCCCCTCCCAGGCGCCGGGATAGGGCTCATCCAGGGGCGCGCCCGGCGTGAGGGGCAGGCTGAACCAGAAGCGGCTGCCCAGGCCCGCCTGGCTCTCCAGCCCGATGCGGCCGTTCATGCGCTGCACGAGCTTCCGGCAGATGGCCAGGCCCAGGCCCGTGCCCCCGAAGCGGCGGGCGATGCCGCTGTCGGCCTGGCTGAACTTCTCGAAGAGCAGCTTCTGCTGGGCCTCGGTGATGCCGATGCCCGTGTCCTGCACGGATACCTCCATCTCGGGTCCGCCGCCGGAGGGGCCGGGGATCTGATCCACGGACACGCGCACGTAGCCCGTCTCCGTGAACTTGATGGCGTTGCCCACGAGGTTGAGCACCACCTGCCGGATGCGATCCGCGTCGCCCTGGAAGGCGCGCGGCAGGCCCGGCGGATAGCGCAGCAGCAGGGCGATGCCCTTTTCCTGGGCCTGCACGGCGAGGAGGTCCAGGGTCTCCTCCAGCAGCTCCCGCAGATCCATGGGCACGGCGTGGATGACGAGCTTTTCCGCCTCGAGCTTGGAGAAGTCGAGCACGTCGTTGAGGATCGCCAGCAGGGCCTTGGCGCTCTTGCGCACGGCGGTGGCGTGCTCCCGCTGCTCCGGGCGCAGGGAGGTCTCCAGGAGCATGTTGGTGAGCCCGATGATGGCGTTCATGGGCGTGCGGATCTCGTGGCTCATGGTCGCGAGGAAGTCGCCCTTGGCCTTGGTGGCCGCCTCGGCCTCCACGAGGGCCGCCTGCAGATCCTGGGTGCGGGCCTCCACCACGCGGCGCAGCTCCACCGTGCGGCGCTCCAGGCTGGCCAGGCGCCAGAGGTAGGTGCGGTAGGCCATCCAGACCGCGAGAAGCAGGAGGATGCCCCGGAAGGCCCAGGTCTGGTACCAGGCGGGCACGATGCGGAAGGGCAGGCTCGCCACCTCCCCCCAGGGACCATCCCCTTCCCGGGCGCGGGCCTCGATGACGTAGCGGCCGGGCCCCAGGCTCGGGTAGGTGACGGGGCCGCTGACGGCGCGCCAATCCTCGGAACCCCGGAGGCGCACCTCGAACCAGAGGCCCGTGGGGTTGCGGAAATTGAGGGCCGAGAAGCCGAACTCGGCGGGGCTGGCGGCTCCCTTCACTTCCACCGGCGCGCCGGGCAGGGCCTCGAAGGCGCGGCCGCCGAAGCGGAGCTCCGTGAACACGGCCTTGGGGGGCGGGCCCGACTTCGGCGCGGCGGCGGCCTCGTAGTGGGCCAGCCCGCCCCGGGTGCCCACCCACACGTCGCCATTGCGATCCATGAGCAGGGCCCCGGCGAGGCAGTCATCCCCAGGCAGCCCATCACCGCGCACCTGGCGCCGCACCTGGAGCCCATCCCAGCAGAAGACGCCCAGGTTGCTGCCGGCCCAGAGCGTGCCGAGGGGATCCTCCGCGAGGCTGGACACCTGCCCCGCGGGCAGGCCCTGGCCCAGGTCCACGCGCTCCAGCACCTCGATGCCCTCCCAGACCTTCACCCGGAGCACCTTCATCGTGCCCTTGAAGGCCACCCACACGGAGCCATCGCGGCCCCGGGCCAGGGCCCGCACCTCGCCACCCGCCAGTCCCTCCTCCGGCCCGTAGCGGCGCCAGCTGCCATCCATGAGCACGCAGAGCCCCTCGCTGCCCCCCACCCAGACCCGGCCCAGGAGGTCCAGCAGCAGCGCGGAGACCTTCACATCCATCCGCCCCTGGGGCGGCAGGGGCACGGGGAAGGCCTGGAGGCCCGAGGGGGAGCCCTCCACCCGGAAGAGGCCCCGTTCCTGGGTGCCCGCCCAGAGGCGGCCTTCCCCATCGAAGAGCAGGGAGGTGAGGGTGTCGCCCGGCTCACCGAGCTTGGCCACTTTCTGGATGCCGAGGGCCCGCGTGCGCGGATCCCACCAGCAGAGCTGCTGCCCGGGCCTTCCCCCGGCCCACATGCGCCCATCGGGGCCCTTGGCCATGGCCAGGAGGCTCGTCGAGGCCGTGGGCGCCAGGGCCTCCCACCCGCCGGGATTGCCCTTCGCGAGGCCGTGGGTGGTGCCCGCCCAGAGGGTGCCCGAGGAATCCCGGAGGAGGCTCGCCACCTCGTGGCTGGGTAGGCCCTGGGCGCTCCGGTGGGAGGTCCACGCCTCGCCGCCGAGCACGCGGAAGAGGTCCTCGCCGCCCACCCACACCACGCCCTCGCGATCCACGAAGACGCTGCGGGCCGCGGCGTTGGAGCGGCCCTGCTCCAAGCGCAGGGGCATCCACTGCTCGCCCTCCACCTGCACCGTGCCCGCCGCGGTGGGGATCCAGATCCGGCCGCGCCCATCCTTGAAGAGCTGCGCCCGGGCGGCGGGGGGGGCGGGCAGGCGGCCGCCCAGATCCTCCACCGTCCCGTTCGCCGCCATGCGCAGCAGGGTGCGCCGGGAGCGCATCCACACCCGACCCACGCCATCCTCCGCCAGCCCCTGGATGGCCTCCGCCGGAGCCCGGTCCGGGGCGCGCCGGATGACCCACCGGGGACGCCCGGCCTCATCGAATGTCACCCGGAGCAGGTTGCCCCGGGGCGTGGCGGCCCAAAAGCCATCCCCTCCCCGGGCGGGCGCGAAGGCCGTGGCTCCGCCAGGCCAGTTCTCCAGGGGCTGGAAACCCTCCCCGGCCCCGCCCCGGAAGCACCCGCCGCCGATGCCCACCCAGAGGCGGCCCAGGTGGTCTTCATGGAGGGCCTCCACGGCGGCTTCCGGCAATCCGCGGGCCTTGCCGAAGGCCACCAGGCTCCGGCCGTCCCACCGGAACAGGCCCCGCTGGGTGCCCACCCAAAGGGTGCCATTGGCGGCGGGCATCAGTTCGGTGACGGCGTCCTTCAAGCCCTGGGCCTCACCCAGCCCCCGGAAGCGCCGGCCATCAAAGCGGAAGAGACCCTCCTCCGTGCCCACCCAGAGGTAGCCCTCCCGGTCCTGCGCGAAGGCCGTCACCGAGAGGCTGGAGAGCCCCTGCTCGCTGCCGTAGCCTTGAAATGCGTGCGTTCCCAAGCCCTGCGCCTGCAGGTTCGCCGGGAGGGCGCCCACCAGCGCCCCCCACCCTGCGAGCAGGGCCAGCAAACCTTTCAGACACCATCGGGTCATGGTCCATGGATTATCACGGCCTGCGGCGGTAGGCTGGCAAAGAATCGCTTCCACCCCCCCTTGCTCCGGGTATCCATGTCCCTCCGTGTCGCCCTCGCCGATGACGAACCCGTCGCCCTGAACCGCCTGGGGCGGCTGCTCCGGGAAGCGGGCTGCGAGGTGCTCCAGGAGTTCGAGGATGGCCACGCCCTGCTGGAGTGGATGAAGGGGGATCACCAGCTGGATGCGCTCTTCCTAGACATCCACATGCCCAGCCTCTCGGGCATCGAGGTGCTGGCGGAGCTCGAGAATCCCCCGGCCATCGTGTTCGTCACCGCCAACGCCGAATACGCCGTGCAGGCCTTCGAGCACGCGGCCGTGGATTTCCTCGTGAAGCCCGTCACCGCCGAGCGGCTGGAGAAGACCCTGGCCCGGCTCCAGGGCAATCAGGTGCCCCGGCGCACGGGCAGCGAGCTCAAGGCCATGCTGCCGGCCCCCAACGTGCGCTTCCCCGTGAAGGCCGGCGAGGGCAAGCTCCTCCTCGAACTGAAGCGGGTGAGCCACTTCGAGGTGATCGATCAGGTGGTGTGGGTCCACGCCGGCAAGCAGAAGTTCCGCACCACCTGGGTGAGCCTCACCGAAGTGGAGCAGGCCTTCCCCGGCACAGGGCTCATGCGCATCCAGCGCCACCTCCTCCTGCGCCCGGAGGCCGTGCTCGGCATCCGCAGCCTGCCCAGCGGCCGCCGGGCCGTGCTCGTGGCCGAAGGGGTGGAGCTGGAGGCCAGCCGCTCGGCGGCCCACAGCCTGAAACAGCGTCTGGGTTTGTAGTTTTTTCGGGGCGAACCGCCCCAGTCAGCGTGCAGTCATGGTGTTTGACGCCCTCAAGAAGTTGGCCGGCAAGAAGGCCCAGGCCCCTGAGCCAGGATCGGCTTGGCGGGCGCCCCGCCTGCTCGCCCAAGGCCCCTTCCAGGCCCCCGCGATGTCCCTGGATGCGCGAGGGTCCGCCACGATCCTCTGGCGCACCGAGACGTCCATCATGGGCCTCCGGTATTCCGGCAAGGGCGAGCCCGAGGAACCCCTCACCCTCCACGAATACCCCGGCGCCCAGGTGGGAGCCCCCCTCCTGGCGCGCTCCGAGGAAGTCCTCCTGGCGGTCTGGACGGTGCGCGAAGCCGGATCCTCCCGCATCTGCGCCCGCTTCCTCCGCCCGGGGCTCGAGGGGGAAACCCTCACGGCGCTCACGGTGCCCGAGGAGATCCTCTCCCTGCAGGCCGTGGTGGATCGGCGGGGCGATGGCCTCCTGATCTGGGTGCGCCGCACGGGCCAGGGGCTCTTCGTGGAGGCCCTCTCCTACGACATCCGCACCCAGGCCTGGGACGCGGCTCCGATTCGCCTGGACGGCCCCCTGGCCCAACCCACCCCCCTGGGCCTCGTTCCCGGCCCCAAGGGCTCCGCCCTGGCCGTGTGGAACCACGAAGGCGGCGGCTACGAAGGCCTCGTGGCCTCCCACTACTTCGCCAAGGAGCGCATCTGGAGCGACCGCCCCGTCGGCATCGCCCATGCCCTGGCCCGCAGCCTGGACCTCGCCTCGGATGAGCTGGGCAACGCGGCCCTCCTCTACCTCACCGGGGATGGGGGCCGCGTGGCCCTGGACGCCTGCGTGTTCAGCGCGGCCAACCACACGTGGCACGGGCCCACCCGCCTCGCCTCCGCCCTGGACGTGAGCCAGCCCAAGGTGGCCATGGCCAAGGGCGGCGCCGCCCTCGCCGTGTGGCGCCAGTCCGAGGTCGCGGGGACGACCCGCCTCTTCACCCGGTCCTTCCAATCCGGCAAGTGGGCCCCCCGCCCCGAGTCCCTCGAAGGCGATATGGGCTCCGGGCGCGCCCATGCCTTCGCGCTCTCCCCCGAGGCCCGCGGGGCCCTGATCTGGGCCCAGCCCGTGCCGGGCGCCACCGCCGGGGCGGAGGGCATCTTCCTGCGCACCTTCGCCCACGGCAAGTGGGGCCCCTCCGCCGTGCCCCTCGGCGCGCCCAGCAAGTACGCCCACCACAGCCTCTGCATCGACGTGGTCGGCGAGCACACCGCCGCCATCTGGCTCGCGGGCGTCGGCCGCTCCGGCCTCATGGGCGTGATCGGGAAGTAGGCCCTCCAGGGCCCCCGCAAACCCGTGGAACCCGCGACCCAGCGGGCGAGTCGAGGCCCGTGCGGGCCTCCATCATCATGTGGCTCGCGGGGGAGAAAGTGCGCACGAGGGAGGTGGCGTTGCCGCCCTCCCGGAGCGCCTGCCGGATTCGCGTGGCGCTGCGGGCGGAGGGCACGTTCCAATCCCGATCCGCCAGGAACCACGCCACGGGACACTTCACCCTGCGCAGGGCCTCCGCGGAATCGATCGGCCCATTCAAGGGGTACCAGGGGCTCGCTGGAACCGGTAGATCTGCTTCACGGGGTACTCCAGGGCGGGCCGGGGCCCCGAAAAGAATTCCGTGTCGGAGGTGGGATGCAGGGCCCGGAGCACGAGATCCACGCCCCGCTGGTAAGCCACAACTTTGAGGAAGTCGCCCGCCTTCCCCCGGAGGCGAAAGGCCTGGACCTCCCCCCCGGTGAGGACCCGATCCCAGGAAGCTCCCCGGCGGAACAGGGCGGGTTCGGTTTGGGCCAGCGGAGCCTGGGTCGATTGAAGAACTTGCCCCAGGAGGAGCCCGAGGACCGCTGCCAGGAGGCCCGCGCGCAAGCGGTTCCCCCCAGGCCGGGTCACGGCACCGCGACCTTCACCTTGGCCTTCGCGATCACGTCCTTGATCTCGGCCACCACCTGATCCTGATCCTCTTCCGACAGGCCGGGCCAGAGGGGGATGGAGCAGAGGCGGTCCCCGCTCCAGTCGGTGTGGGGAAGGCCCTCCTTGGGCAGCCCTTGGGTGTGGGTCGCGTAGTAATCGCGGTAGAAGGTGTGCTGGTGGCTGGGCTTGTAGTGGATGCCCGTGCCGATGTTGCGGACCTTGAGCTCGGTGACGAAGGCGTCGCGATCGAGGCCCGCCTTTTCGGGGTGCACACGCAGCACGAAGAGGTGGAAGCAGTGGCCGAGGTCGGCGTTGCCCTCCCAGGGCAGCATCACTTCGTCCATGTCCTTCATGAGCTCGAGGTAGCGGCGGAAGAGCTCGCCGCGACGGGCGTTGAAGCCGTCCAGCTTCTTGATCTGGTGGAGGCCCATGGCCGCCTGGAGGTCCATGAAGTTGGCCTTGCGGGCGGGCTCCATGACGTCGATGTGGACGCTGCCCTCCTTGGACTGGCGCTTCCAAGCATCCCGCTCGATGCCGTGGAAGCGCAGGCGCTGGATGCGGGCCGCGTATTCATCCGAGTGGAAGGCGATGGCACCGCCCTCGCCGGTGGTCATGTTTTTATTCGGGTGGAAGCTGTAGACGCTCATGACGGAGCGGGGGTCGCTGCCGATCTTCTTCCCCTTGTAGTGGGCGCCCATGGCCTGGGCCGCGTCCTCGATGACCCAGAGGCCATGCTTCTTGGCCACGGCCCACACGGCGTCCATGTCCACGGGCAGGCCCGTGAGGTGCACGGGGATGATGCCCTTGGTGCGGGGGGTGATGGCGGCTTCCAACTTGGCGGGATCCAGGTTGAGGGTCTTGGGATCGATGTCCACGAGCACGGGCACGCCGCCCTGGAGGATCACGGTGGAGAGCGTGCTCACCCAGGTGAGGCCCGTGGTGATGACCTCGTCGCCGGGCTGCAGGCCCATCACCTGCATCGTGATCTCCTGGGCCGTGGTGGCGCTGTTCATGGCCATGCAGTGCTTCACGTCGTTGTAGGCGCAGAGGGCTTCCTCGAACTTGGCGGACTTGGGGCCCGTGGTGATCCAGCCGGAGTGGATGGAGTCGATGATCTCGGCAATCTCCTCTTCGCCGACCATGGGGCGGGTGAAGGGCAGGAAGGTCTCGCGCATGGGCACTCCGGTAAGGCGAAGGGGCCAGTTTATCAGGCGGGAATTGGGCCTGATTTTTCGGATGACGGATTGAAAAGAAGGGACACAGAGCACACAGAGGGCCCTTCGGGCCAACGCAGAGGACGCGGAGGCCCGCCGACCCATTCATGCGATCGGACCCCATCCAGGTCGGGACCCCGGCGGCCCTTCGAGGGGCCGCATGGGTCCCGACCTGGATCCTGGGCCGCGAGCGGCCCAGGGGCGCGCAGCGCCGGGGTCCGGCCGCAGGCCGTGCCCATGGCATGGGCGAAGCCATGGGCACGGCTCAAACGGTGGGTCGCGCTCCCTCTGCGTCCTCCGCGTGGTCGCGCAGCGACCCTCCGCGTAGGCCCGAAGGGCCCTCTGCGTTCCTTATTTTCGCCTGCAAACCGCAGAGAAGCTATGCGATCTTCACCACGATGCTCAACGTGCTGCCGAAGCCCTGCCCTTCGCTGTAGAGGCTGATGCTCCCGCCCATGAGCTCCATGAGGTGCTTGCAGATGACGAGGCCGAGGCCCGTGCCGCCGAACTCCCGCGCGTGGCCGCCCTCGGCCTGGGCGAACTTCTGGAAGAGCCGCTTCTGGCCCTCGGGGCTCACCCCGATGCCGGTATCGACCACCGAGATGGTGACGGCGCCCACGCCGCGCTCCACCTTCGTGGACACGGTGCCGTCCTTGGTGAACTTGAGGGCGTTGGAGAGGAGGTTCAGGAGCACCTGCTTGAGGCGACCCGGATCCACCATGACCTCGGGGAAATCCGCGCCGAGTTCGGGCCAGAGAAGGGAGACCGTTTCGTTGCGGGGGTAAGCCTCGGCGATGGGTTTCACCTCTTCGATGAGCACCCCGAGGCTGAAGGGCTCCACCTTCACTTCCATGCGCCCGCTCTCGATCTTGGCGAGGTCCAGGATGTCGTTGAGGAGGGAGAGGAGGTGCTGGCCCGAGGCGTAGCTGTCCTGCAGCATGTGGCGCATCTCGTCCTCGTCCTCGTAGAGGCCGTCGATGACGAGCTTCGTGAAGCCGAGGATGCCCGTGAGGGGCGTGCGCAGCTCGTGGCTCGTGAGGGCGAGGAACTCGCTCTTGAGCTGATCGGCCTCCTTGATCTGGGCGTTCACCCGCTCCAGCTCCAGGGCCTGCCGCTGCAGGGCGTCGCGTTGCTGGCTGAGGTCCTTGAAGAGCCAGGCGTTGTAGAGGCTCACGGCCGTCTGCCGCTGGAGGAGGCTGAGGGAGTCCTGATCCTCCTCGGGCCACTGGTGCCCGCTGGGCATGGCCAGCACGGCGAATCCCAGGAGCAGGAGCTGATGCTCGAAGGGCACGTAGTAGATCTGGAGATCCTGGCCCGCCGCCAGGGGACGGAGGGCCGCGGGCAGGTGCAGGGGGTCCAGCCACTGCGGCTGGTGGAGCACGAGGGGATGATCCAGGAAGGGATTGGGGGCCGGAAGGGTGAGGTTCGCCGACGCCCCGGCGGGCATCCCCACCAATTCCATGGGCTGATAGGTGCTGCCGCGGTGCTCCAGCACCCAAACGCCGCCCCGCTTGCAGTGGAACTCCTGCACGAGCACGTCCAGCACGACGCTGGCCACCTGCCCTTCCTTGCCCGTGGCGGCGAGGATCTCGGAAACGTGCTGCAGCACGCTCATCTGGTGGGAGCGCCGACCGAGCTTGCTGCGCAGCTCCCTCGATTCCACGAGGGCTTGGGTGAGCTGCCGCTGGGTCTGCATCAGCTCCGCGAGCATTTCCTGGCCCGGCTGCCGACCCTGGGGTTGCGGCGGGTGGGTCGCGGCCCCCCTGGGGGAGGACACCGTCACCGGCACTTGCACGGGCAGATTCTGGGGGCCTGAGCCCTTGCCCGACGGGGGCGCTCCACCGCCAGGGCGGGAGGGCGAGCCGGGGCCGGAGGGGATCGACATGACTAGGAGTGTGTCCAAGGAGGGCTCGAATGCCAAGGGTTCCCATTGAATCCCGAAGGGGTTGCCCCGGCCCGGCCCCCCAGGAAAGGCTTGGGCATTGGGCGGAATGCCGGATAATTCCCGAATGCGGTCCCGCCTGAAGAGCGCCTCGGTCCAACAGTGGATCTTCCTGGGGGTCGCCCTCCTGGTGATGGTCCAACTGTCCTGGTGGATCCGCCTGCAGGTGCGCCAGAGCGCCGATCTCCTGGCGGCCCGCATCGAGGTGCTGAAGGCCGGCCGCGCCGAGGCCTGGCAGATGGACAGCCGCACGGTGCTGCCCTACTACGCCGCCCCCGAGACGGTGCTCCGCCGCGGCGAGATCGTGGGCCAGCTCCCCAAGCTCCTGCCCACCCTGCCGGAGCGCCGCAAGGCCATCGAGACGGCTTTCCCCCACGTGGCGGTGGTGGAGTCCCCCCGGGCCCTGGATGATCCCCAGATGGTGGACGAGGCCGCCTTCCTCACCCTCCGGCCCGAGCCCATCCAGGAGCTGGAGGCGAGCCGCCTGTCGACCCTCTGGAAGGCGGGCCTCGAAGGCGCCTTCATGGCCGCCGCCGTCCTCTTCGGATTCGTGCTCATCTACCGGAAGCTGGCCCAGGAAATGGACCTGAAGCTGCGGCAGCGCAACTTCATCGCCGCCGTCACCCACGAGCTCAAGACACCCATCGCCTCCCTGCGGGTGTGGATGGAGACCCTCTTCCAGCGGGCCCTCAGCGACGAGCAGAAGGTGAAGATCCACACCCGCATGGATCAGGATCTCGCCCGCCTGGCCGAGCTCGTGTCCAACCTCCTCGAGGTGGCCCGGGCCGATGCCGGCAGCCTGGAGATGAACGCGTTCCCCCTCGACGTGGCGCCCTGGCTGCGCGCCGTCTGCGAGGGCATGGACCAGCGCCTGGGGCCTGGCTCGCTCGGGATGCAGTTGAACCTGGGCCAGGGCCTCTGGGTGATGGCCGATGCCAAGCAGCTCGCCACCGTGGTGGAGAACCTGCTCACCAACGCCTTCAAGTACGCCCACCCGCCCCGCACCACCACCGTCACCCTGGGGAGCTCCGCGGAAGAGGTGATCATCGTCGTCCAGGATCAGGGCGTCGGCATCCCCGCCAAGGAGCTGCCCCGCCTCTTCCAGCGCTTCTATCGGGTGGGCGATGAGATGACGCGCCAGGTGCCGGGCACGGGCATCGGCCTCTTCCTCACCCGGGAGATCGTGGAGCGCCACTCCGGCGAGATCCGGGTCGCCTCCCGGGGCCCGGGCCTGGGCTCCACCTTCACCTTGCGCCTGCCCCGCATCCCGGCCCCCCAGCCCGGCGAGGCCCCGGCCCCCTCCCTGGAGGGCCTCCCCCGATGACCCTCGCCCCCGAGGCACCGCTCGTCAGGGCCCGCACCGGGGATCCGGAGGCCTTCGGGGAGCTCGTGCGGCCCCATCTGCCCATGTTTTTCCGGGCCATCGACCGCATCCTCGGCAACGAGGCCGAGAGCCAGGACGCGCTGCAGGACGCCCTCGTGGCGCTGCACCGGGAACTGCCCGCCTTCCAGGGCCAGAGCCAGTTCAGCACCTGGGCCTACCGGGTTTGCGTGAACCAGGCATTGATGGCCCGGCGCAAGCGCATCCGTCGCCGCGAGGACGCCGTGGAAGATTTCCAGCCACAGTTCGACGACGGCGGGCATCACATGGATCAGGACAAGGTCCTCGCCTGGAGCGAAGCCCCCGAAGCCCTCGACCGGGTGGAGGCGGCCCAGATCCGGGGGAGGGTCCGGGCCGCCCTGGATCGCCTCACCGACGACCAGCGCGCGGCCTTCGTCCTAAAGGACCTCGAAGGGTGGGACACGGACGAGATCGCGGCGAAACTGGGGATCACCCGGGATCTCGTCCGCCAGCGCCTCCACCGCGCCCGCCTCGCCATGAGGACCTTCCTGCAGGACCTCGCCCCCGGAAATCGACCATGACCGCCCTGTTCCTCACCTGCCGAGACGCCATCGGGCTCCTCACCGAGTTCGAGGAGGGCGCCCTGCGCCCGGGCTTGAGGTTCCGGATGAAGGCGCACCTGGCCATGTGCCCCCCCTGCCGGGCCTTCCTGGCCAGCTTGCGGGCCCTGCCCAAGGCGCTCTCGGGGCTCACGCTGCGGGAACCCGTGGCTCCGGAGGGCCTGGAGGATCTGCTTCAGGGGGCCCTTGGGCGCATCCAGGCCAAGGAAGGCCTCCAGCCCACCTTCCATCCCGCCGAGGCGCTCTGGAGCCAGGCCGCCCAGGATCCCAGCCTCGCCCTGCTCCTGGGGGCCCACCTGGGCCGCTGCGAAAGCTGCCGCGCCGCCCGGGGCAGCGCCACCCCCTTCCAACCCGTAGCCGGCGATGCGCTGGGAGCCGCCCTCCGGGCCCGCCTGGATCCCGAAGCCCGCTGGGCCTGGCACAGCCTCGGGCTGAGCGGCAGCCGGGTGGCCGAGGTGCTGCGCATCGGGAACCGGGCCCTGAGCCTGCTGGTGCTGCCCGAGGGCAGGCGCTTCCCGGAGCACCGCCACGGGGGTGCCGAGGTGGCCCTGGTGCTGGAGGGGCGCACCTTCGACGGCCCCGATCTGGTGGCCTCCGGCGACCTCCGCGCCTACGCGCCGGGCCAGGCCCACGCCCCCGTGGGGGCTGGGCCCGGCGACTGCCTCGTGCTGGTGTGGAGCGAAGGCCCGCCCCGGTTCAGGGGTTGGCGGCGGCTGCTGGGCTGAGGCGGCTCGCCTTGACGAGGCCCGGGGTCACCGGTGCCGGAGGCGTCACCCCCGTGGGGAGGGGGCCCAGGAAGAGCCCGGGCACGAGGGTGGGGGTCGCGTGGTCCGTGGCGGTGCCATCCCCCAGGCGGCCATTGCCGTTGTAGCCCCACGCCTTCACGGTGAGGTTCGCCAGCACGGCGTAGGAGGAGCAGTAGCCCGCGCTGGCCTGGATGGCGGTGAGGCTCGGGATGGCCTGGGAGCTGGTGCTGGAGGTGGTGGACGCCGCTCCCAGCCCGAGCTGGCCGTACCAGTTGTAGCCCACCGAGGCGGTGCCCGCGTCGCCGAGCAGGAGCGTGTGGTACTGACCGGGCACCACGGCCGCGAGGTTCCCGCCCAGGCCCGCCGTGCTCATGGGCACCCACCCGTAGCGCGTGGTCTGGCTGCCATCCCCGAGGGGGCCGTAGACGTTTTCGCCCGTGCCGTAGGGGAGGCCGTTGGTTCCAATGAGGGTCGAGTACAGCGAGAAGGTGCGGATGGATTGGGCGTTCACCCCCAGATTCGTCCACGAGAGATACTCCGTGGAGGGCGAGTAGGTCAGGCCCAGCTGCCCATAGCCGTTGTCCCCACAGCCATAGACGGTGCCACCGCCGAGGACCAGCGAATGCAGGGCCCCCAGGGCCGCATCGGTGAGCGCCGCCGCGTTGAGGGCGGACAAGGTGGGGCTGAGGCGGTCCACCTTGTCGCCGAGCCCCAGCTGCCCATGGGAGTTGTAGCCCCAGAACCACACGCTGTTATCCCCCTTCACGGCCAGGTTGTGGTCGTAGCCGGCGAGGATGTAGACCACGTTGGTGAGTCCGCTCACCGCGGCGGGGGCATTGCTCGGCGTGGTGGTGCCATGGCCCAGCTGGCCCTTGGTGTTCGCCCCCCAGGTGAAGACGCGGCCATCGTTGAGCAGGGCCATGGAGTGGCCCCAGCCCGCGGCCACCCGCACGGCGGGGGCCGGGAGGTTCACGAGGGTGGGCGTCGTGCGGGCCTGCCAATCCCCCAAGCCCAGCTGCCCATTCCCTCCCACGCCCCAGGCGTAGACCCGGCCCTTCGTCGTGATGGCCAGGGCATGATCGTGGCCCGCCATTACGGCGGGATCGGCCCAGAGCACGTCGAGGATCGCCTCGGGGCTCGTGGTGAGGCCCCCTGCCGAAGCCGTGACCCGGACGCTGAAGCGGGCCTGGTCATCGGCCCCGGCCACCGTCACCACCAGGGAGTCCGTGGTGGCCGAGGGGATCGCGGTGCCGTTCTTCAGCCACTGGTAGCTGAGGCCGCTGCCATCGGCCACCACGCGGTAGGTGACCTGATCCCCCACATAGCCGGCCTGGGCCGCGGGCGAGCTGCTGAGGTGCGGGCCCGGCACCGGGGGCGGGGTGGTTTTGGTATCGCCTCCGCCCCCGCCGCAGGCCAGGAAGGTAAGGACGAAGGCGGACGCCAGGGAGGAGCGAATGGGAAGGGATCGTCGCGGCATGGGAACTCCGGGGTGGGGTGGATTGGGTTCAGCATCGAACGCGGCCGGCCCGGCCCCCAGGTGCGCTTCCGCGAAACGGCGTGGGCCACCCCGGCCGCATCCGGCCCACCTCCTTTCGGGAAAGCGGGCCCATGGCCCCGAGGGGATGCGCCGTAGGTTGGAGCTTCCAACCCCTGGAGGCGCCATGACCACGCCCGTGTTCCCCTCACCCCGCATTCCCTCCGCCGGCCTCCGACAGGCCGCCCTGGCCCTCTCGCTGGGGATGATGGTTCCCGGCTGCGGGGGCGGCGGCGGTTCCGCCGCGAGCCCGGCGGCCCCCGCCCCCACGGGCCTCGCCTATCCCCTCAACCCCGCCGTTTACGTGAAGGGGTCGGCCATCGCCGCGAACACGCCCACCGTGGCCTCCGCGAGCCCCGTCAGCTTCACGGTGACCCCTCCCCTGCCTCCGGGGCTCACGCTGAGCCCCGCGACGGGCGCCCTCACGGGCACGCCCACGGCGGTAAGCGCCACGGCCACCTACGCCGTGCGGGCCACCAACGCCGGAGGCAGCGTGACGGCGAACCTGGCCCTCACCGTCAACGACGTGGCCCCGGCCTTCGACTACGCCAGCACCGACCTCGTCATCGGCAAGGACGCCGCGCTCCCGCCCCTCACCCCCACGAGCACCGGCGGCGCCGTGGTGGCATGGAGCATCACCCCCGCCCTGCCCGCGGGCCTGGCCCTGAACCCCGCCACCGGCGTCCTGAGCGGCACGCCCACGGCCGCCGCCGCGCCCCAGGCCTACACGGTGACCGCCACCAACAGCGGCGGTACCCTGGGCAAGCAGCTGAACCTCACCGTCATCGGCGCGGCCCCCGTGATCGCCACCTTCGCGGCGCCTGCCGGGGTGACCATGGGCGATCCCGTCACCTTGACCTGGGCTACCTCCGGGGATCCCGCTTCCGCCCTGGACATCAATGGCGCGGGGCTCCCCCTGAGCCAATCCGGCACCTCCCAGGCCTGGCCCCTGCGCCGGACGAACTACACCTTCACGGCCACCAACCTCAAGGGCGCCAGCCAGGCCTCCCTCTCCGTGGCCGCCCGGGGGCTGGACCTCCTCGCGGGCAACGTGGATGGGCCCGGCTGGCGGGATGGCACCGGCTCCGCGGCGCGGTTCAACCAGCCCCAGGGCGCGGTGGCCGATGCCGCGGGCAACCTCTACATCAGCGATAGCGCCAACCACACGATCCGGAAGATCACCCCGGCCGGAATCGTCACCACCTTCGCGGGCCGCCCGGGCGAATCAGGCAGCTCCGATGGCGCGCCGGGCGGCTTCCGGAATCCCGCCGGCCTCGCCATCGACGGCGCGGGCAACGTCTACGTGGCCGACGCCAACAACCAGACCCTCCGCAAGGTGACGCCCGCGGGCGTGGTCTCCACCCTGGCCGGGTCCGCCGGTTCCCAGGGCTCCGTCGATGGCACCGGCCCGGCGGCCCGCTTCCGCCGCCCCATCGCCCTCGCGGTGACGCCGGCGGGGGATCTGATCGTCGCGGATTTCGGCAACCACCTGCTCCGGAAGGTGACGCCCGCGGGCGGGGTCACCACCCTCGCCGGCGGCGCGGGCCTCAGCGGCTCGGCCGATGGCATCGGCGCCGCCGCCCGCTTCAACTATCCCAGCGCCGTCGTGGCCCATCCCGATGGCGATTTCTACGTGACCGATTACCTGAACCACACCCTCCGGAAGGTGACCTCAGGAGGCGTGGTCACCACCCTGGCCGGAAGCGCGGGTCTAGCTGCCACGACGGATGGCACGGGAGCCTCCGCCCGGTTCTACGTGCCCCGCGGCCTCACCGTGGACGGGGCCGGGGATCTCTGGGTCTCCGATGCCAACGCGATGCTCCGCAAGGTGACTCCGGCGGGGGTCGTCACCACCGCCGCCGGAGCCCCCAGCATCGGCTGGGTGGATGGTCCCGCCGCCTCGGCGAGATTCTATGCTCCCTCGGGCCTGGCCTTCCTCCCCTCGGGAAAGCTCGCCATCGCGGATGAGGGGAACCACGCCGTGCGCCTCCTGGACATGGCCCTGGGGCTCAGCACCTTCGCCGGGGCCCCTCCCCGGGCGGGCCTCACGGATGGCTTCGGCACCTCGGCGCGCTTCGCGGATCTCAACTCCGTGGTGGTGGCCGCCAGCGGCGACGCCTTCGTGGCGGACTATGGGAACAGCTGCATCCGCAGGATCACGCCCACGGGGCAGACCACCACCTTCGCCGGCCCTGCGGGCCTCGCCGGCCCCACGGGATTGGCCCTGGACGCGGCCGGAAACCTCTACGTCACCGACGGCCCCAACCAGACCCTGTTGAAGGTCACGCCCGCGGGCGTCGTCTCCACCCTCGCCGGTCTTTCGGGAGTCTCCGGCAGCGCCGACGGCACGGGATCCGCAGCCCGCTTCTACTACCCCTCCAAAGTCGCCGCGGATGGCACGGGCAACCTCTACGTCACCGATTCCGGCAACCAGACGATCCGGAAGGTCACGCCCGCGGGCGTGGTGACGACCCTCGCCGGATCCGCGGGCAACGCGGGGCTGGCGGATGGCAATGGCGCCACCGCCCGCTTCAACATGCCCAGCGGCATCGCCGTCGACGGCTTGGGCAACCTCTTCGTGGGGGATCTGAACAACAACCGGATCCGCAAGGTCACGCCCAGCGGCGAGGTGACCACGCTGGCGCTCAGCACCTTCATCTACGGGCCCGCGGCCCTGGCCTTCGACGGCGCAGGCACGCTCCATGTGGCCGATGCCTGGGGCCATGCGGTATTTACCGTCGATACGGCCACCGGCAACACGGCCCTCCTCCTGGGAACCCCCTCCCTCCCCGGCGCCTTCACCGGCCCCTTCCCCGCCGGGCTGAACTCCCCCACGGGCCTCGCCTTCACGCCCCAAGGAGACCTCCTCGTCACCACCCTCAACGGGCTGATGCTGGCCACGGCGCCGTAGGAGGCACCCAAGCAGGCGGACACCGCCGCCGGGGCGGGTGACCTTCGCTACCTGGAGGCCCGCGTGGCCATGGGTTCCTCCGCGAAGACGAGCTCACGGACGCCCCTGTAGTCCGGCAGGTCCGGCGCCCGGGGGTTCAGGGCGAGGGCCTTGTCCCAGGCCTCCTTGGCCCCCTTGGGGTTGCCGGCCATGGCCCTCAGGGCCGCGAGATCCACCCAGGTCTGGATGCCCCGGGGGAACTTCACCACGATCTGCTCGGCCGACCGGAGGCTGGGTTGGGCGAGGTGGGCGTAGGGCAGCTTTTGGCCGTGCCGCCACCGGGCCTCCAGCACCGGCAGATGCACGAGGTAGGCCGCGGACCAGGGGAAGCCCGGGAACTTGCGCACCATCTCCTCGAGGATCGGCCTCGCCCGCTGGTACCCCTTGGCCGGGTCCCTGCCTTGCCGGGCCAGGGCCTCGCCCTCGATGACGGCGTGGAGGGCCCGGGTCTGCCAAAAGACGATGGTGCTGCCGAAGGGCCCCTTGGTTTGCTCCAGGCGCGCGGCCATCTCCGCGAGGATCGGCGCGGGATCCACTCCCGCCTGGACGCACCGGGAGGCTTCCACCGAGAGCAGCGGCACCTTCGCGATCACCAGGACGATGGCATCCGGCCGGAGCTTGATGGCTTCATCCGAGGTCGCCCGGGCCAGATCGAGCAGCGCCTTGGGGTCTCCGCCGAACTCCACCATGGCGTCGGCCACGTTGGTGACGACCTCGTTCCAGTTCAACACGGCCTCGACGCTCTTCAGATCGAGGTGTTCGCGCATGCGCCGCGCCGCCTCGGCGGCCTGGGCGATCTCGGGATCGGGATCCCCGCCCTTGCGGAACACGACGCGGCTCAGCTGGCCATGGAGGTAGGCCAGGTGCGAGTCCAGCTGAAGGGCATCGGGCCCCTCCGTGACCTTGAGCGACCCGGCCTTTTGGATGCCGCGGCGGTAAACGGCTTCCGCATCCCCGCCCTCATCATCCAGGGCCTCGCCTTCCCCCCGGTTCAACTGCATGGCCACGAAGCGGGAGCGGGCCATGTTCGGGCCCAGCTTCTCTCCCTCCTCGGTGGCCTTGAGCCCGATGCGCAGGGGCTCTTCGCGGGGCTGTCCCTGCATCTTGAGCAGCAGCATCCAATCCACGCAGAGCAGGGCCAGGGTATTGCGGACGCCCACATCGCCAGGCGCGAGGTCCGCGGCGCGGCGGTAGAACCCGGCGGCGCTGCGCAGGAAACCGGGCATCCGCTCCCGGTGGCTGTCCCGGGCGGCATTGGAGCGCTCCCAGCACACGTTCCCCTGGCTGACGAGGGATCCGAAGCTGTCGCCCTCCAGCGCCTGGAGGTGCTGGATGATGCCCTCCTCCCGGGCGAGCAGCTCGGCGCCATCCTTCCCCGCGAGCCGCAGGAGCACCGCCTGGAAGTGCAGATTCCGGGCCTTCAGCTTGAGCAGGGCCGGGTCGCTGCGCCCCCAGCGGAGGGCCTCGTCCACCCGGCTCCCCATGGCATCGATGCGGGCCTGCACGCCTTCCGTCTTCCCCGTCTGGAACGCGGTGCTGATCTCCCGCTCATCGGTGGTGGCCTGGAGGCGGAGGGCCTCGTAGCGGGAGGGATCCTCCTGCAGCACGAGCGCCGCCTTGGCGCGGCTCTCCTCGAAGCGCCCCTGGAGGTAGAGGAGGTAGGCCTCCCGGTAGGCGCGCTGCCAGCCCGAGCCCGCGGCCTGCTGGAGGAGTTCCGTCGCCGGTTGGAGGAAGGTGGCCTTGGCTTCGGCCTCGCGACGCTCCCGCGCCTTCGGCGCGAGGGATTCCCGGGCTCGATCCATGGCCTTGAAGTAGAGGCGGCCCAGAAGGAAGCCCAGGCTCTCCGCGGCTTCCGGCGTGCGGAAGCCCTGGGCCCACGCGGCCTCGAGGTAGGGTCGCGCACCGTCGTCGTCGCCGAGCGCCTCCAGGCCCTTGCCCACCACGAAGAGGCCCGCCGGCGAAACCTCGCCCATGGGCCGGGCGCGCAGGTGATCCACCTGGGCGCGGATGCCCGCGAGCACGGGCTTTTGATCGAAGGCCGGGGAGAGGTAAGCCATGCGCAGGGAGTTGACCATGCCCTCCGCCAGGGAGCCCATGCGCGCGGCCTCCAGGGACTGGGTGCGGGAGCGGAAGGAGGTCCAGCCTGCGAAAGCCAGGGCAGCCAACGCCAAGGCCGCCACGGTGCCGAGGGTGCGCGCGGGGATGGGATAGCGGCGCGCCCAGCGCCCGCCCCGCTCCAGCAGGCCGATGGCCCGGGCCAGCACGGGTTCCCCCCGGAGCACCCGATCCAGGTCCTCCGCGAAGGCCTCGGCGGTGCCGTAGCGCCGGGCGGGATCCTTCTCCATGGCCTTGGCCACCACCACCGCGAGATCCTTCGGCAAGTCCGGCGCGAGCCCGGTGAGGGGCCTGGGTTCCTCCTCCAGGATCCGCCGCAGGAAGTCGCCGGGATGCAGTTCCCCCGCCGGCGTGTCCCCCTGGAGATCCCGGGTGTCGGGAGCCGCCGCCGTGAGGCCCTGGGAAGCGCGGAAGGGGGGGCGCCCCGTGAGCACCGCGTAGAGCGTGGCGCCGAGGCCGTAGATATCCGCGCGGAAATCCACGGGCGCCGAGCCGGTGACCTGTTCCGGCGCCATGAAATCCACGGTGCCCACCAGCAGGCCCGAGCGCGTGAGGCCGCCCTCGTCATCCCGCGCCAGGCCGAAGTCCGAGAGGCGCGCCTCGGGACCTGCTTCCGCATCCTCCACGAGGATGTTGGCGGGCTTCACATCCCGATGCACGAGGCCCGTGCGGTGGGCCGCGCCCAGGCCCCGGGCCGCCTGGGCGGCGAGGGCCACCTTCACTTGCCATTCGGAGGTCGGACCCAGCTCGGCGAAGGTGCGGCCCTCCACCAGCTGCATCACGATGCAGGGCCGACCCTCCAAGGTGCCGGTGTCGTGCACCCGCACCACGTGGGGATGCTCCACCCGGGCCTGGAGGCGGGCCTCCAGCAACAGCCGGTCCGCCTCCTTCGGATCGCTGCCCCGCACGAACTTCACGGCCACGGGGCGCTCCAGGGCGGAGTCCCAGGCCCGGTGCACCTCGCCCATCCCTCCGGCCCCGAGGGGGCCCTTTAGCGTGATGCGGCCGTCGAGGGGGGCGAGGGGAAGGCTCATGGGGATTCCTTCAGGGCGGCGGCCATGCGGATGGCCACCTCTTCGAGTTCCGGTTCCGAATAGTTGGAGAAGCCGATGCGGAGGCCCTGCACGGCGCTGCCATCGAAGGAGAAGTGGCGGCCGGAACGGAAGGCCACGCCGCCCTCCAGGGCCCGCGCCGCCCAGCGATCCACATCGATGCCTTCCGCCACCTCCGCCCAGAGGGCGAGGCCCCCCACGGGCACCTTGAAGGTGAGCACGTCGCCCAGGTGCTTGCGCAGCGATTCGCAGAGGGCGTCCCGCCGCTTGCGGTAGGACTGGTGCATCCGGTTCAGGTGGCGCAGGATCTCGCCATCGTCGATGAGCTCCGCGAAGGCCCGCTCCAGCACCATGTCGCCCTGGCGATCCAGCGCCTGGCGCAGCGCGGTCATGCGCTTCACCAGCGGCAGGGGCCCATGCACGAAGCCCAGCCGGAGGTTGGGGCTGAAGATCTTGCTGAGCGTGCCCACATGGACGACGACGCCCCCGGGATCCTCCGCCGCCAGCGGCGCCAGGGCCCGCCCCTCGAACTGGAACTCGGTGTCCTGGGCGTTCTCCAGCACGGCGAAGCGGTGCTCCCGGGCGAGGGCCATGAGGCGTGCGCGGCGCTCGGGCGAGAGGGGGACCAGCGTGGGGTAGTGGCGGTCCGGCGTGACGAAGACGGCGCGGATGGGTTCAAACCGCAGCAGCTCCGCCAGGGCTTCCACGCGCATCCCCTGGGCATCCACGGGGATCGGGAGGTTGCGCGCGCCCGCCTGGGCGAAGGCCTCCCAGGCGCCGCGGTGCCCGAGGGCCTCCACGCCCACGCCATCGCCGGGGCTCATGAGCGCCTGGGCCGCGAGGAAGTGGGCCATCTGGCTCCCCCGGGTGATGAGGATCTGCTCGGGCTGGGCCGGGATGCCCCGCGTGGATGCGAGCATGCGCGCCAGGGATTCCCGCAGCTTGGGATGGCCCTGCGGATCCTCGATGAGGAGGTTCGCCTGGGCGTTCAACGTGAGCGCCCGGCGGTAGGCCCGGGCCAGCTCCGCGCCGGGCAGGAGGCGGGGATCCGGCAGGCCGCTGGCCACCTTGAGCAGGCTCCCGGGGGTCGTCACGGACTCGGGATCGGCGGCACCCGGAAGGTCGAAACCCATGGCCGGTGCGGATTGTTTGGGATCCGCGGAGACGCGGATGGGTGGATCCGGTGCCACCACGCTGCCCTCACCGGGCGTGGAGATCACCCACCCCTCCGCCTGCAGCTCCCGGTAGGCGGACATCACGGTATTGCGGCTGATGCCCAGCTGTTCGCCCAGGGTGCGGTAGCCCGGCAGGGCATCGCCCGGGTTCAGGCGCCCCCGGCTGATCTCCCGCATGAGCGCGTGGGCGATCTGGAGGTAGACGGGCTCGGAACGGCTCGGATCCAGGAAGAGCGTGGGTTTCCAGACGCTCATGACTGCCGGCCCCTCAGGCTCGCAGGCGTGCTTGCGGTGCATGGCCATGTCGGTTCTGAACCCGGGATAGGGGAATCGTTACCTGGAGGGGAGGGCATGTCGCGGCCTGGGGAGTGGGTCCCAGGGTAGCCGGAAACCCATTCCCGCCCGTGAATGGGGCGAGGGCCTGAAGGCCCCCGCCCTGCCGATCTGCTTCAGCCCTGGAGCAAGATCAGCTCCATGGATTACTGCCGTGCGTGGTTCAGGGTGCCGGTCGCCATATAGTCATCGCCATGGTTGGTGGCGAGCGTGTTCGCGTTGATGAAGGCGGCCCAGTGGAAGTGGGGGTTGGGCGTGGCGTTGCCGTTGGGATCCACCGCGGTGGTGCGGGTGGTGGAGGTGCCGGCGCAGTTGGTCCAATCCACATGGTGGGTGCTGCACGTCATCACGATCTGCCCCGCGGAGGAGGGATTGTCCAGGGAGCCTACGCTGCTGAAGGTGCCCTCGTGGTAGGCCACCACCTGGCTGTAGGCGATGCAGCCGGAGGAAGTCTGCTGGATGAGGGAATAGGTGAAGGTCCCGTTCGCGTTGAAGGTGTAGAAACTCCCCACGGAGGTGCTGGCGTTGATCATGCCGACCCACTGCCAGCGGCCCACGAGGCGCGAATCAAAGGTGGGCGCGGGGGCGGTCACCGTGATGGCGCAAGTGGCCGACCGGCCCCCGGCGCTGGCGGTGATGGTGGCCGTGCCTGCGGCCACCGCCGAGACGACACCGCCGGCGTTTACCGAGGCCACGCCCGGGTTGCTGGAGGTCCACGCGCAGCTGGAGTCGTAGGGCGACGTGGCGGTGCCATTGGACCAGTTGGCCGTGGCGGTGATATCCAGGGTCTGACCCACGGTGAGGGCTCCGCTGGTGGGGTTCAAGGTGAGGGAGCTGAGGGACACCGCCGGGGCCTGCACGGTCACGGCGCAGGTGGCGCTGCGGCCGCTGGCGCTGGCCGTGATGGTGGTACTGCCTGCGGCCAGGGCGGTGACGACGCCCCCCGCGTTCACCGTGGCCACGGCCGGGCTGCTGGAAGTCCAGGTGCAGCTGGAGTCGTAGGGCACCGTGGAAGTGCCGTTGGACCAGTTGGCCGTGGCGGTGATGTCCAGGGTCTGCCCCCCGGTGAGGGTTCCGGTGGCGGGGCTGAGGGAGAGGGAGCTCAGCGTCACGGCGGGGGATTGCACGGTCACGGCGCAGGTGGCGGTGCGACCGCCGGCGCTGGCCGTGATGGTGGTGCTGCCCGCGGCCAGGGCCGTGACGACGCCGCTCGAGTTCACCGTGGCTACGCCCGTGCTGCTGGAGGCCCAGACGCAGTTGGAGTCGTAGGGCACGGTGGAGGTGCCGTTGGACCAGTTGGCCGTGGCGGTGAGATCCAAGGTCTGGCCCACGGTGATAGAACCCGTGGCGGGGCTCAGGGAGAGGGAGCTCAGCGTCGGGGCGGAGCCCTGCACCGTCACATTGCAGGTGGCGGAGTGGCCGCTGGCGGAGGCGGTGACGTTGGCGGTGCCCGGGGCCACGGGCACCACGACGCCGCTCGCGTTGACGGAGGCCACCGAAGGATTGGTGGAGGTCCAGGTCACGTTGCTGTCGTAGGGCACCGTGGAGGTGCCGTTGGACCAGTTCGCCGTGGCGGTCAGGTCATAGGTGGCACCCCCCTGAAAGAGAAGCAGGGTGGTGGCGTTGAGGCTCAGGCCGGTGAGGCTCACGGCGGAGGCGTTGACCGTAACCGCGGCGGTCCCGGAGATGCCCTCCTTCGTCACGGTGATGGTGCTGCTCCCCGCCGTCAGCGCCGTCACGATGCCCATGTCGTTTACCGTCGCCACGGCGGGCGCGCTCGACACCCAGACCGAGGAATTGTCGATGGCGCTGCTGGTGCCATCCGAGTAACTGGCGGTGGCGGTGAGATCCGAGGTCATGCCGATGTTGAGGCTGGGGGCCGCCGGAGCGACGGCGATGGACTGGAGCACCTTCGTGGGCGTCGGCACGGGCTGCGGCGCCGGGCTGCTGCCGCCTCCGCCCCCGCCGCAGGCGGCCAGGATCAGGGCCGCCGAGAGGGTGCAGGCCCGGGTGATGCGGAGGGAAAGGGGAAGGGGCTCGGGGCGCGACATGGGATCCTCCGGAGTGGATCCCCAAGACTCCCTCCTGCCCCTCCTCGGAGGCAGGCCCGCTTTCCAGAAGGTGGGTGGGCCACCCCCCTTCAGGCGGGCTCTCGGCCCTCGGGCAGCGCCCTGCGGAGCAGGGCCTGCCCCAGCAGAAGGAAGCCCAGCAGCCCCCCACAGAAAGCCAGCCGGTAATCCCAGTTCCCCGAGCACCGGGAAGCCAGAAACCCCAGGCGCTGGTGGGCGAGGTTGACGTTTAACAGGGCTGGCGTGAGGTAGTGGCTGGGGGGCACCAGGGCCACGAACATGGCCAGGGCCAAGAAGGCGGAAATCCGGGGCATCCCCCGCCCCCGCAGGGCCAGGAAGGCGAAGGCGGCCGGGAGGGTGTGCACCGCCACGGAGGTCCACCCCGGGAAGGCCCAGCCCCGGGCGGCGATGCCCGCGATCCACCCGGGTTCCCCCACGCAGAGGTGCCACACGAGCGCGAGGCCCATGCCCGGGGCCCAGTCGAACCACAGCGCCGCCACGAGGATGAGGCTGCTCACGTTGCAAGCCCAAAGCAATTCCGGCAGCGTGCCGAGCCGGACCTTCACCAGGGCGTGGGCCCCGAGGACTACGAGCAGGAGGAGGGAGGCGAGTCGGCGTTCCATACGATCACGAATGGGTAAACATACGACATCGGATGGAAACCGCAAGGTCTCCTTGTGACTTCGCACATGAAGCCCCTTCCGGGGCCCGATCCCCGAGCCACACTTGGGCTGGAATCCCTGGAGGTCCCATGCACGTTCCGACGTGGTTCCAGGTGGCCCTTCTCTCCCCGGCCCTGCTCTGGGCGCAGGAGGCTCCGCCCTGGGGCGTGGGCCTGCGCATCGGGGAGGATCATGCGCATTCGAAGTCCCCCTACGGAACGGCCCTGGGCGTCGAGGGGAGCTGGCAGTTCCTGCGCGAGCATTGGATCCAAGGGCGCCTCCGGGCCACCTACCTGCACATGGGCCTCGGCTCGGGGCGGGAGTGGATGCCCGGGGTCACAACCCGCGCGGACATGGACAGCCTCGGGGTCTCCTGTGATTGGATCTTCCGCGTGAAAGGTCGCATGGGGCCCTACCTCGTGCTGGGCGCGGGGATCCACCGCTACGACGTGAGCTATGAAACCACCACTCGGAATCCCCCGGCGGGCCCCGTGGTGGAGGGGGATTCGGAACAGGGCGGCTACCTCACCCTCACGGGAGGATTGGGGTACCAGTTCCAACGCACCTGGGAGGTGGAGCTTCGCTGGGATGCCTTGCCCACAAGCATCCTCACCATCTTCTACACCCCTCCCCTGGATCCGGCCGTGGTCAGCCTCGGAATCCGCTGGCGGTTCTGATCACTCCGCCACGGGCTTCGCGGACTCGCCGAAGTGCTTGGCCACATCCCCCTCGTAGAGCTCCAGGACGGTGGCTTCGCCAATCACCACCTTCGCCAGCACCCGAAAGGGCATGCCCACCCACCCCTCCTCGGTGATGCGGAGGCGGGTGCCGGTGCCTTCGGGGGCCAGTTCGTAGATCCAGGTGCCGCCGAAGCGTTCCTGATCCACGATGCGGCGCACGAGCCGCTTGGGCGCCGTCGATTCCAGCGTCATGTAGGCCATGCGCTGGCCGCGGGAACCGCGATCCTCCCACACGGGCCGGCCCTCGCGATCCGGCAGGCGCACCGTCTCCGCGAGGCCCGCGCGCCAGGTGGGATCCTTCGCGTGGTCGGTGAGGAGGGCCCAGACCTGATCCGGCGCGGCCTTCAGATGCAGCACCCGGCTCACCCGGTGTTCCCGGGGCAGGAAGGCTCCCGCCAGCACCACCAGGAGGGCCAGCACCAGCGGGGCCGCCATGAGGCCGAGAACGATCTTCAACAGGGTGCGCATGCGGGCTCCGAAGGACCCGAGGCTATCATCCCTCGGCGGCGATCTTGTAGAGCTCCGACGCGCTCACGCCCAGGTGCTTGGCCAGGGGCTTCACGGCTTCCCGCAGGGTCATCCCGCCTTCCCGCGCGGCGGCCAGGTAGGCCTGGGCCCACTGGGGCAGCTCGCCCGCGAACTCGGCGCCCGCCTCGGTGACGATGCGCTTGGCGTCGGCCCCGGCGATCACGAGCACCATCTCGCCCCGGCTCTCGCCGCGCAGCTGGACCTTCACCTCGGCCGGGGTGCCGCGGTACCAGCTCTCATGCAGCTTGGTGAGCTCCCGGCCCAGGGCGATCTCGCGATCGGGCAGCAGCTCCTCCAGCTCATCGAGGGCCTCGTGGATGCGGTGCGGCGTCTCGAAGACCACCGTCGTCTCCTCCCGGCCGCCCAGCTTCTTGATGAAGGTGCGGCGGGGCTCGGAGCGCGACGGCAGGTAGCCCATGAAGCTGAACACGTGGCAGGGCAGGCCCGAGGCCACCACGGCCAGCAGCACGGCGGAGGCGCCGGGCAGCACCGTCACCTTCGCGCCGCCCTCCCGGGCGATGCGGGCGATCTCGAAGCCGGGATCGTTGATGCCGGGCATGCCCGCGTCGCTGCAGTAGGCCACGGTCTGCCCGTTCACCAGGGCCGCGGCCACGCGCTCGAAGGCCTCGACGCCCGCGTGGTCATCGAAGCGCTGCAGGGGCTTGTCGATGCCCAGGTGCTTGAGGAGGCCCCCCGTGCGGCGGGTGTCCTCGCAGGCCACGAGGTGCGCCCCCTCCAGCGCCTCCCTGGCCCTTTCGGTGAGATCGCCGAGGTTGCCGATGGGGGTGGGGACGAGGATCAGATGGCCGGCCATCCTTCAACTATCGCACCCTGCCCTGCCGTCGGATCACCGGATCAGCGACCCTCCCCTCCATCCCCTCCATCCAGGCTAAAAAATGGTTCTTCACGAATTTCCGGGAGTAGCCCTTCTGCTCCGCGGATTGCCACGTCATCAATCCAGCGGGCCTTGAATGCTTCACTCCGGGCCATGGTCGAAAGAAGGAACGCGGAGACCGCAGAGGGCCCATCGGGCGCCCGCGATCGGGCCGAAGGTCGGTATCCTCCTCGCAACCCCCTGCGACCCGATGCCCACCGCCACCCTCCTCGCCTGCCCCGAATGCGATCTGCTGCATCGGTTACGCCCGTTGGCCAAGGGGGAGCGGGCCACCTGCGCGCGCTGCGGCACCGGCCTGAGGCGCGGGGGGCCCACGAACCACGACCGGGCCTTCGCCCTCTACCTGGTGGCCCTCGTCCTGTTCCTCCTGGCCAATGCATCCCCCCTCCTGAAGCTGCACCTCCATGGCGTGGTGCAGGAGGCCACCCTGGGCAGCTGCGCCCGGATCCTGGCCGCCCAGGGCTGGCCCTGGCTCTCCGCCATCCTCATCACGACGGTGATCCTCGCGCCCCTCGTCCACTTCGCCGGGGTGGCCTACGTCCTTTTCGAGCTCAAGCGGGGCGGGGGGACGAAGGCCACGGCCGTCGTCTTCCGCCTCATCGGGCAGTTCCGGGCCTGGGAGATGGCCGAGGTCTTCGTGCTGGGCATCCTCGTGTCCTACGTGAAGCTCTCCAAGACCTCCACCGTGCTGCCGGGCCCCTCCCTCGTCGCCCTCCTGCTCTTCGTCCTCGCCGCCGCCGCGGCCGTCTCCTCCCTGAACGTCCACCAGGTCTGGGAGGACCTCGGCGACGGCCCTGCTCCGGCCCTGCCCCCCGCGGCCACCACCGCCCGGGGCGCGGGCCTCGTGGCCTGTGGGGCCTGCGGGCGGCTCGAGGCGCTCGGGCAGCGCCGTTTCTGTTCCCGCTGCGGCTCCTCGCTGCACAGCCGCAAGCCCCGGAGCCGGGGCCGCACCTGGGCCCTGCTGGCCACGGCGGCCCTCCTCTACATCCCAGCCAACGCCCTGCCCGTGATGCGCATCGTGCAGATGGGCCGCGCCAAATCCGACACGATCCTGAGCGGCATCCTCTACTTCCTCCAGGAGGGCTCCTGGTCCCTGGCCCTCCTCATTTTCGTGGCGAGCGTGCTGGTGCCCCTCGTGAAGCTCGTGGCCCTCAGCCTCCTGCTCCTTTCCGAGCGGGGCCGGTGGACATGGAGCCATGCCCACCGGGCCTGGCTCTACCGGGTGACGGAGGCCATCGGACGCTGGTCCATGGTGGACATCTTCGTCATCACCCTCATGGTGGCCATGGTGGAGATGGGCAACGTGGCGAGCGTGGCCCCTGGCCCCGGAGCCATGGCCTTCGCCATGATGGTGGTGGCCACCATGCTGGCCGTGAACGTGTTCGACCCCCGCCTCCTGTGGGACAGCCTTGAACCCACCCCCCTGGAGCCCTCCCATGGATGAGTCCCGACCCGCGCCCGACCCCGCCGACTCGCTGGCCGAGCCGAGGATCCAGAAATACCGGGGCCCCACGCTCGTGTGGCTCCTGCCCATGGTGATCGTGATCCTGGGGGGCTGGCTCGTGCTCAAGGCCTACCGGGCCACGGGTCCCACCATCGCCATCACCTTCCCCTCGGGGGAGGGCATCGAGCCGGGTCAGACCCGCATCAAGCACAAGGACGTGGAGATCGGGAAGGTGACGGCCCTCGGCTTCACCCCCGACCACGCCCAGGTGGTGGTCACCGCCGAGATCAAGCGCGAGGCCGCCCCGCTCCTCACGGACCAGGCCCGGTTCTGGGTGGTGCGGGCCCGCGTCAGCGCCACGGGCATCTCGGGCCTCTCCACGCTCCTCTCCGGCGCCTACATCGGCATGGACCCGGGGTCGCCCCCGGAGGGCGCCAGGGCGGCTCGAGCCTTCCAGGGCCAGGAGGCCCCCTCCCTGGAATCCATCCGCGAACCCGGCGCCCTCTTTGAACTGAAGACGGACAAACTCGGCTACCTGAACTTGGGGTCCCCCGTGCAGTTCCGGCAGGTGAGGGTCGGCGAGGTGGCCGCGGTGAACCTCGCCCCCGACGGCAGATCCGTCTCCGTGAAGATCTTCCTCCGAGCTCCCTACCACGAACTGGTGCGCCGGGATTCCCGCTTCTGGCAGTCGGGTTCCGTCGATGTGTCCGTGGATGGGGGAGGGCTCCGCTTCCACTCCGAATCCATGCTCGACCTCCTCCTGGGCTCCGTGGTGCTGGAGAATCCCGTGAGCCTCCAGGCCAGCGGGCCCGTGCCCAAGGGGCACGTCTTCCCCCTCTTCCCCAATCGCGATGCCATTTTCGAGCAGACCTCCGAGGACCGGCTCTACTTCCTCCTCCGATTCAAGGAATCCGTGCGGGGCCTCTCCCGGGGAAACCCCGTGGAGTACCAGGGGATCAAAGTGGGCCAGGTGGAGGATCTGCGCTTGGAGTTCGACGCCCGATCCCTGCAGGGCAGCGTCCCGGTGCTCATCGCCCTGGACCCCGAGCGGTTCTTCGGTAAACGGGGCGCGAGCGATCCCAAAGCGATGTTGAAGGGCCTCGTCGCGCGGGGGCTGCGCGCCCAGCTTCAGCCCGCCTCCCTGCTCACGGGCGGCCTCGTCGTCAACCTCGCCTTCCACCCCGGCGGCAAGGCCGTGCCCCTCTCCGCCCGGAACGGGTTCCTGGAGATCCCCACCCTGCGCGCCACCAACACGGCCCTCGTGGAGAACCTCACGAGCTTCGTGGAGCGCCTCCAGAAACTCCCCATGGAGGAACTGCTCGGGGAGCTGCGGGCCAGCCTTCCGGCCCTGCGGGAGACGCTCGATCAGACCCGGGCCCTGGCCTCCCGCCTCGACCGGGAGACGGCACCCCAGGCCCAGGCCACTCTCGCCCAGGCCCAATCCACCCTCGCCACGCTCGAAGGGGCCCTCCGCGCCGATTCCCCCGTCCAGAAGGACCTCCACCAAGCCCTGGAGGAATTCGCCAAGGCCGCGAAATCCCTCCGGGAGCTGGGGGAGCTCCTCAACGAGCGGCCCCAATCCCTCGTGTGGGGCAAGGGCAAGGCCAAAGCGAAGAAGAACTGAGTCGGCATCCGCCATGGCCACGACCCCCTCCCACCTCCCCGAAGGGACCCAGCTCGGCCGCTACCGGGTGGAGGCCTTCGTGGACGAGGGAGGAATGGGGGCCGTCTACAGGGCCCACGACACCAAGCTGGATCGCCCCGTGGCCCTCAAGGCCCTCCGATCGAAGCACCGGCGGGATGCCGCCGTGCTGGCCCGCTTCCAGCGGGAAGCCCAGGTGCTCGCCCAGCTCAACCACCCGAACATCTGCCAGGTCTACGACTGGGTGGAGGCCGAGGGCGCCACCTACATGGCCATGGAGTGGGTGGAGGGCTCCACCCTCTCGGCGATCCTCGAAGCGACCTTCGGCCCCCTGGCTCCCAAGCGGGCCATGGGCATCGCCCAGGCCATCGCCTCCGCCCTCGCGGCGGCCCACGCCAAGGAGATCATCCATCGGGATCTGAAACCGGGAAACGTGATCATCGCGGCGGATGGCACGGTGAAGGTGCTGGATTTCGGCCTCGCCAAGCGCCTGGATGAGAACTCCGGCAGCCTCCCCGTCAGCGCGACCGCCGAGCCGATCCCCGCTCCGCCGGGCCTCGCCGAGACCCAGGCCAATCCGGGCGCGCCCTCCCCCGCGGGCCTCCGCACCCAGACGGCGCTTCCACCCTCGCCCACGCCCAAGGAGCCTTCCGAATCCCGCCCCTCCGGCGCCCTCACCGCCGCGGGCTTCGTCATGGGCACCCCGGGGTACATGAGCCCCGAGCAGGTGATCCTGTGGCCGGTGGGCCCCCCTTCGGACGTCTTCGCCCTGGGCATCGTCCTCCACGAGATGCTCGTGGGCCAGCGGCCCTTCGGGGGCGCGGGTCAGGAGCTGCAGGCGGCCGTGGCCGCCAACCGCCGCACCGTGATCCGGGAGCGCCCGGGCCCGGCGAAGCTGTGGAAGCTCCTGGAGCGCATGTTGGATCCCGACCCCTCCGCGCGCCCCCGGGCAGCCCAGGTGCATGCCGCCCTCGAGGCCCTCCAGCGCCCCCTTGGCCCCAAGGGCTGGGCCGGCATCGCCGCGGGCGTCACGCTCGTCATCACCTCAGGGCTCTATTGGCTCTCCTCCCGGAGCATCATCGCGGACCTCGTGCGGAACCGGCCCGCCCGGTTGGCGATCCTTCCCATGAAGAACGAGACCGGGGATCGGAGCCTGGATGCCCAGGTGGGCTTCGGCCTGCCGGAACTCCTGGCCTCCGCCCTGCGAGATTCCCCCAAGCTGGCCATCCTGGATGCGGGCGAAGCCCGCAAGGTGATGGCCCGGCTGGCCGAGCCGGGCGCCGCCTCCGATCCCGGCGTGCCCCTCCTCTGCAAGGCCATGGGCGCGCAGCTGATGCTCCAGGGCTCTCTCCGCCGCGAGCAGGGTGGCGAGGTGCTCGTGCTCAGCCTGCGGGATGCCACGGGCCTGGAGCGCCTGCGCCACGAAATCCGCCAGCCCATTCAGCCCGAGTTCGTGGGTCAGGTGTACCTCGATGAGGCCAGCACCGCCATCCTGAAGGCCGTCGACCCCGGCGGCGCACCGAAGCGCTCAGCCCCGCAACTCAGCCCGGAGATCCTGAGCGCCTACGCCCAGGGACGGGCCTTCATGGAGCGGGGCGAGTACAAGCAGGCGGAGCCGCTCCTGCGGGAAGCCGCCCACCGCTCGCCCCAGTTCGGCCTCCTCGTGGGGCAATACGCCATCTGCCTCATGCGCCTGGGCAGCGACAAGATGCCCGCGGTATCCGAGTGGACGCGCTTCGCGGGGCGGGCCAGCGGCGACCGGAGCTCCGAGCTGACCAGCCTCCAGATGCAGGCCTTCTGGGCCGAGAGGTCAGGCGATCCCCCACGGGCGGAGTCCCTCTTCCTCCAGGCCCTGGAGATGACGCGGACCATGCGGGACGAGGACCGGGAAAGCAGCGCCCTGGACAGCCTCGGCCGCCTCGCCCAGGGCCGGGGGCAGGAGGCCCAGGCCCGGGGCTACTACGATCAGGCCATGGCCATCCTCGAGCGGACGGGAAACCAGCAGATGGCCATTTCCGTGCACACGAACCTCGCGAATTTCGCCTTGGCCCATGGCGACTTTCAGGATGCCGAGCGCCAGTACCGGCAAATCCTCGCTACTGCCATCGAGATCACCGATCGGAAATCGGAGGCCGTCGCCGAGAACAACCTCGGCGTGGTGTACCTCAGCCAGCAACGGCTGGAAGAGGCCCGCCGCCATCTGGCCAGAGCCATGGAGATCCGCAAGATACTCGGGGACCACTTCGGCGAAGCCAGCACTCAGCGCAATCTGGGCATCCTCGAAACCATGAAGGGGGATCTGCCCGCAGCCCGCCTCCGAATCGAAACTTCTCTCGCCATCGCACGCCAGGCCAACCTAGGAAGCCAGGAAGCCAGCGCCCGATACCGGCTGGGAGAACTGGATCGCCTGGAGGGCCGCTGGGAGGACAGCCTCGGGAACTACCGCCTGGCCCTTGAGGCCCACACTCGCGCCGAAGCGAAGAACCACCAAGCCGATGACCTGGCCGGCATCGCCGAGTGCCTGGCCCGCAAGCCTCGCCCCGATCGGAAGGCGGCCGAGGCCGCCATGGATAAGGCCCTCAGCCTGGCCCCCGGCCGCCCCCAAGTCCTCAAGGCCCGGGCGTGGATCCGACACCTCCAGGGCAAGTCCGACGAGGCCCTGGAGGATCTTGAGGCGGCCCTCCGGGATCCCGATCACCTTGCCCCGGAGTTCCAAGGCGAGATGAAGGCATTGCGGGATCGATTCCGGCCCAGCCGAAAATCTCCCGCGGAATGACCGCGTTGGGATACGTTTCTAGGGCAACCCCAATCCCTTTTCTGGAGCCTCAATGTCCAAACGCGAGTGGAACCTCAAGTCCAAGGACTCCCCCTACACGATGACCCTGAGTGGGGGATGGACGGCCACCGTGGATGCCACGGGCACCGTCGTCACCATGACCTACGCGGGCACCGTACCTGAAGTCGCAGGCGGCTCCTCCAACATGGCCATCGACCCCGATCCCGGTGATGGCACCGGCAAGCCCTGACCCTCAGCTCACCCGCTGGAGCTGCCGCCGCGACCCGATGAAGCGGCTGTAGGCCACCCCGAGGTGGTACCAGTGCAGGTAGAAGGCCTCGAAGAGGGCCCGTCCCACCCAGCCCCGGGTGCCCCGCGCCGGGGGCGCCTGGGTGGCCGGGCTGCAGCGCACGTGGAGGTTCAGGCCCCGGGCCATGGCACCGGCCCGGGCGAGGTGCAGCGGGTCCGAGACGAGGATCAGTTCGCGCCACCCCTGGGCGTTCATCAGGTCGCGAACGTAAAAAAGGTTCTCCAACGTGTGCTGGCTTTTACCCTCGGCGTGGAGCAGGCCGGTGTCCAGCCCCCGATCCAGGAGCCAGGCCACGCCCGCCTCGGCCTCGGTCCGGGAGGCCGCGCCCGTGAGCCCGCCCGCCACGATGATCCGTGGCGCGAGCCCGGCATGCCAGAGTTCCTCGGCGTGGGCCAGCCGCGCCTCGAAGACGGCCGTGGGGGCATCGCCCTCCAGCTTGCGCCCCAGCACGAGGATCGCGTCGGCCGCATGGGGCGCGTCGCCTTCGGCGCGGTCCAGCACCTGCCGGAGCCGGTAGAGCACGGGGATGAGGGTCAGCCCCGAGAACAGGGCGAGGCCCAAGGACGCGAAGCCCCCGGGGCCCAGCTTCTGCCAGAAGCTGGACCGCGCGGGGGCGACGTAGGGCGTGGACTCGGGTTCCATCCGTCAGGCGATTGGCGTTAGACGCTCGCCCGCTTCTCGGCCTTCTTGCGCTCGCTTTCCGCGAGGATGCGCTTGCGCATGCGGATGAAGTTGGGGGTCACCTCGACGAGCTCGTCGTCCTCGATGTACTCGAGGGCCTGCTCCAGGGTGTGCTCCCGGGGGGGCGTGAGGCGGGTGGCCTCGTCGGCGCCGGAGGAGCGCATGTTTGTCAGCTTCTTGCCCTTGGCGATGTTCACCACGAGGTCGTTCTCACGGGCGTGCTCGCCGATGATCATGCCTTCGTAGCACTTCGTCTGGGGGTGGATGAAGATGATGCCGCGGTCCTCGAGGTTCATGAGGGCGAAGCCCACGCTCTCGGCCTGCTCCATGGAGATGAGCACGCCGTTCTTGCGGCCGGGCAGCTCGCCCTTGTAGGGGCCGTAGTGGCTGAACAGGGCGTTGAGGATGCCCTCGCCGCGGGTGTCCGTCATGAACTCCGAGCGGTAGCCGATCAGGCCGCGGGAGGGGATCTTGAAGTGCAGGCGCACGCGGCCCAGCTCGTTGGCCATGTCCTGCATCTCGGCCTTGCGCTGGCCCAGCTTGTCCATGACGACGCCCATGTAGGTGTCGGGCACGTCCACCGTGATGTCCTCGTAGGGCTCTTCCTTCTCGCCCTTGTCGTTGGTGTGGATGATCACCTCGGGGCGGCTCACGCAGAGTTCGAAACCCTCGCGGCGCATGCTCTCGATGAGCACGGAGAGGTGCAACTCACCACGGCCGGACACCTTGAAGGAGTCGGGGGTCTCGGTGTCCTCCACGCGCAGGGCCACGTTGTGCTGCAGCTCCTTCATGAGGCGCTCGCGGATGCGGCGGCTCTGCACGTGCTTGCCGTCCTGGCCGGCGAAGGGGCCCGCGTTGACCATGAACATCATGGAGATGGTGGGCTCGTCGATCTCGACGTAGGGCAGCGCCTTGGGATCCACGGCGGAGGCGATGGTCTCGCCCACGCGGATGTCGGGGATGCCCGCGATGGCGATGATCTCGCCGGCCTGGGCCTCGGTCTGGGGCACGCGGGTGAGACCTTCGAAGCCGTAGAGCTGCGTGACCTTGTGGGTCTGCACGGAGCCGTCGCGCTTCACGAGCGACACCTGCTCACCCACCTTGATCTTGCCGTTCACGATGCGGCCGATGCCGATCTGGCCCACGAAGTCGTTGTAGTCCATGAGGGTGACGAGCATCTGCAGATCGGCCTCGGGGCTGCCCTTGGGGTGGGGGCAGTGCTTCACGATGGCGTCGAAGAGGGGATCCAGGTTCTCGGCGGGATCGTTCATGTCCAGCATGGCGTAGCCCTGCTTGGCGGAGGCGAACACGCAGCAGAAATCCAGCTGCTCATCGCTGGCGCCCAGCTCGATGAGGAGCTCGAACACCTGATCCTGGCTCCAGTGGGGGCGCGCGCCGGGGCGATCCACCTTGTTGATGACGACGATGGGGCGGAGGCCCAGGGCCAGGGCCTTGCGGGTCACGAACTTGGTCTGGGGCATGGGGCCGTCGAAGGCGTCCACGACGAGGAGGACGGAGTCGACCATGCTGAGCACGCGCTCCACTTCGCCGCCGAAGTCGGCGTGGCCGGGGGTGTCCACGATGTTGAAGCGGTGGCCGCTCCAGTGCAGGCTCGTCGTCTTGGCCAGGATGGTGATGCCGCGCTCCCGCTCCTGATCGTTGGAGTCCATGGCGCGCTCGACCACCTTCTGGTTGTCCCGGAACATGTGCGCGCCCTTGAAGAGGGCATCCACCAGCGTGGTCTTGCCGTGATCCACGTGGGCGATGATGGCGATGTTTCGGATCTTCTGAATGGGCGTCATGGCGGGTGTCCCAGCGGGAATCAGGGTTGCGTTCATGGGGTCTGGCCAAAGGTCTGGGCCCAAGGCAGGCCGAATCTTGGATTTTACCAAGGGATGGCCCGTATTCCGAGCCTTATTCGGCCCCAGCCCCCCCTTTTCACGGTGGATTTCCTGGATATGCCCCTTCCCTTCTGAAAACAGGGGACTAAGATGGGCGGACCCTCCCTCTCATTCCCGATCCCCCAGACCGGGTACCTGTATGCCCAGGGCGTATGGATGATGGAGGCCTCGGGGGCGCCGCATGCACATCAACGACCTGCTCACCGCCATCGTCGAACAGGGTGGGTCCGATCTTCACCTCAAGGTCGGCAACCACCCCATCGCCCGCATCAAGGGCCGCCTGACCCCCCTGACCCAGTTCAAGCGGCTGGTGCAGGAGGACACCATCGCCATGGCCTTCACGATCATGGCCAGCGATAAGCAGAAGACGAAGTTCAAGGAGCAGCTGGACCTCGACATCGCCTACTCCGTGCCTGCGCTGGGCCGCTTCCGCTGCAACATCTTCAACCAGCGCGGCACCGTGGGCCTGGTGCTCCGCGTCATTCCGCGCAAGATCTTCACCCTCGACGATCTGATGCTGCCCAAGACGTTGAAGAAGCTCTGCGAGGAGCAACGCGGCCTCATCCTCGTCACCGGCACCACCGGCTCCGGCAAGTCCACGACGCTGGCCGCCATGATCGACATGATCAACGCCACCCGGACGGAGCACATCCTCACCATCGAGGATCCCATCGAGTACCTGCACCGGGACAACATGTCCATCGTGAACCAGCGCGAGGTGGAGGCGGATTGCAAGAGCTTCGCCACGGCCCTGCGCGCCGCCCTGCGCCAGGACCCCGACGTTATCCTCGTGGGTGAGATGCGCGACCTGGAGACCATCGAGACGGCCATGCACGCGGCCGAGACGGGCCACCTCGTGTTCTCCACGCTCCACACCCTGGATGCCACGGAGACCATCAACCGCATCATCAGCGTGTTCCCTCCCCACCACCAGAAGCAGATCCGCCTCCAGCTGGCGGGGGTGCTCAAGGGCGTCATCTCCCAGCGCCTCGTGCCCCGGGCCGATGGCATGGGCCGCGTGCCCGCCGTGGAGGTCATGGTCACCACGGAGACCGTGCGGAGCTGCATCGAGGACAAGGACAAGACGAAGCAGCTGCGCGACACCATCGCCGCAGGCACGGCCCAGTACGGCATGCAGACCTTCGACCAGAGCCTCTTCTTCCTCCTCAAGCAGGGCCTCATCACCGTGGAGGAGGCCATGCTCCGGGCCACCAACATCGGGGAATTCAAGCTCCGCCTCGAGGGGGTCATGTCCAGCGCCGATGCCGCCAAGTCCAATATGGAGCGCGGCATGAGCATCGCCCAGGGCGGCGGCCGCGAGGCGGGTGGAAGCCTCGCGCCCCCCGCGCCTCCGCCGATGGCCCCCAAGGCCCCGCCCGGCCAAGTCCCCCCCGCCGCCAATCCCGATATCAAGATCACCCTGGCCCGCTAGCCCCTCCGAAGCCCCCGCCCCGAGGAACCCATGATCAAGATCGACATCGCCAACGCCCTGATGAAGATCCACCCCTGCTCCCGGCAGACGGCCCTGGAGGTGGTGGACCTCCTCACGGACCGCATGAAGCAGGCCCTCCTCGATGGCCACCGCATCGAGATCCGCGGCTTCGGCGTCTTCGAGCCCCGCCCCCGCAAGAAGGGCATGGGCCGCAACATCAAAACGGGCGACGCCGTCAAAATACCCAATGGGAAGTCGATCCGGTTCAAGCCCGGCAAGGACCTCCGGGATATCGAAGTGAAGTGATGGGTCGGCCTCGTGATCCGCTTGCGGATCGCGAGAAGATACCCAATGGGAAATCCATCCGCTTCAAGCCAGGGAAGGACCTCCGGGACATTGAAGTCAAGTAACCGCGAATGACGCGAATTCACGCGAAGGAGCCGTGCCTTCATTTGCGTGAATTCGCGTCATTCGCGGTTTAAGGCCGGTTACTTCTTCCGGTCGTGCGCCAGGATGATCAGCTCGCGCAGGGTCTTCGCCATGGTGATGGCGCTGACGCCGGTGGAATCGTAGTGGGGCGCCAACTCCAAGCAGTCGATGCCCACGAGGCGCTTGCCGCGGAAGAGCTTGAGGCCGGCCATGAGCGTGGCGTAGTCGATGCCCCCGGGCTCGGGGGTGCCGGTGCCGGGGTAGAGGCTCGGGTCCAGCACGTCCATGTCGAGCGTGATGTAGAGGGGGCGGTCGCCCAGGCTCTCCAGGTGGGCGGCGATGGCCTCCTTCGTGAAGGGCCGGATCGTGTCGTGTTTTTGGGCGATGTCCCACTCTTCCTTCGAGCCGGAGCGGATGCCGAACTGCTTGATGCGCTCGTAGCCGTGCTCGTCGCCCAAGCGCCCCAGGAAGGTGGCGTGGGTCCACGCGTCCCCCCACAGATCGGGGCGGATGTCGGCGTGGGCGTCGAAGTGGATGATGGCCAGGTCCGGGTGCTCCACCAGCGCCGCCTTGATCAGCGGATACGCCAGCAGGTGCTCGCCGCCGAAGGCGATGGGGAACTGGCCCTTGGCTCGAATCTCCCGCACGGCGGAGGCGATGTCATCCAGCGTGCGCTGCTTCTGGCCCGGGGCCAGGAAGAGGTCGCCCATGTCCGTGTACTTGATGTCCATGAGCGAGCGCTGCTGGTAGAAGCTGAACTCCTCCATGCCGTAGGAGGCCTCCCGCACGGCGAAGCCCGCGAAACGGCTGCCGGCCTTGAAGGAGGAGGTGCCGTCCCAGCAGACGCCGAAGAGGGCGATCTCCGCCTCCTCGGGCTCGCAGGAGCCCAGGAAGAAGGGCGGTACCCACTCGTGGGTGGGGTGCGTCGTGGGGGCATCGTGCATGGCGGACCTCGGACCTTCCAGTTTAGCGGTGCCCCATGACACCCCCAAGCCTTGAAGCTGGGACAATGGCGGGATGAAGGTCATCGAAGGCAAGCCCCAGATGGAGTACCCCGCCCGCGTTCCCCTCAAGGTGATCGGGCACGCCCACCTGCTGAAGGCGGAGATCGTCGCCTCGGTGATCGTGGCGCACCTCGGGCCCCAGGCCGAAAGCGATCTCCAGGCCGGCGTGAACTGCAAGGGCGCGTACCTCAGCCTCACCTTCTGGGTGGTGCTCCCGGATGAGCACGCGGAACGGCCCCTGCGCGAGGCCATCCACAAGCTGCCCGGCGTGGTGATGCAGCTCTGAAACCCCTGCCGGGGACCCGTGTGATGAAGATCAACAGTGAATCCGGCACCCGGAACATTTGGGAACTTCGGGTCAGGTTTTAGGTCCGTAGAAATATATTCGGATTTTTAAATCCATTTATCCATTGGGCGCCCGCCAGCCCTCAAACCTGTTTGTATAAAACAGGCGTGCAAAAGCGGCATCATTCTTGTAAACCCGCCAAATATATACACTCCCAACGGACGCACCGATCGGCACCATGTTTCGTTCGTGACCACGCTCACGGACGACGAACTCCACTATTCCGATCAAGTCATGGCACACCCATGGACCCCGGCCATTCGGAGCGGGTACCTCACGGGGATGGCCAGAGGAGGCGACCCATGAAGTTCCGTAGTAGTGCGGTACTGCTAGCCACACTCGCATCCGCCGCCGCGTGGGGGCAGGATGTGAATGTGTATGGCACCACCCTGGTCCAGTTGTGGAAGCAGGAGGGGGCCGGCTTTGACAAAGCCACCTTCGCGCCGGCGACCCAGTTCCTGGGCGTGGACGCGACCGGCGTGGGGATGGAGGCACTGTCCGTCCACCTCTTCGGCTGGGGGCGCAGCGACCTGGCCGACCAGTCCCGCTTCGAGGGCAAGGGCGGTGGCGAGCTGATGTTCGGCTACCTGAAGTACCGCGCACCCAAGGGCAACCTTGAGATGCAGGCGGGTCGCTTCACGGTGAACCAGGGCGTGGCCATCGAGCAGGTGGATGGTGCCTCGGTCCGGGCCGATCTCATCGGGGGCTTCACGCTCTCCGCCTTCGGCGGCCGGCCGGTCCTCTACAAGACGATCGATCCCGCCAGCCAGACGGAGTACGACCTCCAGCGCGACGTGATCTTCGGCGGCCGGCTGGGCAAGCGCTTCTCCAAATATGGCGAGATCGGCGTGTCCTTCGTGCAGGATGGCACCACCAGCGCCAAGTACATGGACGGCTCCAACACCCAGGACTACACGCGCCGCCAAGTGGCCGCGGACCTCCGGTTCACGCCCACCACGGGCTTCGACCTCACGGGCCGCACCGTCTACGACGTGAACCACCACATCAACGAGCCCGCGGGCACCGACTCCAACAAGTCGAAGATCGCCGAGCACGACTACGGCATCGGCCTCCGCTTCTCCCCCATGTTCGGCCTGAACGGCACCTACACGCAGCGGAACTTCCGCGCCTACTACGCCGGCACCAACCTGCCCTCGCTCTTCAATCGGTACGAGCCCGGAAAGTTCCAGTCCCAGGGCCTCTCCTTCGTGATCGGCTCCGCCGCTTCACTGGAAGCCATCATCGACGTCAAGAAGACGGATCGCGAAACCTACGGCCAGGCCACCCGCTTCGGCGGCGACCTCCGCTGGCGTCCGAAGGGCACGACGATGCAGACGGGCCTCGGCTACCACCGCGTGTCCGCGGATGATGTCCCCGTCTCGGGCGTGTTCGTCACCACCTATGGCATCTCCTACAACGAGATCCGCGCGTGGCTGACCTACGAAAAGGGCAAGCTCACCGCGAGCGCCGACGCCATCCACCACAGCTTCACCGACAAGGCCAACCCGAACCTCTACGGGAAGTCCTCCGTCTACGAGGTGGTCGGCTCCGTGGGCTACCAGGCCGGGACCCAGTTCAAGATCTCAGGCGATCTCAGCTACGGCGTCACCCCGCTCCTCGAGAAGGAGACCCGGGTCCTGTTCCGCGCCGAGTTCCGCTTTGGCATGGCCAGCAAGGGAGGCAAGTGATGTTCAAGAAAGTTCTGCTCCGCGCATCCCTCGTCATCAGCCTGGTGGGCCTGCTCGCCTGCAGCCTGCTCTCCCCCGAGACCAGCGTGGCCCGGAGCCACCCCGAGGGCGTGACCGGCAGCCGCCCCATGTGCACCGATTGCCATGAGAACGAGCCCATGAAGGGGACCCTCAAGCTCTACGGTTCCTTCAACCACACGCCCGCCTTCGTGAAGGACCACAAGTTCGCCGCGAACCAGGACAACGGCACCTGCGCCACCTGCCACTCCCAGTCCTCCTGCGCCGATTGCCATCAGGGCAAGGGCGTCTTGAGCCCCGCGATGAAACTCGCCAACCGGCCCGACCGGATGTCCCCGCACCGCGGCGGCTACCTGGCCCTGCACCGGGTGGAAGGAAAGATGGATCCGACCGGCTGCTTCAAGTGCCACGGCCGCGCCAACAACCAACTCTGCACCACCTGCCACAAGTAGGAGGGAGGATCACATGAGCACCCCACGGATCTTCCGGACCTGCCTCGCGGCCGCGATCAGCCTCCTCTTCTGGGGCTGCGCGGGCAAGAGCACCGACACCGCGCCCAAGTTCAACGAGCTTGGCCAGCACCCCAAGGCCACCTGGCTGAACACCCACTGGTCCGAGTACGCCAAGCAGCCCGACCAGTGCATCACCTGCCACGGCTCCGTCAAGGATCCCGCCAAGGCCGGTGGCGTGTCCCAGGTCAGCTGCTTCTCCTGCCATCCCAATGGCCCCGGTCACCCCACGGGCTGGGCCGCGGGCGACCAGCACGGACGCCTCGGCGCCAAGGCCGCGGCCGGTGATTGGAGCGGCCTCGCCTCCTGTGCCCGATGCCACGGCTCCGACTACACGGGCGGCCTCTCGAAGGTCTCCTGCAAGACCTGCCACACCAAGGCCCCGCACGCCGACAAGCCCTGGCGCAACCTCGACCCCAACCTGTCCAACCACGATGGTGTCGACGTCTCCAACGCGGCCGAGTGCATCAAGTGCCACGCGGCGGGCTCCCCGAACAACCCCGCTGGTTTCCCCGCCACGCCGCCTGCCCCTGGGGCGACCCCCGGTTGCTACAACAACACCATGTGCCACGACCGGAATCCCTGAGGGAGGTGTCAGATCGATTCATCGGCATCACAACTCGAACCTAAACCTCTTAAGTACAACACCTAGAAGGGAGATCGATCCATGCGATACAAACCTCTAAGCAGTCTCTGTGGGGTGATGGCCAGCGCCATCGTCGCACTGACGCTGGTCGGCTGTAACGGCAAGCAGGGCCCGGCCGGTGCCAATGGCACGAACGGAACCAACGGAACCAACGGCAACAACGGCGCTTACGCCCTCGACGCGACCACCCTTTCCACCACCGAGTGGGAAGAGCTCAGCCTCAAGGCCACCGTCACCAAGGCCGCCGTCACCGCCGGCAAGCCCGTCATCGACTTCACCGTCCTCGACCAGCACAACGTGCCCCTCAAGGGCCTCGGCTTCACGGGGCAGAATCCCGCCACCGATCCCTACCCGGCCTACCAGAACATGGGCTTCGCCATCGCCAAGCTCATCCCGGCCAGCGGCACCACGCCCAGCCGTTGGGTCAGCTACATGGTGACCAGCAACCCCACCGTGGCGGCCCCCACCACCTGGACCCCCACCCGCCCCACCACCGATAGCATCGGCACCCTGGTGGATCACGGCGATGGTTCCTACACCTACACCTTCCGCCGCGACATCAGCCAGACCCAGGCCCAGCTGGACGCTTACACCTACACCGGCGCCAACGTGAAGGCCGATCTGGACAACGTCGCCTACGACCCCTCCCTCACGCACCGCATCACGGTGTATGTGGGCGGCGCCGCCCGCGGCACGAGCAGCAACACCCCCGATCGCTCCAACACGGGCCTGCCCAGCGTGCCCGTGAAGTTCCCCGCCAACACCACCTATGACTTCATCCCCGCCACGGGCGCCCCGATCACGGCCAGCAACGAGCGCCGCGACATCGTGGACGTCTCCAGCTGCTTCACCTGCCACGCCAAGTTCGAGTTCCACGGCGAAGGCCGGCAGGACTCCAAGTACTGCGTGGTCTGCCACAGCGACCAGCGCAAGTACGGCCGCGCCAACAGCGTGGATACGGCCGGCGTCTACACCGGCAGCACCTACCGCATCGCCGACCAGTCCCAAGGCAACTTCACCGTCTTGTCCCACCGCCTCCACATGGGTGAGGAACTGTCCAAGACCGGCTACGACTACGCCGGAGTGAAGTTCAACCACGTCACCTATCCCCAGGACCATCGGAACTGCACCAAGTGCCACACCGATTCGCCCACCACGCCCCAGGGCGACAACTGGTTCACCAAGCCCAGCCGCCTCGCCTGCGGCGCCTGCCATGACAACATCGACTTCGCCACGGGTGCCAACAGCCACCCCGGCGGCGTGGCCCACGCCGTGCAGACCTCCGATGCCGCCTGCGCCGGCTGCCACACGGGCGACGTGATCAAGACGGACCACCTGCCCATCGTGCCCCCCAACCCGCTCAACGGCTGGAACGTGGCCGGCGGCAGCAACAACACCAACGCCTCCTACGTCGCCGCCTTCACCAACAACCTGCCCCCCGGCGCGGATGTGGTGACCTGGGACCTCAGCAGCCTGACCCTGGTTCCCGATGCCGTGGTGCCCACCACCATCCGGCCCCAGTTCAAGTTCCGCTTCCTCAGGAACGGCACCCCCGTCGTCTTCAACACCTACGCCGCGGGCAGCGTCACCGAGCTGATGGATAACTTCGTGGGCGGCCCCAGCATGTACGTGGCCTTCTCCGTGCCCCAGGATGGCATCGCCACCCCCGCCGACTGGAACGCCACCACCAGCACCTACCTCAAGAACGTCTGGAACGGCACCGCCACCGGTTCCGCCGCGGGCACCCTCACCGGACCCACCGGCGGCTACTACACCCTCACCCTGACCGGCGTGGCGATCCCCGCCACCGCCTCCATGATCACGGGCGGCATCGGCTACACCTACAGCCTGGCCTCCAGCCAGCCCCTCACCCAGACCAACGTCCCCGGGTACCCCTACATCCCCCGCGTGACCGGCGTCCTCGGCACGGGCCAAGGCGGTGTGAGCGTTCCCGCTCCCAACGTCAGCAAGCTCGTGAGCGGCACCCTGCCCGCCGGCTTCGCGGCCCAGACCGCCCGCCGCACCATCGTGGCCAACGCCAAGTGCAATGACTGCCACGCCGCCCTGGGCGTGTTCACCAGCAAGAGCTACCACGGTGGCCAGCGCAACGACGCCAACACCTGCGAGTTCTGCCACAACGGCCAGCGCGTCAACTCCGGATGGGGCGTCAACGCCAAGGACTTCGTGCACGCCATCCACGGCGCCAAGAAGCGGGCCAACAAGTTCTCGTGGGAATCCAACGCCGGCTTCAAATACTGGGAAATCACCTACCCCGGCGTGTTGAACAACTGCGAAGCCTGCCACGTCCCCGGTTCCTACGACTTCGGCCGCGCCTCCAACGCCGCCGCCGTGCCCAACCTCCTGTGGACGACCGTCGCCACGGGCACCACCCCGAACCCCATGAACGTGATCATCACGGGCTCCGAAACCATTCCCGGCGTCTACTGGTCGCCGTTCAGCAAGGCCGCTGCCGCCGCCGCCAATGGTGGCGTGGCTGAGGGCTACGCCTTCGGTTCCGGTTTCAGTTACAGCGCCGCCACCGGCGTCACCACCGTGGCCGCCGGCACCACCCTCGTCAGCTCGCCCTACGTCGCGGCCTGCTCCAACTGCCACGACAGCTCCCTCGCCCTCGAACACATGAAGACGAATGGCGGTTCCTTCTACGCCACCCGCGCTTCCGTGCAGACGGCGGGCGTCTACACCAAGCAGGAGCAGTGCTTCCTTTGCCACTCCGCCGGCAAGATCGCCGATACGGAAAAGGTGCACATGAACTTCAAGTAAGGCTTCACCCGGGGCCCGGTTCGCCGGGCCCCGGAGCTTGATCGAGCACCACCGGACAACCTGGGCGCACTTGGCCCAGGTTGTTTCGTTTCAGGGGATGAACATCACGGTCTCCCCGCGGTTGTGACTTCCGGCCCACCCGCGCGCGGGGGTTCCCTCTAGGCTGGAGGAGGAGGTTCCCCCATGCGGTTCGATCCCATCCGCCTCATCCCGCGCTCCCTGCTGCTGTCGATTTCCCTGGTCGCCCAGGTTCCGCCGCCCCCGGCCCCGGCGCCCGAGGCCAAGGCCCCGGCCGCCTCGAGCCCCGCCCCCAAAGCGGCGCCGAAGGCCCCGAAGGGCAAGGCCAAACCCAAGGCCACCGGAGGCAACGATGCCCAGGTGAAGCGCGAGGTCGCCGTCGGCTCCAAGGTCCGCTCCAAGGCGCTCAAGGGAAAAAAGAAGGCGCCCCTGCCTCCCCCCGTGGACATCAACAGCGCCACCAAGGAGGAGCTCCTGAAGCTCCCCGGCATCACGGAAGCCTACGCCGACCGGATCATCGCCAAGCGCCCCTACCCCACGAAGACCTACCTGGTGCTTCGCGATGTCCTGCCCCACGCCCTGTACACCTCCCTCAAGGGCCGCATCGCCGTCCTTCCGAAGCCCTGATCGTGAAGTTGGCTGTAGGCTTTCGGCTCTAGGCTCTTGCTGGGAACGGCATCCCGGGTGGTCCGCTTTTGGACGACCCAATGCACTGGCGAACGCTGCAAAAGCCTAGAGCCGAAAGCCGAAAGCCTTTGAAGGGCGACCCCACCGGGAAGATCCGGGCTTTGCCCACCAGATCCGGAACCGATCCAGGTAGAGGTAGATCACGGGCGTAGTGTAGAGGGTCAGCACCTGGCTGAAGAGCAGGCCGCCCACGATGGCCACGCCCAGGGGCCGCCGCAGCTCGGAGCCCGTGCCCGTGCCCAGGGCCAGGGGCAGGCCGCCCAGCAGGGCCGCCAGCGTCGTCATGGTGATGGGGCGGAAGCGCAGGAGGCAGGCCTGGAAAATGGCCTGATCCGGCGGCACGCCCTGGCTGCGCTCCGCGTCGATGGCGAAGTCGATCATGAGGATGGCGTTCTTCTTCACGATGCCGATGAGCAGGATGATGCCGATGACGGCGATGACGCTCAGATCCAGGCGGAAGAGCATCAGGGCCAGCAGGGCGCCCACGCCCGCCGAAGGCAGCGTGGAGAGGATCGTGATGGGGTGGATGAGGCTCTCGTAGAGCACGCCCAGCACGATGTAGACCACGAGGAAGGCCGCCCCGATGAGCAGGGGCATGTTGGCCAGGGAGGCCTGGAAGGCCTGGGAGCTCCCCATGTGCTTGCCGCGGATGGCGGAGGGCATGTGGATCTCCTCGCCCGCCCGGTCGATGGCATCCACCGCCTGGCCCAGGGCCACGCCGGGGGCCAGGTTGTAGGAGATGGTCACGGCCGGGGATTGGCCCTGGTGGCTCACGGAGAGGGGCGCCGTGCGGCGGTCGTAGCGGCAGAAGGCGCTGAGGGGCACCAGCTCCCCGCGGCCGCTGCGCACGTAGATGGACTGGAGGGTGTCCGGGTCCTGCCAGAAGCGCGGCTCCACCCCGAGGACCACGTGGTACTGGTTCATCTGCGTGTAGATGGTGGAGACCTGCCGCTGGCCGAAGGCGCTGTAGAGGGTGTCGTCCACCTGCCGGGGCGTCACGCCCAAGCGCGAGGCGGTATCCCGATCGATGACGAGGGCCGCCTGGAGGCCCTGGTTCTGCTGGTCGGTGCTGATGTCCGCGATGAGGGGCATGGACCGCAGCTTCTGCACCATCTTCGGGCCCCATTCGAAGAGGTCCTTCGAGTCGTCCGCCTGCAGGGTGTATTGGTACTGGGCCCCCGTGGGCCGGCCGCCGATGCGGAGATCCTGCACGGCCTGGAGGAAGAGGCTCGCGCCCGGCACCGTGCCCAGCTTGGGCCGCAGCCGCGCGATCACCATGTCCGCCGTCACCCCTTTGCGCTGCTCCCACGGCTTCAGGGCGATGAAGCAGCGCCCCGAGTTGGTGGCGGATCCCCCGCCCAGGAACACCATGACGTTCTCCACCGCCGGATCCTCCTGCAGGATCGCCGCGAAGCGGGTCATGCGCTCCCTCATGGCCTGGAAGGAGGTGCTCTGGTCCGCCTGGATGCTCCCCGCGATGCGGCCCGTGTCCTGCTGGGGGAAGAAGCCCTTGGGCAGGGCCACCCAGAGGACGACCGAGGCGATGACGGTGAGCACCCAGGCCATGGCGGTCTGGAAGGGATGCCGGAGGACCCAGTGGAGGGTGCGCTCGTAGAAGGCGAGGATGGCCTGGAAGGCCCGTTCCGTGGCCCGGAAGACCCGCCCGTGCCGCTCTTCCGCCGCGGGCCGCAGCAGCCGCGCGCTCATCATGGGCGTGAGGGTGAGGGAGACCACCATGGACATGGCGATGGCCACGCTGAGGGTGACGGCGAACTCGCGGAAGAGGCGCCCCACGATGCCGCCCATGAGCAGGATCGGGATGAACACCGCCACCAGGGAGATGGAGATGGAGACCACCGTGAAGCCGATCTCCTTCGCCCCCTGGAAAGCCGCCGCCATGGGGGGCATCCCCTCCTCCACGTGGCGCATGATGTTCTCCACCACCACGATGGCGTCGTCCACCACGAAGCCCGTGGCCACGGTGAGGGCCATGAGGGAGAGGTTGTCGATGCTGTAGCCCAGCAGGTACATCACGCCGAAGGTGCCGATGAGCGAGATGGGCACGGCCACGCTGGGGATGAGCGTGGTGCGGGCGCTGCGCAGGAAGAGGAACACCACGAGGATCACGAGGCCCACGGAGATGAGCAGCGTCCGCTCCACTTCCGAAACGGAGGCCCGGATGGTGCGGGTGGTGTTGAGCACCACCCGCAGATCCGTGGTGGGCGGGAGGGAGGCCCTGAGCTCCGGCAGGAGGGCCTGCACCCGATCCGCCGTCTCGATGATGTTGGCGCCGGGCTGGCGGAAGATGATGAGGAGGATGGCCGGCTTGCCATTGGCGAGGCCCGTGGCCTGGACGTTTTCCAGCCCATCCGTCACCCGCGCCACGTCGCCCAGGCGCAGGGCGGCGCCCTTTTTGTAGGAGACGACGAGGGGGATGTAGTCCTTGGCGCTGAAGAGCTGATCCGTGGCCTGGATGCTCCAGGTGCGCTGGCCATCGGCCAGGCTCCCCTTGGGCTTGTTCACGTTGGCCGTGGCCAGGGCCGCGCGAATGTCCTCCAGGGCCACCCCCTTGGCGTTGAGGTCTCCGGGGTTCACCTCCACGCGCACGGCGGGCAGCGCGCCGCCGCCCACCACCACCTGGCCCACGCCGGAGACTTGGGCCAGCTTCTGCTGGAGGAGGCTGGAGGCCAGATCGTAGAGCCGGCTGCGCTCCACCAGCTCCGAGGAGAGGGCCATGAGCATGATGGGCGCGTCCGCCGGGTTCACCTTCCGATAGGAGGGATTGTTCGGCAGGCCCGCGGGCAGCTGGCCCCGGGCCGCGTTGATGGCCGCCTGCACATCCCGCCCCGCGGCGTCCACGTTGCGATCCAGATCGAACTGCAGCGTGACGTTGGTGGATCCCAGGCTGCTCACGGAGGTCATCTCCGTCACGCCCGCGATGCGTGCGAACTGCCGCTCCAGGGGCGTGGCCACGGAAGAGGCCATGGTCTCAGGGCTGGCCCCCGGAAGCCCCGCCTGCACCTGGATGGTGGGGAACTCCACCTGCGGCAGGGGCGACACGGGCAGGAACCGGTAGGCCAGCATCCCCGCCAGCGCGATGGCCACCGCCATGAGCGTGGTGGCCACGGGGCGACGGATGAAGGGGGCGGAGAGGCTCATGGGGCCTCGGAGGCCTTCGCCGGAAGGGCCTCGCGGCTCCCCCGCCAGCGCCGCGCCAGCCGGTCGAAGGCCAGGTAGATCACGGGCGTGGTGTAGAGCGTGAGGGCCTGGCTGAGGATGAGGCCGCCCACCATGGTGATGCCCAGGGGCCGCCGCAGCTCGCTGCCGATGCCCGTGCCCAGGGCCAGGGGGATGCCGCCGAAGAGGGCCGCCATCGTCGTCATCATGATGGGCCGGAAGCGCAGGAGGCAGGCCTGGTAGATGGCCTCCTCGGGCCCCTTGCCGTGCTGCCGCTCCGCCTCCAGGGCGAAGTCGATCATCATGATGCCGTTCTTCTTCACGATGCCGATGAGCAGGATGATGCCGATGAGGGCGATGACGCTGAAGTCCGTGCGGCACACGACCAGCGCCAGGATGGCCCCCACCCCCGCCGAAGGCAGCGTGCTGAGGATGGTCACGGGATGGATGGTGCTCTCGTAGAGCACGCCCAGGAGGATGTAGACGGTGACGAGGGCCGCGAGGATCAGCAGGGGCGCGTTGGTGAGGGAGGCCTGGAAGGCCCGGGCCGTGCCGATGAACTCGGAGCGGATGCTGATGGGCATGTCCATCTCCAGCTTCACGCGGTCGATGGCCTTCACCGCCTCGCCCAGACTCACGCCGGGGGCCAAGTTGAAGGACACCGTCGCCGCGGGGAACTGCCCCTGGTGGTTGATCACGAGGGGCGCGGCCCCCGTCTCGATGCGGGCGAAGGCGCCCAGGGGCACGGGCTTGCCGGCGGAGGACTTGAAGTAGATGGATTGAAGGTTCTCGGGATGCTGCCGGAAGGATGGCGGCACCTCCAGCACCACGTGGTACTGGTTCAGCTGGGTGAAGATCGTGGAGATCTGGCGCTGGCCGAAGGCGTTGTAGAGGGCGTCGTCCACTATCTGGGGCGTGATGCCCAGCCGCGAGGCGGAGGCCCGGTCGACGACCACCTTCGCCTGCAGGCCGCCGTTCTGGAGGTCGCTGGCCACGTCGCGCACCTCGTCGCAGGTCCGGAGGCGCTCCACGAAGCGGGGCACCCAGAGGTTCAGCTCCTTGGAATCCGCGTCCTGCAGGCTCATCTGGTACTGGGTGCGGCTGACGCGGTCCTCCACCGTGAGATCCTGCACGGGTTGGAGGAAGAGCTGGATGCCCGGCACCTTGGCCAGCTCCGGCTGGAGCCGCTGGATCACTTCCCCGGCGGTGAGGCCCCGCTCCTCCAGGGGCTTGAGGTTGATCTGGATGCGCCCGCTGTTGAGGGTCGTGTTGGTGCCATCCACCCCGATGAAGGAGCTGAGGCTCGCCACGGCGGGATCCTGGAGGATGACCCGCGCCAGGGCCTGCTGCCGCTCGGACATGGCCTGGAAGGAGGCCGTCTCCGGCGCCTCGGAGACGCCCAGCAGCACGCCCGTGTCCTGCACGGGGAAGAAGCCTTTGGGCACCCAGGCGTAAAGCAGCACCGTGGCCAGTAGCGTGGCTCCGGCCACGTAGAGGGTGGCCTTCTGGCGCTGGAGCACCCACTGGAGGGTGCGGTCGTAGAAGGCGAGGGTCCGATCGAAGATCCGCTCGGAGGCCTGGATGAAGCGGCTGTGGTGCTCCTTCTTCCCGGGGAGGTGAGGCTTGAGCAGGAAGGCGCACATCATGGGCGTGAGCGTGAGGGAGACCACGGCCGACACGAGGATGGTGATGCTCAGCGTGACCGCGAACTCCCGGAAGAGCCGCCCCACGATATCGCCCATGAAGAGCAGCGGGATCAGCACGGCGATGAGCGACACCGTGAGCGAGAGGATCGTGAATCCGATCTGGCCCGAGCCCCTCAGCGCCGCCTCGAAGGGGGGCACGCCCTCCTCGATGTAGCGCATGATGTTCTCGATCATCACGATGGCGTCATCCACCACGAACCCCGTGGAGATGGTGAGCGCCATGAGCGTGAGGTTGTTGAGGCTGTAGCCCAGCAGGTACATGGCCCCGAAGGTGCCCACCAGGGACAGGGGCACGGCCACGCTGGGGATGAGGGTGGCGGACAGCGTGCGCAGGAAAAGGAAGATCACCATCACCACGAGGCCGATGGTGAGGATGAGCTCGAACTCCACATCCTCCACGGAGGCGCGGATGGTGGTGGTGCGATCCGTGAGCACCTGCAGTTTCACGGCGCTGGGCAGGCTCGCCTGGAGCTGGGGCAGCAGCGCCTTCACCCGATCCACCACGGCGATGATGTTGGCCCCGGGCTGCCGCTGGATGTTGAGCACCACGGCGGGTTCCACGATGCCGGGGCCCCCCTCCTCCGAGTGGCCGATCCAGGCCGCCTGTTTGGTGTTCTCGGCGCCGTCGAGGATGGTGGCCACCTCGGACAACCGGATGGGGGAGCCGCCGCGGTAGGCGATGATGAGGGGCTTGTACTCCTCGCCGGACTGGAGCTGGTCGTTGGCGCCGATGGCGTAGGACTGGAAGCGCCCGTCGAAGTTGCCCTTGGCCCGGTTCACGTTGGCCTGGCCCACGGCCAGGCGGATGTCGTCCAGCGTGAGGCCGTGGGAGGCCAGGGCCGTGGGGTTGGCCTGGATGCGCACGGCGGGCTTCTGGCCGCCGCCGATGCTCACGAGGCCCACACCGGGCAGCTGCGAGATCTTCTGGGCGAGGCGGGTGTCGGCCAGATCGTTCACCTTCGCCAGCGGGAGGGTGTCCGAGGTGAGGGCCAGGGTGAGGATGGGCGCGTCGGCGGGGTTCGTCTTGCTGTAGATGGGCGGATTCGGCAGGTCCGGCGGCAGGAAGGTGCCCGCCGCGTTGATGGAGGCCTGCACCTGCTGCTCGGCCACGTCGATGTTCAGGTCCAGGTTGAACTGCAGCGTGATGAGGGAGCTGCCGTCCGAGCTGGAGGAGGACATCTGGTTGAGGCCCGGGAGCTGGCCGAACTGCCGCTCCAGCGGGGCCGTCACGGCGGAGGCCATCACCTCGGGATTGGCCCCGGGATAGAAGGTCTGCACCTGGATGGTGGGATAGTCCACCTGGGGCAGGGCCGACACGGGCAGCTGCCGGAAGGCGATGATGCCCATGATCAGCAGGCCCACCATCAATAGCGAAGTGGCGATGGGCCGGAGGATGAAGGGGCGGGAAAGGTTCACGCGCCGCCCTTCTTCGAGGTGCCCCCACCCAGGGGGTTCGGGATGACCTTCGCGCCGGGCTTGAGCTTGTCCACGCCATCGATGACCACCACTTCCCCTGCGACCACCCCCTGGGCCAGGGCGGTGTCCTCGCCCACGGAGACCTGCACCGTGACGTTGCGCAGTTCCACCACCCCATCGGCCTTCACCACGTAGACGTACAGGGCGTCCGGGCTCCGCTGCAGGGCGGCGGTGGGGATCACCACGGCCTCCTTCAGCACGTCCATCAGCAGCCGGGCGTTCACGAACTGGTTGGGGAAGAGGGCCGAATCGGCGTTGGGGAAGAGGGCCCGCAGCTTCACGGTGCCGGTGGTGGGATCGATCTGGTTGTCGAGGGCCTCGAGGTGGCCGGCGGCCAGCCGAGTGGACATGTCGCGATCGAAGGCCTCCACCGCGAGTTTCCGCCCGCCCTGCATGACCCGCTGCACATGGGCCACCCGATCCGCCGGCAGGGTGAAGACCACCGAGATGGGCTGGGTCTGGGTGATGGTGACGAGCCCGTTCGGGTCACTGGCGCGCACGGTGTTGCCCAGGTCCACGGAGCGCAGCCCCACGCGCCCGGAGATGGGCGCGGTGACCCGGCTGTAGGCGAGGTTGAGCTTGGCGCTCTCCACGGCGCCCTGGTCGCTCTTCACGGCGCCCTCGAACTGATTCACCACGGCCGTCTGCGCGTCCAGCTGCTGCTGGGGCAGGATGCCCTGCTTCACCAGCGATTCGATGCGGCGGAGGTCCATGGTGGCGTTCTTCAGGGAAGCCTCGTTCTTGGCGCGCTGCCCCTCGGCCTGCATGAGCTGGATCTGGAAGGGCCGCGGATCGATTTCCGCCAGCACCTCGCCCTGCCGCACGACCTGCCCCTCGCGGAAGGAGAGTTTCACGACCTGGCCATCCACGCGGCTGCGCACCACGGCGGTGCTGAGGGGGGTCACCGAACCCAGGCCTTCCAGGGTCACGGGCATGTCGGTCTTCCGTGCCGTGGCCACGGTCACGGGAATGCCCCGGCCACCCTTGGCATCCCCCGCCCCGCCCGTGGGCCTGAAGGCCCGATAGCCGAAGAACAACACGGCGGCCCCCGCCAGGGCCCAGGCCCACTTGGCGCCGGAGCCGGCGCGGCCCTCCAGGGGGGCGGTCTGGGAATCCACGGAATCGGGCTGCATGGCGATCGGGACCTTTCTGGGCGGAGGCCCGCGCAGGGTTTCCCCGCCGCGACCGGGCCTCGACCCTCGAGTTTACGGGGTTCCAGCCCTCAACCCCCCTGTGGATTGGCCCCTGCATCCGCCCCATAACGGACCGCGGGCCCCATCCCGGAGGAGGGGGCCCGCGGAATGGCGGTGAAGGCCTACTTCTTGGGCTTGGCGGAGGCGAGCTTGCCGCCTTCGGTGAGGGCCTTCAGCGCCAGCTGGCCCTGGCGGCCGTAGTCGATGGACTCCGCCAGGATGCGGGCGGCCTCCTGGGGCGCGTGGAAGCCCATGGAATTCTCGGCGTTGACGTAATCCACGCGCCACTGGGCCTTGCGCTGGAACTCGAAGATCGGCGCCAGCTTGGCCTCGTCCAGTCCGGCCTTCTTGGCGGCATCCAGATCGTTGATCAGGGCGACGACGGCATCCTCGGCGCGATCCATCAGGGCCTTGGTGCGGGCCTGGATGGTGGCCACGCGGGCCTTCAGTTCATCCTCGGGGAAGCGGTGGCAGGTCTGGCAGGCGCGGGAGACGTTCAGCAGGGGGCTCTTCACGTGGTGATCGCTGATCTTGAGGGCACCCTCCCGGACGTAGGGCATATGGCAGTCGGCGCAGGAGACGCCGGAGCGGGCGTGGACACCCTGGCTCCACATCTCGAACTCGGGATGCTGGGCCTTGAGCACTTCGGCGCCGGTCTTGGCGTGCTTCCAATCGAAGAAGCGCTTGCCGTCGGAGAACTTGTATTCGTCGTAGGTGGCTTCGATCTGCTCCACCTTCAGGCCCTTGTCCCAGGGGAAGAAGAGGGTGGTCTTGGGGCCGCAGTAGTACTCCACGTGGCACTGGCCGCACACCATGGAGCGCATCTCCTGGCGGGAGGCGTCGCGGTTGGCATCGTAGGCCACGGCCTTGTCCCCCTTGCGCCACTTCTCGATGGAGGGCAGGTGGGGCACGGGCTCGGCGCTCTTGGCCAGGGCGGCGATGCCGCGGATGAAGCCGGGCTTCGTCACGCGCAGGGACATGTTCTTGGGGTCGTGGCAATCGATGCAGGCCACGGGGTGCTGCACTAACTTGGTGGCCTCGCCGTAGGGCATCTTGCACACGGCCTCGAAGCCGGCCATGAGCTGGGCCTGGCCATTGGCGGAGTTGAAGGGCTCATCCAGCTTGCCGGGGGCGCCCTGCTTCAGGCCCTGCTCGCGGAAGGCGACGGTGTTGGAGGCGTGGCAGTGGAGGCAGGCGCCGGGCTGCTTGCGCTCGGTGACGCGCTTGGTGACGCGCTGGTCGTCCAGCATGTAGGCGTGGCCCTGCCGCTGGTTGAAGTCGATGGCGAAGGCGTAGCCGTCGAAGATGCTCACCAGGCGGGGATCCTCCTGGATGCGGCTCTTGGGCATGCCCTCGCTGCCGGCGCCCCCATAGGTGGTGGAGTACTTCTCGGCGGTGCGAAGGTAGCCATCGTACTGGCGGGGGAAGTTCTTCCCCCAGATGGCGGGATCCACGGTGGTCTCATCCAGCCCGACCACGTTGACGGTGGTCTGCTTGGCCTCCGCCTTCCGCGTGGAGACGTTGGCGTAGAGCGCCATCACGAGGATGGTGGCGAGGGCCGCGCCCGCGGCCACGAGGCCCATCCTCACGGTGGGGCGGGAGAGGAAGGGGGCTTGGTTGTCGGTCATGGGGACCTCCTCCAGCAGGGGTACGGGTGTCGGGGGTTCGGAAGGTGGATCAGGTGAGGTCAGCGGCGGGGCCCATGGCCCACGTCCCCGTGGCAGCGGACGCAGCCGAAGAGATCCGCCTTCTGGGTGGGATCCGTGGGGACGCCCAGGGTGCCGTGCGCCGTGATCTCGTTGGTGGATTCGGCGTGGCAGCGGATGCAGTTGTTTTCCAGGACCTCCGCGTTGCCCGGCTTGATGCGGATGGGCTCGGGGAAATCCTGGAAGGTGAAGGCCTTGGAGTGATGGTAACCATTGCTCGCCTTCACGTAGAACTTCATGAGGACGTTCTCGTGGGGCAGGTGGCAGTCATTGCAGGTGGCCACCGCGTGATGGGAGCCGTGGCGCCACCCGTCGTACTGCTCCTGCATGATGTGGCAGTTCACGCACACCGAAGGATCGTTGGAGAGGTAGGAGGTCCCGTTCGCCGAGACGAAGGTGAAGAGCCCGGAACCCACGAAGAGACCCACCAGCAAGCTGGCGATGAGGCTCAAGGGGAGGAGGGGGAATTTTCCTCTCACGGCGGAATCCTCAGGAAAGCGGGAAGGGGCGGAGGGAGCGTCCCCCCATGTTCGTCCAACGGCCGGTGTTCCAAGGCGCTCAAACATTGACCTGGGACAAAAGGCAGTATGAACCGAGAATCGGACCATTCAATCCGCAAATGACCCCCGTCACATCCTGACGGCCGCTTCGCGGCCATCAGGGGCACCCCGCTCCGCGGGGTGAGACAAGCACTTCTTAATAGCTAAGGGCCGCCACAGGCGGCCCTTAGAGGGGCTGGGTGCTGGTTGGAACTACGGCCTCAACGTACCCATCATGCGCGGATAGGGGATGGTCTCCCGCACATGCGGCAGCTTGCAGATCCACGCCACGGCTCGCTCCAGGCCCATGCCGAAGCCCGCATGCCGCACGTTGCCGTAACGGCGCACATCCAGGTACCACTCGTAGTCCTTCTGGTCGAGGCCGTGGTGCTGGATCTGCTCGAGCAGGTAGTCGAGGCTCGTGGCGCGCTCGCCACCGCCGATGACTTCGCCGTAGCCCTCGGGGGCCAGCAGATCCGCGCCCATGGCGAGGTCCGGGTTCTCCCGATCGTACTCCATGTAGAAGGCCTTGAAGCTCTTGGGGAAGCGATGCACCCACATGGGGCGGTCCATGGCGTTCATGAGGATGGTCTCGTCGTCGTTGCCGAAGTCCTCGCCCCAGTTGATGTCGGAGCCGAGGGTCTTCAGCTTCTCCACGGCCTCGGTGTAGCTCATCTTGGCGAAGCCCTCCCGAAGGGCCAGTTCCAGGGGCGCCGTGTCGCGCTCCAGGATCTTCAGTTCCTCCTGCTTCTCCGCGAGGACGCGCTCCAGGATGAACTTCACCATGCGCTCGCCGAGCACCATGACATCATCCAGGCCGGCGAAGGCCATCTCGGGCTCCACCATCCAGAACTCCGTGAGGTGGCGACGGGTCTTGCTCTTCTCAGCCCGAAAGGTGGGGCCGAAGCAGTACACCTTGCCGAAGGCGGGCACGCCGGGCTCCTGGTATAGCTGGCCGCTCTGGCTGAGGAAGGCGCTGCCCTCGTGGAAGTAGTCCGTCTCGAAGAGGTTGGAGGTGCCTTCGCAGGAGCTGGGCGTGAGGATGGGCGCGTCGAGCAGGGTGAAGCCGTCGCCGTCGAAGAAGTCGCGGATGGCCTTCACGATGGTGTGGCGGATTCGGATGATGGCCCACTGCCGTTTGGAGCGCAGCCAGAGGGTGCGGTTCTCCATGAGGAACTCGATGCCGTGGTCCTTGGGGGTGATGGGGAAGTCCACGCTCCCGCCGATCAGCTCCAGCTTCTTCACGAGGATCTCGGGCTCGCCCGTCTTGGGGTGGGCCTTGACCTCGCCCTCCAGGGTGATGGAACACTCCTGGGTGAGCTTGCCCGCCAACTCGTAGCTGGCCTCGTCCGCGTCATTGGCCCCGACCACGCACTGCACGAAGCCGCTGCCATCGCGCAGCTCCACGAAGCGGGTCTTGGAGGTGCGGGCATTGCGGACCCAGCCCCGGAGGGCGACGGTCTCGCCCAGGTGGGACTTCAGATGGCGGATTTCGACGAGGGGGGCGCCCACAGAGACTCCAGCGGAATCCTCCATTGTGCCTGGGACTTGCCCCTGGCTCCAATACATGGCTTTGGCCTTTAGGCTCTGGGCTTTAGGCTCTGGGCTTTAGGCTCTGGCCTACCGCGACCCATCCGTTCAGACCCAATGGGTCGGAATCAGCGAAAGCCTAAAGCCTAAAGCCCAGAGCCTATAGCTCAGAGCCATGCCCCTCATCCCGCAGCCGGGCCGTCAGCAGCCCCTGCATGCCCTGGAGGTGGTGCAGGACCCGCTCCAGCTTCTGGCGGGAGATGTCCTGGAACTGGACCGTGCCGATGAGCTCGAACACGCAGTCCTGGATGGCTTGGCCCGTTTTTTCGAGGTCCGCGATCTTGGATTCCTGCCCCTTGAGCCGGCCCAGGGCCGCCTCCTGCTTGAGGAACACGAGCTGCTGGAAGGTGCGGTCCGTGAAGGCCAACATCTCCTCCACCTTGCCCAGGACCTTGTCCATCTCCTGCTCGGTGAACTTCAGGCTCTCCTCGATTTGAGGAATGATCCGCCGCCCGGCCTCACCCTTCTCCTTGGCCGGCGCGAGGGAGAGGAGGTGCTTGAGCCCCTCGTCCATGCGCTGCTCGAGGCTGAGGCTGGCCAGGGCCTCGGCGCCCCGGCCCCGCACGGGGCCCAGGGCCGCCACGAGGGCGGGATCCAGCTCGGCGACGATCCGGGAGGCCTGCAGGATGAACCCGCAGACCCAGGCCCCTTCCATGCCGGCCAGCAACCTGCTGCCGGGCATGAGCTGTTCGGGAAGCACCGTGGCGACGCTCTCCACCGCGTCCACCAGGATGGCCGCGGGGGGGCCCGCCAGGTCGAGGATGAGGATGAAGGTCCCCTTCGTGCTCTCCAGCGGAGGCAGCCCCATGCGGGTGCGCAGGCTGATGACGGGGAAGACCCGGCCCCGGAGATCCAGGATCCCCTCCACGGCGCGGGGCATGTGCGGCATCTTGTTGAGTTCGCGCCAGGGCACGATCTCGGCCACCCGCTCCAGGGGCAGCGCGTAGGGGCGGTCCGCCACGAGGAAGGAGATGAACTTTCGGGGCAGGCCTTCGCCCATGGCCCCGGGGGCCACACCCATCGGGGCGGCGGCGGCCAGGCTCATCGGGACTCCTGCACCGCCAGCTGGAGCAGCTCAAGGGGATCCAGGATCAACACCACGCCGCCATCGCCGAGGATGGAAGCCCCGCTGATGCCGGGCAGGCTCGCGAGGTAGGGGGCCAGGGGCTTGATCACCACCTCCTGGCGCCGCACGAAGTCATCCACGATGATGCCCATGCGCCGGCCCGCGGCCGTGATCACGACGATGCTGTATCCCTCTTCCTCGGACACGGGGTCGGAGCTCTGGAAATGGAGCAGTTCCTTCAGCTCGCTCACGCCCAGCACCTCGCCACGCAGGTTGATGGCCTTGCGCCGGGTGAGGTGGGAAAGGGCCGAGGGTGGGATGATGAGCGTCTCCTCCACCGCGGTGCCCGGGATGGCGAAGACCTGCTGCCCCACCCGCACGAGCAGGGCGTCGATGATGGCCAAGGTCAACGGCAGCTTGATGGTGAAAATGCTGCCCCGGCCCACGTGGCTGCGAACGCTGACGCTTCCGTTGAGCTTCCGGACGTTGCTGCGCACCACGTCCATGCCCACGCCGCGGCCGCTGATGTCGGTGATCTTGGCGGCGGTGCTGAAGCCCGGAAGGAAGATGAGATCCACGGCCTCCTCATCCGTCATGGCGTCATGGCGCTCCTGAGTGAGGAGCCCCTTCTCCAGGGCCTTCCCCTTGATGATGGCGGGATCGATGCCCTTGCCATCGTCCTCGATCTCCACGATGACGGAATCGCCTTCATGGCGGGCCCGCAGCACCACGGTGCCGTTTTCGGCCTTGCCGCGCCCGGCCCGCACATCCGGCATCTCGATGCCGTGATCCGCCGAGTTGCGGATGAGGTGGATCATGGGGTCGCCGAGCTCCTCGATGATGCTCTTGTCGATCTCCGTGTCCTCGCCGATCATCTGCAATTCGATCTTCTTGCCACTGGCTTTTGCGAGGTCGCGCACCATTCGGGGGAACTTCGAAAAGACCGTCTTCACCGGCACCATGCGGATGCCCAGCACCGAGGCCTGGATGTCCTTGCTCACCCGATCCAGGTAGACGGAGGCGTGGGCGAGCTCCTTGGTGGTCTCCACCGCCTCCGGTGGCAGGGTGGAGGTCCCGAGGCGCTCGATGAGGTGGTTGATCATCGTCTTGCTGATGATCAGCTCCGCCACGATGTTCATGAAGTGGTCGAGCTTGGATTGGCTGACCCGGATGGTGGATTCGGCGCCCCCCTTGCCGCCTTCGTCGCTGTTCCTGCGGCCGGTCTTCCGGCGATCCTCCGCCTCCGCTTCCACGGCGGGTTCGGCGGCGGGCCCCGCGGCCACGGGCGGCGCGCCGTGCACCTCCTCCTTGGAGGTCCCCAGCTCGTAGAAGTGGACCTGGGCGTGGGTGGACAGGGGTTTAAAGGTCTTCTCCACCTCCGCCAGGGGTTCCGCCTGTTCGATCAGGAGCACAAGATCGAAGTGGAACTCCTCGGGCTGGAAGGTGTGGAGTTCCACCGGGCCCTTGAGCAGGGCCTCGCTGTGGAGGAGCTTGCCCACGAGCTCCACCATCTGGAACACGGAGAAGGGCTTGAAGTGGGAGCGGTAGATGGAGGGCTCCAGCTCAAAGCGGATGGCCAGGGCCTGCTTGCCGGCGGCCACCGCCTTCGCCCCGGCGGACTTCCCCTCCGGGGAGAGGTTCGTGAGGGCCTGGGGCCACGCGATGGCCGCCGCCCCCCCCTGGGCGGGGGCGGCGGCGGCCGCGGTGGAACCACCGCTGCGCAGGGCCTCGAGCCGGACCATCAGATCGGAGGTATCGGGATCCTCGGGCTTGCCGCTCTTGTGGATGCGGACCGCCACATCGTTGACGAGCACCTTGAGCACGTCGGTGGTCTCGAAGAGCAGCTCCGTGACCTCGTCCGTCTGCTTCATGCGGCCCTTGCGGAGGTCATCCAGCACGTTCTCGCCGATGTGGGCGAGGTTCTGCACCTTCGTGAGGCCCAGGAAACCGCTGGCGCCCTTGATGGTGTGCACGGAGCGGAAGATGGCGTTCAGCAGTTCCAGATCCCCGGGCGCCTCCTCCAGGGCCAGGAAGTTGGATTCGATCTGCTCGAAGTGTTCCAGGGCTTCGGTGATGAAGTCTTCGTAGAAACTGGGATCGTCGAGGGCGAAGTCGCTCATGGCTGGGGGCCTGTATGGGGATGACCTTGACGATTGTTGGTGCCCATCTGCGCTTCCCACAAGGAAGACGCCGAAGGGCGTAGTGGTTCTACGTACAAGGCGGCTGACGCAGGGGGGAGCGCAGAGGGGCACCAACCCGAAGGGCGAGAGGCAGCGGCTGTCGCCAGGCTGCGTCGGCCTCCCTCCGGGTGCAACCAGCACAACTGCGGTCGGCCTCCTTGCCTGGCTCGGCCGGTGCCTCTCGCAATCGTCAAGGTCATCCCCATACAGGCCCCTACCCCTTCCTCGAGGCGCCCTGGAGCCCCTGAAGGGACTGGGTCTCGGCGTCGGTGAGAAGGTCCCTCACCTGCAGGAGGAAGATCATGCCCTCGCCCACCCGCGCCACCTTCTCGATGTAGCGGTTGCCCGCGGCGGCCGAGAGGCGCGGGGGATCCTCGAAGGCCCGTCGCTCCACGGGGCGGACCTCATCCACCGCATCCACCACGAGCCCCGTGTACACACCGCCGATGGCGCAGATGAGGATGCGGGAAAGGCGGTTGCGCTCGATGCGTTCCAGGCCGAACCGGGTGCGGAGGTCCACCACGGGCATGACCTCGCCCCGCAGGTTCAGCACGCCCTCCACGAACTGCGGCGCCCGGGGCACGGGGGTGATCTGGCCCACCATGATGATCTCGCGGACCTCCTGGAGCTTCATGGCGTAGCGCTCGGCGCCCAGCTGGAAGACCACCAGGTCCTCCTGATCGACCACCTCCAGGGCCTTGCTGTCCCGCAGGCCCAGGCCCTGGCCCAGGGCGCTGATCTTGGCCTGGTCATCGCCGGTGATGATGCGCATGACGTTGAGGAGCCCCACCATGCGGTCCTCCCGCAGGATGACGCCCTCCAGGTGTTCGGCCTCGGTCTCGCTGAGGGTCTGGGGCGCGGGCAGGAGCTTGTCGGGCGTGACGCGCAGGATCTCCTGGATGCGATCCACCACGACGCCGATGGCCGTCTCCCCGAAGGAGACGAGGACGACCATCTCGGGCTTTCGCGCCTCCGATAGCCCCTGCACCGCCAGGACGGCCGTGAGGTCGACCAGGGGGAGCACCTGCTCCCGGAGGCAGATCACACCCAACACATAGTCCGGGGCGTCGGGCACTTTGGTGACGGCGGGGATCTCCAAGATCTCCTCCACCTGTTCCAGGGAGATGCCGAAGCTCTCCGCCCCCAGGGAAAAGGTGACGAAGGCGCGATCCTCACTGATCTCCTCCTCGCGGCCCTCCATGTCCATGCCGAATACGCCGGCGGCGGCCATGGCGTCCGCCCGGAGGGAGTCCCGTTCCTGGAATTCACTGCTGTCCAGCAGCTTGGCCAAGTGGATGAGGGTGATCAGCCGCTTGCCGACGGTGACCATGCCGGCGAGGTATTCGGCCTGGATGCCGGCCACGAGGGGCGGCGTCTCCCGGAGGGTGAAGTCATCGAGCTTCACCACCTCGCTCACGGCGTCCACCTGGAGGCCCGTGGGCTCCCCGGCCAGGCTCATGACGATGATGCGCGTCCGCGTCGTGGGTTCCGCCTCGGGGAGGTGGAAGCGCCGGCGGCTATCGATGACGGGGATGATCATGCCACGGAGGTTGATGACCCCCAGGATGAAGCTCGGCGCGCCGGGCACGGGGCAGATGTCGGTGCGGGGCGTGATCTCCTGCACGCGGTCGATGTCGATCCCGAACTCCACGCCATCCAGCACGAAGGTGACGAGCTGGCCCGAGGGCACCAAATCGTTGGCGAGCTTGGCTTGGGATTCGGCGACGGACATCCTCAGTCCTTTTTCTGCTTGAAGGCCTCGATGACCGAGTCGGCATGGGCCTTGTTCTCGTCCGGCGTGGTGCCCGTGGTGGCGATGGTCCGGCTCAGGGACATCGGCCGGGCCTCGCTCTTCTCCCCGGTGCCCAGCAGATCGATGATGTAGTCGTGGATCTGGCGCAGGTGGTTGACGATGCGCTCGAGCTTCTGGCGGGTGATGTCCTGGAACTGCATGAGGTCCATGGCGTCGAAGACTTTGTCCTGGATGCCCTTGCCGGCCGTCATGATCTCGTGGAGGGCCTTCTGCACCCCTTCGTCCTGGGAGCCCGAGTGCTTCATCAGTTCGGTGATGAGCTGCTGCTGCCGGCCCACCAGCTGTCCGATCTGGTCCAGCTGGTCCATCACCTTGTTGCTCTCGCGCTCGGTGACCGCGGTGACCGTGTCGATCTCCGCGATGACGTGGCCCCCCTTGTCCCGTTGGGGCGCGGTCTCGGGGATGGGCGTCACGGGGGCGGGATGCGTGGTCGAAGCGGGGGCCGCCTGGACCGCCGGCGTCTCGGCTTTCGCCTTGCCCTTCTTGGGGCCCTTTCCGCCACCGGCGAGCAGGGCGTCGATCTCGGACTGATCCATGGATCCCTCCCGGAGGCGTTCGATTCGAATCCGCTCAGCCGAGCAGGGATTCGATCTTTTCCTTGAGGGTTTCGGGGGTGAACGGCTTCACCACGTAGTTGTTCACGCCGGCCTGGAGGGCTTCGACGATGTCCTCCTTCGCGGCGTTGGTCGTCACCATGAGGATGGGGATGCCGGGATTCTGCCCGCGCACGGTCTTCACGAACTCCAACCCATCCATCTCGGGCATGTTCCAGTCCGTGATGATCATCTCGACGCCGCCCTGCCCCAGCTTTTCCAGGCCGCCCTTGCCGTGCTCGGCTTCGACGACATCGCTGTAGCCGATGCGGCCCAGGGTGTTGATGATGATGCGGCGCATGGTCGAGGAGTCGTCAACCACCAGGATCTTCAAGGGAACCTCCGGGAAAGGCTAATTCTAGGCTTCGGATTGGGCGGACAGGGCGTCCACGAATCGCATCAGGGATGCAAGGTCATCGGGATACACGTTGCAGAACTTCACTCCGAGCTCGAATTGCCCGGAATCCATCTTCTCGACCCGCACGACTTCGCCGAGGGCCACCAGGGGGCGCAGATCATTTTCGGCGGCGGTCCCGAAGCGATCCTGATGCTTTCCCCACCCCGGAACCCGGATCTCCAGCTTGAGGAGCACCCCGAGGGGCACGGCATGGGCGCTCTCCAGCAGCAGGCCCCCACCCGATACGTCCTTGTAATGGGCCATCTCGGCTTCGCCAGCCTTGTGGAAGCTGAGCTCACGGAAGCTGACCGACGCGTCGAGCGGGACTCTCTGGTAGTTGCGACGGTTCTGGGTCATGCGAATCCTCGATCCGGGCATCGTCCTTCAGCGGGTTGGACTTGAAAAATGGTGTTTTTGCCCATCTCCGCCAGGGGCGGGCCCCCCGGGCCGGTCCCTGGGAGGGTGTCCTTATAGCCCATGGGGCTCCCATGGGTTACTTGGACACGCTCCTAGCCCCGTCATTCCAGCATCCGAGCGGGACAGGGCCCCGGAGGGCTTGGTAGACTGGGGATCGTCCGTACCCCTTCCGGAGGCTCCATGACCGGCCCCTGCCAGCTTGACCCTGCCCAGATGGAGGGCGCCCTCCACCACATGGCCGGGGAGGTGGCGGCCCGCCTGGGATCGGAAAATCTGGCGTTGCTGGGCATCCGCAGCCGGGGGCTCCCCCTGGCCGAGCGCCTCGGCGCCGCCCTCTCCAAGGCCCTGGGCCGGGAGATCCCCGTGGGTGCCCTGGACATCACCCTCTACCGGGACGACCTCACCGAGCTGGTCGGCGTCCCCATCGTCCGCCCCACGGAGATCCCCTTCACGCTCAAGGACCGCACCATCCTCCTGGTGGATGACGTGCTCTTCACGGGCCGCACCATCCGCGCCGCCCTGGACGCCCTGCTCGACCATGGCCGCCCCAAGACCGTGCGGCTGGCCGTGCTGGTGGACCGGGGCGGCCGGGAGCTGCCCATCCAAGCGGACTACGCTGCCGTGACCCTGACCGTGACCGGATCCCAGCGAGTCTCCGTGAAGGTGAAGGAACTGGATGGGGAAGATGGCGTCTTCCTCGAGACCCGCGGTTGATCCGGTCCTAAAAGGCATCCCATGAGCCCCGAACGCTACGTCTTCCCCCACAAGCACCTCCTGGGCATCGAGCCCCTGGAGCCCCGCGATATCACGGCCCTGCTGGATCAGGCCCGGGCCTTCGAGGAGGTCTGCGAGCGCCCGGACATCAAGATCGTGCCCGCCCTGCGCAAGAAGCTCGTGGTGAACCTGTTCTTCGAGAACAGCACGCGCACCCGCAACAGCTTCGAGATCGCCCAGAAGCGCCTTTCCGCCGAGATCATCAACTTCGACGCCGATACGAGCAGCCTCGCCAAGGGCGAGACCCTCGTGGACACAGCCATGAACCTCGAGGCCATGCGCCCCGACCTCATCGTCATGCGCCACAGCGCCCCTGGCGCCCATGCCCTCCTGAGCCGCCACATGAAGGCCAGCATCGTGAACGCCGGCGACGGCGCCCACGAGCACCCCACCCAGGCCCTGCTCGACGCGTACACCCTGCGCAAGAAATTCGGCAAGCTGGACGGCCTCAAGGTGGCCATCGTCGGCGACATCCGCCACAGCCGCGTCGTGCGCTCCAACATGTGGCTGCTGACGAAGATGGGCGCCAAGGTCACCCTCGTGGGCCCCCCCACCCTCGTCCCCCAGGATCTCAAGGCCACCTGGCCCAGCATCGAGATCAGCCACGACTTCGACGCCGTACTCCCCGAGCAGGACGCCATCATGATGCTCCGCGCCCAGTTCGAGCGCGGCACCGGCGCCTACATCCCCGGCCAAGGCGAGTACTCCAGGTTCTTCCAGCTCAACCCGAGCCGGATGAAGCGCGCCAAGAAGGACGTCGCCGTCATGCACCCCGGCCCCATCAATCGCGGCCTGGAAATCACCTCCGACGTCGCCGACGGCCCCAACAGCCTCGTGCTGGACCAGGTCACCAACGGCGTGCCGGTTCGCATGGCCGTGATGTTCCTCCTGTGCCACCCGCACGGGGAGTTGGTGCCTTGATGGGATCGCGAATGACGCGAATGGGGCGAATAGACGCGAATAAGTGCCGTGGGTGAAATCGCCCTTCGTGAGGAGGTCTTCAAAGTCGTAGGGGCGGCCTTGTCGGTCCACAACCATCTGGGGGCGGGGTTTCTGGAATCCGTATATGCGGAAGCCTTGGCCATCGAATTGAGGGCTCTGGGTATCCCATTCGAGCGCGAAGTGCCCCTTCGAATCGCCTATCGGGGCCAGGTACTGGAAAAGCGTTTCACCGCAGACTTCATCGTCGCAGGGGAGCTCATCCTGGAGCTGAAGGCCATTCCCGCCATTACCGCCGTTGAGCGTGCCCAGCTCTTAAACTACCTGCGAGCCACCGGCCTGATGGTCGGAATCCTCTTCAATTTTGGAACCCACCCCAAGATGGAATGGGAACGACTCGTCCACAAAGCCCCTGAGTAGCCTTTATTCGCGTCATTCGCCCCATTCGCGTCATTCGCGATCCAGGCTTTTCACCCGGACCCCGCCATGATCCACGGCCCCGTGACCCTCCTCATCCTCGATGGCTTCGGCGACGGGCCGCGCAATGCGTTCGACGCGACGCTGCGGGCGGGGATGACGCACCTGAACGAGCTGCGGGCGAAGTACGCGTGCACGCAGCTGGAGACGAGCGGCGAGGCGGTGGGGCTGCCGGCGGGGCAGATGGGCAACTCGGAAGTGGGGCACATGACCATGGGCGCGGGCCGCGTGGTGTGGCAGGACCTCACGCGCATCGACAAGGCGGTGCGGGAGAACACGCTCCGCACGAACCTGGCCATCGGCGGCATGCTGGCGGATCTCAAGGCCTCGGGCAAGCGCCTGCACCTGCTGGGCCTCGTCAGCGACGGCGGCGTGCACAGCCACCAGAACCACCTCGTGGCCCTCAGCCAATGGGCCCAGGACATGGGCGTGCCCACGACGATCCACGCCCTCCTGGATGGCCGCGACACGGCGCAGAAGTGCGCCGACGGCTTCCTCCAGTGGCTGGGCTTCCAGCTGCGCGGCTGCCCCCTCGTCACCGTGGGCAGCGTGCAGGGCCGCTACTTCGCCATGGACCGCGACAAGCGCTGGGAGCGCGTGGAGGCGGGCTGGAAGCTCCTGGTGGATGGCGACGCGCCCTTCGAGGCGACCGACGCCCTCGCGGCTATTTCGGCGGCTTATGACCGCGGCGAGACGGATGAGTTCGTGAAGCCCACGAAGCTCGCCGCCTTCCACGCCATTGCCGACGGAGATGGCGTGCTCTTCTTCAACTTCCGGGCGGATCGGGCCCGGCAGTTCAGCCACGCCCTCGTGAACCCCGCCTTCGACGGCTTCCAGGCGAAGCAGCGCCCCACCGTGAAGCTCGTCACCCTCACCCAGTACGACGCGGCCTTGGAACCCTTCGTCACCGTGGCCTTCCCACCCCAGTCCCTCACCCACATCCTGGGCGAGGTGGTGGCCGCGAAGGGCGGCAAGCAGTTCCGCACGGCGGAGACGGAGAAGTATCCCCACGTCACCTTCTTCCTCAACGGGGGCCGCGAGGACCTCTTCCCCGGCGAGGACCGCAACCTCGTGCCCAGCCCCAAGGTGGCCACCTACGACCTGCAGCCGGAGATGAGCGCCGCGGAAGTGACGGGCGGCCTCGTGAAGGCCATCCACTCCGGCGCCTACCAGCTCCTCGTGTGCAACCTGGCCAACGGCGACATGGTGGGCCACACGGGCGATCTCGCCGCCACCACCACCGCCTGCCAGGTGCTGGACGCCTGCATCGCCCAGATCGCCGCGGCCACGCTCGCCAAGGGCGGCGCCCTTCTGCTCACGGCGGACCACGGCAACTGCGAGTGCATGCGCGACGAGGCGGGGAACCCCCACACCTCCCACACCCTCAACCCCGTGCCCGGCCTCATCGTGGCCGCGGGCTTCGAGCAGAAACAGCTCCGCAGCGGCGGCACCCTCGCCGACGTGGCCCCCACCCTGCTCAAGCTCATGGGCATCGCGCAACCCGCGGAGATGGAGGGCGTGAGCCTGTTCTAGCAGTACGAGCCTGGAACGCGAATAGCGCGAAGAAAAGCGCGAAGAGCGCGAATGAAAAGCTCGGGATGCCGCCCGAGCATTCCTTCGCGGGCATCAATAACCGGGCTCATCCCTCGGTGGGGACTGCTTGGCGAGGCGAAGGGGCCGAGTAGCCCCCATCGTTCGGCCACCCCTTTTCGAGCGGAACCCCGGGGGCCCATGAAGGCCACCCGGGGTTCCGCTCGAAAAGCACGCCGCCTAGGCGGCGTGGGCCGCAGGCCGGGGGCACTATTCGAAGGAGCATTCGCGTGGCGCGCAGCGCCCTTCGCGTTCTTCTTGAACGGCCAGCCCTGGCCGCAGAAAAGTTATTTGCCGCGGTTCGTGCTGCGGCTCTGGGTCATGGTGCTCTTCACGGGCTTGGTGCTCGCCTTCACCTTGGGGGCGGGGGCCTTGGAGACGTTCTTCGCCCCGGGCTGCCCGGCCTCGTGCTCGGCGGGCTTGGCGGCGGAGACGGTCTTGAGCAGGTCGGTGGGAATGGGGAGTTTGGGATTGGCCATGCCTCAACTATCGCACCTCCGGCCTCCGAGCCCCAATTCCGGCCCGAAAACCTGTCAGGTGGAAGGGGAATGGCCCCGGTGCCCACCCGGAAGAAATAGCTACTTCCGGCCCGTGTGCAGGGCCACGATGCCGCCCGTGAGGTTCTTCCAGGCCACACCCCGGAAGCCCGCGGTTTCCAGCTCGGCGGCGAGGGCCCTCTGCGTGGGGAAGGTGCGGATGCTCTCGGGCAGGTACTCGTAGGCGCTGCGGTCGCCGCTGAGCCAGCCACCGATGCGGGGGAGCACCTTGAGGCTGTACCAGGTGTAGAGGCCCCGCAGCCCCGGCAGCACGGGGGTGCTGAACTCCAGGATGGTGAGCTGGCCGCCGGGCTTCAGCACGCGCAGGAATTCGGCGTAGGCCCGGGCGCGCACTTCCACGTTGCGGATGCCGTAGCAGATGGTGATGCCGTCGAAGGTGGCGTCCTTGAAGGGCAGCTTCTGGGCGTCGGCATCGGAGCTGGCCCAGATGAGGCCGCCGAGCCCCTTCTTCTGAAACTTGGAGGGCCCCAGGGCCAACATGGCGTGGGTGAAGTCGGTGCTCACCACCTCGGCGCCCCGCTTGGCCAGGGCCACGGAGGAATCGCCCGTGCCGGCGGCCACGTCCAGCATGCGCTTGCCCGGGGCGGCCCCGCTGAGGCGGGCCATGCGGGCCCACCAGTAGAAGTCGATGCCCCCGGAGAGCACGTGGTTGAGCAGGTCGTACCGGGCGGCGATGCCGGTGAACATCTGCTGGACCTGTTTACCCTCGGGCACGGCAACCTCCAACCCTAAGTAAAACAGAGGGCCCGGTGAAAACCGGGCCCTGGGTCGGACGAAGGCGGTTCAGTTGCGGCCGCGGCCTTCCCGCCGGGGAGGATCCGGACGGGGGGAGGGGGCGGGAGCGGGACGGCTCTCCTGTCGGGGCGCGGGGCGATCCTCGCGGGGGGCGGGCCGGCTCTCCTCGCGGCGGGGGCGGTCCTCCATGCGCTCCCGAGGGGGCTCAGGGCGGCGTTCCCGGGTGGTGTCCCGATCCGATTCCCGGGGCCGATCCACAGGGCGCTCCATGTGGGGGTTGGTGTCCCGCGGGCGGTCTACGGGGCGATCCACGGGTCGGTCGAGGCGGGGGTTGGTATCCCGGGGCCGATCCACGGGGCGTTCCATGCGGGGGTTGGGCTCCCGATCAGGGCCCGTCTCCCGGGGGCGATCCACGGGCCGCTCCATGCGGGGATTGGTATCCCGGGGCCGATCCACGGGGCGCTCCACCCGGGGGTTGGTGTCGCGGCCCGGGGCGGTTTCCCGGCCGCGATCGGGGGTCCGATCGGCGGGCCGCTCGATGCCGCGGTCGGTGGGCTTCAGCCAGCCGCGGGTGCGGTCCACATTCTGATGCTGGGTGCGGTCCTCGAAGGGCACGCGGCCCTCGGGGGTGCGGGTGCGGCCGGGGGGCACCACGCCGCCGTTGCCGGCGGGATTCGCGGGGGAGGGATCGCGGCGGATGATGCTGCGCCCCGTGGTCGTCCGGGCGTGCTGGTCATAGGCCGCCAGGCGGGCCCGGCTCTCGTCGCGCTGGAAGACGCGCTGGAAGGTGGCGGAAGTGCGGATCTCCGCGGGCCGGGCCATGAGGGGGGATCGGGTCCAGGCGGGCGCCGTGGAGCGGCCCCCGGCCCAGGTCGAGGTGCCCCGGGGGTGGAAGGCGGAGATGTACTGCCGGTCGCGGTAGCAGTGGCGCCCCACGTTGTAGACGCCGATGTAATGGACGCTCACCACGTTCCAGGCCCCGTAGCCATGCCAGGCGCCGTAGCCCCAATCGCAAGGGGCGTTGTAGTAGTTCAGGGGGGCCCAGCCACAGTTCCCGTCGTAATAGCGCCAGGCCACCCAGGCGGGGCTGTAGTTGACGCCGGGGATCCAGTACCAGCCGAGGCCCACGCCCCAGGACCAGCGGCCGTGGTGGTAGGTCATGTAGCCCCAGGGCTCATCGCTCACCCAGGTCATGCCGCCCGGGTAGGCCGCCCAGCGGCCGCGCCAGTAAGGGCGCCACTCCTGGTCGGTCACGGCGGGGCGCCACACCCAGCCATACTCGGGGCTGTTCACCCACTCGCCGTTCTCGTCCAGCTCATCGGAGTAGTGCCGCAGCTCCGCGGGCACGCGATCCCAGCTGCGACCGCGGCGGGCGATGCCCGTGCGATCCGACCACCGGTCGAACTCGTCCTCCTCGTAGGTGTTGAAATCGCGCACCCGATCCAGGCGATCCTGGGAACCGTAGACGGTGAGCCGTTCGCCTCCGCCGATGCGGGCCTCGTCGCGCTCGTTGCGCACCGTCACGCGACCGGCGTGGACCTTCACCCGCAGGGTGTGGTCGCGCTCCGCTTCCACGGAGAAGGTGCCCTTGTCGAAGCAGGTCACCTGGCCGCTGGGCGTGTCGATGCGGAACTTGGCCTCGCTCTCCCCGCCGAGGGTGACCCGAAGGCGGCCGTAATCCAGGCGGAGCAGCACCTGCCGCTCGCCCTTGGCGTCCTTGAAGAGGGCCGCCACGGTGAAGCGGGTGGCGCCGGCGAAGGCGACGCGGGTGCCATCCAGGAGCTGCACCACGCCCCGCCCCTTGCTCTCCACCACGTCGCCCTCGCCGATGGGCGTGCCGCGGCTCAATTCCTCATCCAGCTCCCCCTTGCGGATGCGGACGTCGCCCTCCAGCGCCCGCACCCGGGCGTAACGCTCGGGGGCCTCGCCCTGGTAATCCTCGGTGTCCTGGGGTTCCTCCCGATCCTGGGCGGAGAGGGGCATGGAGCCGATGACTCCGGGCAGCGTGAGGGCGATGAGGGCGGGGATTCGAAAGTGGTCGCGCATGGGTTCCTCCCTGGGAGGGTGCCTCCGATGGTGGGAAGGCTCCCTTGAAGATGATTCCGTTCCCGTCTTCAAGCCATGGCCGTGCCAACCCTAAAAGGGGGTCAGCGCTCCCCCCCGGGGCGGGTCCTTCTCCCGGGAGCCCAGGTGGATGAACGTGGGCAGCAGGGCCACCCAGGGCAGGCTCCAGGCGGGCGGACGGCCCCCCGTCGCCACCTGGAGGCGATCCCGACCAAAGGTCAGCTCGTGGATTTCCCCCGGGGGCAGGGGCAGGTAGGCGAGCCTCCCTGTGGCGGGATGCAGCACCGTGAGGTGGCTTTCTCCATCCTCCAGGATCCAGAGGAGCCCCCGGAGGCTCGGGCGAAGGTCCTCCGCCTCCCAGGCCAGGCCCCCCAACCCCAGGGTGAGGGGCGAATCCTCGGGAAAGGTCCACTCCCCGGTGGGCGAGGGCAGGAGAATCCCGCCATCCCGCCACACCCGAACGGGCCGGCCCGGCAGGCCGGTGAGGAGGCGCCGCAGCCCCTTGGCCTCCAGGACCCAGAGCGTGCCATCCGCCTGCAGCCTCACTCGGATGGGGCCGGAGGAGGGCGTGAGGGGCGGCAGGTCCAGGTTCGGAACCCGGTCCAGGGGCTGCCAGGGGAGGCGGGCCACCCGCTCCCAGGGCAGGGCGCGGCGGTTCTGGCCCCCTTGCGGGGCCTCCGGGGCCCCGCCCAGGAGGGCCGAGGCGCATAGGATCAGGGAGCCCAGCCGCACAGCGCCTCCAGGTTCGTGGTGGTGGCTTCCGCCAGCCGGCGGGGATCCATCCCCCTCAGCTCCGCCAGGGCCTGGGCGGTGAAGCGCACGAAGCCGGGCTCGTTGGGCCGGCCCCGGTAGGGCACGGGCGCGAGGAAGGGGGCATCCGTCTCCACGAGGATGCGGTCCAGGGGGGCCCAGGCCGCCACCTCCCGGATGGCCTCGGCCTTCTTGAAGGTGAGGATGCCCGAGAAGCTGAGGTGGAAGCCCAGGTCCAGGGCCCCCCGGGCGAAGTCCATGTCCTCGCTGAAGCAGTGGATGATGCCCGCGGAGGCGCCCTCCTCCCGCAGCACCCGCAGGGTCTCCGCCGGGGCGGCGCGCGTGTGGATCATCAGGGGTTTGCCCGCGCGCCGGGCCATCCGGATCTGGGCCCGGAAGGCCGCCTCCTGCTCGGCCCGGGGGCTGAGATCGTAGTGGAAGTCCAGCCCGGTCTCCCCCACGAAGCGCACGCTGGGGTCCGCCACGAGCCCTTCCAGCTCCGTCTCCACCTCGGAAGACCAGGCGCGGGCCTCGTGGGGATGCACCCCCAGGGAGGCCTGCACCCCGGGCATCGCGCGGGTGAGGGCGAGCACGGCCCGGCTATCGTCCAGATCCGTGCCCACGGCGATGAAGCCCTCCACGCCCTCCGCCCGGGCCCGGGCGAGCAGCCCTTCGGCCTCCACGCCTTCCGCGTAGGAACCCGTGAGGTGGCAGTGGGCGTCGACGAGCATGGTTCCCCTCCTCCCAGATTACAGGCCAGGCCCTGAGCTCCGATGAAACCTTCAGTCCGATGACGTCTCCTGCCATCCAGCCCATCGCGCGTCCCTACCCGGTTCGAGGCGGGGTCCTCGTTTGGATGCTGGGAATCCTGTTCCTGCTGGGGCTCTCCCTTCCGGCCCGGGCCCAGATCTCGCCGGCCTTCCACCAACTCAACCTCAGGGAGGGGCTGCCCCAGAGCCAGGTCTCGGCCCTCCACCTGGATCATCGGGGTTTCCTCTGGGTGGGGACCAACGCCGGCGGCGTGGCGCGACTGGGCGCCAATGGCTTCCAGGCCTTCGGGGCCGGCCAGGGCCTCATGGCCCGCCAGGTCTCCTCCATCTGGGAGGATTCCGATGGCACCATGATCATCGCCAGCCGGGATGAGGGGCTCAGCGCCATCCGGGGCAACCGGGTGAGCAACTTCCCCACCCAGGAGGGCCTGGGGCCCATCGGCTGCTACGAACTGGGACCCGCTCCCGGGGGCGGGGTGGCCGTCGGTTCCGTGAAGGGCCTGTGGATCGTGAAGGCGGGCACCCTCGCGCGCGTTCCCCTTCCCGCGCCCATGGAGGACCAACCCATCTACTCCCTCACCCTGGAGGGGCATGATCGGCTCTGGCTCATGGGCCGCACCACCCTCGCCGTCTGGGATGGGCAGAAGCTGGAAACCCGCCCCCTCCCCAAGGACCGCCGGGTGGAGGACATCCTTTTCCTGCGCAGGGATGCCCGGGGCCGCGTCCATGCCCTCTTCTCGAATGCGATCCACCGGTGGGAGCGGGGCCGCTGGGTGGAGGATCCCCTGCCCCCGCTGCCCCCGGGGGCGCGCTTCACCAACCTCGAGTTCCGCAGCTCGGGCGAACGGCTCCTCTCCCTTGGCGACGATGGCCTGTGGGTCGAGGGGCCCGGCTCCACGGGGCGCTTGCACGCCACCGGAAAGAGCCTCCCCCTGGACAAGGTGAACGTGGCCCTCGAGGATCCCCGCGGCGTGATCTGGGTGGGGACGGATGGCAGCGGGCTCGTGGCCCTCTCCCGCCCCAACCTGGGGGTGCTGAACTTGGACCTGCGGAAATTCGGGACCGCTCTCGGCGCCATCATGTCGATCCTGGAGTTGGGGCCGGATCACCTCCTGCTGACGGGCAGCCAGGGCCTTTACGAAGTGCGGGAAGACCACGTGGTGGGCCATTGGAGCCGCCGGGAGGGGCTGCCCGCCACCTCCACCTGGTCCCTCGTCACGGATAACGCCGGTGGGGCCTTCATCGGCACCGACGTGGGCCTGGCCCGGTGGAGCCGCGGGCGGGTGAAGACCCTCGAGAGCAGCCCCGCGCTGCGCCGGTCCGGGATCACCGCCCTGACCTGGCATGGCGGAAACCTCTTCGGAGGCTCGGATCGGGGCCTCTTCGAGATGGATTCCCAGGGCAGGGTCCTGAGCCACCACCGGGTGCCGACCCACCTGGGCTCCAATCCCATCGGGGCCCTCCTATCCCACCAGGGCCAACTCCTGGTCGGCCTCTCCAGGGGCCTGGCCCGCTTCGAGCATGGCCAGTTCATCCCCCTCCACACGGAAAGCCCCCTCACCGGCCAGGTCATCAGCGCCCTGGCCGAGGACTCCCGCGGGCGCCTGTGGGTGGGCGCCTCCCGGGGCCTGTGGGTCTTCGAAGGCGGAATCTGGAAATCCGCCGGCTTCCGGGAGGGCCTCCCGGACGACGCCATCAGCTTCATCAGGGACCTCCGCGAACATGGCGTCGCCATCGGCCATGGGCGCGGCGTCACCATCCTGAAGGAGGGGCGGCGAATCAACCTCACGGAGGCCGTGGGCCTGCTCTCCAACGAAACCAACACGGCTTCGGCCTTCCTGGACCGGCGCAACCGGCTCTGGATCGGCATGGTGAGCGGGGTGAGCGTCCTCGATCTGAATTCCCCCCTGCCCGTGGAAGTCCTTCCCCCGCCGGAGCTCGTGGAGGCGACCTGGCCCGAGGGGCATGCCACAGGCCCGGGGGCCATCGTGATCCCCCCAGGCGCCACCTTCGTCGAAGTGGCCCTGGATGTCCCCCACGGCGCGCTCTCCCTGCGACCCAGGATCCAGGCCCGGCTGCTCGGCCTCGAATCCGAGTACCAGGAACTCCCCGGCGACGGCCATCTCCAATTCCGGGGCATCTCGCCCGGCAGCTACCAGCTCCAGGCGCGCGCCTCCCTCGATGGCCTCAAGTGGGTGGATGCGGCCCCCATCCGGCTGCGCATCACGCCCGCCTGGCACCAACGGTGGGCGGCCCGGGCCCTGCTCGGATTGGCCCTGCTCGGCATCCTCGTGGGCTTCTTCGTCCTCCGCTACAACGCCCTCGCCCGCGAGGCCCATGCCCTCGAAGCGGCCGTGGAGGATCGCACCCTCGCCATCGCCCGCCAGAACCGGGCCCTGGAGCAGGCCCATGACCAGATCCGGCGCACGCTGGAAAGCCGCATGCGTCTCCTGGATACCCTGGCCCACGACCTCCGCTCGCCGCTCACCAGCATCATGCTCGCCGCGGATCGGGTGAGGGACGGCCTGCCCGAAGGTACCGATCTCCAATCCCCCCTGGGCGTCCTGGACCACGAGAGCCGCCGCATCGAGGGCTTGCTGAGGGGCCTCCTCAACCAGCGGCGCAGCGAGGCCATGCTCGAGTCGCTCCAACTGGAGCACACGACGCCCCGGGAACTCCTCGGCGGCCTCGAGGGCGTGCTCCGCATCAAGGCGGAGGCCCGGGATCTCGACCTCGTGTTCGAGCCCAGCGAGGTCAGCGCGTTCCAAGCCCTCAGGGTGGATCCCGGCGCCCTCCAGCAGGCCCTCTTCAACCTCTTCGAGAACAGCCTCAAATTCACCCCGCCCGGCGGCCGGGTGGGCGTACGCAGCAGGTTGGATCCCGCCCGCAGGGAATGGCGGCTCACGGTCTGGGATACGGGCCGGGGCATCCCTCCGGAATCCGTCGAGGCCATCCTCCAGCCCTTCCAGCAGGCCTCCACCCTCGACTCCGCCCAAGGGTGGGGCTTGGGCCTGTCCATCGTCCGATCCCTCCTGGAGGCCCAGGGCGGCCGCCTCGAGGTGGAGAGCGAATTGGGCAAGGGGAGCGCCTTCACCATCGTGCTGCCGCTTCCCGCCGAGGATCTTTAGGAGGCTGGAGACCGGAGGCTGGCGACTGGAGGCTGGAGGGCAAGCAGCCTCCGGTTCATGGATGGATACAGCCCTGGTGGGTCGGAATCCGCTTTGCCTCCGGTCTCCAGTCTCCAGCCTCCAGTCTTCAACCTCCACCCCGCTATCCTGTCCCCATGGCCTCCCCCCTCACGATCCTGCTGGTGGATGACGAACCGGGCATCCGGAAGTCCTTGGGCGAGGCCCTGAAGGACGAGGGCTATGCCGTGCTCAAGGCCGAGAGCGGCGAACAGGCGCTGGAGGTGCTGCAGGGGCCCGATGGTGACGCCGTGCACGGCATGCTGCTGGATGTGTGGCTGCCGGGCCTCGATGGCCTGGAGACCCTCAAGCAGGCCAAGGCCACGCATCCCGATCTCCCCGTGGTCATGATCAGCGGCCACGCCAGCATCGAAACGGCCCTCCAGGCCACCAAGCTCGGCGCCTTCGACTTCCTCGAGAAACCCATCGATCTCGACCGCCTCCTCCTCGTGCTGCGCAACGCCCTGAAGCAGGGCCGCCTGGAGCAGGAGAACCAGCGCCTCCAGGCGGAGGTGGGCGCCGGCCGCTTCTTCCTCGTCGAGAGCCCGGCCATGAAGCGCCTGCTCGCCGACGTGAAGCTCGTGGCCTCCACGGACGGCCGCGTGCTCCTCAGCGGGGAGAACGGCAGCGGCAAGGAGGAGATCGCCCGGCTCCTCCACGAGCAGAGCCTCCGCGCGGACGCCCCCTTCGTGGAAGTCAACTGCGCCGCCATCCCCGAGGAACTCATCGAGAGCGAGCTCTTCGGCCACGTGAAGGGCGCCTTCACGGGCGCCGTGCGCGATGCCAAGGGCAAGTTCCGCGAGGCCCACGGGGGCACGCTGTTCCTCGATGAAGTGGGCGACATGTCCCTCAAGACCCAGGCCAAGGTGCTGCGGGCCTTGCAGGAAGGCCGCGTGGAGCCCGTGGGCGGCGGCGGCGCCGTGGCCGTGGACTGCCGCGTGCTGGCCGCCACCAACAAGAACCTCGAGGAGGAGATCCGCGCCGGCCGCTTCCGCGAGGACCTCTACTTCCGCCTCGCCGTCGTCCCCTTGCGCGTGCCCCCCCTGCGCGAGCGCCCCGAGGACATCGTGCCCCTCGCCGTGGCCTTCGTGGAGCGCATCGCCCGGCAGTACGGCCGCCCCGCCAAGCGCCTGGGCCCCGACGCCGTGGAGGCCCTCCTGCGCCATGATTGGCCGGGCAACGTCCGCGAGCTGCGCAACCTCATGGAGCGCGCCGTGATCCTGGGCCGCGGCGCGGATCTCAGCCTCCGGGACCTCGGACCCCTCGCCGCGCGCCTCCTTCCGGAAACGGATCCCTTCTCCTTCCCCGACTTCGCCAGCCTCAAGGATGCCCGCGAGTGGTTCGAGGCCCAGTTCATCCAACGGGAACTCAAGCGCAGCAACGGCAACATGACCCGCGTCGCCGAGCGCGTGGGCATGGATCGCTCCAACCTCTACAAGCGCCTCAAGCAGCTGGGCATCGAGCCGAGGGAGCAGCCCTAGTGGAGAAGCGCTGGTTCAAGATCGGCGAGTGCGCGCAAGCCCTGGGCGTCACCCCCAAGGAGCTGCGCTATTGGGAGACGATCGTCCCCGATATCAAGCCCCGCCGCAGCCAGGGCAACCTCCGCTACTACCACCTCGACCAGTTCGAAACCCTCACCAAGATCCGCGATTGGCTGAGGGAGGGCCTCACGGTCGCCGACTGCCGCCAGCTCCTCCAGACCGGCAGCCTCGAGCGCCCCCTCGACCTGGGCCTCGACGCCACCGACCTGACCCCCTCCAAGACCAAGGAACGCATCCCCAGGGTCATCCGGGCCAGCCAGGACCTCAAACCCGTGGTGCAAGCCCTCAAGCGCCTCCGCGACCGGCTCGCCTCCCCGCCCATCCTTCCTTGACCGTAGCCCCGCCCCGCGATAAGGTAATTGCTTCGGCGCGTGGCGCAGCCTGGTAGCGCACTACCTTGGGGTGGTAGGGGTCGGAGGTTCGAATCCTCTCGCGCCGACCAATTTATCTCACCCCACGAAAGGGATCCTCACGGATCCCTTTTTCGTGTCGGTTGAGAAGGCGGCGCGAGAGGATTTGAACCTCCGAATGGGACTGCGGAGACAGGCCGGGGGCCTGTCGGGAGCAGGACCGGCGGCTGCCGCAGGCAGGCGCGGTTCGAATCCCCCCTGCCTGGGTCGCACCCAGTCCTGCGAGGGCCCAAGCCACCGGAATCACCCGGGGAGCCGCGCGAGAGGGAGGCTCCACCTCCAGGAGCCGAAGGCGCGCGGGAGGACGCGGGAGCGTCCGATAGGTGGATACCCCTCCATTTCTTTCCCCTCAACGGGTTGCTGCCGATCCTTAACCTGACCATCGGGGGATGCATGCGCGTCCGCTTCACCATCCGCGGGCGGCTCCAAGGCCCCGGATGCCATGCCTTCATCCAGAACAAAACGCATTCCCTCCCGCCCGCCGGGAAGCTGAGGGCCGGCCTGGAAGGCCTCCTGCCCCTGCCGAAGCGCCACCCCCTCCCATGAGCCCCTTCGTCTGGGATCCCCAGTTCGAGACCGGGCTGGGGGAGGTCGACCAGGATCACCAGCGCCTGATCGGGCTGCTGAACCGGGTCGGGGACCTGTGGGCTGGCGGGGACCCGGCGCCCCCCCGGGTGCAGGAGGCCATCGAGGAACTCGTGACCTACACCCGCCATCACTTCGCCACCGAGGAAGCCCTGATGGAAGTGCACGCGGTGGACGAGCGCCATCGGGCCCGGCACCGATCCGAGCATGAGCGGTTGGCCTTGGATCTGATGGCCTTCCAGGATCCCGGGCTCCCCGCGAACGGGGAGCAGGTGAGGCGGCTCGGTGAGTTCGTGTCCCATTGGCTCGTCGCCCACATCCTCGGCACGGATCACGCCATGGGCCGGCAGATCCAGGCCATCCGCTCCGGCCAGGGAACCGCCCGGGCCTACGAACAATTCGAGACCGAACCCCTGGGCACCTCCCGAATCCTCCTGGAGGCCATCCACGGCTTGTACGACGCGCTCTCCGACCGGAATCGGCAATTGGTCCGGTTCAAGGGCCGGCTGGAGTCCGAGGTGGCGTCCCGCACCCGCGACCTCAGCGACGCCAATCGCGCCCTCACCCGTTCCCTCGAGCAGCTGACCTCCGCCCAAATGGAGATCCGCTCCAAGGAAGCGCGCTACCAGGCTGCCGTGAACGCCTCCCTGGATGGATTCTGGTTGACCGACCTCGAAGGCCGGCTCCTGGATGTCAACGAGGCCTATTGCCGGACCTCGGGCTACACCCGGGATGAGCTGCTCGCCATGCGGATCCCGGAACTCGAGGCCCGCGAAAGCGCCGCGGAGACGGCGGCCCACATCCAGCGGGTGATGGCCGAGGGAAGCGACATCTTCGAGACCGTCCACCGCAAAGCCTCCGGGGACATCTGGCCGGTGGAGATCCTCGTCACTTACTCTCCCGTGGATGGGGGCCGGTTCCTGGTGTTCCTGCGGGATATCACCGTGCGGAAATCCGCGGAGGAGGCCCTGCTCACCAGCGAACACCGCTTCCGCCTCCTGTTCTCCGAGGCCCCCGTGGGCCATGCCCTGAACCGGCTGGAGGACGGCTGGTTCGTCTCCGTGAACCCCGCCTTCGCGGCCATCACCGGCTACCCCCTGGAGGAGCTCAACGCCCTGAGTTATTGGGATCTCACGCCCCAGGCGTTCGAGGCCCAGGAGGCCCTGCAACTCGCTTCGTTGAAAAGCAAGGGCCGCTACGGCCCCTATGAGAAGGAGTACATCCGGAAAGACGGAAGCCGCGTGCCCGTGCTCCTGAACGGGAGCTTGATCCGCGACGCGGATGGCACTCCCCTCATCCTCTCCGTGGTCCTCGACATCACGGAAAACGTCCGGTCCCGCCGGGTCAAGGATGACTTCGTGAGCCTCGTGAGCCACGAGCTGCGCACCCCGCTCACCTCCATCCGGGGAGGCGTCTCCCTGGCCCTGAGCGGCGCCTTCGGTCCCATCCCCGACAAGGTGGGCGAGGTGCTCCGCATCGCCCAGACCAATTGCGATCGGCTCACCCGGCTCGTGAACGACATCCTGGATATCCAGCGCATCGAGCGGGGGAAGCTCGACCTCAACCTCGACGATCTGGATCTGGGGGCACTCGTGGATCAGGCCCTCCTGGAGAACCGGCCCTTCGCGGAGCAACACGGGGTGGAGCTGAGCCTGCGGAACGAGGCGCCCGGCCTGGCCCTGCGCTCGGACCCCGATCGCATCACCCAGATCCTCAACAATTTAATCTCCAACGCCGTCAAATTTTCCCCCACCGGCGGGCGCGTCGAGCTCCGCATCTACCCGGATGCCACGGGGGTCTGGGTCAGCGTGGCCGACCAGGGGCCGGGCATCCCCGAGGCCTTCCGGCCCCGCATGTTCGAGAAGTTCACGCAGGCGGGGGAGACCAACACCCGGGAGAAGGGGGGCTCCGGCCTCGGGCTCAGCATCGTGAAGGCCCTCGTGGATCTGCTCGGCGGCCGCATTTCCCTGGATCCCACCCCGGGCGTGGGAACCACCTTCCAGGTTTGGTTCCCCGGGCCCGACAATTAGCCTCCCGCGTTAAGCTGCCGATAACCACAGGAACCATCAGGGGGATGCATGCGCGTCCGCTTCACCATCCGGGGCCATGTCCAAGGCGTCGGGTTCCGCTACTTCGTCCAAAGCCAGGCCGATTCCCTCGGGCTATCGGGGTGGGTCAAGAACGGCGTGGACGGCAGCGTGCTCGGCATGGCCGAGGGGTCCGAGGACCGGATGGAGGCCTTGAAGCGGGCCCTGGAGGCCGCGCCACCGCCTTCCTCGGTGGATACGCTGGACTGGGTGCCCTCATCCGGGACAGAATCCCTACCTCACCCCTTTGAGATCAAGCGCTGAAATGCTGAGGTAGGAATGATCTTTACCGACTTCGTCCAGGATGTGCCCGACTTCCCCAAGCCAGGGATCCTGTTCCGCGACATCACGCCCCTGCTCTCCGATCCCCACGCCTTCCACCAGGCCATCGAGGCCATGACCCGCCCCGTGAGCCCCCTGCACGCCACCCACGTGATGGGCATCGAATCCCGCGGCTTCATCTTCGGCGCCGCCCTGGCCCAGCGCCTGGAGCTGGGCTTCGTGCCCGCCCGCAAGCCCCGCAAGCTGCCCCGCCCCACCTACCTGGAGGCCTACGGCCTCGAGTACGGCGACGACAGCCTCGAGATCCACAAGGACGCCTTCAAGCCCGGCGATCGCGTGCTCATCGTGGATGATGTGCTCGCCACCGGTGGCACCGCCGCCGCCGCCCGCAAGCTGGTGGAGCGCTCCGGCGCCAGCGCCGTGGGCCTCACCCTCTTCATCGAGCTGGCGGATCTCACGGGCCGCGAAAAATTGGCGGGCCTGCCTGTGTTCAGCGTGCTCCGCTACTGATGCTGAGCCGCCTGTTGATCGCCACCGTGGCGGTCTTCCTGGTGCTCGCCATCCCGGGGTTGGCATTGCGATTGCGGCGAAGGGTCTAGTCACCTTCATCCAGTCCAAAGTGCCCTTGGCCCCCGCGGATCGTCTCGCCCCCCAGGGGGATCACCCTGCCCCCGGAAATCGCGCAATTTCCTGTGCCCCGTCGATCCTGGGGACTACCTTTGTTCGCGGAGCTACGCCAGGGGGTTCAAACCCTGCGATCTCGACTCGGCTCCTCGGAAGGTCATCGCCCATGAGGGAGGGCTTTCGGTGCCTGGATGGGCGAGCCTCCCGGAAAGAAGCTTGAGTCTGTGTCCCACCACAGATCTAGGCTGCAGCAATGCATGAGAACAAGGATCAGACAGCGCTTCGCATGGGGGCTCTCACCAAGATCGCCGGCGTCAGCGATCAGACGGTCCGCCACTACGAGCGCATGGGGCTCATCCACTCCCTGGGGCGGACCCAAGGGGGGTTCCGGCTCTTCCACCCCAACGCCATCGAGCGGATCCAGTTCATCCGGGCCGCTCAGAACCTGGGCTTCTCCCTGGAATCCATCAAGCTGCTCCTGAAGGACAAGCGGCAGGATGAGCAGGCCTGCAAGGTGGCCCGGGAACTCATGGAGGATCACCTGCGGGAACTGGATCAGCAGATCCAGGATCTCCTCGCCCGAAGGGCCATCCTCAAGGAACTGGCCGAGAGCTGCCTGCGCTGCCTCGGTCCCTGCCACCTCGAACCGGAACTCAACACCCTGAGTGAACAGGCCTCCCTGCTGCTCCGCCAGGTGGACCCTCCTTGACTCTTCCCTGGACCACAGAGTGAGGCTTATCTCCTCAAGGCGATGCCATTGCCCCGCGAACCGGGTGACCCCGTGACTTCCCCCCAAGAGCCCGACTTCCTCGGGGAAGCCCCTCCCGGCGTCGGCACCACCTCGTACACGGATCTGGAGGACCTGAAGCGGGCCCTCGATCAGGCCATCATCCTGGCCGTCACCGATGTCCGCGGCCGCATCCTCGAGGTGAACCGGGCCTTCTGCGAGATCTCCGGCTATTCGGAATCGGAGCTGCTGGGCCAGGATCATCGGACCCTCAACTCCGGCCACCACTCCAAGGCCTTCTTCAAGCAGTTCTGGACCACGATTCTCGATGGCCGGGTGTGGCGGGGCGAGATCAAGAACCTCGCGAAGGATGGGCGCCCTTACTGGGTGGACACCGTCATCATTCCCCACCTGGATTCCGAGGGCCGCCCCGTGCGCTTCCTCGCCCTGCGCATGGATATCACCGCCCGCAAGCAGGCGGAAAGCGCCCTGCAGGGTTCCGGAAAGCTCCTGCGGGGCCTCCTCCAGGGCCCCTTGGATGAGCACGGGGATGGGCACCTGGGCCAGCTCGTCCAGCAGATCGGGCGGGCCCTGGACATGCGCTGGGTGGTGCTGATCCGCTTCGAGAACCCCACCTCGGGCAAGGCCACCCTCCTGACGGGGCGGGACGGGGATCGGGCCGTGCCCACCTGCAGCTTCTCCATCGACGGCACCATCTTCGCCGCGGCCCGCCGCGAAGGCGCGCCCTTCCTCGCGCAGGACCTCTCGGGCACCTCCTTCCCCAGGGCCTTCCCCCTGCGTCCGGAAGGCCCCGTCTCCCTCTTCTCGGTGCCCGTGCGGGAGAGCACCGGCCAGGTGATCGGCCTCCTCGCCACCCTGGATCCGCGGCCCCTGGATCGCCTCGAGGCGGTGGAATCCGCCATGGAGGTGTTCGCCGCCTGGGCCGGGGCCGAGATGGAATGGGTCCGCACGCGGGCCTTCCTCCATCACAGCGAGACCAGCCTCGCCATCGCGCTCGAGGAGCTGAGGGCCGGCCTCTGGGAGCGGGACCTGGCCACCGACGAACTGCGCGTCAGCCCCGGCATCCAGGATCTGCTCGGCTTGAATCCCGCCGCCCTCCCCATGTCCTGGGAGGAGTGGCTCGATCTCGTGCATCCCGAGGATCGCACCGCCTTGCGGAAGGGCACCCGGGATCACCTCGAGGGACGGGCTCCCAGCGTCCACCTCCGGCTGCGCCTCCGCCATGCCGACGGAACCTGGATCCGCGTGAGCCACCTGGGCAAGGTGGTGAGCTGGAACGACCGGGGCGAACCCCAGGGCATGGTGGGCCTCCTCACGGATATCACGGCCCTCTGGGCGCGGGAGGAAGCCCTGCGGGAAACCCAGAAGCTGGAGAGCCTCGGCCTGCTGGCGGGCAGCATCTCCCACGACTTCAACAACCTCCTCCTCGCCCTCCGCGGCCATTCCGAACTGGCCACCGAGATGGTCCGCCTGGGGCAGGACCCCACGGAGGCCCTGGCCAAGCTGGAGGTGATCGTCGACCGCAGCACCGAACTCGTCCGCCAGCTCCTGGATTACTCGGGCCGGGGGAACCGGGCCACCGAGGTGGTGGATCTGGGGCGGCTGGTCCGCGAGATGGCGGGCCTGCTGGAGGTCTCCGTGCCCAAGCGGATCCGCCTCAGCCTGGACATCCCCGGGGGCCTTCCCCCCGTCCTCGGGGATCCCACCCAGCTCCGCCAGGTGGTGTTGAACCTGGTGACCAACGCGGCCGACGCCATCGACGGCGTCTCCGGCACGATCTCCCTCCTCCTCTACTCCGATCACCTGGGAGAGGCCCCCCTGGAAGGGGCGCTGCCCCTTGCGGAGCTCCAGCCGGGCCCCTACCTCATCCTGGAGGTGGCCGACACCGGGTGCGGCATGGACGAGGCCCTGCGCGCCAAGATCTTCGAGCCCTTCTTCACCACCAAGCAGAAGGGGCGCGGCTTGGGGCTCGCCTCCCTCCAGGGCATCGTGCGGAGCCATGGCGGCAGCCTGGGGGTTTCCAGCACCCCGGGTTCGGGCAGCACCTTCCGGATCTACCTGCCCGCGAAGGCCTGACCTCGGATCCTCAGCCGGAAGCGGCGCGGGCCCCCAGCGGCAGCCGCAGCAGGAAGCGGCTCCCCGGGTTCAGGGGTTCGTAGCCCACCTCGCCGCCGTGATCCTGGGCGATGCGGCGCACGATGGCGAGGCCCAGGCCCGAGCCCTTGCGCTTGGTGGTGAAGGCGGGCTCGAAGAGCCGCTCGCGGTTTTCCGGCGCTACGCCGGGGCCGTCGTCCTCCACGCGGAGGGTCGCCGTGCCGCCCTGATCCTCCAGCGCGATGCGCAGGCTCCCCCGGGCCTCGCCGCCCTCGCCCTCCAGGGCGCCCAGCGCGTTATCCACGTAGTTGATGAGGGCCCGCTTCACCATGTCGCCATCCCAGGTGGCGCCGAGGGGGTGCTCGGGCACCTTCACGTCCCAGGCCACGCCCGGGTGGTTGGGCTGGTACAGCGCGGCCACCTGCAGCACCAGCTCCCGGGCGTCCACGGGGGCGAACTGGGGCTGGGGCAGGCGCGCGAAGCGGCTGAAGCTGTCCACGAGCCGCGCGAGGCTGCCCACCTCCGTGAGGATGGTCTCGGCGCCCTCGCGCACGCTCTCGGGATCCAGCTTGCCCTCCCGGCCCTTGCGCAGGAGGCGCTGCGCCGTGAGCTGGATGGGCGTGAGGGGGTTCTTCACCTCGTGGGCCATGCGCCGGGCCACCTCCTGCCAGGCCGCGCGTTTTTCCGCCTGGGCCAGCAGGGAGAGGTCCTCCAGCAGGGCCAGCTGGCCGCCGCCCTTCAGGGGCAGGAGCATCACGCGGATGGGGCGGCCCTCGCCCTCGCCGCCCAGGCGCAGTTCCTCCGTGGCGGCCACGCCCCGGGCCCGCACGCCCTCCAGCATATCCGGCAGGCGGCCCAGGCGCGTGGAGGCGCCCAGCTTCTCCCACCCCTCGGCCACTTCGATTTCCGAGAGGCCCAGCCAAGTCCGCGCGGCGGCGTTCACCACGCGCAGCTCGCCATCGGCGCGCCAGCTGAGCACGCCCACGGGCAGGGCCGCCAGCAGCTGATCCAGGTAGGCCCGCTGCTGGTCGAGGCGGCCCGTCTGGGCCACCAGCGCCTCGCGGCTCGTCTTCAGATCCTTCGTCATGCCGTTGAAGCTGCGGGCGAGGAAGGCCAGCTCATCGCTGCCCACCTCCTGGAGGTGCACCTCCAGATCGCCGCCGCCCACGCGCTGGGCGGCCTTGGCCAGGGCGCGGATGGGCTCGCTGAGGCTCTTGGCGAGGGTGAGGCCCGTCCACACGGCGAAGAAGAGCGTGAGCACCGTGAGGAAGAGGAAGGTGCTCTGGGGGATGGTCTCCAGCGACTCGCGGCTGCGGCGGCTCTCCACGGATTCCCGGTGGCGCTGCTCCAGCCGGTGGAGGGTCTCCACCTGCGCCATGGGCATGAAGATGCCCCCCAGCCACTCCCCGTCGCCCCGCTTCACCACGCGCATGCGCCACATGCCCTCGGGCAGCATGAGGATGTCGCCATCCGCCGGCCGGGTCGTCAGGATCGGCAGCGTCAGGCGGCCGTCGAGGGCGTGCTCGCCCAAGGTCGGGCCGCCGGCCTCGAAGCCCGCCTTCACGAGCCGCCCCACGAGGTCCAGGCCGCTCTCCTCCCGCATCCGGAGCGGCTCGGCGGAGGCGCTGGCCAGCACCCGGGCGATTCCGAAGTCGAGGCGGGATTGGAGGTCGCTGCGAGCCTGATCCGCCAGGCTCTTGCCCAGGACGATCACCTCTTCCGTCTCGGGGCTGAACCAGCGCTCCACGTTCTTCGCGATGAACTTCTGGCCCACGATGAAGAGCAGCAGGCTGGGGATCACGCCGATGGCGAAGAGGGCCACCACGAGGCGCGTGCGCAGGCGCGCCCCCAGGATGCCGCTGCGCCGCTCGAACCAGAGCTTCACCAGCGAGCGCGCCACGATGAAGAGCAGCGTGCCGATGGCCAGCGCGTTGGCGAGGCCCACCGCCGGCAGGGCCCAGCGCGAGGGGCCATCCGCCATGCCCGTGCCCACCTGGGGGCTGATGGCCTTGTAGGCCAGGAAGGCCACGGTGATGAGCGCCAGCAGCGCCACCACCCAGTAGAGACGGGTCAGTTCGGCGGGGCGCTTGGTGGGGGAGGGCACGGGGAAAGCCTATCGGCTAACGGCTCTGGGCTCTAGGCTCTGGGCTCTGGGCTCTAGGCTCTGGGCTCTGGCTGCCGCCGACCCAGTGGGAGGGCGGGGATGGGTCGGAACCCGCCAGGACCCAGAGCCCAAAACCTAGAGCCCACCCCCTCAGCGCTTCGGCGCCGTCCAGGCGCACAGCACCGCATCCTCTCCATCGCCGTAGTACTTCGCCCGCCGGCCCACCTCCCGCCAGCCGCAGGCCGCGTAGAGGGCCCGGGCGGCCGCGTTCCCGGCCCGCACCTCCAGGTGCAGCTCCGTGATGCCCGCGGCCCGCAGCTCCGACTGCACCGCCTTCAGCAGCTCGCGCCCCAGGCCCCGGCCCCGGCGCTCGGGATCCACGGCGATGCGCAACAGCTCGCCTTCGTGGGCGAGGGGCACGAGGGACCACCGCGCGAAGGCCGCGCCCCCGAGCACCCACAGGCCCTCGTGGCGCGCCAGGGGCCCCCAGGCCTCGCCGAAGGTGGCCGCGTCCAGCTCCGTCACCCAGGCGGGCAGCGGCACGCCCGGCTGCAGGCGCTCGATCACCGGAGGCGGCCCAGGCGGTGGGCGTCGTCCAGGTGGGCGGCGGCCTGGGGGAAGTTCACTTCCGCATCCGTGGCGCGCAGGTAGAGGGGGTGGAGGGGCGCCTCGGGCTCCCGCGCGGCGCACTCCCGCGTGAGGGAGACGAGCCCCGCGAGCACGGCCTCGGGGGCGAGGTCCACGGGCGGTCGGCCCAGGGCGGCTTCCGCCTTCTCCACGAAGGCCTCCGGCGCGAACCAGCGGTGCTCGCCCACGGCCTCCGCGAGCTGCGCCAGGGGCAGGCACTTCGGCGCGCCCAGGGGCCCCGTGGCATCCCAGATCTGCAGGAAGGCATCGCCCCGCTGGCCATCCAGCACCAGGGCCACAGCCTCCGTCACGCCCGCCTCGCGCAGGGCCCGGGCCCGCAGCTCGAAGGCCGTGAAACCCCAGGTGGGCAACCCCGTGAGGGCGAGCCCTTCCGCGAAGGCCACGCCCACGCGCAGGGCCGCAAATCCCCCCGGCCCCACGCAGGCGGCCACCCCCGCCAGCTCCTTGGGCGATGCCCCCGCCTGCGCCAACAGCGCGTCCAGGGCCGGCACCAGCACCTCGGAAGTGCCCTGCCCCTTCAGGAGCGCCTCCCGGTGGGTCCACACGCCGTGGTGGCTCACCAGGGCCAGGTGCATCCAGTGGGAGGTGGTGTCGAGTCCGAGCAGCATGGGGTCGCGTTTCCGGGGAAAACTGATTTCACCATCAAGGTGGCTTCCATTGGAACGCGATGAGCGCGAATAAAAGCGCGAAGAGCGCGAAGGAAAAACAGCCTTGCGTCGGCCATCACCCTCGGAGGCGGCGCCTGCGAGGCCTTGAAGCCTCGATGGCACCGCCTCCGAGGGCAGGTCCAGCGCGCTGGACCTGGGGCCTACGGCCCTGATGGCCCTGCTGCACAGCCTAGAAACGGCGATTCGCGCTCTTCGCACTTTTATTCGCGCTCTTCGCGTTCCAGGTCCACCCCGCCCTGCACCGTCCCTGAATCCCGAACATCCAACGCGAGAAAGGCGGCCCGAAGGCCGCCTCTCGATCCGCTTCAAACAGCCTTAGGCCTGGGTGGGGACCTTGCCAAGGCCGCGGGGGGCCTTGACGATCTTGCCGGCCTGGATGCAGGAGGTGCAGACGCGCATGCGCTTGGCGGCGCCGTTCACCAGGGCGCGGACAGGCTGGATGTTGGGGTTCCAACGGCGCTTGGTGACGTTGTTGGAGTGGGAGACGTTGTTCCCGAACTGGGGCTTCTTACCGCACACTTCGCACTGACGGGACATGGGAAACCTCTAAAGGACTTGAAAGACTGCGTGCCAAAGACAGCCAGTGTATCAAACGGGGGCTGGATGGCAAGGTGAAATGCCTGGTGGGTTCTCGGCTTTGGGCCCTGGGCTCTGGCTGGCGCCGACCCAGCCGAACCGTCATGCTGGGTCGAAATCAGCCAGAGCCCAAAGCCCAGAGCCCAGAGCCTTCATGCCCCCGTCCCCCCACGCCCCCTGGGCCCTGGCCTTCGCGATCCTCCCCTGGCGGGAGTCCGAGAAGGCCGCCGTCTGGGCCCGCATCGAGGGGGGCGAGGCTCTCTTCCTGCCACCCGACGTGGAGGCCCTCTGGGCCCGCCGGGCCGACTTCGAGGTGCCCGGAGCCCGGCTCCTCCTCCCCGGCGATCCCGAGGCCGATCGCCTCAATGCGCCCCTGCCCTACCCCGTGGCCCTGTGGGTGCGGGGCACCGTGCCCCCCGCCTTTCCCGCCGTGGGCATCGTGGGGGCCCGCAGGGCCTCGGGGGCGGGTCTCCGGCGGGCCCACGCCTTCGGGAAGGCCCTCACGGAGGCCGGGGTGGCCGTCTGCTCGGGCCTCGCCCGGGGCATCGACGCCGCCGCCCACCTGGGGGCCTTGGAAGCCGGCCCCACCTGGGCCGTGTTGGGCTCGGGCCTGAACCGCACCTACCCCCCTGAGCACCGCCCCCTGTTGGAGCGCCTGGTGGCCGCCGGGGGCGGGGCGATCACGCCCTTCCCCCCCGACGTGAAGCCCAAGCCCTTCCACTTCCCCCGCCGCAACCTGCTGCTGGCCGCCTGGGTGCAGGCCCTCCTCGTGGTCGAGGCGGGGCTGCGCTCCGGCTCCCTGGTAACGGCAAAGCTTGCCCTTGATCACGGGAAGGACCTTTATATGTGCCCCGGTTCCCCCGGAACAGACGCCCTGCTGGATGAAGGCGCAGCGCAGGTTTGCGAGGATCCTTCGGCGCTTATAGGAGAACTCCGCGCCAGCTACGGCACTTGACAAGGCCCCGGGAGGGGGGTCCATGATCCGACCCATTGCCCTTCCTTTGCCCTCCGAACTGGAGTACCCCCGTGAAGCTCGTCATCGTCGAAAGCCCCTCCAAGGCCAAAACCATCACCAAGTACCTCGGCAAGGGGTACAAGGTGCTGGCCTCCGTGGGGCACATCCGGGACCTCCCGAAGAACGAAACCATGCTCGTGGGCGAGGCGAAGGTCGACGTCATCGATATCGAAGGCGGCTTCCAGGAGCGCTACGAGATCACGAAGGATAAAGAGAAGGTGGTGAAGGAGCTCAAGGCTGCCGCTAAGGAAGCCACGGAGCTCTACCTCGCGACCGACCCCGATCGCGAAGGGGAGGCCATCTCCTGGCACCTCCTGGAGGCCATCAAGCCCCCCAAGACCCTGCCCGTGCACCGGGTCCTCTTCAACGAGATCACCCCCAACGGCATCCAGAAGGCCATGGCCGCCCCCACCGAGATCAAGATGGATCTCGTCAACGCCCAGCGGGCCCGCCGCGTGCTCGACCGCCTCGTGGGCTACAAGGTGTCCAAGGTCCTCTGGGACAAGGTGCGCCGCGGCCTCAGCGCCGGCCGCGTGCAGAGCGTCGCCGTGCGCCTCATCGTGGACCGAGAGCGGGAGATCCAGGCCTTCAACCCCGTGGAATATTGGGTGCTCAAGGGCCGCTTCAGCGCCAAGGTGCCCCCCTCCTTCCAGATGAAGCTCATGAAGCTGGGCGGCCAGGCCCTCCAGCTCGGCAACAAGGAGACCAAGCGCCGCATCGCGGGCGGCACTGAGGCCGAAGGCCTCCGTGCCGAGTTGGAAAAGGCCACCTACAAGGTCACCGGCCTGGAGACCAAGGAGAAGAAGCGCAACCCCAGCGCCCCCTTCACCACGGCCAAGCTGCAGCAGGAGGCCGCGCAAAAGCTGAAGTACAGCGTGCAGCGCACCATGCAGAACGCCCAGCGCCTCTATGAGGGCGTGGACTTCGGCGAAGGCCCCGTGGGTCTCATCACCTACATGAGAACGGATAGCCCGCGCCTCGCCCCCGAGGCCGTGGAAGCCACCCGTGAGTTCATCGCCAAGGCCTTCGGCAAGGACTACCTCCCCGCGAAGGCCCGGGAGTACAAGGGCAAGAGCGCCGCGCAGGATGCCCACGAGGCCATCCGCCCCACGGACGTGACCCGCACCCCCGAGAGCCTCCGCGCCCGCCTGGACCCCGATCAGTTCCGCCTCTACGCCCTCATCTGGCGCCGCACCGTGGCCTGCCAAATGGAGGCCGCCCGCTTCGATGAAACCGTCGTCCAAAGCGAAGTGGCTTTGAAGAATGGCGAGACCGCCCTCTTCGAGGCCAAGGGCGAGATCGAGCGCTTCCCCGGCTGGCTCGCGGCCTACCGCGCCGACGCCAAGGAGACCACCGCCGAGGGTGTGGATGGCGACGCCACGAACACGGCCGATGAGGAAGACGAGGACACCGCCCAGCTGCCCGCCCTCACCAAGGGCGAGACGCTGAAGCTGGAGCACCTGGACGCCGACCAGCAGTTCACCAAGCCCCCCGCGCGCTTCAACGAAGGCAGCCTCGTGAAGGAGCTGGAAGAGGATGGCATCGGCCGCCCCTCCACCTACGCGAGCATCATCCAGACCATCCAGAGCCGCGACTACGTGAAGAAGGTGGAGGCCCGCTTCAAGCCCACGGAGCTGGGCATGGTGGTGACCGACCTCCTCATCCAGGGCTTCCACGAGTTCATGGATCCCAAGTACACGAGCGGCCTGGAGGACAGCCTCGACAAGATCGAGGCGGGCGACCTCACCTACAAGAAGGCCATGACGGACTTCTGGAAGCCCTTCGAGAAGCTCCTCAAGCACGCCGCCAAGGAGATGCAGAACCTGAAGGCCGGCGTGCCCTCGGATCGCACCTGCAAGAAGTGCTCAAGCCCCATGCTCAAGCGCATCGGCCGCAACGGCCTCTTCCTGGGCTGCACCCGCTACCCCGACTGCGATGGCACCGAGGAGCTGGAGCAGATGGAGGAGCCCGAAGACGCGCCGGAGTGCCCCCTCTGCGGCACCCAGCCCATGCAGCTTCGAAAGGGTCAGTTCGGCCCCTTCTGGGCTTGCCCCAACTATCCCAATTGCAAAGGCATCGTGAAGGCCGACCCCAAGGGCATCCCCGTGCCCCCCGACCAGCCCACCGGTGAGAAGTGCCCCACCTGCGGCAAGGACTACGTCAAGCGCCACGGCCGCTACGGCGAGTTCGTCTGCTGCATCGACTACCCCAAGTGCAAGACGGTGAAAAAGGAAATCCTCGAAGGCTTCCCCTGCCCCAAGTGCAAGAGCGACGTCGCCCCAAGAAAGAGCCGCTTCGGCAAGCTCTTCTACGGCTGCACCAACTACCCCAAGTGCGACTGGCTCACCTGGGACAAGCCCGTGCCCAAGAGCTGCCCCCAGTGCAAGAACGCGTGGATGGGGGAGAAGACAAGGAAGCCGCGGGGGAAGGATCCGATCCAGGTGCTGCTCTGCCCGGAGTGCAAGCATGAGGAGCCGTTGGGGTAGTTAACGTCGCTATCAAAAAGGCCGAGGGCAAGCGGTCGAGGTATTGCACACCAATTGGGCGCAGACAAGCTGCCCTAGATTCCGAGTAAACGATGTCAAACCCCTTGAGTTCTATGGGTTTGGACTTACAATGAGAGTGCCCCCAGGGGGAATCGAACCCCCAATCCTGTTCGCGCAGGATCAATGGTTTCCAAGACCAAGACGTGTACCACTTTCGTTATGGGGGCCCCGCAAGGGGGAGGGCAACCTCGCCAAACGCCCAGGGGAAATGCTTACCGGCACCCCTGGGTCTTTGACTAGCCGTTCATCACGGCTGACCCGCTACCCGATACACCCTCGGGAAATAGCGGGACTAAGCGTATTCTCATCACGCACCTCCAACATACTTGTACTGGCCCGGAATCGTCTCGCCGTCAGGATCCGTAGCATTCTGGAGAATGCCCCTGTGGATAAGTCGATTGATAACGGTCCGAATAGTAGCTTTCGTTGGCCCCTCGCCAATATGCTCAATGATTTGGCTAGCTGTAGCTCGACGTGCGGCTTTCATAAACAGCTCAACCCTGCGGGGAAGCGGAAGATTGGCCGCAGCGTTACTAATTCCCTGCGCACTGGGCAAAGGCACAGCAGGATTAGCAGAGCCTAGGATCGAAGCGCCAAGGCGCTCAATCTCTTGCTCAGCCTCCCATTTTTTCCGGAGGGCACGTTCGTACGCCGCAAGCTGTTCTGGTGTCATCATCCCTCTCCTGCGTACCAGCATAATCAAATAGTAGCACTCGTCAACGCGATTTTGATACTAATGATATCTATTTTTTCTAAATTCTTAAATAAAAGGATTTAAATAATACTCTTATCGATGTACCAAGTGATACCGTTGTTGCGACGGCTATAAAAAATTGGAGAACCTGGCCAGGGGTGGCCAACACACACATCCCTCGCCAACGCGCCCTTAAAACCCCATACGCTGCCCACGGGGAAAGAAGGTCCCCAAATTGGTGGCCTTCAATTTCAAGCATCCGAGAGGCTAACCGGCCTGCATTGGAGCCCGTGAAAAATGAAAATAACCGGTGATGAACAGTGATGAACGGGGATAAAGCAGGCATGCCAGCCCCCATCACTGTTCATCACCGTTTATCACTGGTATTCAGTTCTCACCGGCTGTCACGACCCACCGGCCCCGGCGTAATCTCGGGCCCATGCACATCCGCCCCGACGACCTCTCCAGCCCCGAGGTCCACGCCCTCCTCGCCGCCCACGTGGCGGACATGCACCGCATCTCGCCGCCGGGCAGCGTGCACGTGTTGGATGTGGAGGGGCTTCGGCAGCCAGGCGTGTCCTTCTGGTCCCTGTGGATCGACGGCGAGCTGGCGGGCTGCGGGGCGCTGAAGGAACTGGATCCCACCCACGGCGAGCTCAAGTCCATGCGCACGGCCCCCGCCTTCCGCGGGCGCGGCGTCGGCAAAGCGATGCTCACCCACCTGCTCGCCGAGGCCCAAGCCCGCGGCTACACCCGCGTGAGCCTGGAGACCGGCAGCCAACCCTTCTTCGCCCCCGCCTGGGCCCTCTACCGCAGCGCCGGCTTCACCGACTGCCCGCCCTTCGATCACTACGTCGACGATCCCAATAGCGTGTTCATGACGAAGGAGCTGGGAGCGGATTCGGGCAGAGTTTGAGCCAATATGCGCATGATGGCCCGGAGTAGGGATCGGACGCTTCCTATCCTGTATTGATTCGCTTTTATCCCTTTCATCCCCTCCATCCTGGCTAAAAAAGTCTTGGCCTGGATGAAGGGGATGGAGGGGATGAAAAAGGGATAAGAGCTACAACCGCCGCCGCCTTCAGGCCTATGGCAACTGAGCCTGGAGACGGCCAGCCCTTCTTCGCCCCCGCCTGGGCCCTCTACCGCAGCGCCGGCTTCACCGACAGTCCGCTGGATTCATAGATCGCACTTGTAATCCACCACCTTCAGAGATGGGTTGGAATCATCTCTTCGATTCTGCAGATCTCCCGATCCACCCTCTCGGTCGCCCCCTCCCACACCACCCGCCCATCCGGTTCCACCACAGGCACGGGGCGCAGGCTGAAGTCCAACCAGCGCAGGTCCAGGTGCCCCAGGTGGGCCCGGCGCAGGGCCTTGACCTCGTCCCGCAGGGCGCGGCGCGCGAAGGGCTCAAGGCCATAGTCCTCCCGGCGGTCGCGGCCGCGGCCCCGGGGGATGAAGGGGAGGAGGTTCAGCCGGCGCACGTGGTGCTGAAGGCAGAAGGCCACCACCCATCCCACCGCCTCGCCGCCGCCCGCCACCACCGTGGTTTGCAGGGCCGTGGGCACGCCGGCTTCCACCAGGCGCCGCACCGTGGCCGTGGTGGCCTCGAAGGCCTCGCAGCCCACCAGGGCGTCGTGATGGGCGCGGTCCCCGTGGAGGCTGACCTTCACGGTGCCGCCCGTGGCCTTCAGCGCCTGGAGCAGCGCGTCGGACAGCGCGAGGCCGTTGGTGGTCACCTGCCCGCGCCCGCCCCCGGCGTGCAGGTGGCGCAGCAGCTCCGGCAGGGCCGGGTGCAGGGTGGGCTCGCCCCCGCAGAAATCGAAGGACCTCACCCCCCGCGCCCGCAGCCAATCGAGGCGATGCCTGAGCACCTCCCCGCTGGGATGCACCCCATCCGGCGGCGCCAAGCAGAACCCACACCGCGCGTTGCAGGCGCGGGTCACGCGAAAGCAGAGGGAGGGGGGTAGCAGCGGAGGCATGAGAGCCCAGTGTCGGCCGGGAGGCCGGTCAAGCAACCCGGGGGCGCCCCCAGCACCGGCAGGGTTCAGCCCACCCCACCGCGCCAAAATTGGGAGGGACACAGAGATCACAGAGGGGCGCTTCGCGCCTCACAGAGGACACGGAGGCCCGCCGACCCACTCTTAGGAACTGACCCAATCCTGGGCCGGGCCCGGGCGGCCCCATGTAGGACCGCCATGGCCCGGCCCAGGATCAAGGGCCGCGAGCGGCCCTTGGGCGCGCAGCGCCTGGGTCCGTTCGAGGGCCGTACCCATGGATCGGCCAAGCCATGAGTCCCTTCGCGCGGCTGGGTCGGCGGCCCTCTGTGTCCTCCGTGCTTTTCTCCGTGTCCTCTGTGTCCAGCTTTTTCGATCGGGCTGGCCCAGCGACCAACCCAGGCCCTACCGCCGCGCCTCCGCCAACATGTTGCAGAAGAGCGCCCCCTGCTCCAGCGCATCATCCAACGCCACATGGCTGTGCGGCAGCGCGTCGAACCACCGCTTCGGCATGTGCTTCTTCGTGCTGCGGTGGTAGTCCTGCTTCAGCATCAGCATCGCCATCGTCTTGATATCCAGCGCCGAAAAACTGAAGGGACTGCGCCCCACGAAGCGCATGAGGTACCAGTAGACGAACATGAAATCGAAGGCCGCCGGGTAGCCCACGAAGACGGGCCGCCCCGGCAGGCCCTCCAACCACGCCACGTACGCGACCATGGCCTCCTCCGGCCGGCGCCGATCCAGCTGGCAGGCCGCCCAGGCCTCGGGATGCTTCTCCCACCAGGCCAGCGTGTCGGGGTGCCCCGTGGCCCCGGGCAGCGGGTCCAGGTTGGCGCTGAAGGTGCCCATCAACGTCTTGTCCGCCCCATAGGCCGCCGAGGCGAAGCTCAGCATGGAATGGGGACCGGGGATGGGCCCATCCACTTCCACGTCGGTGCTGATGTAGAGCTCGATCATGAAAGGGTTGTACCACCCCTCGCGAGGCCGCGCGCCACCCACGTGCGCAGCGCCTCCGCCCCCCGCTTGCGCAGCGCCGTGTTCCAGTCCTTGCAGCGGGGCGGCGGCGGAAGGCGGCGCAGCGTCGCATCCGGCAACCGCAGCGCGAAGCGATCGGCCTCCGCCTCCCCCGGCCGCCCCGCGTCAAAGCCCAGCCACACCCCCCGCCCTGCCGTCACCTCCGGCAACCACGGGGCCCACCGCCCGATCGTCGCCACCGCCGACCCTCCCACCACCGCCAGGGAGAGTGCATCGAAGAGCCCCTCCACGAGGATCAGCGGCTCCGCCCGCCAGCCCTCGCCCACGCCGATGAGCCCGCCCCCCGGCCCCAGCGTGAGCATCTTGTTCTCGCCGGGCTTCGTGGCCACATACCGCCCGTGCAGCCCCACCACCCGGCCCGCCTCATCCCGCAGCGCCACCACCAGGGCGGGCCGACCCCCGAAGTCCGGATGGAACCTCACGCCCGCCGCTTCGGCCAGGTCCACGGCAATTCCCCGTCGCGCCAAATAGGCCTGAGCCAAGGCTCCCAACGGCTGTGCCTGCGCGAGCACCGCCTCCGCATCCCAGGTCGTGCCCGGAAGGCAGAGGGGATCCTCGAAGGGGAGCGTTCGCATGAAGGGATCCCATTCCGGAAGCGGGAAGGCCCCGCCATTCTTCCGGGATGAGTGGAGCAACGCCATCGATTCTTGGCGGAGTCGAGGCGGATCCCCTGTGTTCATTGGCATCCGCGAGGGTGGACCGCCTGACCGGCTGGCGAAACCCCATGCCGTGAAGGCGGGATGGATGCGCCGCGAGGCATGCTTCGACATCCCGCAAACTACTCCGGAAATCGACGCCGCCGTTCAAATCGACACCAACTTCTATGTCACTTGAATGTGTACCACCACTGGGTTTCCCGTGATTGTTAGGTATATAAGCCGGACACTAGTGGTTTGAAACAGGATTCACAGGATGAACAGGATGAAAAACGAAGCCCCATCCATCCTGATCATCCTGCTTTGATCCTGTTCATCCTGTTCTCAGGCCGCCCGAGATAGGTCCCCAGGCCCTGTTGATCCCGTTCCTGACCCACCCCCGAAAGGCCCGATTTGTAAGGTGGATTGAAGTTTGATGCTCCTTATCCTGAAATCTGGAGCCCCTCGATCCCATGCGCAACCAGGTGACCGGCCCCGTCGCCACCCTCGACTTCGTGGGGCGGCTGACCCACGAGCAGCACCCGGCCCTCCGGGCGCAGGTCTTCCCCCTCCTGGCCACCCCGGGCCTGGAGACCCTCCGCATCGATCTGTCGGCCGTGGAGTACATCGATAGTTCCACCCTGGGCCTCTTCCTCCTCATCCAGGAGCGGGCGGACCTCGCGGGGGTGGAGGTGGTGTTCGTCCACCCCTCGCCAGCCTTGATGGGGGAATTCCGGGCCCTGCACTTCAACCGCCTCCTCGCCATCGAGGCCTGAATCCCCTTCAGGATCCGGGTTCGCCCCAGGCCCAGGTGGCCTCGGCGCTCCGGGCCCCCAAGGTCTCCCTCACCTTGCGGCGCAGCGTGGTGGGCATGAAGGGCTTCTCCAGGAAGGCCACCCCCGCTTCCAGCACTCCGTGCTTCAGGATCGCATCGTCGGTGTAACCGGACATGAAGAGCACCTTCAGCCCCGGCTGGATGGATTGGGCGAGTTCGGAGACGAGGCGCCCGTTCATGCCCGGCATGATCACGTCCGTGAGCAGGAGATCCACGGGGGCCGGATAGCGGGCCAGGAGGGCGATGGCGTCCTTGCCATTCTTCACTTCCAGGACCTTGTAGCCGGCCTGGGAGAGGCAATCCCGCGCGACCTCCCGCACCTGATCTTCGTCCTCCACGAGGAGGATGGTCTCGCTCCCGCCTTGATCCAAGTCCCCCGCCCCCTCCAGGGGGAGGATCGGCGCTCCGGCCTGGGCGGCGGCCTCGGGGAAGTAGACCTTGAAGGTCGTCCCCATGCCGGGCTCGCTGTACACCCAGATGTGCCCCCCGCTTTGCTTGACGATGCCGAACACGGTGGCGAGGCCCAGCCCCGTGCCCTTGCCCGGCGCCTTGGTGGTGAAGAAGGGCTCGAAGACGCGGGCCTGCGTCGCCCGGTCCATGCCCACGCCCGAATCGCTGACGGCCAGCACCACGTGGGGGCCTGCGGCGACCTCCGGGTGGGCCTCGGCGTACTCGCGGTCCAGATCCGCGTTTTGCACCTCGATGGTGAGCGTGCCCCCGTCCGGCATGGCATCCCGGGCGTTGACGACGAGGTTCAGCAGCACCTGCTCCAGCTGCCCGGGATCCGCGAAGATGGGGCGGAGCGAGGGAGCGCAGGTCACCTGCAGGGCGATGTCCTCGCCCAGCAACCGCGCGAGCATCTCCGCGATGTGGGTGACCAGATCCCCGAGGTGGAGGGTCTGGGCGGCCAGCACCTGCTGCCGGCTGAAGGCCAGGAGCTGGCGCGTCAGCCGGGCCGCCCGCTCCGCGGCCATCTGGATGGAGGTGAGCTGCGGATCCAGGCCCACGCGCGCCTGCAGCCGCTCCCCGCAGTTGAAGATCACGGTGAGGAGGTTGTTGAAGTCGTGGGCGATGCCCCCCGCGAGGCGGCCCACGGCCTCCATCTTCTGCGTCTGCCGCAGCTGCTCCTCGCTCTTGCGCAGGGCCTCGTTCGCCTGGCTCAGATCCGTGGCGCTCGCCTCCACCCGGCTCTCCAGCTGCCGCTGGAGGTCCACCAGCTGGCGGTTGGCCTCCTGGATCTCCTGGGCCCGCTGGAAGATCTCCGCCCCCATGCGGCCGGCCCGGGTGCGCAGCTCCTCGGCGATCTGATCCTGTTGCGCGTGCAGCTGGTTCAACCGCACGTAGTCCGTCACGTCTTCGACCCGGTGGATGATGTAGATCAGCTCACCCTCGTCGTTCAACACCGGCACATTGGTGGGGCTCCAGTAGCGCTCCACGAAGCCCCCGCCTTCCGCCTCGGGCGCCTGGATATCGTACTTCTGCACGGCCATGGCATCCGGGGCCCGCTCGGCCAGGACGCGGTGCAGGGACCGGCGCAAGTTCGCCACGCCCGTGGCGGAGGGATCATCCGGGTTGTCCGGGAAGACCTCGAAGATCCCCCGACCCAGGACCTCGGCCCGCGAGATCTTCGTGGCCGATTCGTAGGCATCGCTCAGGGCCACCACCCGGAGATTCCCATCGAGGACGAGGTAGAGGTTCGGGCTCGCCTCGAAGAGCCGGCGGAAGTCGGGTGGGGAGGGCGATGGACGGGAATTCCGGTTCGACACGGTTCGAATCCCAAGGAGGAGTCGGTCCCGTAAGGCGAGGGGTCGGCTGGCCAAGATCCTATCTCATGAATGACAATTAACCTTTAACCAATTTTTCCAATAGGGGCACACATAAGCCATCAAAACCAATGATTTAAATCTTTGATCAAGATTTTCCGCGCCCCATTTACTGTAAGGAACAACTCTGGAATTAGCCGAGGGAAGCCCCGCTGAGGCCCAAAGGGGTTCTCATCACTGACCGCTGTCGCTGGTTCCTGCGGCGAACGATTCCTTGGCCTACGGACCAGTAGGTCTCTGCAGGCCCAGCACGGAATCGGAGGTCATAAACATCAGGGAGAACGTATGCGAAGTGGGCTCTGCAATCACCACGGCACGGCGGACGATGCGGGTGTCTTCACCCCCGATGAGCGGCACTTTATGATCCAAACCCTTCAAGGCGTCGGTCACCTTGCGCAACCGTTCATCCCCGCTGAGGAATTGAACGTCTAAGACCCGCCCTCCCGGGGCCAGAAGCAAGAGGAATTCCCCCGTTGCGGAAGTTGAGGGGCGCTTCCCCGGGAGCGAAAGGGTGCGCTCCTCCATCAGGGCCTCCGTGGCTTGACGGATGCGTACCTCAGCGGCCTTGGAACCTCCCACCTGGGCGGTCAACGCAGCTCGGGCTTCGGGAATTGGATGAGCCGTGGCGGCGGCCAGCGCAAACGCCTTCTCGGCGCGATTCGCCTGCTCCAAGGCGAGGTAGGCCCGCCCCAGATGAACGCCCACGGTTGAGGACTGGCTCAGGCTCCAGGAAGCCCTGAGGTAGGGTTCTCCTTGAGCCGGATTCCCTTCTTGAACGTGAATCCACCCCAGCGTGTCCCAATAGGCGCCAAGGGCGGCGGTGAGCATGCCCGCTTTGAACACGTCCGGGCCCAAGGTGAGGTCCTTCATTTCTTTCTGAGCGCCCTCGATGGCCGATTCCGCCAGTTCCTTAGCTCGCCCCAAGGCCACCTTCCGGGTGGCTAAGACATAGGCGGCGTTGTTGAACATTGCAGGATTGGGGGCTAATCGGGTGGCTTCTTCAAGTGCCTTCAGCCCGTTCACCTCATCCTTGGCTTCCAGCAGGGCCTCTCCCAAGAGCAATTGAACGTGGGCATCCTTCGGGTCCAGGCGCGCGGCGTGATGAAGTTCCTCCAAGGCGGGCCCGTATGCCTTGGTCTCCATGAGCATTCGCCCCAAGTTGCCATGGGCGAACGTGTCGTAGGGATTCACTTCCAGCTGACGCCGGAACATCCCCTCCGCCTCGCGGTACTTCTGTTTGGCCCAGAGGGTCAGCCCGAGGTTGTTATAGGCGTATTCCTCGTTGGGATTCATCGAGATCGCCTTGCGATAAGCGGCGATGGCCTTTTCGTAGGCGCCCTGCGCGTGATGGGCCCTGCCCAAATTGTTCCAGGCGTTCTTGTCGTCGGGATCGAGTTTGAGCACCTTCTCGTTGAGGATCTGAGCCTTCTTGAAATCCTTGGCTTCAAATGCCGCATTCGCCGCTTTGGTGATCTCAGCTACCGTTTCCTCGGCCCCTTCCCCGGGCGAAGGGAGGGCACCCTCCAGATCTATTGAAAACACGTGGTCCTTCTCCACCAGCTTCTTGAAGGCCTCCAGATCTGCTTCCCGAGTGGATGGCAGGTCTGACTTCAGAAAAACCAATTCCCTCGAGACGATCAATTGATCGTTCTCAAAGGCATAGGTACTCCGATACGTGGCGAAGTCGCGATTGACTTGGATCCCCAGGGGTAAGGTCGGTTTAACACCTTGCGGAAGGCGAAGGTGCAATCGGGCTCTGGCCGATCCCTCTCCCACTCGAACGCTTCCGGGATCCCCTTCTTGGAATTCGAAGCGAATCCTGGAAATGGGCGGGGAAAGGAATCCCGAGCCTCCAGTGGGCGTGTAGGCCTGGGCCTTGGCAAACGTGAACGTGAGGTTGAAGGGGGTTGAGAGGTCTCCGGGATCCGACACTTGAATGTCGCTCACTTCTCCAAAAAGGCCGTCCATGGTGGCCCCGAAGCCCACCACTTCCTTCCATCGAAGTTGGGGAACCTTCCTAAACACAGAACGCAGGATGACCTCCTGATCCCCTGCGAAATGTTGCTTCACGATGGCTTTCACATCCCCTTTCGCTGTCACCTCTCCTTCGGCATCCACCTCGACACGCTCCGCCTTGGCATTGGAGGAGGGGGTGGTGAACAGCCGGGAAGCTCCAGAGGGAACCACCCTCAGGGCCTGCTTCTTTCGGAAGGGCCTCAGGAGGGACCTGAAGGGTGCCACCTCCGCCGTGGTATCAAGCAGCACGGACTCCCCTTGAACATTCACCTCCGTGAAGACGTGGTCGAACTGGGCGGGGGAAGGAAGGTCGGGGTCGAGGGTACGGGATGTGTGGATGAGCACCGAGGCGACCTGGAATCCTTCGGACTCCAGAAGCGCAGCCAGAAGCGTGTGTTTGTCCTTGCAGTCACCGTACTGATTGGCGAAGACCTCCGAAGCTTTGTGGGGCTGAAAACGTCCCACCCCGAAGGAGAGGCTGACGTAACGATTGGTGGTGGATACGAAGGAGTAGAGGGCCTCGACCTTTTCCAAGGGTGTGGTCTTGCCCGCCACCAGGGCCCTGGCTTTCGCCCGGAGTCCCTCATCCAAGGCTCGTTGAGGGGCTTCAAGGCTGGCATACCAATCCCCCATCTCGGCCCAGGATCCGAAGGTGGTGAATTGCAGATCCGGCCCTGGAGCCTTGGTCTTTCGAGGCTTGGAAGAGTCGCGCTTCCCCTCGGGTTCCATGCGGGGGTGACTCCAGCTCCAGGTGGTGACGCGGCGACCCGCATGCTCCCGAACCTTGGGTTTCAGGTCTGCGGTCGAAACCACATGGACGGCCTTCTGAGCCGGGACATCCAATTCGAAGGATGCCTCCATCACGATTTCTTCCCGGGAAAACCGATGCTCCCCCCAAAAGTGGCCCGGAGCATAGGGCGAGGTGCGCGGGGTCCGCAAGGTGTACTCAACTTCATCGCCCGGCCGCAATGCTGGCACCGTGACCAGCTTGAGGCGGAGATCCGTGTAAACAGTCATCTGCTCGGTCCCCGGCAGGGCAAGATCCTGCACCGACTCCTTCGGGGCTACCACCACCCTCCCTTCGGCCTTGTGGACTTTGACAGCCACCACTTCCAGGGTTTCGTTCGCCGCGCTATACCCCCACCTGAGCTGCCCCATCGCGTTCACACCTGCCTCGGTCTGGACTCGAACCCGGCCTTCCTCCACCTTCTCGGAGGTGCCATCGCTCTGATATGCCAATCGGATGCGGTGGTACAGCACCACATAGTCGGCTTGTTCAGCGCCCATCGAAGGCTGGGAACCCGGCTGGGTGGAGGCGGAACGTGGTTCCCGGCTCCCATCTTGGCTCTTCAAGCTCACGGCACTCAACAGAACCAACACGCACAGTGAACGGAAGCTGAACCTGAACATCTTGAACATCCCCACTCCGAAGGCAGAATCCGCTCAAAGCGAAGGCGCAATTAACGCGGAAATTTGGACGGTATTCCAGGGTACCTCTGGCAGGGCGATGGAACACCTGACAGTTCAGGCCGCCTGGGCCCCACCTTCCAGCATGCTGGGCCCCATTCCCCCCCTTCGCGGGTTACCGAGGCGATCCGAACACCGCATTTTTGACCAAGGTGCTTTCGGGCGCGGTTTGAAACAAGGTGCACAGGATGGACAAGCTGAAAGGAGCACTTCCGCAATCCTGATCATCCAGCCTTGATCCTGTTCATCCTGTCCCCACCCCGCACCTGAAGGGCCCTCAGGCCGGGCCCACGCCGCCCACGGCCCCGGGCCCCTTCCCTTCACAGGCGGCCCCATCCTTTCCTTGGGCGCTGGCCGCGATGGCCTTGGCCAGTTCCGTCATGGAGTGCTGGTCGATGCCATCGCGGATGAAGGGAACGACCCCCGGCGTGGCGCGGCGGATGCGCTGGAGCATGTTGCCCGCCCAGGTGGCGCCCTGGCTCAGGTTGAAGCGCACTTCGATGATCTTCGGGTTGGCCTCGGAGAGGGCGCGGGCGATCTTCAGGACGTAGCGCACGTAGGCCAGGATCTCGCCGTGCTCGAAGGCGCGGACGATGGTCAGGCCCTGGCTGTTGGCCTCGCGGGTGGGCTTGGCCACGCTGCGGAAGCCCGTGACGGGCGAGGGGTCGAAGGCGTAGACGGTGCGGATGTCCAGTTGGGCGTAGGCGGCCTGCTGGGCGAGGCCGCCCCCCAGGGAGTGGCCCACGGCCACGAAGGTGGCCTGGGGATCCCGCGCCTTGGCCCGGGCCACGAGGCCCCCCACCAGCACGCGCACGAGGTCGTACTGATCGGAGCCGGCGGTGAGGAAGCGGGTGAGCCACCGCGCGTTGCTCCACCAATCCTTGGCCTCCTGGGTGCCCCGGAACACGAAGGCCACCTGCGGCGGCGCACCTTCCTTGCGCCACACCTCGAAGTAGAGGCTCGATTTGGGATCGTCCACCGTCTCCGCTTCGACCTTAGCCCATCCCTCGGGCACGGCGATGCCCGGCGCGGCGGGATAGGCGAGGGCCGCCAGGGCCGCGTATTCCTGCAGCGGCGCCGCCCAACAGGGCGCGGGCTCCGGGCGAGGGGCCTCCGCCCCCACGTGCACGCGGACCTCGCTCGAGGGCTGCCCCTGGGATGGGCTCATGGAAACCTCCGATGGATGGAATGGGCGGCCCCAGGATGCACGAAGGGCAGGAGCGATGCAGCAGGAAAGAGAGCCTCCATAGACGGGGGCCGGACGCCTTGCCCTGCGGGCCCGGATCCGTATCCTGGGCTTTCCCATTCCCCCAGGAGCCGACCATGGCCACCGGAACCGTCCGCCTCCACCGCGTGCTTCGCGCCACCCCTGAGCGGGTGTACCGCGCCTTCCTGGATCCCGAGGCCATGGTCAAGTGGCTTCCGCCCCACGGCTTCACGGGGCGCGTGCATCACCTGGAGGCCCGCGTGGGCGGCACCTACCGCATGTCCTTCACGAACTTCTCCACGGGCCACTCCCACGCCTTCGGCGGCACCTACCTGGAGCTCGTCCCCAACGAGCGCATCCGGCACACGGACGTCTTCGACGACCCCAACCTGCCCGGGGAGATGGTCGTCACCATCTCCCTGCGCCCCGTCTTTTGCGGCGTGGAGCTGGAGATCCTTCAGGAGGGCATCCCGGAGGTGATCCCCGTGGCCGCCTGCCACCTGGGCTGGCAGGAATCCCTCGCGCTCCTCACCCAGCTGGTGGAGGCGGAGATCCCGGGATGAGGCCCCGGAAGCCGGGCGCCGCACCCGCTCCCGATCCGCGCCCCCTGCCCGCGCGCGTGGAGGCCGTGCTGGCGGAGCTTCGCGCCCTCAGCACCGAGCACGACCGCGTGAACCTCGCCCGCTTCGGCATCGACGCGCCGCAGGCCTTCGGCATCTCCATGGCCCACCTCCAGCGGCTAGCCAAGACCCTGGGCCGCGACCACGCCCTCGCGGCGGCCCTGTGGGAGACGGGCTGGTACGAGGCGCGGCTGCTCACGGCCTTCGTGGACGACCCGGCGCTCGTGACACCCGACCAGATGGAGCGCTGGTGCCGCGACTTCGATAACTGGGGCGTCGTGGACACGCTCTGCTTCAAGCTCTTCGACCGCACCCCCCATGCCTGGGCGAAGGTGGCGGCCTGGTGCCCGAGGGAGGCGGAGTTCGAGAAGCGCGCGGGCTTCGCCCTGCTGGCGAGCCTCGCGGGCCATGACAAGGGCGCGGGGGACGCCCCCTTTCTGGAAAGCCTGAGCCTCATCGAAGCGGGGGCGCAGGATGGCCGCAACTTCGTGAAGAAGGGCGTGAGCTGGGCCCTGCGCCGCATCGGCGGCCGCAGCGCCGCCCTGCACCAAGCCTCCGTCGCCCTGGCCCAACGCCTCGCCGCCGCCCCGGAGCGTGGCCCCCGCTGGGTCGGCAAGGACGCGCTGCGGGATCTCCAGCGACCGATGGTGGCGGGGCGCTTCAAGGGCTGAGCGGCGTTCATCGCCCCAATCCCGGCCTCCGTCGGGAGCCCCCTGGCGCGACGGCGCGGCTCGGGTGAGCCTGGGTCATCCCAGGAGTTCACCCCATGACCCGTTCCCGCTTCCTTCCCCTCACCGGCCTGCTGCTTCGGCTGGCGGGGGCCTGGTACTTGGGGCAGGTGCTCTTCGCCCTGCTCGTGGGGGGCGTGTCAGCGGGGCTGCTGGGTGCGCTGCTGCTCTTCCCCTATACGGCCCTCATCCTCGCCATCCTTGGCACCGTGCGGCAGGCCAAGGGTTCCCAGGGCCTGCCCCTCAACCCCGTGCAACGGCTCAGCGTGCAAGCGCCCTGGGATCGCGCGGCGGCGGCCGACGAAGTGACGGCCCTCCTGCGGGAGGATCTGGGCGCGACGGAGGTGCTGCGCCAGGGTGACCTGCTGCGCGCCGCCTTCGGGCCCCCCACCTGGGCGGGGCGCCTCCGGCGCTGGGCCCAGACCGATGAACTCACCGTGCAGTTGCCCGCCCACCCCGGTGACAGCCTGGAAGTGGAAGCCGCGCCCACGAGCCGCTTCTTCACGCAGGTGCTGTGGGTGGATGGCGGGCGCAACGCCCAGCGCCTGGCGCGGCTGAAGACGGCCCTGTCGGGGCGCTTGGCGGCGGCGCAGGCCGCGGCTCATGCCGCCCAAGATGCCGACGCGAACGCGGCGCGCCTGGCCCAGGCGGAGCTGCGCCTCCTGCGGGCCCAGGTGGAGCCCCACCACTTCTTCAACACCTTGGCCCATCTGCGGGAGCTGATCCGCGGCGGCGACAGCGAAGCGGCCGTGGCCATGGTGGATGCCCTCGTGGATCACGCCCGCGCCACCACCGAGGGCCTGCAGCGCCTCACCCATCCCCTCGCCCAGGAGGTGGCCACCGTGGAGGCCTACGTGCGGCTGCTGGCCCTGCGCTTCGGCGACCGCCTCGCCTTCCACCTGGACCTCGCGCCCGAACTGATGGCGATCGACGTGCCCGTGGGCACCCTCCTCATCCCCGTGGAGAACGCCGTGAAGCACGGAATCGAACCCCAGCCGGGCGGCGGCAGCGTCACCGTGCGCGGCCAGCTTGAGGGCCAGCGACTCACCCTCGAGGTGCTCGACGATGGCGTGGGCCTGCCGCCGGAACCCCCCTCGGGTACGGGCCTCGCCAACCTGCGCCAGCGCCTGCAGCTGAGCTTCGGCGAAGGCGCCCGCCTGCGCATCGAGGACGTGGAGCCCCACGGCGTGCGCGTGGCCCTCAGCCTGCCCCTCACCTAACCCTTCACCTCCACCCCAACCCCCTCCACAAGGAGCTCACCATGAGCCTGGACCTCGTCCTGTCCCTCCAACGCCAGAACCGCCTCCTCAAGGGCGCCCTCACCCTGGGCACCGTGGCCTTCCTCACCACGCTGATGGTGGCCGCCAAGCCCGCCCGCACCCGCTTCGCGGAGATCGACGTGGAGCGCATCAACATCATCAACGCGGAGGGCCGCAACGAGCTCGTGCTCGCCAACCACAGCCGCCTGCCCGGCGTGGTGCAGGATGGCAAGGAGGCCGCGGATCACCGCGCCATGCCCGGCCTCATCTTCTACAACCAGAAGGGCGACGAGTGCGGCGGCCTCGTGTGGAAGGGGGACCTCGACAAGGAGGGTAAGCCCGCCTCCGGCATGCACCTCTCCATGGATCGCTTCGGCGGGGATCAGCAGCTGGCCCTGGGCCACTACGAGGAGGGGGGCGGCATGAACACGGGCCTCAACATCTACGACCGCGGCCTGCCCAAGGAGTACGCGCCCCTCTTCGAGGCCTGGCAGAAGGCCCCCGCGGGCCCCGAGAAGGAGGCCCTGAAACAGAAGTGGCAGGCCGCGGGCGGCCCGCAGACCACCCGGGTCTTCGTGGGCCGCACCCGGGGTCAATCCTCCGCCGTAATCCTCGCCGACGCCAAGGGCCGCGCGCGGATGATGATGCTCGTGACCCCCGAGGGGCAGCCCATGCTGAACTTCCTCGATGAGAAGGGCGGCGTGTTCCAGAGCTTCCCGCAGGTGGGGGCAAAACCCGAGGGTGGGAAGTAGAACGCGAAGGGCGCGAATAACCGCGCGAAGGGTGCACGACCCACCCTCGGGCATCCCCTGCGGGGGCGGCGCTCAGCGGGCCCTCGAAGGCCCGCCAGGCGCCGCCCCCGCAGGAAGGTCCAGCTCCGCTGGACCTTGGGCCGAAGGCCCGGATGGCCCTGCCGTGCGGCTTGAAGGTGCATTCGCGCCCTTCGCGCTTTTCTTCGCGCCCTTCGCGTTCCATCTTTCCTAATCTGGATCCGATGTCCACGCTTCCCCCCTTCTCCGCCCTCGTCCTCGAGGATGAGCCCCGCCTGCGCGAGGGCCTCGTGGCCCTGCTCCACGCCTCCGGCCAGCCCTGGCTCCGCCTGGACGAAGCCGGGGATGCGCCGGAGGCCCTGGCCTGTGTGCAAGCCCATCCCCCCGACGTGGCCTTCGTGGACATCCGCCTGCCCGGCCTGTCGGGCCTGGAGCTGGCCGCGCGGTTGCCCGCGACGACGCGCATCGTCTTCGTCACCGCCTACGACGCCCACACCCTGGATGCCTTCGAGGCGGGCGCCGTGGACTACCTCCTCAAACCCGTCACCCCCGAGCGCCTGCAAAAGACCCTGGATCGCCTCCATTCCCGCGCCGCCCTGGATCTCGAAGCCCTGCGCGCCCGGATGGAGACACGGCCGGAGCCCCTGCAGTGGATCCGCGCCACGGTGGGCAAGCGCACCCACCTCCTGAGCGTCGACGAGGTGCGCAGCTTCCAGGCCGAGGACAAACTCACCCGCGTGGACACCGAGGACGCCACGCACTACATCGACACCCCCCTCAAGGCCCTCGCCGCCCGCCTCGACCCCGGCCGCTTCCAGCAGGTGCACCGCGGCGCCATCGTCGCCCTGAGAGCCATCGCCTGGCTGGAGCGGAAGGAAGGCGAAGGCGGGCTCCTCCACCTGCGCGGCGGGGGCACCCTGCCCGTGAGCGCGACCTACCTCAAGGCGTTGAAGCTGGGCGGTTAGGCCCGGGCCGCCGCCTTCCGTCGCGCCTTCGCGCGGTGGAGGTGCTCCAGGAAGGATTGGAGGATGGCCACCCGGCCTTCCATGTCCCCCCGCCAGGCTTCGAGCTGGGCCCAGCCCTGGTCCGTGAGGGTGTAGACCTTGCGCGCGGGGCCGCGGGAATCCGTATCCCACTCGAAGCTGAGGTCGCCCGCCTCCTCGAGGGCCTGCAGGGCGCGGTAGGTGGCGCCGGGATCCGCCTTGTACCCCGGGAAGCGCTCCGCGAGCGCCGCGCGGATGGCGTGGCCATGGAGGGGCCCCTCCGTGAGGGAGAGGAGGAGGAAGGCGGGCAGGTGGCGCGATTGACGGGGGGCCATGGGGCTCAGGGAGGGGGTCGGTGGTCGGGGGTGGGCCACGGGTTCATCCGTTCCAAGAGGAACCCCACGGCGAGGATGCCGGGCAGGGTCAGGGCCAGGCGGAGCATCGCGAAACGGGTACCCAGGAAGGCGCTTTCCATCATCAGCATCGGCAGCTTGATGGTAGCCCAGGCCCCCAGAAAGATGACGAGGTTGGCCGTGCGCGCCACCTTCTCCCGCAGGGAGAGGGCGATGGGGAAGGCGGCGTAGAGGGGGCCCGCCGCGCCCGTGCCGAGCAGCAGCGCCAGGAGCACGCCCCTCGCGCCCGAGCCGGTCCCGAGGCCCCGCTCGATCACCTCCCGCGGCACCCACACGTCGAAGAGGGCCAGGAGGATCAGCACCGAAGGGACGATGGCCAGCACCTCGCCCAGACCCAGGGCCCACTGCCGGGCGGAGGGCCCGACCGCGGCGGGGAGGGCGAACCAGAGCCCTCCGTGGAGGAGCAGGATGAGGGCCGCGATCCACCCCGCGCGCAAGAGGGCGGCCTTCACAGCAGCACCCCCATCAGGGCGCCGATGAGCAGGGCCAGCCCGAGGCTGAAGGCTTGGCGAAGCAGGGTGAAGCGCCGTCCGAAGGCCTTCACCTCCAGGGGCGCCGTGAGGAGGCCCACCATGGTGAGGGTCGTGATGAAGGTGGCCAGGGCCGGCAGGCTGGCGCCCAGCTGGTGGAGCGAGCCCGCCAGGGGATAAGCCACGGGCCCCGGGATGGTGAGCAGGGAACCCACGCCGGCCAGCAGGCCGAAGCCCAGTATGCCGTGGGCGTGAAATAGCCGGGCGAGGGCGGAGGGGGGGATCAGGGCCAGGGTGAGGCCGATCCCCGCGGTGAGGGCGAGGAGGGAGGGCAGCAGGTTCAGGCCTGAGCGTCCGGCCTGGGCCAGCGCCCGGCGGGTGCGGGCCGGATCCCGGAAGGCGGAGAGGGTAACGCCTCCGACCGCCAGGCCTGCGAGGACGAGGGGGAACATGGGGTGGAACCTTGGGTTGATCATCTAGATGTTTAAAGAATCTAGATGATCAATACTGCTTTCTCCGCCCCGGCCCGTCAACCCCCCTTCCACGGGGAGGTCCCCAGGATCCGGAACCGCGGAGTTCAGCCCTGGCCCTTCGCATCGCGGGGCATCCCGGGATAATTCCCCATGCTCCGTTCCAGCCTCAGGGCCCTCGCGCTGGCCTTCCTCGGATTGCCGGTTTTCGCGCAGGCCCCGGCCCAGCCCACCCTCCTCGGGGATGGCTGGGAGCGCGTGGAACCCCAGGCCGCGGGCTTCGATGCCGCTCAGCTGCGGGCGGTGATCGCCCGGATGCTGGATGGCGAGGTGAACCTCCATGGCGTCGTCGTGGAGCGGCACGGCAAGCTGGTGGCGGAGGCCTACCGCAAGGGCAAGGACCAGCCGCAGTTCAAGCTCTTCTCCCGCACCGTGGCCTTCGGGCCCAGCGTGCGCCACGACACCCGCTCTGTGGGCAAGAGCGTCATCGGCCTGCTGGTGGGCATCGCCCAGGCCCAGGGAAAGCTGGGCGCCCTCACCACGCCGGTGATCGACTTCTATCCCGAGTTCAAGGACCTCGCTACGCCGGAATTGAAGCGCGTCACCCTGGAGCACCTGCTCACCATGAGCAGTGGATTGACGTGGCGCGAATCGGGCGTGGGCTTTCCCAACGATGAGGACCGCCTGTCCTGGAAGGACTCGCCCATGCGTTTCGTGCTGAGCCGCCCCTTCGTGGCGCAGTCCGGGAGCACCTTCACCTACAACAGCGGCGGCACCGTGGTGCTGGCCGACATCCTCAGCCGGGTCACCGGCCAGCCCTGGATGGACTTCGCCCGCACCGCCCTCTTCGAGCCCCTCGGCATCACCGACGTGGAGTGGATCACGGATTTCCGGGGCCGCCCCATGGCCAACAGCGGCCTGCGCCTGCGCCCCCGGGACATGGCCAAGCTGGGGCGCCTCGTGCTCAGCCACGGCGCGTGGAAGGACCGCCAGCTGGTGCCCGCCGCCTGGATCGACGCCTCCCTGCGGCCCCGCCTCAGCACGGGCTTCGACGGCACCCGGTACGGCTACCAGTGGTGGACGGGCACCGTGAACTGGAAAGGAAGGCCCCTGCCCTGGCGCGCCGCCTTCGGCAATGGAAGCCAGCGCATCTTCGTGGTGCCTGACCTGGATCTCACGGTGGTGACCACGGCGGGAGCCTATGGGGACGTGGCCACGATCCGCAAGGTGCACGCGGGATTTCAGGAACTGATCGCCACGGTGGTGGAGGGACCCCCGCCTGGGGGGACTGAAGGCACTCAACCGTTCCGGTAGTGGTCCACCAGCGTGTAGCGCTTCGCATAGGCGGCGAAGGCCAGGGCCGCCAGGAAGGCGAAGCCCGCGAAGAAGAACATCTGGAAGGCGGTGACGCTCACGCCCGCCTGCACCATGCGGGCGGTGACGGCGGGGCTCTTCACGCTGGCGTTCATGAGCAGCACCCAGAGGTTGCCGATGGTGACACTGAGGTAGAAGAAGCTCATGATCGTGCCCTTCATGCTGGGCGGGGCCTGGGAGTATGCGAACTCCAGTCCCGTGGCCGAGACGAGCACCTCGCCCAGGGTGAGGAAGACGTAGGGGAGCATCTGCCAGGCGATGGGCACGGGGCCGCGCTCCACGGCCACCTGCAGGACGCCGATCACCACCCAGGCGAGGCCCGAGAAGGCGATGCCGGCCCCCATGCGGGCGAGGCTCGTGGGCTCGTAGCGGAACCAGCGCTTCAGCAGGGGCCACGTCACGAAGCTGTTGAAGGGGATGAGCACCATCACGAGGGCCGGGTTCAGGGCCTGCATTTGCGCGGGCAGGAACCACTCGGGGCGCTGCATGAGGTTGGCCTGGAGGATCCAGGTGGAGGCCTTCTGATCGAAGAGGCTCCAGAAAGGCGTGGTGAGCGCGAAGAGGATGAGGATGCGCAGCACGGAGCGCACGCCTTCGATGGCCTCGTCGGGATGGGCGCCCTTCGCCCGCTCCAGCTGCCGCGCCGTGCCCCAGCCCCCGAAGCCCAGGATGAGCACGAGGGCGAGGCAGAAGCAGGCCACGAAGCCCAGGCGCCCCACGAAGAGGAAGGTGCCCAGGCCCAGGGCCAGGCCCACGCCCGCCACGAAGGAGCCGAGGTTGGAGTGGCCCTCCGCGTGGGAGCCCAGGGCCGTGCGCACCACGCGCAGGAAGCTGTGGGGGCTCGGCGCCGCGGGGGGCACGCGCACGTACTGCTTGCGCCCCAGCCAGAACACGAAGGTGGCGATGGCCATCAGCACGCCCGGGATGCCGAAGGCCACGGAGGGCCCGAAGCTCCGCAGGGCCATGGGCATGAGCAGGGAGGCGAAGAAGGAGCCGAAGTTGATGATCCAGTAGAAGGCGTCGAAGACGCCCTTGGCCCGGTGCTTGTTCGTGGCATCGAACTGGTCCCCCACGAAGGAGGCCACCAGGGGCTTGATGCCCCCCGAGCCCAGGGCGATGAGCAGCAGCCCCGCGTAGAAGCCCGTGACGTTGTGGGGAAAGAGGGCCAGCAGGGCGTTGCCCAGGCAGTAGACGAGGCTGAGCCAGAAGATGGTGGGGTACTTGCCGAAGTGGCGGTCCGCCAGCCAGCCGCCCAGCAGGGGGAAGAAGTACACGCCGATCACGAAGGTGTGGAACACGTCCTTGGCGGCCAGCACCCGCTGCCCCTCGGGCAGGTAGAGCAGCAGCGAGCCCACGAGGAAGGGCGTGAGGATGTTGCGCATGCCGTAGAAGTTGAAGCGCTCGCAGCCCTCGTTCCCGATGATGTAGGGGATCGTGGAAGGTAGCTTGGCCTGGGGCTGGGCGACATCCGCCATAGGGACTCCAAGTGGGGTGGGGATTCATCATCCCATCGTCACGGCGCGCCGCGCATCACCGGTGGGGTGGAGGGCCTCTCCTTGCGCATGAAGCTTAGCCCAGGCGGCCAAATGGTTGCGCATCGGCAGCCGGATCAAAAAGATGGAACGCAGAGGACGCAGAGGGCCCTTCGGGCCAACGCGGAGGACGCAGAGGCCCGCCGACCCATCCCGGCGGTCAGGCCCCAATCCCAGGCAGGGCCCGGGCGGACCTTCAGGGGCCGCCTTGGCCCTGCCTGGGATCAAGGGCCGCTTGCGGCCCTTGGGCGCGAAGCGCCTGGGCCTGCCCGCGGAGCCGTGCCGATGGAGTGGGCGAAGCCATGGGTACAACCAAATCGTTGGGTCGCACACTCTCTGCGTCCTCCGCGTGGTCGCGCAGCGACCCTCTGCGTAGGCCCGAAGGGCCCTCTGCGTTCCAGCTTTTCCCTGGGAAATCCGCGCTGCACCGGATCCGACCTTACTTTCGAGGCTCCCCCGCCGCCTCGAACAGCCGCCTGGCCTCCTCGGCGCTGACCTCGTTGTACTGCTGCCGCTGGAAGAGGTCGCTGGCGGACTGGTAGTAGCTGATGATCTCGGCGCTGAAGGCGGGATCCAGGGGCTTCGGCGCCAGCGCGAAGGTGGACCGCTGGAACCCGAACTGCATCTGCTGCCGCACGGGCTTGAGCACGGCGAAGCCGCCGCCCTTGAGCAGGCCCAGCTTCTGGTAGGTGCCCAGAAGCGCCCGGGACTCCGCAGGATCCGTCTGGCGGATATCGCGGCCGAAGAAGCGGCTGGGGTAGGTCCAACCCAGCAGTCCCAGCAGCGTGGGGGGATAGTCCACCTGGCTCGTGAGGGTGGTCAGGTGGCCGGGGGCGATGTGGCCGCCGGGCGAGTAGATCATCAGGGGGATGCGGTAGTTCTGGATGGGCAGCTCCGCCCGGCCCGCGCTCGAAGCGCAGTGGTCGGCCACGATGACGAAGACCGTGTGCTTGAACCAGGGCTTCGCGGCCGCGTCCTTCAGGAACTTGCCGATGGCGTAGTCCGTGTACTTCACGGCCCCGGAGCGGCCCGAGGTCTTGGAGGGCAGGTCGATGCGGCCTTCGGGGAAGGTGTAGGGCCGGTGGTTCGAGGTGGTCATCACGAAGTGGTGGAAGGGGCGCCCGGCGGCGTGGCCCGCGTCGGCCTCGCGCAGGGTCCAGCGGTAGAGGTCCTCGTCGCAGGCGCCCCAGACGTTGGCGAAGGTGATGTCCTCCTTGGCCACGCTGTTGCGGTCGATCACCTTGTAGCCGTTGTTCCCGAAGTAGTAGTTCATGTTGTCGAAGTAACCGAAGCCGCCGTAGATGAAGGCGGTGTCATAACCCTTCGCGCGGAAGACGGAACCCAGCGTGAAAAGGTGCTCGTTGCGCGGCCGCTTCACCAGCGAGCGCCCGGGCGTGGGCGGCACCGCCAGGGAGAGGGCCTCCATGCCACGATCCGTGCGGGTGCCCGTGGCGTAGAACTCATCGAAGACGAGGCTCTGCTTCGCGATCTCGTCGAGGTGGGGCGTGAGCTTGGAGGCGGGGTTGTAGGTGCCCAGGAAGTCGCCGCTGAGGCTCTCCACCGTGATCTGGATGACGTTGGGCCGCAGCTCCGGTCCCGCGTTGCGCACGAGGCGCAGCGTGTCGTCGGGCGCCTCCGTGAGCGTGACCGACCGGTCCTTCGAGAGTTCCTTCCGCACGAGGCTGAAGGCCTCCTCCCGCGGCAGCGTGGGATAGAAATCCGCGTAGGCCAGCGCGTTGTCCTTGAAGGCCGTGAAGAGGGACCAGAGGCCGTTCTTCGCCAGCTCGCGGTTGAAGTTGTTGTTGAAGCCCGGCAGCCAATCGCTGCTCAGCACGCTGCCGAAGGCCAAGGGGATGAAGAGCCAGAGTGCCGCGGTGCGCAGGCGCTTGCGGAAGGGCTCGGCCGGCACGGTGAACCAGTGGTCCGCCCAGCGGGGATGGCTCACGGCCCAGTACATCGCCACGGCCAGGATGAACACCCCGGCGAGGATCAGGGGCAGGTTGTAGGACTCGCGGATGTTTCCGATCACTTCCTTGGTGTAGACGAGGTAGTCCACGGCGATGAAATTGAAGCGCACGCCGAACTCATCCCAGAAGGTCCACTCGGCCACCGCTCCGAAGATGAGGAAGAAGATCACGACGAAGCTGAGGCCCTCGATGAGCCAGCGCTGCCACCGGCGGTGGAACCCACCCGCCGGGAGGAGGGTGATCAGCACCGTGAACGGGATCGAGAGGAAGGCCGCGGCGCCCAGATCGTAGATCGAGCCCCAGACGAGGGCCGCCAGCAGGCTGCCGTTCCAGGACACGTCCTGGGCCGCCTTGGCCAGCAACGTCAGCCGGATCAGGAAGGAGATCGTGAGGAACACGGCGAAGTACAGCACCAGCCCCCCGTGGGAGTGGGCGAGCTTCCGGTGGAACCAGGCGCGAAGGGAATTCGTCGAAGCATTCATTGAGGCGCCACCAAGGGGTTGAGATCTGCACTTGAGGCAGTGTCGAACAAAAATGGAACGCAGCAAAGGGTTCGCGCCGGCAGGGCGGGATCCTGGCAAGGCACCGGGCAACCTGGCTTGGGCGCAATGGCATCTACTCGGCGGTGGTCCTTGTGAAAAAGCTGGACACAGAGGTCACGGAGAAAAGCAGGGAGGACACAGAGCCCCGCCGATCCAACCGCGCGACCAGGCACCAATCCCAGGCCGGGGCCCGGCGGACCCATGAAGGTCCGCCCTGGCCCGGCCTGGGATCAAGGGCCGAAGGCGGCCATTGGGCGCGAAGCGCCTGGGCCTGATCGCGATGCCGTGCCCATGGCTCGGGCGAAGCGATGGATGGGCCGAAGGGCGGAAGCGGGTCGATCGCCTTTTGCGTCCTTTGCGTGGGCGCGCAGCGCCTTCTGCGTCTTCTGCGTTCCGCTTTTCCGCCCGAACCCGGCCGCCCGGATTTCCGCGTGCTCCGCGCCACCCACCTGGGATGATGATTCCCGGAGCCCTTGATGCCGTCGTCCCTGATCTCGCACCTCCCCGCCGACGGCGGCACGTCCCCCGATGCCCTCTTGGGCGCCTTCCTCGCCTATGCGGAGTCCAAGGGGCTCGGCCTCTATCCCGCCCAGGAGGAGGCGATCCTGGAGTTGTTCGAGGGAAGGAACGTCATCCTCAACACGCCCACGGGCTCGGGGAAATCCCTCGTCGCCTCGGCGATGCACTTCGGGGCCCTGGCCGCGGGCCGCCGCTCCGTCTACACCTGCCCCATCAAGGCCCTGGTGAACGAGAAGTGGATGGCGCTGTGCAAGGAGTTCGGGCCCGAGCACGTGGGTCTCTCCACGGGCGATGCCACCGTCAACCGCGACGCGCCCATCCTCTGCTGCACGGCCGAGATCCTCGCCAACATGGCCCTCTGCGAGGGGGCCGAGGCCAACGTGCTCGACGTGGTCATGGACGAGTTTCACTACTACGCCGATCGCGAGCGCGGCTTCGCCTGGCAGGTGCCGCTGCTGGCCATGCCCCAGACCCGCTTCCTCCTCATGAGCGCCACGCTCGGCGACACCTCCTTCTTCGAGACGGAGCTCACGAAGCTCAACGGCCGGCCCACCGTCACCGTGAAGGGCACGGATCGCCCCGTGCCGCTGGCGTTCACCTACGCGGAGCTGCCCCTGGCCAGCACCGTGGAGAACCTGCTCGCGGAGGGCAAGGGCCCCCTCTACATCGTGCACTTCACCCAGGCCGAGGCCGCCACCAGCGCCCAGGACTTCACGAGCCTCGCCGTCACCTCCAAGGAGGAGAAGGCGGCCATCGCCGCGGAGATCGGCGACTTCAAGTTCAACAGCCCCTACGGCCCCGACCTCAAGCGCTGGCTGCGCATGGGCATCGGCCTCCACCACGCCGGCCTCCTACCCAAGTACCGCATCCTCATGGAACGCCTGGCGCAGAAGGGCCTGCTCAAGGTCATCTGCGGCACGGATACGCTGGGCGTGGGCATCAACGTGCCCATCCGCACGGTGCTCTTCACGAAGCTCTGCAAGTACGGCGGCCAAAAGACGAGCATCCTCAGCGCCCGGGACTTCCACCAGATCTCCGGCCGGGCGGGCCGCAAGGGCTTCGACACCGTGGGCTACGTGGTGGCCCAGGCCCCGGAGCACGTCATCGAGAACATGCGCCTCTCGCAGAAGCCCGGGAAGAAGTTCGTGAAGCGCCCCGCCCCGGAGAAGAACTACGCCCACTGGGACAAGACCACCTTCGAGAAGCTCCAGGCCGCCGCGCCGGAGCGCCTCGTGAGCCGCTTCCAGGTGAACCACGGCATGCTGCTCAACGTGCTCTCCCGCAAGGGCGACGGCTGCCAGGCCATGCGGAAGCTCATCCACGACTGCCACGAGACGGAGCACCAAAAGGCCGCCCACTTCCGCCGGGGCTGGCAGCTCTTCAAGACGCTCGTGGTGCGCGGCATCGTGGAATTCCAGCCCCCCGACGCCTTCGGCCGCAAGGTGCGCGTGAACGCCGATCTGCAGGCGGACTTCGGCATGGACGAGACGCTCAGCCTCTACCTGCTGGACACGCTTCCGCAGCTCCAAGCGGAGTCTCCAGAATATGCCCTGGACCTCATCACCCTCGTGGAGAGCATCCTGGAGAACCCCGACTTCATCCTGCGCTGCCAGCTGCACAAGCTGAAGGGCCAGGCCGTGGCCGACATGAAGATGGCGGGCATCGAGTACGACCAACGCATGGAGGAGCTGGAGAAGCTGGAGTACCCCAAGCCCCTGAGGGACTTCATCTACGGCACCTTCAACGACTTCGCGGACAAGCACCCCTGGGTGGGCCAGGAGAACATCCGCCCCAAGTCCATCGTGCGGGAGATGTTCGAGAGCTACCTCAACTTCGGCGAGTACGTGCGCACCTACGAGCTGCAGCGGGCCGAGGGCCTCCTGCTCCGCCACATCAACAGCACCTTCAAGGTGCTCGCCAAGACCGTGCCCGACGCCTTCAAGACGGACGAGGTGCGGGAGATGGAGGCCTACCTGGGCGCCATGCTCAAGCAGGTGGATTCGAGCCTCCTGGATGCCTGGGAGAAGATGCAGAACCCCGACTTCATCCGCGGCGAGGAAGCGGCCGTGGCCATGCCGGGCATCGAGGACAAGGACATCACCCGGGACCGCAAGGCCTTCACGGCCGAGCTCCGCGCCCGCCTCTTCGCCTTCCTCCACGCCTGCGCCACCGAGGACTGGGAGGAGGCGGAGGCCGTGCTCGGCGAAGCCGCGGGCGCAGGCGCCAGCCCCGAGGATGGGGAAGGCGTGCCCTGGACGGCGGATCGTATCAAAGCCACGCTCGCGGCCTACACCGCCACCCACGCGGGCCCCCGCCTCGACCCCGAGGGCCGCAACCAGCGGCACACCTACGTGCAGGCCAAGCCCGACGATCCCCGCACGCTGGTCGTGCAGCAGATGCTCGTGGACGCCGATGAGGCCAATGACTGGGCCCTGGAGGTGGAGGTGGATCTCGACGCGAGCCGGGCGGCGAAACAGGCGGTGCTGCGGTTGGTGCGGTTCGGGGAATTCCGGTAGGTAGTTGAACCACCAAGACACCAAGACACCAAGAAAAGCAGAAGGCTTTGCAGGCCCTCATCCGCCCTTTGCTGTTCTTGGTGTCTTGGTGTCTTGGTGGTGGCCTTCCGTTCCAAACGCCCCGAAATGAATGGCCTCGGCCAAAGGTGAACGGGCCTTCGTTGGGACTCGATATTGGCGGCTCGTCATTCACCGATCCATCTCCGGCGTTGGCCGATCCCCTCCCCACCACCCCGCGGCGAAACCACACCTTGGTACCTGCCCCCGGGGAGGTTCCCATGGTCTTTCGCATCGCACCCATCGTCATGGCCAACCTGCTCGCCCTCTCCCTCGGCTGCCGCACGGCCAAGCCCACGCCGCTGGCCCATCCCGTCGTCTCCGGCCCCACGGCCTCCCCGGCGCTGGTGGCCGAACTCAAAGCCCTGGACCGCAGACTCTTCGAGCTGGTCTTCGATCGGCGGGATGACGCCGCCCTACGGGCCCTGTTGGCCGATGACTTCCAGTTCCACCACGACAAGGGTGGGCTCGGCACCTTCACCTCGCCCGAGGCCTTCGTGGCCTCCATCCGGCAGGACTTCGAGCGGCGCGCCACGGGCGATACCCTCCGCGCGCGGCGTGAGCCCATCGCCGGCAGCGAGTCCGTGTACGCCCTGGCCCAGCACGGCGCCATCCACACCGGGGAGCACCGCTTCTATGGCCTGGAGGCCGGCAGGCCCGACCAGCTCCGGGAGACGGGTCGCTTCTTCCATGTGTGGCGGAAGGCGGAAGGCCATTGGAAGCTGGCCCAGGTGTACAGCTACGACCATCGTCCGGCGGGCTGAACGCTACTCCAGGCCCCGCAGGTTCTCCCGCGCCAGCGCGTAGTTCGGGCGGAGGCGGAGGGCCTGTCTGAAGGCCTCGCGGGCCTCCTCCCTCCGCCCGGCCAGGGCCAGCGCCGTGCCCAGGTTGTTCTGCGCCCGGGCATTGGCGGGCGCCGCCCTCAGGCTGCTCTCCCAGAGGCGGATCTCCGTGCGGTAATCCCCGATGCGGACGAAGGTGCCGATGCCCAGCAGGAGGCAGGCGGCGCCCAGGACGCGGCGCAGCCGGGCTTCCTCCGCCAGGCCCGCGACGATCAGGGCCACACCCGCCAGGGGCAGGTAGAGGTGCCGCTCGTTGGCCAGATCCAGGCGCGGCACGGGGCCTTGCGTGGGCAGCAAAGTGAGCAGGAACCACCCGATTCCGATTCCCAACCAGGGGCGGCGGCGCCCGGTGGCGAGGGCCAGGGTGAGAAGCCCCAGGAGCAGCAGGCCCCAGGTGAGGGTTTCACCCGTCCAGCCCCCCGGATGCGCGAGGGGCGGATCGATGTTCAGGCCCAAAGGCCAGACCAGCTTTTGGAGGAGGTAGGCGATGCCGGCGAGGGCGGCCTGCACTTGGGCGGAAGCATCCCGCAGCTCAAAGCTGAACCGCAGCAGCCGTCCGTAGCTCGGGTGCAGCAGGAGGCCCAGGGCCAGCAGGCTGCCGAGGGCCAGGCAGGCGCGGAGGATGGGCTTCCGCTCCTGGGCGGGCGCTCCCGCGAACACGAGCAGCGCCACCGCGGGCAGAACGAGGGCCGTCTCCTTCGTCGCCACGGCGAGCCCGAAGCAGGCCAGGGGCCCGAAGCGGTGGCCCCTCAGGAAGAGGAGCAGGGCCCCGAGGAAGCAGGTGGCCATGAGGGCGGCGGAGCGGCCGGAGACGTAGGCCACCGCCTCCGTCTGGACGGGATGCAGGGCGAAGACGAGGGCGCCCAGGAAGGCTGCCCTTTCCGAGCGCTCCCGGAGGTCCAGCCTCGGCGCCAGCGCCAGGATCAGCTCGAACACGAGCCACGCGTTGAGCGCATGCAAGCCCACGTTCACCGCCAGAAAGCCCATGGGCGCCGGGTGCAGCGCCCAGTTCAGCGCGTAGGTGAGCTTCAGCAGGGGGCGCAGGCCCCGGTGCCAGTGGCTCAGGTCATGGACGGCCGCGTTGTGCACGATGACGTTGAAGTCGTCGTACTGGAAGGATCCCAACAGGCTCCGGGCATAGACGATCAGGACGATCCCCGGCAGCAGCCACCGGAGCTTGTACAGGCTCATCGCCTCGGCTCAGGCGGCGGGATGGGCCTGGGCTTGGGCATGGGGGGCGGCGCGAGGGGCTTGGGCTTGGCCAAGGGGGGCGGGCGCAGGGCCGGAGAGGTTGAAGGGCTGGGCCCATCGCTGCGATCCCACCACGAGCTGTAGTCCCTCCGGGGCGGGGGCGGCTCGCAGTCCCGCTCCAACCGGGTCAGCTCCGATTGGAGGAATTGGATCTCCGTCTGATAGCCCAGGAGCTCCTCCATCATGTAGCCGGACAGGGTGGCACCGTTGGCCTCGAAGCGGTCGGAGGCCTCGCCGGAGAGGATCTTCTTCATGTGGGATTCCAGGGTCTGCCTGCAGGCTTCCTGATGCACCTGTTCGTGGCGCCGGATGGCCTCCTCCAGGCACTTGGTGGGCGCCGTCACCTCGATGGCGCACAGGTTGGTGGTGTGGCCACTGGCCCCGAGCGCGATGCCCTCCCGCCGCTGCCCGGACATGGCCTGATTCACCCTCGCCTGGAGGGCATCCCGGCCCGCCGCCGTGTAGGGTGTCCAACCCACCTTGCCCATCTCCTCGCCGTAGGCCTTGATGGCGTTTTGCGCCCGGGCGATGCGCTCCTTGATATCGGCCTTATCGATGCAGTCGCAGGGACCCTGGGCCCAGGCCATCGCGGAAAGGGCGAGCAGGAAGGTCCATCGGTAGAAACGAAGGGAGTCCATGGCCACCTCCTCGCGCCCTGGGGGGCACCCCATTCGACTCCCGGAGGGGGGACGGGTCAATCGACTTCCGGAAACGCCGCCCCTGGACCTTTGTCCCGACCTGAGTCCAAATTGGGAAATACCGCACCTCTTGTCCCGAGGTCTGACTATGATGGATCGGCTCTCCCAGGTCCCATGACCCTCCAGCACGGCAGCTCCCTCGGCCCCTACGAAATCCTGGCCCCCTTGGGCGCGGGGGGGATGGGCGAGGTGTACCGCGCGAGGGACACGAGGCTCGGCCGTGAGGTGGCGCTGAAGGTGCTGCCCCCCGCCTTCGCGGAGGATCCCAACCGCCTGGCCCGCTTCCAGCGGGAGGCGAACCTGCTGGCCTCCCTGAGCCACCCCCGCATCGGCCAGATCTACGGGCTCGAGGAATCCGGCGCGCAGCTCACCCTCGTGATGGAGCTGGTGGAGGGGGAGGATCTCTCCGCGCGCCTCAAGCGCGGCCCCTTGCCCGTGGCGGAGGTGCTCGACCTGGCGAAGCAGCTCGCGGAAGGCCTCGCCGCCGCCCACGAGAAGGGCATCGTCCACCGCGACCTCAAGCCCGCCAACCTGCGCATCACGCCGGAGGGCGCCCTCAAGATCCTCGACTTCGGCCTCGCCAAGGCGGTGAACCCCGCCGCGGCCTCCAATCCCGACCTCTCCCACTCGCCCACGATGGCCATGACCGGCACGGAGGTGGGCGTCATCCTCGGCACGGCCCCCTACATGAGCCCCGAGCAGGCCAAGGGCAAGGCCGTGGACACGCACACGGACATCTGGGCCTTCGGCGTGGTGGTGCACGAGCTGCTCACGGGGCGGCCCCTCTTCACGGGGGAGACGGTCTCCGACATCCTCGCCGCCGTGCTGCGCCAGGAGGTCACGGAGACGGAACTGCCCGCGGACACGCCCGCCTCCCTGCGCCGCCTCCTCCACCACTGCCTCCAGCGGGATCCCCACCAGCGGCTCCGGGATATCGGCGACGTGGGCCTCCTCCTCGCCGAGCCCATGGCCTCGGGGCCTCACCTGGCCCCATCCTCCGGCGCGCCCCCCGCCTCCCGCCTCCGGGCTTGGGCGCTTCCGGCCCTGGCGGGCGGGGCCCTGCTGCTGCCCCTCGGCTTCTGGGCGGGGTCGGCCCGGAAGGTCAGCCCACCACCCATTCGCTTCGAGGTGAACCTCCCCGGGAAGGCGACCCTGACCCTGGACACCATGCCCGCCCTCGCCCTCTCCCGGGATGGGCGGGCCCTCGCCTTCGTCGCCAACGAAGGGGGCCTGGATCGCCTCTTCCTGCGCCGCCTGGAATCCCTCGAGGCGAAGCCCCTGCCGGGCACCGAGGGGGCCCGGGGCCCCGCCTTCTCCCCGGATGGCCGGTGGATCGCCTTCTTCGGCAACGGCAAGCTGCGGAAGGTCTCCGTGGAGGGCATCGCCATGGCCCTCGCGGACGTCGCGGATGGCCGGGGCGTCGACTGGCTCGACGCCGAGAACCTCGTCTACTCCCCCGGCGCCACCCACCCCCTCTTCCGGGTCTCCGCCAACGGTGGCCCGGCGGAGCCCCTCACCCAGCTCCGGCCGGAACGCCAGGAGCGGACGCACCGCTTCCCCCACGTCCTCCCCGGGGGCAAGGCCGTGCTCTTCACCGTGGGGGTGTTCTCCTCGCCCGATGCCTATGACGACGCCACCCTCGACGTCCTGGAGGTGGCCACGGGCCGTCGGGAGACCCTCCACAAGGGCGCGCGGATGACCGTCTACTCCCCTTCCGGCCACCTCCTCCTCGTCCGGGGTATCGACCTCTTCGCCCTGCCCTTCGATCCGGGCGCCCTGAAGGTCCTCGGCCTCCCCGCCGCCGCCTTCCAGGGCCTGGCCGGGGACTCCAGCACGGGGGCCAGCCACCTCGCCCTCAGCGGCACCGGCAGCCTCGCCTTCATCCCGGGCCGGGGCGACGAGAACGCCCGGCGGCTCTACCTCTGCGATCGGAAAGGCGCCCTGCAGGCCATCGACCTGCCCGGGGGCGTCCTCCTCGATCCCGCCCTCTCCCCGGATGGCCGGCGGCTGGCCCTCGTCCTCGACTCCCTGCAGGGCAACTCCGATATCTGGGTCTACGATCTGGAGCGCGGCACCTTCTCCCGGATCTCCTTCAAGGGGTTGTGCTTCTCACCCGTGTGGTCCCGGGACGGGAAGTCCATCACCTACTCGGACGGGAATCCGCGGGAGAACAAGACGACGATCTACCGCCGCACCTCCGACGGGAGCCGCGAGGCCGAGGCGGTGGCCACCTTCCAGGGCCGTATCTCGCTGGCGGCCAGCCTGCCGGGGGACCAGGAGTGGGTGGCCACCCGCTTCGACCCCAAGACGAACCCCGTCACGGAGGTCGTCCGCCTTTCCCAACAGGCCGGCCGGGCCCCGGAGCCCCTCATCGCCACGACCCAGGATGCCTTCGCCCCCGCCCTCTCCCCGGATGGCAAGTGGCTCGCCTACGCCGGGACCGAAGGGGGCGTCACCTCCGTGTACGTGAAGCCCTATGGCACCACCAACGCCCGGTGGCTCGTCTCCACGGGTCCGGGCCAGGAGCCCAAGTGGTCGCGGGATGGCAAGGAACTCCACTACCGCTCCAACCGGGGCCTCTGGGCCGTGCCCGTGGAATCCACGCCCACCTTCCGCGCGGGCACGCCCCGCCTGCTCTTCGAGGCCGCCCTGGACTACCGGACGGACTCCGACCTCTCCTTCGACGTCCAGGCCAAGGGCGGGGGCTTCCTCATGCTCCGCCCCTACGTGGAACGCGCGCCCAAGGCCCTCCAGGTGATCCAGCACTGGACGGAGGCGCTGAAGCCAGGGAACCGCTGAACCTCCGGATTCAGTACAGCCCCAGCTCCACCTTGGGCAGGCGCTTCACCTGGGTGCCATCGGTGACCCAGCAATCGCCGTAGATGGAGCAATAGGTGATGCTCAGCTGGAACGCGTGCTTCCGCAGCTCGGCTTCGAAGGCCCGGCCCGCGGTGACATCCGTGATCGTGATGGGCGTGATCTCCCCGCCCGCGGCGAGCACCCGGTCGTGGAGACTGGAGTTGATGAGCCCGGGCATCGTCCACTCGGGGCCCAGTACGGCCGTGAGGAGCTCTCGGTTGTTCGTCACCCGCTTGCCATCGACGCTCATGGCCACGCTCCGGATGAGCGCGGGCCCCACGCCCTTGTTCTCCACCGTGATCCGGAAGCCGGTGAGGTTGCCCGTGCTCCACTCCACGTAGGGCCAGACGGAGACGTGCTGCTGCTCCTTCATGACCTTGGCCTGGTAGGCGTAGACGCCCAGGGTGCTGAGGCTCACGAAGAGGGCCGTGGCGGCCAGCAGGTATTCGGAGTGCTTCTTGAAACGGTTCTCGGTCATCGGTGATCCAGGGCGACAGCGCGGGCCTTCGGCAACGGTACGGTAGAGCGGGCCTGGGGAGTAGGGCTGCCCTTTTCCGCCCGCGGGCCCGGGCATTCCCGTATCCTCGCCAGATGACCTGGAAACCCCAGCTGAAGGCCGACCTGGACCTCACGGCCCTCCCCCTCGACGCGCGCCAGGGCTTCCTCATGTCGCAGCTGGATGGCGCCACGGACGTGCCCACCCTCGCGATCCTCATGGGCGCCGCCGAGGACGAGGTGGCCGACATCCTGGAGCATCTGGTGGTGCTGGGCGCCCTGGAAGCCCCCCGAGAGGCCCTGGCCGCCCCGGCCCCCGAAGGCCCCGCGCGCCCGGAAGCGGAGCTGGAGCCCGATCCTCCCGAAGCCGACTCCGGCGCGGAGGCTTCCGCCGACGAGGCCAGCACCGCCACCCAGCGCCAGCGCTTCGAGACCCTGCTCAAGGCCATGACGGGCGACGCGCGCGTTGCCCTCGCCCGCACGGCCGATGAACCCGACCTCAGCGCCCTCTGCTTCGATCCCCTGCCCGAGGTGATCCAGTCCCTGTTGGAGAATCCCCGCATGGCGGGCCTCCAGGCGCGCCTCGTGGCCTCGCACCATCGCACGTCCGCCGGGCTCGAGGCGCTCGTGGGCCGCACCGCCTTCGCCCACGACGACGGCGTGCGGCGCGCCCTCCTGCGCAACCCCATCCTGCCGCCCGCCCTCTACCGCCGCCTGTGGTCCAACCGGCGCCTGCAGGAGCAGTTCCTCGTGGCCACCTCCAAGGAGGCCCCGGAGCAGACCCGCACCATGGCCCGCGAAGTGCTGCGGACCACCTTCACCCAGCGCCAAGGCGAGGAGCGCGCCGAGCTCATCGTGAACACCGAGGGCCGCTGCCTCGCCCTGCTGCCCACCGCCACGCTGGATGGCCAGGCCACGGCCATCCTCTGCCGCCGCACCTACAGCTCCACCCTCTTCATCCAGAACCTCGCCCGCTGGAGCGCCTGCCCTCCCCAGCTCATCGCCCACCTGCGGCGCCAGGACCTGGTGAAGCGGAACACCGTGCTGCGGCAGATGCTGGAGCGGCATCCCAACGCGAGCTGAGGGGCCGTTCTAGAATGAACGGATGCCCCCTTCGACTCCCTCCGCCTTCGAGGCCGCCCTCGAATCGGCCATCCAGCGGACCCGGCCGCGCTACCGGGGATGGAACCTCAACACCTGGTGCTACGGCTCCTGGAAGGTGGTGCTGGATCCCTGCTATCGCGTCGTGGCGCCGTTCATCGCACCGGATTCCCTGACCGTGGATCTCGGCAGCGGCTTTGGCCTGCTGGCCTGCGTGCTGGCCCAGCTGGGCGAGGGCCGCCGTGTGCTCGGCGTGGAGTATGACCGCACCAAGCACCGCGCCGCCCTGTGGGCCACCCGGGACCTGCCCTTGGTGCGCCTGGAGCTGGGCGACATCCGCACCTTCGCGATCCCGCCCTGCGACACGGTCACCTGCCTCGACGTGCTGCACTACCTCGAGGTGCCCGCCCAGCGCGACCTGCTGCGCCGAGCTGCCGCCGCGCTGCCGCCGGGCGGCCGCATCCTCGTGCGCGAGACGGACGCCGGGCTCCAGGGCGGCACCCGGTTCACGCGCGGGTTCGAGCGCATGGCCCTCGCCCTCGGCTTCAACCGCGGGACCCGCCCCTGTTTCCGGACCCGGGATGAATGGGCGCTGGAGCTGCGGGAGGCCGGATTCACCGTGGATGTCTCCGAAGTGGCCAACCGCATGAACCCGGGCAACCTGCTGCTGGTGGGCGAGCGAGCCTGAGAGAGCCTCGCCTCCAAAGACGAGTCAAGCAGACTTGACATTCTTCGCCCATACTCCGAAGCTGGCATGTCAAGCCCATTTGACATCCATCGGCGGCCCATGTCCCCCCTCGTCATCGAAAATTCCGTCCGCGCCTCCCGCCAGGCCCTGGGCCTGACCCAGCAGGAGCTGGCCGATGCCGTGGGTGTGTCCCGGCAAAGCATTAATTCCATCGAACAAGGCAAGTACATCCCCAGCCTGCCCCTGGCCCTGCAATTGGCCAAGGTCTTCAAGTGCGCCACGGACGACCTCTTCGAACTCAAGGTGACCCGCTCATGATCGACGAACGCTTCTGGATCCACCGCTCCAGATCCCTGAGCTACGCCGCCATGGCCGGCGCGCTCATGCTGGGTTTCTTCCTCTTCCGGGGCCTGCTCCGGGGCGAGGGCCTGCACGGGGACCTCCTCACCATCCTCCTGGCCATGGTCATCACGAAGTTCGCCGCCATGACCTGGTTCCACTTCAAGGATTGACCCCATGCGATCCCGCCGCCCCGCCAACCCCCGCCTGCTCCGCATGGGTTTCACCTTCCTCGCCCTGAGCTTGCTCATCCAGGGCCTCGCCCTGAGATCCACCTGGATGCACCGCCTGGGTACGGACGCCGGCGATGGACTCCAGGGCCTCTTCATGGGGCTGTCCCTCGGCTTGATGTTCATGGCCTTCCGGTCTGGAAGAACGACAGAGTCCTCCGCCTGCACGCGCGATCGTCCCTAGCGGACCTGCACCCCCAGCAGCCCCGCCAGGAAGACCAGCTGATCCGGCGCCACGATGGCGCCCTTCAGGCTCTCGGGCCCCACCCGGATGCCCTCCAGCTCGGAGCCCCGAAAGTCGGTGCCCTTCAATTGGGCTGATGTAAAGCGCGCCTCCCGCAAATCGCAGCCGCTGAACACCACGTCGCGGAGGTCCGCCTCCATGAAGTCGGCGCCCGCCAGATCGCAATCCACGAAGCTCACGGATTTGCAGCGCAGGGATCGCAGCGTGGCCATGGACGCGGCGCAGTCCCGGAACGCCACCTGCTTGAGGATGGCGCCGCTCCAGTCGACTCCCGTCATGCGGCAGCCGGTCAGCTGGGTGCGATCCAGGTAGGCCTTCTCCCAACGGGCGTTCGCCAGGTCGCAGCCCTCCAGGCGGCTCAGCCGCACCTCGAGGCGAAGCAGCTCGGTGCGCGCCAGGTTCACCTTCTGCAGCTCCACGTTCAAGAAGGTCGCGCCCCGGGCCACGCGGTCCGCCCAGTCGCAGCCCTGCAGGGTGCGAGCTTCGAAATCGCAGTCGTCCTGGAGTTCATCCATCGTCGAGCCCATCCTCAGGCCAGTGTGACGGAGTCCTCGCCCTGGCACTTTGCCACAGGCCCGGCACTTCGCCGGTGAGCCGAAGGCCGACTCGCGCCCATCCCTTGCAGGGCAGGCATTCAGGGCGATTTCTCGGCTCGCCCCAGGGGCGGACCGAGGCCTCTCCCGTCTAAACGGAGGCCCTGCGTCCAGGTAGCCCGGGGTGGCCCTTCGTGCCTTTAGGAGATTCATGCGTCCCCTTACCCTCGCCCTCATCCTCGGTCTCGCCGTCATCGCGCCCGCCCAGAGCATCGCCGCCCCTCAGAAGGCCCAAGCCACGGGGCCCGTGGCCCAACTCACTGACGAGATCAAGGCCCACTCGGAAGCCCTCACCAACCTGGAGTACCTTTCCGACGTGATCGGCCCCCGCCTCACCGGTTCTCAAAACCTTCTCAAAGCCCAGGCCTGGGCCATGGGCAAGCTGAAGGGCTACGGCGCCGTGAACGTCCGCGAGGAGGCCTATGAGTTCGGGCCGTCCTGGAGCCGCGGCACCTTCTCCGCCCGCCTCCTCACCCACGCGGGCATCCCCCTCCAGGGCGCCGCCTTTGGCTGGGGCGCCACCACACCGGGCCCCGTCAGGGGTGAAGTGCTCCTGCCGGCCCCCCAGAGCCTCGAGGAACTCAAGGCACTCCCCGCCCTGGCCAAGGGCAAGTTCCTCCTCATGGCCGGTCGCTTCCCCGCCCCGAAGGACGTGGACCCGAAGCTCTGGGCCGAGGCCGCCGCGGGCGTGCAGCAGGACCTCTTCAAAAACCTCGCGGGCATGCTCATCCAATCCAACAAGAAGGACGGCCGTCTCCTGGCCGTGGGAGGCCCCGATGCGGACCACCCGCTGCACAAGCTGCCCGCCGCCTTCCTGAGCACGGAATCCTACATGCTCCTGAAGCGCCTGGCGGCCCGGCGCGAGAAGGTGGAGATCGAGCTGAACATCCAGGGCACCCAGTCCGCGAAGCCCGTCCAGGCCCACAACGTCATCGCGGAATTGCGGGGCACGGAGAAGCCCGACGAGATCATCGTGCTCGGCGCCCACCTGGATAGCTGGGACCTGGGGACGGGCACCACGGACAACGGAACCGGCGTGACCGCCGTGATGGAGGCCTTCCGCGCCCTTGCCGCCCAGAAAGTAAAGCCCAAGCGCACCATCCGGGTGGTGCTCTTCAGCGGCGAGGAGCAGGGCCTCTACGGCTCCAAGGCCTACGTGAAGGCCCACGCCGCGGAGCTGGCCCGCCATCAGGCCGTCCTCGTCGAGGACTCCGGCACGGCCCCCATCAAGGGCTGGAACCTCCAGGGCCGGGAAGATGCGAGGGCCCTCATGGCCAAGGCCACGGCCGACGCCAACGACCTGGGCGTACGGGAGCTGAGCCTCGAGACGGCCCTGGATTCGGACCATGCGCCCTTCCTGCCCGAAGGCGTCCCCGCCTTTTTCGCCCGCAAGGACTTCGACGAATACATCAAGGTCACCCACCACAGTCAGGTGGACACCTTCGATCACGCCAAGCCCGAGGAGCTCCTCCAGAATGCGCAGGCGCTCGCCGCCACGGCCTGGGGCCTCGCGAACCTGGATGAGCGCCTGCCGCAAGTGAAGCCATTAACCGAGCCCAAAGGCACGGCGAGCCACGGCCACTGAGTTCGGCGATTCCAAGCGGCCCCGGAGATTCAACCTCCGGGGCCGCTTGGTCGTTTCCCCTCAGCGCGCCGTGCCCGGCAGGGTGAGATCTTCGCCGGGGTTGATGAACTGATCCAGCTCCAGCCCGTGCTGGCGATCGTGGAGCTGCTTGTAGCGGCCGCCCAGCACGATCAGCTCCCGATGGGTGCCGCGCTCCACGATCTCGCCGTGCTCCACCACGAGGATCTGGTCGGCGCTTTCGATGGTGCTGAGGCGGTGGGCGATGACGAAGGTGGTGCGGCCCGTGCGCAAGCGGCGCAGGCCATCGCGGATGAGGGCCTCGCTTTCGCTGTCCAAGCTGGAGGTGGCTTCGTCCAGCAGGAGGATGCGGGGGTCCGCGAGGATGGCCCGGGCGATGGCCACGCGCTGGCGCTGGCCGCCGGAGAGCTTCACGCCCCGCTCGCCCACCACCGTGTCGTAGCCCTGCTCGAAGCGGTCCACGAACTCGTGTACATGGGCGATGCGGCCCACGGCTTCAATCTCCTCACGGGTGGCGCCGGGCTTGGCGAAGCCGATGTTGTCGGCCACGGTGCCATCGAAGAGGAAGTTGTCCTGCATGACGACGCCCAGCTTGGCCCGGTACTCCCGCAGCTTGAGGCCGTGCACGTCCTTGCCATCCACGAGCACCTGCCCCTGCTGCGGGTGGTTGAAGGCCATGACGAGGGAGAGGATGGTGCTCTTGCCGGAGCCGCTGGAGCCCACGAGGGCCACGGTGCTGCCCGCGGGCACGTCGAAGGAGAGGCCCTTGAGCACGGGAGCCTCCGCCTCGTAGGCGAAGTGGACGTCGCGGAAGGCCACGGCGCCTTCCACCGTGGGCAAGGCCTCGCGGGTGGCATCCTCCTGATCCTCCGTCGCCATGTCGAGGATCTCGCGGATGCGGTCGAGGCCCGCGAAGGCCTCGCTCACCTGGGTGCCGATGTTGGCGATCTGCACCACGGGCGCCGCCATGAGGCCCACGAAGAAGGTGTACATGATGAGGTCGCCCAGCGTCATGGTGCCGGCGAAGATGGCCTGGCCGCCGAGGATCATGATGAGCACGCCCAGGGCGCCCACGATGGCGGTGCCGAAGGCCGTGATGGCGCTGGTGCCCGTGAGGGTGCTGGCGATGTTGGTGAAGAGGCGCTCGGTGCCTTCGGCGAAGATCTTCCGCTCCCGCTCCTCGGCCACGTAGACCTTGAGGATGCGCACGCCGCCGATGGATTCCGTGAGCCGGCCCGTGATGTCGGCGGTGATCTCGCTACGCTTGCGGAAGAGGGGGCGCAGCTTGCGGAAGGCCAGGGCCATGGCGCCCCCGAAGACCCCGAGGAAGAGCACCGTGGCCAGCGTGAGCTTCCAGTTGAGCCAGAAGAGCACGGAGAGGGCGATGAGGGCCGTGAGGGCGCCGCCCACGAGCTGGATGAGGCCCGTCCCCACGAGGTTGCGGATGCCCTCCGCGTCGTTCATCACCCGGGAGATCACCACGCCGCTCTTGGTGCCGTCGAAGTAGCGGATGGGCAGGCGCAGCATGTGGTCCTGCACCCGCTGCCGCATGGTCATGATGGCCCGCTGGGCCGCCACGCTCACCACCTGGGAGTTGGCGTAGCTGGTGATCGCCTGGATCAGCGTGGCCGCGCCCGCGCCGAGGGCGAGGGGCATGAGCAGGTGGAGGTTCCGCTTCCCGAGGACGTCGTCGATGAGGTACTTCGTGCTCGCCGGCAGCACGAGCCCCGCCAGGCGGCTGATGAGCATGAGCCCGAGGCCCAGGGCGAGGGAGCCCCGATGCTGCTTCAGCAGGGCCCGCGCCTCCCGCCAGGCGCGGGCGGTGTCGACCTTGGGTTTGGCTTTGGGTTTGGATTCGGCCATCGCGTACACCACCTGCAGGGATCCATCATGGGCCCCTTGGGAGGGATGGGGATACCCGCGACTTGTTCCCTGTGCCAGCGGTTGCCCTAGTGCTTGGACTTCTCCGCCGCGATCCAGGCCCGGAGCTTCGTCTTCAACACATCCAGCGGCAGGGCGCCATCGATGAGCACCTGGCGATGGAAGGCCTTCACATCGAATTTCTTGCCGAGGGCCGTTTCCGCTTCCGTGCGGAGGTCGCGGATGGCGAACTGGCCCAGCTTGTAGCCCAGGGCCTGGCCGGGCCACACGATGTAGCGCTCCACCTCGGAAATGACATCGCTTTCCGCCATGGAGGAATTCTCCCGCATGAAGGCGATGGCCTGCTCGCGCGTCCAGCCCTTGCTGTGGAGGCCCGTGTCCACGACGAGGCGCATGGCGCGGAGCTGCTCATCGCTCAGGCGACCGTACCACTGGTAGGGATCCGTGAAGACGCCCAGCTCCTTGCCCAGGGATTCAGCGTAGAGGGCCCAGCCCTCCTGGTACGCGTTGTAGCCGCCGAAGCGGCGGAACATGGGCAGGCCCTCCACCTCCTGGGCGATGGACACCTGGAAGTGGTGGCCGGGGCTCGCCTCATGCAGGGAGAGGGTCTCCATGCCGAACTTGGGCTGGGCCTTCAGGTTGAAGGTGTTGCAGTAGAAGATGCCAGGGCGCTTGCCATCCGGCGAGCCCGCTTCGTAGGAGCCGCCCGCGGCGCTCTCGGCGCGGAAGGCCTCCACGGCGCGCACCTCGTAATCCGCCTTGGGGAACACATCGAAGAGCTTCGGCACCCGGGCGTTGATCTGCTTTTGCAGGTCCCGGTAGCCGTTGAGTAGATCTTCGGCCTTGGTGAAGTAGAACTTCGGATCGGAGTCGAGGTGGCGGAAGAAGGCGGTCAGATCGCCCTTGAAGCCCACCTGATCGCGCACCACCTCCATCTCGCGGAGGATGCGCTTCACCTCCTTCACGCCGATCTCGTGAATGATGGCGGGATCCAGATCCGTGGTGGTCATGGCCTTCACGCGGAAGGCGTACCAGGCCTGCCCATCGGGCAGAGCGCCGTAGCCCACGCTATCGCGGCAGGCGGGCAGGTACTCCTTCTGGATGAAGTCGCGCAGGCGGCGGTAGGCGGGGTTGATGCGGCCGGTGATGGCACTGCGGTACTCGGCCGTGATGCGGGCCTGCTCGGCCGCGGGGAGGTTCGTCTTCGGGAGCGCCGCCACGGGGCCCCAGAACACGCTCTTCTCGGGATCCTCCGCGATGAGGGAGCTGAGCTGCGGCACCACCTTCACCATGGCCACCTTGGGCTGGACGACGCCCTTGGCCATACCTTCCCGCATGTTCAGGATGGCCTGGTCCATCCAGGCGATGACCCCCTCCGCGCGCTTCAGCCAGTCGCCGTAATCCTTGGCGGTGCGGAAGGGTTGGAAGCCCTGGCCGGAGCCAAGCTGCGCGAAGAAGGTGGCCACGGAGCCGGATTGGTTGATGGGCAGCAGGTGGCCGGGGAAGCGGAGGCTCTCGAGCCCCTCCTCCAGATCGCGGACGAGGATGTCGCGGCTCAGGAGGTCCTGCCCCGCGAGCTTGGCGCGATCCAGCGCCTTGAGTTCCTTGAGCCACTTCTCCGTGAGGACCTTATCCTCCGCGCGCCAAGCGGCGGTGAGGGTGTTGGGGAAGCGGTCGTTGTAGCGATCATCCCCCAGGGCCGTGGCCTGCACGGGATTGCGCTGGAGGCTCTCCTCCCAGAAGGCATCCAGGAGGGCCTTCAGCTTCTGGCCTTCGGGGGGGGCCGGCTTGGGGGCGGGTGCCTGTCCATCGGTCCCCGGCCGCGCCTGCGCGGCCAGGGGCGCGACCAACGGCGCGACGAAGAGGAGGGCCAAGGGAGTGACGTAACGCATGAAGGCTCCGACGGGGATCAAGACCCACCAGCATCCCATGGACCCCTTCCCAGGTGACCCCTACACTGGCCCCAGGAGGCCTCCATGCTCGCGTTGCTGGCCCAGTCCGTACCCGACCTGCCCCTGCGCCACCCCGGCTTGCTCGACCTCTGGAAGGCCATCCTCGTCTCCACCTTCGCCATCTCCGTGGCGAGCACCCTGCTCTGGGTGGCCCTCCCCTTCTGGCGCCGCAAGGGCTACGGGCGATTGGAGAACGAGGCCGAGATCATGGCCACGCTCACGAAGGCCCCCTCGGGCCAGTGGGCCCTGCCCGCCGTGGATTGGGCCCGCGTGGAGGCCGATCGCAAGGCGGAGATCCGCCGGGGGCCCATCGGCTACCTCGTGCTCCGCAACCCCGGCGAGTACAGCGCCGGCAAGGCCCTGCTGCAGTACTTCGCCTTCCTCGCCATGGTGATGATCTTCGTGGCCTACGTGGTGGGCCACACCCTGCCCTTCGGCGCCCACTACCGCCACGTCTACCGCCTCGCCGGCGCCTGCACGACGCTGGCCTTCGCCTTCCACACGGTCCCCGAGAGCATCTGGCGCGGCAAGCCCTGGGCGGCCACCGCCGAGCAGTTCATCGACAGCCTCGTCTACGGCATGGTGGTGGGCGGGATGTTTGGATGGCTGTGGCCAAAGTAGGTCACTCCTTCAGCCCCAAGGCGGACGCGAAGCCCCGGTAGCCCGGGATGGGCGCGGGCAGGGTGGAAGCCGCGCTAACCGTTCCCGCATGGCCTCCCGTAACGCTCCTGTCCCCCGGAGTCCCCATGCGCCTCGCCGTTCCCGTCCTCCTCTTCGCCCTTCCCCTGGCGGCCCAATCGGTGGATACCCGGGGCCTCGGCCGCACGTGGACCGACTTGGGTATCCCGGGCAGCCCCCAGCTCCGGCTGGACTTGGATGCCGGCGAAGTGGCCATCCGACCCTCCGAGGATGGCAAGGTGCGGGTGCGCTACACGGGCGAGGAGGACCGCGACCTCAGCCGCGTGCGATTGCGCTTCGAGCCCACCGGCCGAACGCCGGAGTTCCGTCTCACCAACGCGCCCAACGACAACTTCCACATCGAGATCCAAGTCCCCCGCACCACGGCCCTGACCCTGCGCATGTCCGCCGGGGAGGTGACCATCCAGGGCATCGAAGGCGACAAGGATTTGCGTCTCCAGGCCGGCGAGCTGAAGGTGAAGGTGGGCGATCCCGCCGCCTACGGTCCGGTGTCCGCCTCCGTGTGGGCCGGGGAGGTGAACCCGGGTCCCTTCGGCGAGGCCAGGGAGGGGCTCTTCCGCACCTTCCGGCACCAGGGCCAGGGCCAGTTCAGCCTTCAGGCCAAGGTGAAGGCCGGTGAAGTGACCTTCGAACGGTGACGGCCTGGCGAGGTGCGCCCCGGGGCCTACGCTGAGGGGGGCCTTGTGGAGGACCCCATGATCGTCGTGCGCGAAGTGTTCCACCTCCGGCCCGAGTCCATGAAGGAGGCCAGGAATCTGGTCCAGGCCATGATGACCGTCAACGCCCGGCTGGGGGCGCCCCTGGGGCGCGTGATGACGGATCTGACGGGCCCCTACTACACCCTCGTCATCGAAACGGACTTCCCCTCCCTCGCCGTGTTCGAGGGCGGCCTCGCCAAGGTCTTCGCGGATTCCCAGTGGCAGGAGGCCTACGCGGGCTTCCGGCCCACCATCCTGTCGGGGCAGCGGGAGATCTACACCGTCGTCGAGTGAATGGGGGCATGCCCCAGGGTTGGGAGCAGCCGGGAGGAGGGTGGAGGTACGTCTTCCCTCGCAACTAAACGTCCCTCCCGGGCCTCCGTAGAAGCCTCGATCCCCGGAAACCCGATCCCCACCGAGCAGCTTCGCGAGGCATGAAGGCCATGGTCAAACTGCAGAAAGCGGGCGGCTTTGCCGCCCTGTTCGAGGCGCTGGCCTACCTCATCGGGTTCGGGGTCATGGCCACCCTGCTCAACCCCGGGGATGCCGAAGGCTGGAGCACCGCCCAGCGGCTCGGCTTCGTATTGGAACGGAAGGGGCTCTTCCAGGCATGGACCCTCTTCGTCTACGTCCTTGGCGGTCTCGCCCTCGTGGTCCTGACCGCGGCGATCCATGAACGCCTCAAGGACACGGCCGCCGACCTCATGAAGGTGGCCACTCCCATGGGCTTCATCTGGGCGGGACACGTCATCGCCAGCGGGATGGTGGAGAGCACCGGGCTGAACACCTTGGCGAAACTCCATGCCCAGAATGTGGAACAGGCCGCCGCGACGTGGGTGACCTTGGGAGCCGTTCAAAACGGGCTCGGCGGCAACATCGAAATCGTCGGCGGTGTCTGGATGATCCTGGTCAGCGCAGCCGCCCTGCGCGGCGCCTCCTTGTCCAAGCCCCTGAACTACCTGGGCCTCGCGGTGGGCGCAGCCGGGATCCTCTCAGTGATCCCACCCCTCCGCGAAGGCGCGACCATGGTGTTCGGGGTCAGCCAGATCCTGTGGTTCCTTGGGGCCGGGATCCAATTGCTCCGCCGCCCCTAGTGGCCTGTCTCCGGGTAGGCCTGGTCCGCCCCTACACTGGGCGATCCACCCCCGGACGGCCCATGAGCTACCCCCACCTCCTCGCCCCCCTCGACCTCGGGTTCACAAGCTTGCGCAACCGCGTGCTCATGGGCTCCATGCACACGGGGCTGGAGGAGGAAAAGGATGGCTTCCGCAAGATGGCCGCCTTCTACGCGGAGCGCGCCAAGGGCGGCGTGGGGCTCATCGTCACGGGGGGCATCGCGCCGAACCTGCGGGGCCGGCTCACGCCCTTCGGGAGCGAGCTCGCGTGGTTCTGGCAGACGAAGCGGCATCGCCCCATCACGGAGGCCGTGCACGCCGAGGGCGGCAAGATCGCCCTGCAGATCCTCCATGGCGGACGCTACAGCTACCACCCGCTCTCCGTGAGCGCCTCCAATGTGAAGTCGCCCATCACGCCCTTCAAACCCTCGGCCCTGAGCGGATGGGGCGTGGAGAAGACGATCCGCGACTACGTGGCCTGCGCCCGCCGCGCCCAGGACGCGGGCTATGACGGCGTGGAGATCATGGGCAGCGAGGGCTACCTCATCAACCAGTTCCTCGTGGCGCGCACGAACCGCCGCACGGACCAGTGGGGCGGCCCCTACGAGCACCGCATGCGCTTCGCCACGGAGATCGTGCGCCGCACCCGCGCGGCCGTGGGCCGGGACTTCATCCTCATCTTCCGCCTTTCAATGCTCGATCTCGTGCCGGACGGCTCCACCTGGGAAGAGGTCGTGCAGCTGGCCAAGGCCATCGAGGCCGCGGGCGCCACCTTGATCAACACGGGCATCGGCTGGCACGAGGCGCGGGTTCCCACCATCGCCACCATGGTGCCGCGGGGCGCCTACACCTGGGTCACCCGCAAGCTGAAGGGCGAGGTGGGCATCCCCCTCATCACCACCAACCGCATCAACATGCCCGAGGTGGGCGAGGAGATCCTGGCGCGCGGGGACGCGGACATGGTGAGCATGGCCCGCCCCCTGCTCGCGGACGCGGACTTCGTGGCGAAGGCGGCGGCCGGTCGCGCCGAGGAGATCAACACCTGCATCGCCTGCAACCAGGCCTGCCTCGATCACGTCTTCGAACAGAAGCGCGCCACCTGCCTCGTGAACCCGCGGGCCTGCTACGAGACGGAGCTGAACTTCCCCAGGGCGGCCGTGACGAAGAAGCTCGCCGTGGTGGGCGGTGGCGCCGCGGGCATGAGCTTCGCGGCCCACGCCGCGGAGCGGGGCCATGCCGTGACCCTCTTCGAAGCCGCGCCGGAACTGGGCGGCCAGCTCAACATCGCCAAGCAGGTTCCGGGCAAGGAGGAGTTCTTCGAAACGCTGCGTTACTTCGTGCGCCGCCTGGCTGTGGCGGGCGTGGATGTGAGGGTGAATTCCCGCGCCACCGCGGAGGCCCTCGCGGCCTTCGACGAGGTGGTGCTCGCTTCGGGCGTCACCCCCCGGGTGCCTGAGCTGCCGGGCATCGACCACCCCAAGGTGGTGAGCTATCCCGATCTGCTGCTGGGGCGCAGGCAGGCCGGCGCCAAGGTGGCCATCATCGGCGCGGGCGGCATCGGCTTCGACGTGGCGGAGTACCTCGTGCAGGGCGGGCACGGGCCTTCCACGGAAGCCTACCTCCGGGAGTGGGGGGTGGATCCCACCCACTCCACCCGCGGGGGCCTGCTGGAGAAGCCGGAACTGCTCCTGCCCGCGCGCCAGGTCTTCATGTGCCAGCGCAAGTCCGAGCGCATGGGCGGGGGCCTCGGCAAGACGACGGGCTGGATCCACCGGGCCAGCCTCAAGGCCTTCAAGGTGAAGATGCTCAGCGGCATCACCTACGAGCGCGTGGACGACGCTGGACTCTGGATCCGCGAATCCGGCGCCAACGAATCCCGCTGCCTCGAGGTGGATACGGTGGTGAACTGCGCCGGCCAGCTCTCCAACCGCGAGCTGCTCGCACCCCTTCAAGCCGCCGGCCGCCCCGTGCACCTCATCGGCGGCGCGGAGTTGGCTTCGGAACTGGACGCCAAGCGGGCCATCCGGCAAGGCGCGGAACTGGCCGCACGGATCTGAACCCCCGGCGCCCCGCACCCTTCCCCACCTGGATCGGATTCCTCGGGCATCTTCCGCCTAAGACCCTGATCGCAGCTGGCATTGAGCTGAACCGGCCATTCAAGCCCTTGGATCCCGAGGCCGATGGGCTGGCGTGCCCTCCCTTCCCCCCACGTCCAGCCTCCACGCGGCCCACGCCCGCATCCGGAAGGCGGTGGCCCGGGTTCGCCTGTCGCCCTTTGACGAGATGCAGTACCAAATCCTGCTGGAGAACCTCCATGAAGGCGTCATCTTCATGGACCCCCAGGGTCACACCCTCCAATGCAATCCCGCCGCGGAGCGCATCCTCGGGGTAAGTGCCGCCGAGCTTCAGGGCCACACCGGAGCGGATCCGGGCTACTTCTACGCGCTGAAGGAGGACGGTTCCATCTTCAGCGAGGAGGAGCATCCCAGCCGGGTGGCCCTGCGCACGGGGAGGCCCTGCCTGGAGGTGGTGCAGGGGCTGCCCCGGGGGGATCAAACCGTGCTCTGGATCAGCGTCAACGCCGTGCCCCTGCGGGGCGCCGATGGCCAGCTGAGCGGGGTGGTCTGCTCCCTGGTGGACATCACCCCCCTGAAACACCTCCAGGAGCGCCTGCAGGCCGAGGTCACCCGCGACGCCCTCACGGGGCTCGCCAACCGCCGCTGTTACCTCGAGAACCTCACCAAGGCCTTCCACAGCGCCCGGCGCCATGGCCATCCCATGTCCGTGGCCTTCTGCGACCTCGATCACCTGAAGAGGCTCAACGATGCCCATGGTCACGCGGCCGGCGACATGGCCATCCACGCATTCGGGCGGGTGGTGGCCGGCGCCCTGCGCCGGGAGGATCTCGCGGCCCGCTTCGGCGGCGACGAGTTCTGCGTGCTCTTCGCCCACGTCGGCGCCGAAGAATCCCGCATCTGCCTGGAACGGGTGTTGGCCCAAGTGCGCGAGCTGGAGCTCCCCCTCGCGGATGGAACCGTCCTCCGCGGTTTCACCGCGAGCATGGGGCTCACGGATCTGAAGGTCGAGCACACCCACCCCGACGATGTGCTGGCCGCCGCCGACCAGGCCCTCTACAGGGCCAAGCAGGCCGGGCGGGACCAGCTCATCGCCATCTGATCTAGACGAGGCTCAGCGCCACTTCCCGCAGCAGGGGTTCCCCGCTGGGATTGCGGGCCAGATTGCGGAGGGCGTCGTGGATGAGGTCCTGGGGGGCGCGGAGATCCAGGGGCCTCACGGCCAGCTTGCGCAGGCGATCCGCCCAGGGGGTGAGCGCGGGTTCCTTGCCGCTGCGCACGCGGGCGACATCGGTGACGAGGCGCAGCAGCACTTCCAGCGCTTCGCGCAGCTGCTCGTTCTGGGCCTTCTCGGCGTCCTTCTCCGGCAGCAGGGGTTCCGAAGCGGAGGGAAACGATCCGCCTTCCATGAGGAGCATCCAGGCCTCCAACTGGGCCTGGGCGCGCTGGAAGGCATCCTCCTCCAGGTAGCGCAGGGTGCCTTCGGAAAGCGCCATCCACCGCTGTTTGGAACCCTCGTGCCAACCCTTGGACGAGGCGACGGCCCAGGCCTCCTTGGGCGCCAAGGGGGCGAAGGCGATGCGCTGGGCGCGGCTGCGGATGGTCTGCAGCACGGCCTCGGGGCGGTGGGTGACGAGGAGAAAGCGGGTGCCCGGAGGCGGCTCCTCCAATGTCTTCAGCAGGATGTTCGCCGAGGCCCCGTTGAGGCGGTGGGCGTCCTCGATGAGGATCCAACGGTGGCAGCCCAGGGCGGGGCTGAGACTGGCCCAGTTGATGACGCCGCCCTCCACCAGGTCATCCTCCCGGATCATGCCCACCTTGATGAGGCCCGCCTTGCCCTCGGGGGCGATGCGCAGGAGGTTGGGCAATTCGATGGGCAGGGGATCCGAGTGGAAGAGTTGGCACCCTTCGCAATCGCCGCAGGCGGTCCTGCGGAAGCAGAGCTCCCGCTGGGCCATCTCCAGGGCCACGCGCCGTTTGCCGATGCCCTCGGGCCCCGTGAACAGCAGCGTGCCCGGCAGCTTGCCCGCCTGGAGGCGTTCCAGGAGCTTGGCGCGGATGGCCTGGTGGCCTTGGATGCGGGGGTCAAACATGGGCGTTCATGGGCAATAGGAACGCGGAGGACGCGGAGATGCGCGGAGGACGCGGAGAAAAGCAGAAGGTCATTTTATTCCTTCCTCCGCGTTCTCCGCGTTCCCTCCGTGCCCTCCGCGTTCCGCCCTTTCTACGTCCACCGCGAACCCGGCCGTCCGCAGCAGCGGCGCCACGCGGGCCCAGATGGCGGCGGCCACCGCGTCCTCCCCCTCCCGGGCGGGGATGATGGCCACGCGGTTGGGTTCGCGCTCGGCGATGGCCAGGAAGCGGGCCCGGACCCGGCGGTGGAAATCCAGGTGGGCGCTGTCGAAACGGGTTTCGTTGAAATCCTCCAGGGCGAGGTTGCGCACCTCCACCCGCTGGAGGCTGGCCTCGGGATCCAGATCCAGGAGGAGGGTGAGGTGGGGCTTCAGCCGCTGGAGGACGAGGGTGCTGAGGGCATCCAGCGCCTCCTCGGGCACGCCGCTGGCGCCCTGGTAAGCGCGGGTGCTGTCCTCGAAGCGATCCAGGAGCACCACCTTCCCCGCCTCCAGGGCGGGCCGGATCACATCCTTGAGGTGCTGGGCCCGATCGGCATAGAAGAGGAGCAGTTCGGCCTCGGGGGCCCAGGATTCACCCCCGGGGTGGGGTTCCAGGAGCAGGCGGCGCAGCTCCCGGCCCAAGGCCGTGCCCCCGGGCTCCTTGCTGACCACCAGCGGAAGGCCCAAGTGGCGGAGGCGCTCGGAAAGGCGGAGGAGCTGGGTGCTTTTCCCCGACCCCTCCACGCCCTCCAAGGTGATGAATACGCCCGCCACGACTGCTCCTGATGGAATCCTTGAGCATACCGGGGCAGGGCCCGATGAGCCCGGAACCCCCGGCCCCATGGGGGAAGTTTGAGCGAAACCCCGGAAGGGGCTAGACTTCCTCTAAATCCTTAGGAGTCCCTGGTGCTTGAAGCGGTCCAGTGCCCCAAGTGCTCCACCCGCTACGGATTGCGGCGCGAGCGGGTGAAGGCTGTGCACGCGCGTGCCCAGTGTCACCGCTGTCAAGGCGTGTTTCCCATCTACGACGTGGTCGCCCGCCTCCTGGAACTGCCCCCCAAGGAGCAGCCCGATGACGCCACGGCCACCATGGGCTTCAAGGTGGAGGATCTGGAGCAGCTCCACACCCTGCCCCCCGCCCTGCCCGAGATGCCCGAGGAACCCGTCTTCCTGGAAGCCGTAGCCGAGCTGGAGCCCCTGGCCGAGCCCTTCACCGCCCCGCAGAGCCTGAGCGCCGATGACCTGCTGGGATCCGATAGCGAGATCCTCGAGAAGACCCTCGTCACCAGCCCGGAGCCCGTGCCTGAGATCCGCACGAGCGCCTTCCTGCCCGAACCCCTCCCGGAGGAACGCACCGCCTCCGGCCAGGATGAAGCCCTCCCCAACGAAGGACGCTCCACGGGCTCCTACCGCAGCGCCAAGGACGCCATCAGCCAGCTCTTCGGCGAGACCCCCGTTCGCGAGGCCGCCACGCCTCGCCTCCGCAAGGATGCGACCAACGGCGCCTTCGAGGTGGAGGCCACCCTGGAAGCCCTGGAACACACCCTCGGGGGCTCCGAGACCCTGGCGAAGCCGTCGGTCGAAGCCGCGCCCCTCTCCCCCCTGGAGCCCGAGTTCGCCGCCCCCAGCAGCGCCACCCAGCGCATGAGCCTCGCGGAGATGCAGGCCGCCATCGCGGCGGTATCCACCCCGGACGTACCCTCGCCCCAGGAGCTGGAGGCCTCCGAGGTCACGCAGATGATGGATGCCTCCCGGCTCGCCAAGCAGCCCGATCCCGGCGCCACCAACCCCGTGCCCTCCTTCGCCGCCGAGAGCAGCGCGACCTCCGACGATCCCAACCTCCTGAGGCTGAGGATCGGCGAGGAAGTCTATCCCAACCTCGCCATGGATCAGCTCATCCGCTGGGTGGAGGAAGGCCGCGTCATCGAGACCCACTTCGTGGCCCGCCAGTTCAGCGAGAACTGGATCGAAGCCCACAAGGTGCCGGGCCTCCGCCCCGTGTTCGAGCGCCTGCGCCGCCTGCGTGCCGGCGGCCCCGAGGCCTCCCCCGAAGCCACCGCCCCCGTGAAGAAGAGCCTCTTCGGTGGCCTCTTCGGCAAAAAGGACAACTGATGCTAGCGATCCTCCTCGCGGCCCTGCCCCTGGTGCAGGCGCCGGCCGCCGTGCCCCAGGAAGCCCCCAAGGTCGAGGCCACGAGCCTCAGCTTCGGCACCCTCCAGCAGCCCTACCTCTGGGATCGCCTCATGAAGGTGGACCTCGCGGTGGATGGCCTCAAGGTGAACTCCATCTTCTTCAATCTGCGCGAATCCAAGGTGAAGCTCTTCCAGGGCCCCACCTTCGGCACCCGGGCCCAGGTGGAGGTCATCAACACCTCCAAGGTCACCAAGGTCCCCGGATTCGCCGTGGCCGTCCTGGATGGGGAGGGCCGCCTCTTGGGTGCCGCCACGGGTGGCTCCAAGCTCACGGGCGTCAAACCCGGGGAGACCGAGACCTTCGATCTGAATTTCGATCAGGTGAATGCCCGGATCCCCAAGGGCGCCACCTTCCTGCTGACCGTGGAATTGCGGTAGTGATCTCGATCCCAATCGGGACCTGAGATTCATGGCTTAGGCACCCCTGGTCGGGTGGCCATGGGTTCCTACGGGTCCCTCGGATTCGGTTGGCGGGCCCCGACGCCGCGATTTCCCCCTCGTGAAGGAAGCCGCCGTTCGGGTGGAGGATCTGGATGAGCGCGCCAAGGGCCTGGAGGGCCGGGTGGCCTGCTTCCGGAGGGAGGCCCTACCGCGCTTCCTGCTCCTGGTACTTCGTGAGGATCTCCTCCGGCGTGACCGTGGCCGTGCCCACCTTGGCGACGACGTGCCCCGCGGCGGCGTTGGCGAGCATGGCGGCGTCCTTCCAGTCGGCGCCCGCGGCCACGGCGGCGGCGAAGGTGGCGATGACGGTATCGCCGGCGCCGCTCACGTCGAACACCTCGCGGGCTTCCGTGGGGATCATCCAGGGTTCGCGGTGGGCCTCATCCTGGGTGAAGAGGGCCATGCCCTTCTCGCTGCGGGTGATGAGCACACCCTGCACGTTCAGCGCCTGCATGATGGCGTGGCCCGCGTGGGTGACCTCCGCGTCGGTCTTGGCGGGCACCCCGGCGAGCTCCGCCGTCTCCTTGGTGTTGGGCGTCATCAGGGTGGCGCCCTGGTAGAGGGCCTTGTGGACGGGCTTGGGATCCACGATCCAGGGGATGCCGTGGGCCTTGCAGCGACCGTGCACCACCTCCATCACCTCGGGCCCGATGACGCCCTTGGCGTAGTCGCTCACCACGAGCGCGCCGCACTCGGGGATGAGCTTCGCCAGGCGCTCGGCCAGATCGGCGATCACGTCGCCCTCCAGGGCGCCCGCCTCCTCGCGGTCGATGCGGAGCATCTGCTGCGTCTGCCCGATGACGCGGGTCTTGATGATGGTGGGGCGGCTGGAATCGAGCACGAGGCCATCCCGGGCGATGCCCAGGCGTCCCAGGATGCCCATGAGGCGCTCGCCGGCCACGTCCTTTTGCAGGGTACCCACCACGTGGGGCACGGCGCCGAGGGCCACGAGGTTGGCGGCCACGTTGGCGGCGCCGCCCAGCACCCAGTTCTCACGGGTCACGCGCACGATGGGCACGGGGGCTTCGGGGCTGATGCGGTTCACCTCCCCGAAGAGGTACTCGTCCAACATGAGGTCACCCAGCACGAGCACCCTGCGGCCCTGGATGCGCCCGAGGAGCTCCGCCGCGTGATCCTTGTCGAGGCGCATCAGGCCTCCTTCTTCGCCGCGTCCACGAGCATCACGGGGATGCCGTCCTCGATGGGGTAGGCGAGCCCGCAGGCCCGGCACTTCAGATCCCGCTCGACCTCGCCTTCCCTGCGCAGATCCAGGTCCCCCTTGCAGGCGGGGCAGCAGAGGATCTCGAGAAGGCGGGGGTCGAGGGGCATGGATTCAAAATATCAGCCTCGGGTGGAAAAGATGAACGCGTTCTCCGCGAACCCCCGCGCCCTCCGCGTTCAGCCCTTTCTTAACCCTGCTCACCCCTTCGGCACCACCGCCAGCGCCACGAATCCCCCCTCGGGCACGGGCAGGAAACGGCCCCAATTCTGGGCATCGAGCCCTTCCGCCGGGCCGACCTTCAACAGCGTGAGGCGGCGAACGCCCAGGGGTCCTTGGGGCTTGGGCGCCTGGAAGCGGGCAACGCCCTTGTAGCGGCCTTCGAGGGCTCCGCGCATGCGATCCCAGGCGGCTCCTTCCGCGATCTCCACGATCACGGCGTAGGCCATGCCGGGTTCGAGCACCACGTCCACGGCCTTCTCGGCACCCAGCAAGTTGCCCTCGCTGACGCCGGAGGCACCCTCCGCCCGCAGGGCCTTGACCTCCGCGTCTTCGCCTCCCTTCTTGGCTTCGGACTCGCCCGCCCAGCGCAACAACTGCAGGGCCTGGAAGGCCGGAGCCTCCTTGTCCGCGAAGGCCGCGAGAATGCGAAGGCCCGCCTGCAGTTCGCCGCCATGGCGGCCGACCAGAGGCTGCATCTTGGTGAAGCCCTCCGCCAATAGCAGGGCCTCCTTGCCGGGCTTCACGGTGGCGAAAGCCACTTCCAGCAGCTGGCCGTTGGCCACCTTGAGGCTGTTGGGCCGCGCGGGGGCGGGGGCTTCCAGGGCGGGGGGGGCGGGGGGCAGCGGCAACATGGGGGCTCCTTGGAAAGGGGGTGGGGTCTGGGACTCCAAAAGGCTACAGACCTGTAGGTATTATTGAAATGGAAAATTCAACCCCTCCCTGGCCTTACCCTGGGTCTACCTCTTCTCAGGAGCCTCCCCCCCATGTCCGAACCCCGCAAAGGCCGCGGCGCCCGCGAGCGCATCCTCAAGACGGTGGAACGCCTGTTCTACCGGGAGGGCGTGCGGGCCGTGGGTGTGGATCGCGTGGTGGCCGAGAGCGACGTGGCCAAGACCACCCTTTACGCCCACTTCCCCTCCAAGGAGGACCTCATCGCCGCCTACCTGGAGCACCAGCACGTGGAGGCCCTGCGCCGGCTGGGCGAGGGCATCCGCCAGCTGGCCCGGGATCCCCGGGGCCGCATCCTCGCCGTGTTCGAGCTGCTGGACGTGTGGTTCGGCACCGAGCACTTCCGCGGCTGCGCCTTCACCAACGCGGGGCTGGAGATGGGGGGCGAGAGCGCGGAGACCCGCGAGCGCGTGCGTTCCCACAAGCTCGAAGTGGCCCGCTTCCTGCGGGCCCTGGCCGAAGAGGGCATGGCCCCGGATCCCGACGCCCTCGCCGAGGAATTGATGATTCTCTACGAAGGCGCCATCACCACCGCCAGCCTACGGGGCGGCCCCGGCCCCGGCCTGCTGGCCCGGCGCATGGCCGCGCGGGTGCTGGACGACGCCCTGCCCCGGGCCTGACACCAGGAGACTCCATGGACCCCTTCACCTCCGGCCGGATCCACGCACGGGTGACCTTGGAGCCCGGCTATGCGGTTTCCTTCACCCACGAAGGCCGGACCTTCCCCAGCCTTCCGATGGCGACCATCTCCACCGGTGGCTTCGGCCTGCGCCTGCCCGCACCGGTGACGGCGGGCATGGAGCCAGGGCAGGCCATCTCCAACATCCGCTTCGATCACCCCGAGCTGCCCGGCGATGTGGTGGAAGGCGAGATCACCCACCTGCTGGCCCAGCGGCACGGCAAGACCGAGGGGTTCACCCTCCTGGGGGTCAAGTTCGTAAGTTCCCCTCCTGAGTTCCAGACGGCCCTGAACGCCTTCGTGGCGGAGCACCTGGTGCTGTAGGGCAGTTCTCCAATTCTCCTATCAGCGCCACGGGGCGAAAAGCAAAGGGCCGGATCGCTCCGGCCCTCATCGCATCAGCAGAACGTGTACTTCGGCCCGCCGCCGCCTTCGGGGGGCGTCCAGATGACGTTCTCCTCGGGGCACTTGATATCGCAGGTCTTGCAGTGCACGCAGTTGGAGAAGGCGATGGCCACCTTGTCCACCTTGCCGCTGGCGTCGGGGTGCATCTCGTACACCTGGGCGGGGCAGAAGATGGTGCAGGGCGCGCCCTTCTCGTCCCAGCAGGTGGCGCAGACGTGGTCGCCCTTCACGATCTTGAGGTGGCCGGGCTGGTGCTCGTCGTGCATGGTGCCCGAGGCGTAGACGTCATCCAGCTTCTGGATGGCGCGCTTGCCATCGAACTTGATGCCCAGGTCGATGTCACTGAGCTTCATGCCCTTCTTGCCGTAGTAGGCCTCGGTGGTTTGCGTCATGTGCGCGTCCACGTGCATCGTCTTGGTGCCGCCGGGAACCCAGCCGCTGGTGAACATGGAGATGCCCAGCTCCAAACCGGCCTTGGGCGTGAGGCCCTCCTCCACGATGGCGTGGAAGTTCCGGCTCTTGTACAGCTCGGTGCCCGCCCAGCTGGCCATGTAGGCGCGGCTGTACCCCATGAGGCGCTGATCGCTGAAGTCATCGGCCACGAGGGCCTCGAGGATGGTGTCGGCGGCCACGAGCCCCGCCTTCATCCCCAGATGGATGCCCTTGAGGCGCGCCGCGTTCACCATCTGCGCGCTATCGCCCACCAGCATGCCGCCGGCGAAGGCCAGTTTGGGCATGGAGGACCAGCCGCCGATGGCGAGCGCCTTGCCGCCGTACTGCAGCATTTTGCCGCCCTGGATCAGGGAGGCGATGCGGGGGTGCTTCTTGAACTTCTGCAGCAGCAGGTGGGCATCCACGAAGGGATCCTTCGTATCGAGGGACACCACGAAGCCCACGGCCAGCTTGTTGCCGCCCATCTTGTACACGAAGGAGCCGCCGCTCTCGCCATCGGGCTGGGGGAAGCCCGTGCTGTGCAGCACGAAGCCATCCGGCACCTGGCCTTCGGGCACCTCCCAGATCTCCTTCACGCCCATCTCGTAGGCCTGGGGGTTGGAGGCGGAGGCCTGGAGGCCCAGCACCGCTTCCAGTTCCCGCGACAGGTGGCCGCGGGGGCCCTCGCCGAAGACGGTGACCTTGGCGCGGAGGTTGTTGCCGGGCTCGAAGTTGTTCTTGGGGGAGCCGTCGGGGTTCACGCCTTTGTCGGCGGTCTGCACGCCCACCACCTTCTTCGTGCCATCGGGCTGGTCGGCCCACAGCACGTTGATGCCTGCGAAGCCGGGCAGCAGCATCACATCCACGCCGGGCACCTCGCGGGCCTCGATCTGGGCCGCCATCCAGCGCACCATCTTCGAGAGCGACACGATGTGGTTGCCGTGGTTGTGGAGAAAGGGCGGCAGCACAGGGAACTTGAAGCCGCCGCGGTCGGAGGTGAAGAGCCACACCTCCTCCTCCTTGACCTCGCCCTCCGTGGGGAAGCCGCGCTCCATGAAGTCGGGGCACAGCTCCGTCAGGGCCTGGGGATCCAGCACCGCGCCGCTGAATGCGTGATCGCCGATCTCGTCGCCCTTCTCGATGAGGCCGATGGTGAGTCCTTCGAGCTTCTTCACGCCGGGCTTTTTATTGTGAGCCTCGATGCTATCCAGCAGGCGCCACAGCCCCGCCAGATTGCTCGGGCCCGCGCCCACAAACAGGACGTCGAAGTCCAGGTCCTCGCGTTCCACGTCGGGCCGCGCCGACTGGGTGGAAAAATCGCGCATGGTCGTCTCCCAAGCTAAGGCGCCAGTTTAACCCGGGGTCGGCGCAAGGACACGCATCGAAGGCCTGACCCCGGTCACGCCCCCGTGGGCCGGGACAGGTAGGCCCCGAAGTCCGGCCGCTCGGGCTGGTAGTCCGGGGAGAAGAGCAAGGGCGAGGTGATGAGCAGGTCCGCGGTGGCCCGATTGCAGGCCACGGGAATGTTCCAGACCACGGCGATGCGCAGGAGGGCCTTCACGTCCGGATCGTGAGGCTGGGGCTCCAGGGGATCCCAGAAGAAGACCAGCAGATCGATGCCGCCCTCCGAGAGCTTGGCCCCCACCTGGAGGTCGCCCCCCAGGGGGCCGCTCTGGTAGCGGGTCACGGGCACATCCAGAGCCTCCTGGAGCAGGCGCCCCGTGGTGCCCGTGGCGTAGAGGTCATGGAGGGCGAGGAAGTCGCGGTTCCACCGGGCCCAAGCCAGGAGGTCGGGTTTCTTGTGGTCGTGGGCCACCATGGCGATGCCCCGACGGGGCCCCCGGGCGGGTTCGAGGCTCATGGTTCCTCCACAGCGCTGACCCGACCATACCGCCGGAGCACCCCCCATGGGACACTGGATGTCCGGTCCCCCCATGCCCCATTCCTCCACTTCCCACACCTTCCAAGCCGCCGTCGAGCGGCCCCTCTCCGTGGTCTTTCGAACCGCCCACGGCGCTTGGGAGGGCCACGACTACCGAGTGGAAGTGATCACCTCGCGCCAGGGCCTGGACGGCTTCGACGTGGTGGTGGACTTCCGGGATCTGGAGGCGGCCATGGACGCGCTGCTGGCGCCCCTGCAGGGCCGCCTGCTTTCGGACCTCGGCCTCGCCGGGCCCCTGGCCCTGGCCCAGCGGCTGGCCGCAGACCTGGCGCCCACGGTGCCCGCCCCGGCCCGCATCGAGGAAGTGGCCCTGACGGATGGGCGGGGCCGCCGCCTCGCGGTTCGGCCCTAGAATCATCCCCATGAGCCTTGCCCCGGGAATGCGCACGAATGAACGCCCCGGCCGCCAGATGGCGACCCTGCTGGCGCTTGCTTTCGCCTGCGCCCTCGTCTCCAACGCCTTGGCGGGCCCCACGCGGCGCCTCGCCTGGTACCCGACCCACCCTGCGCCACGGCCTTCAACGAATCCCGCTCCCATCGCCGCCGCGCCCCCGGCACCCGCGCCGCCAGCCCTTGCCGCCACCGCGCCCGGCCCGGTGGCCAAGGCCTCGCCCCATCCCGCGGCCCCCCTTTCCCCGGCGCCTTCGACCCCCGCCCTCCAGGATCTCTATCCCGCGCCGGCCCATGGCGCCCCCTTCGAGATCGAGGATGCGGAAGCCCTGGCCCTCCACCGGGCGGGCGCCCTCTTCCTGGATGCCCGCCGAACTTCCATCTACGAGGAGGGCCACATCGCGAGTGCCCGGCTCTTCTCCTACTGGGAAGATGGCCTCGACGCCAAGCTGCAGGTGCTGGCCGACGCCACCTTCGACTTCAAAGACCCCGTGGTGATCTACTGCAGCGGCGGCGACTGCCGGGATTCGCACCTGCTGGCGGATCGCATGTGGCCCCTGGGTTACCGCAACCTCCGCATCTTCAAGGGCGGCTGGCCCGCGTGGAAGGCCATGGGAGGCCCCTCCGCCCAAGGCCGGGAGGTGGTGAAGTGACCCTCCGCCGCATCTTCGCCCTCGCCCTCGGCCTCGTGATGCTCGCCGCCGCGTGGCCCAAGCTGATCGACCCGCCCAGCTTCGCGCAGACCCTCTACACCTTCCGCATCCTTCCCGAGTCCCTGCGCCATGCCGTGGCCCTCGTGCTGCCCTGGCTCGAACTCTGGATCGGGCTGGCGCTGATCACCGGCCGGGGTGAATCCGGCGCCGCCCGGTGGGCCTTCCTCTTGATGCTCGGCTTCGCCGGGGCCATCGGTCTCAACCTGCTGCGCGGCAATCCCATCGACTGCGGCTGCTTCGGGGAAGGCCCCGTGCGCACCGCCGCCGAAAAGCTCATGGCCATGAGGTGGGAGATCCTCCGGGACCTCGCCTTCGCCGCGCTCGCGGTGCCCCTGCTGAAGCCGCGCGCGTGAAGCCCTGGGTGCCCGCGGCGGCGCTGGCCCTGGCCCTGAGCCCCTTCCTCCTCCTGCGGCCTTCCCCCGTGCGCGGCGAGAGCATGGCGCCCACCCATCGCGAAGGCCGGATCGCCTGGGGCCTCCGCGCCTGGGCCGTGGCCGCTCCCGCCCGGGGGGAGGTGTGGGTGGTGCGGGGGCCCGATGGCCCCTCCGTGAAGCGCGTGCTGGGATTGCCCGGTGAGACGGTGGAGCTGAAGGGCCCCCGCCTCTACGTGGAGGGCCGCTGGATCGACGAACCCTACGTGCGCTGGCCGGAGCCGCAGGATCAGGGGCCGTGGCACTGCGGAGAGGGCTATCTGGTGCTGGGCGACAACCGGCCCCTGAGCCGGGATGGGCGGGTTTGGGGGCCGCTGCCGCGCGCCGCCTTCCTGGCGCGAGTCAGCCGGCCTTAGGGGTTGAAATGCACCTCAGAGATGTCGGTGACGGCCGCATCGAATGGCCATCACTGTTCATCACTGGAGTTCTTTTCCGCTTTGAATCCATCGTATTCCGCATCATGCCTGGCCATTTAAAGATCAACCGGTGATGAACAGTGATTAAAAATGATGAACAGTGATGGGAGGTGAACGGCCCATCCTCGTTCACCTCGGTTCATCTCCGGCTTCCTTGGCCTTGAATCAATGGCTCATCCCCGCACGATGCGGTGCGGCCCCGAGCCCGCGCCCATGCGCACCTGCAGGGCCAGCAGCTCGGCGTTTTGCGGCATGGCCTGCAGGCCCCGGCGCAGCACTTCCCGCGCGTCGGAGATCTGGTTGCGGGCGATGAGCGCCTGGATCACGAGCTGGTGCCAGATGCCCTGGCCGCCATCGGGGACCTGCTGCAGGGCGTTCCAGGCGTCGCGCACCACGCGGGCATCCTTGCGGGCGGCGCCGCGACCCACGAGGGCTTCCCAGAGGGCGAGATCCTTGGGGTTCTGATCGAGGCCCGCCTCCAACACGAGGCGCGCGTCCTCCCATAAGCCACTGCCTTCGATGAGCTCCGCCAGCTTGAGGTAGGTGCGGCTGTAGCCGGGCTCCGCCTCCAGTCCCGCGGCGAAGCGCGCCTGGGCCTCCTCGAGGCGTCCCAGCAGCCAGAGGCTCTCGCCCGCGGCGGCCAGGGCGGCGGCGTTGCGGGGGTCCTGCTGCAGGATCCCCTCGAAGTAGGCGAGGGCGCTGGCGTGGCGGCCCAGGCGCTGCAGCGCGAGCCCCCCGCCGAAAATGACCACGAAGGGGCTCCTGGGCTGGAGCCGCTGATGCGTCTCCACGGCGTTCAACGCCACCTCCCACTCCTCCGCCAGCAGCGCCTGCTGGATGAGGTCGTAGTGGTACTGGCTGTTGGCGGGTTCGCCCTCGGCGTCGGCCTTCGCCATCTCGAAGTAGGCGCGCACCTTGGCCTGCTCCCGGCCGGGATCCGTCTTCCCGTAGTGGTGCACCACCGCGTCCAGCAGCCCGATGGGGTGGCCGCCCCGCTCCAGCCAGGGATCGGGCATGGCGTGGAGGCGCCCCTCGAAGGTGAGGCCCGGCAGGTTGCGGAAGAGGCGCAGGCTGCGGGCGTCGCTGTAGTGGGGAAAGGCGCAGCCTTCCGTGTAGCGGCTCTCATTGCGCTGGGCCGGGCCTTCGAGGCCGATGAAGGTGCCGCTGCGGAAGTAGTTGCGGTGGATCAGCCTGAAGGCGGCCGCGTCGGCCTCCAGGGTCTCGCGGATCGCCGCGTGATCCAGGGGATCGATGGCCTCGTCCGCGTCCAGCAACAGGATCCAATCACCCGTGCACTGGGCGAGGCTCGCGTGGCGGGCCTCGGCGAAGGAGCCCGTCCAGGGGAAGCGGGCCACCTGGGCTCCGAAGCCCTCGGCGATGGCCACCGTGCGATCCGTGGACCCCGTATCCACCACCACCAGCTCATCCCATAGTCCCTTGACGCTGGAGAGGGCGCGGCCCAGGCAGTGGGCCTCATCCTTCACGATCATCGCCAGGGAGAGCCGGGGCATGGGTTGTACCAATGGGGGGAAAGTCTCGGAATCTTCTCAACACCCAGCCTCGGTTAGCAAGGGAAAGTCCAGTAACCTGGATGGCTAGGAGTACGCATGGATCGGTTGGTCATCCAGGGTGGGACCCCCCTCAAGGGTCGGATCCGGGTTTCGGGCGCCAAGAACGCCGCCCTGCCCTGCCTCGCGGCGACCCTCCTCACGGATTCCGAGGTCCGCCTCTCCAATCTGCCCGCCGTGGCGGACATCCGCACCATGGTGAAGGTGTTGCAGTCCCTGGGCACCGAGGCCTCGCTGGAGACGGAAGCCAGCGGGTTCGAGCTCACCGCCAGCCTCAAGGCCCTGGGCAACGAGGAGCTGAAGGCCCCCTACGACCTCGTGAAGACCATGCGCGCCTCCATCCTCGTGCTGGGCCCGCTCCTGGCCCGCTGGGGCCGGGCCATCGTGAGCCTGCCCGGCGGCTGCGCCATCGGCGCCCGCCCCGTGAACCTCCACCTGGAGGCCCTGGAGCGCATGGGCGCCCAGATCGAGATCACCCATGGCTACATCGAGGCCTCCGTGAAGGGCAAGCTCCAGGCCATGGATCACACCTTCGAGAAGGTGAGCGTGGGCGCCACGGAGAACATCCTCACCGCCGCCTGCCTCGCCGAGGGCACCACCATCCTGCGCAACTGCGCCATCGAGCCCGAGATCGGCGACCTGGCCCGCCTGCTCGTGAAAATGGGCGCGCAGATCGAGGGGATCGGCTCGAGCACCCTCACCATCACGGGCGTAGCGCAGCTCCACGGCTGCAGCCATGCCGTGATCCCCGATCGCATCGAGGCGGGCACCTACGTCTGCGCCGTGGCCGCCGCCTGCGGCGACGTGGTCATCGACGCCTGCGAGCCCGACCACCTCCGCGCCCTCATGGACCTGCTGGAGCGCAGCGGCGTGGAGTTCACCGAGGCCACGGGCCCCGAAGGCCGACAGCTCCGCGTGAAGCGCGACTGCGGCCAGAAGCTCCGCAGCAAGGACGCCACCACCGTGCCCCACCCCGGCTTCCCCACGGATCTGCAGGCCCAGTTCATGACCGTGATGACGCAGGCCGCGGGCATCAGCGTCATCAACGAGGGCATCTTCGAGAACCGCTTCCAGCACGCCATGGAGCTGGAGCGCCTGGGCGCCAACCTGCGCATCGACGATCACAAAGCCATCGTGGCGGGCCCCTCCCCGCTTTCCGGGTGCACCGTCATGGCCACGGACCTCCGGGCCTCCGCCGCCCTGGTGATCGCGGGCCTCGTGGCCTCCGGCGAGACGGTGGTGGATCGGATCTATCACCTGGACCGCGGCTACGCGGGTCTGGAGACGAAGCTGCAGGGCGTCGGCGCCCGCATCGAGCGGGTCGGCGGCGGGCGGGTCTAGCTCAGAACCGCGTCGTGAACCGCAGCATCCACGTCCGCGTCGGCAGGGTGGCCGCCTGGGGCCTGGGGAAGGTGCGCGAGGCATCGGTGTAGAACCCATAGCCCACGTAGGTGAGATCCCCCAAATTGGGTCGGGCGTTGGTGACGTTCTCAATCCCCAGGGCGAGCTCCCACCTCGCCCGGCTGATTCCCGTGTGGAGGTGCACGAGGGTGTAAGCCGGGCGCTCCAGATCCACACCGCTGTTCCCGGAGAGGCTCCTTCCCGTGTAGCTGCCCGTGAGGCTCAGGAAGCCCCTCGTCCGGGCGGTGAGGGAACGCGTGTAGGCCACGGCAGCGGAGGCGGTCCACTCCGGCACATGGTAGATGCGCGCGCCCTCGGCCTGGAAGGTGTTGCCTGGCGCCGTGAGGTGGGCGGACACGTAGCCGAGGCCCAGCCGGAACCGGAGGTCCGGGGTGGGGTGGCCCGCGACTTCCACCTCGCCGCCCGTGATGGTGGCGCCCCCCGCGTTGCCCTGGAGGAGGAGCCCGATGCTCTTCAGGAGCACCTGCTGCTGGAAGTCCTTCACCTCGATCCGGAAGAGGCTCGACGTGAGCTGCAGGCTCGCCTCTGGAAAGAGGAGCTTGGCCCCCACCTCATAACTCCAGAGGGAATCCGGGCGGATCTTCAGGAAGGTGGCTCCCGACTTCCCGTGGGCCGCCAGCTCGGGGCCGCCGCCGAGCAACTCCGGATCCAGCTGGGCGTTGCCCTGGCGGAAGCCCTTGGAGGCGGAAGCGTAGAAGAGGGAGGTGGGCTCCGGGTTCCAGGAGAGGGCCACCTTCGGGCTGATCCCGCTGGACCCGCTGGATCCGCGGATGGTGTCGTCGATGGCCCCCAGCAGCACCGTGTGGACATCATCCTGGCTCAACCAGTACTGCCGGGCCCCCAGTGTGAGGGTGAGCGCCGGCCGCAGCTGGTAGTAGAACTCCCCGAAGAGGGCTCGATCCAGCTGGGTGTTCGTCTCGTTCTCCTTCCATAGGAGGAAGTTGGTGGAGGCCTCGCGCATCGGCAGGATGGCGTACTCCGTTTCATATCGCCCATAGAAGGCCCCGAAGGTGGCGCAGAAGGGCCCTTTGGGATCGAGGGCCACTCGGGTCTCATGAGCCACCTGGCGGGCGCTGGAGGCGCCGATCCAGCGGAAGGGCTGGGGGGGATAGGCCCCGGCGTAAATCTGGTCCGTCCCCTCGCTGGTGTCCTCCTCGTCGCGGGTTCGGCGATCGAAATAGCTCGTGGCGGAGGTGAGGGTCCAACCCCGCCCTCGGTAGCTCATGGTCACCGAAGGCAGGGTCCAGGTGTCGTCGGCGAGGGGTTGCACGTCCTGCGTCCGCGCCATCTTGCCCACGGGTTCGAAGCCCGGCAGGGGCGCCCAGCTCGCGGGGAAGCCCGCCGCGTGGAGTTCCTGGCGCATGAAACGGAGGGAGACCGTGAAGGCCTCCGTGGGCCGGAGGAGGCCCGTGATCGAGCCCGCGAAGACGCGCTGGGCTCCCTGGTCGTCCACTTCCGTCCGGGGCGAGTTCGGGTCACCGGGATTGGAGGGGAAGGAACGGGAGATCCAGCCCGCGGACTCGGAGCCGAAGACGGACAGGCGCAGGGCCGCCTTCCCCGGGACCAGCACAAGGTTTCCGATGCCCTCCACGCCGCGGTCGAGGGAGCCGCCCTGCTCCGTGACGCCCGCCTCCACCATGCCGCGGAAGCTGCCGCGCTCCAGATCCGGCGGCGGGGTGATGAACCGCACGCTGCCGCCCAGGGAACTCTCGCCGTAGAGGGTGCCTTGGGGGCCCTTCAACACCTCGATGCGAGCGAGATCCGTGATCCGTACGTCGATGGAGCTGGGCAGCGGCGTGTCGTCCAGGTAGAAGCCCGTGGTGCGCGCCCCTCCGAGACCCCGGATGGCGACGCTGCGGGAAGTGCTGAGGCCCGTGGAGGGATTGCCCACGGTGAAGCCGTTGCCGTAGGCGAAGGACAGGGTGGGGGTCAGGCCGGCGAAATCCGAGAAGGAGCGGATCCCGAAGTCCCGCATGTCCTCCCCGGAGAAGGCGGTTACGGAAACGGGCACCACCCCGAGGGGCTCCTCCCGCTTGCGGGCCGTGGAGGTGATGCGCAGATCCATGAGTTCCGAGAGGCTCCGCTCGAAGAGCGATCCGACCTGCGCCTCTTGGGCGGAGGCGGGGCCACCAAAGGCCGCCACCAGGCCGAAGATGACCGGTCGACGCCAGGCTGAAAGGGGGGATCCCGCTTTGAATCGGTTCATCATCGTCACCACCCGGCGCTTCGCCGTCTCATGGATTGATGGCCCGGGCGAGCTCGAGCAGCTTGGCGCTGAACTGGAGGCCCTTGCTGGCGGAAGCGCGTTGGTTCACGTCGAAGCGGAGCTTGTCGCCCACCACCACGAAACCGATCGCTCCACCCCCCCGCGCGAACTCCGGCGCATCGCTGATGGACACCGTGGGATGGGAGGCGATCCTTCCGAGGATGTCGGGAATGTCCCGCTGGTACGCCGCGGGAATGAACACGGCGTGGCAGGGCTTCGGGTGGGGATCGTTGACCTGGATCCGCTGGAACACGACTTCCCGGGTCCCCACCTTCTTCGGCAGCGTGGCCTGGAGCTGGCGGCCCACCTCGGAGTCCCCATAGATGCCGAACACCAGGGTGCCGCTTTGATCGGGCCAGCGCGTGAGGTTGAGGAAGTGGTAGACGTAGGCCACCTTCAATGCGGAATCGCTGATGGGGTCCGCCCCGGATTGCCCCGGCGCCACCATCGCGCCCATGAGGGCGGCGCGGAGGAGGGTGGGGCCCACCAGCCCGGCAGGGAATCTCACGCGGTCCCCCCTGAAAGGAAGGCCCGGAGCCCCTCGATGACGAGATTCAACTCCGCCTCCAAGGCCGCCAGGTGCGGTTCCATGTCCTCGGCCCCCCCCCGCTCAAGCACGTCCTGGAGGTCGCGCGCCCCATCCGAGAGGGCAATGGCCCCGATGGTCCCCGCCCCGCTGATCATCGAGTGGGCGATTCGGGCGGCGGCATCCCGTTCCCCTCGCCCCAGGGCGGCCCGGATCTCCTGGCCCACACCCGCCTTCAGTTCCAGGAAGCGCGCCAGCAACTTCCGGTATCGATCCTGGTTGCCCATCAGGTTCGCGAGCCCTTCCTCCCGGCTGATCCCAGGCAGCACCGGGATCTCACCTGCCCCTTCCGCCGCGCGCGGCGGCTCAGGCTGCTTGGCGGACGCGGCAGGCCGCCCCGGATCCCGGGGCCCGATCCAGCGCGCGAGGACAGCGTAGAGCTCCGCGGGATCCACGGGTTTCGTGATGTAGTCGTTCATGCCGATGGTCGCGCACCGCTCGCGTTCGTGGACCAGGGCGTGGGCCGTCATGGCGATGACGGGCAGGGCGGCCTGATCCCATTGCCGGCGAAGCTGGAGGGTGGCCTCGTACCCATCCATCACAGGCATCTGGAGGTCCATCAGCACCGCATCGTAGGCTTCCGTCCGGATCCGCTCCAGGGCCTCCTGGCCATCGCCCGCGATCCCCACTTCGATGCCGACCATGCCCAGGAGTTCCGTGGCCACTTGCTGGTTGAAGTCATTGTCCTCCACGAGGAGCACCCGGGCGCCGCTGAGGGAGGCCAGTTCCTCGGAGTTCACCCGGCCGCGGAATGGGCGCGCCGCGGGCCGGAGGATCTCCCGCCCGAAGGCGGCCATGATGGCTTCGAACAGGGTGGAGGCCGTCACGGGCTTCGTGAGGTATCCGGCAAGGCCCGCCTCTTTGGCCCGGTTCCGTACGTCGTCATCCCCGTAGGCCGTCACCAGGATGACCCGGGGCAGGGTGATGGCGTGGGCCAGCTCCTGGATCTGGATGGCCGCCTCGAACCCATCCACGCCCGGCATCCGCCAATCCATGAGCACGAGATCGAAGGGCCTCGGACCTGCTTTCTGGAGCAGGGCCAATCCCTCCTCCGCCGAGGCCGCCACGGTGGTGGCATGACCCAGCCCCACCAACAGGGAACGGAGGATCTCCCTCGATTGCGGGCTGTCATCTACCACCAGTGCCTTCAATCCCTGGGGGCTGGAGCTGGGATCGATGCGGCTCTGCACCGGAGTGCTGCCCAACCCGAACGTCGCGGTGAAAAAGAACTCGCTCCCCTTCCCCGGCTCGCTCTCCACCCAGATCTCGCCGCCCATCAAGGCCACCAGCCTCCGGCTGATGGCGAGGCCCAGGCCCGTGCCCGCGAACTTCCGAGTGCTGGAGGCATCCACCTGGCTGAAGGGCTTGAACAGGAGCGCCAGCTGTTCCGCATCCATGCCAATCCCGGTGTCCTTCACCGAGAAGCGGAGCTTCACCTGGCCCTCGGAAGCCCCTTCAAGCTTGACCGTGACGAGGATGATCTCCCCGGAATCCGTGAATTTCACGGCGTTGTTGCAGAGGTTGACGAGCACCTGCCCCAGGCGCAGCGGGTCTCCCACGAGGGATGCCGGCACATCCGAGGCGGTATCCAGCATGAATTCGAGCCCCTTTTCGGAAGCCTTCAGATTGATGAGGAGGCTCGTGGTATCGAGCACCTCCTCGAGCTGGAACTCCTGCGAGTCCATGTCCAGCTTGCCTGCCTCGATCTTGGAGAAATCCAAGATGTCGTTGATGATCCCCAGCAGTGACTCCGCCGCGGAGCGGGTCTTGAGCAGGTAATCCCGTTGTTTGGCGGAGAGGTCCGTCTGGAGTGCCAGGTGGGTCATGCCCAGCACGGCGTTCATGGGCGTGCGGATCTCATGGCTCATGTTGGCGAGGAACTCGCTCTTGGCCTGGGTCGCCGCCTCGGCCGCCTCCTTGGCCGCGGAGAGATCATCCTCGAGCCGCTTGCGGTCCGTGAAATCCACCAGGCCGGTGATCAGGTAATCCTCGCCGTCGACGTGGGCCCGCCCCAGGGAGACCGAGGCCCAGCGGCAGGTGCCATCCACCCGGCGGATGCGGAGGGAGATGTTCTTGGCCTGGCCCCGCGCCCCGAGGGAGGGCAGGATCACCTTCTCCCGCTCCGTGGGATCCATGTAGAAGTCGCTCCCGAAGCGGCCGATCATCTGCTCAGGGGGCAGCCCGAAGAGGCTCTCCACCTCCCGGTTCGCGAGGACGATCTCGCCCGTGACCACCCGGCTCATCACCATGGGAACCGGCGACACCTCCAGGATGTGCTGGAGCCTCTGCTCGCTGGCGCGGAGCTCCGCCGTCCGTTCGTTGACCCTCCGCTCCAGGTTCGCGTCCCGGGCCTGGATCTGGGAGAGCATGGCGTTGAAGGCCTCGACCAGGATGCCGATCTCGTCCTCCGTGGTCTTCACGGCCCGCTCGCCATAATCCGCATTGGCCTGGGAGATGCGTTTCGCGACCGTGGCGAGCTGCAGGATGGGATCCGTGATGGGCTTCTGGAAGCGGTCCACGCCGAAGCCAGCGAGGAGGATGGACGCCAGGAGCACGGCGAGGAGGATGGTGCCGAAGGTGGCGATCCTCCGGTCCAGGAGGTTCAGGTTGGCCCTCAGGTACACGTATCCCTGGACCTTGCCATCCACCAGGATGGGGGAGGTCAGCTCGAGCTTCCCGCCCCGGAAGATGGGCCGCTCGGGCCATTGCCCCGGCGGGAGCAGGGGCCCTTCCGCGCCCTTGAACCGGCATTCCGCGAAGAGCTTCCGGTTGGCATCGGAGATGGCGGTCACTTCGATGGATCGGTACGCGGCGAGGGCCTCCAGGTGGCCCCGCGCCACTTCGGGATCGTTGAAGGTCAGGGCATATCCGGTGCGCCCGGCCACGATCTCGCCCAAGGTCTGTACCTCCGAGACCATGGCCTTCCGGATCTGGCCCCGCTCGAACAGGAGCATCGCCAGGAACCCCAGGAGCAGGGTCAGGAAGGTCGTAATCACGATCAGCAGCTTGAACCGCAAGCTGAGGGATCTGATCGGGCGGAACAGTGGGCGGGCCAACCTCATGGAATGGGCCACCCTGCAGCGGGGCTCGAGGCCGCACCGATCCCACCCCCCCGGCCCGGGGAAGGAGCAACGGGCACCCCTGTCGGGCGGTTCACCTGGCCCACCTTCGTCCCCCTGGATGGGGAATGTCCCAATTCCATCGTCCGGAGGCCCGGAAAGTTGAAATCAGAGGCGGCCCTCCATCCCTTGGGCCATCATTTCCATGGACCGGGAGACCCCGGCCGGCCCATCCTCAGGGACACGCTCTTGGCCCAGCCCATGAAAATCCTCCTGGTAGACGATGACGAGCTGATCTTGGAGGCGGTGGCTTGGCTACTGGAAAGCCAGGGACACCAGGTCTCCCTGGCCGCCAGCGGCGATGAGGCCCTGCAGCTCCTGCTCGAAGGCCTTTCCGTGGAGCTCCTGATCCTGGACCAGAACATGCCGGGCCTCTCCGGGGTCGAGACGCTTTCAAGGGTCCGGGAATTCCTGCCGGAGCTGCCCATCTTCGTGGCCACCGGATACCGGGATGAAGCCCTCGCGGCCCTGGTCCAGGGCCACAGCCGCACGCTGCTCATCCACAAGCCCTTCCGGGTGCCGGAGTTCCAAAAGGCCTGCGAGGATTTGAAGCACCTCGGCCAAGGCCCGTTGGAAAGCTGAGGCCATCCTGGCCGCCGGAATCCCCAGGGAAGGCGCTCCGCCCGGAAAAAATAATCACCCTCCGAGCCGCCTGGGGGCTGGATCTCGCCCCATCCGTCAGGCTGCGGACCTCCGACCGGGGGTATAGAGCCTGTTGCACAACCCCCATGGGCCGCGACGGTGGTCAGCCGCGTGTCTGGCAAGGAAGGGGGCGCAGGCCGATGCAGGCCATCGGCCAAGCCCACTGACGCAGCCAGGCGCGCGGCTGGCCGCCGTCCCGGAGGGCTGGGGCAGCGGCCGTCGCCTGGCGTCGTCGGGGGCCCTTGACGTGGAACCACCATGCCTGCGTGCCCCCTCCTACCCAGGCTCGGCCAGCGCTCCCAGCGCGGCCCATGGGGATTGTGCAACAGGCTCTCAATATCCCTTAAACTGGGAAGGCATCCTCATAGGGGTTCCCATGTTCGGCGAGATGAAGATCTTCTCTGGCACCAGCCATCCCGAGCTGGCCCGAGGCATCGCGTCGCACATCGGCCTGCCCCTGGGCAAGGTGAAGATCACCCGCTTCAGCAATGAGAACATCAAGGTGAAGATCGAGGAGAACGTCCGCGAGGCGGACGTCTTCGTCGTGCAGAGTTCCTGCCCGCCCGTGAGTGACAGCCTCCTGGAGCTGCTCATCATGATCGACGCGCTGAAATTCGCCAGCGCCGCCCGCATCACGGCCGTGCTGCCCTACTTCCCCTACGCCCGCTCCGATAAGAAGGACGAGGCGCGCATTTCCATCACGGCCCGCCTCGTGGCGGACCTGCTGGAGACGGCCGGCGCCGATCGCGTGCTCACCATGACCCTGCACGCCCCCCAGATCCTCGGCTTCTTCCGCAAGCCCGCGGATCAGCTGCTGGCGACCCCCATCCTCACCCAGTACTTCAAGAACAAGGACCTCAGCAACACCGTGGTGGTGGCCACCGACGCCGGCGCCGCCAAGTTCGCGGGGCACTTCGCCAAGCGCCTTTCCGTGCCCATGGCCATCATCGACAAGCGCCGTTTCGACGATAGCGAAAAGGCCCAGAGCGTGGCCCTCATCGGCGACGTGACGGGCAAGGACGCCATCATCTACGACGACGAGATCGCGACGGGCGGTTCCATCAAGGAGGCCAGCCGCATCCTCCGCGAGTTCGGCGCCAAGACCGTCTGCGTGGGCGTCACGCACCCCGTGTTCAGCGGCTCCGCCATCGAGACCCTCAGCGCCGCGGGCCTCGACGAGCTGGTGGTCACCGACTCCATCCCCGTCTCCGACGAGAAGCGCAAGGCCATGCCCTTCCTCCGCGTGCTCAGCACGAGCGGGATGTTCGGGGATGCCGTCCTCCGCATCCATGGCGGCCGCAGCATCAGCGAGATGATGGATTGAGCGGTTCCACCCAGCCCGGATCCAGCGCCCACCCTGCCCTGCAACGCCTCCAGGCGCGGCTGGAGGCGCAGTCCGGTCGTCCCCTGCCCGAGGCCTTCGGCCCCGCGGGCACGGAAGCCCGCGACCTGTTTTCCGCGGCCCTCCGGGGCATGCACCTCACCGCCGAGGTCTACGCCTCCCACTGCGCCCTGGCGCTGTTGCTGGATCTGGGCCTGGAGGCCCGCCTGCGGGAAGGCGCCAGCCTGGAAGGCCTGATGACGGGCTTCGCCGCCCAGGGCCGCCTCCCCCTGGCCTGGATGCTCGACCTCCTCGTGGACGAGGAGATGCTCCTGAAGGAGGGTGAGGCCTACCGCCTCCAGGGCCCCGCCGAGCCCCAGCTGGAGGCCCTCCGCGCCTTCGCCGAGACCGTGGCCCCCGGGCAGGGCATCAACCTGGACCTCCTGGACGCCGTACGTCGCCAGATCCCGCCCTTCTTCACGGAAGGAAAGCCCGGCGAGCCCCTGCTCTTCAGCCTCGCGCTGCTGCCCCTCTGGCAGGCCTACTTCCACAACGACAACGCCGTGTACCGCCCCAACAACCTCCTGCCTATACTCGCGCTGGAGCACGCCCGCAAGCCCGGGATGCGGATTCTCGAGCTGGGGGGCGGCGCAGGCTCCTTCGCGCGCCTCCTGGGCCAGCGCTGGGGGGCCGAAGGCCGCCTGGGCGACGTGGCCGAGTACCGCTTCACCGACGTGGCCCCCAACTTCCTCCGCAAGGCCCAGCGCGAGCTGCCCGCCGAGCTCCCGGGGCTGCACTTCACCTTCCAGCCCTTCGACCTCAACCGGGCTCCCGCCGATCAGAAGGTGGGCGAGGCCCGCTTCGACGCCATCCTCGGCGTGAACGTGTTGCACGTGGCCAAGGATCTGGGCGCCACCCTGGGCCACCTCATGGGCCTGCTGGCCCCCGGCGGCCGCCTCATCGTGGGCGAGTGCCTCAAGCCGGACCTCGACCACCCCATCTACATCGAATTCCTCTTCAACTACCTCCACGCCTTCACGGACGTGGAGCTGAATCCCGACTGGCGGCCCCGCCACGGCTTCCTCACCCCCGAGTGCTGGGTGGCCGCCCTGGAAGCCGCCGGCTTCACGGACGTGCAGGAGTTCCCCCCCACCCGCCAGCTCATGGACCACTTCCCGGGCTTCAACGTGGGGGCGTTCTCGGCCATGGCCTGAAAGGGCAGAGGCCCGGGGAGCTCGTCCAAGGCGGGCAGGCGAATGGAACGCGAATGGCGCGAAGGCCCCTTCGGGGCGCGAAGAGCGCGAATGGAATTCGAATCCCACCCTCCGATCAATGCCTTCGCGGGCATCTTGAACCGCATCGATGCCATGGGCCGAGCGGCTTGGCGGGCCGAAGCGTCCGTGCCCTTCGGGCCCAGCCCGGCCCTCCCTTCCCTGAGCGTCCCCTAAGCGGCCCTCGAAGGCCGCACGGGGGACGCTCAGGGAAGCGCGCCGCCATCGCGGCGCGGGCCGAAGGCCGGAGGGCCCAGCGGGAAGGCGCATTCGCGAGGCGCGCAGCGCCCTTCGCGTTCCCCTTCCCAAAACCCAAGGTTGATTCCCCCGGAAAGAAAACGCGGGCACCCAAGGGCGCCCGCGCGGTGGAAGCGGATTCGGGTCAGATGCCCAGCGTGACGACGTAAGCCCTGAGATTGCCCGCCGTGGGCACGGCGAAGATGCGGGCGGTGGTGCCGGCGGTGAAGGCGGCGGCCCATTGGCTACTGGCGAGGGGCGTGACGGTGATGATCCCGCCCTGGTTGGTGATCTGGAAAACGAGCGTGGCGCTGCCCAGGGTGCTGCTCACGTCCACGGCCTCGGCGCTGCCGCCGGTGGGCGTGAAGGTGAAGGTGTTGCCGCTCAGGCCGCCGGTGATCTGGCCCCGCTGGGCGATGGGCAGGAGGATGGCGTTCTGGGCGTTCCAGCTCCCGCTCCCTGCGTTCCACGTGAGCCCGCTGGCGCCCCGGGCCGTATTGGCCGGCAAGCCGGAGAGCAGGGAGACGAGCCCCGCGGAGCCGCTGTTCGCCAAGGTGGGATAGGTGAAGTTCCACCAAGTGAAGCCGGAGGCCGCGAAGTCCGCGGACTTGGTGTAGCGTGGGTTCGTGAAGGTGAGGCCCGCGTCACCCGCCGTCAGGGCGAGGGTGCCCTCGTAGTGGGCGCGCTCGATATCCACGGAGGCGGCGGTGAGGGTGGCCGCGGCCGGGTCGGCCACCGTCATCTGCACCTTGAAGCCCGGAGCCACGTTGCCGAGGAAGGCCGGGCCCGTCCCGATGGCGGAAGCGCCACCGCGGAAGAAGAAGCTCGTGCCGCCATCCACGTTCACGGTGGTGAGGGCCAGGGGCGTGCCGGGCCCGGCGGGATTCCACAGCACCTTCATCGTGTTGGCGGCCGTGTCCACGGCCACCACGTGGCCCTCAGGGCTGAAGCGGTGCAGCTTCGCCCTGTCGGAGGTGTACCACACGCGCACGGCCGTGAGCTTGCCGCTGCCCTGGAACCGGGAGGCCACCCGCACGTACTTGGAGACCGTGAGGCTGGCGGGAACTGAAGGGCTCACCACGGGCGTCACGGGGGACTGATCGAGATCGTAGAAGAGGCTGCCGTTGCCGGTGTCCACATCGATCACCTTGCTGCCCCGGTGCTCGGTGGCCACGGCGATGGACGTGCCGGACACGGCCGTGACCTGGCCCCGCAGGTGCCGGAGGAGGAAGCTCCCCAGGACGGGGATGGGGCGGTGGCGCACGCAGCGCTCGAAGTTCACGAGGTAGAGATCCGTGCCGCCGGGGCCCATGCCCGGGCGATCCAGGATGAAGAGGGGGTGGCCCAGGTCGAAGTCCAGCTGCACCTGCGCGTTCTGCCCTTCGGTGACCACCAGGGGCGCGCTCAGATCCACGAGGAAGCCCGGGAGCCCCACCACCTTCACATTGCCGCCGGCCACGTCGTAGGTGTGGCTGGGGGTCTGGCTATCCGTGAGGGAGACGGAGGCCGGATCGATCTGCACGAGCACCTTGGTGTAGGTGCCCGCGGGCACGTGGGCGCTGGTGAGCAGATCCGCCAGATCATCCAGCTGCACGAGGTTGAGCGAGGTGGGGGCACCTCCGGCGGTTGAATCGTAGGCCACCACCGGCGCGCCGCCTCCCTGAGGCACCAGCGCCACCTTCTGCAGCACGACATTTACGGCGGACCAGCTATCCGCGGGCGCGTCGGAAACGAGGAAGTCCACCTGCCCCGTGGCGGCCGGGGTCCCGTCGGAGGACTTGTTCCCGCCGCAGGCGGTGAAGAGCGTGATGGACGCCACGGCGAAGGCGGTGGCGGTGCCAAAGCGGAATCGATTCATGGCGGGCTCCTGGGATGTCCATGAGGGGGACGTGGGGATTGGACCCGGCCGGGGCCGACGGGGTTTACGCCGGGGCCAAATTTTGTTCCGAGGCAGGCAAAAGGCAACCCACCCTTGGCAAGTCCAGGCTCCTCCGACACTGTGAAGCCATGACCCTGCGACTCCTCCTCATCCAGCGCGCGGCCCGGCTGCAGCAGCGGCCAGCCTTCAGCTGCGCGCCCTGGCCGACCCTGGATTACGCCGCCTTCCGCAATCGCGTGGAGGGCACGGCCTTCGGGCTGTTGGCGGCGGGCCTCGGAGCCTGCCACGCGGACACGGGCACGCCCTGGGACTGGGCGGCGGAGGTGGCCGCCGCGGCCTCGGGCCTGCGCTGGGATCCCACGGCCCTCACGGTGCCGGAGGCGGTCCTGGGGGGTGCCGCCTTCAACGATGAAAGGGGCCGCGGCCTCTTCCACGATCGGGAAGCCCTCGTCACAACCGACACCCCCTTCACGACCGGCCTCACTCAAGGCGATTTCCTCCAGCGCCTCGCGCGCCTGAATCAGCGGCTGGGCTGGGACCACGACACCGTGGCCCGCCTGCCCCGCGCCGCCTGGGGCACGCCCGCGCTGCGCGGTGCCCTGTGGAGCGCGCTCTACGCGGGGGCCCATGCGGTGCTCGTCGAAGCATCCGAGGTCGAAAAGGGATTTGGAAGCTGGTTCACGCCGAAGCCCGAGCCCGTGGATGATCTCGCCCGATTCGGGGGTCTTGGGCTTTGATCGGGCGGGTGATCAACAGGGATGAAGGGGATACAGGGGATGGGTTAGCGGGATTCAGCGCCGACCCATCCAGGGCCTGGGGTCAGGTTCAGCGGGCGGCCCGGGGCGCCTTCAGGGGCGCCCAAGGCCGCCCGCTGAACCGCCGTCGCATTGCGACGGCGCCGCGCAAGGCGCGGCCCCAGGCCCCGGCCGCATGCTGCTTTTATCCCCTTCATCCCCTTCATCCCTGTTAAACCCGCTTTTGAAAGTCAAAGCCCCGCCAGCGCCTCGCCCACGCTGCCCAGGGCGTAGCCCAGCCGCCCCTTCAGGGCCAGGCGCACGCCCGTGGGCAGCTCCTTCGCGGCGGCGAGGGCTTGGAGGCGGTGGCTTTCGGAGAGGGTGGGCCAGTCGCGGGCGAGGGCTTCGGCCCAGGTGCCATCGCCCAGGCGGCAGCGGGCGAGCCAGCGGCCCGGGTGGCCGAGCCCCACCTCGCGCAGACGGCGACGCACCTCATCCTCCCGGCCCACCCGGCGGGCGATGGCGGCGACGGCTTCGGCGGCTTCCCGACCGCAGTAGGGATCTTCCAGCAGGGCCAGGAGGGGCTCGATGGCGTCCTCGCCGCCCACCCGTTCCAAGGCGAGGCAGGGGCCGAAGCGGGCGCTGGGCGGCACCGCCCCGAGGGCCTGCGCCAGCCAGGGGCCATCGCCCGCGCGGGCGGCATCGCGCAGGGCCTCGGCCGCCTGGCGGCGCTGGCCCACGCTGGCGGCCCCCAGGGGATCGAGGTAGGGTCCCAGGCGGCCCTCGGGGGCTTCGCCTTCGAGCACGCGCGCGCGCACGGCGGCCACGGTGGGCGCCTCCTGCGCCTCGCGGTTCCAGCCCGGGAGCGGCTCCCCGCCCCAACCCGCGGCCTCGGCCCCCTCCAGCCACTCCATCAGCTCGGCGCCGAGGGCCTCCATGGTGGGAGGGCGCTTGGCGGGCGCCGGCTGCAGGCACCGCATGATGATCGAGGCGAGGCGCGGCGGGAAGCCGGGGCGCGTGGAGGCGGGCGGCACCATCATCAGCGCCCAGGGCTGCCCCGTGCAGAACTCGTAGAGGATGGCGCCCAGGGCGTAGATGTCCGTGCGGCGATCCACGGCGCGGGGGTCGCCGTGCTGCTCCGGCGCCATGTAGCCCACGGTGCCCACCACCATGGAGCTCTTGGTGTAGCGCGTGGCGTCGTCGCCCTCCCACATGCACACGCCGAAATCCGTCACCTTCAGCGTGCCGTCCTCAGCGAAGAGCAGGTTGCTGGGCTTGAGATCGCGGTGCACGATGCCCGCCTCGTGGGCCACCTGGAGGGCGCCCGTCACCGGCGCGAGGCGGGTGATGAGGTTCGCGGGCGACTCCCCCATGCAGGCCTTGAGGCTGCCACCGGCCAGCAGTTCCATGATCAGGTAGGGCCAGCTGCCGGATCGCCCGTAGGCGAAGACCTCCACGAGGTTGGGATGGCGCAGTTCCTTGAGGAGCTCCCCCTCGCGCTGGAAGCGCTTCACCAGATCCACATCGCCGTGCACCTCGGGTTTCAGCAGCTTCACCGCCAGCCGCCGCTCGGGCCGGAAGGGATCCTCACAGCGGTGCACATAGGCCATGCCGCCTTCCCCGAGGCGCTCCTTCACGCGCACGGCGCCGAGGGTCTGGGGGATCAGCAGGGCCATGGCTCCAGCCTAGCCCATTCAAGGTGTACCTACCTGGAACGCGAATGGCGCGAAGGCCCCTTCGGGGCGCGAAGAGCGCGAAGTGAGTTCAAAGCGAGCGCTTCGAATATGGCTTCGCGGGCATCTTGAACCGCATCGATGCCAAGGGCCGTGCGGATTGGCGGGCTGAAGCGTCCGTTCTCCTCCGACCCATCCCGGCCCTCCCTTCCCTGAGCGTCCCCTGAGCGGCCCTTGAAGGCCGCACTGGGGACGCCCAGGGAAGCGCGCCACTATCGCGGCGCGGGCCGAAGGCCGGAGGGCCTTGCTCGATGGCGCATTCGCGAGGCGCACAGCGCCCTTCGCGTTCCCAAGGCCGCCCAACAAAGGGATTCGCTAGTCCCGCTCCACCCGGTTCCGCCCCGCCGCCTTGGCGCGGTAGAGGGCCACGTCGACCCGGGCGAGCAGGCTGCCGGCGTCGGAATCCGATTCGCGCAGCTCGGCCACGCCCAGGGAACACGTGGCCTGCACCACGTTGGTGGACCCCGGGAGGGTGACGGGGTCCTCCTCCATGGCCAGGCGGAGGTCATCGGCCACGCTGATGGCCTCGCGCGCCTGCGTCTCCGGCAGCACCACGAGGAACTCCTCCCCTCCGATGCGACCCACGTGATCGCTGCCGCGCAGGCGGCCCAGCAGCTGGATGCCGAAGGCCTGCAGCACGGCGTCGCCCGCGGGGTGCCCGTAGTGGTCGTTGATGCGTTTGAAGTTGTCGAGATCCGCCAGGATAACGGAGAGGGGGCGCCGGTGGCGGCGGGCCAGCTCGAAGTGCTTCTCCAGGTGGTGCAGCACCGTGGCGCGGTTGCTCACGCCGGTGAGGGGATCCACCGTGGTCTGCGCCAGCACCGCCTGGTGGTAGACCCGCTCCATTTCGTCGAGCTTCTTCAGCTTGAAGGCGTGGGCGCCCACGCGCACCACGTCGCCGTCCATGAGCGGGTGGATCGCGCCGTCCAGCCGGCGCCCGTTCACGAAGGTGCCGTTGGTGCTGCCCAGATCCTGCAGGTGCACGATGACCGCTTCTCCCTTGAGGACGAGGGAGATGCGGGAGTGGTTGCGGCTCACCTCAGCCTCGGGCAGGGACAGACCGCAGTCGGCGGAGCGGCCGATGATGAGGCCATCCAGGGGAATGGGCACCAACTCGCCGATGGGCTGCCCCACGTAGCGGATCAACGCCCAATCGTGGAAGACCGCCGGCACATGGCTCCCCGTTGGGGGGCTCACGAGCGTCTGGAGATCCTCTGGGATGGGTTGGGCGTTGGGCATGGGTGGGTTCGATGGGGATCCCCCATTTTAGGGGCCGATTGGAAAGCACCAGCCCTTTTCCACCCTCTTTCTACGGAAGACTCCCGCCCTGGCGGGCAGTTCCGAGGATTCGACCGATTTTATCCACGCATTCAAGCTTCGGAGCGATTCCGACCGGCAGCCTTTGCCTTATACAACGCCGCGTCCGCCCGGCCCACGAGGGCGCCGGGTTCCGGATCCTCATCTCGGCGGGCGGCCACCCCCAGGCTGCAGGTCACCCGCAGCAGCGTGCCGCCGCCGATGTCCACCGGCGTCGCTTCCAGGGCCCTGCGCAGGCGCTCGGCCCCGACCAGGGCCCCTTCGATTTCCGTTTCCGGCAGCAGCACGAGGAACTCCTCGCCCCCGATGCGGCCCACGAGATCCGGCTCCCGGAACGTCTGCGCCGTCACCTCGGCGAAGATGCGGAGCACCGCATCCCCCGCGGGATGCCCGTGGGTGTCGTTCACCTTCTTGAAAAAGTCCAGATCGCAGAGGATCACCGCGAGGGGGCGGCCGTAGCGGTTCGCCACCTGGAAGCGGGAGCCCAGCTCGCTCATGATGGCGCGGCGGTTGGAGAGCCCCGTGAGCCCGTCCTTGCTGCCCTGTTCCAGCAGCGTCTGGTGGAAGGCCTTCTCCAGGGCATCCAGCACCACCAGCTTGAAGACGTGGCCGCCCAGGTGGATGCGATCCTCCGGGCGCAGCACCATCGTCCCTTGCAGTTCCAGCTCGTTCACCCGGGTGCCGTTGGTGCTCTTGAGATCCTCCACTTGGACCCCCAACCCCTCGGGACCGGGGCTCACGGTGAGGACCGCATGCTGGCGGCTCACCTCCCCATCCATGAGGGGGATCTCGCAGTGGGCGCTTCGGCCCAGGATGTAGCGCCCCTCCCGCAGGGGGAACACCCGGCCCAGGGCCTCGCCCGCATAGGCCACGAGGGCCAGCTCCGGCTCCTCCGGCAGGCCCTGATCCGACGTGCGACGCTCGCGCAGGAGGGTGTGCTCGTCCGTCTTCAAGGGCTTGAAGGGTTCGGTCCGGGGCTCATCCAGATTTCGGGTGGGTTCTTCAGGATTCATCGACACACGCGCTCACGAATGCCTGATCGTCCTTCCGACGCGCGAGCATGAACGGTGCGCGTTTCGCCGTCACCGCCTCGGGGGTGAGCCGCACCCACACCCGGCCCTGGCCATCGGGCCGGAGGTCGGAAATCCCTTTGCGGGGCAGGCGGTAGAGGCCCACCACCTCCAGGTTCCGCACGTTCTCCCCCGTGGCCTTCACGAGGGCCAGGCTGTAGCGCATCCAGAGGTTTTTCGGCAGCTTCTCCAGATCCTCCCCTTGAAACGCGAAGGGCTGGGTGAGCACCCGTCCCAAGGCCCCGTGGGACTTCGTCTCCAGCCCCCGATCCACTTCCAGGTCCCGGGCCTTCGGCATCGCCACCGCCACCTCCAGCCTTCGGGTCTCTGGCCGGGGCAGCGGCTCCCGGGGCGCATGCACCCGCGTCACCTGGGGCAGGGGCGGCACCGCCAGCTGGGAGGCCTTCCCCGCGGCGAAGAGCGGCGCCACCAGGGCCTGCGCCTCCGAGGCCCAGACGGCCCACCCATGCTCCTCCTGAAGGACGGCCTCCAGGGGCGGCAGTTCACCCATCCCCGCCGCCCCTTCCGGGAACAGCGGCATCTCCGAAACCTCCGCCCGGGTGGGCGGCAGCCCGTTCACCACCTTCGTCCACAACAGCTCCGCCCCCTGGCCCCGCACCTCGAAACCCGACGCCCTGAGCGTTCCCACCCGGGGCTCCCCGAAGAGCCGCCGGATCGATTGGGCCACATCGGAAATGGCCCGGGAGGCCTTCCCAAAAACCATCTCAGTCCTTCTGCACGAGGCTGCCCAGCGCCGCCGTCACCCGCTCCAGCGGCTCCAGCAGATCCATGTGCCAGCCCGCCTCCACCAGTTTTTGCGCCACCTGTTCCTGGGTGGCCGCCTCCACTCCCGCCGCGAACATCACCCGCAGCGGCGAGGCCCCTTCCGCCAGCTGGAGCAGCAGCTCCCGGGGATTCACGCGGAACACCTCCCCCAGCCGAGGCAGCGCCTGCTCCTGACTCTTCTGCAGGGCCAGCACGGGGCACTTGGCCTCCCCCTTCAGCCCCGCCGCCAGATCCGCAGCCGGCAGGATCAGCAGATCCGGCTGTCCCTTCAGCTCCTTCAGCAGCGTCCGCTGGATCACCTCCTCCTTCAGGTGCGGCTCCAGCGCCTTCCCGTAGAGGATCGACTGCAGCTTCGACGGCGTGATCGGCTCCGTGTACCGGAAATCCATGGGGATCCCCGACCCATCCACCACCAGCAGCCCCCCGAGGTAGCTCGCCCCCTCCTTGGTCGCCATGAAATACGCCAACCGGATGTCCGCCATGCCTGCCTCGAATCTGGAGTGCTGGCAGGATAGCCTGTAAGGGGCCCGGGAAGGCATTCCCCCGGAATCCCGGCTTGCCCGAAAGCCCATCCTTTGGCATACTGGGTGGCACCACTGGGGAGTGGTCTAATGGTAGGACAACAGATTCTGATTCTGTCAGGTGAGGGTTCGACTCCTTCCTCCCCAACCAAAACGGACGGCGCCTTCGGGCGCTTTTCGCTTCCAAGAACGCCCATCACTTGGTAAGCTTGGAAGTTCAGCAGACGGTCCCATCGTCTAGCGGTTAGGACACCGCCCTCTCACGGCGGCAGCAGGGGTTCGAGTCCCCTTGGGACTACCAATCAAAGCCCGCCTCACGGCGGGCTTTTTGATTGGTAGTCCCAAGGGGACTCGAATCGCAGGCGGCCCGCAGGTAGGCCCAGGCGAAGGTCGCGGGGAGCGACCGCAGCCGGTGCGGCCCGCCAGGGACGCAGGGCCGTGCGGAGCCGACGCGCGGGCCCCTTGGGACGGGCCATGGGCCGGATGGAGACCCAAATATTTCATTCCCACCCGAACTCCCCACCCCGCTCCAGCCGGGGTACCTTATGAAAACCACCCCTCCCCAGCTCATTTAGCCGCGCCTTCGCGTATCTATTTCCAGCCCCCATCTGGGTGAAATAACAATGAGCCGTCTCCTCCCCTTCACCGGCCCCTCCCACCCCATGAGAGCCCAGATCATTCCCCAACAAGGCGCCACCCCATGAGCGCCGAAGTCATCCTCTACCGAACCGAAGACGGCAAAGCCCTCGTCCAGCTGCGAGCTATGGACGGCACCGTTTGGCTCTCCCAAACCGAGATCGCCGAACTCTTCGCCACCACAAAACAGAACGTCAGCCTTCACGCCAAAAACATCCTGGAAGAAGGGGAGTTAACCGCCGAGGCAACCGTCAAGGATTCCTTGACAGTTCAAACCGAGGGCCAGCGCCAGGTCCAACGCCCGACCTTGCTCTACAGCCTCCCCATGATCCTAGCCATCGGCTACCGCGTCCGCTCCCCCCGGGGCACCCAATTCCGCCAGTGGGCCACGGGCCACCTCACCGAATACCTCGTCAAAGGCTTCGTCATGGACGACGAACGCCTCAAGAACCCCGGCGGCTGGGATTACTTCGACGAGCTGCTCACCCGCATCCGCGAGATCCGGGCCTCCGAAAAACGCTTCTACCAAAAGGTCCGCGACCTCTTCGCCCTCAGCACCGATTACCGCGCCGACGACTCGGCCGCACAGCTCTTCTTCGCGGAAGTCCAAAACAAACTCCTCTACGCCGTGGCGCAGAAGACCGCCGCCGAGCTCGTGGTGGCCCGCGCCAACCCCGACGCCCCCAACATGGCCCTCACCACCTGGAGCGGCCCCCGCGTCCGCAAGCACGACGTCCTCATCGCCAAGAACTACCTCAGCGCCGAGGAAGTGGACACCCTGAACCGCCTCGTCGTGATCTTCCTGGAGCAGGCCGAACTGCGGGCCCGGGATCGCCAAACCCTCACCCTCGACTACTGGCGGCAAAACGTGGATCGCCTGCCGGCCCTGCCCTACTGATCCCACTTCCGGAAAAAGGTCTTCAACCGATCCACCGCATATCGCCATTTCCACGTCGTTGGCTGGCACACCGAATACGGATCCCCAAACAGCCCCACCTCATTCATCGCCTTGGAATCCGGCACCATACGTCCACCTCGGAAGGCGATCGGTATTGATCGAATTGGTGCCGCGCCAGCGGCCACTACCAGGCCCTCTCCGGGGAAACCTCAGAAATACCTCATAGGAAGTATTTGTAAATTTCATTCGACTCTCATGTAATGAGGCTATGAATTCCCAGCCCACCACCTGGAAGTTTCCGGTTCTCCTCACCGCCATCGCCCTCGCCATCCTCGTGCTCCTGCAGATGATCTGCGCGGCTCAGGGCGTCCCCTTCGCCGCCCTGGTGCGGGATCCGGCCGTGGAGCTCAAGGGCCCCGCTTACGTGGGATTGCTGTCCAACCTGGGCGGGGTGGGGTGGGGATGCGCGGTGACCCTGGCGGCCTTCGGTTGGGCGCGGTTGCGCCACGAGCCCACCCAGGCGGAGCTCGCACGGCTGCTCCTGCACCTGGCCCTGTTCACGGGCCTCCTGGGGCTCGACGATATCGCCCTGCTCCACGACGAGTGGTTGCCGCGCCTCCACCTCCCCGAAAAGATCGTCATCCCGATCTACGGCCTGCTCGCCCTGCTGTGGCTGCGCCGCTACTCGCGCATCCTATGGGCCCGCGCGCCAGTCTCCCTGGGCCTGGCCATCGCCTGCTTCACCCTCTCGGTGCTCTTCGACCAGCGGCCGAAGTGGGGCCATTCGGCGCACCACCTCCTGGAAGACGGATTCAAGCTCCTGGGCATCCTCAATTGGGCCCGCATGGCCTATGAACTCACGGCTGAATCCCTGACTCCCCTCAAGGCGTCCGTCGGAACCCCGCACCCAGGGAATCCATGAACCCCGCCTTCGAGACGCGCCCGAGCCGCAACGTCCTCATCACCTGTGGAGGACGCTGGGCCGGCATGATCGCCCAAGTTCGGGCCACCCTGCCCCGGGTGCCCGCGCTGGCGTCGGGAAGGCTCATCGTGGCCGATCTGGAGATCGTGGCGCCGGCGGGCTACTTCGCCGATGCCACCGTGGCGGTGCCGCCCTTGGATGATCCTGGCTACGTGCCCGCTTTGCTGAGCCTATGCGGGGAGCAGCAGATCCGCGTGCTCCTGCCCCTGATCGACCTGGACATGGCCCAACTGGCGCCTCACCACGCGGCCTTCGCCGCGGCCGGTGTCACGCTGATGGCCCCCACACCCCAGCTCATGCAGACCTGCTTCGACAAGGTGGACTTCGACGCGTTCGCCCGGGCCCACGGCCTCCGCACCCCGCGTCTGTACGCCCCTCAGGAACTGGATTCGGCCCCCTACCCCCTCTTCCGCAAACCCCGCCGAGGTTTCGGATCCCGCGGCGCGGAAGCCGTCGCCTCCGCCGCCGAAGCGTGGAAGGCGTTGACGCAGGATCCGGATCTGATTTTCATGGAGCGCCTCATCGGCCCCGAGATCAGCGTGGATGCGCTCCTGTCGCGGGACGGCCGCATCCTCCACGCCGTCCAGCGGGTGCGCGACAAGGTGGTGGGCGGTGAAGCCGTGCGCACGCACACGGTGAAACTGGGCCCCATCGCGGGGGCCGCCGAGCGGGCCCTGAGGGCCCTCGCGGGAGCGGGCTTCCACGGACCCGCCAACCTCCAGTTCTTCCTCTCCGAAGATCCCGCCCTCTTCGATGTGAACCTGCGCCTGGGGGCTGGGGGCGCCACCCTTTCCAACCAGGCCACGGGCGGCCACTTCTTCGAGGCCATGTTGCGGGAAGCCTGCGGCGAGGCCGCCGAGGCCCCCCAGGCGGATTACGAGGTGGGCCTCGCCCTCTACAAGTTCTCAGGCGACACCTTCTACGGGGCCGGGGGCGGAATACGGCAGGCCTTTCCCGCGCAGCGCTGAGCCCCCTCTCCAAGGGGGCCTCGGCCCGCTTTGCTAAGCTGGCGATGGAGACTCCCCCATGCCCCCACTTCGCGTCGCGAAATTCCAGGCGGACTGGACGTGCACGAACGAGGCGATGCCATGCTACCAGTGGGGCAAGCGGGCCGCCACCTGGAAGGGGGGCAAGGGTTGGTGGGCTTCCCGCGAGGGGCACGAGGGCATCCAGGGGCCCTTCCGCACGCGCAATCAGGCGCAGGCCTGGGCGGAGGCGCCCTGGCGGGAGGAGCATGAGGCCAAGGCGGCGGTGAAGGCGGAGGCCGTGGCGGAGAAGGCCGCCGCCGAGAAAGCGAAGGCGGACGCCACGTGGGCGGGATTGCCCGAGGAGGAGCGCAAGGTGGCCTCGGGCCAGGTGTGGGCGCTGCGCGACGGGCGCATGGCGGGCTACGAGATCCTCGTGCTCGAAGTGAATCGCGCCATCGCGGCGGTGCTCACGCGCCGCAGCCAGTCGGAGCCCTGGAAGGACGCGCCGCGCACGGTGCGCAGCCTCAGCACCCTGCCCCGCCTCTACCGGCTCGTGGGCGCCGCGAAGATTCCGAAGGGGAAGTGAGATGCGGCGCGCGGAGGCCCTGTCCCTGATGCTCTCGCTCCTGCCGCTGGGCGCGCACTCCCGACCCCGCGCCCGGGAGCTGGGCCTGCGCATCGGGCGCCTGGCGCCCGGACCGCTGGACGCCATCACGGATGTGAAGGGCGTGCGCGTGGGACACACGACGCTCAATCGCGGCGAGGGCCCGCTCGTTCCGGGCCAGGGGCCCGTGCGCACGGGGGTGACGGCCATCCTTCCCCACGGCGGCGACCTGTGGCACGACAAGGTGCCGGCGGCGGCCTTCGTGCTCAACGGCAATGGCGAGGTGACGGGGCTGCACTGGGTGAACGAGTCCGGTCTGCTGGAGGTGCCCATCCTCCTCACGAGCACGATGAACGTGCCGCGGGTGGCGGACGCGGCGATCACGTGGATGCTGCGGAAGCACCCAGCCATCGGCATCACGGAGGACGTGGTGCTGCCCGTGGTGGGCGAGTGCGACGACTCCGCCCTGAACGACGCCCGGGGCCGCCACGTCACGGAAGCCGATACGCTGGCGGCGCTGGATGGTGCGGCGGAAGGCCCCGTGCGGGAAGGCGCCGTGGGCGCGGGCACGGGCATGATCTGCTACCAGTTCAAGGGCGGCATCGGCACCGCGTCCCGAAGGGCGGAGACCCCGGGCGGCACCTTCACCGTGGGCGCCCTCGTGAACGCCAACCACGGCCGCCGCCCCGAGCTCCTCATCGCGGGCGTGCCCGTGGGCCGCGAGATCCCCGAGCGCCTCGTGCCGCCGGGCGCGCACTCCATCATCATCGTGCTCGCCACGGACGCGCCCCTGGATCACCGGCAGCTGGGGCGCCTGGCCAAGCGGGCGGCCCTGGGCCTCGCCCGCACGGGAAGCAACGCGCACCATTCGTCCGGCGACTTCGTCATCGCCTTCTCCACGGCGACCCGCCTGAAGGCCATGGGGGCGCTGGAAACCATCTCGCGGCTCACGGACGAGGCCGCGGATCCCCTCTTCGAGGCGGCGGCGGAGGCCACGGAGGCCGCCGTCATCCATTCGCTGCTGGCGGCGGAGACAACCACCGGGCGGGACGGGCACGTGGCCCAGGCGTTGCCGCTGGATCGATTGCGGGTCGTGATGGCGGCGAACGGGCGGCCATTGGCGCCGGGGAAATAACCGGTGAATACGCTTGGAGCTTGGCGTGGCAGCTTCAACCCCTCGCCAGTGGCTGAGCTGTTCAAAGACCAAAGACAAAGAAAATGGCCGGGGATGAACGGGGATAAATGGGGATGAAAGACCGCATTTCACCCCGTCAATCCCCGTTCATCCCCGGCAAAAGAGCTTTTTGCTTTTTGGGTTTGGTTTTCCCGGGGAGTTCCTTCCTGGCCTAGACGTGGGGCCAGCGCCAGCCGAAGGCGCCGCCGGTGACGAGGGCGTAGAGGAAGGCGTCGAGGAGGTCCTTCATCACGGCCTTCCAGGGCTGGCCCATCCACACGCCGTTGATCAGGCTGCCCGTGCCGTAGGCGAGGAAGGTGATGGTGCCCGTGATGCGGAAGACGGTGAGGTAGTGGGCGCCGACCTGGAGCGAGTGGCAGGCCACGTAGGCGGTGCTGAAGGCGACGAAGAGCGAGAGCACGAACCACTGGCCCAGGGACTTGCCGATGTTGGGATCGCAGGCCTCGCGCAGGAAGATCATCCCCACGGGGCCATCCTTGAACTTGGCCATCATGTCGGGGTTGCCCATGTCCTTCATGTCCTTGCAGTGGGGCACCACGTACATGCCGGGGGCGGCGTTCGCGGCCTTGAAGGCGGCGCGAATCGCATCCTCCTGGGGGAGGGCCTGGTAGTCGCTGTTATGCCACTTGAAGACCATGTGGATCAGGGAACTGACCACGAAGACGAACACGGCCGCCAGGATGATGGGCGGCCATAGCTGGTTGAGAGTGACCATGGGTCCTCCGAAGGGTGGGTTGGGTTGGAAAGGCTGGCCCATTGTCAGCAGGTCTCGAGACCCGGGGAAGCCAAATGTGGTGGGGCGCCTTGAATTCACCAGATCCCACAAGGCTATTCCGCCCATCCGAGGTAAACTGGCAGATTGCAGATTTGAGGCCCCATGATCTCGTTCTCCGATGTGAACAAGCAGTACGGCAAGCAAGTCCTCCTCATCGACGCGAGCTTCCAGCTCAACCCCGGTGAGAAGGTGGGCCTCGTGGGCCCCAACGGCGCGGGAAAATCCACCCTGTTCCGCATGATCGTGGGCGAGGAGAGCCCCGACGACGGCGTGGTGAGCATCCCCAAGAAGCTCACGGTCGGCTACTTCCGCCAGGAGGTGGATGAGATGAAGGGCCGCCCCGTGCTGGACGAGGCCATCGCCGGCAGCGGCCGCCTAGGCGACCTGCACCACGAGCTGGCGGAGCTGGAGCACGCCATGTGCAACCCCGACACGGAGGATCTGGAAGCGGTGATCGAGCGCTTCGGCCACGTGCAGGAGGAGTACCAGCACTTGGGCGGCTATGAGCTGGAGGCCAAGGCCCGCGTCTGCCTGCTGGGCCTCGGCTTCGAGGACGATCAGATCGATGGCGACGTGGGCGCGCTGTCCGGCGGCTGGAAGATGCGCGTGTCCATGGCCAAGGTGCTGCTCGGCAACTTCGATGTGCTGCTCATGGACGAGCCCACCAACCACCTGGATATCGAATCCATCCTCTGGCTGGAGAACTATCTCAAGAACGTGCCCGCCACGCTCCTGATGACGAGCCACGACAAGGACTTCATGAACCGCATCGTCACCAAGGTGATCGAGATCGATGCGGGCGACATCATCACCTACTCGGGCAACTACGACTTCTACGTGAAGGAGCGGGAGATCCGCGAGACGAACCTGGAGGCCGCCTACGAGCGCCAGCAGGCCAAGCTCGCCAAGGAACAGCGCTTCATCGACCGATTCAAGGCCCACGCCGCCAAGGCCGCCCAGGTACAGAGCCGCGTGAAGGCGCTGGAGAAGCAGGATCGCATCGAGCTGCCCAAGAAGCGCCAGGTGGTGAAGTGGGACTTCCGCGTGCCGCCCCGCTCCGGCGACGACGTGCTGATGCTGAATCAGGTCTACAAGAGCTTCGGCGAGAAGAAGCTCTACCGGGGCTTCGACCTGCACATCCGCCGCGGCGAGCGCTGGTGCATCATGGGCAAGAACGGCGCCGGCAAGTCCACGCTGCTGAAGATGGTGGTGGGCGCCTTCCCGCCGGACAGCGGCGAAGTGAAGCTGGGCGCCAGCCTGCGCGTGGGCTACTTCGCCCAGCAGGCCCTGGATCTCCTCGATCCCGACCTCACGGTGCTGGAGCAGCTGCAGGCCGCCTATCCGCGCGAGGGCCTGGCCCCCCTGCGCACCATGCTCGGCGTCTTCCAGTTCAGCGGCGACGACGTGGACAAGCGCATCCGCAGCCTCAGCGGCGGCGAGAAGAGCCGCCTCGTCATGGCCCAGATGCTCTTCGATCCCCCCAACTTCCTCGTGCTGGACGAGCCCACGAACCACCTGGACCTCGCCACCAAGGAGATGCTCGTCACGGCCCTCAAGAACTACGAGGGCACCATGCTCTTCGTGAGCCACGACCGCACCTTCCTGCGCGGCCTCGCGAACCGCGTGCTGGAGCTGGCCGTGGAAGAGCACGAGACGCCGCTCGCCTTCCCGGGCACCTACGTGGAGTACGTGGCGAGCACCGGCCATGAGGCGCCGGGCGTGCACAGCTGACATTCGAAAGCCCCGACTTCGAGCGAAAAAAGGGGTTAACCACAGAGGTCACAGAGGACACAGAGAAAAGCGAGGCCGCCTTTCGGCATTTCTTTGTGTCCTCTGTGACCTCTGTGGTTGATAGTTTTTCCATGGCATCACACCCCACGATCTCCGCCACCGACGCCGCCCGCCTCTTCCTCGGCGCCCAGGGGTTGCTCGACGACCCCACCCGCAAAGCGACGAAGTCCGTGGTGCGGAAGGTCGTGGAGGCGCTGGGCTTCGTGCAGCTGGACAGCATCGCGACGGTGGCCCGGGCCCATGATCTGACCCTGCATGCGCGGCTGGAAGGCTATCGCCCTGAGCAGCTGCAGGGGCTGCTGGAGAAGGACCGCGTCTGCTTCGAGCACTGGACCCACGATGCCTCGGCCATCCCCGTGGCGCACTACGCGCACTGGCGGCCCCGCTTTCGCGAGGACGAGGCCCGCATGCGGGCCCACGCGTGGTGGAACCACCACTTCCGCGGCACCGAGGCGGACGAGGTGCTGGCGCTCGTCCAGCGGCGCATCACGGAGGAGGGCCCGCTCATGAGCGCGGACTTCGAGCACGAGGAGAAGCGGGGGCCGTGGTGGGGGTGGAAGCCCCAGAAGGCAGCGCTGGATTTCCTGTGGCGCAGCGGCGTGCTGGCCATCCGGGGCCGGAGGAACTTCCACAAGATCTACGACCTCGCGGAGCGCGTGCACCCCGAGGCCCACGGGCTCCCGGAGCCGGATGCGGAGGCCCACGTGGCCTGGGCCTGCGGCGAGGCGGCACCCCGGCTCGCCTGCTTCACGCCCCGGGAGCTGGCGCAGTTCTGGGGCGCCATCGGCATGGCCGAGGCCAGGGCCTGGTGCGAGGCGCAGGTGAAGCGCGGGGCCCTGGTACCGGTGCATCTGGAATCGGCGGATGGGAGGGAGCCCCAGCGCGCCTATGCCGTGGCGGATTGGGAGGCCCGGCTGAAGCAGGCGCCGGCGGCTCCGGAGGGCACCCGGCTGCTGGCCCCCTTCGATCCGATCATCCGGGATCGCGATCGGGCCCTGCGCCGCTTCGGCTTCGACTACCGCTTCGAGGCCTTCACGCCGGAGCCCAAGCGGCAGTACGGCTACTACGTGCTGCCGATCCTGGAGGGGGAACGGCTCGTGGGACGCCTGGATCCCAAGCTGCACCGCGATCGCGGGGTGCTGGAGATCAAGGGGCTGTGGTGGGAGCCCGGCGTGAAGGCGACGAAGGCCCGCGTGCGAGCCCTCCGGGATTCCGTGGAAGGGCTGGCCGCCTGGCTGGGAGCGGAGAGCGTGGAAGGGCTCTGACCTAGGTGGGACCGGAAGGCTCTGGCGCCTGAGCGGGATATCGCGCGAGTAGCAGCTGCCTTCGCGTTCATTAAATGGGTAAGCCGCGCGGGTTCCATGACCCGGCGGCTTTGCCCTTCACTTCCCGCTGGGGGGCTGCCAAAGCTCGATGCGGTTTCCTTCCGGATCCATGACCCAGCCGAATTTCCCGAACTCCGACTCGTCCACCTTTTCATCCACCTCGCAGCCTTCCTCCCGAAGGACCGCGAGAAGCCCATGCAGATCCTCCACCCTGAAATTGACCATGAACGCGGCGGTACTGGGCGCGAAGTAGGTCGTATCGGCTTTGAAGGGGCTCCAGATGGTCGTGCCATTCCCGGAAGCGTTGTCCTCAGCCCACTGGAATGCGACGCCCCCCCAATCCTCCACCTTCAATCCCAGGTGGACCCTGTACCAATCCGCTAAGGCCTTCGGATCCGCGGCCTTGAAGAAGATGCCTCCGATACCGGTGACTCGTCGCATGTTCATCTCCTGGTTGTGAAATCGAAGGAGCGCCTCATCGCTTCGCGTTCAGCAGATCCAGCGCCGCCTGCAGCATGGCGCGGGTGCCGACGGGTAGCGCGGACTCGTCCACGAAGAAGTGCTGGGAGTGGTTGCTGGGGGCCTTTTCGGCGTCCTGCCCTTTCGGGGTGACGCCCACGAAGAAATAAAAGCCGGGCACCTGCTGGGCGTAGAAGGCGAAGTCCTCGGCGCCCGTCATGGCGTCCATGGCCACGACGTTGGCGGCGCCCGCGGCCCGCTGGAGGCTGGGGAGCACGCGGGCGGTGAGGGCGGGATCGTTGGCGGTGACGGGGTAGGAGTGGGTGTTGGGGGCCTTCACCTCGGCGGTGGCGCCGTGGGCTTCGGCCACCTTGGTGGCCACGAGGCGGAGCTGCTCGATGGCCTTTTCCCGCATGGCGGGATCGAAGGTGCGCAGGGTGCCCAGCATCTCCACCTGCTCGGGGATGATGTTGGAGCGGTTGCCGCCGCGGATGGCGCCGAAGGTGAGCACCACCGGCTGGTGGGTGAGGGCGAGGCGCCGGGAGACGATGGTCTGGGCGGAGCCGATGAGTTCGGCGGCGGCGACGATGGGATCCACGCCGCCCCAGGGCCGCGCGCCGTGGGTTTGCCGGCCCGTCACCACGATGCGGAAATCATCCACGGCGGCCATGGCCGGGCCGCTGCGGTAGCCCACCTGGCCCGCGTTGAGCCCGGAGGTGACGTGAAGGCCCATCACGGCGGAGGGCTTGAATTCCTGGAAGAGGCCCTCGGCGAGCATCTGCTGCGCGCCACCCGTTTCGCCCGTGGGCGCGCCCTCCTCCGCCGGTTGGAAGATGAACATCACCTCGCCCGCCAGGGTGGCCTTTTTCGAGGCCAGGGCCTGGACCACGCCCATGAGGATGGCGGTGTGGGTGTCGTGGCCGCAGGCGTGCATCACGCCCACCTTCTCGCCGTTGTACTCGGTGACTTCCCTGGAGGCGAAGGGCACGTTCGCCTGCTCCTTCACGGGGAGCGCGTCCATGTCGGCCCGCAGGGCGATGCGGGGGCCGGGGCGGCCGCCGCGCAGGATGGCGACCACGCCCGTGTGGGCCACGCCCGTGCGCACTTCCAGGCCCAAGGCCTTCAGGTGCTCGATGACGATCTTTGAAGTTCGGAACTCGCGGTTCCCCAGCTCCGGATGCTGATGGAAGTCGCGGCGCCAGGCGAGGATCCTCGCGTCCACGGCGGCGGCCAGGGCCTCCACGGGCTCCTGCCCATCGGTCCCTGGACGCGTCTGCGCGGACAGGGGAGCGGCCAGCGGCGCCAGCGTCGGAAGGGTGAGCAGGCCAAGAACCAGGGCGCCTCGCATGGATACTCCTCGGGCAGGTCGGTTTGAAAGTGACTGGAGCCTATCACGGGGCGCACGCCCCCCGGGCGCGGTGCGATAGTGATGGGATGAAGACGTTCCTCCGCCTGCTGCCGGCCCTGGCCCTCGCGAGCCTCATCATCATCCTCAGCCACCAGGCGCGCCTGCCCATGGGCATCTCCCTGCCGCCGCCGCTGGACAAGGTCGTCCACGCCTCGGTCTATGGCCTGCTCGCCCTCCTGCTGGACTGGGGCCTCCAGGGGCGGACGGGCTGGCCCGTGTACCGCCGCCATGGGCTGGTTTTCCTGCTGCTCGCGGCCTTCGGGGCCAGCGATGAGGTGCACCAGAGCTACGTGCCGGGCCGCGAGGCGTCGGCCCTCGATTGGCTGGCGGATGCGTTCGGCACGCTGCTCGGCCTGGGCCTCGCGAGCCTGCCCATGCTGGGCTCCCGGCGCCTTTCGGCCTTCGGCTGGCACCGGGGCGAGCTGAAGCGGAAGGAACCCTCGCGCCCCCTCATCCTCGTGGCGGATCCCCATTGGCGGGATGAATCCTTCCCGGGCCTGCGCGAGGCCGCCGCCGCGCGCCCCGACGCGGATTGGCTCTTCCTGGGCGACGTGTTCGACGTGTGGGTGGGCATTCCCGCCATGGAGACCCCGGCCCAGGCGGCCTTCCTCACCTGGGTGGACGAGCGGCGCGCCGCCGGGGCCTGGGTGGGCCTGTGGCTGGGCAACCGCGAGTACTTCCTGGATCGGCACGCCCCCCACTTCGACCTCATCGGGGAAGGCATCGGCGGGCGCCTCGAAGGCGAGGCCCTCGCCTTCGAGCACGGCGACCTCATCAACGCCTCGGATCGCGCCTACCGCACCTGGAACCTCCTGAGCCGCAGCGGCCCCCTGTGGGCCTGCTTCCGCCTCCTGCCCGGGGCTTGGGCCCACAGCCTGGCCACGGGCATCGAACGGAAGCTCCGCACCACGAACCGGGAATACAAGCTCGCCTTCCCGGAGGCCGCCTTCACGGAGGCCGCCCGGGAGGCGGCGCCCGCCACCTTCCTCACGGGGCACTTCCACACGGAGCAACACGTGGCCAACGGCCTCGCCCTGCCCTGGGCCTTCGAGGGCCGGTTCTGGGTGTGGGAAATGGGCGCCGTGAAACCCCTCAACCCCTGAGCGCATCGGGCGGTCGAATCTCCGGAGGATGCCATCCATGCGCCTGTCCCGATCCGCCCCCACCCTGCTGCTCGCCCTGACGGCCTGCGCCCCCTATACGATCCGCCGCGACTTCGATGCCACGGCGCCCCTGGCGGCCTACCGCACCTACGACTGGTACAGGCCCAAACCCGAGAAGGTGGGCGATGCCACCCCCCGCATGGGCGCCTTCAACGACGCCCGGGTGCGGGCCGCCGTGGAGCGGGAACTGGCCGCCAAACACCTGGCGCGGGAGACCGCCGCGGATCCGGATGTGCTGCTGGACTACTACCCCGTCTACCAGAACCGCCATTACTCCACCCACACGCGCGTGGGCTTCGGCACGGGCGGGCGGGGCTGGGGCATGCGCACGTCCATCGGCTCCAGCCGCCGCCACACCTACAAGGAAGGCACCATCGTCCTGCAGATGGTGGATTTCAAGACGAACAAGCTCGTGTGGGAGGGCGTGGCCGAGGGCGCCCTCACGGGCCTCGCCGGCGATCCGCAGGGGGCGGAGGAAGCCATCGGCCGAGCGGTGAGGGATCTGCTGGAGGAGTTCCCGCCGAAGAAGTAGAAACCGTTGAGCTTCGGGAACGCGAAGAGCGCGAAGAAAAGCGCGAAGAGCGCCAAAGCAAGAGCTAGAAGGGGGCTTAGTCATTGCGGCTTTCCAGCTTTTCCTTCGCGCTCTTCGCGCTTTTCTTAGCGCCCTTCGCGTTCCAGCATTTTCACCCATCCGGCCTGGGCCCCATGGCATCCTGTCCTCCCTCTGAAGGAGCTTCCATGGCCCAGATCACCCTCAAGGGCAACCCCATCCACACCTCCGGCGAGCTGCCGAAGGTGGGATCCGCCTGCCCCGCCTTCACCCTCACGAAGGGCGACCTCTCCGAGACGAGCCTCCGGGATTACGCCGGGAAGCGCGTGGTGCTGAACATCTTCCCCAGCATCGACACGCCCACCTGCGCCACCAGCGTGCGCACGTTCAACAAGCGCGCTTCCGAGAAGGCCAACACGGCCATCCTCTGCATCAGCGCCGACCTGCCCTTCGCGCAAAAACGCTTTTGCGGGGCCGAGGGCCTCGAGGCCGTGGTGCCGGTGAGCACCTTCCGCAACCGGGACTTCCAGGAGGCCTTCGGCGTGGACATCACGGACAGCCCCCTCAAGGGCCTCTGCGCGCGATCCGTGGTGGTGGTGGACGAGCAGGGGAAGGTGGTGCACACGGAGCTCGTGCCCGAGACGGGCAACGAACCCGATTACGACGCGGCGCTGGCCAAGCTCTGAACCCTCTTCAGGATTCGGTGGCCTTCGACTCAAGGGCCTTCAGAAGGGTCTCCACCAGGGGACCCTTCAGTTCGTAGGGCTTCAGGATCACCTTGGCCACGCCCAGTTCCGTGGCCTCCCGGATGAGGCGGGGACCCGCCTGGGTGCAGGCGAGCACCAAAGCGAAGCGCGCATCCTCGGATCGGTCGGCCAGGAAGGAGGCCACCTCCAGGCCCGAGAGGCTCGGCTCCTCCCAATCCACGAAGATGAGGCCCAAGGTGGGGCTGTGGAGCGTTCGGATCAGTTCCCCGAGGGTGCCCGCGGGCAGCACCCGCGCAAACCCCTCCCCCAGCAGGAAGGCCTGCAGGGCCTCCCGTTCCGGGCTCGGCGGCATGGCGAGGGCCAGGGGCTTCCGTTTGAGCAGCCCTTGATGGGAAGGCACGGGCGGGGGGCCCTCCTGGGTGCGCAGATCCAACGCCAATTCGAGGGCCCGCGTGAGGCTCACGTCCAGGGTGTAGGGCTTCGAGAGCAGGTGGTTCACCCCCGCCTTCTTCGTGAGGAGGCCCAGGGAAGTGCCCAGGGTGGAGATCGCCAACACGATGGCGAAGGCCTGATGTCCGCGGCTCTGGTGGAGGAAGCTGGCGAGTTCCAGATCGTGCAGTTCCTTCACGCCGCCATCGATGAACACGAGGTCGACGTTCTTCGTGGAGGAGAGTTCCAGCCACTGCCCGAGCGTGTCGACGGTGAACACCTTCCCGAAGCCATCCTTCACCATGAAGTCCACCACCGCCTCGCGGACGAGCCCCGGCTTCATGGCCACCACCACCGTGCGCCCCCGTTTCTTCAAGCGCAGCAAAGCCTGGCTCCGGTCAGGGGCGGGAGGCCCATCGCCCTCCGGCTGGGCGAGCCCGGAAGAGGGTGCCGGTGGCAGCGCCTCCGGCAACGGTTGGAGCCGGGTCGCCAGGAACGCCCGCAGGGCTTCCCGAGAGGATTCCGTCAGTCCCCGGAGCCGCAGCCCAAGGCGCAGGCCGCCGTTCAGGTCCCCTGCCCAGGCCAAGCGCCCTTCGGCCTCGAGATCCGGCAGACCCTCCACTCCCTGGAGAAGAACGGCCTCGAAGGCGTGCCCCTCCTCCAGGAGCCCCTCCCGCCAGGGAACGGCGCCCTCCGCCCCCACGAGTTCTTCCACCCGGAGGCTGAGCCCCCCTTCGGACAGGGATTCCAAGGGGCCCCGGAATACGAGCCCCTCGCCCAGGCTCACCCGGACCTCCACCCTCCCCCCGGGCGGAGGGACCGCCCAGCGGGCGTGGGTCCGGCGATCCGCGGCCTCGAACCTCCTCGGAAGGCTGGAAACGTAGGTGCTCCGGTCGGGGTAGTGATGCAGCTGGGCCGTGGCCATCCAGCGCTGCCCCGCGAAGGTGAAGGCCATCCGGAGCGCATCCCCGGGGGAGATCGGCGGCGATGGGTGGCGGAGGCGGAGGGTGAGCCGGTGTCGGGGGTGATCCAGGGCCTCCACCCAGGCATCCATTTCCACCCCGCCCGGGGTTTCCACGGTGAGGTTCTGGCGCTCCTGGAGGAGTCGGGTCAGGTGATCGAGATCCATGGGCAGGGTTTCGGCAACCTGATGTCGCGCTTGAACCCGCGCAAACCTCGTCTAACGAATATGTTTCAGTTTCCGGAGCTGGGGCGATCGCCAGGCCGTGGCACCCACGGTCAACAAGGTCATGCAGCCGCCAAAGACGACGCTGGGCACAAGGCCGAACAGCTTAGCGGCGAGGCCGCTTTCGAAGGCCCCCAGCTCGTTGGAGCTGCCGATGAAGAAACTGTTCACGGCGGACACGCGGCCCATGAGGGCCTGGGGCGTGTAGGTCTGCACGAGGGTGGCGCGGAGGACGACGCTGACGTTGTCGAGGGCCCCGCCGAGGGCGAGCAGCAGCAGGCTGAAGCCCAGGGACTTGGACGTGGCGAAGAGGATCCAGGTGAGCCCGAAGCCCGCCACGCAGGCGATGAGGGTGAGGCCCGCCCTTTTGAACATGCCGTGGCGTGCCAGCCAGAGGCCCATGAGCACGGCGCCCGCGGCCGGGGCCGCCCGCAGCCAGCCCACGCTCTGGGGCCCCGCGTGGAGCACGTCCAGGGCGAAGGCGGGGATCATGGCCACGGCCCCGCCGAAGAGCACCGCGAAGAGGTCGAGGCTCAGGGCCGCGAGCACCACCTGCTGGGAGAAGACGAAGGCCACGCCCTCCTTGAGGCTGTCGAGGATGGCCGTGGCGGGAGCCGCGGGCCGGGGCCGCGGCGCGAGGGAGAGCAGGGCCGCGAAGCCGCCCAGGTAGCCGAAGGTCATCACGCCGTAGGTCCAGAGGGGCCCCTTCCAGGCGTAGAGCAGGGCGCCCAGGGCGGGCCCCGCCACCGTGGCGATGTGGAAGAGGGTGCTGCGCCAGGTGGCGGCGTTGGCGTAGAGCTCCTTGGGGATCAGCTCCGTCCCCAGAGCCACGGAGGCGGGCCGGAAGAGGGCGCGGGCGACCCCGGCCAGGGCCTGCACGGCGTAGAAGGGCCAGAGGTGGTGCGCGCCCCCCAGGTTCAGCTGCACGAGCCAGACGGCCCCCAGCAGCAGGCCCAGGAGACCCCACAGGCTCAGGGCGCGGCGGTCGTAGTGGTCCGACGCCCAGCCCCCGAAGAGCGTGAGGGCGAGGAAGGGCAACGCTTCGGCCAACCCGATGAGACCCACGGCCCAGGCGGCGTCGGCCACTCCCCGCGTGGCGCGGGCCAGCTCATACACCTGCAGCCCCAGCACCGTCGTCTGGATCTGCGTTGCGAGGAAGACTCCGAACATGCCGCCCATGAAGGTGCGGTACTCGGGGACGCGGAGGGCGGCGAGGGAGTCGGAGGAGGGTTCGGTCATGGGTTCACAGGATGACGAATCAGGCCGGTCGAGTCGTCATGGATTCATTCAACAGGATGTACAGGATGAACAGGATGGGAAAAGCCAACCCTGGGCTAGGTCCGGAGCCCATCCTGTCTATCCTGTGCATCCTGTTTCAAGACCTGATGCCTCAGCACCCCTACTCGTACCGCAGCGCATCGATGACGTCGAGCTTCGCCGCCTTGATGGCCGGGAGGAAGCCCGCCGCGATGCCCACCACGCCGCTGAAGCCCAGGCCGAGGATGATGGCCCAGCTCTCGGTGACGGCGGGGACGCCCACGGCCTGCAGGATGGCGATGGCGCTCCAGGCCATGCCCACGCCGATGAGGCCGCCGAAGATGGAGAGCACCATGGCCTCCACGAGGAACTGCAGCATGATGCTGCGCTGGGTGGCGCCCAGGGCCCGGCGAACGCCGATCTCGCGGGTGCGCTCGGTGACGCTCACGAGCATGATGTTGGAGATGCCGATGCCCCCCACGATGAGGCTGATGCTGGCGCTCACGGCGAGGAAGGTGGTGATGACGCTGGCCTGCTGATCCTGCATCTTCACCCAGTCATCCTGCTTGCGGATGGTGAAAGGGTTGTCGTCCTTGGCGGCCACCTTCAGGCGCTGGCGCATCAGGGCCGTGACCTCGGCTTCCGCCTGATCGCTCTTCCCATCCCGGGCGCTGACCATGATCATCTGGATGCGATCCCGACCCATGATCTTGCGCATCACCGTGGTGTAGGGAGCCACGATCACATCATCCTGGTCGCCCATCATGCTGGCGCCCTTCTTCTCCAGCACGCCCAGCACCTGGAAGGGCATCTTGCCAATGCGGATGGTCTGGCCCACGGGATCCTCGCCGTTGGGGAAGAGATTGTCCTTCACGGTGTTCCCGATGACGCAGACCTTGGCCTGGCTGCGCACCTCGGAGTCGTTGAAGAAGCGGCCGGAGGCGGTGTCCCAGCCCTTGATGGTGAGGAATTCCGGGCCCGCGCCCTGGATGCTGCACTGGTAGTTGTTGTTCTGGAAGATGACGGGGCGATTCGTGCGGACGGTGGGCGTCGCGGCGGCCACGCTATCGGGAAGTTCCTGCTGGATGGCCGCGGCGTCCTCATCCCGCAGCACCTCCACGCTGCCCATGGCCATGGGCCCCATGGTGCTGCGGCTGCTCCCCCCGTTGAAGATCATGATCATGTTGCTGCCCATGCTCTGGATCATGGAGATGGAGGCCCGCTTGGAGCCCTCGCCGATGCCGATCATGGCGATGACGGACCCCACGCCGATGATGATGCCGAGCATGGTCAGGAAGGCGCGCATCTTGTTGCGCGTGATGGCAAAGAAGGCGAGCTTGAGGAATTCCAGGATGGCCATGGGTCCGCCTTAGTTGCGGCGTCCGCCGCCCATGCCGGGGCCGCCGGTGATGGGGGTGCCCGCGGACTTCTTGGTGAGATCCTCCACGCCCACGAGGATGGTGAGACCCTCCGTGAGGCCCTCCGCCGAGACTTCCGTGGATTGGCCATCGCTGATGCCGGCCTTCACGGCCAGGGCCTTGGGTTTGCCATTCTCCAGCACCCAGACCCGGTCCTCCCGGCGGGTGACCATGCCGCGGGTCATGGCGCCCCCGCCCATGCCGGCAGGGCGGCCTTGGGGGGCGGGCGCGGCCTTGGCATCCTTGGGCTCGGCCTTCTTCTCGTCCTTCATGAACTGCGCGGCGTTGAAGCGGAGGGCCGCGTTGGGCACCTTCAGCACGTCCTGGCGCTGGTTGGTGACGATGGTGATGTTGGCGGTCATGCCGGGGCGCAGGGCCAGATCGCCAGCGAAGACGGGGCCACCGAGCAGGGCGGCGCCACCGGGGGTGCGGGCGATCTCCTGGCGGCTCATGCCCGCGGGCGCGGCGGAGGGCTTCACGCCCGTGGAAGCGGCCTTCCGGGCGGCGGCCCGCTCGGCCATGCGCTCCTTGAAGCGCTTCATGAAGGCCTCCTTGGTGGTGCCCTCGGGCAGGCGGTCCTTCATGCGCTCCCAGGCCTTCTCGGGATCCATGTCGCCGAGGCCACCTCCCGCGCGGCCACCCTCGGCCGGGGCGGGCTTGGCCGCGCCCTCATCCCGGACCAGGGCCTCGTTGGGCACTTCGATGACCACCTTGTAGGTGACGACGTTCTGGTTCGTGATGGGCTCCAGGCGCACCTGGCTGACGGTGGCCACGAACTGGCGCTCGGGCAGGCTGTCCACGGTGAAGAAGGCGCGCTGGCCCACCTTCACCTCGTCGATGTCGGCCTCGTCGATGGAGATCTCCACCTTCATCTTGGAGAGGTCGCGGGCGATCTGGAACAGGTTGGGGGTGCTGAAGGAGGCGGCCACGGTCTGGCCCACGTCCGCCATGCGGGAGATGACGACGCCATCCACGGGGGCGGTGATATCGCAGTAGGCGCGGTTGGCCTTGGCCCGATCCAGGGCGGCCCGGGCGGTATCGAGGTTGGCGGCGGCGGTCTTGTAGGCCACCACCTTCATATCCAGATCCTGCTCGGAGAGGAGCTGGGCTTTCGCCAGCTTCTGGGCGCGCTCCATCTGCACCTTGGCATCCGCCGCGTTCGTCCGGGCGCGATCCAGGGAGGCCTCGGCATCGCGCAGCTGCGTATCGGGCAGCGTGGGATCGATCTGGGCGATGAGCTGCCCCTTCTTCACCAGGCTGTTGTAGTCGGCGTAGAGGGCGGAGATGACACCGGAGACCTGCGTGCCCACCGGGACCTGCACCAGGGGGGAGAGGGTGCCCGTGGCGCTGATGCGCTGGGTGAGGTTGCCCTTCTCCACCTTGCCCATGCGCCACTGGGGGCCCTTGGCGGAGGGCTTCACCGCCAGGAAGATGCCGCCGGCCACCAGCATGACTGCGGCCCCGCCGAGGACCCACTTGTTCTTCATGTTGAACATCACAACCTCTAGGACATAGCGACCTTCGAGTGTCCCATGGGGTTGAAGGCGATTCGAAGACTTGGGGCAGGCGGATGGCCGACAGGGGCGGTTGAAGGGCGATCTCAGCCCTCCCCGAAGTGGATTTGAGCCACGAAGGGACACGAACGGGCACGAAGTTCTACCTTCGTGCCCGTTCGTGTCACTTCGTGGCTTCTCGATTCGGTGTGATCGTGAACCCCGGGCCCTACCGGAGCCCCAGCAGCCCCTGGATGGCGCGATGGGCGAACCCATCCACCAGCACCGTCTGCATGAAACCGCCCGCCACCACGAGGATGGCGCCCACGAGCACCGTGCCCCGGGCCAGGGAGGCCTGGATCACGGGGGCCTCGGTGGCTTCGCGCTCCTGGGCCTGGGTCGGCGCCTGGAGGAAGAGGGCCACGATGAAGCGCAGGTAGTAGCCCATGCTCACCAGGCTGGCGAGCACGCCCAGGATCGCCAGGTTCACGTGGCCCGTGGCCACGAGTTCCTTGAAGATCATGTACTTGCCGTAGAAGCCACCCAGGGGGGGCACGCCGGCGAGGCTGAAGAGGATCAGCGCCGCGCAAAGGCCCATGAGGGGGTGCTTCCAGCCCAGGCCGCGCAGATCCTCATAGGTGTCCTTCTCGCCCACGAGGCCGAAGGCGGTGAAGAGGCCGAAGGCGCCCATGTTCATGGCCAGGTAGATGGCCAGGTAGAACAGCATGCCCGTGAGTGCGCCGGGGGTCCCCGCCACGAGGCCCAGCACGAGGTAACCCGCGTGGGAGATGGAGCTGTAGGCGAGCATGCGCTTGGCGCTCGTCTGCACCAGGGCCGTGAGGTTGGCCACCACGAGGGTGAGCACGGCCACGAGCATGAAGACGCCCTGCACCTTGGGCCCGAGCACGGGGCCCCAGGCGGTGAGGCCGGGGAAGGCCCGGATGAGGGCCACGATGGCGACGCCCTTGGTGGCCACGGACATGAAGCCCGCGATGGGATGGGGCGAGGCCACGTAGACGTCGGGCGTCCACTGGTGGAAGGGGACGGCGCTCACCTTGAAGAGGAAGCCCACGAGCAGGAGGCCGATGCCCACGATGAAGAGGGGATCCGCCAGGGGCGTGCCCGCCTGGAGGCGCATGACCGAGATATCCAGGGTGCCCGTGAGCCCGTAGAGGATCACGATGCCCATGAGGAAGCAGGCGGCCGCCACGGCGCCGGTGATGAAGTACTTGAGGCCGCCCTCGGAGGAGCTGCTGCGGCTGCGCAGGGTGGCCGTGAGGGCGTAGAGGGGGATGCTGAACAGCTCCAGGCCCAGGAAGAGCACGAGCAGGTTCGTGGTGCTGGCGAACACCATCATGCCGCTGACGGAGAAGAGCAGCAGGCTGATGGTCTCGCCCTTGACCCAGCCTTCCTGGTGGAAGTGATCCCAGGACTGCAGCACGGCCAGCGCCGCCGCCACGACGATGAAGATGCCCGTGAACTGGGCGAGGTAGTCCAGGCGCAGTTGCTGATAGCTGGGCTGGGAACTTTGTTTGCCCAACTCCGCAAGGAACATGAAGCTGGCGCCGAGGGCGAAGAGGGCCACGGCGTAGACGCCGGCCCGGATCCACTTCTGGACTCCGGCATCCCTGTCGAGCAGCGCCAATGGAATCACCGCGGCGGCCAGGGCCGGGAAGAGGATCGGCATCAGGGCGGCCCACTGGGCGGAGGTGGGGAGGGCGGAGTTCATCGGTGTTCCTCCACGTGGCCCGCCTCGGGAGTGGGAGCCTCCGTACCGTGCGCCGGTGCCGCCGCGGCGGGCGCCAGGGTGATCATGTTCGGGGCCGGAGCCTGGACCTCCTTCAGGAGGGCGGTGACGGATGCCTCGGAGGCGGCCACGAAGGTTCCGGGCCGCAGGCCCATCCAGAAGATGAGGCCGATCAGGGGCAGCATCACGGCGATCTCGCGCAGGTTCAGGTCGTCATGCAGGTGGTGGGTGCCGCTCTCGGGATCGGGGTTCTCGGCGCCCCAGAACACGCGCTTGAACATCCACAGCATGTAGGCCGCGCCCAGCACCACGCCGAAGGTGGCGAGGCAGGCGTAGAGGCGGCCCCACTGGAAGCCGGAGGTGAAGGCGCCGTTGAGGATCCAGAACTCGCCCACGAACCCGTTGGTGAGGGGCAGGCCGATGGAGCTGAGGGTGACGATGAAGAAGAAGGCGGTGAAGACGGGCATCTTCACGGCCACGCCGCCGAAGTCCGCGATCATGCGCGTGTGGGCCCGGTCGTAGATCATGCCCACGAGGAGGAAGAGCGCCCCCGTGGAGATGCCGTGGTTCAGCATCTGGAGCATGGCGCCCTGAGTGCCCACCACGGTGAAGCTGGCGATGCCGAGCACCACGAAGCCCATGTGGGAGACGGAGGAGTAGGCCACCAGCTTCTTGATATCCCGCTGCACCATGGCGACGAGGGCGCCGTAGATGATGGCGATGACGGCGAGCAGGGCCATGGGCTTGGCGTAGTGCTGGGCCGCCGCCGGGAAGATGGGGATGGCGAACTTCAGGAGACCGTACCCGCCCAGTTTCAGCAGCACGCCCGCCAGGATGGCGGAACCGGCCGTGGGGGCCTGCGTGTGGGCGTCCGGCAGCCAGGTGTGCAGGGGGAAGAGGGGCACCTTGATGGCGAAGGCCACGGCGAAGGCGAGGAAGAGCCAGCACTGGGTGCCGAACGGCATCGCCGCGGCGGCGGTGGCCATGAGCGTCGGATTGAAGGAGCCCGCCTTGCCCGCCACCATCAGCAGCGCCACAAGCCAGAGCAGCGAACCGGACAGGGTGAAGAGGAAGAACTTGTTGGCGGCGTAGCGCCGATCATCGCCGCCCCACACCCCGATCATGAAGTACATGGGGATGAGCATGGCCTCCCAAAAGAGGTAGAAGAACAGGAGGTCCTGGGCCAGCAGCGCGCCCAGCATGCCCGTCGAGAGGATGAGGAAGAGGCCGTTGAAGCGGCCCTCGCCCTGCTTGAGGGAGTTCCAGGTGGCCGCCATGGTGAGGGGCACGAGGAAGAGGGTGAGGAGCACCAACCAGTAATTCAGGCCATCCAGGGCCAGGTGGTATTCCACGGGCAGGCCCGCCACGGCGAACCAGGTGAAGCGCTCGGGGGCGAGCACCGAGGGGTCGGCGCGCAGGCCCCACAGCTTCTGAAGGCCGATGACGAAGAAGGCCACGGCACCCAGGAAGGCGATGGACTTGCCCGCCTTCCCGAACTTCTCGGGCAGGAAGAGCAGCAGGAGGCCCAGGAGGGCGGGGCCGAAGACGAGGAGGCTCAAGGTGTTCATTTTGGCTCCTACTTCAGCAGCATGTAGAGGAGGGCGGCGACGCCCAGGCCCATGGTGAAGACGTAGTTCCGCACGCGGCCCGTCTGGAAGAGGGCCACGAAGTCGCCGGCCACCTTCGTCAGCGCCGCGGGCAGGTTCACGCCCACGCCGTCGATGAGGATCACGTCGAAGAGCTTCCAGCACACGTTGCCGAACCAGCGCAGGGGGCCGAGGATCGTGAGTTCCACGGCCTCATCCACGTAGTACTTGTTGAGCAGGACGCGATGCACGGCGGGGAACTTGGCGATGAAGCCCTCCTCCCAGGCGAGGCCGTCCTTGTACTTGAACCAGCCGAAGAGACCGAAGATCACACCCAGCACCGTGGAGGTGGCGGCCAGGGCGATGGCGGGACCGGCGTGGTGGCCGTGCTCCCCGTGCAGCTGCCCGAAGGTGAGGGCCGGCTTCAGCCACTCGCCGATGGCGAAATGGCCGCCGAAGGCCTCGGGGACGCCCCAGAAGCCGAAGAGGGCGGAACCCACGGCCAGCACCATCAGGGGCACGGTCATGGTCTTGGGGCTCTCATGCGCGTGGTCGTACGCGTGGTGATCGCGGGGCTCGCCCCAGAAGGTGAGGGCCATGAGGCGCCACATGTAGAAGCTCGTGCAGCAGGCGGCCACGACGCCGATCACCCACAGCAGAGGGCTCTTGAGGTAGGCGAGGTAGAGGATCTCGTCCTTGCTGAAGAAACCGCTGAAGGGGGGCAGGCCCATGATCGCGAAGGTGGCGATGAGCATGGTCCAAAAGGTCACGGGGGTCTTGGACTTCAGCCCGCCCATCTTGAAGAGGTCCTGCTGGTGGTGCAGGGCGTGGATCACGCTGCCCGCGCCGAGGAAGAGGAGGGCCTTGAACCAGGCGTGGGTGAACACGTGGAAGAAGCCCGCCGCGAAGCCCGTGGCCCCGAGGCCCAGGAACATGAAGCCCAGCTGGGAGACGGTGGAGTAGGCCAGCACCTTCTTGATATCGCGCTGGAAGAGGCCGATGGTCGCCGCGAAGAGGGCCGTGAGGCCGCCCACCCAGGCCACCACCGTGAGGGTCGTGGGCGTGAGCTGGAAGACGGGGGCCAGGCGGCAGATGAGGTAGATGCCGCTGGTGACCATGGTGGCCGCGTGGATCAGGGCGCTGACGGGGGTCGGGCCCGCCATGGCGTCCGGCAGCCAGAGGTAGAGGGGCAGCTGGGCGCTCTTGCCCGTGGCGCCCACGAAGAGCATCAGGGTGGCGAAGGTGAGGAAGCCGAAGCCCACTTCGGGGGCCAGGTGGCCCGCCTGAGTGAGGATGCCGCTCACGGTGAGCGTGCCGAAAGCCGCGAAGAGCGCCATCATGCCGATGGCCACGCCCAGGTCGCCCACGCGGTTGGTGAGGAAGGCCTTGAGGCCCGCGTCGGGCGCGTAGTCCGTCTCGAAGTAGTAGCCGATGAGCAGGTAGGAGCAGAGGCCCACGCCCTCCCAGCCCACGAACATCAGCACCAGGCTGTCGCCCAGCACCAGCGTCAGCATGAAGAAGACGAAGAGGTTGAGGTAGGCGAAGTAGCGGTAGTAGCCCTCCTCCTCGTGCATGTAGCCCACGGAGTAGAGGTGGATGAGGAGGCCGATGCCCGTGATGACGAGCATCATGGTGCCGCTGAGGGGATCCACGGTGAAGCCGAAGGGCACCGTAAGGGCCCCGGTCTGCATCCAGGTGAAATAGGCGAGGTCGAGCCGGTGACCGTCGGCGCCCTTCATGGCGAGGAAGAGGCGCACGGCCAGGATGAAGCTGAGGGTCACGGAGCCCACGGCCACGGCCGTGACGAAGCCCTTGCCGACCTTCTTGCCGACGAGGAGGTTCACCAGGAAGCCGAGGAGGGGGAGGACGGGAATGAGCCAAGCGTAGGTCATTGGTTCCTCACTGCTTCAGGCTCGAGGCCTTATCGGCATCGGTGGTGGCGCGGTGGCGGTGCAGGCCGATGACGAGGGCCAGGCCCACGGCGGCTTCGCACGCGGCGACGGCGATGATGAAGAGGTAGAACACGGTGCCCTGGAGATCGCTCCCGCGCCAGCGGGCGAAGGCCAGCAGGGCCACGTTCGCCGCGTTGAGCATCAGCTCGATGCCCATGAACTGCAGGAGCAAGGTGCGCCGCAGCAACACGGTGGCGAGCCCGATGAGGAACAGGAGGAAGGCGACCAGCAGGTAGCCTTGGAGGGTTCCGGAAAGCAGGTCCATCGCGGCTCCCTAAAGGTTCTTTTTAACCAGGGCGACGGCCCCGATCATGGCGGCCAGCAGGAGGAAGCCCGCCACTTCGAAGCCCAGCAGGTGCTGGCTGAAGAGCATGTCGCCCAGGCTGTGCAGGTTCGTGGAGGCGCCCGTCACGGGCTTGGCGGCCAGCTCGGCCAGGGCCGGGCTGCCGTTCAGGAGCCGGAAGGCGCCGAGGCCGAGCACGGCCACCAGGGCCACGGAGCCCCAGCGCTGGATGGGCCGGGAGACTTCGGCGGGCTCCTCTTCGTGGCTGTTGAGCAGCATGATCACGAAGAGCACGAGGATCAGGATGGCGCCGGCGTAGACGATGATCTGCAGGGCGGCGGCCACGGGGTTGCCGAGCAGCACGAAGAGGCCCGACACGCCCAGGAAGCTGAGGGCCATGCAGAGACCCGCCTCGATGGCGTTCTTCTGCAGCAGGAGGGCCAGGGCGCCGGCCAGGGCAAGGATGGCGAAGGTGAGGAACATCTCCGGTCTCCTAGAGGGCCACAGTGCGGCGGCTGGGGGTCATGGGGCTCTCTTCGGCCTGCGTGAGGCGGGCTTTCCCGTCCGGCTCGGCGTAGGTGTTGATGAGGTCCCACTTGCCGAAGTTCATGGAGAGGCGATCGTAGGCGGCCAGCTCGTAGTTGTCGCGGAGCCAGATCGCATCCTTCGGGCAGGCCTCTTCGCACATGCCGCAGAAAATGCAGCGGAGCATGTCGATCTTGAAGGTGGCCGGGCGCTTCTCCTCGAAGCCCTGGGTGAAGTTCAGCTCGCTGAACTCCTCGGCTTCGATGCTGATGCAGCGGGCCGGGCAGGCCTCCTGGCACATGAAGCAGGCCACGCACTTGATGGCGCCATCCTCGAAGCGCTTGAGCTCGTGGAGGCCGCGGTAGCCCTTGGGCATCTCCTTCTTCATGTCGGGGTACTGGATGGTGTACCGCTTCGACGTGGGGGTGAGGAGCTGCTTGATGAAGTGCTTGAAGGTGACGCCCATGCCGATGGCGACGCTCACCACGTAGAGGCGTTCCCACCAGGTCAGTTCGACTTTCTTGACGAGGACACCCATGGTCAGCCCCTCATGCGGTAGGCGAAGTAGAGCAAGTTCGCCATGGAGATGGGCAACAGCTTCTTCCAGCCCAGGTTCATGAGCTGGTCATAGCGGAAGCGCGGCAGGGTCCACCGGACCCAGATGAAGACGAGGCAGAGGGCGATCACCTTCGTGAGGAACACGAGGAAGGTCACGATCACGGGGATCTGGCCGTGGTCGGCCACGAAGGGGATACCCCAGCCGCCCAGGTACATGGTGGTGATGAGGGCGGAGGCCCCCAGGATGTGCCCGTACTCCGCGAGGCCGATGAGGGCGAACTTCATGGAGCCGTACTCGATGTGGAAGCCCGCCACGATTTCGCTCTCACCCTCGGCGAAGTCGAAGGGGAGGCGGTTGGCCTCGGCGAACATGCAGACGAAAAAGACGAGGAAGCCGAAGGGCTGGCGGAACACGTACCAGTTGGGAAGCACGCCGAGGAAGGTGCCCTGCTGCGCCTTCACGATCTCGTGGGGATCGTAGCCGCCCGTCACCATGAAGATGGCGATCACGGCGAGGGAGAGGCCCACCTCGTAGCTCACCATCTGCGCGGAGGCCCGCATGCCGCCGAGGATGGCCCACTTGTTGTTGCTGGACCAGGCCGCCACGAGGATGCCGTACACGGCCATGGCGCCCACGGCCATGGGAAAGAGCATGCCCATGCCATTGCCGGGATCGAGCAGGCTCAGGTGGTACTCGGTGCCGCCGCTCAGGAAGCTGCGGCCCATGGGGATCACGGCGAAGCCGAGCATGGCGGGCACGAAGGCGAGGAGGGGCGCCAGCCAGAAGAGGCGCTTGTTGGCGTGGGGGGGCACGAGGTCTTCCTTGAAGAAGAACTTCACGCCATCGGCCAGGGCTTGCACGAGGCCCAGGATGCGGATCTTGCCGAAGAGGGCGGCCCGGTTGGGGCCGATGCGATCTTGGATCATGGCGCTGCCGCGGCGCTCCGCCCAGGTGAGCGGCGGCGCGATGCCCATGATCAGCCCGAAGGCCATGAGGACCTTCACCGCCATCCAGGCGGTGGCGGGCGAGGTGTGCAGCAGGCTGGCAAGGGTTTCCATGGGCCGTCCCGGGAAGACAGTCAAGATCGTCGGCAGACGAAAGGCAGGGCTTGCGCCGCAGTCCAACCCATTGAATCTACCAGCCCAACGGGCATCTATCTAGGCGACGAAGGTCTCAAGAGCCCGTGGCACAACCCGCGTGGGCCCTAGGGGCGACCCCCCGCATTCGCCCAGAGGGATCCCCCATTCCCGGAGCTGGAATGACGGCCCGCCCCAGGCGCTCCCGGCAATGGCCCTTTTGCCGATAGGGTGGAGGCGGGAGGCGGCATGAGCAAGGGATTCCAGGCAGTTCTGATGGGTTGTGCCTTGAGTCTCCTTTCCGCGGCCCTGCAAGCCGGTGGCACGGCGGGCGCCGCCCACAAGCGGACGGCCCTGAGGCTCCGCTCCGCCGAGGCCCTGATCCTGGATCAGCGCACCGGGGAGGTGCTCTATGACAAGGGGGGCGCGACCGTGGCCCCCATGGCCTCCCTCACCAAGCTCATGACCGCCATGGTGGTGCTGGACGCGAAGCTGGATCTCCAGGAAGGGATCCGCATCGAGAAGGCGGACGTCGACACCCTGCGCCACAGCAAATCCCGCCTCCCCGTGGGCACCCACCTCACCCGGGGGGAGGCCCTGCTCCTGGCCCTGCTGGCCTCCGAGAACCGGGCCGCCCATGCCCTGGGACGCACCTACCCGGGTGGCCTCGAGGCCTGCGTGGCCGCCATGAACGCCAAGGCGGGAGAGCTCGGCCTCAAGCGCACCCACTTCGAGGACCCCACGGGCCTGGACGGCGGGAACGTCGCCACCGCGCGGGAGCTGGCCACCCTCGTGGACGCGGCCCACCGCTACCCGACGATCCGCGACTTCAGCACCCGGGGCGAAGCCGAGATCGGCTCCGGCCACCGCCGCATCGCCTTCCTGAACACCAACGGCCTCACCCGGAACCACCGCTGGGACATCGGCCTATCCAAGACCGGCTACCTCGAGGAGGCCGGTAAGTGCCTCGTGATGCAGACGAACCTGGCCGGGCGCGCCCTGGTGATCATCCTGCTCGACTCCTGGGGCAAGTACACCCGCCTGGGGGACGCGGCCCGGATCCGTCAGTGGCTGGAGGGGCCGACGCCGGTGAAAGTGGCGCGGCGGAAGCGGCGGAGATAAACAAGGGCGCGATGGAAAACCATCCGAAGAATTTGGGCGGTCGGCTAAGCTGGGCCCCAGTTCAGGAGGGTCCATGGATTCGCCTTCGCCCCTTCATATCACCATCGATGATCGGGAACGGGGATGCTGTGCAGCGATTGCGTTGGAGGCAGCCCCGGGCGTAGCTTGCAGCTTTCGTCGGCTCCAAGTTGGGGACTATCTCGTAGGAGGTCGGCTCCTTGTGGAGCGGAAGACCCTTCCCGATCTGCTGCAGTCCATCGAAGATGGCCGACTCTTTCGGCAGGCCCGGAGGCTCGCCACCTCCCGTGTACCCTCCCTCCTGCTCCTGGAAGGGACCGCCGCTGACCTGCAGGGACGCCGCTTTTCGCGTCAGGCCATCCAAGGCGCCCTCATCACCACTTCCCTTTTGTGGGGCGTGCCGCTCCTACGAGCCAGAGATGGGGAGGAAACGGCCCAGTTGATGGTCTTTGCTGGGCGGCAGCTGGCTGCGGCTGTTCATGGATTCATCTACCGCCCCGGTCTCCGGAGGGGGTCGAAGCGGGGCCTGCAATCGCATATCCTCCAGGGCCTTCCCGGTGTGGGACCCAACCTGGCCCTTCGGCTCTTGGATCGATTCGGCACCGTGGGAAACGTCCTCCAAGCTCCAGAAGCGACCCTTCGAGATGTCGTGGGCATCGGTCCGCGGAAGGCCGGAAAGATCAGATGGGCCGTGAACGAGGAGGCGATTCCCTATACGGCTGAGGGCGCCTAAGCCGTGGAAGGTGGGACGGTAGAAGCAGCGGGGATTGGCCAAAGAAAAAAATCAGCCGGTGATGAACAGTGATGAACGGTGATAAAAGCCGGCATTCCGAGGCCCATCACTGTTCATCACTGGTTAAGTATTTTCGGTTCGAAGGCAGCAGGATCAGGCCTTGGCTTCCACCTTGGCCCAACTGTCCTTGAGCCCCACGGTGCGGTTGAACACCAAGGCCCCCGGCTTCGAATCGGCATCCACGGCGAAGTAGCCCGTGCGCTCGAACTGGAAGCGCTCGCCCGCCTTGGCCTCGCCGAGGCTGGGTTCCAGGGCGGCCTGCACCACGTCCAGTGAGGCCGGGTTCAGGGTTCCCCGCCAGTCGCCGCCTTCGGGCACATCCATGGGATCGTCCACGGTGAAGAGGCGATCGTAGAGGCGCACTTCGGCACGCACGGCGTGAGTGGCGCTCACCCAGTGGAGGGTGCCCTTCACCTTGCGGCCGTCGGGGGCCTCGCCCCCCAGGGTGGCGGGGTCCCAGGTGCAGCGGAGCTCGACGACCTCGCCCGACGCATCCTTCACCACCTTCTCGCAGCGGAGGTAGCAGGCACCGCGGAGTCGCACCTCGGCACCCGGGGCCAGGCGGAACCACTTCTTGGCGGGGACCTCCATGAAGTCCTCGCGGTCGACGTACAGCTCGCGGCCGAAGGGCACCTTGCGGGTGCCGCGGCCGGCATCGGGATGGTTGGGCAGCTCGATCCAGTGAATTTCGCCCTCGGCGAGATTCGTCACCGTGACCTTCAACGGGCGGATCACGGCCATGCGGCGGTCGCAGCGAGCCTCGAGATCCTCGCGGATGCTGAGGTCCAGCAGGCCCATGTCCACGGTGGCGTCGCGCCGGGCCACGCCCACGCGCTCCGCGAAGGCGCGCACGGCCTCGGGGGTGACGCCGCGGCGGCGCAGGCCGGAGAGGGTGGGCATGCGGGGATCATCCCAGCCCGTCACGTGGCCTTCCTCCACGAGGAGCAGCAGGCGCCGCTTGCTCATCATGGTGGTGGTGACGTTGAGGCGGGCGAACTCGTACTGGCGCGGCAGGGGCTTCTGGAAGAACTTGGCCTCGACATCCTGCTCCAGGAACCAGTCGTAGAGGGGTTTGTGGTCCTCGAATTCCAGGGTGCAGATGGAGTGCGTGATGCCCTCGATGGCGTCGCTCACGGGGTGGGCGAAGTCGTACATGGGGTAGATGCACCAGGCATCGCCCGTGCGGTGGTGATGGGCGTGGCGGATGCGGTACATGAGCGGATCGCGCAGGTTCATGTTCCCGGCGTTCACGTCGATCTTGGCGCGCAGCACGCGGGTGCCATCGGCGAACTCACCGGCCTTCATGCGGTGGAAGAGATCCAGGTTCTCCGCCACGCTGCGATCCCGAAAGGGGCTCGGCTTCCCCGGGGTGTGGAAGTTGCCGCGGTACTCCCGGGTCTGCTCGTCCGTGAGGTCGCAGACATAGGCCTTGCCCTGGGTGATGAGGTATTCGGCGAAGTCGTAGAGCTTCTGGAAGTAGTCGGAGGCGAAGTAGCGGGCCTTCCATTCAAATCCGAGCCAGTGCACGTCGGCCTCGATGGAATCCACGTACTCCTGCTCCTCCTTGGTGGGGTTCGTATCGTCGAAGCGCAGGTTGGTGCCGCCGCCGTACTTCAGGCCAAGGCCGAAGTTGAGGCAGATGCTCTTGGCGTGGCCGATATGCAGGTAGCCGTTGGGCTCCGGGGGAAACCGCGTGAGCACCCGCCCGCCGTGCTTGCCGGACTGGAGGTCCCCCTCGACGATTTCCTCGAGGAAGTTCAGGGACTTGGATTCGGCGTCGGACATGGGAAAGCCCAAAAGATTTATTTAACAGGGATGAAGGGGATGAAGGGGATAAAAGCAGGGTACGGCCAGGGCCTGGGGCCGCGCCTGGCGCGGCGCCGTCGCAGAGCGACGGCGGTTCAGCGGGCGGCCTGAGGCGCCCTTGGAAGGCGCCCTGGGCCGCCCGCTGAGCCCTTCCCCAGGCCCTAGAGTGGGTCGGCGCGGCATCCCGGAAACCCATCCCCTTCATCCCCTTCATCCCTGTTAATTCATTCAAACCGGTTGTCGAACCGACACCGACTCGAGGAACCCGATGCCAAGTTCGTTGCTGACTTGGTAGGCCGCCTCCAACACCCGGTTGGTCAGTTCCTCGAAGGGAAGGCTCATGGCGAATTACTGATCTCCGCCCACATGCAGGTCCCACCAAGGGCATTCCTCGACCTCCGAGATCGAGTACCCCTTCCCCAACTCCGTGATGCGCTGGATCTGGATGCCCAAAGGCGTGTGGTGGCCCGTGGTGACTTCGTGGGGGCCCGTGCGGACGCCGAAGAGGAATTCGTAATCCCCAAGGCCCAAGCGGCGGACCACATCCTGGATGGCCAAGCGGTGGTCCAGGCCCTCGGGGATGCCGTTGATGATGCGCACCTCATCGCCCACGATCAGCGTCGGGGCATAGGACTCATCCTTCTGCTCCTCCACCACCGTGAGGGTGATGTGGGTGAATTCCTCGAGGTTCATCACAGCCACTTCTCCACGCGCGTGCGAACTTCGTCGCGGCCGACGAGGTACATCGTCTCGAAGATCATGGGGCTCACGGGCCTGCCACAGAGGGCCACGCGCAGGGCCTGGGCCACGTCCTTGAGCTTGAGGCCGTGTCTTTCCATGATCCCGTCGAAGGCGGCCTTGAGGGCGTCGTGGGAATAGTCCTCGAGGGCGAGGACCTCCCGCAGGGCGGGCTTCACGGCATCGGTGATGAACTTGGCGGCGGCGGCCTCATCGAAGGTCTCGGGGCGTTCGAAGGCGAAGCGGAGGGACTCCGCCATCTCCACGAGGCTCTTGCCCTTCTGGGTGGCGGTGATGGCCGTGGCCTTCCACTCATCGCTCTTTTCATCCCACACCACCTCAGGCACGAAGGGCCTGAGGTGGTGCTCCAACTCGCGCCATGAAGCTCGCTGAATCAGCTTCTGGTTCATCCATGAGAGCTTGTCCATGTCGAAGCGGGCGGCGCTTTTCTGCACGTCGGCCAGGTCGAAGAGGCGGATCATGTCGGCGTCCGTGAGGATCTCCTCCTCGGCGGTCTCCGCGGCCTTGCCATCCTGCTTGGGCGTCCAGGAGAGGCGGGCCAGGGCGAGGCGCACGGCGGAAGGCAGGAAGCCCATGGCCTGGTACTCGGTGATGCTGGTGGCGCCGTGGCGCTTGCTGAGCTTCGCGCCATCCTTGCCGAGGATCATGGGCACGTGGGCGAAGGCGGGCAGCGGAAAGCCGAAGGCGGCGAAGAGGGGGATCTGCTTGGGCGTGTTGTTCACGTGGTCGTCGCCCCGGATGACGTGGCTCACCTCCATGTGGGTGTCATCCACCACCACGCAGAAGTTGTAGGTGGGCACGCCGATCTCGCCGGGAGTCTCCGAGGAGCGAGCGATGATCCAGTCGTCGAGGCTGTCCGCGGGGAAGCGGATCTCGCCCTTGATGAGGTCGTGGAGGACGATATCGCCGCCCTCGGGCATGCGGAAACGGATGGCGGCGGATTCCGAGGCGTCATGGTGCTTGGCGGCGCAGCCCTTGCCGGCGTCCAGGCCCCGGTTGTACTGGAACACCTTGCCGGCGGCCTCCACGGCGGAACGGCGCGACTCCAGCTCTTCCCGGGAGCAGCGGCAGCGGTAGGCGAGGTCCTGGTCCAGCAGCTCCTGGACCTTGGCGCGGTACCTGTCCATGCGCTGCATCTGACGGTAGGGGCCATGGGGTCCCACCCACTTCGAGGGGTCTCCGACCACCGGCCCCTCATCCCACTCGAGGCCGCACCAGGCCATGCCCTCTTCGATGATGCGGATGTTGTCGTCGGTGCTGCGGCTGAGGTCCGTGTCCTCGATGCGCAGGATGAAGCGGCCGCCATGCTTCTTAGCGAAGAGCCAGCAGAACAGGGCCGTGCGCACGCCCCCGATGTGGAGCATGCCAGTGGGCGAGGGGGCGAAGCGGGTGACGACGGGGCGGGTCATGGGCATTCCAGGCGAATGCTCCAGTATGCCCGTTCCCGCCCGGAGCTTCTCCTCCAGTCTCCGGCCTGAAGCCTCCGGCCTACTTCAAGTACAGCTTCAGCTTGATCTCGACGGGGCCTTCCCCGCTGAAGAGGCTCCGGTCCAGCACCACGGGCACTTCCACCACGGAATTGTGGGGCAGGTGCTGGGTCTGGTAGGTCTTTCGGGCGCCCTCGGAAGGCAGCTCCTCGATCTCCTCCAGCATGTCGGGCACACCCAGTTCCTCGACTTCCAGGGGCTTGGTGGCCGGGTGGGCGATGGGGGGCGGGGCGGCCGGAAGGGGCGGAGCCTTGGGGGTCAGGGCCGCCGGCATGGGGGTTTCCACCACGCCGCCACCGTACTTGTCCGCCAGGCTCTTGAGCACGAGCTTGGCCACGCCGCTCAAGGTCTCCTTCACGCCCTCGCCCTTCATGGCGCAGGCCTCGAAGGTGGGGACGCCGAAGCGGTTGATCTCCTGGTTCAGGGTGGCCACGGGCAGCGCGTTGGGCGTATCCCGCTTGTTCCACTGGATGACGTGGGGGGTCTTCGCCAGCTCCGCGCCCTGATCCTTGAGGTTATCGATGAGGTTTTGAAAGCTCTCCTTGTTGGACTCCAGGGCGGGCGCCTGGGAATCCGCCACGAACACCACGGCGTCGGCCCCGCGCAGCACCAGCTTGCGGGTGGCGTCGTAAAAGACCTGGCCGGGCACCGTGTAGAGCTGGATGCGGGTCTTCATGCCCCGGATCGTGCCCAGCTCGATGGGCAGGAAGTCGAAGAAGAGCGTGCGGTCCGTCTGGGTGGCGAGGCTCAGCATCTTGCCCCGCCCGTCCTGAGGCATCGTGTCGTAGATGTGCTGGAGATTCGTCGTCTTCCCGCACAGACCCGGCCCGTAGTAGACGATTTTCGCCGTCAACTCCTTCGTGGCCGCGTTGAAAAGCACCATGCCGCCTCCGGTTCCTCGTGTCAGCCTGCACCCCTCGGGATGGGAGGTCAAGCAGGCTCATCCACTTGGCAAGGTCAAGCCGCCTGGCCCTCGGCCCCGGACCCGCCGCCAATTCCTTGGAATCTTCCGTGACTCCGCTTAGACTGCCTGCGTCAACCCAACCGAGGTAAGCGATGGCCAAACTGCTGGTTCACGAGAGTTCCGGCGTCCGCGAGTTCGAAATGCTGGACGCTGAAGTGCACATCGGCCGGGAGCTGGATAACACGCTCCGGCTGCCTGACCCCAGCATTTCCAGGCACCACTGCGTGCTCCGCAAGGTGGGCAACGGCTACGAGATCCAGGATCTCCAAAGCAGCAATGGCGTGCTGCTGAACGGCTCCCGGGTGCAGAGCAGCCCGCTGCGGGATGGCGATCGCATCACCTTGGGCCAGATCCAGATGACCTACTCCAGCCCCGCCGACGAGCAGGGCGCCACCGTGGCCATTCAGATTCCCGTGCCTTCCAATCCCCTGGGCACCGTGCGCATGAGCCCCGAGCAGATGGCCGCCATCCACGCCGGCGGCACCCCCGCCGAACCCGCCGCGCCGGAGAAGCAGCCCACGGGTCCCAATCCGGTGGTCCCCACCGAGGCCGCCCCCATCGCCTTGGCTCCCGTGCCTCCGGCGCCCGCGCCCATGCCTCCCGTCCCCATGCCGGCGCCCCCCCTTCCCTCCGCGGCCCCCGCCCCCATCGCCCCCAGCGCCAACGATCCGGGCACGGCCCCGGGCTTCGGGCACTTCACGAATCACGGGACCTCCGGCGGCCCCAGCCCCGTGCCTGAATTCCTGCAGGGCTTCCTCCCGTCCGTGCCGGATACCGCCATCCCCACCGGTGAGCGCGGCGACTTCCTCACCCGCCTGCTGGCTATCCTCATCGATGGCGTGATCGGCATGGTGGTCTACATGGTGGTGATGCTCATCCCCGTGCTCGGGTGCTTCCTCGCTCCCTTCCTCGGCATCGCAATGTTGGTGTTCCATGGGTGGTGCCTCATGACGACCCACGCCACCATCGGCAAGAAGGTCATGAAGCTGCGGGTCGTATCCGATGCCAATCCCGCCGCTCCCCTCGAGATCTCCCAGGTGGTGCTCCGCTTCGTGGGCTACTGGGTGAACGGCATGCTCCTGGGCCTTCCCTACCTGATGATCCTGGGGTCGGAACGCCGGAGCCTGCCCTGCCTCTTCTCCAAGACCACCGTCATCAAGGTCGACCGCTAGGCGCTATCCCCACCTGCAACGGCGCCCGAACCCATGGGCGCCGTTTCCATTCACCCCACCTCATCGGAGCACCCATGACCGCCCTCCTCCCCCTCATGACCCTCCTCCAGGGCCACAACGAAGAAGCCGCCGCCGCGGCCGCCGGGCTCATGGGCCTCGGCTGCATGGGCTTCATCCTCTTCGCCCTGCTCTTGATGGTCTTCCCGGTCTTCTGCTTCTGGCGGATCTTCACCAAGGCGGGCCACAACGGAGCCCTGGCCCTGCTCTGCCTCATCCCCGGCGTGGGCATGATCATCGTCTTGTGCATCCTCGCCTTCGGCGACTGGCCGGCCCTGCGCGATCGGAGCTGAACCCCAGGGCATTGAATGGAAACGGAGGCCTCACGGCCTCCGTTTCCATTCAGGCGTCCGCGATCTGATGCACCGCCGTGGGCACGTCGTGTTCCATGGTGGGTGAGTCATGCTCGGCCCAGTGCACTTCGTAGGGCGTGAGCTCGTTCTCGAAGCCCTTCAGGGACACGGGCTTCCTCGGCACAAGATCGTATTCCGAGCCGAGGATGGTGGCCGTGCGGGGACCCACCACGATCTGGCCCGATTTCGCCACGCCGCTCTCCAGGCGGGAGGCCAAATTCACCGTGGAGCCCATCACCGTGTAGTCCATGCGCTTCTCGCAGCCGATGTCGCCGGCGAAGGCCTCGCCGCTGTTGATGCCGATGCGCATCTGCAGCTCCGGGTAGCCCTCGGGGCGGTTCTGGTTGAGGAAGAAGATGGTCTCCTGCATGGCGATGGCGGCGTCCACGGCGTTCTGGGCGTGGTCCGGATCGGGGTTGGGGGCCCCGAAGAAGGCCATGATGGCGTCGCCGATGTACTTATCCAGCGTGCCGCCGCGGCTGAAGATCTGCTCCGTCAGGGCCTCGAAGGTGCGGTTGAGGATGGCGGCCAGCTTCAGGGGTTCCATGCCCTCGCTCATCCGCGTGAAGCCGCTGATGTCGGCGAAGAGCACGCTGATCTCGCAGCGTTTGGCCGAAAGGGCTGGCGCCTCCTTGCTTTGGCTGCTCTTCAGGATCTGCTCCACCACCTGGGGGCTGTGGTAGCGCTCCAGCCGGTTGCGGAAGCGGGTATCGCGCTCGCGCTGGATGCCCACGGCCGCGAAGTTGGCCATGGCGCTGAGGAGGTGCTCATCCTCCCGCTTGAAGCCGCCCTTGCTGAGGCTCGTCTCCAGGTAGATCACGCCCAGGGCCTGATCCTCCACCACGAGGGGCGCGCAGAGGGCCGACGTGATGCCGTGGATCTTGATGCTCTCCCCGGCGCTGAACCGGGGGTCCAGGCGGGCATCGGTGGTGAGGATGGCCACCCGATCCTTCATGGCGGTGTGGGCGATGGTGCGGCTGATGGGGGGGTGCGAGGCTTCCGGGTTCTCCTCCCACAGGTACTCCGGGATGAGCTCCCCATCCGGCCCCGTGAGCAGGATGAAGCCTCGCTGGCAGGGGATCTCGCTGGTCACCAGTTCCATGACACTGGCCAGCAGTTCCTGCAGCGTGGAAGCCCGAAGCAGGGTGCCTGCCATGGTCGCCAGGCGCTGGAAGAGGAGCCCGGCATCCTTGGCCGGCTGCTCCTTGGCCTGCTCCAGCAGCTTCTCGATGCTGGCGTGGGGAACCACGATGGAGCCCGAGGCATCGAAGGCCCGATCTTCCAAGGAGATGCGACTGGAAACGGACTTGGGGGACACCGTCATGTTCAGGGCCTTGGCCGGAACGGTGGGCTCCTTGTCCGACACCCACTTGACCATCACCTCGCCTAGCAGGATGGTGTCGCCCTGGGCGAAGGGCCTGGGCTCGGTCACCGGAGCGCCATTCAAGGTCGTCCCGTTCAACGACTTGAGATCGAGGACATGGGGGGCCCCGTCCCGCATGAAGAAGCGGGCGTGGACCCGGGACACGGCGTTGGCCAGGATGCGGATGGTGGCCTGGTCACCGCGGCCGATCGTCACGCCTTCCTCGGTGAGATCCACCTTGTGGTTGGCGCCATCGACCTGAAGGATCATTCGCATGTGGGGTTTCCGGGGGTGGAGTCTAGCATATCGCCTGCTCCCTTTATCGACGCTCCGCGTTAATCTATGAGGTTCCCCACACCCGGGGCCGGAGTCGTCGTGACCAAGGTCGGATTCATGTCATTGGGCTGCCCCAAGAACCTCGTGGATAGCGAGGTCATGCTGGGGCACCTGCGCCTGAAAGGCTTCCAGCTCACCCCCCTTCGGGAGGAGGCCGAGGTCATCGTCGTGAACACCTGCGGGTTCATCGACGCTGCCAAGCAGGAATCCATCGAGGCCATCCTGGAAGCCGCCTCCATGAAGGAGAAGGGCGTCTGCAAGAAGCTCATCGTGGCGGGCTGCCTGGTGGAGCGCTACCGGGATGAGCTCATCCAGGGCATGCCCGAGATCGACGCCTGCCTGGGCACCCGGGACGTGGAGCAGATCGCCGAGGTCATCGGCGGCGCCGGTTGGGAGGATCTCGTCCGCGACCCCGATTACCTCTACGACGAGGCCAGCCCCCGCCTGCTCACCACCCCCAAGGCCAGCGCCTACCTGAAGATCAGCGAGGGTTGCGATCACTCCTGCGCCTTCTGCATCATCCCCAAGCTCCGGGGCGCCCAGCGCAGCCGCAGCATCGAAAGCGTCGTCGCGGAGGCCCGGCAGCTTGTCAGCCAGGGGGTCCTCGAGATCAGCCTCGTGGGCCAGGACACCACCGACTACGGCCGCGACTTCGGCGATCCCGAGGCCCTGGGCAAGCTCATCCGCGCCCTGGGCGAGGTGGAGGGCCTGAAGTGGACCCGCGTCCACTACGCCTACCCCAACCGCCTCAGCGAGGGGATGATGCGCGCCATCGCCGAGACGGCGAACTGCGCCAAGTACCTGGACATGCCCCTGCAGCACGCGGATCAGGGCCTCCTCAAGGCGATGGCCCGGGGCGGCTCCCGCGCCAGCTTCATGAAGCTGCTCGACAAGGTGCGCACGATCATCCCCGGTATCCACATCCGCTCCAACTTCATCGTGGGTTTCCCCGGGGAGGATGAGGCGGCGTTTGGCGAGCTGAAAGCCTTCATCCAGGAGGCCCGCTTCGACCACGTGGGCGTCTTCACCTACAGCCCCGAGGAGGGCACCCCGGCCTTCGACCAGGGCGACCCCATCCCGAAGCGCACCAAGGAGGCCCGCAAGAAGAAGCTCCTGGAACTCCAGCAGAAGATCGCCCGGGAGAAGAACCAGGAGAAGGTGGGCCAGATCATCGAAGTGCTCGTGGAGGGCGCCCATGAGGAGACGGATCTCATCGCCAAAGGCCGCCACCAGGGCCAGGCCCCGGAGATCGACGGCAACGTGCTCATCGTGGACGGCCAGCCCCGGCCCAACACCATCCAGCGCGTGCGCATCACCCAAGCCCACGCCTACGACCTCGTGGGCGAGATCACCGAAGGCGGCACCGAGGCCAGCACGGCCGCCTACGAGGCCGAGTTCAAAGCGAAGCATTAGCCCTTACGAGGCGTGAGCAGATCCTCCAGGAAGAAGGCCGCCAGATCATGGCGGCCTGACAGCCCCGCCTTCTTGTAGAGGTTGCGGGCCTGCTGACGCACCGTGGCGAGTAGGAATATGCCCCCCTCCATCAGGAGGTGCCGAGGGGTGCTGCCCACCCGGGCATCGGCCCCCAGATCCAACCCCACCAGCAGGGCGATGCCGATGAAGAGCCCGCCGAAGAGGGCGAAGCGCCTGCGCTCCCATGCCACATCCAGCGGATCCGACGTGCGTAACGGCATGGGGCGGAGGCTATCACATTCGGCGGATGGCCATGGGCACGCCAAGCCCCCATCGTTCAGTCGAACCCTACGAGGAGTCCCCATGCTTCCCCTTCATCCCAAACTCGTCCACCTGCCCATCGCCCTCGCGGTGGTGATGCCCCTGATCCTCCTGGGACTGGGTTTCGCCATCCGCAAGCTGTGGCTTCCCCAGCGGGCCTGGTTCCTTGCTTTGGCCCTTCAGGGAATCCTCCTCGGAGGCGGGTTCGCCGCCCGCTGGAGCGGCGAGCGGGATGAGTCCCGGGTCGAAGGGCGGGTGCCGGAAGCCGCCCTCGAGGCTCACGAGCGTGCCGCCAACCTCTTCCTGGTGGGCGCTGGCGGAGTTCTGGCGCTGGTGGCGGCCGGGGCCTTCGCCCGGCGCCCAGGCGCTTCCCGTGGGCTCATGGGCGCGAGCTTCGCCGGCAGCCTCCTCGTCCTGGGCCTGGGTTATCGGGTGGGTGAGGCGGGTGGGCAGCTCGTCTACGGCCAGGGTGGCGTGGCCGGGCCTGCGAATCCCCAAAGCTCCCCGGCCCCAGAGCCCCGCGAGCCCGAGGAGGCCCGAGAGCATGAAGGGCGGGAGCATCGCTGATCCCCCTCCGCTAATCTGGGAGGATGCTCCAGCTCTTGAACATCACCCGGACCTACGAGGCCGGCGGGGAAAAGGCCGGCGTCTTCGACGTGAGCCTGGACGTGCCTTCGGGCCAGATGACGGTGCTCGCGGGCCCCTCCGGTTCCGGCAAGACGACGCTGCTGCAGATCGCCGGCCTGCTGGATGAGGCCGATGGCGGCGAGGTGCGCCTGGAGGGCGTGGCCGTCTCCACCCTCCCCGAGCGGGCCCGCACGGAGCTGCGCTTGAACCGCCTCGGCTTCGTGTTCCAGGCCCACAACCTCCTGCCCGTGTTCACGGCCCTGGAGAACGTGATGCTGCCCCTGCAGCTCCGCGGGCTCTCCACCGAGGAAGCCCGCCACCAAGCGGAAGCGGCCCTGGCCTCCGTGGACCTCACGCCCCGCCTGCACCACCGCCCCACGGAGCTGAGCGGCGGCCAACAGCAGCGGGTGGCCATCGCCCGGGCCCTCGCCGGCCGCCCCGCCGTGGTGCTCGCCGACGAGCCCACCGCCAGCCTCGACCAGGCCCACGGCGCGCCCCTCATGGACCTCGTGCACCGCCTCGCCAAGGAGCGCGGCGTTGCCTTCCTCGTGGCCAGCCACGATCCGATGGTGATCGGGCGGGCCGATCGCGTAGCGCGGCTCGTGGATGGACGCCTCGTGGCGTTGGAGGTGCGCCCGTGATCCTCGCCCGCCTCGCCCTCCGCAACCTCCTGCGCCAGCGCCGCCGCAGCCTGCTCACCCTCCTCGTGCTCGTGGCCAGCTTCACGGCCCTGAGCCTCGCCGGTGGCTTCATGGCCCAGACCTTCCAGGGCCTTTCCGACGGCGCCATCCGGGGCGGGCTTGGACACGTCCAGATCCTGCCCACGGGCGGTCTCGAAGGGGGCGAAGAGGGCAGTCTCGAAAAGGCCCTGGAAGGCGGCGAGACCCTGGCCGCGAAGTTGCGCCAGGATCCCGAGGTGGCCGAGGTGCTGCCCCGCATCCAGTTCATGGGCCTTCTCAGCAGCGGGCCCAAGAGCGTCGCGTTCCTCGGGAGCGCCGTGGATCCCACCCGCGAGGCCGCCCACATGGCCGTGGCCGACCGCGTGAAGGAGGGCTCCAAGGCCCCCGGCGGCGCCGGCTCCCGGTGGCTCTCCGCCCAGCCGGAGGCCCGCGAAGTCATCCTCGGCATCGGCCTGGCCAAGAGCCTCGGCGCCACCGTGGGCACCTCCCTCACGCTCATGTCCACCACCAAGGCGGGTTCTCTCAACGCGGTGGATGTGGAAGTCGTGGGCCTCCAGGATTTGGGACTGCGGGAGCTCAACGACCGGGCCCTCACCGTGAGCCTCGACACCGCCGAGCTCCTGCTCCAGGCCGAAGGCGCCCGCAGCCGGCTCAGCGTGGTGCTCAAGCAGCCCCAGCGGGCCGATGCCATGGCCGAGCGCTTCGCCCGGGAGCTGCCCGGAACGGAGGCCCACCCCTGGCACCAGCTGGCCGCCTTCTACCAGCAGGTGCGCATGCTCTACTTCGCCATCTTCGGTTTCATGGGCCTCGTCCTCTTCCTCGTGGTCTTCCTCGCCACGGCCAACACCCTGCTCATGAGCGTCATGGAGCGCATCCGCGAGTTCGGCGTGCTGCGCGCCACGGGCCTCCAGGCCCGCCAGTTGGTGGCGCTCCTGCAATGGGAGGGCGCCTTCCTGGGCCTCGCGGGGAGCCTCACAGGTTTCGTGTTCACCCTCCTCTTCCGCGCGGGCATGAACGCCCTGCACTATCAGATGCCCGCCCCTCCCGGCACGAGCCACGGCTATGAGCTCTTCATCCACTTCGTGCCCATGGTGTACGTGGCCGCCTTCCTCTTCCTCCAGACCACCCTGCAGCTCAGCGCCCTCCTCCCGGGCCTCAAGGCCGCGCGACTGCGGGTGGTGGAGGCCCTGCGCCATGTCTAAGCTCACCATTCTGGGGATGCTGGTGATGGGCACCCTCGCCCGGGCTCAGGGGCTCGAGATCGGTGCCAGCTTCGCCCAACAGCGACCCGCCCTACCTTCCGGCCGCGAAGCCGCGGGCCCTGGCCTCCAGCTGGCCTGGGACCTCGGCGAGCCGGGGCGCTTACCCACCCAGCTCACCGTCAGCTACGCCCGCCTGACGGTGGATGCCACGAAGCGCGACCTGCTGGGAGTTGGGCTCCAGCAAGCCTGGTGGAGCGAACGCTTCGACGGTCACGCCCTCCTCGGCCTCGAAGCCAGAGTCGAACGCCTGGAGGGCCCACGCGGATCCGTCACCTTCGGCCGAGCCTGGGCCCGGGCGGGTCTCGGATTCCGGGGCATCCTCGTGCCCCTCTTCCCCTGGGATGCCGCCTATCTGCTCCGCGGCAACGATCGCTTCGTGCCCTTCACCCGCATCCAGCTCGCCGTCCCCCTATGGAAGCGCGCCGCCACGCCCGCTCCGCCCCCGAGCTGGGAGTTGAGCCTGCAGCTGGGCCTTCGACTGAACCTGGATTGAGGGCTGTTCAGGAGTAGGATTCAGTCATGCGATCCCTCATCCTCCTCCTCGCCACCCTGCCCATGCTGGCCGCTCCCAAGGGGAAGCCCGTGCCCGTGAAGATCACCCGAGCCTCCGTCACCTGGGGTGCCGGCGTGGAGCCCAAGGGCGCCCTGCCTCCGGCGCGCCTGCACGCGGAGGTGGCCGCCGAAGGCCTCAAGGCCGGTGCCAAGGCCGAGCTGCGCGCATGGCGCATGGCCGTCGCGGATCTGCCCGCCCTGGAGCGGGGTGCCAACCTGCGCTTCGTGCGCGGCGGCCGGGGCCGGCTCGACGTGAAAGTCACGGAGTCCGCCAAGCACACGTGGAGCATTCAGGGCGAATGGCCCGGAGCCCCCAAGGCCGAAGAGCGACTCGTGGTGGAGGTGTGGGTCGGCACCCGCCGCATGGGCTACGCGGTGGCGCCCCTCAGCGAGCAGCTGATCCCCGCGGGCCGCCCCCAGCCGGGTGAGGACCAGAACTGATGGCCGACGCCAACGCAGCCCGGGGGCCCAAGGCCCCCCGCTGGGCATGGTGGGTGGCCACGGGCTTCGGCAGTGGCTATCTGAGGCCGGCGCCGGGGACGTGGGGGAGCCTGGCCGCCACGCTCGCTTGGTTGGCCCTCCGCCGGGCCACGTTCCGCCTCCCCGGCGGCGGCCCACTCGAGGGTTGGCTCTGGTACGGCATCCTCCCCGCCATGGGGCTGACCTGGATCGCCATCCGGGCGTCCGATGCGGTCGTCGCCGAGACCGGTGACAAGGATCCCTCCTACATCGTCGCGGACGAATGGGCGGGCATGTGGATCGCATTGATCCCCCTGTGGCTGCTGGTGCCCTTCAAGGGACCCATGCCCCTCCTCGATGTCCGCGCCCTGGCGCCCTTCCTTCTCTTCCGCCTCTTCGATGTATGGAAGCCCGGGGTGATCCACGACCTCCAGTCCCTCCCCACGGGCCGAGGCATCGTGATGGACGACGTAGTGGCCGGCATCTACGCCGCCGTGGGAACCGCCCTGCTGCTGCCCCTGCTTGGAAGGATCTAGGGGCGCGCCGAAGCCCCGCCGGTTTCCGCCAGCAGCTGCCGCCACACCTTGGGCTCGCTGAGGGCGCCATGGCTTTCGAAGTGGCGGCTCTCGATGAGGTAGCGGTAGCCCTGCTCGGTGAGAACGGGGCCCCGTCCGCGATCGCCCGAAGGGCGGGAGCGGGAGCACCGTGCGGGGCACGGTGCGATCCGGGGGTGGTCAGCGTTCCTCCCGAGCAGGGAGGCTACATTCCCGTTTCCACCAGCAGCTGCCGCCACACCTTGGGCTCGCTGAGGGCGCCATGGCTTTCGAAGTGGCGGCTCTCGATGAGGTAGCGGTAGCCCTGCTCGGTGAGGAACAGCTGGCGGTTGCGGGCGAACTCCTGCTCGGTGCTGTCCTTGCTGATGAGGCTGTAGAAATAGCTGACGTTGCGGTCGCCCTTGGGGCGGAGGACGCGGCCCAGTCGCTGGGCTTCCTCCTGGCGGCTGCCGAAGGTTCCGCTCACCTGGATGGCGACGGAGGCATCGGGCAGGTCGATGGCGAAGTTGGCCACCTTGCTCACGATGAGGATGCGGATCTCGCCGACGCGGAACTTGCGGAAGAGCTCCTCGCGTTCCTTCTCCGGCGTCTGCCCCGTGAGGACGGGCGCGCCCAAGCGCTCACCGAGGATGCGGAGCTGCTCGAGGTACTGGCCGATGATGAGGATGCCATCCTCGGGGTGGCCCGCCAGCAGCTCGTCCACCACGGCCAGCTTCATGGAGTTCTCGGAGGCGAGGCGGAAGCGCTGGCGCTGGTCGGCCACGGCGTAGGCCATGCGCTCGTCCGTGGGCAGGGGCACGCGGATCTCGAGGCAGTGGGCCGTGGCGATGAAACCCTCCTTCTCGAGCATCTTCCAGGGCACGTCCACGCGCTTGGGGCCGATGAGGGAGAAGACGTCCTCCTCCTTGCCGTCCTCGCGCACGAGGGTGGCGGTGAGGCCCAGGCGCCGCTTGGCCTGCAGCTCCGCCACGGCCCGGAAGATGGGGGCGGGGAGCATGTGCACCTCGTCGTAGATCACGAGGCCCCAGTTGGCCGCCTCGAAGATCTTGAAGTGCTCGAAGGGGGCGCCCTTGTCCTTGCGGTAGGTGAGGATCTGGTAGGTGGCGATGGTGACGGGCTTGATCTCCTTCACGTCGCCCATGTAGAGGCCCACCTGGTCCTCAGTCAGCGTCGTCTTGTCCAGCACCTCCTGCTTCCACTGCTTCACGGCGGTGCCGTTGGTGGTGAGCACGAGGGTGTGGGTCTGGAGCTTCTCCATGCAGCCGATGCCGATGACGGTCTTGCCGGCCCCGCAGGGCAATACGAGCACGCCGGCGCCGCCATCGGGCCCACCGCCCGCGTGGAAGACGTCCGCGGCGGCCTGCTGGTAGGGGCGCAGGCCGAAGGGCTTGCCGCTGGCGCGAATGCTCCGGAGGGAGAACTCCAGGGGGTCGCCGGGTTTGTAGCCGGCCATGTCCTGCACGGGGTGGCCCAGGCGGATCAGTTGCAGCTTCACCTCGCCCCGCATGCCCGTGTGGAGGTAGATGCCCTTTTCATCCCGGTAGGGTTCGCCCAGCATGCCCGCGAGGCTCTTCTGGTTGCTGATCTCCCAGAAGAGGGTCTTGTCGTCCATCTCCAGGGCGAGGCGCCCATCCTCGTGGGCCACGAGTTTGAGCTTGCCGTAGCGGGTGCCGTGATCCTCGATTTCCTGGAGGAGGTTCTGGGGCACGGGGTACTTGGACCAGCGGTCCAGGGTCTCCAGCATCTCGGCGCAGGTGACGCCCGAGGCGGAGGCGTTCCACAGGCTCAAGGGGGTGATCCGGTAGGTGTGGATGTGCTCGGGGCTCTTCACCAGCTCCGCGAACCGGGCCAATTCATCCCGAACCACCTCGAAGTCCGGATGGGCCACCTCGAGCAGCAAGGTGCGGTCCGACTGGACGATGAGGGGGTTCTCGGGACGGATCGCGATCAAGGGGACGCCTAAACCTTCGAGGTTACGGGGCTTCCGAAAGGGGGTCAACGAAGGGTGCCCTGCCGGCCCCCCCTGGAACCCTGCTCCGAAGGCCCAGCCTCGCGATCAAAGGCAAGGTTTGTGAAGGGATTGTAAGGAGTCCACCCAGTGACACTTCCAATACAATTACCCTCCCGCTCCGGCCCAAGTCGACCGATGAGACGGTTCTGAGGTGCCTCATGAATTTCACCCACCGCCCCATGGGGCTGTCCATGCTCGCCCTGGCCTTGGCCACCGGTCCCGGCCTCATGGCCCAGGAAGGGGCTCATCAGGCCCAACCCGATCCCTCCGCGGCCTACAAGCTGAACTACAAGCGCTTCACGCGAAATGGCGACGAGAAGGTCATCGATGAGGCCTGGCTTCGCCACCAGTGGTTCCTGGAGCGCATGGGCGGTGAGCTCGGTCAGGATTTCTACGAGCGACTCGTCTCCGAGTCCGCCAAAGAACGCGCCAAGTACCCGTTCCTATTCCCCCGTGAAGGCCGGGAACTGCCCGCCGCCGTGGTGCCTGGAACTTGGGTGAACCTGGGGCCCACCAGCTCAGACTTCACGCAGAACGGAATCCAGCTCACGAAGGTGGATAGCGGCCGCGCCCGCACCATCCTGCCCCACCCCACCGATGCCAACACCGTCTACTTCCTCAACGCCGGTGGCGGTCTCTGGAAGACGACGAACTTCACCACCGCCACGCCGACGTGGACCCCCACCACCGACTTCGTCGGCAGCACCGCCGGCGGCAGCGCTGCATTCGGGCGGACGGCTTCGGTCCTCTACTACGGCGCTGGCGATTCCTTCGATGGCGGTGTGGGTGGCTTCGTCTGCAAATCCACCAATGACGCCGGGACCTGGGGTTCCGCCGTCTTCCTGACCGGCGCCACCAAGATCCACAGCCTCCAGGTGGACACCAGCGCGGGTTCCACGGACGCCGACGACATCATCCTCGTGGGCACCAACGCGGGCCTCTTCCGCAGCACCAATGGCGGCACCTCCTTCGCCCCTGTCGCAACCCTTGCCGGCAAGGCTGTGTGGACGATCGTGAAGACCTCCGTGGGCTGGCTCGCCAGCACCGTGACGAGTGGAGCCGGCGCACTCTACATCTCGACGGATCTGGGCGCCACCTGGAACCCCATCACCACGCCCATCGCGGGCATCGGCCGCGCCACGCTCGGCATCGGCGCCCCGGGTGACGCGATCGTCTACTGCTTCGCCGCGAATACGAACAGCAATGCCCAGCTGGACCTCTTCCGCAGCACCAATGGCGGCCAGGCCTGGACGGCCCTGAACATCGGGAGCAAGACTCCCACGGGCGCCACGGGCGACCAGACGGACATGGACCTCATGGCCGGGCAGGCCTTCTACAACCACATGATCCTCGTGGACGGCAGCGACGCGACCCGCAACACGGTTTACCTCGGTGGCCAGCTCGCCGGCGCCAAGACCACCGATGGCGGCGCCACCTGGGCGATCCTCAGCGACTGGCTGGCCCAGGGCGGCAAGCCCTACATCCACGCCGACTTCCACTCCGCCGCCTTCAGCAACGCCGGTGGAACCAATCGCCTCTTCTTCGGCACTGATGGCGGTCTCTTCACGAGCACCGACGGTGGCACCACTTGGGATGACACCAAGAACAAGGGCCTCGCCACCCACCTGATCTACGGTCTGGCGGTGAACCCCAAGGTCACCGGCAGCGCGCTCATCGGCCTGCAGGACAATGGCACCCGCACCCGTGTGACCAGCCCCACCCCCAACAGCACCTTCAACCAGATCCGCGGTGGTGACGGCTTCGGCGTGGGTTGGGCCCCCGGCTCCGGCTACAGCATGTCCTCCTACGTCTACAACGCCATCCAGCGTTCCACCACGAACCCCCCGGTCACGCAGAGCAACTGGTCCTCCTTCGTGACGGGCCTTCCGGCCCGGACGAGCGCCAATTTCAACTTCGTCACCCCCATCATCACGCCCACTGAACAGGCCGATCCCAGCGGAACCGCCTTCTTCACCTACTCCACCACCGCCGTCGGCAAGATCTACCAGAGCAACGCCACGGGCTGGGTCACCATCGGCACCGCCGGCACCGGCGGCATCGGGGCGGGTCACGGCGTGCGTGCCGTCTCCCACGGCATCGGCGTCCATCCCTCCGATCTCGGTCGAATCGCCGTGGCCGGGGCCGGTGGCTACCTGCCCATCACCACCAACGGCGGCCAGACCTGGACTGACCCCTTCCTGGGCAGCAACGGGAGCAACGGCCTCTCCGCCGGCTGGTACGGATTCAATGCGAATGCCGCCTGGGCCACGGACAAGATCCTCTATGTCTGCTCCGAAACGACCACGGCCGGGGCCTCCCACGTCACCCGCAGCGGTGACGGAGGCACTACCTGGACCCGCGCCGACAGCGGCCTGCCGGATGTCCCCGTGACCAAGCTGGCCGTCGACCTCGGGGATGGAACGGGGAACACCGTTTACGCCGCCACCTGGTTGGGCGTGTACCGCACAACCACCGGCGGGACGAGCTGGACCCTCTTCGGCACGGGCCTCCCCCAGGGACGCGTGAGCGATATCTACGTCGCCCCCGACAGTTCCTTCATCCGCGTCTCCACCTGGGGCCGTGGTGTCTGGGAAATGGCCAACGTCCCCGTGGCTGGCACCGTCAACATCACCCCTAACTCGGCCCTTCTCTACGTGGGCGATACCGCCACCTTCGCCGGTACGGTGAATGGCGGTGGCACGGTGACCTACACCTCCACGGTCACTGGCGCCACCATCAACCCCAGCACGGGCGTTTTGAATACCACCGGCGCCACCCCCGGGGCCTACACCGTGACTGCCACCAACGTCGCGGTGCCTGCCCAGATGGCCGTGGCCAACATCGTAATCGCCACCCCCACCCCGGTAACCTTCCCCACGCAGCCTTCCAATGTGACGGCCGCCATCGGACAGACCGCCACCTTCACCGTGGGCGCCACCGGTACCGGCCCGCTCACGTACCAGTGGAAGAAGAACGGCACGGCCATCCCCGGCGCCACGGCCGCCTCCTACACCACTCCGACCCTCGCGCTCGCCGACACCGGTGCCAGCTTCGTCTGCGAAGTAACGGGCAAGGCCGGGATGGTGGCCTCCAACGCCGCCACCCTGACCGTCATGGGCCTGGGTACCGCCACAACGACCAACAGCACCACCGTCACCTTCATTCCCGACAGCCCTGCGGCTGCCGTCGAGGTTCCCTTCGTCGTCAGCGGCATCACCGGCAACGTGGGCGAAGTTACCTTCTCCCTCTACCTCACCCACACCTGGGTGGGCGATCTGGATGTCACCTTGGTGGCCCCCGATAACAGCACCGTGACTCTGGCCCGCCTGATCAACGGCGGCAACATCGGCAAGACGGACGGTTCCACCCCCGCCTTCGGCACCAGCTGCGGCACCTATACCGTGTTCGCGGATGCCGGCACCGCCACCATCCAGACCCAGACCACGGCCAACCTGCCCCTGGTCGGCACCTTCAAGCCCTCCAGCCCCCTCTCCGCCTTCAATGGCAAGACGGCCAACGGAACCTGGAAGGTGCGCTTCCAGGATCTGGGCGCCGGGGATACGGGCTCATTCCAATGCGGTGTGCTCTCCATCAAGCCCTTCGTGAACGCCGGCCCCAGCCTCAACATCAATGGGGATGCCGCCACGGACGTCTATGACCTGCTTGAGTTCCTAAAACTCTTCAGCAGCACCACCCCCGCCGACCTCTCCAAGGCCGACTTCAATTCCGACGGTCAGATCAACGATGCCGACCTCACCCTTCTGTTGAACGCTCTCTGAGGAAGGATCCACCCATGACCCTACGCACCTCCCTTTCCGCACTCTTCGCCGGCACCGCCCTCGTCCTCTCCCTCGCCTGTGGCGGGGGCGGGGGTGGCGGCAACCCCACCCCGCCGACGCCCCCTGCGGCCACCTCCCTGGCCTACACCGATCCCAGCACCGGCACCTACCAGGTGAAGAAGAACGCGGGCCTGAGCACCTCCACCCACCTCGTCCTCGACGTGGTCGGCTCCGGCGCCCCCAATGGCGCGGGCCTGGCCTTCAGCCTCACGGCCGATGCCACCCGCCTCACCTGGACGAAGGTCGCCACCGGCGATGCGGAGTTCATCCAGAACGGCACCGTGCTCACCCTCGGCACCGCTCCCCTGGCCCTCAAGGGCAAGGTCACGGGCAACGCCCTCGTGGGTGGCCTGGGACAGAAGGGGCTCGGATCTTCCGTGGCCCTCAACGGCGTCCTGGCCCGCTTCGCGGTGGACCTCAAGGCCGCCGCCCCCACGGGCACCGCGGCCCTGGCCCAGACCAAAGCCCAAGTGCTCCAGTCGGATGGCACGATCGCGAACATCACCCTGACCTTCGGGACCCTCGCCGCCAACTAAAGTCGATTTATCCCCTGAACGCCCGGCTCCGGCCGGGCGTTCTCGCGTCGGGGCCACCTGAAGGGCTTTCCCGCTGACCGTTGGATGACTCCGTGCCAGACTGGTGCATTACCCAGACGACGGATCGCATGACCGGGCAACCCCACTTCCAGCTCCTCTCCCACTGCAGCGACGACCAGCTGCGCACCATCTGCGAGCGGCGCAAGCTGCCGATCCCCCTGCGCTGGGATGATGAGGCCGAAGGCCGCAAACGCCTCCTGAAGACCATGGTGTTCCACCTGGAGGACAACCGGCACCTCACGGATACCCTGGCCGATCTCCGCAGCGAAGCCCTGGTGGCCCTCAAACATCTTTCCCAGGATGGGAAGCAGCCGGCCGCGGAGGTCGCCCGCGAGCTCCTGGATCTCGGCTTGATCCTGCCCACCTCCGCGGCCTTCGAGGCTTACACCGTGGCGGAGCGCATCTCGGACGCCCTGGAGGACTTCGACGACACGGCCCTGAGCTTCACCGCCCCTGAGGGCGTGAAGCTGCGCGCCGCGGAGCCCTACCGCTTCAGCCTCGCCCTCTCCTCAGTGCTGCTGCGCTGCGTGGGCGGCATCCGCGTTCTCAAGGGGGGCCTGCCCGCCAAGAAGGAATTGCAGCAGCTCATGGCCCGCAATGCCCTGCTGCAGGACGAGTCGGACGCCACCCTGCTCTTCACCCTCCTGCACCGCCTGGGCCTCCTATGGAAGACGGAAGGGCGCGTGGAGACGCTGCTCCCGGCCGTCACCGCCCATCCCCCCCGCTGGGTGGCCGAGCGCGCCTTCGCCAGCCTGCTGGAACACGATTTGAAGGTGTGGGGCATGCCCCCGGCCGAGGATCGCCACTTCCTCATGCAACACCTGCTGGAGCGCCGCGGCCAGACCCTCGCCGTGGGCCCCTTCCTCGCCTTCCTCAAGACGCTGCACCCCCTGGAGGAGGACCGCACCCGCGAGGTGTTCCTCCCCTTCCTGGGCCGCATGGGGCTCGTGGCCCTGGATACCTCCGCGGATCACATCACCCTGACCCCCCACGGCGAGTCCCTCGCCCACGAATACCTGCTGCGGGATCTCAAGGGCACCGAGGCCCACTGGACGAGCCTGGAGCCCGGCCATCCCCTCATCATCCAACCCACGCTGGAGCTGTTGACGCCCCTGCTCCAGAATCCCCATCGCCTGCTGCAGCTGGCGCAGGTGGCGGAAGTGGAAGCGCTCGATACCATGGCCACCTTCCGCGTGAGCCACGAAAGCCTCGTGCGCGCCCTGGATCTGGGCGTGACCATGGAGGAGATCCGCGCCCGCCTGGGCGCCCACCCCGGCGCCTTCTCCAGCATGCCGCAGCCCCTCGTGCACTTGCTGGAGGAGATCGAGCGGCGCGTGGGCGAAGTGGAACTGGCCCAGGGAGTGCACCTCGTGCGAACCCGGGACAAGCAGCTCGCCGACGAGCTGCGCCTCCGCCCCGAGCTGGCCCCCTTGGGCCTCAAGCCCATCTCCGATACCGTGCTGGAGATCCACGGCGAGGGCAATGCCCAGGCCCTGCTGAAGGCCGCGGGCTACCTGCCCCGGCCCGGCAAGTTCCTCGCGCTCAGCCTGGATCAGGATGAGGACCTCTACCTCTGGGCCCTGGCCGCGCTGGCCTTCGTCGAGGAGAAGGGCATGGCCGCCCACCTGGATCCCATCCGCCAGATGGTGCGCAATGGCCTGCAGCGGCTCCACGATGAGGATCCCGTCCGCTTCCAGCGCGTCTCCCGCCGCATCCCCATGCTGCACCTGGGCCACGACGATCAGCCTGCCGAGGAGACCATGCGGATCCTCGAATACGCCGCCGGCCACAACCTCATGTGCGAGCTCACCTACCTCCCCCCTGCCGCGCACCGCACCCAGCTGCGGCGCACGACCCCCCGCGAGATCCAGGGAGATCACCTCATCGCCTTCTGCCACCTCCACCAGGAGGAGATGAGCTTCCGCCTCACCCGCATCCAGGGCGTGAAACTGCTCAACGAGCGCGGGTGGACGCCGGGGCACTCGCAGGTGGGATGAGGCATGGCTTTGGGCTTTGGGCTTTGGGCTTTGGGCGTTGGGCTATAGGCTCTGGGCTCTAGCTTGCGCCGACCCAGCCGTCCCCTCAGGCGCAGGCGGAATCAGCTAGAGCCCACAGCCCACAACCGTCTACCCCACGAGTTCCTTCAATTTCTTATCGAGCGTCTCGCCCATCTTCTCCATGACCTCGCGTTGCTCCGTCCGGGCATCGCGGGTCTCCTTCTCCATCTTCCGCTCCATGGCCATGACGGACTTCTGAAGCTGGCTCACGAGGCCCTTCAACTCCTCCATCTCGTTGATCACGAGATTCATGCGGGGGTCGGGAGGCTTCTGGTTGGCGAAGACCGACATCCCCGCGAGGATCGCGCAGAGGGCACAGAGCAGCAGGATGATGACGAGAACGGGGGAGGAGGCCATGGCTTCACCTGGACCCTCTATCGGCAAAGCCCGGGCCAGGGTGAAACCTGGTCTTTATTGCCCAGATGACCCTACCTGGGCTTCGCGTTCACGCGCAGTTGATCCTGGCCCGGGCCCTGGACGGGATCCGCGGGGATCACCAGGTAGGGGGACTTCCGGCCCTTGCGATCCGCCTGGGCCAGGACCTTGGTGAGCTGTTCCCGGGTGGCCCGTTCCTGGGCCAGTTCGGTCTTGTGGGCTTGGAGCTTCTGTTCCAGTTCCTGGGTCTTCTGGGCGGCGGCGGTGGCGAGCGCCTCCGCCTTGGCTCGATTGCCCTGGCCCCACACCCCCAGGCCCGCCGCGGCCACGGCGAGGGGGAGCACAGCGGCGGCGAGCATCCCCCAGGAGGGGCGGCGGCGTTCAAGGCGCTTGCGGCGGAGGGCCTCCTTGCGGAGTTCCTCGGCCAGGGCGACGAGCTCATTCGTAGGCTCGGTCTCCGAACGGGGGGCCGGCTCGAAGCCCAGAAGCTCGCTCATCTCCGCCCGGAGCTGGAGGTCCTCGGCGGGTTCGAAGCGGCGGGAAGGGTCAGACCATGACATGCACGCCCCCAGGGGTATCGGGATTGAGTTGTTCTTTCAACTGGGCCTTGGCCCGGTGGATGCGGGTCTTCACGGTGGCTTCGGGGATGCCCAGGATATCGGCGATCTCCCGGATGGAGAGGCCCTCCACCACGAAGAGCCACAGGGCCTCGCGGAAGGTGGGGTTCAGGGTCTTCATGCGGGCCCGCACTTCGGCGTTGAGCAGGGAATCGTAGGCTCCCCCGTTGGAGCCGGGTTCGATCACCGCTTCGAGGCTGAGGTTCTGGTTCTTCATGGGCCGACGCTCCGTGAGCGCCAAGGTGCGCACGGTGCCGTAGAGGAAAGCCGTGGGATGGTCCACGGGCTCCACGCGCTGCATGAGGATGACGAAGGCCTCCTGGGCGATATCCTCGGCGAAGGTGGCGCCATAGCGCCGGGCATAGCTCACCAGTCGGGGATAGAGCTCGGAGAAGGCCTGGACGTAGGCCGGCTGGGCACCAAATGGGGTTTCGGATTCAAGGGGGGCCGTTGGGGCCATGACGTCTCCAGACCTAAGGATGCACCAAGGGGACGCCAGGTTCCCTGGGACGGTTTAGCCCGGTGGGATGGGGCGGCGGATCGAGGGGCCAGTACACTGGGGGCGTGGACCGCGACGAACTCATGGCCTGGAAGGACACCCTCGCGGATCTGGGGGTGATGGGGCTCCTCCGCCCGGAAGCTCCGTTCGTCGACCTCCCTGCCCCACCTCCGGTCACGGCCGCGCCGCCCCCGCGCCCAGCTCTGCCCGCCCCTGCGAAGCCGCCCGCCCGGGTGGCGACTCCGGAACGCCCCGTCCCGGCCTATTATGCGCCCCCCTCGGATCCCATGGGCTGCCCCACCGAAGCCGCCGTGGCCGGCGCCGCCACGCTCCAGGAACTGGAGCAGGCCATCCAGGGCTGCCTCAAGTGCCCGCTGGGACCCAGTCGCCTGCGCTTCGTGTTCGGCGAGGGCGATCCCCGGGCCCCGTTGATGTTCGTGGGGGAGGGCCCCGGCCGCGACGAGGATCTCCAGGGCCGACCCTTCGTGGGCAAGGCCGGGGAGCTGCTGGACAAGATGATCGGCGCCATCGGGCTCACGCGGGAGCAGGTCTACATCGCCAACATCGTAAAGTGCCGGCCCCCGGACAACCGCACCCCCACGGGCGAGGAAGCCGCCGCTTGCCTGGGCTACCTGCGCCGCCAGATCGAACTCGTCCAGCCCAAGGTCATCGTGACCCTCGGCGCCACGCCCCTGCGAGAACTGGTGGGCGTGGCCGAGGGCATCACCAAGGTGCGCGGCCAGTGGAAGCGCGTGGAGATCGCAGGCCGCAGCATCCCCGTGATGCCCACCTTCCATCCCGCCTACGTCCTGCGGCAGTACACGGCCGAAGTCCGCAAGGCCGTGTGGGAGGACCTTAAAGCAGCCAAGGCCTGGACTGAGCAGGACGCCGATCCCACCTAAACCATGGAATGATGGAAACCAACTCAGGGGCGTCCATGAAGTTCATCCATGTCTTCTTCGTCCTGTTGGCCCTGTTCGTCATGGCGGCGCTGGCCAACCTGTATTACTCGAACCACGAGCTCCTGAACGCCCAGCTGATCCTCACGGACACCTATCGGGCCAAGGTGTGGTGGGTGGTGCTTGGCGTCTTCGCCCTGGGCTTCCTGTTGAACCTCGTCTGGACGGCGGTCATCGAGATCTACCGCGCCATCCAGGGCCTCAACTCCTCCGCCGCCAACCGCCTCGGCATGCGGCTCTCCGAGCGCGTGCGGGAGGCCCGCGACCTGATGTCCCACGGCCTGCACCGGGAGGCCCGACCCCTGCTGGAGGGGATCCTGGAGCAGCGGGCCGATCATGGTGAAGCCCAGCTCCTGCTGGCCGAGTGCCTCATGAAGGCGGGCGAGAACCTCGCCGCCGTGCGGGGCCTGGAAAAACTCACCAAGCAGCTCCCCGATTGGGATGAGGTCCGCTATGCCCTGGCCGAGGCCCTGCAGGCCTCCCGCGATTCCGAAAGCGCCGCCAATGTCCTCAAGAAGCTCGCGGCCGACGAACCCAAGCGGTCCTTGCGCGCGCTGCGACGGCTGCGCGCCTTCCACATGGAAAGCCACCGCTGGGCCGAAGCGCTGGAGACCCACCGGAAGCTGGTGGGGCAGTTCCCGGCCGAGGTGGGCCTGCCCGAGAAGGCCCAGGGCGTGGCCCTCCTCTACCAGCTGGGAGTCCAAAGGGCCGAAGAGGACCAGTTCAAGGAAGCCTCCCAGTCCTTTCAACAGGTCATCAAGGACGACCCGGCCTTCGTGCCCGCCTACCTGGCCCTGGGCCGGGCCATGATCCTTCAGGACCAGGAACAACAGGGTGTCGAAATCTGGTTGGAGGGATTCCGGGCCACGGCCGAGGGCACCTTCCTCCAGGAAATCGAGGACTACTTCATCCAGCTGGGCAAGCCCGAGGAGGGCCTGGCCGTCCTCGAACGGGTGGCCGCCACCACCCAGCACGCCACCACCGCCAAGTTCTTCCTGGGCAAGATGCTGTACCGGCTGGAGATCCTGGATCGGGCCCTGGAGCAGTTCCAGGAGGTGCGCAGCCAGGTGGTCTACAGCCCCATCCTGTACTTTTTCATGGCCAAGATCCACGCCCGCCGCGGCCGCAACGAGGCCGCCCTCAACGAGTACCGCCAACTCCTCCGAAATCTCGGCATCCTCAAGCAACGCTTCGAGTGCGGCGTCTGCGGGCACCGCTCCACGGATTTCCAGGATCGCTGCGAATCCTGCGGTTCCTGGAATGCCAGCCACTTCCTCTTCAAGGAAAACGACCTGCCCGAAGCCCCCTCCCGACCCGAAAGCGGTGGCTGGGGGGCCTTCGCGTAGGAGGCCTGAGGCTGGAGACCGGAGACTGGGGGCCAAATTGGAGGCGGCCCTCCGGGCCGCGCCTGGATCAACACGGGCGCCCCAGGGGCGCCCGTGCCATTTCCAGCCTCTGGCCTCCAGTCTCCAGCCTCAACGCAAAGGGCGCCCCCCTGGGCGCCCCCGCTTCAACCCTGCTGCACCCTTCAGGCGATCGCCTGTCGAATGTCGGACAGGAGGCGAGCCAATTCCTGCTCGGAAAGATTCAGCGGCACCTGCTGCTTGACCTCTTCTTTGCGGAAAAAGGCGATGCGCTTCACGACGATGCGGTTCTTGCCAATGCTGATCTCGTTGAACTGGATCTGGTGGTCGTCCTTGTAGGGGGGCAGGCTGCGCAGCTGGATGTACATGCCGCGGCGGTCGTGGTCCACGATCTCCAGGCGCTCCTTCAAGTAGCTGATCTGCTCCGTGAGGGCCTCGGCCTTGCTCTTCAGCTTGGCGAAGCTGAGCTTGCGGGGCGCATGGCGCTCCAGCACCACCTGGGCCACTTCCACTCCCCGCCCCGTGCGCTTGAGGTCAGCGTGGAGGATGTCATCGCCACCGGCCTGATCGAAGGCTTCGTAGCCCGGAAACTCGCCCGGAAGGATGGCATCGTCATAGCGCTTGGCTTTGCGGGAGAGCTTCATGGGAACACCTCGGGTGGGAGACCCCTAAGGGCCAAACCCGTGCCAGGCATTTCCCGCCGGAAAACTTTCGCCTAAAGCTCTGGCTGGACCAACTTTACCGGTGGGCCTCCGCTGCCGGGGCATCCGAAGGGTCCCTCAAGGATCGACCAGATTTGGACAGATTGCCTTCTAAGCGACCAATTCTAGTCAATCAGCCTGGGGCCACCGCACCTTGTAGAAGGGGCGCTCCAGGGCGCGGTTGAAGGGAGTCCAGTTCCCTTCCCCCGCATCGTCCCGCAGCGTCCGGAACATCACTTCCAGCTTCCCGTCCAGATCGTCCAGGTAATGGACGAGCATCGCTTCGGGGGTCCGGGGAAGCACGGGGCTGCCGTAGTCCAGGCGCCCATGGTGGCTCAGGACGATGTGGAGGATGTGCAGGCGCAAGGCGCCGGGAAAACCCTCCAGATCCTCGATGATCCGCTGGATCCACTGGGATTCCATGCTGATGTGGCCCAGGAGGTTGCCCTCGTCCGTGTACCCGAAGCCCCGGTCGTAGCTGAGCTCCTCCGTCTTGCCCAGGTCATGGAGGAAGACACCCGCCAGCACCAGATCGCGGTTCAGATCCCGGTAGTGGCCGCAGGCCCGCTCGGCCATGCCCATGATGGACAGGCTGTGCTCCAGGAGGCCGCCCAGGTAGGCGTGGTGCATGCTCTTGGCCGCCGGGGCCTTGGCGAAAGCGGCCCGGCGCGCCTCGTCCTCCACGAGCAGCCGCTCCAGCAGGCGCCGGATCCAGGGGTCCTTCACGGAGGCGATCCACGCATCCAGCTCCGCCAGCATTTCCGGGACCGGGCGCGCGCTGACGGGGAAGAAGCGGGCGAGATCCCCCACCTCGGCGTCGGAGGCGAGCCGGACCTTGTCCAATTTCAACTGGAGGCGGCCGTTGTAGGCGCTGGCCGTGCCTTTGAGGAAGAGGAAGGCATCCGCCTTCACCCGTTCAGGATCACCCTCCACCGCGCGGACATCCCAAAGGAAGGCCTTGAGCTCGCCGCTGGCGTCCCCCACCTTCAGTTCCAGATACTCGGAGCCTTTGAGGCTCACCTTCCAGGCCGTTTCCAGGGCCAGCAGATGGCCATGGAAGGGCTCGCCCTCCCTCAGGGCGCGGATCAGCGGCTGATCGGCCATCAGTGGCTCCGGGGCGTCTTCTGGGGGACGAGGTTCGCGTCCTCGCCGTAGGCCAATTCCACGGGCACGCGTTTCTCTTCGAGCACCTCGAAGAGGGACCACTGCTCCGCGCGGGAGACATTGCCCTCGGGCACCGCCAGGATCTTCACCCGTAGGACCTTCGCGAAGAGTGGGAACTCCAGCTCGTCGCCCTCGCGCACTTCATGGCTGGCTTTCCGGGGAACGCCGTTCACCCGCACCATGCCCTCGTCGCACAACTGATTGGCCAGCTCCCGCCGTTTGATGAGAAGGCTCTTTTTCAGGTAAGCATCGAGGCGCATGGCTTCATTCTAACCCTTCAGGATGTCTTCCTTCGGCACCATGTAACGGATGTTGGCCCGGATGCGGAGGTTGCTCAGGAACTGCTCGATGGCGTTCTGGGCCTTGGGCTCCTGGAGCTTCTCCAGCAGCTTCCCCTTCACTTCCTCGAAGGGCTGGCTGCGGTTGTCCTCGTTGGCCACCATCTGGACGAGAATCAAATCCTTGTCCGTCTCCACGGGCTGGCTCACCCCACCCGCCTGGAGCTTGAGCGCGGCCTCTTCCAGGTTGGCCCGCAACAGGCCCCGGGCCATCCAGCCCAGATCGCCGCCGGTGTCCTTGCTGGGAGAAGCGCTGTGGGCCTTGGCCAGCTCCTCGAAGGAGGCCCCACCCTTCAGTTCCGCCTGAAGCCGGGCGACCTTGGCCTTGGACTCGGCCACTTCGGCTTCGGTGCCGCCCTTGGGGATCACCAGCTCCCGGATGCGGAAGCGGCTGGGCAGCTTGTACTCGTCCTTGTGGTCTTCGTAGTAGGCGCGGATTTCCTGATCTTCGATGGCGATCTTGCGGAAGATCTCGGAGCGCAGCACCTCGTCACGAAGCACCTGCTCCTTCTGCCGCTTCATCCACTCCTGCAGCGTGATGCCCAGCGAGGCCTTGAGGGCCCGCTCGAGGTCGGCGTCGGAGGTGAAGTTGTTCTCCTTCTTGATCTGCTCCACGTTCCCGCGGAGGTAGGACTCGGGGATCACGATGCCCAGCTCGGCGGCCTTGTCCTGGATGAGCGAGGAATCGATGAGGCCCTGGAGGGTCTTCTCGCGGGCGGCCTTCAGCTTTTCATCCAGTTCGGCGCCGGTGAACTGCCGATAAAGCGCGGCATGTTCCTGCTCCACGGACTGCTGGAAGCCCCGGCGGGTGATGATGTGGGCGTTGACCACCACCAACACCTCCTCCACCCGGCGGTTCCCCGTTTTGGCGGGTGCCGCGGCCACGGCTGCGGCTTCGGTGGCAGCCACGGCGCTGGCCTTCGGCTTCTTTTTGCAGCCCACGGTCAAGAGGGCGCAGGCGCTGAGGCAGATCGGCAGGATGCGGGTGCGGATCACTTGGAGGCCTCGGCGGCCTTCTTGGGCTCGACCTTCGCCTTGGCGGCGGGCTTGGCAGGGGAGGCGACTTTAGGGGTTCCAGACATCACGCCGCCGGGAACGCCCTTGACGGCGGGCTGGGCACCGGCCTTCCCGGGGAGCTTCGCCGACACCTCGTAGGGGACATCCTTTTTGAGCCCAGCGAGGAATTCCTCCCACACCTGGGTCTGCCGTTCGGTCTGGGCGGCCTGCTGAACCTGGGCCTTCACCTCCTCGAAGGAGGCTTCCGCGGCGGGCGTGCGCTTTTCCACGCGGATCAAGTGGAATCCGTAGGCGGTCTTCACGGGCTCGCCCACTTTGCCGATCTCCTGGGTGAGAGCCGCCTTCTCGAACTCGGGCACGAACTTGCCCAACCCGATGCCCGTGTAAAGCCCCTTCTGGGCCTTGCTGCCCGGATCATCCGTGTACTTGTCCACCAGCTCCTCGAAGGGCTTGCCGGCGGCGAGTTCGGCCTGCAGTTCCTTCACGCGGGCATCGAGTTCCTCGTCGGTGCGCTCTTTCTCGGCGCCCTCGGCGCGCTTGCCCACGAGGATGTGCCGGGCATCGAAGGTCTCGCCCTTCTTGAACTGATCCTTGTGCGACTCGAAATAGGCCTTCACCTGCTCGTCGCTGACCTTCACCTTCTCCTGAAGGTCAGCCTGGTACTGCTTCATGAGCTCCTGGGAGAGCAGGGCATCCGACGTGCGGCGGAGGTTCGCCTTGAACACGGGTGACTTGTCCAGGCCCAGCTTCCGGGCCTTGCCCGCCAGCAGCATCATCTCGGTGAGCTGCTGCACGAGGCGGGGGCGGCCTTCGGGGCTGAGCTGGAACTGCATCTTCTGCTGGGCGGGCATGCTCTCCAGCAGCGCGTCCACGTCGGCATCCGTGAGGACCTGCCCACCGATGCGGGCCAGGACGGCGGCGGGAGCCTTCTTCGCATCAGTCCCCTTCAGCACCGCAGGCGTGGCCTTGGGCGCGGGGGTCTGGGCGGAGAGGCCGAGGGCCAGGAGGGGAAGGAGGGTGGTGATGCGCATGCGGGACCTGTCTTTCACGACTACCGGCGACGGCCGAGGATGTTCAGGAGGGAGATGAAGATGTTGTAGAGGCTCACGAAGAGGGACAGCGCGAAGCCCACGGGGTTGCTGTAGTCCGCGGTGCGTAGCATGGCGCTCGTATCCCAGAGGATCTTGGCCGAGCAGGCGATCACGACGATGCAGGAGATCGCCACGCTGAAGGCCGGCAGGTGGAAGATCATGGCGATCAGGCTGCCCACGATGGCGATGACGAGGCCCACCATGACGAAGCTGCCCAGGAAGCTGAAATCCTTCTTGGTGACGAAGGCGATGGTCGTGAGGACGAGGAAGGCCAGGGCCGTCAGCCCCAGGGCCTGCATCACGATGCCGATGCCCGACTGGGAGGCGACCATGATGGACACCATCCCGGCGATGTAGCCGGAGATGCCCGTCGCCAGCCCGTAAGCGAAGACGTTGATGCCCTTTTCATGGGCCTTCTTCCCGGCGAACCAGAGGGCCCCGAACTGGGCGATGCAGAGGACGATCATGAAGAACTGCCCTCCGGCCCTGAGGAGGGGAACCCAGACCGAAACCGTGAGCAGGGAGGCGAGGGCCCCCAGGCACGCCACCAGGAACCCGGCCATGAGCCAGGCATATACGGACCGCACGAACCGGATCCGGGCCTCGGTGCCCGATTCCGCGTGCTGCCAGGAAGGCTGAAGGTGATCCATCATGGACTCCAGGGGCAGACCGGCCCCAAGGCTCGATCCTATCATTTGAACTGCACCCTCACCCCGGAAGGTTCCTTGCTGCCACACCCCTGGGAAGCCCGAATCCAAGCCCTCGCCGACGCCCGGGAGGAGGCGGGTCTTGCCCGCCGCATCCGCGAGCCCCGGGGCATCGACCTCTGTTCCAACGACTACCTTGGGCTCCGCTTGGAAAGCTCCGTGGCCGAAGCCGCCGCCGAGGCCGCCCGCCGCTTCGGGGCGGGCGCCGGCGCGGCCCGCCTCCTCCGGGGCACCACCCCCCTCCATGAGGAGCTGGAATCGGACCTCGCGGCCTGGAAGGGCACCGAGGCCTGCCTCCTCTTCAACACGGGCTACCAGCTCAACGCCACGGTGATCCCCGCCCTGGCCCAGGCCGGCGACATCATCTTCAGCGACGCCCTGAACCACGCCTCCCTGGTGGATGGCTGCCGCATGGCCAAGGTGGCCGGCGCCGAGGTGCAGATCTACCGCCACCTCGACCTCGAGGATCTCGCCTCCCGCCTCCAGGCCTGGCGGTCCACGGCCCGGGCCTCGGCCCTGGCGCTGGTGGTGACGGATTCCATCTTCAGCATGGATGGCGACGCCGCGAACCTTCCCACCCTGGTTGAACTGTGCGAGCGCCATGGCGCACTGCTGATGGTGGACGAGGCCCACGCCACGGGGCTCCTGGGCCCCACCGGCGCGGGGTTGGCGGAACTGCAGGGCGTCAAGGGCCGCGTGCCCCTCCTCATGGGCACCCTCGGCAAATCCCTGGGCAGCTTCGGGGCCTTCATGTGCACCACGGTGCCCATGCGGAACCACCTCATCAACACGGCCCGGGGCTTCATCTTCAGCACGGCCCTGCCCCCTGCGGCCGTGGGCGCCAGCCTGGAGGCCACGCGCCTCGCCCGCACCAAACGCCACCGCGCCGAGCGGGCCCTGGGTTTCGCATCCAAGCTCCGGAAGGTGCTGGGCCAGCCTGACCAGCCCAGCGCCATCGTTCCCTGGGTGCTCGGTGAGCCCGAGCGCGCCATGCAGGCCGCGCGCGAGCTGCAGGCCCGGGGCTTCGATGCCCGCGCCGTGCGCCCGCCCACCGTGCCCGCCGGCAGCGCCCGCATCCGCTTCACCACCGGCGCCCACCTGCACGAGCTGGAACTGGATTCCCTCATCCAGGCCCTCCAGGATCCCCTCCGCGAACTCACCCTGGAGCGGCGCGCCGCGCTGGCGGGGGAGACCCCGTGACGCTGGCCGAGCTGGCCGGGCGCCTGCCTTCCCCCCTCTGGGTGCTGGGCACGGATACGAACGTCGGGAAGACCTTTGTCGCCGCCGGGCTCGCCCGCGAATGGGCGAAGGCCGGCCCCGTCACCTACCGGAAGCCCTTCCAAAGCGGCGTCGTTTCCCTGGAGGATCCTGGGGCCGATGCCCAGGTGGTGGCCGGGCCGAACATCGCTGTGGAGAGCCACACCATCCTCCAAGCCCCCCTCGCGCCGCTCGCAGCGGCAAAGGCGGAGGGCCGCATGATCGACCTCCGGGCCGCCCTGGAATGGACGCGCCGCCCCTGGAAGGGCCGCCTCCTGCTCGAGGGCGTCGGCGGCCTCATGGTGCCTCTGTGGGAACGCCACCACTTCCTAAGCTGGGCCACGGAGCTGGGCTGGCCCTGCGTCCTCGTGGCCCGGGGCGGCCTCGGAACCCTGAACCACAGCCTGCTCAGCGCCGAGGCCCTGATGCTGCGCGGCTGGCGGGTGGAGGCCCTGATCGTGAATCCCGGTGCCGACGACAGCTTCGCGGCCGCCCCCGAGAACGCGGCCATCCTCGCGGAGCGCCTTCCCTTCCCGGTCCACCTCCTCGAAAGAACCCCCTCATGACCGCCTCGCCGCTGCCCCCCGACTGGTCCGACCGCAGCGCCTTCGATCTGGCCCATGCCTGGCACCCCTTCACCCAGATGCAGGAGGCCATGGCCACGCCGCCGGCCCCCGTCATCGGCGCCGAGGGGTCGGATCTGCTGTTGGCCGATGGCAGCCGCATCCTGGATGGCATCAGCAGTTGGTGGACCTGTCTCCACGGCCATGGCCACCCCAAGTTGGTGACCGCCGCCGAGCGGCAGATGTCCAGTCTGGATCACGTGATGTTCGCCGGTTTCACCCACGAGCCCGCCCTGGAACTCATCGCCCGCCTGAAGCCGCGGCTGCCCGCCAACCTCACCCGCTGCTTCTTCAGCGACAACGGCAGCACCGCCGTGGAGGTGGCCCTCAAGATGGCCTTCCAATGCCAACTGCAGCGCGGCCAGAAGGGTCGCCTCCGCTTCGGGGCCCTGCGCGGCGGTTACCACGGGGACACGCTCGGCGCCGTGGGCGTGGGCGAACTCGACAACTGGTTCACGGGCCTCTTCCGCCCCCTGCTGCTCGCCTGCGATCGCCTCGAAGTGCCCGAAGACCCGCGCCGGGAATTGAACGCCGACCTTTCGCAGTGGCCCGCCCAACTGGACGCCGCCCGCGCCGAGGTTCGGCGCTTCTTCCAGCGCCACGGCGAACACCTCGCCGCCTTCATCGCGGAGCCCCTCATCCAGTGCGCCGGGGGCATGCGCATGTGGCCACCGGAGCTGCTCCAGGAAATCCGCACCCAGTGCGACGCCCATGGCGTGCTGCTCATCCTCGATGAAGTGGCCACGGGCTTCGGCCGCACGGGCACCTTTCTCGCCCTGGAACACGCCGGCATCCAGCCGGATCTCCTCTGCCTCTCCAAGGGCCTCACGGGGGGCACGCTGCCCCTCTCCCTCACCTGGACCACCGAAGCGATCTACGAGTGCTTCCTCGGCGATTGGGCCTCGGGCCGCGCCTTCCTCCACGGCCACAGCTACACGGCGAATCCCACCGCCTGCGCCGTGGCCAACGCCAGCCTCGCCCTCTTCGATGAAGAGCCGGTGATCGCCCGGAGCCAGGCGCTCTCGGCCACGCTCTCGACCGTGTTCGGGCGGCTCGCCTCGCACCCCGCGGTTCGCCGGGCCCGGGTCCTCGGGGCCATCGGCGCCTGCCAGTTCGTGGATCCCGCCACCGGGGAGCCCCACCCGGTGGAGGCGCGCGTGGGTTGGCGCCTGCATCGGCAGGCCCTGACACACGGCCTGCTGCTGCGCCCCATGGGGGACTGCCTCTACCTGCTGCCGCCGCTCAGCACGCCGCCCGCGCGCATCGAAGCCGCAGGCGAGGTGATCATGGAGCTGCTGGAGGGCCTTTAACGCCCCGAAAGAAGTCGCCAGCCATTAATGAAAAAGAAAACCAGTGATGAACAGTGATGAACGGTGATGGCACCTCGACACACCATCACCGTTCATCACTGTTCATCACCGGTTGGCCTTTAAAATCCTGGGTTCGGCTCCGTCGCCTTGGCTGTCAGCGCCCCTTGCGCCGCTGCGGCCAAACGGGTCGAATGCCTCCGACCCAGCGCCCGCGGCATAAGGGGCCGTAGGAGTGCACCATCGCTGCGCACTGGTGCACTCAACGGCCCCTAAAATCATCCATGCTGGCGCTCACCCCCAGCCAGCTCATCAGCGCGTCGAACCACGCCACCGGCAACAGCCGCAGGGGATTCACGAGATGCACGGCCCAGGGCATCAGCAGCCGAGGTTGATCCCGTTCAATGGCCCGGATCACGCGGGCGGCCACATCCTCGGGGCGGAGGATCGGAAGCAACCACGGCAACCGGGTCTTCACGCCTTCGAACATCCCCGTGTGGATGTAGAAGGGACAGACCACCGTGGTGCGCACGGGCAGGCCGAGCCGGCGGAATTCGGCCCGCAGGGCGTCATCGAATCCCACCGCCGCGAACTTGGACGCGCAGTAATCCACCAGCCGCGTGGTGCCCACGAGGCCGCCCGCGGAGGCGAGGGTGACGATGTGGCCGCGGCCCCGGGCGATCATGCCGGGCAGTGCCGCGCGGGTGGTCCAGATCGGCGCCAGGGCGTTCACCTGGAAGGTGAGCTCGATGGACGCGTCGGAGGCCTCCAGCAGGGGCTTGCCCCCCACCACGCCCGCGTTGTTGATGAGCACGTCCAGGGCCCCGAACGCGGCTTCCACCTCGGCCAAGCTTGCCTGGATCGCAAGACGATCCCGGAGGTCGCAGGGAAAGGTTTTCGCCACCTGGCCCAGGCCTTCCACTTCCGCCCTCACCCGCTCCAGCCCCTCGGCGTCCCGGTCCAGGAGCGCGAGGCGCGCCCCACGAGAGGCGGCTTCCAGGGCCATGAGACGCCCGATGCCACTGGCCGCTCCCGTGATGAGCACGACGGCATGCTTGAGCGCGGTCATGGAGCCCCCCTTCGACTCATTAGAACCCACGCCAAGCCCCTGGAATTCCTGACCTTGGGTAGCTAGCCGCCCGCTTGGAATCCTTGCGGAGCCTCTCGATTCCCACTAACCTCGATCCACTTCCACTCCTGTTCCGCCAACTTCAAACCACGGAGCCCCACTATGGCTTTCCGCGCTTCATCGCGATCCCTCGGGCTGCTCGCCCTTTCGTCCATCAGCCTGAGCCTCGCGGCCCAGAGCACGGGCGTCACCACCTCCGACCTGAAGGGCACCGTCCGCCTGGCCAGTGGCACCTTGGTACCCGGAGCCAGCGTGCGCCTCACCCAGGACAGCACCAACCAAAGCCGCACCATCAGCACCGATGGCAACGGCGCCTTCGCCTTCCGCCTGCTGCCTCCCGGCTCCTACACCCTCCTGGTGGAAGCCAAGGGCATGAGCTCCAAGAAGATCAGCGGCCTCCAGCTCCGCCTGGGCCAGACCACGGATCTGCCCGTGGACCTGAGCCCCGTGGAAGCCCAAGCCATCGTGGAGATCACCGGTGAGGCCACCGTCGTCGACCCCACCCGCACCACGGTGAGCGCCACCATCGACAACAACTTCATCACCAACCTCCCCATCAACCGCCGCGACTTCACGGCCTTCTCCCTCACCACCCCCCAGGTGGCCAAGGACAACGGCCCCACGAGCCAGGGCGGCGCCGCCTCCAGCTCGGGCCTCTCCTTCTCCGGCCAGAACGCCCGCTCCAACAACATCATGGTGGACGGCCTCGACAACAACGACATCAGCGTCGGCTCCACCCGCACCACCTTCAGCCAGGATGCCATCCAGGAATTCGTGGTGGTGGCCAACGGCTTCTCCGCCGAGTACGGCCGGGCCGCGGGCGGCACCCTGAACATCGTCACCAAGAGTGGCGGCAACGATTTCAGCGGCAGCGCCTTCTACTTCTTCCGCAACAGCTCCATGGAGGCCAAGCGGCCCCTGGCCGGCAACATCGAATCCGACTTCAAGCAGTCCCAGTTCGGCGCCACCGTCGGCGGCCCGCTCGTCAAGGACAAGCTCTTCTACTTCGTCTCCGTGGAGCGCTTCAACCGGGACGACAGCAACAACATCCAGATCGCCCCGGGCGACACGGTCTTCCTGAACGCGATCACCGCGGCCACCACCCGGCCCGGCGTGGGTAGCATCGTGGTGAACAACGGCGCGAACCCCTACAACGAGAACTACACCACCGGCATCGTGAAGCTGGACTGGGTGCAGTCCGACAACAGCCGCTGGAACCTCCGCTACAGCAACGCCAAGGAGACCAACGAGAACCAGCTGCCCTGGAGCGGCCAGACCGATCGCAGCGCCGGCGGCGCCCGCGAGATCAAGGACAGCTCCATCAGCTTCGGCAACGTGTGGACGGCCTCCTCCACCTTCGTGAACGATTTCCGCATGCTGTTCAGCAACCGCGACCACAGCCTGCTGAGCCTCGATACCACCGGGAACCCCTCCCTGAACATCGCCGGCTATGCCACCCTCGGCACCCAGCGCTTCCTGCCCCAGATCCGCAACGAGAAGAGCACCCAGCTCGTGGAATCCGCCACCTTCTTCATGGGCAACCACACGCTGAAGACGGGCCTCGATCTGATGGACACCAAGCTGGAAGGCACCCTGCCCCTCCAGTTCGGCGGCGTGTACCGCTTCCAGGCCCTCAACGCCGCCATCCCCAATGCCCGCACGGCCTTCCTGGCCGGCGCGCCCGCGGCCTTCCTCCAGGGCTTCGGCGACTACTACCTGAACTACCACGCCAAGTACTACAGCGCCTTCATCCAGGACGACTGGCAGATCACGCCCAGCTTCTCCCTGAAGCTCGGCGTGCGCTACGACAAGGAAGTGCTCCCCGAGTTCAAGAACGCGCCCGACTACGCCGCGCTTGAGCAGGGCGGCGCCGCCCAGGGGGTCGCCTTCACCCTGAGCGCCCTCCCCGGTTCCAGCGGCGCCACGGGCGCCACGGGCCAGACCTACGCCGCCGCCCCCAATTTCAAGACCCAGCGCGACTGGAGCAGCTCCCGCGTGAGCCCCCGCCTCGCCTTCAACTGGCAGGTGGGCCCCTCCGCCCGTCTCTACGGCGGCTATGGCCACTTCAGCGGCCGCACGCAGCTGGGCCCCTACTCCGCCGTGTTCCTCAACAACGGCACGGACCTCATCACGGTGGTGCAGACCATCTCGGATACCGTCGCCGGATACGGGCCTGCCTCCATCTACAGCTGGAACCTCCCGAACCACCGGTACCAGAACTATTCGCAGGTCCCCACTTCCGCCAACAAGAAGGGCATCCTCCTCCCCGGCAAATACGAGATGCCCCTCACCAAGCAGGCCAACCTCGGCCTGGAGCTGACGCCCCGCCCGAACCTGCGCTTCACCTTGGATGCGGTGCACGTGCGCGGTGAGAACTTCCTCAACGTCCGCGACATCAACGCCGCCGTGCCCAACACCCAGGCCAACTTCGCCGTGGGGTACGCCAACTACAACAATCCCGAATCCGCCACCAACCTCTACACCCGCCGCGTGGACTCCCGCTACTCCGCCGTCCACCGCTACGATGGCACCGGCGAGAGCAAGCACACCTCCGTGAGCCTCGGCACCGCCTGGCAGATGCAGGACCGGCTCTCGCTCTCCTTCAGCTACACCTGGAGCAAGACCGAGGACAACTACACCGACTGGGTGACGGACGTGAGCGCCGCCAACACCTTCGATCCCGCCGCCGAGATGGCCACCTCCAACCAGGACCAGCGCCATCGCGTGCTCGCCAGCGTCGTGTACAACACCAAGGGTTTCAACCACGCCTGGAGCAAGGACTGGATCTTCTCCCTCATCGGCCGCATCGCCTCCGGCCGCCCCTACACCATCTACACCGGCACCGATAACGACTACGGCATCTCCAACCCCGCCGTCGCCGGAGCGGGCGCCCGCCCCTACGGCAACTTCGATGGCGGCGCCCCTCCGGCGGATCGCCCCCTCGGTGAGGCCCGCAATGGCCACACCCTGCCCACCTACCGGAACGCCGACTTCCGCGTGAGCCGCACCTTCCGCTTCAACCAGAAGCAGGGCCTGGAAATCATCCTGGACGTCTTCAACGTCTTCAACCACTACAACCAGACGTCCATCTCCAACTTCCAGAACTCCCCCACCTTCGGCCAGCCCATCGTGCAGAGCAGCATCGACTTCAACCGCCAGGTGCAGTTCGGCGCCCGCTTCACGTTCTGAGGGACGACGAACTCAACCCGCGTTCGGCACCCCAAAAAAGCGCCCCAAAAGGAGGGCGCTTTTTTGCGAACGAATAAAGACAAGGACACCCGGGAAAAGCGCGTTCCTATCCCGGCTTACCCTTGCGAACAAAAGGCGCCCTGCTTTCGGGCGCCTTTTGTTGGGTAAACTGGAGGGTCCAAGAGGGGTTTGACATGAAGCTGGTGACCTTCCTGCGCGATGGATCCGAACGCATCGGGTGCGTGCTGCCTTCCGGGGCCATCCTCGACTTCCATGCGGCGGAGACCCGCCTCGCGGTGGACATGCTCACCCTCATCCGCCGCCAGGATGAGCTCATGCCCCTGGCCCGGGCCCTGGAGGCCGCCGCCCCGGCCGCCGCCCAGGTGCCCATGGCTTCGGTGACCCTGCTGGCCCCCGTGCCCCGCCCCGTGTCCATGCGCGACGGCTACGCCTTCCGCCAGCACGTGATGACCGCCCGCCGCAACCGGGGCCTGGAGATGATCCCCGAGTTCGACCTCTTCCCCGTGGCCTACTTCACCAACCACCAGGCCGTCACGGGGCCGGGCGTCCTGGAAGTCCAGGAGCACCACCTCACGCGCCTCGATTACGAGCTCGAGGTCGCCATCGTCACGGGCCGCGCGCTCTGCAACCCCAGCCTGAAGGAGGCCGACGAGGCCATCTTCGGCTACATGGTGATGAACGACTGGAGCGCCCGCATGCTCCAGATGGAGGAGATGAAGCTCTCCCTGGGCCCCTGCAAGGGCAAGGACTTCGCCACCTCCCTGGGCCCCTGGCTCGTCACCAAGGATGAGCTGCCCCTCGAACTGACACCCCAGGGCGAGGTGCTCAACGCCCGCATGACGGCCACCGTGAACGGCAAGCTGCTCAGCGATGGCAACGCCAATTCCATGAACTGGACCTTCGCCCAGATCCTGCAGCGCACGGCCTACGGCATCCAGGTGAACCCCGGCGAGGTCATCGGCAGCGGCACCGTGGGGACGGGCTGCCTCCTGGAGCTGAACGGCTCCAAGGTGGTGGAGAACCTCTGGCTCCACGAGGGCGACGAGGTGGTGATGACCGTCGAAGGCCTGGGCACCCTGGCCCACCGCATCGTGAGGGTGGAAGGGCCCGCCGTGCCCGCCGAGCTCGTGAGCGTCGGCCCCCGTCTCATGGACCACGCCGGCAAGCTGGCCTGATGCGGCGCCTCCTGCTGCTGCCCTTCCTCCTCACTCCCATCGCCTGCCACCGAGATAGGACCCCCGCCATGACCCAGCTCCAGATCGAAGAACTCCACCTCGGCGACGGCCTCGAGGCCCAGTCCGGCCAGAAGGTGACCGTCCACTACACCGGCTGGCTCACGGACGGCCGCAAGTTCGACTCCTCCGTGGATCGGCAGGAACCCTTCGCCTTCCACCTCGGCGCCGGGCAGGTCATCGCGGGCTGGGATCAGGGCGTGGCGGGCATGAAGGTGGGCGGCAAGCGCAAGCTCACGATCCCCCCCCACCTCGGCTATGGCGAGCGGGGCGCCGGCGGCGTGATCCCCCCCGGGGCCACCCTCCTGTTCGAAGTGGAGCTGCTGGGCGTCAAGTAGGGAAGGACTCGACCCCACGAGGACGCTCGGGCTTGCATCCCGGGCGTCAACGCACAGGTTCATCAGCGCGCTCGCCAGGGAGCTGGGATCGCCCCGCGCGCCCGGCAGGTTCGGGTCCACCTCCTCCATCCGTTCGATCTTCCGGCGCGTCGTCCGCTTGAGCCGCTCCAATTCCAGGAGGTCTGATCCTCCCTCGGAACCGCGGAGGCAAAGAGGTGGCTTCAGCCTTGGGGGCCATGCTCGAGCAACCCTCTGAGGGCCGGCAGCGCCTGCTCCAATTGCCGGGCACCCTCACGGCTGATCCAGTAATGCCGGACCTGGGCCCCGGAAGTGTCGATGCAGAGTGAAGGGGTTAGCAACCCATCCTCCGTCAGTCGGCGGAGCCAGGGATAGAGCTCCGGCCCGGTGACTTCCAGGCCCAGGGCGCCGAGGGCCTGAAGCATCTCCGCCGTGGTCCGCGGCCCCGAGGCCGCCGCTTCCAGAAGGCCGATGATCCCAACGCACATGTTCAACACGCTGGCCGACATGGCAACCTCCGCGAATTCATGCTGGAGCGGGGTGAGGCATTGGAACATCCCACGGCTAGACCCATAGCCATGAGAAGAGGATCCCCAAGTAAAGGAAGGTCGCGCTGGTGAAACCGATCCGGTGGCTTGGGAGGAAGTCCCCTTCCAGGCGTCTGCGAGGCCTCCTCAGGGAACCGAGGGCCAAAGCCGCTACTCCCAGGAACAGCACCCGCCCGAGGGCGGGAATGCCCCACCACACGCCCGGATCGGCGACGTGATGTCGGGCCAAGGACCTCATCGCGGCCAAGCCGGTGGGGTCCTGAAGGGCCATGGGGAGGTACCCACCCCAACTCCCGATTTTGGCCAATGCCTTCGCGAGATGAGCGAGGGCGACCACTGGCGCGGCGGCACCTGCCATAACCAACAGCCGAGGGCCCACTCGCCCCCCCTCCCCCGCGGCCCAGCCAACGAGGAGCGCCATCGACCAGAACAGGGCCGGGAACAACGCCAGGAACCATAGCGCCTCGCACCACCCGAATCCCAACGGAGCGAGCAGGCGGGCCAGTTGGCTGGGGGCCCAATGGAAGAGGGCGTCCAGCAGGGGGACCTCTCCCATCACCTCGTGGGATACGAACCCCGCCGCCACCAGCACGAAGGCGGCCTCCGAAGGTTTAAGCGGCCGCGCGTGGTAGCTCGAGGCTTCCGCCGAAAGGGACCCATATCCGAGGTTGCCGTGAGGGCAGGCTTTCGCGCATTGGAAACAAAGGACGCACCCATCCGACGGATGGCGCTCGAAGGGCCGGAGGAGGCTAGGGCAGCTGCGCGCATCGAAATGATCGCGGTTTTCCAACTTCACACAGTCCTTCGTGGTGCAGGATTCACAGGTTCCGCCATCCACCTTGCCCAGCTGGAGCCTCGCGTGGCGTCCATAAACCGAGAGTAGGCCCGCCGCAGGGCAGAGCGTTTTGCAAAAGGCCCGCTCTTCAACAAACCCGAGCCCCGCACCGAAGGCCAGCCCGCCCAACGCGAGCACTAGGAGGGCCGTGCCATGGGGAATCCGGTGCAAGGAGAGCCCCGCCACCAGGACCTGGAGGACGACATACGCACCGAACACGAACCAGCCTGCCCGGAGGAACCGGCCGAGGGGAAGGCGGGCGGTTCCCAGGCGAAACCCTGCCCAACGCCCGACGCGGCTCGCCAATTCCATGGGACAGACGGTGCACCAAAGGCGTCCGAAACCCAAAACGATCAGGATCATCCCAGGCCACCACAAGCCCCAGACCGCGAGCACGGTGAGGTTGGTCTTGCGGAGGATTTTGAGGTCCTGATCCTGAAGCCCGGCCCCGATTCCCCACCCGTTCCAAACGAGCGCCGCGCCTAGGAGGAGGAACGCAGCTTGAAACGCGATGGGGAACCAGGGAGATCCCAGCACCCGGCGCGACAGTCCCAGGGAGAGGAGATTGCCTTGAATGAAGCGGGAGTCTTTCACAAGTTCCCCATCAGCTTCCGGGAAGCTCCCGGAATGGACAAACAGCCCCCACGCCTTGGACGTGGGGGCTGGTGAGTCCGTTGAACTCCGTCCTAGAACTTGTAGGACAGGCTGACCCCCACGTAGTGCGCGTCGTAGGTGGGAGCCAGGTAGCTCCCCAGGTTCACCAGGCGGTTGCCCCACTGGTTGGAAGTCGCGGAGGACGTGTCGCGCAGGAAGTATTGGCTGCCGACGGACTCGACCCAAGGGGTGTTGGCTTCCTGCATCCAATCGCTGACGTCATATCGATCGTAGGCGTAGTGGAGGCTGGCCCTCAGGTGCTTGCTGACCTGATACGCGAGCTTTGCGTTGAGGGAGGTCTGCTTGGATCGCACCGTGGGCGGGGTCCGGAACGCGAATTGGTAGATGTCCGCGAGGGGATTGGCCGGATTGACGGCCGAGACGGCGCCGAAACCGCTGTAGGTGATGTCCACGGTCCCGTTCGAGTAGGCGTACTCGGCGGAAAGGGTGAGCTTGCCGGGCACGATCTGGTAGGTCGCTCCCAGGCCGTAGGTGTCCGTTTCGTCTTCAGTGACCGCCATCCATTGAGAAGAAGCGCGGGTCCAGGCCCCGAGTTCACTCGTGCCCAGGGAGGCCAAAGTCGGGTTGAGCTTGTTGTTCTCATTGAATTCAAGGCCGCGCTGACTGGCCTCGATGCTCTCCCGGCTCGCGAAGGCGTTCAGCACGAACCGTTCATTCCATGCGTAGGAGACGTCCACCGCGAAGCGCTGGGTGTTGTTCTCCAGAAGACCGAGTTGATCGCCGGGCGTAAAGGAATTCCGATCGGCATCGGTCGCGGCATAGGTGTTGCCGAGGAGGGGTTGGATGCTCTTCACGTCGGAATCGAAGTCATCCCGACGATCGCGGTAGGAGAGGGAGATATCGAGCGCGTCCGTCGGTGCCAGAACGGCCGTGAGATCCCATTCATTGCGCTTGCGGTCGGAGGCGTCGAATTTGCGCATGTCCGGATGGTTGATGAAGCTGAACCGGGGGCTGGCGTTGAGTTCTCCCGCTGCGAGTTCAGCCTGTTCATACCAGTACGAACTCGCGGGGGCGTTGTAGTCGTACTTGGAACCCTCGCGGTTCCCGAACAGGATCTTGCCCCGCAGGCTCAACCACTTGGTCGGGCGGGTGCGGAGGGTGGCCTTGAGGATGGTCTCATCCGTGTCCGCTTCCCGGAAATCCCGGTCCATGTTCTCTTGCTCCACGCTCACCCCGAGGGAGGTGCGCCAGAAGCCGAAGTAGGTGGAGGCCTCCACGCCCTTGGTGGTCTGGGTGTAAGCGAAGGCGAGGTTGCGGCGCTTGTTGAATTCCGTGGGTTCGAGGGGGAGCGTGGCGGTGGCGCTGCCGGGGAGGGTGTCGTCGGTGACGTACCACCAGGCGCTCGTAGGCGTCCTGTTATCCAAGTCGTAGTAGCGGAAGTAGGCGCGAAGGTTCAGGCGGCTGATCGGAGTGAGGCTGTAATCGACGTTGATCCGCTTGGTCGCGATCTCGGCCTTGGCCGAATGCCGAGGCAGCACTTCCGCGGAGCTGAAATCTTCGCCGCCCGTGTTCCCGAAATCACTGGTGGCGTAGGGCAGGAGGGCCTTGTCCTGTTCCATCTTGCCGAAGGCCGCTGAAATGGAGAGGCGGCTGGCCAGGGGCAGGTTCACGCCAAGGGAGAGGGTCGCGTTCTGGTACTGGTTGTCCGGGGACAGGGGCTTTTGGCCAAAGGTGGCGACCCGATGCGAGGTCCACTGGTCGTAGGTGGTTCCGGCCACGTTATCCGTGTAGATGTTCTGCCAGCGGAAGGCGTCGATATTGTTCTCGAACTTGGACACCGTGTAGGTCAGCTGGGCCTGGTAGCGCGAACGGTTGTACTCCGCTTCCAGCCGCAGCTCCCGGCTGGAGAAGTCCAGGGGCTCGGCCAATTGGACGTTGAGGGTGCGGGGCGGCCGGTCGCCGATGGATCCGTATCCGACCTTGGTGCCCGAACGCTGCTCATCCGAGAGGACGAGGCGGAATTTGAGGTGCTCGGTGGGGGTCAGCGTGAAGGTGGCCCCCGTCTTGTCCCGCTGGGTGCCGAGGCTCGTGGGCCGCAGCTGGCCGGGCAGCCAGGCCGCGGTGGCCGCGTCGTTGGCCAGCATCTGGGCGGCGGTGCCGGCCAGGTGCTGGTTTGGGATGCCGGCCGTGGAATCCACCGTGTACAGGCCCTGGCCCTGGTTGCGGAAGGGGGTCATGGCCTTGAAGCTGAGGTTGTGGGGGGTCTCATTGCGATCCACCACGAGGCTCCAGAGGCCGAACTTCCCGAAGCCCAGGCTGACCGACTGGTCGTCTCGAAGCAGGTTCATCCCCTTCAGGTCGAGGAAGTTCCCGCTCTCCGCATCCACCCACTCGAGCCCCACCTTGTAGTGCGGGAAGCCATTGCGGGTGTCGCTGTACTCGTTGTACTTGGCGGACTTGGGGTCCACGTCGACCTTGCGGCCTTCGACGGTGAATTCGCCCGTGGTCTCGGTGGACTTGGCGTCCTGGGCGGAGGCCAGCATGGGGGCCAACGCGAGGAGGGATCCGATTACGTATTTAGCGCTCATGGTCAGGCCTCCCCTATCGAGTGAACTTGGCGCCCGACGGGCTGTTGGAGCCGTGCTGCGTGGTGTGGCAGTTCACGCAGCCTTGGCCGTAAGGGTTGCTCGTGCGGTTGTAGCGGGGGAGGTTGATGTGGCCCCCGTAGGAATGGCACTGGAGGCACAGGAAGGATCCCTTGGTCTCCAGCAGGCTCGGGTTGTTGGTGCCGTGGGCGCTGTGGCAGTTGCCGCAGTTCTCGCGCACCGCGGCGTGCTCGAAGAGGAAGGGTCCCCGCTTCTCCTGGTGGCAGGTGTAGCAGGTCTCGTTGACCGTCGCGGCCTTCAGGAGGCTCTTCCCGGTGGAGCCGTGGGTGTTGTGGCAGCTGGAGCAGGACATCTTGCCCTCGCGCACGGGGTGGTGGGAGGACTTCTGCATCTCGCCCCTCACGTTCGTGTGGCAGGAGTAGCAGACGGCCGCTTCGTTGGGCTTTGACAGCAGGGCCTTGTCGCTCTGGCGCTTCATCACGGTATGGCAGGAGGTGCAACCCAGCTCGCTCGCCTGGTGCCGGCTGCTCTGCCAGTGCATGCGCCCACCCCCCTGATGGCACTGCATGCAGGCCTGGGTGTACTGCTTGGTGGACATCTTCAGGCTGGCATCCGGGTCCGCGGCGTGCTTGCTGCGGGGACCATGGCAGGATTCGCAATCCATGGACTGGAGGGCGTTCTTCCCACCGTGCATGAACTGGCGCCCATGCATCGTTCCCTCGTAGGCCTTCATGGAGTCTTCATGGCAGGTCGCGCAGACGGCCTTGTCCTTGACGTAGGTCGCCTGGGCGAAGGCCGGATTGACCTTGACCCAATCCACCGATCCGACCTTCTGGGTCTCGGCCGGCTTCGCGCCCGCGGTTCCCTGGGCCCAAGCGGTGGGCGCCAGGGCCAACAGGAGGCCCATCCCGAGGATCGCGCGCCACGATCCGAGAATTCGCTTTGCGAGTTTCATAGCGTGTCCCCTTTCGCCAAAACTGGTTTCATCTGGAACCTCCCGCGCGAAGAGCGCATGTGCGGGTCGTCCCCCAGCGGGCCATCCCGGCCCCTAAGGAATACGGCCCCAATCTGATCGGGCGCTGATCCCGACCTGATCGGACGATCAGGTTCGAGGAAGCTTGACCTGGATCACACAGCCCTGCCCAGGGAAGCTGCCGACTTCCAGTCGGCCGCCATGGGCCCGCGCGATCCCCTGCACGATGGCGAGGCCAAGCCCCGACCCACCTGTCTGAGCGCTGCGGGAAGCATCCGAACGGAGGAAACGCCGGCCGATCTTCGCGATCAGTTCGGCGGGCATTCCCGCGCCTTCGTCCTCCACCTCCAGCACCACTTCGGCGCCCTCGGCCCGGGCGCGCAGATGGACGTTGGTCCCCGGGGGCGCGTGCCGGACCGCATTGGCCAGGAGGTTGTGCAGGGCGCGGCGCAGCAGCACGCCATCTCCTCGGAGACTGAGCCCCGCTTCGGCTTCCCAGTGCAGATGGACCTTGCTCTCCTCCGAGAAGGATTCGAAGGGGGCGACGGCGGATCTCAAGAGGTCCTTCGCCTCCAGATCCTTCCGCTCAAGACCTTGGGAGGGGTCCTCGAAGCGGGAGAGGAACAGCATCTGCTCGATGACCAGGCTCAGGTGCTCCAGGGATTCCATGATCCCCGCATGGGTCTCTTCCCCAGCCTCGGAAAGGTTCCCCTTCGAGAGGATCTGTTCGACTTCAAGACGGATGCAGTGGATCGGCGTCCGGAGTTCATGGGCCAAATCCCCATTCAATTCCGAGAGGCGGGCGAAGGAGGACTGCAGCCGCTCCAGGGCCCGATTGATGGCCCCCGCCAGGGGGAGCAGTTCAGTCGGCAAGGCCTCGCCCTTGATCCGCGTGGTGAGGGTTTCGGGCCTCACCCGCTCCAGGATCCCCGCCACTTCATCGATGGGCCGAAGGCCCACACGGACCAAGCCGTACCCCGCGAGGGCCGTGAGCACGGGCGCCAGGCCGAAGGCCCAGAGCAGGGCCGTGCGGAGGCGCTGCATCAACCACACCTCGGCCGAGGTGTCGCGCGCCAGCTGGAGGTAGCCCTTTTGGTAGGGAAGGGTCAGCAACCGGAAGGGCGCCCCGCCTTGCGGCTCATCCTCCCAAACCCATTCCTTGGGCGCGGAAGGAAAGGCCCCCGTGGGCACCCGCCGGTCCATGAATGGGGTAGCGATGAGAACCTCCCCAGCCGGATCGAGGATCCGCACGGAAAGGTGCTCCCCCACGTCCAGCATTTCCTTGTTGGGGGCCTCCGCATCGTCTTCGAGCCTGTGCAGGAGCACCCGCGCCGTGACCGCGACCTCCTTGTCCACCTGGGTGTGGATGGCGTGGCGCACCGAAGAATAGGTGTAGAGCACCACTCCGCCGATGACGAGGAAGCCCAGGAACCCGAAGATCAGGGCCAGGCGGAGGGTGAGGCTCTTGAAGAGCCGCTCAGCCCTCGGCCGGCTCGACCACATAACCCACGCCCCTCCTCGTGTGGATCAGTTTCTGGGAAAAGGGGTCGTCCATCTTCCTCCGAAGCCGCCGCACGGCCGCATCCACCAGATTCGGATCCCCATCGAAGGCCATTTCCCAGAGTTCCTCGGCGATGCGGGCCCGGGTGACCACCTTCCCTCCATGGCGGAGGAGCAGTTCCAACAGGGTGAATTCCTGGGGGGTGAGGTCCAGCCGAGCCGCTCCGCGATAGACCTTGCGTTGCTGAGTGAAGAGGCTCAAGTCCCCCAGCTTATAGACGCGCTCCTCGAAGGTCGGAGCCCGATGGATGAGGTTGTTCAACCGCAGCAGCAGCTCGGAGAAAGCGAAGGGTTTCACCAGGTAGTCGCCCCTCCCCAATTCCAGCCCCCGGATGCGATCCGGCAGCGCTTCACGGGCCGTGAGGAAGATCACCGGAGTCTCCACTCCCGCGGCCCGGGCCTCCTGCAACAGGGCGAAGCCATCCATTCCGGGCAGCATCACGTCGAGGAGGAAGGCATCGAATTTTCCGCTCAGGGCCAATTCCAGTCCACTCAGCCCGTCCGGCGCGATCTCGGCCGTGAATCCGTGCTCGGCCATCGCTCTCCCGAGGGTCCTCGCGGCCCGCTCATTGTCTTCTACGATGAGCAACCTCATGAACCCGATGGTAATCGAATCCCCGGTGACCAAAGTCTCCGAGGGCCGCACAGGAAGGTTGGGGGGGCCCCCGGTTCGGGCCAGCAGCTGGCACGAACGGTTTCTTACCAAATTCAAAGCTCGCCGCCCCGGGGCGTACACTTTTCAGATGACCTTCAAGACCGTCCTCGCCGCCGAACTGAATCCCATCCAGACCAACGCCTGGCTCTGCGCTGGCGTGGCCCCCCGCCCCATCGCCTTCGCCTCCACCGTGGACGCCAAGGGCGTGCGGAACCTGGCCCCCTTCAGCTTCTTCAACGCCTTCGGCTCCAACCCGCCCATGGTGGCCTTCGCCCCCAACCGCCGCGGGCGCGATGGCACGGTGAAGCACACCTACCTCAACGCCACCGCCACGAAGGAGTTCGTCATCGCCACCGTGAGCCACGCCATGGTGCAGCAGATGAACGTGGCCAGCGCCGAGTACGGCGATGGGGTGGATGAGTTCCTGAAGTCCGGGTTCACGCCCCTGGAGGCTCGCTTCGTGAAGGCCGCGCTCGTGGCGGAAAGCCCCTTCCAGATGGAGTGCCGCCTGCACCGCGAAGTGGAGCTGGGCACGGGCCCCGGCTCGGGCCTCATGCTCATCGGCGAGGTGCTCTGCTTCCACGTCGACGAGGCGCTCATGAAGGGCGAGCTGCCGGATCCCGCCCGCCTCGATCAGGTGGGCCGCAATGGCGGGGCCTACTACACCCGCGCCTTCGGCGACGCCCTCTTCGAGATCGCCAAGCCCGCGGGCCAGCCCATCGGCTGGGAGGCCCTGCCGGCGGTGCTGAAGCAGAGCCACCTCCTCACCGCCAATGACCTCGGGCGATTGGCGAACAGCGCGGAGCTGCCGGACCTCTCCGCCATGGCCGCGAAGGCCGGGGATCCCACGGATGCGGAGGGGCTGGAGAAAGCCCTCCAGGCGGCGCTTCGAAACGAGGATCTCGGCGAGGCCTGGCGCTTGGTGGGGCTCCGGGTGAAGGGTTAAAGCAGACCGTTCACGGCACTCAGCCGAGGCCTCCATCCCGCCCGACCTTGATTCACAAGGTCAGGGCTTCACGGCAAGGTGCTGATCCATCCACTCGAACACGGTTGCGTCAATCGGCTGGAGGCATAGGGCCAATGTGATGTGATCTTGAGTCGGCACGATGAGCAACCGGCTGCCTGGTTTGGATACCGCGCAAAGGACCTGGCTGTGCTCAGAGGGGACCATGGCGTCCTCCGCCCCGTGGATGAAGAGGATCGGGCCTGGGATGGCCTGTACGGACTTGGGTACATCCACATCCGCCCACCGGAACCCCGCGTACTTGGGCGCCTCATCCAGGGCGATCTCAAGGGTGGCCTCCGAGGCCCACCAGAGCTTTCGCCGGAAGGGGGGAAAGTTATGAACCATGGTCGACATGGCCCGCCGGGGATCCGCAAAGGCTTCCAGTGCCACCACGGTGGCGAGGCGGTCATCGGCTCCGGCCCATTGGAGGGCCACGCTGGCGCCCAGGGAAACTCCCAGCACACCGATCCTGCCCGCGATCAGCTGGCGGGCCGCCAGGACATCCAGGAGCGATCGCAGATCCCCCACCTCGAAGGCGCCATACCCGATCCAGCCCCCTGAGGATCCGCCATGGCCCCGGAGATCCACCAGGACGCAGCGATAGCCCTGCTGAGCCAGGGCGAGGGCCCAATGAAGCATATGCTCCTTCTGCTGCCCGAACCCATGGAGCAGGAACACCGTGCCCTTCGGCTCCGCCCTGAACGCTTCGGGTTTGCGGAAGGACATTTGGAGGTTGGCCGTGAACACTTTCTGGGTTTTCTGGGGCATGAAGGAATACTGGAAATGCCAATCACCCGGCTCCACGATCAAAGCCTTCAGTTCACCCCCAGACGGGCCTACCGGCACGGAGACGTGCATGAAGTCCCCGGTCAGCTTCCGAAATTCCGGGTTCGGCGCCTTCTGGAGGTTGGGGGCTGTGACCAGCCTCCGGGCGAGCGCCCCGTGGGTGCAGCCAATCCCTAACAAAGAAATCAGCACGAGGAGGCGTCGAGGGTCCATCTCCCTATCCTAGGGGCCTACAGGGGCAAGGGCTCCTACCCCAAGAAGGCCAGGGCCTGCTTTTAGGGCCGAGCGATGCGATGGCTCGGGTCCCCCCGCTCGTTGGCAGCGCACCCTGGTGCAGGGGCGCCCGGATCGAGGTAAGGGATCGGAAAAAAAACGGAGGGTCTTGCGACCCTCCGCGCCGTGGGGCTTCCGCTCTTCCCGTCCGGCCTTGCCGACCCTTGCGGGCGACCCTCATAGGATGACGAAAGAACGTCAGATGTTCGTCACGATGGCCGTGATTTTCCTCCGGTTCGCCCCAGCCCCGGGGGCCTACTCATCCCCCGAAGCCCCGCCCCGGTGGTGCACCACCCGCTGGGGGAAGGGGATTTCGATGCCCGACACGCGGAAACCCAGGAGGATCCGCTTCCGCAGCTCCCGGGCCACCTCCCACTGCTTGCCTGGGGCCACCTTGGTCAAGGTGCGCACGGTGAAGCCGCTGGCACCGAGCGTCTCCACGCCCTTCACCTCCGTGGCCTCCAGCACGGCCTCGGGAAGGTCCGCCTTGAGGGCGAGGCCGACGGCCTTCAGCACCTCGAAGACCTTATCCGGGTCGGAGTCGTAGCCAACCTCCACGTCCACCAGGGCCCGGGCGAATTCCTTGCTGAGCACCACCACGCGGGTGATGGAGCCGTTGGGCAGGAAGTGGGCCTTGCCTTCCGAATCCCGTAGCTGGGTCACCCGCAAGGTGAGCCGCTCCACGGTGCCCACGTGCTTGTCGTCCACGCTGATGATGTCGCCCACGCCATAGGCGTTTTCCATGAGCATGAAGAAGCCGCTGATGACGTCCTTCACGAGGGCCTGAGAGCCGAAGCCCAGGGCCACGCCGGCCACGGAGGCGCCCGCCAGCAGGGGCCCGATGTTGACGCCGAACTCCGAGAGGGTGGAGAGCACCAAAAAGATGCCCACCACCACCCGGGCGGCGTTCATGAGCACGGAGGCGAGGGTATCCGCCCGGCGCTCGGCCTCGGAGGTCACCGAATCGTTGCCATCGTCCACCGCCCTTCGGACGGCCGCAGCCGCCAGCTTGACCCCCCAGAGGATGATCAGGCCGGTGAGGATCACGAGGCCCAGCTTCTGGAGCTTGGCCCAGGGAAGGCGGTTCCAGATATCCCCGACGGCGTACGCGAATGCACCCATGTTGCCCCATCCTCCTGAAGGGCCATTATCCTGCGCCAGACCCTCCAGGGCGAGGATAGGCCCTAAGCCTTGAACAGGGGCCGGTAGCTCTCCCGGTGATGCCAGGCCAGGAAGACGGTGGCCAGCACCACGAAGATCGCCATGGGCAACCCCTCCGGGGCCAGGAAGAGGTGGATGCCGAGGATGTTGATGGCGATGGGGGCGATGAGCACGGTTGCCAGCGGCACGAAGCGCCCCGAGAGGAAGGCGAGCCCGCAGACGAGCTCCACCACCTTGGCCGTGGGCAGCAGGTAGCGGCTGGCCATCAGTCCCTCGTTGAAGGCCTTCATGGCCCCCACGGCCGGCGGCGGGGTGATGAGCTTGAGGAAGAAGGTGATGGAGGCGAAGAGCAGCAGCAGCCCCAGCAGGCTGCGGACGATGCGGACGGTCCATTTCATGGGGGTTCCTCCTCGGCGGAATTCTACTTCCAGCTGGCCCAGTAGTTCAGGTTCTCCACGAGGCCGGCGGCCGGCGTGGGCTTGAGGTAGTTGTAGGTGTCCACCATCACGGCCACCTCGTTGGTGCGGTCCTTCAGGCGGCTCTTGGGGATGGCGCTGGGGTGCGGCCCGTGGTGGATGCCGATGGGATGCCAGGTGAGCATTCCCGCGCCGATGCCATCGCGGCTGAAGAACTCGCCCTTGGAGTAGAAGAGCACCTCGTCGTAGTCGATGTTGCGGTGGTAGAAGGGCACGCGCATGGCGCCCTCCTCTTCCTCGAAGGGCCGGGGCACGAAGGAGCAGATGACGAAGTTCCGCGCCAGGAAGGTGCTGTGGGCCGAGGGCGGCAGGTGGTAGCGGTGGCTGATCACGGGGCGGATGTCCATGATGTTGATGCGCCACACGGTGAGGTCACCCTTCCAGCCCACCACGTCCAGGGGGTTGAAGGGGTAGTACACCTTGGTGATCTGGTTCTCGCGCTTGATGTGCACGGCCCACTCGCGGCCCTCGCCGCGCTCGTAGGGCACGGGCTCGGGAGTGTCGATCATGGCGGGATCGAAGATGGCGTTGGGGCCCAGCTGATTGCGATCGGGGATGGTGACTTCGCTGAAGCTCTCGATGAGCAGGTAGCGTTGCACGGAATCATCGGGCAGGAAGCGGTAGGTGGTGCCCCGGGGGATCACGAGGTAGTCGCCCTCGCGGTAATCCAAGACGCCGAAGTCCGTCTCCAGGCGGCCGCCGCCGAAGTGGATGTAGTAGACGTCGTCCCCATCGCCGTTGCGATAGAAGAAGTCCATGGTCGTGGGCGCGACGAAGTGGAGGGCCACGTCGTGGTTGTGGAGGAAGCACACGGGGCCGAAGGCGTCTTCGTGGGAGCCGAACATGGAGGCGCGGATCGCGGCCTCGCGCTGCTCCTGGGTGGCCTCGTCCCCTTCCATGGCCATGCCCGGGAAGAGCTGGTTCAAGTTGTAGCTGTGCGGGATGCAGGGCCCCTCGATGCGGGTCCAGTTCGTGGGCGGGTTCACGTGGTAGAGGTGGCTCACCCGGCCGAAGAAACCCTGGCGGCCATGCTCATCCTCGAAGGTGCCCGCCGGCAGATCCACGTGGGCCTGCCGGGTGTGCACACCTTTCCGCAGGGGAAAGAGCGGCGTCTGATTGGAGGAGCTCATGGGATGCCTCGAATTCGGTAAGGCCAGTATCTCAAACGATGGCTCAGACAAAGTAATCCGAAAACATCACCCCGAAGGCACGAAAAAAGCGGAAGGCCACGAAGGAAGAGTTCTCTTCGTGGCCTTGTTCCCTTTTCGTGCCTTAGTGGTGGGATTTTATTCGCCCTGCATGAACCCGTACCGGTGATCCGTGGGGGGCACGAAGGTCTCCTTGATGGTGCGGGGGCTGATCCAGCGCAGGAGGTTGAGGATGGAGCCGGCCTTGTCGTTGGTGCCGCTGGCGCGGGCGCCGCCGAAGGGCTGCTGGCCGACGACGGCGCCCGTGGGCTTGTCGTTGATGTAGAAGTTGCCGGCGCTGTAACGCAGCGCCTCCGTCATGTGCTGGATGGCGTAGCGGTCCTGGGCGAAGACGGCGCCCGTGAGGGCGTAGGGGCTCGTGTGGTCGAGCGTCGCCAGCATGTCCTTCCAGTGGTGCTCGTCGTAGACGTGCACCGTCATCACGGGGCCGAAGAGTTCATCGCACATGGTCTGGTACTTGGGCGTCATGGCCTCGATGAGGGTGGGGCGCACGAAGTAGCCCACGCTGTCGTCATAGGTGCCACCCGCGAGGATCTTGGCGTCGGAGCTCAGCTTGGCGGCGTCGATGGCGGCCTTTTGCGTCTTGAAGGAGGAGGCGTCGATGACGGCGCCCATGAAGTTGGAGAAGTCCGCCACGTCGCCCATCTTGAGGCCGTCGATTTGCGAGATGAGCTCGTCCTTGATCTTCGGCCAGATGTTGCTGGGGATGTAAGCGCGGCTGGCGGCGGAGCACTTCTGTCCCTGGTACTCGTAAGCGCCGCGCACGATGGCGGTGACGAGCGACTTCGGATCGGCGCTGGGGTGGGCGAAAATGAAGTCCTTGCCGCCGGTCTCGCCCACGATGCGGGGGTAGCCCTTGTAGTGGCCCATGTTCGCGCCGACCGTCTTCCACATGTCGTTGAAGACGCCCGTGGAGCCCGTGAAGTGGATGCCCGCGAGGTGGCTGTCCGCCAGCACGGGGTTGCCGATGGCGCTGCCGCTGCCCACCACGAGGTTGATGACGCCGTCGGGCAGTCCCGCCGCCTGGAAGAGCTTCATGAGCCAGTAGGCGCTGTAGACGGAAGAGGAGGCGGGCTTCCAGATCACCGTGTTGCCGCACAGCGCGGGGGCCGTGGGCAGGTTGCCGGCGATGGAGGTGAAGTTGAAGGGGGTCACCGCGAAGACGAAGCCCTCCAGGGGGCGGTGCTCCAGGCGGTTCCACATGCCCGGCGCCGACTGGGGCTGCTCCTTCATGAGCTGCTCGTAGTAGGCGACGTTGAAGCGGAAGAAGTCCACCAGCTCGCAGGCGCTGTCGATCTCGGCCTGATGGCAGGTCTTGGACTGGCCCAGCATGGTGGCGGCGTTGAGGGTGTCGCGCCAGGGGCCCTGCAGGAGGTCGGCGGCCTTCAGGAAGACGGCCGCGCGGGCCTCCCAAGGCAGGTTCGCCCACTCCTTGTGAGCGTGCATCGCCCCGTGGATGGCCTGCTTCACCTCCACCTCGCCGCCCATGTGGAAGTCGCCCAGCACATGGCGGTGGTTGTGGGGCATCACGGACTGGCCGAGCTTGCCGGTGTGGACCTCGTGACCGTTGATGATCATCGGCATCTCGGTCTTCGTCGCGCTCATCTCCGCGAGCTTGGCCTTGAGGCTCGCGCGCTCGGGACTGCCCGGGAGGTAGCCCTTCACGGGCTCATTCACGGGGGTGGGGACCTTCGAGATGGCGAGGGACATGGCGGCTCCGCGTAAGGCTCCATTCTAGGCCGGGCCGGGATTCCCCGGGCCCGATGTAACCAAAATCAATGGGGGATGGGGGCCGAGGTTATCAAAGCGTCCGGAGGACCCGGCCATTGAAAAGCGGAACGCGAAGGGCGCTGCGCGCCTCGCGAATGGGCCCCTTCGCTGAAGCCATCCGGCCTGCGGCCCACGCCACCGCTGGTGACGTGCTTCAAGGGGCGGGCGGTGGGGCGCCCTCTCCGGGCCGCGAGCCGCCCGCCCCTCGAAGGGATGGCTGGGTGTGGGGGATTAGACATTCTCCCCCGGGCAGCCAATTGGAGGGCACGGCCCGCTCGGAACTTCCGACTTGATCGATGCCCGCGAAGGCGGCATGGAGACCCCGCGGATCACGAACGGCCGGCCTATGCCGGGAATTGAAAAGGCCGCCCGGAGGCGGCCTCTTCCCTGGTGCCCGAAGGCCGCGGTGGCTTACATCTGGTCCTTCAGGCCCTTGGCGACCTTGAAGACGACCTTGCGGCCGGCGGGGATCTCGATCTTCTCGCCGGTCTTGGGGTTGCGGCCCATCTTGGCCTTGGTGGCGCGCACTTCGAAGGTGCCCAGACCGAAGAGGCTCACGCGGTTGCCGGTGAGGAGGGTCTCGACGACGTGATCGCGCAGGGTGTCGATGATGGCCTTGGCGCGGGCCTTGGAAAGGTCCTGGCCCTCGGCGAGGCTGGCGGCCAGCTCGGCGATGGAGAGGGTGTCCGGCTTGGAGGCGGTCTTGGTCATGGATGGCTCCTGGGGATGGGCACGGGACGCCCCACGCGGGGGCAGCGACCCGCGTCCCGATGAAAAGGCCCGGCCGCGCCCCGGGCTGGGGCGCGGTCGGGAAAGGGGTTACTCGGCGATGGCCTGGACCTCGAGGGTCAGCTTGGCCTGGACGCCCGCGTAGACGCGCACTTCCACGGTGTAGGAACCGGCTTCCTTCACGTGGGGGAGGGCGATGCTGTGGCGGTCGATGGTGAAGCCCTTGGCCTTCAGCATCTCGGCCACGTCGGCGTTGGTCACGGAACCGAAGAGGGTGCCGCTCTCGCCGGCCTTCTTGCCGATCTCGAGCTTCACGGCTTCGAGCTTCGCCTTCAGCTCGTTGGCCTCGGCCAGCTCCTTGGCGCGGAGCTTCTGGGCGCGCTCCTTCTCCAGCTCGATCTGGCGCTTGTTGCCGGCGGTGACGGGCAGGGCCAGCTTGCGGGGCAGGAGGAAGTTGCGGGCGTAGCCGTCCTTGACGTTGACCACGTCGCCGCGGATGCCGAGCTTGCTGACGTTCTCGATGAGGAGGACTTCCATGGGGATCTCCAGTTGTTGCGTGCGGCCAGCGGATCGTCCGCGTTCCCCGCCCGGGTTAGGTGGCGATCCTCGCCACCAGGGCCATCATCGAAATGGCGCCCTGTCCCCCCTTGGGTTAGACCGCAAAATGCGGAAAACCAGTCTATCCTGTCTCCTACCGATCCCATAGCCCTGAAATTGGAGCACCCATGAGCACCGACCAACGGAAGGACGCCCGGCGCCTGGCCCTTGGCCCTGGTTTTTCCATCCGGTTCACGGTGCAAGGACGTGCGCTGGAGACCCCCCTCCTCAACCTGAGCTACGGCGGCTGCTTCACCCTCGTGCCCTTCCGGGACGCCCGCCACTTCGAGCGGGGCGTGGTCCTGGTGGATCTGCAACTGCTCCACCCCGGCCTCCCGAAGGCCCTCATCCAATGCCAGGTGGCCTACACCCTGGGCGGCACCTCCGGCATCGAGCGCATGGAACAGGTGGGCATGGGCATCCAGTTCATGGAGATGGATCCCGTGGCCCGCATGGCCCTGCAGAGCTGGCTCGACCAGGAATGGGCCAAGCAGGGGCAGTAGTCCTTGGGAATTCGTCCTTGGTCCTTGGTCCTTGGCTGACCCCGACCCATTCGACGCTCTCGGCATGGGTCGAACTCAGCCAAGGACCAAGGACTAAGGACTAAGGACCCGAGTCCTCAGCCCTCGGCGTCCTCCGTTCCCTCGGCGACTTTGAGGGGCCGCATGAGGGGGAACAACACCACGTCCCGGATGCTGGGGCTGTTGGTCATGAGCATGGCCATGCGATCCATACCCACGCCCAGGCCGCCACTGGGGGGGAAGCCGTGCTCCAGGGAGGTGATGAAGTCCTCGTCCAAGTGCATGGCCTCGTCGTTGCCGCCCTCCCGCTCCTTGGCCTGATCCAGGAAGCGCTCCAACTGCACGATGGGATCGTTGAGTTCGGAGTAGGCGTTGGCCAGCTCCATGCCGCCCACGAAAAGCTCAAAGCGATCCACGTAGCCGGGCACGTCGGGCAGGCTCTTGGTCAGCGGGGACATCTCCACGGGGTGTTCGGTGATGAAGGTGGGGTGCCAGAGCTGCTTCTCGGCGTAGTGCTCGAAGAGTTCGCCGATGAGGGCGCCGGGGCTCTTGCGGCTCGTATCCTCCAGATGGGCGCCCTGGGCCACCTTGCGGATCTCCGCGGGGTCCTCCAGCTTGGCGCGGTCGATGTGGCCGAATTCGGCGATGGCATCCCGCATGGTGAGGCGGCGGAAGGGCTTCGCGTAACTGATGAGCCTGGGCTCCCCGGCCTCGTCCACCCCCCAGGGCAGGGATTCGGCGCCGAAGACTTCCGTGGCCACCATGTGGAAGAGGTCCTCCACCATGGCCATCACGTCGCGGAGGTCCTCGCCGGCGGCGTAGCTCTCCATCATCGTGAATTCCGGGTTGTGGCGGACGCTGAGGCCCTCATTGCGGAAGTTGCGGTTGATCTCGAACACCTTCTCGAAGCCGCCCACGATGAGGCGCTTGAGGTACAGCTCCGGCGCGATGCGGAGGTAGAGGGGCATGTCGAGGGCGTTGTGGTGGGTCACGAAGGGCCGCGCCGTGGCACCGCCTGGAATGGGCTGCATCATGGGGGTTTCCACTTCCAGGAAGTTCCGGCCTTCCATGAAGCGACGCACGGCGGAGAGCATGCGGCTGCGCTGGCGCATGGTGGTGAGCACGTCGGGGTTGGAGATGAGATCCAGGTACCGCTGGCGGTAGCGCTGCTCCTTGTCCTGCAGGCCGTGCCACTTCTCCGGCAAGGGCAGCAGGGCCTTGGTGAGGAACTGCACGGATTCGGCCTTGAGCGTGAGCTCGCCGGTGCGGGTGCGCATCATGGTGCCGGAGACGGCGATGAAATCGCCCAGATCCAGGAGCCCCACCACGGCCCAATCGGTCTCGGAGAGGCCGTCCTTGCGCAGGTACACCTGCAGCTTGCCGCCGTTCTCGGAGAGGTTGAGGAAGCAGGTCTTCCCGCTGTCCCGGTAGGCGGTGAGGCGGCCCATGACGGCGGCCTTCACGGGCTGGGCTTCGAAGGCTTCGCCGGTCGTATCGGCGTGGGCGGCCACCAGCTCCTCGATGCGGGTGGTGACGTGGGCTTTGGCAGGATAGGGATCGACGCCCAGGGCCTTCAGCTTCTCGAGCTTCTCAAGGCGGATCGCACGGTACTGGTTATCCTGCATGGCGCACTCCAAAGGCTACGACTCAGGGCCGCTCGGCCCCGAAACGGTTAGTTTACCGGGCCCGACTCGCCTCGCCGACGATCATTCGCCGAAGCGGTAGCTTAGGAAGGCCGTGATGTCCGGGGCCACGTAGCTGCCGCCCTCCTCGCTGATCCCGAAGCGCCAGCGGGGCAGCGCCGTGTGGCTGAAGGTCCAGTGCTGCTGCAGGGCGCTGCGATCCAGGCGGGGGAGGCCGGTGCGGTAGGGGCTCTCCATCCAGGCCCAGCTGAGATCCAGACCCAGGCCTGAGAGGATCCCCAATCCCCGCCCCTGGTAGCTCAGGCCCGCCCAGGCGCGGTTCAAGCTGCGCCGGCCCATGACCGACCGCCACTCTGAATCCTGAGGGAACCCCACCCAGAGGTGTTCCGCTTGTCCGTGGAAGCGGAAATCGCCCGAGGTCGTCCAGGCCGCGCCACCCACGGTGAGATCCGTGCCCCCACTGCCGCTGAAGTCGTCGGCCCTGCCGTTGGGCAGCTGAGCGGACACGCCGAGCCGGCCCCCCCTGCCTTCAGTGCCGAAGGGCCGGACCCACGCGAGATCCAGATCCAGCACCTGGGTGCGTGGGCGATCCAGCTGGGCCACCACCCGGCCATCCCGTTCCAGGCGATACAGGATCTGATATTTGGGCAACTGCTCGCGGCCCCCCGTGGGCGTGGCCAGGAGGGCGTGCCAGGAGACGAAGGCCTGATCCGCCATGCCGCCCGAGCGGCGCACCACCCGGGCGCGCAGGTTCAGGAAGCCCCCCGCCAAGGTGGTGGGCAGATCCGCCGTCAACTGCCACTCCTCGCCATCGAGGTAGGCCCGCGTGCGGCCATCCGCCGTGAGGCTGCGATCTCGCCGCAGGAACTGGCTGGTGGCCTCGAGGGAGAAGCCCATCCGGCCATCCGGGAGGGGCTCCGGCAGGATCGCGAGCCAGGCCACCCGGTTGGAACGGGGGGTCTCCTGGGCCCCGAGCCCCATGAAGCCCAGGGTGAGCCCAGCCGCGACCGCCTGCGCCCGATTCATTTCGGCTGGACGAGGATCAAACCCAGGCTGGCGCCGCTGAGGGGCCGGGCCTCGAAGGCGCGCCCTTGCAAGGTGAGGTCCGTGGGCCCCGCCACCGTGCCATCCGCTGCGGGCGCCGGAAGCGCCGCCCAGGCCTGCTGGAGGGACTCATCCCCCGCTCCGATGCGCCGGCCCACTTCGGGCAACCCCTGGCCCTGCCAGGCCGGACTCGCCTCGGCCACGAGCCCCGAGGTGCGTTCCACGAAGGCCACGGGATGCTCCAGGGATTTGAAGGCCTCCCGGTATCGATCCAGGGAGAAGGCCAGGTCCTTTTTCAGGGCTTCGAGCTGGTCTTCCAGCCGGATGGTCTGGCGCCAGAAGCGATGCGCCTGGATGGCGGCGAATACGAGGCCCACGACCACGGCCACGAAACCCCAATCGGGGCCGCTTCGGTGGTCCTGGGGAGCGGTCTGCGCCCATGCGGCCAGGCTGACGAAGTTCATGGATCCCCCAGGAGTGGTCGAAGTTCAGTGGTGAGGCGGGAATTCCGGACTCCGGGTCCGCCGGTCTCAAGGATAAGCTAGTGAGGTTTTGGAATTCTTTGCATCCGAGGTCGATATGACGGACAAGCTGGTCTTCAAGGAAGGGCTCGAGGACATCGTCGCGGGCACCACGTCCATCTGTTTCATCGACGGCAAGCTCGGGCGCCTGGTCTACCGCGGCTATGACGTGGCCGACCTCGTGAAGGGCAGCTTCGAAGAGACCGTCTACCTCCTGTGGCACGAGAAGCTCCCCACTCAAGCCGAGTTGGATGCCTTCGACGCGGAACTGCGCTTCCACCGCCAGGTGCCCGTGGGCGTCATCAACACGCTGAAGACCCTGCCCCGCCAGGGCCACCCCATGAACCACCTGCGCACGGCCGTGAGCATGATGGGCATCTTCGAGGTGGATGGGGACGACTGCAGCCGCGCCAGCGAAGTGGCCAAGGCCCTGCGCCTCACGGCCCAGTTCCCCACGCTGGTGGCCGCCATCTACCGCATCAGCATCGGCGCCGAGCCCATCGCGCCCCGTCCCGACCTGGGCCACGCCGCCAACTTCCTCTACATGATGTTCGGCAAGGAGCAGCCGGAGCTGTTCGTGAAGGCCATGGACATGGGCCTCATCCTCCACGCCGACCACGAGTTCAACGCTTCCACCTTCACGGCCCGCGAGATCGCCTCCACGCTGTCGGACATGCACTCCGCCGTGGTGGGCGCCATCGGCGCCCTGAAGGGCCCCCTGCATGGCGGCGCCAACGAGGGCGTGATGCGCACCCTGCTGGAGATCGGCAGCCTGGACAAGGTGGAGCCCTGGCTCACGGCCGCCCGCGCCGCCAAGCGCAAGGTCATGGGCTTCGGGCACCGCGTCTACAAGACCAAGGACCCCCGCGCCAAGATCCTGCAGGCCACCAGCGAACAGGTGGGCGTCGCCACCGGCAACCGCACCTGGTTCGACATGAGCGTGAAACTGGAGCAGCTCGTGCTCGCCGGGGAGAAGCCCCTGTATCCCAACGTCGACTTCTACAGCGCCTCCATGTACTACCAGATGAACATCCCCTTCGAGCTGTACACGCCCATCTTCGCCGTGTCCCGCATCGCCGGCTGGACGGCCCACATCCTCGAGCAACACGGCCACAACCGCATCATCCGCCCCGCCGCCGAGTACACGGGCGCCGAGCAGCTGGATTACGTGGCGATTCAGGCCCGCTGAACCAACTCCAACCAAGAAAAGCCCCCGCTCAGCGGGGGCTTTTCTTGGGAAGGTTCAATTAGAGGTTCTTGGGCCTCATCGCCGCCCCTGCCAATGCCGCGAACACAGTGCTCGGCATCTGAACCCCCAACACGAATCGCCAGCCCTTCCACCAGTCCCAATGATTCGTGGTGACGGCCCAACCCATCAGCATCCAGCCTAGGGTCAATGCAACAAAGATCCAGGCCCGCCTCATTTCAGGATCAGCTTGGCCTTCGCCACCACGTTGGCGACGCTGAAGCCGAACTTCTCGAAGAGGATCTCCGCCGGGGCCGAAGCGCCGAAGTGATCCAGGCCCACGATGGCGCCTTCATCGCCCGTCCAGCGCTCCCAACCCAGGCTGCGGCCCGCTTCGATGGCCACGCGGGCCTTCACGGAAGGGGGCAGCACGGCGTCGCGCACCGATTTTGGCTGGGCGGCGAAGGTCTCCATGCAGGGCATGGAGACGAGGCGGGTGGGGATGCCTTCCGCTTCGAGAGCCGTGCGGGCCTGCGCGGCCAGCGCCACTTCAGAGCCCGTGGCCAGGAGGATGAGCTTGGGCTCGGCGGAGGCCTCCTGCAGGACGTAGGCGCCCTGCTGCAGCCCCTCGGCCTTGCCCACGCTGAGGCTCGGGAGCTTCTGGCGGGTGAGGATGAGGGCCGTGGGGCCGTCGGTCTTCCGGAGGGCGGCCTTCCAGGCCTCCACCGTTTCCTGGGCGTCGGCGGGGCGCAGCACCTGGAGGTTGGGAATGAGCCGGAGGCTCATGACGTGCTCCACGGGCTGGTGCGTGGGGCCGTCCTCGCCGAGGCCGATGCTGTCGTGGGTGAACACGTAGATCACGGGCTGGTTCATGAGCGCGGCCAGGCGGATGCTGCTACGCATGTAGTCCGCGAACTGGAGGAAGGTGGCGCCGTAGACGCGCAGGCCCCCGTGGAGGCTCATGCCGTTGAGGCAGGCGCCCATGCCGTGCTCGCGCACGCCCCAGTGGAAGTTGCGGCCGACCTCGCGGGCGCTGAAGGAGGCCTCGCCCTTGAGGTGGGTGTTGTTGGAGGGCGCGAGGTCCGCGCTGCCGCCCAGGAGGAAGGGCAGGTGCGAGGCCACGGCGTTGAGCACCTTGCCACTGGCTTCCCGGGTGGCCATCTTGTCGTCGGCGGTGAAACTGGGCAGCGCGTTGAGCCAATCCAGGCCCAAGTCCCCCTTCATCCAACGTTCCAGCTCGGCGGCTTCCAAGGGGTGGGCGGCGGCGTAGGACTGGAACTGCGTGCGCCACTTGGTCTCGGCCTCAGCGCCCTTGGCGACGCAGGCGCCCCAGTTCGCGGCCGCTTCCGTGGGGATGTGGAACTGGGACTCGGGGTCCCAACCCAGGATCTGCTTCGTGGCGGCCACCTCGTCCTTGCCGAGGGGCTCGCCGTGGGCCTTGGCCGTGCCCTGCCGGGTGGGGGCGGGGAAGCCGATGATGGTGCGGCAGGCGATGAGGGTGGGCTTGCCGCAGGGCTTGAGGGCATCCTGGAAGGCACGCTCCAGGGCACCGAGATCCTCCCCATCGGCCACGGTGATCACGCGCCAGCCCAGGGCGGTGAAGCGGGCGGGCACGTCTTCCGTGAAGGCCAGGTGCGTATCGCCCTCGATGGTGATGTGGTTGTCATCCCAGAGGCAGACGAGCTTCTCCAGGCCCAGATGGCCCGCGATGGCGGCGCCCTCCATGCCCACGCCCTCCATCACGTCGCCATCGCTGATGAAGGCGAAGGTGCGGTGGTTCACGATGTCATGGCCGGGCTTGTTGAACTTCGCCGCCAGAAAACGCTCGGCGATGGCCATGCCCGCGGCGTTGCCGATGCCCTGGCCCAGGGGCCCCGTCGTCGTCTCCACGCCGGGCGTGTGGCCCACCTCGGGGTGGCCGGGGGTCTTGGAGCCCCACTGGCGGAAGTTCGCGAGCTCCCGCAGGGGCAGGTCGTAGCCCGTGAGGTGCAGCAGGCCGTAAATGAGCATGGAGGCGTGGCCACAGCTCAGCACGAAGCGGTCGCGATCCCACCACTGGGGGTTCTTGGGGTTGTGCTTGAGGAACTTCGTCCACAGCACGTAGGCCGCGGGGCTCAGGGCCATGGGCGTGCCGGGGTGGCCGCTGTTGGCCTTCTGCACGCCGTCCATGGCCAGGACGCGGAGGGTATCGATGCTGAGTTTGTCGAGCTGGGCGGTCATAAGAACCTCATGGAACCGCGAATGGCGCGAATGAACGCTAAACCCATTCGCGAAAATTCGCGACATTCGCGGTTATTACTTGCCGTTTTCGACGCTCGCCTTCACGAAGGCCGTGAAGAGCGGGTGCGGGGCGAGGGGCCGGCTCTTGAATTCGGGGTGGAACTGGCAGGCCAGGTAGTAGGGGTGGTCCTTGATCTCCACGATCTCCACGAACACGCCATCGGGGCTCATGCCGGTGAAGGAGAGGCCCTTGTCCTCCAGCGCCTTGCGGTACTCGTGGTTGAATTCGTAGCGGTGGCGGTGGCGCTCGCTGATGTCGGTGCTGCCATAGGCCTTCTGGGCCTGGCTGCCGGCGGACAGCGTGCAGGGGTAGGCGCCCAGGCGCATGGTGCCGCCCAGTTCCTCCACATCCACCAGTTCACGCAGTTTGAAGATCACGCGGTGCTTGGGGTTGTCGTCGAACTCGGTGCTGTCGGCGCCCTCGAGGCCCACCACGTTGCGGGCGTACTCCACGGAGGCCATCTGCATGCCGAGGCAGATGCCGAAGAAGGGGATCTTGTGCTCACGGGCGTAGCGGATGGATTCGATCATGCCGCGGGTGCCGCGCACGCCGAAGCCGCCGGGCACGAGGATGCCGTGACAATCCTTGAGGAAGGGGGCGGGATCGTGACCTTCCAGATCCTCGGCCTCCACCCACTTGAGATCCACGTGGGTCTCCAGGCCATAGCCCGCATGGTGCAGGCTCTCGATGAGGCTCTTGTAGCTCTCCTTGAACTCCACGTACTTGCCCACCACCGCGATGCGCACGCTGCCCTTGGGGTTGTGGATGCGGTGCAGGAGGTCCGTCCAGGGCTTGAGGTCCGGGGTCTTCTCTTCCAGGCCCAGGAGCTTGGCCACCTTGGCATCCAGGCCCTCCTGGTGGAGCAGCAGGGGCACTTCGTAGATGGAGCTCGCATCCTTGGCGCTGAAGACGGCATCGGGGGTGACGGAGCAGAAGAGGGCGATCTTGTCCTTCAGTTCCCGGGGGATCTCCTGCTCGGCGCGGCAGAGGAGCACGTCGGGCTGGATGCCCAGGGCCCGCAGCTCCTTGACGCTGTGCTGGGTGGGCTTGGACTTGAGTTCGCCCGCCGTCTTGATGAAGGGCACGTAGGTGAGGTGCATGTTGATGGCGTTGCCCAGGCCCAGTTCCAACTTCGCCTGGCGGATGGCCTCGAGGAAGGGCTGGCTCTCGATGTCGCCCACGGTGCCGCCGATCTCGATGATCACGACGTCCATGTCCTTGGCGACCTTCTTCATCACGCCCTTGATCTCGTCGGTGATGTGGGGGATCACCTGCACCGTCTTGCCCAGGTAGTCGCCGCGGCGCTCCTTCTGGATCACGGTGTTGTAGATGCGGCCCGTGGTGATGGTGTGGTTTTGCGTGGTGGGCACGCTGGTGAAGCGCTCGTAGTGGCCCAGGTCGAGGTCCGTCTCGGCGCCGTCGTCCGTGACGAACACTTCGCCGTGCTGGAAGGGGCTCATGGTGCCGGGATCCACGTTGAGGTAGGGATCCATCTTCATGAGCGTCACCTTCAGCCCGCGGGCCTCCAGCAGGGCGCCCAGGGAAGCTGCCGCGATGCCCTTGCCCAGGGAACTCAGCACACCGCCGGTCACGAATACGTATTTAGTCATGGTCCACCTCAAAAGCCTTAGCCACGAAGTCACACGAAGGGACACGAATAGAACACGATGTGGTTTTCTTCGTGTTCCTTCGTGTCTCTTCGTGGCTGATCTTGTTCACATCTCATCCGGAGCCTGAATGCCCATCAGGAACAACCCCTGCCGCAGCGCGCGGGCCGTGGCCACGCAGAGGGCCAGGCGGGCGTCGCGATCCGCGGGCGAGGTCTCGTCCTTGAGGATCGGGCAGTTGGTGTAGAAGCCGCTGAAGGCCCGGGCCACCGCCAGCAGCTGGCGGGCAATGGGCGTGGCCTGGAGCTGCTCCTGGGCCATGCGGTAGGCACTGGGCAGGCCCGCCAGCTCGAAGAGCAGGGCTTGGGCCTCGGGGGCCTCGAGCCCGGCCAGATCAACCGGAAGCTCGGCCGCGGCGTAGGGGACGACGGGGCCCTGGCGGCCATCGAAGGCGCCGGGCGTGGCTTGCGCCGCCCAGGTGCCGCCCGCCTTGCGCAGCACGGACATGATGCGGGCGTGGGCGTACTGCACGTAGGGGCCCGTGTCGCCATCGAGGGCCACGACGCGGTCCCACTCGAAGGTGATGGCCTTGGTGCGGTCGTTGATAGCGTTGAAGAAGACGACGGCTCCCATGCCCAGAGCCTCGGCCACGTCGGCCTTGTCCTTCAGCTCGGGGTTCTTCTCCTCGATGACGGCCAGCACCCGCTCCCGGGCTTCATCCAGCACGTCCTCCAGGAAGATCACGTTGCCCTTGCGGGTGCTCATCTTGCCCTCGGGCAGCTTGATGAGACCGAAGGGGGTGTGCACGAGCTTGCCGTCCGTGAACCAGGCGGGATCCAGCTTCTTCAGCACGGCGAAGACCTGCTGCATGTGGAGGATCTGCTCGCCGCCGATGACGTAGACGCACTTGTCGTACTTGTAGTGGTCGCGGCGGTACACGCCGGTGGCAAGATCCCGCGTGGCATACACGGAGCCGCCATCGGCCTTCACCACCATGCAGGGGGTCTTGATGCCGACATCCTCCAGATCCACGATGCGGGCACCCTTGTCGCCCTCAATGAGCAGACCCGCGGCCTCCAGGGCCTGGATGGTGTCGGCCATACGGTCTTCATAGAAGGCCTCGCCCTCTTCGAAGGTGTCGAAGCCGACGCCCAGGCGATCGTAGAGGCGCTTGAACTCCGCGAGGGAGATCTCCCGGAACCAGGACCAAAGGCGGCGGGCCTCGGCATCGCCGGTCTCCAGCTTGCGGAACCAGCCGCGGGCGTCGTCCCGCAGGGCGGGGTCCTTCTCCTCTTCGGCGTGGAAGCGCACGTAGAGCTGAAAGAGGCGGAAGAGGGGGCTGCGGCGCTTCTCGGGGGCGTCGTCCGCCCAGTCGAAGTCCTTCGTGAGATCTGCGTTCCCGGCCTCAGCCCAGAGCTTGTAGGCCGCCAGCAGGGTTCCGAACTGGGTGCCCCAGTCGCCCAGGTGGTTGAGGCGGATGACCTCGTCGCCCAGGAAGCGGTGCACCTGCACCATGCCGTGGCCGATCATGGTGGACCGCAGGTGGCCGATGGTGAAGAGCTTGGCGATGTTGGGGGAGCTGTACTCCACGATGACCCTGCGGCCCGAGGCGGGCCCGGCGCCGAAGGGGCGATCGGAGAGGAGGCTGCCCACGAGGAGGCGGGAGCGGGTCTCGGCGGTGAGGCGGAGGTTCAGGTAGGGCCCGGCGGCCAACAGCTCGGCCCCTTCCACCTTCAAGGAAGCGGCCAGGTCCTGGGCCAGCTGGGCGGGGTTCTTGCCGGCGGCCTTGGCGGCCCGGAAGCAGGGATAGGCGAGGTCGCCCAGCTCCACCGACTTGGGGCGCTCGAGGGTCAGGTCCGCTCCGGGAGGTAATGCCCCGGTCAACGCCCTCTGAAAAGCCTCGCGAATGCGCTCCATTTTCAATCCCGATCCGGAAGCCATTCGCCTCCGACCAGTCTGCCTGGGTGGGGGCGAGGATGGAAGGCCCGGAACAGTGCTGGAGCCTGCTTTTTCCCCTTGACCCGGGCGGTGGGTTTGATAGGATAACCCTTCACGCTTCCGTACGAACGGGAGCAGGAGTCAAGCAATGGCCAATCACAAGTCTGCCGCCAAGAAGGCCCGTCGCGATGCTGAGGCCCGCCTCCGCAACCGTGCGAGCCGTTCCAGCATGAAAAGCGCCGTCAAGAGCTTCCTGGCCGCCGTGGCCAGCGGGGACAAGACGAAGGCCGTCGCCGCCCTGCCCGTCGTCATGGGCGTGGTGGATGTCGCCGAGCGCAAGGGCGTGCTGCACAAGAACGCCGCCAACCGCCACAAGAGCCGCTTCACCCTGAAAGTGAACGCGATGGCCTAACAGCCGAAAGGCTGTGGGATGAGGACCCGGGCGACCGGGTCCTTTCCCGTTTATGGATTCACATCCACTCGGCGGGCACCCGGCAATCTCCGGACGGAACCCGGTCCCAGCGGAAGCGGGGGATCAGGTCCGCGGCCGAGCAGGGCCCCTGCTGTTCCAGGCAACCCAGGGAGTGGCCCAACCACCCGAGGATCTCCGCCGGAGCCAGGCCCCGGGCTTCCAGCTCCGCGAGCCCCAAGGCCCCGGCCCGCTTACCCAGGCGGGCGCCATCCGGGGCCAGGACCATCCCGAGATGGGCATAGATCGGGCGGGCCAGGCCAAGGGCCTCTTGAAGCCGGATCTGGGTGGCGGTGACGGACCTCAGATCCGCCCCGCGCACCACCTCCGTGACGCCCTGGGCGCCATCGTCCACCACCACGGCCAGGTGGTAGGCGAAGCAGCCATCCCGGCGGAACAGCAGGGGGTCCCCCGTGAGGGCGTTGGGATCATCCAACTGGGGCCCCAGCCGGTGGTCCACCCACCCCACGGCCCCCTCGGAAAGCCGGAACCGGAGGGCGGCCTCGAAGCCCTCCCAAGCCCGGGACCGGCACCGGCCGGGGTAGGCGCGGAGTCCATCCTCCAGGTGCGGCGCGCGGGCCAGGACCTGCAGATCCTTGCGGGTGCAGTGGCAGGGGTAAAGGAGATCCGAAGCGTGGAGCCGCGCCAGGGCCTCCCGGTACACCTCCGACCGCTGGGACTGCCGCAGCACCGGCCCGTCCCAGCCCAAGCCGAGCTGCTCCAGGTCCCGCAGCTGCCGCTGCTCATGGGCGGAGTGGCAGCGGGGACCATCCACATCCTCCACGCGCACCATCCAGGATCCGCCCGCCGCCTTCGCCGAAAGCCAGGAAGCCAGGGCCGTCCTCAGATTCCCCAGGTGCAGCACTCCCGTGGGGGAGGGTGCGAATCGGCCGACGGGTGGGTGGATGGCCCCTTCGCCTGAATCCCGCTGCGTGATGGGCGCCTCCATCCCGGTAGCATAGCCCATCCCCCCACCCCTTCCGGAGCGTCCTTGGAGCCCCTGCAACCCACCGCGCCCCATGAGCGGATCGAGGTCCTGGACGTGCTGCGCGGCTTCGCCCTGCTGGGGGTGTTCGCCGTGAACATGCTGTTCTTCGCGCAACCGATGGAAAGCCACTTCCTGCGGCCCTTGGGGCAACATCCCTCGCCGTGGACCCTCAGCGCCCTGCTCTGGCTCGCCCAGGGGAAGTTCTACGGCCTCTTCTCGTTCCTCTTCGGCCTCGGATTCGCCGTGCAGATGGAACGCTTCAGGGTTCGCGGCGAGCAGGCCCCCCGCCGCATCCGCAGGCGGTTTCTGGTGCTCGCCGGCCTGGGCCTGGCCCACGGGGCCCTCATCTGGCCGGGGGACATCCTGTTCATGTATGCCGTGATCGGCTTCATCCTGCTGGGCTTCGGATCCCGCAGCGACCGGGTGATCCGCATCTGGATCATGGCGCTGCTGGGCGGCCTCACGGTGCTCATGGTGGGCGTCGGGATGCTCATGCTCCTTTGGGCGAAGTTCCACCCCCAAGAGGCGGCCAAGGCCGCCGCGGAGCAACTCGGCCACCTCGAAGCCAGCATCCGGACCTCCCTCCAGATCTATGGACAAGGCCCCTTCCCGGCGATCCTCCGGCAGCGCCTGCGGGATCTCATGGGTAACTACGGGCTCACCCTCGCCGTTTCCCCTCAGATCCTCGCCCTCTTCCTGCTGGGGCTCCTGACCGCACGACTCGGGCTCCTGCGGGAATCCCCGGAACGCGACCGGGTGGTGAGGCGGGTGGCCCGGTGGGGTTTGGGCCTGGGGCTCCCCTTGAACCTCGCCTACGTGTTCCTGGTGACCCGGGGCCCAGGTGGTCCCGCCAACCCCTGGGCCGTGGTGGGCATGGGGGCATTCATCCCGGGTTCCGCGCTGCTCTGCCTGGGGTACGCCGCCTTCCTGGCCTTGGCCCACCGCCGCCCCGGCGGCGCCTGGCTGCGGGCCCTGGCCTGGCCCGGGCGCATGGCCCTCAGCTGCTACCTCGCGCACTCGGTGGTATTCACCTTGATCTTCAACGCCTACGGTCTCGGCCTCTTCGGTAAGGTGGGCCTGGGGCCCGCCCTGCTGATGGCCCTGATCCTCTGGCTGGCGATGATCCCCCTCTGCCAGGCCTGGCTTTCCACTTTCCGCATGGGGCCCGCCGAGTGGCTCTGGCGGAGCCTCACCTATGGCCGGGCCCAGGCCTTCCGGCTCTGACTCAGGCCTGGACCGGAGGCACCGATGAGGTGCCCATGGATGCGCCCCTCGACACCGGAACCCTCCAGGCCCTCCGCCTCGTGCCGGGGCCGGATGGTCGCCCCTTGGTGGATCACGTGATCCGGTTGGCCATGGAAGCCCTGCCCACCCACGCGCAGAAACTCCACGAGTGCGCGGCCCAGGCGGACTGGGAGGCCCTCCGCCGGACCGCCCATACCTTGAAGGGAACCAGCGGGAGCTTCGGGGCCAAGGTGCTATCCGAGCAGGCCAAGACCCTCGAATCGGCCGCCCTGGTTGCCGACGGCCCCTGGGTGGCATCCTGCCTGGACGACGTGACGCGCGAGATCGGCCGGGTGATGGAAGCGCTTCGCGAGCTTCAGAGTTCCTGAACGAGGCGGCCCACGGCCCCCAGCAGCTCCGACACGCGCCGCTCCAACCCCCCATCCAGTCCCTCGGGCAGCTCCGCCAGGGCGACCTGAAGGGAGCAGAGGATTTCCCTTGGGTTGCAACCCTCCGTGAGGGCCTTCAGGAGAGCCCGGGCTTCGGCCTCCCGCCCCGCCTCCCGGAGCAGGGGAAGCAAATCCAGGACCTGGCCGAGGATCTCATCCATCCGGCTAGCATAATCGCTCATGTCCCCCACGACCTGGCCTCCCGCGTCAAGGGCGCTGCTCGCCCAGGGCGGCGCGTTCCTGGCGACGCTTCTGCTCGTGCGCCTGAGCCCCATCGCCTTGGCGCCGCTCGCCTGGTTGGCCGTGGACTCGGTGCTGGCCGCGGCGCTGGGCCGAAGGCTCGGGCTGGCCTCCTGGTGGATGCCGCTCAACCTGCTCCTCCCCTGGATGCTGCAGGGGGCCTCCCTGCTGCAGCTCCCGGGTGGGATCTACCTGGGCGGCTTCCTCATCCTGGTGCTGGTCTTCGGGGGCGGCCTCCTCATCCAAGTGCCGCTCTACCACTCCAACCGGGAGGCCTGGCGCGCCCTGGAGGCCCGCATCCCCCTGGAGGCGCGGCGCTTCGTGGACCTGGGCTGTGGCCTCGGCGGCCCCCTGGCCCACCTCGCCCGCACCCGGCCCGAGCTGGAGCTGGTGGGAATCGAGGCCTCGCCCCTCACCTGCCTGGCCGCCTGGCTGCGCTGCCTGCCCCACCCCCGAGTGAAGGTGCGCCTCGGAAGCCTCTGGTCCATGCACCTCGCCGGCTTCGACGTCGTGCACGCCTTCCTCAGCCCCGCCCCCATGGCCCGCCTGTGGGAGAAGGTAAGGGCGGAAATGGAGCCGGGGTCCCTTTTCCTCAGCCACACCTTCGCGGTGCCCGGTCATCCGGAGGATTGGACCCATCCCCTCCCCGGACGCGAGGGCGCCTGCCTCCGGGGATGGGTGATCAGATCGAAGGGCTGATTACTTCTTGGGCGTGCCGCAGGGCCAGGCATCGCCCTTGTCACGCTCGGGCATCCCCACGGTGATGCCTCGCTTGGCCACATCCCGGCTGGTGGTGGGCGCGCCGCTGAGGCGGCCGCGGGAGGCGTATTCGGACTTGAGGCGATCCATGAGGGCCACGCGGCGATCGGCCAGGCGCTTGAGGGGGCGCTTGTCGGCCCGGGTAAGGATGTAGGCCGTGAGGATGGGCAACGCGATGGTGCTGTCCGTGTAGCAAACGACGGCGTCGGGCAGGTTGTCGGGATCGATCTTGCCCCAGCTCACCGCCTCGCCGGGCGTGGCGCCGGAGAGGCCACCCGTGTCGGGGCGGGCGTCCGTGATCTGCAGGAAGTAGTCGTGGCCGCGCTCGTCGATGCCGAGCACCTCCTGGATCTGGGGCTCCGTCTGCAGGATGAAGTTCTTGGGGGAGCCGCCGCCGAGGATCCACACGGCGCTCTTGCCGCCGGTGAGCTTGGCGTCGAGGACGATGGAGGCCGTCTCATTCACGTCGGCGTTCACGTCGTACATGAGCTGGTTGCCCTCGAGGGCCAGCGCGGCCACGTTCATGCCGATGCTGCTGTCGCCGGGGCTGGAGGTGTAGATGGGCACGCCAGCCTGGTAGGCGGCGGAGAGGATGGACACGGTGCCGAGCCCCAGGGCCTGCTCCCGCTCGTGCAGGGCCTTGCCCACGAGCGTGTGGAACTCGGCGGTGCTCATGGCCTTCTGGAAGGCCGGCGCCTTGATGAGTTCCCGATAGAAGGCATCCGTATCCAACAGCACCGTGTAGTCGAAGAGGATGTCGTAGATGCGCACCACACCCGCATCCCGGAGGATCGTGTCGCTGGTGAAGGGGTTACCCCGGTGGAGGGCCAAGTCCAGGGCGAAGTGGGTGTCGTGGTAGAGGTTCGCGCCGGTGCTGATCATCCAGTCGATGTAGCCGTGCAGGATGAGGGGGATGATGCAGCTGCCCCCCAGGCCCGCGGGGGTGAGGGCGCCGGTGAGCGTCACGCCCAGGGTGACTTCAGGCTTCAAGATCTTGTGGACCAGGAGCCGGGCGGCCTCGCCCAAACGACCGCCGTTGTAGGCCAAAAAGGCCTCGTCCACGAGGTCCGCCGCAGAGATGCCCGCCCGGACGCCGCCCGGGGCGATGCGCTGGCCACTCAGGAATTCCGAGGGATCTTCCAGGGGTTCGTGCTGGGACATGGCGACCTCCAACCGTCCATTGTGCCATTCGGCATGGAATTCGCGGTCACCAGATTCAAGACCCCACCGGAGATCCCGATCAAACAGGCAGGAGCTGCACCATGTTCGTCATCATCGGCCTCATCGTCGTCCTCGGTGCCGTGTTGGCGGGTTACTCCATGGAGGGCGGGCAGATCGGTGTGCTCCTCCACCCCCTCCCCGCGGAAGGCACCATCATCTTCGGCGCCGCGTTGGGCTCCTTCCTCGTCACGAATCCCATGCCCGTCATCAAGTCCGTGGCGGGCAGCATCATGCTTCCCCTCAAGGGCAGCCCCTACAACAAGGCCGTCTACATGGAGGCCTTGATGATGCAGTACGAAGTCTACGTGAACATCAAAAAGGGAGGCCTGCTCGCCCTCGAGCAGGATGTGAACGACCCCCACAACAGCGCCATCTTCAAGAAGTACCCCACCTTCACCCACAACCACCACGCCATGGATTTCTACTGCGACTCCATGCGGCTGCTCATCAACGGCAGCGCCAAGATGGACGAGATCGACCAAGCCATGGAAGCGGATCTGGACGTCCACCACGCGGGGGCGGCCGTTCCCGGCGCGGCCTTGGCCGAGATGGGCGACGGCTTCCCCGCCTTCGGCATCGTGGCGGCCGTGATGGGCGTGGTGGTGACCATGGGCTTCCTGGATCAACCCCCCAACGTCATCGGCGGCAAGGTGGGCGCCGCCCTCGTGGGCACCTTCCTCGGCATCCTGCTCGCCTACGGCATCGTGAAGCCCCTGGCCAAGAACATCGAGCAGGTGCTCCACAACGAAGCCTGGTACTACAACATGCTCCGCGCCGGCCTCACGGCTTTCGGCAACGGCGCGGCCCCCGTGACGGCCGTGGAGTTCGCCCGCCGCAACATCCCCCACGCCGATCGGCCGGGTTCCGGCGAATTGGAAGAAGTGGTCCGCCAGATCAAGCCGCGGTAGCGCTGCGGAGCCGGGATGAGCGAGCAGCAGACCCCTGAAGTCAAAATCATCGTCAAGAAGAAGAAGGGCGGCCATGCGGCGGCCCACGGCGGCGCCTGGAAGGTCGCCTACGCCGACTTCGTGACGGCGATGATGGCCTTCTTCCTCCTGATGTGGCTCCTCGCCAGCGCCAACGCCAACACCAAGGCCGGTGTCGCGGGATTCTTCAAGGACACCAACTTCTTCGCCACGGAGCGGGGCAAGGAAATCCTCGATCAGCACGGGAAGGGCATCCTTCCCGGCGGCCGCGGCATGGCCCCCGGCCCGGACGGTGACGGGGGTGGCCCTGATTCCGCGGCGATCGAAGCGGCGGCCGACGCCGAACAGAAGACGATGCAGCAGACCGCCGACGCCATCCAGAAGGCCTTCCATGACGATCAGCTGCTTTCCGCCTTCGAAGATCAGCTCGCCATGGACTTCACCGATGAGGGCCTCCGCATCCAGATCAGCGACAAGGCCGCCCAGGTGCTCTTCGATTCCGGCTCCAGCGTGCTGAAACCCTACACCCTCTCCGTCTTGAAAGAGATCGCCATGGAGCTGGGCAAGCTACCCAACCGCGTGGTGCTCGGCGGCCACACCGACAGCCAGCAATATCCCGGGAAGACCTACACCAACTGGGAGCTCAGCGCCGAGCGCGCGAACGCCGCCCGCCGCGTCATGGAGTCCGTCAAGGGCGGCCTCCGGCTTGGCCAGGTTCGCCGCGTCACCGGCTACGCCGACACCATCCCCATGGAAGGCAAGGACCCCAAGGACCCCGCCAACCGCCGCATCAGCATCGTCGTCCTCAGCGCCACCACCGAGGCCGCCGAAGCCAAACGCAACCTCGCCAAGGCCCCCAAGGAAGTGAAACCCATGGATGCCAAGGAACTCACCGGCGAGGCCAAACCGGAAGCCCCGAAAGCCGAGCCCAAGCCCCACTGATCAAGCGATCAGCCCAAGCCATCCCGGTTCCGATTTCCCAATTTCATCGTTTCACTTCACCCCGAAGTGAAACGCGCCGAGGGAGGCTCCGTCTCCCGGAGCACGGCCCCTCAAGGGCCGAGCGACGGGGAGCGACGCGAGAGCGTCGCGATCGACGGAGGCGCGCAGCGCCCGCCGGGCCGAACTCCCCAGATAAAAGTGAAACGCGCCGAGGCGGGCGCGTTTCGTGAGGGAGATTTTGGAGGGATTAGGATGGTGGGAAGATCAAGCGGGCGTGCCTTTGGCACGGGTTTCAGGTGGTGGGACGTTTGGTGGCGGGAAGCCCCGAAGGGCACCTCGCCTACGAGTGTAGGCCGCGGTGTACCGCCGCGCCAGCCCCAGAATTTCGCTTACTCGGGCAGCTTGAACATCGACGGTTCGGGCGGCTCCGGCGACCACTTCTCGAAGCGCAGCTCCACCTTCCCCCCGGATGCTTCGACTTCCATGCTCCGGAGAACCGGGCGCCCCTGCACGGTTCCGCCCTCCCGGAACCGGACCGTGCGGGCGAGCTTGCCGGAGGCCATCCGGAATTCCGCCTTCACGGGTCGGCGGCCCGCCTTGGCCACCCAAAGGGTCGCCTTCTGGAAGGCCACCGCCGGCCGCCGCGCCTTGAGTTCAAGGCGGTGGCAGGGTTCACCGTCCATCGCCTCCTCCCCCGCCACCTCCGCCGAGTAGTCCTCCTGGAACCGGGTCCGGGCGATGTCCCCGCCGCTCGCAGGCCCTAGCAGGCGCTGCTGGGGGCTCACCCGCACGGGGCGTTTCGTGTTGGGCAGCAGCAGCCACATGTCGTCACCCAGGACGAGCACGCTGCGGCCCTTCTCCTTATCGGACAGGCCATCCACCCGCGCATCCCCATTCTCCCGGGTGTGGACCCGCCACCGTTGCTCGTCCCGGGATACCTTGAGCCCGATCTCCACCTGGAAGGCGCTCCAGGGGTGGCGATGGCGATCGGCGGCGGTGAGGAGCTCCGCGGCGGTGGGGGCCTGCGCGGCCAAGGTCACGCCCAGCGCCGCGGCCCAGGCGACGAAGGTTCCCCTACGCACGGCCGTAGTCGTCCTGCAGCCGCTCGATATCCGCCTCATCAAAGGTGCCCAGGGAAACCTCCAGCACCCGAACCGGGTGGGCCGTCTCGCTCTCGCAGCTCAGCCGATGCGTACTCCCAGCGGGGAGCCAAACCTGTTCACCCACGGCGGGGCGGAGCAGTTCGCCATCCCGCTCAACGATGACGCCTGGATCCAGGGCCACCCATAGCTCCCCCCGGTCCCGATGGCGCTGGAGGCTCAGCTTCCGGCCCGGCGCGCAGGTGAGGATCTTGACCGTGCACCGCTCGTTCAGGACGAACTGATCGAAAGAGCCCCAGGGCTTGTCGACGTGGAGGGTTGCGGGACGTTCCATGATCTGCTCAGGTTACAACAGGTCCTCTCGCCCTTCGGCCTTCAACCGCTCCACGATCTTTTTCACGGACTGGGCCTTGTCCCGGTGGCAGATCAGGAGGGCATCCTCGTCGTCCACCACGATCAGGTCCTGAACCCCGCTGGCGGCGATGAGACGGCGCCCCCCGAAGAAGGCGCAGTTGCGCGTATCCAGCAGGAGGGCCTGCCCCTGGGTGATGTTCCCTTCGGCATCGGCTTCCTGGAATTCCATGGCCGCGGGCCAGCTGCCCACGTCGGACCAGGTGAATCGGGCGGGGACGACGGCCACTTCGGTGGCCTTCTCCATGAGGGCCACATCGATGGCCACCTCGGGTACCTGCCCATAGGCGGATTTGAGCTGGGCGGGATCGCCTCCCGATTCAACCCAGGCGTCCAAAGGCGCGAGCACCGCCGGGGCGTGCTGCTGCAGCTGGGCCCGGAAATCCGCCAGGGTCCACACGAACATGCCGGCGTTCCAGAAGTGGCGGCCGCTGGCGAGGTAGGTGAGGGCCACATCCATGGGGGGCTTCTCGCGGAAGGCCGCCACTTTGCGAACGGGGCCCTGCCCATCCGCTTCGATGTACCCGAAGCCTGTCTCGGGATAGGTGGGACGGATGCCGAAGACCACCAGTTCCCCGGTCCAGGCCGCGTGTTTCACCGCCGTATCGATATCCTCCAGGAACAGGGAGGGTTCGGCGATCCAGTGATCCGCGCTCAGCACGGCCATGACCCCGCCGGGGACTTTGCGCTCGACCTGCACGAGGGCCAGGGCGAGACAGGGCGCGGTGTTGCGGCCTTCCGGCTCGATGAGGATGTTCTCCGCCGGGAGCTCCGGAAGGAGCCGGGCCGTTTCCGCCGCGAGGTCGGAGGTGGTGACCACGAAGACATGCTCAGGCGCGAAGGCCCCATCCAGGCGGGTGAAGGTCTGCCGAAGCAGGCTCTCCTGGCCAACGATGTTGAGGAATTGTTTGGGCCGACTCGTGCGCGACCGCGGCCAGAACCGCGTGCCCCGGCCTCCGGCCATAATGACCGCAACTTTGGTGTGCTCAATCCGCGGAGTCGCCATCATGCCCTCTTCCCCATCTCCAACCCGCGCGGGGCCTTGCGTATCGCCGCCGGCGATACCAAGACGATGACCGCAACTTTGGTGTGCTTAATCCGCGGAGTCGCCATCATGCCCTCTTCCCCATCTCCAACCCGCGCGGGGCCTTGCGTATCGCCGTAGGCGATACCAAGACGATGACCGCAATTTGGGTGTGCTCAGGCTTCGGGGTGTCCATGGTGCCCCCAGCCTAGCAGGGAGACGCCGCGACCCGCGCCTCAGCGCGAAAGGATCGGCACCAATTCACCCAAGAAGGCCGGAGGGACCGGCGGCGGACCCAGCAAGGCTTCCATCGGTTGCGCCACGAGGTCGCCATTCAACCGCCCCAGGTAGAAGGCCCCACTCCCAGCGGCCAGCCGACGCACGGCTTCGGCCCCCCATCGACTCCCCCAGATGCGGTCCATGGCCGAAGGAGATCCCCCCCGCTGGATGTGTCCCAACACCACCACCCGCAGATCCAGGTTGTGCTCCTTCCGAAGGCGCTCGCCCACGACGTAGGCGGACCCCAGTCGATCCCCCTCGGCCACCACGATGATGGAGGCCTTCTTCCCACGGGCCCAACTGGCCTGGAGGTTGGCCAGCAGCGCTTCGTAATGGTCGGATTCCGATTCCGGATAGAGCACGGCTTCGGCGCCGCAGGCGAGGGCGGTGTGGACGGCGATCATCCCGCTGTGGCGGCCCATGACCTCGACCAGGAAGAGACGCTCATGGCTGCTCGCCGTATCTCGGATGCGGTCGATGGCCTCCACTGCGGTGTTCAGCGCCGTGTCGAAGCCCAGCGTGAGGTCGGTGCCCGGTAGGTCGTTATCGATGGTGCCGGGGATTCCCGCGCAGGGCATCCCGTGCTCCTCCCAGAGGGCCTGCGCCCCCCGGAAGCTGCCATCCCCTCCGATGATCACGAGCCCCTGGACGCCTTCGGCCCTGAGGGCCCCATGGGCCTTGGCCCTGACCGCGGGATCCAGCCATTCCCGGCATCGGGCCGTATGGAGGATCGTCCCGCCCCGCTGCAGGATGTTGGCGCAATCCCGGCTGCGCAGGTCCCGCCAGTCACCTTCAATGAGGCCCTCGAAGCCCCGCCGCACACCGAGGATGCCCACCCCCAGGGCGTCCGCCTGCCGGACGACCGCCCGGATGGCCGCGTTCATGCCCGGGCTATCGCCGCCGGAGGTCAGCAGCGCCAGCCGCACGGGTCAGCGGGCCTTCACGGAGCGAGGGGCCTTGGCTTTGCGGCCCTGGCGGGACTTCAGCTTGGAGGTGGCCTTCCTCGCCTTGGCATTCCTCGCCTTCCCCCGGCTTCCTCGAAGGTCCTTGGGGTGGGTATCCGGGGGTGGCAAGGGCGGCGGTTCGATCACCCCCCGAGGCACGGGGGGCAAGTCCCCTTCCAGGGAAAGCGCGGCGCGCTGGGCCCGGGCGCGCATCACCGGGTCTTCCTGAGGCAGTGTCTGAGCCACCAGGCCCGTGGCCACCAGGGTGATGAAACTGACGTGACGTCGGACCATGAAAGCTCCTCCTTCCAGAAGGTTAGGGCCTCTCTGGGAATCGCGCCTGCCTAACTTGGCCCTGGGGCGAGCCCCGGCGCCCTTCAGGCCTTGCCGGCCTTGCCGGCCTCCTTGGCCGCCTTCTCAGCCATGGCCTTGGCGAAGAACTCCGCGACCACGCTATCGGCATCCTCCTTTTTCACGTCATGGACCTGGGCTTCGCGCTCCATGATGTCCCGACCCGCGGGAGCCATCTTGGGCATTTCCATTTCGGCCGGGGACAGGCGGGAAAGCACGTACTGGCTCACCTCGATGAGACTGCGCCCCACCTTCTCGAGCTTCTGCCGCACCACATCCTGGTACTGATAGAGATCGAAGGCACCCTGGATGTTGTAGCCCCCGTTATCCGCATGGAAGCCGATCTGTTCCATGAGATCGATGAGCTTGTCCAGTTCCTCGCTGGGTTCCACATGGTTCCTGAGCAGATCCTGGACCTCCTTGGTCAAGGACTGGATCTCTTCAAAGCTGTGCTGCACCACCTCGATCTGCCCAAGCACACGCTCCGCACCACCCTCCTGCTCCGTGGCGATCTGCTTGAGCTGGTCAGGGATGGCTTGTTCAGAAGGCTTGGGTTCAGGCATGGAGATTTCTCCGTTCCTGGCATCGGCGGGGTGTGCCGGAACCTGAATTTCGGATCAACTTGCCCGTCCGCGCTACACTTCAAGGCTATACCTGATCGGGCAAGTCAGGTTTTGTCAGGAGTTGCCATGACCCCCCAGGAAGCCTCCCCGGTCGCCGAAAATGCGCTTCAGACCTGCCTGAAGCCCTTCCCCGGCTCCGAGAAGGTCTACGTCGAAGGCCAGCGGCCCGGCGTGCGCGTGCCCTTCCGCCAGATCAGCCTGCACCCCACCCGGCGCATGGACGACACCCTCGAACCCAACGCCCCCCTCCTCGTCTACGACACGTCCGGGCCCTACACCGATCCCGCCGCCGAGCTGGACGTCACCCGGGGTCTCGCCGCCCTGCGCCAGGACTGGATCCTGGAGCGCGGCGACACCGAGGAGCTGGATCACGCCTCCAGCTACTACCGCCAGCTCCGGGAGCGCGATCCCGAGCTCCGCGACATCCGCTTCCAGGTCACCCGCAAGGCCCGCCGGGCCCTGCCGGGGAAGAACGTGAGCCAGATGCACTACGCCAAGCAGGGCATCATCACGCCCGAGATGGAGTACGTAGCCATCCGCGAGAACCTGGGCCGCGACGCCGCCGGCATCAAGAGTCGCATCACCCCCGAGTTCGTGCGGGACGAGATCGCCCGGGGCCGCGCCATCCTCCCCAACAACATCAACCACCCCGAAACGGAGCCGATGATCATCGGCCGCAACTTCCTCGTGAAGATCAACGCCAACATCGGCAACTCCGCCGTGGCCTCCTCCATCGAGGAAGAGGTGGAGAAGATGGCCTGGTCCATCCGCTGGGGCGGCGACACGGTCATGGACCTCAGCACGGGCAAGAACATCCACGAGACCCGCGAGTGGATCCTCCGCAACTCCCCCGTGCCCATCGGCACCGTGCCCATCTACCAGGCCCTGGAGAAGGTGAATGGCAAGGCCGAGGATCTCACCTGGGAGATCTTCCGCGACACCCTCATCGAGCAGGCCGAGCAGGGCGTGGACTACTTCACCATCCACGCGGGCGTGCTCCTGCGCTACGTTCCCATGACGGCCAAGCGCCTCACGGGCATCGTCAGCCGCGGCGGCAGCATCATGGCCAAGTGGTGCCTCTCCCATCACAAAGAAAACTTCCTCTACACGCACTTCGAGGACATCTGCGACATCATGAAGGCCTACGACGTGGCCTTCTCCCTGGGCGACGGCCTGCGCCCCGGCAGCATCCACGATGCCAACGACGAGGCCCAGTTCGGCGAGCTGGAGACGCTCGGCGAGCTCACGAAGATCGCCTGGAAGCACGATGTGCAGGTGATGATCGAGGGCCCCGGCCACGTGCCCATGCACCTGATCCAGGAGAATATGACGAAGCAGCTGGCGGTGTGCGACGAGGCGCCGTTCTATACGCTCGGCCCCCTCACCACGGACATCGCGCCGGGCTACGACCACATCACCAGCGCCATCGGCGCCGCCATGATCGGCTGGATGGGCACCGCCATGCTCTGCTACGTCACCCCCAAGGAGCACCTGGGCCTGCCCAACAAGCAGGACGTGAAGGACGGCGTCATCACCTACAAGATCGCCGCCCACGCCGCGGACCTCGCCAAGGGGCACCCTTCCGCCCGCCTCTGGGACGACGCCATGAGCAAGGCCCGCTTCGAGTTCCGCTGGGAGGACCAGTTCAACCTCGCGCTCGATCCGGAGACGGCCCGCGCCTACCACGACGAGACGCTGCCCGCCGAGGGCGCCAAGCTGGCCCACTTCTGCTCCATGTGCGGCCCCCACTTCTGCTCCATGAAGATCACGGAGGACGTGCGCGCCTACGCCGCCGAGCACGGCTACTCCGAGGATGAGGCCCTCAAGGCCGGCATGGATGAGATGTCCAAGACCTTCGCCGAGGCCGGCGCCGAGGTCTACCAGAAGTCCTGACGCTTCATCCTGCCCTGAACCGCGCGCCCTCCGGGGCGCGCGCGTGTTTCAGCGATGCAACGCCAGCATGCGGCCCACTTCGACCTGGAGATCCGGCACCCGGAAGGGCTTCTGGAGGAAAGCCTCGGGCTGCAGCCCCTCCATGCCCCGCAGGGATTCCGCTTCCGTGTAGCCGCTCGTGAGGATCACGGGCAGGCGGGGGTGGAGGGCGCGGATGATCCGGAAGGCTTCGGCTCCGTCCATGCGAGGCATGGTGAGATCCATGAGGAGCAGGTCCAGGTGGTGACCGTGCAGTTCCACCGTCGCCACGGCCTCCAATCCGTCCTGGGCCAGCAGCACCTCCAGGCCCAGCGGTTCCAAGGCCAGGCACGCCAGCTCCCGCACGATTTCCTCGTCATCCACCACCAGCACCCGGCCGGCAAGGGAGTGCGCGGCCGGGGGCGGTGCCGGCGCATCTTCGGCGGGAGCCTCTTCACCGGCGGGAAAGATCAGGATGAAGGTCGTGCCCTGCCCCGGGCGGCTGTCCACACGGATTCCCGCGCGATGCCCCCGCACGATGCCCAGCATGGCCGAGAGCCCCAGCCCCCTGCCCGTGAACTTGGTCGTGAAGAACGGATCGAAGATGCGGCCGATGGTCTCCGCGTCCATGCCGCAGCCGTCATCCGAGACCTCCAATCGAACGTAGTGGCCGGGCTCCAGCACTTGGCCGGGAAATTCCGAAGCCAGGTCCTCGGTCTCCAATCGCAGGCTCCGCGTCCGCACGCAGACCCTTCCACCCCGCTCGCCGATGGCCTCGCTGGCGTTGGTGACCAGGTTCAGGATCACCTGCTGAAACTGGGCCGCATCGGCTTTCACCCCGGGCAGGGGATCCTCCAGATCCACTTCCAGGACCACCTTCTTGGCCACGGAAACGGAGAGCAATCCCGCCATCTCGCGCACCTGGCGATTCAAATCGAGGTTCGACACATGGAAGGGCCCGCGCCCGCTGTAAGCCAGCATCTGGCGGCTGAGCTCCGCCGCCCGCCGGGCGGTGGCATCGATCTGGTTCAGGTGGGGGGTGGCGGGGTGGCTGCCGTCCGTCTTCCCCAGCGCGAGATCCACATGCCCGAGGATGGCCGTGAGCAGGTTGTTGAAGTCGTGGGCGATGCCCCCCGCGAGCACGCCGAGGCTTTCCAACTTCTGCGCCAGGCGCAGGGCCTCTTCCGATTGGCGACGCTCCGTCTGATCCAGCACCATCGCCGTGAAGCCCAACAGCCCGCCATCTTCATCATGAAGTGGCGACAAGTGCCAGTCGCACTCCAGAATCCGTCCATCCTTATGGAGGTTCTGGGCCGAGAGGTTAAGGGGTTCGGGATTCTCCCGCATTTGTTCAAGGCGCTTCAGGCCCCAGGCCCGGCCTGCCGCAGGCAGAAGGAGTTCCAAGCCCGCCTGCCCGAGGATTTCGCCGGCGGCATAGCCGAACATCCGCTCGGCCGCGGGGTTCCAGCCGAGGATGACGCCCTCGGGATTCCAATCCACCACCGCCAGGGGCGTCGATTCAAGGAAGGCCCGGTGCCGGCGATAGGCATCCATGGCGGCGGGCCAGCTGGGCAGAGGTTCCGAATGCACGATCGAGCTCCGGTTCAGGGCCGGCCCATGCCGAGTCCCTAAAGTTACTGGAAGCAATTTCATAATCCTGACATCGCATCGGCGTGGGGTGCGCGACACTTGATGACATGGCGCATCATCCGTCCGATTCCCCCCTCGAGGACTACCTGGCCCTGGCCGGGAAGCAGATCTCCCATCCCCGGGATCGCGAACGGTTCATCCAACTGGTCACCCGCTGGGCCGCTGCCTGGACGGGAAAGCACCGCAGGCTCGAGGCGACCGCCAGCCACCATGGCACCTTCCTCCACTTCAATCAGCTCATCGGCACCCACTGGATGCAGGCCTTCACCTTCGAAGCCACCAAACGGCACGGCGTCTTCCTCAAGGGCCCCGATCCGGATCGCGTGCGGAAGAGCCACAAGCTGCGCGCCAACAAGCTCGACCCCAGCAGCCTGGATGCCCTCTTCGACGCCTGGTCCGCCCACCCCGAAGGGCGCCCCGCCGGAAAGGCCGTGGAGTTCTTCCTGGAGGAAACCCCGGATGAGACCTGGGAGGCCTGCCTCCAGGAGGCTCTGGCGTGCCTGAAGGATTGATGGGGCCTGAGCGGGCGGTCTTCGAACTCAATTCCGCCCACACCCTGGCCGTGATCCGGCGGATCCCCGCCACCGCATGGGATCGCCTTCCCGGCGGCAGCGCCGCCACGCTGCGGGATCAACTGCTCCACCTCGCCCTCGTGCGCGAGAGCATCTGTCGTGCCCTCGCAGGGGTGGACACCACGGGCCTGGGCGAAACCTTCGAGGCGCCCGCCTGGCGCAACCCCGAAGCCGATCTCCCTGCGGCCTTCGAAGCCCACATCCTCCGCTGTCTCCACCTGCTCGCGGCGGTGGATGGCGCCCGCCTCGATGCCCCCTTCACCACCCGCTTCGGGAATCGCAGCACGCCCCGGAATTTCCTCCGGTCCATGCTCGTGGAGGAAGTGCACCACCGGGCCCAGATGACGATGGTGATGCGCTTGTTCGGATTGGAGCCCCCGCCCTTCCCCGGCCAGGCCTGGGTGCAGCTGGGCATCCCGCAAAAGGATTGACCATTCGTCGTGATTCCGGCACATTAGTCGAAATCGAGAACTGACGATGACCTCCCGCGCCCTCTATTTCGCCTTTAGCTACGCCCCCTCGGGTGCGTGGACCGGCGGCGCGTCGAACTAGACCAACCCATTCCCGGAACACCCCCGAGACCCTCGCCGGCTCGGGGGTTTTGCTTTATGCCGTCGGAGCGCCCATGCCCACCGCCCCCCAGCACCTCTTCCCCCACCCGGATCGGCTCCTCGATCTGCGGGAGCGCATCGATTCGCTGGATTCGGAATTGCTGCGCCTCCTCGGCCAACGCGCCGAAGCCGCCCAGGAGATCGGGCGCATCAAGCGCTCCCTCCGCCCCACGGGCCCCCTCCACGCACCCGAGCGGGAACGACAGGTGCTTTCGCGCGTGGCGGCCCTGGCCCAGGGAGCCTTCCCCGCCGATGCCGCCACGCGGGTGTTTCGGGAAATCATGAGCGGTTGCCTCGCCCTCGAACAGCCGCTCCGCGTCGCCTTCCTCGGACCAGAGGGCACCTTCAGCCATCAGGCCGCGCGACGTCTCTACGGCGGCAGCGCCGCGGAACTGGGCCAGGCCACCGTCGCCGCCGTGTTCGAGGCCGTGACCCGGGGCCGCGCGGATCTCGGTGTGGTGCCCGTGGAGAACGCCACCGAGGGCAGCGTGGACGCCACCTTGGACGCCTTCCTGGAGTGGCCCTTGCCCGTGACGGCGGAGCTGAGTCTTCCCGTGGAGCTTTCACTGCTCCTGCCCGAGGGAGCGGCCCTCGCCGACGTGCGCACGGTGCATAGCCACCCCATGGGGTTGGCCCAGTGCCGCCGTTGGCTGGAGGTCCACCTGCCGGCCGCCACCCAGCTGGAGGCGGCGAGCACGGCCGCCGCGGCCCGGCGCGCGGCCCTGGATCCTTCCGCCGCCGCCATCGGACCCGCCTCCCTCGCGGATCGCCTGGGCCTCCAGGTGGGCGCAACCGCCATCCAGGACCTGGAGGGCAACGCCACGCGCTTCCTCGTCATCGGGGGCGAAGCCCACCCCCGCACGGATCGCGATCGCACGACCCTGCTCCTCAGGGCCCCCGATGGCCCCGGCGCCCTGCTCAAACTGCTGGAGCCCTTCGCGCGATTCCGCGTGAACCTGAGCCGGATCCTCAGCCGGCACACCCGGCGCAAAGCCTGGGATGTGGCCTTCTTCGTGGATGCGGACGCCCACCGGGAAGATCCGATCCTCCAAGCGGCCCTGGCCTCCCTCAGGGCCCTCGGCGCCGAACCGCAGGTGCTGGGCAGCTACCCCCGGGCCTGAGTGGGTTTAGGGGCCGGGACGGGTGGCTCCAAGGCTTGCGTAGAAGGCGTGGACGGAGGCGTTGCCCGCGATGCTGCGATCCGAGGGGTGGCCGCTGTAGATCCAGCGGCACCATCCCATGCCAGCCGCCTCGGCGGCTTCGATCACGGCCTGCTCATAGGCCAGCTGCTGATTGGGGTTCGCCAGCGTGTTCACGGTGGTGCTCGCCCCGAATTGATCCAGCACCATGGGGACTTGGTGGCGCTCGGCGAAGGCCTTCGCGAATCCCAGGTACCAGGCCGGGAATTCGCGGGTCATGAGCAGGGGGAAGGTCGCCGGTTCCTGGCGGCGCCGGGTGAAGATCCGTTCGTCGTCCCGGGGCCTCAGCAAGTCCTCCCCTGGGGCCACTTGGAGGAGCGCCCCGAAATCCCCACCGCTGGGCTGGGGCCAGGTTCCGGCTTCCAGGGCCACACCCGGAGGCACGCTGCCATCCACGATCCAGGGCTTGGGCATGAGCAGGTTCACCTCATACACGAGCCTCCCCCGATAGGCCGCCAACTTCGGATCCGTTTGGTACGCATCCCAGCGGTATCCCATCGTGTCGTAGTTGAAGGCGGGCCCCACGAAGAAGGGCGTGACCGCGTCTTCCCGGGTGATGGCCTCCATCAACGCGGCCTGGAAGGTGATCAAGGCGGGCACGGGATCGAGCCCGGCCTTGTCGGGGCTCGGCTCCGCCAGCAGCCCGTACCCCGCGATCCAATCCGTGCCCTTGAAGGTCCGCGCGATCCACGTCCAGGCCTTTCGGTAAGCCGCGAAGCCAGGGCTCGCGGGATCGTAGAGGGGCGCGTGGTTCGCGGTTTCATCGTCGGTGCGCATTTCCAACAGGATCCAGATGCGCTGGGCTTTCAACGGTTCGACGGAAGCGAGCAGCTCTTGGCGGAAAGCTGCGGACAGGCCGCTGGGATCCGCATCATCCCGGTTCCCCTGCTCGAAGGAAATCCGAAGGCGCACGAAGTTGAACCGGAGCTGAAGGGCCAGATCCGCGGCTTCTTCCGCCGTGACCATGGGGCTGCTCCCCCCGCCACCCGTCAAGTTGTCCCTGAGGTTGGCCCCATGCAGCAAGACGGGACGGCCATCCGGCCCCAGCAACTGCCTTCCGGAGATCGTCAAACGGAGGGGCGAAGGGGGCGGGGGCCCCGCCGAGGGGGGCTCGGAACTTCCGCCCCCGCAGGCCAGGAGCAGCAGCGAGGCACCCACGGCCCGTGCCCATGCCCCCACGCCGAATCCCGGCACCCGGGCCATCATGGGGTTTCCCTGAGCATGGCGCACCTCCGGAAGGATCACCTCCCATGGACTCCGCCCTGCCCCGAAGGTTTAATCCGTTTGAAGGCGGGCGTCAGCCGCCCATCCGGCTCATCTCCACCCGAGGGAGCCGCGGAGTCGCCTGGGTCCGAAGCTCCGAGTAGCGGTCCTCCCGGCGGCCCCAGAGCGCCGTGAGGACGGCCGCGACTTCACCGTCGGAGTGACCGGCCCGGAGGAAGCCCCGGAGATCCAATCCCTCCGCGGCGAAGAGGCAGGTGTAGAGCCGACCCTCCGCCGAAAGCCGGGCCCGATCACAGCCGCCACAGAAGGGCGCGGTCACGGAGGAAATGAAGCCCACCTCGCCCCGGCCGTCCACGTAACGCCAGCGTTCAGCCACCCGTCCGGCCAAGGGCTCGCCCACGGGCTCCAGGGGCCAACGCGCGTGCACCCTGGCCCGCAGCTCGGCGGAAGGCACCACGGCGTCCAGGTTCCAGCCGTTGGTGGTGCCCACGTCCATGAACTCGATGAAGCGCAGCGCGTGGCCCCGTTCCCGGGCGTAGGCCGCGAGCGCCTCCACCTCGTCCTCGTTGACCCCGCGCTGCATGACGCAATTGAGCTTGGGCGGCGGGAACCCCGCGGCGAGGGCGGCCTCCAGGCCGGACAGGACCTGGGCCAGGGGCACGGGGGTATCGCACAGCTTCCGGAAGCGCTCGGGGTCCAGGGTGTCCAGGCTCATGGTGAGCCGCTTCAGCCCGGCCTTCCGGAGGGAATCCGCCATGCCCGCGAGCAGGGCCCCGTTGGTGGTCATGGCCAGATCCTCCAGCCCGGGGATCGCCGCCAGCTCCCGGATGAGGTCGGGGAGCTCGCGCCGGAGCAGGGGCTCTCCGCCCGTCAGGCGGATCTTCCGCACCCCCAACCCCACGAAGACCCGCGCCAGGCGCTCGATCTCCTCAAAGGTGAGCACCTGATCCTTGGGCAGGAAGGGATGGTCGGCCCCGAAGGCCTCCCGGGGCATGCAATAGGTGCAGCGGTAGTTGCACCGGTCGGTGACCGAGATCCTCAATGCCCCCAAGGGGCGGTTCATGGGGTCGACGACCATCATCGATCCAGCATAGTTCGAGGTTTCCCGTCACAATCAAAGCTTTGGGAACGGATCACAACTATGGGCCTCTTCAATTCCCTCTTCGGCCGTCGGGATCAGGCGAACCTCCCCCCGCTGGAGAACCTGCTTTCGGCCCGGGAATGCCCGTCTGAGCTGCCCGGGCTGAAGGCCCTCCGGCCCGAGTACGACCACCTGCACAGCCTCCTGGAGCGGGAGGGTTGGGCCTCCGCCGTGGATGAGCTGTACCGGAAGGGGCAGGAGCTGCCTCCCCCCTATGAGGACATCCAGGATCAACTGCTTCCGGAGCTGGTGCCCACCTGGCAGGCCGAGCGCGAAGGGCGCTGGAAGCGACTGTTCGTCGAGGGCCTCCACCAGCGGCTCGTCCTCCATGGCCAAGCCATCCCCTCCCCCTGGCTCGCCCTCTGGGCCCGTTCCGAGGCCGAGATCCTGGAAAGGGCCCTGGACACCCTCCGCGCGCGCACCGAGGCCCGGGCCTTCGTCCGCCTGCCCAGCGGCATCTACCGGAGCCCCTGGAATGACGCCCTGGATGCGGCCCGCCTGCTCCTGCCCGAGATCTGGCACCCCATCTTCCCGGACCAGAGCCCCTTCTACACCATCCCCAATGCCTCCGTGCTGCTCGTGGCGCCCCAGATCCTCCTCCCCAAGCTCGTGGAGGCCACGGGTGAGGTGATGCGGGAAGGCGCGCTGCTCCAGGCCGGCCTGCTTCAGCGCGTGGGCGACAAGCTCGTCCCGGCCCGGCTTCAGGAACCCCACCCCATGGCGAGCCCCCAGAAGGAGCTCAAGCAGCTGGACCTCATGGAGGCCCTCCGCGCCCAGGCCCTGGACATCGATCCCGCCCTCGGATTGCCCGCCCCCGTGGGAATGATCCGCGGCGCCCAGGGCAAGCCCCTCACGGTGGCCACCTGGCAGGAGGGCGACCAGCCCGTGCTGATCCCCGAGGTGGACCTCATCGCCTTCATCACCCGGGATTCCAAGCCCCTGGGGCTCTACGTCCGAACCACCCTGCCCCGCCTCACGGAGATGAGGGGCGAGCCCCTCCCCGTCTGGGGGCCCCGCCGCCTCCGCTATTCCGGATTCCCCACCTCTGAGCAGCTGGCCCGCCTGGATCAGGCCGTCACACCCGAGCAGATGCGCGGGCTCATGGAAGGGCCCTCCGCGCCGGCGGCGTCTCCCGCGCCTCCCGCGCCTTCTGCCCCCACGGCGACCCGACCTCCCGCCGCCCGGCCTTCCGCACCTCGACCCGCGACCAAGGCCGATGGAATGGTGAGCACCCAGCCGATTCCCGCGCTGCCGGCGCATCTCCGGGATCAGCTGGGGAAGAAGGACTGAAAACTGAGGAGTTCGACCCATCCCACCCGGATTTGAACCGCGCCCGGCTGCGCCGTTCGCCGGTCTCACTCCCGGCAGCCCCCCGGGCTGCCTCCGCGGTCCCATTCGGGGGTTCAAATCCCCCGCTTAATTGGGCCCAACAAAGATGAAGGGCCCCAGTTGGGGCCCTTCATCTTTGTTGGCTCCGGAGGAGGGATTTGAACCCCCGACCTAGTGGTTAACAGCCACCCGCTCTGACCCCTGAGCTACTCCGGAATAGGGTCTCATCAGGGTACCAGATTGGCGGCACGATTCAAGCATTCAGCTCTTCTGGAGCTCAAGGAGGATCTGGCGCGCGGCGGCCTTGAGGGTCTCGATGACGCCGGTGCCCTTGTTGGCGACGGCTTCGATCATGGGCTCGTTGCGGAAGCGGAGGAGGCGCTCCATCTCGTCGACCGTGGCAGCGCTGGGCATGTCGCGCTTGTTCAGCTGGAGCACGTAGGGGATGGTGCGGATGTCGAAGCCGTTTTCCTTGAGGTTCGTGGCCAGGTTCGCGATGGATTCGATGTTCGCTTCCATGCGGGCCCTCTGGCTGTCGGCCACGTAGATCACCCCGTCACAACCGCGCAGGATGAGCTTCCGGCTGGCGTCGTAGAAGACCTGCCCCGGCACGGTGTAGAGGTGGAAACGGACCTTGAACCCCTTGACCGTGCCCATGTCGAGGGGCAGGAAATCGAAGAAGAGGGTGCGATCCGTTTCGGTGGCCAGGGAGACCAGCTTGCCCCGCTTCTCGGGATTCGCCTGCTCGTGGATCCACTGGATATTGGTCGTCTTCCCACACAGGCCGGGCCCGTAGTAGACGATCTTGCAATTGATCTCTCGGGACGCGTAGTTGATGAAGGTCATGGCTGGCCCGCCCTCATCAATCGCCGAAGAGCTTGTCGATGTCCTCGTCCGTGATCTCCGAGAAGGGACTCTCGAAGCGGGCGCCGACGCCAGTCTCCGTCTGGGCCCGGTTCTCCACCTGGTCGAAGATGTCCTGCAATTCCTTGCTGGCCTTCTTCACCCGCAAACGGACGAGCGCGAGGCTGCTGTTCTGGTCGAAGAGCACCACGAGGATGCCCCGCTTGCCCACGATGGAGATGTGCAGGTTATCCTTCTCGCCCTCATGGAAGAGGAGGCTGAACTCCTTCTCCCCGATGAGCTTGGCCAGGCCATCCGTCGCGGCGACGTTGCCGGCCGTGAGGGAGGCGAGGCTGGTGGCATCGATGCTCTTCAGGTCGCCGGACGCGGCGATCTGTTGGCCGTTCTTGTCCACGAGGAAGACGACTTTGGCCTGAGCATCCTTTTGGAGGCGGCCGATGATCTCCTGAAGGAGCTTGTACTCCTCCTCGAACATCACGAGATCAAGCTTCGCCACAATTGCCTCCAGGGGATTCCCTAATCGCCAGGATACCGTCTTTGGGGCCCCCCTGGTGAAATCAAGACCAATTGGCTCAATAGCCCAAGGCGGGCCCCGGGGCGGCGCCGACGATGGCCAGGGAGGCGCTGACGCCGAGGCGCGTCGCCCCGGCCTGCACCATGGCCAGGGCCTGCTCGAAGGTTCGGATGCCGCCCGAGGCCTTCACGCCAATGCCCTCTCCCACCACGCTGCGCATCAGCGCCACATCCGCCGTCGTGGCACCGCCGGTGGAGAATCCGGTGCTCGTCTTCACGAAATCGAGGCCCTCCTCCGCGGCCAAGGCACAGGCGCGACGTTTCTGTTCGTCATCCAGAAGGCAGGTCTCCAGGATCACCTTGAGCACCGCGGGCCGGGGCACAGCATTCCTCAACCCCCTGAAGTCGGCGCGGACGTGCGCCCAATCCCCATCCCGGGCGGCCCCGAGGTCAAGCACCATATCCACTTCGGCGGCCCCATCCCGCAGGGCCTGCTCGGCCTCGAAAGCCTTGGCCGCCAGGGAGGTGGCCCCCAGGGGGAATCCCACGACGGTGCAAACGCGAACCCGGCTCCCCGCCAGCTGGGCCGCGGCGAAGGGGACCCATGCGGGGTTGACGCACACGGAGGCGAATCCATGTTCCCGGGCTTCGGCGCAGAGACCGGCGATCTCACCGGAAGTGGCCCCTGCCTTGAGCAGCGTGTGATCCAGCAGGGGGGCCAAGGTGGGTTTCATGGCCATGGCTTCCGCCAGGGCGCATTCCCTGAGCGCCCCCTGCTCCAGCAGCAGCGCCGCCACCCCGTCCCCAGCCAGGAGCACCGGCCGCGGGAGGTTTACCCCATCCAGCCGGCCCCGGAGTTCAGAGGTTCGATCCAACCATCGCATGCCCATCCCAACAAACTACCCGATCCTCCGCGCCGGATACGTCACACCAAAAAAGACGGGCCCGAAGGCCCGTCTTTGCACTGGATTGGAAGAGCTTAGCCCTTCTTCTCGGCCTTCTTCTCGTCCTTCTTCTCAGCCTTCTTCTCGGCCTTCTTCTCGGCCTTCTTCTCGTCGAGGTTCAGGGCCTTCTTCTCGGCGGCGGCAGGGGCGGCCTCAGCCTTCTTGGCAGCCTTCTTGGCCTTCTTGGCGGCCTTCTTCTCGGCCTTGGGGGCGGCTTCAGCCTTCTTCTCGTCGGCCAGGATCATGGCCTTCTTCTCGGCGGCGGGAGCGGCCTCGGCCTTCTTGGCGGCCTTCTTGGCCTTCTTGGCGGCCTTCTTCTCGGCGGCGGGAGCGGCCTCGGCCTTCTTCTCGTCGAGGGTCAGGGCGTGCTTCTTCTCGGCCTTCTTCTCATCCTTCTTATCAGCCTTCTTCTCGTCCTTCTTCTCGGCCTTCTTCTCGTCGAGGGTCAGGGCGTGCTTCTTCTCGGCCTTCTTCTCGTCCTTCTTGTCAGCCTTCTTCTCGTCCTTCTTCTCGGCCTTCTTCTCGTCGAGGGTCAGGACGTGCTTCTTCTCTTCTTTTTTGTCAGCCTTCTTCTCGACCTTCTCGGCCTTCTTGGTCTCGGGCTTCTTGGCCTCGTCGGCGGCGAAGACGGGGGCGATCAGTCCGGCGGCCACGAGCAGGGCAGCAAGCTTCTTCATGGAAACTCCCAAAGCAAAAGTCCGGCACGGCCGGAATCTGGTTGAAAGCACTCATGCACGTTTGAAGCCAATACAAACAGCTTTTTATTTCAATACTTAGAATTGGCAACCAACACCCAAAGACGCTGCACCCTGCAACCCGTGGCAGATTGCAACAGCTCAAAGCCCCTCTTCGGGACCCTCGTGGAACCCATAGCGCTTCAATTTCCGGTACAGCGTGGTGCGGTCGACACCCAGGATCTCGGCCACCCGCTGCTTCTCCTTGTGCCGTTTCAGGAGCACCTGGATATATCGGCGTTCCAGCTCGTCCAGGCTGGGCCAATCCTGGATCAGTTCCGGTACGGATTCGCCGCCATCCCCCACCCGAAGGGTCCGCTTGAGGACATCGGCCTGGATCTTCGCGGGGAGTTCATCGACCGTGACTTCCCGGCCGCGGCTCAGCTGGGTCAGGTTCTCCACGACGTTGGCAAGTTCCCGCACATTGCCCGGCCAGCTATAGGCTTCCAGCACCCGCAGGGCCTCGGGGTGGATCCGGTAGGCCACCCCATCCTTCTGGCCGAATTCCCCGATGAAATGCTCCAGCAGGAGGGGGATATCCTCCTTGCGCTCCCGCAAAGGGGGCACGGGAACTTCCACGACGCCGAGCCGGTAGTAGAGATCTTCGCGGAAGGTCCCGGCCTTCACCATCTGGGTCAGATCCCGGTTGCTGGCCGCGATGACCCGGATATCCACCTTCACCGTCTTGTTGCCGCCCACCTTGCGGACTTCCTGTTCCTGGAGCACGCGCAGGAGGCGGACCTGGAAGCTGAGGCTCGTCTCGCCGATCTCATCGAGGAAGATGGTGCCGCCATCCGCCTCCTCGAAGAGCCCCTTCTTCTCGGCCACGGCTCCCGTGAAGGAACCCTTGGCGTGGCCGAAAAGCTCGCTCTCCAGCAAGGTCTCCGTGAGGGCGCCGCAGTTCACGGCCACGAAGGGGCGATCTTTGCGATCGCTGCTGAGGTGGATGCTGCGGGCCACCAGTTCCTTGCCCGTGCCGCTTTCGCCGGAGATGAGCACCGTGGCCTTGGAGGATTGCAGGCTCGCGATGGTTTTGTAGACGGCCATCATCTTCGGGCTGGAGCCGATCATGAGGCTGCGCCGCGTCTTGCCCGTGGCGACTGGCGCGCCGCCCTTGGAGGCCCGCTTGGCCAGGGCCCGCTTCACGAGGGCCTTGAGTTCCTCGTTGTTCCAGGGCTTGGAAAGGAAGTCGAAGGCCCCCTCCTTCACGGCTTCAATGGCGGTTTCCAGGGTGCCGAATCCCGAGAGGAGGATCGTGTCCACGCCCTGGGGCTTGGCTTCCCGGAGGAGGTCCAGCCCATCCTTCGCCGCCTCCAGATTGATGTCGGAGAGGAGCAGGTCGAATCCGCCCTTGCGGAGCAACTCCAGCGCCTGATCCGGATTCGTGGATTTCTCCACTTCGAGGCCCATGGTGCCCATGAGCTCCTCGAGGAGCTCGCAGGTCGCCTTATCGTCGTCCACCACCAGGATCCGGGCCATTCACGCCTCCACCCTTGAAGGTACCGGATCCAGGGCCCCGGTTGCCCGCACCGGTTTTTGACCATTGATAGCCAAATCTCGAATGGCTATCGTTGGCCCACACCTCCGGAGGTCCCATGCGCCTTGCCCCCCTTATCGCGATGTTCGCAAGTCTCTCCGTCATGGCGGCCCTCGCCGGCGATCTCACGATCACCTTCAAGAACTCCGGCAAGCACAACGAGGGCATCTCCCATCAGTACATGACCGCCGATCGCCATCGCACCAACCACGAAGGCATCCAGACCGATTCGATGATCGATCTCCAGAAGGGGATGATCTACACCATCAAACACAAGGAGAAGAAGGTCGAGTTCATGTCCTTCGAGGACATGGAGAAATTCGCGGAAGCCATGAGCGCTCGCATGGCCGAGATGCAGGAGCAGATGAACCAGCCCGGCGTGGGCGCCATGATGGCCAAGATCATGGGCGACCCCAACAACTTCTCCGTGGATCAAGTGGGCAGCGAGACCGTGGCCAGCCGTAAATGCACGAAGTACCACATGGTCATCATGAAGATGGACATGGTGCTCAGCACGGATCCGACCCTCAAGATCCCCATGAACCCCGCCAACTTCGCGCGCTTCACCAAGTTCACGAACCTGATGAAGTTCGCGGCCAGCCCCGCGGCCGCGAAGATGGCCGCCGAGATGGCGAAGATCAAGGGCTTCACCCTCAAATCCGTCACCCAGGTGCCCATGCTCGGCCAGATCACCAGCGAGGCCACGGAGGTGAAGGAAGGCCCCATCGCCCCCACCGTGTTCGCCCTGCCCGAGGGTTACAAGATGGAAGATACGGGCAAGAAGCTGCTCGAGCAGAGCCAAAAGGGCGGCCGCAAGCGCTGAGGCGCTCCGGCGTCGTAGAATGAAGGGGGCCCCATGGCCCCTTCATTTTGGTGCACCATGAGCCAGCCCAATCCGGAGGCCCCCCGTTTCGACGAGGGACTTGAGCGCCTCGAAGCGCTTGTCCTGAAGCTCGAAGGCGGCGCCCTGAGCCTCGAAGAGGCGCTCGCCACCTTCGAAGAAGGCGTCAAGCTCACCCATGCACTCCAAGGTCAGCTCGGCGAGGCCCAGCGGCGGGTCGAAGTCCTCAAGGCCGGCTTGGGCGGCGAGTACCGGGCCGAAGCCCTGGATGGAGGGGAGGCTTGATCCCGCCTGAAGCCGCCAAGGCCTCGGATCAGGTCCGTGCCGACCTCGACCGCCTGCTCCCCGTCCTGGAACCCCGCTTATTAACCCCCTTCCGGTTGGGCGAGGCGATGCGACTCGCCGAGGGCATGCGCTACAGCCTCGAAGCCGGCGGCAAGCGCGTGCGCCCCGTCCTCTGCCTCCTCGCCGCCGAATCCGTGGGAGGAGGCCTTGAGTCGGCCCTCCCGGGCGCCATCGCCCTGGAGTACGTTCACACCTATTCGTTGATCCACGACGATCTCCCCGCCATGGATGACGATGACCTCCGGCGGGGCCGCCCCACGAACCACAAGGTCTACGGCGAAGGGCACGCCATCCTCGCCGGGGACGGACTCCTTACGGAGGCCTTCGCCGTGCTCGCGGCCTCGGGCCGGGCCGACGCGGTGGCCCTCCTTGCCGAAGCGGCAGGTTGGCGGGGCATGGTGGGTGGGCAGGCCCTGGATCTTGAAGGGGAGGCCCTCACCGCCTCCGGAACCGACTTCGGCTGGGAACACCTCCAGACCATCCACCGGCTCAAGACGGGTGCCCTGCTCCGGGCCTCCGTGGAATTGGGCGGCCTCCTGGGTGGAGCCGATTCCATTCAACAAGCCTCCCTGCGGGCCTACGGCGAGGCCATCGGGCTCGCCTTCCAGATCCAAGATGACATCCTGGACGCCACCTCCGACGCTGCAACCCTGGGTAAGCGCGCCGGGAAGGACCAGGGGCGGGGTAAGATCACCTACCCGAGTCTTCTGGGCCTGGATGGCGCGCGCCGTGCCCTCCAGGAAGCCACCGAGCGAGCCCTATGTCACCTGCCGTCCCTTCCCAACCCGTCGTCCCTGCAAGCCTGGGCCAGGTATTTGGCGGAGCGGATCGCGTGACCTCGAAATACCCCCTCCTCGACGCCCTCGGCACCCCCGAAGCCGTGCGCCAGTTCACCGACGACCAGCTGCGCGACCTCTCCGCCGAGGTGCGGCGCTTCATCATCGATAGCGTGAGCGAAACGGGCGGGCACTTCGCTTCGAACCTCGGCACCGTGGAGATGACCGTCGCCCTCTTCCACCAGTTCGACTTCCGCACGGATCGGGTGGTCTGGGACGTGGGCCACCAGGCCTACCCCCACAAGATCCTCACGGGCCGCAAGGACCGCTTCCCCACCCTTCGCCAGCACCACGGCCTCAGCGGCTTCCTCAAGATCGAGGAGAGCCCCGTTTATGACCACTTCGGCGCGGGCCACGCTTCCACCTCCATCTCCGCGGCCTTGGGCATGGCCGCGGCCCGGGATCTGCAGAAGGAGGATTTCACCTGCGTCGCAGTCATCGGCGACGGCTCCATGACCGCCGGCATGGCCTTCGAGGCCTTGAACCAGGCGGGCTATCTGGAGACGAAGAACTTCCTCGTGATCCTCAACGACAACGACATGTCGATCAATCCGAACGTCGGCTCGCTGCAGGGTTACCTGAACCAGATCATGAACGGCCAGTACTACAACCGCTGGCGCGACCGCATCGAACACGCCATCAAGGCCATCCCCCTGGAGAGCGTGAGCAAGGGCGTGGCCAAAGCCGCCAAGTGGACGGAGGAGAGCATGAAGCGCCTCATGGTGCCTGGCCTCCTCTTCGAGGATCTGGGCTTCCGCTACATGGGTCCCGTGGACGGCAACGATGCCGTGGCCACGAGCCGCGCCATCCAGGAAGCCAAGGAGATCATGAAGGACGGCCCCGTCCTTCTTCACGTGCAGACCAAGAAGGGCTTCGGCTACGAACCCGCCGTCCAGGACCCCCTCAAGTGGCACGGCGTCACCGCCTTCGACGCCGAGGCCGGCGTCATGAAGAAGGGCGCCACCCCCACGGCCCCCGCCTACACCAAGGTGTTCGCCGACGCCCTCATCGAGCTGGCGAAGAAGGATGAGCGCATCGTCGCCATCACGGCCGCCATGCTGGATGGCACGGGCCTCAACCACTTCCAGAAGGCCTTCCCCGGGCGCACCTTCGACGTGGGCATCGCCGAGCAGCACGCCGTCACCTTCGCGGCCGGCATGGCCACCAAGGGCATGCACCCCGTGTGCGCCATCTACAGCACCTTCCTGCAGCGCGGTTTCGACCAGGTGGCCCACGACGTGTGCCTCCAGGATCTCCCCGTCGTCTTCGCCATGGATCGCGCGGGCATCGTCGGCGCCGACGGCCCCACCCATCACGGCCTCTACGACATGTCCTTCCTGCGCAGCCTGCCGCACATCGTGCTCATGGCCCCCAAGGACGAGAACGAGCTGCGCCGCATGCTCATGACGGCCCTCTACTGCGGCCACCCCGCCGCCCTGCGCTATCCCCGCGGCAATGGCCTCGGGGTGGCCATGGACGAAACCATCGTGCCCCTGCCCGTGGGCAAGGGCGAACTGCTCCGGGAGGGCGCCGATCTGGCCTTGGTGGCCTACGGCACCATGGTGCAGACGGCCCTGGAGGCCGCCGAGGTGCTGGCCAAGGAGGGGATCGCCTGCGCCGTCCTCAACGCCCGCTTCCTCAAGCCGCTGGATGCCGATCTGATCCTCTCCCTGGCCAATTCCTGCAAGGGCGTGGTGGCCCTGGAGGATGGCATCGAAAAGGGCGGATTCACCGCCGCCGTGGCCGAGGCCCTTGCCGACGGGGGGGTCGTGAAGCCCCTGCTGCGCATCGCCGTGGCGGACCACATCGTGCACCACGGAGACCAGAAGCGCCTGCTGGACGAGGAAGGGCTCAGCACGGCCCGCCTGGTGGAGCGGATCCGGGCCTTCCAGACCCGCCTGTAAAAAGATCCCTTCCTAGTCCGGCTTGCTTATTTTCCGGGAATTTCCTATTGTTCCCCTAGACTCCGCTCCACCATGAGGCCCCCCGTGCGGCTCCGAACCCTCAGTGCCCTGACTCTTGGCTTCGCCCTACCCGTCCTATGCGCAGCCCAGGACTGGGATGGGAAGACCCTCGCCAAGGGATGGGCCCGCCAGGACATCACCGGGGCGCTGACCTTCAAGGAGGGCTATACCCTCCGAACCTGGACCAAGGATGGAAGCCTCAGCGGCAGCCTCGACATCTCCAAGGTCGAGGGGGTTGCGGAGTTTTGGCTGCTCGATCCCTGGGATAACGCCTGGGTGGTCTCGGGCACCGCCGTGCATTTAGTCGACAAGTCGGGCAAGGTGGCGCGGAAGGAAAACCTGCCCGCCCTGGTGGCCGACATGGCCTGGGACAGCAGCGGGTTCTACCTGAGCTACCGCACCGAATCCTTCTACCTCGAAAAGCGGGATTTCAAGAAGGGCGAAGTCATTTGGTCGGCCGGGACGAAGCCGAAAAAGGGAGAGGCCCCCGCGCCCACGCTTTACCGCATCGCCTGCAGCAGCAATGGCCAGCTCGTCATGAGCCTCGGGGCGGATCTGAATTTCACGATCTTCAACTGCGGTAACGGGAAGCCCGCCGGGCAGACCTCGCTGGCGTTGGCCAACGCCCCGCTCCCGGCCTTGCAGGCCATCGCGCCTGATCGCCTGGCCGTCATCTGGTACGAATCCAGCTCGCAGGTCCTCGCGGCCCTGCCGGCCTCCCAGCTCGCCCCCTCCATCAAGGGCAACCTCGCGGGGCTCATCCTGGCCAAGGTCGATTTCTCCATGGGTTCCATGGAACTGCTGGCGACGGGCCTTCCCGAGAACGCCACCCTGGTCGGGGCCCAGGAATCGGAAGTCTGCTTCACCAAACCCGGCGGCGGGCTGATCTACCTGAAGCTGAAGTAGACCCCACCGCGCCGGGGCCTACCGACCTCCGCCCTGCATCACCCGCTCCCGGTCCAGGAAGGGGATGGTGCGCCAATTATGGTCCGGGCTCACGGTGAGGGTGGGGCTCCTGAGCGCGTGCTCCAGGAAGAGATTCCGCTGGGATTCCTTCGTCACGAGCTCCGGCACGCCCGACCACTCCATGGCGGCCATGTAACCCCCGCCTCCCCGCAGGCGGTAGGACGTGATTCCCAGGGTGAAGACCTGTTCCATGTCCACGGGTTTCCCCTGGAAGCGGAGGTTCACCACCCGCTGCCCCACGGGTTTCATGAGATCCAGGGCATAGCTCGCGCCGTCCACCGTGTCGAAGTCGTACCCTCCCAGTTCGCCGCTGACGAGTTCAGGCATGTAGGGGGGGTTGTAATAGCGGGCCGCATGCTCCAGGTAGAGCTTCAGCTGCCGCCCGGTGATCCGGATCCGGGCCACGCGGTTCTCGTAGGGCAGCAGGGCGTACCACTGGCGCACGCTCGTCGGGCCCTTGGGGATGTAGAGCCCCGCGTTGAAGCAGGCCGCGGCCGTGAGCTGGGCTCCGGTGGCCTCCCGCAGGCTGCGGTGGAGCACCTGCATCACCGGCGAATCCTCCATCCGGGCGAAGCGCGTGTCCATGTCCACCTGCAGGTTCGTGGCGAAGGTATCGAGGTAGGTCCGAGTCCCTTCGCGCAGCTCCGCCGTGAGGGCCAGGACCGCCGGATCCACGGCCGTATCATCGGTCGGGCGCAGCAGGCTCGGCTCGCTGGCCGCGACCATCCAGCGGCCCTGCTCCTTCCGGAGGGTCATCTCAAGCACGCCGAGGGCGAGGCCATGCATGTGGGCCTGGAGGATGGGGACCCCGTTGTGGCGTGTGACGATGGGACGATGGGTATGACCGGAGAGGATCCCGTCGATGCCCCGCACCTCCTGCGCGAGCCGAAGCGCCGCGTTCTCGTCCCCAGGGCGCCCTTGCGCCTCGCCCAGGCCAGAATGCATGGCCACGAGCACCACATCGACCTTCTCCTTCTCGCGGAGCCTCGGCACCCAGACCTTGGCCGAGGCCACGATGTCCTCGAAGGCGAGGCCCTCGAAGGTGGCGGGTTCCGCCCAGCGGGGGATCTGGGGGGTGACGAATCCCAGGATGCCGACGGTCACCTCGCCCACCCTGACCTTCACGAAGGGCTTGAAGGCGGGCTTCCCGTCCTTGACGTTCACGGCGTTGGCGCAGATCCAGGGGAATTTCGCCTGCTGTTCCACCTCCCGGAGCACCTCGAGGCCGAAGTCGAATTCATGGTTGCCGAGGGCCATGGCCGCGAAACCCAGGTCGTTCATGATCGGCATGCTGGGATCGGGCAGATCCCGCCGCAGCCGGTGCCTCACGTAGTTGATGGGCTCGCCTTGGATCGTGTCGCCACTGTCGATGAGGATCGTGTGGGCGTTCAGGGCCTTCCGCTGGCGGATGAGGGTGGCCAGCTTGGCCCAGCCCAGGTTCCGGGGCTGCAGGCTGTAGGTGTCCTCGGCCATGACATGGCCATGCACGTCCGTGGTGGAAAGAACCTGCAGGCGCACTTCCTGGGCCCGGAGGGAGCCGAGAAGGCACAAAACGATCACAAGGCGACGCAGCATTTAGCCTCCGAGGGCGCCCTTCATCACGCTTGGCTTGGAGGGGCCCCGACTCCAGGGTAAACTCATCTCTCCACACCGAATGCCAATCCCCTTTTCGGAGCTGTCATGCAGGAAGTCCAAATCAAGGCCCCCAAGCACGAGTTCACCCTCCTCTGTGACGACATCCGTCAGGAGATGGGTGGCAAAACCTCCCTCATGGGCCTCTACGACCACCACATCGTGGTCCCCCAGGTTCCCTTCTCCCTCCCCAAGGTGTGCTTCTACACCCGCTTCAGCCGCATGGACGGGGACTTCAAGTTCTCCTTCGCCATCGTCTCCCCCGGCGGCGAGCGCAAGGACGTGATCCGCGACAGCGATGTGCAGATCCCCGAGGGCGCCAAGGAAGGCACCTTCAACGTCATCGCCTCCCCCTTCGAAGTGACCCAGGACGGCATCTACGAAGTGATCCTCGCCCTCACTAAGGGTGCCGACCGCTTCGAGTACGTCTACAAGTTCGCCATCTCCGACGCCCGCCGCCTCCAGGCCGAGTGGGAGAAGGCCATGGCCGAGCAGCAGCAGGCCGGCCAGCCCGCCAACTAACGAATCCACCCTCTTTCAGGTACGGCGCCCTCCGGGGCGCCGTTGCTTTTATGCTGATCCTGGAAGGTTGAACGCCAAGGCTCCCATGTCCCGTTACGCCAAGCAGCGCATCTATCTCGGCAAGGAGGCGGACGCCCGGCTTCGGGAGCGCCGTGTCGCCGTGATCGGCCTGGGCGCCACGGGCTCCGTGATCGCCTCCTGGCTGGCCCGGGCCGGCGTGGGCCACCTCACGTTGATCGACCGCGACCTCGTCGAACGAAGCAACCTCCAGCGGCAGCTGCTGTATGGAGAATCCGATCTGGGGGAACCCAAGGCCGAAGCCGCCGCGCGGCGCCTGGCAGATGCCAACCCGGATGTGGTCCTGACCCCCCTCGTCACAGATCTCACGAGCGGCAACGCTCGCGAGGTGCTGACGGGCTTTGATCTATTGCTGGATGGTTCGGACAATTTCGAGGTCCGCTTCCTCCTCAACGACGTGGCCATCGCCACGGGCACGCCCTGGATCTACTGCGGGGCCATCGGGGGCGAGGCCATGGTGTGGCCCCTCCATCCCCCCGCCACCGCCTGCCTGCGCTGCCTCATGGAAGAGCCTCCCGAAAGCGCCGACGTGGACACCTGCGACAGCGCCGGCGTGCTGGGCCCCGCCGTGGGCGTGGCCGCCTCCTGGGCCGCCATGGAGGCCCTGAAGCTCCTCAGCGGCACCGCGCCCCATGTCGACCTCGTCCGGTTCGACCTCTGGCGCAACGAGCGCCAGTTCCTGAAACCGCCCGCCACCCGCTGCCGCTACTGCCGGGAACGGGTCACGGAGTTTCTCGACGCCCGTTGGACCCTCAAGGCCAGCCGCCTTTGCGGGCTGGAGGGCGTGCAGATCCGCGTGAACCCGCCCCGACAGCTGGATCTCCCCCGCCTCCAGGAACGGCTTCAGTCCCGCACCGGCAGCGACTGGCACCGGGCCCCCATGCTGCTCCGGGGGCAGGATGGCGACAACCGCATCACCCTGTTCTCCGATGGGCGCGCCCTCCTGCACGGGCCCATCACCCCCGAGCGGGCCCGGAGCTGGTATTCCGAAGTGGTGGGCGCATGAGGCCGCAGGAAAGGTGGGGAATGCGAGTCGTCCTCGCCACTCGCAACGCCGGGAAACTGGGGGAATTCCAGGACCTCCTGCCCGGGGTGGAGCTCCTTCCATGGCCCGCGGAGGCCCCGGAGCTGCCCGAGACGGGGGCCTTCTTCCACGACAACGCGCTGCAGAAGGCCCGGGAAGCGCGGGCCTGGTGGCAGGCGCGGGCCAAGGAAGGCGTGGATGGTTTCCTGGCCGACGACTCCGGCCTCTGCGTGGATGCCTTGTGGGGAGGGCCCGGGGTCTTGAGCGCCCGATTCGCCTCGGGCCACTCCCAAGACGAAAAGAACCGCATGCTGCTTGGACTCCTCCCTGGAGGCGCCCCGCGAACGGCCCGGTTCGTGTGCGTGCTCGCCTATTACCCGGCCCAGGGCGAGCCCTGGACCGTGGACGGAGCCATCGAGGGAACCCTCGCCCGCGAACCCAGTGGTTGCGGGGGCTTCGGCTACGATCCCATCTTCATTCCCGAGGGACATGACCGCACCTTCGGCGAGCTGCCCGCCGAGGTCAAGCACGGGCTCAGCCACCGCGGCCGGGCGGCACGGGCTCTGGCCCTTCGCCTGGGAGCGTGTCCATGAGGAGCCTCCGCAAGGTCCTGCACAAGGAGCTCGTCCTGCTCCTCGGGGTCGCCCTTGCGGTGGTGGTGGGTCTTTTCTGGCTCGGCATGGCCCGGCTCGCGCAGCGCCAGGCCGATGAACGCGTCGTGGCGGAATTGCGCCACCTGGAGCGAAACCTCACCGGTGGCATCCAGCAGGTGGAGCATACCTCCGAAGTGATCGCCCGGGCCTGGGAGGCGGGGCGGTTGGATCCCTTGAAGGACCAGGCCTCCTTCGATCAGCTGCTCACCCTCGTGGACTCCGTCCCCCTCATCACTGGCCTGAACCTCATCAAGGCCGACGGAGGCGGGTTCGGCATGGGCCGCCTGCCCAAGGGCTGGGCCGGGCGGAGCATCCGAACGGAGGGAGCGGGCTGGAGTTCGGGCCCCGTCCTGGGCGATCCCGAAAACATCATCCGTTCCGATGCCCACCTGGCCAACCGCGTCATGGATTTCCGCACGCGCCCCTGGTTCGAGTTCGCCATCTCCCGGGGAGGCCCCGCCTGGATGGCGCCCTATCCCTTCGTGGGGCGCCTCGCCGGCCAGCACGGGCTCGCCCACGTGGTGCCCGTGAAGGATCGCACGGGGGCTCTCATCGGCGTGCTCTGCATCGACGTGCTCCTGGAGGAGCTCACGACGGCCCTGCACACCATCAAACCCACCCCGGGCAGCGTGGTCACGATCCTGGACCAGGACGGCCGCATCCTCGTGGCACCCACCTCCGGCCGCTACGCGGATCCAGCCCTGCGGCGGGAAATCACCCTCCAGGCCATTTCCGAGGAACGGTTCCCCCTCCTCTGGAAACTCCACCAGGACTTCCGGAAAGGGCAGGATAGGGGCGTGACCCTCGACCGCGCCACCGGCCCTTGGAGTGGCCGCCTCAGGTCCTTCGCCCCCTCCGAGGGGATCCGCTGGGAGCTGATCCTCGCCCAGCCCAACGAGGATATCCTCTCGGCCCCCAACCGCCGGGCCCTGCTCGTCGGGGGCCTCGCGATCCTCCTCATGCTCGGGCTCGCCTGGCAGGCCCGCCGCCTGGCCCGCCGCTTCACGGGACCCCTCGATGAACTGGCCGCCGCGGCCGAAGCCCTCGGGCGCCATGAAGTCCCCTCCCTTCCCCCCTCGGACCTGGTGGAGCTCCACGCCCTGGGTGAAGCCCTGGCCAGCGCCCACCAGGCCCTCCAGGAACGGGAAGCCCTCCAGGATCAGCTGCGACAGAGCCAGAAGCTGGAAACCGTCGGCACCCTCGCCGGGGGCATCGCCCATGACGTGAACAACCAGCTCACGGCCATCCTCGGGCAGATCGGCCTGAGCATGGAGCAGCTGCCCCAGGACCATCCCGCCCAGCGGAACCTCCGGGCCGCCGAGGATGCCACCAACCGCTGCGCGGAGACGACCCGGGCCCTCCTCTCCTTCAGCCGGCCCTCCCAATCGGACCTCGTGTCCTTGGATCTCAACGCCGTCATGAAGGAGGGGATCGTCCTCCTGAGCCGCGTGCTCGACAAGCGCATCACGCTGACCACCGACTTCACGGAGGACCTTCCCTTCGTGCTCGGCGATCAGGTGCAGCTCGAGCAGATCCTCGTGAACCTGGTGGTCAACGCCCGGGATTCCCTTCCCGCCGGTGGCACCATCCAGGTGGGGACGGGGCGCCACGAGGAGGGGATCGCCTTCTGGGTCCGCGACAACGGCGTGGGCATGACGCCCGAAGTCCAGGCCCGCATCTTCGAGCCCTTTTACACCACCAAGGAGTTGGGCAAGGGCACGGGGCTCGGCCTCTCCATGGTCATGGGCCTCGTGCAGGCCCACAAGGGGCGCATCGAGGTGCAGAGCCAGTGGGGGCTGGGATCCACCTTCCTCGTGCACCTCAACCGCGCCCAGGCCCCGCGGTCGAATGCCACGGTTTCCACGGCCCCCGTGCCGCGCCAGCTGAAGGGACGGAAGATCCTCGTGGTGGAGGACGAAGATTCCATCCGCTCCCTCGTGCATGAGGCCCTGCGCATCCACGGCGCGGAGATCACCCTGGCCAGCAATGGCGTGGAGGGATGGGAGGCCTTCCAGGAGGCGCCCTTCGACCTCGTCCTCAGTGACCAGCTGATGCCCCAGCGCACGGGCCTGGAGCTGCTCGGCCTCATCCGCGGGATCGCCCCCACTTTGCCCGTGATCCTCGCCAGCGGCCGCGGCCTCGAAGGCCTCGAATCGGAACTGAGGCGAGATCCCAACCTCACCTTGCTCCCCAAGCCCTTCACCCTGCACCGGCTCTTCCAGGCCGTGGAGCAGAGCCTGGGGGCGGGTTAGGGGCGGAGACTGGAGGCTGGAGACTGGAGGTCCGATGCGAGGCCGGGCTCCGCCCCGCACTGGAAGTCAAAGCTGCGGGCGCCTTGCGCCCGTACACGATATCCAGCCTCCAGCCTCGAGCCTCCAGTCTCCAGTCTCCAGTCTCCGGTCTCCAGTCTCCGGTCTAACCCGGCAGCCCGGTTTCCCGGAGGCGTACGGCTTCCTGGTATGCAGCCAACACCGCCGTCTTCACTTTGAAGTACCCGCTGTCGGTGACCTTGGTGGCGAAGGTCAGGGTGGCCACCACGACGAAGCCGCCTCCTGGAAAGGGTTGGGGGGGGCCCATCATGATCTGGGGCTGCAGCACCCCTCCGCTGCTCTCTTCGCGAAGGCGCTCCCCCAGCTGCTCCGCCCAGGCTTGCAGGGGCGGCTGGAGGAGGAGCGCCTGGGCTTCATCCTCCACGCGAAGGCGACCGTAGAGCGTGAACTGCAGGCGCAGCTGCGGTGGGTCGAACCCGTGATTCAGGAAACCCGCCATGCCCGCGATCTGCTGAAATTCCTTCAACAGGGATTGCAACTTCGGGCTGGGTTGGAGTGCCACGCGTTGAGCCATTGCCAGAGGATGGCAGAGGTTCCTGGAAAGACCAGTCGGGGTTGGGACGCTCTTGGCCGGCAGGTGACTCAACTCGGTTTTGTGCCCTAGAGTGAGCGGATGCATCTGCCACGACTCCCGCACCTGGACCCTACCCTCGGCCTGCGCGCCCAGGCCCACCTCGATGACCTCACCAAGCCCCTGGGCGCCCTGGGTCAGCTCGAGCGGATCGGCCACCGGCTGGCCCGCATCGCCGGCACCACCCGCCCCGTGGATCCCCCGGCCTTCCTCCTCACCTTCGCGGGGGATCACGGCATCACCCGCCACGGGACCTCCGCCTATCCCGCCGAGGTCACCCCCCAGATGGTGGCCAACCTCGCCGCCGGCGGCGCGGCCGCCTCCGTGCTCTGCCGCCTGCACGACATCCGCCATCGGGTGGTGGATGTGGGCGTCGCCGTCCCCTGCCCCTTCCCCGGCGTGAGCCAGCGCAAGGTGCTGCCTGGGACCCGCGATCCCCTGGCGGGCCCCGCCATGACCCGGGCCGAAGCCGAGGCCTGTTTCCAGGCGGGCATCGACGAAGTGCTGGAACTCCCCGCTCCGCCCTTCGCCCTGCTCTGCCTGGGCGAGATGGGCATCGGCAACTCCGCCGTGGCCGCGCTGCTCGCCTGCGCCCTGGGCGGCCTGACCCCCGAGGAAGCCGTGGGCCCCGGCACGGGTGTTCAAGGCGAGGCCCTCCAGCGGAAGCGGGAAATCGTCCGCCGCGTCCTGGAAGCCCGTCAGCCGGATCCTGCCGATCCCCTCGGCGTGCTCGCGGAAGTGGGCGGGGCCGAGTTCGCCGCCATGGCCGGCGCCATGTTCGCGGGTGCCGCCCGAGGCTGGGCCGTCGTCGTCGATGGCTACATCGCCGGAGCCGCCGCGCTGGTGGCCCTGCGCCTGGACCCCAGCCTCGCGGACTTCCTCATCTGGGCCCACCGCAGCGCCGAACCCGGCGCCGCGCGCCTCCTCGCGAACCTGGGCGCGGAACCCGTGCTCGACATGGGGATGCGCCTGGGCGAAGGCAGCGGGGCCGCCCTCGCGGTGCCCCTCCTCCGGAGCGCCTGCGCCGTGATGCGGGAGATGGCGACGTTCAGCGGAGCCGGCGTTAGCGAAGCACTCGTATGAACCACGAAGACACGAAGGGCACGAAATTCATTCAGGACGAACGGTTCATTCCCTTTTGGATCAACCCTTGAGAAGCCTCCTCGCCGCCTTCCGCTTCCTCACCCGGATCCCCTTGCCGGGCCGGCCCACGGAAGCGGATGAGCTCCAAGGCGCGGTCGCCTGGTTCCCCCTGGTGGGCGCCCTCGTGGGGCTCTTCACCGCGGGCCTCTTCCTCCTCGCGTGCCGCCTCTGGCCCCCCACCGTGGCTGCGGCCCTGGCCGTGGCGGCGGGGCTCCTGCTCACGGGCGGCTTCCACGAGGATGGCCTCAGTGATGCCGTGGATGGCCTGGGTGGCGGCTTCACCCGCGACAAGGTGCTCGCCATCATGAAGGACAGCCGCATCGGCGCCTATGGCAGCATGGCGCTGGTGTGCGCCCTGCTCCTGCGCTGGAGCCTGCTCGTGGCGCTGGGTGAGCGCGCCCTCCTCGCCTTCCCCCTGGCCATGGCCCTGGGCCGCTGGTCCATCGTGCACGTGCTCGCCCTGCTGCCCCCCATCGCCGAGGGCCTCGCCAAGGAGGTGCACCGCAAGGGCACCTTCCGGCTCTGGTTCGGCAGCTCGCTGCTCACCTTCCTCCTCGGCGCCGTCGCCATCCGCCTGGGGCTGGGCCGGGTTCCCCTGGCCTGCGCCGCCGCCCTGGGCGCCAGCCTGATCTGGGCGTGGCGATTGAAGGTGCGGTTGGGTGGCCACAGTGGCGATTGCCTGGGCGCCACTGCCATGCTCGGAGAGGCCGCGGCCCTTCTCGTCTGGATCGCCCAGTGACTCCCCTCTTCCTCCTCCGCCACGGGCCCACCGCCGCCAGCCAGAGCGGGGCTCCCCTGGGCCGGTTGGATCTCCCCGTGAGCCCCGAGGGCGAGGCCCGCTGGCCCATGGCCAAGGACGAACTGCTGCAGCTCGGCCTGCAGCGCGTGCTCTGCTCGCCGCTCCAGCGCAGCCGCAGGCACGCCGAGGATCTGGGCCTGCCCTTCCTCGTGCTGGACGACCTCGCCGAGCAGGCCTTCGGCGCCTGGGAGGGCCGCTCTTGGGATGAACTCTCCGACCAGGATCCCGTGGCCACGAAAGCCTTCTTCGCCGACCCCGTGCGCGCCACCCCCCCCGGCGGCGAAAGCTTCGGCCGCACCGCCAGCCGCGCCGTCATGGCCCTCCAGACCGCCCTCGAAGGCGAGGCGCCCACCCTGGTGCTCGCCCATGGCGGAACCCTCCGCGCCCTGCTCGCCCACTTCCTCGGCCTCCCCCTGGAGCGCGCCCTGGACCTCGCCTGGGCGCCCTTCGGCCTGAGCGCCCTCGAAGTCTACGGCCCCAACCGGGGATTGCTGAGGTTCCACAACCGGGTCCTCGGTTAGAACGCAAAGAGCGCGAAGATAAGCGCGAAGGGCGCGAAGCCATGCTGGGGGTTCCTTGGCGCTCTTGGCGCTTTTCTTCGCGCTCTTCGCGTTCCAGGCTTTCCCTTGCAAGGAGCCCCACCCCATGTTCCCCTGGGAGTTCTGACATCGCGTCCTGTGATGCTCGGGAAGCCGGTGGGAATCCGGCACTGCCCCGCAACGGTGTGCACCATCCGAAAGGGTGAGACCGCAAGCCGAACCACTGGGAAACCGGGAAGGTTCGGGAGGATCCAACGGTCCTTGTCGCGTGCGAGTCCGGAGACCGGTCCAGGACCTTGACCCCCGCCGTGGGAGCGGGCGGTGCGCCCCCCTCGGGGCTCATCCGCCCGCGCTCCGGCTCATGCGTGGAGGCATGATGGGCCTGCGTTCCCTTTCCCTGATCCTGGTGGCCGGCGTGGCCGCCCTTCCCCTGGCGGCTGACGCTGAAGGCGGCGACAAGCCCAAGGCCAAGGCGGATGCCTCCGCCACGGTCACCATCACGGCGGAGACCATCCCCGTGGAGCTGGCGAAGACGCCCAACCCCGTGAAGGTCATCACCGAAGCCCAGATCGAACAGAGCGGCGCGAAGACCCTGGGGGAGCTGCTCTCCCAGTTCTTCCCCGGCCAGGTGCTGAGCAACGGCGGTCCCGGCAGCGCGGCCTCTTTCTACCTCGGCGCCAGCCGCCCCCAGGACGTGGTGGTGCTGCTGGACGGCCTCCGCCTCACGGACGCCTCGGGCCTCGGCGCCGTGAACCCCAACAGCCTGAGCCTCGCGGGCCTTCAACGGGTGGAGGTCCTCACGGGCCCCGCCTCCACGCTGTACGGTGCGGATGCCCAGGGTGGCGTCATCGCCCTCTACACGGGCGGCGCCCCGAAGGAGGGCTTCTCGGCCAACACCCTTCTGTCCACGGGAACCCGAGGCCACCGGGCTGGTGCCTTCAGCGGGGCCTACGCTTGGTCCGGCGGCTGGGTTCGCCTGGGGGCCGAGGCCTTCAGGGAGGACGCCCCCACGGAGTCCGACAACCCCTTCCGCAGCACCGCCACCTTCCTCTCCTTCGGGCAGCAGCTGGGCGAGGAGACCCTCCTCACGGCCAGCTATCGCAACAGCTACGAGGGCATCCCCATCCCCATCAAGGGCGCCAACCTGGACCTGCCCCGCACTGAGTTCGACTACGACGCGGCCCGGGAAAGCTCCCTGCGCAACGAGCAGCTCACGGCGCGCCTGAGCACGACCCTCGGCACCACTTTCCGGGGGGAGCTGAGCCTCGGCCAGGCCCTCCAGTCCCGCATGGAGCCGGGCTATCCCACCGGCCAGGACGGCTACGACAGCCGCCGCAACCAGGCCGGCGCCCTGCTGCGCTGGGAGCCCAGCGCGCAGTGGGGCGCGAGCCTCGCGCTGGATGCCTACGAGGAGTTCGCCGCCACGCCCGGCTACCCCAGCGGCACCGACCGGGCGGAGGGCCGTCACCTCGGCGCCACCCTCGAAATCCAGAGCGTCCCCGTCCCCGCCCTGCGCCTCGTCTACGGCCTGCGGGCCCAGCGGGACCGCCAGTCCTTCACCTACACCGGCGCCATCCCCCTGCCCGAGGGCACCTCCGGGGAGACCACCTACCGACTGGGCGCGAACCTTGATCTCGCCACGGGATTCCGCATCTACGCCTCCGGCGGCACGGGCTTCAGCGTACCCTTCCTCCAGGCGGAGCTCTACCACGCCAAACAGGCCCTTCCCGGCGCCTACGAGCGCCTCCGGAACGAGCGGAGCAAGTTCCTCCAGCTGGGTGCGGGCTGGCAGCGGGGGCCCTGGAGCGCCCGCCTCGAGGCGAGCCGCACCACCTACGAGACCCTGGTGAGCTTCGACCTGTCCACCTATGACTACGTGAACACCCAGGACCTCCGCATCCAGGGCCTGGAGTCCTCCGTGGGTTACCACGCCGCGGATTGGGAAGTGGAAGCCTTCGCCCGCGGCCAGGAAGCCCGGGACCTCAGCGCCCCCGCGGATCGGCAGCTCCGTGCCGCCGGTGTGCTGCGCCGCCCCTTCTTCATTTACGGCCTCTCCGGCAAGTGGAAGCGCGGGCCCTTCGAGGCCTCCGGCCGCTTCAGCCAGTCCGGCCACCACTACGAGTACTACGGCTACGACAGCACCTTCTCAGCCGTGTACGGTGCCAACCGAACCCATTTCTCGGATCTCGCCGTGCTGGGCACCTGGGCCTTCCGACCGGGTCTCAGCCTGGGCCTGCGCGGCGAACACCTGCTTCAGCCCCGGATCACCAAGGCCGACTGGATGGCCCGCACCTACGACCAGCGCAACGACGCCTCCCAAATCTACGGCTTCCCCGCTCCCGGCCCCACCTGGAGCCTCGAGCTGCGCTACCGTTTCTGAGATGCGCGCCCTCCTCGCCCTTCTCCTCTGCGCGGCGGCCTGCTTCGGCGGGCCGCCGCGGCGGGTGGTGTCCCAGGCCGTGGGCACCGATGAGCTGCTGCTCGCCCTCGCCGACCCCGGTCAGGTGGCCGCCCTCAGCCACATCAGCCGCAATCCCGATTTCAGCGGCGTGGCGAAAGAGGCCATGACCCATGCCCAGCTCAACGGGGGCGACGCCGAGGACATCCTCAAGTTCAAGCCCGACCTCGTGCTCATGACCTCCTACAGCCGCCCCGAGCTGGTGACCCAGATACGCAAGACGGGCGTGCAGGTCTGCTTCATCGAACGCTATGAATCCCTGGAGGACGCCTACGCCAACCTGCGCCTCGTCGCACGGGCCGTGGGCCACCCCGAGCGGGCCGAGGCCCTCATCCAGAAGTGCCGCCAGCGGGTGGAGGCCCTCGCGGCGCGGCTGAAGGGGCGAAAGCCCGTGCGGGTGATGGCCCCTTCCACCTATGGCTACACGGGCGGCAGCGACACCACCTTCCAGGATCTGTGCGATCACGCGGGGGCCATCAATGTGGCGGCCGAAGCGGGGCTCAAGGGCCACGCCCCGACGCCCGGCGAGCAGATGCTCGGCTGGCGCATCGAGGTGCTCGTCGTGGGCGGGACCTCCTGTGCCGAGAGCCTCGCCCCCTTCCGCAACCTCACGCCCTTCCGGCTCCTGCCCGCCGTGCGGCAGGGGCGCTGCGCGTTGCTCCCGGGCCACCTGCTCAGCAGCGTGAGCCACCTGCGCATCGACGGCTACGAACTCCTCGCCCGGCAGCTGCATCCCGAGGCTTTCCGGTGAAGGCAGCGCGGTGGGCGACCCCGATCACGGCCCTCATCCTGGGCCTGCTCCTCGTCGCCGCGCTGGGTGTGGGGGACATGCCCCTATCGCTGGGCCGCATCTGGGCCGGATTCCGGGGCCAGGATGAACTGGCCCACACGATCCTCTTCCAGATCCGGCTCCCCCGCGCCCTGGTGGGCATGGCCGTGGGGGCGGCCCTGGCCGCCTCCGGCACCGTGATGCAGGCCTTCTTTCGCAATCCCCTGGCGAGCCCGGGGCTCCTGGGCGTGAGCAGCGGCGGCGCCCTGGGCGCCGTGATCGCCATCGCGCTGGGGTGGGCGGGCAAGGGCCTGCTGCCGTTGCCCTTGGCCTCCATCGCGGGGGCTTTCCTCGCCACATGGGCCGTGCTCCTCCTCAGCCGCAAGGGCGCGGGCATGGAGCGCCTCCTCCTGTCGGGCGTGGCCCTCAACGCCTTCCTCGGCGCCCTCACCAGCTACGTGCTCATGAGCAGCGCCGGCCTCTACGAGCGCAGCGCCCAGATCCTCTTCTGGCTCATGGGCGGCCTGGAGGATCGCACCTGGGATCACGTGTGGATGGTGCTCCCGGGTACGGTGATCGCCTGCGCCCTCCTCCTGCCCCTGGGCCGCGCCACCAACCTGCTGAGCCTCGGGGAGACCTCCGCCCAGAGCCTCGGCGTGGACGTGCCGAAGCTGCGCCGGGGGCTGCTGGCCCTCTCCACCATCCTCACGGCCCTGGCCACCGCCGTGGGGGGCGTCGTGGGCTTCGTGGGGCTCGTGGTGCCCCACATGCTCCGCCTCGTCCTGGGCCCCGACCACCGCCGCCTCCTGCCCCTCTCCATGCTCGGCGGCGCGGCCTTCGTGCTGGCCTGCGACCTCGCGTGCCGGATCTTCACGTTGAAGCTGGGCGTGGTGACGTCGCTCGTGGGCGGGCCATTCTTCCTGTGGCTCCTGCGAAGGAGGCCGGCGTGATCTCTCAATTCTCCAGTGAGGAACTGCATAACGCAGAGGCGCAGAGACGCAGAGGCGCAGAGAAGGCATCCGGTGTCGGGACTGGACCCAGCTCCCTCCAAATCCCTCTGCGTCTCTGCGCCTCCGCGCCTCTGCGTGGATCTGTTTCTTCAACCTTTCCGGTGGGTCGGATTCACAGGCTCGGTGCCGTGGCAATGGGGCACTGGGATGGATTTCCGTTCCGCCTTCCGCCCCTCGAGCCCACGCCATGACCCCCGCCTTGGAAGCTCGCGCCCTCGCCGTTCCCGGCCGCCTCGGCCCCCTGGACCTGGATCTGCCGGAAGGCTGCCTCGCCGCCGTCGTCGGTCCCAACGGCGCCGGCAAATCCACGTTGCTCCAGTCCTTGGGTGGACTCCTCGAAGCGACGGGACGCGTGGCCTGGCGGGGCCGCGAGCTCTCGAACCTGCCCATGGTGGAGCGCGGCCGCACCTGCACCTGGGTGCCGCAGGAGAGCCGCTTCGAGTTCGACTTCCCCGTGCGGGAGGTGGTGGCCATGGGTCGCCACGCCCATGGGGACGACGGCGTGGGCGTGGAGGAGGCCCTCTCGGCCCTGGACCTCGTGCAGCTCGCCGACCGTCCCGTGACCCGCCTCTCCGGGGGCGAGCGCGCCCGCGTGATGCTCGCTCGCGCCCTGGCCACGGAAGCGCCGCTGCAGCTGTGGGATGAGCCCTTGGCCCAGCTGGACGTGAGGCATCAGCTGGAGGTGCTCGTGCTGGCCAAGCGCCTCGCGGAACAGGGCCGCACCATGCTGCTCAGCATCCACGACCTCCGCGTGGCCCACTGCATGGATCGGGTCCTCGTGCTGCAGCAGGGCCGCCTCGTGGCTCAGGGCAGCCCGGAGGAGGCCCTCACCCCGGAGCGCATCCAGGCGGTGTTCGGGGTGAAGGCCCGGACGCTGCCCGGCCTCGTGCTGGAGCTGCCCTGATGACGGATGAAGCCCACAAGCTGCGCATGCAGAAACTCCAGGCCGCCATGCGCGCCCGGATGAAGGCCTCCACGGCGCGGAGGGGCCTCGTGCTCGTCCACACGGGCAACGGCAAGGGGAAGAGCACCGCGGCGGTGGGCATGCTCGTGCGGAGCCTGGGCCACGGCTTCAAATGCGCCGTGGTGCAGTTCATCAAGGGCGAGCAGCCCACGGCGGAGACGAGCCTCGTGCAGGCCTTCCCGGGCCAGCTCACCTGGGATCGCTGCGGCGACGGCTTCACCTGGGACACCCAGGATCGCGCCGCCGACATCGCCCGGGTGCGGGAGGGCTGGGAGATCGTGAAACGCCACCTCGCGGATCCCGAGCTGCGCTTCCTCTTCCTGGACGAGTTCAACGTCGTGCTGCAATACGGCTATTTCCCTGTCGAGGAATTGCTGGAGGCCCTGGCCGCCCGCCCCGACCATCAGCACGTGGTCATCACGGGCCGCGGCGCCCCGCAGCCGCTCATGGACGTGGCCGACCTCGTCACGGAGATGCGGGAGGTGAAGCATCCCTTCCAGCAGGGCATCCGGGCCCAGCCAGGATTGGAGTTCTGATGGGGCGGATCACCTACCTCACGGGCCCCGTGCGCAGCGGCAAGAGCCGACGCGCCGTGGAGCTGGCCGCCACCTTCGGGGATCGCGTCGTCGTGCTCGCCACCTTCAACCCCCAGGGCGCCGATCCGGAAATGCTGGCGCGCGTGGCCCGGCACCGCGCCGAGCGCCCGGCCTGGCGCACCCTGGAGGCCCCGGAGGACGTGGTCGGCGCCCTCGCCAAAGTGAATCCCCCGCCCTCGGGCCTCCTCTTCGACTGCCAGACCCTCTGGCTCTCGGCGCGCCTGGATTGGCAGGACACCGCGATCCTCGCCGAATGGCAGGCCATCCTCGCCGCCCTGCGGGAGGCGCCGTACCCCGTGGTGATCGTCGGCAACGAGGTAGGCTGGAGCCCCGTGCCCGAGAGCCCCGTGCTGCGGCGTTGGCGCGACCTCGCGGGCTGGCTGGGACAGGCCACGGCCGCGGCTTCGGAAGAGGCGTTCCTGATGGTGGCCGGCTGCGCGGTGAGGTTGAAATGAGCCCTGATCGTGCGATTGGCTCTGGGCTTTCGGCTCTAGCCTCTAGCTGGGCACGACCTTTCCGTTCAATTCACCATCGGACGGGCCAATGCAAAACCGGAATCGGCAAGAGCCTAGAGCCGAAAGCCCAAAGCCCACTCCATACAAACCCAACTGCACGATCCGAGTCGAGTCCGACCCCAGCTCCCGGCACCCCCTTCATCTGCTCCTGGAGCGGCGGCAAGGACAGCGCCCTCGCCTTCCACCGCGCCGTGAAGGCGGATCTGCGACCCGTGGCCCTGCTGACCATGTTCAAGGAGGACGGGGCGCGCAGCCGGAGCCACGGCCTGCGCCCGGAGATCCTCGCCGAACAGGCGAGAGCCCTGGGGCTGCCCCTGATCCAGGGCCACGCCACCTGGGAGGGCTACGAGGCCGTCTTCATCCAGAAGCTGGGGGAGGCCAAGGCCCTGGGCGCGGAGGCCGCCGTCTTCGGCGACATCGATCTCCAGCCCCACCGGGAGTGGGAGGAGAAGGTCTGCGCCGCCGCGGGTCTCACCCCCCTCCTGCCCCTCTGGCTGGAGCCCCGCCGGAAGCTCGTGGATGAGTTGCTCCGCGAGGGCTTCAAGGCCTGCCTCGTGGCCGTGCGGGAGGGGCGGCTCCCCATGGCGTTCCTGGGGCGCACCCTCGACGCGGCCCTCGTGGGGGCCATCGAGGCCCACGGCTGCGACGCCTGCGGTGAAGAAGGCGAATACCACTCCGTCGTCCTGGATGGCCCTGGATTCGCCGCGGCCCTGGATCTCACCCCGGGGGAAATCACCAGGGTGCAGGATGTGTGGGGCCTCGATCTGCGGAATCGTTCGGGCGCGGGGGCTTCCCCCTAGGTTCCAGCCGTAGAATCAATCAATGCCGTCCCTGCGCGAAGTCATTACCTCCTTGGATCCCCACCATCGCGCGATCATCGAGGTGCTGGCCGCCTGCCCCGATGGGCTCTTCCAGAGCGATCTGGCCGCGCGGGCCGCGGCCCACCAGGGGCTCCGCCAGGCGCAACCCAACTGGCGCGAGCCCGCCTTCCTCGCCCCCCTCGTCAAGGCGGGGCTGCTCACGCAGCGCTGGAACCGGTGGCGGCTGCGGCGGGAATGGCATGCGCCGCTGCTGGAGCTCCTGCTGGCGACGGAGCGCTTCGAGCGCCTCGCCCACACCTTCAAGGCCGACGTGGCGTGGCACTATCCGGAGGGTCCCTTCCCCCGGGATCAGGCCCTCATCCAGTTCCGCCTGCGCACCCTGCTGGGCCAGCATCACCCCGTGCTCGATCTGCACCGCCGCCTCGTGGACGAGCGGGGCCCCGGCGCCTATCCCGAGTTGTTCGGCGCCTTCCTGGATCCGCGCTTCGCCGGAGCTTGGGATGCCGTGGATCCGCAAGTCCGTCGACTCGCGGGCTATGAGGCCTGGTTCCTCTCCATCCAGGATCTCGGGCACGGGCAGGCCCGCGTGAGGGGCATCCTCGCTTTGGGCGACCCCGAGATCAATTCCTTCCTGGAGCCCCACCTCGCGCTGCTGGAAGGGGATCGAAAACGGGCCGCGGCCTCCCTGGCGAAGCTGCAACCCCTGGGAATCGCGAAGACGCTCAAGGGCTGGCTGGAACTGTTGGAGGATAAGGCTCCCGCGGCCCTCGCCGCCTTTGACACCCGCCTCAAGGAGGAACGCAAGGAGCGCCGCCGGCGCCGTTGCGGGCTATTCGGGTTCGGCGCGCTGTTGCACGCCCTGGCCATCCTCAAGGCCGCCCCTGCCCGGCGGGAGGAAGCCGCCGAGTGGCTCGCGGGGCAGTTCGCCGCGCGCGATCCCCTGATGGAAGCGGCCCTCCGCCTCTCGCAAATCCTGTCGATCCCACCCCGTGCGCCCCACAGCCTCGACGATCTCGCCCTCGAGCTCCTGCAGCGCGGAAGCAGCCCCCTGGAGAGCCTGCTGGTGGGCGCCGCCTTCGCCTGGGTGCATCAGCCGCTTCCCCCCGCCTTCGAATCCGCCCTCCGAAAGCTCCGCGCCGAGCTGCCCCCCGGCGCCTGGGGCCGCCCGGAGCTGGACCTTGTGCTGGATGGCTCCGCCCCTCCGGCCCCGGGCCTGGGCCTTGCCCGCTGGCTGCAACCCACCCCCGCCTGGGAACAGGCCCTCGAAGCCCTCGAAGCCCTCACCCATGCCGAGGCGCCCGCCCCGCTGCGTCCCCGCCGCCTGGCCTGGATCATCACCCTGGATCCCCAGGGCGGCGTCTGCGGTGTCGAACCGAGGGATCAGAAGCGCAGCCCGCGGGGTTGGGCCAAGGGGCAGATTCCCAAAGTCAGCCGCGCCTTCAGCCCCGAGGATGATTCCTGGCTGCAGATCCCGGACTACCGCGCCCTGGATGCCTGGCGTGAGCTCCGGGATTCCGGGCCCTGGCCCCTGCCGACCCAGGATGACTACGCTGCCGTGCTGATGCGCCTCGCGGGGCATCCCTTCGTGTTCCGCGCCGGCTCCGGAGCGGGGGAGCCCATTCCCGTCCAGGTGGAGCTTGGCGATCCGGCGCTGCGCGTGGAGCAGGGGCCCGAGGGACGCATCCTCCGTCTCCATCCTGAGCCACCGCGCCTCGGCAGCTGCCGCATCGATTTGGAGGAGGATCGCCTGCGCGTGATCCGCTTCCTGCCCGCGCAGCGCCGGGCCGCGGCTCTGCTGGGTTCGGGCGTGGAGATCCCCGCTGCGGCGACTCCCCGCCTGGAGGCCCTGCTGCCCCGCCTCGCCCGCCACTTCCCCGTGCAGGGCGATGCCCCGCTCCAGGGCGCCATCGCGGAATCCCTTTCCGGGGACCCCACGCTGCATCTGGTGCTCCAGCCCATCGGCCGGGGCCTGCGGGTCACCGCCCGGAGCCGCCCCATCCCCGGCGGGCCCTGGGTGCGCCCCGGCGTGGGTAGCTCCGGCATGGTGGCCACCGTGGAAGGCCATCTCCTCCAGGCAACCCGGGACCTCGCCCAGGAGCGGATCCACCTTGAATCATTGCTCGCCACTTGCCCCGCCCTGGGCGAAGGCGAAGATGGCCCCGATGAATTCCGCCTGCCGGAACCGGTCCAGGCCCTGGAGCTGCTGGAGGCCCTGGATCCCCTCAAGGGGCGCGTGCAGGCCCACTGGCCCGAAGGGGCCGTGCTCAAGCTCGCGGGGCGGGCCGATGGCCAGGGCTTCCGGGTGAAAGCCACCGGCCAGGGAGGGTGGCTCGAGGCCAGCGGCGAGCTGGGCCTGGACGATGGCAAGGCCCTCTCCCTCCTGGAGCTCTTGCGTCTCGTGGAAGGTCAGACCGGCCGCTTCGTGGAGCTGGGCGAAGGGCGCTTCCTCGCCCTCACCGCCGCATTCCGCAAGCGGCTGGGCGATCTCTCCGCCTTCGGCGAGGCCCACGGCAAAAGCTGGCGCCTACCCGCCCTCGCGGCGCCCCTGGTGGGCGAGGAACTGGAGGGCGACGCCGGCTTCCACGCCCTCGTGGCCCGCTACCGCGAGGCCTTCACCCTCCAGGTGGCAGCGCCGAAGGGGCTCCAAGCGGAGCTGCGCCCCTACCAGCTGGAGGGCTTCCAGTGGCTCACCCGCATGGCCGCCTGGGAGGCCGGCGCCGTGCTCGCCGACGACATGGGCCTGGGCAAGACGGTGATGACCCTGGCCCTGCTGCTGCAGCGGGCCTCCGTTCGCGGCGGCGGCGGCCCCGCCCTCGTGGTGGCCCCCACCTCCGTGATGGCCAATTGGGAGGCGGAGGCCGCGCGCTTCGCGCCCTCGCTGAAATTCCACCGCTACCACGACGCCGACCGCGTGGATCTGCTCCGCAAGCTCGGCAAGCGGGACGTGGTGCTCACCTCCTATGGCCTGCTGCAGCGGGATGCCGAGGCCTTCGCCGGCCTCACCTGGAACACCCTCGTGCTCGACGAGGCCCAGGCCCTCAAGAACGCCCAGGCCAAGCGCAGCCAGGCCGCGGCCGACCTCAACGCCACCTTCCGCCTGGCCCTCACGGGCACGCCCCTGGAAAACCACCTCGGCGAGCTGTGGAGCCTCTTCCGGGTCCTCAATCCCGGCCTGCTGGGCAGCCGGGATCGCTTCCAGCGCCGCTTCGCCGGGCCCATCGAACGGGACAAGGATCGGGATGCCCTCCACCGCCTGCAGCGCCTCGTGCGCCCCTTCCTCCTCCGCCGCACCAAGGCCGAGGTGCTGGAGGATCTGCCCGAGCGCACGGAGATCCTGCGCGAGGTGGAGCTCTCCCAGGAGGAAGCCACCCTCTACGAGGCCCTGCGCCGCCAGGCCTTGGAGGATGTCACCGCCGCCGCGAACCAGCCGCCGGGACAACGCAGCGTGAAGATGCTCGCCCAGCTCATGAAGCTGCGGCGCGCCTGCTGCCACCCCTCCCTCGCCATGCCCGGCTGGTCCGGCCCCGCCTCCAAGCTGGAGGCCTTCCAGGAGCTGGCCACGGAGCTGCGCGAAGGCGGCCACCGCACCCTTGTCTTCAGCCAATTCGTGGATCACCTCCACCTCGTGCGCGATTGGATGGAGGCCGAGGGGATCCCATTCCAATACCTCGACGGCGCCACGCCCACCCGCGCGCGGGGCAAGGCCGTGAACGCCTTCCAGGAGGGCGAGGGGGACTTCTTCCTCATCAGCCTCACGGCCGGCGGCACGGGCATCAACCTCACCGCCGCCGACTACGTGGTGATCCTCGACCCCTGGTGGAACCCCGCCGTGGAGGATCAGGCCAGCTCCCGCGCCCACCGCATGGGGCAGCTGCGCCCCGTCACCGTCTACCGCCTCGTGGCCAAGGGCACGCTGGAAGCGCGCATCGTCAAGTTGCATCACCAGAAGCGGGAGCTCGCCGAGAGCATCCTCTCCGCGGGGGAAGGCGCCTCCCGCCTCAGCCCCGAGGCCCTGCTCGAATTGCTGGGCGCGGATCTGGACTAGGCTCCCTCTAAACTATCGGGATGCACCCCGGCCTACGGTTCATCCCCATGCTCGCCCTCGGTTTGTCCCTCCGCGCCCAGGAGGCCCCGGAACTCGACCCCGGCGTGGCCCCCACCCGGGAGCTCTTCCCGCTGCAACTGGTCCCCCTCACCTACCAACCCCTGTCCCCCAAGCCGCTGGGCACCGGGCGCTGGCAGGTGGCGCTCCACAGCGCCCGCGGCAACGTCTTCGAGTTCAGCGACGCCATCAAGAACGGCCCCCCCCGCGATCTCCAGGGGCGCATCCAGCTCACCCGCGCCTACTGGACCCAGCATGCCGGCGATTACACCCAGCTCCCCTTCGCCTTCTGGTTCGACGAGGAGATCCTCCGCACCACCCTGGAGGTCCGCACGGGCCTGGGAGCCCGAACGGATGCCTTCCTCCAATGGGCCTGGGTGAGCCACACGGGGGGCGCCCTGGACTCCACCATCGAGCGCTTCCATGCCGGCCTCGGCTTCCGTCAGTGGGGCCGGGACCTCGTGGCCCGCAACCAGCTCGTGGTGGCCATGATGTCGCAGGGCCAGGTGACCTTTTTTTCCGACGATCCCATCAAGCGGAAGCCCCAGGATCCCGTGTTGGGCCTCGTGCATCAGCTCTTCTCGGGTTCCCAGGGCGGCCTCAGCCTGACGGCCTCCGTGAAGCCCCCGCTCACCCGCACCTACAACGTCTACCAAAGTGGCTGGGATACGCAGGTGGGCCTGAGCGGCTGGTGGGATTTCGCCCGGGGGCATCAGCTGACCTTTGGCGGCGCCTACACCCACCGCGCCGCAGGCAGCCCCGCCTACGGGCAGATCGGCTACCGAGATGAGCTGGCCGGCCACCTGGGCCTGCGCTGGCGGACGAAGAAGGTGCTGCAGCCCTACCTTCAGCTCCAGGTGCTCAGCGGCTTCGCGCGCCGCATCGAGGGCGCCACTTTCCACCGCCCCTCCTTCACCCATGATCTGGGCCTGCACTGGTTCTGGTCTCCCCGCACCTTCGCCACCTTCCGCTACGTGAACAACATCTCCCACAACGAGAACACGGCCGACATGGCCTTCGCGGTGGGCGTCACCACGCGGTTCTAGGGGATCGCGAATAACGCGAATGGAGCGAAGGCCGCGAATGAACCAGAATGGATTCGCGCCCTTCGCGCCTTTCTTCGCGCTCTTCGCGTTCCGAGGTCCTTCATGACGGCACCCATCGGCATCCTTGGCGGCAGCGGGCTCTATGGCATGCCCGGCGTGGTGGTGACGGAGCGCCGGAGCATCCCAACTCCTTTCGGCGATCCCAGCGGCCCCGTGGTGCTCGGCACCCTGGAGGGCGTGCCCGTGGCCTTCCTGCCCCGCCACGGGGAGGGGCACCGCTTCACGCCCTCGGAAGTGAACTACCGCGCCAACGTCTGGGCCATGAAGGCCGCCGGCGTGGAGATCCTGCTGTCCGTTTCCGCCGTGGGCAGCCTGCAAGGCCACCTGCACCCGGGGGCCCTCTGCCTGCCCACCCAATTCATGGACAAGACCCACCGGCGGGAGAGCACCTTCTTCGGCCAGGGCCTCGTGGCCCACGTGGGCTTCGCGGAACCGACCTCGGTCTGGCTGCGGGGGAAGCTATCCGCGGCCGCGGCCCGCCTGGGCCTGGAGCTGCCGGAGGTGGGCACTTACGTGAACATGGAGGGCCCCCAGTTCTCCACCCGGGCCGAGAGCCGCCTCCACCAATCCTGGGGTGCCGATCTCATCGGCATGACCCAGGCCACGGAAGCCAAGCTCGCCCGCGAAGCCGAGCTGGTGTGGGCCTGCATCGCCCTCGTCACCGACTTCGACGCCTGGAAGGATGAAGAGGCCGTGGAGACCCACGACGTGCTGGCCGTGATGGCCGCCAACGTGGGCAAGGCCCAGGCCCTGCTTCGGGCGGTCGTGGCGGATCTGGCGGGGGGCGCCCCCGCCGATGACCCCGCCCGGAATGCCCTGCGGTTCGCCCTGATGACCCCGCCCGACCACGTGCCCGCCGCCACGGCGGAGAGGCTGGGGCTCCTGGTGGAGCGCTACGGGTATTGAGCCCGGATCGTGCGATTGGCTCTGGGCTCTCGGCTCTAGGCTCCAGCTGGGCACGGCAATTCCGGTCGATCCACCATTGGCCGGACCAATGGAAGGCCGGAACCTGCAAGAGCCTAGAGCCAATAGCCCATAGCCCACTCCATGCAAACCCAACTGCACGATCCGGGTTGAGCCCCCCGGGCGGTGCGCCTCAGCCCTCGCTCTTGGATCCCCACGGCACGCGATGGACGATCACCCGGCCATCGAAGCGGACGTGGAGTCCATCCTCCGCGGCATCCTGGTGATTGAGCACGGTGCCATCCCGCCGAACCTGATCCAGCAGGGCGAGATCCAGGTCGGCCACGGCCACCATCTCCGTGTTCACGGAGACTTCCGTCGCCACGCCATCCTGCGGAAACGCATAGTCCGCGGGCGTGTAGACCCCGCTCTGGGCGTATTGAGCCGTCAGATCCGTGATGTGCGGAAGGCTGCCCACCATGCCCGAGGTGACGACGAAGATCTGGTTCTCCACGGCCCGGGCCCGGGAACAGGTGGTGACCCGCGCCCAGCCCCGGCGATCATCCGTGAGGTAAGGCACGAGCAGGAGCTGGACGCCCTGCTCGGCGAGGATGCGGGCGACTTCGGGGAATTGGTTGTCGTAGCAGATCGTCACCCCGAAGATCCCGAAGTCCGTTTCCACCACGTGAAGCTCGTGGCCCGGCCGGAAGTTCCAGACCTTCCGCTCCGTGGGGGTGAGGTGCAGCTTGGGCTGGAGCACCGGGGGGTGGCCCGGCACGAAGGTGGCCGCCACGTTCATGAGGTCCCCGTCCACGAATCGCGGGTGGGTGCCCCCGAGGATGATGCGGTCGTAGGAAGCCGACAGCCCGCGGAAGAGGCGATCGTAGTCCTCCGTGTAGCGCTCGGCGACCTCGCGCATGCTCTCCCCGGGGGTGATGCCCTTGGGCAGGGTACTGATGAGCTGCGCCGTGAGCAGTTCCGGAAACACGACCACGTCGGCGTCGTAGTCGTCGCCCACGTCCACGAAGGTCTCGACGTGCCGGGCGAAGGTGTCGAAATCCGCCACGGGGCGCAGCGCGTACTGGATGCTGCAGACCCGGACGGGGCGCGAGAGGACGGGCTTGGGCGCCTTGAATCGCATGGCTCAGAGCGTCCGATGGAGCAGGGTCCCGTACCCCAACGCATCGGGATCCACCGTGTACCGTTCCAGCAAACCCAGCACCTGGAACCCCATGGCCAGCATGGGCCCCAGCGAGGGATCCCAGGTGAGCCCCAGGCGCACCCGATCCAGGTAGGCCTGGGCCGTGAGGTTCTCCTGCTTGTGCAACCCCGCCATCCGGGCGCCCCAGAGGAATGCGCGGCAGCCCAACACCCGACCCATCTCCACCTGGACTTGCACGAGGAACCGGCCGATCCCTTTCCCCTGATACGCGGGTTCAACCATGAGCCCGACCCCATAGAGCGCATTGCCCCAAGGCTGCTCCCCATCATGGAAGCAACTCTCCATGAGCTGGTGCCGGGTGTGGGGAGCCAGGGCCTCCCCCAGGTCCACGCGAAGGCACATGGAGGCGCCCACCAGGCGGCCATCGGCGCGCTCCGCCACCCACTGCCCCTCGGGAAACCAGGCCAGGTGGCGCCGCAGGATCTCCTCGCTTCCCAGGAAGCCCTTGCCGAACCTGGCCGGCGGGAAGACCCGCGAGGCCAGGTCCATCAAGGGCTCCGCATCCCGCTGGGCCCTGAACCGGACGCGCACGGGCAGTTCGGATCGGGGTCGGGGGGCCTCGATATCCTCGGCGCGCCGCCGCCACTCCCTGGGGGAGGGATCATGCCGTTCCAAATTCGTCGTTCGCATGGGATCCCTCACAAGGCGCGATAGATGAGGGCGGCGTGGCCTCCCGTCTGCGGATCGGGGGCATAGTCCCTCAGGAGGCCCCGCACGATGAAGCCCAGGGCCAACTGTTTGCTGAGGGTGGGATCGTAGATCCGGCCGGCGCACACTTCCCCCAGATATTCCTCGGGAGCCATGGCGCGGTGCCGGTGGTAACCCGCCAGCCGGGCGCCCGCCACGAAGGCCAGGCAGCCCTCCTCCTGGCCCACGCGCAAACGCGCGCGGTAGAGCAGGCGGCCGATCCCCAGGCCCTGGAGTTCCGGATCCACCGCGATGTTCACGCCATAGAAGGCCTTCCCTTGCGGGTCATGGGATTCCAGCGTGCCCCGGGCGGTGATCCCATGCCAGGTGTGGGGCCCCAAAGCCCTGGTGAGAGACACCCGCATGCCCGTGGCCGTGCCCGCGAGACGCCCTTCGGAAGTCACCGCCACGAATTGCCCCTGGGGATAGATCTCCAGGTGCCGGGACAGGCTGTGCTCGGACCACACGGCCTCCGGGCCGTACTGGGGAGGGGCGTAGACCCGGCGCATGAGGCCCGGAATCCGGGGGAGGTCTTCACTCCGTAACTGCCGGACACGCACCAAGGTGCCGACATTCTCAAGGACAAGTGCTCCTCCGAGAGGATGGATGCTGGTCGTCATCGGATCCCTCGCTGGTTGTTCCGAACCCAGGGTCCGCCCCTCCCCTCACCGAACAACCCTGGCCCAGGGCAAGCGTTCATTCGCCCCCTCGAACGGTCGGTCGCCCGGGTCGGGCGGCATCGAATCCCAGGTCGGTGGAGCTACTCGGGAGAGAAGAAGAAGCGAGCTTCCAAATCATCTGCCTCCATGATTTGCACCAACCTCCCAAGAGACCTGTGCAGGGAACTCAATTGACGCGAAGACATGGATCTCAGGCCGTGAACGAGCCTGCCTTGGGCTGGGTGCGGTGCCTTGCGAAGGGTCGTCTTGCCTTTCGCCGTGAGGCTCACGCGCACCCGGCGGCGATCCAGCGGATCCTCGGCCCGCACGACGAGGTTCTTGGCCGATAGACGATCCACCACTCCCACCACCGTGCTCGGGTGCAGGTGCATTCGAGCCGCCAGTTCCTTCAGCGCCATGGGCCCACCCTGACCCAGCTCCCACAGGGCCCACAGCTGAGGGCCCGTGAGGCCAAAATTGGCCTCCACTTCCTTCGAATACAGTTCAAGGGCCTGGACGATGCGTCGCAAATGATTCATGGAAGCCTCGACGAGGTCGGGCTTCGCGGAGTCGAAGGTCCTTTTAATTGGCATGCCAATCAATCTGCCACAATGGATCCCAGGAAGGAATACCGTGGCCGTGGCGATCAAACCATTGTTCCTCACCCGGAGCCGCAACCTGCGCCTCCTCTCCCACACGCGGCGCCTGCTCCTGCTCGTGTTCCCCCTTGGCGTGCTTGCCGGGTGGATCATGGCCTGGACCATCCGCGGCTTCCAGCACCTCGCGGAAGCCCTCGTCCACCACTTGGCCCCGAGCCACCTGATCCTCCTTCTCCCCCTGGTGGGCCTGTTCCTGGCCACCAACCTGCTCTCCCGCAGTAGGGTGGGTGAAGTGAGCCTGGCCGAGGACGTCCACATGGGCCACGCGGATCCCTACGTGGCCTTCCCCTTCCGCGCCTCTCTCATCAAGGCCGCAGCCTGCGCCGCCACCGTGGGGCTCGGAGGGTCCAGCGGGCTGGAAGGCCCGGGCAAGTGGATGGGCGCCGCCTTGGGCCTACAGCTGCACCGAGCCACCGCCGCCCTTTCCGTTACCTTCCGCCCCATCCGGCGCTTCCTCACCTCCGCGCGCACCATGGTGACCAGCGGCGCGGCAGGGGCCCTCGCCGCCGTATTCCGCGCACCCCTCTCCGGGGCCCTCTTCGCGGCGGAACATGACGGAAACCTCCGCACGGAGCACCTCATCGGCCCCCTCGTTGCGGCGGCCGGGGGGTACCTCGCCTTCGCCGCGCTCATGGGCCACGGGCCCCTCCTCCAGATGACCCGGCCCTACGGCCTACGGTGGACGGAGATCCTCTACGCCCTGCCTCTGGGCCTCGCCTGTGGCCTCACGTCCAGCCTGTTCAGCGCCCTGCAGGCCTGGATGCGGCGGGCCCTCGCTCCCATACCGCTTCAATGGCGCGGAGTCATCGGCGCCCTGGGACTCTGCGCGCTCCTCTTGCCCGGCCACCTGCAGTTCCACGATCTGCCCATCACCCTCGGCGGGGGGGTGGAACTCATCAATCACCTGTTGGCCCTGCCCCCGAATCTGAAGCTGGCCCTGCTCTTCCTGGCCCTCAAGCTGGTGGCCACCGCGTTGACGCTGGCCTGTGGTGGCGTGGGGGGAACCTGGCTGCCCTGTGCCGCTCTGGGGGCGGCCCTCGGCGCCGCCTTCGACGCCTGGCTCCTGCCGGGGTACGGAGGCCTCATGACGGTGATCGGCGCCACCGCCCTCACGGGGGCCTTCCACGGAACCCTGCTCGTGCCCGTGGTCTTTCTCGCGGAGACCACGGCCCAGGCCTCCCTCGTGGTGCCCGCCCTCGTGGCCACGACGGTGGCCTACCTCGTGGCCCAGGAGTGGGATTAACCCCGAGTCCGGTCATCCTGAGGGCATGCAACCACTGGACTGGATCGCATGGGGCACCGCGCTCCCCATCCTCACGGGCCTCGGCCTGGTGCTGCGGCATGACGCGAAGCTGCCGGAGCTGCCGGAGGACCCCGCGCCTTCCGAGGCCAGCGTTTGCCTCCTCGTTCCCGCCCGGGACGAGGCGCGGGAGATCCAGGCCGCCATCGCCTCCTGGGTGGCCCAGGATCACGGCCCCCTGCGGATCGTCGTCGTCGACGACGGCAGCACGGACGGCACCCCGGAGATCCTGCGGGAGCTGGAGGCGGTCCATCCCCAGCGCCTCGCCGTGATCCGCAACGACCACCTCCCCAGCGGCTGGCTCGGAAAGAACCACGCGATGCACCTCGCCCAGGCCCACGCATGGGCCCGGGAAGCCACATGGCTTCTGCTCGCCGACGCCGACGTCCAGGCGGATCCAAGCCTTCTCTGTCGGGCCCTCGCCTTTGCCGGGGCGCAGGTCACGGACGTGCTGGCGTTGCTGCCCGCCATCGATACCGCCACGCCCGGAGAACGCCTCGCCCTGCCGCTCGCCTCGGCGGGTTTCCTCATGCTCGTGCCCCCCCACAAAGTGCCGGACCCCAAGGCGATGGCCTTCTGCGGGGTGGGCGCCTTCACCCTGATCCGGCGCGGCGCCTATGACGCCATCGGCGGCCACGCCGCCGCGCCCCTCGAGGCCATCGACGATATGATGCTCGCCCGCCGCGCCAAGGCCGCGGGGTTCATCAACCGGGTGGCCCGGGGCGGGCCCGCGCTCCACCTGCGGATGTACCACGGCCTCTGGTCCGTCATCCGCGCCATGCGCAAGAACGCCATGGCCCTGCCGCTCTGGCCCCTGGGGCCCCTCGGCGTCGCCAGCACCCTGCTGCTTTTCCTCGCCCCCATCTGGATACCCCTCGCGGGCCGGCCCACCCTGGGGATCCTCCTCTGGCTGCTGGTTCCCGCCCTCCTCGGCCACGTGGCCCAGCGCATGACCCGCCGCCCCATGGATCTCCTCTGGGCCCTCTGGCCCCTGCTGGGACCGCCCCTCGCGCTGGGCCAGGCCTGGGCCTTCTGGGATCGCCTGCGGGGGATCAACCACTGGCGGGGTCGGAGCGTGAAGCTGGGCTGAGCGCAGCAGGGCTTTAGGCTTTAGGCTCTGGGCTCCTGCTGCCGCCGACCCACCCGAGCCCTTCCGCCCCTGTGGGTCGCATCGAGCCAGAGCCCAAAGCCAAGAGCCAAGAGCCAAGAGTCCTGGACCCTACTGCGTCAGCGCCACCATCTCGTCCACCTTGCGCAGCACCTGCAGCACCTTGAAGGGTTCCACGACGAGGTAGTCCACGGCGCCCGCTTCGAGGGCGCGGTGGCGCTTCTTGTCCGCATCCTCCTCCGTGCCCAGGAGGAGCACGGGCAGGGAGCACTTCTCCTTCTCCAGCACCTGGCGGCAGAGTTCCAGGGGGCTCGTGAGGCGGAGCTGGTTGTGCAGCAGCAGGAGGCAGGCGCCGCCCCAGGGCTTCTCTTCCGTGGCCAGCTCGCCCAGCTGGGCCTTGAGGGGGCCCTTCACGTAGTCCAAGTGGGCGAGGCCATATTTCCGGCCCAGGGCCTCGCCCATGCGCTGGGCGAAGTCCGCCTTCTCCGTGAGGAGGATCAGCATGGGCGTCTTGTCCACGAGGATCCGCAGCTTGGGTAGCACGGCCGCCTGGTTGGCCCGCACCATGGGCGCCACGACGCCCTCGGGATTGAAGTCCGAGCTGTCCTTCTGGGCCTGCATGCGCTCCTGTTCCTGGAGCCAGGCCTGGTACTGGTTGAGCAGCCGGGGATCGTTGTCCTTGTTCAGTTTCAAGCCGACGTAATCCTCGCCGAAGTAGGCGACGGTGGTCTTGGCCTTCAACTGCAAGGTCTCGGTGAGGCGGACATCGACGAGGCTCTGCTCGCCCATGCGGAAGGCCTCCTGGATGTTCTGCTTGGGGTCCCTCAGGGCCAGCTCCAGGCCCTCCAGCCCGAAGCTCTTCACGGAGCCATCGAAGAGGCCGCCCCGGGCATTGGTGAAGGCCGCCCGGGTGGAGGGTTCCGGAATGAAGGCCGCCATGCGGTGCGCATCCGCCCGCCGAAGCACCCGGGGAATGACGAGGCTCGCGACCTCCACCCCATCCAGGTTGACGGGCGCCTGGAAGGCCGTGACGGATTCGTATTTGAGCCCCCGATCCTCCAAGCGGAGACTCACGCTCTCCCCGGCCTTGAGGGCCCACTTCTGGATCTCCTCCGCGCTCATCTTCAGCGACAGGCGGGCGCCGTCCTCCAGGTGGACGGGGAACTCGGCGCGCTGGCTCTGATAGGCCATCCCCACCTTGCCGCCGGCCAGGATCAGGCGCTGAAGCACCATCCGGATGGCCTGGGCATCTTCCAGGTTGGTGCTGCTCATTCCAGCTCCCCCACGGCACTCGGAAGCCATCGCTCCAGAGCTCCCTGGACGGCCTCCACCCGCACGGGTTTGGAGATGTAGTCGTCCATTCCGGCATCCAAGCAGCGCTCCCGGTCGCCCACCATGGCGTTGGCCGTCATGGCGATGATGGGCACGTGGCCGATTTCCCGGCTGCGGATGAGGCGCGTGGCTTCAAATCCATCCATCTCGGGCATCTGGCAATCCATGAAGATCAGATCGTAGGGGGTGCGATCCAGGCGATCCAGGGCTTCCTGGCCGGTGGCCGCCACCTCGGCGTGGAGGCCGAACTTCTCGAGGATCTTGAGGGCCACTTTCTGGTTCACGAGGTTGTCTTCGGCCAGAAGCACCTTCAACTCGCGTTTCTCCACGGGCCCCTTGGCCACGGCCAAGGGAGCGTCCGCCGCGAGGGGCCCCTCGAGGAGCCGGGCCAGCTGGCTGGCCCGCACGGGGGAGCTGAGGGATTCGGCGATGCCCGCGGCTCGGGCGCCATCCCTCAGCTCGTTGTCATAGAGGGGGTGGAGGAGTACCCAACGGGCGCCCGGGAGGCGCTGGGCTTCGAAGGCCCGGTTCCCGTACAGCACCAGATCCGCGGCGGGAACGGCGGCGCCCGGCGATTCAAGGGCTGTCACCCGGCATCCCCACCCCTCGAGCTGCTGCCGGAGGAGCTCGGAGGTGAGGGCCCCCACCCCCGCCAGCACCACGGATCGCGGCGCGGGCTTGGCCCCGGCCGAAATCCGGCGCTTGAGGCGGAGGGTGAACCAGAAGGTGCTGCCCTTCCCCACCTCGCTATCCACGCCGATGGCCCCCCCCTGCATCTCCGCCAGGCGGCGGCAGATGGCGAGCCCCAGGCCGGTGCCGCCGTACTTGCGGGTGGTGGAGGCGTCGCCCTGGAAGAAGGAGCTGAACAGCTTGGCGCTGACATCGGGCCGCATGCCAACACCCGAATCCTGGATCTCGAAGCGGAGGTGCACCTCGTCCGCGCCCATCTCCTGGGCGGAGAGGCGGACCTGCACCCCGCCCTTCTCCGTGAACTTGATGGCGTTGTCCACCAGGTTGGTGAGGATCTGACGGAGGCGGACGGGATCGCCCACCACGTCCAAGGGCGTGCCCGGCGCGATGAGCGAGCCCAGCTCCACGCCCTTGTGGAAGGCCTTCACGCCCACCACGGCGAGGGTGTCCTCCAGCACGCTGCCCACGTTGTAGTCGATGGCCTCCAGCATGAGCTTGCCCGCCTCGATCTTGGAGAAATCGAGGATGTCGTTGATGAGGAGGAGGAGGGCGTCGCCGCAGCTGCGCACCGTTTCCGCATACTGCATCTGCTCGACGTTGAGGGGCGTGTCCAGGAGCAGGTTCGTCATCCCGATGATGCCGTTCATGGGGGTGCGGATCTCGTGGCTCATGTTGGCGAGGAACTCGCTCTTGAGGTTGGAGCCCGCCACGGCCCGATCCCTCGCCACGGCCAGCTCGGCGTTGGCCTGCTCCAGCTTGGCCTCCCAGGCCTTGCGCTCCGTGATGTCGTGGAACATCCAGAGGTGGCCCAGGTAATCCTCGCCCACCATGATGGGGATGGCGTCCATGCTCAGCACGCGGCCATCCGAAAGCGGCAGCTCCTCGCCGTGGAGGGTGCCCTTCTGATCGCGGATCTCCCCGTGGCGGCGCTGGGCCGCTTCCGCCTTGGGCAGGAGGGGGCGGCACTCCTCGAAGAGCTCCTGGGAGTCCGTATCCACGAGGAGGTGGGCCGGCACGGGCACCTGGAAGATCTGGCAGAACTCCTCGTTGATGAGGGCGATGCGGCCCTCCTGGGTCTCCACGAGGATGCCCGCCCGCATGTGCTCGATGAGGGTGCGCAACCGGGTGGTGGCCGTGCGCAGCACCCACTCGGCCTGCTTGCGCTCGGTGACGTCGTGCAGGGTGCCCGACACCCCCACGATGGTGCCGTGCTCATCCTGGGTCACCCGCTGGAAGAGCTCCATCCAGCGGAGGCTGCCGTCCTTGGCCAGCATGCGCAGCTCCCCTTGCACCTCCCGCTGCCCCGTCTCCATGGCGTAGGTCAGGAGGTTCAGGTAGGAGGTGGTGTCGTTGGGGTGGAAGTATTCCAGGTAGGGGGTGCCCAGGCTCTCATCGAGGGAGTACCCCATGGCCTCGGTCCAGGCCTTGTTGAGGTAGGACCAGTTGCCCTCCCGATCGATCTGGAAGATCACGGAGCGGAGGTGATCCACCAGGGAGCGCAACTTGCCCGCATCGAGACCCACCGACGGGTCCGTGCGCTGGGCGAGTTCCTCCACCGAATCCAGGAAGGCCTGCCAGGCCGGACCCTCGGGGAGAGTCCCAGCCGCCCGCAGGGCTTCGATGTGGCGCTCCAATAGGGGGTGCATGGACAGGGGGATCCTCGGGGGACACCCACCTCATCGGCGCCAGGGAAGGGAACCTTTGCTTGGTGCTATTCATCAATTTGTTGTTTTTAAAATACTTATATAATTTTTGACCATTTTTGAACACCCTCCCGTCCGAAAATTTTGAGGTCCAACCCCGCCCCCAGGGGCCTAGAATGGCTCTCCCCGGGGGCGGAAAGATTTTCTTGTTTTTTTCGCCTTTGCCCTCATACTCGGGAGACCCCTTCCCGGAGGAAACGTGCCCCCCGCCGTCACCAACGCCACTGAGCAAGACGAACGCCTCAAGGTCCTGAGCCGGACCCTCGCCGATATCGAACGGTCCTTCGGCAAGGGCTCCATCATGAAGCTCGGCGATCGGATGAACGGTGCCGAGGGCATCGAGGTCATCTCCACCGGCTCCATCTCCCTGGACAGCGCCCTGGGCGTGGGCGGCCTCCCCAAGGGCCGGGTCGTGGAGATCTACGGCCCCGAATCCTCCGGTAAGACCACCCTGGCCCTCCACGCCGTGGCCCAGGCCCAGAAGAAGGGCGGCCTCGCCGCCTACATCGACGCCGAGCACGCCCTGGATCCCGAGTACGCCCGCAAGCTGGGCGTGGATATCGACAACCTCTTCATCAGCCAGCCCGATAGCGGCGAACAGGCCCTGGAGATCGCCGACCAGCTCGTGCGAAGCGGCGCCCTGGACATCATCGTCATCGACTCCGTGGCGGCCCTCGTGCCCAAGGCGGAAATCGACGGCGAGATGGGCGACAGCCACGTGGGCCTCCAGGCCCGGCTCATGAGCCAGGCCCTGCGCAAGATGACCAGCACCATCAGCAAGACGAACACCTGCCTCATCTTCATCAACCAGATCCGCATGAAGATCGGCGTCATGTTCGGCAACCCCGAAACGACCACCGGCGGCAACGCCCTCAAGTTCTACGCCTCGGTGCGCCTGGACGTCCGCTCCATCCAGAGCATCAAGGGCAACACCAACGACCCCCTGGTCGCCGCCAAGGACGAGGATTCCTCCGTCATCGGCAAGAAGACCAAGGTCAAGGTCGTCAAGAACAAGGTGGCCCCGCCCCTCAAGATCGCGACCTTCGACATCATGTACGGCGAAGGCATCAGCCGCCTGGGCGAGATCATCGAACTGGGCACCCAGCTGGAGATCATCCAAAAGAGCGGTTCCTGGTACTCCTACAAGGACAGCCGCCTGGGCCAGGGCGCCGAGAACGTGAAGAAGCTCCTCGGGGACAACCCCGAGCTGGCGGAGGAAATCGAAATCCAGATCCGGGAAAAGATCGGTTTGAAGGCCGTCGGGGCCTGACCAAGCTCATTGCTGCGCTCTGTGGAAGGGGTGGGCAATGGCAGCGGGGGGAGCGATCCCCCCGCTGTTTTTTTAGGGACCGTTGCGAATCAGGCCGCGCTTGGCGCGGCCTGATTCGTTACGGTCCCTTATGCCGGCCGCAGGCCGGCGCGTGCCTCCAGCTGCTCACCTCTTCTTCCGCGCCCAGCGCGGCCTGTTTCGTTACGGCTCCTCCATCGATCACCATGCTCGCGCATGGCTCCCACTCGCTGCGCTCGCGGAGATGGAGCCTCCCATCGATCACCATGCTCGCGCATGGCTCCTACTCGCTGCGCTCGCGGAGATGGAGCCTCCCATCGATCACCATCTCCGCCATCGAGCCCCACCCACCTGCAGTTCAGCCCTTCCCCCCCGCCATCGGGAACGGAGCCCCCAACCTTCCCGTCCCCCTTCCGATCCTTGACCTGTGCGCGGGCCCCACGGCCCCCCTCAGGAGGCGCCCATGGGCTCGTCGACGGGAAAGACCATCCAGGCCACCGGGCTGACCGCCCTCGGGTTGCTCCTCGCCCTGGGCTGCGGGGGAACGGGAGCCACCACGACCCCGGGATCGACCCCGGCGAGCTCCGCCGCCACCGCGCCCGGGGTGGCCGAGTACCTCACCCTCGACCTGGCGACCTTCTCCAACTACGCGCAGCCCACCTTTCCGGTGCACTACGACTCCCAGGCGCTGGTCACCGACAACCAGCTGCCCACCAACGTCGTCACGGACCGGGGCGCGACCCTGGGCCGGGTGCTCTTCCACGACCGCCGCCTCAGCGTGAGCGACACCCTCTCCTGCGCGAGCTGCCACCAGCAATCCCTGGGCATGGGCGACAGCGCCACCTTCAGTGCGGGCTTCGCCCCCGGCCTGGTGACCGCCGCCCACGCCATGCGCCTGCACAACGCCCGCTTCTACGCCCCCGGCACCATGTTCTGGGACAAGCGCGCCCCCAGCCTGGAATTTCAGACCACCCAGCCCATCCAGAGCTCCGTGGAGATGGGCTTCGACGCGGCCCACGGCGGCATCTCTGCCCTGCTCACCAAAATGCAGTCCCTGCCCTACTATCCCGAGCTGTTCAAAGCCGTCTACGGCGACGCCGCCATCACCGAAGACCGCATGCAGAAAGCGCTGGCCCAGTACGTGCGCAGCATGGTCTCCACTCACAGCCGCTGGGATGACGGGGCCGCGCTCACTTACAACCCCGCGGTGCCGGGGAAGGGCGCGGGTGCACCCAAGCCGAATTTCACGGCCTCTGAAAACCGGGGCCAACAACTCTTCTTCACCGGCAAGGCCGACGGTGGCGCCGGCTGCATCGCCTGCCACACCGCCCCCACCTTCGCCCTCGCCCCCAACTCATTGAGCAACGGCGTGACGGCCGGGGATCCCGACATCTACAAATCCCCCTCCTTGAAGGGCGTGTCCGCCACCGGTCCCTACATGCATAACGGTTCCCTCGCCACCCTGGAGGCCGTGGTGGATCACTACGACCACGGCATCCAGGATGGCCCCGCCCTCGATCCCCGCCTCCGGGGGCCCAATGGCCTGCCCCAGCGCCTGAACCTCAGCGCCGCGGATCGGGCCGCCCTCGTCGATTTCATGAAGACCCTCCAGGATCCGGCCCTCGCGACGGATCCCCGCTTCAGCAATCCGTTCAAGAAGTAACCCTCCCTCCCTCACTCACTCAGGAGTCCCCATGTCCATCCTCCTCGCCCTCCTCCAAGGCCCCGCGTCCCTGCAGGCTCCCCCTCCCCCTCCCCCTCCGCCCTTCCCTTTGCTGGATCCCCGGCTCGGACTCGATCCCGACCAGCGCCAGGCCCTCGAGGCCCTCCTGGCCAGCCACCGGGACGCGCTTCACGCGCGCCATGAAGCTTGGGAAGAGGCCCGCAAGGCCCTGCGCGAGGCCCTGAGCGATCCCACCCGCACCACTGCCGATCTGGAAGCCCCCTTGGCGCGGGAGGCCGAGGCCCACCGCGCCCAGGCCCTGGCGGCCCACGCACTGCTGGTCGAAGCCGCCAAGGTCCTGCGCCCGGAGCAACGCCAGGCGGCAGCCCGGCTGAAGCCCGCCTTCCCGCCCGAAGGCCCGCGCGGCCCCCGCTCCAAGGGCGGTCCCGACGGGCGCCCCGAGCCCCGGCGCTGACCTGCTAACGTAGGCCACCCCTCTCCAGGAGCCGAATGCGCAGCCCGGACCTTGTGAATGCCGTGCTCCATCGATTGCAGCGGCGATCCACCTGGGTCGCCGCCCTGCTCTTCGGCGCCGCGTGGCTGGGCATGCGGGCGGTCATGGGCGTACCGTTCCAGGGCTTCGGCCTCGGCGAAACGGTGATCCCCCTGGCCCTGCTCATCGGCACCCTGCTGTTGGGACCCCTGCCCTGGCAGTGGACTGGCGATGAGGCCCCCATGGCCCCCTTCCTCCGGGGCCTCCTTCAGGCCATCCCCTGGAACGCCGCGTGGATCCTCCTGAGCCTCGCCCTGCTCGCGGGCCTTGGCGTGCCCGTGGGTCCGCGCTCCGGCCTGCTCTCGGCGCCCGCGCCGCCCCAGGAGGAGGCACCCCCGCCGCCCGCGCCCCAGGGCCCCCAGGCGTGGGACCGCCCGCCCCGCCCCGAGTGGGATCGTCCCCGTCCCCTCCGGCCACGGCCCCAGGGGCCCCGCGCCCAAGGCCCGGCGCAGGGTCAGGGGCCCGGCCCCCTCGCCGTGGGCCTCACGAACCTGCCCCTCGTCCTGCTGCTGGGCTGGTTCCTGGCGGATCGCGAGCGCAGTGAATCCTCCGAACGGAAGTTCCAGCGGCTCGCCGAAGCTGCCCGGGCCACCTCCCTCCAGGCCCAGATGCATCCCCACGTCCTCTTCAATGCGCTAAGTGGACTCACGGAGCTCGTGCACGAGGACCCCGACGCAGCCGAGGAGGCGCTGCTGGAGCTCACGCGGATGCTCCGCCTGCTCCTCCATCAGTCGAACCAGCCCCTGCTGCCCCTCCGGGACGAACGCGAGCTCATCCGCAGCTACCTCACCCTCGAGAAGATCCGCCTCGGCGCCCAGCTCACGGTGGCGTGGGAATGGCCCGATTGGGTGGATGGCCTCCGCTACCCGCCCCTCCTCCTCATGCCCCTCGTCGAAAACGCCATCAAGCACGGCATCGCCCAGAACCCCCAAGGCGGGGATCTCCGCATCGCCGCGACCCGCCAAGGGCGTCAGCTCCACCTGAGCGTGGCCAACACCGGCGCCACGGATTCGAAGGCCCAAGGCCACGGCATGGGCCACCGCAACCTGGAGGAACGGCTGGCCATGCTCCAGCCCAAGGGCCGCTTCCGCATCGCCCGCGATACCGATCGCACCGTGGCCGAACTGTGGCTGCCGCTTCCGGAGGAGGTGTGAGGCCGCAGCAGGAGCGGAGGGCCACCGAGCGCAGCTCGGCCGCGAAGCGGTGGCGCACAGGAGGTGCGCCATGAGGCCGCAGCAGGAGCGAAGGGCCACCGAGCGCAGCTCGGCCGCGAAGCGCTGGCGCCCAGGGGGTACGCCATGAGGCCGCAGCAGGAGCGAAGGGCCACCGAGCGCAGCTCGGCCGCGAAGCGGTGGCGCACAGGAGGTGCGCCATGAGGGCCCTCCGCGTCGCCCTGGCCGAAGATGAGCCGCTGAACCTCAAGCGGCTCGCGCGGCTATTGGAGGATTGTGGCTGTGAGATCGCCGGCACCTTCGGCAACGGCCTCGATCTGGAGGAGTGGCTTCGCACGGAGCCCGAGGTGGATGCCCTCTTCCTGGACATCCAGATGCCGGGGCTGGACGGCCTGAGTTTGCGCGCCTCGATTCCGGAGCGCTATCCCGTGGTCTTCGTCACCGCCCACGCGGAGCACGCCGTGGAAGCCTTCGATCTGGAAGCCGTGGACTTCCTCCTGAAGCCCGTCACCACCCCCCGCCTCGCCAAGGCGCTCAACCGGGTCCGCAAGGCCCTGGCCGTTCCTGGCTCGGCGCCCGATCCCACCCAGGCGAAGAAGCCCCGCTATCCCGTCACCGCCGGGGGCGGGGTGCTGCTGCTGGACCTCGCCAAGACCACCCACTTCGAGGTGGAGGAGCAGGTGGTGTGGGCCTACGCCGGGGAAAAGTTCCGCACCAAGTGGAAGAGCCTTGGCGAAGTGGAGGCCGCCTTCCCCGACGCGGGCCTCCTGCGCATCCACCGCCACCTCCTCATCCGCCCCGAGGCCGTCATCGGCGTGTGGTCCAGCGGCAACGGCGCCCGCGTCATGGTGCGACTGGCCGGCGGTGCCGAAGTCGAAGCGAGCCGAGGCGCCACTCCGAAGCTCAAGGAGCGGCTGGGGCTGGAGTAGGCTTCGCGCAGGCCTGTCCTGAAGGTTCCGTTCGGGACAAACTGGAGGGCAACGCCCCCCGTCCCCTCGAGTATGGATCGTTCCTCGGAGTTCCACGGCATGCGCATCGGCAACCTTTTAGGCACCCTTCTGCTCGTCGGATCAACGGCCGCCCTGGGCGCGACGGGATCCAGACTGCCCGTCCCGGGCCACGGCGTGCTCCGTATCGCGCTTCCTTCCGGATGGGAGGAAGCTCGTCGGGAGACGCCTGAGGGCCTCCCCCCGATGATCGAATTCAAACGTTCGGGGCCGGCGGAAGGAAGTCTCCAAGTCACGGCGATGTGGAGCCCAAAGCCGGATCCCGCCTTCGGGCTTGAAAAGGGCGTCCGTGACTTGGTCCTCCTCTCCCGGGCCCGGGTGTTGGAGGGCGCCGTGGAGAAGGAGCTCCCTCTCCTCCCCTTCACCGGGGCCAAAGGACCGGGCTTCCACTTCAGCGCCACGGATCGGGACTTCAAGCCCGCCCCCGGCCAATTCCCCATCCTCACGGAGGGGAGTCTAGGGGCGGGCCAGGTGGTGTTGATCTTCACCATCCTCGGCAATGCCAAGGATGACGTGGTGGCGCGCGAAGCCCTGGCGGCCCTCGCCTTGGCCACCGTGGATCCGGTCCCCCCTGATGCGACCTCCGGGCTGGAAACCGCTCGGATCGAAGTCCCCGGCGAGGGATGGTCCCTCTCCTTTCAAGCCCCCCGCTTGACCCAAAAAAAGCAGGCGACCCGGGAGGGTGGATTCCAATGGATGGCGAATGCCGCTCCCTTCGTCATTTCGTTCTTCGCCGAGACTCCCGCCGGGGGCCCGACGCACCAAGCCTGCTTCGATCACTACTGGCCGCTCAGCAGCCGGAATCCCACCCTGGACACGAGGTCGATCCGCATCTCCCAATCGCCCACGTACCACCGGGTCCAGTACGATTGCCGAGGCACCTATCAAGGTAAGCCCTACCTTCAACGCAACGTGAACTACTTCTTCGCGTTTCGCGGCCGATGGATGGATCTCCACGTTTCCGTCCTGAATCCCTCAGGGGAAGGTGATGGCATTTTCGAGGGCTTCGATCGATCGCTGAACTACGGCCCCAGCCTCCCCTGAGGCAACCCGCTGCAGGCCCAGCGTGTCCCGAACCGGCCATCCCACTATGATTGGAACTCCGAGGTTCCCATGCCCTTCCACGTCGATACCGTCCACCTGGCCCAGTTCACGGAGGGCTCTGAGCGCGAGCGCGCCGAGTTCGTGCGGATCCTCGGGGAGAGCTTCCGCGACACTGGCTTCGTGAAGGTCTCGGGCCACAAGGTCACGCCCGAACGGGTGAAGGCCGCCTACGCCGATGTGAAGGCCTTCTTCGATCTGCCCGAGGCCACCAAGCGCCAGTACCTGGTGCCCGGCACCGGGGGCGCCCGGGGCTTCACCGCGTTCGGTGAGGAGCACGCCAAGGACAACCCCGTGGGGGACCTCAAGGAGTTCTGGCACGTGGGCCAGGACAACCCGCCCGGCGGCAAGTTCGAGGGCGGCCTCTTCCCCAACCTCTGGCCCGCGGAGGTGCCCACCTTCAAGGACAGCATCCTCGGCCTCTACCAGGACCTCGAAGCCTGCGCCGGCACCCTGCTCGAGGCCCTGGCCCTCTACCTCCACCTGCCCCAGCGGCACCTCGCGGACATGATCAGCGGCGGCAACAGCATCCTTCGCCTCATCCACTACCCCGCCCTCAAGGACCGCTTCATCGAGGGCGGCGTACGCGCTTCCGCCCACGAGGACATCAACCTCATCACCCTCCTCCCCGCCGCCACCGAGAGCGGCCTGCAGCTGCTGGACCGGGATGGCAACTGGCATGCCGTGGATGGCCTGGAGGGCGAGATCGTGGCCGATGTCGGCGACATGCTGAGCCGCCACGTGAACCTTCGACTGCCCTCCACCACCCACCGCGTGGTGAACCCCAGCAGCCCCGATACGGTGCGTTACTCCATGCCCTTCTTCTGCCACCCCCGCCCCGAGGTGATGCTGGATTGCCCGGCCTCGCTCCTCGGTCCCGGCGAGCGGAAGATGTTCGAGCCCATCACCGCCCATGACTTCCTCATGCAGCGGCTGCGGGAGATCGGGTTGATCAAGTAAGGCCCCGGCTCAAGTCCGCCTCAGCGGGGAACCTTGGCCTTGCGCCCCAGCTCCTTCGCCGCCTTCGGGTCGAGCTCCTGGAGCCGGGCCAGCGCGCGAGCCAAGGCGGCCGAGTCCTGGCAGCGCGCGGCACATTCGCCGTAGGCCTGCCACCAAGCCGCGCGGAAGGGGGAAAGGCCCAGCGCCACGCGGAAGTGCTCGGTGGCCTCGATCCACTGCTTCGAATGCATTTCCGAGAATGCCAGGATGGACCAGGCCACCGCGTTATCCGGGGCCAGCCCCGAGGCCCGCAGGAGGGCCTTCCGGGCACCGGGGTAGTCCCGCGCGTTGAAGAGGGTGCAACCCAGCCCGGCCCAGGACGGCGCATGGTTCGGGCGCAGCCGAAGCGCTTCTTCGAAGGCCTTGGCGGCCTCCCCAAAGCGGTTCTCCGCATCGAGGCTCACGCCCAGGTTGTGCCAATCCACGGCCCGGTTCCGGTCCAGGGCCAAGGCCCTCTCCAGCGCGTCGCGCACCTGCAGTTCCCGGCGAGCCATATCGGCGCCCTCATCCTCCCCTGCCCGGGCGGTGCCCCGACCCGATTGGAGGGCCTGGGCATGCGCGGACCACGCTTCGGGATCTCCCGGGGCCTTGCGGGCCCAGGCCCCCGTGAAGCGCAGCCAGCGATCCTGGTTCTCAGGGTCTTGGCTCATCTGCTCCAGGAAGCCCTGCAGCAAGAGGGTCCTGGATCCACTTCGCTGCCCGGGAGAAGGGGCCCTCGCCACCAGCTCCCGGATCCAGCCCACGGGCACCGCGAACACGCTATGGGGGCTGCTATCCAGGACAAAGGTCGTGAGGCCCAGAAGCCGCCCCTCCTGATCGAAGAGGCCGCCTCCACTGCTTCCCCGGGCCACTTCCAGCTCCGCCTGGAGCATCCGATCGCCACGGTAGGCCCAGCTGTAGCCGAGCGTCCCCGAGCTGAGGGAGGGTCCCAGGCCTCCCGGGTAGCTCCAACTGAAAACCGGATCGCCTTCGAGGGGCACCCCCTCGGCCATCGCCGCGGGAGGTAGGGCGAGACCCGGTACTTCGAGGAGGGCGATGTCGTGGAGCGGATCGAGCGTCCGCAGATGGGCGGGCCAGGCCTGGCCGTTCTGATCCACCCGGATGGTCTCGCCATCCATGACGACGTGGGCGTTGGTGGCCACGAGGCCCGGCGCCACCACCACACCGCTCCCCACGGCGGTCTGGAAGCTGGCCTTCGAGAGGGGAACGGTCACCTTCAGCACGCTGGCGCGGGCCCCCAGCACCGAAGGTGGCAGGGCTTGAGGCTCCGCCCCAGTCGGGGAGGCCCCCGCAAGGGCCATTCCCCCAAGGGAGAGCACGCCAGCCCGGAGCAGGCTTGTCAGCCTCGAAGTATGCCCAGCTTTCAAATCCATCCCCTCACCTAAACCGAAAGCGGGGCCCGGATGGAAGGGGGCGGTCCCATCTTCGATGCATCGGCATCGGGCCTAGGCGCTCAGCCCTTGGCGTAGCGCTGGAGCTTGGGCACGTCCAGGATGCGCACCACGGGGAAGGTGCTCTGGATGAGGCCCAGATCCGTCAGCAGCCGCAGGGCGCGGGAGAAGGCTTCGCGGCTGGCGCCGATGCACTGGGCCAGATCCTCCTGAGTCTCGGCGAACTCCACGAGGGTGCGGCTGGGATTCTTGACCTGTTCTTCCAGCAGCAGCTGGGCCACGCGCTCGGGCACGCTGTGGAGGCTGAGGGCGTCCACGAGGCTCACGAGGTGGCGGATCTTGCCCGCGAAGTGCTGGATCATGGCCTCGGCCACCTCGGGCGTGCGGTGGGCCACGCGGCGGAGGGCATCGGCGGGCACGAGCCAGAGCTCCGTCTCGCCATGGGCCTCGGCATTGGAGGCGATGGGGCTGCCGTCGAAGACGGGCACCTCGCCCACGCACTGGCCGGGCTTCAGGAAGTCGAGCACCTGCACGTGACCGCGGCCATCCGTGCGGAAGATCTTGAGGCTGCCGCGCACGACCACGAAGATCCCGGGCACCTTGTCGCCGATGCCATAGACCCGCTGCCCATCCTCGTAGCGCCGAATCTGGGAGAGGCTCGCCAGCTCCTCAGCCGCCGCCGGGGGGATCCCCGCCAGGAAGGTGATGCTGCGCAAGTGCTGGATGGCCTGTGGCATCGATGATCCCCGTCGCCCCCGGTCTTGGAGCAGATCCTCCATTCTCACCCAAATGGACCCGAAAGGGATGCCTCCTTCTTTTTCCCCACCCTCCCCAAAGGAAAAGCCCCGCCAAGCGGGGCCTTTCCTTCAGGTAGGTCGCGCGGGACTACTTCACGCGCTCCATGTATGTGCGGTCTTCCACCTTCACGCGGACCTTTTCGCCCGTCTCCATGTAAGGGGGCACCTGCACGATGACGCCGTTCTCCAGTTTGGCGGGCTTGTAGGAACCCGTGGCGTTGGCGTTCTTCATGACGGGGTCCGTCTCCACGATCTCCAGAACCACGGACACGGGCAGGGTGGCGGAGAGGGGTTCCTCTCCGTAGAACTCGAGTTCCACCTGCATGTTGGGCGTGAGGAAGACGAGGTCGTCGCCCAGCACTTCCTTGCTGACTTCCATCTGCTCGTAGGTCTCGTTGTTCATGAAGACGAGGTGGTCGCCGTCCTCGTAGAGGTACTCGAGCATGTGCTGCTCGAGGCTCGCCTTGTCGATCTTGTCGGAGGAGCCGAAGCGGTTCTCGCGGTTGATGCCGTCCTTGAGGCGCTTCATCTTCACGACGACCCGGGCCGGCAGGTTGCCGGGGGTCTGGTGCTCCACGCTGATCACGCGGCAGAGCTCGTTTTCGTAGTTGATGATCATCCCGGCCCGGCACTGGGTCGCGTTGATGTTGGCCATGGTCGAACTCCTGACGAAGGAAAGGCCCCGATGGGGATCAGGGCCTTTTCGCTGGTGGGGATACCAGGATTCGAACCTGGGACTTCTTCCGTGTGAAGGAAGCACTCTACCGCTGAGTTATATCCCCGCGGCTCACCAGACTACCAGAAAGGGCCGGATTGCCTAGAGGGAAAAGCGGAACGCGGAGGTCGCGGAGGGACGCCTTGAGCGCCTTGGCGAAGCGACCCGCATCCGCCGCCTTCATGCCGCAGATGCCCACCCGCAGCCCCTCGGGCATGGGCACGACGAAGACGCCGTGGGCCTTGAGCCGCTCACACACGGCGAAGGGTTCTTCCACCGTGAGGGTGACGAAGAAGCCGCCCTCCCAGGGGGCGCCTTCCATGCCCTCAGCCCTGAGGGCCGTATCCAGGGCCTCGGCCCGCTGGCGGAGCACCTCGGCCCAGTGGGCCTGCTGGGCGGCGAGCTTGGCCTGGGCGGCGGGATCCTTCTCCAGGCGGAGCAGGAGGGACATGGGGGCCCGGGCGCAGTTGGAGTAGGTGCCGCGGCAGCTGATGGAGAGGGCCGCCTGCAGGGCCTCGTCCTTGCACCAGGGGAAGACCAGGGCGCCGGCCCGGGCGCCGTAGAGCGTGAGGGCCTTGGAGAGGCTGAGGCTCGCGGCGACAAGCACCGTTCCTTCTTCACCAAAGGCCCGGTAATCCGCCAGGGCCTCAGCCACGGCGGCCTTGTCTCGGGCGTAGTCCAGATAGGCGAAGTCCAGCAGGAGCGTGATGGGCCCCAGGGGCGCCAGCTCGCGCAGGGCCTGCAGGAGGGCCCGGCGATCCTCGCGAGCGAGGCTGCGCCCCGTGGGGTTGTGGCAGGGATCGTTCAACCACAGGAGCAGGCGGCCCTGCTGCTCCAGCAACACCTGGGCCGTGCCCTTCCAGGTGGCCACATCCAGGCGCTTGCCGGGTTCGGGATAGGGGACGGTGCGCAGCTTCACGCCGTTTTCCTGGGCCAGCGTGGCGTAGGGCCCCCAGAAGGGCGCCGCCGTGAGCAGGCTCATGCCCGGTTCCAGCAGGTTCTTGAGGGAGAGGGCCAGGGCCCCGGTGCCGCCGGGGGTGGCGCAGCCCACGCCGTAGCCGTTCAGCTCGGGCCAGTGGCGCCGGGCCAGGGTCGAAAGGTAGACCACGTCGCCTGCGATGGGCGCATAGGGCGCCACCTCGTGCCCCGTGAGCTGGCCGTAGAGCTCCATCACCGGCTCCAGCACCACGAGCTTGCCCGCGTCATCCAGCAAGGCACCCACGGTGGCGTTGACCACCGGCTGGCCCTGGGACGCCATGGCCTGGGCCTCGGCGTTGAGTTTGAAGATGGGATCCTGTCCATCGAAGGCGCGGCGGGAGGGAATGAGCTGGTCGACCATTCCTTTAGGCTATAGGCTCTAGGCTCTTGGCTCTAGCTGAGATCGACCCACTCGGGCGTGCATCACAGGTAGGCTGGGTCGGAGGCAGCTAAAGCCTATAGCCCAGAGCCAAGAGCCCTCATGAGGTCCCCATGATCCGCCCCTTCCAAGGCATGGTTCCCAAGCTCGGCTCCCGCGTGTTCGTGGCCGACAGCGCCCTAGTGATGGGCGACGTCGAGTTGGGCGATGATGCCTCCGTCTGGTTCAACTGCGTGATCCGGGGCGACGTGAACTTCATCCGCATCGGCGCCCGGGCCAACGTGCAGGATGCCTGCTGCATCCACGTCACCAACGGGAAGTTCCCCACCATCCTGGAGGATGAGGTGAGCGTGGCCCACAACGTCATGCTCCATGGCTGCACCCTCAAGCGCGGCGCCATGATCGGCATGAGCACCACGATCATGGATGGCGCCGTCATCGGCGAGGGCTGCCTCGTGGCCGCGGGAAGCCTGATCAAAGAGGGCTTCGTGGCCCCGCCCAACACCCTGGTAAGCGGTTGGCCCGCCACCGTGAAGGGGGAGCTCAAGGAGGCCCAGAAGGCCCTCGTGGCCAAGATCTGGACCAACTACGTGCGCTACAAGGAAGCCTACTTCCGGGATGGGTGGCCCCTCGCGGAATCACCGAAGGTCGAGGACGAGCGCCCCGGCTTCGAGCATGGGCACCCCTACCCCTGAGCCGGGCTCAATCGATCTCCACCACCTTGGAAACGACGGGGGGCATCCCGCGCGGCGCAGCCGTTTGCGCGGCGCCGGCGAGAAAGCCCGTGAGCCGCCCATCCGTGCGGGGCAGGGACACCACGAAGGTGAGCACGCCCGGCCGCACCGCCGAGGCCCGCGCGGCCGCCTCGGCCTCCTCGGGCGTTCCCGCATCCACCACCCGCACGTGGGCCTCCATGGAGGGGAGGGCAGGATCCACGGGATTGCGCAGCGCCGGGGCGGACACCTCGAGCACCTTGTCGAACTCCCCGGCCCACTGGTCCGTCGGCACGCCTTCGCTGGCCAGGGTGTTCTGCCGCGTCACCAGGTCCTGCATCACCGAGCCGAGGTTCATGCGCAAGGCCCGGGACCTGGCCTGCCCACGCTGATTGAGGAGCCCCGGGATGGCGAGGGCGCTGACGATGCCCACGAAGGGCAGGATCACGGCGGCCAGCACGAGCCCGAGGATGCCTGTGACGAGGCCCGTGGCCGGGACGGGGGCGAAGCGGCCCGGCTCCGCCTGCACGGCGCGCTTGGCCTTGGCCTGCTGCACTACGGCCACGATGCCCAGGATGATGGCCACGGGGATGCCCAGGCAGGTCAGGGCGAAGCAGATGGCGAGGATGCCGCAGACCTTGGCCGCCTTGGCGCCGGGGGCAGGCTCCAGGGCAGGATCGAACGGGGACGCCTGGGGCGTCTCGTACATGGGGGGGCCTTTCGGGTGGATCCCCCAGCATCCCAGCGAGGCACCCCTTCCTCAAGGGGCCTGAACGGGGGCCGATGAAGGGTTGCCCCTCCCCAACCAGGACCACCTTTGATTAGACTTCCCGAATGTCCCCCCATTTGATCCTGCGCGTTCACGCGGACCAGCGTCTGGGATTGGGCCACGTCGCCCGCGCCCTGGCCATCCAGGAGGCCTGGCGCGCGCTGGGCGGAACGGCCCTCATTGCCGTGAGTGGCGATGCCCGCGCCGAGCGCGTGGGCAAAGGCACCCATCCCTTCCTGGATCAGCCCCTCGCCTGCGAAGCCGCCTACCTCGGCGCCGACCTCCACGCGGGGCTCGGCACGCCCAAGGCCGACGTTATCCTCGTGGATCAGTGGGATACCACCGCCGCCCAATTGCAGGCCCTGCGCCCCGCCAAGCTGGCCGTCTATGAGGATGACGGCGACGCCCACGAGGCCGCGGACCTCCTCTTCCAGCCCTATCTGGAGGGCGTGAAGTGGGATGACCACCCCGTGAAGGTGGTGAACGGCCAGAAGGTGCGCCCCTTCGAAACCATGCACGACCAATGCCGCGTGGTGCGCGGCGCGGCCTTCGTGGTGGTGGACAAGGCGGCCCTGGAGCAGCGTCCCAAGCGGGAGCCCCTCCAGCCCCTGGCCGTGCACAAGCTGCTCGTCACCTTCGGCGGGAGCGACGGCCCCGGCCTCGCTCAACGGGCCTACGACGTGATCCGGGGCCTCGTGGCCGAGGATCGCTGGCGCGGCACCTGCACCCTGCTGGCCCCCAACGGCATCCAAGGCGGGCCCCTGCCCGGCCTCACCATCGCCCAAAACCTGCCCAACCTCACCCGCCGCCTCCCTGACTACGACGCCCTCTGGTGCGCCGGAGGCGTCACCCTTGCGGAGGCCATCTGCATGGGGATCCCCGCCGCCGCCTGGGGCCAGAACGAGCGCCAGGGCGGCATCCTGGGGGATCTGGCCCAGGCCAACGCCTGTTTCACCCTCGGCGTGGGCACCGAGGCCGACCCCGTCATCGTGGCCGACGCCCTGGAGCAGTGGTTGGGCCCCGAGGGCCAGGAGACCCGCCAGGAGCAGGTGCGGGACGGCATGCAGCTCTTCGATGGCCTCGGCGCCCAACGGGTGGCCCAGGAACTCTGGCGCCTGGCTGAACGGGCAGAATCGCCATAAAGCTGAGGCGCATCCCAGGGCCTTCCCCGAAAATCCACCTTGACCCCTCCGCCCCCGAGCGATAGGATCTTCCTTCTGCGACGACCCGACCCTGCGGGACGTGTCGATGCGGACAGAGCCGAATCCGGAGCATTCCATGAGCACTTTCTTCCCCAAAGGCAATGAACTGAAGCGCCAGTGGTTCCTGGTGGATGCCGCCGGCGTGCCCGTGGGCCGCCTGAGCTCCCTCGTGGCCGAGGTGCTGGCGGGCAAGAACAAGCCCACCTGGACCCCCTTCATCGATACCGGCGACCACGTCATCGTGATCAACGCCGACAAGGCCGTCTTCACCGGCAAGAAGATCGTGCAGAAGGTCTACCACGAGGTCCCCAACACCCAGCCCGGCTCCATGAAGAGCATCCCGGCCAAGGTGATGATGGAATCCCACCCTGAGCGCATCGTCGAGAAGGCCGTCAAGGGCATGCTGCCCAAGGGCCCCCTCGGCCGCCAGATGTACCGCAAGCTGAAGGTGTACGCCGGCGCCAGCCACGATCACGCCGCCCAGGCCCCCCAGCCCCTTGAAGTCATCAAGTCCAAGTAAGAGCAGAGGCATCCATGGCTAACCCCACCTACTACGGAACCGGCCGCCGCAAGACCGCCGCCGCCCGCGCCTTCCTGCGCCCCGGCACCGGCAAGGTCAGCGTCAACGGTCGCACGCTGGAAAACTACTTCCCCAACGCCGTGCTCCGCATGATGGTGCACCAGGCGCTGGTGCTCGCCGAGCTCACCGGCAAGTTCGATCTCCACGTGACCGTCGCCGGCGGTGGCAGCTCCGCTCAGGCCGCCGCGATTCGCATGGGCATCTCCCGCGCCCTGCTGGGCTACAACGAGCAGCTCCGTTCCATGCTGCGCAACGCCGGTCTCCTGACCCGCGACCCCCGCATGAAGGAACGTAAGAAGCCCGGCCAGAAGGCCGCCCGTCGCCGGTTCCAATACAGCAAGCGCTAAGTCCTTTCTTGGAAAGGGGGATCTCCGGATCCCCCTTTCCATGTTTCACCGGGCCGTCGCAGACGGTCGAATCGGGCGGGCATATCCCCCGCCTTCATCCCACCTCACAGGGAGGCCTCATGGCTGCCATTCAAATGAAGGAACTGCTCGAAGCGGGCGTCCACTTCGGTCACCAGACCAAGCGCTGGAACCCCAAGATGAAGCAGTACATCTTCGGCGCGCGCAACAGCATCTACATCATCGACCTGCAGAAGACCCTGCGTCTCTGGAACCAGGCCGCGAACTTCTTCACGAAGTCCGCCTCCCAGGGCAAGACCTTCCTCTTCGTGGGCACCAAGCCCCAGGCCCAGGAGCTCATCGCCGAGCAGGCCGCCCGCTGCGGCGCCTTCTACGTGAACAACCGTTGGCTGGGCGGCATGCTCACCAACTTCTCCACCATCAAGAAGAGCCTCGAGAAGTTCCGCGAGCTGGACGCCATGCTGGCCGATCCCGCCCGCACCGCGCAGCTCTCCAAGAAGGAGATCCTCACCCTCACGCGCCAGCGCGAGAAGTTCGATGCCGCCTTCCACGGCATCAAGGACATGCGCGGCCTCCCCGACGTCATCTTCGTCGTCGATCCCCACCGTGAGGACATCGCCGTGACCGAGGCCAAGAAGCTCGGCCTCACCGTGGTCGGCATCGTCGACACCAACTGCGACCCCGACAAGATCGACTACGTGATCCCCGGCAACGACGACGCCATCCGCTCCATCCTGCTCTTCGCCGAGCGCGCCGCGGACAGCATCCTCGAGGGCCGTGCGTCCTTCCAGGACAAGGGCAACACCGACGCCATGAAGCAAATGATGGCCGAGAAGATGGAAGCCGAAGGCTAAACACTGATTGGTCCTTGGTCCTTGGTCCTTGGTCCTTGGCTGGCGCCGCACGATCGAACTGCTCGGCCAAGCTAAGGACGAAGGACTAAGGACCAAGGACCCTTTTTCATTCAGCCCCAGCAGGAGAATCGCAATGGCTTACACCGCCCAGGACGTGAAGGAACTCCGCGAGAAGACCGGTCTCGGGATGATGGACTGCAAGAAGGCCCTCGAAGAGAACGACGGCAACATGGAGCAGGCCATCGACTGGCTGCGCAAGAAGGGCATGGCGAACGCCGCCAAGAAGTCCGACCGCATCGCCACCGAAGGCATCGTCGAGGCCTACATCCACCCCGGCGGCCGCGTGGGCGTGCTGCTCGAAGTGAACTCCGAGACCGACTTCGTGGCCCGCAACGAGGCCTTCCAGCGCATGGTCAAGGAAATCGCCATGCACATCGCCGCCGCCGATCCCGTGCCCCACTTCGTCACCAAGGAAGAAGTCACCGCCGACTTCATCGAGAAGGAGAAGGAGATCGCTCGCGCGCAGGCCCTGGCCACCGGCAAGCCCGCCGCCATCGTCGAGAAGATCGTCGAGGGCAAGATGAACTCCATCTACAAGGACGTCTGCCTCCTCGAGCAGCCCTTCATCATGAATCCCGACGTCACCGTGGCCCAGCACCTGGCCACCAAGACCGCCGAGATCGGCGAGAAGCTCTCCATCCGCCGCTTCACCAAGTACGTCCTCGGCGAGGGCCTCGAGAAGCGCAAGGACGACTTCGCCGCCGAAGTCGCCGCCCAGGCCGGCCTCTGATTCATTCGCACCATGCATCGAGGGGCGGCAGAGATGTCGCCCCTTTTTTTGGACTGGAGACTGGAGGCTGTAGGCTGGAGGCTAGCCCCAACCCACTCCAGCCTCCGGTCTCCAGTCTCCAGCCTACTTTCCGAGATTCCCCATGGCCTATGACCGCATCCTTCTGAAACTCTCCGGCGAAGCCCTCATGGGCGAGCAGAAGTACGGCATCGATCCCGCGGTGGTGAACATGATCGCCGACCAGGTGAAGGCCATCCAGGCCCTGGACGTGCAGGTGAGCCTGGTCATCGGCGGGGGCAACATCTTCCGCGGTGTCGCGGGCGCCACCAAGGGCATGGACCGCACCACCGCCGACCACATGGGCATGCTCGCCACCATGATCAACGCCCTGGCCCTGCAGGACGCCCTGGAGGCCAAGGGCGTGCACACCCGCACCCTCAGCGGGCTCGAGATGCCCAAGGTGGCCGAGAGCTACATCCGCCGCCGGGCCACCCGCCACCTGGAGAAGGGACGCGTCGTCATCTTCGGCGCCGGAACCGGCAACCCCTACTTCAGCACCGACACCGCCGCCGCCCTGCGTGGCAACGAGATCGGCGCCCAGGTGGTGATGAAGGCCACCAACGTGGATGGCATCTACACCGCCGACCCCAAGCAGGATCCCACCGCCACCAAGTACGACAAGGTGAGCTACCAGGAAGTGCTGGAGCGCGGCCTCAAAGTCATGGATGCCGCGGCCATCGCCCTGTGCATGGAGAACAAGCTCCCCATCCTCGTCTTCGACATGAACAAGCCCGGGAATCTGCTTGCCGCTGTGAAGGGCGAGGTCGTGGGAACGCTGGTGTCCTGAGCCACCTTAGGGTTTCTTGACCCGCACCTTCCAAGTCAGCACGGGGTCCAGATTGAACCAGGGATCGTGGGTGATGGCCGTGATCGTCACGATGAGATCTTCCGAAACCACTCCCGGAGCCGTGTAAACCGCCAGGCAACCCCGGTAATCGTTTTGGATGGGGTCGAGGGCCACCTGCCCAGGATCCGCGACGGCCGGAGCCGTGCTGGCGATGTTCCAAACGATGGAGGTCCGGGAATTGAAGAGAAAGGGGGGCGGAAGGACACGGGCCCCCAGATCAATTTTTCCACCCGGACCCACCACCAGTTCCAGGGCGTTGTTTCCCTCGAACTTCATGGGCTCCTTCAGGGTCCGGATCTGCATGATCAGCTCCGGAGACTTGGCCATGCCCCCGTAGTAGAGATCCTTGGTCGTAAAGTAGACCTTGGCCGTGGTATCGCCCCCGCCGGGGACTGAAGCGGGGGGTATGTAATAGGGCGAACCCCACTGGGTCGTGGGTTCCAGCCCCAGTTGGTCCTTGGCCAAGTAGCCCGGCCCCTCGACGGTCCAATAGATGGGTTCGGGGGACTCGATGGCGCGGATTGCGGATACGACCGTAGCCTTCTCTCCCGCAAAATAGATATTATTACCTGTTATTTCCAGCCTGAAGGGCGGCGGAGGTGGGGGTGGAGGGGGCGGAGGCTGCTGGCCTGCGGAGCTGGAACAGGCCACGCCCAAGCCGATCACGACCGATAGAAGGAATTCCCTGATTCGCATGGTCTCCCCCCTCTCAAGGTGCGTCGGGAGTCATGATCAGCCAGGGGCGGCTGGATTGACTCCGTATAGGGATGTGGGGGCAATGGAACCAGCACTCGAAAGAACCGCTTCGACCGAGCAGGGCTGAACCGCCAGGGGGCGCCTTCGAAGGGGGGACCAGGCTTGCAGGACCCATGGATGGAAAACCTGAAAGATGTTGGTTCCCCTGTAATCCAGCGGAAGCCTGCTGGAGGAATTGCCCCTCAGCCCCCACCACCATGGGCGGGCCCAGGCGGCAGATGTCCTTTTCACTCATATTCCTGGCCATCCATTGCTTGAGTTTCTGAGTTTCGGACCTTCCGAACAAGAAGGTCCCTTGCGCATCTTGTGGGAAGCTCAGGTTCACGGGAACCGGTTCCCCGAAGGGCGGGAGCTGGACATTGAACAACTGCCAATAGTTGTAGTCCGAGAAGAAACGCTGGTAGTTGGAGTAGGGCCCCGTGTACGACATATGATCCCAATTCTGGGTGATCTCGCGATTGAAAAACTGGAGAGCCGGGCTGTAGGCATATCCGGAGCTGAGCCCGTTCCCGCTGTAGGGATAGTTGACGTCGGGATCCCCGGCTACGATTCCCCCGCCACTGACGCTCGGGGCATGGCGCAGGCCGAAGCAATGGCCCACCTCATGGGTGAAGATGTGGCCGGAGACATTCCCCCCATCTGAAAAGTTGTATCCATGCATGGCCACGCCCGGCCTGCCGTAACTCGCCATTCCTCCGCTGGCCCCGGACACGTAGTAGTGGTCGTCGATGATGCCCACGAAGATGTGGTTCTGCGTGGCGCTGGTATACCCCTGCAGCGAGGCCAGGTAGTTCATCATGCCGAGGGTCGCGCTCAAAAGGTCATCCGGCTGGGGAGGCTGCCAGGGAGGCCGGGTCGAGCGGACGAAGACCACTTGCACAGGCAGCACCGAAAGGCCCTGGTTGGGGAACCGCTCCGCGGCCCATCGCCCGATCTTGGTTTGAAACTCCACAGGATCCGCGACGTAATCGTAACCCCCGGTCGGTGGCCGGATGCTGTAGGGGTGGATGACGAGGGGGCGCCCCTCGAACATGCCCTTGGCGAGCCAGGGCTGGGCCTCCCTTTCATCGAGGATGGCCCCGGAGCCATCCATCAGTTTCACTCGAAGGAAGAAGCCCTCGGCAATCAGGTGGCCGGGGATGATCGCAGCCGGGAGATTCGTCCCATCCACCACGCCAGTTCCTATGGGAAGGGCGCTCGCCCGCAGCATGACCGTTTGGGAGAAGGTTCCATTTGAGGGGTTCCCGTATTCGATTCGAACGGGAAAGATCAGGTCCCTGGGAGGGGCGCCAGGCGAGAATTCCCCCTTCGAATCCTGAAGCATCACGCGAACCATGGCCTCCTTCCCCAGAAGCAAGGGCATGAAGCCATGGGTCGCCTGGCTCCCTTGGCCGACGGACACATGTTTGAGGACGAACCTCTTCCGATCTGCGGGGTCCGTCACAAACCGGATGCCTACCCCCGCCGTGGCCGAGGGCTGGACGACCAGGGGCTCCTGGCGGAAGAAGGCGCCGGAGGCGTGGGTAAGGAGATCCACCCGAACGTTTCCCGCTTGGACGTTATTGATCTGGAACCCGTAGATCCCCGATGAAGGCACGGACACCACCCCGCTCTTCGTCTGAAACAGGCTATCGGTGACGCGAATCCGCCAGGCGCCCGCCATGGGAATTTCCACCATGAGGACGAGGCTGCCCTGTTTTGTGAATTGGGTATAGGGGCTCGGGGCCGGAGTGGCGCCCAGGTAGGCCTTGTACAGGCGAGCGGAAAGGTAGGGCTCCGAGGGATCCTGTTCGAAGAAGGCGTTCAACTGATCCTGCGAAACTCCGAGACCGAGTGCCTCTGTCGAGTCGATTGGGATCGGAGTGTTAAAAACAGCGTCTGATGGCGGTTGGATCAGCCTTGCGAGAAGTTCCGTCCGGCTGTTGTAGAAATAGCAGTTCCCATCGATCAGCGTCGGGCTATCACAGACCCGGATCCGCTTGACGCCATAGACCTGAAGGGTGGCCTAGTCCAGATCGCCCCAAGCCATGGCGTTGAAATCGAAGGCCCATCCCGGGGCGGTCGAGGGGAAGTCCGCCAAGGTGCCCCCTCCGGCACTCCAGGTGCCCGGGTTTTGGATGGTGGTGGTTTGGGCAAGGGCCGGGAGGGCCAAGACCAAGTACCAGACCAGGGAAAGCAGCCGCTGCATCATTGGGTCCACCTGTTTTGAATATTTCAGACCAGCTTACCCAAATCAACAAATAGGCAGATAAGTAATTAGGAAGGGATTTATACATAATATAACGATGTATGATGAATCCCGCCTGCACCCCAACAATTGATCTCGTGGCTGGCAAGCCCCTGCCTGGAGCCTGAATTAGCTTCAAGCCCGCGATTCCACCTTCCGCGCCAGCTTCGCCACGGCGTCCATGAGGGCCTGCCGGCTGAAGGGCTTGGACAGGAAGCCCACCTCCCCCCGGGCTTCCAGCTCGGCCAGCGCCTCCTCCTGGCCGTAGCCGCTGACCATGAGCACGGGCACCCCGGCGTCGAATTCCCGCATGCGATGGAGGGCTTCGATGCCGCCCATGCGGGGCATCACCACGTCCATGAGCACCAGGGCCAGCTCCCCGTGGTGCACGCGGTAGAGGTCCAGGGCTTCGAATCCATCGCTGGCCAGGATCACCTGGAAGCCCACCCGCTCCAGCAGCGTGCGCCCCAGATCCCGGATGGCGGGCTCGTCATCCACCACCAGCACGAGACCCTCGCCTTTGAACTTCGCCCGCTGGGTCTCCAGGAGCGTCGCCTCCGGCAGGCTGCCCTCCAGGGCCGGGAAGTAGATCCGGAAGCGCGTGCCCTGCCCCGGCGTGCTTTGGAGGCTCACGCCGCCCTGGTGCCCCCGCACGATGCCCTGCATGGCCGCCAGCCCCAATCCCCGGCCCGTGAACTTCGTCGTGAAGAAGGGATCGAACACGCGGGCCTGGGTGGCCTCGTCCATGCCGCAGCCCTCGTCCTCGACCTCCAGCCAGAGGAAGCGGCCCGGCACCATGGCCTCGGCGGCCTTGAGCCCGGCGATGGCCGCCGCGTCCATGGACTTCACGCCCGTGCGCAGCGAGATCTGCCCGCCGCCATCCACCATCGCCTCCGCCGCGTTGGTGACGAGGTTCAACACCACCTGTTGCACCTGGCTGGGATCGGCCTCCACAGGTGGCAGGTGGTGGCCCAATTCGAAGCGCAGCACCACGTCCTTCGGCAGGCTCACGGTGAGCAGGTGGGCGATGCCCTCCAACTCCTTGTTGAGGTCCATGGCCTCCACCTGGAAGCGACCCCGGCCGCTGTAGGCGAGCATCTGGCGCACCAGCTCCGCGGCGCGCCGGCAGGTCTCCTCGATCTTGGCGAGGCTCTCCTCCGCCTGACCCGGGGCCAGGCCCTCCTCCCGTTCCCGCAGAATCCCGGCATGGCCCTGGATCACGGCCAGGAGGTTGTTGAAGTCGTGGGCGATGCCCCCGGCCAGCAGCCCCAGGCTCTCCAGCTTCTGCGCATCCAGGAGCTTCCGCTCCATCTGGAGCCGATCCTCGTGGGCCCGCACCCGCTCCGTGATGTCGAGCGCCGTGCCGAGCCCATAGGTGGCGCCCCGCAGCGTGATCGTCGTGGCGGAGAAGTCCACCCACCGGGCCTCCCCGCTGCGGTTCAGGATCCGGAACTCATAGTGGTCGGGCACGGGCTCCCCGCGGCGGCGCGCCTCCCAACGCTGGGCGACCCACTCCCGATCCAGGGGATGCACGAAATCCAGCCGGGAGCGGCCCACCATCTCCTCCGGCCGCCAGCCGAGCACCTCGGCGCCGGCGCGATTGATGTACTCCAGCCGATCGGCGTAAATCACGATCATGCACGTGGCCGCCTCGGTCATGGCCCGGAAGCCCTCCTCCGACTCATGCAGCCGGACGGCCAGATCCTCCATGCGGGCCCGGCCACGGGCCAGGAAGAGGGTGAGCAGGAAGCAGATGAAGGTGCCCGCGATCCCGCTTGCGAGCACCCGCCGGTGGAAGGGCCAGGTCGTGCCTTCCGCCGATTCCGAAGGAATGAGCTCCATGCGGAGCACCCAGTTCAGCGAGGCCTGCCGGAGGAGCCCCTCCCGGATCAGCGGCCCCTCGGAGGGCAGCAGTTCCTGGCGGGGGCTGGCGCTCGAGGTGTAGAGCAGGGCGCGAGGGCCCGTCGCACCCGCCTCCAGGATCTGGAAGCGCACCCCGGCCACGGGCCGGCTGCCCATGAGGCCTCGGAAGGCCTCGCGAGGGTTGAGGAATGCCACCACCCAGCCCCGGGCCTCCCGGTTCCGGCGCCCGAAGGCGGCCATCACCAGGGAGCGCGGCAGCCCCCAGGAAGCCGGCAGATCCAGGACGGCCGAGGCCGCGCCATCCGTCTCCTGCCGGGCTGTTTGCAGCAGGGCCATCAGCGAGGGCGGCAGGGGCCCCGCCAGGGCCTGATCCATGAGATCCGATCGCGAGGAGGGGGAGACCCGCGGGAGCACACCGCCCTTCAGCGGAACCCAGGCCAGGAACTGCGTGCCCGGATTGCGGAGGGCTCGCACCGATTCCACCCGCTCTTCCCATTCGGCCGCCGTGGGATCGGGCCCCGCCGCCGCGACCACCGCGAGGGAGGAGAAGGTCGCCTCCAGCTCGTCCAACCGGTGGGTGAGCCCCTCCAGGGCCTGGGCGAGGCCGCTCGCGAGCAGGCTCACCCGGGCCGCGGCCTCATTCCGTTCCAGGGCCCGGGAGGCCAACAGGGAGCCCGCCAGGCCCACCAGGAGCACCACCAGTGGAACCAACGTCAGAAGGGGCCTGGGCCACCCGCTGCGACGGGGCCGGGTACCCTCGGGCCGGGAACGGAGACGCATATGCGAGTGTATCCCGGCCACATAGCTGGGGCACACTTGGGCCATGCCGCTTCCCCGCATGCCCCACGGCCAATGGATCGTGGATGAAGCCGACCTGGCGCCCTTCATGGCCGATGAGAGCCACGTCCCCGGCGCGCGGCCCCGGGCCGCGGCCCGCCCCACGAGCCCGGAGGATCTGCGGGCCCTCGTGGCCTGGGCCACGGCCGAGGGCATCGGGCTCGTCCCCCGGGGCACGGGCACGGGCAAGGCCGGCGGTTGCCTCGCGCGACCCCAGGACATCGTGGTGGATCTGGGGGCCTGGCCGGGAGCCATCGAGGTGAACCCACGGGATCTCTGCCTCACGGCGCCGGCCAGCGCCCTCCTGAAGGACGTGAAGGCGGCCGCCGACGCGGCGGGCTTCTTCTATCCCCCCGATCCGAACTCCTGGGACCAGTGCGCCTTCGGCGGCACACTCGCCACCAACGCCGGCGGCCCCAACGCCTGCAAGTACGGCATGACGCGCCACTGGGTGCTGGCCGTGGAAGCGCTCCTGGCCGACGGCGAGATCCACCATTTCGGCATCGCCAGCGTGAAGGCCAACGCGGGGCCCTGCATGGGCCAGCTCCTCCTGGGCAGCGAGGGCATCTTCGGGATGATCCTTGGCGCCACGGTGCGCCTCGCGCCGAAGCCCATCGAGCGCCTCACCCTGCTGCTGCCCGTGGCCCGCTTCGAGGAGCTGCTGGAGCTTCCCGGCCGCCTCTGCGCCGCGGGCTACCTCCCCTGCGCCTTCGAGTTCTGGGATCCCGCCGTGCTCGCGGAGCTCCGCGCCCACGGCCCCGAGGCCGCCCGCCGCATGCCCGGCGAAGCCCTCGCCCTCCTGGAGTTCGACGATCGCGGATGCACGTCGGAGGCCTTCCTCGACGGGCTCGTGGCGGTGCTCGGGGATGCCGCCGCTGAGCTCCAGGCCGCCACGGACCACCGCCAGCGCGAGGCGCTCTGGGCCATCCGGCGCATGACCTCCGTCTTCCTCAAGGAGCGCTACCCCCGCAAGGTCAGCGAGGACGTGGTGGTGCCCCGCTCGCGGCTGCCGGAGTTCTTTGAGGGTCTCCAGCGCCTGGAAATCCCCTGCGTCACCTACGGCCACCTGGGCGATGGCAACCTGCACGTGAACCTCCTCTCCGCGGGCGAGCTCGACGCGGCCACCCTCGAGACCAAGCTCATGGCCCTGTTCCGCCTTTGCGTGGAACTCGGCGGCACGCTCAGCGGCGAGCACGGCGTGGGCCTCGCCAAACGGGAGGCGCTCATCGCCTTCACCCCCGCCGCCGACCTCGCCCAGTTCCGCGCCCTCAAGGCGGCCCTGGATCCCCGGAACATCTTCAACCCCGGGAAGGTGCTATGAAACCGATTCGAGCTGAGGGCGCACCCCTGAGGGGCCATGGGCTCTGGGCTCTGGGCTCTTGCAGATCCCGGGCGTTCAAGGATTCGACCCTGGCCTCACCGACCGGAATTGCCGCACCCAGCCAGAGCCGAGAGCCGATAGCCCAGAGCCTCCCACAGGATCTCGCATGAGCGTTCCCGCCGCGGATATCCGCTCCGCCTTCGTGCTCGAGCTGGGTAAGGCCATGCAGACCCTGGGCGTGCCCGCGCACCGCTTCGAGGAGGCCCTGGAGGAGATGTGCACGTCGCTGGGCATCGAGGGCGACTTCTTCGCCCTGCCCACGGCCTTCATCGCCAACCTCCAGGAAGGCGAGCAGCACCGCACCCACGTGGTGCGGCAGGGCGCGGGCAACCCCGATCTCTCGAAACTCGATGAGCTGAAGTTCCTCACCGATGCCGTCATGCGCGGGCACCTCACGCCCGAGGGCGGGCTGCATCGCCTGCGCTCCCTGATGGCGCGGCCCTCCCGCCACCCGCTGAAGGTCGTCGTGCCCTGCTTCGGCCTCGTCTCCTGCGCGGCCGCGGGCGTGCTGGGCGGCGGGTGGCACGAGATGCTGGTGGCCATCCCCTTGGGCCTCCTCGTGGGCGTGCTCGCCGTGGGTTCCGACTTCCGGCCCACCCTCGCCCGGGTGTTGCCCGCCCTGGCGGCCACCCTCGTGGCCCTGGCCGGTGCGCTCATGGCGCCCTACGCCTCGGTGAAGCTGGTGGTGCTCGCGGGCCTCATCATCCTCTTCCCCGGGCTCAAGCTGCTCATCTCCCTCAACGAGCTCTCCACGGGCAACCTCGTGGCCGGCGCAGCCCGCCTCGCCGACGTGGGCATCACCCTCGTGCAGCTGGCCTTCGGCGCGGCCCTCGGCCAGCATCTGGGCATCAGCGCCCTGAAGCTGCTTCCCATCCATCAGCACCTCCACGTGGTGCATCCCCTGCCGGAGGCCTTCCAGTACCTCCCCGTGGCGGGCCTCGCGCTGGGCCTGCTCGTGCTCTTCCAGGCCCGGTGGCGCGACTACCCCTGGATCCTCGGCGGCTGCCTCCTCGCCATGGCCGGCACGCGCCTCGGCGCCCACTGGCTCGGCGCCAGCTTCGGCGCCGCCATGGGCGCCTTCGCCATCACCCTGGGCAGCAACCTCCTCAGCCAGTTCACCCACCGCACCCCCTCCCTCACGCTGCTGCCGGGCCTCCTCGTGCTCGTGCCCGGCTCCCTCGGTTTCCGCGGCCTCGCCAGCATCTTCCAGAACCAGGTGGTCTCGGGCCTCGACACCGCCTTCCAGATGCTCTTCCTCGCCGTGGCCCTGCTCTTCGGCCTGCTGCTGGCGCACCTGGCGGGGCCGGAGCGGCCGCCGATCTAAAACCGCTGGACACGGAGGACCCAGAAAATCCACAGAGGACGCAGAATAAGGGCCCATAGGCTTTTCCTCCGCGTCCTCTGTGCTCGCTCCGTGTCCTCTGTGTCCAGCCTCTTCCTTGGAATTCCCAGGAGTCCCCATGCCCCTCATCCTCGGCCACCGCGGTTATTCCTCGAAGCACCTTGAGAACTCCATGGAAGCCTTCCGCGCCGCCCTCGCCGCGGGCATGGATGGCTTCGAGCTGGATGTGCAGCCCACCCGCGATGGCGTCTGCGCCGTGCTCCACGATGACACCCTGGACCGCACCGCCCAGGGCGGCGGCACCCTGCGGCAGATGAAGGCCTCGGAGCTGCCCAAGCTCACCAACGGCGAGCCCGTGCCCCGCCTCTCGGACGTGCTGGAACTCCCCGCCAAGCTCATCAACGTGGAGCTCAAGGGCGAGCCCGGCTGGCAGCAGGCCCTCGCCGCCGTGGATGCGGAAGACGCCCTCCCCCGCGTGCTCTTCTCCAGCTTCGAACACACCGAAGTGCTGCAGCTCTGGGCCGAGTGCCCCGAGGCCCGCTGCGGCTTCCTGTGGGAGCCCGACGAAGCCATGGACCTCACCGCCGACGAGCTGGGCGACCTGCCCCCCGAGCTGATGCTCCACCCGCCCCTCGCCGCCGTGAAGGCCCGCCCCGAACTCTGGGCCCCCTACGCCCACCGCCTCGTCCTCTGGGGCATGAAGACCCCGAAGGAAGCCGAAGGCCTGCCCTTCGAGCCCGCCATCCTTATCGCGGATGGGCCGGCTTAATGCAAAGTTAGTCGCCCCCCGAATCGGGCATCGGTCAGGCACCACGCCATCATCTTCTCCACGACGATTTTGGGTCCACGACTTCGATTCACAGTTCTTTCGGCCCCTGCCATTCTTTACTCAAGCTCACGCTCCGCCCGTCCAGCGCACACAAATTCAACACCGAGTTCGCTGGCAACTTTTCCTGCCCAACCTTAAGTTCTTTCCATCCCAGGTGGTCTTCGCCCTTCGGTCGATGTTGATCGAGCCTGGCGCCTAACCACTCAATGCACCAGACGCTGGCGCTACGCGCCACCGCTGGTGATTTCGAAAGTTGGGCCGCTCGGTAAGATTTCTTGCTCCACCCGTCCGCTCGTCGCACGATCATCGGTTCCATCGCCGGGTGTTGTTCGTTCGCTGGCCTGTTCTTGATTCCGGCATTCTCATCCATCGTTCCCACTCAGGCTTCTTTGGTCGGTAAGATCTCATCAGCCGTTCCCACCTCAACAAGATCCGTCTTCGTTAAGCAGTTTTCCCCTCACCACATCCCGGCATCACTATTGGCGGAGGTCTCATGAGCGCGATTCCCGGCCCAACCGCTCCATGCACTCGGACGTGGCCGCGAGCGGCCACGCCGGTGATGTCGGAACGTTAGCCGATGATGTTTGATTGGGACGACTTGAAGCTTATGCAGAAGGGGAGTCACCTTGCGATCCAATTGCTTCAAATTCTTCATGGCATTGATCGTTTCTCAGGCCATGACTGCAGGCGACCCGAAGGTGCCAAAGCCGCAAATCATGCCACCCGGCGATTACCACGGGGATGAAGTATCTGTCGCATCTGGCGAGCATTGGCTTGCGGTTGTCCAAACGGGCAGAGGAAAGTCCGAGATAGCCGATGTGACGATACGAGTCAGAGCATTTGAGGATGCAGGCGTGGATCCAGTAGGTACCAAGTCGGGGAAACGCATTTCCATCAAAGAAAAACTCGGCAACCCAATACTCCTCTTCCGCGGAATCCCTGGAACCACCGCAGGCCCAGCCGAAACAAATTCATCGGCACGAGAATTAATTCCCAACAAGCCCCTTCGCCTTACAACCAAGGCGGGCAAATCATATTCTCTTACCCTAGTTTGTGCACCACCCATGGGTACAGGCCGGTACGAGAAATGTGCCGCTGCTCTATTGCTCCAAACAGGGGCCACGAAGCAATCATTGATCTCCTTTGAGGTCTCGTACGAGGGTGGTCGCTACGATGGCCGAGGGGATGGGGGGAGGGTCAAACTGCTGTGGGCTGGAGATCTGAACGCAGACGGAGCAATAGATTTGTTGATTGATCTAACGGATCACTACAACGTCTCAAAGCCAACGCTATTTGTCAGCCCGAAAGGGAGTAGCAAAGAAATAGTGACTTGGATTGCTGAGCATTACTCTGTTGGTTGCTAGCGGCTCATCGGCTAACCACTCAATGCACCTGACGCTGGCGCTACGCGCCACCGCTGGTGATTTCGAAAGTTAGGCGAGTCCCATGAGACATTTCATCCTCCTCATCGTTCTACTTTCCTCATCCATAGGCCGCTCTGGTGATTGCAAGGAACGGGCTCAGGTGGCTATTGCATTCCTGAATCAGTACATCGCCTTCCGCGAGAAAAGTGTGAAAGCGGGACAAACGATGAACACTGAAGGCTGGCTTGGTTCCAACCAACTTGTCACGAAGGGATTTATTTCGAGCTACAAGGCCGAAGAGGCAAAAGGCTTAGCACAAGATCCTGAGCTAGGCTGGGACAGTGATGTGGTTCTCGACAGTCAGGATTATCCGGATAAGGGGGTTAAATTTCTTCGATGCCTTGATCAGAGGGGTTATGTCCTCCTGCAAGGAGTGGACTGGCCTGAGTTCACTGTCATAGTTCGCGTTGTGACAACCAAGAATGGATTGAAAGTTGTTGGCTCTGGGGTGGTCAATATCCCTGGGTACTTGCGGGCAAAACAAAAATGAATATTCGATCTCTCGCCTAACCACTCAATGCACCAGACGTTGCCGATATGCGGCGTCGCTGGTGGTTTCGATTGTTAGATATCAGTCCGAAGTTCGAGAACCCTCCGCTCAACGACAATCACGAAGAGGCGCTCCCATGGCTGCCCCCGAGAGCCCGATCCACTATCTGGAAATCGTCACGCCGGAGGTCGACCGGGCCCGCCTGCTTTACACCACGGCCCTGGGCTGGCGGTTCCAGGCCGCGGTGCCGGAGCTTGGCCAGGCGGTGGTGGCTGCGCTCCCAGGCGGTTCGTTGTGCGGCATCCGGGCACCGCTCCATGAATCTGAGGTGCCCGTCGTCCGCACCTACATCCGGGTGCCCGATCTCGACGCGGCTACCCGCGCGGCGGAGCAGGCCGGCGGCCAGATCCTTCTGGAGTCCATGGATCTGGCGGGTTGGGGGCGGATCTCCATCTTCGAGATCGGCGGCATTCAACAGGGGCTTTGGCAGGTTCAACCGAGCGCTGGTTCCTAGCCACTCCAAGCGCCCTAAACCCGTGATGCGGACCTTCTTCAACCCCCCGGACCATCAGGCGATTCTTCGCCGCTTGGCGAACCTCAGCCCTGATGCCCCGGCCCGGTGGGGCCGCATGGACGCGCCGCGCATGGTCGCCCACCTGACCGATCAGATGCGCCATGCCCTTGGGGATATCCCGAGCAGGCCGGTGCCTGGCCTGCTCCGATGGGCTCCGATCCGATTCGCGTCGATCTACCTCTTCCCCTGGCCAAGGGGATGGGTTCAGGGGCCCCCGGACGCCTTTATCTCGCGACCGACCGCCTGGGATGTGGACCTCGCCGCGCTTCGCGCCCTGGTCGAACGGTTCGCGGAGGCTGATCCCCTGGGCCCCTGGCCTCCCCACGCCCTGTTCGGCCCCATGACCGGCCGCGATTGGGGGGTGTTCTGCTACAAGCACTTCAACCATCACCTCACCCAGTTCGGGACCTGATGTTAAAGCGGGGTACGCCGTTTCACTCCGCGTAGCGGACGAGCACGAGCCGCCGGTTTTCGTCGAACCAGCAGGTGGCCGCCAGGCGCTCTCGGCCGGAGGTAGGATCCTTCATCCAAAGTTTCACTTCGTACAGGTGCTTGGCCTTGTGGGTTTCCACCCGCGCCGCCCGGGCGTCGAAGGTGGAGCGCACCGCCTCCACGGCCTTGGCTCGGAAATCGGGCAGGACCGTGGATCGCGTCGTGTCGCAGGCGGTGGCCAGGAGCAGCGCCATCGCCGCGAGGCTCGGGGTCATCAGGAGGCGGAGGTGCCGTCGCATGCTCCCATTCTAGAGCGGAGGCGCCCCAGCCAGAGACTGCACCCGATCCAGGTGCCGGAGAGGGCCAGGGCGATGGGCGCAAGGGCCACCGCGACGGAGGCCAGCAAGGTGGGCAGCCATACGCCCATCACGTCGCCGGCGCGGAAGATGAAGGTGTCGATGAAGGCCTTGCTCTTGTACTTCTCCTCGGGCCCCAGGGGGATGTAGAGCAGCTCCCGGGCCGGGCGATCGAGGGCGTAATGGAGGCCGCGCCGGAGCACCATCACGGCGGCTAGGGTGCCGAAGAGGGGCCAGATCCACAGGGCGCCGAAACCCAGCAGGGTGAGGAGGGGCAGCATCACCAACACGGGCGCCACGCCAAAGCGCGTGACCACGCGGCTCGTGAGGAAGAGCTGCGTCGTGAGCGTGAGGGCGTTCGTCCAGATGTCGATGCGCGCGAAGGCGCTGGTGCGCGCGGCCTGGGTGGCGAAGGACTTGGCGACGATCTCCCCCTGCTTCAGGTACAGCAGCGTGGAGGTGATGGTGAAGAGCAGCATGTAGGCCACGAGGTTCTGCAGGTAGCTCGACTTCCAGATCAGCCGCAGGCCCTCCAGGGGCTTGGGCCCCGGCTCACGGCTGCCCGGGCGATCCAGGGCCCCCTTGGCCAGGAGCGCCAGCATGCAGCGGGTGGCGCCTTCCAAGGCGACCGCCGCCACGAGGAAGAACACCGCGGGCGGAACCCGGCGGCTGAGCGCATCCGTGAGCGCCGCCCCCGCCATGGCCCCCAGCGTGCCCCCCACGGAGATGAAGCCGAAGAGGCGGCGGCCTTGGCCCTCCGCGAACACATCCGCCATGAGGCCCCAGAACCCCGCCACGACGAAGAGGTTGAAGACGCTCACCCAGATGTAGAACACGTAACCCAGGGTCGTGCCGCCGTGGCCGGGCAGCACCTTGAAGAGCAGGGCCAGCAGCAGCATGTTCAGCGCGAAGAAGCGGCAGGTGGCGGGCAGGAAGGTGCGCCGGGGCCAGCGGCTCACCAGGGCGGCATAGATGGGATTGGACAGCAGCATCGCCAGCATGGTGCCCGTCATGAGCCAGGGCAGCTTGTCCGCGCCCCGGGCGATGCCCATGGCCTCGCGCAGGGGCCGCAGCAGGTAGAAGCTCAGGAGCAGGAGAAAGAAGTAGGCCGTGGCCCAGCCGAGGAGGGGACCTTCCTCCGGCTCCAGCATCACGAGTCGGCGAAGGGCGCGCATGGGGCTCCGAAGATGGCCCCTCCAGAGTACGGGCAGGCCCTCTTGGATTGACCCCCGCCCCGATGCACTTGGTCCCCTTGATTTGAGGCTGGGTCCGATTGGGAGGATGCTCCTTCCATCCCCTCCGGAGGAACCATGACCCTGGACCGCCGCACCTTCCTGCTCGCTTCCGCCGCGGCCGCCACGGGCGCCCGCCTGCTCGGCCATACGACGCTCGCCCCCAAGCCCCTGCGCATCCTCATCCTGGGCGGCACGGGCTTCCTGGGCCCCGCCCTCGTGCTGGCCGCCCAGGCCCGGGGCCACAAGCTCACCCTGTTCAACCGCGGCAGGACGCGCCCCGGCCTCTTCCCCGACATCGAGAAGCGGCAGGGCGATCGCGATCCCAAAAAGGGCGAGGGCCTGAAGAGCCTGGAGACGGGCGAGTGGGACGTGGTCATCGATGATTCCGGCCACTACCCCCGCCACGTGAAATCCTCGGCGGAGCTGCTGGCCAAGCGCGTGCGCCAGTACATCCACCTCTCCAGCATCTCCGCCTACAAGGAGCCGAATCCCGTCAACGGCACGGAGGACGCCCCCACCGCCACCCTGGCGGATCCCACCGTGGAGGAGATGGGCAAGGAGTTTCAGAACTACGGCGGACTCAAGGCCCTCAGCGAACAAGCGGCTCAGGCCGCCATGCCCGGCCGCACCACCATCATCCGCCCCGGCTACATCGTGGGCCCCGATGACTACTCGGGCCGTTTCACCTACTGGCCCGTGCGCTTCGACAAGGGCGGCGAAGTGGCCGTGCCCGGCACGCCCGAGGATCCCCTCCAGATCATCGACGTGCGGGATCTGGCGGAGTGGATCATCCACCTCTCGGAAGCCAACATCACGGGCGTCTTCAACGCCTGCGGCCCCGAGAAGCCCCTGCGCTGGGGCCGCGTCATCGACGCCTGCGTGAAGGGCGCCTCGAAACCCGCCACCCCCGTGTGGATCCCCACCGAGTTCGTCGTGAAGCAGGAGGGGCTCGACTTCCCCATCTGGGCTCCCCCCGTGGGGGATACCAAGGGCTTCCACACCTGGAGCAACGCCCGGGCGATGAAGGCCGGCCTGAAGTTCAGGAGCGCCGAACAGACGGTGAAGGACACCCTCGCCTGGTACCAGACCCAGCTGGGCGTGGAGAAGGGCCGCACCAAGCTGGCCGGCCCCACCCCCGAGCAGGAAGCCAAGGTCATCGCCGACTTCAGGGCTTCGCAAAAGCCGAAGGTGGGCTAATAGCTGGAACCGCGAATGACGCGAATTTACGCGAATGAAAGACACTGGCCGTGTCCCATTCGCGTTCATTCGCGTCATTCGCGGTTAAATTCCACGCCCAAGCTGGCCCTCCCCGCCAACCTGAGACTCCGGTCTCCCGCGAGGCGGCGTTAAACTGCTCCTTTGGGAGCGTCTCGTGATCAAGAATCGCCATTTCCTGTCCCTGAACGACTACTCCGCCGCCGAGATCAAGGAGCTCCTTGATACGGCCGCCGAGATCAAGAAGCACCCCAAGCGCTTCCGCAAGGCGCTCAAGGGCCAGGTGCTCGCGATGATCTTCGAGAAGAGCTCCACGCGCACCCGCGTGAGCTTCGAGGCGGGCATGTACCAGCTGGGCGGCGCCGCCCAGTTCCTCTCCTCCCGCGATATCCAGCTGGGCCGCGGCGAGCCCATCTCCGACACCGCCGCCGTGCTGAGCCGCTACGTGCAGGGCATCATGGCTAGAACCTTCGCCCACCAGACCGTGACGGACCTCGCCAAGTTCGGCACCGTGCCCGTCATCAACGGCCTCACGGATCTGGAGCACCCCTGCCAGATCATGGCGGACCTGCAGACCATCCGGGAGCACTTCGGCACCCTCAAGGGCCTGAAGATGACCTACCTCGGCGACGGCAACAACATGGCCCACTCCTACATGCAGGGCGCCGGCAAGGTGGGGATGGACTGCACGATCATCACCCCCAAGGATCCCAAGTACTACCCCAACGCCGACATCATCACGGGCGCCGAGGCCGACCACGCCGCCCAGGGCACGAAGCTCGTGCTCACGGATGACGTGATGGGCGGCGTGGCCGGCAGCCACATCGTCATCACCGACACCTGGATCTCCATGGGCATGGAGGAGGAGAAGGCCGAGCGCATGGCCGCCTTCAAGGGCTTCGGCGTGACCAACGAAGTCATGGAAGCCGCCGGCAAGGACGCCATCTTCCTCCACTGCCTCCCCGCCTACCGCGGCTACGAGGTGGATGCGGACGTCATCGACGGCCCCAAGAGCCTGATCTACGACGAGGCCGAGAACCGCCTGCATGCGCAAAAGGCGATCATGTACCACCTCATGAAGAAGGACTGAGGCCGGCGCGCCGGAAGGTGAATTCGAAAAGGGAGAAGGGGGGCCAACGCGTCGGAATGCGGCCCCCCCCCCGATCGGTGACGTCAGTTCGAGAACCCCATCACTGTTCATCACTGGTTCATCACTGGTTCATCTTTTTTCGCCTGGGCTTGCCGTGATTTCTCCTCGGCTCATCCCCGCAGGTAGGCGAGCACGAGGCGCGTGAGCTCCGGCAGGAGTTCCGCCTCCTGAAGCCGGCCTTCCCGCGCCGCCGCATGGGTCAGGGCCTCCACGGTGGACACCACCACCGAGGCCGCCAGGTCGGGATTCGGATGCCGCACCTCGTCGCGACGGGCCTTCAGGAAGCCGAGCACCCGCGCCAGCAGGGCCGCCTCCGCCTCCCGGGTGCGGGCATCCCCATGCAGGTGGGGCACTTCCTCCACCAGCACCCGATGCAGGGAGGGGCGGGCCCGGTAGAGGCCCACCAGGCCGCCGATGAGGTGGGGCACGGCGTCCTCCAGGCTCAGGCCCTCGGCCTCCCGGAAGCGGGCCGCCATGGCGGGCTCCAGCAGGGCCAGGTGCCGCTCGTAGAGGGCCAGCACGAGGGAGCCCTTGTCCGGAAAGTACTGATACAGGCTGCCCACGCTCACCCCCGCCCGCTCGGCGATGGCGTTGGTGGTGGCGCCTTTGAGCCCCTTGGCCTCCAGAACCTGAGCCGCCGCCTCCAGAACGGCGTCCACGGTGGCGCGGGCCCTTTCCTGGCGTGGGTTTCGGCGGTTCGAGAGGGGGGTCATGGATGCGAGTTTCAAGGTTGGGGGGCTAGGTCCGATTCTAGGGGTATCGCCCGAGGAGGCCGCCATGAACCTTTCCCTGCTCGCCCTTATCCCCGCCCTTGTGATGCCCGTCGCCGCCAGCGATCCCGCCCCCTTCCTCGGCACCTGGACCCAGCTCGGCCGCGTGGATCCCGGCCCCTCCATCCAAGATGCCATCGAGCACATGCCCTTCCTGGAGCGCTCCTGGGCCCAGTACCGGCTCACCTCCGTGAATCCGCTCTACGACAAGCTCGTCATCGCCACGGAAGGCGACGGCCTCTCCATGCAGATGGACAACCGCCCCGCCCTGCACCTCAGCCTGAAGCAGCCCATGCCCTGGACCCGCGAGGATAAGGAGACCTTCCAGGTCACCATGAAGATCGACGGCAAGAAGATGATCCAGACCATCCAGGGCAAGGATGGCCGGCGCGTGAACACCTTCATCGTGGGCCCCGACGGGAAGACGCTCCGCATGGCCGTTGAAGTGGTCAGCCACCGCCTCCAGCACCCCGTGAAGTACGAGATCCTGTTCAGCAAGGGCTGAAGAAGACTTTAGCCCTTAGTCCTTAGTCCCTGGTCCTTGGCTGATCCGTGCCGTTCGAGCGGCCGTACCCAACTAAGGACTAAGGACTAAGGACTAAGGACCCGACGACCAAGGACCCGAGGTCCCTAGCGGGACCTCAGTGCGCGCCCACCTTCGCCAGCAACTCGTGGCCCTTCACGTAGCAGGTCTTGTGGGTCACGTGATGCTCGAATTCGTGGCGGAACTTCTTGAGCATGGATTCCATGGGACCGCAGGCGGCATCGCCCAGGGCGCAGAGGGTGCGGCCGGCGATGCGGGGCGTGAGGCTGGCGAGGACGTCGAGGTCCTCCAGGGTGCCTTCGCCGTGCTCGATGCGGTGGAGGATCATCTCCATCCAGTTGCAGCCCTCCCGGCAGGGGGTGCACTGGCCGCAGCTCTCGTGGGCGTAGAAGCGGATGAGGCGCAGGCAGGCCTGCACCATGCACGTGTCCTCGTCGAGGACGATGACGCCGCCGGAACCGGCCATGGAGCCCGCGTTGCGCACGCTGTCGAAGTCCATGGGCGTGGAGAACTCGGCCTCGGAGAATACGGGGGCCGAGGCGCCGCCGGGGATCACGGCCTTGATCTTCTTGCCCGTGCTGCTGCCGCCCGCCAGCTCGTTGAGGATGAAGTCCAGGGGCAGGCCCAGGGGCAGCTCGTAGAGGCCGGGGCGCTTCACGTGGCCGCTGATGCAGAAGATGCGGGTGCCGCTGTTCTTGGTGGTGCCCAGCTTCGCGTACTCGGCGCCGCCCATGCGGATGATCGGCGGCACGGCGGCGATGGTCTCCACGTTGTTGATGGTGGTGGGCTGGCCGAAGGCGCCCTTGGCCGCCGGGAAGGGCGGCTTCACGCGGGGCTCGCCGCGGCGGCCCTCCAGCGAGTTCAGCAGGGCCGTCTCTTCGCCGCAGATGTAGGCGCCGGCGCCCCGGTGCACGATGATGTCGAGATCGAAGCCGGAGCCGAGGATGTTCTTGCCGAGGTAGCCCTTGGCCCTGGCCTGCTCGATGGCCAGCTCCAGCTTCTCGATGAGCCAGAGGAACTCGCCGCGGATGTACACGTAGCAGGTGTTGGCCTGCATGGCATAGCTGGCGATGATGCAGCCCTCGATGAGCTGGTGGGGGTTGTACTCGAGGATCGCGCGGTCCTTGAAGGTACCGGGCTCGCCCTCGTCGCCGTTGATCACCAGGTAGCGGGTGATCTTCCGCTCGGGCGTGTCCTTGGGCATGAAGGACCACTTGAGGCCGGCGGGGAAGCCGGCGCCGCCGCGGCCGCGGATGCCGGAGGTCTTCACTTCCTCCGTCACCGCCACGGGCTCCATCTTCAGGGCCTGCTTCATGGCCACGTAGCCTTCGTGCTTCTGCTCGTAGACGTCCAGGGTCCAGTTGTTCAGGTCGCCGGCGCCGCGAAGCATGAGGTTCGGGTACTTCTCGGAGCCGAAGCCCGCGAAGGTGTAGCTCTGGGGATCGTGCTTGGTGCGGATGGCCATCGTCATATCCTCACTTCGCCCATTCGCGGTACTCGCCGCGCTTGCAGGCCTGCATGATCTCGTCGAGCTTCCGCTCGTCCACGTACTCGTCGTAGATGTCGTGGTTCACCTGCAGACAGGGCCCCGAACCGCAGGCGGCGAGGCACTCCACCTCCTCCACGCTCCAGAGGCCGTCCTTGCTGGGGCCTTCGCCGGGCTGCACGCCCGCGCGTTGGCAGACCTTCTCGAGGAGCTGGGCGCCGCCGCTGAGGGCGCAGCTGATGTTCGTGCACACCTGCAGGTGATACTTACCCACGGGTTGCTTCTGGTACATGGTGTAGAAACTCGCCACGCCGAAGACGTGCCCCTCGGGGATGGAGAGGGCCTTGGCCACGGCCTTCATGGCATCCAGGCTCGTGAAACCGAACTCGCGCTGGGCGATGTGCAGGGCGGGCAGCGTGGCCGCGAGCTTGTCGGGATACTTCGCCGCGATGGCGGCGATCTCCTGCAGCGCCTCGGCGCTGAACTCCTTCCGCTCGGAACGCGGCAGCCGCTGGCCCGGGGCCAGGGGCGCTTCGGAGGTTTCGGGGGGCATGGGATGGTTCATGGCGGACCCGTGTGAAGCCCCGGATCGGGGACCCATCAGTGTACCGGGCCCGGCGCTCCCTCCGCGAGGCCTGCGAACTCCAGTCCCGTCACAGGGTCTTGTGGGTGCCATCACACCAGGGCTTGTCCTGGCTGTGTTTGCACTGGCAAAGCCAGCACTCGCGGGCCTCCGGGACCTCCAGCTTCAGGGGCCCCATGCCCGATCCCTTGTGGGATCCGTCACAGAAGGGCTGGGCCTTGGAGAGGCCGCAGGCGCACCACCAGTAGGTGCCGGGGGCCAGGTCGGCCTTGGCGGGATGGCGGGCGGCGATGGTGGGCTCGGGCATAGGACCTCCGGGTCCCCCAAAGGAAAAGCTCCGGGGATGGCTCCCCGGAGCTTAGGCCTCCAACCTGAGGGCGCCAGCCTTACTTCTTGGCCTCGTCCACCTTGCCGGCCTCGATGTTGAGACTGATCTCGATGTCATCTCCCAACACGCCGGGCCCGTAGGTGATGCCAAAGTCCTGGCGCTTGATCTTCAGGGCGCCATCGATGAAGCCGGCCACCACGGAGCCGGGGCGCATGCCCGCGCGGGTGCCCGCGTTGCTGATGGGGAAGGTGATGCGCTTGGTGACGCCGCGCATCGTGAAGTCACCGGTGACCTCCAGCATGCCCTTGGCGACTTCCTTCACCGAGGTGCTCTTGAAGGTGATGGTGGGGAACTTCTCCACATCGAAGAAATCCGCGGTGCGCAGGTGCTTGTCGCGGCCTTCGTTATCGGTGTTAACGCTGGCGGCATCGATCTTCACCTCCACCGTGGACTTGGTGATGTCCTTGGTGTCGACGTTCACGGTGCCTTCGAACTTGGTGAACCGGCCACTGGTCTTGGCCACCAGGTGGCGGACCTTGAAGCTGACCTCGCTGTGGACCGCGTCGATCTTGTAGGTGTCCTGGGCGGCCAGGGGAGCCAACAAGACCAGGGCGGGAAGGAAAGTACGGAACAGGGAACGCATGATTGCCTCCTAATGAGAGATCCCCAGCATAGGTATTCAAATTGAATGTTGCAACATCTTTTTTGAATGCCAGTAGGATGAAGGGCATGCACCTAAGGGACGAACTCAAAATCACCCGCCCCCTGGCTCCTGGCCACGAACTCGCCCTGGGTGTCCTCCTCACCCGGGAATACGTGGGGCGGCTCTTCGAGAAGGCCCTCTTCGAAGGCGCCGGGATCACGGATCAGCAGTTCAACGTGCTCCGCATCCTGAAGGGGGGGCCTCCCGAGGGCTACTTGATCCGGGACCTCCGCACCCGGATGATCTACCGCTTCGCCGACGTCCCGCGCTTGGTGAACCGCCTGGCCGCCCAGGGCCTCGTGGCCCGCTGCGAAAACCCCGCGGACCGCCGGGGCAGCCGCATCCGCATCACCTCCGAGGGCCTCGCCCTGGAGGCCCGGATCCACAACAGCCACGATGAGCTGTGTGCGGAGGTCGCCGAGGGCCTCTCCGAGGAGGACCGCTCCCACCTGCTGGAATTGCTCGAACGGCTGCGGAATGGCCTGAGGGAACGCCTTCGCACCGTCGAAAAGGACTGAACGTCCCAACGCGACGAAGGGCGGGCCCCTCGGCCCGCCCTTCGTGCGGGTTCCCCCGCCGCTACTGCAGGAGCTTCAGGATGCTCTGCTGAGCCTGGTTGGCCTGTTGCAGGGCGCTGGTGCCGCTCTGGTTGAGGATCTGGAACTTGTTGAGCTTGATGACCTCGTCCGCGATGTCCGCGTCCCGGATCTGGGAGAAGGCCGCGGTGAAGTTCTCCACCTGGATGCCCAGGGCGTTGGCCACCGAGGAGAGCTGTTGCTGCCCGGCGCCGATGGTCGCCCGGACGTTCGACACCGAGGTCAACGCGGCGGTGAGGATCGCAGCCACGCCGGCGGCACCCGCCTGGGTGGTCAGGCTGCTCACGCCCGCCGTGAGGCCCAGGGCCGCGGTGGAGCTCGTGCTGATGGTGGCGATGGAGACGGCCACCGGGCTGAAACCGGCCACGGCCACGGTGAGGGTCCCGCCCGTGAATACGGACTGGCCATTGAAGGTGGTGCTCTGGCCGATGTCGGCGATGGTCGTGATGATGTTCTGGAACTCGGCGTCGATGTTGGAGCGGTTGGTGGCGCTGATGGTGCCCGTCTGCGATTGCTGAGCGAGCTCCGCGGCGCGGGTCAGCAGGCTCGTCACCTCTTCCAGCACGCCATCCGCCACCTGGAAGTAGCTGATGCCGTCATTGGCGTTCCGGCGACCTTGCACGGCGATGCGGATGTCCGCGCCGAGGAGGTTGCTGATGCCCAACCCGGCCGCGTCGTCCGAAGCCTGGTTGATGCGCTTGCCGGTGGTGAGGCGCTGGATGGTGCGCTCGAGCCCGCTACCGGTGATGCCGAGCTGGCGGCTGGCCCCCAGCGCGGCCACGTTGTTCAAAATGGAAGTCATGGCTCCTCCTTGGCGGAATCCCGCGGGGCGCGGGCCACCGCGCCGGTGATGGACTTGGACCGGCTTCGGCCGGGGCCCCCATCCGTGGGGGCGGGGACCTTTCGCATTGGACGTGCCAGAGGACCTGATGCGGATCTATCTTTCTTTGTTTTCTTGATTTAAAAATCCATCGCTACCGGGAAAATCCCACCAAAGGCACTTTTAACCTACCCTCTCCCACCAAGGTCCCGGGCGCCATGGGCCCCCTTCCGACCCTCACGGCAGAATCGTCCGATCAACCTCGAGATCAGGACGGCCAGCCAGGCGAAGGCCTCCGCGATCTCCTGGCTCCGCCAAGCCATGGGCGCAACGAGAGCGGGCCTCCAAAAGGAGGCCCGCGATAGGAGGGAGGCTCATCGCCCCCTGTTCAGCGCCTACCGATCGAGTTCGCCAGCAATGACGTTCATGGCCCCGAGCTCGGCGACGGCATCAGCGATGTCCCGACTCCGTTGAGCCGCAGGCGAAACGGGAGCGGGCCTCCTGTGGAGGCCCGCGATAGGAGGGAGGCTCATCGCCCCCTGTTCAGCGCCTACCGATCGAGTTCGCCGGCAATGACGTTCATAGCGCCGAGCTCGGCGACGGCATCAGCGATGAGCCGACCTCGCACCTTCTCATCGAAGGAGCTGAAGATGGGGAGGCAGGGGGGACGCACCCGGATGCGGTAGGGGTTCTTGCCGCCATCACTGACGATGTAGAAGCCCAGCTCGCCGTTGGCGGCCTCGGTGCTGCTGTAGACCTCACCGACGGGCATCTCGATGCCGTGCATGATGAGCTTGAAGTGGTGGATGAGGCTCTCCATCCGGGTGTAGACCTTCTCCTTGGGGGGGAGGGCGATCTTGTAGTCCTCGACGATCACGGGGCCGGGGCCCACCTCGGCGAGCTTCCGCTTGGCCTGGGCGAGGATGCGCAGGGACTGCCGCATCTCCTCCACGCGGACGAGGTAGCGGTCGAACACGTCGCCCGTGGTGCCCACGGGGATGTCGAAGTCGTAGGTCTCGTAGTCCAGGTAGGGCTGGGCCACGCGAAGGTCTTGGGCGAGCCCGCTGGCGCGGAGGCAGGGGCCCGTGTAACCCCAGTTCACGGCGTCCTCGATGCTCATGGCGCCCACGCCCTTGGTGCGGTCGTGCCAGATGGGATTGCGGGTGAGCAGCGTCTCCAGCTCATCGATGGCGGCGGGGCACTCCTCCATGAAGCGGTCGAAGAGGGGCAGGAACTCCGGGGGCAGGTCGCGCATGAGGCCACCCACGCGGGTGAAGCTCGTGTGCATGCGCTGGCCGGCCGCCATCTCGAAGAGGTCGTAGATGGTCTCGCGCTGCTTGAAGAGGTAGAGGAAGGCCGTGAAGGCGCCGATGTCCACGGCGTTGATGCCGAGGCAGACGATGTGGTCGGCGATGCGGGCCAGCTCGCTCACCATCACGCGGATGACGCGGCTGCGCGGGGGATCCTGGATGCCCAGGAGCTTTTCCACGGCCACGGCGTAGCCCACGTTGTTGAGGATGCTGGAGCAGTAGTCCAGGCGATCCGTGAGGGGGATGAACTGGTTGTAGCTGAGGTTCTCGCCCAGCTTCTCCACGCCGCGGTGGAGGTAGCCCATTTCCGGGGTGGCCTTCATGATGAGCTCGCCCTCCAGCTCCAGCACGATGCGGAGCGTCCCGTGGGTCACGGGATGGGAGGGGCCCATGTTGACGATCATGCGATCGCCGTCGAGCATCTGCCGGGTGATTGCAATGCTGTCCATCGTCGTCACCTAACCCCGGTTGTAGGGCGCGGTGCACCCATCCATGCAGAAGGCATCCCCGCCATCCAGCGGGAAGTCCTTGCGAAGGGCGTGGCCGGGGAAGTCGGGCCACGTGAGGAGGCGCTGCAGGTTGGGGTGGCCGTCGAAGATCACGCCGAACATGTCGTAGACCTCGCGCTCATACCAATCCGCCGTCTTGAAGCGGGACACCAGGCTGGGGACGGAGGCCCCCTCCGCCACGGGCACCTTCACCCGCAGGCGCTCCTGGGAGGTGAGGTTCAGCCAGTGGTAGACGACGTCGAAGCGGGCACCCTCACGCTCGGGCCAATCCACGGCGGTGACATCCACGAGGAACTGGAAGCCCTCCTTGAAGAGGAGGTCCGCCACGGCGAGGAGGTTCTCCGCGCCCACGACGATGGTGTGGTCCCCCCGGAAGTCGTGCTTGTCCTGCACGGCGCCCGGGAGCTGTTCTTCGATGTGCTCGGTAACCATGATCAGCCTCAGAAGATGGTGGGAGCGCCGGTGGCGGCGGCGTCCAGGAGCATTTCGCGGATGGCCTGCTGGCCCGTGAGGCCCGTTCGCGCCTCCAGCTCCTTCTGGCGCTCCAGGCTCTCGTAGAAGCGCCGGATGTGATCCTTGCGCATGCCGAGGCCCTCCTTCTCGATCTTCTCCTGCAGCTTCATCACGCCGTAGAGCATGCTCTCGGGGCGGGGCGGGCAGCCGGGCACGTAGACGTCCACGGGGATGATGCGGTCGATGCCCTGCAGGGTGGCGTAGGTGCGGTACATGCCGCCCGAGCTGGCGCACACGCCCACGCTGATCACCCACTTGGGCTCGGCCATCTGGGCGTAGATGGTGCGCAGCACGGGGGCCATTTTGTTGGTGACGGTGCCGAGCACGAGCATCATGTCGCTCTGGCGGGGGCTGAAGCGCATGGCCTCGGCGCCGAAGCGGCTCATGTCGTACTTCGAAGCCATCACGCTCATGAACTCGATGGCGCAGCAGGCGGTGCCGAAGGGCAGGGGCCAGAGGCTGTTCTTGCGGCCCCAGTTCACCACCGCATCCAGACGCGTGGTGACGACGGCCTCTTGGAGGTTCATCTCGCTCATGTGTTGATCCCCCGACCTAGCGTTCCCAGTCCAGGGCACCCTTGCCCCAGGCGTAGATGAAGCCCACCAGCAAGGTGGCCATGAAGCTCAGCATCGCCCAGAAGGTCCAGGCGTGGGCCTTGTAGGTCACCGCCCAGGGCAGGAGGAAGGCCGCTTCCACGTCGAACAGGATGAAGAGCATGGCGACGAGGTAGAACTTCACGCTGTAGCGGTGCCGGGCGCCTTCCTGCACGGGCGGCACGCCACACTCGAAGGGCAGGAGCTTGGCATCCTGCGGATTGTTCGGCTTCAGCTTGGGCAGCAGCCACCCGGACAAGGCCAGGATCGCCACCGCGACCACGCTGGCGAGCGCGATCAGGATGAGCACGGGAAGAAAGGGAGCAGCAGGATTCATGGTCGGACCCCAACCGCCCATTCTAGTGCACTGGGCCTGAAATGGGGCCCCTTGTTGGTCGGGCGTGACGCTCGTCCGGCCGTCTCCAGGCCGTAAATCTCCAGGAAGGGCCTCCATCGGGCCGGGAGGCCCGGGCTACAATGGGGGCTTCCATCAAGGCCGCCCATGTCCGATCTGAAGCTCGAAGTCAAAGAAATGATCATCCAGCGCCTGAAGCTGGAGGGCATGACCCCCGCGGATATCGACGATCAGGCGCCCCTGTTCGGTGAGGGCCTCGGCCTGGACAGCATCGACGCCCTGGAGCTGGTGCTCGGGATCGAGCAGACCTTCGGCGTGAAGATCGAGGACGAGGCCGCCGGGATGCAGGCCTTCAAGTCCGCGGAAGCGCTCGCCACCTACATCGGCCAGCACCGCACCGCCTGACCCGTGACGGACGGCATCCAGGAGCACCTCCCCCACCGGCACCCCTTCCTGCTGGTGGATCGGATCCTCGAGCGGGAACCCGGCGTGCGCGTGGTGGCTGAAAAGCTCGTGAGCTACGGGGATCCCATCCTCCAGGGCCACTTCCAGGGCCGCCCCCTCGTGCCCGGCGTCCTGATGATCGAGATGCTGGCCCAGGCCGGTGGCTTCCTGGAAACGGACAGCCTCACGGGCAAGGCCATCTTCCTGGCCGGCGTTCAGGACGCCCGCTTCAAGGCCCCGGCCTTTCCCGGCGACCGGCTGCGCCTGGAGGTCCTGTCCGAGGGCTCCTTCGCCGGGATGATGAAACTCGCGGGCACCGTGTCCTGCGAGGGCCGGGTACTCTGCTCCGCCAAGCTCATGGTCAAGAAGGTGGGCCCTTGAGGCGCGTCGTCGTCACCGGCGTCGGTTTCGTCTCCAGCATCGCCCCCACCCGCGAGGCCACCTGGCAGGGCATGCTCGAGGGCCGCGACGGCCTGGGCCCCCTCACCAAGTTGCACCTGCCCAAGGAACCGGCCCAGATCGGCGGCGAGGTCCGCGTCCCCGACACCTCCCCCAACAGTTTCTGCGAGACCCAGGCCCTGCTGGCCCTGGAGGAGGCCCTGGACGATTGGAAGCCGAACCTCCCTCCCCGCCGCATGGGCGTGTTCCAGGGCGCCGGCACCTCCAGCCTGCCGGGGGCCGAGCATTTCCTGGATGAAGTGGCCGTCGGGCGTCGCCCCAAAGCCGCCCGCATGGCCTACAACACGCCGAATACCGTGACGGACGCCCTGGCCGCCCGGCTCGGCGCCTCGGGGGCCCGCAGCACGGTGATGAACGCCTGCTCCAGCAGCCTCCTGGGGCTGGGCCAGGCCCTGGAGCGCATCCAGGCCGACGAACTGGATCTGGCCGTGGCGGGGGGCGCCGAGAACCTCTGCCGCATGACCTGGAGCGGCTTCTCCAGCCTGCGGGCCGTGGACGCCGCCAAGTGCCGCCCCTTCTCCAGGGATCGCGCGGGTCTGAACCTGGGTGAAGGGGGCGTGCAGCTCATCCTCGAACCCCTGGAATTGGCCCGGGCCCGGGGCGCGGAGATCCTCGCGGAGGTGCTCGGCTACGGCGCCTCCATGGACGCCCACCACCCCACGGCCCCCCACCCCGAAGGCGAGGGCGCCTGGCGCGCCATGGCCATGGCCCTGCGCACGGCCCAGGTGGAGCCCTCCCGCGTGGATCTCGTCTGCGCCCACGGCACGGCCACCCCCGCCAACGATGGGGCCGAATGCCGCGCCATCCGCCGCGCCCTGGGCGAAGCCGCCGATCGCGTCTCCGTCACCAGCACCAAGAGCCAGTTCGGGCACACCCTGGGCGCTTCGGGTGCCCTCAGCGCGGCCGTGGCGGTGCTGGCCCTGCGGGATCAGGTGGTGAGCCCCACCCTGCGCCTGGAGGAGCAGGATCCCGAATGCGATCTCGATTGCACCCCCCTGGTGGCCAAGCAGCGGGAGATCCGGGTGGCGCTGGTGAATGCGTTTGCATTTGGCGGCAACAACGTGAGCCTGGCGCTGGGCCGATGGGGGGGCCGATGAGCACCATCGCCATCACGGGCCTCGGCCTCGTGCTCCCCTGCGGTGACGGCCCCGAGGCCGCCCGCGCGAGCCTCGCCTCCGGCCTTCCCTGCTTCCAAGAACTGGCCCCGGAAGCCGGCATCGGCCGGGCCGCCATGTGCCCGGACTTCAAGCCCGCGGGCATCATCCCGCCCATGCAGCTGCGACGCCTCGACCGCGCCAGCCGCTACGCCTGGGTGGCCGCCACCCAGGCCTTCGCGGATGCGGGGCTGGACCCCAAGGCCTTCGGCGGCGAGCGCATCGGCCTCTCGGCGGGCACGCTCACGGGCGGCAGCGAAGCCAGCGAGGCCTTCTACCGCCCCTACCTGGAGCGCGGTCCCGAGGCGGCGAGCCCCCTGCTCTTCCCCAATTCCGTGGCCAACGCGCCCAGCGGGTATGTGGCCGTCACCTTCGGCATCAAGGGGCCCAGCGCCACCCTGCTGGAGCGGGAAGTGGCCGCCTTCGAAGCCCTGGAGCAGGCCCAGCGCTGGCTTCGCACCGGCCGCTGCGACGCGGTGCTCGTCCTCGGGTTCGACTCCATCTTCCCCCTGCTCACCCACATCCTGCAGGGCGCGCGCATGACGGCCCGCCACGGCGATCCCAAGCCCATGCAGGGCGGCGGCATGCTCATGGGCGAGGGCGCCCAGGCCTTCCTGCTGGAGCGCGAGGGCGACGCCAGGGCCCGGGGCGCCCGCATCCGCGCCACGATTGGCGGGCTCTCCTCGCTCGCCCCCGAAGACGAATACGCGGATCGGGCGGCCTGTCTCACCACCGCCGTGAGCGAGGTGCTCCAGGCCCCGCCCGAACGCTGGATCAGCGGCGCCAACGGGGAGCGACGATTGGACGCCGCCGAGCGGGAACTCTGGGCCCAGCCGAACCTCCCCCAACCCGTCACCCCCAAGGCCCTGTGGGGCGAATTCTGCGGCTGCGGAGGCCAGCTCATCGGCGCGGCCCTGCTCGAGCCCGCCACCAGCGTGCTCGTGACCGGCCCCGCCAGTTTCGGCCCCCAGTACGCCCTTCGCCTCGATGCGGTTGTAGGCTAGAGGCGATGTCCAACCGCGACAAGCTCACCCTCGACCCCCGGAGCGTCACCTGGGTCGCCATGATGGCCGCGGGGCTGTTGGCCCTGGCCTTCGTGCTGGGCGTGCAGGTGGGCAAGCAGGGCGCGGCCCTGCGCGGGCCCAAGGCCAAGAGCCTGGATGAGGAGTTGAAGGAACTGCCGGAGAGCCTCACGGATCAGCTCAAGGCCCTCGAGGCCGCCGATGCGGACACGCGCCCCGAGCCGCCGAAGGCGGACGCCAAGCCCGAACCCAAATCGGAAGCGGCGCCCGAGAAGTGGACCCTCCAGCTCGTGGCCACCAAGGATGCCGCCGAAGCCAAGCGCGTCGCCGAGAAGGCCAAGTCCGCCGGCTTCACTACCATCACCCTGAAGGACGGGGGTCAGCACAAGGTGCGCCTCGCCAAACCCGCGGAAAAGGCCGCCATGGACAAGACTGCGGAGAAGCTGAAGAAGGCGGGATTCAAGGCCTTCGCCGTCAAGGTGGAGTAGGCCCCAGGAGTCCTTCTCGGCCCATGACCTGGACTTCCTCCACGCTGGCCCGGTCCAGCTTGGTCCCGGCCCATCCGCCCATGAAGGCGAGCACCGATTCGAGCTCCATGGCGGGCTTGTACTGACGGGCTTCCATCAGCGCGTCCAGGACATCGGCCACCCGAAGGATCTTGGCTTCGATCAGGATTTCCTCGCCGGATAGGCCCCGGGGATATCCCGAGCCATCGGGGCACTCATGGTGGGAGAGGACGATCTCCGCGATGACCTCGGCCCCTTGGATCGGCCGCAGGATCTCGGCGGCGATGACCGGATGCCTTTCGATCTGCGCGCGCTCCTCGGCCGTCAGTTCCTCCGCCTTGAGCAGGATGTCGTCCCGGACGCCGATCTTCCCAACGTCATGCACGAGGGCAGCCAGGCGGAGGAGTTCCAGGGACTCGGAGGACAAACCTCGCCGCCGGCCGATCCCGACGGCCACCTGCGCAACCCGATCACAGTGTTCGCGCGTGGATTCATCCCTGTGGTGAAGGGCATTCCCGAGGCTCGCCAAGCCCTGGACAACCGCTTGCCGCTGCGCGCGGGCCTCTTCGGCGAGCCGGAAGCGGCGCTCCCGCTCCTGCAGATCGACGAGCCTGCCCGTGACGATTCCCAGGAACAGGAATACGCCCGTGGTGGCGGCCTGGTTCGCGTTCTCCATCGGCTGACCTGCCCAGGTGGTCAGGATATGGACCAGGTAGATCCCGGATATCACCGCGCTGGTGGGCAAGCCCCCCCGAAGGCCCCACCACAGCGCGGAGAGCACGATCGGCAGGATGTAGAGCCCCGCGAACACGAGGTGCAACACATGCTCCCGATGGGTGTCGGTGCCGAGGCTGAAGTGAGCCCCCGTCACGAAGAGGATCCAAAGCGCCAACAGGGTTAGACGATTCGTCAGGTTCCTCCCCCGCTCCCGGGAAGGCCCCTCAGGGACTGGGAATGCAGGCCTGCGAATCCGCGATTCCATTGACGACCCCCCTTTCCCGCCGTTGGTTCCTGGCTCCTTCGATCTAGGGCTTCGGGCGCCCTTAAGGCTTCGGATACACCCGCACTCCCGTCCACTTTTTCTCAGTATCGCCTCTGGCGATACGCGAGACACCGTACACCTGGAATGGCCACTGGCTTCGGGCGCCCTTAAGGCTTCGGATACACCCGAACTCCCGTCCACTTTTTCAAAATCACCTTCCCCGGAGCGAACCCCTTGGGCTTGCTGATGTCGGCGATGCGGGCCACGTGCACTTCCACCTTGCCACCGTCCTTGGCCTTGGAGTGGAAGGCCGCCAGCTCCGCGGCCCGCTCCACCACCTCCCGGGGCAGCTCGCTGAGCTTGTCGGGGTTGCGGATGACGACGTGGCTGCCGGGATGGGAGGCCACGTGCAGCCAGATATCCAGGTTGTCGGCCACCTTGAAGGTGAGCTGATCGTTCTCGGCGTCCCCCTTGCCGATGAGCACTTCGAAGCCCTCGATCATCACGCTGCGGAAGGCCTTGCCCTTGCCATCCGCCCGCTTGCCGCCCCGTTCATCCTTCACGTGCTTCTTCCCCTTGTCCTTGGTGGACGCCTTCAGTTTCACCGGAGCGGGCTCGGTTTCACCCCCTTCGAAGGCCGCGACCTTCCGGGCGTGCTCCGCTCGGCCCCGAGCCAGCTCCCCTTCCAGCTCCGCCACCCGCTGCAGACCGCGCTCCGCCTTCTTGGCCTGCTGGAACCAGCGCTGGGCGGCGGCTTCGACGGTGTCCCCCACGGGGAGTTCCACTTTGGATCCATCGAGCAGGGCCACGGTGCCACTGGCCCCCTTGAGGCGCCACAACTCCGCCGAGATGCGAGCGGCCTGGTTTCGGATGGCCTGCCCGGCCTCGTGGCGAACCCGGTCCTGGGCGATCACCGTCGCCAGCTTCTCCAGCCGCTTTCCCTCCTGATCCAGGAGGCGCCGGCGGGCGGCTTCCACCGGACCCAGGATCAGCTCCTGGGCGCGACGCTGGGACCACTGCCCGTGCCGCTCCGCGAGGGAGCCCTCGCCCTCCATCACCTCCGGGATGAGACCCCCCAGGGCCTTCTCCAGCCGATCCCCCCAGGTCTCCCGCCACCGGCGCAGGGGCGGAGGATCCTCCCCGGGCTCCGGCGCGGCCGCCGCGAAGGGAACGCCAAGGCCCAGGCGGCCCGACTGGACATCCACCCCGTCCATGCGGATCCCGGCCCGGCCGGGGATGGCCTGGAAAGCGACGCGGACCGTCTCCATGCGCCCCGTGATGACCCGGCGCTGGAAGATGAGGCCAATCCATCGCTCGCGAGGATCCCCCTGCGCTTCCCGCAATCGGGCCCCCTTGAGCCAAGCCCCCCAGGCCCGCCCACTGTCCTTGCCCGCCTCGGATTCCAGCCGCTTCCAGGCGGGATGGGCCGTGGGCAACAGCCAGAGCTCCGGCCGAGGCTGCAGCAGCAGTACCCAGCCTTCCTTGCGCCAGGCGAGACCCAGGGCCCGCCCGCTGGCCCAGGCCCCTTCCAGGCCGAGATCCCCATGCGTGCGCACCCGATCCTGGGCCAAACTCAGTAGCAACGGTGCATCCATGGCATCCAGTATCCAGCCTCCCAACCTGACAGGCACCCCCGAGGAAAATAATGGCTGGGCAATTTGACACCGATATCAACCCCATGAGCGCGCCCACGTCGAAGGGACTCCAGGTTCTGCTGGTGGATGACAATCCCATTCAGCTGGCCCTGTTGCGCTACCTGTTCCAGCACGCGGGCCATCAGATCACCGAGGCGAAGAACGGGGCCGAGGCGCTGATCCTCATCTCGTCGGCCATGCCCGATATCGTCGTCAGCGATTGCCAGATGCCCATGCTCGATGGCTATCAACTCTGCCGGCTGCTCAAGGATGATCGCGCCACGAGGCATCTGCCCGTCATCCTCCTCACCGCCCAGGGCGGTTGCCTGAGCCGGTTCTGGGCCCGCACCTGCGGGGCGGATCGGTTCCTCGTGAAGGGCCGCGAGATGAACAGCGTGGTCGCCGCCGCCGAGCACCTGGCGGAAGTGCCCCGGCGTCCCCGGCTGGAGGGGCTCGTCCCCAAGATCGCCGAGGACAACTTCTCCATCGAATCCATCCAACGCCACCTGGGCCGGGCCCTGGAGCAGCGGCTGCTTGAGAGCGCCATGCGCAACGCGGTGAGCACGCTCTACACCGCCGATCACAACTCGCGCAGCCTCGCGGAGGGCTTCCTGGGGGTCGTCCAGGAATTGATCCTGCCCGGGGCCGTGGCCATGGCCTACCTCGAAGGGGATCACGTCAAGGCCGTGGGCATCCACGGGCCCTGCGCGCCGGCTTCGCGCCGAACGGAACTGGAACTCCGCCTCCAGGAGAGCCTCCAGCTCGACGCCCCGCCCACCATCGCCTGGACGGAAGCCGATGGCTCGGAAGAGCGGGGCCTTCAGCTTCGCCATCCCGTGGTCGCCGGCCAGCCCATCGGGCTCCGGGGCCATGCCCACCTGGGCGCCGTCGCCCTGCTCCTGGAAGAGGAGACCTGGGAGGATCAGCAGCGCCTCTTCGATATCGCCTTCGATGAGCTCGCCCGGGTCATGGGCCTCGAGCGGAGCCACGCCCTCCTCTACCAGCAGGCCATCCGGGATCCCCTCACGGGGCTCTACAACCGGCGCCACATGATCGAGCTGCTGGACCACGAAGTGGAGCAGGCCCGCCGCTACGGCCTGCCCCTTTCGGTCCTGGCCCTGGATCTGGATCGGTTCAAGCACATCAACGACGCCTATGGGCATCCCGCCGGGGATCAGGTGCTCGGCGTCGCCGCCCAGCGCATGAGCTTCGCCCTCCGGAAAGTCGATCGCCTCGCCCGCATGGGCGGCGAGGAATTCCTCGTGCTCTGCCCTCGGACCGACCTCGAGGGGGCCCGCCTCCTCGCCGAGCGCATCCGCGCAGGTATGGAGGCGGAAGAAGTGCCCGGGCTCCCGGAACAAAAGGTGGTCACCGTGAGCGTGGGCATCGCCGTGCTCGACGGCGAGGGCGACGAGGTCCCCACCCTCCTGGCCCGGGCCGACGCCCGCCTCTACGAGGCCAAGGAACGGGGCCGAAACCAGGTGGTGAGCTGAAGATTCCCACCAGGCGGACGCGCGGGACCCCCGTTAAACTGGGGCCATGTCCACCTCCCAGCCTTCCTATGAGAGCTACCTCCAGATCCAGGGGCTTCTGAGCCTCCAGAAGCCGCTGAGCGAGCCCGAGGCCCACGACGAGATGCAGTTCATCATCGTCCACCAGGTCTACGAGCTCTGGTTCAAGCTCCTCCTGCACGAGGCCCGGGCCACCATCGGGCATCTGCAGAAGGGCCATGCGGGCCCCGCCTACTGGCTCCTGCGCCGCTGCATCGAGATCACGCGGGTGCTCATCCAGCAGATGCACGTCATGGAGACCATGAGCCCGGCGAAGTTCCTGGAATTCCGCGATTGCCTCAAACCCGCCTCCGGCCTCCAGAGCGCCCAGTTCCGGGCCCTGGAGTTCTACTCCGGCATGAAGGATCCCCGCTACCTCCAGCTCTATCCCGGCGATCCCGCCAACACGGGCCTGCTCAAGGAGGCCCTCCACGACGCCAGCCTCTGGGATGGCTTCGTGGATCTCCTGCACAGCCGGGGCTTCCAGGTTTCCGACAAGGAGCAGCAGCTCCACGCCCTCGTCGAGGTGTACGGCAACGAGCGCATGCTCGATCTGCACCAGCTGGCGGAGGCCATGATCGAGTACGACGAGGCCTTCCGCATCTGGCGCAACCGCCACTACCTCATGGCCGAGCGCATGATCGGCTTCAAACCGGGCACCGGCGTGCAGCACACGGACCAGATGAAGATGAGCGGCGAGGATGCCTTCAAGGATCCCGGCGTGAACTACCTCAAGGGCCGCACCGAACACCGCTTCTTCCCCCTCCTGTGGGAAGTCCGTTCCCGCTTGGGAGGAGGCACCTATGGTGCATGATCACGATCTCCTGGGGCACCACGCCCTGGTCACCGGCGCCAGCGCCGGCATCGGCCGCGCCGCCGCGCTGGCTCTCGCGGCCAAGGGCGCCGCCGTCACTGTGGTTGCCCGTTCGGAGGACAAGCTTGAGGAACTCCGGCAGGTGCTCAAGGCCGCGGGTGCACCCCAGGTCCACGTGCTGGTGGCGGATCTGGAGGATCGTGCCGGCCTCAAAATCCAAATGGAGGAGTTCCTCGCCGTCCACGGCCCCGTCGACATCCTCGTGAACAACGCCGGAGGCCCTCCCGGCGGCCCCATCCTCCAGGCGACCGAAGCCGACTTCGCCCTGGCCTTCGGCCGCCTGCTCATGGCCCCCCACCTCCTCGTGCAGCTTCTCCTTCCGGGCATGGTGAAGGCCAAGTACGGCCGCATCATCAACGTGATCTCCACCAGCGTCCGGGAGCCCCTGCCGAACCTCGGCGTCTCCAATACCATCCGCGGCGCCACGGCCTCCTGGGCCAAGACCCTCTCCAAGGAACTGCCCCCCCACGTGACCATCAACAACGTGCTCCCGGGCGCCACGGCCACCGAGCGCCTGGAGGCCATCGAGGAGGCCACCGCCGCGCGCACCGGCAAGACCGTGGCGGAAGTTCAGGCGGACATGGTGCGGATCATCCCCGAGGGCCGCGTGGCCGACCCCCGCGAGACCGCCGCCATGATCGCCTTCCTCGCCGGCCCCCATGCCGCCTATATCCGCGGACAGAGCATCGCCGTGGATGGCGGAAGGATGAACGCGATTTAGTCCTTGGTCTTTAGTCCTTAGTCCTTAGCTGGCGCCGACCCATTCGATGAGCCGAGATCACCGGAAATTGAAGGTATTCCAGGAGGCCGATCGGCTTCTGGCACCCACGTACCTTGAAACCAAAGGATTTCCCACTGAGGAAAGGTTCGGGCTCCAGTCCCAAATCCGGCGCGCGGCAATCTCGGTTGCCACAAACCTGGTAGAGGGATGTGCTCGACACACGGAATCTGAGTTTCGTCATTTCGTGTCGATTTCCCTGGGTTCGGCCTCGGAGTTGGCCTACCTCCTGGAAGTCGCCTCTAGACTTGGTTACCTGGATGGGTCTTCCGAACTCCATCGCGACTGGACCAACCTCGTCCCCGCTTTGAAAGGCCTGCATTCCTCATTGAAGGGACCGAAGCCCCTGTCTCCGCATGCGGAGCCAAGGACTAAGGACTAAGGACCAAGGACCCATGCGCTTCGATCTGTTCTTCTCCATCTCCCAGACCCCCGTCGACGGTCACACTCCCGACGAGGCGACGATGTTCCGCAACTTCTTCCGGCAGGTGGAGGCGGGGGACCGCCTCGGCTACGGGGTGGCCTGGGTGGCGGAGAGCCACTACAGCAGCGAGGTGCAGAAGGCCCATCGCAAGCCCGTGGTGCCCCATTGGGAAGGGGAGGTGGGGCTCAATGGGGACATCCTCCAGCTGGCCACCCAGGTCTTCCACCGCACGACGCGCATCGAGGTGGGCCCGGCGGTGATGAACATCGTCTGCAACGGGGGACCCCTGGCCCACGCCGAACGCGTGGCCACCTGGGCCAGCTACCACGGGTTGAACGGGGATGAGAAGCGCCGCCTGCACCTGGGCTTCAGCGCCGGCCGCTTCGATTTCATGAACCGCGTCACCGGCGTGGACGCCCGCAACGATTGGGAGGAGGCCGCCTGGCCCCAGGTGAAGGGCAAGCTCTTCTGGGAGGCCACGGAGATCTTCCTCCGGGCCCTGCGGGGCGACACTTTCTCCAGCCAGGAGGTCCCCGAGTACGCGCTTCAACGCGAGGACTTCCGCACCGAAGAGGAATGGCAGCGCATCCGCGGCCTCGCCGCCGTAGCGGGCGACCTCATCCCCCTGCCCCGCCGCTGGACCTTCGAGGTCACCAAGATCGTGCCGGCGGAGTGGCGCCGGGAGCTCGTGCAGCCGGTGATCGGCAGCCACGACCCCAAGCTCCAGGAGTTCGCCAACACCTTCAGCCCCGTGCAGGTCTTCAACCTCAGCATCACGAAGCCCGAGATCATCGAGGACACGCACCGCCGCATGGCCAAGGCCTACCATCCCGCGGGCGGGGCCTGGCAGCGGGACTACATGCCCCGTACGGTCTTCGTCTTCCTCAACGCGGATGCGGACAAGACCCCCGAGGCCCAGCGCGAAGCGGCGAAGGCCCATGCCACCAAGGCCCTCGGCGCCTACTGGAAGGCCCTGGACGGCACCCTCGACCCCAAGAAGGTGGAAGGCGCCGCCGACAACGCCCTCATCGGCAACCCCCAGGACGTGGCCCAGCAGATCCTCGCCCGCTTCCACCCCGAGGATCGCCTCATGCTCTGGTTCGATTTCTTCGACCACGACTGCGATCGCGTGATCCGGGGCATGGAGGCCTTCATGGCGGAAGTGGCACCGCGAGTTCAGGGCGTGCATAAAGCTATAAACCGCGAATGACGCGAATTTGCGCGAATGAAAGGCCAAATTTCGATTCGCGTCCATTCGCGTCATTCGCGGTTCAATATCGTTTCTCCTGAGTTGATCCCATGACGACCTTCTACCCCAGCAGCCCCCTCGGCGAACACATCGCGGGCATCCCCACGGGCCGCGACGTGGATTGGCAGCCCCTCGTGGACTACCGTCGCTTCGACGTGTCGGAGACGACCATCCACGGGGCCGTGGCCTGGGCCCATGGATCGGAGATCATCCACTCCTTCGGTGGCAACGTGCTCTGCTACGGCCGTTCGATGATGAAGCCCCTGATGATCAAGGTCTTCACGAAGGAACTCGAAGGCTGCACCTGGGAACAGAAGGCCATCAGCGTGGCCAGCCACAACGGCGATACGGAACACGTGGCCGCCGCCACGAGCCTGCTGCCCGAGAGCGAACAGCCCCTCATGCTCACGCCCCTGGACGTGCCCCTCATCCAGTTCGGCCGGCAAGTGCGGCGCCCCCGCCGCTGGTACCACTGCTGCTCCGGCGAGCACGCCGCCATCCTCCGCGGCTGCCGCGGCAAGGGCTGGAATCGGGCCGGCTACATGCTGCCCCAGCACCCCTTCTTCCTCGCCTACCTGGAGCAGCTGCGCCGCTTCCTTGGGCCTACCTGGGAACCCCTGCGCACGGCCAAGGACGGCTGCGGCCTGCCCACCGTGAGCAACACCGTGGGCGAGCTGGCCGTGCTCTACGCGGGCCTCGCCAAGGTGCGGAACGAGGATTGGATCTGGGAGGCCATGGTGCGCCACCCCGACCTCGTGGGCGGCTTCAACCGCCTGGACAGCACGGTCATGAAGGCCTGCGAAGGCCGCGTCATCGCCAAGGAGGGCGCCGACGGCCTGCTGGGCCTCGCCATCGACCACCCGGACTACCCCAACGGCCTCGGCGTCGTCATCAAGATCGCCCACGGCTGGAACCCGCAGGCCACCTGGTACGTGGCCCGGGCCGTGCTCGGCGTGCTCGGCTTCGAGCTTCGCAACCCCTACGGCCTGCGCCGCCAGAAGGCCTTCGTCGTGCCTGGCATCGTGCCCGAAGCCTACCTTCCCGCCCTGGAGAAGGTGGCCACCTGGGACGACTGGGATCCCGATCAGGACCGCTGGTACTACGACTGGCACGACTTCGCGGGGGCGGATCGCGCTTAGGTCTTCCGCGGATACAGCTTCTCGAACTCCGGCTCGCCATGTAGGAGGGTGAGGTCCGGGTCCCCCCAGACCCAGTCGGGATCCCGGAAGCCCGCCCGCCAGGCTTTGGTGATGGCGTCCAGGGCCTCGGATTTCTGGTTGAGCATGCAGAAGGTGCAGGCCGCGTTGTAGAGGATGGAGGATTCGTTGGGGCGCAGCGTCATGGCCATGGTGGCCTCCCGTTTGGCATCCTCTGGCCTTCCGAGGTCCGCATAGTAGGCCGCGAGGAGGCTCCGGGCCCGAGCATCCTCCGGAACCTCCCGGATGTGCTGCTCGAAGGCCTGGATGGCCCGCTGCATGATGTTCGTCCGCGATTCCCGCTTCGAGAGGGCGCCCAGGGAATTCAGGATGGGGACGTAGACGTTGTAGTCGGTGCCGCTGGCCTCGATGGCCTCCTCGGCCAGGGCCGCCACCTCCGCGTGGTGCCCGGAAGCGAAGAGGCAGCGCAGCAGGAGGTAGAAGGCCCCTTCGCAGTCCCGCTTGCGGGTCACCACGGAGCGCAGGATGCGGGCGGCGTCCTGGTACTCGCCCCGGGAGTAGAGGATCCACGCCTGGGCCACCATCACCTCGGGGACGTCGGGCCGCAGGGCCACCGCCTTCTCCGACGCGGCCCGGGCCCGGTCGATCCAGGAGGGCTCGCGATCGTAGTGGCTGAAGTAGTAGGCGCAGACGTTGGCGATGGCCGCATGGGCCAGGGCGAATTCCGGATCCTGCGTCACGGCGTCGTTGAACATCTGGAGGGCGAATTCCAGATCCTGCCGGGTGAGCCGGCGCGCGTAGCTGCGCCCCCGGAGGTAGTGATCGTAGGCCTGCAGGTTCTCCGTGGGCTTCGCGGAGAGGGCCTCCTGCTCCTGCGGCGTGAGCTTGATGCGCAGGGCCTCCGCGATCTTCCGGGCGATCTCGTCTTGCACCTCGAACACGTCCTGCATCTCCCGGTCATAGCGCTCGGACCAGAGGGGGAAGTCCGTCTGCGTGTCCACGAGCTGGGCCGTGATGCGCAGGCGGCTGCCCGAGCGGCGCACGCTTCCCGTGAGCACGAAGGTGGCCCGCAACTGCTGCCCGATCTGCGCGGGCGTGACAGGCCGATCGCGGTAGGCGAGCACCGTGGGCCGGGAAAACACGTGCATGCCCTGGATCTTGGAGAGCTCCGTGATGATGTCCTCCGTGACCCCATCCCGGAAGTACTCGTCCTCCTTCACGCCCGAGAGGTTCTCGAAGTAGAGCACGGCGACGGAACGCTGGCCGGGGGCCTTCCCCTTCGAATCCGAGAGCTCCGCCTCCCGCCGCAGACCCGAATCGAAGTCCCGCTTCAAGCGGAGCAGATCCGTCTTCAGCTCCGTGGCCGTCTGACAGCGCAGGTTCCGGTCCTTTTCCAGGACCTTCTCGAGGATCTGCCCCAGGGCCGGAGGCATGGCCGGGTTCGCTTCGTGCACCGGACGCGGGTGGCGGTTGAGGATGGCGTCGAAGACCACCGCGGGCGTGTCGCCTTGGAAGGGCAGGCTGCCGGTGGCCATTTGATAGAGCACGGAACCGACGGAGAAGAGATCCGTGCGGGCGTCCGTGGGCAGGCCCCGGGCCTGCTCGGGGGACATGAAGTGCACGGTCCCCAGCACCATCCCCGCGCTGGTGAGGTCGGCCAGGCCCAGCTGGGTCTCGATTCGGGAATCGGCGGGCAGGTCCCCCGCGTAATTCGTCAGCGAACCGATCTTCGCCAAGCCGAAATCGAGGATCTTGATCTGCCCCCGGGAATTTAGGATGAGGTTCACGGGCTTCAGATCCCGGTGGACGATGCCCTTGGAGTGGGCCGATTCCAGGGCGTCCGCGATCTGGATCCCCAGATCGAGCACTTCGGCCAATTCCAAGGGCTGCTTGCCGATGCGCTTGGCCAGCGTCTGCCCCTCGAGCAGCTCCATGACGATGAAGTGCTGGCCCTCGTGCAGCTCGATGGAGTGCACCGTGCAGATGCCGGGATGGTTGAGGGCCGAGGCCGCGCGAGCCTCCCGCTGGAAGCGCTCCAGCACCGAGGGATCCCGCTGCAGCTCCTCCGAAAGCACCTTCACGGCCACGCGCCGCCCGAGCCGGGTGTCCTCCGCTTCGTAGACGACCCCCATCCCACCGGCGCCCAGCAGGCGGGTGACCCGGTAGTGGGAAACGGAGGTCCCGACCAGGGTCTCAGTCGCCATGCCAACCCCCTATTCGGTTCCAAGAGAATGGCCTCCAGATGGAATGCCCCGCGGGGGCACCCTTCTCCGCCGTGAACGATGCCGCTCCCCGCCAAGGCGATCCCTGACCTCCTGGATCTCGCGATCCGGCCTGGCTTGAGAAGTGAGCCGAGCATGAGGGCATAGGGATCCCCCCACCCTTATCGCCCGCCTCCCCCTCCGCTCAAGGATTGAATGGACGGTCCTCCAAACCCGTCAGAGCGACCCTTGCAAAAAATCTCCCGGACGTTGGTGCTGCAAAGCGGAAACGCGCTCCCGATGGTTCTGGGTGCCCAGGAACCAGCGTTGGTCCGTGACTCCGAGGCCCAGCTCAACCCGCGCCCGCTCCAGCTTCAGGATGCGGTCGGGGAAGGGAGGGTGGGTGGTGAAGTAATTCTTCAGGGCAGTTTCAGCCGCATGGACCGATTCCTCCACGACGTTGGAAGGGGAACCCTCCGATCGGCCGAACCGGGCCTGCATGCGGGTCATGAGCCGCTGCACCGCCTGGGGGTGGTAACCGGCCCGGGCCGCGATGGCGAGGCCCTGGCGGTCCGCCTCCTCCTCGTCCCGCGCGCTGTAGCCGCGGGAATAGAGCGTGTACCCCAGTGAGGCCAGATCCTGGAGCAGCGTGCCGCCCAGCTTCCGGGCGGCGCGTTCGTACTGGAGGCGTGCCAGGGGATGGCCCAGCTTGTGATGCCCCATCTCATGCGCGATCACTTCCGCCAGTTCCGCCTCGTTCGCGCACAAGTCGATCATCCCCGTAGTCATGAGGATGGTGCCTCCGGGCAGCGCGAAGGCGTTGGGCGCCGTTGCCTGCATCAGGTGGAGGCGGGGCCGGGGCTGCAGCTCGGTCGTGGCCCTGAGGTGGGAGAGGATCTCCTGGACGTAATCCCGGTCCCGCACGAAGTCCGGGGAGGCGGGGTCGCCGTGGAAGGCGAAGCGGGCCTCGATCTCGGCGTCCAGCTGCTCCAACTCCGCGGGGCTCAACCGGGTGAGGCGCTGCCCCACCTCATCGGCGGCCTTGAGCACTTCGGTGCCGCGATCCACCACGGGGGCGAGGGTCACCAGCTGCTGCGGGGTGGCGTGACGGCCCACGGTGACCATCACGAGGGCGCAGAGGGCGGCGATGCCGAGCAGGGCCCCATGGCGGGGTTTCAACGGAAAGCTCACAGGAGGCGCTCCTTGAAGCGGGTGTACACCCAGGAGACTCCGACCAGCACGAGGCCCAGCACGATGAAGCTGAGGATGCGCGCCATGCCCTCCAGGCCCCGCAAGTCGTAGACGAACAGTTTGAGGATGCAGAAACTGAGCAGCGATAGGCCCGCCAGACGCGCCCAGCGCTCGGAGACCATGAAGCCCAGGGCCACGGCGGCCAGGCCTTCCAGGCTCCACCAGATGGTGAGTTCCTTGCCCGAGGCCTCCACCCAGAAGTAGGCGGTGACCATGGCGAGGAGGCCCAGCAACCAGAAGCGGCTCCCCGCGACGCCGAAGCGCGCCTCCCCCTTCGAGCCCTGCTCATCCCGGTTGAGAAGGACGAAGCCGAGGAGCAGCAGCAGGCAAGCCGCCGGCACGGCGAACAGGTTGAGGCGCAGACCCCGGAACTCATCCCGCAGGGCCAGGTTCACGCCGACGGTGCGGATCAGCACCGCGGCGAGCAGGCCCAGGGCCGAGAGGCGCAGCTGGGGCGTCCGCCAGCGGATCCAGGCCCCCCCATGGCCCAGGGCCAGGGCGGACCAGGCCACGATCACGGCGGCCCGGTGAAGCTCGTAGAGCAGGTAGCTGGCCCCGAGGATGGCCCCCGCGAAGATGCCCAGCGCCTTCCAGCGCGCGGCCGCCCGGGCTACATCCAGTTCCTCACCCGCCGCCTCCACCGTGACATGGGCGTAGACCAAGAGCGGCAGGAAGGGCAGCACCGTGAGGGTGCGCAGGCTGAGGCCGAAGAGCTCCCCGGGCTGGGGCACGTTCACCAGCAGCAAGTGCACGGCTCCCGCGGCCAGCGCCAGGGCGGAGATCCAGAACCAGGCGCGGCGGGCCAGAGCACGGGCGCCTTCCAGGTGCAGCAGGCCCAGGAGACCCCAGGCCAGGGAGACCAGCAGGTTCTTGTCGTGGGCCAGGGCTTCGCCCTTCACGGCCAAGGCCACGCCCAGGGCTCCCAGCATCGGCAGGGCGTCCACCAGGGCCGATCCGAAGGCATGCGCCGTGAGGGTGTTCCCCCGTCCCTCCTCCCGTAGGAAGAGCAGGTGCGCGAGGTACCAACCCAAGATCGCCAGGGCGATGGTGCCCAGGCGCGGGGAGAAGAAGGCGGCGCTTTCCACGGGCCAGCTCAACAGCACCAGGGCGAGGAGGGACGCGGCGAACAGCTCCGCCACCTGGATCAAGCTTTCGAGTCCGGTACGCTTCACCGCGGCCCAGGCGTGGATCAGGAGGGCCAAGGCGAGAAGGGGGGCCGCCCACAGCGCGGGGGCCTCCACCCAGATGAGCGCCGCGAGCACGAGGGGGAGGATGCAGCCCAAGGCCCAGCCCACGGAGGTTTCCAGCGTCCCTTCCACCCGGGCCCGCCGCACCAGCAGGCGGCCCGTGTAACCCAGCGCGAGGAAGGCCCCCACGGAGAGGAGCCGCCGGGAGACGCCATGGAAATCGCCCCCGAGGCTCCAGCTGGAACCGCCCACGGCCAGGAGCGCCGCGAGCCAGGCGCCGCCGGACGTGGCCGTCCACTCCACCCGGGACGCGCGCAGTCCCACCCCCAAATGGAGGAGGGCCAGCAGGGCCATGAGCGGCGCGATCCACGCCGAGGGCGCCTCCTGAAGCACCAGCCCCAGGGCCAGGGCCAGGCCCGCCATCAGGTGGAGCCAGCGGGTGCCCTTGCGGAAGGGGTCGGTGAGCTTCCCCGCGCTCAGGGCGGCGCGGCCGTGGCTCAGGTAGAACCCCAGCGAAAGGAAGGCCCAGGTGAGGACGCGCAATCGGCCATCCCCCGCCAGGGAGGGCAGGCTCACGGCAAATAGGCCGATGAGCGAGAGCCCCGCGAGCCCCTGGGCCAGCCAGGGCAGCTCCCGGTGCCCCGTGGCCAGGGCCGCCTCCTGGAAGAGGAGGGCCGAGGCCAGCAGCAGCAGGGCCACGGCGCCATGGGGCGCGTGCATCCAGATGAGGCAGGCCAGGAAGGTCGCGCCGCCGATGTTGAAGAAGGGCGGCGCGAAGGCGGCCTCCTCCCCATCGATGGACTCCGCCCAGGGGCCCCGCAGCAGGTAGGCGTTGAGGAGGGAGAGCGAGACCACCACGACGAGCATGGCGAGCCGTGCCTGTTCCGGCGCGCCGCCTCCGAAGATCCCCAGGCGGAGGAAGAAGATCTCCATGAAGGTGAGCGCGAAGGCCGCGAGGGCCACGACGCGGAAGAACCGCTCCCGCATGAAGATGCCCGCGGCGAAGAGCGCCTCGATCCCCACCATGCGGAGCACGGGCAGCCAGCCGTTCCGGAAGCCCACGCGCAGGGGCCCCACGAGGCCCAGGGCCAGCAGGCCCAGGAGCGTCTGGACCTTGAAGAGGCCGCGGCGCGACTGGGACCGGAGCAGCAGCGCGGCGGGCAGGCCCAGCAGGCCATAGGCCAGGGGCAGCATCCAAGCCCGGGTCGGGGCGGTTGCGAAGCCCTCCTGAAGGCCCAGTCCCATGAGGGCGATGCCACTGGCCACCAGCGTCATGCCCAGCCAGGGCTCCTCGGAGTCATCCCGCCACGCCAGCACCGGCCAGACGAAGGCGGCCCACACGCCCAGGAGGCAGAGCCAGTTCAGCGGAAGGGGGAGGCCACCCGGCGCATGGTTCGCGGCACCCAGCCCCAGGCAGGCCCAGGAGGCCAGGGCGCCCAGGCCCAGCAGGCGGGCCCATCCCATGTGCCACGCGAGGTAGCCCAGCGCCGCGGAGGCCACCAGCGCCGCCGGCAGCGTGAAGGGCGCCTGCAACTCCACGGCGGCCATGCCCAGGCTGAGGTAGATGAGGAGGAAGGCGAAGGCCGTCGTCCATTCCTGCTTATAGCGAAGGGAGAAAAGCACGGCCCCCGCGGCCACGGCCATGAGCAGCGCCACCGCGGCGGGCGTGGACTGGATCACTTGGCTCGCGGCCACGAAGCGCATGGCGAAGGCGGTGAAGTACAGCACGCCCCAGCCCCCGGCCAGGATCACCCGGCCGAAGGTCCGCCAGGCTTCCTTCGATTCACCGTAGAGGCCGCCGAGGATCATCGCGAGGGCGGCGCCGACGCCCATGGCCACCTTCCCGAAGGCGCCCATCTGGGTGAACACCAGGCCGAGGAAGAGCACCACGCCGAGCACGACGACGGCCACACCCAACCGCAGGAAGACCTGGGTGCCGAGCAGCTCTTCCCAGTTGAAGGTGGAGAGCTTCTCGGCGAGGGAGGGACCCGCCGGCGCGGGAGGTGGCGCCATGGGGCGGGGAGTGGCGGGGCTCGAAACCGGCACCCGCGGGGAGGCCTGCGGCACGGACTCCGGCAGGGGCCGGGGCGAGGGCGGGGCGAAGTCCACCGGAACCGCCATGGGTACCGGCGGAGGCGGCGCGGGCGCCGGGGGAGGTTGCACCGGGAGGGGCTGCGTCCGCGCCGCCGCTGGGGCCGAGCGGGGCGCTGCGGGAGACGGCTCCGCCTCGGGCGCGGCGATCCCGGGTGCCCCGGCCTTCAACCGACCGAGCTCCGCTTCGAGGGCCCGGATTTGCCCGCGCAACATCTCCCACGCCCGCGTGTTGACGGACTTGAGCTCCTCCACCTCGTCCAGGGCGCGCTTGGCCCGGGCGTGGATCATCATCAGGAACACGAACAGCCCGATGGCTGCGAGGCCGAGCAACGTCACACCACATTCCAAGTTGGCACCTATGGGGAAGCACTGATTCTAGCCACTCACGGAAGCGACTCTATTCCGCGGCCCCAGCCTGGTTCCGGACGATGGCCGCGAGGAGCCGGGGCGCGAGCCGCTGGACCACGGGCTCGAACACCTTGTTCACCAACTCGCCGTCGTAGGCGATCTCCACGCCCGCGCCCACCAGCTCGACACCAGCCACGGAGGAGCGGTAGGCGAAGCGGGTCACCTTGCCCGTCATGACGTAGCTGACGCCCAACAACTTCCCCAGCTTCTGCACGGTGGCGACATCCACCTCGCCGCTCTGCTGAAGCTCCAGCTCCTTGCGGATGTCCTCCAGCCGCTCCCGATCGATGAGGCGAAGCTTCCCGGCCCCGTGCGCCAGGAGTTCCGTGGTGAAGAGGTCCCGCAGCTGGCCCGAAAGGGTGCCCATCTGCGCTCCCCAGCCCCCGGCCCGCCAACCCCTCCAGGATTCGGGCGCGACCTTGAACTCGAGGATGGCCAGGCGCGGCAGCTTGGCCTTCTCCGCGCGGCTCAGCTGGACCGGTGCAGACGCAGGCTCCTGTGCTCCCCCCGGAAGGGCCGTGACGAGACAGGCCAAGAGGGACGCTGCCTGCCCCCTTCCGTTCAGGGCGAGGCGGCACCCGGGGATGCCCCTCGATCCCCCGGGAACGGCCCCAGAGCTGCGCGCGGGGCCGTTTCACCTGACCGAAAACCAACATGCAATATTGTCTTGACGCCCTCAGCTGACGAGGAAAATAAACGTTGGAACTTGGGCCTCTCCGCTCGAGGCATTTCCAACGAGGTTCAAATCATGCCGAACATCCTGAAACTCCCCCAGTTCAGACCCAAGTCGCCCCGGGAATTCCGCATCGCCACCCCGAGGGAGTTCATCACGAGCTGGCTCAGTTGGGTGGCCGTGTTCAGCTTGCTGTACCTCGTGGCCTTCAGGCTGGGCATGCTGCCGAATGTGCTCCGGATACGGAACCTCCCCTCGACCACGCTTCAGGTTCGGTAGGCAATTCAGACCTTTGGGGTCCCCATCGCCATGGCGGCCCAATCCTCCAGGACCGGGCCATAGAAAGCAGGCACCCGTAGCCCTGCCTGACGCATCAGCACGGTCATCTGGCCCCGATGGTGAGCCTGATGCATTTCCAAGGCCCTGAGGCTGTACCCGCGGGCCCACCGCAGGTGCCCGAACATCGTGTCCTCGATCTGCAGGTCCTCGTCCCGCCAGGCGGCAACTTCCGACAGCAGGGAGGCCGCGGCCCGTTGGTAGCGCGCGCAGACCTCGGAGAGCGTGGCGGGCACCGGTTCCCGGGCCGACCCCTGCTCGTCGGTGGCGGGGCCATCCACCTGGAGGCCGAGCTGGGCCGGCAGCGAGACGAGGCTCTCCACCAGATGCCAGGCCATGCGGCGGAGGTCCCGATGGGCGGCGGTCACCGCCAGCGAGGCGGACGCCTCCGGAATGGCGCGGAGCACCTTGAGGGTGTCCTCCACCTCCTCCTGGAACTGGGCACGGAAGTCTTCGAGGCATCGGTACATGGGTTGCTCCTTGTGGAAACCCAGGCTCCCAGGTCCTCCTGCCACCGTGATGGCAGCAGGCTTCACTCCTTGGTGATCCGGAGGTAGTCCGCCAGTTCCCGGCCCGGTTCCGCCGGAAAGGCACCCTCAAGGGTCCATCGACGAAGGCGATCCACCCGGAAGGTTCGGAAATCTCCCCGCTGCTCGCACCACGCCGCCAGGGTCCAGGTGCCCCCCCAGAAGTGGAGCCCCAGGGGCCGGAGCACCCGGAGGCTGCCGCGCCCCTCCTTATCCTCGTACTCCACCCGCAACCGGAGGCGCTCCCGCACCGCCCTGCGCAGGTCCCCCAAGGGCGCCCGCAGCGCTTCCGGCACGTGGAATCCCGGAGCTTCCAACACGGAATCCCGGAGGGCCCGCTTCAGGCCTTCGGTGAGTCCCGATTCCAGTTTGCGGCGGGCCGTGGCGGCTGCCTGGGCGAGGGCCGGATCGGCCCAAGCGCTGGCGATGCGCAACCCCAGGAAGAGCGCCTCGGCTTCGTCGACCGTGAACATCAACGGCGGAAGATCGAAGTGGCGCGGAAGCCGGTATCCCGCACCCGCCTCCCCTTCGATGGGCACCCCCGAGGCCTGGAGATCCGCGACATCGCGGTAGAGCGTGCGGGTGCTGATCTCCAGCTCCGCCGCCAGTTTCGCGGCTGTGCTGAGGCGATCCCGCCGGAGGATCTGCACGATCTGGAAGAGGCGATCCGCGCGTCTCACGAGTTCCGCCTCCAGGGCTCCGTAGGCCGCGCGCCGAAGGGCACCCCGACGCGGCCCTCCCGCGGACGGAAGGCGCCGTCGCGCGAGCTCACGCGACCTGGGCCAAACAATGAGAGGGCAAGCCGGTGGCGCATGATCGCGAATCAGCATAGCCCAGGGGTCCCCCGCTGCTGGATAATCGGAGATCCCCATGACCCAGCCCCGCCTCCTTCCCCACTTCATCGCCGGCCGCTTCCAGGATCCGGCGGGCGGCCAGTGGTTCGATGACCTCGCACCCGCCACCGGGCAGGTGATCGCGCGCGTCGCCCGGGGATCCGCGGAGGATGTGGACGCCGCCGTGCTCGCCGCCGCGGCGGCCCAGGCCGGCTGGGGGAGGAGCAGCGTGGCGGAGCGGGCCGAGCTCCTCGAGGCCCTGGCCGCCCGGGTGGAGGCGCGCTTCGACGACTTCGCCGACGCCGAGAGCCAGGATGCCGGGAAGCCCCTGCAGCTGACGCGCACCCTCGACATCCCCCGCGCCCTCTCGAACCTCCGCCACTTCGCCCGCGAAGTGCGGCAGCGGAACGACGAGGCCTATCACGTGGAGGACGGCTTCCACTACGTGCACCGCACCCCCGTCGGCGTCTGCGCCCTCATCACGCCCTGGAACCTGCCCCTCTACCTCCTCACCTGGAAGCTGGCCCCCGCCCTGGCCATGGGCAACACCGTGGTGGCCAAGCCGAGCGAGCTCACGCCCCTCACGGCCCACCTGCTCATGGAGGAGCTGCAGGCCCTCCATGCCCCCCACGGCATCGTGAACCTCGTGCACGGCCTGGGCCCCGAGGCCGGCGCGCCCCTTGTGGCCCATCCCCGCGTGAAGGCCGTGAGCTTCACGGGAGGCACCGCCAGCGGCGCCCTCGTGGCCGCCGCCGCGGCTCCAGCTTTCAAAAAGCTCTCCCTGGAACTCGGCGGAAAGAACCCAAGCCTCGTCTTCGCCGATGCCGACTTCGAGAAGGCCGTGCAGGGCGTCACCCGCGCCGCCTTCCAGAACACGGGCCAGATCTGCCTCTGCGGCTCGCGCATCCTCGTGGAGCGGTCCCTCCACGACCGCTTCGTGGAGGCCCTCGTGAAGGAGGCCGCAACCTGGGTTCCCGGCGATCCCCGTCGGGAGTCGACCCGGGGCGGCGCCCTCATCTCCGCCGGCCACCGCGACAAGGTGGAGGGCTACCTGCGCCTCGCCGTGGAAGAGGGCGGCACGATCCGCTGCGGTGGAAAGCGCCCCATCCTGGACGCCGAATTCGCGGGGGGCTTCTTCCTGGAACCCACGGTTATCACGGGCCTGCCCGCCACCTGCCGCACGGCCACGGAAGAGATCTTCGGCCCCGTCGTCACCGTCCACCCCTTCGACACCGAAGACGAGGCCCTCGCCCTGGCCAACGGCGTGCGCTACGGACTCGCCGCCAACCTCTGGACGCAGGATCTGAACCGCGCCCACCGCGTGGCCCAGAAGCTGGAGACGGGCCTCGTGTGGATCAACACCTGGCTCATGCGCGACCTCCGCGTGCCCTTCGGCGGCGTGAAGGACAGCGGCGTGGGCCGCGAGGGCGGGCGCTGGAGCTTGGAGTTCTTCAGCGAAGCCAAGACCATCACCGTGAGATTGGATTGAAAACTGATGAACCACGGAGGTCACAGAGGCCACAGAGAAGGGAAGGAATTCCGTTCCTCCTCTTATTCTCGATTCCTTACCTCTGTGGTCTCTGTGACCTCTGTGGTTAACAAAGAAGGCTTCCCATGAGCACCGGCCGCATCGTCGCAGGCGCCCTCGCGCCCCACCCGCCCCACCTCGTCTACGCCGAGAACCCCCCGCAAAACGAACCCCGCTCCGAGGGCGGCTGGGAGGTGCTGCGCTGGGGCTATGAACGCCTGCGCAAGGATCTGGCGAAGACGGACTACGACGTCATCCTCGTGCACAGCCCCCACTGGAAGACGCGCACGGGCAACCACCTGTTGGCCGTGCCCCAGCTCTCGGGCCTCAGCGTGGATCCCATCTTTCCCAACCTCTTCCGCTACACCTTCGATATGAAGGTCGACGTGGAGTTGGCCAAGGCGATCCACGCGGAAGGCCAGGCCCGCAAGCTCGAGATGAGCCTCATGGAGAACCCGGAATTCCGCGTGGACTACGGCACCATCATCAGCTGCCACCTGGCCAACCCCGCCTGGGACAAGCCCATCGTGGCCGTCAGCTCCAACAGCACCTATTTCGATTTCAGCAACGAGATGGGCCAGGACGAGATGGCCCGCCTCGGCGAAGCCACCCGCGCCGCCATCGAGCAGACGGGGCGCAAGGCCCTGCTGCTCGCCAGCTGCTCCCTCAGCCACCGACACTTCACCACCGAAAGCGAACTCCCCGAGGACATGAGCAAGGAGCACATCACCCACCATGGCCAATACCTGTGGGACATGCGCGTCATCGAACTCATGAAGCAGGGCCGCACCCGGGAGCTCATGGACATCCTGCCGGATTTCACGGAGCAGGCCATCTCCGAAACCAAGGACGGCAGCCTCGCCTGGCTGCTGGCGGCGCTGGACTACCCCAGCTTCCCCGCCGAGGTCTACGGCTACGGCAGCGTCATCGGCACGGGCAACGCAGTGGTCGGTTGGATTCAATCAATTGGAACCGCGAATGTCGCGAATTCACGCTAATTCATTCGCGCCCATTCGCGTCATTCGCGGTTACTCGTTTTATTGGAATTGCCCATGATCCTGCACGGTTACATCGTTCCCGGTCGTCCCCTTCCCCTCCTCGCCCCCGAGAAGAACCCCCACTGGGCGGAGCTGCGCCGCGGCTTCGAGCAGGCCCGGGAGGAGATCAAGGTCTCCGGCGCCGACCTCATCCTCCTCTACAGCACGCAGTGGGTGAACGTCATCGGGCACCAGATCCAGGGCGATCCGAATCCCGAATGGGTCCACGTGGACCAGGACTTCCACGCCTTCGGCACCATGCCCTACCAGCTGCGCATGGACGCGGATTTCGCCAAGGCCTTCGAAGCCGCGGGCCGCGGCCGGGGCCTCTTCACCCGAGCCGTGAGCTACAAGGGCTTTCCCATCGACAGCGGCACCATCCAGGCGCTGCAGCTGCTGAATCCCGACAACGCGCTGCCCGCCTGCGTCGTGGGCTGCAACATGTACGCGGACCGCGCGGAGACGATCGTGCTCGCCAAGGCCGCCGTGGATGCCCTCAAGGCCACGGGAAAGAAGGCCGTGGCGGTGGCCGTCACCGCCCTCAGCAATCGCGTCTTTCCCCGGATGATCGATCCCAAGGATGATCGCCTCTACTCCGCCAAGGACGACGAGTGGAACCGCAAGCTCCTGGAGATGCTGGAGGACGGCCGCGTGGAGGACGTCTCCCAAGTGATCCGGGAGTTCAGCCAGCAGGCCAGCGGCGATCAGCGGGGCCGGGCCTTCTGGTGGCTCTCGGGCGTGCTCGGGCAGCACAACGGTTACGCGGGGAAGGCGCTCGCCTACGGCCCCCTCTGGGGCAGCGGAGCCGCCGTCGTGTCGCTCAGCCCCGCGCCGGAGCGCAACCTCAGCCGCGAATTCGACGAGGGCGAGGTGGAGACCTTCGGCGGCGAGCGCGGCGTGCTGGCCGGCGGCAAAACGGCCGAGGCCTCTGCCCCTGCGGCCGCGGCTGCGGCGCCCAAGCCCGTGAGCTCCGGCGCCATCCACACCAGCGCCAAGAAAGCCCCCAAGGCCGTGGGTGCCTACCCGCACGCCCGGCGCCAGGGCGACTTCATCTTCGTCAGCGGCATCGGCCCCCGCCAACCGGAGACGGACGAGATCCCCGGGGGCCCCGTGCGCAACGCCGACGGCGCCCCCAGGGACTACGACGCCGCCGCCCAGACGAAGGCCGTCATCGAGAACATCAAGGCCATCCTCGAAGACGCCGGTTCCAGCCTGGACGCCATCGTGGACTGCCAGTGCTTCCTCATCGACATGCAGCGCGACTTCAAGGCCTTCAATGAGGTCTACCGCCAGTATTTCGAGGGCATCCAGGCCACGCGCACCACGGTGGAGGTGCGGGCCCTGCCCACGCCCATCGCCGTGGAGATGAAGGTCATCGCCAAGGCCTGAGGCCTACTTCAGTAGCTCACCGAGGGCGCTCTCGTAGGCACTCATGGGCTCCCGGTTGGCGGCAACCACCTGGTAGTTGAACCGGAGCACGGCCAGGCAGAGCCTGGGTGTGGTGAACTCGCGCCACCCCTCTTCCTTGTAGCGCACCCAGACGCGGCCCTTCGAGAAGCGATATTCGAAGGCATCCTGCATGTTCAGGATCCGCCCGGAGAAATCTAGGAAGGCCTGCACCTCGGGGTCGTCCGAACGGAAATCCGGGGTGGGCCACCACTGTTTGAGCAGACCTTCGAGAATGGAGCGACGCCGTGAAGCGCTGGTATCCACGAGCGCCTTCACGCGGATGGAGGAGGCCACCCGCCCTTCAGCCACCTGCGCGAGGGCCCAGCTTCCCCGATCCTGGGAGGGAGCGCCCTTCAGCTTGCGGAGGGCCTGGATGTCCACGCCGTATTCCACCTCCAGGTAGGATTCCTCCCGCATGGTGATCGTGCCCTTGGCCACGGGCGTGGTGGCGGGCGGGACGCCCTTCCGGTCCATCGCCATGCCGTGGACGGCCACCGCGCAATGGAGAACCACCGGAAGGAGTCGCATCCTCCCTGTATCGGGAGATGGGCCTTCCAAGTCAAGCCGAGGAGCGTGCCCAAGTAACCCGTGGGGCTGGGCTACTTGGACAGGCTCCTCGAGGCAGTGGGCGGGGTAAGCTGGCCCCGTGCGGATCCATGACCTCAGCCCCCTCATCGAGCCTTCCCTGGCCGTGTGGCCCGGAGATCGGCCCTTCTCTCGGGAGGTGGCGCTTTCCATGGCCGCGGGCGCCCATTTGGATCTGAGCAGCGTCCGCGCCACGGTGCACCTGGGCGCCCATGCCGATGCTCCGAGCCACTTCGGTCTGGGCGCGGCCAGCATCGACGCCGTGGAGCTCTCACCTTACGTGGGCCCCTGCCAAGTCATGCGGGTGGAGGTGGGCCGTGGTGAACGCATCCACCCGCATCACCTCACCGCCCCCATCCAGGCTCCGCGGGTGCTCTTCCGCACCGGCACCTTCCCCGATCCCCGGCATTGGAACGAGGACTTCGCAAGCCTCTCGCCGGAACTCGTCGAAGCCCTCCACGCCCAAGGCGTAGTGCTGGTGGGCCTGGACACCCCCAGCGTGGATCCCTTCGCCAGCAAGGCCCTGGAGAGCCACCACGCCCTGCTGAGGACGGGCATGCGCAATCTGGAGGGGCTCCTTCTCGAGGGGGTGCCCGAGGGCCGTTTCACCCTCATCGCCCTGCCCCTCCGCATCGCGGGCGCGGATGCCTCGCCGGTGCGGGCCATCCTCCTGGACTCCGCTGATTGGAATGGACCGGAACCATCATGACCCCGCCCAAGGATCCCCTCACCTGGCTCTACCCCGGGATTGAACCCCATCGAACCGGCTTCCTGAAGGTCTCGGAGCTCCACACCCTCTACTGGGAGGAGAGCGGGAACCCCCAAGGGCGGCCCGTGATCTTCCTCCACGGCGGACCCGGCGGGGGCACCTCGCCCAAGCACCGGCGCTACTTCGATCCGCGGAGGTGGCGGATCATCCTCCTGGATCAGCGGGGCTGTGGGCAGAGCACCCCCTATGCCGAGATCCGGGAGAACACCACCTGGGATCTCGTGGCGGATCTCGAGCGGTTGCGCGAACACCTCGGGTTGGAAACCTGGACCCTCTTCGGCGGCTCCTGGGGTTCCACCCTGGCCCTCGCCTACGCCCAGAAGCACACGGCGCGTGTGGCCGGGATGATCCTGCGCGGCATCTTCCTCTGCGCGCCCTGGGAGCTGCGCTGGTTCTATCAAGAGGGTGCCAGCCGTCTCTTCCCGGAGCGCTACGCGGAATTCCTGGCCCCCATTCCCGAGGAGGAGCGGGGCGACTTGATGAACGCCTACGCCCGGCGCCTGTTCAGCGAGGATCCGGCCGTGAACCTCCCGGCGGCCAAGGCCTGGGCCCGCTACGAAGGGTCCATGCTCACCCTGGTACCCGATGCCGCGCTGCTCGCCAATTACGGGCAGGATGAGGGCTCCCTCGCCTTCGCCCGCATCGAGTGCCACTACTTCCAGCATGCCGCCTGGCTGGAGGCCGGCCAGCTGCTGCGGGGCGCCGCCGGGCTCGCCCACATCCCGGGCGTGATCATCCATGGCCGCTACGACCTCGTGTGCCCCTTCCAGAACGCCCTCGACCTCCACGGGGCCTGGCCGGGTTCCGAGTTGCTCGAGGTGCCGGACGCGGGCCATAGCGCGAGCGAGCCCGGCATCTCCCGCGCCCTGGTGGCCGCCACGGATCGATTGCTTGGCGAGGGCGCTTCGCCTGCGGCCCCGGGGCGGTCCGACTAGATTCATCACCCCGCTCCCGGCGCTCGATGAAGCGGGCGAAGGCCCCCCATGATCCACCTCTCGGCACCCAAGCCCGCTTCCCTGGCGGCCTCCCTGCTCCTCATCGGGGGACTCTGTGTCCTTGAAGCGAATACCCCGGATCAACTCTCCTTCGGCACCCTTTACTTCTTCCCCGTGGCCTGGGCCACCTGGGCCGGAGGCCTCCCGTGGGGACTCACCGCCGCCGTGGCGGCCTCCGTCGCCTGGGGTGTCGGCAACTATGCGACGAGCCCGGTTTACGATCGCGTGGGCCTCCGTATGTGGACCCTGGCCAACGACCTCATCACCTACGGGTTCATGGCCTGGCTGGTGCATCGGTTCCGGGGGGTGCTGGAATCCCAGCAGGCCGCGACCCGGGACCTCCAGAAGGCCTTGAGCGAGGTGAAGACGCTCGAAGGCCTCTTCCCGGTCTGTGCATGGTGCCGCAGGGTGAGGGACGATCGGGGCTACTGGAGCGGGATCGAGGACTACCTCACCCGCCAGAAGGGCGCCCTGGTGAGCCACGGGATCTGCCCCGATTGCATGAAGCAGGCCCGGGCGGAGATTCCACCGGTCGGGAGGGGCGAGGCGCCGCCGGGGGAACCCTAATCGCCCGTAGTCAGGGCATCAGCCTCCCATGCCGATGCTGTGGGGGATGCCATTTCGCATCCCCACCCACCTCCTCCGATGCCTGCTCGCCAGCATCCTCGCGCTGCCCCTGGCGGCGCAGGGCCCGGCCATGGCCCGCCCCGAAGCCGGTCGCCTGCCCTTCGTCCTCCTGGGGCCCGATGAGGGCATCCCCACCACGGGCCCCGTGGCCATCGCCCAGGACAAGGACGGGTTCATCTGGCTCGGCACCGAATCCGGCCTGCTCCGCTACGACCGCGGCCAGTGCCGCACCTACACCGAGAAGGATGGCCTCCCCTCGCCCTTCGTGAGCGCCCTCTTCCCCGCCCGGGAAGGGGGACTCTGGCTGGCGGTGCAGGAGGGGCTCCTCCGGTTTCACGAGGGGCGCTTCGAAAGGCCGCAATTCGAGGGGACGGCCTCCAAGATCTCGCCCAACCTCATCGCCCAGGATCAACAGGGCCGCCTTTGGGTGCTCACGGATCAGGGGCTCTTCGTCCAGAAGGAGGGGCTCGAATTCGCCCATCGCCCCTGGCGGGTCGAGGGCAAGCCCATCCTCCTGCACGCCGGGGACCGCAGCCAATGGCTGTGGACCGCCTCCGACGACGGCGTGCGGGCCTACCTTCCCGATGGCAGCTCCCGGCTCTGGGGAGCCTCCACCGGCGTCGCGCTCGCGGCCCCTACCCTGCTGGCGGAAGATGGCGAGGGGCGCATCTGGGTGGGGGCCGGACGCAAACTCCTCATGAGGCTGCCGGAGGCTGATCGGTTCACGGACCAATCCCACCTGCTACCTGGGAGCCTCACGCCCAACAGCGTGCCCCACCGGGATGCCGATGGATCCCTCTGGCTGCCCACGCAGAACGGGGCGCTCCGCATCGCCGGGGCCCGCACCGACCGCCTGGATGCGGCGGCGGGCCTGCCCTTCCGCTGGGTGCGCACCGTGCTCCGGGATCGGGAAGGATCCCTCTGGGTGCTGGGCCCCAGCATGGCCCGCCTCCAAGGCGGCGGCCAGCTGCGCAACTATGCCCTTTCGGGGGGATCCTCCGGGGAAGCCGTCTGGTCGATCCTGCGGGATCGGGATGGCAGCCTCCTCATCGGCACCGACGATGGGGCGGCCCGGCTCGACTCCGGAACGTTGCGCCGCATTCCGGGCACCGAAGGCCACCGCATCAAGTGCCTCGAGCGGGATCCCAAGGGCAACCTCTGGATGGCCAGCAGCACGGGGCCGACCATGTGGCTGCCCGCGGGCCGGTCGGTGGCGGAAGTGGCCCCCTGGGGCGAAGCCAGCCTCAACACCCATGCGGTGATGACGGATTCCAAGGCCCGGGTTTGGGTGGGACATGCCACCTTGGGCGTCCTCCGCCTCGACCCGGAAACGCGGAGGCTGATCCCGGAGGTGGGCCCCGAGATCGCCCGCGCCCCGCGCCTCAGCGTCTACAGTTTCCGCGAGGATCGGGAGGGGCGGATCTGGGCCGGATCCAGCGCCGGCCTCCTCATCCGCGACCTCGATGCCGGTTGGCGCCTGTTCACGGAACGGGATGGCCTCCATCCCCGCACCGTGCGGGGCCTCGTCTTCCTCCCGGATGGCAGCGCCTGGATCCACAACCAGGAGCCCAAGGGGCTCACCCGAGTGCGCCTGGAGCACGGCCAGCTGCAGGTCCTGGAGCACCGGAGCAAAGGCAACGGCTTGCGCTCCGACATGGTGTACGGGGTCGCCCTGGATGGCCGGGGCCAGGTCTGGGCCAGCACCGATCTCGGCCTCGATCGCCTGGATCCGCCCCTCCATGTGGGCCGGCATGACGGCATGGTCAGCGAGGACTGCAACGTCCACGCCCTGCTGGCCGAAGGATCCCGCATCTGGGTCGGCACCACGGGCGGGCTCATCCGCTATGACGCCAGTTCCGTGGCCGATTCGGCCGCGGCCCCCGAAGCCCGGATCGTCGCCGCCACCTTCGGCTCGCACGCGAAGGAACCCCCCTTCGGGATCCTCGAGCCCTTCGGGCATCAGGATGGAACCGTCGCCTTCCGCATGACGGCCCCCTCCTACCTCAACGAGAGCGAGCTCCGCTTCCAGGCCCGCCTGATCGGGCTGGAGGACGAGTGGCGCGACGTGGAGGGCAAGAGCGTGCGCTATCCCGCGCTGGGAGGCGGCTCCTACCGTTTCGAAACCCGGGTCGCCCTCGCCCAGGGACCCTTTGGACCCGTGGCGGGCCTCGATTTCAGGATCCGGCCGCCCTGGTGGCACTCCCTCGGGTTCAGATTCCTGTTGGTGCTCGCGGCCGGGGCCGCCGTTCTCGGCATCATCCGCGTGAGGCTGGCCGCCCTCGCCCGGGCCAAGGCGGCGCTCGAGGCCCTCGTGGCCCAGCGCACGGAGGAACTGCAGGCCCGGAATCGGGAATTGTCAGAGGCCCTCACCCGGGTGAAGCAGCTCTCCGGCCTTCTGCCCATCTGTTCCTGCTGCAAGAAGATCCGGGATGACAAGGGCTATTGGAACCAGATCGAAAACTACATCAGCACCCACTCGGAGGCGGATTTCACCCATGGCATCTGCCCCGACTGCGTGGACACGCTGTTCCCCGAAGTCGGGTTGCGGCGGTCGAAGCCCGGATCCGATTTGCCCTCCTGAACAAGGTTCAGCGGGAGCGGTGCTTCCAGTGATCCCACACGAACCAGACCACGCCGGCGAGGATGATGCCGCCGATCACCAGGTCGAACTTGTGGAAGTAGGCGCCCAGGGAATCCCATCGCTCACCCAACTTGAACCCCACCCAGGCGAGGCCGTAGCACCAGGGCAGGCTGCCGATGAAGGTGTAGAGGTGGAACTTGGTGCGATCCATTTCCGCGATGCCCGCGGGCAGCGCGATGAAGGTGCGGACGACGGGCAGCAGGCGGCCGATGATGATGGCCCAGGAGCCGAAGTGCTCGAAGAAGCGGTGGGCCTGGCTCAGGTGGCCCTCATGGAGGAGGATGTACTTCCCGAATCGCCGCACGGCGGCATGGCCGCCCCAGGCGCCCACCTCGTAGGCCGGGATGGAGCCGAGGTTGCATCCCAGGGCGCCGAAGATCGCCGCGATCCACACCTGCATCTCGGGATTCCCGGCGCCGAGCCCGAAGAGGGTCATCTTCCCCTGGAAGGCCATGAAGCCGGCGAAGGGCATGATCACTTCGCTGGGCAGGGGGATGCAGGCGCTTTCGATGCCCATGAGGAGCATGACTCCCCAGGGGCCGGTGGCCGCCATGACGGCGGTCATCCACTTGATCACGGGGGCGAGGAGTTTATGCAGCACGGACCATCCGAAAACTCCAGCCTACCCCGACCTCCCCCTGGGGTGAAACCGAGGGGGCTCAGAGGCCCTCCGGCTCCAATCGGGGGAAGAGCTCCGATTCCTCCGCGTCGATCCGGCGCTCCAGCACGCGCAGGACCGCGCCCGTGTAATCCCGGAACCCGGCAGGGTCGTTCGCGATGCTCTGCGCGTCCGGCCAGCCGAGGATGTAGGCATCCGAGGTGGCCCGCAGGCGGCCCATGCCCTCTTCGAACTGGGCCACGATGGGGCCACAGAGCGAGTGGGCGCGGGCCTTCGGGTAGAGGAGCCCATCCTCCAGATCCAGGTGGTTCCGCAGGAGCAGCCCGAAGTGGACGAGGGCCTGGTGGGCGCCCTTGGGATCCGCCTCCACCTTCCCCGGTTCGAGGAACATTCGGAGGCTGGCGGCCCGGAGGACGAGCTTGCGGTGCTGATCTCGCAGATCCGCGATCAGGGGAGCCATGGCGCCAGTTTACGCCTGGGCGCAAGTGGGCCCCCGCCCATGGGTATGCTGGAAACATGTCCGAGGATCTCGTCCGCAACCGCAAAGCCCTGCACAACTACCATGTCGAGCAGACCTGGGAGGCGGGCATCGCCCTCCAGGGGACCGAAGTGAAGAGTCTGAGGGCAGGCCAGGGGCAGCTCCAGGACGCTTATGTGGATGCCGTCTCCGGCGAGCTCTGGCTCAAGCAGGCCCACATCAGCCCCTTCGAAAAGGGCAGCTGGACGAACCACGAGACCCTGCGCCCCCGAAAGCTCCTCCTGCGCAAAGCGGAGATCCTGAAGATCATCAAGGCCGTGGATCGCAAGGGCTACACCCTCGTGCCCCTCGCCATCTACCTCAATGACAAGGGCCTGATCAAGGTGAAGATCGCCCTCGCCATGGGCAAGGACTCGGCGAGCAAGAAGGAGGCGCTGAAGGAGCGGGACGCCAAGCGGGAAATGGATCGCATCCGCAAGGGCGACCACGACTAGGGCCGTCAGGTTCCTTTGAGCGTCTACTTCCGCAGCTTGAACAGGTCCATGATCAGCACGAGCCCCATGAGCCCCGCCAGCAGGAAGAAGCCGCCCGTGAGCACCTTCTCCTTGAACTCCATGCTGAAGTCGCGGCGGCGGATGCGCTCGGCCGTGAGGATCAGCATGTGGCCGCCGTCCAGCATGGGGATGGGCAGGGCGTTGAGGATGGCCAGCTGGAGGCTGATGGCCGCGCAGATCATGAGGAAGGGGTCGAGCCCCATCCCCGCGAACTGGCTCATCTGGCGGGTGATGGTGATGGGGCCGCCCACCTCGCCGCTGGTCGCCTTGAAGGTGACCACCTTCTTGAGGAAGCGGAACACGAGGCCGGAGAGGCCCACGATGCGCTGCCCCGAATAGCGGGCCCCGAAGGCCAGGTCCGCCAGGGCCACCGACCTCCGTTCCAGCGGGATCTGGTTGATGTCGTACCAGAAGCCGAGCTTGCCCACGCCGCCCTCCACCGCGGGCGTGAGGTCCAGGGAGAGCTGCTCCTCGCCCCGGCGGATCTTGAAGGGGATGGGCTGGCCCGCATGGGATTGGATGTAGGGCACGAGGGTCTTCAGGAAGACCTGCTCCACCGTCGCGAGTTCGATGGCGTGGGGCCCGACGGCGACCAGTTCGTCTCCACTGCGGAGCCCCCCCTTGGAGGCAGCTCCCTCCGTCACCACCGCCACCACGGAATCCCGGGATTTCGTGACCCGGGCCTGGTTCACCCCCACGATGCCGAACAGCACGAAGGCGACGGCCAGATTGGCGAGGATGCCGCCCGAGTAGAACAGCATCCGCTTCCAGTAGGGCTGCTGGAGGAAGCCATGGGGGTCGTCGGCGCCGGGATCCTCGGGATTGAAGCCCGCCAGCTTCACATAGCCGCCCAGGGGCAACACGGAGAGGCGGACGTCCGTCTCCTTCCATTGGAAGCCCATGAGGCGCTTGCCAAAGCCGATGGAGAAGGTCTCCACGGGCATGCCCATGTACTTGGCGGCGAGGAAGTGGCCCAGCTCGTGGAGGAAGATGAGGGCGCCGATGCCGAGGAGGGCGAAGCCGAGGTTCACCACCTTGGGGGGCAGGGCGAAGGCGAGCAATTCGAACATGGAAGCCTTGTCAGGAGCGGATCGGAATCAGGGAGATCAGTGGCCGCGGGCGGCGACCCACCCTTCAGCATGACGCCGGGCGGCTCGATCCGCATCCAGCACCTGGGAAAGGTCCCGGGCCGGCTCGCTGGGCAGGGCCTGCAGGGCCTCCGAGACACAGGCCTGGATATCCCAGAAACCCACGCGCCCTTGGAGGAAGCCGGCCACGGCCACCTCGTTGGCCGCGTTCAACAGGGCCGGGGCCGTGCCCCCCGCCCGCAGGGCCGCATATGCGAGGCCGAGCAGGGGAAAGCGTTGGAGATCCGGGGCTTCGAAGGTCCAGGCCCGGGCCTGCGTCCAGTCATAGGCCGGCACGGGGCCCGCCACCTTTTGGGGGTGGAGGAGGCAGTACTGGATGGGCAGCTTCATATCGTTGGCGCAGACCTGCAGCTGGTAAGTGCCATCCGTGAAGCCCACCATGGCGTGCACCTGGCTCTGGGCGTGGACGGTGACGCCCACGCGATCGGGGCCCAGGCCGAAGAGCACGGAGGCCTCGATCACCTCCAGCCCCTTGTTCATGAGGGTGGCGCTATCCACGGTGATCTTCGGGCCCATCTTCCAGGTGGGATGGTTCAGGGCCTCTTCACGGGTGGCCGCCTGGATCCGCGCCAGGGGCCACTCCCGGAAGGGGCCGCCGCTGGCCGTGAGGCGCACCTCGGCGATGCTCTCCGGGGGGCGATCCGCGAGGAGCTGGTGCAGGGCGGCGTGTTCGCTATCGACGGGCAGCAGTTCGCCGCCCCCGGCCTCCAAGGCCCGGCGCATCAGCGCACCGCCCACCACGAGGGACTCCTTGTTCGCCACGCAGACCCGACGCCCGGCCCGAAGGGCGGCCTCCGTGCTCTCGAGCCCGGCGGCCCCGACCACGGAGGCCATCACCGTGTCCACGTCCCCGTGGAGGGCGCAGGCCTTCAGCCCTTCCGAGCCCCAGTGCAGTTCGGGTGCGCGATCCAGCTGGGATCGCAGCCAATCCGCATCCTCCTTGGATGCCAGGGAGACGCAGGCGGGTTTCCAACGACGCACCTGCTCGAGGAAGAGATCTCGGTTGCGCCCGGCGGCGAGGGCCACGACGGAGAGGGCCTCCGGATGCGCGGCCACCACGTCCAAGGTGGACGTGCCGATGCTCCCCGTGGAGCCGAGGATCGCGAGCCGGCGCATCAGGCCTCCAGGCTCCGGCCTCCGGCCTCCAGCCTCACTGCGTCCACCCCTGCGCGTACCTCAGATAGGCGTACATGGCGGGCGCGGCGAGCACGAGGCTGTCCACCCGATCCAGCATGCCGCCATGCCCGGGGATGGACACGCCCACGTTGCTGTCCTTCACGCCGGCGCTGCGCTTCCAGGTGCTCTCCACCAGGTCGCCCAGCTGGCTCACGAGGCCCATGAAGAGGCCCAGGGCCACCACGTCCACCCAGCTCCACTCCGTGCAGAAGGTGGCCTTCATGAGGGCGGCGCCGCCCACGTTGCCCAGGGTGTTGCCGAAGGCGCCCTCCCAGGTCTTCTTGGGGCTCACCTTGGGCGCCATCTTGTGCTTCCCGAAGTAGGAGCCCACGAAGTAGGCGGTGGAGTCGCCGAACCAAACAATGATGTAGAGGGCCAGGATCAACCGGCTGCCCGTCTTGGGCAACGTGCCCTCCAGCAGGAAGAGCTTCTGCTGGAAGCCAAGGCCCAGCCCCAGCACCAGCGCCGCCATCCAGGCGATGGCCTGGCTGGGCAGCGCCTCCTCCAGCTTCTCGTCGAAGAACAGGGCGCCGAAGTGGATGAGGAGCATCCCCGCGAAGAGGACGGCCCAGAGGGGCAGCCGATCGAGGCCGTTCTTCTCGAAGTGGAAGTGCAGCAGGAACAGCCACCCCGTGAGCACGGCGCCCGGCAGGCTGGGGTTGAATCCGCGCACCCGGGCCATGAGCACCATCTCCCGCACGCCGGCGAAGATGGCGAAGCCCATGAGGGCCAGGTAGGCCCACTGCCCCCAGGCCTTCCCATCGCCCAGATCCACGCCGCCCACGCGGGTGGGGCCGCCGCCGAAGTAGAGGAGGGAGAAGAAGAAGGCGGCGAAGACGAGGGCCGTGATCACCCGGACCTTCATGTTCTTCGTGTCGACCACGGGGGTCGCCCGGCCCGCCGCATGCGTCGGTTTATGGGACATCAGAGGCCTCCGAAGCGGCGCTCGCGGCTGGAGAAATCCTCCAGGGCCGCGCGCAGGGCCTCGGGCCCGAAATCGGGCCAGAGGGTGTCGGTCATGAAGAACTCCGCGTAGGCGCACTGCCAAAGCAGGAAGTTGGAGATGCGATGCTCGCCGCTGGTGCGGATGAGGAGGTCCACGTCGGGCACGCCCTTCGTCCAGAGGCGGTCCTGGATGGCCTGCTCGGTGATCTCCTGGGGCTTGAGGCCGTCCAGGACGCAGGCCCGGGCGGCATGCACCAGCTCCGAGCGGGACCCGTAGTTCACGGCGAGGTGGAAGGTCATGCCCGTGTGGTGGGCCGTGAGCCGCTCCAGTTCCTTCACGTCCCGCTGGATGCCCTCGGGCATGCCCGAAAGGTCCCCCAAGTGGTGGAAGCGGATCTGCCGCTTCTGGAGCTTCTGCACGAACATGCGGAGGTACATGCGGAGGAGGGCCATGAGGGCCGCCACCTCCAGGGCCGGGCGCTTCCAGTTCTCCGTGGAGAAGGCGTAGAGGCTCAGGTGCGGGATCCCCAGAGCCGAGGCCTCATCCAGGATCCGCTCCACGGCCTGCACGCCGGCCTTGTGCCCCTTGATGCGCGCCATCCCCCGGACGGCGGCCCACCGGCCGTTCCCGTCCATAATGATGGCCACGTGGCGGGGAACGCTCATCACGCCACCCGGCCCAGACAGCACTTGAAGGCCGGAAGCCCTGCGGTCTCAGGTATCCCCGAAGGGGATGCCGAGATGATGATGCCGACGTGGCGCGGAACGCTCAAAACCCCTCCCCGGCTTAGGCCGCGCTCCGTTCCCACTGCGTATGGGTCTCGCGTATCCCCGCAGGGGATACCGAGAAGATGATCGCGACTGGAACCGGACTGCCCATGTGGATGTACAAGTTGGCCTTGGAAACGCAGGACTTGATCCTAGCACAGCGCCTGCCGAGGAGCCTTTGAGGCCTGGTTTGGCAGACCGGCCAAAAGCCTTGTAATCTTTAGACCTTCCCCTTCTGGCGGCCGCCCATGGTCCAGTTCAATACCCGAGCCAACGAGATCCTGCTCAAGCTGGTCTATTACGGACCGGGGCTCTCCGGCAAGACGACCAACCTGCAGGTGCTGCACTCCATGTGCAGCGAGGGCCAGCGGGGCGAGATGTTCAGCGTCAACACCCAAGAGGACCGCACCCTCTTCTTCGACCTGCTGCCCATCAACCTCGGCTACATCTACGGCAACGCCATCCACCTGCAGGTGTACACGGTGCCGGGCCAGGTGCAGTACGACGCCAGCCGGCGCGTGGTGCTGGGCGGGGCCGACGGCGTGGTCTTCGTGGCGGACAGCAGCGAATCGAAAATGCAGGACAACGTCGATTCGCTCTCGAACCTCTACCACAACCTCAACGCGAACCGCCTGAACATCAAGCAGATCCCCTTCGTCATCCAGTACAACAAGCGGGACCTGCCCGACGCCATGGCCGTGGGCGTCATGAACCGCCGCCTCAATTTCCGCTCCGTGCCCTACTTCGAATCCACGGCCTACAAGGGCCTGGGCGTGCTCGACACCTTCCTGGCAGTGACCAAGGAGACGGTGGCCTACACCTTCAAGAAGTACCACCTGGACAAGAAGATCAAGGACTTCGACGAGATGCTCGGACTCATCGAATCCAACATCCGCGGCTCCATGCGCGAGCTGCCGCCCGCCCCCGCCGAGCCACCCCAGCACATGCAGGCCAACCAGGACCAGACGGTGCTGCGCCACAGCAACGTGAGCGTGAACGACTTGCAGCCGGGCCACGTGGCCGACGCCCAGGAACTGCTGGAAGACGCCCTCAAATCCAACATGGAGACGGCCCGCCTCTACTCGGAGCTGAAGAGCACCAAGGAGAGCCTGGAGCGCAAGAACGAGGAGATGGCCCAGCTCTACCAGCAGCTGGAGCGCGTGAACCAGGACAACCAGAAGACGCGCCGGTATCTGGAAGGGCTCGTGCAGAGCATGGGCGAGGCCCTCGTCTCCTTCACGCCGGAGGGGAAGATCCTCACCTGGAATGCCTCCGCCGAGCGGATCTTCGGGTACCAGCGCCCCGAGATCGTGGGGAAACCCATGTCCATGCTCGTGCCGGACTCCCTCGTCCCTGAAGCGGAAGGCCAGGTTCAGCAGGTCATCCGCGGTCAGCAGATGCGGGACCTGGAATCCACGCGCCTCCGCAAGGGGGGCGTGGCCTTCCCCGCCCGGATCTCCTATGCCCCCGTGCGCGGCACCGACGAGCGGGTGCTCGCCGTGAGCGCCCTCGTGCGCGACCTCGAGGAGACCAAGAGCCTGGAGAATCAGCTGGCGCAGAGCCGCCAGTTCGAGACCCTGGGCCGCCTCGTGCCCGGCCTCTTCCATGAGGTGGCCAACCGCCTCACGCCGGTGCTCCTGGAATCCCGCCTCATCCTGGAATCCGCCATGGATCCCCATCAGCAGGAGCAGGCCACGCGCCTCGCCAAAGCCGCGGAATCCCTCCAATCCATGCTGGAACCGATGCTCCTCGTGCTGGATCCCCCGGCCCCCCGTCGCACGGGCGTGAACCTGAACAACCTGGCCCAGGAGTGCCTCAAGGCGATGGAGCCGCTGGCCCAGCGTCAGGCCGCCAGCCTGGAATCCAGCCTGGATCCCACCCTGCCCCTGGCCGCCCTGGATGGGGAACTCCTGAGCCTGGCCTTGCAGAGCCTCATCACCCAAGGCCTCGCCTCCATGGCCCAGAGCCCCACCAAGCGGCTCCGCATCGCCACCCGCAGGGCGGGTGAGATGTTGCAGGTGCTGGTCCAGGACAGCGGCAATCCCCTGACCCCCGATGAGCTCGCGGCCCTGTTGAAGCCGAACCGCGCCACCAGCTCCGAGCACCTCGCCGTGCCCATGGCCGAGGCCATCGCCCGCACCCACGGCGGCAAGCTCACCCTCCGCAGCCAGATGGGGCTCGGGAACGCCTATCTGATGGAGCTGCCTTTCACCGAGGCCGCCCCGGCCCCAACGCCCAAGCCCGCCGCCTCCATTTCGGGCCTGAAGGCCCTCGTGGTGGATGACGAGAGTTTCCTCCTGGAATGCCTCCAGGAGGCCCTCCAAGCCTGGGGCGTGGAGGTCACGACCGCGGCTCGCGGCGATTCTGCCGTGGCCAAGCTCCAGGAGGCCGACTTCGACTTCGTCCTCTCCGATATCCGCATGCCGGGCCTCACGGGCATGGACATCTACGCATGGCTCCAACAGCACAAGCCGGAGCTCACGCGCCGCATCCTCTTCACCACGGGCGACGCCTTCGACGCCGAAACCCAGAGCTTCCTCGAAAAGAACGCCCTGCCCCACCTGGGCAAGCCCTTCGATCTGAAGAAGCTCAAGGGCGCCGTGGCCCAGCTGGCCGCGTCGGTCACGGCCTGATCGGATCCAAAGGGGAACGTGAAGGACGCGGAGAAGGGCAAAGGATAGAAAGGGATGGATCCGACATCTCCGGGCTTTTCTTCGCGCCCTCAGCGCCCCTCCGCGACCTCCGCGTTCAGCATCTTTTTTGAAGCGCACTGGTGAAGGCCCACCCCCCGGGGGATAATGGCCGCACCACCCCGCCCTGGAGGAAGCCATGATGCGCCCCTGGATCACCCTTGCCCTGGCCGCGGGACTACTGACCGCGCAGGAAACGCCCAAGCCCGAACCCGCTCCGGCTCCCGCTCCCGCGCAAGAGCCCAAGCCCGCGGAGCAGGCGGTTCCCGCCGTGGAGACGCCCGCCCCCGTCAACGCCCCCTTCGATCAATGGCGCCCCAGTCAGCGGAAGCTCGCCTTCATGTTGAACCGCGCCGCCCTGGCGGGCCATGAGCTGGGCTACTTCCAGAGCCATCCCAGGGCCGGGGACGTGCGCAGCGCCCTGGAGGCCCTCCTGGCCGTGAAGGGCGAACTGCCCGAGAAGGCCGCCGCGGTGATTCCCGCCGCCGAGGCCTACCTGGGCAAGGTGTACGCCGCCCACGGCCTCTATGCCGCCGATGGCGCCAAGCTCCTCATGGAAGGCGCTTTCAAGGACCTGCAGAAGGCCGCCCAGGCCGCCGGCAGGCTCAAGGGCGGCAAAGCGGTGAAGGGCCTCGAATCCAAGTTCGCCAAGCTCAAGGGCCTGATGTTCGACCCCAAGGTCGATGCCGCCTCCCCCAGCTGGGCCGAGCCCGAAGCCCCCAAGAAGGGGAAGAAGAAGGCCAAGGGCCCCAAGGCCCCCGAGGGCTTCGCCGCCCAGAAACAGGTGGCCATCTTCTGGCTCAAGCGCGCCGTCCCCTACATCCCGAACACCCGCCAGGAGGTGGAGGTGAAGGGCGAGAAGAAGAGCCGCCTTGCCGCCGACCCCGCCCAAGTGAAGGCCGTGAATGACCTCGTCACCTTCCTGGAGCAGGAGGATCTCGCAATCCTCCGCAACCCGGCGCTGGCCCACTTCGACCTCCGCCGCATGAACGCCGAACCCGGCCGCACGGGCCAGGGGCTTCTGGAGGCCGCCGTCAAGGTGGCCGCCGGTGCAGCCCCCGAGGGCCCGGCCGGTGAACTGAAGCTGCTGTCCCGCCTCACGCCCGTCATGGGTGAGAGCAAGTTCAGCAAGGGCGATGAGAAGCGTGCCATCCTCGGCGAGGTGAAGCTCGAAGCCCCCGCCGCCTCCCTCGCGGAGCAGATGGTGGAGGCCGCCAAGCTCGGCCGCAGCAAGGACCTTGAAGTGAAGTAAGCGCCATTCCGGCGGACGAAATGGGGCGCCCCTGGGCGCCCCATTTCATGGAGGGATCATGGCATTCCCCGTACACCTGCTTCTCGTGGCGGCCGTTTCCTCGTCGGGCGACGGCAAGCCCCTCAAGACGCCCGAAGCCCTGGACGCCTGGATGTCGGGTTATCACGCCCGGCCTGAACCCGCCCGGTTGCAGGGGGCCCTTCGAGAAGCCATGACCCTGGGCCAACTGGCCCAGCCGCTCGTGCTCAGCTTCTTTGTGGAGGCCCATCGGGCCAATCCCGAGGCCAAGGCCAGGCTCCTTGCCACCGTGGCCCAGGAAGATCTGGTGGGCCGCCTGAGCACCCTGCTCGTCCTCCGGGCCATGGGGGAGGATGTCACCGACCTGCTCATCCTCCTGCCCGATGACTACCGCGGAAAACTGGGCGCCTTCCCGGTGATGCCCGATTCCAGGGCCCCCCTCCTGCTCCGCCCGGAGCCCACGCCCGACGAAGTGCAACGGGCCCTCGGCCGCCTCGATCAATGCGTGGGCGCCTATCGGGCCGCGGGGGATGCGGCGGTGCTGAAGGTGCTGCTGGAAGGCCTCGCCGAGGCCGCGGACTTTCCCGCCTTCATCGCCTGGACCGAAAACGGGCGGAAGAATCCCAATCCGGGCCCCGCCGTATCCCGCGGCTGCGTCTACGACCAGGCCTTGAAGGCCCTGAAGCAGCTCCGCAGCCAGGATCCCGGCGCCGTGAAAGCCCTCAAGGCCCTCGCCGTGGACCCAAGCACACCCGAGGTCTCCCGGCGGGAGCTGGCGCGCCTGCAGCTTGTCCAGGGCTCCAAGCCCTGAGCCTGAGGCAGATCCGAGGTCGGCGCTCCCGCAGCGGCCCTATGGCCTCTAGCTGTCCTCGCCCTTGCGTTGCTTGCCTTCGGGGTCGAACTGGTAGCCGACGCTGCGGATGGTGTGGATCCACCGGGGATGGTGGGCGTCGGCCTCCATGGAGCGGCGGATGCGCACGATGAAGTTGTCCACGGTGCGCGTGGTGGGGTAGGCGTCCTCGCCCCAGACCTTGTCCAGGATGTCGGCCCGGCTCACCACCTGCCCCGAGCGCTCCATGAGGAGCTTGAGGATCATGCATTCCTTGACCCCCAGCTGGAAGGGGCCGTTGGGGCCCTCCCCGCAGAAGTTGTCGAAGTCCACCCAGAAGGGGCCGAACTTCTGGCGGCTGCCCATGGTGCGGTTCTTGTACCAGGCCTCGCGGCGCAGGATGGCACGGACGCGCACGAGCAGCTCCCGCACCTGGAAGGGCTTGCCGAGATAGTCGTCGCCGCCCGTTTCGAAGCCGTGGACGCGGTCATCCTCGGTGTTCTTGGCGGTCAGGAAGAGGATGGGCGTGGTGTTCCGGGCCTCGCGGACTCGCTCGCAGACGGAGAAGCCGTCCATGCCGGGCAGCATGACGTCGAGGATCACCAGATCCCACTTCTCGGCGAGGATACGCTTCAGGGCCTCGTCGCCCCGGGTGATCCAGGTGCAGGGCAGGCCCTCCAGCTCCATGTTGAGCTTGATGCCCTCAGCCAGACTGAGCTCGTCCTCCACCAGCAGGATGCGGGGTCCGTCGGACATTGGGGCTCCAATCGATCGTCACGACAGTGTAGCGGGCTCGCCCCCTGGGGCCAAAGCGCCCAGGTACAATGGCCGGTTGGAGTCCGCCATGCCCTACCTTTCCGTCGTCGTCCCCATCTACAACGAGCAGGACAACATCCCCCAGCTCTGGGAGCGGCTCGGGAAGGTGCTGCGGGAAAATTTCCAAGGGGCCCGTGATTGGGAGTGCATCTTCACCGATGACGGCTCCCGGGACATGAGCCTCAAGCTGCTCACGGACCTGGCCAAGGGCGAGCCCCGGATCAAAGTCGTGGAATTCAACCGCAACTACGGCCAGCACGCCGCCATCTTCGGAGCCTTCGCCGAGGTCTCCGGCCAGGTGGTGGTCACCTTGGACGCCGACCTCCAAAACCCCCCTGAGGAGATCCCCAAGCTCGTGGCCAAGGTGGAGGAGGGCTTTGACGTGGTGGGCGGCTGGCGCCAGGGCCGCACGGAAAACGACAGCCTTTTCCGCACCCTGCCCAGCAAGATCGTGAACGCCATCACCCGCAAGACCACGGGCGTGAAGCTCAACGACTACGGCTGCATGCTCCGCGCCTATAACCGCGAGGTCATCGACGCCATGCTCATGTGCAAGGAGCGCCACGCCTTCATCCCCGCCCTGGCCAACTCCTTCGCCAAGCGCATCACGGAAGTGCCCGTGGGCCACGCCGAGCGCGCCGCGGGCGATAGCAAGTATGGCGTGTGGAAGCTCATCAATCTCCAGTTCGACCTGCTCACCTCCTTCAGCCTCCTGCCCTTGCAAATGCTCTCCGTGGTGGGCGTCATCATCAGCGCGGTCAGCATCCTCTTCGCCCTGGGCCTGCTGGTGTACCGCTTCCTCCACCCCGAGGGCACGGTGCAGGGCGTCTTCACCCTCTTCGCCATCCTCTTCTTCATGGTGGGCCTCCAGTTCCTCGCCTTCGGCCTCCTGGGCGAATACATCGGCCGCATCTACGTGGAAGCCCGGGACCGGCCGCGCTACATGGTGCGGAAGGTCCATCAGGCTGGAGGCCGGAGGCCGGAGCCTGAATCCTCCAGACTCCAGCCTCCGGTCTCCAGGCTCAGTAACTCCCCTCATCCTTCGTGATCGGATAGGGTTTCCCGAACTTGTTCAGGTGGGGTTCGAAGGGCGGGTTCGTCGCGCCCAGCTGCCACTCGCCCACGGTGGTGCCCTCGCCGATCTTCACGGTCCAGATCTGGTCGCCCGTCTCCGGGTGCCAGAGCCGCAGGCGGTAGGTGCCGGGGGGAACATTCTTGAAGTCCAGGCCCTCGCGGCCATCCAGCAACTGGAACCAGGGCGTCTCCACCACCCATAGGAAGGCGTTCATCTTGTGGTGCACGTTGCAGTAGAGCTTCACGAGCCCGGCCTTCTTGAAGGTCCAATCCGGGCTGTCGCCGGGCTCGTAGTGGCCCGTGTCGAAGCGGTTGCCGGGGCTGAGGCTGAAGACGTTATGCAGGATGTGGTCCTGGTTGGGGAAGATCACCTTGGTGCCCACCGTGGCGATGGCCACCCGGGGCACGAACTTCTTCCCCACGGTCCTCACCCGCACCGTGGAGAGCGGCCTCGCCGGGGTGGCGGCGCCCAGGGGTTCCAGGAAGGCGGCCACGTCCTTGAGCGGGCCGGGGCGGGGGGTCCCGTCCTTTTCCTTGAGGAGCACCTTGCCCGTGAGACCGCCCGCGCTAAGGACGGTCGAAAGGCAGAACGCAGAGGCGCAGAGGCGCAGAGGCGCAGAGAAGAGCGGCATGGGGATCCGATCGTCCCCTTTGCTTTTCCTCTGCGCCTCTGCGCCTCCGCGCCTCTGCGTCATGCTTTTCATCAGAACCCCACCTCGTCCAACTGTCCCCATCCCCCCACGGGCCCCTTGCCCAGGGCGCTTCGCAGCACGGCGGCGTGGTTCACCTCGTCGCCCATGATGCGCCCGGCGGCCTCCAGCAGGGCCTTGCGTCGGAACTGGGGCAGGCTCGCCTGGTAGGCGTGGGCGGCCTTCATTTCCAGGAAGAGGGCCAGGCGCAGCACGTCGGCCTCGGTCTTCAATTCGAAGGCGGAGAAATCGTAACTCTTGCGGGCGGGGATGGGATGGCCTTTCAAATCCTTGATCACCTGCGTGAGGGCGGTCCGGTGCCCCTCATGGCTCTGCTTGAACAGGCCCCCCACCTCCAGGGCCCCCTTGGAGAGCAGGCCCGAGCCCGCGGCCAGCCCATAGGCGAAGACGGCCGTGTGCTCCAGTTCCAGGGCCACGTTGAGGAGGGCCACGTCCGAGGGGGCCCGGCCCGTGCCGGCCTGGAGGCCGGGCGCGCCGAAGAGGAAGAGGCCGGTGCCCCCGGCGAGGGAGGCGAGGAAGGAGCGGCGATCGGTCATGGAGTCTCCGGGTCTTCCAGGTTCGATGCCGGTCATCTTGCCACCGTTGGGGCCCATCCTGAACTATCCCCGACATTCGGGGGTTGTCCACCCATGGCCCCCGTGACCCGAGGCATGGAACGGAAATGGGAATGGAGGCGTCTAAGATGGGTCAATCACCCCGAGGATCCTCCATGGCCACCCCCCTGCCCTGGCACCGCACCCTGGCCTGGCGCTTCTTTTTGCGCACGGCCCTCGCCATCCTCGGCCTCATGGCCGTCGTGCTCTGGGTGGCCCGGGACCAGAGCCAGCGCCGGGCCCGGGAGAACGCCGAGGGCGGCATCCGCGTCAGCGCCCAGCTCATGGAGAAGAGCCTCGAGAGCCAGGCCGTGGTCATGGACGCGGGCCTGGAGGTGTTCACCACCTACAGCGCGAACCTCGCCTCCATTCAGGCGGAGAGCTTCAGCACCGTGCGGGAGAACCTCCTCGACAACCTCGCGAACCTCAAATCCGATATCGCCGTGGTGGTGCGCCCCAGCGGCGCCCTGCTCAGCTGCACCACCGATGGCCACAAGCAGGACTACACCGACGTGGGCATCGTGCAGATGGCCATGCATCCCGAGGAGGCCGCCCAGTCCGGCAATCCGGGGCCCTCCTACCGCGGCTACTTCGCCATCGAAGGCGGCGCCTTCGGCGGGCTCTACCACGGCGTCGCCCGGCGGTTGCAGACGGCCGGCGGCGAGTTCATCGGCGTCATGGTGCTGGCCACCCGCCTCAACGACGGCGCCGCCACCCACCTGCGTCGCCAATCCATGATCCGCCTCCGGGAGGGGGATCCCGATGCCCACGTCACCCTCGTCTCGGGCGCGGAGATCAGTGGAAGCACCCTGGCCGCGGGCCCGGGCCGGGAGGTTCTGAAGGCATGGCTGTCCAGCCCGGCGGCGGACCAGGCCCGCGCCACCCTGCTGGGCCAGCCCCGCTCCACGCCCATGCCCCTGACCGTGGATGGGAATGATCAGCTGGTGATCCTCGCGCGGATGAACGGGGCCAACGCCCTGGACCTCCGCATGGCCGAGCTCATCACCGTGCCCCTGTCCCCCTTCCTCCGCCCCTTCCAGGTCATCCAACGGGTGATCCTCGGGGTGGGTCTCGCCGGCATGTTCGTGGCCCTGCTCCTCGCCCTGGGCACGGCGCGAAAGGTGACCGCGCCCCTGGCCCGGCTCACGGAGGCCACCGCCGAACTCGCCGAAGGCGGACGCCCCGAGCTGCCCCGGGGAAGTTCCGACGAGGTGGGCGTCCTCACCCAGGCCTTCCGCGCCCTCCTCGGGGAGCTGAAGGCCAAGGAGGATCTCCTCACCGCGCTGGAATCCCTGCGCGCCGCCGAGCAAAGCCAGGACGCCTTCTCCAAGGTGGGCATGTCCATGGTGGATGTGGATGCCACCGTGATGATGCCCAGCGCCTCCCAGCTGGCCGTGGGCGGCGTGCCCACGCCCGTGCGCCGCAAGGTCACGCTCAAGGAGGGCGACTCCTTCGGAGGCCGCTACACCATCGAGAAGATCCTCGGCCAGGGCGGCATGGGCCTCGTGCTGAAGGCCCGCGACACCCAGTTGGACGAGGACGTGGCCCTCAAGGTGATCCGCTCCGAGTTCAGCCAGGATCCCGCCTTCCTGGAGCAGCTCAAATCGGAGATCAAGCTGGCCCGGAAGATCAGCCACAAGTACGTGCTCCGCACCCACGACTTCGGCGAAGCGGAGGGCATCCCCTTCGTCAGCATGGAGTACCTCAAGGGCGTCACCCTCAAGCAGCTCGTGGATGACCGCGGCAGCCTGCCCCTGCCCCTCATCCTGCGCATCGGCCGCCAGATCGCCGAGGGCCTGGAGGCCGCCCATGCCGTGGGCGTGGTGCATCGCGACGTGAAACCCATCAACGTCATGTTCGACAACCGGGGCGACGCCAAGCTCATGGACTTCGGCCTCGCCGCCCCCGCCGCCGCCAAAGGAACCGACGCCGAGGGCCAGATCTACGGCACGCCCCGCTACATGGCTCCCGAGCAGGTGCGCGGCGAGCGCGTGGATCCCCGCACCGACCTCTACTCCCTGGGATGCGTGCTCTACGAGCTGGCCACGGGCTTCCCCCCCTACGACCACACCAACATCACCGAGCTGATGAAGATGCACCTGGGCGCGCCGATCCCGGATCCCTGGGAGTTGAATCCCGGCCTGCCGGACGACTTCCGGAACCTCCTCAAGCTGCTCATGGCCAAGGCCAAGGAGGAACGGCCCGCCACCGCCACCGAGGTGGTCGAGCTGCTCAAGCTCGTGGCCAGCGGCGCGGGGGAGACCCGCAAGGCGCCCGTGTAACCGGAGGGCCCAGGCTACGGGTGGGGTTCCGCCGCCAGGGCCCTCAGCCGCTCCACCCCCTCCTCCGTCCGGCTCAGGTACCACGTCATGGCCTGCCCATCCACGAGGTGCACTTCCGCCTCGGGAAACCGCTTGCGCAGTTCAGCCGCATGGCGGGCGTTGAAGCGGTAGGGCTCCGTGGGCAGGAGGATGACCTCGGGCGCTAGGGCATCGAGTTCCGCATCCGTGAGGGCCGGGTAGCGGTCGGGGCCGATGGGCTGGAAACCCGCCTGCCGCGCCACGTCGGCCACGTAGGTGTCGGGACCCGCGGCCATCCAGGGATCCCGCCAGATGAGGGTGAGGGCGCGGGGGCCGGCCTTGCGGGGGCGGGCCTTCAACAGGGCCTTCAGCGCCACGGCCCGGGCCTTGGCTTCGGCCTCCCGGCCCACCACCCGCCCCAACTGCAGCCAGGCCTTGGCGCAGTCGGTCACGGTGCGCACTTCCAGGGCCAGCCAGGGAATGCCCAAGGCGGTCAGCTGATCGGCCACCGCCTTGGGGTTCTCGTCCGTCTCCAGGATCACGAGGTCCGGCGCGAGGCCGCGGATGGCCTCCAGATCCGGATCCTTCGTGCCCCCCACGGCGGGCACCGTGGCGCGGATCCACTTGGGGGCGATGCAGTAGCGGCTGCGGCCCACGATGCGGGTGGCGAGGCCCCACTGGGCCAGCAGCTCCGTGACCGAGGGAACGAGGGAGACGATGCGAGGGGGAGCCTGGAGGCTAGAGACCGGAGGCTGGAGGAAGGGGCGCGGTTCCTCCAGCCTCCGGTCTCCGGTCTCCCCCGGGCCGCGCAGACGCGGCCCGGGATCTACGAACAGCCTCTTTCCCGAGTGCGGATCCTTGATCTTCCCGAGCCCCGTGGGGCAGAGATCGAGCAGGGGGCAGGCTTCGCAATCCGGCTGGCGGGCATCGCAGATGCGGCGGCCGTGGAAGATGAGCTGGTGGTGGAGGGGGATCCAGCTTGCCCGGGGGAAGGTGCGGCAGAGGTCCGCCTCCACCTTCTCGGGCGTGGTCGCCTTGGATAGGCCAAGGCGCCGCGCCACCCGGAAGATGTGGGTGTCCACGGCCAGGGCCGGCACGTCGAAGGCGTTGGCGAGCACCACGTTGGCGGTCTTCTGGCCCACGCCCGGCAGGCTGGCCAACAGCTCCGGATCCGAGGGGAGGATGCCGTTGAACTCCGCCGTGAGGCGCTGCGCGAGCCCTTGGATGGACTTGGCCTTGTTGCGGAAGAAGCCCGTGGACTTCACGAGGGCCTCCACATCGGCCGGGTCCGCCGCCGCCAGGCTGGCGGGATCCGGGAACCGCGCGAAGAGGGCCGGGGTGGTGAGGTTCACGCGGGCGTCCGTGCACTGGGCGCTGAGGATCGTGGCCACCACCAGCTCGAAGGGATTGCGGTGGTCCAGCGCGCACTTGGCATCCGGATAGGCCCGGGCCAGGCGGTCCATGAGTTCGGCTACGGGAGGTACGATTCGGGCCATTCCACCAGCCTACAGGGCCTTATGCCGATGGTCCCAGGGTCGGTCGCTACAATAGGAATCCTGAGGTAAGCCATGTCCAGCCCGATGACCGGAAAGCTCGATTGCCAGGAGACCGCCAACCACTACATGCGGCTGGTGAAATCCAACATCGAAAAGCTGGGCTTCTCCCCCGGACTCGGCGTGATCCTCGGGTGCGACGACATGGGCTGCGTGGTCTACCACAAGTGGCTCATGAAGGACTGCGAGGAGCTGGGCATCAATGCCAGCGATATCGAAGTGAAGTCGGGCATGGAGCTGGTGAAGACCGTGGCCCGCCTCAACCAGGATCCCGCCACCCACGGGATCTTCATCTTCTATCCCCTGCGCTACACCGACATCAAGGACGACGAGGTGATGGACCTCGTGGATCCCGATAAGGACATCGAGGGCCTGCACAGCATGAACCTCGGCTACCTGAACAAGTACCGCAAGCGCGTGGATGGCAACGACCACCGCTGCATGACGCCCTGCACCGCCCGGGCCATCATCAAGACCGCCAAGCGCGGATTCGGCGACACCTTCTTCACGGGCAAGACGGTGCTCATCATCAACGACAGCCTGCGCATCGGCCGCCCCCTCAGCGCCATGGTGGCCAACCTCAAGGGCACGCCCATCCTCTGCCACCAAAACACCCAGGCGGAGCACCTCCAGCAGTTCGTGAAGCTGGCCGACGTCATCGTCAGCGCCGTGCCCCAGCCCACCTACCGCATCCCCACGGATTGGATCAAGGACGGCGCCCTCTGCTTCGACCTCTCCGGCCAGGGCAACTTCGACTACCCGGCGCTGACCAAGCGGGGCATCCCCTACACCGACACCACGCAAAACAGCGTGGGCAAAGTCACCCGCGCCATGGCGCTCCTGAACCTCACCTACGCGGCGGGCGTGGAGTAGGGCAGGCCAGCGGCTGGAGACTGCAGGCTGGAGTAGACACCGACCCAAGCGTACGGAACGGATGGGTCGCCCCTTTCCTCCAGTCTCCAGCCTCCAGCCTCCAGCCTAGAACCGCACCGTATACGCCAATCCCAAGCTGCTGCGCCGGCGGGGGGAAAGGCCATCCCCGAAGGGGCGCTCCAGGTGCTCTCCCTCCAGGGAGATCGCCATGTGCGGGGTGAAGGCCCAGCCCACGCGCAGACGGGGACCCACGAAGGCGGATTCGCCCGAGGGGAACTCGGTGACCACGGCGGCGCTCACGAACACATCGTTGATGAAGGCGTTGGCGTCGCCGATGACGCGCACGGCCGTGTCGCCCCCGTTCCAACGGCGCACGCCGATGCCGGCGCCCACGTGGAAGCGGACCACGTCGCCATCACTCTTCACGTCGAACTCGGCGAAGGGCATCGTGAACTCGCCCAGGGTGGCCCGGGGCTGGCGGATCACGGAGAGGACGGGGGCCTGGGCCTGGAGGCCGAGGGCGAGACAGGGCAGGAGCAGGAGACGTCGCATGGAGGGGTCTACTGCGGAAATCCGGAACGGGTTAGCCCGTCACCTTCCGCCAGAGGGCCCGGCCCAGGATGCGGGCCTTGGCGCCCAGGGGGAACCGCGCGAGGTTCGTCTGGATGGCCCCTGCCGTGAAGGCCGTGGCCTTGCCGTAGTCCACGCGCACCTGGACGAGCACGGGGCGGCCCTCGGCGGCCCAGGCCCTGGCCTCCCGAATCCCGGCACCCAGATCGGCGTCTTCTCCGATCGCCACGAAGGCGGCCCCCGTGGCAAGGGCGAGGCCCTCCAGGTTCAGCGCCGGCAATACCGTGCAGACCTTTCGGTTGTAGGGCGCCGCCTGGGCCTGGGCGATCTGGCTCAGCTCGCCGTCGTCGAAGACGTAGCAGACGAGCCCCAGCCCATTCGCGGAGGCCGTGGCCAGCTCCAGGCCCGTCATGCGCACACAACCATCCCCCACGATGGCCTGCACCTCCCGGCCGGGGTGGGCGAGCTTCGCGGCGATGGCCGCGGGCACGGCGTAACCCATGGCGTTGAAGTCCGTGGGGCTGATGAAGTCGCCGCCGCCCCGCACCGGCCAGAGCTCCGCGGCCAGGAAGGTGTGGTTGCCATCGTCCACGCAAGTGAGCGTGTCCGCGGGCGTTTGGGCCTCGAGCGCCTCGAAGAAGCGGGCGGGGTTCACGCGGCCCGGGCAAAGATGGGCCCTGAAGGCGGAGGCATAGACGGCCTTGTCCGCGGCGATGCGCGCCTCCCGGGCCGTGTCGCGGGGCTTGGCCTGGAGCCGCGCGAGCAGCGCGTCCACCACCGCCGCCGCATCCCCCTGGAGCGCGACCGCAGCGGGATAGTTCGCGCCGAGGACCGCGCCGTCGATATCGACGTGGATCAGATTCACCGGAGGCTCGATGCCGAAGCTGCCCGTGGCGATTTCCGCGAAACGCGTTCCGATGGCCAGCAGGCAATCGTGGTCGCCCACGGCGTGCCGCGCCGCCGGCACGGCGCTGCGGCCGAAGCCGAAGCCCGCGTGGAGTGGATGCTCATGGGGAAAGCTGGCGAGCCCCTGCAGCGTGGTGGCCACGGGCGCACCCAGCCGCTCCGCCAGCTCCACGAGCCGGGCGCCCCGCGCCCCCCAGCCCACGAACAGGGCGGGTTTGCGGCTCGCCGCGAGCAGCGCGGCCGCGGCGTCCAGGGCCTCCGCGGAAGGCAGGGCCGGAAGCGGGTCCGGCACGAAGGGAAGCGTGTCGTCCGCCTCGCCCGTCAGCAGCTGCAGGTTCACCGGCAGCTCCACGAGCACGGGCCCCGGGGTGCCCCGGCGGGCCAGGCGTGCCGCTTCGTAGATCGTGGGCATCACGTCCGCGTGCCGCGTGACGCGATAGGCGCCCTTCGTGAAGCCCTTCGCCACCTCCAGCTGATCGATCTCGTGGAGCTGGTAGCGGTAGGGCAGATCCGTGCGCGTGCCGCCCGTGATGACGAGCAGCGGGATGCCATCCAGGAAGGCCTCGCCGATGCCGCTGGCCGCGTGCGTCAGCCCGGCCGCCGGCACCACCACCAGGCAACCCAGGGAACCGCCCACCCGGCTCGTCGCCTCCGCCATGAAGGCCCCGCTGAACTCGCTGGTGACGAGCATCGGCGTGATGAGGTCGCTGGAGCCCAGCTCGTCGTAAAGCTCCGTGGTGTGCACGCCCGGAATGCCGAAGGTGGTACGCACCCCCACGCGCTCCAGGGCGAGGCGGGCGAGGTGGGCGGCGGTGTGGGTGGCCATGGTCACTCCGAAGGCAGGTGTCCGGTGAGTGTCGCGGAGGCGAACTGCCCCGCCCCCAGGATGCAGCCCCCCAGCAGCGTACCTTCCAGGGTGCGCTTCCCGTTCATGCCGCCGCCTCCGAAGCCCGCGGCCTCGCCCAGGGCGTAGAGGCCCGGCAGCGGCTCCCCGGCGGCGTCCACGACGCTGCCGTCCAGGCGGGTCCGCAGCCCGCCCAGGCTCTTGCGGGAGAGGAGGCGCAGGCGCAGCGCCACGAGGGGGCCCGCCGCGGGCTCGAGGATGGGCTGGTGGGCGAGGGTGCGCAGGCGATCCCCGGGGAAGGCGCGCACGGACCGGAGGTACTGCAGCTGGGGATCCGTGTGGAAGCGGGGCCCCCGGGCCAACTCCTCATCCCAGGCTTCCACCGCGCTCCGCAGGGATCCCGCATCCACGGTCCCCTCCGGCGCCAGGGCATTCATGCGCGCCACCAGCGTGGGTAGATCCGGCGCGGAGAGGGCGTCCGGGGCCTGGGCCAGCACCTCGTCGGCCAAAGCCCCGTTGCCGAGGAGCAGGTTGGACACGAGCCGCAGCCAGCGGTGCTCCCGGAAGGCCGGGTTGAACTCGGAACCCTGGAGGGCCAGCTCCTTCGCCAGGATGCGCCGGTTCAGCAGGAGCCAGGACCAGGGCTGGCCCGTGGCGGCGATGCGGCCCACGAGGTCCCGTGTGTCCGTGCCAGCGAGCAGCGGCGGGGAGAATCGCGCGCCGTCGGCGCGAAGCCAGAGGGCGCTGCGGGGCGGAATCACCGCCAGGCCATGCCCCGGGAAGGCCCCCTTCCAATGGGCGATGCCCGCCGCGTAGACCCACATCTGGTCCAGGGGTCCCGTGGCTGCGCCGAGCTCCGTGGCGGCGGTCTGCATCCGGCCATCGATCCACGGATAGGAGCCGTTGAGCAATTCCCGCGGGGCGGCCCCCCACTCGGCGGGCCAGCGTCCGCGCACGAGATCCAGATCGCCGTTGAAGCCCCCGCTGGCGATCACCATCTGTTCGCCGTGCGCCTCGAAGTCCCCCTTCGAATCACCCTGCACGCCGGACACGCCCACCACGCGGCCCCCTTGCCAAAGGAGCCCTTCCACCCGGTGGTGGCAGGCCAGCGTGAGCCGATCGCCCATGTGGGGTCGCAACCACGTCAGCAGCCGCCCCACCAGGCCCGCGCCGCAACCCCAGAGCAGGTGGAAGCGGGGGAGGCGGTTGCCCCGTCCCCCGTGGGCCCGCTCCGCCCAGGCGGGGAGCGGAAAGAAGGAATGGCCCCGGCGCACCAGGGCCTCTCGGACATCCGGCAGGTTCCGTTCCACGTAGCGGCGGGCCCAAAGCTGGGCCAGCTCGCTATCGGGCCCGAACTCGGCATAGCCCTGCCAGTCCTGCCAGGCGAGCTCGGCGTTATCGCGCACGCCCGCCCGCCGCTGCTCGGGGCTGCCCACGAAGCAGAAGCCGCCGAAGGCATCGCGGGCCTGGCCGCCCAGGCGCTCCGGGCCGCCCGCCTCCAGGATCACCACGCGGCGACCCGCCTCCACCAGTTCCAAGGCCGCCCAAAGGGCGCTGACGCCCCCGCCGACGAACACCACGTCGGCTCGGTGGGTGAGCTTGGCTTCGGTCATGGGGGATCCTTCCCCCTAGCCTGCCATGCCCGGAAAGGGCGAAGGTCACCGGTGCCCGGAAGCGCCTCGGTCCGTGGCCAGGCGTCCATAGATCGCGTGGTTCACCGCCTTGCCGTAGAGCCACTCCGCCTGCCGGAGGGTGCCCTCATGGCGGAAACCCAGGCGCTCGGGAATGGCCCGGCTGGCCCGGTTGCGCACGGCGGCGCGGATCTCGACGCGGTGGAGATCCAGGGTGCGGAAGGCATGCTCCGTGAGGGCCTTCACGGCCTTCGTCATCACGCCCTGGCCCGCCGCGCCTTCCGCCAGCCAGTAGCCCATGGTCGCTGAGCGGTTGGCCCGGTCGATCCAGTTGAAGCCCGCGACCCCCACGAGTTCCTCCCGATGCCAGATCGTGAAGGTGAGGGCCACCCCCGTGCGCTCCAGCTCACGCATGCGGGTGATGAAGGCGCGGGTGTGTTCGAGTTTCGTGACCGCATCCAACCACGGCAGCCAGCGCCGCAGCCACCGCTCGTTCTCGCGGGTGAGCGCGAACAGGGTCGCAGCATGTTTGAGGCGCAGGGGCCTCAGCACCACGTCCCTGTCGGCCTTCAGTTCCAGCGGCATCAGGCCTTCCCGGCGGGATCCTGGAGGGTCGCCGCGCGGTTGGCCCGCCAGATCACGAGCAGCTGATCGAGCAGCGCCCCGAACTCCTCCAGCCGGAAGGCGTTGGGGCCGTCGCTGTGGGCCTTCTCGGGGCAGTCGTGCACCTCGAAGAAGAAGCCGTCCACGGCCGTGGCGGCGGCCCGGGCGAGGGTGGGAATCATCTCCCGGGCGCCGCCCGTCTTGTCGCCCAAGGCGCCGGGTTTCTGCACGCTGTGGGTGGCGTCGAAGATCACGGGGCAGCCCGTCTGGCGCAGGTGGGGGAAGGCCTGGAAGTCCACGACGAGGTTGCCGTAGCCGAAGGAGTTGCCGCGCTCCGTGACCCACACGGGGCTGCCGGCGCCCGCCTGCCGCACCTTGCGCACGGCGTGCTTGAGATCCCAGGGGGCGAGGAACTGGCCCTTCTTCACGTTCACGGTGCGGCCCGTGGCGCCGGCGGCCTGCAGGAGGTCCGTCTGGCGGCAGAGGAAGGCGGGGATCTGGAGCACGTCGCACACGGCGGCCACGGGTTCGCACTGGTGGCTCTCGTGCACGTCCGTCAGCACGGGCACGCCCACTTCGCGCTTCACCTCGGCGAGGATGTCGAGGCCCACCTCCATGCCCTGCCCCCGGTGGCTGTCGAGGCTCGTGCGGTTGGCCTTGTCGAAGCTGCTCTTGAAGATGAAGGGGATGCCGCGGCTCACGGCGAGTTCCTTCAAGGCGCTGGCCATGAAGTGGCTGTGCTCCCGGCTCTCGATGACGCAGGGGCCCGCGATGAGGAAGAAGCTCTGGTCGGTGAAGGGATGGTGGAAGTCCATGACGGCCTCGGACCTCCAGTCTATCTGCCCTCCTCTGTTTCTAACATTCTGTAAAAGGATATTGGCATCTGATTGGCACAATGCCTAAACTCGGTTTTCCAAGAACGGAGGCATCCCCCATGAAGCACCTCCTCGATGACGAGCTCAACCGCAAGCTGGTCGCCATGCTCCAGGCCGAGGGCCGCATGGCCCACGCGGAACTGGCCGAACAGCTGGGCGTGAGCCGCCCCACCATTATCGACCGCGTGAAGCGCCTGGAGGCCGAAGGCATCCTGGCGGGCTACGCCGCCCAGGTGAGCCCCGCCGCCGTGCAGAAGCCCGTCATCGCCTTCGTGGCCGTGCGCTACAAAGCGGACAACGATGAGGCCCTGGAGCGCCGCTTCTGGAAGGCCCTGGAGCAGGAGCCCGACGTGCTCGAGGCCCACACGGTGGCCGGGGAGGATTGCCTCCTCCTGAAGATCTGCGCCGCCACGCCCATGGCCCTCAACGAGCGCCTGCGGCGCATCCGCACTCTGGGCCCCCACGTCACCACGCGCACCACGGTGATCCTGCAGACCCACTTCCAGAAGTCGGGCCCCAGCCCCTTCCCTGCGGAAACGTCGCCCGTGCAGCCCATCAACCCCGCCAGGAAGCGCGCATGATCACAGGCCTGCCCGAACCACCCTATGTCTCCGTGATCTTCGCCAGCCTTCGCCCCCTTCATGAAGGGTCGATCTTGGAGGATGGCTACGGCGCGGCCGCCGCCCGCATGGCCGAGCTGGTGGTGCAGCAGCCCGGCTTTCTCGGCGTGGACAGCGCCCGCAACACCGAGGGCTTCGGCATCACCGTGAGCTACTGGGCTGATGAAGGCTCCGCCCTCGCCTGGCGTCGCAACCTGGAGCACGCCGAGGTGATGCGCATGGGGCGCGAGCGCTTTTACGAGGCCTACACCCTGCGCGTGGCCACCGTGCACCGCGCCTCTGAATTCGAGCGCCCCTGATGCTGCCCTGGCTCGCCTACGCCACCATCGCCCTCGTGTGGGGCTCCACCTACTTCGCCATCGCCCTCGGCCTGGAGAGCTTCACGCCCTACGGCATGGTGGCCTTTCGCTTCCTGGGGGGTGGCTTCCTCGCGCTGCTGCTCTCCCGCCTCCGCCGGGAGCCCCTGCCCGCCAAGGCCGACCTGCCCCACCTCATGCTCACGGGCGCCCTCATGCTCAGTGGCAGCAACGCCCTGGTGACCTGGAGCGAGCGGCATGTGACGAGCGGCCTCGCCGCCACCGTCTGCGCCATGGTGCCCGTGTTCCTCGCGCTGTTCAGCGGGCAACGCCAAGGGGGCCGCATCTGGGTGGGCCTGGGCTTCGGCCTCGTGGGCGTGGCCGTGCTGGCGGATCCCTTCCACGGGCAGGTGCATTGGCTGGGGCTCGGGGCCCTGCTCCTCGCCAACATCCTCTGGGCCTTCGCCACCCTCCACGGCAAGCACCACGTGAAGCAGCACGCCTCCGCCCTGGGCAACACGACCGTGCAGATGCTCACCGCTGCGGCCATCGGGTGCCTCATCGCGCCCCTCAGCGGGGGCTTCACCGTGGGCCCCGTCTCCACGAAGGCCCTCTTGGCGGTGGGCTACCTGGCGGTCTTCGGCTCCGTGATCGCCTTCAGCGCCTACGTGTACCTGGCCCGGGTCTGGCCCCCGGCGAAGATGGGCACCTACGCCTACCTGAACCCCCTCGTGGCCGTGCTGCTGGGGGGCCTCTTCCTCCGGGAGCCCTTCACCTGGAACACGGGCATGGGTCTGCTGCTCATCCTCGGGGGCGTGGCCCTCGTGCAGCTGCGGCCCCGCGCCAGCCTGGCCTCTGAAGCCGCATGAACCTCCTCGTGGGTTGCCCCTCCTGATGCTCGCCTGGGCCTGCTTCGCCGCCGTCGTCATCGGCTGGGGCTCCAGCTTCCTGGGCATCCGCCTGGCCCTGGAGAGTTTCACGCCCTTCGGCCTCGTGGGCCTGCGCAACCTCGCGGCCGCGGCCTTCATGCTCGCCATCGCCCTCCTCCGCAACGAGGCTCGGCCCAGCCGCGCGGAGCTGCCCCGCCTCGCCTTCCATGGCCTCCTCATGGTGGGCGCCGCCAACCTCTTCGCCACCCTCGGCCAGCGCACCCTCAGCACGGGCGTGGCGGGCCTGCTCAACGCCTGCATCGCCCTCTGGATCGTGCTGCTCAGCGCCGCGGAGGAGCGCCATCCCCGGCGCGTGTGGATCGGCGTGGCCTTGGGCCTGGGGGGCGTGGCCCTCCTGTTGCTGCCAGGGAAGGCCCAGCACGTCTCCTGGGCGGGCTTCGCCTGCATGATGGGTTCCACCTTCAGCTTCGCCTGGGCGGCGCTGCGACACCGCAAGCAGCCCGTGGCCGCGGGCCTGCCCTGGGTGCTGACCGTGCAGATGGGCGCTTCGGGGATCGCGCTCACCTCCGTGGCGCTGTTCACCGGGGGCTGCTTCAGCGCGCCCCTGACGGCGAAGGCGATGGGCGCCATCGCCTACCTCGTGGCGGTGCCCAGCCTCGTGGCTTACGGCGCCTTCGCCATCCTCAGCAGGCTCTGGTCCCCCGGCCGCTTCGGCATCTACGCCGTGCTCACCCCCGTGGTGGCCGTGCTGCTCGGCCTCGCCTTCCTGCGTGAAACCCTCACCCTGCGCATGGCCGTGGCCATGGTGGTGATCCTGATGGGCGTGGCGCTGGTGCAGCTCCGGCTTTCGGCACCCGTGGTGCCCGAGGAAGTCTGAGCAGCTAGACGAAGATCTGGAACACGGCGTTGGAGAGGAGGCGTCCTCGATCCGTGAGCCGGACGCGCGGCCCCTCGAAGGTCACCAGCCCTTGGGCCCCGAAGACGCGCAGCTGCTCGTCCCAGCTGTCCACCAGGGGCTGCAGGTTGCGGCGTCGGCCTTCGGCGCGCAGGCCCTCCCAGTCCACGCCGGCATGCATGCGCAGGCCCAGCAGGGGGATCTCCGCGAGGGATTCGGCGGCGTCCAATTCCGTCAGCTCCGTCTCGCCGCGCCCCTCCAGCCAGGCGGGCAGCACGGAAGTCTCCGTCCAGCGCCAAGTGCCCAGCTGGCTGGCCGCGGAAACGCCCAGGCCCAGGTAGGGCCGCAGCTGCCAGTAGCGCTGGTTGTGGCGGCTCTCGGCGCCGGGGCGGCCGTAGTTGCTGATCTCGTAGGGAAGGAGGCCGAGCCTCGGCAGTTCCACCTGCAGGGCCTCGAAGACATCCGCGACCTCATCCTCGCTGGGCAGCGCCAAGCGCCCGGCTTCCACTTCCGCCTTCAGGGGGCAGGCCTTGTCGAGGTCCAACAGGTAGATGGACAGGTGTTCCAGGCCCGTGCCCACGAGGGTGCGCGCGTCCCCGAGCACGCGATCAAGATCCTGGCCGGGGATGCCCACCATGAGGTCGCCGCTGCGCCGCTGGAAGCCCGCGCGGCGGCAGAGCTCCAGCGCGTCGAGGGCCTGGGCGGCGCCGTGGATGCGCCCCAGCCGCGCGAGCAGTTCATCGTCCAGCGTCTGGGTGCCCACGGAGACGCGATCCCAGCCCAGGGCCCGGGCCCCTTCCAGCCATGCCAGATCTACGGTGCCGGGGTTGGCCTCCAGCGTGGCTTCCACGAGGGGCCCCAGATCGAAGGCCTCGCGCAGGGCGGCGGTGAGGGCCGCCAGTTCCTCGGCCCGGAGCAGCGAGGGGGTGCCGCCTCCGAGGTAGAGCGTATCCACGGCGGGGCGCCCCAGGGCCTCACCCCAGACGCGGATCTCGGCGACGAGCCTCGCCACCACGGCCGACTGCAGCTGCACATCGCGCGTGGTGACGAAGGAGCAGTAGGTGCACCGGTCCTTGCAGAAGGGCACGTGCAGGTAGAGCCCCAGGGGCTCCCGATGGGCCGCTCCGCGCAAGGCCGCGACGTGGGGTTGGAGGATCGGCGGGATCGCCACGGGACCAGCGGCCCCCGTCACGGCTCCACCACCACGCGCTTGAGGGTCGCTTCCAGCGCGTTGACTTCCGCGGGGAACCGCCAGGGCGCGGCGGCGGGGCTGGAGGCGTTGTCCAGGGCGGTCCAGTGGGCTTGCACGGCCTCGCGGTTTTTGGGCCCGATGCGCAGATCGCCCCCCAGGTAGAAATCCGTGAGGAGCGTGAGATTCAACCGGATGCGATAGAACTGCGGGCGGTAGAGGAAGTGGGAGAGCATGAGCTGCCCCAGCACGAGGCCCGAGAGGATGAAGGCGCCGATGAGGGGCCTCCGCTGGGAACTGGGCAGGTTGAAGGCGATCCACCACCCCGTGAGCCCCATGAGCGCCAGGGCCACCAGGGGCATGAGGGCCACGAAACCCAGGCCATTGGACCACCGGCTTTCGTGGATGAGCGAGGAGACGACGGCCTCGAGGGTCGCCTTGTTGCCCCGGCGGCGGGCCTCGCCGAGGGCCTTGTCCAGGGCTTCCCAGGCCGCTTGCTGTTCCGGCGCGAGATCCGTGGGCTTGCTGCGGGCGGTAGCTCCGCTCTGGCGCACCAGGAGCTTGGCGCCGCGATCGGCTTCAAGGCCCATGGGCGGCGGCGGCTCTTCCAGCACGTGGGCCCCGGGCGGAGGCGGCGTGTTCGTGATCTGGATCTTGCCCTTCTCATCCTTCCACCGGTAGACCTTCGGCGCTGAGGCACGGGCGGCGGGGTCCTGCCCATGGACCGCCGGAGGCGCCTGGGCCCGCATCGGCGCGGGGGCCACCAGGAGGCCGAAGGCCACCAGGGCCAGCGGCCGAAGGAGGGACGGGCGCACGGGGAGCATCGGGGAAGCGGGCATGCTAGAAATGACTATCCAGGCATTCGCACCAGAAGTGGTACACCATCTGATGGACTTCCTGGATGCGGGCCGTAACGGCGCTGGGCACCACGACGGCCTCATCCACGAGCCCCTTGAGCTTGCCGCCATCCTTGCCCAGGAGGCCAATGGTGTGCATGCCCAGGGCCTTGGCGGATTCCACGGCCTTGATCACGTTGCCGGAGTTCCCCGAGGTGCTGATGCCGATGAGCACGTCGCCGGGCCGGCCCAGGGCCTCCACCTGCCGGCTGAAGACGTACTCGTAGCCATAGTCGTTGCCGATGGCGGTGAGGGCCGAGGTATCCGTGGTGAGGGCGATGCCCGCCAGGGCCTTCCGCTCCTTCACGTAACGGCCCGAGAGTTCGGCCGCCAGGTGTTGGGCATCCGCCGCGCTGCCGCCGTTGCCACACACGAGGATCTTGCAGCCCCGCTTCAGTCGCTCGGCCATGTCCTCGCCTTGGGCCACGACGCGATCCAGCTCCGCCTCGAAGAAGCGGGTCTTCAACTGGATGGCCTCCTGGACGTGCGCTTGAAGGGTGTATTTCATGGCCTCGGCCCTCGGACTTGGCATTCTGACAGGATTTTCCGGATGAATTCCTAGGAGGGTACCCAGGGCGCTGGCAAACTGCTCAGGATCCTCCCCGGAGTTTTACCACCATGGAATGGCTGGCCCTCAAGCACCCCTTTCTGGTGCACCTGCCCATCGCGACCGCCCTCCTGCTGCCCTTGCCGCTGCTGCTGGCGCAGCGCGCGGGGCGCGGCATCAAGCCCTGGTGGAACACCTGCCGCTACATGGCCTGGGTCGGCGTCATCTTCCTCCTGCCTTCCCTGATCACGGGGTATGCCTGGGGCCGGGGATTGGATCTCATCGAGCCCGGCCAATGGCTGGCCTCCATGGAAGATCCCGCCGGAGTCCTGCTGCGCAGGCATCAACTCGGCGGCTTGGCCACCACCCTACTCGGGCTGGCCACCCTCTGGAGCCTCTATCGCGGACGACTGGAGCATGAGGGCCTGGGAATCCTCGCCCTGCTGCTCGGCACGGCCTGGGCCGTATCCACGGCGATCACGGGCCTCCTCGGCGGACGGATGGCCCACGGCTTCGTGGCCCTGGAGGCCTCGCACAAGGCCCCCGCGGCACCCATCCCACCCCCCGCGCCCCGGGATCCCGAAGCCCAAGCGCCCCTCCGGGCCCTGGACTACGCCAGCCTGGAGCCCCTCCACGCCGAACCGATCCGTTCCACCGCCCACGATGGGCTCTGGGTCCGCGGTTGGACCACGCCTGGCGCGAAGGCCGCCTGGACGGCGGGCCAGCCCCTGCCCCCGGGATCCCACGCCGTGCTCAGCACCCAGGTGAGCCGCTGGGGCCGCCCGGGCCCCGAGCAGGGCCCCCTCTACTTCCTGGAGATCCTCCCCGACGGCAAGCCCCGCTTCGCCTTCTACTGGGGCCGGGTGCCGGAGGAACGCCGCTCCGAGTTCGGGGGCCAGGCGCGCGTCTACCTCCGCGAAGGCGCCATGCTCCAGGCCTGCCTCACCTGCCATGCCACCGGCGCCAGCACTTTGGGGGACCGGGCCCGGATCCGGGGCCGCCGGAATTAGCTAAAACGCCAGCCGCAGCGCCACGCCCCACGTCCTTCCCTCCATCCGGTAGTCGAAGGGCGCGTCGTATTTCTTTGCCAGGTGGCCCCGGGCGTTGGCGAGGTTGCGCGCCCAGAGGGAGGCTTCCAGGCCACCCCCCAGGTGGAGGGAGCCCTGGACGTTGAGGGTCGTGAAGGCCGGGATGGCTTCCGGGCGGTCGGCCGCGTAGGCGCCCACGTCCGAGGCCCGGCGGCGAACCCGGCCCTGGTGGCCCAGGTGGAGGGACAGCGCCCCGCGTCCGGTCCGCCACAGGGCGCCGAGGTTGGCCGTGAAGGCGGGCACCCAGGTGATGGCATCGGGCGCGGGGGTGATCGAGGCGTCCCCCACCCGCTCGTCCAGGCGCCTCGCGCTACTCGCGTTCGCGAAGGCCTTCAGGCCTCCCCGCGTGTAGGCCCACTCGGCCTCGAGACCCGCCGTGGTGGGGCTGAAGAGGTTCGCGCTGGCGTTGTTGTTCGCGGGGCTGTAATCGATCTGATCCACCAGCGCCGAGCGGAACAGGTTCAGGCGCCACGTGGATCCTGCGCCCGTGGCCCATTCCATGGCGAGTTCCGTGGTGCGCACGACCTCCGCCCGGAGGCCCCGCACGTTGGAGGCCAGGGAGTACGTGTTGGCGCCCAGCAATTCCGAGGGCGCCGGCGCCCGGTAGGCCCGCCCCGTCATGGCCTTGAAGACGAGATTCGAAGCCGCCTTCCACACGAGGGCGGCGCGGGGGCTCCACTGGGCGAAGGTGCGGCGCCCCTCCGGCGCGCCCGGCAAGTCCACGGAGCGGTAGTCCACCGTCTCATGATCCCGCCGCATCCCCAGCGTCGCTTCCAGGGAATCGCCGAGGAGGCTCCCGCTGTTCCACTGGAGGTAGAGCGCCGTGTTGAGGATGGGGCGGTCCAGCCCGTACTCCAGCCAGGGCCGGAGGGGCCTCATCTCGTTGGCGGGGCTCCAGGGCAGGCCGCTGCCGCCCACGTTCAGATCCACATTGCTCTCATGAAGGTCATCCCCCCGGTAACTGAACCGGCTGGCTTCCAGACCCCCCAGGAGGCGGGACCCCCGCCCCAGCGCCAGGCTTCCCTGCACCCGAAGGAAGGCGTCCGTGGCGTGGGTCCTCAAGATCTCCCACAAGCCGCCCGGCATGCCCGCCGTGCCCGAGGGCGCGTACCGCTGGGTCCAATCGATGGCATGGCGCTGCAGCTTCAGTGCCACCTCCTGGGAGACCCGGGGGCCGGCCTCCGGCGCCCAGCGGAGCACGAGGATCTGCCGCGCCTCCGACATGGGCTCGCGCACCTCCGGGATCTGGAAGATCCACCCATGGCCCGTGTTGAAGCGCCAACGCTGATCGTGCAGCTGCAAGCTCCATTCGGAAAGGCTGCCGGTGCCTTCCAGCTTGATCAAGGTGTAGCGCTGCTCCCGGTGGTCCAGCACCTGGAAGGAGGCGGGGCTGCCGTCGGCGTTCATCCTCCCTGAGAGATCGCGGCTCGGGTATTCGTTGCCATCCGTGCCCGAGGCGCTGATGGCCGCCACCAGATCGAAGCGGGCCGTCGCCGTGCCCACCACGCCTTCCGAACCGTAGATGCCACCGTTGCCCCATCGGGCGCGCGCTTCGCCGCTTCCCCGCAGGTCGCCATAGGAGAGGGTCCGGAGGCTCACCACCCCATTCACCGCGTTGCTGCCGTACAAGGCGGAGCCCGGGCCCCGGAGCACCTCGACGGATCTCAGCATCCCCAGCGGGGTCTGCGCCATGGTCAAGGCCGAACCATAGATGGGCTCATTGAAGGGCAGGCCATCCACGAGCAGCAGGAGGTGGTTGTTGTTCCACCCCTCGAAGACGCCCCGGGCGCTCACCGTGCGGCGATCATAGTCCTGGGAGGGTGCGAAGCCCGGCTGCGCGTAGAGCAGCTCGTTCAAGGTCTCCCACCCGAAGCCCTGGATCTCATCCCGGGGCAGCACCTGCACCACGGCGGGCGCCTCGGCGGGGCTCTGCTCCAGCTTCGTGGCGCTCGTGACCTGCGCCTGCATCAGGGCCTTGAGGGATTCCCGATCCTGTTGGGCTCCCAGCGCCGACCCGGCGCCTCCCAGCACGATCAGCAGCAAGCTCGGGACTGTCCTCAAGCGACCCCCCAGACGGGGCCTATCGGCACCCTCCCGTCTGAAATGAGTCAAGAGTGACCACTGCCCGGCGGTTCGGGGCATGATCGATCCATGGTCCTCCCCACCTCCTTCCGCTGCCTGTTTCCCGGCCTCGCCCTGGGCCTGATTCCAGCCTCGCTCTCCGCGCAGACCCCGGCGGCCTGGCGGCTGCAGACCAGCGGCTCCCAGGCCGAGTTGCGCGGGATCTCCGCGCCCGGCGGCACCGTAGCCTGGGCCACGGGGGCCAAGGGCACCGTGCTCCGCACCCTGGATGGCCATCGCTGGGAGACCAAGGCCGCGCCGGAGGGAACGGCCCTCGACCGCACCGGCGATGGCGGTGACCACTGGACCCTGCAGTTCGCCAACACGGATCCCGCCTCCTTCCTCGACGCCTTCGCCTTCTGGGATGCCACGCACGGAATCGCGCTCGGGGACGTGCTCCAGGGCCGCTTCCAGGTGCTCATCACCGAGGATGGCGGCGCCACCTGGAAACCCGTCCCTCCCGGCGCGCTGCCCCTCGCGCTTCCGGGCGAAGGCGCCTTCGCCGCCAGCGGCACCTGCCTCGTCACCACGGGGGCCCGGGACGCCTGGTTCGTCACCGGCGGCGCCAAGGCCTCCCGCGTCTTCCATACGTCGGACCGCGGCCGCACCTGGGCCGTGGCCGAATCCCCCGTGCCCGCGAACGGCCCCGCGCTGGGCCTCTTCTCCGTGGCCTTCTCCACCGCCGGCCATGGCGTCGCCGTGGGTGGCGATTACCAACAGAAGGCCGACCTCCCGATCACCGGGGCCCGCACGGAGGATGGCGGCCGCACCTGGATTCCCGCCTCCCTGGATCCCCAGGGCTTCCACTCCGCCGTGGTGGCCATCCCTGGCAGCGCCGCCACCTTCCTCTCCCTGGGGCTCGCCGGCACGGGCCTCTCCCGCGATGGCGGGCGCACCTGGGCCCCGCTGGACCGCACGCCCTTCAACGCCGTGGCCTTCGCCGATGCCCATCATGGGTGGGCCGTGGGCCCCCGCGGAACCATCGCCGCCTACGCCGGGCCGGCACTGGCGGGGCCCCAAGCCCCACGGCGGTAATCTCGAATCGTGCGATTGGCTCTGGGCTTTCGGCTCTAGGCTCTAGCTGGGCACGGCATCCCCGGTCGATTCACCATTGGACGGACCAATGCGAGGCGGGAATCGGCAAGAGCCTAGACCGATGGCCCAAAGCCCACTCCTGGCAAACCCAAATGCGCGATCCGGGCTACGCGCAGGTGGCCCCAGGCCGGTGAGCCTGGAGGCGCCCCTCGAGCTCCCTCAGCCGGGGCAGCAGCTCCCGTTCCTCCCGCCCCGTTCGACGACCCACGCAGCGCAGCAAGGTGCGGGTAGCCATACGGAAGCCAAGGGGGTCCCGCTGGATGTGCAGGGGCACCATCCACTGGCGAAGGTAGCCGTCCAACTCCTCCTCGGCCGCTCGGGCATCGGTGATGCAGACCTGCGTGAGACTGCGCGTCACGGCGTCCCCCTCCCGCAGAAGGCGGCCGTAGAGGCATTCCCGTTCACCCTGGAAGTGCCGCTTGAGCTTGAGCCCGAGATCCCGCACCTTCCAGGCGAACTGGTCGGCCCGCTTCTCCACCTCGTAGCCCTCGAGATCCTCGCTGAGTTCGCGGACCTGGCCGAGGATGGTGCGATGTTCATCGTGGATGGTGCCTGCGTCCATGGTTCACCTCGCCCTTCTGGAGCTCCTGCCCGACCGGGGCATGGCTAAGGATCGGCTCCCGGGGCGGTGATGAATGGCACAGATGTGACCATGTCACGCGCCTGACCGTTCAGATCGGAAGGGAGTCCACCAGCACTTCCCGGGGCTTCCCCGCGCCGCGATCCGGGCCGATGATCCCTTCCGCCTCCATGCGATCGATAAGGCGGGCGGCGCGGCCGTAGCCCAAGTTCAATTTCCGCTGCAGCAGGCTCGTGGAGGCCTTCTTCTCGCGCACGACCACGGCCAGGGCCCTGTCCCAGATCTCGTCGCCGCTTCCGGGACCCGCGAGGGCCTCGTCGCCATCGCCGGACTCGTCGTCCGTTTCCATGGCCTGGATGAGGGCCTGGTTGTAATCGGGGCGACCCCGCTCCTTGAGCCACTCCACGAGGCGCAGGGTCTCGCCCTCCGTGAGGAAGGGCGCGTGGATGCGGCGGGGCCGCGCGGCGCCGGGCGCGAGGAAGAGGGCGTCGCCCTTGCCCAGCAGCTGCTCGCCGCCGCCGCCATCCAGGATGGTGCGGCTATCGATCTTCGTGTTCACGCGGTAGCTGAGGCGGCTCGGCAGGTTCGCCTTGATGACGCCCGTGATGATGTCGACGCTGGGCCGCTGCGTGGCGAGCACCAGGTGGATGCCCACGGCCCGGGCCTTTTGCGCGATGCGGGCGATGCTCTCTTCCACCTCGGCGCGGGCCACCATCATGAGGTCCGCCAGCTCGTCGATGACGACGACGACGTAGGGCAGCGCCTCCAGCTCGTTGGGGCGGTCCGCCCAGCGGGGGTTGGGCGTGCGGCCCGAGAGGTCGATGCGGCCGCCGGCCTCCCGGATCTTGTCGTTGAACTGTTCGAGGTTGCGCACGCTCATGAGCGCGAGGCGGCGGTAGCGGTCCTCCATCTGGGCCACCACCCACTTGAGCACACGCCCCGCCTCCTTCATGTCCGTGACCACGGGGGCCCAGAGGTGCGGGATCTCCTCGTAGACGCCCATCTCCACCATCTTGGGGTCGATGAGGATGAGCTTGGCCTCGCTGGGCAGCGCGCGCAGGAGGATGGAGCAGATCATGGCGTTCACGCCCACGCTCTTGCCGCTGCCCGTGCTGCCACCGATGAGGAGGTGGGGCATCTTGGCGAGGTCCACGGTGACGGGATGTCCCGCCATGTCCTTGCCCAGCGCCAGCGTGAGGAGGCCCGCCGAGGGCTCCCGGAAGGCGGGCGCGTCGATGACCTCCCGGAAGGTGATGACTTCGCGCTTGGGGCTGGGGATCTCGATGCCCACCGTGTTGCGGCCGGGGATGCGATCCATGCGCACGGCTTCCGCGTGCAGGGCGAGGGCCAGATCCTCCTCCATGCCGAGGATGCGCGACAGGGGGATGCCGGCGTCGGGCTGGAACTCGTAGACGGTGACGACGGGGCCCGGCTGCGCCCCCACCATCACGCCCTTGATCTTGAACTCCGCCAGCTTGGCGAGGATCGCCTCCTTGTGCTGCTCGATGACGGCGGGATCCTGGCGGCCGTGCTCCGAGGGCGGATCGAAGAGGCGGCGGGGGGGCAGCTGCTCGCGATCCAGATTCGCGGATGGCTCCCGCGCCTCCACGGGTGGGGCCGGAGGGAGGGGCGGCAGCTTCAAGGAGGGCAGCGGCTTGGCCGGTGTCGGTTCCATCAGGGGCAACGGTTGCTGCACGAATTCGCGCCCGAAGCGGTCCTTCTCCACCCTGGGCTCCACCACCGTGGGCTTGGGGGCCTTGGGCGGCGGCGCGGCGGCGAGGATGGGGCTGCGGAAACCGTCCCGCTCCAGCGGCTGGGCTTCCGGCTCGGAGCCCAGGGGCTTCAGATCCAGCAGTGCGCCGGAATCCAGGCGCATGGAGTGGATGGTGGGCAGCACCTCCTCGGGTCGCAGCACGGCCCCCGCCTTGCGCAGGGCCATGGCCTCCATCTCGGCTTTCAGGAGGGACTCCCGTTGGCGCTCCATGAGATCGAGATCCGAGAGGCTGCGGGCATCCGAGGCATCGAGATCCGGAACCTCCGCGGCCTTGGAACCCCACCCCAGGAAGGGGCGGCGCACCATGCTCACGAAACCCTTGAGCCCCGCCTCTGCCACCTTGGAGGGCATGGGCTTCAGCAGCGGCCAAACGCGGTCCCCGAAGAAGCGCGCCAGCAGGCGGCCGAAGGCCTCCGTGAGGGCGGGGGCCAACACGAGGGCGGCGAGGCCCACGAGGGGCAGCAGCAGCAGGGGCAGGCCCACGGGCCCCAGGCTCGCCCGAAGGGGTGGGAAGAGCACCTCGCCCCACCAACCTCCCCACCGGAGGAGCATCGGGGGCTGGGCGGCATCCACCACGAAGGTGCGGGCGCCGACCCAGCCCAGGATGGCGCCGGCCGCGAGAACGAGGGCCAGCCAGGCCACGCGGCCCGGCCACTGGCGCCCTTCCCGGGGCCACGCTTCCCAGCCCACGTAGAAGGCCACGAGGTAGCCCCCGATCCCGAAGACCATCTGCAGGAGGCCCGCGAAGGTGGCCCCCAGGGAACCGCACCAGTTGCGCACCCCACCGGAGACTTGGCCCGTGCTGAAGAGGTGGGAATCCGTGGGGTGGTAACTGATGAGGGAGACGAAGAGGAGCACGGCGAAAAGGCCTAGCAGGCCCCGGCCCACGTGCGCGGCCAAGCCCCCCCCCTTGGAGGGCGGGTCCTGCGGGGATTTCGAGCGCGCGGCAGCCATGATTCTGGATTCAGTGTAACGGGAGCGGAGCTCTGGGCTTTGGGCTCTGGGCTCTGGGCTCTGGGCTCTGGGCTCTGGGAGGAAATCGTAAGTGGGCGCTCTCCCGGAGCCCGAAGCCCGCAGCCCCTTGATCAGCGCGCCCCGGCGCTCCCGCTGCGCTGCAGCAGGGCCAATCTCGGGTTCGGGTCCCAGGCGGGCTTGCCCATGCCCTGGAGCAGTTCGCCGGCGGTGACGAAGGCCCAGCCCCCGGCCCGGGCGCGATCGATGAAGGCGCCGAGCTTGCCGGAGGGACGGTCGTGCTCGTCCCGATCCGAGCCCAGGTGCATGAGCACGATGAGGCCGCCGCCGTCCTTCTGGATGCGGGCCTGGAGGCGCTGCAGGATGGCGTCGCCGCTGCGGTAGAGCTTCCGCTCCTTGGGCGTGGCCCAATCCAGGGAATCGGCGCCTTCGCTCCAGCCCACGTGGCGGTAGCCCAGCTCCTCCACCCAGCGCCGGATCTCCGCCGTGTGTTCGCCATAGGGGGCCCGCCACACGGGATCCATGGGGCGGCCCAGCAGCTCCACGAGGGCGCGATCCGCGGAGAGCAACTCCTCCTGGATCCGCTCCCGCGTCCACTTGGGGTCGCGCCTCATCTCGGGTGCGAAGTGCGGGTGGTTCGTCGTGTGGTTGCCCAGCTCGTGGCCCTCGGCCGCCATGCGGCGCACCAGGGCCGGGAACTTCTTGATGAAGGTGCCCGTGAGGAAGAGCGTGGTGCGGATGCCCCGGGCCTTGAGGGCATCGAGGATCTCCGCGGCCCCCTCGCTATTGGAGCCGCCGTCGAAGCTGAGCAGGATCCGGCGCTGGGCCCGATTCCCATGGGTGAGGTTCAGGGCCTCGCCGACGCCGGGCCAGGTGCCCACGGTGGGCGCGGCCACCGGCACCGGCGGCGGCACGGGGCGGGCCCGCTCCGGCTCCGGCGCCTTGGGTTGCGCGGGCTCCAGGGTGAGGGGCGACAGCGGCGACTTGCGGCTCCCCGGCTTGGGCATCGGCGCGACGGCGGCGATGCGGAGGGAGGTCGAGCTGGGCGCGGGGGCCTCCGGCTGCGGGCGAGGGGCCGGTGGGGGCTTGGGTGCGGGGGTCAGTTCGGGCTTCGGTGCAGGTTTCAGGGGGGGCTTCGGCGCAGGGGCCGGGGCGGGCTTCGGTGCAGGTGTCGGCGCGGGCCGGGGAGCCGGTTCGGGGCGGGGCGGCGCCACGGGCTGAGGCACGGCGGGCTTCGCGCGGGCGAGCAGGCGGGGCTTCTCGGCAGGAGCCTCGCCATCCCCCTTGAAGGTGAAGGTCGCCAGCACCCGTCCCTGGCCGTCCTTGAGGATCCCCACCTCGCCCTGGGGGGGGCGCAGCAGTTCCCATCGCACGGGCCCCAGCTCCGCCGCCCGGGTGTGGCGGATGGAGCGGCCCTCCAGGATCAGATCGCCGTCTTCGGCCACCTCGCCCTCGATCACGACGAGATTGCCCAGCCCATGCCAGGTCCACGGCGCCAGGGCCGCCGGCGCCTGTTCCGCCACGGCCACGGGAGCTTCGGACTTCCGGCCACAGCCGGGGAGGGTCAGCAGCCCCAGGCCCGCGAGGACCGGGAGCAGCAACCCGTGGTGGCGGGAGGAGTGGGGGCTGGGCATGTCCCCCCCAGTGTATGCCACCCCGGGGGCGGCCCGGGTCGGCCTTCCGTTGGTCTGGTGAACCCCGGGGTTCGTCCCTCCCCGGAGGCGGTTCGTCTCTTTGACCTTGGGCCCCGGGCCCGGATGGCCGAATTTGGGAAGTCCGGATCCCTTTCCAACCTGGCCCCACACCATGCACACCGCCGTGCCCAGATACCCCGCCTACATGCTCTTCCGGGAGCGGGGGGAGATCATCTTCGCCAGTCCCACCGCCGTCGAGCAGGCGGGATGGATGACGGGGGCCGCGCCGGGCGCCCTCTGGACCCTCAACGAGGTCTTCCGCGCCATCTTTCCCGATGAGGACGGCCTCCTCCAGGCTCAGGCCCTCCTCCAACGGATCCTGGATCTCGCGCGCCGCCGCGGCAACCTGCGCTTTCAGCTCGAGTTGCCCGTCCCCGATCTGCGGCCCAGCCACTGGGATATCCAGCTCGGTCTGAAGCCGGATGCCTCCGAGGAGACCTTTCTCGTGAGCTTCAGGCCCGTGCGGGAGGGCGCCGGCAACACCCGGAACCGGACCTCGCCCCAGGCCCATGCCCTGCGGCAGGCCGCGGCCCAGGCCCGCCACATCCTGGATCTGGCGCTGCTCGAAGCCGACCTCCCCGACCCCGAATCCGGTCCCATGCCGGAGGGACTCGGCGGGCTGGTGGCCCTGCTGGATCGGGCCCGGGGCCTGCTCGGCAGCCTCGAAGGCCCCGAGGCCTCCAACGAAGCCCTCGGAGCGTGTCCAAGTAACGCGGCTCCCACGCGTAACTTGGACACGCTCCTGGGGGGCGCTCTGGCCGCCAGAATGCGATAGTTGGGGCGTGACCTCCGCCCAGGCCCCCCAGCCCTCCGCCTTCCGCTACGCCGTGGTGGAAGATGAGCCCATCGCCCGGCACATGCTCTCCCGCATGCTCGCCAGCCTCGCGCCCGATGCCGTGAAGGCCTGGGAAGCGGCGGATGGGGTCGAGGCCTTCCACCGCCTGATGCTCGAGCCGGTGCACGTGCTCTTCCTGGATATCGTCTTCCCACCCGAAGGCGCCTTCCCCCTGCTGGAGCGCGTGCGCGACGCCGGCCTCCCCCTTCCCGACATCATCTTCGTCACCAGCCTCGAGAACCAGGCCCACAAGGCCTTCGATTGGGCCGCCTGCGACTACCTGGTGAAGCCCCTCTCCCCCGCCCGCGTGAAGGCCTCCCTGGATCGCATCCGCGCCCGCCGCGCCGCCGCCGATCCCGAGGCCCTGCTCGCCGCCGTGAAGGGCCTCAGCCACGCCACGGGCCCCGAGCGCTTCACCGTGGCCATCCGCGATCGCATTCTCGTGTTCCGCTGGTCCGAGGTGCTCTACCTCACCACCGAACACCGCCAGGTCTACGCCCACACCGCCCGCGGCAAGGTGCCCCTCGACAAGCCCATGGATGAGCTGGAACTGCTCCTCGGCGACACCTTCGTGCGCATCCACCGCAGCAGTCTCGTGAACCTCGACTACCTCGTGGAAGTCCACAACCCCGCCGGCCGCGCGGGAGAGGCCGTCATGCAGGATGGCGCCAACCTCAGCGTCAGCCGCCCGAGGATGGATTCGCTGCTGCAGCGGTTGGCGAGGATGCGGTAGGCCGGCACAGGGCCCAGTAGTTCGCCTTCTCCCGCACCTTCACCGTGGTGACGTCGAAGCCCGCTTCCAGCAGGTGCTCCGCCGCCCACTGGGCCAGCAGCTCCGCCGTGGGATTGCGCTGCGCGAGCCAGGGTTGGTCATTGAGCAGGGTGTAGTCCACGCCCTTCACCCACGCCTCCAACGAGGCGACAAAGGCGGCTTCGCGGCCCTCATCCGCCAGGCGTACACCGGCCTCCACTTCCCAGTTGTGCCCGTGGCGATCTTCCTGGAAGCCCGGCAGGTCGTGGAAGTGATCGGCGACGAAGCGGCGGTGGTGGCGGAGCTCGAAGGGCATGGCCCAGTTTAACGCGCTCCGCCCTCCAGCTCCCTCCGCAGGGCCGCCAGGTAATCCAGCAACACCTGTTGGCGCGCCTGCGCAAGTCGGCGGCCCGAGGGCGTCTGCATGCCTTCCGCCAGCTTCAGGAGCTTCCGGAAGAAATGGTCCAGCGTATAAGTCTTGTCATCCCACTCCCGGCCTTCGGCCCAGGGATCGGTGGGATGCCAGAGCCGCGAGCCGAAGCTGCCGCCCGTGGCGAAGACGCGGGCGATGCCGATGGCGCCGATGGCCTCCAGGCGGTCGGCATCCTGCACCACCTTGGCCTCCAGCGTGTCCGGCGCGCCGCCGCCGCTCCAGCTGTGGGCTTCCACGGCGTGGGCCACGGCCTCGGCGCGGCTCTCCAGGCCCGGCGTCTCCCGGCACCAGCGGGGCACCAACTCCGCCGCCATGGCCGCCGTTTGGCTGCTCTCGGGGTGGTTCTTGGGGCGGTAGACGAGGTCGTGCAGCAGGGCCCCGGCCACGCTGGTGTCCACGTCGGCGCCCTCCGCCAGGGCGATCTCCTTGGCCAGGGCGGCCACCCGGAGGATGTGCGCCAGATCGTGGGCGCTATCCCGGGTGAAGGGCTCCGCCGCGAAGGCCGCTTCGAGCCGGGCGATGAGGGCGGGGGTCCAGGGCAGTTCCAGGGGCATCCGTTCACTATCGCACCAGGGAACGCCGGGGTGACCATCGGCATCCCATTCCTGGATGCCCAGGCCCGCCCTGGCAGAATGGAACGTCCCCGGAGTGCGCATGAACCGTCTCAAAGCTTGGCTGGCCGTGTGGGCCGTGACCGTCGCCGCCCTCGCCCAGGGGGGTTTCGATCCCGTCAAGAGCGTCACCGTGCGCTTCGAGAAGGGCGCCGTCGTCGCAACCGCCCCCGAAGGCGCCCACCTCAAGGCCATCTTCATGAAAGTGGAGAAGGAGGGCGGCCCCGGCAAGCTGCAGGCGGGCCCCCTGCCCCCGGGCAACGCCAAGGACGAGCTGGAGGACGACATCTGGCACGGCCCCGTGCGCATCCCCGTGAAGGGCGAGGGCCTCAGCGGCGACGTCACCCTCAAGGTCACCTACCAGCCCTGCACGGAGGGCATCGGCGGCGTCTGCTACCCGCCGACGGTGCAGACCCTGAAGGTGAAGGCGGCGGACATCCCCGGCGCCAAGGCCGCGGCAACGACGGCGGAGGCCCCTGCGGTGAAGCCTGCGGAGGCCGCGCCCGCTCCGGCCCCGAAGGAGGCCGGCACTCCCCGCCCCGCTTCCACCACCACCCCGGCCCCGGAATCGCAAGGTGTCTTCCTCGCCTTCCTCCTCGTCTTCCTCGCGGGCATGGGCGCCAGCCTCACCCCGTGCGTGTTCCCGATGATCCCCATCACCATGGCCATCATCGGCGCCAAGGGTTCGGGCCGCGCCAAGGGCTTCGCCCTCTCCATCGCGTTGGTGCTGGGCATGGCAGTGACCTACACGGTGCTCGGCGTGGTGGCCGCGCGCAGCGGCGCCGCCGCGGGCGCCATGGCGCAGAAGCCCGCCTTCCTCATCCCCGTGTCCCTGCTCTTCGGCGCCTTCGCCCTCTCCCTCTTCGGCGCCTTCGAGATCCGCTTGCCCCAGGGCCTGCAGAATAAGCTCCAGGGCGACGGCCCCCGCAAGGGCTACGGCGGCGCCTTCGTCATGGGCCTCGTCATGGGACCCATTTCCGCGCCCTGCGTGGGCCCCGTCATCGGCACCGTCCTGATCTCCATCGCGCAAAAGGGCGATGTGGCAATGGGCGCCGCGCAACTCTTCACCTTCGCCCTGGGCATGGGCGTGCTCTTCATCGCCGTGGGCACCTTCAGCGCCACCCTGCCCAAGAGCGGCGACTGGCTGGACCGCTTCAAGCAGGCCATGGGTCTCGTCGTGCTGGGCTTCGCCGCCTGGAACGTGCGCTTCGTCGTGGAGCCCTGGATGAACCCGGCCATGTGGGCCGTCGTCACCCTCACGGGGGCCGCCCTGCTCGGCGCCTTCCGCCCCGCGGAGTCCATCCTTTCGGGCTTCGCCAAGGGCCTGGGTCTCCTCAGCCTCGCCCTGGGCATCCTCCTGGGCATCCGCGCCGTGGAGCGCTTCGAGAACGTGCAGCTCCTTCCCGGCGGCGGCGTCGTCGAAGGCCCCAAGGCCTCCCTCTGGATCGAGCAGGACTATGAGCAGGCCCTCGCCAAGGCCAAGGCCGAGGGCAAGGTGGTGCTCGTGGACACCTACGCCGAGTGGTGCGCCCAGTGCCACGAGCTGGACGAGAAGACCTGGCCCGACGCCGCCGTCCAGGCCTGGGTGAAGGCCCATGCCATCGCCGTGCGCATCGACACGGACAAGGTGCGCCCGGACCTCGCCCCCAACCTGGGCATCCGCTCCTATCCCACGGTCCTCGTGCTCGATGCCGACGGCAAGGAACTCAAGCGCAGCCTTGGCTTCCAGACACCGGCGGCCATGAGGGCGTGGCTGGAGAGCTGAACCCCGAATCGAGGTAAGGTGGGGCACCCTTTTTCCGGAGGTTTCCCATGTCCGTCCTCCGCCGCATCCTCGGCGTGATCCTCGGCTTCGTCGTGGCCAGCGCGGTCATGATGCTCATCGAATTCACGAACGGGCACCTCTTCTATCCGGAGCTGGGCCGCGCGGCGCAGGGGATGAAGGACCCCGCACAGATCGCCACCCTCATGGCCCGGGCCCCGGTGGGGGCCCTGCTGGTAGTGATCGCAGGGTGGCTCCTCGGCGCCATCGCCGGCGGGTGGGCCACCACGCGGATCGCCCGCACCGATTCCGGCACCCCGGCCCTCAGCCTGGGCCTGCTTCTCACCCTCGCGGGGATCGCCAACAACCTGATGCTCCCGCCGCCACTCTGGTTCTGGGTGCTGGGCCTGGCGGTGATGATCCCCGGCGCGTGGTACGGAGGCCGGTTAGCGGGTACGGCCTAAACCTCCGGATCCACGCCCCAGCCGCCCTCCAGCGCCCCCCAGCCCTTTTCCGCGAAGGCGCCCAGGCGCTGGCCCGAGGTGCGGCGCTCCAGGGCGTGGGCCACGTAGCGGCCGATGGGGTCCGCCTCGAGGTTGACGACGTCGCCGGGCTTCATCGTGGCCAGTGCCGTGCGCTTCACCGTCTCGGGAATGAGGGCGACGCTGAACCAGTCGGCGCCGCAGTCCACCACCGTGAGCGAAATGCCGTCCACGGTGATGCTGCCCTTGGGGGCCGTCATGGGGGCGAGGAAGTCGGGCATGGCGAAGCGCCAGAGGCCTTCACCCCCGGAGCGTTCGATGAGGCGGCCGATGCCATCCACGTGGCCGCTGACGAGGTGCCCATCCAGGGGATCGCCCACCTGGAGGCTGGGCTCCAGGTGCAGGGTGCTGCCCAGGGCCAGGCGGCCCAGGGTCGTCTTCTCCAGCGTCTCCTCGCTGAGGTCAGCCTCCCAGGCCTGGCCATCCCGGGCCACGGCCGTGAGGCAGGCGCCGTGGGTGGCGATGCTGGCGCCCAGGTCGGCGCGCTCCAGCACCTCCTGGCCGCAGGCGATGCGCAGGCGGGCGCCCCCGGGGCGGGCAGCGCGGGCTTCCAGGGTGCCGAGGTGTCGAATCAGGCCGGTGAACATGGGCCAATGATGGGGCCGTACGGCGCCAGGGAAAAGGCCAAGAGGAAAAGAAAGAAAGCCAGTGATGAACCACTAGTGTCCGGTTAAATCTCAAGCATTGTCAGTTGTTTAGGGATGTTGGCCTCCAGGACCCCCTCGCTGACCGATGCAAAGGCGCTTCCCAGCTCGGTTTTCTCGAAAATGGAAACCGATAGCACCT